>CAWBZU010000001.1:0-2400000 GCA_963793325.1 uncultured Flavobacteriaceae bacterium
TTTCGATGTTAATAGCCAATGTGTCGGGCATTTGGATAATCCCAATGATTATGAACACAGTAGGTAGCAAAATCATAAGAAATGTATTATGGAGCTAAATTTTCCAAAGATATACTAATGTAAAATTTTTCTTCCAGATCAGAGTTATATATAAAAATATGCCGATGAAATGAAAGTTTGATTTACAAGAATAGAAGTTCTATTCAAGTTTGAAGATTATCTTCAAAGGTGATTTTCGAACTTTTAAATAGACATAATAAATTACCTAAATGGTAAATAAATAAAATGAAAATATTAGTAACAGGAGGCGCTGGTTTTATTGGTTCACATGTTGTCAGAAGATTGGTCAATACCTATCCTGAGTATCATATTTATAATTTGGATGCACTGACATATGCCGGAAATTTAGAAAATCTTATAGACATTGAAAGAAAAGAAAATTATACTTTTCTTAGGGGTAGTATCACCGATGAAGATTATGTCAATGCTATTTTCAAAGAATATCGTTTTGAAGGAGTAATCCATTTGGCAGCTGAGTCGCATGTGGACAGATCCATTACGGATCCTCTGGCTTTCGCCAAAACCAATATTTTGGGAACCATGATACTGTTAAATGCTTTTAAGGCATTATGGAAAGATAACTGGCCGGGAAAGCGTTTTTATCATATAAGTACAGATGAGGTTTATGGAACCCTGGGAGAAACCGGTTTGTTTGAGGAAACAACTCCTTATGATCCTAATTCTCCATACTCTGCCTCTAAAGCAAGTTCAGATCATTTTGTAAGGGCTTATGGGGAAACTTATGGCATGCCTTATGTTATTTCCAATTGCTCCAATAATTACGGCGCAAATCAATTTCCGGAAAAGCTTATACCTTTGTTTATAAATAATATTATACATAACAGGCCGTTGCCGGTTTATGGAGATGGAAATTATACGCGCGACTGGCTGTACGTTATAGATCATGCCATAGCAATCGACCTTGTTTATCACAAAGGTTTAGACAGGGAAACCTATAATATTGGGGGCTTTAATGAGTGGAAAAATATTGATCTGGTAAAGTTGCTTTGCAAGCACATGGATGAAAAACTGGGTCGTGAAAAAGGGGGCAGTGAGCAACTGATTACCTATGTTAAAGACAGGCCCGGACATGACCTGCGCTACGCCATTGACGCCTCCAAAATTAACAGGGAATTGGGTTGGAGTCCAACCGTGACCTTTGAAGAGGGCCTCTCAAAGACGATAGATTGGTACTTAGCGAATGAAGACTGGTTAAACAACGTGACAAGTGGTGCCTACCAACAATATTATGAAATACAATACCAATAAAACATGAAAGGAATAATATTAGCAGGAGGTTCAGGGACACGATTGCACCCTTTAACATTAAGTGTCAGTAAGCAATTGTTACCCATTTACGACAAGCCAATGATCTATTATCCTTTATCGGTCCTGATGCTTGCCGGGATCAGAGAAATATTGATAATTTCAACACCTCAGGATTTACCAAATTTTAAAAAATTGTTAGGGTCAGGCGAACAGTTTGGTTTACAATTATCATATGCTGAGCAGCCATCTCCGGATGGTTTGGCACAGGCTTTTCTAATTGGAGAGGACTTTATTGGTGATGATGATGTTTCTTTGGTCCTTGGAGACAATGTATTTTATGGGGCCGGATTGCAAAAATTATTGATGAACGCCATTAAGATAGTAGAGCAGGAAAACAAAGCTGTCATTTACGGTAATTATGTAACGGACCCGGTGCGTTATGGTGTGGTGGAATTTGATCAGAATAAAGACGTTTTAAGTATTGAGGAAAAGCCAAAAATTCCTAAGTCGAAGTACGCTGTGGTTGGATTGTATTTTTATCCCAACAGTGTGGTTGAAATTGCAAAGCGTGTAAAACCCAGTAAAAGAGGTGAGTTAGAAATTACTTCTGTAAATCAGGAATATTTAGATCGTAAACAATTAAAATTAGAAATTTTAAGCCGTGGCTTTGCCTGGTTGGATACGGGCACCCATGAGGCTTTAACGGAAGCAACTGAGTTTGTGAAAGCTGTTGAAAAAAGAACAGGGCTGAAAATTGCCTGTTTAGAAGAGATTGCTTTAAATTATAAATGGATTGAAAAAAAACAGCTAAAACAAAGGATCTCGGAATTAAAAGGTGAATACTACACCTATCTTCAAAATTTACTGGATTAATGTCTTTAAAACAAAAAACAATATCCGGAGTCGTATGGAGTTTTGTTGATGCTATATTCATAAAAGGACTTTCTTTTGTAGCCATGCTCTTTTTGGCTCGTTGGTTAGGGCCAATAGATTTTGGTCTCATGGGAATGATTGCGGTATTTATTGGAATTGGCACCTCTTTAGTTGATAGTGGAATGTCTTCTTCAATTATTAGGACAAAAAATGCAGATGATGCTGATTTTTCTACAGTATTTTATATGAATATGGCTATGAGTCTGCTGGTGTACGCCCTCATGTTTTATACAGCACCATATATTTCATCTTTTTATGGACAACCGGTACTTATAGATATTATTAGAATTTATTGTTTAATCTTTATTATATCAGCATTTTCCGCAGTACAATTGGCAATTTTAAATAAGGAAATGCGTTTTAAAAGGATAATGCTCTTAAATGCCCCGAGCATTATTATTGGAGTTAGTGTGGGCCTTTTCCTGGGCTATAATAATTATGGTGTCTGGAGTATAGTATCTATGTATATGACCACGCAAATTTTATTATCCTTATTACTTTGGATAACGGGATCTTGGAAACCTGGCTTAAACTTTTCGAAAGAAAGGCTAAAATACCATTATAATTTTGGTTATAAAATTGATGTTATCGGGATTACTGGATGTAGTTTTTAAAAACAGCTATAATATTATTATAGGAAAATTTTTTCCTGTGCAGACACTAGGTTATTATGAACGGGCGCAACGATTTACTGATTATCCGTCAGTTACCATTACACAAATAATAAGAAAAGTTACCTACCCAATGTTGGCTCAGCTGCAGGATGATACTCCAAGATTGTCCATAATCTATAGGAAATTATTGCGGATTACCTTTTCTATCATTGCGCCATTAATGTTGGGTGGAGCAGCTTTGGCAAAGCCTTTATTTGAACTAGTTTTAGGAGCCAATTTGGCGTGATGCAGTGCCTTTTTTTCAAATTCTGTGTATAGCAGGTATGCTTTATCCCATTCATGCCTTTAATGTTAATGTTTTACAGGTTTATGGACGAAGCGATCTATTTTTAAAATTGGAAATTATAAAAAAATCATTCCTTGTTTTAGGTATTGTTGATTGGTATTCAATTTGGTGTTATAGGTTTAATTTGGAGTATTGTATTTGCTTCCTTTATAAGCTTGCTAATAAATACACATTACAGTAGTAAATTAATAGACTATAGTACAAAAAGGCAATTATTGGATATGTTTCCTATTTTCGTGTTAGCCGGTCTTACTTTTTTTCTAATGTATTTTTCAGTCGAATTATTTGTTGATTACTCAACTATTTTTCAGCTTTTTTTCGCATCATTTATGGGAGTTGTCTTTTATATTTTGATAAACTTATTAATAAAAGCAAGTCCCTTATTTGATTTACTAACAATAATTAAAAATCGGAAATTATGATACCCGTAACCTTACCCTTTTTACCTCCCAAGGAGGACTATGATATTTTATTGCATGGTATTTGGAAACGTCAATGGCTGACCAATATGGGTCCATTGGCGAGTGAGTTGGAAATGAGCCTTAAAGAGTATCTTAATGTCGATCATTTGTTATTCGTCACCAATGGCACAGTAGCGTTGCAAATGGCTATTAAGGCATTGGATTTAAAAGGTGAAATTATCACCACTCCGTTTACGTATGTGGCTACGACCAGTAGTATTGTCTGGGAAAATTGCAAGCCTGTTTTTGTGGATATAGATCCAAAAAGCCTAAACATTGATCCTGCTAAAATTGAAGCTGCTATCACAGAGAAAACTTCTGCTATTGTGGCAACTCACGTATATGGTAATCCATGCGATGTATCTGGCAATTGAAAAGATAGCAAACAAACATAAGCTTAAAGTAATTTACGATGCTGCCCATGCCTTTGGGGTTCAGGTTAACGGTAATTCTATTTTTAATTTTGGGGATATTTCGACATGTAGCCTGCATGCAACCAAGTTATTTCACTCGGGTGAGGGTGGCCTGGTGATAACTAAGGAACCAAAATTGTTAAAGGAATTGGCCCATATTCGTAATTTTGGGCACTCCGGTCCGGAAACGTTTTATAACCTGGGAATTAATGGTAAGAATTCAGAATTTCATGCCGCCATGGGTTTGGCTAATTTTAATTATATTCAGGCCATACATGATAAACGTAAATTGTTGACAGATCGTTATGATGAATAAATTAAAGACTTTCAAAGCAATTAAACCATTATGGCATAAGGATTCTAAACCCAATTATGCATATTATCCAATAGTTTTTGACAATGAAGAGTTATTACTAAAGTGTATTGATTTGCTTAAAGGGAGTGAGATATTTGGGCGACGTTATTTTTACCCATCCTTATCATATTCCTTACCTTATCTGGAATCAAAACCACTTAAATGGGCAGATGACATTTCTAAGCGTGTATTTTGTTTACCACTATTCTTTGATCTTACCCTGGAAGAAGTGGATATGATTTGCAGACTGTTATTAAGAGCCCAAAATAATTAAGTTATGAATGTAGCTATGATGCAACCGTACCTATTCCCATACATAGGATATTTTCAATTAGTGAAAGCGGTTGATGTATTTATTTTTGCTGATGACGTAAATTTTATTAAAGGAGGTTTTATCAATCGAAACAGAATTCTACTTCAAAATAAGGAATATTATTTTACTGTACCATGTAATAAAAGCCAAAATAAGTTGATAAATGAAATAAAAATTTCAACACAAATTAAGGGATATCCCGAAAGCTATACTTCTTACTATTAAACAAGCCTATTCAAAAGCACCTTTTTTTGCGGATGTTTTTCCAATAATTGAATCTATATTCAACTCCGGTAGTGATAATATAGCTACATTAGCGGCATCTTCAGTAGAATCGGTTTCAAGGTATTTGGAAATAAAGGTAGATTTTAGATTTTCTTCGTTGTCATTTGGTCATACAAGAGGCCAGGAAAAATCAACACGACTGACAAATATAACAAAGGAATTAGGTTTCAGTACATATACAAATCCTTCCGGGGGTAAGAATATTTACTGCAAAAAATATTTTGATAGCCAGGGTGTTAAATTAGAATATTTTAGAGACCTGAGGATATATCATATCCTCAGGTTAACGATAATTTTATTCCAAACCTGTCTATAATCGATGTTCTTATGTTTAATTCTAAAGAAAATTGTAATAAACTTATTACCAAGTACAGAATTACTTGATTGCCGGTCTTAAATATCTGGTATTAAAGCTTTGGAACTATTCTGATTATATTTTTAATGATTCCAATCCAGCTTCAGGTCGAATTTCAACTTTTATTTTTTATATTCAATATGTTTAGGAATAAATCGTTAATGAGCAATTATTATAATAAATCCTACCTCGAACTAATTTAAAGATAATTGTAAGATGAAAAATTGCAAAAGAATGTATTAATAATTGGTGGAGATAGTTTTATTGCCCAGAAATTTATTTCAGGAAGACCAAAGCTTTTTCAAATTATATTGTGTTTCAAGAAAAAAAACCAAATTTGAAAATGAATTAGTGATTAATAATCTATGTTGACTTACCAGATTCAATATTTGAAAACATTGATGTTGTTATAAATTTTGCTCAAAGCGATTGTACATCAACCAGAAAATTAAAGACAAAAACATTTATGAACTTGTACAACTATGAATTGACCCTTATATCCTGGCAAAAATGGCATTAAAAAATAAGTGTAGTCATTTTATCCAATTAAGTACTATTGCGGTTTATGGGAAAACCCAAATAATTACTGATGAAACAGCCTATTCACCTGATAATTATTATGGAGTATTCTAAATTAAAAGCAGATTTGGAATTAAGTCATCAAATTACCTAAAAGGATTTTATAGTTGACAGTCACATTAGGCCGCTTAGATATAGGTGTATCTGACAAACATTAGGCGGGAAATTATTCCAGGAGACTATTGATTAAATTAGTTCAAACAAATCTTACCGTTACCTTTTCGTGGATTAGATAATTCGCGGCAATGTTTAACTATGCAAAGAGATTTAACTAAGCATTAAATAAGGGCTAAAATTTGGCAAAGAATGCAAGGAATTACTATGTCTGGCAGATGACAGAGTGGATTTTACTTTTGGATTAATTGATTTATTTCCAAAACACTAAATCGTAAAAATAAATGAATCAGATTTAGCTAAAGTGGGTTTTGGCAGAATATTGGAAGCTATTAAACCTGAATGGGAAGCGTAAACTAACTGCATAATTCAGTCATGCTAAAAATACATATTCTTTTGAAAAATTGGGGATTGAGTTACGACATTCCATTGAAGATGGAACTAAAGTCGCTGATATTATAAAAATCAGTGGTTTGAGATTACAGTTTTGTATCAATCAAAGAAGTCATATGAATCGTTTAGAAAGTTGGCACAACGACAGATACATAACCTTTAGACTTTTAAGGAGAACTACCTTGAAGCAACTATTGGTTTCGTCATAACCATGACGTCTTTGAAGGCTGATTGTCAAAATCTTTACAATTCAGGTACTGCGATAACTTGAGGCAGAACCAGGTGTTATACGTACTGGACTTATCCGTTGTTAATCAAGTAAATGGCTACAGTAAGCTTGAAAGAGTATACTTTAGCTTTTTTTGATATAAATTTTAAACAATTTTTAAATGCAGTTTGAAATTTCATATTTTATCCAGTTAAATAGCAAGTTGACACAATATTACGTCTTATGAAAAAAGTTATTCATATTCACTCAGATCATAAATTCATAGTAGATACTGAAAGGTATTCCGGTGAAATTTTTGTTAACGAAATACTAATTTTAGATACCAAAAATTCATTTAATAAGGAATATCATAACAAAGCCCAATTTTTTGATCCTAAATTAGAAAACTTAAACGAAATTTTAGCAGTAGTCAATACAGCGGATGCAATAGTGATTTATAATTTGGACTTCTTTAAATCCCATATTGTAAATGGCGTAGATAAAAGAGTTAAGATCATCTGGCGGTTTTTTGGCGCTGAATTATATTCACGTAAACTACATTTGTATCTCAGCACAAAATCCAGGTCTTATTTTATTTCCAGGTTAATCAAAGACCAGGTAAAATCGATTTTTCCATTCTTTTTTCAAAATGAAAAATTGTTTTATAGGGCCATAAAGCGTTCGGATGCAATTACCTGTGTTTTTAAAGAAGAATACGAATATTTGATAGGAAATTGGCATCATCTGCCTAAGCATATCCCACTTTCTTTGGAAGGTATACCGTTAACCAAGGAGATTGATTTTGAATTGGAATATCCCAAAAGCAATATAGTGGTTATTGGCAATAGCAGGTCATATTACAACAATCATTTGGATATTTTGGAATTGGTAGAAACATGTAACCTGAATAAGAAGATAAACATAAAAATTTTGTTTAATTATGGAACGGAAAACGCCTATACTGATAAAGTACGGGAAAAAGCAACTGATATAGAAAACGCTGCTTTAATAGACTCTTTTTTACCCCCCCATGAATTTAAAAATTTTTACGTACCGGTAGCCGCCTTCGTCAGTAACAGCTTTAGACAATTTTCGCTTGGCAATGTAATTTTAGCATTGCACTGTGGGGTTAAAGTGTATCTGAATAAAAAAAATCCTTCTTATTGGTGGCTTAAAAGAGAGGGGGTTTATATTTATGAGATTGAAGACCTGAAAAATGATTTAGAAACCGGACAGATTTACCTGGCGAAAAGTGAAATAGCACATAATTTAAAGTGCTTTAGAAATCTAAAAAATGTATACACCAAGACTGACTTCCAGTTACGGATAATGCAATTATTAAATGAATAATATCAGGAATAATTAATAGCTATAAAAGAGTTTTTATAATAAATAGAGAATAGAATTATGAATTTAGGGTTGGGGATTATCAATATATTTGAGAATTACTTCTGTAGTTAAAAAATATTCATCTTTTAAATAATTTGGAGTTGAAATCTGACAGGCAAACTCTTTATGTGGTGGAGGAATTCAATACAAAAAAGAAAATACCAACTCTTTTTTCTGAAATAGAACTTAATTTTTAAATGCAGCAACTTTTCAATCGTATATTTTATGTAATTCTGTTTATTGGTTTTTTTTTACCCACGAATAGCAATTTCTTTTTGCCATTGCCGGGGGTGCAATTAAAAATTAATGAGTTGGCCTTTATTTTATTGCCCATTATCAATTTATTCTGTTATTCTAAGAACAAAGTATTAATCAAAAACACCAGGTTAAAAATAAACATATTTTTATTGGTTATAGTAGTTGTCTTTACTGAAGTTGTTGTTAAAAATATTTTTTACGGTCAATCGTTTGGAGAGGCATTTAAATCCATAAGAATTGGATTGCCCTTATTTTCATCTTTAATTCTAATTGCTCAAGGGATTAGGGCCGATATTAGAATTGTATGGAAAACGTTATTAGTTGCAATTAGCGCTTCCAGAATAATATCTGTCCTGTCTTTGGTTATTGATCTACCCATTTACCATGATTTGGAAAGTGGCGCTGATATATTGAAAGAAAGAAATGGAAGATTAGGTAATTCTAATTTTCAATTCGGTTTGATAGGAATGTATCTATTAATCCAGGACAATAACAATTGGTATAGTAAGGGAAAGTTGGTTAAAATCACTGCCATTTTGAGCGTATTTGCGCTTATTCTAAGTTTTAACAGGACGTTATTGGCCTTACTGTTTCTTGAGACTATCTATTTATTGCGGCATAAGTTTAAGTTAAAAAAGTTTCTGAAAATTTCATTTTATGGCATTCTGGTATTGATAATATTTTTTGGGGCCTATTTTAATAATGATACTATGAGACGTCAAATAGATAAAAGAATATTTTCAATTCTAAAAGGAAAAGAATCTATTGCTGAGAACACCATAGAGGGTAACAGAGAGGTAATATACTCAGCTGTGCAGGAAAAATTGAATTCCGGATATTATGTTATTGGGTTGCCTTTCAAAACACCCATATTTACCTGGGCCGCACGCTGGTCAAATGAAGAGGATAGGAATATGTCAGTCACCGATACATCTGCCCTAACAATCCTACTAAGATATGGCTTTATACCTTTTATATTGACTTTTATAATTTTAAGGCAATTATATTCGTTTTCAAATAATTTGTTCTTTAAAACTATTCTAATCTTATACCTAATTGCATCTTTAAACATTGATGTTATATTGCGGCAGAATTCAATTTTATTTATCGCATTCATTTTTATTATAACAAAAGCTAAAATTCATGAACAAAATAGTATTCATAGCGAAGACCAATATTAATACGGACGGAAGGATTTTAAATGAATTACGAATTTTAAAAGAATGGAATAAGGATCTGGAAGTTGATCTTATTTTATTTCCTGATAAAAAGGTTACCATTTCTTTTGATGATTCAGTTAAATTACACCAAATTAATGGTACATTTAGACATAATACGTTTTTAAGGGTTTTTACGGTTCTTGAATTTACTTTTAAAGCTTTTAAATTATTGAATAAATTAAAGCCGAGTATTATTCATGCACAAGATTCTGCAATACTACTACCGGTACTATTATACAGATTACTGCATCCTAAAAAGTTTTATTTGATATATGATGATCATGAAGTACCAAATGAAAATGAATCCTACTTGAAAAAAATCTTGGATGCGTTAGAGAATTTTTTGATAAAAAATTCTGATGCCGTAATAGTGGCAAATAAGGAGCGAATGCTTTATTTGAAAGAAAAATTACAATTAAAAAATAATCTATTTTACTTTTTAAACTTGCCATATTTTGATGTTAATCCAAGCGCAGTCCCGTCAGCGTTGATGGAATCAAAATTGGATGAATTGGAATCAAGAATAAAAAAGGGAACTAAATTTATAATTCATCAGGGACCTTTAGAAATAGAAAGAGGCAGGCAGAAACTCGCCGATCTTTGCAAAGAACCTGCCCAATCCCTATGTAATCCTTTTATTAGGCGGTACAGAAGCTGACTTTATTAAATTTAAGGAGGAGAATGGGCTACCAGATGATAAATTCTTTTTTGTAGGTAATGTTAATTATGAAGTGTTGCCTTTATTTTGGAAAAAGGGATGTGCCAGTATCGTAATGTACTTGCCTACGTATACTAACAATAGACTTTGTGCACCTAATAGGTTGTATTTATCCTATTTTATGGGTCTGCCGATTATTGTAAATAAGAATAACCCGGTATTATCTGATTTTATCGATAGTTATAAGGCAGGAGGGTTTATAGAAGACTTTATGGAGAATCCGAATGTTGAATTTTTTAACAAATTGAATACTCTTATAATTGACGATTCAGCAAAAGAAAGCCTATTGGCTATGGAAAAAAGTAAAATAATAGATTTGTATTCTAGTATAATTGATAAAGTACCTAAAGCCCGGTAATCAATTCGGTTAGCTACACACAGCTAATTGTGAAATTTATGGATTCGGACAATCTAGAATTAGTAGCGGAATCTTTTGAAGAATTTAGTAATATGGACAATATGGGATTAAATGAGATGGGAAGGAATGGAAAAGAGTATCTAATTAATAACTTAAATTACGAAACCCTGGCAAAAGAAAATCTTAATAGTATTGACAGCTTATGATTTCTTATACAAAACATATAAAAGTAGTATTAGACTTTTTAGCAGCATTTTTGCTCCTATCTTTATTAAGTCCTATCTTGATTATTACAACTATCGGGTTGTATTTTGTCAACGATGGATCCCCATTTTTTTTCCAACTTCGTCCGGGACAAAACGAAAAGCTTTTTAGGATCATTAAGTTTAAAACGATGACAGACAAGCGAGATGCCCAGGGAAAGCTCTTGTCTGATTCTGAGCGATTAACAAGTTTAGGAAAATTGGTGCGCAAATCTTCAGTAGACGAACTCCCGCAATTATTCAATGTGCTAAAAGGCGATATGAGTATCGTAGGCCCCAGACCTTTGCTGCCGGAGTATTTGTCCCTTTATACCAAAAATCAGGCGAGACGTCATGAAGTACGGCCCGGTATTACCGGTTGGGCACAGGTAAATGGAAGAAATAGTATTTCCTGGGCAAAAAAGTTTGCCTATGATGTAGAATACGTCGACAAACTGTCATTTTTATTTGATGTGAAAATTTTATGGTTAACTTTGATTAAGGTTTTGAAAAGAGAAGGTGTGAATCAAAGTGATGAGCGCCCGATGCAACGTTTTAATGGCAATAATTAATGTGTGATGGTCAATAGATTGTTATATTTAGGATACTATTATAGAAAACTGGATAGAAAGAAATTTAAAATGTTTAGTGGTTTCGTAACCCGTAGTTGTGGTATATCAAAAACTAAACTCATTCGTAATATTATCGGTGATTCCCTGAAATATAATATTTCTTTGATGGACTATTTTTATTTTAGATTTTATAAACGTACCAAGTTAGAAAAACGGACATATGCCGGTACGGGATACATGTACGAGTATCAATTGCGAATGAACCCTAAAAGTGAAAGAAATTTATTAGAAAATAAATTGATATTTTTAGATAAATATGCACAGTTTATATCGCATCAATATGCAAGTAAAGAACTTTTTATAAGTGATACAAACAGTTTCTGCTAATTTATTTAAAAACCCCGCTCGTAAGTTAGTAGTAAAATCTTCAGATGGTCAATGTGGAGAAGGCATTCTTGTTATGGATATTGATCAAATGGGAGAGAAAGAAATAATGTCAGCGATTAAGAAATCAGATAATGATTTGATAGAAGAATTCATAATACAACATGATTCACTCATGAAATTGTCTCCTTCTGGACTGAATACCGTTAGAATTTTTACACAATTAGATGAAAATGATCAAGTTGATATTTTAGGATGTAGACTAAGAATAACAATCAACTCATATGTTGATAATTTGGCTGCAGGGAATATTGCGGCTCCCATAGATGAAAGTTCTGGAATTGTAAATGGTGCAGGTGTTTATAGTGATATTACAAAAAATGAGGAGCATAAACATCCCATAACTGGTATTGATATTGTCGGATTTCAGGTTCCTGTTTTGGAAAGAGTCTCTTCGAATGGTTAAGGAAGCCGCCTTATTGCATAAAGAGAACAGGTCAATAGGTTGGGATGTAGCGATCACCAATAAAGGACCAGAACTGTTAGAAGGTAATCATAACTGGTGTAAATTATTATGGCAACTACCAGTTAAGAAAGGGCTTAAAAATAAATTGGAAGCATATAAATGAAAGAAAGTTTAATTATTATAGGTGCCGGTAACGTTGGTGGTTTTTTAGTATTGAATCAGGAACTTTTTAGTAAACAATACAATATCATTGGATTTCTTGACGATGCAGCTGAAAAAAAAGATAAATCTTTTTGGGATACACCGGTACTGGGGACGATAGATGACCTGCATAAATACCCGGATGCAGCGTTGGTTATAGGAATTGCAAATCCATTGGTAAAAAAGAAAATACTTCGAAAAATAGGAGATGATCATAAGTTTCCAAACTTTATATCTGAAAATGCGTGGATTTCTAATAGTGTTAATTTCGGAAAAGGAATCATCATTTATCCGGGAGTTTCGATTAATCATGAATCAGAAATAGGAGATTTTGTAATAATAAATATGAATTGTGCAATTGGTCATAATACCAAAATTGAAAAATGCAGCTCATTAGCTCCTGGTGTCAACTTTGCCGGATTTACAAATGTAGAGCCTTACACTGAAATTGGCATAGGTGTTGCTACTATCCAACAAATTAAAATTGGTGAAGGTTCTGTTATTGGCGGGCAGAGTATGGTCATTAGAAATACATGAAGCCTATGCTACTTATGTTGGTGTTCCGGCAAAAAAGAAATAATTGTAAAAGACGTATTGACTTTATAAACAAATGAAAGAAAAAATAGGGTTATTATCTCCTGCTGTGTACTTCAAAAGTATAAAGTGAAAATGTATTAATTTCTTACTAAAGTATTTTTCTTTATAGTTAATATCATATCGAATAAAATTGCAAATCAACTGGTACTTTGTAGGATTAGTAATTAATGAGTAGTAATTTTAAATAATAATACTCCTGAATCATTACATTATAAAATCCTACTTATTGGTACTATTACGCTTTACCTCCAACCTAAATATAAGTTGTTATTTTAGGAACGGAAAAGGACTGGACGCAATTACTACTTAAAATTCTGATTTTTTCTAATTTTTATTTGTACATTTGAAATTTAATAGAATTTCAAGAAGTAGAACTATTAGCGGATGTATCATTTGAAGAGATTAATATAGTAGAGCTTTAGGCTATGATATCAAAAAGAAATAAACAAATACTATTATTCTTTTTTGAGAGAGATAAAAACAAAAAACCTGATTCAAATTATCAAAGAATTTACGATCTTTACGATCACTAAAAAAAATTGCCCCTAAATTATATTTCTCATTCAATTTTGCCCACAAAACGTCTCAAATTATAAAGAATTATTTGAGTGGCAAAGAAAATAGAAGATTGCTTCAATGGTCTCATTCACATGCGAAAGAGCAAATTGCATTAGTAGAAAACAAATTATTATTTGAAGAGATATTAGTCAAAAATAATATTCCTACTCCACAAATTTATTTTCATAATTCAAAAAACAAGTTTACTTATAAAAGTAATGTTTTTGAAATAGAAACTAAAAATGACTTTTTCTCTTTTATAGAAAAAGTTATTAATGAAGAAAAAATTGTGAACATCTTTTGCAAACCTATAGATGGATGTAAGGGAGAAAATATTTTCGTTATTGACAAAAACACACATAGAAAAATCGCAGATAATTGGATTAACCTGGTGTTTTCCAAAGAATTTATATTTCAAGAATTAATACTACAACATAAAGTTTTAAATAAAATAAATTATTCTAGTATAAATACTTTAAGGATTGTTACTAACAAAAATGAAAAAAATGAAGTAGAGATTTTATCTGGATTTTTAAGAGTTGGAAGAAAAGGAGCTATTATAGATAATGCCCATGCCGGAGGGATTGTAGTTCCATTTAATAAAGAAACGGGTAAAATGTGCGCCGAAGGTTTACAACTAATTGATAATGGTGGAGGTATCTTTTATAAACATCCTGATACAGGAATAATTTTTGATGATTTACAGATCCCTAATTACATTCAAGTTAAAAAATTAGTTGCCAAAGCTTCTTCTTTATTTAAATTTCCTTTTTTGGGTTGGGACGTAGCTTTAACTCCAAATGGACCAATTATTGTAGAAGCTAATCATAATTTTCATTTATTGTTATCAGATAGAATGGAGAAAGGATTGAAAAGAATCCCTTCCTTCAAGAAATTATTAGAGCAACTATAATAAAATCATTTATAGGTTTTATTTTAATTAACGTATTAGATAAACTAAAGATTGATACCCCTTCGACGCAATAGATATGTTCATTGTTGAGGTTATTTATGATGGAGTGCTAGCATCATAACTTAAGTAAGAATTTTTAAAACTGCTCATTTTTTGGATAAGTACGATGGTATTTAATTATGATTCGGAAACATTCTTAAGTGGTATTGTAAATATCAAACATCTCATCCATCGCATCCTTAATATGAATATCATCAACTTGATAATGTAGATTTACCCTTTTATGACAAAACGCTAAATTCATAAAACTATAAATATATTTTTATGAATTCAGCTGTGTACTCTCTTTTTTATTTTGCCATTTTTCAAAGCTAATTCAAACAGCCAATATACTCATACCCTAAAGTCCAGTTTAATTTTGATTACTTATGGTCTGCCCAGGAGGTGTGGCGCCAACAAGTACATTACCAACCAAAGTTACATCACCTTTTGGTAAAGGTGCAAGACATCTACCCTGCGCAAAAAACCAATTATTCTCTGGGATAACTTTTGGAACAAAATCTCCATTCACATCCCAACTTTTTAAATAATTACGTACAGTACGATTATACTCTACTCTCATATAAGCTGAAGGAACACCACCAAGACCCACATTGTGCATATTACCGTCTTTTCCATGTCTTGCCACCCCATCGTCTTGAAAATCATTGTGGTGGATATAAAATGCATCACCTGCTGGTGGGTCACAAAGACCATAAACATGGACATTATTATTACACCAATGTCGGGGATGTACATCGAAATTATGATGGGTACTACCAGTTTGTAGCGGATTATAACTTGTTGTATTTCCTGAGCCATCAGCTAAAATATCATATACTTTAGTGCCAACGGACCGTTCAGTACAAATCCAGTATTAGCTGGAAATTCTGAAATAACGGTATTGCAATAAGCTTCATATCCTGTTCCGGGTTCTCCGCTACTTTGAATATCATGTCTATTCGAATGGAAACATATTCGCATATATCTTTACTTCCTTCGATTGTACATCGCCGCCATATCCCATACCATTCTGCAGATTATTATGTATATAGTTATGATGTATTTTACTTCCTACGCTTTTTCGATATGGACCATACGCAGTATTATTTGTAACCATCGACAAATGCAATAAATGCCACAGGCCAATTATAACCATGCATATTATCTATTTCTGTATTGTCATAATTGGAAGTTATTCCAAAATTTACGCCTTGCAAGCTTCACCGGATTGTACCGTAAGCACAAGGATATGATCAGGAGAATAATCACCAGAAAAACCATAAGGGCCTCGCATTGTAAATCCTGTAATTCTTACATTATCACCATCAGATACGAAAAATAGGTCTTCAGAACCACTACCGCCGATATTTCATATTGATTACTATAATAGAAAAGCACCTTCGCTGACCATTACCTCTATCACTAGCAATGGTAACACCAGCAGGAACAACTATTATACTAGACTCCTAAGACCAGTCATATCCATTACAACATCAGGATTAATAAAAACAACGTCACCACTTGTTCTCGCTTCAACTAAAGATCTGAAAGCATGAGTACTGATGTCCCTGCTGTTCTGTTACTATATGTGTCCTGATGTTACTATTGCATCATAGCCGGCACCTCCACCAATAGGGTTTCCATCCTGACAATATTCCCAAGGGGATATATTTGGAATAGTTCCCCTGGAAGCGTTGGCTCTCTATAGTTATATTGACAATAGCCTCACCTGAAGTTACTGTACCATCCTTATTCTGCACTTCCGCAGTATAGGTAAAGGTATCGGTCACAGGCTCTGTCGTTACAATTTCTTCCGGGGTATAGGTCAGGGTATTGTCGTCATTGATTACAACGTTTCCATTGTTAGGCTGAGAGGTTTCAATTATTGAAATTTCATCTTTGTTTTCGAAAGTATCATTAGCTAAAACATCAAGTATAATGCTAACATTCGAGGATATCTGATAACTGTCATTAACAGTTGTGCCATTACTTCCACTAGCATTTGTTTCACTGCTTTCATTATTTACTGTTATTTCAAAAGTATCATCCTCCGGGTTATTACTTATGGAAATTTGATAGGAATCATTCTTAACATAGGTTCCAATAAGTACATCGGGTTCTAGGGCAATATAATCTGCCATCAAATCCGAGTCCTTGCTGCAGGAAAAAAGGGTGATAACTGTAAAAATTAGGCACAACATAACCAGGGGACTTTGGGGGGTAAATTTCATGTGTAAGATAAATTAAGTATTATGATAATAAAATCTGGGTTTGATAAAACTATATAAAAATTCTGAATCTTCGATAAAAACCATCAATTTTTCGATGAACTACCTCTTTGGCACTGAATCTTTTACGTTACAAATTTTAGGTTTGGATGTTAGGCTTTCTTTTATTCGATGAACTACATGCTTTTTTAACATTATCTTTGCAAACCAGGTAGTTAATCCAGGTGTTTTGTATACCAATACATTTACCGGCTTTTTTTATGGCACCCACTTTTTTGATTGTAGTATCTGAATTATCGACTCCTGTAATTTATTTCCTTTCTGTATTAAACCTATTTAAACTCAAAGCGGAAATAGAAATAACTTCTTTAGCCATATAATGCATTTCTTGAAAATAGATTTGTCAGTAATCTTTTAAAATTGCATAATTGCCATAGTTTTGAGGCAATATGCGTAAAGATCAATGCCGAATTCATCAAGTGCGCATTAAACTTATCTTAGCTGCTTGCACTTCAAATTTAGCAGGTAATGAAATAGTTCAGGTAAGATTCTAATACCAATTTTCGTCGGCTAAGTGTTATTACTAAGTACTAAAAGATAAATCCTGAAGAAATGGAACGAAGAAAAATAATAAATAGGCTCAACTTTAAGTTCTGTAATTTGGCCCTCCTATTTTTTTCGTGCAGAGAAATGCCCCAACGCCCATATTCCAGAAAAGTAAAGTTTTGAATATTTTCAAAATCCTTAATTGATGAGTAGAATCCTAAAATCATAAACTAAATCCTAATCATAGAATTAACTGCCAAATGAATTGTTTATCCTGTAGTAGATACTATGGTATAAAAGAGCAGCACAGAGACTTCAAATAATTTTGAGAAGGTTTAATTCCCGGATGCATGGGCCATTATTTTTTTTGGAATTTGTCTTTTTGGAATTTTAACGTCTTATGGTTTTCTCTGAGTATATTTAATTCCCCATTAGAATTTCCACCATTTTTTTGTTGATTTACCATAGCCGTAGCCATATTTACTGCCATAGCCCAGGTTTGATGATTTAACATCGTTAACTACAAATGAAAGCCCTTTAAGTTTTCCTTCCTTGTATAACTTCATTGGAAAATCCAATACCTTTAATTCAGTTACCCCGGCTCTTGTTACATAAAGAATTTGATCTGCGTATTCACTTAGTAGTAAAGTATCTGAAACTACCATCAGAGGGGCAGTATCTACGATAACATAGTCGTAATCAAGTTTCACACTTTCTAATAATTCGGAAATGCGATCACTATTCAAAAGATCCGAGGGATTAGGAGGTATTTTGCCTGAGTAAATAATATCAATAGTATGGTCATATGCCAACATTGAAGAAATAATATCTTTATAGCCTATATTAGAATCCGCCAAATATTCTGTAAGTCCCTTATTTTCCTTATTTCTAAACGGCCTGCCCAATTTATCAATATGCTTTCCTGAATAGAATTGGTAGATTTTTGGATTGCGAATATCTGCACCAATCAGCAGCACTTTTTTATTGGTATTTGCAAAAATCATTGCCAGATTGGAAGCTATAAATGTCTTACCTTCCCCCGGTACAGAGGAAGTAATAAAAATAATATTCCCTTTTGAAGTATTTTTATTTGATTTTATAATATAATCGAGATTGGTCCGAAGAATACGCAGGGACTCTGCCAATACAGTTCGCTCGCCCGGTTTAACGAGGGTATTATCCTTTTTGGAAATTTTCGGGAGCTCGGCTAAAACTGGTATTTTTCCGGTCAATTTTTCCAAATCAATCTTATTATGAACTTTATTATCCAATAAAGAATTTACATATATAAAGGAAAATGGAACTAATAACCCAAAAATCAAAGAAACAAATAGCACAATTTTTTTTTTCGGGGAAACAGGAAAATCACTAACGGGATAGGCACTGTCCACAATGTTCGACTTTGGGGAAGAAGATGCAAATGCAATTTGAGCTTCCTCACGTTTTTGCAACAAATATAAATACAGAGACTCTGTAGTTTCCTGCTGTCTTGATATATCCCTTAATGTCTGTTCATTTTTTGGAGCAGAATAAATCCTGGAATTAATTGTTGACAATCGACTGCTCAGATCGTTAACCTGAAGCACCAAATTATTCGTCATCCCATTTAAACTTGAACGCATACTACGCTTTAGTCCGGCAAGTTGCTGGTCCAGGTTTACTATAATTGGGTTTTTGTCATTGGAACTTTCCAACAAACGCTTACGCTCCAAAGCCAGTTCATTGTATCTTTGGGTTGTGGTGACTATTGAAGGGTCTTGTAATCCAATATTTGAAGGGAGTAAATCGTCGTATCCGTCATCGTTATCAATAATATCCTTCATCGATGAGGCAATATCCAATTGTATAGATGCATCCTGCAATTGCTGTTGGGTTTGAGCTCCAATATCCAGATTGAGACTGTTCTGGACAACAATGTCCGACAAGCCCCTATCCGACTTAAAATTCACAGCAGATTGATCCACGTTTGTTAAATTAGTAGAAATACGTTCTATTCTGTCATCAATAAAATCTGAGGTTCTAAAGGCCATTGCCCTTTTGTCATCAATCGCATTTTGATTATAAATTGATATTAATGTATTTATGACGTCTTGCGCCCTGGAAATTACAGCATCATTTAACGAGATTGTAAGTAATCCTGGATTTTGGATTATCAACCGAGATTTCCAAGACTTTCTGATAATATTCAGCAACTGAAGATAAAGGGTTAACAGACACGACAAATTTATTTTCTCCATAACTGGGTGGCTCTAAATTATTTGGGGTAATAATTATATCACCGACTTGTGAGGAAATGGTATTCCCGAATGAATATTTCTTAAAAGGGCCATCTTCGCTTTCAGCGAATTCAAAAGATGTATTTGATGATAACTTAATAAAAAAACTTTCTCTCGAATTATGAATAAGGGAATCCGGGGCAAGAAAATTTATTTTGAATGGAGGGCCCGGGTTCCTATAAATACTGGAATTTCTAATATTACCTAATGCCGTAATTCTTATATTAAGCCCTAATTCCTTAACCAGGTCAATTAGATTAGATCTTGATGTTAATAGCTCAATTTCATCCTCTATCTGGACACCTCCTCCACCAAAAACACCCAAATCTTCGAAAACATTAAGTTGGGAGGGTCCCTTTTCATCCTCCAGTATTTGAATTTTAGCCTGTACGGCAAATTTCGGGACGGTATAACGCATATATAAAAACCCCAGGACTACTGTACTCAAAACAGAAACCACAAACCATTTCCAATTTTTTACATAGGGTTTCAAAAGTTCTCTGTAATCCAAATTCTCTTCTGAAGGATTTGTGTTGGCTCCACGTTCATTTTATGTTAATTTATAAAAAGGAATATAATTAATTTCTTGTCAGAAGAATAACAGTTGAAGTAAGCAATACCGAAAATATGGTAACCGCAATGGATGCTTTTTGACCGGTATCCAAAGCGGAAGCAGAAATACCCCTTTTGTTAGGTTCTACATAAACAACATCATTCTGAGTGAGATAATAAACCGGAGATTTTGTCATGTTTTTGGAAGTCAGATCGATACGATTATATACTTTTGTTCCGCTATAATCCCGAATAACCAGGACATTATCACGAACCCCGGTGATAGTAAATCTCCTGCCAAGACCTAATGCCTCTAAAATAGTTATTTGTTCCCCGCTAACAGGGTAAGTGCCTGGTCTATTGACATTCCCCAAAACTGTAACCGTAAAATTCCTAAGTCCTATATTTATTATAGGGTCTTTTAAATATTCTGACAATCGGTCTCTTAGAAGCATATTCGCAATTCATCGGGAGACAGGCCCTCAACTTTCACTTTTCCGATTACCGGAAAATCAATTTCCCGGCCTGATCTACTAAGTAATCTACTTGCTCCGGTGAACCGCCCCCCCTATTTGGGTCTCCTCTGAATAAATTAAAGGGAGCACTTGTTTCCGGATTTAAGGAAGAAACAAATATTCCAATAAGATCATCAACTTTGAATTTTGTAAGGACGATATTGGTGTTAACCTGGGTTTCAAAATTGCTTATATCCTGAAAATAAACTACCTCTTCTTTACTAGCTCCACAAGATAGTAGAAATGTTGCTCCAAGAAAAAATAAAAAGAAACGGTTGAATACTCTTAACATAATTATAGATTTTAATAGACAATTATAGTGAAAATTTATGATTGGATATATTTTCTTTTCTTCTTTATTGTCAACATGAGAATTTTATCGTAGTTTTTTACCTGAATTTCCTTTTTATCAAGTTTACAAAACTCAGAATTATTGGACACAAATTCAGGTACAATTTTTTTCATCAGACGCACTGTATCAGCGTTGAAGAACATATTGGAGACACATAACTCATCAATTTTTGATCGAACATCTGCATAATCCAAATCCCTTACCTTGCTAATCATTATTTTCTTATGATAAGTAGGCAAGGTATTTTCACCGGAAGCCAAAAGCTCTTCATATAATTTTTCACCCGGTCGTAATCCGGTAACTTTTATTTCTATATCCTCAGGATATCTCAAGCCCGATAATTTGATCATATTCTTTGGCCAGATCAAAGATTTTAACGGATTTCCCCATGTCAAAGATAAAGATTTCTCCTCCTCTTCCCATAGCTCCTGCTTCAAGCACCAGCTGTGAGGCTTCCGGAATGGTCATAAAATACCGTGTAATATCCTTATGTGTAACCGTCAACGGTCCTCCCTTTTCGATCTGCTTTTTAAATAATGGAATTACAGAACCATTAGAACCCAATACATTTCCAAATCTGGTGGTTATAAATTTGGTGTTGCTTTCCTGATGTTTACAACTTATATACATTTCAGCAATTCTTTTGGTAGCCCCCATTACATTCGTAGGATTAACCGCCTTATCTGTGGAAACAAAAACAAATTTATCAACCTTATGATGAGCAGGAAAGATCTACCAACATCTTGGTTCCGGCAATATTTACTTTTATGGCCTCATAGGCATTATATTCCATCAAAGGAACATGTTTATAGGCCGCGGCATGAAATACCATATTGGGCTTATATTCCTGAAAGAAAGTATTCATCCTGTTTTTGTCCCTAATATCTGCAACTATCGGAATAAAGTTATGAATTCCATTTTGTTTTAATTCCTGTTGTAAATCATAAAGTGGTGATTCTGCCTGATCAATAATAATCAGGGATTTATATTCATAATTTACAATTTGCCTCACAATCTCACTCCCAATTGATCCGGCACCTCCTGTAACCAATATTACCTGATCCTTCAGTTCCTGTGAAATTTTTGAATTTTTTATATTGATGGGCGCTCTATTTAACAAATCCTCGATCTGTACCTGTTTTATCTGAGATAATTTTAATTCTCCATTTATCCAGTGGTCTACAGGGGGTACAATTTTTACCTGGACAGGAAATTCAACCAAACTTTCCACCAATTCTTTCAGGAAAGAGTTATCTTCACTATGAATTGAAATAATAATTTCAGTAATGTTATTTTTATTAATAAAGAATGCTGTGAGTTCCTCTCTACCATAAACCCTTACGCCATTTAAATTTTTACCGACTTTTTTGCGATCATCATCTATATAGCCAATTACTTTCGAACTACTTGCAGTATGTGTGGTAAGTGCATTAAAGGTTAAAATACCGGCCTCACCTGCACCATAAATAAGTACATTTTTAGTAATTTTAAATCCACGTATTAAGTTATAATACAGCGATTTAAAAATATATCTGGATGTTGTAAGTGCAATAAAACTAATTAAACTATGAATAATAATAATGGACAAAGGGATGGTGAAATCTGCCATAAAATTTACCTGCCTGTTTACTATTACCAGAAATATGGTAAGAATACTGGAAAGACAGATGGCATTAAAAATGTTATAGACATCCCTGTACTCCTGTATGTCTTATAACACCTTTGTATGAGCCTGTGACAATAAAAGCAGTGCCAGCAATCAAAGCAACAAAAGGCAATTGAATAAAAAGCCGATCTGTGTCAAAGTTTAAAGTAAGATTAAACCTTATGAAATAGGATAAAATAAAAGAAATGCAAATTAAAAATATATCAATACCCAAAACAAGCCATTTAGAGGCATATCTGTGTGCATTTCGTATCAGGTAATTTTTTAACATAATACTATTTTATTTACTAGGGCAACAATTCTTTCCAGGTCTTCTTTATTAAGATTCGACCCACTGGGCAAACAAAGACCACGCTCAAATAAATCTTCCGAAGTTCCGTCAATAAAATTGGGGTACTTTTTAAAAACAGGCTGCAGGTGCATGGGTTTCCATAAAGGCCTCGACTCAATATCATCCTCCGCCAGGGCCAAACGTATTTTTTCTCTCGCCTCAAAGGTAGGCGTTAATATGCAACTTAGCCATCTATTGGAAAAAGAACCCTCAGGTTCCAATAAAAATTGAATTTCTTTGCTATTCTTTAAATTATTTCTATAAAATTCAAAATTAGCTCTTCTTGCCGCAACTCTATCGTCTAAAACTTCCATCTGACCCCGGCCAATTCCGGCCAGTACATTGCTCATTCTGTAATTATATCCCACATGGGAATGCTGATAATGCGGAGCATCATCCCTTGCCTGGGTAGCCAGGAAAACGGCCTTATTTTTTAAATCCTCATTCTTTGTTACCAAAGCCCCCCCACCTGAGGTAGTTATAATTTTATTGCCATTAAATGAAAGTATTCCAATATCTCCAAAACTACTGCATTTATTACCTCTATAGGAACTTCCCAAGGCCTCTGCACTGTCTTCAACTACAGGGATAGCGTATTTTGCTGAAATTTCTTTTATTTCATCAACCTTATAAGGCATTCCATACAGATGAACTGCTACAATAGCCTTTGGTTTTTTACCCGACTTAATTCTGTTAACGATTGCTTTTTCCAATAAAGCAGGTGAAATATTCCAGGTATCTCGCTCACTATCAACAAATACTGGTGTTGCGCCAAGATAAAGAATAGGGTTGGCTGATGCGGAAAAAGTAAAGCTCTGACATATTACTTCATCTCCATGGGATACCCCTAAAAGTTCCAGGGCAAGATGAATTGCCCCGGTTCCTGAACTAAGAGCCGCAACATAAACATCATTATGGATGTATTCCTTAATAGCCATTTCAAATTGGTTGACATTAGGCCCTAAGGGTGCAACCCAGTTGGTGTCAAAAGCTTCTTTAACATATACCTGTTCCATCTCTCCCATATGGGGAGAAGAAAGCCATATTTTAGTATTTATTGCAGTTTCCAAATCGATTTTTAAATCTTAAAGTCTGTTTATGATATTTCTAAATAAAAGTTTAAAATTATAATGAAAATCAATGATAAAATAATATTGTGTTGAACTATTCGCCAAAGTTTGAATATTATACGATCAAGTACAAAGTTTAAACTTTGGATTCATATCCAAAAACTTCATTTAATAATTTTACTTTTTTATTAACAAAATAATAAACACTTGTCATTCAGTGCTTAACGAAATTTAATTTTTATTTCAAATTTAACTATTTATTAAGGATTATACTACAAAAATGAACGATTTATAGTTTAGCACAACTTCTCTTGTTCATTTGTTTTATTATGGCAGATTTTACTTAACAAGTTAGTCTATACGTAAATAGTAAAAATATTTGATTTTTAGGTACACTTTTGTTATTCATCGTTGTAATAGTACTTCAAATATAATTTATAAGCTCCTTTTGGAATTAATAAATGAATTTCACGTTTCCAATTCATATTGATAATATATTTAGATCATGAAAATTCTGGTCACCGGTGCTGCCGGATTTATCGGGTTTTTTGTTTCCAAAATGTTACTTAAAAAGGGCATTATGTGATAGGACTGGATAACATTAACGATTATTATGACGTTCAACTGAAGTATGGCCGATTGGCGGAATTGGGTGTTACCCAAAGTTCGGCGGAAAAATACAATCATTTGGTCAATCAGCACTTCAGAATCCAATTTTTCTTTTATACGATTGAATTTGGAAGACAGGGAAGCCCTCCCGCTGCTCTTCGAAACCGAAAAATTTGATGTGGTCTGCAATTTGGCCGCCCAGGCAGGCGTTCGTTACAGCCTTGAAAATCCTGAGACCTATGTCGACAGTAATATTGTTGGGTTTCTTAACATTCTGGAATGCTGCAGACACCATAAAATCAAACATTTGGTATATGCCAGCAGTTCAAGTGTATATGGGTTAAACACTAAAATTCCCTTTGAAACGACCGACAATGTGGATCATCCTATTAGTCTGTACGCAGCAACCAAAAAAAGCAACGAATTAATGGCTTATACGTATAGCCATTTGTATGGATTCCCTACTACAGGGCTACGATTCTTTACGGTATATGGTCCATGGGGCAGGCCGGATATGGCCATGTTCCTTTTTACCGATGCTATAGTAAAAGGAAAACCTATAAAGGTATTTAATCACGGGCAAATGGAACGTGATTTTACATATATTGATGATATCACAGAGGGCGTAGTAAGAGTAATTGAAGGCTCAGTTGAAAAAAGACACAGTTTAAGTAACCTTTACAAAATATACAATATAGGAAACAATAATTCTGTCAAATTACTTGATTTTATTGAAGCTATTGAAAAAAGTCTGGGCAAAGTTGCCGTGAAAGAAATGTTGCCTATGCAACCCGGAGATGTGACCAGAACCTGGGCAAATGTGGATGATCTTATTCGTGATTATGATTACCAGCCAAATACATCGATAGAAAAAGGTGTCAGGGAATTTGTGGCATGGTATCTTTCCTATTATCAAGATCAGTAATTGATCAATTATATTCTGAATGTATATTATTAGATATTTAAGTATTTTTCATCCGTTTAATTATTAATCGATAATGCATATCTATAATTAGTTTAACTAGCATATGACATAATTTGGAAGATATTGTTAATAAAGAAATTTGTATTTTTCGTGTTTTAAAAAACCAAACCATCCAGATAAATGACCGAAACCAAAAATTTATTAGACCTCATAATCCATGCTTCAATTGAGGCAGGCAAAGCCATACTGGAAGTTTATGATGATCCGGACTTTTCGATAGAATTAAAAAATGATCAATCGCCACTAACTGAAGCAGACCTTGCTTCAAGTGCCATCATCAATAAATTTTTAAAGGATACCCCCTATCCGGTGATCAGTGAAGAAATAAAAAATGAATCTTACGCGGAGCGCAGGGAATGGAAAACCTGCTGGATTGTAGATCCACTCGATGGTACTAAGGAATTTATTAAAAGAAATGGTGAATTTACAGTAAATATAGCTTTGTGCAAAGATGGCGTTCCTTTGCTCGGGGTGATTTACGTTCCCGTTTTAAAAGAGCTGTATTATGCAGATGTTCCTGACGGTAGGGCCTATAAAGTTATTTTGACCGGGGACCATCTGTTACCGGAGGGTCTTTTTGATGATTCCAATAGAATCTATCCTTCACAAACTGCAGCGGATAATTTACGTGTTGTTGGAAGCAGATCCCATATGAATCAGGATACACTGGATTTTATTGAAGAGGAAAAGAAAAATTACAATGATGTGGAGATAGTATCTAAGGGTAGTTCCTTAAAATTTTGTTTAGTCGCAGAAGGAAAGGCAGATGTCTATCCCCGGTTTGCCCCCACCATGGAGTGGGACACTGCAGCGGGCCACTGTATTTGCAAAGCAGCAGGTCTTAAGGTTACGAATGTAAAAACCAATAGGGAACTGGAATACAATAAAGAAAATTTATTGAACCCTTACTTTCTGGTAAGCAGATAATGCGTAATTTATCGCATAGAAGGCATCTTGCCAAAACCATAACATGGCGGATTGTTGGTACCATAGATACCATTTTATTATCGTGGTTAATATCCGGAAACCCATTTACCGGACTTAAAATCGGCATTTCTGAAGTACTTACCAAAATGATCCTGTATTATTTCCATGAAAGGTTTTGGTTTAATATTGGTATTCCGGATAGTCGCAAAAGACATATAATTAAGACGATAACCTGGAGAATTATTGGTACATTGGATACCATTTTACTATCTTGGCTGATCTCCGGAAATCCTTTAATCGGTTTAAAAATAGGAGGAGCTGAATTGGTTACAAAAATGGCTTTATATTATTTTCACGAACGGGCATGGTACAAAATCAACTTTGGCTTGCCTAAAAGAACTCAGACATAAAATTGGAAAAAAACATCATAGCCCATACCTATGGAATCAACAGGGAAGTCCGGAGAAAATCTTACGGGCATGACTCTTTTTTGATATTCTTTACAGGATTATCCGGGTCCGGAAAGTCCACAATTGCCAATGTTCTTGAGGAAAAACTCTTTGCTGAAGGCATAAAGACCTATGTCTTAGACGGGGATAATGTACGCCGGGGAATTAATCGGGGTCTGACTTTTAGTCCGGAAGACAGATCTGAAAACATCAGAAGAATCGGAGAAATCTCCAAGTTGTTTATAGATGCAGGAATAGTTATATTGGCAGCATTTGTTGCGCCTTATGAAAAAGACAGGCAGCATATAAAAAAGACTGTTGGGAGTAAAAACTATGTGGAGGTATTTGTAAATACGAGTTTGGAAGTCTGTGAAGCGCGGGACGTTAAAGGCCTGTATAAAAAGGCACGAAACGGTTCCATAAAAAATATGACGGGTATCTCTGCTCCATACGAGCCTCCCAAAAACCCTGCAGCTGAAGTAACTCAGGAGAACTCTGTGGAGGAAGCTGTGCAGATCATTTATGATAAAATAAAAAACAAATTAAGTCTTAAAGGCAATGAGTAAGTATTTTTTGAATTATTTAGACGAATTAGAGTCCGAAGCCATCTATGTGCTTAGAGAGGTGTGGGCACAATTTCAAAATCCGGTAATCCTCTTTTCGGGAGGAAAGGATTCTATCTTGGTTACACATCTTGGCAAAAAAAGCTTTTTATCCAAGCAAAATTCCTTTTGCACTAATGCATGTAGATACCGGACATAATTTTCCGGAAACCATCAAATTCAGGGATGATCTGATTAAGGAACTCGATGCCCGGCTTATAGTCGGATTAGTTCAGGAATCTATTGACCAGGGCCGTGTTGCTGAGGAACAGGGTAAACACGCCACCAGAAATGCGCTGCAAATAACTACTTTACTGGATACAATCGAGGCTCATAAGATAGATTGTGCCATTGGCGGGGGAAGAAGGGACGAAGAGAAAGCCAGGGCCAAAGAACGTTTCTTTTCGCACCGTGATGATTTCGGGCAATGGGACCCTAAAAATCAAAGGCCGGAATTATGGAACATTTTTAATGGTAAATACTTTGAAGGTGAGCATTTTAGGGTGTTTCCCATTAGTAACTGGACCGAAATGGATGTGTGGAACTATATTAAAAGGGAAAAAATTGAAATTCCTTCACTCTATATAGCCCATGAAAGAGAAGTGGTCTGGAGAAACAATTCCTGGATTCCGAATTCAGAATTCCTGACATTGCACGATAACGAAAAAATAGAAACAAAAAAAGTCAGGTTCCGTACTTTAGGTGATATCACAATTACCGGAGGCATAGAATCTGAAGCAGATTCCCTTGAAAAAATTGTTCTTGAAGTTTCAGCCATGCGGCAGACAGAACGGGGCAACAGAACAGATGACAAACGTTCTGAAAATGCCATGGAGGACAGAAAAAAACAAGGCTATTTTTAAAATATAGTAAACTTTTATGGAAATAAATAATAATCAGTTATTACGATTTACTACGGCAGGAAGTGTGGATGATGGGAAAAGCACCTTAATTGGTCGTTTGTTATACGATTCCAAATCTATTTTTGAAGACCAGTTGGAGGCCATTGAAAATACCAGCAGGCAAAGGGGCCATGAGGGTGTGGATCTGGCCTTGTTTACAGACGGACTCAGAGATGAACGGGAACAGGGAATTACCATTGATGTTGCCTATCGGTATTTCACCACCCCAAAGAGAAAGTTTATCATTGCGGACACACCAGGGCATATTCAATATACCCGAAATATGGTAACCGGAGCTTCCACGGCAAATGCGGCTATAATTCTGATCGATGCACGGCATGGGGTGATAGAACAAACTAAAAGACATGCTTTTATTGCTTCCCTTTTGAATATTCCGCATGTTATCGTATGTATTAACAAGATGGATCTTGTAGATTTTAATGAAGATGTATATAACGAGATTATTAAACAATTTGAAGCGTTTGCTTCCAAATACATAGTGACGGACATCCGGTTTATTCCAATTAGTGCGCTATTGGGTGACAATGTGGTACACAGGTCGGAAAACATGCCCTGGTATAAGGGAGGTGCACTTGTTACATACCTTAGAAACAATACATATAAGTAGTGATTACAATAAAGTGGACGCCCGTTTTCCGGTGCAAACTGTTCTTCGTCCTCAACGTGATGGATTTATAGATTACAGAGGATATGCAGGAAGGGTGGCAAGCGGTGTTTTAAGAAAGGGAGATGCAGTAACTGTATTGCCTTCGGGATTTACATCGGTTATTGATTCAATCCAGGGACCTTCAGGGATGCTGGAGGAAGCCTTTGCACCTATGTCTGTTTCGATTACGCTTAAAAGACGATATTGATATAGGAAGAGGTGACATGATAGTCAGATCCACAAATATTCCTGAAACATCCCAGGATATCGAGGTATGGTTGTGTTGGTTGCATAATAATTCCGCCAAACCCAGGGCTAAATATACCATCAGGCATACTTCAAACGAACAAATGGCCATAATAAAAGAAGTGGTGTATAAAATTGATATTAACACCCTGGGGCGTAATACGGATGACAAGGACCTGAATATGAATGATATCTGCAAGGTTCGTATAAGAACTACAAAACCCCTGATGATAGATCCTTATCGTGAAAACAGATCCACAGGTAGTATCATTTTGGTGGATGAAAATACGAATGAGACCGTTGCAGCGGGTATGATTGTATAAAAAATATTTTATTAAATATCTGACATGATTATATTTTTAAATCAAAGGTAGTTCAGCAGGAAATTCAATTTTAAAGAGCCTTATATGGAGTATTAAGTAAAGTTGATATAAAAAACAAATTGAAATTTAAAGGTTTTGTTGATCTTTGCACCACAAAATCCCGATAATGAACATTCAAGAACTTAACCTTAATTCCAGACTATAAAATACTGGTTACCGGCGGCGCAGGTTTTATAGGCTCAAATTTATGTGAAACTCTGCTGGAAAATGGAAATACGGTCCGTTGTCTGGATAATTTTGCGACCGGGAAAAGAGAAAATATTGAATCCCTTCTGGAAAATCCAAACTTCGAATTGATAGAGGGGGATATTCGAAACATTAAGTGATTGTAGAAATGCCTGTGAGGGTATGGATTATGTTCTACATCAGGCCGCACTCGGTTCGGTGCCGCGATCTATAAAAGATCCTATTACCAGTAATGACGTAAATGTATCAGGATTCTTAAATATGATAGTTGCTGCCCGGGACGCACAAGTAAAACGATTTGTTTATGCAGCCAGTTCTTCCACCTATGGCGATTCTGAAAATATGCCAAAAGTGGAAGATATCATTGGGAAGCCTCTCTCCCCTTATGCCATTACCAAGTATGTAAATGAATTGTATGCGGATATTTTCTCTAAAACCTATGGAATGGAGACTATTGGTCTGCGCTACTTTAACGTATTTGGTCGTAAACAGGACCCAAATGGGGCCTATGCTGCAGTAATCCCTAAATTTGTGATGCAACTTATGAAACATGAATCCCCTGTAATTAATGGAGACGGCAGCTATTCCAGGGATTTTACCTATATAGATAATGTCCTGGAAATGAATATTAGGGCTATGGTAAGCAATAATCCTGAGGCAGTTAATACTGTCTATAATGTGGCCTATGGAGAACGAACCGATTTAAATGAACTGGTAGGCCTTCTAAAAGATTATTTAAGTAATTTTGATCCTGAAATTGCAAATGTGAATGCTGAATATGGCCCGAACAGGCAAGGGGATGTTCCCCATTCGCTGGCCTCAATAGAAAAGGCAAAAAAACTTCTGGGGTATAACCCTCAATTTGATATAAAAAAAGGACTTAAAAGAAGCCGTTACCTGGTACTGGCAAAATTTGAAATAACTAATATGATGAACTTAACTGTAATTGGCACAGGTTATGTGGGATTGGTTAGTGGTACCTGTTTTGCCGAAATGGGTAACAATGTGAGCTGTATTGATATTGATGACAGGAAAATAGCATGACCTGAAGAAAGGAATCATCCCTATTTATGAGCCCGGCTTAGAGGCCATGGTACAAAGAAATGTAGACAATAAAACCCTGCATTTTAGTACAGATCTGCAATTTGCATTTAGATAAGTGCGACATAGCATTTATTGCCGTTGGCACCCCCATGGGCGAAGATGGATCAGCGGATTTGCAGTATGTTTTACAGGTAGCGGCAGAAATAGGACGTCATATGACACATCCACTTATTGTAGTAGACAAATCTACCGTCCCGGTGGGTACGGCTGACAAAGTAAAAGCAACTATAGAAAGTGAATTAAAAAAACGAAATAAAAATATCGAATTTCATGTGGTGTCCAATCCTGAATTTTTAAAGGAAGGCGATGCCATTAACGATTTTATGAAACCGGACCGGGTTGTAGTTGGATCGGATGATGAAGACACTACTGAAAAAATGCGTGCTTTATACGCACCCTTCTTCAGGAGTAGTATGGATCGTTTGATTACCATGGATGTTCGCTCTGCAGAAATGACCAAATACGTAGCCAATGCCATGCTGGCCACAAAAATTTCTTTTATGAATGAAATTGCCAATATCTGTGAACTGGTGGGAGCAGATGTGAACAAAGTCCGCATAGGAATAGGTTCGGATCAGCAGGATTGGGTACAGCTTTATTTATCCCGGGGAGTGGTTATGGGGGCTCTTGTTTTCCAAAAGATGTAAAAGCCCTTCACAGGACGGCCGCCGAATTCGGTTATGAAGCAGAACTCATCAGTGCTGTGGAAACCGTAAATGACCGGCAAAAATTGGTCATTGCTAAAAAAATTATTGCCCGTTTCGGAGAAGATCTGTCCGGAAAAACATTTGCCGTCTGGGGATTGGCTTTTAAACCTCAAACAGATGATATGCGTGAGGCACCTGCTATTTACATCATTAAAGAACTCACTAAAAGGGGCGCTAATATTCAGGCCTATGATCCAAAAGCCATGGAAGAAGCACAACACTTTTATCTGAAAGATGTGCCAAACATTAGTTATCACCATTCTAAATATGAAACACTCAAAGATGCTGATGCCATGATTCTTATTGACGGAATGGAAAGAATTCAGGTCTCCCGATTTTGAAGAATTAAAAAGTCAGTTAAAGGAGCCTGTAATTTTTGATGGCCGTAATCAATACAACGATGCAAGTCTTAAAAAACAAGGCTTTGAATATTATCAAATAGGAAAAAACAGAATTTAATTTTATTAATTATAGCCTGAACAAAAAGGATGAGTAAGATAAAAATAGCGATAATTGGCCTGGGATATGTGGGCCTTCCACTGGCTCGTTTGTTTGCAACCAAATATTCCGTAATTGGTTTCGATATCAATACAGAGCGGATAGCGGAACTGCAATCGGGAAAAGATAGTACTCTTGAAGTTGAGGATGACATCTGAGGTGCTGTTTTACAGGATATCTCCCAATATGGAGAAAGGTTTATTTTGCACCGATAAAATAGAGGCCATCAAAGATTGTAATTATTATATTGTTACCGTCCCGACTCCTGTAGACAAAACCAACAGGCCCATCCTTACACCTCTGTATAAATCAAGTGAGACGGTTGGTAAGGTATTGGAAAAAGGGGATATCGTTATTTATGAATCTACCGTGTATCCGGGAGTTACTGAAGAGGAATGTGTTCCTGTACTGGAAAAAATAAGTGGTTTAATATTCAACAAAGATTTTTACGTTGGTTATTCACCGGAACGTATCAACCCCGGCGATAAAGAACATACGGTAGATAAAATATTAAAGGTTACCTCAGGATCCACGCCTGAAACAGGGAAAAAGGTTGATCAATTGTATGCCTCTGTAATTACTGCGGGTACCCATTTGGCACCATCGATAAAAGTGGCTGAGGCAGCAAAAGTTATTGAAAACTCTCAACGGGATATCAATATTGCCTTTGTAAATGAATTGGCTAAAATATTTAATTTAATGGGAATAGATACCCATGATGTTTTGGAAGCTGCAGGCACCAAATGGAATTTTTTTCCTTTTAAACCGGGACTTGGTCGGTGGACATTGTATTGGTGTTGACCCTTATTATTTAGCACAAAAAGCCCAGGAATATGGCTACCATCCTGAAATTATTTTAACAGGAAGACGAATGAACGATGGTATGGGAAAATATGTAGCTTCTGAAGTGATAAAATTGATGGTTCAAAAAGACATTAGGGTTAAAGGTTCCAAAATATTGGTACTGGGCATTACTTTTAAGGAAAACTGTCCGGATGTCCGCAATACCAAAGCGGTTGACGTTATAAATAACTTAAAGAGTTATGGTACCAAGGTACGCGTATATGACCCCTGGGCTTCCCCGAATGAAGTTAAGCATGAATATAATTTGGTTACTACAAAGGAAATGCCCAACGGAAAATATGATGCAATTGTTCTGACTGTGGCCCATAAGGAGTTTCTTCAAATGAATCTTAGGGAAATGCTTAAACCAAATGGAGTTTTATATGACGTAAAAGGATTCTCAAATGAGAGAGTCGACGGTAGACTTTAAATAATTTTCGGAGCAAACAATTCATAATCACATGAGGGTTGTATTTATAGGACGAGATAATTCTTTTAATAGAAAAGGATTTATAACCATTATAGATGAATTTGTTTTTCATTTAATGTGTTTAACTTTTTCTTTTGACATTTTTCAAAGTTAATTTAAACAGCAAATACGCTCTTATATAAAGACCAGTAAATTAGTTTGTCCATTTTATTCGCTCGAAATAATAGCTGTTTGTCAAAGATTGATCTTCAGGGATTTTAGACATATTTATCGACCATTTTTCTATTCGCTCTTTCGAAATTTTTAAAATGGCAGTTTCAAAATCTGTGTAAGAATCAATTGGAATTTGAGTGCCAATTCCATTTTTAACAACTTCCTTGCCAAATTCAGTATTACAAGCAGCAAGTATAGGCTTGTTAAATAAGGTGCTTTCGTAAAGTTTATTTGGTATTGATGTTCTAACGTTTTCGAAGGAATTGTCATACACGACAAAAGTCGTGTGAACTTTCTTATATACACTTTCTAATCCGTCCGGGTATAGATAACTGCCATACCAAAAAATGTTTTCATGTTTGGTTTGAAGGCTTTTAATAAAGGATTGGGTATATTTCGTTAATGGTATTCCTGAAATATGTAATTCGTAGTTATCAGAGTGATCCTTTATAAAATTTAGAATCTTGTCTGATGCTCTTTCGTATCTTATAAATGCCGAAGAGTCCTATTTTAATTTTGTCTTCATTCCCAATCTTAACTATTTCTCGCTTTAATTTGTTTAGAGTTGGATGATTTTCTAACTTGTTCCTTATGATTATAACATTATTCTTCGAAATATAATTTTTAAAGTAGTCTGAATAATGATGTTCACTGGTAAGAATCAATTTTGTTAAATTCTTTAAACGAGATTTTCTCATAATAGTCAATCAACCTTTTATTTAACCATTTCAAGTCAGCCAATCTTAAATCCGCTAATTCAAGATATATTTTTTTATTGCTTAAAAAAGGAAAGAAAAATTGAAAATCCGCTCCAAAAAAGTAAAACTTCTCCGCCCTATTCTTTCGTAAATTTCTTAGTAACTTTATATATTTGGGGATACGATTTAAATACGTTCCATCCTCGATTTTACCAGAATATACTTGATCTATGCTCAATTCGAAAATATAAGGCAGAAGTTCTTCACTATCGCTAGGGCGCGTAAAATAGAACAATATCAAATCATACTTTTTATTTAATTCTTGCATTCTTTTTTTTTTTAATCTTAGATCACGACTGGAGGTGATTATGATCAGCTTATCTTTTTGGGCAGAGTCTATATTGATTTATACTTAGATTATGGTTTCTAATTAACGAAGAAAAAATATTCTTATTTCAGATAGATAAAAAATATTTTTATTTCAAATAAAATGATATAGAACTAGTAGTTTTTAATTGAAAATGAGGGGATACCAATACAATAATCTGTTCATCCTTGCTTCATTTTTAAATGGTATTAAATATCCTATCTTGTCTGTTTATCCGAATTCTCGAGATTATTACCTAAATTCTTAAGTTATCTATTAAATTCAATTTATGTTTGTGGTCAAACTTTGGCAAATGATGGCAATCCTGCAAAATTAATCAAATTGCGATTTACGGAAGAAGAATCAGCTATACCCAATAAAATGTTAGAAAGTGATAACGTTTCTGAAGATTTTTGTGAAAAAAACTACAGATTAGACTAAGTAGAAAATACTATGAAACAAATTATACAATCATTTAAAACAGGAGAAACCATCCTGGAAAAAGTACCTAAACCGCAAGTAAAACCTGGACATGTCTTAATTAGAACCACTAAAACTTTGGTCTCGTTAGGAACAGAACGAATGTTGGTGGAATTTGGAAAAGCCAATCTCCTGCAAAAGGCCAAACAACAACCAGAAAAAGTTAAAGAAGTCCTAACTAAAGTTAAAACAGACGGTTTAATGCCCACTGTTAATGCCGTATTCAATAAATTAAGTGAACCGCTAGCACTTGGCTATTGCAATGTTGGAATTGTAGAAGAAATTGGTAAAGGAGTGAGTGAGTTCAAAATTGGAGATCGAGTCGCTTCAAACGGTTCTCATGCCGAATTTGTTTGTATTCCAAAGAATTTAGTAGTATCCATTCCCGATAATGTTTCTGATGAAGAGGCTTGTTTCACGGTAATAGGATCTATTGGCTTGCAAGGAATCAGATTGTTGAAACCTACTTTTGGGGAAACTGTTGTTGTAATTGGATTAGGCCTTATTGGACTTATTACAGCACAATTGCTAAAAGCCAATGGCTGCGAGGTAATAGGTTACGATTTAGATAAGGACAAAGTAAAATTGGCAACTTCTTTTGGAATCACTGCATTTAACCCTGGAGAAGGTTCAGATCCGGTAAAATTCGTAATGGATAAAACAGAAGGTATTGGATGCGATGGTGTAATAATAACGGCATCAACAAAATCTGATGTGATTATTTCAGATGCTGCTAAAATGAGCCGCAAAAAGGGTAGAATTGTATTGGTTGGGGTAATCGGACTCAATATTTCCAGAGCAGATTTCTACGAAAAGGAACTTAGTTTCCAGGTCTCATGTTCCTATGGTCCAGGACGGTATGATGCTAATTATGAAAATAAAGGTCAAGATTATCCTATAGCCTATGTTAGATGGACTGAAAAACGGAATTTTAGTGCAATATTAAAAGCAATCTCCAATAAATCTATTGATGTAAAGCCTTTAATCACTCAACAAGTTCCTATTGATAAGTATTTGGATGTCTATAGCAATATGAGATCATCTGAGGCTATTGCCAGTATTCTGGAATATAGTCCCTCTCCAGACAGTGCAACAACGGTTGTTGTATCCGGTCAAAAGCATTATACAAATTCAAAGGGAGTTGTAGGTATTATAGGCGCAGGGAATTTTACAGGTATGACTTTATTACCTGTCCTAAAAAAAACGAATGCAGAAATAAAATATATTACAAGTTCCAGAGGACTAAGTGGCACGAGTTTAGCTAAAAAATACGGGATATCAAGAAGTACAACTAATTATTCGGATGTTTTAGAAGATCCTGAAGTGGATATTATTGTCATTACTACCCAACATAATTTGCATAGTGATATGGTCATAGATGGTCTTAAGGCCAATAAGCATGTATTTGTTGAAAAACCTATGGCAATAAATAATAGTCAATTAGATCTGATAGAAAAAGCGTACAAAAATTCAGAGGGAAGTTTAATGGTGGGGTTTAATCGTAGGTTTTCACCTCATACCATTAAAATGAAATCTTTGTTAGGTTCATCTGAAACACCTATTAATATTATTGCTACTATGAATGCAGGTTTTATACCTGAAAATGTTTGGGTACATGATATGGAAGTTGGTGGAGGAAGGATAATTGGTGAAGCCTGCCATTACATCGATCTACTCAGTTATCTAACAGGTTGTAAGGTGACATCTGTATGTCTGAACTCAATGGGAAATCACGCTAAAGAAAATACGGATAATGCTAGTATTCTCCTGAAGTTTGAAAATGGATCCAATGGAGTAATCAATTATTTTGCTAATGGCTCAAAAAGTTATTCCAAAGAAAGATTAGAGGTTTATTCTCAAGAACGTACACTCATTATGGATAATTTTAGAACAACGAAAGGATACGGATTCAAAGGCTTTAGTAAACTCAAAACTAAAATGAACAAGGGACATTTATCTCAGTTTGAAAATTATATCAGCAGGTGTTAAAGTAGGAAATGAGTCGTTGATAAATTTTGAATTCATTAATGAATACTTCCAGAGCTTCAATTGCTGCAATCGAAAGCTTAAAAACAAAAGGGTGGGTCTCTATTTAAATACTCTTTAGCTATTCACGGTATTTAACAATATACAAATAAATTTCATTTGAAGATACTAAGGCTACTTAATACCATTGGGAATATGGGTATGCGCTATACCCTATTTCGCTTAATTCATGAAATATCAGTAAAAATTGGGCTTTTGAAATATAAGTTTCCATCTAACCCTGATACTATAGATATTTCGATGACTCTGAAGCAATGGCGTAAAGAGGCTCCCAAATTCTTTTTTGATTCCAAGGAATCCTTGATTTTTCCTAAAAGCAGAAATTTAAATTTGAAAAAGTCTTTCGACGAAATCAAAGATAATACCTTTACATATTTTAGTAAAACAAAGTTTTCATTGGGTGAAAACTATGATTGGTTGACCAATCCAGAAACGAATTACAAATATCAATTAGTGCATTGGTCTAAAATTAAGGATTTGTCAAAAGAGGCCGGCGATATAAAATATGTCTGGGAGAAAGCTCGTTTTTCCTTTTTGTATGATATCATCCGTTATGATTACCATTTTGAAGAGGATTGCGCATCACTTGTATTTGATGAAATCGACTCATTTATAGATGATAATCCAATTAACATGGGTCCTAATTACAAGTGCAGCCAGGAAATAAGCTTAAGAGTATTAAACTGGACATTCGCATTATACTACTATCGAAATGCTAAGGAATTGTCTGAAGAGCGATTTAATAAGATAATGAATGCCATTTACTGGCAACTTCATCATGTGTATCACAATATCAATTTTTCGAGGATAGCGGTAAGAAATAATCATGCTTTAACGGAAACCCTTATGCTCTTTCTAAGTGGTTTGCTATTTCCTTTTCTGCCAAACACAAAGAAATGGTCCAAAAAAGGTAAAAATTGGTTCGAGGAAGAAATCGCCTATCAGATTTACGAGGATGGGACGTTTTTACAATTTTCAATGAATTATCATCGGGTAGCAATCCAGTTGCTTACCTGGGGCATCAGACTGGCCAAACTCCACAAGGACCCCTTTAATTTGACAGTAATTAACAGGGCGGAAAAATCTTTGCACTATTTACGAACATGCCAGGACCAAACAAGTGGAAAATTACCAAATTATGGAGCTAATGATGGCGCACTGTTCTTTAAACTTACAGATGACGACTATCGGGTTTATACTTCCCAAATTAATGATTTAAGTGCTGTTTTACATCATGAAGTTTCAGAACATAGTGAAAGTCAAATGTGGTATGGTATTAACAATTGTGAAATAGTACCATTTGAACCGGAAAGGATTAGCAACATATCCTTTTGGTGGTCATTATGTTATTAATGACGGTTCTTCAAAAACTTTGGTAAAGTGTGCCAAATACAAAGATAGGCCCGGACATGCGGATAATTTACATGTAGATATATGGTTAAATGGCAACAATTATATATGGGACATCGGGTCTTATAAATATAATACGGTGAAAAAATATAGTCAATTTTTTAGCCACTGTTATGGCCATAATACAGTTTCTGTTGATAACAAGAACCAAATGCTAAAGGGAACCAGGTTTATTTGGAATTATTGGAACAAAAAAGTGAAAGCAATATTAACTGAAACGAAAGAATATTTCCAATTTGATGGTCAATTCACAGGTTTTCCAGAACTTGGAAACAAAATTGTCCATAATAGAAAAGTGGTAAAGGCAAAGAAGATAAATGAATGGGAGGTTACCGATATTATAAAAAATGCTAATGGTTACTCATCACAACTATATTGGCATTTTAATCCAAAAACTTATGATCAAATCCATATCAACTGTATAGATGGTAGTGGCAATGTTTTACATCCGGAAATAGAAGAAAAATGGTGTTCCAATTATTATGGAGAAATTGAACCCTCCATCAGGCATACCTATTATTCAAAAACCGGATTTAGTACTAAAATTAAAATATACCCTTAACATACGAATTTTTCTAAAATTAAGTTAGGGTAACCATAGAAGTCAACCAAAATGAAAATTCTTTTAATACATCAATATTTTTTAGGTAAAAATCAAGGAGGTGGATCTCGTTTTAATGAGATGGCAAAAATATGGGTCGAATGATGGTCATGCAGTGACTGTAATTGCTGGTTGGTCATATTTGGCAGGGAATATAAACCCAAAACATGAAGGAAACTATATCTATCATGAAAAGGATTCTATAAAAACATAGACGTTTTCCGATGCCATGTTTCGGCCGCTTATCATGCGAATTTTGTTAGTAGAATATGGGGCTATTTTACCTTTGTTTTTACGAGTATCTGGGCAGGATTATTTAAAGTAAAGGATAAATACGATCTTATAATAGTTACTTCACCCCCATTATTTGTTGCTATTCCCGCTTATATTTTGTCATCCGTTAAACGAATACCCTTAATTTTTGAAGTCAGGGATTTATGGCCGGAGTCCGCCATAGATACCGGTATGATAAGCAATCCCATGTTAATTAAATTTTCATACTGGTTTGAAAAGACTATCTACAAAAAAGCAAAGCTAATTAATGTACTGACGCCTGCATTCAGGGAAATATTAATAAAAAACAAGAATATACCAGCTGAAAAGATAATTTATATACCAAACGCAGCTGATTTTTCTGTCGCGGAAAAAGTAATGGAAAATTTTGATGCCCAAAAATTCAGAAAAGAGGAAGGTATTGATGACAAGTTTGTTAGTAACATACATTGGTGCTCATGGTATTGCAAATCATTTGATTCAAATAATAGAAGCGGCTGAAAAGTTGCAAGATACCAATGTCTTATTTCAACTCATAGGTGGTGGAATGACCAAAGAACTCATTAATGGAGGAAGTTAAAGCCCGAAATTTACAAAATGTTCGTTTTATAGATCGGTTAGATAAAGCTTTGGCGTTCAAATACATACTGGCCTCAGATATCGGAACTTCTGTATTAAAAAAGGTCGATACCTTTAAAACAATTTATTCCAATAAAACTTTCGATTATATGTCCTGTAAAAAACCTATTTTATTGGCCATCGATGGTGTTTCCAGACAATTGGTTGTGGAGGATGCGAAATGTGGGGTGTTCGCGGAACCTGAAAATCCTGAAGATATAGCGGAAAAGATTAGGCAGTATATTCGAGGTGATTTTGATATGAAAGAACAAGGAGAAAATGGTTACTTACATGCTAAGGAGCATTTTGACAGAGAAAAATTAGCACTTAAGTATTTACGGGAAATGAAAAGAGTTTTGATAAGTTTAAAGTAATATTTCTATATAATAATTCGATATAATTCAAGAATGGAAAAAAAAGTATTAATTATTTTCGGCACACGCCCGGAAGCAATAAAAATGGCTCCTTTAGTTAAGGAATTTAAAAAAGATAAATCGTTCAACACCAAAGTATGCGTTACTGCACAACACAGAGAAATGTTGGATCAGGTCCTGGATTTTTTTGAAATAGTACCGGATTACGATTTAAATTTAATGAAACCAGGACAGAATCTTTATGGCTTGACCGCAGATATCATCACAGGACTGCAACCCGTTCTTGAAGATTTTCAACCAGATTTTGTTTTTGTTCATGGAGATACCACTACCACCATGGGATCAAGTATTGCTGCCTTCTATTCTGGTGCCAAGGTATGCCATGTTGAAGCTGGTTTACGCACATATAATAAAAAATCACCCTTTCCTGAAGAAATTAACAGGACCATCACCGGACACATTGCAGATTATCATTTTGCACCAACACAGACTTCTTTTGATAATTTACGTAATGAAGGCATTTTAAAAGAATATATATTAATTACGGGCAATACTGTTATTGATGCACTTTTCGAAAGCGTTTCGAAAGTTGACAACATTGAGGATCCAGAAATTAAAAAACTAAAGAAAGAGACTAGATTTCAGTAAAAGAATCATATTAGTAACGGGACATCGAAGGGAAAATCACGGGCAGGGCTTTATTAATATTTGTAGTGCCTTAAAAGAAATAGGGGAAACCGTAGAGAATGTACAGATCATTTATCCGGTTCACTTAAATCCTAAAGTGCAGAAACCAGTTTATGATATTTTAGGAAAGCAAGACAATATAAAATTGATTGCACCACTAGCCTACCCGGCTTTTGTCTGGTTAATGAATAAGTGCGAACTCGTAATCACTGATAGTGGTGGTGTACAGGAAGAAGCACCAAGTTTAGGCAAACCAGTCCTGGTAATGAGAGATACTACTGAAAGACCGGAGGCAGTGGATGCCGGCACCGTAATTCTGGTTGGTACCGATAAAAATAAAATTGTTGCAGAAACTTTGGATTTGATGCAGAATCCGGAACGTTATAAAAAAATGAGTAAACTCCATAACCCTTATGGAGATGGAAAAGCAAGTAAAAGAATTGTGGAATTTATAAAAAATTTAAATTAATGAACAATCCGGAAGTAGTAATGATCGGGCTTGGTTATATTGGCCTCCCAACAGCAGCTTTAATAGCAGAAGGAGGCACCCAGGTACATGGTGTCGACATCAATCAACATGTGGTTGACACCATCAATAAGGGTGAAATCCACATAGTGGAGCCATCTTTGGATACATCTGTATCCAACGCAGTAAGTAAAGGATTTTTGAAAGCTGCCACAACACCTGTAGAGGCCAATACCTACTTAATTGTTGTTCCTACACCTTTTAAAGACAAAAATGAGCCTGATATTTCTTTCGTCCATGCTGCGACATCTGCAATACTTCCATTGCTGAAAGAAGGTGATTTGTATATAATCGAATCTACTTCTCCCATAGGTACCACGGAAAAGATGATGAACTTTATTTATGAAGAACGTCCTGAGCTCAATGGAAAATTACATATTGCATATTGTCCTGAACGCGTATTACCCGGCAATGTGATGTATGAATTGGTGCACAACGACCGTGTTATCGGTGGGATTAATGAGGCCTCAACGGAAAAAGCAGTTGCTTTTTATGCCAAATATGTAAAGGGTGAATTGCATAAGACCAATGCGCGGACAGCAGAAATGTGTAAATTGGTGGAGAACTCTTCAAGGGATGTGCAAATTGCTTTTGCAAATGAGCTTTCTTTAATTTGTGACAAAGCAGATATTAATGTTTGGGAACTGATTAAATTAGCGAACAAGCATCCTCGTGTAAATATATTACAACCCGGATGTGGGGTTGGAGGGCATTGCATTGCTGTAGACCCATACTTTATCGTAGCTGATTACCCTATGGAATCCAAAATAATTGGTACGGCCAGGGAGGTCAATAACTATAAATCATTTTGGTGTGCCGAAAAAGTCCAAAATACCAAACTACAATTTGAACTTCAAAATGGAAGAAAACCCAAAATTGCTCTGATGGGTCTTGCATTTAAACCGGATATTGATGATTTAAGGGAGTCCCCGGCAAAATACATTGTTCAACGGGTATTACAAAATTCGAATAATGAAGAGTATTATATTGTAGAACCAAATATAAGTGAGCATAATGTATTTAAACTCACGGACTATAATACCGCTTTTGAAAAGGCCGATATTGTTGTTTTCCTGGTTGCCCATAAAGAGTTTAAGATGTTACCCCAAAGTACGGACAAGGTAATGTTGGATTTTTGCGGCATCTACAGGTAGCATATTATTTTATTGAACTTGAAACTTTCGTCCATTATCGATAATTTGAGGATATTAACCTAAATATTATCATTAAGAAAATGAAATTGTTTTATTTTGCTGCATAAATGTGCTATTATATTGTTTTAAGGATAAAATAATAGTCCCTCAAAATCAAGCTTTAAGAAATTTATATTTATTCAAATGAAGAAAGATTATTTGGAAAAAGTACAAACCATCGATAGCATTATAAAAGCAACTTATGATTCTATGGGTGGTGAACCGGGAGAAGCCAGAGATTGGGATTTATACAGATTTTTGTATCATCCCAATGGTCAGATGATTCGCTATGAAAACGATTTTATTGACGGAGAATTAAGGCCTCAATATATGTCTCCGGACGACTTTATAAGTTCAATTGGAAAGTGGATTGCAACTGTGCGAAAAACAGGTTTTTATGAAAGAGAAATTCATAGAATTACTAAAGTCTATGGTAATACGGCACATGTTTGGAGTACCTGTGAATCCTTTCATAGTAAAAATGACATGAAAGATAACAAACCCTATGTAAGAAATGTGCATAGTGTACAATTAGCATATTATAAAGAAAGATGGTGGGTTCTTAGTATGTATTGGTCCAGAGAAACAGACGAATTTCCTATTCCAAAAGAATTTCTGGAATAAAACTGTCACTTTTCAAAACTAAATACTTCTAAAATGTAGCTTTAGATAATAGATTATCATGTCTATATGTTTAGAAAAATATAAATAGAAAAAAACTTACAGGATAGCTGTTCTATTTTTTAATTACATTTATTCCTGAATAAATTTATAACCCAAAACAATAAAACAATTATGAAAGAAGAGTATTTAAAGAGCGTTCAAACCATGGATGATATTATAAAAACTTCTTATGCCTGTATAGGTGGAAAAGCATATGAACCCAGAGATTGGGATTTCTATAGGTTTTTATTTCATCCTGAAGGAAAATTAATCCGATATGAAAATGATATGGAAGGCGTATTAAGGCCTCAGTTTTTATCTCCTGACGAATATATCAATGGCATTGGAAAATGGATGGAGACTAAAAGGACAACGGGCTTTTATGAAAGAGAAATAGGCAGGGTCGAAGAAATTTATGGCAATATAGCACATGTAATAAGTACTTGCGAGTCTTTTCATAGTTTAGAAGAAATGGAAGCCAACACGCCTTATGTGAGAAATGTTCACAGTATTCAATTAGCTTATCATAAAGAAAGATGGTGGATTCTTAATATGTATTGGCAACGAGTTACACCAGATTTTCCACTCCCGGAAAAGTATTTGCAGTATAGCTAATCACTACTGATCTGGATTTTATTAATTATACAAGGACATTAAATTTAATGTCCTTGTATAATTAATGATTAAAATATGGATTAATAGATGGAAATAAAGCTGATGAAAATACGATCGAAGTATATATTCCGTTAAATCATATAAAAAAATTAACCAAATAACGAATGAAGTTTTATTTGTAATTAATGCTCTAATATGATAAAGATTAATTTAATTGAATATTTTGAAAATACTGTTGATTCATTTCCTGATAAATTAGCACTTGTCGACGGTACCTCTCAATTAACCTTTAAGGAGTTACAGCAAAAGGCAAAACTTATTGCATCTCATATATCAAATAACAATAGTTCCGTAAATAATCCGGTAGCAATATATTTACCCAAAACCAATGATGCCATTGCTTCATTTTTAGGCACTTTATACAGTGGCAATTGCTATACTCCATTAGATACCAAAAATCCTATCCCGAGAATTGAAGCCATCTTAAAAGCATTGAACCCATCATGCATTATAACTAATGACAGGTTTATATCAAACATAAAAAAATGTAATCTAGATATTACGATAATCAACCTGGATGAATTAGAACAAAAGAACAATATTGAGGAAAGTATTAATTATCAAAAATGTATTGATACTGATCCGGCATATATATTGCACACCTCTGGTTCTACCGGGGTACCAAAGGGAGTTGTTATTTCACATTTGTCCATTATCGATTATATAAATTGGGTAGTTGACACTTTTGACATAACGGAAAAAGAAAAAATTGGTAATCAAACCCCTTTTATATTTGATATGTCTACATTAGATATCTATCTAATGATTTTTAAAGGTGCAACACTCTTTATTATTCCTGAACAAAAGTTTATGTTTCCGGCTACTTTGTTGGATTATATAAATGAAAATAAGATAAATTTTATTTTTTGGGTTCCGTCAGTTTTAGTCAATATTGCAAATCTTGAACTTTTAAGTTCAATTAAAATCCCAACTGTAAAAAAGGTGTTATTTGGTGGTGAAGTTATGCCGCCTAAGCACTTAAGTTATTGGATTAAAAATTTAGATAAAAATGTTGTCTATGGAAACATGTATGGTCCTACTGAGATAACAGGAACATGTGTTTGTCATATTGTTGATGATACGTTCAATGAAAATGAGTCTTTACCTATTGGTAAGCCATGCAGAAATACTGATATATTAGTACTAAACGAAAATGATGAACTTTGTAAAGTTGGAGAAAAAGGTGAATTATGTGTTAGAGGATCTTCACTTGCACTAGGTTATTGGAATAATTTTGAAAAAACAAATGCAGTTTTTGTTCAAAATCCCTTGAATAAATCGGTGCCTGAAAGAATATATAGAACCGGTGATATTGCCTTTTTAAATGAAAAAGGTGAATATATTTATATAGGCAGAAAAGATTTTCAAATAAAATTATCGGGGTACAGAATAGATTTAGGAGAAATAGAACATTATATTTTAAGTGTTTTTGACAATATAAACGCAGGTGTATTTTTTGACAGCGCGAAAAATGAAATTGTTTTAATATACGAGTCTGAAAATGAAATATCTGTTAAGGATTTTAGATTAAAACTGGCACAGGTTTTGTCAAAACACATGATTCCAACCAGGTATATTAAAATGGATGTTTTGCCTAAATCAACAACCGGAAAAATAGACAGGGCTTTATTAAACAAAAAAATAAATAACACATAATTTTATCAGAAAAATTGAAGCATTATTAATCAATTATATTTAATTTATTTTGAAGAAAAAAATATTAGACTTTCTAACGGAAATTAGACCGGAGTTCGACTTTGCAGCATCCAGTAATTTTATTGAAGAGGGTTTGCTGGACTCATTTGATATTGTAAGTTTAGTTGCCTCACTTGATGAAGAATTTGGCATTTCAATTGATGGAACAGAAATTTTACCGGAAAATTTCTCAAATGTCGATAGCATTTTTCAATTATTAATTAAAAATGGTGTTACAGAATGAATTTAAAATTTCGAAATAAGAAAATTACGGGTATCCTTACAGTTTTACCGGAAAATGAAGTCAACTTTGACGACGAGATTGATAATTATGACTTCTCAAGAGGTCAATCTATGAAGCTCAAGTTGATTATGGGCTATGGAAAACGCAGGGTGGTCAAAGAAGGAACAACAGTGTCGGATCTATGCGTATTTGGCATGAATTATCTTTTTGATAAAAATCTATTAAAAAAAGATGAAGTAGATGCTTTAGTTTTAGTGACGCAATCTCCTGATCATTTTGTTCCCGCAACCAGTCATATCATTCATGGCAAGCTCGATCTAAAACAGGATATGATCTGTCTGGACATCAATCAGGCATGTTCCGGCTATCCAGTTGGCTTAAACCAGGCTTTTATGCTATTGGAACAGGATGAGGTGAATAAAGTGGTGGTATTAAATGCCGATATCATGAGCCGTAAAGTTTCTGTAAAAGACAGAGGTAGCAGACCATTGACCGGTGATGCCGCTGCCATCACTATCGTTGAAAATGATTCATCGGATAATATTATTTACGGAACCGTTAATCTTGATGGTAAAGGTGCCGATGCCCTGATAATTCCGGCAGGTGGTTTTAAGATGCCATCCACACCGGAAACTGCAGAACTAAAAACCGACCAAAGTGGGAATTCGAGATCTTTGGATCATTTAGTAATGAAAGGGGACGATGTTTTTAATTTTGTTCAAAAAGAAGTTCCTCCCATGATTGATAACTTACTAAATAAGGCAGGCCGCAACAAGGACGAAGTAGATTATTATATGTTTCATCAGCCCAATAAATTTATGCTGAAAAAGCTTGCAGATAAAATGGGTGTGCCTTATGAAAAAATGCCAAACAATATTGTTGAGAACTTTGGTAACTCCAGTGGTGTTTCCATTCCTACCACTATTACTTACAATTTAGGTGAAAAACTATTGACAAATTCCTTTTTAATTTGTTTAGCCGGATTTGGAGCAGGTTTGAGTTGGACCTCATTACTCATGGAAATAGGCAATCTGGACTTTTGTGAAACAATCGATTATACTAAATAAGCTATGGAAGATTTTATAACATTAATTGCTGAAATCCTGGAAGAAGAATCTGTTGAGCTCAGTGATGAACTCGAATCTTTTGAGGCCTGGGACTCATTGACCGTTTTGTCTATCATCGCTTTTTGCGATTCTGAATATAACACCCAATTATCTGCCGAAGAAATAAATGACTCAGGTACTGTTTTGGGTTTGAAAGAACTTATTGAAAGTAAAATGTAGTGACTGTTCAAACATTTGATGAAGCCAAATAAACAAAGATCTAGCTGAATCAAGTGTATCTCTGAGCATAGTTTAAGCTTCAACTGGCTTAAAAAGTGTGAGTAAAACTGCAATAAATTTGGTGACCCAATGAACAATGCCATCAATAAGGCACTGGATCATATAGGGTATACCTCTGGAATGTTCCTGAATCGAAAACTATATGTCATTTCGCCATATCAGGTATGTTTAAATCAGTTCTTTAAAAATTATATTGCTATTTCCAATAATAAAAAGTAGATTTAGGTAAGTACAACCGCTAAAACCAATCAAAATCATGAGAAACGTAATAATTTTAGGTACCGGTGGGTGTGCCGCTGAGGTAACATTTTATATTGAGGACCATAACTCCAAAGTATCTGACGGGGAAAGAATTAACATTTTAGGGCATATCGATTATGCGGAAAATGAAAAGCCCTATTATGAAAAATATAATTTCAAGGCACCCCTTCTATGTGATATTGATGAATACGAGCCTAAACCGGATGAAGAGGTTTTAATAGCTGTTATGGATATTACGTTTAAACAGAAAATGATAAAAGCATTAAAAGACAAAAATGCCAAAATTGGTAGTTTTATTCACCACAGTGTTATAATGGCTAAAAACCTTGATATAGGCGAGGGTAATATCGTTTTCCCATTCTGTATTCTTGAAGAATATGCAACCATTGGCAATTACAACCTCCTTACGTCGTATTGTTTTATCAGCCATGACTGCGTAGTGGGTGACAATAACTTTTTTTCCGTTGCAGGCGTTGCCGGATCCGTTAAAGTTGGAAATAACAACTATTTCGGACTTAGATCCCTTGTGATTCCACATGTTGAGGTGGGTAACAATAATGTTATCCAGGCCGGTATGATTGTTGACAAAAATGTGAAAGATGACACTACGGTATTCTATCGTTTTAAAGAAAAAGTTATGGCAATTCCCAAAGTAACATAAGCATTAAAACTATATTTTATGGAAGCCGGCATAATATCTTTCTCCTTTTTTTAATGCCTTATAATTAGAATCATTGAATCCGGCTTTTATCATCAATTCATTTACTTTATCAATATCATAATCCACTCTATGCAGGGAAATATTTCCTTTTTCAACAACGGCAAATGCTGCTTTTGGATTATTATCCCTTGGTTGGCCAACTGATCCCGGATTACAATACGTTTTATCTCCATATTGCTTTAAAACCTGGATATGTGTATGGCCAGACATAAATATTTTACCGGCAATTTTTGAAAAATAATCCTCTGAAGGTTCCCTGATATATTCATCAATTGGATCAGACCAACCTCCATGCACCATGTGAATGTTTCCAACAAACCTTTGAATCTCACTTTTTCTCAACCATTTTAGATTATCCTTCTTAATAATTTTTCTCTGGTATTCCAGACAATCATTTACACTTTTACTTCTGGGACAAAATCCTCCACTTGATAAATACCAATCATGATTTCCCATCAGATTTGGAATATCTCGTTCAATAAGTTCTTCACAACATTCATTTACCTGAGAATAATATCCAACAACATCTCCTAAACTATAAATTTCTGTTACGCCCAATCTGTCCAATTCGGATAGCACTGATTTTAGAGCCTCATAATTGCCATGTATATCTGATATTACTCCTATTTTCATGATAAAGAAATATAATCTTCTATATATCTGATTGCCTTTCCCTGTTTAATTTTTGGTTGTTTTGGGATTTTACCTTCCAAATAATATTCAATCGCCATTAGAGCATCGTTATATCCGAAAGCGGTTCTTATTGAATTGGCAGAAGAAAAACGCGGATTTATTTCTAACAGATAAAACCGTCCCTCATGTTTGCGAAATTGAAAATTAGTTGGGCCAATTGGTTTAAATATTTCACAAATATTCTTAACAGCATCAGCAATGGATTCATTATTAAACACTTCAGCTTTTTCTGTATATCCCCATTTCGATAATACACGCGTTAGCATCATAATTGTAAAATAACTGCCTTTACCATCACCAAAAGCAGATATTGTATACTCTTCATTATCATTGCCAATTAAGGGTTGAACCATTAATTTCTTACCCATCTCAGCTTTGTGTATTTCAAAGGTCGCTCTATCGTAAACTTTTACAATCCCTTTAGAAGCATTGCCTTGTCTTGGTTTTAAAAGGAGAGGTAATCCAAAGTTATTGGTAAGCCAATCAAAATCAGAAGTCAAGGAAGATGGGATAGCGTTAGGGCAATTGGAGTCACTTAATTTCTCAAAAAAAAGCCATTTATCATTGCATAAATGAACCAACTCAAGATTATTCAATACTAGTTTAACTCCGGTTAACTCTATTTGTTTTCTATGGTTGGCCAGAAAATTAACGTCTTCTTCGAAACTTGGGATAATTAAATCTACATCGTGATCTTTAATTACCTTTATAAACCAGTCCAGATACCCCTCAGATCCACTAAAAGGGGCTTCAATACAAACATCAGTAAATGCAGGCGCTATTGAATTTTTATGAATTGTAGATCCAATTAATCTATATGTTTTTTTTGTATTCCTAATTGATTTTAAAATTCCATACCCTATAAGTGAACTGGCTCCTGTTACCCAAATGTTGGTCATATATATTTAATTGGATTTGATAATTTCATTTATTTGATCTTGTATAGCATTAATTTGCAATACCAAATTTATTTCAATATTCAGAAATAATTCATCTGACGAATATTTGATCTATTCTGCAAATTACTTAATAAAACTTCAAATCGACTGTTATGACTATGCTATAATGATGCACAGGACACCCCATTCAAATTAATTCATTAAGTAAGATTCACCAAAGTCTTTAAAAACCTAGCCGGTTCTTCCTAGCAATATAGACCGTTGGTACAATCATTGGTTTATTCCCGTTCCTATTATCCTTGTCCCTCCAATGCATTCCTAATTGTTCAGGCTAATTATATTTTCCTTCACTTCAACCATTGAATATTCAGTTATTCTATTTTGCTTATGTTCTTCTGAAGTGCATCTTACCCCGTCTGTACAGCCATTCGAAATCTGAGTCTCACCATAACCTTTTCCATATATACGATCACTGTCTATTCCGGCAGAAACTATATATTTAACGGTGCTATCTGCCCTTCTCTGAGACAACCACTGGTTATATTCTGCCTGACCCCTTGAATCGGCATGGCCTTTAACTTCAATGACTACATCCGGATACTTATTCATAAAGGCAACCAATTCATTCAATTTACCTTCATCCGACACCGTCAAATAGGAAGAATCGAACCTGAAAAATACCTTACTGAGATTGGAAAGTTCATCCATCTTCTGCTGTTGCATGTCCATCGCTTCCTGTCTTGACCTTTCTTCGGCCGCTAATCTCGCTTCCTCCTTTTCGCGTGGCCAATCTGTCTGCAAGTGCTGCAGCGGCTGCCTCCGCTTCTAAAGCTCTATTAATTGAATCTGAAACACGCCTGGCCTCTTCTTCCATGGCATTAATTAAAGCCAGTTTTTCGAGCCCTTTTTTGGTCAGCTCCTTTTCTATATTAAATTGATAAACCACGCCAACAGCATGTTGCAGGTGGTTGGAAGCTTCATTTCCGAAGGACCATTTTCCTGAAGAACTAAAGTCTAGTCCCCACCTATCCGAAAACCAGGTCCTGAACCCGATTACCGCATTATAAGTTCCTCTCCCAAGATCATTCGCATAGGAATATCCTGCTCCGACACCCACATAGGGATCAAAAAAGCCAGTCTGACCTACTAGTTTGTTTAAATCATAGCTAACCCTGGTATCAAAACCAAAATAATCCTTATCCTCAGGGTTAACAATGCCATCTATGATATTGCCTTCTTTGTACTTGTTGTACGAGGCAATTGCTTCCAATCCAATTCCACTCCTGAAATAACGTCCTATATTTATTCTGGATGGAAAGGCAACGGCATTATACAAATTTTTTGTAGTCGTAATATCGTTCAACCTTTTTCCGGAATCATTTATAAAATTCCAGCCCAGACCTACCATCCATGAGCTGACCACCATACTGTCTTTAGCGGTTAATTGGAGTTCTTCCAGTTGATCTGACTGAATCTGTTCTTTTGAAGTAGATGGAGTTTCTTGTGCATAAAATGAAGATGTCCCCAATAAAAGAATTGCGATAACGCTTGCGAAGTAGGTTTTCATGATGTAATGATTTGGAATAATTACACTACAAAATTACACGTCGATAAATAGCAATCCTACAAATTGCTTTTAAGTGTAAATTTCTTCGATGTGAAACCTAATTTGACTAAAGAGAATCAGTCATCCTTACTAAGGATAATTTCTTTATCGGTAAGCGGCATTTTATACAGGTGAAAGGGCATTAAAATGGCTGTAGAGCTAACTTTCCTTTCCTTGGTGTCTTCAAGGCTTAAAACCATCTGATTATCATTTTCCTGCACTCTTTTAAATATTGGGCTATGCCCATCTGAAGTTTTACCTGCACAATAGATAACCACCATTTCCGTACTAAAATCAATTTGTGGAATTTGAAGTCCGGGTTTTCGGGTCATATTTACTTTGGAAAAGAAACTTTTTAAAGCTCTCATATTCCCGAATCACCAATAACTCTTCTGTTTCTGTACCCCCGTAATTATCACTTAATACTAATGTCAACGGAGCTTTGTCCAAATCCTGACTATTTGTGTTTTTAACCTTATTCTTTTGACTTCCACAAGCCAATGCCAATATCAATATTCCAAAAAAAAGAGCTCTCATTCGAAATTACATTAATAGGCATTATTGTAATGGGTCTTATAAGCTTTTTCATACAGGGCTTCATAAAGTGGCAAGACATTCTTGATGTCAAAATTGAGGGCAGCTTTATAGGCATTCTCCTTGAACTTTGCCAAAACAGTGTCATCACTAAGGATTTTTAGTGCATTGTTAACCATGTCATCCACATCGCCTACATCGCTCAAATAACCGGTTACTCCATGAATATTGACTTCTGGAATTCCTCCCGTATTACTTGATATTACAGGAGTCCTGTTGATCATGGCTTCCAGGGCAGCTAAACCAAAACTCTCGGATTTGGAAGGCAGTAAAAACAAATCTGAAAAGCAAAGTATTCTATCTATTTCATTGCTGTTACCTAAAAACACCACCTTTTCTGAAATACCCAATTGCTCACATAAAAACTCAGCATGCTCCTTTTCCGGACCTTCGCCAACCATGATCAATTTAGCGGCCATTTGCTTTTGAATCCCGTTAAAAACATGTATGACGTCGGGTATATGCTTAACTTTTCTAAAGTTACTTATATGTGTGATTATCTTTTCATCTTCCTTAGCCATTAAAGATCGCTGACAGTCGGTAAAGTCCAAACTGTATTTCGTTTTGTCAATAAAGTTAGGTATCACCTCAATTTCCTTTTTTACATCAAAAAAATCTAATGTTTTTTGTTTTAAATCTTCTGATACTGAGGTTACTACGTCACTTTTATTAATGCTAAAGTTTACCGCAGGTTTGTAGAATGGATGGTTCCCCACCAGGGTGATATCCGTACCATGCAAAGTTGTAATCATAGGTATAAAAATACCGTCTTCTTCCAGTATTTTCTTTGCCATATAACCCGCATAGGCATGCGGTATGGCATAATGAACATGAAGTAATTCGATACCGTAAAGCTTAATGGTGTCTACAAGTTTACTCGAAAGGGCCAGTTCATATGGCTGGTAATGAAAAAGTGCATATTCCGGTACGTGTACTTCATGAAAATGAATCCTGTTGCTTAATAGCTCCAGTCGAACCGGTTGCCTGTAGGTTACAAAATGAATCTCATGCCCCCTATTTGCCAAAGCTATCCCTAATTCTGTGGCAACAACGCCACTACCTCCAAAAGTCGGGTAACAGACTATAGCTATTTTCATTTAATTTACTGTTTTAAGTTGCCGTATGTCAGAAACCTAAGAGTTTGATCAAAGCATACAACACTTCTTAGATACAAATCTAATATTTAATTTCCTGCCTAATTGATAAGAGAATCATAAATTGCCTTCTGAATCCTTGTCCTGAGTTCCGATTTCACCAATAGCCGGTTTGTGGAGGAGGGATAAGTTCTGTTGGACAGAAAAACGTAAATGATTTCCTCTTCCGGATCTGCCCAGGTAAAAGTCCCGGTAAAACCACTGTGCCCGAAGCTCTTTCTGGACACACAACCACAAGTTGGGCCTTTATCCTCGAGTTGAGGTTTATCGAATCCCACACCTCTTCGTACAAGTTTATCACAGAAATAGCACTTGTTAAATTTTTCAATGGTCCTGGCATCTAAAAACCGGTCTCCCCCATAATAACCACCCTGAAGGTACATTTGCATAATTTTTGCCACATCATTGGCATTGCTGAACAAGCCCGCGTGCCCCCCCACTCCGCCTTGCATAGCAGCCCCCATATCATGTACATAACCCTGGACAGTCTGGTATCTGTAATAAGTATCTACTTCCGACGGAACAATTTTATTGATAGGGAATTTTTCTAAAGGATTATATGTCATATGGTTGGCTCCCATAGGCTTATAAAGGAAATTATCTATTAAATCATCCAAACCGGCATCATAGGTTTCCTCAATATACTTTTTGAATATATAATAGGGAACATCGCTATACCGATACCTGTTGGACTTAAGCTGTTGCCTGCCTATTCTATTGTAAATGGAGTCCGTGTACGAATCTTTGAGGTACATCCTGTCAGTGACCTTAATGGAAAAGCCATCCGAAGGATTACTTCTATAGAATTCCGGAGAAGGCTTTCTTTTAGTATTTAAAGTCTCCAGGTAGAATGCTATCCAGGAAGGTAGTCTTCCATAATGACTTAAAGCTTTCAGTACTGTTACATCCTTAAGCTCCGTATCTGAATATTCCGGTATTAAATCCTGAAAAGTATCATTTAAGGCAATTTTACCCTCCTCTTCCATCTTCATAACTGCAGGTAATGTAGAAAGTATCTTTGTCAGAGATGCCAGATCGTAAAGATCATCGGTAGTCAACTGAGCTTCAGATTCATAAGTAGGCTTTCCAAAAGCCTTATTATAAATCACCTTACCCTTTCTTGCAATAAGTACCTGAGCCCCCGGAAACATTAAGGAATCCAATCCATTTTGAACTAAGCGATCAACCTCTGCAAGTTTTAAGGAACTCATTCCTACACTTTCGGGTAAGCTGTATCCTAAACGCTGTAAGGATTCGGTTTTAACCGAAGTATTCACAGGAAACTCAGGGGCTACCGTTACAGGTAGTACGCCCTTTGCGGGGATAGCCCCGAACAATACTTCGGCTGCTTTCCGCTGTGCTATTTCACTATTCTGATATGCCATAACTATCCCGTCTATATCCATAAAGGAAGTAACATCTAATAGCGCATATGGCTTGGCAAAAACAGTTAATATAACATTGGAAGTCCGTTGCCTTGAAATTTCCTGAAGCCAAAAAAGTTCTTGCTGAGAAAATTTATAGGGTTTCCAGGGACTTTCATTACTTGTATGAAGTCCTATTATTACCAGATTGAAATCAAAAAGCTTCTTTTTCATAGTGGCGATATCCTTCGCATTCACCTGCGTTACCTCGGCGTATTTATTTAAGGTCTCCAAAAAAGGGGAATTTACGCCATCACCAAATTTGACATAGGCAATTTTCTTGTTTTCAAGTTTTTTGATGCCAATAAGATTCAGCTTATCACCAATTACAGTAATTGCATTCTCTAGTGCTTCTTCGTAGATTACATCATTTTCAGGGCTATTCAAATCATCAAAAAGGTTATTGGTGTCCACTGGTTCATATTGATGTAAACCTGCTTTATATTTAGCCATTAATATTTTTTTGACAGAATATGCCAGCCTCTGTTCAGATATCAAACCTTCCTGGTAGGCCTTTAAGAATGTATCTTTGCTTTTTATAAAATCCTTTGGCATAAGTAAAATATCATTACCCGATAAAAATGCCTCCAATTCTGTTATCCCGTTACTGGCAAAATCCGAGACCCCCTTCATATTCAAAGCATCTGTAAAAACCAGTCCTTCAAATTGCAATTCGTTTTTAAGCAAATTGGTGATGATATTCCTGGATAGCGATGAAGGGCGCTTGTTTTCAGTTTCCAGTACCGGTACATTTAAGTGGGCAACCATTACGCTGCTGAGACCCGCTTCAATAAGCTTTTTATAAGGGTAGAGCTCAATACTATCCAATCGCTGCCTTGTAAAATCCAAAGTAGGAAGCGATTTATGGGAATCTACAAATGTGTCCCCATGACCGGGAAAATGCTTTCCGCTCGACAGTACCCCGGCATTTTCCATACCTTTCATAAAGGCAATGCCTTTTATGGCCACGTTCTCCCTGTCTTCCCCAAAAGAACGATTCCCGATAATGGGATTCCTGGGATCAATATTTATGTCGATATCCGGGGCGAAATTGATATGCACCCCAAGTCTTTTGGCATGTTTTCCTATCTGATTACCCACTCTTGAAACAATTGCGGTATCTGCTATTGCACCCAGGGTCATGTTCCAGGGAAATGCATAAGTGGAATCCAGACGCATTGCCAAGCCCCATTCGGCATCCATTCCTATCAGAAGAGGTATTTTAGACAGGGCCTGGTATTCATTGGTCAGTTTAGCCTGTTGCAAGGGTCCTCCTTTTGAGAAAATCAATCCCCCTATATTGTGATCACTTATTAATCCCTTAATTTCTTCATGTGTAGCTTTATCTCCCTCTGAGGCAGCCATTACCATAAACAATTGTCCAATCCTTTCTTCCAGGGACATATCTACATACCTTCCATTGACCCACTCCATCTGGGACAAAGTATCTGCCGTCACCAGAGGTGCATATTGACCCCGGGCAACCAGTAATACAGCAAATAACAGAAAAGAAAGTAGGTATTTCCCCATAAATAATTTGTTCAAGGTACTAACTTAAAACAGAAATAAATATTGCATTTTGTCGATTATTCTAGTCGTAGTGGGGTAAGTGAACACCAGAAAAGGGCTAAACAGGCTATAAAAAACGGCTATGCCAACTTTCAGATGCCGGGACCTCCCAATGATTCATATATTCATATTTGTTGGTGACCAAATTGTTAAAAACAATAGTGTTCATAGATACTGCCTTGTCCTTAGCCATTTTCTTAAAATCCTCCAATTTCTTGTACGCAATATGTATGCCCTGTTTATAGGAAACATTCATCTTGTCCAATAAATCAATGCCATATTGCTTTTCGAGCTGTTGGATGAAATGTACAGAAGCATCAATAGAACAGCCCGAAGCAGAGGCAAAACTCTGATCCAAAGCAATTATAATGAAACGCTTATATTTAATTTCATACGCTGCTTTCAGGTCGCTCCCATGGGCAGTCCATTCTGAAATAAATCTGTCCATTGCCGCAGTTATCTCTTCAATTTCCTGTTCCGTAAAACTTCTGTTAGCCTGGTAAATCCAGACTCTGGCGGTTTCCGGTAATGATTCAAAATTTACCAGCATACTTCCTTTTTCATGTTAATTACAATTATACATAATATAAACAGTTCCTTAGACTGTTTAAAGATCCTCGGCACTGGCTATCAGCTCAGCTATATCCATTACCTTTAAAGAAGCTTCTTTATTCTTGCCCTTTACGCCATCAGTCATCATTGTATTGCAAAACGGGCAGGCAGCAGCTATAATTTCTGCCTGAGTTTCCATGGCCTGCTCTGTGCGTTCAATGTTCACATCCTTATCCCCTTTCTCGGATTCTTTAAACATCTGAGCACCTCCTGCCCCACAACACAGGCCCTTTTTCCTGCAATTCTTCATTTCCAGCAGTTCGGCGTCCAGTTTTTTAATTATATTTCTCGGTGCTTCATATACATTATTTGCCCTTCCCAGATAACACGGATCATGAAAGGTAATGCGCTTGCCTTTATAACTCCCCCCCTCCAGGGTAATTCTACCATCTTCCAATAACTTATTGATAAACTGCGTATGGTGCACGACCTGGTAATCTCCTCCCAGACCGGGATATTCATTTTTAATGGTATTAAAACAATGGGGGCATGTAGTCACAATACTTTTGACACCATATGCATTCATAACTTCAATATTGGTCACCGCCTGCATTTGAAAAAGAAACTCATTCCCTGCGCGTTTTGCCGGATCACCCGAACAACTTTCTTCCGTTCCAAGCACAGCAAAACTCACATTTGCCTTCTGAAGTATTTTCACAAAAGCCCTGGTGATTCTTTTAGCCCGGTCATCAAAACTACCGGCACAACCTACCCAAAATAAAACTTCCGGTTCCTTGCCCGCAGCGAAAAGCTCTGCCATAGTTGGTACTTTCAACTCCTCATTCATAATATTGTTTATTATGCTTTTTAAGATTCATCGACCCAATTTAGCCTGTCCATTTGATTAAACGGCCAGGGTGCTCCGTTATTTTCAATATTTCCCATCATAACATTGAGTTCAGTTGGCGCAGCTGATTGTTCCATGACCAGATACTGCCTCATACTCATTATAATTGATAATGGGTCTATGCTTACCGGACAAGCTTCCACACATGCGTTACAGGAAGTACAGGCCCATAATTCTTCGGGGGTTATATAATCCACTAACAATTGTTTGCCGTCTTCAACGAAATTGCCTTTATTGACATCTATATTTGCGCCAACTTCCTCCAGCCTGTCGCGGGTATCCATCATTATTTTCCTTGGGGACAATTTCTTGCCGGTCAGGTTTGCCGGACATTCACTGGTACACCTTCCGCATTCTGTACAGGTATACGCATTCAATAGCTGTACTTTAGTCAGATCCATGACATCAGAAGCTCCAAATTTATCCGGGGGAGGTGCATCTTCCGCCGGCACCGCAAATGGATCTGCAGAAGGATCCATCATCAATTTAACTTCTTTTGTCACTGCCTCCAGATTGGGAAACTGTCCCGGAGCAGTAAGTTTTCCATAATAGGTATTTGGAAATGCCAGTAATATGTGCAGATGTTTTGAATAATACAAGTAATTGAGGAAGGCCAATATTCCTGTAATATGTAACCACCAGGCTGAACGTTCTATAAATATTAAATTATTTACAGATAACCCATCAAAAGTTGAAGAAATATATTGACTCACAGGAAAAAGACCTGCTTTAGTATAATGTGGGGTATCCAGAAGCTGAAGTTGATAGTCTGCAGCATTCATGGTAAGGAATAAAGCCATTAATACCAGTTCTATATACAAAATAAGATTTGCATCCATTTTTGGCCAGCCCTTCATTTCCGGCTTAATAAATCGCTTTATCCTAATGAAGTTTCTCCTTAACCAAAATATTATTACCGCCAGTATAACTAAAAGTGCAAGTACTTCAAAGGAAGCTATAAGGACGTTGTAAATACTTCCCAGCGGTGCAAAAACTCTATGGGTTCCAAAAATACCATCAATAATGATCTCAAGAACTTCAATATTTATAATTATAAAACCGAGGTATACAATAAGATGCAGTATGCCAGCTATGGGCCTAACCACCATTTTGGTTTGCCCAAATGCAATACGGGCCATGTTCTTAAAACGCTGTGGTCTGTCATCAGTGGGCATGTTGCCCCTGCCGAGGTTGATATTCCTGATAAGTTTCTTTACGTTCCTGGTGAAATAACCAATTCCGGCAATTAAAACAACTAGGAAAAGGATATTTGAGAGATACTGCATCTATTCATTAGGTTTATTTGTTGCAGGATCATTTTCGGGAACTTCATATTCTATTTGCTTTTTCCCAAAGACCGATACATTTACATAACGCTTTGGATTTAAGCGAAAATCCTGAAGAAGCAAGTCTAATTCTTTGGAAGCCTCGGTTAAATTGTTATACAACTCCTCATTATTGACCAATTTACCAAGTGTCCCTTCTCCTTGTTCAATTTTGGCCAGCATTTTATCCAAATTACTAATTGTAGCTTCTAAATTCCTAATGGTGTTGGTCAGACCTACCTGTGCAATGGAATCTGAGAGTACTGAAAAATTCGTTGTAATTGTATTTATATTGGTAATGGAACTGTCCAGTTTAGTTTTATTATCTGCTAATATGGTATTTAGGGTAGCAGCGCTTGACTGAAAACTTTGAACGGTAACATTTAATCCCTTGATACTTTCCCGTAAGCTCCTTTTTGTCTCTTCATCCAACACTTCATTAAAATTTATTAACAAAGAATCTGCATTGGAAACTGCGCCTTCAATTTTGGATTGCAATGGTGCTAATTTTTGTTGTAGCAAATCTGTAAGGCCAGGCTTAATATTTGATAACAGGGTATCCCCGGATTGTGCAAACGGAGCCCCATCAAAAACCGGGTTAATCTGAATACCTTTCCCCCCAATAATTCCAGTATCATAGAGCTCTGCTGTACTATTTTTTGAAAATTCAAAATTGCTGTCGACAGAAAAAGTAACAAGAAGGTCACCACTTCGATTTTTAAAGGTAATATTATTCACATTTCCCACATTAAATCCATTAATGGATACCTGAGTCCCGGGCTGTAAACCCCCAACGTGTTTATAAACCGCGTAAAAAGTCTTACTATTATTAAAAATCGGGGTTGATTTAAGAAAACTGAAGCCCATGATAAACAGCAAAATACCTCCTACAACGATTATTCCTGTTTTAATTTCCCTGGATAGCTTCAAATGGACAGATTTAGATTACAAACAAAATTAGAAATAATTTTTAGAAGACCTGCCATTATTCAGACACGTATTTTAAGGCCTCTGGTACCGGGATTCTTTTTCCATCTTTGTATGCAACAATGAAGGAAGTGGTATAGCCTTTGGCATCAGCATTGGCTTTATATAATTCTGCCTGGGCATAAGAATTGGTTTTTCCATACATATATCTGATGAAGTTATCATGGCGTTCCGTAGAGAGTGAACTCAATCCATTAAAATCTTCAGAGCGCAATGGTAAAACCCTGGAACTGGCCAGCAATTGGACTTTGAATATTATATCAGTTTCTGAAACAGCCTCCTCCTTCTTTACCTTCGTTTACCTCTTCCTTTAAAACTTCCTTTACCTCTTCTTCTTTTTTCTCTTCTACACCCGGAGCAGCAACGGGTTCTTTGGCTATATTAGCCGGCTTTTCCAAAGCCTCTTCCTGAACAATTTCCTTTTTCGCCAGCGGCTGGTCTTCTTCTTTTGGCAAAACTTCAGTTGGTTTGTCCGCAGCAGATTCTGCTGATTCCGCTAAAGGTTCATCAGAAGTGTCAATGGCAATTGGCTCTTTAATCTCCTTTTTGGCTGCATCCTCTTTAATCGCCACGGCAGTTATCACCTCTGGCTTAACAGTTTCTTTTATCTCAGTAGCAGGAATCTCTTCTGGCTTTGCTGTTGTTACTACTTCCTTATTGGAAGCAGGAATCTCCTCAGGTTCTGTTGTTTTAGCAATTTCTTTATTGGAAGCCGCATCCTCCAGATTAATTCTGGTGTTGTTTTTATAATTAATTATGGCATCAGCAATTGCTTTGCCCATCTCTTCCTGACCCTTTTTTGAGTTGAGGTATAACCCCTCCGACTTGTTAGTGAGAAACCCGGTTTCTATTAGAACACTGGGCATAAAAGTCTGGTGAAGCACAATAAAACCAGCTTGTTTAACCTTTCTGTCATTTCTGCTTAAATTCCCGGAAAAATTATCCTGCATCATTTTTGCGAGCATTATGCTTTGATCCAGAAATTCTTCCTGCATAATTGTAAGGCCAATCACAGATTCCGGTGAATTAATATCGTAACCGGCATAACGCGATTCATAATTGTCTTCCAGATATATAACCGAGTTTTCCTTTTTTGCTATTTCAAAATTCTGTTTGTTAGCATGTAATCCCAATACAAATGTTCCGGCTCCATTTGCATCCGAAGTATGTGAATCACAATGTACAGACACAAAAAGGTCTGCATTTGCCTTATTTGCGATTTCTCCCCTAACATATAAATCTACAAACGTGTCATCCTTTCTTGTATATATTACTTTTATGTCAGGATTGGATGCTAACTTGTTTCCAATATTCAATACAATGCTTAGAGCAATATTCTTTTCCATATAACCATTCCCCAAATTTCCCGGATCATGACCGCCATGGCCTGCATCTAAAACAACAATAAATGGATCATTTTCCGGATTTGACTCCTTTTTATCAAATGAGTAAAGAAAGAAGATTATTACTGCCAGCAGAATATGAAAAAACCTATTTAATTTCATCTATTTTTAAGTTATATTTTAAGAAACGGAACAATTGTAAATGCCTTATATCTTTTCCTAAGGTAAAACTCTTTAATATTTATTCCTATCACAAATCAAAATTACAATTATCTTATTACATCTGCCCAAAGGATTTACTTAGCATTTGCCATGGTTAAATTTATTGTAATGTCCTACAAGCAGACCAAAAAATATATGTAAGTTTGACTACCAAAACCGAAGCCTTACCGTTACAAAAATAGGATTTATCGCTTTGCAATCAAACAAACATTCTCTACTTTTCTTATTGCTGCTTATTACTGGCATTATTCCCTTGTATGCACAGGAAGATCTGGTGACGCCGCTGCCCATTAAAGCTGTTGGAGATAGCATTTACGCTCCTCTAATGCCGGCGCCTGTTGTAATAGATACGGTGTTGTCAGATTCTACGCAGACAGATAGTATAAATGGCAAACAAGGTTTACTATCGGATAAAATTAAATATAAAGCGAAGGATTATGTTAAATTAAGTCAAAAAGATCAAAAAATTTACTTGTATAATGAAGCTGAAATTTATTATCAGGATACGGAATTAAAAGCCGGTATCATAATAATGGATTACATAAAAAATGAAGTATATGCCGGGCGTTTAAAAGATTCACTGGGTAATTATTCTCAGGTTCCTTATTTTAAACAAGGAGAAAATGTGGTTATCCCGGATTCAATTCGATTTAACTTTGACACACAAAAAGCCCTGATTTGGAATTCCAGAACAGAACAACAAGCGGGTTTAGGACAACTTGGTTCTGATGCCATGAAGGTTTATGCCTCAATTACTAAAAAGGAAAATGATTCGGTTTATTTTTTGAGTGAAGGAAAACTCACTACATCCAAAGATACTATAAACCCGGATTATTATATTCGGGTGCGAAAGGCGAAGTTTGTCCCAAAGAAAAAGGTTATTGCCGGATTTAGTAATATTTATATAGCAGATGTACCAACCCCTATTGCCTTGCCATTTGCATATTTTCCTCTGACTTCCGGCAGAACAGCCGGAATTATGATGCCAACATTTGGAAACGACCCGGACAGGGGTTATTTTTTGCAAAACCTTGGTTATTACGTCCCCATTAATGATTTTGTAGACCTTACCCTTACCGGGGATCTTTATACTAACGGCAGCTATGGTTTCAGAACGCAATCTGTTTATTCCAAACGCTATAAGTACAGGGGAAGTTTTAACTTCAGATATGAAAATCAGGTAACGAGTCAAAAGGGATTTGACGACTACAGCCGCGGAACCATTTACAATATTCAGATTTCACACTCTCAGGATTCAAAGGCTAATCCTAATTCGAGATTATCAGCCTCTGTTAACCTGGGTAGTAGTCAGTACTACAGAAACTCATTACTGCAGCAGAATTTACCCAATACGCAGATCAATAATTTGTCTTCATCCATATCCTATTCTAAAACTTTACCTGCCTATCCAATGGTCAATTTAAGTTTAACCGCTACTCATAATCAAAACACCAATACCGATGCGGTAGATTTAACTCTTCCAACATTCCAGGGAAGTTTGGAGCGGATTTTCCCTTTTGCCAAGAAGGATGGTATAAAAAAAGGGGCTATACAAAACATAAATTTTCAATATGATCTGAATGCCCGTAACAGTATGACTACCACTACGGAAGATTTTTTAACATCCAAGATGTTTGATAATGCCAAAGTAGGTGCAAGGCACAGGATACCAATAAGTACAAATTTTAAAGTTGCCAAATTTTTTAGTGTTAGTGCAGGTGGTACATACGAAGACGTATGGTCCCTGGAAACATTCGAAAAACGTTTTGATTCCCAAACGGGGGAAGTGGTTACAGATACTATAAAGGGTTTCGACCGTTTTAATCAGTATAGTCTTAGCAGCAGCATAGGCACAACTGTATATGGGACTTTTAACTTTGGAGAGGATAAAAAGTTACAGGCTATACGACATATAATGAGACCCTCGGTAAGTTATGGATGGGCACCTTCTTTTGAACAATATTATGACGAATATATAAACGGGATTAACGGGGACACCATAGAGTATTCCCGCTTTCAAAATACGCTTTATGGAGCACCAAGAAGCGGCAAATCCAGCGCCTTAAGCTTTTCTCTTGCCAATACCCTGGAAGCCAAGGTTAAGAGACAAGGATTCCACTGCGGTAGATCCGAAAAAAATTATGCTATTAAATAGTTTTAATTTGTCTACGGGTTATAATTTTCAGGCCGATTCATTGAATTTAAGTCCATTAAGCCTAACAGGGGGTACTAATATTCTCAACAATAAAATGTCCATAAACTTTGGTGCCAATCTGGATCCTTATGCAATTGACAATAATGGCACCCGTATAAATACGTTTAACATTAATAATGGAGGGGGCTTGTTCAGACTTACCTCCGCCAGGGGTAACTTGAGTTACTCCATAAGCAGTAAAGAATTTCAACCCGTTAAGGACCAGAAAGAATATCCCACGGAAGGTGATGCATATGTTGCAGCCAGTGGGGGCAGGACCGACGATCTTTTTGGCAAAGCAAATAATTTTGACGAAAGCAGATTTGATGATAGAGATGAGACTGACAAGGAGAACCCCATATATCAGAATAAAATAGAATGGGACCTTCGCCTGCAATATGCCGTTACGTATAGCAATACCAACAGGCAAAATGAAATTTCCAATAATTCGCTTATGTTTTCAGGCAACATTACCCTGTCACCGGGATGGGAAGTTGGCGTATCTTCAGGTTATGATTTTGTGCGACAGGGGTTTACCGTTACCCAGCTCAGGTTCAGACGAGATCTAAAAAGTTTTAAATTGAATTTTGACTGGACCCCATTTGGGGATTATGAACGATGGTACTTTTTCATAGGAATTAAAAGTTCTATTCTCAAGGATCTAAAATGGGAAAATAGAAGTCAGCCTCCTCCAAGGTAATATCAGTTATAAAAAAACAGACAACCTTTATATGCTGATGAATTTTTTTGATTAGTTTAACTGGCTAAAGGTAAATCCTGAATCATGAAAAAAATAATAAATACCTCTAATGCCCCGGCCCCAATAGGGCCTTATAGTCAAGCAGTTTTAAGCAATAACACATTATATATTTCCGGACAAATTCCCCTGGATCCTTTTAGCGGCAAGTTAATTGAAGGCGATATTAAAAAGGAAACGCTTCAGTGCATGGAAAATCTAAAGGCCATTCTGGAAGTCGCCGAAATGTCTTTTGAGCAGGTCGTTAAAGCGACTATTTTTGTTAAGGATATGAAATGTTTTTCAGATATTAATGAAGTTTACGGCTCATTTTTCAATGCCGAAACAGCTCCTGCAAGAGAGACGGTTGAGGTCTCCAATCTTCCGAAATATGTGAATGTAGAGATTTCGATGATCGCTGTCAGATAGTATCCTTATGGAATTCAACCAGTCCTTCAATTGGCCTTTGCCGGATTACCCCAACTATCAGGTCATTTCTTTCAAGAACAGCTATTAATTCATCTTTCAGGAAATAGGCTATACTCCCCACAAAATGAATGGGGACCTTGGTGGCCAATTCAAACTGCATGATATAATTATTGACAAATTGCTGAAGGCCTTTGTCTATAACTCCCTTGCAGTATGGATGATCCTTATTCTCAATTAGAAATCTGGCAAATGTGGCCAGGTAGGTATTTGGATTTGGCTGTTTGTAAAGATTTTCTTTGATAACATCCGGATCAAGATCATACTCCTTATCAAATTTAATTCCCAATGCCTGAGGCATTTTATGAAAATAGTAATCCCTGATTAATTTTCTGCCAAAGAAATTTCCACTTCCATCATCCATAGGGATATACCCCAGAGATACTACCTTTTGAAATAATTGATGACCGTCGTAATAACTGCAATTTGATCCTGTACCTAAAATACATACTATACCCTGATGTCCAATTTTTGTTGTTGAATAGATCGCTGCATAGGTATCTTCCTTTACCTCTGCCTTGGCATTAGGGAAAAAAGTTTTAAATATGCCCTTAAGAAAATTTTTCATCCTATCGGTCCCGCAACCGGCACCATAGAAATAGAGACTGGTAACCTTATTCTTGTTTTTGGACAGCTCAAAATTATTGGCCAGGCGGTCTTCGATAACTTCCCTCGTGAGTACTTCAGGACTTAGCCCAAGGGTCTGTGTCATAAACAATTCATTTCCTTTATCATCTAAGGCAATCCAATCGGACTTTGTAGCTCCGCTGTCAACAATTAATATCATAAATCAGGCATTAAAAAAGAATCCTCAAAATAAGCAAAGTTTTGCTTTCTTTGAGGATTCTTACGTATAAAAATCAATTAATTACAATGTAGAAATATATTGTGCCAGGTCTAACAGTTTATTAGAATAACCTGCCTCATTATCATACCAGGAAATAACTTTGAAAAATCGTGAATTCAACTCAATTCCGGCTTCTGCATCAAAAATACTGGTACGTGCATCACCAATAAAATCCTGTGAAACCACTGCCTCTTCCGTATACCCTAAAATACCTTTCAATTCTCCTTCAGAAGCCGCTTTAAAAGCTTTTTTAATCTCTTCATAAGAAGTTTCCTTTTCCAGACGCACCGTTAAGTCAACAACAGATACGTCTGCTGTAGGTACCCTGAATGCCATACCGGTAAGTTTCCCTTCCAAAGCGGGAATCACCTTAGTAACCGCCTTGGCTGCTCCGGTTGAAGCAGGGATAATGTTCAGTAAAGCACTTCTGCCTCCTCTGTAATCCTTCCTGGACGGACCATCAACCGTAAATTGGGTAGCGGTGGTGGCATGTACTGTAGTCATTAAAGCTTCTGTGATACCGAAATTATCGTTCAACACCTTGGCTAAGGGAGCCAGACAGTTGGTAGTACAGGAAGCGTTAGAAACTATTTTGTCTGAAGCTTTTAATTCTTTATGATTTACCCCCATTACAAACATAGGGGCGTCTTTTGATGGCGCTGAGATAACTACTTTTTTGGCACCTCCGTCAATGTGGTATTGAGCAGTTTCCAATGTGGTAAAAATACCTGTGCATTCGGCAACATATTCTGCTCCTGCCTCATCCCATTTTAATACTTTAGGATCCCTTTCCCCGGTAATTCTGATGGTTTTTCCATTAACGATCAAATTGCCGTCTTTTATGGAAACAGTACCGTCGAACCGGCCATGTACAGAATCATATTCCAACAAATAGGCAAGGTGCTCCACATCCAACAAATCGTTGATGGCTACAACCTCTATATTATCCCGTTTTACTGATTCCCTGAAAACAAGTCTTCCAATTCTTCCAAATCCGTTAATTCCAATTTTTAATGTTGACATTTTTTATTGTTTAAGATTAAAACTATATAGTCATGATATCGGAAACCCTGATGAGTTCCTTATCAATTTTTGTCTTTCCTTTGATGGCCTCAGCAACCGGAGTTAATATTATTTCATTATTCATAATCCCGGCCATAAGGTTTGTTTTGCCTTCAAGCAAAGCTTCAACAGACCTTACTCCCATTCTACTGGCAAGCACCCTGTCAAAGCAGGACGGAGCACCACCTCGTTGCATATGACCCAAAACGCATACCCGAACATCGTAAATTGGAAGGTTCTTCTCTACGTATTCCTTCAGTTCATAAACATTTTTTCCTGTTGTTCTGTCGCCTTCAGCGACAACAACAATACTTGAAGATTTACCCCTGGCCTTACTTCGTTTTAAAGAATCCAAAAGTCGATCCAGCCCCAAATTCTCTTCAGGAATAAGTATCTCTTCTGCACCTGCTCCTACTCCCGAATTCAAGGCTATATGACCTACATCTCTTCCCATAACTTCAACAAAGAAAAGACGGTGATGCGAACTGGCCGTATCTCTGATCTTATCTATTGCTTCAACCACGGTATTCAGAGCAGTATCAAAACCTACGGTATACGTAGTCCCAAAAATATCATTATCTATAGTTCCGGGAATACCAATAAATGGTACTTTAAACTCTTCATAAAAAGCGAGGGCCCCTGTAAAACTACCATCACCACCAATAACAACAAATGCATCAATGTCGTTAGAAACTAATTGGTCGTAGGCTTTTTTACGTCCTTCTTTAGTCCTGAATTCATCACATCTGGCAGACTTAAGCACGGTGCCGCCCTTGTTTATAATGTTATTCACGCTACGGGCATTCATAGGGAGAAAATCCCCTTCTATCATGCCTTCATATCCCCGGTAGATACCTATACAATCTTTTTTTAGATAAGCACATGTCCGTACTACTGATCTTATAGCTGCGTTCATTCCGGGAGAATCACCTCCTGATGTAAAGACCGCAATTTTTTTGATTTCTGAATTCATCGAAAAATTTAGAATCGCAAAATTACTAAACTTATTGGAGAAAATGAATTAGACCATCCCTTTAATTTAACATTCCAGGCAGCTATATCGTTTTAGCTGCAAATTTCTTCATTTTAATTTAAAAACTTACTTATATACAGCTATTTAGCACCTCTCAAAATCTTTATAAAAATGTACAATTATATGAAGATCCCTTTGATTGTGAAACAAAATCACAAATCACCTTAAAATAGTTATGTCAATTACCAACTAAGGACCCGGCATTTTAATCTTTTTTATTTGGTTTAGTCATTCGTCATGATAAATAAGGGAAGCATTTCAAAGTTTTTATAAAACGGATGGAGTTTTTCCCGGTTATAGAACTTATCCACATTTACGAATTTTTTAGATTCCGTGACAACTTCTATCGGAACATGATCATATCTTCCATTTTTCAAAACCACCATTCGCCCATCGATCCCGGAAAGAATTAAATCTAATGCGAGATTACCATAAGCGGTAGGCACCACAGAATCTATAAAATCCGGATCACCACATCGAACAAGATATCCAAGTTTCTGGTTGATGACATTTACGACGTTTCCATTATTATATTTAGGCGACACCTTTTTTAGGGCATGAGATACTTCATCTCCTATACCCCCTAACTTGGCATGGCCAAAAGCATCTTTTTCCATACCTTCAAATTTCATTTCACCGCCTTCAAAGGTTGCCCCTTCTGAGATTAGAACAATTGAATAATTGCTGGGGTTATTGTTCCTGTCCTCCGTGAGAAGTTCAGCCAGTAAATCTATGTTGAATGGTACTTCAGGAATAAGACAGCGATGCGCTGCCCCGGCTAATGTGGGCAACATAGCTGTAAATCCGGCATAACGCCCAAAAACTTCCAGTACAAGAAAGCGCTCATGTGAGCCTGCGGCTGTCCTCAGGCTGTTTGTAAGGCTTATGGTTCTTGTGACACATGTGCTAAACCCAATACAGTAATCAGTTCCGGGAACGTCATTATCCATTGTTTTTGGAATTGCCATAACTTTAACTCCCTGTTTAAAAAGATGTACGGCGTAACTAAGTGTGTCATCTCCGCCAATTGCAATTAAATAATCTATGCCCAGCCAATCCAAATTTTTAATTACCTCCGGAGTGAGATCATTGATCTCTTTGTTATATGAATCCCGTAAATGTTCAGGAACGATTAATTTGGACACATGGCTCGCTCTTGTTCTTGAAGTATGCAAAAAAGTTCCTCCGGTTCGCGCCGCCTTGTTAACGACTACTTTTGATAATTCTGTGAAGTTATTACTGTTGTCGTGTTTGCTGTTACGTACGATATCTATCAATCCTCCCCAGCCTCTTCTAAAACCTATAACTCTATAACCCTCAAGAATGGCCCTGAATGTTACCGCCCTGATAGCAGGATTAAGTCCGGGTACGTCTCCGCCACCTGTTAAAATACCGATTGTTCCTTTGAACTTTTTAATGTTTGCCATGATCCCTTTTTATTAAATTTTCAATTCAAAACCACAAAATAATACGCCACGTTAAGGTACTAAATTATACCGATAAAATGAGTAAAATTTTCCGAAAATACCTTTAAAATGGAGCTATAAACTGCCATTATCTGCGTATCTTTATAAGTAGAATAAAAACAGTCAAATTATGTCATTTAACATAGAGAAAATTTTAGGCAAAGAAGCTACCTACCTGTTAGATCACAAGTGTAACACGGTAAAAAAAGAACAATTACATTTACCTGGTCCGGACTTCGTGGATCGTGTTATGACCCCTTCAGACAGAAACCCTGTCGTACTTCGCAATATGCAGAGCATTTTTAATAACGGACGTATGGGCGGTACGGGATATGTGTCTATTCTACCGGTCGACCAGGGGATTGAGCACACAGCAGGTGCATCATTTGCGCCAAATCCCATTTATTTCGATCCCGGAAAGATTGTTGAACTTGCCATAGAAGGGGGCTGTAACGCTGTTGCATCCACCCTTGGCGTCCTTGGTTCTGTGTCCAGAAAGTATGCGCACAAGATTCCATTTCTCCTCAAATTGAACCATAATGAATTGCTTACGTATCCCAATAAGTTTGATCAGATAATGTTTGCCAGTGTGAATCAGGCCTTTGAGATGGGATGTGTAGCCGTTGGGGCAACCATATATTACGGTTCAGAAGAGAGTACCCGACAAATACAGGAGGTTACTGAAGCTTTTGAATATGCTCATGAACTAGGGATGGTAACGGTCTTATGGGCCTACCTGCGAAATCCCGGATTTAAGAAAGATGGAATAGATTATCATGTATCTGCTGATGTAACCGGGCAGGCGAATCATTTAGCTTCTACCATTCAGGCAGATATAGTAAAACAAAAACAGGCAGAAAATAACGGAGGTTTTAAAGCCATAAATTTTGCCAAAACGCACGAGAAAGTGTATTCAGAATTAACCACAGATCACCCAATAGACCTTACACGATACCAGGTAATGAATTGCCTTATGGGAAGGGCCGGCTTAATTAACTCTGGAGGATCTTCAGGAGATAATGATTTAGCCCAGGCTGTAAAAACCGCTGTAATTAACAAACGTGCAGGTGGTATGGGATTAATCTCAGGACGAAAAGCATTTCAAAAACCTATGGCTGAGGGGGTTGAACTTTTAAACGCCATTCAAGACGTATATTTAGATGATAAAATTACAATTGCTTGATTTTAAATATTTTATAGCTATTTATTTAAATTAATTTATAATCACTATAGAAAAAACACTCCGGAAAGAAGGGGTGTTTTTTTTACTGAATTTTAGGGGCATTCCTTTTGGGGTAAAATTTAATCAGGCTATCATTGCCCATTACGGCATTTGGAGCAGCGGCTGCCTGTGGCTCCTCAGATTCGATCGGCTTTTTATTCTGGAAGATCTTACGCATCAGTTCCTTAAAACTACTAAAATCAACTTCATACGAAATACCAACTCCTTGCGTATAACCCTGCTGATCCGCTAAAAACTGTTGTATTTCATTTTCGCGATTAAAAATCTTAGCCCGAAGTGTCCCTTCCTCATTTAATAGGATCTGAACTTCCATATCGCCGGCTACCACGGTTTCACTAACACCACCTACGGGAACCCCAAAACTACCATTGAATAAAACTTTGTCGCTTATTTGGGTAGATACCGTTACCCCAATTCTGTTATCTGTTCCAATATCATTGGGATCGAGATAACCTTGCTCGTAGGTAACCCCAAAATTAAACTTATCATTATTCGCTCCAAGAACCTGATTTAACAATCCTGAAGCCGTTTGAATTAAGTTGCCTGTAACTGCCTGCTGATTAATTCCCGAACCATCACTAACAAAAGTTCCCTGAGCCAGAAGGAAAAATGCATTTCGTTCTTCTATAGTCGGATCCTGAAGCCGGTATTCCAACTCAGATTTCACCGTAGAGCTTGTGCCCGGGAATTCAATACTTAAATCTATTGTTGGTCGCTCTAACTGTTCTGTCAGCCGGATCACTACATCGGTAGGGATACGCCTGCTATATCCGGCATTATCCAGCAACGGGGCCGGATTGGCGTTTAAGGAATATACTGCTTCCATATCTAAAGTCGCCGCAAGTGGTTCCCCGTCCCATACAATACTCCCCCCTGGCTTAACTTTAAAAGCCCGGTCAATTATTCCTCCAAATTTATAATTATACTCTCCGGTTACCACCACAAAATCCCCGAACATATTAAACTTACCGTTCGTATTAATTTCTATATAAACCAAGCCTGCCCCGGTACCTTTCAGTGAGCTGCCCGTTTTTTGATCAACCACTATTTCTACCTCCGCATCAGGGGTTACATCTAAATCGAATTTTAACTCCAGCCCGTCATATTTCTCCTTTTGACCCTGAAGTTCAAGAGTCTCCACTTCATTTTTATCAATAAATGTGATAAAAGAGTAATCCCCTACCGATGTTACATCGCTAATGGGAATTTTTAAAGATGTTCCCCTGGCGGTAGAGCCTTCAAAAGTAATATTCAGAGCATTTGACGGGCCATAGATTCTTCCTTTTCCACTAACAAAACCGGTACCATAGTAAAGAATTTCTTCCTCAAATGGCGTATTTAAAATTAAAAATCTATCCCTATTGGTGTTTATGTCTAAATCAAGATTCCATTTCTCAAAGAAATTATGCCTTATGGTACCATCCAGGGTAGCCTGCGTTTTCATGACTACATCGGTAAGTTTGATATTCTGAAAATTAAAACTCTGGTCATACAATTTCACTGTAGAATTAGCTCCAAAATCATAATCCACGTTAAGATATGGCACAGAAAGGCCCGCATTATTCATGGTCAACAGGCCGTCAATACGAGGATTCCTTATATCCCCCTTTATCTGGGCATTACCATTTAGTAATCCTCTAATATTGGAAATAATATCTTTACCCAAAGGGCTGAATGGTTCCAGATTAAAATTGCTGAATGTAGCCACAAGGTCTGCCTGAGGTATTTGCTCATTTCTGGTAACCTTACCAAATACGCCAAATTTTTCAAGTCCGTTTTCTTTGATTTGTGAGTTTACTGAAAATTCTGTGAGGTCACGGTTACCAACTATGCCGATTGTCAGGTGCCCCAGATCTATCTCATTTATTCCAAAGTCAGAAATGTCCAAATTACATACCGGTAAATAAATATTGTCTTTTTGAAGAACGTTTAACGTTCCGTTAATCTCACCTTTAAGCTTTAAGCTATCTATAGTGGGGGTTATTTTATCCAGTGAAACAATTTTAAACTGAAGTTCCAGATCTTTGTACGTAGAATCTGCCAGTTGGCCTCTCAGCCTTATTTGTTCGCGGTTATCATTATTCATTACTATTTCTTCAATAGTAATACTATCAAGGGCGCTATTTATAATTACTTTGTTTTTACTGTTGCTTTCACGGTTAAGAACCCAGGTATTTCCTTTAAAACTTATATCAGATTTTTTTAATCCAATAACGGATTTATTTTCCTGATTGAAGGTGTGATAAAAATTTAAGTTGTAGCTATCGTTATATTCACTACCTCCTTTAAATTCGGTTCTAAAGAATAGCGTATCATTTAAGGTAGTATTAATGAGGTTGAAATCTTTAAGATCATAATAGGGAGTTGAAACATCATGAACAGATATATAGGTATTAAAAAGCGGGTTTTTGTTATCTATCCGGAAGTCAATACTATCTAATTCATTACCATAGGCGGAAATATTAGGTGATTTGAAATTAAGTTTAAAATCCCCTTCATCTGCTATAATATTCCCCTTGATAAAAGTATTTGGCCCAAAGGAGACCTCTGGAAAAAAAACTTCCACAATTTTATTATAGATCTTGAAATTAAAGGCAAGTTCCTGCCCTTTAGATGTTTCAAATGGCCTGTAATTTGTATAAATACTGCCTATGGAATTCCGGATGAGTCTGCCCAGCTCTCTAACTTTAAATTTACCCCTCATATAACCTGTAATTATATCCGGAGAATTAATTTCTATTACCCTTGTTGAATCTTCTGAAAATGTGGATTCAATTTTAAAATCCTCAAAATAATAGGTGTTATTTATATTCTGATAATTTGTTTTGGTGAATTTTATATCACCTTCCATATTTTGAAAAGTACTTCCCGTAATGTCCATACTTACATTTCCCTTAAATATGGAAACGCTGTCCTTTATAAAATTCAAAGTTTTCAGATCTGCATAATCTACAGAAGCATTAAAGTTGAAACTACTTTTATCCGTCCTGAAATCTGCCAGTCCCTCAAATCTAAACTGTAAATTCTCATCATTGCTTATTAGAGACCCGTCAAACAACTGGTCTTTTAGTATCCCTGAAATTTTGATATCCTTATAATCATACCTGTTGAAGGTTACATTGTAAACCTGTCCAAAAACCTCCGTATTCAGATACTTGCTCACAAAACCTTTTCCCTCCACATTTACGTCGATAGTCGTTTTTCCCAAATTTCCATTCTCAGTAAAACGCCCCAAATCAAAATCAATCAAGGAAACAAAACCTTTATATCTGGCCTGGTCTATATTGTCTATTTCAGTAAGGGTGAGATCCACGTAACTGCTTCCTATTGCGGTATTCAGGTTTGCTTTGGTTTCTATAGATGTTTCCGTAATAAAAGCGTCGCCCCTGACCGTAAACTGTCCTAACTTTTGAAAAACGATGGGGAGAGATTTTCCTAAAACTTGAGGCATTAGCGATCTAAGTTCATAATAACTTGTAGTAATATTTTTAATCTGAGCATTCAGTTCAAAAGGATTATCACCGGAGAAAAGGTTTTTAAAATTAAAATCACCCCTGATTCCTGTATTATCAGATTGTAAGAACAGACGTTCCACCTTCAAATCATTCAACACCCCATTTACACTAGCGGAAAAATTCACCAATTTATCGGCACCGAACTTATCGTACAACAAATTAACCTCATCCAAGGCGACCGTAGACTCTGTGAAATCTGCACTTAGATTTACCTTGTCCACGAAATGCCCGAAGTCTTCCCTGTTGTAATCAAATACCAGATTACCCGCAATACTGGATTTAGCCGTTTGGATATTCAGCGTATCAAAACGCATTTGTTCCTTGGTATATTTAAATCTGCAAGCGAGTTTTTCAAAATCTATACCCCAGTTACTTTTCAATGATAAGTTTTGTATAACAGCGGTGACTTCTGGTCCTAAAATTTGAAAATCCCCGGCTTCAATGTTCAGGCTTTTAATATTTAGAACCTCGGCCTTCTCCTTATTCATATCAGTTAACCTGAATGCACTATTTTTTATTTGTACGTCAGATGAAGAAAAATAAAAGGGAGGTGTCCCGGGATCACGAGGCTTTTTATCATCCAGTTTGTCAACAAAAACACCGAGATTACTATCATTTTCACCCTCATAAGTCTTAAGGTTTAAAAGTAACCCATCTAATTCTATGTCTCCGAATTGCAATTTCCCATTTACCAGATTTCGCACACTTAAAATAGAGGTGGTTAATTCGCGAATATATATTAATGTATCCTGTTTATAGTCTTCCACATAAACATCGTTTAATGCGGTATCCCATGAAATAAGTGAAATCCGAAGCCTTTCAATATTAATGTTGGTGCCAAACTCATTGTTTAGAGTGCGGGTGGCATATTGCGCTAACATTGTCTGAACTATTGGCAGAGAAAGAATAATAGTCCCTATAACGCAAGTCAGGAGTACAACTAAAAACGTTCTAACGAGTATTTTTCTCAGTTTTTTGATAGGGCTATTATGTTTTACCTTTGTACTTTCAATTTTTGTTCCAAACCATGAATGATCAACAAAATATTTATATCCTGGCTATTGAATCGTCCTGTGATGATACATCCGCAGCTGTTATGTGCAATGACAGGGTGCTTAGTAACATAGTAGCCACGCAAAAAATTCATGAGGCCTACGGAGGTGTTGTCCCGGAACTTGCATCAAGAGCACATCAACAAAATATTGTTCCGGTAGTACACCAAGCGCTAGCCAGTGCAAATATCGACAAAAAACTAGTATCTGCCATAGCATTTACACGCGGACCAGGACTATTAGGTTCTTTACTGGTTGGGACTTCATTTGCCAAATCACTTTCATTGGGTCTCAACGTGCCATTAATAGAGGTAAATCACATGCAGGCACACATTTTAGCGCATTTTATAAAGGAAGATGATAGAGGAGTACCTCCCTTTCCCTTTTTGGCTTTGACCATTAGTGGAGGACACACTCAAATAGTCCTGGTCAATGATTATTTTGACATGCAAATCCTTGGTGAAACCCTTGACGATGCAGTGGGTGAGGCATTTGATAAGAGCGCCAAGATTCTTGGTTTACCCTATCCCGGTGGGCCGCTTGTTGACAGATATGCGGCAGAAGGAGATCCAAAGGCTTTTCCATTTCCAAAGCCAAAGGTTAAAGACCTGAATTTTAGTTTTAGTGGTTTAAAGACCAGCATCTTATATTTTGTTCAAAGGGAAACCAGTAAAAACCCGGATTTTATCGAACAGAATTTGCATGATATATGTGCTTCTATACAGGCTACGATTATTACCATTTTGATGGACAAGCTAAAAAAAGCAGTGAAGCAAACAGGGATAAAACAAATAGCTATTGGAGGCGGTGTCTCGGCTAATTCCGGGATTAGAAAAGCTTTATATGAAAGTGAAACCAAATACGGATGGAGCACTTATATCCCAAAATTTGAATACTGCACCGATAACGCGGCAATGATTGGAATTGTTGGCTATTTGAAGTATATTGACGGGGTTTTTAGCGATGAACGCATTGCAGCCAAGGCAAAGTATGTTATTTGATTAAAATCAAAGTATCTATGGCCTATAATGAAGAGTTGGCCAGTCGTATTAGAATGGCTTTAAATTTTTTTCCTCCGTCCATTACGGAAAATTTGGAGGAAAAGAAAATGTTCGGAGGTATAGCATTTTTGTACAGGGGTAAAATGACCGTTGGTATCGTAAAAAGTGATTTAATGGTTAGGGTGCCTGCGAATAAAATGGATGCTGTGCTGTGCAAAAATCATGTACGCCCTATGGATTTCACTAAAAGGCCCTTGAAAGAATTTATTTATGTCTCAGAAGAGGGCTTTAACAATGAAGAAAAACTTCAGCAGTGGATAGAACTTGGAATTGAACATGCCCAAAATAAATCAGATAGCAAGTAATTAACCTTTATCATTTTTTTTATGCACCTTTTCTATAACCCCTCACTGGATAGCGGTATGCATCAATTTTCTTTTGACAAAGAAGAAAGCCGACATATTGTTAAAGTATTGCGCAAAAAAGAAGGGGACGAACTTTTTATAACTAATGGCAGAGGAAAACTATTTACTGCAGAAATAATTTTAGCGGATGTAAATAACTGCAAAGCATCAATTATTTCAACACAAAAGAATCATCCCAAGATGTACAGGCTTCACCTGGCTGTGGCACCAACTAAAAGCACCGAGCGCTTTGAATGGTTTCTGGAGAAAGCCACAGAAATTGGAGTTCATGAAATTACGCCAATTATATGTGACCATTCTGAGCGTAAAATATTAAAAATGGAAAGGCTTCAAAAAGTTGTTCAGTCGGCCATGAAACAAGCACTTCGGACATACCTGCCCAAATTAAATAATCCTGTCCCATTCGCAGAATTTATTGCACAGGACCATAAAGAACTTTTGTTTATTGCACATTGCGAAGAGGAAGAGAAATTGGATCTGAAAAGGTGCATCGCTGCTGATAAGGATGTGACAATATTAATTGGACCGGAGGGGGATTTTTCTCATAAGGAGATAAGGGAGGCTTATGATAAGGGCTTCCTGCCAATTTCTCTCGGTGAAACCCGACTTAGGACTGAAACGGCCGCCTTAGTGGCGTGTACCGCTGTTACTTTAATAAATAGCGGATCATAAACATCATTAATTCCCTTTTGAAAATTATCATATGAAAACTTCAAAGAGGAATTTAAAGTCGGAATATTAAACTGTTCGAATGGCGAATAAATTTGCTTGGAGGAATATTTTAGTGTGATTATAGTATCTTTAGTAACGTGATATGTGACCTTTTTTATGAAATTACTTACCTTATTTTTTGCGACTTTTTGGATACTGAATATAAATTCACAGGAAATCGCAATTCTGAAGTACAATGGAGGTGGGGATTGGTATGCCAATCCAACTGCCCTTCCCAATCTTATCAGGTTTTGCAACCAAAATATTGAAACAGATATTGATCCTAAGCCCCAGACCGTGGAAGTGGGAAGTTCAATAATTTTTCAGTACCCTTTTATACATATGACCGGCCATGGCAATGTTTTCTTTACACAGGAAGAAGCAGATAATTTGAGAATCTACCTTCTTTCAGGCGGATTTGTTCATGTAGACGATAATTATGGAATGGAACCCTATCTAAGAAAAGAGCTTAAGAAAGTTTTTCCGGATAAAGAATTGGTCGAGCTTGGCAAAGATCATGTCCTGTTTAAATCCCAATATGAATTCCCCGAAGGTTTGCCCAAAATTCATGAACATGATGGCAAAAGACCTCAGGCCTTTGGCATTTTCCATGAAAACAGGTTGCTCCTGTTATTTACCTATGAGTCCGACCTTGGGGATGGATGGGAAGATCCCGAAGTACATAACGATTCTGAACCAGTGCGCCTCAAAGCCCTTCAGATGGGAGCCAATATAATTCAATATGCATTTAAAAATTAATATATGAATTCAAAGATGATTGCCGATGGAATATTAAGGGCTGTGGCTACTATTGCTCTGATTCTTTTAGTTTGTTATTTCTTTTTTAAAATAAATACAGTATTGATCTACATCACCATAGCAGTTGTTATCTCACTTATTGGAAGGCCTTTGGTGGTATTCCTTAAAACCCGCTTAAAGATGAGTAACTCCCTTGCCGTGATTTTAACCATGGCTACATTTTTGGGGATAATTATTGGAATTGTTTTAATGTTTATACCCTTGTTGATCAAACAGGGGCAGAACCTCTCCCTCCTTAATATTGATGAATTACAACAGAATTTGGAAAACCTTTACCATGAGGTTACCAATTATTTTGGGATAACCACCGTGGATATTAAGATGCGGTTACGAGAATCAAAAATATTTTCTAAAATAAATTTCGGTGTTATACCGGAGTTTTTAAATTCCATAGTTAGTCTGCTGGGGAGTTTAAGTATTGGCCTTTTCTCCGTTTTGTTTATAGCTTTTTTTTATCTTAAAGACAGTAAATTATTACAGGAAAATCTGATGGTACTGGTTCCTGATGACAAGGAGCCAAGGTTGAAAAAATCAATGCATAAAATTAAAGTCCTTCTGTCCAGATATTTCGTCGGATTAGTGCTGCAAATTACCATATTGTTTGTTATCTACACTGCTGTTCTTTTAATATTTGGAATTGAAAACGCAGTGGTAATTGCCTTTCTCTGCGCCCTTTTAAACCTTATTCCCTATATTGGACCAGTAATCAGTGGTTTTTTAATGGCGCTTTTAACCATGACCAGTAATTTGGGTGCAGATTTCAGCGCTGTAATTTTACCCAAAACCATCTATGTGCTGATTGGTTTTGTTATAGGACAATTAGTAGATAATTTTTTCTCACAACCTTTTATTTTTTCAAACAGCGTAAAATCTCATCCGTTGGAAATTTTCCTTGTCATCATCATTGGAGGGCTTCTGTTTGGAATAACCGGAATGATCATTGCAGTACCCGGGTACACTGTAATTAAAGTAATTTTAAAGGAGTTTTTTAGCGAAAATAAGATCGTGAAATCTTTGACAAAAAATTTATAGTTTTACTTTGAATAAAGAGATCTTAAAATCTGGTGCACAGGATTATATAAATAATAATTTAAATACTGACATCATGTCAGTATTGCTCCGGAAGAGTGATTTTGACACAATTTCATCTAAAGAACTTGCTCAGCAGATAGAAGGTAAAAAAAAATGCGCTGTTAAACTCCCAACCTGGTTCCGGACTTCAGAAATATACTATCCCCCAAAGCTGCATATTGAACAATCATCCTCCGAAAAAACAGCATTGTACAAAGCAGGTCTACTCAGTGGAAAATCCCTCCTGGATGTTACCGGTGGCTTTGGTGTCGACAGCTATTTTTTTAGTCAGAGAATAGGTGAAATTATACTTTGTGAAATTAATGCTGCTTTGTCTGAAATAACCGAACATAATTTTCATGTACTTGGTGCGCATCATATTAAAGTACTAAATGTTGATGGAATTGAATATTTGAAAAGGTATGGCCAACAATTTGATTGGATCTACATAGATCCCTCCAGAAGAGATAAAACCAGGGGAAAGGTGTTTAGGTTATCTGAATGCACTCCTGATATTACCAAGCATTTAGATCTGCTGCTGGAAAAATCAAAAGGTACCCTCCTTAAGACATCTCCCCTGTTAGATATCAAAATGGGGCTCAAAGAATTAAAATATGTTGAGGAAATCCATATAGTGGCCGTGAATAATGAGGTTAAGGAATTGCTTTGGGTTATAAAGGGCCACATTCAGAGCAACCCTTTAATAAAAACCATCAACATCAAAAATTCAGAAGATGAGGTTTTTGCATTTAAATACTCCGATGAAATTACCGCCAAATCTGTTTACTCAAGACCTCTGAACTTCCTTTATGAACCTAATGCCGCTATTCTAAAAGCCGGGGCATTTAAAAGCACAGGTAACCAATTCCGGTTAAAAAAGTTGCACGAACATACGCACTTATATACCTCCGAAAAAGAGGTGAGATTTCCAGGGAGGGTTTTTAAAATTCTATCCGTTTGTCCTTACAACAAAAAGTCATTGGGTAAGTTGGGGGTTGCCAAAGCAAATATTACCATTCGCAACTTCCCTATGCAAGTGGTTGAAATACGGAAGAAACACAAAATATTGGAGGGCGGGGAACTCTATTTATTTTTTGTGAAGGATTGCCACAACAAACTGCAAATAATTAAATGTACTAAAACGGAACAAAAATATTTTTAGGTATCTTTAAATAATTATGCCAACTAAGTATAACCAAAGATTTAAAACATATGGATTCCAAAACATTCAACATTAACAGGAGAAACTTTCTTAAGGGTGCTACAGCGGCGGCCGTGTTATCGTCCTTCGGAACCTACGGATTTGAACTTATGTACAGAGAAAAACCCTGGCGCGTAGGACTTATTGGCGCTGGCTGGTATGGCAGCAGCGATCTTTTTAAGCTTATCCAGGTTGCGAATGTTGAAGTTATATCAATATGTGATGTAGATAGTAATTTTGTGGCCGATACGGCTAACCTGGTAGCACAGCGCCAAAGATCCGGTAAGCGGCCGAAAACATATTCAGATTACCGCAAAATGCTCGCGGAAGAAGGGCTGGAAATTGTACTTATTGGCTCCCCGGACCATTGGCATGCCCTCCAGTGTATTGATGCCTTAAAGGCCGGCGCACACGTTTACGTGCAAAAACCCATTAGTGTAGATGTTATTGAAGGTGAGGCAATGGTAGCTGCAGCACGGAAATACAACAAAGTTGTACAGGTAGGAACCCAGCGCAAAAGTACTCCTCACCTCATCCATGCTAAACAAAATATTGTGGATACCGGAATGCTGGGAAAAATATCTCATGTAGAGATGTGCTGTTATTTTCATATGCGTGCCAATGGAAATCCGGCCTTGCAGGAAGTACCGGATTTTCTGGATTATGAAATGTGGACAGGGCCTGCACCTTTAAGGCCCTATGACGGATTACCACATAAAAGATGGTGGCGTACTTTTATGGAATATGGAAATGGAATTATGGGTGATATGTGCGTACATATGCTGGATACGGTTAGATGGATGTTAGCACTGGATTGGCCTAACCGCATAAGTTCTACAGGAGGTATATATGTTCAAAAGGATGGTAAATCCAATATTTCAGACACGCAATCGGCTATTTTTGAGTATGATAATCTCAACTGCATCTGGCAACACAGAAGCTGGGGCACGCCTGCTGATCCGGATTACCCCTGGTCATTTAAATTATTTGGAGAAAAAGGAACCCTTTCGGGAAGTACTATGCAATATGATTTTGTTCCTTACGGGGATGGTAAGCCCCTGCATATGGATGTAGTATATGAAAAAGAGAAATACCCGGAGGATTTGACCGAAAAAAATATTGAGTTAAATGCCGCTCCGGCAACAAGGTTACATATGCTTGATTTTCTGGCGGCCATAGAGAAAGGAACAAGACCGGTTGCAGACATCCTGGATGGTCATATTTCTACGGCAAGCTGTATACTGGCTAATATGTCGATGGAAGTAAAAAGACCTTTAATTTATGATCCAAAAAATTTGGTAGTGGTAAATGATCCGGAGGCGACCACACTATTGCAACGGCCTTACCGAAGTCCATACGAGCATCCGCACCCTAATCAGTTTAGTTAAAAAACAACTTAACTATAACCCGAGGGTCCATTCATAGAGATGTTGAGTCCATCTGCCAAGACTTAGGTTCTTTGTAGCTAAAGAGAATCCATGTCCGCCTTCAGGATAAATATGCAGTTCGACAGGTACTCCATGTTTGTTTAAGGCTTCAAAAAACAGCAGGCTGTTTTCCGGTGACACGGCCCTATCATCTGCAGCGTGGATAAGAATAGTTGGAGGGGTATTTTCAGAAACCTGAAGTTCATTTGAAAAATACTTTATGCTTTCATTGTCCGGTTTATCTCCCAACAGTGCTTTTTTTGATCCACTGTGTACTGAGGGAGCGGAAAAGGAAATAACCGGGTAAACCAATGCCATAAAATCGGGGCGAGCACTTAATAAATCGGCACTATCCAACTTTATGTAAGCCTCATCATCAAAATGAGTCCCAAGAGTAGAGGCAAGATGCCCTCCTGCAGAAAACCCTATAACTCCAATCTTATCGTTGTCAATATTCCAAATGTTTGCCATTTTACGCACAAGCCTGACCGCCCGTTGTGCATCCTGCAAAGGAACTATTTCATTATTTACCAGAGATTTTGAAACGGGTAACCTGTACTTAACCACAATCCCTGCAATTCCTTTTGAATTCAAAAATTTAGCGATGTCACTACCCTCCCAATCATAAGCAAGTATCTGATACCCTCCTCCCGGAAAAATAAGCATAGCCTTTCCCGTACTATTAGCTTCGGAAGGTAAATAAACTTCTATCTGAGGATATTGGACATAACTAATTCTTTCAATAGCCCCAAGCTCCCTTATCTCCTTTTCATCCGTTTCAGTACGGTTGGGGACAGCATCTTTTGGCCATAATGGCAATATGGTATCCTGTGTATATACATTATACCCCAGAAAAAAAATAATTAAAGAGGTGTATATCGTCTTTATTCTCTGATTGGTTCTTTGTTGTTTTGCCACTATTATATTTGATCTAATTACATTCCCACTTAAAATCCGCAATACGGTCATTGGAAGCATTGGAAAAGTTATAATGCCACCATTCCGTCCTTACAGACCAAAAACCATGTCTTTCCATAGTTTCTTTTAAAATCTTCCTGTTGTTCAGGATTACTTCAGGCAAATCCAGATTATCATGATATGCCCTTTTACCAAAAAAATCAAAATCAGTTCCCATGTCCAAATCATCCCCGTTTAATGACACCAGAGTAATGTCTACAGCACCTCCTTTATTATGGATAGAACCTTTTACCGGATTTGCCACATACTGGGGATTGGGCACTATCTCCCACATTTTATATTGCACGGAATTAGGCCTGTAGCAGTCGAAAAATTTAATTTTATACCCATGCCTCATAAACTCATCGTTTGCCTTAATTAAAGCCTTAGCCGTCTTAACCAGTGTATAACACTCCGCACAGTCGTATACCTTGGTCTTTAAAAAATTGTTTTCTGTGGCATATCTAAGATCATATTCAAAATTATCGCTGTAGTCAGCCAAACGAATGAAAGTAGTATCTTCCAGTTCAGTTAAAGATTTGAGCGTTCTCTCCGCCAAAGGAATTCCTGCCTGCTCCAAAGTATCCGGAATACTAATTGAATCTGTTATGGCTTCTATAGGTTTTTCTTTTTCGGGCTTTTTCCTGCACCCGGAAAACAAAAGGATCAAACAAATAAATAGGATACGTTTCAATAGAGATTCTGGTGATTGTTTATTTTACTGACGAAGTTAGAGAAAAATTAAAAAAACGACCCCTGCACTAACTCATTTATTTCTTAATTAGCCTTAGTGCCAATAAATTGGAAAGTTTAAATGAAGTTGCTTATAAAAAGTATTTAAAATAAAAATCAGATCGAATTATGATACAATTTAGTCAGACTCTCTTTCAATTTTTATGGAACTTTATGCAGAATACATTATTATGATTCAAAAAGGGGCATATTGGACAAAAATCATTCTCTTATTGGTTTTCCTTCAATCCTGTAAATCGACAACCAATTTGATGAAACAGGAAGCTATACTGGCGGACAAGATGGGAACGCGGCAAACCGAATACCTGTATAACAGAATTAAAGAAATTGCAAAAGTTGGTTATGCATTTGGACATCAGGATGCCACTGCCTATGGCATAGGCTGGAAAAACAATGGCGATTTGAAAAGAAGTGATGTCCATGATGTCACGGGAGAATACCCTGCAGTGTATGGCTTTGAATTAGGGCATATAGAATTGGGACATTCAATGAATCTTGATTCTGTTGATTTTAAATTAATGAAAAAGCTCATTCAAAGAGCTTACAGGTCAGGCGGCATTATAACATTAAGCTGGCATCCTGATAATCCTGTTTCAAAGAAAAGTGCATGGGATACTACTGTGGCTGTTCCTGAAATCCTAAATGGAGGAAAATTACATGAAGAATATAAAGAATGGCTTTCCAAATTAGCTCACTTTTTCAACGGACTGGAAGATGCATCCGGCAATACTATACCCATTGTTTTCAGGCCATTTCATGAAATGAACGGGGACTGGTTCTGGTGGGGTAAAGGCCATTGCACTCCCGAGGAATATATGCGCCTTTGGAGCGAAAGCTTCGATATCCTGACAAGGGAGTTCAATGTCCATAATCTGCTTTATGCCTACTCTCCCAATACTTTAGAAAAAAAAGAGGATTATCTTAGATACTACCCGGGAGATTCATACGTGGACATCTTAGGAATAGATATCTATCAGCACGGTAACTCTGAGGAGTTTATTGACGCCCTTAAGAGAGATATTGGCCTGTTGCAGAAAATAGCGGTTGATAAAAATAAACCATATGCCCTTTCTGAAGCAGGTTTAAATGAAATCCCGATAGCGAACTGGTGGACAGAGGTACTGGATCAACATATATCCGACAGTGGTATTTCATGGGCATTGTTCTGGCGAAATGCCTGGCCCAATCATTATTTTGTCCCATTTACTGGGCAGACCAGCGCATCAGATTTTATACTATTTAAAAATTTATCCCATGTTTTGTTTTTAAACGACGTAAAAAAAATAAGGTAACAGAGCTGATGACTCTTTAAAAAATATGGACAAAAAGTATCTCAGATTCATTGAGGAATCGAATCAGGAACTAGCAAATATTCTGCATTTTTGGCAATTGAATACTATCGATAATTCCTTTGGGGGCTTTTTAGGAAGGCGGGATCATTATAACCAACTCATCCCTAATTCCCCCAAGGGGGTAATTCTAAATACCCGAATTCTATGGTCATTCTCCGCTGCGGGAAATTTTTATGGCGATAACAATTATCTGGAAGTCTGTGAACGGGCTTTTCACTTTCTCAGGGATTATTTTAAAGATAGGCAATATGGTGGGGTATTCTGGATGCTGGATGTAACCGGACATCCTACTATTACCAGAAAACAAACTTATGCCCAGGCATTTACCATTTATTCTCTTTCTGAATATTTTAAATATACAGGAAACCGCCATGCTTTGAATTGGGCCATGGAAATTTTTGATCAACTGGAAAGCATTGCCCTGGACACTGATTCAGGAGGATATATTGAAGCATTTACACGCGATTGGCTTCCCATTGCGGATATGCGACTCAGTGAGAAAGACCTCAACGCAAGCAAGACAATGAATACCCATTTGCATCTTCTTGAAGCGTACACCACCCTATTTGAAATAAGCAGGAATCTAAAAGTAAGAAGCGCGCTCGAGTATTTAATCAGGCTGATTTTAAGCAATTTCTTAACGGAAGACCACCACTTTAAATTATTTTTTACAAACGACTGGAAGTCCTTATCAACAGAAGCCTCTTTTGGGCACGATATAGAAGCAGCCTGGTTATTGGTTAATGCCGCCCGGGAACTAGGAGACAAAGGACTAATCAGCGCTACAGAATCAAAAGCAATTGTTATTACCGATACATTTATGGAAGAGGCCCTGGATAATGATTACGGTGTTTTTAACCATAAAGATATGAAGACGATGAAGGTTGATACCGACAAACACTGGTGGCCACAGGCTGAAGCCGTTGTTGGTTTACTCTATGTATGGCAAATTACAAGCGATATCAAATATTTTAATATTGCCCTAAAAATCTGGACTTTTATTGGAGAAACCATACTGGACAAAGTAAATGGGGAATGGTTTTTTAGAGTTAATAAAGAAGGCGTACCTTACACGAACGAAAATAAAGTGGGGCCGTGGAAGTGTCCTTATCACAACAGCAGGACATGCCTGCAAATAATCGCGCTTCTAAAGGACAATTCTGTCCATTCCGGGTCCGTTTAAAATAAATCTTTCATTATGAAAAGTTATGTAGTTTTTATATGTTTCACGCTAGCGCCTCTGGTAAATCTTTTAGGGCAATCAGAATGGCTAACCGGTTTTGAGAAACCTGCACATAATCCTATAATGATAGCAGATTCTGCTTATTCCTTTAATTGTCCTATGGAAAAAAAGATGGTTCAATGGCAAAAGGCCGATGTTTTTAATCCCGGTGCTGTCGTGAGAAATGATACCGTTTTTATGCTCTTTAGGGCGGAAGATAATCCAGACGCCATATTAGGGGGCAGAACTTCGCGAATTGGCCTTGCTTATAGTACGGATGGACTTAATTTTACAAAATACCCTGAACCTGTACTGTATCCTAAGGAAGACGGGTTTCAGGAGTGGGACTACCCCGGTGGCGTAGAAGATCCAAGAGTGGTTGAAATGCCGGATGGCACTTATCTTATGATGTACACCAGCTGGAACAAAGACGTGGCCAGACTATCCTGTGCCTCTTCCAAAGATCTTAGGAATTGGACCAAACATGGTCCTGTTTTTAAAAATTTTCAAAATGGAAAATTCTTAAATATCTGGAGTAAATCCGGTTCCATGGTAACCGAACTAAGGAACAATCGCTTAATAGCCAAAAGGGTCAATGGAAAGTTTTTGATGTATTGGGGAGAATTATTTGTCAATTTAGCACAATCAGATGATGGCATTGATTGGGAACCCTATGTAGATAATTCTGGAGAATTAATGCATGTGTTTACACCTACAACAGGTGAATTTGATAGCCATTTAACCGAACCCGGACCCCCTGCCATATACACAGAGCAAGGAATACTCCTGCTCTACAACGGGAAAAATTTAAGCGGAGCAGGAGCCAGTACAAAAGTTGCCGAAGGGACTTATTGCGGAGGCCAGGTACTTTTTGACAAGAAAGATCCTTCAAAGCTTATTAATAGACTTACGGAACCTTTTATCTGTCCAAGCCTTCCTCATGAAAAAAGTGGTCAATATGAAGCGGGAACAACTTTTATAGAAGGTTTGGTTTATTTTAAAAAGAAGTGGATCCTTTACTACGGTACCGCGGACTCCATGGTGGGGGTAGCCGTAAAACCGGAATAAATGAAGCTTAGCTTAAATATCCTTATAGTCCTGTTTCTCCTGGGCTGTAACCCTAAGAAAGACTCGATAAAAAATGAGGCAAGGCCAAATATTATTCTCATCGTAACAGACGATCAGGGTTGGGGGGATTTAAGTTTCAATGGCAATTCAAATTTACAAACCCCAAATCTTGATCACCTTGCAAGTAGCGGCGCTTATTTTGAAAATTTCTACGTTCAGCCTGTTTGCTCGCCAACAAGAGCGGAGATTCTCTGCGGGAGGCAATTTCAGCGGCTGGGAGTAACTGCCACTTCTGCCGGCGGTGAAAGGTTAAATCTGGATGAGACCACCCTTGCCGAAGTGTTTAAAGATGCCGGTTATCATACAGCAGCCTATGGTAAATGGCACAGCGGCTCACAGCCTCCCTACCATCCTAATGCGCGGGGGTTTGATGATTTTTATGGATTTACTTCGGGCCATTGGGGCAATTACTTTGATCCGGTGTTGGAGCGCAATGGTAAACTGGTTGAAGGAAAGGGGTTTTTGACCGACGACCTTACCGATAAAGGGTTGGAATTCATCAGCAAAAACAAGGAAGAACCCTTTTTGCTCTATTTACCCTATAATACGCCTCATAGTCCGATGCAGGTTCCGGATCCCTATTGGAACAGGTTTAAGAATAAAGAATTAGCCCGGAAACATAAGGACACCACTCTTGAAGACGTCGGTTTCACTAAGGCAGCGCTTGCCATGGTTGAGAATATAGATGATAATGTTGGCCGGATAATAAATAAACTTCGGGAATTAAATTTGGAAGAGAATACCATTATCGTTTATCTATCAGACAACGGGCCCAACGGATGGCGATGGAATGCCGGCATGCGGGGTAAAAAGGGCTCTACCGATGAAGGTGGTGTGCGCAGTCCATTATTTATCAGTTGGAAAAAGTCTATTCCGGCTTCTAAGCATGTCACACAGATAGCCAGTTCTATTGACATCCTGCCCACCCTGGCAGGATTGGCAGGGATTGAGTTAAAAACTCAAAAACGCCTTGACGGAATAAATCTCGAACCGCTGCTTTTTGAAGAAAACCCTGCCTGGGAACCCCGTTTTATATATAACCACTGGAATACGAAAACAAGCGTAAGATCACAGGAATTTCGGCTGGATGATGAAAACAGATTATACCATATCCCAACAGATTTAGGACAAACAAAGGATGTTTCCAGAGATTATCCTGAGGATTATACTTCTCTACTACTGGCAAAAGAACATTGGCTAAAAGAACTGCCGGAATCATCCACGGACAGCAGGCCATTTACAGTAGGACACCCAGCATTTGAGAGTACTTTTCTACCCGCCCGTGACGGAATTGCGCGGGGTGGAATTAAACGAAGTAACCAGTATCCGAATTGTTCATTTTATACAAATTGGAAGAATTCCGAAGATTCCATTAACTGGGATGTAGAAGTTTTGTCAGAAGGTAATTTTGAAGTTGTCCTTTACTATTCCTGCCCGCAGAAAAACATCGGATCAACCTTGCTGCTTGAATTAGGTTCCAGCAGTCTTAGCAAAACGATAACAGATCCCCATGACCCGCCACTTGAAGGCATGGAAAACGACAGGGTTCCGCGAATAGAATCCTATATTAAGGATTTCAAGCCCGTTTCCATGGGCATAATAAATTTAAAAAAAGGAAAAGGGAAGCTAGTGCTTAGGGCATCAGAAATATTCGGTGAAGAAGTCATAGACTTTCAATTGCTGATTTTTAAGAAGCTGAATTAGAAATTAATCTGAACTATACAGTAGTTCGTCGCTGTCTGTGTAGCCAATCCTGACTGCTTTTGCAACAAATGATATTTTTCGACCCAATGGTTCGCTAAAAATCTTCCAACTCTCATCTCCAGGTTCTTTCCAAATAATGGTAGCATCCGACTTATCTGCAATCAGGTTTATTTTATCCCCTTTTTCATCCAATTGAAGAGGATTCAATTTAGGTTGCACACCATCTGATAACCACATTTCAATCAATTCTTTTTCAGGATACCTGCCCAGGTCATTGGTTTCTTCAATCCAATTATCCAGCACCTTTCGTAAATGTATTAAAGTATCCTGCATTTGTATTTTATCTGAAAGGTTAACTAGTTCCAAAGGATCATTTTCAATATCATATAATTCTTCCTCCGCTTTGGGGATCCTGAACCACAATGAAGGAATAGAATCCAGTTTTCCCATGGCTTTCAAAGCCATCATATTTTGCATCATGGGCATCTGTTCCCGGTACTTAACCTCCAGGGCGTTGGAGATGTTAGTGTTGTAATTCCTGATATACTTGTACCGCTTACTGCGAACGGTACGCAGTTTATCATACATTTCATCAAACCGGTCTGATGATGCAAAAATATAATTGCTTTCCGTGCTATCTCTGTAAACTCCAAATCGGGCTTTTCCCTGCATCACCTTAGGAGGATTAATTCCGGCCCATGAAAGAAGGGTTGGAGCGAAATCTATAAAACTAAAAAACCGGTCATCAACAGTACCCTTCAAAGTATTATCCTGAAATTTAATCACCAATGGAAATTTTATTCCGGTATCATACAAAGCTCTTTTGTGCCTTGGGAATGGACCTCCATGATCCGCATAAAAGAAAATTATACTGTTTTCGTAGAGACCATCTTCCTTTAATTGTTTAATTATTTCACCCAGTTGGTCATCCAATCGTTTTAAATTGGAGTAATTAACTGCCAGATCGTGGCGAATAACATCATTATCCGGAAAATAAGGTGGTACCCTTACCGAATCCGGCGAAACGAATAGTTCTTCTTCTCCCTGATTCCAGATACCTGATTCATGGCAAATATTATAGTTGAAAACTGAAAAAAAAGGAGTGTTTTCCGGCCTGTTCCGCCAATGCGCTGTGGAACTGCTTTCATCCCACCCGGATTCCGGTGCTTTAAAATTGTAATCTTCTTTTGCGTTATTTGTACAGTAATAACCTTCCTTACGCAGGTATTCGGTAAACATTTTAACTCCGTCAGGGACTATAGGCGAATAACTGGGAATTCCTATCTCAGGTTGATTTTCACTGGAATAGGCATTATAGGTACGCATATTATGGGTGCCCAGGGTAGTTGGGTACATCCCCGTAATAATTGCACTTCTTGTAGGTGCGCAAACCGGCACCGGTGTAAAGGCGTTGGTAAAAACAACGCCATCCTGTGAAAGTGACTCTATATTAGGAAGGGAAACAGTGCTATCGCCATACATCGGAAAAAAATCGGGCGATTGATCCTCAGCGACCAGCCAGATAATGTTAGGTCTGCCCTGGCTCTCCCCTATAACTTCCTTATTCTTACATCCGGCACCAAAAATAAGAGTGACTAAAAAAGAATATCCAAGGATTAATCCAATACCTATTCTCAAAGGCTTTCAAGAAATTTAAGGCTTTGAGGTACCTGTTCTACAACCCTGGAACACTCATCTTCAATAAACATATATTTCACAAAGCCGAGCTCTTTAGATCTCTTCACTACTCCGGCAATATCAACCTGCCCTGTTCCCAGTACAACGTTGGTCTCCACATCCTCATGACCTGTATTATTGCCCTTAACTCCATGTTCCATATCTTTTAAATGCAATAACACAAATTTATCCGGGTAGCGGTTTAGAAGGGTGAGAGGATCTTCACCACCGTGTTTCACCCAATATACATCCATCTCAAAAGCAAAATGATTGGCATTTTTTGCCATATAGTCAAATAAGGTGCCATTTTCATAAGGGCGGAATTCATAGCCATGAGCATGATACGCCAGGGTTATACCTTCTTTTTTCAGCCTTTCTCCGGCTTTATTAAAAACCTCGGTAGCTTCTTTAATTTTGGCAAAATCAAAATCGTTGCCTTCATGGGCTATCCAGGCGCACATCACAAAATTTGCTCCGAATGCCTGTGCATTTTCAATGACTTTGTCCACATTGTTCTGCAAATCTTCATAAGAAGCTCCGACACTTACTATTTCCAGATTTCTGTCTGCAATCTCTTTTTTAAAGTCTTCCATAGAAAGGCCATAAGTGCCACCCCCTTCCAGTTTGGTAATTCCCCATGACTGTATAAGATCAAGGGAACCCGTGACATCGGTTTTAAATTGGTTTCTCAGGCTGTATAACTGCAGGCCGACTTCCTGAGCAATAATCTGGTAGGAGCTAAACGTACAGTACAAAATTGCAATACTCCAAATCGAAAAGTAATTCTTTGTCTTCATGATATTAAATTATAATTATGTCAATAAGTTTCCTTCATCATCCCATTCCGCGATTATGCCGCGTTTACTCTGATCCACACATTTGGCAAGCCATTCCTCATCATAGGCCAGGCCATGTTGTTGCAATACATCTTCAGGTACCCCATCCCAGACGTTAGGCATATTTCCCTTGTATCCCAAGTCCTCAATGCCAATTTTAGAAGTATAATATCCGGTGAGTGTAAGATTTCGCATTAAAGAGAAAAACTGAATCTCCAGCGGTTGCTCATCCCTGGGAATTTCTGCATCATAGAACGCAATTAAATCCAAAATTTGTTTTTGCTGCTCTTCTGATGCCGTCTTAAATTCAGCGCCAAATTCGGTGTTGCTTTTGTGATCGAGCCACATCAACCCACCCCTAAGGTCGGTTTGTAATTCAGGGACATCTTTTGCCATAAATTCAATAAATTCAACCACACCGGCATCTGTAGCTCCCCCAAATTTGTCATTCGGAGGAAGAATCAGATTACTCAATACCCCTATGGTACCTAATTCATGTTCATTAAAAAACTGCTCCGAATTTAATTTGTCAATAAGTTCTTTCTCTTCCGGAGTTCTCCCAAAATGATTTTCCTCTGACTTAACCGCGGCCAATTCATCTTTGCTTTCCGATTCAGGTGCACAACCATGAACAACCAGACCGCCGGCGACGGTTCCCAATAAGATTGATTTTATACTCTTCCTTCTATCCATCTTTTAGATATTTTGCTGTTTTAACTGTTCTACAATGTAGTCGGATGCCCGCCATGACAAGGCCAGGATGGTCCAGGTACAGTTTTTATCTCCCTGTGAAACAAATGGGCCCGCGTCTGTTATAAAGACATTGTTGACATCGTGCAATTGCTGAAATTTATTTACCACGGACTTTTTAGGATCATCACCCATTCTGGTGGTTCCTACTTCATGAATAATTCTACCCGGAGCCAACAGGCCATAGTCTTCTTCTTTAGATGGGGTGTCCCCCAGCACTTCTCCCCCCATATTGTGGATAAGTTCTTCAAATGTAGACTGCATATGCCTGGCCTGATTTCTTTCAAAATCTGACCATTTATAATTAAAACGCAGTACCGGGATTCCGAACTGATCCACAGTGGTCGGGTCTATTTCACAATAGTTATCTTCTCTTGCCACTGCTTCCCCCCTGCCGCCAAATCCAAGAACGGATCCGTAATATTTTTTTACGTCATTGCGCAGGCTTTCCCCATAGCCTCCAGTTGGTAAACCAAAAAATTTATTAAATTCATTAGGGTTAAATCCAAAGCCATAATTAGGCATGCCCATTCCCCCCCAAACCTCAATATGATAACCCCTGGGAAAGTCCAGATTCTTATTATCAAGCCACCAGGGCGTATAAACATGCATTCCGCCTACACCATCTTCATTGTACACTTTCCGATTCATCAATCCCGGAATAAATCCAGCCCTGCTGCTTCCTGTAGAATCGTGAAGATACTTACCCACAACATTGCTGCTGTTCCCCAGGCCGTTAGGATGCTGCTTGCTTTTTGAATTGAGGAGAATGCGGGCAGAACTGCAAGCCGAAGCAGCCAAAACCACTACTTTGCCTTTTAGTTGATACTCTTTCCGGTCATCTTTGCTGATATAGGAAACTCCTGTGGCTTTCCCTTCTTCATTTGTTGTTACTTCGCGCACCACAGAATTTACATAAAGATCTACCTGCCCACCACTTTTCTGGGCGGGGAAAATTAAACACGACCCGGCAGAAAAATCGGCATAAACCTGACAGGAGCGGGAACATTGGCCACAGTAAAAACAAACCCCGCGATCGTTGTTTATTTTTTTTGTAAGCATAGACATTCTTGAAGGAATAACCGGTATGTTGGACTTACGCGCACCTTTTATATAAACAAGCTCATGAAGTCGTGGTTTTGGCGGTGGCAGAAAAAACCCATCAGGATCATTAGGAAGGCCTTCATTGGTACCAAAGACACCTATGAGTTTATCTACCTTATCGTAATAGGGTTTAACATCTTCATAACCTATAGGCCAATTGTCCCCAAGGCCATCAATATCTTTATGTTTGAAATCTTTCGGGCCAAAGCGAAGTGAAATCCTTCCCCAGTGATTGGTTCTTCCTCCAAGCATATGGGACCTGTACCAGTCAAATTTGGTACCCTTTTCACGCGTATAAGGCTCGCCTTCAATTTCCCAACCACCATATGCCATATCAAATTCACCAAAGTCTCTCCTAGTATTGGCCCCTCTCCGTGGCGATTCATAAGGCCATTTTAACTGTGTCATTTGTTCCGGATTTGCCGGGTCAAAAAATGGCCCTGCTTCAACAATGGCTATTTTCAGGCCAGCATCGGCTAATACTTTGGCCGACATACCGCCACCGGCACCGGAACCAACTATTATTGCATCATACACGGACGGGGATTCTTTTATTTGCATATATAATTAATTGTAGTCCTCCAAAAAGACATTAATAAGATTAAATTACAATAATTTATTTCAAATATTTTGCTGTAGGGACTCTTTGTTCGAAATGTACAAGAAATTGACAATTTACTTTAAGTGAATTATTCAGAAGAACGATCAGGTAGCAACAGATAATTCCATAAAACTACAACACTCGTCGAATTCCGGAAAAATCCTGTCTGTAGGCAGTAGGTGTGCTGCCTTTGCTCTTTCTGAAAACACGGTTAAAATTGGCAATACTATTAAATCCACACATAAAAGCAATTTCCGAAATACTCAAATCTTTTTCAATCAACCACTTGGAAGCATAACCTATTCGTATATCGTTGACATACTCCACAAATGTCTTACCTGTTCGCTTCTTTATAAATCTGTTAAATGAAACACTGCTCATATTCATAATATCTGCAACTTCCTGAAGGGTCATTTTTGATGAATAATTCTCCTGAACGAAATCATATAAAGTTTTAAGCTTATTATTGTGTTCGAAGTTTTTCAGATTAATTGTTGTAGTGGATAACAACCTTTGATTCCTTGAAGTCGAAAGGTCATATAATAATGAAAAGAGTTCTATAAAATAGTCTATTCCTCCTAACTTTGAGACCTTCAGTATTCTGGGTGCCATATTTCGGGTAACCTCCTCAGAAAAAAGAATTCCATGAGCAGATTTGTCAAATAAATCCTTTAACGGTTTCATAATCCTACGTCCGAGAAAAGCCGAATTGAAGAGATCATTATGAAATTGAATAGTTATTTCGTGTATGTTTTTATTTGTACACTGATATTGTTCCCAGCCATGAAAAAGATTGGAACCCACCAATACCAATTCAAGATCGTCAATTTCTTCCATGCTGTCCCCTACTACTCTGCGGATGCCTTTTCCATTGAAAATAAAGTTCAGCTCTAATTCGGGGTGGAAGTGTACAGGATAATCAAAAAAATCCTTCACCCTGTCAAAAACAAGAAAGCTGTCTTCATTGGAAAGTGGGGTGATCTCACGATGTATTCTTTTTAATATATCCATTAACAAATATGCTATTCTGTTGTTATAATTCAATCATATGATAAAATAATACCAAAACAATATTAACAAATATTTTAGATTTGAAACAGAATTTGTTAAAAGAAGGCCCTCTAATTTTATAAATATTCAATAAAATAGGCACATTTTTACTAATTCGAACTTTTTTGTTTAATAGTTTTTTAAAAGGACAGATTAACATATGCTGCAGGGAATTGATATTGTAATTATCCTTTTATACCTTTTGGCAACAGTACTTATTGGCCTGGTGCTGCGCAAAAGGGCTCAGAAGAGCAAAGATGATTATTTGCTGGGAGGGAAATCCTTACCGTGGTATATGCTTGGTTTATCTAACGCTTCCGGGATGTTTGACATCTCAGGAACCATGTGGCTGGTTACCTTAACTTTTGTATATGGTTTAAAAAGCATATGGATACCCTGGTTATGGCCTGTATTCAATCAGATTTTTTTGATGGTTTATCTCAGCGCCTGGCTGCGGCGCAGCAATGTCACAACCGGAGCTGAATGGATTTTATTCAGATTTGGAGAGGGTAAAGGAGGCAGATTGTCCCATACCGTTGTTGTAGCTTTCGCTATAATAAGTTGCCTTGGCTTTCTGGCATATGGGTTTATAGGCCTGGGTAAGTTTGTTGAGATATTTATTCCATGGGAAATTGTAAGTGCTTATATCCCATTTGATGTACCACTGGAATATGTACCTCATTTCTATGGCACTATTTTTACACTATTTGCTGTTTTTTATTCTGTACTCGGCGGTATGTCTGGTATTGTATGGGCAGATCTTCTCCAATTTTTCATAATGACCGTCTCCTCCATTGCCATAGCATTTATAGCCTGGCAGGCAATGGGCACAAATACCCTGAATGTTCCAGAAACCTGGATGGACCCATTTTTTGGATGGAATCTGGATATTGACTGGACAGGAATGATAGCCGAGGTGAACGAAAAAATTGCCTCGGATGGTTATACGCTGTTTGGCTTGTTTTTTATGCTGGTTGTATTCAAAGGAATTCTGGCGAGTATTGCCGGACCAGCCCCAAATTATGATATGCAGAAAATACTGTCTACCAAATCTCCAAAGGAAGCGGCAAAAATGAGCGGATTTGTTTCGCTGGTCCTCATGCCTACCCGATATCTTATGATTGGTGGCTTTGCTGTTTTGGGAATACTTTTTTATGATCAGCTGGATCTTCAGCGTGCAGGAATGATCGATTTTGAAAATATTCTTCCCTCCGCTATCAGCAAGTTTGTGCCAGTTGGCCTGATGGGGTTATTACTAGCTGGCCTTTTGGCGGCATTCATGTCCACTTTTGCAGGCACTTTGAACGCAGCTCAGGCGTATATCGTAAATGATGTGTATTTAAGATACAAGAAAGATGCGCAACCTAAACAGGTCAAATGGATGAACTATGGCAGCGGCATACTGGTTGTAATAGTTAGTATTGTCCTGGGTTTTTTCGTAGAAGATGTAAATTCCGTTTTACAATGGATAGTTTCTGCCCTTTGGGGGGGGTATGTGGTTTCCAATACCCTAAAATGGCATTGGTGGCGTTTTAACGGCTACGGTTATTTTTGGGGAATGTTATCCGGACTGATCCCGGCTATAATTTTTCCGCTGGTTTTTAAAGAAACACTGGAGCTCTATCTGTTTCCGCTATTCCTTATTATCACTACACTTGGTTGTATAATTGGCACTTATATGGGGCCACCCACGAAAGAGGCCACTTTGATTCATTTTTACAAAAAGACAAGGCCATGGGGTTTTTGGAAACCCATTCAAAAAAAGGTGATGGAGCAGGATCCGGCCTTCAGGAAAAACAATATGTTCAAAATGGACATGATCAATATTATAATAGGAACAATCGCCCAGACACTCCTTGTAATTATACCTCTATATTTAATACTGCGGGAATATACATCACTTTGGATATCACTTGGAATTTTTGCCCTGTGCGGTTTACTGCTTAAAAAATTCTGGTGGGATAAATTAGACGAACAAATTTAGGGCTATGGATGCAGGCAGGCTATTCAACCAAAAACGGATTTGGAACTATGAGGAACTTATGAGAAATCATGAGCAGCTTATACATATGCCTAACCATCCAATTCCTGAAAAAAGCGGATTAATTTCCAGATATACAAATCCGGTGATTACGGCAGAACACATTCCGATTAACTGGCGTTACGATTTAAATGCGCAATCCAATCCATTCGGATTGGAACGCATAGGGGTTAATGCGGCATTTAACGCCGGCGCCATAAAATGGAATGACAAATTTACCCTTGCTGTGCGAGTTGAAGGAAGTGACAGGAAATCGTATTTTGCTTTTGCGGAAAGCCCCAATGGTATAGACGGATTTAAGTTCTGGGAAAAACCTTTGCTGATGCCACAATTAAACCATCCAGATATTAACGTATATGATATGCGTCTCATAGCTCATGAAGATGGATTTGTTTATGGCATTTTCTGTACGGAAAGAAAAAATCCGGATGCCCCGCCGGGAGACACCTCTTCTGCCATTGCAAATGCAGGCATTATCAGATCCAGGGATCTTATAAGCTGGGAACGCTTGCCTGATTTAATTTCAGTCTCCAAACAACAAAGAAATGTAACCCTGCACCCGGAGTTTGTTAAAGGTAAATATGCCATTTATACCAGGCCTCAGGACGGATTTATTGAAACAGGTTCCGGAGGAGGCATTGGTCTTGGTTTTATCGATGATATGAATCACCCCGAGATCATAAATGAAACAATTATCAACCAGAAAGCCTATCACACCATTTATGAATTAAAGAATGGTTTAGGGCCTTCACCCATAAAAACGAAGGAAGGCTGGCTTCACCTGGCTCATGGAGTGCGGAATACGGCTGCCGGTTTAAGATATGTGTTATATCTTTTCATGACGGATCTGAATGATATTTCTAAAGTCATTTATCAACCCGGAGGTTATTTTATGGCGCCAAATAATAAAGAAATTATCGGGGATGTAGGTAATGTTCTTTTTTCCAATGGCTGGATAGTGGAGAATGACGGTACTGTTTTTATTTATTATGCATCCTCAGATACGAGGACTCATGTGGCCACTACATCCATAAATATCTTGATGGACTATTGTAAAAACACCCCCGCAGATAAGTTGTCATCCAATGAATCTGTAAAAAGTATATTAAACTTAATTGAGATGAATGATGTACCGTATTAAAAATAGTTTCCCCAATCTGCGCTTGGTTTATTTGAATTAGCGCGGCGTTTCCCGTATCTGACTGGCAAATCAAAGGGAGACGATTGCAATTGTGATACTCTTTATAATTAAGGTAGTATCCGTAGCGTAGTTAAGCAACGCCTTTTGGTTCACCCCAAAAGGTGTTGTTTTTATAAAAAATCCAATTATTGAGCGGTGGAGATGGTTAAAAACTAATAAAATGTTACTTTATATATTTATGTAACAAATTCTCATTATTTCATTATTTGATTACTATTTGATAAAAAAAGATCACCCTTTACTGTGTAATTCGTATAATTTTATTAATATTATCACAAATTTATGATTTATTTTAACATTTACCGCAAACGTTATCGTACTAAATGTTTAATAAAAACTTGAAAATCAATTAATTAAAGCTAACTAAACAACAAACGATTATGATTCTAAAAAGTGATTATCATTCGTTAAAATCTTTTACTGGGAAGTTCAGGAAGTCCGGTAACAAGATTTTTTCATTGCTTATGGGTCTTGTCTGTTCGTTTGCTCTCGCAGCGCCGACAACAAGTCTTAAAACAGTAACAGTGATTGAAGCGTTTCAATCTACCATCACAGGAACAATTACAGATGCAAGTGGAGTTCCGCTTCCTGCCGCGAATGTGGTAATTAAAGGAACTTCTACAGGTGCCGCTGCCGATTTTGATGGAAATTATTCCATTCAGGCAAGCCCCGGAGATGTACTCGTGTTTTCCTATACCGGTTATAATACAAGAGAAATAACGGTGGGGACGTCCAATGTTATTAATGCAGTCCTTGAAGAAGGGCTTGCACTGGACGAAGTTGTAGTAACAGGGTATACCACTGAATCAAAAAGGGAAACCACAGCTGCCGTATCGATTGTTAGTGCCGAAGAACTGGCAGCAATTCCTTCCGGTAACGTAGAACAACAATTAGCAGGTAGGGTTGCCGGTGTTACCGTAATTACTAACGGACAGCCAGGAACTCAAAGTCAGGTGCGGGTTCGTGGTTATGGTGGTTTTGGTGGCAACCAGCCCCTGTACATAGTAGATGGGGTTCCTATTCAAAGTGTAGATTTCTTAAGCCCGGACGATATTGCTACTACCACAGTACTTAAGGATGCTGCCGCAGCTTCTATTTATGGGGCAAGAGCAGCAAACGGGGTAATTGTCTACACTACTAAACAAGGAGCCCGTGGAGACAGGAAAACCAACATTTCAATTAATATTCAAAGTGGTGTTACAGATCCCAACGTAGCGGGATCACCAAAAATGCTGAACCCACAGGATATGGCAGATTGGACGCACATTGCGTATAGAAACAATGCCGCGGCTAATGGTACTGCTCCTCAGTATACGCATCCACAATATGGTTCTAATGCAACACCAACCTTCCCGGATTATCTGCATGCAGATGGTGCTAATGGTGTTTCAGCCAGTGATATAAATCTGGCACAAATTCAGGCGAACTATGCAGCAGATCCTGAAAATGTGTTCTTAATCAGACCCAACCTTGCAGGTACCGACTGGTATAGGGAAATTACCAGAGTTGCACCGCAGACCAGGATTAGCCTTGGTTTTGATGGAGGGAACGAGAATGGTCGTTTCTACGTAGGATTAAATATGCAGTCTATAGATGGTATCCTGTTATCAAACAGCCAGGACAGGTACACTGCCCGTTTTAATTCAGAATTTGATCTTGCACCATGGCTAAGTATTGGTGAAAACTTCCAGGTCACCTATAACTCAGTTGTAGGCCAACAAGGTGGAAACGGCGGGCAAGGTATTGCCAATGACGAATCTGAAGTACTATCGGCCTATCGTATGCCAACGATTATCCCCGTATTTGACGATTTTGGCAGTTATGCCAGTACCAGGGCTGCAGGTTTTAACAACCCGCGAAACCCGGTGCGAAGATTGGTTCAGGACAGAGGAGATGACAAGGGATTTAGCACAAGTGCGATTGGGAATTTTTATGCACTGATCAAGCCTTTTGAAGGTTTTACTTTTAGAAGTAGCATAGGTGGTTTCTATTATAATTTTAACAATCTGGATTACAATTACAGGTATTTGGGAGATTCCGAACCACAGGCAAGTTATAGTTTTGCTGAAGGTTCAGAATATGGCTTCTCATGGACATTTACGAACACCATTACCTATGAGAAATTATTTGGAGAGAAACACAAAATAAAGGTTTTAGTAGGACAGGAAGCAATTGAAGGTACAAATACCCCGGTAGCAGCGCCTCAGGGACGAAGGATTCAAGGTTCCGGTATTAATCCGTTCTCTACAGATTTAGACTTTGTAACCCTCTCTGCAGTACAGAGCCCCGTGGTCCAAAGTTTCATAAGAAAAGGTGTTAATTTTAGTTCCCTGTTTGGCCAGTTGCAGTACAACTATGACGAAAGATATTATATTTCTGCAGTAGTACGGCGCGATGGTTCTTCTGTTTTTGGTGAAAATAACAGGTATGGTACTTTTCCCGCCTTTTCTGGCGCCTGGAGGGTAACCGGAGAATCCTTTATGGATAACCAAAACTTTTTTCAGGATTTAAAAATCCGTGCAGGATGGGGAGAAATGGGTAACTCCAATAACGTGAACCCTGCCAACCAGTATTCACTGGCAGCTTCTGCCCTTGATAATACTTTTTATCCTATACAAGGACAAAACAGCGGTGCCAATGAAGGTTTTGCAACAAGCCGTATCGGGAATCCTGATGCGAAATGGGAAACCAGTACAACCACCAACATTGGTTTTGATGCTACTTTTCTGGATAATCATTTAGATATAGAATTTGACTGGTGGAAACGCGACACCGAAGACCTTTTATTCGTTGTGCCTTTGGCGGGTGTAACCGGTAACTTTGCCAGTGCACCATCCAGAAACGTTGGGTCTATGCTTAACCGGGGAATTGACCTGCGGGTTGTTTATAAAGGAAACTTTACAGAAGATTTGTCTTTTGAATTTGCGGTCAACAATACCTTCCTTAAGAATGAAGTCGTTGCATTTGCGCCGGGTATAGAATTTTTGGACGTAGCTGGACAGAGAGGTATCAATCCTACAAGGAACCAGATAGGTAAACCCTTATCTGCATTTTTTGGGTATGATGTCATAGGCTATTTTGACAGTGCTGCCGATGTTGCTGCTTCTCCTGCACAGGATGGAGCCGGAATAGGTAGGTTTAAATACCGGGATGTTGATGGCGATGGTGTAATTACCCCGGATGACAGAACATATCTTGGAGATCCTGTAGCGAATTACAGTGGTGGAGCTACCATAGATTTGAAATTTAAGGATATAAGAATGGAGATGTTCTGGAGCTGGTCTACAGGTTTAGAGATATTTAACCAGTCTAAATGGTATAGAGATTTCTTTGGTACTTTCGAAGGTTCTGCAAAAGGTATTGCAGCATTTAATTCCTGGACTCCGGAATTAGGAAACAATGCAGCTGCCCCTATCTGGGAAAGCGCAGCTAACCTAAGTACCAGTGGAGCAGCCAATTCGTGGTATGTGGAAGATGGCAGTTATGCAAGACTTCAGAGACTTGCTTTTATCTACTCTTTTAGTCAGCTGGTTAACAATTCAAATACACTTAGCAAATTTGAGATAGGACTTTCTGCCAATAATATCTGGACCATAACCGGATATAGCGGATTAGATCCTGTTGTTGGTGGAGATGCCGATGTGAACTTTGGTATTGACGTAGGTAACTACCCGGTAACCCCATCGTATTTAATTAATGTTAATATTGGACTCTAAGACGATGATTATGATAAATTATGATAAATTTTTAATTATATTTGAAAAAAAAAGTTATGATGACAATTAAAAAAATTAAACAATTCGGAGTTTTCGTCATGTGCGCCCTCGTATTGGGTGTCTCATGTAGCGATGAATTTTTAGAAGTACCGCCTGCCGGAGCATTGGGTGATGCCCAGTTGGGAACTTCAGATGGTATAGAGGCCCTTCTTATTGGGACCTATTCTGCCTTGAATGGTGTATTTGGAAACCGATTTGAAGGACCAAACCACTGGATAACAGGTTCTATTTTGGGCGGAGAAGCCAATAAAGGAACAGATGCAGGGGATTATGGTGATATAAATCCTATTCAGCGCTATGAAGTAAACCCTACAAGCGGAGATTTAAATAACCTATGGCGTGGTCGTTTTGAAGGAGTTGCAAGAGCTAATAGAGTACTTGCAACCATTGCAGCCAATCCGGATGCGCTAATTCCGGCAGATGCTAAAAGGATCAGCGGTGAAGCCAGGATGTTACGTGGTCATTTTTACTTTGACCTTAAAAAACATTTTGACAAAATCCCGGTTTTTGATGAAACCCTTCCGGCAGAAGAAGTTATTCTTGTTCCAAACAGTGGCGATGCCTGGGCACAGATAGAAGCGGATTTCCAGTATGCATATGATAATTTACCTGCCGTTACAGATGCCGGCCGTGTTAATAAATGGGCTGCTGCTGCCTATATGGGCAAAGCAAAATTATTTCAGGGGAAGTTTTCCGAAGCCATAACCTGGTTTGATGATGTCATTGCCAATGGGGTTACTTCCAATGGTTTAAAATATGCATTATTGGATAATTATGCTCAGATATACAATGCGGAAAATGACAACCATGCAGAAGCAGTTATGGATGTGGAATCTGCCAATAATACAGGTAGTGTTCAAAACGCCAATGCTTTTGATGATTTAAACTATCCATACAATACCGGTCCTGATGGTCCCGGTAACTGCTGTGGATTCTTTCAACCAAGTTTTTCTCTGGCCAATTCTTTCAGAACACAGGCAAATGGTTTACCATTATTGGATGAATCTTACAATGATCCGGCCAATGCAGTACAAAATGCCTTCTTCCACGTAATTGTAAATGGAAACGATGAAGCGACTTTTGTACAGGATGCAGGTCCGTTAGATCCACGAATTGATCATTCTATTGGAAGAAAAGGTATTCCATACCTGGATTGGATAGATCATCCCGGTTCTGCGTGGATCAGAAGTTTCCCATATGCGGGTCCTTATTCTCCTAAAAAATACATTTATTACAGGTCTCAGGAGAATTCGTTTACAGATGGTAGTTCATGGACACGTGGTTATGCCACAATGAACTATACCATTATACGCTATGCAGATGTGCTTTTGATGGCTGCTGAAGCAGAAGTTGAAGCAGGTTCTTTGACAAAAGCATTGGACTATGTAAACCAGGTAAGAGCAAGAGCAGCCAAATCAGAATTTTGGGTTAAAAAATCAGATGGCTCCGGTGACGATGCTGCGAATTACAATATCTCGGAATATACCGCTGCAGACTTTGGGTCTCAGGACGCTGCAAGAACTGCAGTTCGTTTTGAAAGAAAGCTGGAGCTATCCGGAGAAGGGCACCGTTTCTTTGACCTGGTACGCTGGGGTGTTGCCGCTGAAACTTTAAACGCATATTTGCAGTATGAAGGTCAGTTCCTTGTTACCAAATTTGGTGGAGCGAGTTTTACAGCAGGCAAAAGTGAAGTAATGCCTGTTCCACAAGCACAAATAGATATTCAAGGCTCTGATGTCTTATCTCAGAATCCCGGGTACTAGTATTAGATTGTATATAATTTAAAAAAGGCCGCTGAAAAGCGGCCTTTTTATTTGTTCATGTGCCAGGGTTCTTGCATTTTTGTATGTTGATTCAAAATAAAAATACAGATCCAATGAAACTAAAATCTGTTACAGTGACAATTGTTTTATGCTCACTACTGTTTACAAGCTGCGATAAACACCAGGAAGATAAAGCACTATTCAGAAGTGTTACCCCCCAAAATTCAGGGCTCGATTTCGCCAATGAATTAACTGAAAATGATTCTATTAACATCCTGGATAATGAATTTGTCTACAATGGCTCCGGAGTGGCGCTCGGGGACCTTGATGGCGACGGATTGGACGATATTTTCCTGACAGGAAATCAGGTAGATAATAAATTGTTCCTCAATAAAGGAGCATTGAAATTTAAGGATATCTCTGCAAATGCCGGGATAAATAAACCGGATGTACTCTTTTGGTCTTCCGGAGTTTCCATTGTGGATATAAATCTGGACGGTAAAAAGGATATATACATTTGTAATACATTTTATAAGGATCCTGAAAGAAGAAGGAACCTCTTGTATATTAACCAGGGCAATAACAGCAATGGTACTCCCCTATTTAAGGAAATGGCCAAAGAATATGGGATTGCAGATACCACTTATTCTTCCCATGCCCAGTTTTTTGATTATGACAATGATGAAGACCTGGATCTTTTTATAGGCGTAAACCGTATTGAAGGCATAAATCCAAGTCAGTTTAGTCCTTTGGAAGACGACGGCACATCTCTTAGCAGGGACAAGCTGTACACAAATGAATGGGATGACACATTGGGTCATCCGGTATTTAAAGACGTATCAGATGAAGCCGGGATTCGATTTCACGGTTACAGCCACAGTACATTAATTCATGATTTTAATGAAGATGGCTGGATGGACATCTATGTGGCTAATGATTTCTTAAGTAATGACCTCATTTATATCAATAATCAGGATAATACTTTTACGAACCGGGCGGGTGATATATTTAAGCATTTTAGCCTATCTTCCATGGGAAGCGACATTTCTGATGTAAATAATAACGGGCAAATGGATATTTTTACTTCCGAGATGCAGCCCTATTACAACAAGAGGAAAAAATTATTCCAGGGACCCAGCAGTTATCAGAAAGAAATTTTTACCAAAAAATATAATTACGAGTCCCAATATACCAGAAATACATTACAGCTAAATCTTGGTGTGAATCCCGAAACAGGACTTCCCATATTTGGAGATGCGGGTATGTTTGCCGGCATCCAGGAAACAGATTGGAGCTGGGCACCTCTATTTGCGGACTACGACAATGACGGATGGCAGGATCTGTTTATCACCAATGGATTTCCAAAAGACGTAACCGACAGGGATTTCGGGGATTTCCGTATTACGGCAAGCAGACTGGTAAGCAAAGAAAAACTCATCGCCGCTATTCCTGAAATTAAAATTCCAAATTTCATGTTCAGAAATACAGGAGAATTAAATTTTGAAGATGTAACCGATGCATGGGGGCTAAATTTTGGCACCTACTCCAGTGGGGCAGCCTATGGAGACCTTGACAATGACGGGGATCTGGATCTGGTAATCAATAATATAAATGATCCTGTCCTGCTCATGGAAAACAGGCTTTCTCAAATAAACCCGGAAAGTCATTATTTGAGGATCAAGTTAAAAGGGTCAGATAAAAACCCTGCTGCCTATGGGAGCGTTGTGGAAGTTTTTTCCAATGGAATGCGACAAAAGCAGTCTATGATTTCCGGCAGGGGTTATCTCTCCAAACCTGAAAGTGTGTTTCATTTTGGGCTTGGAAACAGAACCTCCATAGATTCCATTAATATTACCTGGCCAGGGGGTAACGTTCAAAAGTTACAAAATCAGGAAACCGACAGAGTCCTTAATATAGCTTATAACCCGGCCTTAATGGAATCATTGATAAAAAAGGATTCTATGTTTATTCCCATGGTTAAAGAGGTATCCGAAAAATATAATCTGGTATATGAAAGCAAGGATCACGACTTTATAGATTTTAATTTTCAGCGTACGCTACCACATAAATTCTCTCAATATGGCCCTTCCCTTTCAGTGGGGGACATAAACAATGACGGCCTGGATGATCTGTTTGTGAGCTCAAGCAGGAACTTTGGGGAGATGTGGTTTATTCAGCAAAAAGACGGGAGCTTCACGCAACAGGAGGTCAATTACAAACATGGTGAAAAAATGGAAGAAGAAGATGCCGGTACCTTACTCTTTGATGCCGATGGCGATCAGGATTTGGATTTATATATAGCCCGGGGAAGTGCTCAGTATCCGCCCGGACATATTTTCTACAAAGATGTTCTCCTGCTGAATGATGGGACAGGCAGGTTTTCCGTGTCTGCTAAAGGAATACCGGACATGAGGAGTAACTCCTCCACTGTAAGGGCTTCAGATTATGACAGAGACGGGGACCTCGATCTTTTTATCGGAAGCAGAGTACTCCCTATGGCCTATCCAAAAGCAGACCGTTCCTATATTCTCAGGAATGAAAGTACAGAAGGGAATGTTCGCTTTATTGATGTTACAGCCGAAGTTTCCCCGGAACTGGAATATCCGGGACTTATTTGCGATGCTTTATGGACAGATTTTAACGGGGATTACTGGCCAGATCTTATTTTGGCTGAGGAATGGAAGCCCATTCGATTCTTTGAAAACAGAAATGGAACACTTCATGAAATAACTGATTCCAGTGGAATTCAGGACAATTCGGGGTGGTGGAACAGTCTGGCAGCTGCTGATCTGGATAATGATGGCGATATGGACTACGTAGCCGGAAATTTTGGAAAAAACATCTATTTTAAAGCAGATAAAGACACCCCTGTGCGCTTATATGCGAAGGACCTGGACAATAATGGTATGATAGATCCATTTATCTCCTATTACCTCAGAGATAGTGTGGGGATTAAGAAGGAATACCTTTATCATCCCTGGCAGGATGTGGTGAAGCAATTTGTGGGGATACGAAAAAGATTTAATTCCTTTGGTGATTTTGGTGAGGCCACTTTACATGAAGTATTTCCCGATGGTGTTCTTGACGATGCCATAAAACTGACCTTTAACTATATGCAAACTGCCTGGATTGAAAATCTGGGTGAGGGCAAATTTGAAAGTCACCCCCTGCCCTTCGCAGCCCAGCTCGCCCCTGTATATGGCATTCTCATCACCGATTTTAATAGTGATGACCTATTGGATATTGCATTGGTTGGGAATGATTTTGGCATGGAGGTACAACAAGGCCCTGCGGATGCCTTTGTTGGCATTTTGCTAAAAAATAAAGGAGATGGAAGTTTTGAAGCCCTTTCCCTTCAGGAGAGTAATTTCTTTGTCCCGGGTGATGCCAAAAGCCTGGCTAGGCTTACTGTGGCTAATGATAAATCCCTGATTGTAGCTTCACAAAACAATGATTATCTAAAGGTGTACGAAACGACAACTAACCCGGCATCCGGCTTTGTTCCTCTAAAAGCAAATGAAGTTAAGTGCATGTTGTATTTTAAAGATAACAGCAGTCAGATACAGGAATACTATTGGGGCTCATCATTTCAATCGCAGTCCAGCAGGCAAATTGAAGTGAATCCTAATGTAAGTCGCATCAGTTTTTTTGATAATAACGGTACGGAAACAAGAACATTAAATTTTTAGTACTCCTGTGGATGTTTATAATCTCCGAAGCGATATTTAACCGTACGCTTTAAAGGAATATTCATCCCATTGGTTGCTTCAAGCCAGTCATATATGGCAGATGACATTGATTTGGCTATTTCCTGTTTATCCGGATCTGCTATCAAATTGTACATCTCATCAGGATCGTTCTGTAAATCATAGAGCTCATTTCTATCCCAAATACCCTGATACTTAATGTATTTGTACTGATCTGTGCGCATGCCAAAAACAGTAGGCGTCATAGGAAAATCATATTCCCAGAAGTATTCATAAAATATTTCTTTTCGTGAAGCCACATCAGTATTGCCTTTTAAAATAGGAATAAATGAAACCCCGGGCATATTTTCTGGTTGTTTAACACCTGCTTCAGCAAGTACCGTGGGGCCTATATCAATATTTTGGACCATTTGCCGGGGAACCTTACCCCCTTCGAACAACTCAGGACAACGGACCAGTAATGGGACCTTAACAGATTCTTCGTAAAAATGCCTTTTATCTATTAAGCCATGCTCTCCCCAGCTAAAGCCGTTATCCCCCATATAAATAACCAATGTTGACTCGTCCAATCCTTCCTTTTTAAGGTATTCCATGATTGTCCCTACACTTTCATCGACACCCAAAAGAGTTTCGCAATAGTCAACTACCATTTCATAAATGTCCCGGTTTGAATGATACATATAATCTACTCCGTGCCAGCTGATCCGCTGATCAGCCACCCATTGAGGCCATTTCAAATCGCGGTATGCACCTGTTTTGGTTTGGTCATAGGTAGCAGGTAATTTTATCTTTTTCCCTTTATAAATGCCTTTATGCCTTTTTGCAGGTTGAAAACCAGCGTGAACTGCTTTATGAGACAGGTATAGAAAGAATGGCTTGTTCCTATCTCTTTTACCCATCCAGTCCACAGCGTGCTCTGTCAGCAGATCGGTGATATATGTAGAATCTTTATAGGCTACTCTTTCCCCGTTTATGTTTAAGGTAGGATTGTAGTACACCCCCTGCCCGGGAAAACTTTCCCAATGTGTGAAACCAGGTTGTGGCTCATCACCATGGTCACCCATATGCCATTTTCCAAAAAACCCCGTTTGATACCCGGCTTTCTGTAAATATTCAGGAAAATAAGTCAGATTACCCGGGTCGGGTGCCTGGTTATCGACTATGGTATGGTTATGTGAAAACTGGCCAGTTAGAATAGATGCCCTGCTTGGAGAACATAGGGAAGTAGTTACAAAGGCATTGGGCAGATAAGCCCCTTCCGCCGCCAGTTTGTCCATATTGGGTGTTTGCAACCAGGGAACTTTGCCAGTGAACCCCATATAATCATACCTATGGTCATCGGTAAGTATAAAAATGACATTTCTGGGTTTTTTCTTTTGTACAGCAGTTGTATCACCATGTGTTTCAGAATTTGCAAATAAAGATTGGGTACTTATCGCAAAAGCCCAAACACTTAATGCAGCAATAATACCTTTTAGTTTTCTCATAATAGGGTTATTTTGATTCCTGTTCCAGAAAGCCCAGGATATAAGTCAAAGGAGCATTCCAGTTTAAACATATTTCATTGCTTGCGTAGCTGTCCTCGTGATCCGTCCAGCTTTTCATAGGAGGTGCATTTTCCGGATATTTTACTCCTGCTGATCTATCCTGTTTGTCATAATTCGGGCCTCCTGATAGTAAGCCCGGCACCGGATCCACTATCCCGTCTGCGGCACTTTGCCGGTGATGTATAAACATAGGGGGATTATCACCAAAGCCGGTAACAAAACTATATCCCGTTGCATTATTTCCGAGAACATAATCAGCAGCTTGCCTTACGGCTGTCAAATATTCCGGTTTCCTATCCAGTCTGTAGGCCTGGGCAATAATCATAGCTGAATTCAGGACATCGCTATTTGATCCCCATTGAAAATTATCAACACTTTGAAAATAATCTAATGTTTTAGTTTTTGCGGTCAGGTCGTTTGCCGTATTCAGAATACCGTTACGTAATGTCGAATATAGCTCATCAGGAACGAGTGATTTGTTATCCAAAAGTGTAAATATGCCCATAAACCTCATAAATTTTGTCCAGCCATCCCCCGGGCTATAGGAAAAATCAATTTGGGTGGTATTAAGCTGATTAAGGAAAGTGGTATCGGCAGTGGTTACATATAACTCTGCGGCAGCCCATAAAAATTCATCATCAAAATTAGTGTCACCATACTGACCCGTACTAATATCTTCCGGATTAACAAATTCCACCTGTGGATTAACCAGAGACCAATTGTAAGCCCTTTTAGCCGCCTGCAGGCATTTCCCGGCATAAGCTGAATCATATGGGGCAAAAACGCGGGAAGCCTGAGCTGCTGCGGCAGCAAAATCCAGGCTGGCAGCGGTCCCTTTGCCTACAATATATCGTTGGTTGATTGCTTCATGAGGCATCACCATCCCTTCAAAATTTTTGGTTGTCAGTTTATGAAACAGCCCCCCATCATCATCCTGCATAGTCAAAACCCAATCCATCTCATATTTCAGCTCATCCAGATAGTCGCTTAGGGCATTACCACTTTCCGGTATATTTAAGGCACCATCGGCAATACTATTGGGGTATTGCTCTTCCAGTAAAAAGAATTGTCCTAATGGAAATGAGGCATTAACGACGTATTTATTATAATCTCCGGCATCATACCAGCCTTTGGGGGAATTTAATGTCCCTGTTTGTTTCCCGCTGGATGGATGATACAAAACAGAATCATCCGGATGCCCCAGGTCTCTCTTCCAATGTGATGCATATTTTTCAGCAAGGGCCATGCCGGCTCTTTGAAAATACATCCCTTTTATGGAACCCAAAAAAACCGCTTGTAATACATGTTCTTTTATTTCAAATGGATAGGAAAATCCAAGGTCCTTACTATAAATATGATAGGATCCCGGCTTGGTGAATTCACTGAAATCGGCAATCCGCACTGTCTCTCCGGCCATTTTCCAATCTAGTTGCTCAGAGAGTTTTCCTGAAAAAACAGCTTCACTGGATTTACTGTCCAGTATGCTAAATGCCCCTTCGTGTGCGGAAACCATCACCGCCTTTTTCACGGCATCCGGATAATACCCAATTTGGTTTAATCGTATTTTATTACTGAAATTAGTACCAATATCAGGCACAGCCTCTTTGCAACTTACCGCAAATAGCACAGCCAGACCACCAAAAAGAAAAATTAACCTGTTCATAGTCGCTTATTTAATTATTTTTTGCCCACTCCCATATTGAATTGCCATTACGGCCAATCGATTTCCTTTGGTCCTTCCTTAATGGGTTTTCCCCGCCACCATGTGGCCAGACTGGAACCCGTGATATTCATCATAGGTCCAAACACAGCAGGCGCCAGACCCATCGTGGCTACCCTGCCCATTTCCAAAGCAATGCCTGAGGCAAGCCCCGCGTTTTGCATTCCTACTTCAAAAGCTACGGTACGAGCCGACTTCCTGTCCAGACCAAACAGCCTGCTTCCCCAATATCCAAAGAAGTAGCCAATTAAATTATGTAAAATTACCGCTACAATAAGCAGTAACCCCAGAGTCATAAGTGAATCCCTGCCAGCGGCAGTAATAATTGTAATAATAATTGCAATCCCTGCCATGGATACAACAGGCATTGCTTTGTCCAGCCACTTAAATCTGCCATGGGCAAATCTATTGAACAAAAGCCCGGCAATTATGGGTATGATGACAATTTTTACGATACTCCAAAGCATCGCCAAAAAATCAATCGGGACCATTTGATTTGCCAATACTTTCATCAGCAAGGGTGTTAGCAAGGGCGCTAAAATGGTAGCTACTGCGGTTAAAGTTAGTGAAAGTGCGAGGTTTGCCCCTGAAATATAAGCCATTACATTTGATGCCAGTCCACTTGGTGAGCTGCCTACCAAAATAATTCCGGCAGCAATTTCGGGAGGAAAATCAAAGGCAGTAGCCAATCCATACCCCACAAAAGGCATAATCGTAAACTGGCACAAGATACCCACCAAAACACCTTTGGGCATTTTTACTACTCCCTTAAAATCCTGAAGGCTCATAGCCGTTCCCATTCCAAACATAATAAGCATCAGTAAAGGAACTATCAGTTTTTTAAGATCAAAATCCCCTGCTTTGGAAAAAAATGCCGGGTAAAACATGGAAGCCGCGACAGCCGCAAATATGAGTATGGTAAAAGAAAAACCCTTCAATGATTCAACATTTCGCACAGCCAAAGCGAGAGATAGAAAAAATAGTATCAAAACAGGGGCCATCATACTTAAATTACCTAAAATCCATAAAACAAGGGCAAGAATTCCTGTGCTGATGGCAATGGCCGCTATGATTTTTTTATACATCGCTGTTATTATATCTCCTAAATAAATTTATGGGTATTGAACGAGGAACCCAAGCTATAATTATAAAAGTTTACAGATAAACTAAAATCAGGAGTTGTTATTCCCGAATTAGTTTTTGTTTCATAAACCATGTATACAATTCTTCAGTAGTATAGGCCTTCACCCATGCGTTATGACCTACCCCTTCATATCGGGTAAATGTAACATCATAGCCCATTTCCTCTAACCTTTTTACCATGTTCTCAGATTCGGAAATGGGTATGGATTTATCTTCAGTTCCGTGAAAAACCCATATAGGCATATTTTTATTTATCCATGATGCATAGGGTACGGGAGTCATTCCACAGACCACTGCCAGGGCTGCAAATTTATCCGGGTATTGTACGGCAAGTTCCCATGCAGCTCCTCCTCCCCTGCTTAAACCTGTCAGATAAATCCTATCGGTATCTACCCGGTTTGTGGCTATTATAGTGTCCAATAATTGCATCACCGCCCTGGTATTCCACCATTTTTTTTTATATGGGTTTTGAGGAGCCAATATTAAAAAAGGAAACTCTTTGCCTTCAGCCAGCAGCTTTGGTGGTCCGTTCGTTTTAAGCTCTTCAAGCTCACCTCCTGATTCTCCACCTCCGTGCAAAAATAAAAGCAGCGGAAATTTATCATTTTTTTCCTCTTCATATCCCTTTGGAAAATACAGGTAATACTCTATTTTCTCTACTGATACGGTTTCTTTTTCATCTGAGATTAATTGGGACTGAGCGGAACAGGACTGAACAGAAAAAAGGCAAATTATAATTATGGTTTGTTTGATAAAAGAAGTAATTCTATTCATTTTTATTATTGCCATGCCTGTCAAAATTTTATGTCAAAAAAAGCACATCATAACGCTTCATTATATTGGTATGAAATCCTGAATTTAGTCAAATTATTTTGTATTCCTATAGATAAAACTCTATGTATTCATTGCAGTATTTTTTTAGATTACCTTAAATATTCTGCAATGTGTAAATGATCACTTAAAAATTCAATAAAAAAAGTTGCGTTCCAGGATATGAAGAATTACATTTGCATCCGCATTTTACAATGCACGTTCACTTAAAAAATACTGGAGAGGTGCCGGAGTGGTAACGGAGCAGATTGCTAATCTGTCGACGCGTAAGTGTCGCCAGGGTTCGAATCCCTGTCTCTCCGCTTTCGCCAGCCTTATTCCGCCAGTGGCGGAACCGGCGGGCTGTAGCGGACACGTCCGCCAAAAGTTCATTAAGATACGGAGGTTGAAATTTGGAAATTGAAAGTTTGAGAATTACACCATTCGGGGGGTACCACGCTAAGGCGTGGCAGGTCTAACCGGCCTGTAACGCAAAGCGTTAATATCGCGTCCCGCTGGCAGCGGGAAGGTCGTCACGCCGAGGCGTGACCACCCCAACTAGAGGAAATTATGTTTGTATATATTCTCTTTAGTAAAACACGTTCTAAGTATTATGTAGGTCAAACTACTGATATTGATAAAAGATTGAAACGACACAATGGAGGTAATGTACCTTCAACCAAGGGAGGAATCCCCTGGGAATTAGTTTTGCAAATACAGGTGGGCAGCAGATCAGAGGCCATTCATTTGGAAAAGCGCATTAAAAAGCGTGGTGCAAAACGATTTATAGATGACCATCGGGGTTTACCACGCTAAAGCGTGGCAGGTCTCACCCGGTTATCGCGCCTGCTGGCAGCGGGAAGGTCGTCACGCCGAGGCGTGACCACCCCAACTGGAGGAAATTATGTTTGTATATATTTTCTTTAGTGAAACACGTTCTAAGTATTATGTAGGTCAAACTACTGATATTGATAAAAGATTGAAACGACACAATGGAGGTAATGTACCTTCAACCAAGGGAGGAATCCCCTGGGAATTAGTTTTGCAAATACAGGTGGGCAGCAGATCAGAGGCCATTCATTTGGAAAAGCGCATTAAAAAGCGTGGTGCAAAACGATTTATAGATGACCATCGGGGTGTAGCGTAGCCCGGTTATCGCGCCTGCTTTGGGAGCAGGAGGTCGCAGGTTCGAATCCTGCCACCCCGACTTAATAGAGGTCGTCACGCCTAAGGCGTGACCACCCCGACTTAATAGAGGTCGTCACGCCTAAGGCGTGACCACCCCGACCAAGAGAAACCAATCACGAAAGTGGTTGGATTTTTTGTTTTTAGAGTGTAGTGCTGTCAGGCACTAAAGCGGTGAAAACAAAAAAAACTGACAGGCTTTAGCCTGTATTGGATTAACTTGAGCAACAACCCTATTTCAGGATCACGACAAGTAATCCTGCCACCCCGGCAAATTATTGTATCAATCCATACCAAAAACCTGTTAACCGAATGATTTACAGGTTTTTTGCGTCTTAAGGGATATTAAAACAAATCATTTAATCACAATAAATTATATTTAGCTTTGAAATCAATAAATTAATCCATATTCCCATGAAAAAGATGCTAGCACCATTCCTTTCTATTCTTATTGTCATAACGATTTTGGGATGCAATGCACAAGTGGAACAAAAACCCGACCGTCCCAATATTGTCTTCATTATGTCGGATGATCATGCCTATCAAGCCATTTCTGCATATGATAACAGCTTGATAGAAACTCCCAACATTGATAGAATTGCCCAAATGGGCATGTTGTTCACCAATGCGAGCGTCACCAATTCCATTTGTGCGCCATCCAGGGCCACTATCCTAACCGGGAAACATTCCCACATCAATGGTAAAGTGGATAATGTATCCCCTTTTGATACCACCAATGTCACGTTTCCACAACTATTGCAAAAAGCAGGATATCAAACCGCCATGTTCGGAAAGTTGCACTTTGGTAATAACCCAAAAGGATTTGATCAGTTTAAAATACTGCCTGACCAGGGATCCTATTACAATCCTGATTTTATCACCAAAAATGAAGGCGAGATACAAGTACAGGGTTATGTTACGGATATTGTTACCGACATGACGCTTGATTGGCTTGATAAAGAACGTGAAAAAGAAAAACCCTTTATGCTGATGTACCTTCACAAAGCACCTCACCGCCCATGGCTGATGGCAGAACGACACATGGAAGAATTCACTAATAAAACTTTTCCGGAACCTGCAACCTTGTTCGATGACCATGAAGGAATGCCTGCAGCCAAAGTTGCGCAAATGAAAATTAATGGAAATATGGGCTGGGCAGCAGATAGTAAATTATACCCGGAAGTTATGAATCAGCTGGGTTTAAAAGAGGAAATAGGCTTTGACAAACGACGATTTGAAATGGGGGTCGGACGAATGGATTCTACGCAGAGAGCGAATTATGACAAATCTTACGGAGCAGTTGCTGACAAATTCATAAAGCAATATCCAACCATGACGGAGGAGGATATTGCTAAATGGCGTTATCAAAGGTATATGCAGGACTATCTGGGGACAATAAAATCCGTAGACGAAAACGTAGGCCGAGTAATTGACTATTTGGAGGCGAATGACCTGATGGACAATACCATCATAGTATACACTTCAGATCAAGGGTTCTATTTGGGGGAGCATGGTTGGTTCGACAAGAGATTTGTTTACGACGAAAGTTTAAAAACACCATTGCTGGTTTCATGGCCAAATAGAATAAAATCAGGCACTGTATCGGACGAACTTGTTCAAAATCTGGATTTTGCACAGACATTTCTGGATGTGGCCGGCATAGAACAACCTGCTGATATGCAAGGAAAAAGTTTAGTTCCGGTACTTACAGGTGATTTAGATAATTGGGAGCGGGAAGCAGTCTATTATCATTATTATGAGCACCCGTCAGAACATAATGTAAATAGGCACTATGCGGCAATCACCAAAGATTATAAACTGATACACTATTATTTTGACCTTGATTATTGGGAATTGATAGATAGAAAAAAAGACCCTTTGGAGCAACATAATTATTATGATGACCCTGCCTATGCAGAAATCCAAAAGGACTTACACCAAAAACTGGATGCCCTCCGAGAGCAATATGGTGATTCTGAATCATTGAGCCAACAGTACATTGATGAATTTATGCCGCTTGCCAAGGAAGGAAAAGTTTGGGGAGTTGAGGACGACATTTTGAAGCCCATTGTTGAAAAATGGGAAAGTTCCAAGAAAGAAGATTGATTTTAAAGAATAATTTAATCTTCCGGGCTATATTGATTGTCGAAGGTTGGAATCAATTGGAAATAGCACGCAATCAAAACGTTTTTAAGCTACTATTTAGGCCAAGTGTCCATAAAGGCATTTGTCAGGGGTGGAACAGGAGGCATTCAGGCCGTTAAAAGGTGATGTAACTAAATGCCAGCCATATCACGCCTCGCCAGAGTCTCCTCAGCAGGAGCTAAAATAATCCCGGTTGTTGTGGCACTCGTATAAGGCAGTTCAATTATTAAGTTTGTTGTTCTGTTAAATAAACTAAACGTTTGTAGATAGCCGAGAAATCCTACATGGATTTGCGAATCCAATCCTGTAATAGTTAGTGAGGGATCAGTAAGCACATCACCGAAAGAGTATTGGTATCCAACAAAAGCTACCTTAGTTCCTTTAGGTGCTGGCCTGTTTGCTCGTGGTGATAGTTCCTGTGCATTGCCCAATTTTACAGAAATGCCAAAAGCAATCAAAACAAGGAGAGCGACCAAATAGACAAGATAAAGAAATACCAATGTTATATGCTTCCTATATTTTCTCATTTTGACCGTCTCCTTTCACTAACAAACAGCAACTATGTTCATTGTTGTGCCATTTCCAGATTAATGGTCATATCAACTTGGTCCCCAAGTGTGGGCGTTTCACCCCCGACTCCGAAGGCCAGGCGGTCAATGGTACCCGTCAATTTGAGTCCGGCCTTTAATTTTTGGCTACGCTGGTCGGTTATGATTCCGTTCAGTTTTCCTTCCAATGTAACGGGCTTGGTTATGCCATGCATGGTCAGGTCGCCTGTAAGCTTAAAAGTCTTTTCTCCTGTTTTCTCAAAAGAAGTCGTCTTAAAAGTCATGGAAGGATGTTCCGCGGCATCAAAAAAATCGCCACTGCGCAAGTGTTCGTCCCTGCGGTCATTATCGGTATCGATGCTAGCCGTTTTGATGTCTACCATAAAATCGGGGTTGCTGAATTCTTCATCCGCCGTAGCCTGGATGTCAAATTCCCCAAAATGGCCTTCCACTTCGGAAATCATCAAATGGGTAATGGCAAAACCTACCCTGGAGTGAGCGTTGTCGGCTTTCCATGTGGACTGCGCTATCAACGTGGCACAGGCAAAAAACGATAAAATAAAATTTACTTTTTTCATAATGTCCGAATTTAATTGTTTGTCAATAATACAAGAGGTAATTTCTTACAATTGTTTCTCAAAACCCTCTTATTCGAATTTGAAAAACCTAATCAATAGTCCAAAATCTTTATTTTGAACGAAAAATGATTTAAATATTCTGCGAACGACAAGAATACTCCAGTGAACAGCGGAATTTTCAAATAAACCAAATTCAACTGAGAATTATAAGCGGTATTGTGGTGTCATAATTTTTATAAACCCATTTAAAATTGACCATAGGCCAGGTGTTTACTTTGGATGAAATTTTGGAGGCGCGTCAATTTATGGAAAGTAACCTGGCGAATGCGAAGATTGTGGTACTCATTTAGTTCAACTGTCTATATTCATTCGGCGTGTAGCCAGTCTTATTTTTGAAAAGCCTGGTAAAATGCTGTGGGTATCTAAAGCCAAGCTCATAAGCGATTTCACTTAAAGATTTATCAGGATCGAATATTTTTTGTTTTGCCGCTTGAATAAGCTTATCCTGTATATGGTCATTGGCACTTTTGCCTGTTTCCTTTTTGATCAGGTCCCCAAAATAATTGGAAGACAGGTGTTGTTCGTCTGCAAAGTAACTGACTGATGGTGTACCCAGTTCTTTTGGCTTTCCCGATTGGATGTAAGAACTCAATGAAGTTTCAAACCGCTGGATTATACCTATGTTTTCTTTCTCCCTGGTAATGAATTGACGATCATAGAAGCGCACACAGTACTTTAAAAAGAGCTCAATATTGGCAACTGCCAACTCCTTGCTATGCTTATCTATCCCTTGCGAAAGTTCGGTCTGTATTTTCTCAAGCATATCCAATACCCATTCGCGTTCTTTTTTTGAGATATGAAGTGCTTCGTGAAATTGATAGGAAAAAAAGGAGTAATCCAGTATTGTTCTACCCAATTGAGTCCCCCAAAGCAGGTCTGGATGAAATAACAGGGCATGACCGGAGGGCTTAAAATCAGGATCCAAATGTGCTATGTTTACAACTTGTCCGGGTCCAATAAATACCAAAGTCCCATCCTGATAGTCGTAATTCTGTCGACCATACTTCATCACACATTGCTGCCCCTGCTTTAGGAATATACCGTAAAAATGATAACGGACAGCTTCGATTTTTTTCCCACCCGACCAGGTCCCCTCAGAGAGGTTCACGATACTGACCAATGGATGCAATGCTGACATCCCGAATCCGGCACAGTAATCGTTGACCTTTGTTAATTCCACTATTTCGCTCATCTCGTATTATCTTTTATCAAAAATAACGATAGCATCTAAAAAAATCACATCGGTTTGGAATAATCCGTAAAAATGGTAAGGAAATCCGTAATTAGGGTAAGTCTTTCACTAATAAGGATTTGTACTTTTGAAAAACAGGATGTGAACATTATAAGTTCAAAACAGTCTCAATAATTATTTTCAGCCTAAAATTGAAAGGAATCAAAACATGAAAAACAAGATAGCGAACATTTATTTCATTTTAGTAATTACGATTTTATCTGGAATTACAATCCACGCCCAAAAGAAGCCCATAGTCATAGAGGATCAGGGCAGCTTTGCGGTGGGTGGTACGATAAAAAGCAACCCGGGCACCTTTGACGCTATAAAACGCACGCCTGAAGGCCAGACTTTCCATGGCGACCATGCTTATATCTTTTATCAGATTCCTGTTGATGCGCGCAAGTACCCCCTGGTCATGTGGCACGGTATCGGCCAGTTTTCAAAAACATGGGAAACAACTCCCGATGGACGCGAGGGCTACCAGAACATTTTTCTAAGACTCGGTTTCAGTACCTATATCATGGACCAGCCCAGACGTGGAAGGGCCGGAAAAAGTATGGCCGAAGCCACAATTACCCCCTCACCCGATGAGCAGTTTTGGTTCAACATCTTTCGTGTAGGGGTATGGCCCGATTATTTTCCCGGTGTACAGTTTGCCCGTGACGAGGAAACATTGAACCAGTATTTCCGACAAATGACGCCCAATATAGGGATAATTGATAGGGAAGTGAATACGGATGCCGCATCGCAACTTTTCGATAAAATTGGCGATGGAATCCTGGTGACCCATTCCCATTCCGGCGGCTTGGGATGGGAAACCGCCATGAAAAATGATAACGTTAAGGCTATTGTCTCTTACGAACCCGGCTCGGGTTTCCCTTTTCCCGAAGGGGAAGTGCCGGAATCCTTAGCCAGTTCATCAGGGGCTTTTGAGGCCGTTGGTGTTCCGAAAGCCGAATTTTTAAAGCTAACGAAAATTCCGATTATCATTTATTACGGAGATTTTATTCCCGGGGAATATGACCCCAACCCCGGAACGGACGGTTGGCGCGTACGCCTTGAAATGGCACGAAAATGGCGCGATGTAGTCAACAAAAATGATGGTGATGTGACAGTTGTGCATCTACCTGAAATTGGGATTAAAGGAAACACCCATTTTCCTTTTTCCGACCTCAACAATTTGGAAATCGCCGATTTGATGGCCACCTGGCTGAAGGAAAAAAGACTGGATTAAGCAAATGGAAAATATTACTTACAAATATTCATTTAAAATAATTACAAATATGAAAACATCAATTATCGGATTATTAATTGTCTTAGTGAGTGTGCAATCTTTTGCACAAAATATGGACACAGAACAGGAAATCAAAGAGCTTTCCAAAGCAAAATGGCAATGGATGGCAGACAAGGATGTGGACAAACTGGCCAACCTTTTCCATGACAAGTCAAGGTTTGTGCACATGAGTGGTTCCTGGAAAAAGGACAAGGAACTTGAAATCATTGAAACCGGAAGTATCTGGTACAAAAATGCCGATGTGCATGATGTTGTCGTAGAAGTTTTCGATAATAGCACAGTAGTATTATGGAACCGAATTACCCTAATGGCCCATGTTCGTGGCAATGATGTGTCCAATGAGTTTACGGTAACCGAATTCTATAAAAAAGAAGGGGATGACTGGAAGTTGCTGGACCTTACATTTAGTAGCGTTCGGGATACCCATGAAATTACACATTAAGTAAATTTCAACTTTAGAACACCATCATGAAACTAAAAACATTTGTTGTGCTCATGTGTATTTCCGTAAGTGGCCAACTGGCACTTGCCCAAACTTCCGGACTGGAAGGGAAAATAAAAAAATTGTCCAAAACTAAATGGCAATGGATGGCCGATAAAGATGCCGACAAGTTGGCTGATCTTTTCCATGACAAGGCGAAGTTCGTACACATGGGAGGCACCTGGGGAAAAGACCGTGAAATTGAAATCATCAGAGGCGGATTTATCCACTATAAAAAAGCCGATATACACGAAGTCATGGTGGAAGTGTTGAATGAAAATACGGTCATACTTTGGAACCAGATTACACTGCTGGCAGTCGTCGGTTCAAATGAGGTGACCAACCCTTTTATGGTAACTGAAGTTTATGTAAAAGATAACGACAATTGGAAATTGGCCGATTTGACTTTTAGCAAGCTAATGACAAGGGAATAAACTGAAATAACGAAACGGTACACTAACAAAAATGAAAGTAGGAATTGAGCCCGATGGTATTCTATTATACATAAAAGGAAGTAAAAAAAACCGAGGCCGAAAGGAAAATCAGCAAATGGCTCCAGGAACTCAATTTATTGAAAATAAAGCCTTAAGAACATTAACACTTTATTAACGTGTATTCGGTTAATCATTCTTGACGTTTTTATTAAAATCATTATCTTTAAAAACATAAACAAATATCATGGCAACATTCAACTTAAACATCAACGGAACTGCTCGTGCGGTTGATGTGGATCCGAACACTCCACTTCTTTGGGTGCTAAGGGATCATTTAAATTTAGTAGGAACAAAATACGGTTGTGGTATTGCCCAATGTGGGTCATGCACCGTGCATTTGGAAGGGGTGGCTGTCCGTGCATGTATGTTGACCGTTTCAACGGTCGGCAACCAAAAGATCACCACCATTGAGGGCCTCTCCGAAAACGGCGACCATCCCGTGCAAAAGGCATGGCTTGAAGTAGATGTGCCGCAATGCGGTTACTGCCAGGCCGGACAGATCATGACGGCTTCAGCCTTCCTGGCCAAGAACCCAAATCCAACGGACGAGGAGATTGAAATGGCCATGAATGGTAACATTTGCCGCTGCGGAACGTATACAAGAATCAAAAAAGCGGTTAAATTGGCCGCCGGATCTAACACCTAGTACATCAACCTTAAATCAAAAAAAATGAGCATCGTAAAAATAAAATTTGGTCGTCGTGCCTTTATCAAGAATACAAGTCTTGCCAGTGGTGGTCTCGTTCTCGGTTTTAGTTTTCTAAATTCGTGTAAACCAGATCAGGCAGAAAAAATGGCCGTTCGTGAAATGCCCAAGGAATGGTTCGAGATCAATGGCTATTTAAAAATCGGCGATAATGGAATGGTGACCATCATGTCGCCCAACCCTGAGATCGGTCAAAACGTTCGAACTTCAATGCCAATGATCGTAGCCGACGAGCTCGAAATCGATTGGGAAAACGTCCTGGTAGAACAGGCTCCGTTGAATACAAACCTTTACAGCTGGCAAGTAGCCGGTGGCAGTCGATCGATCAGTAGTTCGTGGCAAAATCTGCGAATGGCCGGTGCAACCGCAAGACAAATGTTAAAGGAGGCAGCGGCAAAGGCCTGGCAAGTTCCCGTTGGTGAAATCAAGGCGCTGGCCGGCGTACTTTCCCATGAGGCCAGTGGAAAATCCGCAGGTTACGGCGAAATGGCTTCTGCAGCCTCGAAGGTAGAGGTGCCTGCAGAGGTCCAATTAAAAGAGCCGTCAGAATTTAGCATCATCGGCACTTCACGCAAAAATGTGGATGGAAAAAAGATTGTAACCGGTCAGCCTTTGTTCGGACTAGATGTTCAAAGAGAAGGGATGTTGATCGCCACCCTGGCACATGCGCCCGCATTTGGTATGAAACTTAAATCTTTTGATGCTGAGTCGGTAAAACATATGCCCGGTATTCGCGATGTATTCTCAATAAAAATTTATAACGAAGATTTTAAACGCAGTGCTTTCCACCATACAGCTTTCAATGAAGTTGTCGCCGTTTTGGGAGAAAGTACCTGGCAAGTAATGCAGGCGAAAAAAGCATTAAAAATTGAATGGGAAAATGCTCCGGATGTGACTGTGGGTATGACCATGTTCGGTAATGAAATGGAGGTCAATCATCCTGCCGGTCGGGAAAATACCACAAACCATCGCCTAAAAATGGAAGAACTTAATGGCAAAAAAGGAAAGATTGTCCGTAAGGATGGAAATCCCGAGGCGGCATTTAATAATGCGGCCAAAATAATTGAAAGAAGTTACAGTTGCCCGTTTTTGGCACATAACACCATGGAACCCATGAACTTCTTCGCCAATGTTACCGAAGACCATGCAGAACTTCTAGGGCCTACACAAACCCCAGAATGGATGGAACCTGCCGTAGCCGAACGCATCGGTCTGCCCATTGAGAAAATAGATATTATGATGACCCGCCAGGGAGGCGGATTCGGTCGCCGTCTTTATGGGCATTTTATGGTAGAGGCCGCGGCAATTTCACAAAAGGTAAAAGCACCTGTCAAGCTGGTTTATAGCCGTGAAGATGATATGTCGCAAGGTATGTACCGCCCTTCCTATTTCGCCACCTACAGGGCTGCACTTGATGCCAATAATAACGTGACCGCATTTCATGTAAAGACAGGAGGAATTCCTGAAAGCCCTTTATTTGCAAACCGTTTTCCAGCTGGGGCGTTGGACAATTATTTAGCCGAGGATTGGACCATAGAATCAAATATCACTACGGGTGCTTTTAGGGCCCCCAGATCCAATTTCATTGCCGGAGCCGAGCAATCATTCCTGGACGAAGTTGCAGAAGCTGCCGGAAAAGATCCCATTCAACTTCGACTAGAGCTTTTAAAAAGAGCCCAAGAGAATCCGGTCGGTGAGACAAACGACTATGATGCCAAACGTTATGCAGGTGTTTTGGAGCTGGTAAAAGAAAAATCGAATTGGGGCGCAAATCAAGCCGGTGTACATAGAGGCGTTTCGGCATATTTCTGCCATGATAGTTATGTCGCACAAGTGTTGGATATTACCATGGAGAAAAATGAACCTGTGGTGCAAAAAGTCATCTCCGCCATAGATTGTGGTATCGTGGTAAATCCAGATGCCGCGACCAATTTATCGGAAGGTGGGGTCGTTGACGGTATCGGACATGCGATGTACAGCGCCATAACTTTTAAAGATGGCGCACCTGAACAGACCAATTATGACAGGTACCGATTGATACGTCATAGTGAGGCACCAAAATCAATTGAAACTCATTTTGTGAAAAATGAAATCGATCCTACGGGCCTTGGCGAACCACCATTTCCACCCATTATGGGGGCATTGGCCAATGCCTTGTACAAGGCAACCGGTCAACGATACTATCATCAGCCCTTTGTACTTGAAAAACAAGTTGTGGGGTAATTAATACGAATTACATAAAAAAGATATTATTTACTGATTTTTAATAATTGAGATAATGGCAACATTCAACTTAAACATCAACGGAACTGCTAGTACGGTAGATGTGGATCCAAACACTCCACTACTTTGGGTGCTAAGGGACCATTTAAATTTAGTAGGAACAAAATACGGTTGTGGTATTGCCCAATGTGGGTCATGCACCGTGCATTTGGAAGGGGTGGCTGTCCGTGCATGTATGTTGACCGTTTCAACGGTCGGCAACCAAAAGATCACCACCATTGAAGGCCTCTCCGAAAACGGCGACCATCCCGTGCAAAAGGCATGGCTTGAAGTAGATGTGCCGCAATGCGGTTACTGCCAGGCCGGACAGATCATGACGGCTTCAGCCTTCCTGGCCAAGAACCCCAACCCAACGGACGAAGAGATCGAAATGGCCATGAACGGTAACATTTGCCGCTGCGGAACGTATACAAGAATCAAAAAAGCGGTAAAAATAGCTGCCAAAACCGAGAATGCTTAGGCAAGGCCATTAAAACTGTAGCAGCATGACAAAAATCAAAACAACCATAGGGAGACGTGCATTTATAAAAAATACAAGTCTGGCTGGTGGTGGCCTGGTTCTTGGATTCAGTTGGCTGAATTCCTGTAAACCTAAAGAATTAGGAAAATTGGTGGGAAAGGAAATGCCCAAAGAATGGTTTGAAATCAATGGTTATCTCAAAATTGGTGAAAACGGATTGGTAACCATTATGTCACCCAATCCCGAAGGCGGTCAAAATGTTAAGACATCCATGCCCATGATCGTGGCTGACGAACTGGATGTGGAATGGAAAGATGTCCTAGTAGAACAGGCCCCTTTGAATACCGATGCTTTTAGTTTTCAATATATTGGTGGTAGCCAGGCGATACGACGGGGTTGGCCTGGTTTGAGGATGGCAGGTGCTTCAGCCCGGCAAATGCTCAGGGAAGCAGCTGCACAGGCCTGGCAGGTACCAGTAACAGAAATCACGACAAACGCTGGTATATTGCAGCACGAATCAAGCGGCAAATCCTCAGGCTATGGAGAAATGGCCTCGGCAGCGGCACAAATTCCGGTTCCAACGGAAGTCGAACTTAAGGATATAAACGATTTTAAGATCATTGGTACTTCACGTAAGAATGTAGATGGGCCAAAAATTGCAACCGGCCAGCCATTATTTGGTATGGACACGTATCGGGAGGGCATGCTCATTGCCATGATAGTTCACCCACCCGCATTTGGATTGAAACTGAAATCGGTGGACGACTCTGTTGCCAGGAACATGCCCGGGATAAAGGATGTTTTTACGGTCAAAGTATTTAACGATGGATACGAAAAGACCTTCTTTGATACACGAACCTTCAATGAAGTGGCCGTAGTAGTTGGCAACTCTACCTGGGAGGTGATGAACGCCAAAAAAGCCCTAAAAATAGAATGCGAACCTATAGAAAGTTCAACGGAGTCACGGGATCGATTTGGTAGAAAATACGAGGAAACTACACCTTCAGGACTTGAAAGCACAAACGATCATTACGCCCAAATGGAAGCCATGGCTTCCAAAGCTGGGGAAATACAACGTGTGGATGGAGACCCCGAAGCAGCATTCAAGCGTGCGGCAAAGATTGTGGAAAGCACTTTTACGGCACCGTTCCTGGCCCATAACTGTATGGAGCCTATGAACTTTTTTGCCGACGTGAACGATACCAGGGCTGAACTTATAGGACCTCTGCAAAAACCTGAATTAACGGAACAGGCATTATCTTCAAGATTAGGTATGCCCGTGGAGAATATAGATATAAAAATGACACGATTAGGGGGCGGCTACGGCCGAAGGTCCTACGCCCACTGGATGATAGAAGCTGCACTCATCTCCAAAAAGATGAATGCCCCTGTCAAATTAATCTATACCCGGGAAGATGATATGACAGATGGAATCTATCGTCCGGCTTATCATGCAAAATTCCGGGCGGGTCTTGATTCCGACAATAAGCTGATCGCTTTCCATGTGAAGGCCGGAGGAATCCCTGAAAGCCCTTTGGCCGCAAACCGCTTTCCTGCAGGTGCCGTTGAGAATTACCTGGCCGAGGATTGGACCATTGATTCCAATCTAACAGTAGGCTCCTTCAGGGCACCGCGATCCAATTTTATGGCAAGTGCGGAACAATCATTTTTAGATGAAGTAGCAGAGGCTGCCGGAAAAGACCCCATAGATTTCCGATTGGAATTACTTGACCGGGCCGAAAAAGACCCGGTTGGAGAGAATAATGATTACGAAGCTGCCCGTTACGCCGGTGTACTCAAACTGGTAAAGGAAAAATCTAATTGGGAGAACAAAGATTCCAATGTACATAGAGGCGTTTCTGCTTATTTTTGCCATAATTCCTATGCGGCACAGGTGTTGGATATAGTCATAAATAAGGGTCAGCCCATGGTACAAAAGGTCACATGTGCCCTTGACTGTGGAATCGTGGTTAATCCGGATTCGGCGGCCAATATGGCAGAAGGTGGGATTGTGGACGGTATCGGTAATGCACTGTACGGTGAGTTAACTTTTAAGGAAGGTGTGCCGTACAAGAACAACTTTGATACATACCGAATGATTCGAATGAGTGAGTCACCTAAGGAAATTGATGTTCATTTTGTTCAAAATGATATAGATCCCACGGGTTTGGGAGAACCAATGTTCCCCCCTATTTTTGGGGCTGTGGCCAATGCATTGTACAAGGCAACGGGAAAGAGGCATTATCATCAACCCTTTATTTCAAATAAATCTCCTTTAATTGGCTAATGCTATAAGAGTAAAATCATAAAATACTTCGTGTCGTATAGATTTTCATGCTAATAGATGGTCAAAACAAGCATTCCCCAGGAAACCGTTATAAGGTAATACCTTAGTCAAGACTTTAAAAAAGATCACTTGCCAGGCAGCATCTGATTAATAGATGTTCCTGTTCAGATAACCATTTCTGAACTTGCCCTTAGGGTCATAGCTTTCTGCCAGTGCCACAAAGTCAGGATATTTTGTGTAGCGGCTGTGCAATGTCCCGGGATCGATTGTAAATAGTTTACCCCAATGTGGTTTTACATTAAAGGGAGCCAGCGCAGCTTCAAATTTGGGCAACAAGGCAAGTACTTCCCTGGGCTTTTGCTTCCAGGTGGTGTGTATGGTAATAGCGTCTTGCTGAAAACAGGGGCTCATCCAAAAATTATCGGCAGCTATAGTCCTAATTTCGGATATTAAGATATGCGGGTATATTTCATCCTTCATTTTTTCAATGGCCAACAGGGCATCTACCGCATTTTCCCGAGGGATAAAGTATTCAGATTGTAATTCTTTTCCGGCACTGGGCGTAAAACCCATTTTAAAATGTGGCAAACGATCATACCAGGGGCCGGGTACCCCCATTTGATCTGTGCAGTTTTCTGCCGAAAGTGAAACTATGGGATGAATGTTTTCAGTTGCGGCTTTTGCCCCATAAAAATCAGTTCCCAAATCGGTTATTTCGGCATCGGTTTTTCTTTTGATCCATACCTCGCTTACTTTGTTGTCCATCCAATCCGTAAACAGGCTTACACTATAACCGCTGGACATAATTTCCTCAAAATTGGATGCGACCGATTCCATGGGAAGATCAAGAAACACGTCCTGACGAACGTCAAAGGTATCCTGAACCTCCAGGGTGACTTTTGTGATTATACCAAATGCCCCCAGGCCCACTACCACTGCATAAAAATCGGGGTCGGCCCGATCTATGTTCACTATGTTTCCATCAGGTTTAACAAGCTCTACCGACAATACCTGTGTTGCCAGATTTCCGTTTTTGACTCCAGAACCGTGGGTAGCCGTTGCACAGGCTCCGGCCACTGAAATATGTGGTAAAGAAGCCAGATTGTGCAATGCGTAGCCCTGTTCATGTAACTGCGTGGCAAAATCTCCATATCGGGCACCAGCCTCAATGGTGAGCGTCTTATTTTCCTTGTCCAGGCTAATAACCTTATTCAGGTTTTTGGTAGAAATTTGGTTTTCCGGACTATCCGCAATATTATTAAAACAGTGTTTTGAGCCCAAAGCTTTTTGTTCATTCAGCGTTTTAACCAATTGCTGTACTTCTTCCAGGGAGTCAGGCTCATAAAGATTTTTGGCTTTATAGGTGTAATTTCCTGCCCAGTTTTTTCTTTCGGGTTGTACGGTTTCCACCTTATTTGGTCTATCCGATTTACAGGATATATAAGGCGTTAACATGCCACTGGTTAGGACAAGGGACGTCTTTTTAATAAAATCATTGCGTTTCATTAAAGTTTGTTTTGATTGGCAGTACCTGAAATGATCCGTTTAACCCGGTGCGCTTCCGCTTTTTAAAAATAGGGAATTTATCCTAATTGTATGAGGCTTATGAATCTGTATTTTGTTTAAACCGAAAAAGAGAATGTATCTTTAAAGCAAGCTTAGCAGATGTAATACGAATTGTACTTGATGGGCTGACTGATATTATAAGTTGTTCCCATAAACCATAACCGTCACCAGCCCAAATAATTCAGGCCAGGTGACGGCATAAATGTTCATTGATTTTTAGAAATGATAATCTGTTCTAATTTTTAAGAACGGTATGTAATAGTTCTTCTTTTGCCAACTTCTTAGTACAGAAAAACCAGTCTCCGCAATGCAATTCGCCATCTTTTTTATCCATCCTTTCTTCCGCTACTCCGCAGGATCCGGCCGGAGAAATAATTACATCATCCCCCGGATTCCAGTCTGCCGGAGTGGCCACTGAAAATGCATCGGAAGTTTGCATTGCGATTAACGCCCGGTATATTTCATCAAAATTTCTGCCTAAACTCAAAGGATAATAAATGATAGCCCGTATCATCCCTTTGGGATCAATAAAGAAAACGGCTCGGACGGCTTGTGTTTTGCTTTCCCCCGGTTGAATCATACCATATTTTTTAGCCACCTCCATGGTTATATCTTCTATCAACGGAAATTTCACTTCAACATTTTTCATCCCTTTGTATTCTATCTTATCTTTAATAGTCCGCAACCAGGCTATATGACTGTAAAGTCCGTCAATAGACAATCCAACCAATTTACAATTTGCTTTGCCAAATTTATTTTCCAGCGTTGCGAAGGTCATAAACTCCGAAGTACATACCGGGGTAAAATCGGCAGGGTGACTGAATAAAATAACCCATTTTCCTTTATAATCTCCAGGAAAATTAATATTACCCTGTGTGGTTACTGCTTTGAATGACGGAGCTTTATCTCCTATCCTTGGCATGGCTGTAATTTGTTCCTGAACTTGTACTGTTTCCATTTCAATTATTTTTAGTGTTAAACAATTATTCTATTTAATATAGATTGCTTACAAAATTATGCTCTGCTATTCCACATTGGAATGACCTAAGTCAGGTCTCAAAATAAAAATCCTTTGCAAAACACTTTATATCTGTAACGGTCATAGTCTAAACTGCCCAGGGGTATGTTTCCGGTAGCTGGGATCTATCTACAAAAACCTGGATAGGGTGTAAAGCTTCCGATTGGTCAATAAAGACGAAGGCATCATATCTTTGAGGTATTAATGAAGGTACATAATTACCAATATGTTCATATTTAGGATGATAGACTACCCCAATGGCCCGGTGTGGTATAGGGGCTTTGAATACGCTTTCATACTTCAATTCATCCATAAAAAGTATTTGATCACCTTTTCCTGTTTGGTGTAAAAGATTTTCCCATGAACTTTTGATGGCTTTGGGCACATGCATTTTACGCATGGGTTCACCCCATTCTGCTGCGGCTATGACGGTGCCTTCGTAAGAACCGAAGCCCACAATACCTGGGTTATAGGCCGGAAGCTGTTCACGCACCAATTGGCCCACATTAATCGATCCTTCAAGCGCCATGTCTGTGGCTCTGGCATCACCCACATGGGTATTGTGTTCCCATATTATGGCCTTGGCATCAGATCCATGGAAATCCAACAATCTTTTTAAAGTATCCATCATATGGTGATCTCTTACATTCCATGAGCTTTCATTCAAATAGATCATGGAACGGTAATATTTTTCAGCATTTTTGGCTATATGAGCATTTTGTTCCATGTTCAGGGAAGCTTCCACATCGCTATTAAGATAGTATTGTGCATGCTCTTTTATATCTCTCAGAAGTGCTACCACTTCACTTTCGCAAGTCTCAGGAAGTAAACGACTTAAAGATCTTGCATAGGCCATACCCATTTCATCGCTATAGGGTTCAAAACATCCAATGGCTCTTTTGGCAGATGGTAATAAGGAGGGATCATTTTTTTTTAAATAGTTCATAATGACTTCCATGGATTCCCACAAGCTGTATACGTCAAGTCCATAAATGCCTACTCTGTCATTTACCGGAAGATCCCGATTATGATTGTGCAGCCATTCTACTAAAGCCTCTGTTTCCCAGTTTGCCCACATCCAGGTGGGCCATCTGTTAAACTCTTTCAAAAGGTCCAAGGAATTTGCACTTCCCTCACTATGGTGTTTCACATAACGGTTCAGACGATAAAAATCAGGCCAATCTCCTTCTACCGCAATAAAATTGAATCCATGTTCTTCAATAAGGCGTTTACTAATGGTAGTTCGCCAGGTATAATATTCATGAGTTCCATGTGACGCTTCCCCCAATAGTACTAAACGGGAATTGGAGAGTTTATCTATGAGCGGATCCAAGTCTAATGGGTTCTCCAGAGGCTTGCCGGTTTTTCTCAGGATAGCTATTCGTTTATCTGTAAGGTCCATAATTCTGTTTTTTAGTGTTGTGTAGATTCCATATGGGTACTCTCTTCCAGTAATTTTTCCAGATGTACTTTGGCAACATTGATGCTCTTTCTTTGTTTTTCAAAGAGTTTCCATGGATTTTCGATTTCCTCTAATCGCTGGAAAATATTATGTATTGTGTAAGTCCGTGCGTTCATCGTATTACTATCCAGTTCATCCCAGTGTAGCGGTGTAGCCACAGGGGCTCCCTCTATAGCTCTTACAGAAAATGGGCAAACACCCGTATGGGCATATGAATTACGCATATAATCCAAAAACAACCTGCCTTTACGCTGGTTTTTTTGCATGGCCGTTGTATATTTTTCGGGATGGTTATAACAAACATAGGTTGCCACTTTTTTAGCAAAATCGTGGACTTCGTTGAAATTTTCAGTACAATTCAAGGGAATAACCACATGCAACCCTTTGGAACCGGTGGCCATAGGGAAAGTTGCCATACCCAGTTTTTTTTCTAAAATTTCCCGAATAGTCCTCGCTCCTTCCACCACCACATCAAAATTGTCATTCGGGGGATCCAGATCAAAAATGAGCCTGTCCGGAAATTCCAATTTATCCACCCTGCTCAGGGCGGTATGAAAAGTAATCGTACCCTGATTTACGAGATATAACAAGGTTTCGGTTGTATTACAGATCACATGGTTCACCCAGCCATTTTTCTTTTTTATTAGGGCAGTTTTTATCCAGTCAGGAAAATAGCTGGATGCATTCTTCTGAAAGAAACCTTCTTTTGTTATTCCGGCCGGAAACCGATGCATGGTAAGAGGACGGTCTTTAAGAAAAGGGATCATATGTTCTGCAATCTTTTCATAATAATCTATGAGATTACCCTTGGTTATTGCCGAATCCGGAAATAGTACCTTATCCCTATGTGTTAATTCTACCTCCATTGCTTCTGATTGACATGAATATTAGACTTTCTTACTATCAACCCCATATTGAATACAAAGTTATTTGCCTCTTTATTTCTATAAAATGATGTACATCAGTTGTTGAAATTATCAACAATGATCAAAATCATTTCATCGTTCATGATAAGATTGCATTTTTACACAACATAAAAAGTTTAGTTATGGAAAATACAGTCGCTTATTATGAAAACAAGAAAGCATTCCATCTATTTGTAGCCGGAACCTATCCTGATCTGGCACGATATAAAAGAGAAGACAACAAGGCGGAGTTTAATTCACTGCTTCTTAAAGTTATGCCCGAGGTAAAACATTACATCATAAGGAAATTAAATACAGCAATGCAAAAACATCTCATCCCCAGGGGAAAATACAAACCCGAGGATTTTACAGATCAGCTTTTTATTGAGGTTTATGACCACTTTGATGAAATAAAGAGCAAAAAAGACTTTCATCCATGGTTATTTAAAAAAGCCGATGCTATTTTGGACGATATTATGGCTGATGAGGAGTTCGATATGCTTTTTTTAGACAATATCGATTCTTATGCCCGGGCAGAATGGGATGCTATGGCCGAAAAATTTAGTACCGATGGCGACGGCGACCTGGTAATGATGGAAGAACTGGATGATATTTCATACAGGAAGCAGGACTATATTTTAAAAAACATTTTTCTGGAGGACAACAATAAAGATCTGATGGCAAAGCTGGACAAGGATCTTGGATGGGAGAACATTCGAAAGCATACAGAGATGCTGCTGCATCATTTACCAACGGAGATGCGTATGATTTTTGAACTTTTTACGGAACACCAGTTTGATATAGGCGAAATCGCAAAAATACGGAACCGGACTGTTCAGGAAATCGAGCGAAGCCTGGAAGCTGCCCGAAAGAGTATTGAGATCAGTTTGTACAAAAGATTTATAAATGAATAAAAAAGATATCTAATGAAAACTAAGACTTCTAATCCCAAAATTGAATTTTTATTAGGCGCAGGTTTAGATGTGTTGCATCAGGAGAGCCAGGAATGGCTGGATACCATAGCCTTCTGGAAAGACGAAACCCGGTTTTTTGCCACTTTGCTTCAAAAAAGTGAAACTAAAGGGGAAAAAAATTCAGAATTAGGAAAGATGCTCAACAATCTTGAAAAAATACACGCAGATCTGTTTGACTATCTGGCAGATGATATTATGAGGCACGAAAGGCTTTTGGCCCGTCTTCAACAAGCGGAAAAAGGACTGGCCGACATAGATTATCGGAATCAACACCGCAAACTACAGAACAAAATGGTTTTTTTCGAGAGCGATTTCCGTGATTTTAAAAATTTGGTTTTTGGTACCGCGAAAAATCTTTAAGAATAAATTACTTTCTATTTGATCCATATTGTTCTTTACTGAAGGATGAAGATATAGCTTAAGAAGTTAGAGCTTCCTAAGCAAAGTTCTTAAGAAACAATTTGCATAAATTGTATACGTACTTTAAAGAGCACGCCTGGCCCCTACTAATTATTAAATAGCCCCGATTTTGATTCACCGGGGCTATTTCAATTTTGAATTACAGCTATTAGAACTTATGCATATTCGGTATAATACTGTACCTTGAGTTCATTTTTAACGTCAAACACTCCAGGCGCCAAATAGGCGGCTGTTTCGGCATCTTCCTTTTCCTTGATCGAATGAACTTTTCCCTTCAGGGTGACTTTATTACCTTCAGTTATAACAGTAATATTATTTGCATCAAGCTCTGCAGAGCGTTCAAATGCTTTTTTAATCCTGTCTTTTACTTCATAAGGTTTCACATCCTGTTTAATTTTAATATTGTTGATGACACTCCTAACCCCCAATATATTTTCCACCGCCTTCCTGGCAGCATTTTTTTGATAGGACCATTTGACTTCTCCGGACAGATAAACCCATCCGTCTTCAACCTTAACAGTTAGTTCATCTTCTGGAATGGATGAGTTCCATTCTAATGCTTCGACAACGGCCTTAGCAATTTCTTTATCTGTTTTTTTAAAATCATCCCCATATTTTACTTCAATATCGCTCGCCATTGCCTTAACACCATATACGCCTTTAACCGCTTTTTCTGCTGCAATTTTTTTGGCATAGCTATCAACCACTCCACTGAGAGTAACTACTCCATCCTCAACGATGACACCAATATCGGTTTCGTCAATATTTGGCTGCCAGGCTAATTCATCCAGTACATCTTCTTTAATTTCAACATCTGTTCTCATCACATTATATTTTTTAGTTAAACAATTAATTTTGTCCATAAAGGTATTGAGGAGTGTTCTCTAAGAAAATGATCTTGATCAGTAAGGCTTTTTTTAACAAAAAGATTGCAGGAAGAAATGAAGAGGCTGGTATGCCGTTTCATAAAGTATAGTCGTGCTTTTAATTCTGCTGGTTGCATTCCCAAAGATCACCAAAATTATCGCTGCCTTGATTATCTAGCAGTTTCCAGGAGTCAATTACATATATTTAGTAAGAAAACGGAAGAACTCCTTTTTCAGATTTGCATATATCTGCCGTTGAGTCTCCATTTTATTCCGAAATTCAAGATGTTTTTTGACGAGTGCAGTATCGAGTGCATCCTCTCCTAATTGACTTTGGCCGGCTATCCTGGTTTCGTGAACTTCTATTGCCTCTTTTAGTTTATCTATCATCCCATTATGCAGGATAAATTCATTTTGGTAATGCTCCAATTGTGCAAGTACCTCCTTCTTGGACCAACGGGTTATTAATTCGTTTAACCTGTTATTAAAGGATTTGAGTTCATCTTCCCAAAAGGCGAGTTCGGACCACCATAGCTGGTGTTCAAAATGCAGGTCCGTGTTGTAAATTACTTCTTTTTCCATGATATTTTATTTTATTTTTCACTTATTAATTTCCTTCTAATTCAGCAATAGCCCTTTTTCCCATGATCTTTTCCAAATCCTCTTTTTCTACTATTTCTTTTTTCAATAAAAGTTGTGCGAGCTCTTCCAGTTCTGACCTATGTTCTAAAAGGAGCTTTTTTGTTCGGTTATAACAACCGTGCACCAAATCCTGCACCTCTGTATCTATTAACCGTGCCATATTCTCACTGTAGGGTTTCCCAAACATACGTTCATTCTGACCTGTGGAGTCGTAATAACTAATGGGGCCAATTTTCTTATCCAATCCATAATAAGCGACCATGGTATATGCCTGTTTGGTCACTTTTTCCAAATCATCCAATGCCCCGGATGAAACCTCATTAAAAATAATTTCCTCTGCTGCCCGCCCGCCAAGAGATGCACAAATCTGGTCTACAAACTGAGCCCTTGTTACAATTTGCCGTTCTTCAGGCAGATACCAGGCAGAGCCCAAGGATTTTCCCCGGGGAATAATAGATACTTTGACCAGTGAATCCACATTTTTTAAATGCCAGCTTACTACGGCATGCCCGGCCTCATGATGCGCGACGATTTCCTTTTCGTTAGCTGAAATTATTTTGCTCTTTCTCTCCAGCCCTCCAACAACCCGATCCCTGGCCTCCATAAAATCTACTTGCTCAATCTCTTCCTTCTTTTTACGCGCCGCGATGAGTGCAGCTTCATTGCATATATTGGCTATATCAGCTCCCGAAAATCCCGGGCTCAATGCCCCCAGCTCCTGAACGTTTACATTTTTAGATAATTTAAGGTCCCGTATATGAACCCCGAAAATTTCAATTCGTTCTTGTTTATTGGGCAGTTCAAGGTAGATATGCCGATCAAATCTTCCGGGCCTTAACAAGGCCTTGTCCAAAACATCCGGGCGATTAGTGGCAGCTAAAACTATTACTCCTGTATTAGGGCCAAAACCATCTAGCTCTGTCAGCAATTGATTTAGGGTACTTTCCCTTTCATCATTCGCTTGAAATGCATTTATCTTTCCACGGGAGCGACCCACAGCATCAATCTCATCGATAAAAATAATACTAGGTGATTTTTCTTTGGCACGCCTGAAAAGATCCCGAACCCTTGATGCACCTACTCCAACAAACATTTCTACAAACTCGGAACCAGACATGGAAAAGAAAGGAACCCCGGCTTCACCCGCTACTGCTTTGGCCATTAAGGTTTTCCCCGTTCCCGGTGGGCCAACAAGCATAACTCCTTTAGGAATTTTAGCGCCTAATTTAGTGTAATGTTCCGGGTGTTTGAGAAAATCAACTACTTCGATAACCTCAGCCTTAGCTTCCTTTAAACCGGCAATGTCATCGAAAGATACTTTGCTTTTATGCCCTTTCTCCGTTAATTGGGGAGTTGATTTTCCAAAATTGAACAAGGGGTTCGTTGTGCCTCCGGTTCCCATTCTTCGAAGTGTAAATCCCCAGAACAGGATCAAAAAAAGAAGAGGCAATAACCACGGAACAATATTCCAAAAATCTATACGGTTCTGATAACTTACTTCTACTTTGTCTTCAGTAGCAAGGTCTTGCTGTGCAATGGCCATTTTGTTTTCGAAACTTTCCACTGAACCAATCCGGATCGCATAATGTGGTCCTTTTTTATAATTAATTGCCTTATCATTAATCCAGTGGTGCTTTGTATCCGCAAGGCGTTCTTCTTTGATATAAATTTCAGCTACTTCCTTGTTGACAACAACTATTTTAGCAACCTCATGTTGAGAAAGCATCGAAGTCTCAAACTCCTGCCAGGTTATTTCTTTAGTAACAGCAATAGGGTTTGAAAAAATATAAAACAATAGAAGAGTCGTAAAAAGCAAAATATAGCCCAAATTAATGTTGTATCCTCCCCGGGGTTGTAACGGCTTCCCTTTTTGGGCCGGATCAGAATTAGTTTTTTTATCGGACGATTGTTTCATGATTTTTCGTTAAACCAGATGAGCAGATAGCCCTCAAAGCCTTCTGGCAAGGGTCTGCTTTCCGTATCTGATTTATACAACCAATAATGCAGACTCATGCTCGCGAATGGTCTGTTAGCTTCTTAAGTTTCTCGCAGAACAAGAAATGAACATTTTTCATTTTATCTGTTCGGATAACTACCAAAAGAAATAGTATCATTCGCAACTTACCGGATATAAAAATATCCTTATATAACCATCCCTGAAATGATATAGGTCATTTCAGACTATCCGGACTTGCTATTATTTTGTAATTAAAATTATAAGGCATGACCAGGTTTAAAATATTTCGCTATTTAATGGCCCTGACTTCTTTCATCATCATTGGAAGCTGTGGGCCTGTTGTAATGACCACAGGAATAAGTGAACCCCCACCGCCATGGTTCTATCCCAATCGGGTAGAAGTGGTTCGCTATGTTTATTTCCCCGAATACTTTTTTTACTATGATCTATCGGCACAGACTTATATCTATTTGGAAGGGGGAGTCTGGTTAAGGAGAAAGGTCTTGCCACCGCGATATCGCAATTTAGATCTGAGGCGTTCAAGGTATGAGAGGGTAAAAGGATATCGTAACGATGACATCCAAAGGTACCATGAGGAACATAATGCTAATCGGGGCAGGAGCAACATAAATACGCCTGGAAGAACAGGTTGACATAATAACACAATAAATTTAGAGCCATGGAAAAACTAAATAGAAGTATAGAAATACTATTGATAGTACTGGTAACTATTTCGCTGGCATCATGTAAGGATATAAATGGTTTACATGAAAGCAGTGATATTGATCTGCCGCAAATTTATGCAGAAAGAAGCGCTGGCATGAGCAACCAAAATGACCAGGGGGAAGTCCAAAGAGGACCGGTTGATTTTACGAAAACCGCTAAAAAAGTATTAGATGCTGTGGTACATATAAGATCAACACAGACTACTTCAAACGAAAATACGGATGTACTGCCCCCTGACTTACCTGATTTTTTTCGTGATTTTTTCGGAGATCGTTTTCAAATGCCGGAGAATATGCCCCGGCAACCTATGTACGGTTCGGGTTCTGGTGTAATTATTGACAAAAAAGGACATATTGTAACCAACAACCACGTTATCCAAAATGCCACCGAGCTGGAAGTTACACTTCACAATAATGAAACATATAAGGCCACTGTAATTGGTGCAGACCCAACCACCGATCTGGCCTTGCTGCAGATTACGGGCAAGGATTTAAAAGCCTTGTCTTTTGTAGATTCAGATAAGGTGGAAATCGGGGAATGGGTATTGGCCGTTGGAAACCCCTATAGCCTTTATTCTACGGTTACTGCGGGCATTGTGAGTGCCAAAGCACGTAACATCAATATCAACCCTGCGAAACTTGCCGTAGAGAGCTTTATACAGACAGATGCAGCCATTAATCCCGGTAACAGCGGTGGTGCCCTTGTAGACCTTGACGGGAATATAGTGGGCATCAACACGGCTATTGCCAGCAGAACCGGAAGCTATACCGGATACGGATTTGCCATACCCAGCAATATAGTTACAAAAGTAATAGCTGATCTATTGAAATATGGAAGTGTGCAGCGCGGAATCCTGGGCGTTACCATTACTACGATGACCGGTAATTTAGCTAATGAAAAAAATATTGATTTCATTAAAGGGGTCTGGGTTGAAAGCGTCAACGAAGAAAGTGCTGCTGAAAAGGCAGGCATCAAGGCGGGAGACATAGTTGTTAAGGTAGATGGAATAGATGTAGCTACTTCGCCAAGATTACAGGAAATCATAGCCCGTCACAGACCCGGAGACAAGATCTCTGTAATTGTGAATCGAAAGGGGAAGGAAAGGGAATATCTGGTCACTCTGGAAAACGTAAAGGGCTCTAAGGATATTATAAAAAAAGAAAATGTGGAAATGCTGAATTATCTTGGAGCCGATTTTGAAACATTGGATAATGAAACTGCCAAAAAATTGAATTTGGATGGTGGTGTAAGAGTAGTCAATCTTTACCCCGGGCTGCTACGCCAAAAAACCCAAATACGTCCGGGATATATCATTACACATGTAGATGGTAAAAAAGTGACTAATGTAAAAGAATTGGTGGCGATTCTTGAAAACAAAAAAGGTGGCGTAATGTTGGAAGGAGTATACGAGGATATGCCCGGGAAACAATATTATGCTTTCGGGTTAGATTCCTGAAATCAGAACTTAGTGGATGTTCCTGGTAAGGCTAGAATTGACCAGACCACTTTATTTAATAAGCCTGCAAAAAAGTTAGCATTGGCAAAAGCTATGCTAACTTTTTTTTATGGAAATAAGCGTTAGGTTGGTTATTTAACCAATTGCTGTAAAAATTTTGCCTAAAGTAAATTCCTTTAATTGCTGTTTGCCGTCTGTCCTAAAGTCATAATACTTTGCTCTGCCCTATTAATGTTTTCAATGCCTTGTATAAGGGCATCCGGATTGAAGGATATACTGTTTATGCCTTCTTTGACCAAAAAACTGGCAAATTCCGGGAAGTCACTGGGTGCCTGACCGCACAATCCAATCTTAGTATTGGTTTTACGCGCAGATGTTATGGCCATGGAAATCATCTTTTTGGCCGCAAGGTCGTTTTCATCAAACAGTTTGCCCATAAGTTCTGAATCTCGATCGATTCCCAGGGTCAGCTGGGTCAGATCGTTAGATCCTATGGAGAACCCGTCAAAAATCCCGGCAAATTCCTCAGCCAGAATTACATTGCTGGGAATCTCTACCATGGTATATATTTCAAGGCCATTCGCGCCCCTTTTCAACCCGTTTTCTTCCATGATGGACACCACTTTTTTGCCTTCCTCCAATGTTCTGCAAAAAGGAACCATCACTTTAAGGTTGTTAAGTCCCATGGTTTCGCGCACTTTTTTGATAGCAGCACATTCAAGTGCAAACCCTTCTTTGTATAGTTCGCTGTAATATCTTGATGCGCCTCTAAAACCCAGCATAGGATTTTCCTCTTTAGGCTCAAAATTAGCGCCCCCTATAAGGTTGGCATATTCATTGGTTTTAAAATCACTGAGCCTGACTATAACTTCTTTAGGGTAAAAAGCGGCGGCAATAGTGGCAATTCCCTGGGAAAGCTGATCAATAAAATAATCCTTTTTACTTTCGTAACCCTGGGTAAGTTTGTTTATCTGCCGTATTAACCCGGCATTTTTTAGCTCGCTGAATTTAACCAGGGCCATGGGATGTACTTTTACCGAATGGGTAATGATAAATTCCATCCGCAATAAGCCTACCCCATCGTTTGGGTAAAATGATAACTGAAAAGCATTTTCAGGATCGGCCAATATCATTTTTACTTCGGTATGCGGCATCCGTATGTTTGAAAAGTCTATTTCCTCTTCTTTAAAAGGAAGTCTACCCTCATAAATATATCCGGTTTTACCCTGGGCACAGGATAAGGTAATGGTTGCCCCATCTTTTATTTTTGTAGTGGCATTTCCACAGCCCACAATGGCAGGCACTCCCAACTCTCTGGCCACAATGGCCGCATGACTTGTTCTTCCTCCTTTATTGGTTATAATACCCCCAACCTGTTTCAAAACGGGATCCCAGTCGGGTGTGATGGTATCGGTAACGATAATATGGTCATGGGAAAGATTTTTAGCCTCTTTAGGCGTTTGTAAAATACAGGGAATTCCAACTTTTATTTTTGAGCCTACGGCATTGCCCGTAGCCAACACTTTACCCTTATCAAGAAGTTTATAAGTTAAAAGCAGGTTTTTATTTCTGCTGTGATGAACAGTTTCAGGACGGGCCTGAATGATGAAAAGTTCATTAGTAAGTCCATCTTTTGCCCATTCAATATCCATAGGCTTTTGATAGTGTTTTTCTATCGCCAGGGCCCATTTTGCCAAGGTTATTACCTCTTCATCAGGTAACACAAATTGTCCTTGTCGGCTGAGTGCAGTATGCTTATTGACTGTTGGATTATCCCTTTTGGATTTGGAATAGATCATTGTTAATTTTTTATTCCCCAATTTTTTCTGGAGTATGGGATATTTGCCCATTTCCAGTATTGGTTTAAAAACATAAAACTCATCCGGGTTCACAGCTCCCTGAACAATATTTTCTCCCAATCCCCAAACCCCCGACAACAGGATAATTTTTTCAAAACCTGATTCAGGCTCAATTGTAAATCCCACTCCTGAACAGCCTTTATCGGCCCGTACCATTTTTTGTACCCCGACGGAAAGGGCAATCTCATCATGTTTAAATCCATGTTCATCCCGGTATTTAATAGCGCGATTTGTATATAGAGACGCAAAACATTTTTTGACAGCCAAAAGCAATGCACCTTTACCAGTTATGTTCAAAAACGTATCATGCTGACCCGCAAAACTTGCATCGGGGAGGTCTTCAGCTGTTGCACTGCTTCTTACTGCTACAGTACACTTTTCTTTTTCAGATAATACATGATAGGCTTCTATGATTTCCTCTGAAAAATCAGGGGACAGTTTTCCACTCATGATCAGTGTACGTGCTTTCTCCCCTATTTCGTTCAAATTGACATAATTTTTTGTGTCCAATTCTGATAATAGTATTTGCAAAGGCTTGCGCAATGAATTTTCATCCAAAAAACCCCAATAAGCTTTTGAAGTAGTCGCAAAACCAAAAGGTACTTTTACCCCTTGTTCAGAAAGATTATGGTACATTTCCCCTAATGAAGCGTTTTTTCCCCCTACTTCGGGAATATTATGTATTCCAATTTCGTTAAAGTATTTGATGAACTTTTTCATTGCCGGATATTATTTTTTGAACTATTTATTTTGACAGGGGAAACATTTCCCATGACTCAAATTTCCTTTAGTTTCCTGCCCCTTACCATAATCTTGATCAATGGGATACAGGTTTGCATAAAAGCGTCACATCTGACAGGCCCATTTCTGCTTAAATAACAAATTCATGCTATTTAGAGGAGTCCCTGTATTTACCGCTAATCTCATGTATATTGATCCGATAGACTATTGGAATACCCTGTTCATAAAGTTTACTTGAAAATTCACTGATAAATTCAGGGTTCGATCCTTCTCTTTCAGCAACTAATTTTTTTACATTTTGGGCAAACTCATGCAAAAGGTACTTTGCATCAATCCCCTGGAGTTCTTCAAATGTGCCTTGTGCGCGAACAGATCGCCAATTGTTTACAGACGTTACTTCCTCAACCTGGAGTGAGACCATAACATTTTCCCGCATAGCTTCAATTTTATGGCCTTCGGCCGAATAACCGATAATTGTATTATTTGCCTGATCATAATAATAGGTAATGGGTATTACAAAAGGTTCCTTTTGCGCTATGAATGCCAAATGCCCAATATAATTATTGTTCAATAGTTCGATACATTCCCTGGTTTCTAAAGTTTTTATCATGACAACATTTTTTGACAGTAGCCATCTTTAAATATTAGTGACCCTTTAAACACAAATTTAGTATACAGGGAAAACTAATGGAATGATGTAAATCAGTTGGATAAATATTACAATTCCTACAAAGCTTTAAAGCCCATCTATGGGATATACGGACAAACTCTAATTGAAAAGAAACACTGGAATGATCAAGGTCATTGTGAAGAGCTGACTAAACAAATACTTTTGGTCAGATATTTACTAAAACCAGTATCTGGCCATTGGGATAAAAGTTAACAAAAATGGCAGTTTAATTTAGGCAAACAGACCTTGTAAAAGGCTTACCCAATTTATTAACACTAAAAACAATTAATTATGTCAGTATTAAAAGTAATAGAAGTTTTAGGCAACTCCACTGAAAGTTTCGAGGATGCCGTACAGAATGTTATCAGGGAAGCTTCAAAAACGGTAAAAAACATTAAATCAGTTTATGTGCAGGACATGCAAGTGAGTGTAAAGGACAACAAGATTACCGAATATAGGGTAAATACCAAGGTTACTTTTGGTATCATGGATTAACAGGTTCTTGTTTGGTTTATACAAAATGCCGCTCAAAGTCTGATATCAGCTTTGGGCAGTATCTTTTATTTTGTCAATTTTTTGAGATTCTATTTAAAGAATAGTACAATTGTATGTTAAAATCCACCTGACTGATTTAGGTCATTTAGCATTTCCCTTATTCTTGTCATATTGAGGTAAAAATAGAAGATATGGCAACTACAGCAACATTTGACACTCATGTGTCTCAGTATGAAAAATGGTACGATGATCATCCAGAGGTCTATCAATCAGAAGTTTTGGCCCTGCAGGAGCAATTACTGGAGCTTCCTCAAAACATTTCCGGAATAGAAGTTGGACTGGGTACCGGGAGGTTTTCAATACCTCTGGGCATAAAGGAAGGTATAGAACCTTCCAGGGAAATGGCAGCAAAAGCCATAAAAAGAGGAATTGAAATTATGGAAGGTACTGCCGAACATTTACCCTATGCTGCATTACAGTTCGATTTTGTTCTCTTTGTCACGGTCTGTTTTCTTTCCGATGTAAAAAGAGCTATCAAGGAAGCACATAGAGTACTTAAGCCCAATGGAGCTATTATTATTGGTTTTTTGGACGAGGAACGCAGTGTGGCCAAACAATATATGGCCAAAAAAGGCAATAGTAATTTCTACGGAAATGCCAGGTTTTATACAGTTGACCGTTTGACCAAATTACTTAAAAGTGCCGGATTCAAGGATTTGGTTTACAATCAGACCATTTTTGGTAACATGGAAGATATCAGGGATGTGCAGGTGCCCAAAGCAGGATATGGAGAAGGTTCCTTTGTAACGGTAAAAGCAATAAAGAAATGAACTATTTGGTGAATCATACCGCTGACGTTGAAACAGAAGTTAGCGTTAGCGGTAGTTCACTGCAAAAACTTTTAAGGAATAAAGTGGTGCAATTGTGACCACCCCGGAAATGGTCAAACAAGTTGCAAAACTCAGGCCATTAATTGTACTAAAAGGTTAGCCCCGTTTGTACTCAAAGCTATCCTGTAACAACCTTATTGCTTCTTCGTCTGAGACCTGGCCAAAAAATTCGTAAAACTGCCCCACTGCCATAAAATCATATGGAGTCTGTAAACAGATCACCTGGTCAATATATGCAGAGTCCTCCAGGCTTTTAATGGCCGATTTGGGGGCTACAGGAATGGCAACCACTACCTTTTTCGGTTTTTGCTCTTTCACCATTTGGGCGGTTACACGAATAGTGTTGCCCGTAGCAATACCATCATCTATAATAATTACAATCTTATCTTTTAAATCCTGCGGCTTCCTGTTTTTATAGTATTGCTGATGTCTATTCTTTAATATTTCCCTTATACGCGTTGTTTCTTCTTCTATATAGCGCTCATGGACTCCGGTCACATCATTTAGAACTATTTGATCCATGCTAACTGCTCCAATGGCATATTCCCTGTTATAGGGATGTCCTATTTTTTTGGAAAGTGCTACATCCAAAGGGGCCTGAAGCGTTTTTGCTACAATGGACCCCAGAGGCAGTCCTCCCCGGGGTATAGCCAGAATCACTACTTCTTTATCCTTAAATGGCAGTAATTTGTCAGCCAACTGAATCCCTGCATCAATTCTATCCGTGAACATTTTTAGTAGATTTCATTTATAGATGTTTTGAAAACCATTTTGCGGATAAGGCCGCTACTTCTTCTAATTTACCCTCTTCTGCGAAAAGATGAGTCGCTTTGGGAATAATTTCAAGTTTCCGTTCACATCTTAATTTATCATATGCTTTTTGATTTAGCCCTATTACAACATGGTCCCATTCACCTACAATCAGTAATGTAGGTGCAGTTACCTTATACAATTCAGAAAGGACCATATCCGGTCTGCCTCCCCTGGAAACCACAGCGCCAATTTGATCCCCAAAGAATGCGGCCGCAGCTAATGCAGAAGCAGCCCCTGTACTGGCGCCAAAATAGCCCAATGGCAGTCCTTCGGTCTCCTCTTGTTCTTTTATCCATTGTGTTACGGCGATTAATCTCTGAGTCAACAGCTCAATATTAAAACGTGTTTTGTAGATCCGATCTTCCTTTTCGGTTAACAGGTCGAACAGCAGCGTAGCCAAACCTTGCTGCTGTAACACATTTGCTACATAGTTATTTCTGGGGCTCAACCTGCTGCTGCCACTTCCGTGTGAGAAAACCACCAAAGCCCGGGCATTATCAGGCACCGAAAGATTTCCGTTTAAAACGATATTTTTAATGGGAATTTCGATCATTTTATGTGTGTCATTTAACAACATAATTCTTCTATTCAATAAGATTCTTGCTTATCTGCGTATAAATTAAATCAGTGATTCAAAGTAATGGAATGCCCACAAATCACGCAATGATTATGGTCATTCCCATATGCCCAATTTAAACTGATACAGATCATATCCTTTGATTGGGAAATGAATTAGATTTATAGGGAATTGAAAATTAACAGGACCCGGGTTTATGAATACTATGAAAACCGTATTAGCGGATATTACAGATCTTACCACTACCATAGAGACCAAATACCCGGAGCTTTACCAGTTTTTGGATGAAAACCCAATGACAATTCCCATTCATAATCATCCTAATATTGATAGTGTTGTATTAAAGGAATATCTGGAGAGTTTAAAGGGATTACTGCAGCATCATCTGGAGACACATACTAAAAATCAGACGCCTCCTCATAGGATGCCTGGTTGATTATCCGCAATAATTTCCTTGTCTTTTTCGAACAATTCTAGTATCCATAAAGGAGGTTCTTTCTTTTTTGATACGCCAACTTCCTGCATAATCTCTGAAAGGATACTTGGCACATCCCTCTTCCAGATTAGCGCCCTGGTGATACCAATTGCTTTGAGTTCCCCCTTCTGTTCAAAATTGTGAATATGATATATCCATTTATCATCCCATCCGGCAGTGGTCAGAACAACATCAAACTTTGTCCATAGCTTTAAAGGTTTCCTATAAATAATCTTTTGAGAACCCAGTGTTGGTGCAAGCCCTCTCTTAATAATTGCCTGGTACAATTTTGATCTGGCAATAAGCTCCCATCTCATAAAATCCATATATGCAGGATATTTCCATGCCGTCATTACCCGAAGCCCATCGCAATCGAGCAGTCTGACTTTAAATCTACGCTTAAGGATTTCCCCCGGTCCCACAGCGCTTTGGAAATTTCGCCTCACCAAAATTTTCATAATTGTAATCCAATAATGTATCATGTATTCGTTTTAAAATTAGTACCGGCCCGATGTAAGCTATAAGTTGATGAGCAGTGATAAATGACTTTTAAGTAAACCGAGGTTGACAATAATATCTTGTAAATGAAGTTATCCACATGAGAAGTATATGATTAAAGATAGGCAAGTTTAATTATTTCCCGGTTTTTATCCTGGCGGTAAAAGCAATTTAGGAAGGACTTGTAGACAACCCTGGATTAAAATTTTTCCAATTAAAAGATTAGCTAAATCATATATCAGCTGCCTAATAAAAAGTCCAAAATTGATATTTAAAAAATGTTTTTTCTATTTATTCTTCATAAAATAACAGACTTTCAGAAATATTTTTCCCAAAAAGGAGCACAAAAGTTACTTTTACCTTAAAATCTCAAAAGCTCCATAAATACAGGACTTAACGAAAACCCCCAAGAAGAAAAACAGTTCCTTCGATTAGGTCATACAACCGATAATTAACTCAATTTATCGAAAACCTATGAATTTTTGCTAGGTCTTTGTCCAAATCAATTTGTGATCTTTGGATCATTAATAACCCAATATCTTGACCTATGAAGAATGCTTTAACCTACAAAGTAGCCTTTGGATTTATTGTAACATTTTTGAGCTGTACATTATATGCACAGCATCCTGAAAATTCCAAAGCGATATATTCGGATATCTACGAAGCTAATAAAAGAGCCAGCAACTATCAGGAGTTGTTAAACCTAGGATATACCGATAGAGAAATTTACGAAGATTTAGGGAATGCCAACTTTTTAAGTCAAAAATACGAGACAGCCGTATTTTGGTATAAAAAGCTGATTGCCCTAAATGAAGATGGTATCCTAAGTAACAGTTACTCTGAACGCTATCACTATGCACTAAAAATGGCTTCTGAATCAAATATAGCCGGTACCAATGATAACAAAGACTGGTTGGCTCAGGTCCAGGCCGACTACCGTATACATAAAAATTCTCCGGAATACGCTTTAAATCGGCCTTTAGCCAATGAATCCATTGAGGATCTGGCGCAGCAGGTCCTGGAGTCGGAAAATGATTTGGTGGTATTAAACGATAAAACCTTTAACTATGAAAACGCCTATAAAACCCCGATAACGGTTACCGCAGATGGAAATATCGCTTATTTTAGTAAGGCCAGCTATATAAAACCCAAATACGGTGTATTATCCAAAAAACAATTGGTTCATAAAATATACAGGGCAGAAAAGTTAAATGGTCAATGGAAGAATATTAAAGAAATGGCCTTGTGCCCAAAATATTATTCCAGCATGCATCCTACAGTTACCCATGATGGCAAACGTTTATTTTTTGCCTCAAACATGCCCGGTACGTTTGGAAAATACGATATCTACGTTTCTTCCATAAATAAGGATGGAACTCTTGGTGTTGCAAAAAACCTTGGTGAAAAGGTAAATACCAAAAAGAACGACTTATATCCGAATCTTGCCGGAGGCACTACCTTATTTTATGCATCCGAAGGTCATGAAGGTTATGGCGGGCTCGATGTATTTATGGTACAGGTCTTTAATAAAAAAGTAGGCTGGTCTGTCAACCTGGGTAGCCCGATTAACAGCAATGAAGACGATTTTGCAATTTCCCTGACAGGAAATGGAATGGGCTACGTGATGTCTAATCGCGGGAATAATGAAAATTCCATACGGCAGGTAGCCTTCTCCTATTCGAATCCCGAAAAAGACAGACGGGAAGAAAATGACGGATATAACTTTGCAGAAGTTTTCAGCAATGATGTGAAGGTGAATTTTGCATCCTCTGTTTATGACGACGATGAATAATGATATAGCAGAGATAGAACTCAAACCAGTTAAGTATCGTTGTTATAGCTTTTTTCTTCGGGCTGTATACCCTAAATAAGCTCTTGCCTTTACTTAATTTGGTAACACTAATCGATAATTTCGGGCAAAAACTGTTCAGAATAGAAAACAGTTGGTTAAGCAGAAATTTTTCGAATGACTTATCCGAAAAATACCGGTCCAAACGGATTACGTCGGATACCAAGCAATCAGAATAAAATTTAATTTACAATCAGATGAACTGTAACACCACTATAATTAGGAATGTACTCGTACTTAAAGTGTTTTGCCTTATCCTGTTTAATCAAGCAGCTTACAGTCAGGAAGCAATCTCTGATCTAAGCACAAATACGGCTTACCACAATCAGTTATTCTTTAACAGGTTCTTAATTAACCCTACTTTTTCATTAGTTAGGGAAAACAAGTCATATCTGAACATTTTGCATAGAAACCAGTACGCTACTTTTGAGGATAACAATCAAAACTATTTCCTGGGTTTTAGCAACAAATTTAATGAAAATACCGCCTTAGGTATTGGTGTTTACAGTCAGCGTGTAGGTGTTATCCAGGAGTTCGGATTTAACGCGAATTATGCTACTTCAGTACAATTAGGATCCAAAAGCAAACTAACATTTGGGACCAACGTTACGTATTTCAGTGTGGGGCTGGATAAAAATCGTGTGGTTGCTACGGCAAATGATCCTGAAATTCTGGAAGCAAAGCTGGAAAATAAGATTGCCATTCAACCAGGAATGACTTTCTCCTACGGCAGTTTTGATGTCGGAATCTACGCGGAAAACCTGATCAAATACAGCCAGACCTCTAATGAATTTTTAACAAGTTTTAATGCCCAGACGGTTAAAGCCTCTCTACAATATACACATGCATTTATGACCAAAGCCGGTTTATTTGCAAACGGCAGAATAATGCCGCTTATTCAATTAAGTCAGAACCAGGACGGAAGTCTGGCCTATGTAGGTTCGGTATTACTTGATTTACCCAGATATGGATGGCTACAAAGTACAGTAGATGAAAGATATGGAATGTCTTTGGGTCTAGGGTTTAATCTGAGTAAAAAATTATCTCTTGGTTACTTAGTAGAAAAGAACTTGATGAATCCTGATGCCGCATTTGGCTGGAATCACGAATTATCTCTGGCGTATACTTTTAAAAATCAACCTTCTGCTATTGGTGGCTATGTAGTGAAATCTGAAGAAAACAGGATTGATGAAATTGTCAAGAATTACGAAGACCAACTGGCACAATTATCTGCTGAACAAAACAAAGACAAAAATAAACAGATTGAGGAGCTTACACAGAAGTATGAAGCACAAATCGCTAAATTAACCAGTGAACAAAATAAATCGACTGATGCCAATAACAAGACCTCTGCCGGTAAAAATAAAAATGTAACAAATACACCTAAAACTACGCTTGTGGCCTATTCACCACAGGAGGAAGATTACAATTCCCTTGCGTACCAGAACCGACTAATTTTGGACGAACTAATACTAAGGCAGGACTCCATAGAGAATGCGCGCAATGCCCAATTCGAACAGAAGTTTGAGATGATCGTTAGAATTTTGCGAAGTGATGTTGAAAATAGCATTAAATCCAATTTACAGGATTTTAGCCTACCGGAAAATACTGTTATGGTATCAAACGACAGTGAAGCCCAGACAACAGAAAATTCAGAATTTAAAACAATCAACAGTGTAGATATCCAAACATCAAATAGTATATCGGATACGGAACGCAAGGAGTATATTAAACTTCCCATAAAAATTCAAAATCTAACTGATATTGGAGTACAATCCGGCTATTATGTGATTGCCAATGTTTACAAACACAAAAAATATTTAAATGCTTTTATGAATCAGCTGAATGAACAGGGGTTGAATGCGAAACAATTTTACAATAAGAAAAATGGTTTGTATTATGTTTATTTGGCTGATTTTAAAGCAAAAGAAGAAGCCGAGATCGCTTATGTTTCTGATTTAAATGGAAGATATAATGATGAAAAGTGGATTATGCAGGTTGACAATCCCCCGGCAACTGCAGACCTGATGTATGAGGACTAGAGGTTTTCCAAAGATAATAGGAACAATAAAATAGTTGTCTGTTATACTTTTAAATAGATATCCATAAATAATTGTGTGTCCTGCTTATGGAATATTAAAAAGTGTAATTAATGAGGAGTCATTAGCGATTAGGCTTGCTTCTATCTGGAATAATAATTTCAAAGTATTCGATTTTAGCCATAATGCCTGGTTCAGTTTACTACTAGTATAGCTGTTTTTGGCATAAATACAATACTTCCGGGAGTTTTTAAAAGCAATAACGATGGGAGAAATTGACAAGATTACCGACCAGATGGTCTGCATTTGAACGAAAATACTTACGTTCTGTGGTCGTCTTTGTATTTTTTATATATATTTAAAATATAAAAGTGACAAAATTACGATCGCACAACCCCCAAAACCCCATAATATGCAGACTCAAAATTACCCCAAAACCGGCCCGAATGCCAGGCCAAAAACGAGAGCTCATCCAGTAACCTTCTTAAAGGAAGCTCCTTTCTAAACCATAGTTAATACAGTTTTAGTTGGATTTTCAACTTATTTGTATCTGGTATTATCAGTCCTTATAAGTTAATTACCAATGATGTATTTCTATTTCATGGTACCCATAAAACGAATGCAGTTAATACCTGTGTTTTTGTTTTAACATCACATTTTACTTCACGGTAAGAGATAGATGACTAGTATCCATATCTGGTGTGCATCGCAATGTGCTATGGTTTAAGAAATTGCTTTTTGAGCAATGACATAAACCTATTAACTTGCTCATTTTCAAACTTTTAATTTCTTATTTCTTTATTATTTTTTAACCCCAAAATACTAATAGATATGAAATCAAATATCCTTAAAATAATTGTCATAGATAATGACCGTTTGTTTCATGCGGCTTATAAGTACTATTTTGAAACTTACCAGGATTATTCCCTTAAAGGTGTTTATATTTCCGTAGAAGACGCCTTAAAAGATTTTGATAATGTATTACCCGATATAATTGTTTCTGAAGTTTCCATGCCGGAAATGTGTGGCATAGAAGGAATACGCCTCTTCAGAAAAAAGGATCCCGAAGTAAAAATTATTATGATTAGCAACCAGAATGATTTTGAGCTTATTAAAAAGGCCTTTAAAAATCGGGCCAATGGCTACCTTACTAAACCCGTAACCAAAAAGCGACTGTACAATGCCTTAAATTCTATTAAATATGAAGGTGCCACCATGAGCAATGACATAGTCAAAGCAGTGATCTCTATGTTTCACAGAAAATCATATAACACTTTCTCTGAACGGGAAAACGAAATAATTGATTATCTGTGTCAGGGAGCCACTTATAAGCTTATTGCCGACAAGCTTTTTGTCACCCCAAGTACGGTAAATTTTCATATTCAGAATATCTATCTAAAACTGGATGTGAACTCTAAATCGGAGGCGTTGTTAAAATTGAAGGAAATCTCATAATTTACAGAATATGTAGAAAAACTACTCGAATATTTGTCTCATTATAAGCATCATAGGAAAATTAGTTGCCAATGGTGCTTTTTTAAATCTATACTCCGCTTTACAAGTAAATGAAGATGTATTGGGATTATATACAAGAATATTTTTTGGGTAACCCTAAAAACCTTTACTAACACCAACCCCAAAAAAATATGATCCATATTCTTTCTTAAAATCATAAGAAAATGCAGGATGTAAGCCCCAATTTTTTCCCAGCTCAAATTCATACTCGGTGCCTGTCTTTAATATAAAAAGGTTCTTATTTCTTTCAAATTCTACTCCCGGACCTGCATAGATACTCCAACCTCTCCACAAGGAATAATTGGCTACCACACCGGTAACCAGGGCAAATTCCCGGGGAATATTTTCACCTCCAAAATCGACCGCATATTTACCTAACTCAAAATCCAGAACTACGCCCAATTCCCATTTTTGGTTTAACTCATAGAAATAATCTAACCCAATGGTAGGCAAATTTTCAGGTTTTATAGACTCCCCATTCTCAATAGCCTTAGGAACATGTGCAAACCCAAAGAATAGGGCAATCTTGTGTTTTATCTCCTTTTCCTGCTCCATTTCCTGAGCCTGAGTTGAAATAAAACTAAGAAGAAATATCAGGAAGGTGAGTGAAGCAAATTTCATAAATGATTTGTTTTGTAGTACTTCCGCAAAATTTGAGTTGAAAATTAATAAAATCATTTTATTGCTGCGTGTAAATGCCGGATTTTTTGGCAGACTTGTCATGGATTGATGTTACAAATAGTGGAACACTAAAAGGTTAGCAAAAAAACCTAACTTATTGGAAGCATAGCCTATTTGTAAACCACCTTCCAGAGCGTTGGTAAAGTGATTGTTATTTTATCGGAATTGGATGAAGAACTGCCCCCTGCCAGAAGGGTTCAGGTTTTGCCTTCAGGATTTATTTAATAGGTAAACTAATGATTATTAATAAATGAGGAAATATTAAATTATTAATATCAAAATAAGCAATAGTTAAATGATTGCTTAAAACAAAAAATGAGAGTCCTTTAGACTCTCATTTTTAAAACTAAATAAATTAAAGCTTATTATTCCGCTTCCACTTTAGAAAGGGAAATTGCTACAGCCTCGGCATAAGTCAAGATCACTACCTGTCCAATGTGCAGCTTTTCCATAAATGCAGCATCCTTCATGGGAATGGTTAAATAGTTTCCATTGGGGCCTTCTACTGTAGCTAACATCTGTGGTCTGTTAAGTATTTCAATAGTTACAACAGCTTTAACCATTGCTCCAATTGCCCCTGCCGGAGCTTCCCCTTCCGGAGCTTTACCTTCCCCTTCCATAACAACAAGTGGCTCTGCCAATTCTTCAGCAGTAGGTGCTCTAAACTCAGCTTTTAAATAGGTGTAATAGTCAAAATTGATGATATCCCCAACAGCAATTTCATTAAACCTTTCAACCTCCGGGCCCGCAGTAACTGTAACCAGTTCGCCATCAGGTCCTTTTAGTGTTACTTCGCGGGTTTCTTTAACAATATCCGTAACTGTTCCCTGCATGGTTACAAGGCTTAATTTTTCCCTTGGTTCTATGGTACTATCCACATCCTGCCCAAAAATAGGATAGGTTAAAAATGTACAAAAGACCAAAGCAATTGCATAAATTTTAAATGTTTTCATAAAGTGTGAGTTTTAATTTTTGCTTTTTTACCTGAGAACTGCATTATGGCAATCCCAGTATTTCTTAACTGCTGCCAAAAGTATATTTTTTATTTGCTATGTTAAAGAATATGAACCATTAAATGTATGCAGAAGTTTATTTTTTTTTTAAGTTCATAAAATCCGATTTTAACCATTTCGTCTTTTTAAAGTCGAAATTAGCAGAAAGATCTTAGGCAATTTCATGAGTCTTATGGGCATCGGTCAATGCCAGCTTACAATAAGCATTAATTTTATGTACTAATTCCGATGTCTCTTTAGCATTCGGAGTTCCGTGCTGTATTTTTTTAGCAATTACGGAGGCCATCTCCTGGTAAATCTTTACCACCTCCTGAACAGAACCTGCACTTAAAATAAGTTTTGCCGCGAGTCCTTTTCTGATTTTGACATTTTCTGTAAAGACCTTCTGATTGTTATAAACTTCTGCCAGTGTTGCTATGGCCATTACCTGTGGTATTGCACAGAACCTGAATACACGTTCATTTCTTAATATTTTTAGGTAATCAAGGCAGTCTGTGGCATGAGAAAGTGCATCATTCACCATATGATTAAGACAGGAGATGGATTCCAATTTACCCGGATTTAATGAAAAATCTTCAATCTTTGTGCTATATTGGGCCCATATCTCTTCCGGCCAAAAGATTCTCTTTTCATCCATGTCTTCCTTATAATCTCTGACAATGTTGGTTTTCTGTAAAAAGAGGCCCATCGAGTTCGAAATTTTTTCCTGAGATTCCAATTCCATCTCCTCTATTTCGGAAGCTGCAAAAAGTTTTGACAAACCTATTCCAACCAGACCTGCAACGTAGTGGCAATAAAGATTGTAATCTTTTAAAGAGGATACTTCGGACTCCACAAAATCTGCCATCCCTGCACCCATTTTTTGGCAGATATCTGTTATGATTTCCTGATATTTTACCTCAAGCACCAAAAACGTTGCTACTACCTTATCATAATTTGCCAGCAAATCGCGATATTCTTCCTTATCACCTACATTAGAAATTTTCCAGCCCTGACGGTAATTTTTTGTATGAAACTCACGTAGCAGTTTTATCTTTAATTCCGGCGATAAATCCATGTCATCTTCTATGGAATCAAGCGCCCTTAATATCAGATAAAACAGGCAAACCACATCACCTATCTCTTCAGGTAATTGTCGAATCACCGCAGCAAATGATCTCGATACCTTATCCAGTGTGTTATAACAATAGGTCAGGTTGCTGTCATTTTTTATCCTGCCATTCCCACGCTGATCCATGATATTCTTACCTCCAAATTTCAGCTTCAGAAGCGCGGTCATCTCATTCGGCTTTAAAATAGATTTCTTTATGGACATGATACGTTGTTTAGCTTGTTAATGGATAATTTCTGATTAATTGATAACAGTTTCAATATTAAAATTTTCTTCCTTTAAATCGGGCCGGGCATTAATTTTTAATATTTTAATTTCGCTGTGTTTAGATTTTTTAAGGTCCTTATTAACCATAAACATAGGTTGAATTTTTCCTTTGAGCTGCTCAATTGGCCTAAAATTGGAATAGGTGGTAATACTTTTTTCTGTCCCGTCCTGATCAAAAGCTGTTATTTTCAAAATGCGATAGGTGTTTTTTTCGATAAGATATTCTGTCATACCATTTTCAGGATCCAAAATATCATTTACCTGTAATTTGAAACAGGATTTACCTTCAAATACTTCGGTTCCCTTAAAAGCGAAACTCAATTGCGAGCGATCTTTGGAGGTATAGTTGGAAATAGATACTCCCGAATTAACCAGCTCCATATTTTTGGAAGTTGCCTGCATCTTTCTGATTTTTCCATTAGCAGGTGTAAATATTTCAATTAATCCTATATCTTCAGGATAATCAGTAATAACAATGGTAATACCTTTTAACTTGTCGGGTTGTTGGACTACCGTTTTGGTCCTTTCTACCCCGTCTAATTTCGATATAAGCACATCGTATTCCTTTTCCTTCGACTTGCCATTACTCATTATCTCTTTTATCTCAAGGGACAGTTCCAGGTTTTCAGTCAACAACTGATCTGCAGCTTTTCCAAAAATTTGGGCAGCATTCTCCTGTCCCATAACCGGGATTGTAATTAGGAAGATCCATAGAACTATTTTAAGCATGGACATAGAGCGTAATATTACTACATTTTTCAAAGGAAAATCTTTCCGCATCCCAATATCGTATGGGAAAGAAGTTCACCCTGTTTCAGTATGCTGCTATAATATAACTTTTTAATTATTCGGTAAAGATACTCTCAATTAAAAAAACAGGCAAACCATAATAGGGGAATAGGGGTATAATCCAAACATTCTAAGGAGGGCATTATTTACTAATCATGATACTTAGAATGTAATTCAATTATTATTCCAGAAACCTGGGTTTTGTTAAAATTACGATGGCAGGAACTAAAAACAGTGAACTTATCAGGCATGTAGTTATGGAAATGACAATCAAGGCTCCAAAAAACTTTAATGGCGTGAAATTGGATAATATTAGTGGCATGAAGCCCACTATAACAGAAAGTGCATTTATGATAATTCCCCTGCCGGATGTGTTGAGCGTAATACGAACAGCCTCCTTGTGATCATTCCCCTTAGTTCGTTCTGATTTAAAGCGCCATAGGAAGTGAATCGTGTAGTCCACTCCTACCCCAATCATTATTGAAGATAATAAGGCGGTTGCAATATCTACTGCTATTCCAAATATTCCCATCAACCCAAATAGCACCACTATTGCAATACTAAGTGGTAAGCCGGAAAGCAATCCAGCTTTGGGAGAACGAAAAACAAAACTCAAAATGATAAAAACAACAGCCATCGCAAAAATTAAGGACATAATTTGACCCCTTACCACCATATCTGCCAGTTCAATTTCCGTAAGTCCTGCACCTGCGGAAAACTGAACATTGGGATCATCCCTTGTAAGCGTATTAAGTTTTTGGAGTACTCTTTTATTAGCGCTATTGCTGCCGTCTTTAAGGCTTATTAATATTCTTGCATTTTCATAGTTATAATCGAGGAATTGTGAAAGGTCATCTTCATTCCCCCCCAGTGAAAAAACCTCAATTAACTGATATATCTCATCTGAGGTGGCAGGAATTTCATTGTAACCCTCTTCCTCCGGACTGTAAAAACCTTTGCTCAGTTCTTTTACCAAAGAAACCGGCGAACTTACCAGGCCCACGGCAGGATCTTTTAGTATTTCCCTTTCGTAGACTTCCATGCGTTTCATCACTTCCGTGGAGAGCACATCACCCGAAAAAAGTACGGAGATAAACTGAGAGCCACCAAATTTTTCATTTATCATTTTGGTTGAACGACCTACTTCTGACCTGGGAGAAAAATAACTTTCAACATTGGTATCCACTTTAAGGAAAAATACCCCGGCCACACCAATGGCAGTTATTAGTAGCGAAATTGTAATAATCCTTTTTGGATGCAGGGTTACCCATTTCCCCATACTATTTAGCCATCGATCAAGAACAGCAACTTTTTTTGTTGTCTTTTTTTGATTCTTATCCTTTAATTTAAAAAAGGAAAGCATCGCAGGTAAAAACCAAAGACTCAAAACCAGGGCAAACCCGATACCAATGGCCGTAAGTATCCCCAATTCAGCTGCAGGCATCATAGTATGGCTTAGTAACCCAAGTATCCCCCCGATCGTTGTAATCCCGGTTATAAATATTGGTTTTTTAAGATCGATGTAAATTTGCTTGCAAATTTGCTTCATTGAAAGCATTTCCTTACTTCTCGCCAATTCCTGGTAATGTGCTATCAGGTGAATCCCATAATCATTGGCTATAGCGATGATCATAATAGGCATTAATATACTGAAAAGCGAAATCTTCCATCCCAAAAATGCCATCAATCCAAAAGAGAGGATGATACTCATAAGAACAATTATAAAGGGCATAAAAACCCCTTTCCATTCCCGGAAGGAAAAATATAACATAAATACCATGAGAAACATGGCAATAGGAAGGAGTACTATTAAATCAGAAAGTATATTCCCCGAAATTGAATAACGGATAAAGGGTAATCCCCCCAAAAGCACTTCCTCTGATCCCGGATGATTTGAAACAATTTCCTTAATATCATCTATAATTACATCGGGTGTTTTGGTGTTTTTTATAAGCACCAAGGAAACAAGGCTGAAATCTTCAGAAAAAAATCTGTTGGTCATACTATTAGCCGCAATTCTTTTTTTCAAGGATTCAAAATCGGCCTTATTTTGAGGCATGGCCTCAAAGAAAGGGGCCATTGTCATTAATCCGTCATCAATTGAAATTTCCTGTGCACTAAAAGGCGAGATTACACGGTCTAAACCTTCAAGTCCGTTTAAATCCGAGGCAAGTGATTCAAGTCTCCTAAGAGTTGCTGTATTTACCACATCTTCAGAATGCAGCATTATAAGAATCATTTCACTGCCTCCAAAAATACTGTCGAGTTCCTTTAGGTAAACTTTGTTTTTTATAGTATCGGGAACATAATCATCCACATTTGCATTTACCTGAAGCCGGGGAATTAAAAGCAATGAGAGGAGTGTAATAATTACGGAAATTAAAACGATAAAAGAGCGGTACTTAATAATTTTATCCTGCATTTTCTTCAATAAAATTAGAAATATCCTAAGATTCAAGCACAATTAAATCCTGCCAGAGATCAAAAATACCTGAAGGAATATCTGCAAACCAGAAGGGTTCTATTTTCACAATAAAAATACTTTATTTCTGAATCAAAATACCCAAATCTGAATATTTCTATGACTGATTATTGTTCCTGTCCTTTAAATAAGAAAGGTGAGGTGATAAATGTCTTTTAGCGGATATTTATGATATAATGAGAATTGGTGTATTATAAAAAAGTGTTTTATCTGCTTTCCTAATCAAATGGTTAGCAGGCTTTATTCATTTCCATGACAAATAATGCCAACGTCTGGAAACCAAAGAAAAAAGCCGGACAAAAATTGCCCGGCTTTTTAGTATTTTTTAATCGCTATCAGCATTTCATAATTAATTAATTAATTATAAAACCCAAATATCCTACTTCAATTATGTATTAGGTATTTTTACCTACTCCTTTCGATGAAGCAAATTTTTGCCCACCCTTACCAGGTCCTTTAGATGATGCAGTTTTTTTAGGGCTCTTGGGCGCTGATTTCGAAGACGCTTTTGCTTTTGAAGTTGCCATGACTGTATTTTTTAGAGTTAATTTATTACTATATTAGTCAAAAAAAATGAGTAATCCTAAAAATTACTTTGTCTCTTTATTAAGAAATCTATTGCGAGGAAAATTATTATATGAAATTCAAAGAATTCCTGAGTGAATGCCACGAAAAGGATGTATTTAAGAACCTTTCTATTTATATTGTCTCCAGCTGGGTCCTCATTCAGGTGTTTTCTGTGGTTTGGGAACCCTTTGGGATGCCAAAAATAGCAATGACCTATTTGCTTTTATTATTGCTTATTGGTTTCCCTTTGTATACGTATTTAATCTGGAAATTCAGGTTAAAGCCTCTTGAATCTAAATTAAGCAGAAGGGAAGGACTTAAGTTCACTGCAAAGCAAGCTACATCAAAATCAGCAGAAGGGGTAGTCAAAAAAAGAAAAATACATCTGCCGGGCATACATTTTTACAGTCCATTTCAAAAAATGTACTTTACGGCCCTCTTTATAATTTCATTACTTTCCACTTTTTCAGCTTCCCTTATTGTAAGGGCAAATTTTATTGATGAGAATACAACGGATGCTTTCACTTCTCAGTTTGAGGCCTCTGAAAATAATAAAAATAATAGAATCGCTGTCCTGAAATTTGAGAACAATACCACCAAAGATAATTTGGATGTGGTTGGAAAAATGGCCGAGGACTGGATCATGCACGGGATTTCGCAAAATAAAATAGGACAGGTAATATCACCCAAGAATGTACAGGAGTATTCCAAGGTAATGAAGGCTTCCATTATGCCAACCGGTGATAACAGTGTTTTAAAAGAATATTTAAAACCTTCCCAAATAATAAATGGCACTTATTATTTAAACAATGACCAGCTTTTAATGCAGTGCTCTATTTTGGATGGAACGTTTAATACCGTCCTCGTTTCTTTTGATCCGGTGCAGTGCGGTGTAGATAATCCCCTTGACTGCATTGAAGAATTAAAACAGCGAATTTTAGGATATTTTATTTCCAGGGGAAAGGATAAGCAGGTAGGACTGGAAGAAACCCCACCCAAGTACAGGGCCTATCAACTATTTCTTGAGGCGAATGAAATATCATACTATGAACCCGAGCATATACGTCTTTTAAACGAGGCCATCGAGGCAGACAGTGCATTTTTTAAACCCAAAGCAGACCGCATATCTGCATACTATAATCAAAATAAATTTGCCATTGCAGATTCGTTATTACATGTATTATACAATGACAGGGGCTATGCGAATACGAGACAAAAAAACTTACTATCCAGCTATGAAAGTCTTTTGGCCGGGGATAATAGAAATGCTTATAAGTATTGGATGGAAGAGTACAAGCTGGAACCCTTTAATTTGGAACTTAGTGCGTCGGCTATGGTACTGGCTTTGCAATTTGTTAACAGGCCCCAGGAAATAGATACCATATATAATGCCTATGGTTTAAAAGACAAAGATCTGGACCTGGATAATGAATATGTGGAATCCCGATTTTATATAAAGGGAATGGCAAATATAGAATTGGGAATGATAAAGGAATCCATAGCATTGTTGCTACCTTTTACTGAGGTTAAAATGAAAGGCTATGATGCACTAAAATCCGTCCTGATCAGGGCTTATGCTAAAAATGGGAATAAAGATAGCGTAGATAACTTAATGAACCATATTAAACTCTTTGGTGAATTAAAGTACTGGCATAGAAGCTGTCTGCTTACCGGAAACGAATTTTTACGTGTCGGGAATGTTGCTGCAGCCCATGAATATTATGACCGGCTAATCAAATCAATGGCAGAAAACAAGGATCATACTACACAGCAGGAACGCGAATTTTTGGCAAGGGCCTATTTTTATAAAGAAGATTACCAAAAAGCTCTGAGTTTATTAGAAAGAATAACCCCTGAAAGCGACGATCCACTTAAATTTAGGACATACATGGCAATGTCCTATTACAAAACTGGACAATCTAAAAAAGCAGAAGGCTTATTGGATGAGCTGGATGATATGAGATCAGGCTACCAGTTTGGTTACGTGGACTACTCCCTGGCACGTTATTATGCCATAACGGGAGATGAAGAAAAAGCAATGGATTACCTCCTTAAAGCCGTAGCGGCCGGTAAGAGGTATGATCCGCAAGATTATCAACACGATATATTGTTTAAACCCTATGTGGGCAGCGAAGCTTTTAACCGTATTATGACTTATTGGCATTAAAGCATAAAGTTTCAATTTTACTTACCGGAATATTTAAAAATACAAAAAACCAGAAAGCCTAAGAGCCCCAAATAGAGTCCCGATAAAAAATACAAGGAACTAATTAATTATCACAGGGCCAGATATTATTGAAATAAAGTTTCATACTTAAGGGTGCCTTACTATCTTAGTTCAGAAAAATGAGTAGTCCTAAAAAATTACTCTGTCTCTTTATCAAGAAACCTATTGCGAGAAAAGTAATTAAATGAAATTCAAAGAATTCCTGAACGAATGCCATGAAAAGGATGTGTTTAAGAACCTTTCTATTTATGTGGTATCAAGCTGGGTCCTGATTCAGGTTTTCTCGGTAGTTTGGGAACCCTTTGGGATGCCCAAAATAGCAATGACCTATTTGCTTTTGTTATTGCTTATTGGCTTTCCTTTATATACTTATTTAATCTGGAAATTCAGGTTAAAACCCCTGGAATCAAAGTTAAGCAGAAGGGAAGGGCTTAAATTCACTTCAAAGCAAGCTACATCAAAATCAGCCGAAGGAGTAGTCAAAAAAAGAAAAATACATCTGCCGGGAATCCATTTTTACAGCCCTTTTCAAAAAATGTACTTCACGGCCCTGTTTGTAATTTCATTGCTTTCCGCTTTTTCTGCTTCCCTTATCGTAAGGGCAAATTTTATTGATGAGAATACCGTGAACACCTTTGCGGCCCTGCCAACGGCTTCTGAAAATAATAATAGAATTGCAGTCTTAAAGTTTGATAATAATACCACAAAAGAAAATTTGGATGTGGTTGGGAAAATGGCCGAAGACTGGATCATGCACGGGATTTCGCAAAATAAAATAGGACAGGTAATATCACCCAAGCATGTACAGGAGTATTCCAGGGTAATGAAGGCTTCTGTTATACCTACCGGTGAAAACAGTATTTTAAAAGAGTATCTAAAACCTTCACGGATAGTTAATGGCACCTATTATTTAAATAATGGGCGTCTATTAATGCAATGCTCTATTTTGGATGGGGGGAACAATAACATCCTGGTTTCTTTTAACCCTGTGGAGTGTGGTACCGACAATCCTTTGGATTGTATTGAAGTATTGAATCAGCGAATTTTGGGATATTTTACATCAAGAGGTAAGGATAAACAGATAGGACTGGAAGAAATTCCGCCTAAGTATAAGGCTTACCAATTATTTCTTGAAGCATGTGAGATAAATTATCTCGACCCCGAACATCTAAGACTTTTAAATGAGGCGATAGCTGCAGACAGCACATTTTTTAAGCCCAAAGTTGACCGAATCTCCTACTATTATAATCAAGACGAATTTGCCATTGCAGATTCATTACTACAGATCTTGTCCAAAGACAGAAGTCCCACCAATATGAGGCAAAAGAATATATTATCGAGTTATGAAAGCCTTATGGCCGGGGATAATAGAAATGCATATAAGTATTGGCTAGAAGAGTACAAGCTGGAACCCTTCAATTTAGAGTTAAATTCAACTGCCATGGTGCTGGCATTGCAATATGTAAACAAGCCCAGGGATATAGATACAATTTACACTGCTTTTGGACTAAAAGATCAGGATCTTGATGTGGAAAACGAATACCTTGAAACCCGGTTTTACGTAAAGGGAATGACAAATTTGGAATTGGGAAGGGTTCAGGAAACCATAGAATTGCTCCTACCCTTTTCCGGGATTAAGATGAAGGACTATGATTGGTTAAAAGAGGTCCTCATCAGAGCATATGCCATAAAGGGTAATAAGGATAGTGTAGATGTTTTAATAGACCACATTAAACTCTTTGCCGATTTAAAAAACTATCACAAAAGTTGCCTAATAACCGGAAATGAATTTTTGCGCGTAGGGAATGTTCCTGCAGCCCATGATTATTATGACCGGCTTATCACATCAATGGCAGAAAACAAGGGCCTTAATTCCCAGCAGGAACGCGAATTTTTGGCAAGAGCTTATTTTTATAAAAAAGATTACCAAAAAGCACAGGACATCCTGGAAAACATTTTGAAAGAAAGTAAAGATCAAATTACTTTTACTGCTTACCTGGCAATGGCCTGTTATAAAAATGGACACCCTAAAAAAGCAGAAACATTATTAGATCGGCTTGATGATTTGAGATCAGATTACCAGTTTGGGGAAATTGATTATGCCCTGGCCCGGTATTATGCCATAGCAGAGAACGAAGAAAAGGTCATGGACTACCTCCTGAAAGCAGTAGCGGCAGGAAAAAGATATAATCCGGCAGAATATCAGCATGATATATTATTTAAACCTTATGTGGGCACGGAAGGATTTAACCGTATTATGAATTATTGGCACTAGAGAAAAAAACTATAACTTTACTAGCTCATGCATATAAAAACAAAATATCAAACCGGCCTAAATGAGGTCCTAAACAGTACATATGGAAAACCAGCAAAATAACTTCGCACTGATCATCGGTGTTGGAGGGCCTAAGATTGAATACACCGTCAATGACGCCAAAAAGTTACGTGACAACCTAATTAACAAAGACCTTGTAGGATATCCCGAAGATAATGTGATAGTACTTACGGAAAAAGAAGCCACCAAAGATGGCATCCTTGCTAAATTTGACGAGCTCAGGGAAAAAACGAATAAGGATTCCACCATATTATTGTATTATTCCGGACATGGGGGAAGGGATGCTGAAAAAAATAAATATTACCTCTATCCTCATGATGAACAAAAATTAAATGCGGATGACCTTAGGGATAAAATAAATGCTTTACCTTCTAATAAACTGGTCTTGTTTTTGGATTGTTGCCATGCTGAAGGCCTGGTCCAAAGTGGCATAAGTGGTTTATACGGGATGGCCCAAAAATTAAACGATGAACAGGGTATCTGGGTTTTGGCATCCTGCCAGGACAATCAGGAATCCTATGGCCCGGTTACAGAAGTTCCGGAAGAAAAAAACAGCTTTTTTACAGAAGCCCTTTTGGAAGTATTATCTGGCAAACACAAAAGACCATTTACGGATCCTGCGATTAGTATTATGGATGTAGTGGAATATATTTTTGAAGTGGTGCCGGAAAGGGCCGGTGAATATTGGGTATCCGAGGACCAACCCTGCGTGCAGACACCTTATTTTAAAACTCAGATGTCTGAGAATCTTATTTTGAGTTATTTTCCGAAAAATGCCGAAGATCATGAAGCCATTATCCGGGAACTGGAACCCAAGGTGGATGAGCTGGATGAAGAAAACTTCCTAAAACTTGTCAAGTCCATGGAAGCTGTTGGCAGGGTTGATGAAGCCATAAAAACACTTAAAGGTAATAAAAGAACCAAAAGTGATGCTGATTTAATGGAGGCCCTCGGGGATCTGTATAGGAATAAGTACCTTATAAGCAAGGTACAGAAAGACGGGGATGATGCCCTGGCATTTCACCTGGAGGCCTTTAAACTGGCTATTGAAACAGAAGATGAGGAACAGGTTTTTACCAACGCGGTTAAAATTGCCTTTATGTATGCAAAATTAGACAAGAACAAAAAGGAAATGCGCGAATATGCATTAAAGGCCAATGAAGCGGCCCACAACTATTTTTATCCAAGCGTAACCAAGTTTGTTACGATGGCCGAAGCAAATATTTACCTTGGTAATATTGATGAAGCCAAAAAGCACTATCAGGAGGTTGCGGATAAAGCCGGCATCCGATATAAAATGAAATGTTTTGACCGGGCTCAGATGGTATACAATACCTTATTTAAACCTGAAAACGAAAAGGATGAGTTTATTGTTTTTCTTGAAGAGACTTTGTTAACTTGAATTATTTTATACTGAAAATTAGTTAAATATACCAACAGATATTACTTAAATAAAGTTTCATACTTCATAATACCTTAGTATATTTGCCCCGCAAAATAATTATGTGTTTTGTAGGGTCGCGTAGCTCAGCTGGATAGAGCATCTGCCTTCTAAGCAGACGGTCACAGGTTCGAATCCTGTCGCGATCACTTAAAGCAGAAAGTCCATTACGCAAGTAATGGATTTTTTGTTTTAAGAAATGTCAAAAGCCGCAGGTTTTTGTAAGAGCATTAAAATAAAAAAACAACTGCACCAGCAGTTGGCCTTTCTATTTTCACACGGGACTGCAAAGGCAAACCGTCAGGTAATCCTGTCGCGATCACTTAAAGCAGAAAGTCCATTACGCAAGTAATGGATTTTTTGTTTTAAGAAATGTCAAAAGCCGCAGGTTTTTGTAAGAGCATTAAAATAAAAAAACAACTGCACCAGCCGTTGCCCTTTCTATTTTCACACGGAACTGCAAAGGAAAACCGTCAGGTAATCCAGTCGCGATCACCAAATAACTCTAATTTTATTTGAAAAGCCTGAAAATCTACCTGCATTTTTTTAGTTTGCATTGATAACTTTACCCGAACCTGAAATATTCGCCTCTATAGCTGGTGCTCCTTTATAGTAAACATCCCCACTACCTTCAATATCTACATTTAATGTAGTTGTAGAGTAAACTTCACAATCGCCACTTCCAACTATTTCTACATTACAATTTGACACTATGAATTGAAATCCTTTGAACGTTCCATCTCCCTCATTCTTAACTGTCAAACTTTCAGCACGCCCTGTTACACTAATGTTTCCGGTTCCGGAATTGTATACATTAAAGTTCCCGACTTCATCAACATTGGATATGACAAAGTTGCCAATTCCCGAATTTTTAATTCCATTGATTCTTTCAGAAACAATATTGGCTTTTAAACTTATATCCTTGTAATTATGGTCATCCAAATACAGTCTAAGCTCATTATCTACCACTTCGGTTTTTACCCGTTGGATTATATTGTCATCAGCAGTAATCTCAACGGATTGTTGGTCACCTTGGGTAATAGTAACTTCGAAAACACCTTCACTACTAATTTTGGTGAATTTGGCAACATTTCTAAATTCTGAAATTGGTGTTCCAGAACCTGTAATAGTATCTTTAGTACATGCAGTTAAACTAATGAGTAAAATACAGGTTAAAATAATAATACGCTTCATGATACTTGGTTTTGAGTTAAACTTTTTTTAAAATTTTTCTTTGGATGAATTAACCGAATTAGGTTTTAAGCGTAAGTCCCTGATACAGTCAAAATCCCATACATAAAAGTTGAATTTTAAATATGGTATGATAACATGGTTTGATGTTTCTCCAGGCTTCAGTTTGGTAAATTGAACTTATCCAATAATGTTCATTATGAGTATAATTAATGGTATGCCATTAAGAGTAGCATGAGAGATCAGGAATATGGTGTTATTTTGATATCTCTGCGTTATATAGGACATAAATAGTGCGCCCGGTAAAACCATAACTGCGTTATATGGTGCAAACAAGTGAAATGATGTCCATAATAATCCATGCACGATCCATGTATATTTGCCATGAGTCAATTCCTGACGTGGCCATAAATAGCCCCGCCAGAGAATTTCTTCACCAACCACATTTAAGAAATATAACAAAAGAAAAAGGCCCAGTAGCCACCAATTACCATGAACATTAAAGCCGGCAAATGTTTCGCCATTATTCATGAAATTCGTTACAACCTCAGGTGTAGGAAATACATCATGTATTTTTTTAATTACAGGAAAGGCAAGTTTATAGACTAAAACATATGAAGCTACATCAACTGCCACGAAAAGAATCGTCCATAACCACATTTTTCCTTTTATAGGTTTGTATCGAAAACGAGCCTTTAGGGCCTTCCAGTTCCATGGATTACCTTCAGTGCTATAGCCGTACAGTGCTGCACAAAAGAACAAACCAAAAGGCGAAATATAGGTTAAAAACAGCATCAGCTGGCTTGCTCCTAATTGATCGAGATAGGGTATAATAACGCGTTCATTAATCAGGAATAGCACTGCTGCGCCTAAAAAGATAACTAAGGAAGTTAAGAATGGGATGGGCTTAATTTGCGATTGTGGTTTCATGATATTTAATAAAGTTGCTCTTCATTTGATTTTGATGGTATAAAGGTGCCATGTATTTACAAGAAAATCGACCGAATAAAAAAAGTCGAACCAATTAATGAGTTCGACTTTTAAATCCTCAGACGTACGACTTTTGTCTCAAACCCTATGTACTATAATGTTTTCGATATTGAGTAGGGGTTTGTTTGGTGTATTTTTTAAACGCTGTATTAAAAGAAGATTTTGAATTAAATCCCACTTCGTACAATATTTCAAGTATAGTAAGATCACTTTTAGAGGCATCTGCCAATATTTCCATGGCTTTTTTGATGCGATATTCGTTCACAAAATCAAAAAAATGCTGATTAAGATTATGATTAATTAAAACCGAAAGCTCTTTCGTGGGTAAATTTAATTGTTTCGAAAGATCATATATACTCAGCGAAGGTTCCAGATAAGGCGCTTCTGTTTTCATATGACTTCTTAGTCTGCGTAAAGCCTCATTGTTTTCTTCGTCTGCCGCTGGCAAAGTTGCTTTTCGAGGATTTCCTGCAATAAGTTGTTTGACCAGTAGTTGTTTTGAATCTACCCTCCCGTAAAGTTCAGGTGTTTTCAGGGCCTTAATCACAAGCCAGCAAATAAATAGCAGGGCCGATAGTCCTGTAATGGTCATTGCCAATTCATATTGTTCATCCAAATCATTTATCATAAAAACATTTTTGAATGTAGATACCACTACTTCAATTGCAATTAATGTTATAAGGGTGATCAACCAATTGTAATAATTTATGTTACCATTTGAATAATTTTCCAGGAGTAATTTTTTTGATCTCAGAATTACAATGTAGCATGCAATAATATATGCAGTGGCCTGAACATGAAGCAAAAGATAGATTAACTTTAATTCGATAATTAACCCGTCACTAGCTCTTAATATTTCTATTTTCTTATCAAAATCTGCCAAATAAAATCCTGGAATTAATAAGAGGATGGCAACCATAAAGGGAAGAGTATGCCAAAGATGTTTCCGTTTTAATTTAAAATCTTCATAGGTCACAGAACAGATATAAAAATATAATATAGGCGGACTCAAAAAGAGTGACGTATTTAGAAGTAACGCAAATCCGGGATAATATGGACTAATAAATTGACCACTTAAAACTGTTGAAGAATCTATGGCACTAATAATTAAAAAGATTGAAATAAGGACGTTTGATGATCTGTTCTTAGAATTTAAAGAGAGCAAATAGAAAGCGAAAAATAAACTTAAAAAAGCAGTGAGAATATTAAGAACCTCAGCTATAGAATTTATGACCATATCGTGAAAACTGTTGTTAAAAATAACTATTTATGTAATGATTATCTGCTATTTAAGACAGTAATATGGCATAAAAGTGCTACCTATCCCGGTGACTTTAAGATTATAGATACTTGCTATTGGAAGGACCAAAACCCAAAGACCATCCAACATTAAAGTTTTTATTTAATTAGATCCCCTCATATAAATTCTCTACCCGATTCAAAACTTAATGTTTGTTTGTGGGTATAAGCAAAAAACAATAATATCGTCCTTTAAAATTAAAATGATCGTTTTTCGGAAAACTTTTGGGCAATCACAAATTCCTTTTCAAAAAAGTCCCACTGGTCTCTTATAGTAGTTACGTCAATTGACTTTTAACAAGGCACTTCTATCAGTATGATTAGGAAGTCAATAGCTCAGGCTTTGTTAAGGTCATTCATGAAAACTAAAATAATACCTACAGCTATATTATGATCTAAAGCAAAATCCCGTAAACATTGGAAATAGAAAATAGTGAGGGCTTAACCTCGCTATTTTTTTGCTTAATTTTAAATATTAATAAATTTTCGAGAAAAGAAGAATTGTTAAATGATGAATTTTTAAAACAGTACAAGACTTTGTAAAGACAATCCATTTTTTGTAAAGCGCTTAATTAAACAAATTGATTATTTTGATGGGCTATTTGAATTTCTATTACATTTAGAATGCGATGAAACTTTCAAGCAACCAAAAGAGAAAATTCAGAACCGTCCTTTGGATTACTTTGTCATGGACACTTATATCTATGATTCAGTTGTTGTATGAAGTATCCATCTTAAACGAATACGGATTTGAATACCGTTGGAGTACATCCGGTAATTTTGAGACCTATTTCTTAATCAATTCCCTTGCATTTATACTCAATGGATTTATTGGTGGTTTGTTCGTTGTCTTTTTTCTCCAAAGTTGGATTAGAAACCGGTCTTATTCCCGTGGCCTCTTATATGGCATGGTAATCTATGTAGTCCTTTTCTTTTTGATGACTTTTCTTCAAAACTATTTTGTCATCGACTCCATGTGGGATGGCAGGAAATCATTCTCTACAGCCTATGCCAATGGGCTGAAAGACTATTTTTTTTCCTATGAATTTATTAGAATGTTTCCCTTTTGGCTTTTGGTTCTCATCGGTACTTTGATATCCCTTTTTATAAATGACAAATACGGCCCGGGAGTATTCCGGAAATTCCTCTCTGGCAGATACTTTGAACCGAAAAGTGAGGAGCGTATCTTTATGTTTCTCGATTTGAAGGGTTCTACCCAGATTGCAGAAAAATTAGGAGAGCTAAAATATTTTCGCTTTTTACAGCAAATCTTTAAAGATATTACCCCTGTGCTATTAGCGACCAAAGCGGAAGTTTATCAGTATGTAGGTGACGAAATTGTCATAAGTTGGAACATAGAGCAGGGTACAAAAGATTTGAATTGTGTTAGATGTTTTCAGGATATTCAGAAACTGCTAAAAGAATCGGAGCAGGTTTATAAGCACAAATATGGAGCAATCCCATATTTTAAGGCAGGTCTTCATGTAGGGAGAGCCACCGTTGGCGAGATTGGAGTGATAAAAAGGGACATAGTCTATTCCGGTGATGTGCTGAACACTACAGCACGAATACAAAGTAAATGCAATGAATTAGGAGTTCCTTTACTTATTTCTGAAAACCTTATCGGCTATTTGCCAAAGAATAATTTATACCTCACTTCCCTGGGAAAGATAGAGCTTCGTGGTAAATCTGAAACCCTCGCCCTTTTTACCATCCCCTGAATGTATTATGTGGATATTTTTGATCGGTGAAAAATTTTCAAGCTGGAATGGTTAATTAAATTTTCATGTGGAGAGGAATTGTGGCCATAGTTCGCCTAATTTTAGCCTTGCCTTACCCTTAAATGTAAAATGGATACTGATTTACAATAGCCAGTTTGTGTCTCCAGATAACACGAAGGTTCTTAGAAGTGCACAAAAATGAAATTAACGCAATATATATCATCCTTTTTTTGTATTTTTTTAACTATGATTGATAATAATGTCATTTATCCTAAAAATGCGACATTATATCGCCTTATAAACAGAATTAAGTGTTATAATATGATATTAATCTTAAATTAGCCCATTAACAGTCTACCCCCATTTTTGGCTTGTCCCGGAGTAATATTCTTGTCTTGCTTTTAATGACTGTTCTTATAGTTGTGTTGCAGAAATAAATAGATGTAATGCCTCAGTTAAAAATTCCCCTTTTTGTGCTCGTTGGTACCTAGGCATCTTAAAAATAGATTAGTTTGAATTAAATTGTTTTTTTTCAAATGTTTTTACGATTACAAATACTGAATTATGATGAGAGGTAAAACCTTGATATTGTAGGTGTAATCTCTCTTTTAATTTTCAATAGAGTAGTTAATTAATACTTGTCAAAGAATTATATTTGAAAACAATTCTAAGACTTTTATTGTAAATAAATAGGATTACGCATCATACACATAAGCAAAACCTTTATGGCAAAAAATTACTTGTTTTATCTTACCAAAAAGCCTTATAATAAGAACGAGACATATTTTCAATGGCGAAGGTTGTTAACCCTGTTACTACTTGTTGGAACTGCTACAATAGGGTTTTCGCAAAAAAATAATGGCGGAGGTGGTAATACAAGTAATAAAGATGTGATTCTTTTCACTTGTATTCAGGATATTGGCAACGGCCTGTTCCGTGCCGAATTTGGGTACACCAACCCTACCAACAAGACTATTACGGTAGACGAAGAAGAGAGTGTTGTTTTCTTAAGCGATAAAGATGATGATGAAAGTAATGGAATACGAAAGATTGTGGGCATCACCACCTTTGAACCAGGCACCCATGATAATGTTTTAGGGGAAGTAGTAGTATTCAATAGCAACGGGCATGCCAAATGGACGGTTACTTTTGGAAATAATGATACCAAAATCAGGGCCAACGCGGCCTCTCCGGTCTGTGAAGAACCTTGTGTTGTATGCCCTGTTTTCGGGGGTGCGGGGAAAGCATTCGGTCCGCTGTGGCCCGATGTATTGGCTTTGGCCACCGGCAATGCCGGAGAGAAACCTTCCGACCTTATCTATCAGTTCAATGACGACCAGCAGGAAGTGCTTGTAGAAATTGTACCCAGGGATGGGTACACGCAATCTGTATTGGATTTGCTTACTGGCACCTTTGGCAGACAAATAGCTGACTTTATAGTAAAGCCGGCAACAATTATATTAAAAGAGTACGCTACTATTGATGTGTATTTTCCGATCAGCGAATTGATAAATTTAGGTCTTTACGGGGACGATAACGACTTAAGCACCCCGTATATCATTAATTTTATAAGGGCACTACAGCCCCCTATCCTTCAGGTAGGTGCAGTAGACAGCCAGGGAGACGGTACTATGTTGACCAACATTGTACGGGAATCCTTTGTTCTAAGAGATGAAGATGAAAACCCCTTCCCGGTTGATGGAAGCGGTATTACAGTGGGGATTATATCAGACAGCTGGGACAAGGCCGCCCCGGGACAAGCAGCGGAGGATGTGGTGAACGGCGATCTTCCCGGACCTGGGAATAAGTATGGATATCTCACGGAGGTTGACGTTAGAATAGATCTTCCCGGTACAGGTACAGATGAAGGCCGCGCAATGGGTCACATCATAAGTGATGTGGCCCCCGGGGCAGCATTAGGCTTTAGTACCGGCGTACGGTCTCCCAGGGATATGGCCCTGGCCATAGATAATTTTGCAGATGACGGCTATGACGTTGTAACAGACGATGTTACCTACCCATTGGGACCTTTCTTTGAGGACGGTGAGATATCACAAGCCGTTGAAAGATTTACGGAACTCGGGGGAACGTATGTTACAGCTGCCGGAAATTTTTATGACAATGCACATGTTGATAATTTTTTAAATTCGGGCAACTCCGTAGTACTCCCTGATTTTCTTCCGCCAGGAACAACAGCCCATGTTTTTGATGGCGACCAGGATATAACGCAAGCGATAACCCTGGACATTGGCACCTATTATCTTGTTTTGCAGTGGGATCAGCCACTGGCCTCCCAGGATAATAGCTCGGGCGCAGAGACCGATCTGGACATATATGTATTGAATAATTCAGAGCAGGTGCTGGTGAATACCAATTGGGAAAATTTAGAGGGAGACGGGTTAGAAGCCATGGTATTTCAGTCTTTTGCTGACGACGCCCCTGCCAATATAATGATTACCAGCGCAAACGGCCCTGCACCTCCCGGCCTGGCCTTCCGCTATATTATTTTTAAAGCCAACGGCCTGGATGTATTGGAATACAAACAAGATGGGGCTCCTACCGTCAGTGGTCAGGGTATGAGCACAAAAGCAATAACCGTTGGTGCCGTGAATTACACTGAGGTACCTCTTCCTTTGGATGAGTCGTTACCTATTGAGCCGAGAGATTTTTCTTCCTATGGCGGTGATCGGGGAGATGGTATAATCCTGATAGATATTTTGGGCCCGGACGGGGTAGACCATAATTTACCGTTTTTTGGTACTGACACGGATGGGACCAATTTTAAAAACTTCTCTGGCACCTCTGCAGCAGCCCCGCATGTGGCTGGGGCTTTAGCGCTGGTTCTATCCACCGCACTTCCGGAGGGCCCCTCCTGGTACCCGGACGGACTGCCCATTGATGCCTTGCAATTATTTCAGGCTAATACCACCCAGGTAAACGGATCGGTTGATAAAGTTGGAAGCGGTCTGATTAACGCTGAAAAAGCCTTTAATCAAATTGCGGCGCAAACAGCCGTGTTAACAAGTTTAACTCCAGGTGAAGGGGAACTTAGCGTTGATAATGTTGAGGTAACTATAAACGGGAAATATTTTCCTGAAGAACTTACGGTTAATTTTGGTGATGGCACAGAAGACATACCTTTGACTCCGATTTCCAGTTCGGATACCGAAATCGTAGTAACCGTTCCGCCTTTTGTTGGGAACCCGCATCTGTCCGTGTATACCGAACCCAATACAACCTATTCCTCTACAGGTACTGGAGGGGGCGTATCCAATTCCCTACCAATATTTGACGATGGCACCATTGCCATTAATATTATTGCGGAGGATCTGCCAGGTGTAGAAGGAGATCCCATTACCTACGGAGATACATTTACGTATACATATAGGGTTGAAGGACTTCCGGATGGGGTAGTAATCGGCGAGGATTTGCCTCCGATTATTTTGACATCCGGTGCAGATCCAACACCTGAAGATGATATGCCTCACTTTCCAAATGTGTTTAACTACGTAATTACCCCGGCCTTTGATGAAGAAAATTCCACGCAGCAACAACGGGATAACTTGAATGCATATCGGGTCAAAAAGGTAAGCGGGCTCTTACGGATTACTCAAAAAGAGCTTGCCATCACCCCTGAGGAACCCGAAGATATACTCACCTATGGAGATGCCATAATCCTTGGCCTGAATTATGAATATGATGAAACCAATATAGCGCCTGATAAAAGAGGTCCATTCAGAACTCTGATAGAAGAAAGCCACGCAAATGACTTTTTTGATATAAACACCCTCGCCTTTATCAACCGCTTCAACGCCGTGGTCAATGGCGAAGAAGTAGATTTAGATGCAGTTTTAGGGGAATTGATGGGAGGCAGTTGGATGGGCACTGATAATACCCTCACGAACCGCTTTAACGCTGTGGTGAATGAAATGGACCTGGTTAATCTGGATATAGAGGATTTTACAACATTTAACAACCGCTTTAATGCGGTGGTGAACACAGATCCAGCGTTAAACCGCTTTAATGCGGTAGTGAACGGCGAAGGCTTACTAAACAGCGCTGTCGGCATTAACAACCGTTTTAATGCGGTGGTAAATGGTAGCGGCCTGGGAGACGATGAGAACGATTTTAGCAAGATTTTTGCTATTCTGAATGCCGATGATGAACCTGCACCCGATGATGTGACCACTCTAATTCAGTTTTACGCCTTAAACCTGATCACAGGGCTTGATGTAACCGGCACGGCAGAGGGGCAACGGCCGTTTCACAACTCCTATCCCGGGGCCTTTTTAGACCCCATTGCAGCTAATTTCAAAACTACCTATGAATCCAGCACCTTCGAGGTAAAGAATAAGGCAAAGCTAATAGTAACTATAACTCCGGGCGATCTGATTATTAACCAGGGTGAAGACATTGATACCTCTCTGATTAGTGCTAACATTGAGGGGTATGTATATAAGGAAACAGCGGAAGATGTCTTCCCAACAGGCATTAGTTATAGTTTTAAAAATGCAGATGGAGAAGCGTATACTCCTGGCGCATCGGGCATCTTCTTTATTACAATAGATGAACCTGAGAAGAATTATGAGATATCTGAAGAATTAAGCCAGTTTGGAGTATTGTATGTAAATCCAACTGATAATCTCCGCAAAATAAGGACCTACCTCGATTGTGTAGAGTATCATCCCGGGTCTCCAGATGGGTTGGATTACATTGCTAATTATCGATATGAAAATCCCAATGATGAGACCCTTTATATAGCCGCAGGGCCTGAGAATCAGTTAACCGGCACCGCTCCAAATATGGGAGAGCTACCTTTTATTTTCTTGCCAGGTGAGGGTACCTTCCAGATACGTTTTGACGGCAGTGACGGGAAAATCCTGAAATGGGAACTCACCAGTTGGGACAGTACGCATAAAAGTTCTACTACTTCCAATGCGAATGCCAATTCCAACAGATGTGATTCTGGCAATGAAATTGGGGATTCTTCCTTTGAGATATCCCCCAACCCCACGAGCGGTTCAGTGACTATTGTCCAGAGTTTTGAGGGTGTAGTAACCCTGGATGTCTTTGATTACTATGGGATTTTATACCTTAGTATCCCATTAGATGGTAGAAATGGCCCCATCGTACATGAAGATATAATTGACATGAGTACTTATCCCAATGGAATGTATTTCTTTCGTTTCAGCACCACTAAAGACGTTCAGGCGTATACGGTGATTAAGCTAGATGAGTAAAAAAAATGGAATACTTATGATTGAAAATAAAAAAAATCCCTTCATATTACTATTATCATTGCTTTTATCCTTGGTAGTAGGTTCTCTGTGGGCACAATCCACTGAAATTGACAGCCTTAAAAAGGTAATTGAGGTGGGGGCCATGGATACTACCCGGGTAAACAACCTTAATGCCCTGAGTGTTGCAATCCTTCAGAATGAAGATATTTCAGGATCCCTGATTGTTTCCGGGCAGGCCGGAGAACTTGCCGTTGAGTTGGGATATTTAAGGGGGAAGGCTTATGCGGAGAAAAATCTGGGTATGGCCTATTATTATCAGGGAGATTATTTGCAGGTACTGGACCACTGGACGAAATCCCTTGAAACCTTTGAAACTATAGAGGATCCCCAGGGTATATCCAACATGGCGAATAACTTAGGAGCGGTATACTACAGTCAGGGAAGTAATACAAAGGCGATCGATTATTATCTTAGATCTTTAAGTATTGCAGAAAAAATACAGGACACCTTGCGTATTGCCTCAGCTTTGTTAAATATTGGTGGTGTGTATGGGGACACCCCCAAGGACTATGACAAGGCTTTGGAATACTTTAACCGGATCCCGAAGTATTTGCCCGCTTTGGACGAGCCCCAAATAACGACCTCCTATTTAATGGGAGAAGGCGAAATCTATCTGCTGCAGGGGAAGTATGAGGATGCCTTGAAAAACTATCAGGATGCGCTACCTTTAACCCTCAATACCGCCAATCATTCCAACAACCTTACCAAATTGGGCTTCGTGGAATTTAAAATGGGTGATAAATTTAAGGCAATAGACTATCTAGACCTGGCGTACCAAAATGCGAAAGAGAACAACCAACAGTTGCAAATGGTGCAGGCCCTGATAGAACTTGGGAAGGTGTATCAAAACGATGATGTTCCAAAGGCCTTAAGGGCGTTTAAGGAAGCGGAATCCATTGCCAATGAAATGGGCATCAAATTTGAATTGAAGGACATTTATGAAGGACTGTCCGTGGCTTATGCCAATCAGGGAGATTACCTATAATGCCTTTAAATACCAAACCCAACTGATTGCCAAGAAAGATTCCCTCTTTAATGTAGCAACGGATGATAAAATCCGCGGCTTACAATTCGATTTTGACCTTGATAAGAAACAGGATGAAATTGGGTTGTTGGAGCAGAAAGCTCAAATTGCTGACTTACAGGCCAAACGGCAGAAGTATGTCATCTACGGCACTGTTTTGGGGCTGCTTTTAGTCTTTGTACTTGCTCTGGGATCCTACAAAAGATACCGTTACGTTAAGAAAACCAATAAGATCATCGAAGAGGAGAAAAACCGATCCGAAAACCTGCTACTTAATATCCTGCCTGATGAAACCGCCCTGGAACTAAAACAATTCGGTAAGGTAAAGGCCAAAAAATTTGAATCGGTTACCGTTATGTTTACAGATTTTAAAGGCTTTACCAGTTATTCCCAAAATCTCTCCCCGGAATTACTGGTTAAAACGGTGGATTATTATTTTTCGAAGTTCGATGCCATCATGGAAAAATACGACCTTGAAAAAATCAAAACCATTGGCGACGCTTATATGTGTGCAGGTGGATTACCTTTTCCTACTAAAGACCACCCCAATAAAATGGTACAGGCCGCTTTTGAAATTGCTCAGGTGATGGAAGAAACTAAACTCAATCCCCCCAAGGATATTGTTCCTTTTGATGTCCGAATAGGCATCAATACAGGAGCCATTGTGGCCGGAGTGGTTGGGACCAGGAAATTTGCCTATGACATCTGGGGCGATACGGTGAACGTGGCTGCCCGTATGGAGTCTCTATCCGAACCTGGAAAAGTAAATGTTTCACAAAGTACCTATTTGCTCATCAGGGATAGTTATGCCTGTGAACACCGGGGACAAATACATGTCAAAAACAAGGGTATGATGGACATGTATTTTGTGAATGGTCCCAAAAAAGAACGCACGACCAAGATTGAAAAGGAGAATACCCTAAATGTCTGATACTACAATATTAAGCCTTGCTTGTTTATTGAGCAGAAAGCAACCATTTCTTTGGCAATTTTAAGAACGCCGGGGAGACAAAATTCCGAATCTTTCTTACTTTCTACTATTACCCGGGATTACGATAACAATAATAAAGTTTCCCGGTTAATTACTTTGAAGAAAACCTGGTGTTAAGCTTCGCAAACCATAACGGACTCTCCCCCGCAAGCCGGCTTTTACAATATGGTTAAATGTACTTATGGGAAGTTTTTTTATTATCTCATGTGATAATTCAACTTTCTTCCCGGGGCCCCTGAGCCTGAATTGGGTAGCCTGTGTAGGGCCATACATCAAATGCAGCCAAAGTTTGGGGCGAAGGAAAAAGTATTCATATAAAGGAGGGTTGCAACCTATAATTGCCGCCATGCCATTCATATACCCGTGGTAATCTACCAAACTGCGGATACGTTCCGCATTTTCCTCAAATTGTTCATGATATATGGCAAAATCTTCCTGTGCTACTTTAGCCATTTCCACCGGATCCGGTAATTTCATATCGCCATTAAAAATTAAGGCACAATAACGCGATTGTATTTCCATTATAGGGAACTGACTTCCAAATCCGGGCCTTGCCCATCCTATCCAGGCTATCCGATCTCCATATTCCGGATGAAACATGTGTTTATACATCTTCCGGGGATCACAGGTTTTAAGTCCTTCCGGCATAAAGTCAACTTTGTTTTGGTAGCCGGTACTAAAAACTACGGCATCAATATTCTCTAACGAGGTACCATCTGCCGTGATTAACTTACGCCCACCTTCTTCTACTTCGGTGATTTCCCCAACTACCTTACAACCATAATGTGCAATGGCTTTGGGTAAAGCAAGTGTTTTAGTCCCAAATATTCCCCAGATACCTCGTTTCACGGTAATTTTTGCATTGAGGTCTGCAAGAGCATCAAAAACCGGATCCATTCTGGCTCTTTCCAGTTTAAGCACAAAAGGACTCAAATATTTTCCATAGTCCCGAGGCAGGTCCCAAATTCCACGATGCGTTGAAACATCCGCCGCATGACCACCGCGCCGTCTTGGAACCACCCATCCGGTAGACTCACGGAGACTTACGTAGCATTGTTCCGCCACCTGTGAGATTTCAAAGGCCACATCAGACCCGGACTCACCACCACCTACTACAAGCACTCGCTTACCTTTAAAATTGCTGGCATTTTTATAATCCCTGGAATGTGAATAAGAAACTTTGGTAAGTTCCCTTTGCCAATCCGGATATTTGGGAACGTTGTTATTGCCTATAGCCAAAATAAGACGTTTGGTCTCGAACAATTCACCAGATGCGAGACGAATCTGCCAGTGGTCTTCTTCAATTGAAACTACTTCCGCTACTTTACTGCTATAGCGTATGTGTTCTTTCACGCCAAAATGGCCCGCATAGGAATTCCAGTAACCAACAGCTTCATCTTTGCTCCAAAAGTGATGATCCATGCCCTCACCTACCCAGAAATCCGAAAACATGCTAAAAGTTACAGAAGATGTCAGGATAAGATTGTCATACCCATTGGCAAAAACACCCCCAAGGGTATCAGACTGTTCTAAACACAGCACATTCTTAATTCCTTTTTCAAGTAGTTCTTTAACAGCAACTATGCCTCCAGGCCCTGCCCCTATTACTATACAACTATACATTTTTTAAAGTATTATATTTTCAATTATTAAATCTGCCAATTCAAATAGAGGTAAAATATCATGATCAATATCCTGCTTTCGTATAATATCCTGAACATGCCCGGAACTAAGATCCGGAGGTAATACCTCAATTATTACGGTATAGAGCATAGGTTTGACGGAAGAAACGGGTACTATAATCTTAGAGATTAATGCCATACTGTGTTCGTCATCCGTTATGAATTCAGTTTTTATCCAATCCGGCAATCTCACTGGAACCGCGCCAATAATTTCCTTTTTATAGTCAATTTTATATTGTTGCAGGGTCTTCCCCAGCAATCCTCCTGCCAGGATAGTTTTATGGACTGTTTTAAGAGGGTGGTGATCTGTGTTATAAAACCTAACCACTCCAACCGTTCTTGAAATATCCTTTTTATCCCTGAGATGAACAATCCTTATTTCATTATCCTGGCGAATAATTTCACATGAAATGGGGCCATAAAGCTTTTCAAGGGTAGAGGTGTGTAAATTGGTAGTATTCATTAATATTCGTCTACTTTTTTAAGTTAACTTTTTTATACCTCTTATTTTTAACCATCTTTGAGAATCGATTTCCTAACCGATGAAATTGCCGACTAAAATACACAAAAATAAGGAATGGGTTATATAACACAAAAGGAGTTTTTGATGATAATTTCAACCTATATGCTCATCAGGATCTATCCTTAATGAAGTACATATTTTTAGTTTACAAGGGTAAATCTCACAGGGTTGTGCGAATCTTCTCCCAAGACTTTTAAAGAGCCTCTCTTTTTGTGGTTAACATTCGACAGTATGAATATATTTTGTAAATTCCGCTAATCATAATTGATAAAGACCAATCGCAACTATTTACCAACCGACTATGCCAGGAACCATTTTGAACACCCGCCTAAAAAAATTAATCTTTTTTATTAGTTTCTTATTCATCGCCACTTCGCCCCTTTTGGCGCAGAAACAATTGGGGAAACCTTTTGTTACCAATTACAGTTATCAGGACTATGAAGGTAGCCCTGTTAACTGGTGGGCTCTGGAGGATAAAGACGGGATGATGTATTTTGCCAATTCTGAAAGGGTACTGCAATATGACGGTGTAAACTGGAATATAATTAATGGCAATGCCGGGGCAAGATGTATGGTAAAGGATCCTGACGGAACTATTTATGTAGGTGGCGGAGGAGACATTGGTTACTTAAGTCCTAATAAAACGGGGAAAATAGAATACATATCCCTTCTGGACAAAGTTCCGGAAGAACACAAAAATTTCAATGAAATCTGGGAAGTAGATTATTATAAGGGGCGAGTCATTTTTCGGTCAGAGTTTAAATTATACTGCTGGGATGGTGAAAACATAAAGGTCATTGTATCCGAAAATGCCTATCATGTAGGTAATATTGTACATGACACTTATTATTTGCGAATCTGGGGTGTGGGATTAACCAAATTAATGGATGATGACACTTTTCAAGTAGTTCCCGGCGGGGAACGTTTCGCGGACGAACGGGTTTATGTGATTTTACCCTATGATGATAGCCAAATTTTGATAGGAACCAGAACTCAGGGGTTTTTCTTGTATGACGGAAATGAATTTAAGCCTTTTAAAACAGAGATTAATGAATTGCTTAACGATAACATATATCTCCCGGGTGTTGCTCTAAAAGACGGAAGGTTTATTATCAATTCCACTAGTAATGGGGCTTATTTAATGGACCATGACGGCAAACTTATTCAGGAATATACGGTTAACAATGGACTTCGGGATGGAGCGGTAGATCATGTCTATGTTGATTCCAGGGGAGTGTTGTGGTTATCCTTGTTTAATGGCATCTCCTCCATTAATCTCAACAATACTTTTACGACATTGGATGGCAGTATGGGCTTGCCTACCAATGTGGTTAATTCGGTATACCGATTTAAGGGAATATTGTATATGACTGCCAACAACGGCATCTTTTATTTAAATGAGGATACCAATAAAATTGTACAAATTGAAGGAACCCATGGCCAGGGTAATAATTTTATAGAACACAAAGGCAGGTTATATACCGGTACTGGAGGGATGGGCCTCGTAGAAATTACAGGTACAACTTTTAAGTATGTATTGCAAAGTCAGAATTACGATTTTCGCTCAAATTTTCTTTATCAGTCTAAAAAAGATCCGGACCGACTCTTAGTTGGTCACCAGCAAGGTATTAAGGGTTTTTACTTCAATGAGGTTAAAGACCAATATGAACTGGAATTCTCGTTTTCAGATATTTCTACCTCTGCAGGAGGCGGTGACATTTCAGAGTCGGCTGAAGGAAATTTTTGGGTAGCCTCAACAGAAGAAGGAGAAGTTTACTTGATTAAACCCAGTTTTCAAGATGGGAAAATGAATTTCAGTTCTTCCAATATTACCACTTACAATGAAAGTAACGGTCTTCCAAAATCCTTCATTGGCTTTCTGGAAGCGAATGATAAACTACATTTTATCGCCAGACAAGCTAAGGAAACATTTGTTTTTAATAGTGCAGAAAACAAATTTGAAAAAAACAAACCCTTTTTTGACCATTTAATTGACTGGGACAAGGGATCATCTAATTTAATTAAAGATAGTGAAGGAAAAATATGGTTTAATGCCGGTTCGGGTATCTTTGTTGCCGAAAAGTCCGGGGGAGGAGAATATACCTTCAATACAGATACTTTTAAGGAATTAAACAATAGAGTTATATGGGGTATTTATCCGGAAGACCCAAAACCCGATGGTTCTCAGACAGTTTGGTTTTCAGGTCCTGATGGCATTGTGCGCTACGAGGGTAAATTGGAGAAACCGGCGACCCCTGATTTTCAGGTAAAAGTTCGAAATCTTAGTATGGCGGGAGATTCTGTACTTTATGCCGGAAATATTGATTTTCCTAAAAATTTAGAAATCCCTTATAAAGAGAACACCGTGGCTTTAAGTTATGCTGCACCCTTATTTATTGGCCAAAAAGACGTTACGTATAGCACGCAATTAGAAGGCCTTGACAAAACCTGGTCTGAATGGACCAAACAGACCACCCGGGAATATATTAATTTACCCTCCGGGAAGTATTCATTCAGGGTAAAGGCAAAAAATGTATACGGAGGCATTAGTCCGGAAACTGTGGTTACCTTTTCTGTTGACACACCCTGGTACAAAACATTATGGGCATACGCACTTTATATTGCTGGATTTTTTACCCTGGTTTATTTAATAGTGCGAACAAGGACCCGAATTCTCCTGAAGCAGCAAAAAGACCTGGAAAGACACGTAAACGAACGCACAAAAGAGGTGCAACAGCGTTTGGAAGAACTGGATACCATTAACCACATAAGCAAGGCCCTCACAGAAAAATTAGAACTCAGCGAACTGATACAGCTGGTAGGCAATGAGATGAAAGACCTTTTTAAATCGGATATCACCTATCTGGCGATATTGGACGAGGAAAAAGGGATAATCAATTTTCCCTATCAGGATGGGGATGACATGCCACCAATGACCTTCGGGGAAGGATTCACCTCCAAAATCATACAAACCGGAGAAGCTCTGTTAATTAATAAAGATACCGATATTGTTGCCCAATATGATAAGTATGGGATTTCACAGACGGGCAAGCGGGCTATTTCATACCTGGGTGTACCCATTCCTCTTGAAGACAAAATTATTGGAGTATTAAGTGTTCAGAGCACACAAATGGCCAGCAGGTTTAATCAGGAAGACAAAAATTTATTGAGCACAATAGCCATTAATGTGGGCATTGCACTCCACAATGCAGAACTGTATGAAGAAGCTAAGGGCGCTAAGGCAAAAGCAGAGGACGCCAATGAAGCCAAAAGTGCCTTCCTTTCTACCGTAAGTCATGAATTACGAACTCCATTGACATCGGTTTTGGGTTTTGCGAAAATCATCAGGAAAAGGCTAGAAGAAAAGATATTTCCTGCAGTAACTGTTGATGATCAAAAAATAAAGCGAACCATGCAACAGGTTAGCGAAAACCTTAATGTGGTGGTGTCTGAAGGAGAGCGCCTTACCAATCTGATCAATGATGTGCTGGATCTGGCTAAAATAGAGTCAGGCAAGATGGAATGGAATAAAAAGCCTGTTTTCATCCAGGATGTCATCAGCAGGGCCATAGCCAGCACGTCTGCCCTGTTTGAAGAGAAAAAGTTAAGCCTGAAGAAAAAAGTTGCTGATGATCTTCCGGTAGTCAGTGCGGATGAAGACAAGCTGATACAGGTGGTTATTAACCTCTTGTCCAATGCCGTTAAATTTACGGATAAGGGATCTGTCATTATTGAAGCATCCCTGGACAACGGACAAATAATTGTTGAAGTACAGGATACCGGAATTGGAATTGCCGAGGAAGACAGGCATAAGGTATTTGAGCGTTTCAGACAGGCCGGGGATACGCTAACAGATAAACCCAAAGGCACCGGATTGGGCCTGCCTATTTGCAGGGAAATTATAGAGCATCATGGAGGTATTATTTGGATGAAGAGTACTGCCGGCGTTGGAAGCACATTTTTCTTTACCATTCCTGTAATGGGAGAAGGTGCAGATAGGGCCCCTATTCAGTTAGACAGAATCCTTAAAAGCTTAAAAAAGCAAATAAAACACTCCTCGCTAAAAACATTAAAAAAGTCGCAGACCATACTAGTGGTGGATGATGATACCCCTATTCGGTCTTTACTGAGACAGGAACTTACTGAGGCGGGATATGAGGTAAAAGAGGCTGCCAACGGCAAAGCAGCTCTGGACATGGTAAGATTGTCCAAACCGGATTTGATTATTCTTGATGTCATGATGCCTGAAATAAATGGATTTGATGTAGCAGCCGTATTGAAGAATGATCCGGCTACCATGGATATCCCTATAATCATATTATCCATTGTACAAGACAAAGAACGCGGATTCAGAATAGGAGTAGACAGGTATCTTACGAAACCAATAAATACAGAACATTTATTTCACGAAGTAGAAGAACTGCTGGAACAGGGGGTGTCTAAAAAGAAAGTATTAGTCGTTGATGAAGATGCATCGGCTGTTAAAACACTTTCAGATGTATTAAATGCCCGTGGGTACAAAGTTGTGGAATCCAATTCTAAAAACTTTTTGGAAGCAGCTACCGAAGCCAAACCGGATATTATCATGCTGAACTCCGTTTATAACGGGGATCAAAAAATAATAAAAGACCTCAAATTGCAAAAAGGGATGGAAAATGTTATGTTTTTTATTTATGAATAGATTAAATCAAGAAAGAAACCAATAAAATATATGGGACAAAAATTACTCATTGTAGATGATGAAGCTCACATCAGAATGTTAATAGAGCAAACCCTGGAAGATCTGGAGGATGAAGGAGTTGAGTTATTATTTGCCGAAAACGGGGAAGAAGCCTTAAACATTATACGGCAAGAGGAACCAGATCTGGTATTTCTGGATGTAATGATGCCTAAGATGAATGGGATGGAGGTCTGTCAGAAAGTTAAAAAAGAGCTTAATTTACTTCATGTGTATATTATTCTGTTAACTGCAAAAGGTCAGGAAGTAGATCGTCAAAAAGGCCTGGACATGGGTGCAGACCGGTATATGACCAAACCTTTTGATCCGGATGAGATGCTGTCCATTGCAGAAGAAATTTTGAAGTTGTAAGAATGACCAGGCAAACTGATCCAAAATATTATTTAAAAGCCCTCAAAAACGTTTTAAAAAAAGGACATGGTTCAGAACAAGTCCTTATTGATATAGCTGCGAAATTAGGATTGAATATTGCAGTAATGGGGTGTGACGACAACCTGCTACTCGGATCTGTCGATGAGGGGTTTCAATCTTTTGAATTAAGTCTGGATGAATTTGCCTACGGCAGGTTACTGGCTTCCAATGAAAATGGGAGGTTATTAGCCAATATGGTAATGGTTTTGGTAGAAAAAGAACTCGAAAAGAAAAAAATTGGAAACGAGGTTCTGGGTTTATACCGTGAAATAAATATGATCTATAGTTTCAGTGAGCGGATCTCCGAAAAAATAGATGAAAAATCAATTGCGGAGATGGCTCTTGGTGAAGCCTCTCAAATCATTAATTCAACACATGGACTCTTTTTAATATACGAGCCGGAACAAAACAAAGTAGTTGAACTTGCCTCATTTGGCCTGAATCCCGAGAAAGAAGAGAATATCCACAAACTCAATGTTTTGCTTAAAGAATTGATAAACAGGGGTACATCCGCCATAGTACCTTTTGAAAAAATCCAGAATAATCCGGCCTTAAAACACCTTAAGACAATTATGTATGCCCCCCTAAAGGTTAAACACCGCACTTTGGGTATGGTTATACTTGGTCATAGTGAAGAAAAGGAATTCACAGCAGCTGAATTAAAATTACTTACTACAATTTCCTTACAATCTGCCGGTGCCCTGGAAACGGCCCATCTTTATCAGAAAGGACTGCGGGAAGCTAAAGAACGGGAAGAAGCCATAAGGTCAATTCATGAGGTAAGTCAAAAATTCGTTCCGCATGAATTTATTAAATTCCTTGGGAAAGACAGGCTTACGGAAGTGTCTTTGGGTGATCTTGTAGAAAAAGAAGTGACAGTGCTTTTTGCCGATATCAGGGAGTTTACCACTATCTCAGAGAATCTGGAGCCCGAGGATAACTTCCTTTTTATTAATTCTTTTAATAAAAGAATGGGGCCTATAGTTCGTAAAAATGAAGGATTTATCATGCAATACCTGGGTGATGGTTTTATGGCCCTTTTCCCAAATGGCCCCCAGACCGCATTAAGGGCTTCAATAGAAATGCATTCGGCACTCCGGTCATACAATGAAGAAAGAGCTGTTAAAAATCGGTTCCCGGTAAAACTGGGGATTGGGATGCAAAATGGCAACCTGATCATGGGTATAACAGGAGATATAGAGAGACTGGATGCCGCCATCATATCAGACACCGTAAATACAGCATCGAGAATTGAGGGGCTTTCCAAACACTACGGATCCTCTATTTTATTAACGGACAATTGTAAAAATAACCTGACCAATCCGGAAGAGTTTGATTTTAGGTATTTAGGTCCGGTACAGGTAAAAGGAAAACAGAAACCCATAGATATTTATGAATGCATTAATGGTGACAATGCACAATTATCAAAACATAAATTAGAAACCCTGAATACATTTGAAGAAGGAATGAACCAGTATTTTACAAAGGAATTTGCCATGGCTGCGGTTACGTTTCAACAAATTGTAAAAAAAGAACAAAATGATAGTGCTGCGAAATTATTTCTAAACAGATCGGCACACATGATAACCCAGGAAACCGGGGACGACTGGAAAGGAATAGCCTCCATATCCACTAAATAATCGTGATTTTAAAGTCCGGGCAACCAATAACCTAAAACAATCATTTTAAAAAGAACATTACAGTTAAGACTTTATATATTAAAAATTTATAACCCGACATACCAAACTCAACTATGGAACTACAAATCAAAAATCTAAATAAAACATATCCCAACGGCGTCCAGGCCTTAAAAGATGTAACTCTTACCATTCCGCAGGGAATGTTTGGGCTTTTAGGACCCAACGGGGCAGGGAAATCTTCACTTATGAGAACTCTGGCAACTTTGCAACAGGCCGATTCCGGTTCTGTTACACTTGGTGATATAGATATTTTGAGGGATAAGGCCAAAGTAAGGGAAATCCTGGGGTACCTGCCACAGGAATTTGGGGTTTATCCAAAAATAAGTTCCTATAATATGCTCAATCATATTGCCTCATTAAAAGGGGTGTCCAATAAATCGGAGCGCAAAGACCTGGTAGAATCTTTATTGAACAAGACCAATCTGTGGGATGTTCGCAATAAAAGTCTGGGCACTTATTCCGGTGGTATGAAACAAAGGTTTGGAATTGCACAAGCCCTTATTGGGGATCCTAGGCTTATCATCGTAGATGAACCCACTGCCGGTTTAGATCCTGCAGAACGCAACAGGTTCCACAATTTGTTAAGTGAAATAGGTGAGAATACCATAGTCATTCTTTCTACCCATATTGTTGATGATGTTTCCAATCTATGCAATAATATGGCAATTATTTGTTTAGGGGAAGTTGTTGCAAAAGGAAACCCTTCAGAACTGACAAATGCAGTCAAAGGCAGGATATGGAAAAAAGGGATTGAAAAAGGGGATCTGGAAGAGTATCAATCTGAAATGCAGGTTATTTCAACACATTTAAAGGCAGGTCATACGGTAATTCATGTCCTAAGTGAGGAACAACCAGATTCCACTTTTGAACCCAGTAAGGCGAATCTGGAAGATGTTTATTTTGCAGAGATCACATCCAGAATGGAACAGATTACAGATTAAGGGTTACTTCACTTAAAAACCATCCGTTATTATGTTTAAAGAAATATTCTTATTCGAGATAAAATATAGGTTAAAGAGACCTGCCACCTGGGCCTATTTTGGTATTCTCCTTATTTTCGGGCTAATAGTTGCCATTGGCGGCAATGGCCCGGCCTCAGAAAAAGTATTTGTCAATTCGCCAGTGGCCATAGCCACTATGCTCAGTACTGTAAGTATTTTTGGCATTATGATAGCCAGTGCTATTATGGGAGTGCCTGTATACAGGGATATTGAACACAAAACAGAAAACTATTACTTTACCTATCCTATAAGTGAAAAAGGCTATATTTTAGGTCGCTTTTTTGGCTCCCTTTCTGCATTGTTTTTAGTCAGCCTTGGACTACATATGGGCCTAATCATAGGATTTATTATAGGTCCGTACGCGGGCTATGAAGAACCTGAGAGATTTACAACCTTTAATTTTTTACACTATTTGCAACCAACTATAATGTTGTACTGGAGTAACTTTTTCTTTGCCGGATGTATATTCTTTTCATTGGTAAGTCTGACTAAGCGAGTCATGCTGGCATACGCCGGTGGGGCAATCCTCTTTATCACCTACCTCATAACTTTAACGCTGACCCAGGATATTGACAATAAAACTTTGGTAAGTCTCATGGATCCATTTGGATGGGGAACCTACAATAACGTTATAGAATACTGGACTCCCGAAGAGCAAAATACACAAATGGTGCCTTTTAAGGGAATGCTTGTCTGGAATAGAATCATTTGGGTGGGTCTTGGGCTTTTAGCTCTTCTTTACACGCTCTACAGGTTTGATTTTCAACGTTTTTTAAATAGAAATTTTAATCTGAAGAAGGGGAAATCGAACGAAGATATCATGCTGGATTCATCAGCAGAAACGCATATTCCCAAGGTAAGCAAAGTTTATTCCAGGGGATTAAACATAAAACTCCTTTTTAGTCTGGCCTTAATGGAGTTTAAAAATATCATCAGGGATAACTTCTTTATTGCCATATTAGTTGCTGCTGTCCTATTCCTGTTTTTCGACGCCTGGTTTGGCTTTCCCATTTATGGTACCCCTTCACTGCCACTCACCTATTATATGCTGGAAGTCAAGGATTTTACCTATATCATTTTAATTTTCGTCCTGATAGTCTTTATGACCGGTGAAGTACTACATAGGGAACGCAGTGTGAACTACGATCAGATATTTGGGTCATTGCCTGTCCCTAACGGAATTGTATATGGCTCTAAATTTCTGGCACTGACATTTGTGAGTTTTCTGCTTGTTAACCTTATCCTTATCAGCGGTGTTTTTAATCAGGTGATAAAAGGATATTTTAATTTTGAATTTGACAAATACTTTACAGATCTGTATTTGATTGAATTTCCAAAGTATATCATTTTTGTCATGCTTGCTTTCTGCGTACATTCCCTGGTGACCAAAAAGTTTATTGGTCATGTTGTGGCCATTGCCATATGGGCTTTGTTGTTTGGCTTAAATAGCTTCCTGGATGTGGATAACAACCTTTACTTATATGGCTATGCCCCAGGGTATACCATTTCGGATATGAATGGCTTTGGGCATTTTGGCACATCCCTGTTTTGGTTTAGGCTATACTGGCTGGCATTTGGTGCTGTACTAACCCTATTAGGTTTTTTGTTTTGGAAACGCGGTACCGATTCCGGAGGAAAGGCCCGTCTCCAAATAGCCAGGGGCAGATTAAAGGTAGGAACCCTTTCTTCCATTATTTTATTGTTAGCCATTTGGCTGGGCTCTGGGATATTTATAAACTACAATACCAAAACTTTGAATCATTATAGCAGTGAAAAAGCCGGGACCATAGCTTCTGCCGATTATGAAAAACAATTAAGCCGGTATGATAAAATTGCACAACCCAAAGTCATTGATGTTAAGGTCTATGCAGACCTTGTTCCTGAAAAACGTCATGCTACTATAAAAACCATCTATAAAATGGTTAACAAAACCAATGAGGCTATAGATTCCCTTCACCTGAACTGGGGCGGGCCGGGGCTCTTTCACAAAAAAATTGAAGATTTCAAAATAGATGGAAAAACCCCTGTTCTCGGGAAAAAATATGAAGCCTTTGGCTATGAGATCTATTCCATGGGAAGAAGTATGCAGCCCAATGACACCCTGGTACTGGAGTTAAAAGTAACCGGTTCATTTGATGGTTTCCCCAATGAAGGAAGCGGTTCTGCCATAGTGTTTAACGGTACTTTCTTAAATAATGATTTTTTCCCTTCATTCGGGTATTCCCCCCAGGGCGAATTGACAAGTGATCAGGATCGCAAGAAATATGACCTCCCTATTAAAGATTATCAATTGCCTGCGCAGGACGATGAATGGGGGTTACAGAACCTTTTGTTTAACGATGATGCGGACTATGTCACTTTTGAAGGAACCGTAAGCACCAGCCCCGATCAAATTGCGGTTATGCCCGGGTATTTGCAAAAAGAATGGGAAGAGAACGGCCGCAAATACTTCACTTACAAGATGGAAGGTGAGATGGACTTCTTTTATAATATTTCCTCTGCGAGCTATGACATCCATCGGGAAGTATGGACCGGTAAAAATGGAGAAAAAGTAAATATTGAAATTTTTCACCACCCTACTCATACTTATAACATGGATCGTTTTGTAAAAGGAGTAAGACATTCACTCGATTATTTTTCTGAAAATTATAGCCCCTACCAGTACAGCCAGATGCGAATTCTGGAGTTTCCCAGATACGCTACTTTTGCACAATCTTTCCCCAACACTGTTCCTTTTGCCGAGAGTTTTGGATGGGTGGGTGATTTTAGCGATCCCGAGGATTTGGATTATGTATATACCGTCACTGCGCACGAGGTGGCGCATCAGTGGTGGGGACACCAGATTACCCCCTCTGCTACCAGAGGTGCCAATCAGATTTCTGAGTCCATGGCAGAATATTCTTCACTGATGGTGATGAAAAAAGAGTATGGTGTGGATGCAATGCAGGAATTCCTCAAAGAAGAACTTGACCGATACTTAAGAAGCAGGGCTAATGAAAGTAAATTTGAAAAAACATTGCTCGACAATGATAACCAGGCTTATGTTTGGTATAGAAAAGGAGGGCTGGTTTTATATGCCTTGCAGGACCTTATAGGGGAAAAAAATTTAAATGACGCATTTAAACGCTATGCGGATACTGCCGCATTCCGCCCTAAAGCTCCTTTTACAACAACGAATGAATGGTATCATTATATTAAATCTGCCGCACCGGATTCACTTCAGTATTATCTGGAAGATAGTTTTGAAAAAATTACCTTGTATTCCAATAAAGCCTCCAATGCTACCTACAGGCAATTGGAAAATGGCCAATATGAGGTCACCCTTGATGTTCAAAGCAGTAAAAGCCATTTTGATGGTAATGGAAAATTGCTGGATTCACCTGAATCAGCCAATGTAATTGAAATTGGCATTTTCAATGAGGATGTTAAAAATGATTTGGGAATGACTGTTAAATCACCGATACTATTGGAAAAAAGATGGGTAAAACCAGGTGAAAGTTCTTTTACTTTTATAGTGGAATCATTGCCTGTAAAAGCCGGGATTGATCCTTATAATAAAATGATTGACAGGATTCCTGACGATAATTTAATACCTGTGGAAGAAAATCAGGAATAAATTGTAAAGACAGCTATATATGAATATAAGCCGGAGAAAAGGTTACTATGGTTTTTACGCGCTAATAGCCATAGTTTTTATGGAGTCATTTTGCGGTGTAACTTGATAAAATTTCAATGCAAGTGAAGCATTTAAAAGTGCTTTAATTTTTTGCAGGTCTACTAACAAAATTCTCATTTATAGCACTTTAACACATTATTTGGAATAACCAATTAAATAAGCAATATCTTTGGCTTGTTAAAAGGTCAGAAAGCTACCCTTTATTTCGATCTACCCAGATCTTTAATTTACTCGCGCTCTCTTCAGTTTTTTAATAGCAATAGTGCAAAAATCAATTTATAGGCCATAATTAGAAAAAGCGATTCTGGATTAGATGTACTTTAAAGTGAAAAGTAATTTTCCATAAATACCTTCAATTAGTTTCTTCAACATTCCTCAAATTACTGACCGTCCCATATTCATTAATGAGCAAGGATTATTCATGTCCATTAATCTCGATAGTCGGTTAAAAGCCATAAAACAAAAAATCTAACCGTATTAAAACTCCAAAATTTTCAAAAAGAACAGGCTCCGATTTTTCAAAGACATTGAGAGAACGAGTGAATATCTATTTCAAAACAAATGAAATTAGCAAACATGCCAACAAGAGCATGATTTTAAAGACCATTTTAATGTTATCCTTGTTTGTCTTGCCAATGATAATTATCAACGCTGGACTAATAACAAGTGTCGGAATACTATTCATCTGCTACATTATTAGTGGATTAGGCATGGCAGGCATTGGTATGGGCATTATGCACGATGCTATTCATGGATCTTATTCCTCAAATAAACATGTAAATAAATATCTGGGAAACACCATGAACCTCATAGGTGCAAATGCTTCGGTCTGGAGAATTCAGCACAATGTTCTGCACCATACATATACCAATATTGATCAAACAGATGATGATATAAACCCACCCTCCGTCCTGCGATTTTCGCCACATGCAAAAAAGAACCGGCTGCATAGGTTCCAGCATTTATATGTTTGGTTTTTCTATGGCCTCTCAACAGTTTCATGGATTACTTCCAAGGATTTCGTTAGAATAAACCGCTATAGAAAACAAGGGTTTTTTAATAAAAAAAATGAATTTAAAACAGAACTGACTAAATTAATAGGATGGAAACTTTTTTACTATGGCTATGCATTAATCCTGCCTCTTTTGATACTGCCTATGGCTCCGTGGATTATTGTACTGGCTTTTCTGAGTATGCACTTTGTAACCGGTATTTTGATCAGTATTGTGTTTCAGGTCGCGCATATTATGCCTAGTGTGGAATTTCCCTTACCGGACGGAAATGGTATTCTGGAAGGAGACTGGCATGCACATCAACTGGCCACAACAAGTAATTTTTCTCCTAAAAGTGCGCTTTTATCATGGCTGATAGGGGGATTAAATTACCAAATAGAGCATCATTTATTACCTAATATTTGTCATATCCACTATAAAAAGATATCAGGCATTGTACAACAGACGGCAAGAGAATACGGAATCCCTTATCATACCAAACGCACCCTTGCGGGAGCTGTTTGGGACCATATCAAAATGCTACGAGAGCTGGGGAGGATGCCACCAGTTGCGACCACAGCACTAAGGAATTAAAATATATATAAAAAATAATCAAAATAATTAATATTAAATATCAAAGTAATGAAAGAAGGAACAGTAAAATTTTTTAATAGGACCAAAGGATTTGGTTTTATTAAACCGACAGATTCTGAAGAAGACATATTTGTTCACCAAAGTGGACTGATAGATGAAATTCAGGAAGACGACAACGTTAAGTTTGACGTGGAAAAAGGACAAAAAGGAATGAACGCAGTAAATGTGGAAGTTATCTAATAAATCCCAACCCAAAAATAAATTCAAAGCCATCAGTTATGATGGCTTTTTTATTTAGCGTTTTCTAATAAAATATGCCATTGGAACTTGCTTTATCCTCAAAAAAATTAATACTAAATTAATTTTATTTGGAACGGAGAATATCCGGACCAGCCATTTATTCTTAAAGATGAAAAACCCTGGTAATTTGTCTTTCTTATGGTCCCAATGTTAAGACACCATCACTTTTTTTGTAAATTGGTTGTTTATTCAAATTTTTTCTTTTCATTTGTCTAGTCAAATGTACTATGCATTTCAAAGGCAATTAAACTATTAGCTGAACATCATGATCCGTGTTTATAAGTTTGGGTTATTGGGAATTAGGAAGTCAAACCCAATAACTGCCTATCAGATAGGCAACCGAAATTTAGAGCAAACTTCCGCTAAACCATCTATCTTTGCCAGTCAACACTGTTATTTTTTTATTCCTACTACTGCACAACAATTTATTATTTGAATTGGAAGACCAACGTCCTTCGCTTTTGCGTATAAGAGGCAGATGATATATTAATTAAAGTCTTCATCCATAATAAAACCAAAAAGTGAATACAAAATACATCGATCTGATAGATCAAACTTTTGATTTTCCGCAGGAAGATCTAACCCTTGTGGAAAACAATTTGAGATTTCACGGAATTGACCTTTTAGGCCTTGTAGAGACCTATGGCAGTCCGCTTAAATTTACTTATCTGCCAAAAATTTCAGATAATATTAACCGCGCCAAAACATGGTTTCACAATGCCATGAAAAAAAATAACTACAGAGGAAAATATTATTACAGTTATTGTACAAAAAGTTCTCATTTTGCTCATGTACTCAATGAAGCCCTTAAGAATGATATTCATATAGAAACTTCTTCGGCCTTTGACATCAATATTGTGGAGCATCTTAAAATGACCGGTAAAATAAAGTACGACACTTTTGTGATTTGCAACGGGTTCAAAAAAAAGCAATACATTGAAAATATTGCCCGGCTCATTAATAATGGCCATCGTAATTGTATCCCGATAATCGATAATTATGAAGAGATCGATTTACTATCGGAGGAAATTAAAGATACTTTTAAAGTAGGTATTCGTATAGCCTCGGAAGAAGAACCCAAATTTGAATTTTATACCTCTCGTTTAGGCATCGGATATAAAAATATTGTTCCGTTTTATGAAAATCAAATTAAGGATAACGAGAAGGTAGAACTCAAAATGCTTCACTTTTTTATAAATACCGGGATCAAGGACAATGCCTATTACTGGAACGAGCTGTTAAAATGCTTAAAGGTATATACCCGTCTTAAAAAGATTTGTCCTTCATTGGACAGTTTAAATATCGGGGGAGGCTTTCCCATTAAAAATTCCCTTGTATTTGATTATGACTATGCTTATATAGTAGAAGAAATTATCAATCAGATAAGTACTATGTGTAAAGAAGCAGAAGTTGAAGTACCTAATATATTTACCGAGTTCGGTAATTTTACTGTAGGTGAAAGCGGAGGTGCTATTTATAAAATTCTGTATCAAAAACAACAGAACGACAGGGAAAAGTGGAACATGATTGATTCTTCATTTATTACCACCCTGCCTGATACCTGGGCTATTAATAAACGTTTTATTATGCTACCCATTAACCGCTGGGAAAGCGAATACGAAAGAGTACTCTTAGGAGGGCTTACCTGCGACAGTGACGATTACTACAACAGTGAGCAGCATATGAACGCTATTTACCTTCCTAAATATAAGAAAGAGAAGCCTTTGTATATAGGTTTTTTCAATACCGGGGCGTATCAGGAGACTTTAGGCGGATTTGGTGGATTACAGCATTGCCTTATTCCACAACCAAAATATATTTTAATAGATAAAGATGAAAATGGAAGAATTGTTTCTTCCGTCTATGAACCGGAACAAACTTCCGAGCAAATGTTAACTATCCTGGGCTATGATCCCATAAAGGAAAAAACCAATCAAAAATCGCAGAAAAGCGAGAAAGTTGTAGAGGAATTATTTGACCATTATATTAAAAAATAACTTAAAGTGAAAACAAACAATACTTATGCCGGAATCCCACAAGATCTGGCACAACTGGAAAAAGCCAAGATTGTATTAATTCCTGTCCCCTATGACGGAACAAGTACCTGGGGTAAAGGCGCAGACAAGGGCCCTGATGCCTTTTTGGAAGCATCTGAGAATATGGAGCTCTATGATATAGAAACTGATACAGAAGTTTATAAGCAAGGTGTTTACCTGGCAGATGCTATTTTGGAGAATAGCAGTCCTGAAAAAGTTGTCAATGCTGTACATAAAACCACTAAAGAATATATAAAGCGCAACAAGTTTGTTACTCTAATTGGTGGAGAGCACTCTATTTCCATTGGAAGTATCAGGGCATTTAATGAGTGTTTTGAGAACCTGAGTGTATTGCACATTGATGCACATGCCGATTTGAGAAAAACTTATGAGGGAACACCTTATAATCACGCATGTGCAGTTCATGAAGCTTCACAACAAACAAATTTGGTCTCGGTTGGCATACGAAGTATGGATATGATTGAAAAAACCTATATGGATTCAGATAAAACTTTCTTTGCCCATGAAATGGCCAATAATGAATATTGGATGGACAATGTAATTGATCAGCTTTCAGAAAATGTTTTTATCACTTTTGATCTGGATGCCCTGGATCCTTCCATAATGCCTTCCACAGGAACACCTGAACCGGGTGGCCTTTTCTGGTATGAAACACTGGAGTTTCTTTTACAGGTTTTTCAGGAAAAAAATGTAGTTGGTTTTGATATGGTTGAGTTATGCCCGAATCCAAATGATAAGTCCTCAGATTTCCTTGCAGCCAAATTGTTCTATAAAATGTTATCCTATAAATTTAAGGCGGAAGAGGTCGGTGATGATTACGACAATACGTACGATACCGATTATAAATCTGCTTCCAACTCTCATTTCAAATTTAATGACGAGGATGAAGACTAAAGGAGCTATTTCTTCATTTATAGAACATCATTTTTTACATTTCAATGCAGCAGCCCTGTTAGATGCAGCAAAAGGGTATGAAGAACAGTTAGACAAAGGGGCAAAAATGTTGGTTTCCCTTGCAGGGGCAATGAGTACGGCAGAACTGGGTAAAAGCTTTGCCGAAATAATCAGATCTGAGAAAGTGCATATCATTTCGTGTACTGGTGCCAATCTGGAAGAAGATATTATGAACCTTGTCGCACATTCACATTATAGAAGAGTACCCAATTACAGGGATTTAACAGCTCAGGACGAATGGGCATTACTGGAAAAAGGGCTAAACCGGGTGACAGATACCTGTATCCCGGAAGAAGAAGCTTTTAGAAGGTTACAACATCATATTTTTAAAATATGGAAGGACGCTGAAAAAAACGGAGAACGCTATTTTCCGCATGAGTATATGTATAAAATGCTGCTCTCCGGGGTGTTGGAAGAGTACTATGAAATAGATTTAAAGGATTCATGGATGTATGCTGCAGCCCAAAGGAATTTACCGATGGTAGTTCCCGGATGGGAAGACAGTACTATGGGTAATATTTTTGCAAGCTACGTAATGAAGGGAGAGTTAAAAGCCGGTACCATGAAATCGGGCATTGAATATATGACCTATTTGGCAGAATGGTATACCCGTAATTCAATGAAAGGGATTGGCTTTTTTCAAATTGGTGGTGGTATAGCCGGAGATTTTCCCATTTGCGTGGTTCCCATGCTCACCCAGGACCTCGAAATTGAAGACACGCCTTTTTGGAGCTATTTCTGTCAGATAAGTGAATCAACCACAAGTTATGGTTCTTATTCGGGCGCTGTACCCAATGAAAAGATTACCTGGGGTAAGTTAGGTATTGACACCCCTAAATATATCATTGAGAGCGATGCCACCATTGTTGCTCCTTTGATCTTTGCTTATCTGTTAAATATGTAATCCTGCTTTCAAAATATAACCCTGCTATGCGAAGAGTAATTGTAGATTATAAGAAATTAAATAATGATATTTTAGACCTGTTGGTAACTAAATATCCGGACGGATATGATGAAGATCATATCATTACTTTTAAAAATGCATTAAACGAAGTTGTGGAATGTGTTGAGGTAAAGACAGATGATACCACATACCTGGTAAAGATCAGTAAAAGGCTGGTTGCTGCCATGGAAGATTACGATCCTGATGAAGAACAGGATGATCACGATGATAGTGAATTTGAAAGCCCCAAAGAAGAGGAAAATTTGGACCTGGAGGATGATTCAGAAGAATAACCTAAAAAGTATAGAGGTCACGCTTCAAAAACAGGCCTGAGAGAAGCACAAGTTATACTTGTCTGTTTTTTGCACACAGGTATGATTTAAGCTATATTTAAATAGGCTAATCTCTTGCAGCGGCCTAAGTATTTCCAGACCCCAAATATTGATAATCTCCTATCAGGAATAAAGCCCCTAATTTACATTCGCGTATGTTTTATAAAGATAAAAGGCGTAATTTTACTGGTCTATCGATGATTTACTTACTAACTTTAATCAGATTTTTTTTAAAAAATTATTATAACTCAAAAAATAATTATGACCAAGAAAAAATTTCTTAAAACGCTGCTATTATTATTGATTGGCAGTATAACCTCTGGTATTTTGGCACAGGAAGTAGACAGAACCGAATTACCTATAAAAGGACCATGGTATCCTCCAATTAAAACACTAGATGCAAGGGATGCCAAGGCTCCCCCGGTTTTTGAAGTAAAAGCACCAAAAGATGCTCCAAATGTAGTAATCATCCTCCTGGATGATATTGGTTTTGGCGGCACCGGTGCTACAGGAAGTGTTTTACAGACACCCCATTTTGATAAGCTGGCAAGCCAGGGTTTGCTTTACAATCAATTTCATACAACGGCGTTGTGTTCCCCAACAAGACAAGCTTTAAAAACAGGTCGTAACCACCATTCGGCTAATCAGGCCAAGATCTCAGAAGTGGCAACCTCCTTCCCGGGCGCAACAGGAATGCTGCCTAATGATGTAGCCGGAATTGGAACCATACTCAACCACAATGGATACAGTACGGCAGCCTTTGGAAAATGGCATGAAACAGCCGTATGGGAGATTAGCCCGTCAGGACCAATGTCACGATGGCCTAACGGTCAGGGATTTGACGAGTTTTATGGCTTTATGGGCGGTGAGACCAACCAATGGTCACCAGGTTTATTTCATAATCAAAATCAGGTTGAACCTTCCAATGATCCTGACTACCACTTTATGAACGACATGGCTACAAAAACCATTGAATGGATGCGGTTCCAGCAGGCATTAACGCCGGATAAACCTTTCTTTGTTTATTTTGCTCCGGGTGCAGTACATGCCCCTCATCATGTGCCTCAATCCTATATTGACAAATACAAGGGTAAGTTTGATGCCGGATGGGATGTTATTCGTGAACAAATCTATGAAAATCAGAAAAAACTGGGCGTAATTCCAGCGAACACCAAACTGGCTCCTAAACCAACAGATATTAAAGACTGGAAAGATTTATCGGACAAGGAAAGAAAATTATTTGCAAGACAGGCAGAGGTATTTGCAGGGTTCCTTGATATGACGGATCACGAAACAGGTCGTGTAATTCAGGCAATCGAAGATATGGGCGAACTAGACAATACGTTAATCTTTTATATAGCCGGGGATAACGGTACAAGTGCTGAAGGTGGAATGGGTGGATTATATAATGAAATGACATACTTCAATGGTGTTGCAAAGGGTTCGGATATCGACTTTATGATGGAGCATTATGATGACTGGGGTGGACCGGAAACATATCCTCATATGGCAGCCGGATGGGCGGTCTGTTTTGACTCACCATTTACCTGGACCAAGCAGGTTGCTTCCAACTATGGGGGCACCCGTAATGCAATGATCATACACTGGCCTAATGGTATTAAATCCAAAGGAGAAATTAGAAGTCAATGGCATCACGTCATAGATGTGGTTCCAACTATTCTGGAAGCAGCAAATTTGCCTGAACCAAGAATTGTTAATGGTACTCCACAACGACCAATTGAAGGTGGCAGTATGGTTTATAGTTTTGAAGAACCCCTTTCTCCCAGCCGGCACCAGATCCAGTATTTTGAAATGTTCGGTAATCGTGGTATTTATTTCGATGGTTGGTTTGCAGGTACAGTTCATATAAAGCCCTGGGGTAATGTAGAAAACCGATTTACTGAAGACACCTGGGAACTCTATCATGTGAAAGAAGATTTCAGTATGTCTACTAACCTGGCTAATGAACGACCTGATATCCTTGCTTTAATGCAAAAAACGTTTATTGCTGAAGCCGAAAAATATAAGGTACTGCCTATGGACGACAGAAGGCAGGAACTTTTTAATCCAAAATTAGCAGGGCGTCCAGACCTGATGTTCGGGCGCACAAGCCTTACGCTATATGAAGGTATGACAGGGATGCTTGAGAACGATTTCATCAATACCAAAAATGGCTCATTTGAGATAGTTGCCGATATAGAGGCTGGTGACAAAACCACTAATGGGGTTATAATTTCTCAGGCGGGACGTTTTGGGGGCTGGAGTTTTTATGTGAATAATGGCACGTTGACCTATTTGTATAATTATGTCGGAATAGATCAATACAAAGTAACATCTTCTGCTAAATTGCCTAAAGGAAAATCCACGGTGAAAATGGATTTCGCCTATGAAGGTGGAGATAAACCCGGGCAGGGAGGTACTGCCACACTGTACATAAATGGTAAATCTGTTGGATCAGGCAGGATAGAACATACACAATTTTCTATTTTTTCTGCAGACGAATCTGCCAACGTTGGATTGGATAGTGAAACACCGGTTTCTAATGAATACGATGTTGAGAGCAGCAAGTTTAACGGAACGATTGATAAGGTTATTATAACTCTGAAATAGAATTGAAGGAGACTTCATAATTAGATATTTGAGAATCCGGAAGTAAAATTCCGGATTTTTACTTTTTAGGTATTTTGGAACGAAACAATTGAGGTGTATTGGAATCTATTGCAAATGGATGTTATGCCGCAGGCTCTATCCTGAGATGATGGGTATTCTTAAATTATTGATGCCCCGGAGTACAGCTGCCGGGGAGCCTGACTGAATGCAGTCAACTGTAAATTTCTTAAATTTGACGAGATATGAAAAAATGCAAAATGAAACTATACAAATTCAAAAATCTTGCTCTAAGCGCATGCCTTATAACCACTTTGGTATTTACTCCCGTAACCCATGCTCAAACTACGGATAATGCTCATTTCGATGCTGGTATCTCTGCTTATCAAGCCAATGACCTGCCACTGGCCTACAAAGAGTTTCTCATAGCTGCTAAGGAAGGCCACTCCGATTCCCAATTCAATGTAGCCTTGATGTATGAGCTAGGCATCGGGATTGACAAAAATGAAAAGGAAGCGGTTAATTGGTATGACAAATCAGCCTCTCAGGGGAATTCTGCTGCCCAATTCAATCTGGGGGTGCTGTATGAGAATGGGCGTGGCACCCAGATTGATTATTTAAAAGCCAATGAGTGGTATAGAATGGCTTCGGTGCAGGGAGATGCACTGGCCATAGGCAACCTTGGCATGCTCTATTTGCGGGGTCAGGGTGTAAAAGAAAATAAGATCGCAGGCGTAGCCTTGCTCCTGGTGTCGGCTACTATGGATCCCTCACCGCAAAACCATGCCAAACAAAATATTTCTGCTACCCGTGACCTAACTTATGAGATGATTGCCGAAGCCCAGGCTCTCTCCGAAAAGTTAAGTGGTGCTAATAACCTGTTAGTGCCGCTGGATCAATATTTGAAGGAATAAGAGAAGTTTACCGGGAAGAAATAGCAGCCCGATCCCTGCTTATTCTGGATACTCCACCCTAAGATGGTAGATATTGGTCAATTTGTGTTTAAGAACCTTCTTTATCATTTGGATCTCTTTAAAAGTAATATTTGCATTCAAAAACTGATTCCCATTCATTTGGCCGGTAATGATCTTCTCCACAAACTGGTCGATCATCTGATAGGTTGGGTTATTTAAACTCTTGGAGGCCGCCTCTACAGAATCTGCCATCATCAAAATAGCAGTTTCCTTCGAAAAGGGGATAGGTCCTGGGTATTTAAACTCGGCATCTTTAACTAACGGGTCTAATTCCTGTTGTTTTTTATAAAAGTAATACACATAACTGGTACCGTGGTGCGTTCTAATAAAATCGATTACCCTGTCCGGTAAATTGGACTTTCGCGCAATTTCAATACCCTCAATAACATGATTTATGATGATCCTGGCACTTTCTTTAGGGTCCAGGTCATTATGTGGGTTTATATTGGTTACCTGATTTTCGGTAAAGTATGTAGGATTGTTCATTTTTCCAATATCGTGGTACAATGCCCCTACCCTTACCAACATGGCATTGGCTCCAATTTCATTTGCTGCGGCTTCTGCCAGATTTGCTACCTGCAATGAGTGATGAAAAGTCCCCGGCGCCTTATTGGATAGCTCTTTTAGTAATTTAGAATTTGTATCCGACAATTCGAGCAGGGAAACATCGGAAACCATCCCAAATATTTTCTCATAGATATAGATCAGAGGTTGTGCAAAAAGGGTAATCATGCCATTTAAAAAGAAAAACCCAAATGTGTACCAGTTTACATTGTCCAGATTGCCTTCGTGAATAATATGAAAAGCAAAATAGCCTATGATATAGATGAGGGTTATCTGTCCCACAGAAATAAATAAATTGGCTCTTTTATAAAGCTCAGACACCGTAAGAATGGTAACTATCCCTGCTATAATCTGTAGAAAAATATACTCAAAGCTGTTCGGCACTACAAAACCTAGAATTAGCACGGTTAAAACATGTACAAAAAGTCCCAGTCGCGCGTCAAAAAAGGTTTTGAGTATTAAAGGCAATATGCACAGCGGTACCACAAAAACATAAGCTTCATCATATTTAACAACCAGCGTGGTTATAAATACCATCAGTAAAATGTTAAAGAAAATAAATGTCACTTTTGTATTATTCCTAAAAACTTCGGGTCGGTATTTTTTGATAAATAAAAACAACATCATCAATACCAAAGCGACAAGTATGGTATACCCGAAAAGGATAAAATAGTAGTTGTTTTCTGTCCAAAGCTCAGATTCATATTCTGCTTTCAAGGAGTCCAGTATCTTAAAATTTTCCGCTTCAACTACTTCTCCTTTTGCAATGATAAGTTTCCCTTCATCCACATTGCCCCTCGTAAGTGAGATTTCCGAAATTGCTTCTTCCAACTCCCTTCTTGTAAGTCCCTCGTCAAAGTAAACGTTGGGTTGTAGTACGTCAAAAAACAGTGTTTTAAAGTCAGCGTCATAACTTCCGAGCCTTTTGCTATTGAGCATCTTTGTGAGGGAATCATTTATAGTCCCCATTCTGTAAAAGACCTCAGGCTGTAACTGCCTTGCTTCTCCATCTTTAATAAGATAAACACTGTTTTTGGAAATATGCTCATCTACCTTTTTAAGAATTCCGTAATTATATACAGTATCCAGAAACTCTTTTCCAATTTGTTCTAAAATTCGCCTTGATCTATTGCTAAATTTGTCAGAGCTGAAAACCACAGGGAATTTATCGGCAAAAACCTGGTAGGCTTCAGAAGCTACACTATCCTCATAATAATAATAGTCTACCTGATTACTTTCTATGGTATTCTTTTCTTCAGCAATTTCCTCAGTCGTTTTTTTTATAGAAAAATCGAAAGGGGCATATAGGTTTTCATATTGCCAGGGCTTGCCTTTTTGAAATTCATACTTGAACTTTCCGCCTTTTGGAAAGAAAAATACAATACATGCTATGGTAATAACATAAAGAATGTATTTGTAAATAAGTGACTGGTTTTTATAAACGCCGTCTAATGTTTTGCCCATTACAGAAAGTATCTTCTTCAAAAATAGAAAATAATAGCATTATTGATTGCCTTTTAGAGACTAAACAGAACTCATTGCACTTTAATTTATTAATTTCGTATAGTTAATTGAATTTCACATGAAAGAGGTTGTCATCGTAGCTGTAGCAAGAACACCTATTGGGAGTTTTATGGGCTCTTTATCTACTATTTCTGCTCCGGAATTAGGAGCTATAGCTATAAAAGGGGCTTTGCAAAAAATAAATCTGAACCCCAAAGAGGTGGATGAAGTACTTATGGGCAATGTGGTACAGGCAGGAACCGGGCAAGCCCCGGCAAGACAGGCGGCCTTATATGCCGGTATCCCGGACACTGTTCCTTGCACTACGATAAATAAGGTTTGTGCATCCGGAATGAAGGCTGTAATGCAGGCGGCACAGTCTATTGCTTTGGGTGATACCTCTGTAGTTATTGCCGGGGGGATGGAAAATATGAGCCTCATCCCTCATTATGTACATATGAGAACCGGGCAGAAGTTTGGGCCTGCCACGCTTATAGATGGCATGCAAAAAGATGGTTTGGTGGATGTTTATGATCAGAATGCCATGGGTGTATGTGCAGATGCCTGTGCTGTGGAACATAATTTTAGCAGAGAAGATCAGGATAACTTTGCCATCCAGTCCTATCTGCGATCTGCTGAAGCCTGGAAATCGGGAAAATTCACCAATGAAGTTGTTCCGGTAGAAGTCCCCCAGCGAAGGGGTGAACCGCTCATTGTAAATGAAGATGAAGAATATAAAAATGTAAAATTAGATAAGATATCTGCATTGCGCCCAGCTTTCAGTAAAGATGGTACAGTTACAGCAGCTAATGCATCAACAATAAATGACGGCGCCGCTGCACTGGTATTAATGAGTACCGAAAAAGCAAGGGAATTGGGATTAAAACCACTGGCTACAATTAAGAGTTATGCCGATGCTGCCCAGGAGCCAAAGTGGTTTACGACTGCCCCCGCAAAGGCACTTCCCAAAGCCATTTCCAGAGCAGGAATAACTATGGAGGATATAGATTATTTTGAGTTTAATGAGGCATTTGCTGTAGTAGGGCTGGCCAATATGAAACTTCTAAAACTCAACGATAGCAATGTAAATGTGAACGGTGGCGCAGTTTCTCTCGGACATCCGTTGGGATGCTCCGGGGCTCGTATCATCATTACCCTTTTGAGTGTTTTAGAGCAAAATAATGGTAAATTAGGAGCTGCAGCTATATGCAATGGAGGTGGCGGAGCTTCAGCTATTGTTTTGGAACGAAATTAATTTGAGCTGCAAAGGCTGCCTATGCATCACGGTATTTGTCACCTTAGTATTGTACCTATAAGAATTCTTGCAGAAGATTCAAGCGAGATGGTGACACAACTCCTTTATGGGGATCATTTTAAAATCCTGGAAAAAAGAAAATACTGGAGTAAAATTCGCGATGATTTTGATGGTTGTATAGGGTGGATACAGAATAATCAATTTATTTCAATAGACAAACAGGATTATAAAAGCCTGCAAAATTCCAAGGACAATAAGTTTTCATCAGATCTGGTCTCTTTTGTGAGTGACGGAAACGACGTATTGCTGCCCATCGTACTTGGTTCAGTTGTTAAGAATGCCCGCTTTTTGGCTCATCAATTTGACGGCTCCTTGATCGCTAGTAAAGGAGGAAAATCCAATCTGATCAGTATTGCTCTTCATTATTTAAATGCGCCTTATCTATGGGGCGGAAAAACACCTTTCGGGATAGATGCCTCCGGATTTACACAAATGGTATACAAAATAAATGGATATAAGCTGCTTAGACGAGCAGAAGAACAGGCAACACAGGGTGAGGCCCTAAGTTTTGTTGAAGAAAGTGAACCTGGAGATCTTGCTTTTTTTGATAATAATGAAGGTCAGATAGATCATGTGGGGTTGATTATGCAGGATAATTTTATCATCCATGTACATGGAAAAGTTAGAATTGACAGACTTGACCACACGGGTATTTTCAATACAGAATTAAGAAACTACACTCATAAATTAAGAGTGATAAAAAAGATCCTATAAAAAAACCCTGCCAAAAGTATTGACAGGGTTTTTTCCAGTATGTATGGACTTGGTTATTCTCCAAGTAACTTTTTCATTCTCATGAAGTTTTCTGTATCCCCTAAAGCGCCATATATATTCTTTAGTTGGGTTACTATGCTCTGGTTGTCAGGATTCGTTTTTAGTGCCCCCTCTAAAATAACTGCACCTTCCCGGAAAAGATCATCCTTCTGTTTCTTTAATTCTTCATAGCGTGCAATATCTGTTTTTGAATTCCCCAGACTATTCATCTCATCTATCAGACCATTACCTTCATCCACATAAGTTGTTGAGAGATTCAATTGTGCATTTACATACCCGGGGTCTACTTCCAAAGCTTTTCTATAAGCCGCACGAGCTTCTTCCACATTACCTTGTTCCATATTAATTACACCTATGTTATATTGCAAATCCGCATTATTCGGTTCCATGGCCGCTGCTTCTGCCATAAGTGATTTAAATTTGTCCTTATCCCCTAATTTGTAGTGCAAATTAGCTTCATTGAGGACAAGATTAACATCATCCGGATCATTCGCTCTCGCATCAGCAAAGGCCTCCAGAGCCTTGTCGTCCTGACCTAATTGTGAATAAATCAATGCCATATTTTTTACTATTTCGGCTTTCTTCGAAGGAGTCTTCTCATCAATAGGGTCTTTATAAGTACCGGATTTAATCATCAAATCTCGCTGTACTTTGTCCATTTCCTCGACCAGACCTGATTCAATATTGGTTGCTTTATAGACTATACCGCTACCGTCGTAATTAATTTCACGCAATTCTTCGTAATAACCAAGAGCTTCTTCATAATGCCCCCCATTTACAGCACTACTGGCGGCATAATATAAATAAACCGTATCTTTTGGGCTGAGGGTATAACTTAAATGGAGTTTTTCAGCAGCACTCATAAAATCCTGTTTATTGTTATCCTCCACTGCGGAGTTTACCAAATCGGCAGTTATAGCTGCCAGACGCTGATTTGTTTCGTCAGTATACTTCCCACCCTTGTCACCTTCAATGCTTATTACTTTCTTAAATGAAGTGATAGCTTCATCAAAAGCATCACTATTGCCTTTTTTAGCCAGATCTGCATAGGTTTTTCCCCTGAGAAAGAAATACTCTGCCTGGGTTTTTTCATCTGCTCCGCTGATCATTCCCTGAATTCCATCCAAAGATGCCTGAGCAGATGCCGCATCACCAGATTTTAAAGCCTTATCAGCTGCCTTGAGTTCCGTTTTCTGTGAAAATCCGGCTAGCGTAAAGCACATGGCTGCCAGAAATAAAAGTTTAGTCTTCATTTTAAAATTAAATTTATTATTAGTGTTTATTGATTATTCCTTATCGGATTCGGGATTATCATTATCAATAGCCGTGCCATCATCTGTTTTTACCTCTATATCCATTATATCCACCTCATCCAGATTATCCTCATCCTTCATCACTTTTGCCACAGCCGCAATAGAATCATTGTCCTTCAGGTTAATTAATTTAACCCCCTGGGTAGCCCTGCCCATAGTGCGAAGATCATCTACGCTCATTCTTATCGCTATCCCGGATTTATTAATGATCATAAGGTCATCTGAGTCAGACACATTTTTAATAGCTACCAGACCTCCCGTTTTATCTGTAATTGAGATGGTTTTTACGCCTTTCCCTCCTCTATTGGTAATCCTGTAGTCATCAATACTGGATCTTTTGCCATATCCATTCTCAGAGACCACCAATATTTCTTCATCAAAATTATTTACAGAAACCATACCTATAACCTCATCCTTTTCATTTGCCAGTTTAATTCCACGGACTCCGGAAGCATTACGTCCCATAGGCCTTGTCTTACTTTCTTCAAACCGGATAGCTTTACCAGAACTAAGTCCAAGCAAAATCTGACTTGTTCCGGTAGTCAGTCTGGCTTCAATAAGTTCATCATCCTCTCTGATACTTATTGCAATGATTCCATTCTGACGAGGTCTGGAATACTGTTCCAGCGATGTCTTTTTAACAGTTCCTTTTTTCGTTGCCATAATGACATAATGGCCATTTACATATTCTTCATCCTTCAAATCCCTGGTACAGATAAAGGCCTTAACCTTATCATCCTGTTCAATGTTTACAAGGTTCTGGATTGCCCGGCCTTTTGATGTTCGGCTACCTTCAGGAATTTCATATACCCTCATCCAGAAACACTTCCCTTTCTGAGTAAAGAAAAGCATATACTGATGGTTTGTACCAACAAATAAATGTTCCAGGAAATCCTCATTCCTTGTTGATGAGGCTTTTTGTCCCACACCTCCCCTATTCTGTGTTTTATATTCACTTAGTGGAGTCCTTTTAATGTAACCCGCGTGAGAAATTGTGATAACCACCTGTTCGTCAGGGATCATATCCTCAATACTCAGGTCCCCTCCTGCAAAATTTATTTCCGATCTTCTGGCATCCCCATAACGTTCTTTAACATCAAGGAGTTCATCTTTTATGATCTGCATCCTTCGGTCTTTATTTGCCAGAATATCTTTTAAATCGGCAATTGTCTTAATGATCTCATCGTATTCAGATCGCAATTTATCCTGCTCCAGACCAGTAAGCTGGCGAAGTCGCATCTCGACAATAGCCTTCGCCTGAAGTTCAGACAATTTAAACCTTTCCATAAGGTTATCTCTAGCCTCATCGGCATTGGAAGATGCCCTTATGATTGCAATAACCTCATCTATATTATCGGAGGCAATGATTAGCCCTTCCAGTATATGCGCCCTGTCTTCTGCCTTTTTCAGGTCAAAAGTCGTACGTCTAACCACTACTTCATGGCGATGCTCAACAAAATAGTGAATGATCTCCTTTAAATTAAGCAATTTGGGTCTCCCTTTAACCAGTGCTATATTATTGACACTAAAAGAAGACTGTAAGGCTGAATATTTATATAAGGTGTTAAGTACAATATTGGGTATGGCATCCCTTTTAAGGATATAAACGATGCGCATCCCGTTTCTATCTGACTCATCCCTGATAGACGCTATACCATCTATTTTCTTATCATTAACCAAATCAGCAGTTTTTTTAATCATGTCTGCCTTATTGACCTGATAGGGTATCTCTGTAACAATTATACATTCCCTGCCCTGGACTTCTTCAAAAGTAGCTTTGGCCCTCATGACCACCCTGCCACGTCCTGTGTGAAATGCTTCTTTTACACCGTCATAGCCATAAATAATTCCGCCTGTCGGAAAATCGGGGGCTTTAATGTGGGTAATCAATTCATCAATCTCTATATCTTTATTATCAATATAAGCGACTGTTCCGTCTACCACCTCTGAAAGATTGTGCGGAGGCATATTGGTTGCCATTCCAACTGCAATACCTGAGGCGCCATTGATCAGCAAATTCGGAATCCGGGTAGGAAGAACCGTGGGTTCTTTTAATGAATCGTCAAAATTAAGCTGATGATCTACGGTATCCTTTTCAATATCTGCCAGCATCTCATCTGCAATCTTGCGCATGCGGGCCTCAGTGTATCTCATCGCTGCAGGACTATCCCCATCCACAGATCCAAAATTTCCTTGTCCGTCAATTAACATGTATCTGAGACTCCACTCCTGAGCCATCCTTACCATACTATCATACACCGATGTATCCCCATGAGGGTGATACTTTCCCAAAACTTCCCCAACGATTCTTGCGGATTTCTTATGTGCACTCGAAGAACGAACACCTAAGTCGTGCATACCAAATAAAACTCTCCTGTGAACTGGCTTTAGACCATCCCTGACATCGGGAAGGGCACGTGACACAATGACCGACATTGAGTAGTCAATGTAGGCAGATTTCATTTCATCTTCAATGTTGATAGGGATCAATTTTTCTCCTTCAGTCATACAAAAATCTTATTGCTTTAATGTGATTAAAATATCAGGCCAATATACGCAAAATCATAGCCTGCGAAGCACCTTTAACGCAGTTTATTAAAGAATTTATTAACAGAACAAGGTAGTACTTTCGTTAATAATTAGGGTGTTAAATTTTTTGTAAATCGGTGTTTTTTTCGTCATTTAGTCCAAGTTTGTCGAATATAGGTATAGTATTTGTCGTTCTTAAGAATAGATTTACTAATTTTATTACTGAATAAGAAAATTTTATGGATGATAATTTTTCACCTAGGGTAAAAGATGTAATTGCTTACAGCAAGGAAGAAGCATTAAGGCTGGGACATGATTTTATTGGTACCGAGCATTTAATGCTGGGTTTGCTGCGCGATGGAAATGGAAAAGCAATTAGTATTCTGGATGCCCTTGATGTGGATCTGGATCACTTAAGGCGCAAAGTGGAAATTTTGAGTCCTGCTAATCCGAATTCCGGAAATATTCAGAAAGATAAAAAAAATCTTCATCTGACAAGACAAGCAGAACGTGCGTTAAAAACCACTTTCCTGGAAGCTAAATTATTTCAAAGTTCTTCCATAAACACTGCACATTTACTATTGTGTATTTTAAGAAATGAAAACGATCCAACCACAAAACTGCTTCATAAGCTAAAAGTAGATTATGACGGGGTGAAAGATCAGTTTAAATCTATGATCACCAGCGAGGATGATTACATTGATTCTCCTACCGCAGAATCATTCCCAAGTGATTCAGATGAACCTGCAGAGGGTAAGGAAGGATCTTTTGGTGCTGCCTCTGGTCAAAAAGGAAGCAAAAAATCCAAAACACCCGTTTTGGATAATTTTGGAAGAGATTTAACCCGGCTCGCCGAAGACAATAAATTAGACCCGGTTGTGGGAAGGGAGAAAGAAATAGAACGCGTTTCTCAGATACTAAGTCGAAGAAAGAAAAACAATCCGCTTCTGATAGGAGAACCTGGTGTAGGTAAAAGTGCAATCGCTGAAGGTCTGGCACTTCGAATTATTAACAAGAAGGTATCTCGTATACTTTACAATAAGAGAGTAGTTACCTTAGATCTCGCTTCACTTGTGGCGGGTACAAAATATCGCGGTCAGTTTGAAGAGCGAATGAAGGCCGTAATGAACGAGCTGGAAAAGAATGATGATGTAATTCTGTTTATTGACGAAATCCATACCATCGTAGGTGCCGGAGGTGCCACAGGTAGCCTGGATGCATCAAATATGTTTAAGCCGGCACTGGCAAGGGGAGAAATACAATGTATAGGAGCAACCACGCTGGATGAATACAGACAGTATATCGAAAAAGACGGTGCTCTGGAAAGACGCTTCCAGAAAGTAATGGTTGAGCCAACTACGGTAGAGGAAACCATTGAAATTTTGATGAATATTAAAGGTAAATATGAAGATCACCATAATGTGAATTATACTGATGAAGCCATAATTGCCTGTGTAAAACTGACGAACCGGTATATGACCGACAGGTTTTTACCCGACAAGGCCATTGACGCCCTGGATGAGTCGGGCTCCCGTGTGCATATAATAAATATGGACGTTCCGAAACAAATTCTTGAATTGGAAAATCAATTGGAAGATGTTCGTGAGCTGAAGAATAGCGTCGTTAAAAAACAGCGTTACGAAGAAGCTGCAAAGTTGAGGGATGATGAAAAAAGACTTGAAAAAGAACTGGCTATTGCTCAGGAAAAATGGGAGGAAGACAGTAAACTTCACAGAGAAACCGTCTCCGAAGATAATGTTGCTGATGTTGTATCCATGATGAGTGGTATCCCGGTAAACAGAATAGCACAAACCGAAAGCAACAAACTTGCAGAGTTACCTAATCTTATTAAGGGGAATGTAATTGGACAGGATGAAGCTGTGGCCAAAGTAGCCAAAGCCATTCAACGCAACAGGGCCGGTTTAAAAGATCCGAATAAACCCATCGGCTCGTTTATTTTCCTTGGACAAACAGGTGTTGGTAAAACCCAGCTGGCCAAAGTTCTGGCCAAAGAGCTTTTTGATTCTGAAGATGCCTTGATTCGTATTGATATGAGCGAGTATATGGAAAAATTCGCCATCTCAAGATTAGTAGGGGCTCCTCCCGGTTATGTAGGTTACGAGGAAGGTGGGCAACTGACTGAAAAAGTGAGACGCAAACCTTATTCTGTAATTCTTCTGGATGAAGTGGAAAAGGCGCATCCTGATGTTTTCAATATGTTGCTTCAGGTTCTGGATGATGGGTTTTTAACAGATAGTTTAGGGCGAAAAATAGATTTTAGGAATACGATAATTATAATGACATCTAATATTGGTGCCCGCCAGCTTAAGGACTTCGGACAAGGCGTTGGATTTGGTACAGCGGCTAAAAAATCGCAGGAAGATGATCACCACAAGGGCGTGATTGAAAATGCACTTAAAAAGGCTTTTGCACCTGAATTTTTAAACAGGATAGATGATGTTATTGTATTTAATCCATTGGAGCGTAAACATATACATAAGATTATCGATATTGAATTGAATAAACTTTTTGAAAGAATAAAAGATATTGGATACGAACTGACTTTATCTGACAAAGCAAAAGATTATATCGCGGATAAAGGTTTTGACAAACAGTACGGTGCAAGGCCTTTAAAAAGGGCAATACAAAAATATATTGAAGATACTCTGGCGGAAGAAATTGTAAATTCAAAACTCGAAGAAGGGGATAGTATTTTCATGGATTTGGATGAAAAGAAAGATGAGCTCAAAATTCAGATAAAAAAATCGAAGAAGTCCTCCAAAGCATAGCAAAATGTAAGAATTTAGTTATAAAGGAACCGGAATATTTGGTTCCTTTTTTTATTTCACCAGATTACAGGAAGTAAGAATAAGAATACAGTTTGATCTTAGGGTAAACCGTATAAACGATATATTCGCTTTTAGTCTAATATTTTTCCTAAACCTTTGACAAGCCCATACTTTCGTTTTGGACACACTAAACTATATGAAATGAGAGTCGGACCGGCTAAGAAAAAAATTATAGTCAGAGAATACAACCTGGATATTGGTACCGTGCAGGTATATCAAAATTATATGGTTTCTATCTTTGACGAAGGGGCAACACTTACCCTGGAAAGGGCATATCAAATTATAGGAATTTCGGAGATCCATTTCAGGGATACCAACTTTGGCATCATTAGTCTCAGAAAAAATTCTTATGCCGTTGATCCCACTATTTACAACTATTTGAGGGAGTTAAAAAATCTTAAGGCATTTGCTATTGTTTCCATCAAGGAAGTAGATATGCATAATTTTAAGATTGAAAAAATGTTCTATAAAAACCCAATGAAATTTTACATTGATTATAACAATGCTCTTGCATGGGTGCAAAGAAGAGTTAAACAGAAGTGAGGATTTAATTTTCTTCGGTTTCTGTTCCGGTATCCAATTGCGGTAAACTAAACAAATCCATAAAAGCCGGACCAAGGCCATTAATTATGGATGTTGCCGTTAGGGCTTGGTAACCAAGATTTTCAATTGCCATATCCCCAGCCCTCCCGTGAAGGTATGCACCAAAAATAGCTGCCTTTAAAGGTTCATATTTCTGAGCAAGTAATGAAGTTATAACGCCTGTCAGCACATCCCCGCTTCCAGCCGTTGCCATCCCCGGATTTCCTGTTGAATTCACGTATCCCTTACCTTCATAAACCACAATGGTATGGGCATCCTTGAGCACCATGATACAGTTATATTCCTTAGAAAATATGATGGCTTTTTGAAGTTTATCAAAATCATCCTCCCAATGACCCATTAACCGTTTCAACTCTCCGGGATGGGGAGTAAGAATCGTTTTTGGCGGAAGCTTTTTTAAGAGGGCTTTGTTTTCTGCAATTATATTCAAGCCATCAGCATCAATAACCATAGGACATTGAGATTTTCCTAAAAACTCTGAGAATGCTTTCTGGGTACTTTTAGCAGTTCCCAGCCCAATTCCAACGCCTATTACATCAGGCGTAATGCTAAAAGAAACTTCCGTAATTTCTTTTTCTCCCTTATCAGTAATGACCATAACTTCAGGTAACGAGCTTTGTATTGGTATATACCCGCATTGTGGCACATAGGCAGAAACCAGCCCGCTCCCGGATGTTATACAGGCTCTTGAAGCCAGTGAAACGGCACCAATTTTGCCATAGCTGCCCCCTATAATCAATGCATGCCCATAAGTGCCCTTATGTGAAAATTTTTCCCTGGGGATATAATACGACAAAACCTCGTTTTTACCAATAAGTTCGAATTTGGTTTCCGTTTGTTCTATAAATTTCTTAGACAAGCCAATATTCAAAATTTCCCATTGATTGGCAAATATTCCAGTTTCCGGCAGGAAAAAAATAAGTTTAGGAAACTGAAAACTCAGCACATAATTTGCCTTGACAACCGCTTTCGCATTTTTTAAGGCCTGGTCCGTAAAAAGGCCGGATGGAATATCCACTGAAACCACAAAAGCACCGGAATTATTAATTCGTTCTATAATCCTTTCTACCCATTGTTCCGGTGACCTGTTTAAACCAATCCCGAAAAGTGCATCAATAATAATATCTTCAGGATTTAAAAAAGGAAGCTCCGTATCCTGACTAATAAAGTTTGGCCAAATTTTGCGGTTCTTTAGTCGTTCTAAATTAGTGAGGAAATCATGGGATCGTTTTTCACTATAGTCTATTACAAACACCTCAAAATTGTAGCCATGTTCCCATAAATGCCTTGCCAGTGCCAATCCATCCCCACCGTTATTCCCAATACCACAGAACAAACAGATTTTTACCTGGGAACCCTGTAACCTATGGTGAATCCAGTTAAAAAGTTCTTTGGACGCCCTTTCCATAAGCTCGTCACTACTTATATTCTGCTCCTCCAATGTAAAGTGGTCAGCTGCGTAAATCTGTTTGGCTGTAAATATTTTCATTTCCCTGCTATAGGCTGGAATTTTTGACTCCTGTTATTCTGTCCTTATTGTCTTTGAAATTCGTTGACCCATTTGGATGCTGGCTATCAATTCTACCTTAAACCGATTTATAAACCTAAAATGGACCATTTTTTGTAAAAATATTTGAAAAATATTGATGACTTCGTAAAAATAGCATGAATTATTTGATAAGGGGTTCAAAAGTCCTACTTTTGAATACTTACCTTAGACATTATGAAAGGCACAACAGACATAAATAAATGGGCTTCATACAGTGATTTCGGGCACCATTTTACTATGACTATCAACACTACCACCCCATAGGGGTAAGATACTACATATACGTCTGTTTTCCCATATATTCACCAATACCATCTTTATCAATAAATTAATAAAACATCAGAATGAAAGTATTAAAATTTGGAGGTACTTCAGTAGCCAATGCGCAACATATAAAGCAGGTTCAGAATATCATCAAAAACCTTGATGAAGATAAAATCGTGGTCGTAGTATCAGCCCTGGGAGGAATTACAGATTTACTTTTGAAGACAGTTGATTTGGCCTCAAAGCAAAATGAGGCATATAGGGACAACCTCAGGGAAATTGAAGACAGGCATATAAAGACTATTAGAGAGCTAATTCCTTTACAATTGCAAAGTGCTATCCTAAGCAAGGTGAAAAGTGAATTAAATACACTTGATACCTTAGCAGAAGGTGCTTTTCTAATTGCTGAACGAACCCCGCAATTAACTGATAAAATTGTTAGTTTCGGCGAGCTTTTATCATCCTTTATAATTAGTGAATTCTTTATTTCAGAAGGAATGAATGCCACTTTCAAGGATAGTCGGGAACTCATCAAGACTGATGACACTTTTGGAAAAGCAAGGGTTGAGTTTAACAGTACCAACAGCAACTGTAAATCTTATTTTGCACTTACCAAAAATAAAATAACCGTCATTCCCGGATTTATCGCTTCATCAACCAAAGGAAACCCTACAACTTTAGGCAGAGGTGGTTCTGATTATTCTGCAGCTGTAGTTGCAGGTGCAATAGATGCAGAAGAATTGCAAATATGGACCGATGTAAGTGGGATGTATACGGCTAATCCAAGGATAGTGAAACAGGCTAAGGCAATTCCTGAAATTTCTTATGAAGAAGCAATGGAGTTGTCTCATTTTGGGGCCAAGGTATTGTATCCTCCGACTATCCAGCCTGTACTTACCAAAAACATCCCTATCCTTATTAAGAATACTTTTGCACCAGAAGAAGCAGGTACTTTAATAGCTAAAAATGAAAATGTCCTGGGCAAATCTGTTCGTGGTATAAGTAATGTTGAGCAAATTACCCTTCTTTCGTTGGAGGGTCCCGGAATGATAGGAATACCGGGTATCTCCAAACGTTTTTTTGAAGTTCTTTCGCAGGCCGGCATCAGTGTTGTACTCATTACCCAGGCATCTTCAGAACATTCCATATGTGTTGGGATTTCTGATAACGATGCAGCCATTGCAGAATCATTAGTGAATACAGCTTTTGAGTATGAAATAGACACGCATAAAATTAAGCCGGTTATGGTGGAAAGTGAGCTCGCCATCATTGCTCTTGTAGGGGATAACATGAAAAGTCATCAAGGCTTAAGCGGAAAAATGTTTAGTACTTTAGGAAAAAACAATGTTAATATCAGGGCAATTGCACAAGGGGCATCAGAAAGGAATATTTCCGCAGTAATAAAAAAAGACGATGTAAAAAAAGCCCTTAACACCTTACACGAAGAGTTTTTTGAGGAAAATGTAAAGCAATTAAACCTATACGTAATGGGCGTGGGCAATGTGGGTTCGAGGTTTATTAAGCAAATTCAAAACCAGAAAAAATACCTCAAAACAAACCTCAAGCTTAATCCACGCGTCATTGGTTTGTCTAATTCCAGAACAATGGTATTTGATGAAGATGGAATTCCTTTGGAAAACTGGGAAGAGCTTTTGGCGAAAGGCGAAAAAGCAGATAGAACTATGTTTTTTGAAAGGATATTAAAGTACAACCACCGCAATAGTATTTTTGTAGATAATACAGCCAGCGAAATAGTATCAAATACATATTCTGATTATTTAAGACGGAGCATTTCAGTAGTAACATGCAACAAAATTGCCTGCTCTTCCGACTATAAAAAATACAGCGATCTAAAAGAACTTTCAAGGGAATACAATTCGCCCTTCCTGTTTGAGACAAATGTGGGTGCAGGATTACCTATAATAGACACTTTAAAACATCTGATTGCCTCTGGTGATAAAATTAAAAAGATACGAGCTGTACTGTCCGGTAGCCTGAATTTTGTATTTAATAATTTTGATAACAAGACCACCTTTCACGATGTTGTTAAAAGGGCTCAGGAAGAGGGTTATACCGAACCAGATCCGAAAATTGACCTCAGTGGTATTGATGTAATGCGGAAGATTTTAATTTTGGCAAGGGAAAGTGGATATGTCCTGGATATTGAAGAGATAAAGAACGATTCATTCCTGCCGGAGGAAAGTCTTGCTACCGTTGGAAATGATGAATTTTATGCATCGCTTGCTGCCCATGAGAAATCTTTTCAGCAAATATATGAAAAGGCGCTATCCTCTGACAGCAAACTCAAATACGTGGCAGAATTTGAGAATGGTAAGGCAAGTGTTGGCTTGGAGTTAATTCCCAAAGGTCATGACTTTTATAATTTGGAAGGAAGCGATAACATTGTTCTATTTTACACAGAAAGGTACCCGAACCAGCCCCTGATCATAAAAGGAGCCGGAGCCGGAGCCGATGTAACAGCATCAGGTATTTTTGCAGATATAATAAGGATAGGAAATTATTAAACCCATGAATAGCATTAAAGTATTTTGTCCGGCTACCATCGCCAATATCTCATGTGGTTTTGATGTCCTCGGTGTAGCACTGGATGCAATAGGGGATGAAATGATCGTTAAGAAAACAGCAGAACCAGGTATTCAAATCTCCAAAATAACCGGACAGTCGCTACCTTTAGAAACTATGGATAATGTAGCCGGTATAGCAGGAATGGCCTTTTTGAAGGAAAGTGAATACAGCGGTGGATTTGACATAGAAATACACAAAAAGATTAAGGCCGGCAGTGGAATCGGAAGTAGTGCTGCAAGTGCTGCCGGAGCAGTATGGGCAATGAATGAATTATTGGACAAACCATTTTCACCATATGAGCTGGTCAAATTTGCCATGCAAGGTGAGGCATTAGCCAGTGGTGTGGCCCATGCGGACAATGTAGCACCGGCGATATTTGGTGGATTTATATTGGTACGCAGTTATGAACCTCTGGATATCATTAAGATAAATACCCCTCCACAATTGTATGCCACAGTCATTCATCCTCAGATTGAAATAAAGACATCAGATTCCAGAAAAATACTCAAGACCTCCATTTCCCTAAAAGATGGGATAAAACAATGGGGGAATGTAGGTGGGCTCGTTTCCGGACTTTTCCTGGAAGATTATGATCTTATTGGAAGGTCGCTGGTAGATCATATAGTAGAGCCTATACGTTCCATGTTAATACCAGGTTTCAGTGAGGTAAAAGCGGCAACCACAAAAGCTGGAGCACTGGGCACAGGTATTTCGGGTTCCGGGCCTTCAATTTTCGCTCTTAGTAAAGGCAGTGAAACGGCAGAAAATGTGGCGAAGGCAATGAGAGATGTATATAACAATATCGGGGTGGATTATGATGTATATGTCTCAAAAATAAATACCATTGGAATGCAAAAAATATAATTTTGAATTTGACTTCCATAAATCCTGTAAATGAAATTTTATAGTCTAAATAAAGTAGCTGAAGATGTATCATTTAAAGATGCAGTCATAAAGGGAATAGCTCCGGACAGAGGTTTGTATTTTCCACGGGAAATAAATCCGCTGCCTTCCACTTTTTATGAAAACATTGAATCGCTTACTGATCATGAAATTGCCTTTAAAACCATTGAGCAATTTGTTAGAGAAAGCATTCCGGAAAATAAATTAAAAGAGATCATAAACAATGTCCTGGATTTTCCTTTTCCGGTTATTGAATTGGAGAAAAACGTGGCAACTTTAGAACTTTTCCATGGGCCTACCCTGGCATTTAAAGATGTAGGAGCCAGATTTATGGCTCATTGCCTTGGCTATTTCTCAGAAAATCAAAATAGTGAGGTAACCGTACTGGTAGCAACTTCCGGAGATACCGGTGGTGCTGTGGCCAATGGTTTTTTAGGCGTTAAAGGTGTAAGGGTAGTCATATTGTACCCTAGCAGTAAAGTAAGTGATATCCAGGAGCGGCAGTTAACTACATTGGGGCAGAATATAACGGCCCTGGAGGTAAATGGCACCTTTGATGATTGTCAGAATATGGTAAAAACCGCCTTTTTAGATTCGGAACTGAAATCAGAAATGCAATTGACTTCCGCAAACTCAATAAATGTAGCCAGATGGCTACCTCAAATGTTTTATTTTTTATTCGCATTCAAACAGTTGAAAAACAAAAAGTTACCTCTTATTTTCTCTGTCCCCAGCGGGAATTTTGGGAACATCTGCGCCGGGATGGTAGCACAAAAACTGGGAATGCCTGTTGCCCATTTTATTGCTGCAACAAATGTCAATGATACAGTACCGCATTTTATGCGGACAAATGAGTATGCTCCAAAAACTTCAAAAGCTACTATATCCAATGCAATGGATGTTGGTGATCCAAGTAATTTTATCAGGATCAGAAATCTATATAAAAATAATTTTACTGAATTAAAAAAGAACCTGTCCTCTTATTCCTTTACTGATGAAGAAACAAAACAAGCCATGCTCAGTATATATAATACATCCAATTATATTGCAGATCCCCATGGTGCAGTCGGATATTTGGGCCTAAAGGCATACCAGAAAGGTGCGCCGGATACTTATGGTGTTTTTTTGGAAACTGCCCACCCCGTTAAGTTTTTAGACGTGGTTGAAGAAACACTACAATTGCATTTACCTATTCCTCCACAGGTTCAAAAAGTATTGGAAAAAAATAAAGTTTCCATAAAAATAGATACCTACCAGGAGCTTAAAAATTATTTGTTGAACAGATAAGACGTCTTATTTCTCTATTTCATAAAACATTGTGAACTCTAATTTAGCTATCTATTAATTTTCTATAAATTTGCGCAGCTTAAATTAATGAAATATGAAGAATACAGCCTTAACAAAAACCCATGAAGCCCTTGGTGCCAAAATGGTTCCTTTTGCAGGGTATTTGATGCCGGTTTCCTACGAAGGTGTTAATGCCGAACATGAAACCGTAAGAAAGGCTGTAGGCGTCTTCGATGTTTCACATATGGGAGAGTTTTTAATAGAGGGCCCCAATGCCTTGGCTCTTATACAAAAAGTAACCTCGAACGATGCATCCAAACTGACTGTTGGCAAAGCCCAATACAGCTACTTTCCAAATGAATCGGGAGGTGTGGTGGATGACCTTATCGTTTACAGGGTAAAAGAAGAAGTATACCTTTTGGTGGTTAACGCTTCTAATATTCAAAAAGATTGGGATCATATTTCTAAATATAATCAAGGTATTGGCGCTCAACTTCGGAATATATCAGAAAACTACTCGTTATTAGCCATACAAGGACCAAAAGCAGTTGAATCAATGCAGTCTTTAACATCTGTGGATCTTTCTGCAATTAAATTCTACAATTTTGTAGTTGCCGACTTCGCTGGTATAGAACATGTCATTATTTCAGCAACAGGTTACACGGGTTCAGGTGGTTTTGAAATCTACTGCAAAAATGAGGAAGTAAAACAAATCTGGGACAGGGTTCTGGAAGCTGGTGCAGATTATGGCATTAAACCCATTGGCCTTGCCGCCAGAGATACGCTCAGACTGGAGATGGGTTATTGCCTGTACGGGAACGATATTGATGAAGATACTTCACCTTTGGAGGCCGGTCTTGGATGGATTACAAAATTTAGCAAAGATTTTGTAAACAGTAAGGCTCTCTCAATAGAAAAAGAGCATCCTCCAAAGCAAAAGCTAATTGCTTTTGAATTGGAAGAACGAGGTATTCCAAGGCAGGGTTATGATATTGTGGATCAGAAAGGCCATAAAATTGGTGTAGTAACTTCAGGAACTATGTCACCTTCTTTGAATAAAGGCATTGGATTAGGTTATGTTCCTTATGAATTTTCAGATCCGGGTAGCGAGATTCAAATACAAATCCGCAAGAATACGGTGAGGGCTAAAGTGGTTAAATTACCTTTTTATAAAGTATAACAACTTTCAGAAAAGAGAAGGAAAATAGAGTGAAAGACGGAGGAAAGAAAATACTGATATTAGGAGGGAGCGGCTTTATCGGTTATGCAATTTACAAGGAACTTTGCAATTATTTTGACACCTACGCCACTTATTATTCATCCGGAAGTACTTTTGAAGGCAATCAACAATTTATAAGATATGATATGCAGGAAGATGATATCTATCAACTTCTGGAGAAAATACGCCCGCAAATAATCATTTCTTCCTTAAGAGGTAGTTTTAGTGCCCAGATTCAGGCTCATCAGCATATGGTAGAATATCTTGTTAAAAACGATTGCAAACTATATTTTTTATCTTCTGCCAATGTATTTGACGCTTATAGTAAATTTCCATCCTATGAACATGATAAAACATTATCTGAAAGTGTTTATGGGAGATTAAAAATCAGAATAGAGAATATGCTTTTGCGTTTACCAAAATCGAAAATGGGCATTTTAAGAATCCCCATGGTGTTTGGAAATTCCTCTCCCCGGGTTAAAGAAATGAAGAAATTTATTTGGAATAATGATCCCGTTGAGGTCTTTCCAAATCTGATTATAAACGTTACCAATGATAACAAGCTTACGCAGCAAATCCATTATCTGATAAATCGTAACAAGAGTGGCATTTATCATTTAGGCAGCTACGATCTGGTGCATCATGAAGACTTCATTAAAGATATCCTGGAAAGAATTGGAAGCTTTAATCCCATTTTTAAGAGGGTATTCACTACAAACGAGGATCGTTATTTAGCAGTATTACCGAAAGACAATAAACTGCCAAAAAACCTGCAAATTAGTTGTCAGGAAATTGTTGAGCATCATGTTATTGGATAATTACCAGGATTTCTGATTCTTTCCTGGCCTTTAAACCATATTTTTCTAACTTTAATAAAAATCGAAACCCATGGAAAAACTCAATGAAAAAGAAATTACCTCCGGGTTAAAGGAATTACCTGGTTGGGAATATAAAGATACTGCCATCTGCAAAACCTTTAAGTTTAAAAATTTTAAGGATGCATTTTCGGTGATGACACGGATAGCCTTTGAATGTGAAGACCAAAACCACCATCCAGACTGGTCAAATGTTTATAATACGCTTAGTATACAATTGAACACCCATGATGCTGATGGAATCACAACCAAAGATTTTAAACTTGCCAAAAGTATTGAGCTCATTGTAAATAATTAATTCCTTTTCTCTTCTCAATCACCACTTGTTCCGCCATTTAAATTTGTTAAATTTGCCATCATTAAATAGCATATACTAATTTATGGGAAGGGCATTTGAATTTAGGAAGGCGCGAAAAATGAAGCGATGGTCTGCTATGTCCAAAGCTTTTACGCGCATTGGTAAGGATATTGTTATGGCTGTAAAGGAAGGTGGCCCTGATCCGGATGCAAATTCAAGACTTAGAGCTGTCATCCAGAATGCGAAGTCAGTAAACATGCCCAAGGACAATATTGAACGAGCCATTAAAAGGGCCTCAGACAAGTCTCTGGGCGATTTTAAAGAGGTTTTGTTTGAAGGGTATGCCCCCCATGGTATTGCTATTTTGATTGAGACCGCGACAGATAACAATACCCGGACCGTAGCGAATATTCGCAGCTATTTCAATAAATGCAATGGCAGCCTGGGAACCTCAGGTTCTGTTGAGTTTATGTTCGATCATACCTGTAATTTCCGGATAAATGCTGAGGGTATAGACCCTGAAGAATTGGAATTAGACATGATTGACTATGGTGCTGAAGAGGTATTCCTGGATGAGGATGGTATTTTAATCTACGCCCCTTTTGAAAGCTTTGGAGCCATTCAAAAGGAATTGGAATCCAGAAATATTGAAATTCTATCCTCGGGATTCGAACGAATCCCTCAACTTACCAAGAAACTTACTGCAGAAGAGGCAGAAGATGTGGAAAAACTACTGGAGAAAATTGAAGAGGATGACGATGTGCAAAATGTATATCATACCATGCAGGAATAAATTTATCATTTGAAGTATCAAAATGTTTTGCATATAGTATTTAAATGTACCCTTTAATCTCCTACCGGCATATTTATTACTTTTTCTGAGAGAGTACATTTACTTTTTAAAAGAACTCTTGTTGCACTCCTTCAATATTTTAACGGTATGATTTGGATCATTGCAAGTCAATTGCCCTGTAATTATTTTTATCATTAGAGTAGTCAAGGCAATTTAGGTTTCGCTTTTAGTGGAAATATTTTTAAACCAAAATTTTAAAAGTCATGAAAACAGCCCTAAAAATATTAGTATTCGGAACATTTTTCACATTTATGTTTATTTCCTGTTCAGGCGACGACGAAACAGATGCTTTAGTCAAAGAAGGAGGCTCTTTTGAAATAAGTGAATTGGCGGGAAATTGGGAAGCTACTTCGGCCGCATTTAATGACGGCAATATGATGTCCGTAAATATCATTGACGAAGGTGGATCTGTAACCATGTCCGTGCAAACCAGCGGCAGGTTTACCTTAACCATTGATCCGTCAGATAGGCCGGCATACACCGTAAGTGGCGAAATGTTCTGGGAAAAATGGGAAGGAAAATATTATTTTGCCATCGAATGGGCTGCCTATCCCGGAGACTGGGATACTTATGGAGCAACACTTACTGCAACCACATTTTCTCTTAATGGAGGCTTTGAATCCGGAGAATACGATTTTGACAACGATGGTACTTTTGAATCGGCAAGTATAAGTTTTGTATTTGTGAAGGCTTAACTGTATTCGGGGATTTTACCAACTACCCCCTTATAAAATTCCCTATATTTTTTAAGGTCAGATTCCATATTTTCTGTGGTGGTTTGCGGCTCTGATACCTTGACCTGTTTTTTGCCAAAATCAAAAGCCACCATCACTATGGGAACTTTCGCCGTTTTGGCAATATAATAAAATCCTGTTTTCCAATCAGATACTTTTTTTCGTGTCCCTTCCGGGGCCAGGGCAAGCCGAAATCGTTTCCGTTCATTAAATATTTTGACGATTGCGGCAACCTTGTTTTGGCTTTTGCTGCGGTCTATGGGCGTACCTCCCATCCATCTGAAATACCACCCAAACGGGGGTCTGAACAGACTATCCTTTCCAATATAATTTATCTCTTCATTAAACATGCTTCGAACCAATAAGCCTAGAAAAAAATCAACCCAGCTGGTATGGGGGGCCACAATTACAACACATTTATCCAAATCCGGAAAAGTCCCCACCAGTTGCCACTTTAATATTTTAAAATAAATAAATTTCGCAAGTTCGCGCATAAAAAAATGTATGGATTTTTAATGATAAAATGAGGCCGTGCCTTTTCTTTTCGAGAGTTTCAGATAATTACAATTGGAAATTAATTTTAAATTGGAAACTTCTTGGGCTTATATTTTTTCGTAGATAGATCTCAGTTTTTCGGGGGTTATATATTTTGCCCAGTCTTTACCCAAAGCATTTTCCCAAAGCGGCACCATCCCTATTGATACCTTTATCATTGTATTGAATTGGTCATCCGTCAAGTTTTTGCATATTCCCTGTGGAAGCTTGATCCCATGTTTTTTCATCATTTTATTAAACACAACTACACCCTCCGGGTAAAACTCCCCCAGGTGTTGAAAAACAAGGCAATTTCCAATACCATGCCTTGTCCCAAGCAAATAAGATAGTCCATAACTCATTGCATGAGCAACCCCTACCTGGGAATAAGCGATACTCATACCGCCGTGCCATGAAGCCATCATTAATTTGTCTCTGGATTCGGAATCTGAAATATCACCCAAAAAAACTTCTTCACATAACTCCAGCGCTTTTTCACCATAGCTTTGACTAAATGCATTGAGGTAGGTTCCATTTAGGGATTCTACGCAATGTATATAACAATCCATCCCTGTATAAAACCATTGCTCTTTGGGTACTCCCTTAAGAAGATCAGGGTCCAGTACAACCTGATCAAAAGGTGTGAAATCGGAATTAATTCCCAGTTTTTTTTCCGGACCGAGCAAAACTGTAGTTCTGGATACCTCAGCACCTGTACCGCTGATAGTAGGTATCCCTACATGATAGATTGCAGGATTATGTACCAAATCCCAGCCTTGATAATTTGCGGAAGAACCTTCGTTATTCAACATGATAGCAACGGCTTTGGCCAGATCCAGCAAAGTACCCCCACCAATGCCTACCACTGCCGAAGGTAATTCAGCAAAATCCTCCTTTATCTGACTTACCAAAGCATCCACCTGCACTGTCTTTGGTTCTTTGTCTGCAGAAATAAGAACTACCCTATCATTAATTTCGGCAGGAATTCTTTCAATTAAGGCGGAGTTACGAAAAACGTCATCAACAAGGAAAATGACAGGTGCATTCATACTGCTTCTATAAGGCATTATTATTTCTCCCAGTTGGTCAAAGCTACCTGATCCAAATATTACACGTGGCACCATTGGAAAATTCCTGTAGGGCCCTTTTGTGTTTTTTTTCGTTTGCTCTAATGGTAAATCGTTCTTTTGTTTCATAATATTAATTTAGATATTTTAAAATATCAGATAAAGTGTTTAATGTGAGGTGTTTATTATTGTGTTCTTCCGGACCAACTTGTTCATGTGCCCAGGTAGTATGAAAAGGAACATGTACCGCCATGGCGCCTATATTTAAAATAGGTATTACGTCCGATTTCAGAGAGTTTCCAATCATTAAAAATTCGTTTGTATCAATCTCCAGATGATCCAGAAGATTTTTATAATTTTCTTCTTTCTTATCACTTAGCACCTCTACATGATGAAAATATTTTGTAAGCCCGGACCGTTCCAATTTTCTTTCCTGATCTAAAAGATCACCTTTTGTGAGGACAATCAATCGATATTTCTTCGAGAGTTCGCACAACACTTCTTCCACTCCTTGCAGAAGTTCTACAGGTTTCGATATCATTTCCTTTCCAAGGGTCAATATTTCGGTAATTGTCTTTGGAGGAATATGATTATTTGACAATTCCAAAGCAGATTCTATCATAGAAAGCATAAACCCCTTTATCCCGTATCCATACAATTCAAGGTTGTTCATTTCCATTTTAAACAGTTCCTGGTCTACCTTATTCTTCGTTTCATAGTTTTCAAGAAGATCCGCAAACTTTTCTTCCGCTTCACGGAAATATGTTTCATTTACCCAAAGTGTATCATCGGCATCAAATCCAACCACTTTGATATTGCCAAAATCTAATTCCATGCGTCTATTGCCCTTTCAAGATCTTCGGGAGTATCAATTTCTATCCCTCCCACCTCGGTTTCCACCATTTTAATTTTCTTTCCATACTCTAAATAGCGTATGGCTTCAATTTTCTCTGCAGCCTCAAGAGATAACATAGGTAACCTCCTAAAGTCCATTAGTGCACTTTTTCTGAAGGCATAAACGCCTTTGTGCTTCCAATAGGTTATTTCCATATTGGTTTCCCTTGGGAAAGGGATACACGATCTGGAAAAATAAAGAGCAAAATTTCTGTTATCCACAATTACCTTCACAATATTGGGATTATTTATTTCATCCTTGTCAGTAATTTTTGTCATTAAGGAGGCTAAATCAATTTCCTTATCAGGATCGTTTTCAAATACTTCCAATATACTGACCAGACTCTCCTTATCCGTAAATGGCTCATCTCCCTGTATATTGACAATAATATCCACTTCCATGGAGCTCACTGCTTCCCCTATCCTATCGCTTCCACAATCGTGATCTTCAATGCTCATGATGGCATTGCCTCCTACATTAACGATGGTATCATAAATGACAGGGCTATCGGTGACCACATAAACCTCATTGAATAATTTTGTTTTAACAGCGGCCTCATAAGTCCTGACAATCACTGGTTTACCTGCCAAATCCTGCATCAATTTTCCCGGGAATCTTGTAGCGGCATAACGGGCCGGTATCATGGCAATTATTTTGATCATAAATAGTTTTTCTATTATTGTTTAATTCTTGGTCTAAGTTTTCGGTAAATATAAAAGACAAATATCAGAATAATTATGACCAGTATTACGGCTAATATAGGGGCAAAAATAGAAGCTGTGGTTACAACCAGAGCCGTTCCCGATTCCAAAGTGGATACCAGGGGATTTGCAAGACCACCAGTGGTGGTTGAAGACACTACCCTACCAGCGGCCGAAGCTCCTTTTATCGCAGTAGCAGTACCCCCACCGGCTATAATAGCAAGTGACCAGGTAACTACCGGATCCAGGTTCGCCAGGGTAGAAACCATAACGGCCGTACCTGCTATTGCGGCGAGGGGAATGGCTACTGTATCGAGCAAGTTATCCACCCAGGGAATAAAGTATGCCAATAATTCGACTACTGTCGCAACCCCAAGTACTATTACTGCTGCAAGACCACCAACCCATTGCCAGTGCTGGTTCAGTTCCCAAACGCCAAAATACGCTGCAAGGCTTAGTGCAAACAGAGGTAAAAAAACACGGAACCCTACTGATGCAGCAAGTCCAATTCCCAGAAATATACTTATTATCGTTTCGGATGTCATGGTAAAAAACAGTCCACTAATTTAAGTTATTCCTGACCAACAAAAAAATCACTCTTAAATCCTATGAGGTACAATTTTTCTTTAGCTCTGGTTATTGCAGTATAGAGCCATCTCAGGTATTCACGATCCACGCCATTAGGGAGATAGGGCTGCTCAACAAATACCGTATTCCATTGTCCTCCCTGCGATTTATGGCACGTAATGGCATAGGAAAACTTCACTTGTAAGGCATTGAAATACTTGTTGTTCTTTACTCCCAGAAACCGCTTGTATTTCGATTTTTCATGGGCGTAATCATTTTGTACTTCCTGATATAACCTGTTACCTTCCTCATAAGACAATGAAGGCGTATCAGCTCTTATTGTATCTAATAACAAAACAGTCTCAAATGGCCTTTGATTGGGATAGTCTACCATCTTTACCCTGACTTCTGCAAAGTTAAAGCCGTAGAGTTCCTTAATGGAAAATATCTCCAGTACCTCTATTATATCTCCATTAGCAATAAAACCGGCTTCTGTATTAGGTTTCAACCAGAAGTAATTGTTTTTAACGACCATCATATAATCCCCAGAAGCCAACTCATTTTCCAGATACAGTATTCTGGTTCTTATGTTCTCATTATACAAATTTGCTCTTTTATTGGATCGCACAATCAGTACTGTCTCTTCTTTGCCATTTTCCCTATAAGAATTATCAATGGCTTCCTGTATGTCATTGCCATCAATTAGTCTTACAATGTCCTTAAAAGGATCAACATCAAATTTAAATTCATCCAGGTAACCAGATTGTAATTGCTCTCTCAAATTAGTGGCATTCAGCAATATTCCGGAGTCTTCGGCCTGTCTTACCACTTCATCCAATTCTAAGGTGACAACTTCTTTATTATAATTAAAAGCAAGTTTTTCACTCTCTAAAGCCGGGCTGATTTGTAAATGAACCGGCGGCAATTGAGCAGTGTCACCTATTAAAATCAATTTGCAATTATGGCCTGAATATACATACATCATAAGGTCATCCAATAAAGAGCCATTGTCAAATAACTTGGAATCTGATGGTGAATCAGGGATCATTGAAGCTTCATCCACAATAAAAATTGTATCTCTGTGCTTGTTTGGTGCCAGTATAAATTTTATTCCACCTCCTCTTTCTTTTTTTGGAAAGTATATTTTACGGTGAATGGTAAAAGCCTGGGTTTTTGAATAGTTACTCATTACTTTTGCCGCCCTTCCCGTGGGTGCCAGCAGAACTGCCTTCATCGTTGTTTTCCATAAATTAGACACAATATCACCTACAATTGTTGTTTTACCAGTTCCGGCAAAACCTTTCAGTAAAAAAACTTCTTCTTTTTTTACAGATAATACAAAATGAGCTAGCTGTTGCAATGCCACTTCCTGTTTTTGTGTAGGTGTGTGAGGAAAGTTATCCTTGAGAAGTTTGTAAAAAGAAGGCGCTGTAAGCAATTTCATAAGCCTTCAAATATAAAGAGGATTTTTGCGACAAAACCTTTTACGATTAAAAAAAAATTGTAGATTTGTGAAGACCACTAAAGATAATTAATACAAGTTAAAAATGAAAACCACTCTTCAGATAGTACTTTGGATAATTTGCGTAATACTTGGATACCTAATATATAGATCTGTAACAGGTCCCATTGAGTTTAAAAAGGTAAAACAAGAACGATTTGGTAAAGTAATTTCTAATTTAAAGGATATTAGGAATTCTCAGGAGGCATACAGATCAGTTAATGGAAAATTTGCCAACGACTTTCAAAGTCTTGTGGCATTCGTAGACACAGGTAAATATACAATTACACAGCAAAGAGACTCTTCATATATGGAGTTTGACAAGACTTATGGAATAGATCTTTTAAAAGAAATTACTATAATTGACACCCTTGGTTTTGTATCTGTAAAGGATTCGTTGTTTAAAGGAGATGACAGGTATAAACTAATGGAAAATGTCCCCTATGCCCAGGGTGGAGAAAAATTTGAAATGAAAGCGGCTATCGTTGATAAGGCAGGTTATAAAGCGCCGGTATTTGAAGCTAAGGTTAAGAAAAATGTGATACTTTATGACCAACCAAAAGATCTTTTAGCAAGGGAAAATGCTCAAGTAAGTGTTGAAGAAGTAAACGGACCAGAAATTAAAGTAGGATCGCTTACGGATGTAAGTACCAATGGCAACTGGCCCCCTATTTATGACAAAAAAGGAGAACAATAACAATATAGAAGATTATTATAAATTGTCCATTCAGGTTAGCTTGAATGGACTTTCTTTTTGTATCGTGGACACTATTGCCAATACGATCATACTATCTAAACGGCTTCACTTTGGTAAAGAGCTTAGCCCCTATGAGATGCAAAAAGAACTGAAGCAGCTTTTCAGAGAATCACGGATTGAGGATTATTCTTTTGCTGAGGTAATAGTCATTCATAGAAATAACCTCTTTAGTCTTGTTCCCAAACCATTATTAGATAAAGCTGAGCTGGCGAACTATCTTAAGTTTAATGTCAAAATTCTTGCAAACGATCTGGTTGAATACGATGAAATAGAAAGTTACGATCTGGTAAATGTGTATGTACCTTTTGTAAATATCAACAATTATATTTATGACCTTTTCGGGGAATTTGAATTCATGCACCATGGCACCATTATGATACAATCTCTATTAAACTCTCATAGCAACGGGAATGAACCCATTTGTTATGTGCATGTTGCCGATAAGCAGATCGATATTACCGTACTTGCTCAAAAACAATTATTATTCTTTAATAGTTTTCATTATACAACAAAAGAAGATTTTATCTATTACCTGCTATTTACCTTAGAACAATTGAAACTGAATACAGAAAACATAAAATTAAGACTTTTCGGTGCCGTAGATATGGGAGATGAACTTTACAATATTTGCTATGAATATATACAGCATATTTCCATATTTATTCCCCCCAACGATATCCATCCTGCTGATGAATCAGAGAAAGAGGACATAGATTTCACTGTACTCAACTCTCTTTAATGCGCATTATCTCAGGTTCACATAAAGGCCGCCGAATAATGGCCCCCAAAGGACTTCCAGTTCGTCCAACGACAGACATGGCAAAAGAAGCTTTATTCAATATATTAAACAACAATTACTATTTTGAAGAAGTAGCTGTCCTGGACTTGTTTTCCGGTACCGGGAATATAAGTTTTGAATTTGCCTCCAGGGGCAGCACAAATATTACGGCAGTTGATAAGGATCACAGATGTATTAAGTTCATCGGGCAAATGGCGCAAGAACTTGATTTTAATATTGCTGCCATAAGAAGTGATGTTTTAAAATTTCTCGAAAAAGTAAATCTACATTTTGATGTAATTTTTGTTGATCCGCCTTATAGTTACACTGCCATTGAGTGTTCCGGGATTGCCTCGATTATTTTTCAAAGGCAGTTATTAAAAGAAAATGGTGTTTTAATAATAGAGCATTCCAAACAAACCGATTTATCCGTTCTGGAAAATTTTAAATACATAAAGAAATATGGAGGAAGTGTTTTTAGTTTTTTTGAGCCAGGTGACCTAATAAAATAAAAAATCCCGAAACATAATATCCATAAAAGATCTTATTGAATCGGGGAATTTTTTCAAAAAAGCAGGTCATAAGCCGGATTCTGTAAAGCCTCAAAGAGACCCTCCCTATCATTTATCTGGACTTGTGGTTACCCAAAAGTTCTAACCGCCTACCCTTCAGCTCGGGCGTGCAGCCCTCAAACACTGATATACATGACGTTTCACCGCATAGAGTTTACCTGATTTCACTACAGCATTACCTGTACTTGCTTTCTGTTGCACTTGTCCTTCTTCCACACAAGGCGGAAGTGACGGGCGTTACCCGCTATGCTGCACTTAGGTGTCCGGACTTTCCTCACTAACCTATAAAGTTAGCGCGATAAGGTGACCTGTGTCATACAAAGTTACAACATCTATTGTTAGATATGAAATTTACCGTTTTATTCATCAGCCTAATTTATCCTGCAACCCTTATTTTTTATAGGCCGGGAAGTGCTAATGAATAATTTTTGCTCCAATTCTATAGTCAATAGTTGTGTTAGTCTGCAATTGTTGATAAAAATTGGGCATATATGTCTAAAATAAACACCAGAATAAACGGCTATTTCTATATTTGTATATGACGCAAAGGCGTTTAAATAAAGTCCATTAAATCTTTTTCAATTGGAACCTTTTATCGTATCGGCACGTAAGTACAGACCCAAAACATTCAAGGATGTGGTGGGTCAGGAAGCCATTACCAATACGCTGCTGAATGCAATAGAACATAACCATCTCGCACAGGCACTCTTATTTTGTGGACCGAGGGGAGTAGGGAAAACCACTTGCGCCCGGATATTGGCCAAACAGATCAATCAGGACGGTACAGAAAAAGAAGATGAAGATTTTGCGTTCAATATTTTTGAACTGGATGCAGCATCAAATAATTCTGTTGATGATATCAGGAGTTTGATAGATCAGGTGCGAATACCTCCTCAGGTCGGGAAATATAAAGTTTATATAATTGATGAGGTACATATGCTATCTCAATCCGCTTTCAATGCATTTTTGAAAACACTTGAAGAACCGCCTAAGCATGCCATATTCATTTTAGCTACTACAGAAAAACACAAGATTATACCAACCATATTGTCCCGTTGCCAGATTTTTGACTTTAAACGCATTACTGTAAAGGACGCAGCAAATTACCTTAAATACATTGCCGAACAACAAGGTATTGAGGCGGAAGATGACGCCCTTCACATTATAGCGCAAAAGGCAGACGGTGCTATGAGAGATGCACTTTCCATTTTTGACAGGGTTGTTAGTTTCTCCGGAAAAAAACTTACCAGAGCTGCTGTAACAGAGAACTTAAATGTTCTGGATTACGACACCTATTTTTCCATTACCGATTTAATTCTGGAGCATAATATCCCTAAAATATTAATATTGTTCAACCAAACACTTGCCAAAGGCTTTGAAGGTCACCATTTTATAAATGGTCTGGCCTCACATTTCAGGGATCTTTTGGTTTGCAGACATGAAGACACTATTGCTCTTTTAGAGGTTGGTGAAAAGGCCAAAAAACAATATCTGGAACAATCTAAAAAAACCTCTGAATCCTTTTTGTTAAAAGGAATAACTATAGCCAATGAGTGTGACCTGAATTACAAAGCCAGTAAAAACCATAGATTATTGGTTGAATTAACTTTAATGAAATTGGCCTCCATTGATTTTGATGGTGAAAAAAAAAATCTTGAAAACTCCTACACCACATGGAATGGTGAAATTCAGTTAATACCCACTTCATATTTTATTGATAATCTGCCTCCCTTCAAGTCTGCCGAGGGTTTGAACTCGGAGAAGCCATTGGAACAGAAAGTCGAAATTCGGGATATGGAAGAATCTTCTATTACAGAAACGTTTGTTCCTCAGCCTTTTACAGAAAAGGATTCGGAAGAAATATTGGTATCCGATCCCACTATAAACATAAAGATTAAGGAACGATCCAAAAGGGTTTCAGGATTATCATTATCCAGTTTAAAGGCAAAAAAAGAGCATCAGCTTAAAAAAATAGAAGTAATAATAGATGAAGATGACCTGCCTAAAGAAAACTTCACTGAAGAGGAATTATTAAAGCAGTGGGAAGCGTATATTCAAAAGATAGACCGTGCAGGCAAAAAGATTATGGCTTCTAATCTTAGTTCCGATCAACCAAAAATAGTTGACAATAGGAATATATGGATTGAACTTCCAAATGATACCATGAAAAAGGAAATTGAAAGGGAACAATATGAACTTCTAATTTTCCTAAGAGAGCAACTCAACAATTATAACATTGAGCTGAAAATTACGGTCAATGAAGAAATTGCTAAAAAATTTGCCTACACTCCTGAAGAAAAGTATCAAAAACTAAGGGAAATTAACCCCGCAATTGACCTGCTAAGAAAAGAATTTGATCTAGACCTTTGATGTATTTATCCATCGCAACCTTAGGGCATAAATAAGCATGACAAATGCAACAATAAGCAATCCCAAAGATTCCCGTGCCCTTTCAATATTTACAATATCACCATTACCAATAGTTACCCCTTCAAACTTATCAGGCCAAATTACAAATGTGCCAACAAAATATACTCCACTTAAAATAATTGCCCCGGTAATGTTGAATTTACCCAGATAGAAAAATAATGAAGCTGCCGCTGCAACTCCGTAGATAGCATACCACAACAATGCATCCGGATCATTGTACTGAACATAAGCCGCCCATACAAACAATAATGTAAATACCAGGGAAAGTACTTTAAAGAATTTATTCATACTACAAATTTTAACTGGTTAACTGTTTGGAAATAAGTTGATAAACCATAGTGGATTGGATCTGTTCCTGTTCTAATAACCCATTCCTATTGGTGATAAATATGGGGTAATCCAAATGGTCTTCCGGAATTCTCCCGTGAGAACCCTTTACCAGATTGGCCTTTAAAGGAATAATGTTCATTACAGTTCTTAATCCCAATTTCTTTTTTAAAAGTTTCCATATGACTTTTAGTATTACAAATTGGTCACCGGGGTCAGTGAACATTTCTACAGGGTCATAGCCAGGCTTTTTATGGATATCAACCATTCTTGCATAGTCCGGTGCTTTTTCATCATTCAACCAGAAATAGTAGGTAAACCATGAGTTTTTATCAGCTATCAATAGCAAATCACCACACCTTTCATGATTTAAATGCACTTCTTTTAATTCATGATCTGATAATACCCTTTCAATACCATCAATACCTTCCAATAACTTCTTTACTTCACTTTTAATTTTAGCGTCATTTAAATAAATGTGCGCTATTTGATGATCGGCTACGGCAAAAGCCCTACTGGCACCAGCATCCAGGAGCTCCAGTCCTCTTTCTTCCCGGATACTAATCAATCCTTCAGATCGAAGAATTCGGTTTATGTGGATTGGATTGTTCACATTGGTAATACCGTATTCAGAGAGTAAGACAATATTTGTACTATTATGGTCATAGTAATTTACCAGCTTTTTCACAACTTCATCAATTTCATTCAAATCTTTGCTGATTTTGGTAAAGTCAATACCATATCTCTGAAGATTGTAATCTAAATGAGGCAGATAAACCAAAGTAAGGGTGGGATCATACAACTGGTCCGTATTGATAGCAGCATCGGCTATCCATTGACTGGACTTTACGGATGTTTTGGGGCCCCAAAAATTGAATAAAGGAAAAGTACCCAAATCTTTTTGCAATTGGTCTCTTAATCCGGGAGGATGCGAATAAACGTCCGGGATTTTTCTACCGTCTGCAAGATAGTTCGGGCGTGGCGTAACACTGTAATCTGCCGAAGAATACATATTATACCACCAGAAAAGATTGGCACAAGTAAAATCACTGTCCAATTCCTTCATCTCATCCCATAACTTGTCACTCTGTATCAATTTATTTGATTGCCTCCAGAATTTCACCTCACACTCATCTTTAAAATACCATCCATTTCCAACAATACCGTGTTCTGAAGGCCATTTACCTGTAAGATAAGTTGTCTGGGAAGCACAGGTGACTGCGGGAAGTACAGGTTCAATAAAGGCAGACTCCCCTTTTTCCAAAAATGACTTAATAAAGGGTGTATGTTCACCTATAAGTCTTTTGGTTAGCCCAACAACATTTATAACCACGGTTTTATTCATGCCAGTTATAATTTATCCCTTAACCAGTTCATTTCTCTGATAATAGATGCCGAAAGTTCTTTTTTAAGAGAATTTGGCAGTACATCCCACGTATACGTTTCAACTTCAAGGTGCTCCGAAATTAAATTTTCCCGGAGAATAGAAATCACCTTCAATATATGATCCTGAGTTGAAAATAACTCGTCAAAAGATTCAAGAAAAATAGGAACATGAAAATGCGCCCTTAATTCGTCAGCATCAGTTTTGTTCTTGAGAACTATTGGGAGATCATTATAAGTTATAACTCCATCGCTGGTCTTTTCAGTAACCTGGTGCAGGTAAGTGGGTTCATCAAATTGTGCAAGTGAATTCCATATTTTTTCATTACTGGCAGATCTGTCAAATTTTATTTTCAAAGCTGCACTTACTTGTATTTTGCCAATTTTTATTCCGGCCTCCCTTAATTTTTCAAAAGTATAGGAAGGCTCCTCATAGGCCAGTGAAAAATGACAAATGTCATAACAAAGTGTACAATAGCGTAGGACGATATCTCGTGCCTCCTCTTCATTCACCTTAAGGCTTTTTACTATTTCCTTTTTTGCTATTGGCAAGAGGAAGTTGCTGTAGAAAGTTAAAACATCTTCAGTATTCTCAAGCATCCCGTCCGGTTCCGGTTCAATGTCCAGATGAAGGTATTTGGATGTAGTTTTTTCAATTTGGCAGAGTTTTAAAATAACCTCGGCCAAATGAACCGCACCCTTTTCCATAACTTTTTTTTTCTTATCGTTACTTTTATGCCAATGTTTGTAACTAATTGGTGAAGTGGAAATACCGCCAGAAATACCTTCAGGCAATAAGAAAGCCAATTGCTCAAATAATCTTATGGTATATTTAACCCTATCCCTGGTTGTCCAGTCCGGGTCATGTACTTTGTCCTTGACCTCTTCATCATGAAAATTTCCATAAGGAAATCCATTCATGGTGAAGACATAAAGGTCATTTTTTATGAGCCATTTTTTAAACCGGGAAAGATTATCATTCATGGCAAGTTCTTCACTGGCCTTGTTAGACAGTCGTAATCCCACACCAAATGGTTCATCTTTGGATAGCTTATTCTTGATGACTGGCAGGTATTCCTTTAAACTTTCAAAAGTATTTGACCAATTCTGCCCCGGATGAATATTGGTGCAATAAGTCAGATGGTATTGAGAATTGATCAGCATAGTTTATGCCACATTAATTTTATATTTTTTATTAAGGGATATTACAGCATTCTTCATTAATTCCATATCTATTTCATGGACATCCATTTTCTGGCCTATGCCTCTTATTAATGTTATAGTTAATTCCCCCCCCAAATGCTCACGAAATTCCTGTATCCCTTTCAATAATTCCCGTATTTCTTTCTCTCCTGAAACAGGAATAGACAAATCAAATCCAATACCCTCCATGACTGCTAACACTTCATCCAAAAGTTCCGAAGATATAAATCCTGAGATACTGGCATATGTTAAATCGAGAGCTATCCCTTTTGCCACTGCTTCACCATGTCTCAAAGAATAATTGCTTATCTGTTCTAACTTATGTGCGGACCAATGTCCAAAATCTAATGGCCTGGAAGAACCGCTTTCAAATGGATCGCCTCCTTTGGCGATGTGCTCCATATGCATTTCAGCACACCTGTATATAATCTTAAGCATGGCCTCCATGTTACGTTCCTTTAATTTGATCGCATTTTCTTTAATAATTTTAAAGAAAGTTTCATCTTTAATAAGAGCAACCTTTATAGCCTCCGCAACACCTGCAATCCAGTCGCGTTGTTCCAGGCTTGTCAAAAATTCACTATCGTTAATGATAGCATAGGGTGGTGCAAAAGTACCTATGAAATTCTTTTTATTATGGGCATTGATCCCATTCTTTACTCCGATTGCCGCATCATTCTGTGAAAGGACAGTACTGGGAATACGAATGAGTTTTACTCCCCTGTGAGCAACCGAAGCGGCATAACCTGCCATATCTATTACCGCTCCACCTCCTATAACGACCACAAATGAGTGCCTGCAAATAGCATTCTTGTTGATAGCAGCTATAATCCTATCTACATGATCGTAATTGTTTTTGGATATTTCCCCACCAGCAGTAACAAGACAGTCTGTAAATAACATTTGATTGCTATGGGTTATGCAATAACTTTTAATGTTCTCAATTAATCCGGGGTGATTACTAAATACTCCATCATCCAATACAAAAAGCAGTTTTACGGCCTCATTTGGTTTATATGACCCTATGACCTCTGAGAACAAGCTATTGTCACTCTCAAATACCCCACGCGTAAAATATAAACTATATTTAAAGTTTACCGCAAAAGACTGTTCTATGGGTTTTAATTGCATGCTGTTAATTTAAGTTACCGCAAATATCTTTGCGAGTATAAATGATAATGGCAACAATAGTAAAACAATCAAACCAAACTGCCAACTATCGAATGCTACAGCGAGCGATGCATCCAATACAATTATTGAAAGTACTCCACTAACCACTGCCTTTTTAATATTTTCCGGCGAATTTATTCTATATGCCCTAATTAGTGATCTATAAATCAGAAATATAAATAACCCAAGAAAAGGAAATAAACTAATCCACTTTTCCTGTTTATCCGGTATAATCAACAAAACGATAAAAATAACTATAGTATATAATATTCCGGCCCAAATTATGTGCTTTCTGTTTTGTCCAAAAACTTCACCCCTGCTTATCAATGTGATGGCATAAATATAAATCAGCGGAATTACTGCATATTTCCAGTGTGTTATTTCACCAAGTAATGACATCCCTAAAACCAGGTTAAAAGACCTGCAAAGACCCATATTTAAGGGTCCCAGAATTTGATATTTTTTCGATACGACATCATAAAACAAGATGGATACAGCAAGAATTAAGGCAATTATTCCACTTAAGTAATTGGTATAAAAAGCTAAGATAATTCCTGATACTAATAAACCGCCACCAAATATTGCGGCTCCTTTTAGAGATACATCACCTTTGGGAATAGGTCTTTCGGGTCGTTCAATCTGATCAATTTTAATATCAAATACGTCATTTAAAACCACTCCTCCGGCATATAGAAAAATTGAAGCGAAAATAAGAGTGATTAAACTCAAATACATTGATCCTATTAAAAAGGATTCCGAGGTAATTAAGACTGTAAAACCCGAAATACTGGAACCGGCCATAATATCAGCCATAGCGGTTGGCAAGTTTGCAGGCCTTGTAAGCTTTGCATAACCCAGGAGAACAACGTTCATTCTATTTTATTTGATCTGAATCTATCCGTGGCTCCTGTCCCCTTAAAACACTATTGTCATTGAAAAGTATGGATTGATTAATGCCTTTAGAATTTAACCAGTCCGATTCTTTCATTTTGCCATTTTTACCGAATGCATCCAGTGCATTTTTATAACATGTTTTAATAACGTCTTTACGGGCTATTCCTCGTTTTAACATGAGGGCTGCCGTTTTTGGCACCGCCAGGGGGTCACTTACACCCCAATCTGCAGAACTATCTACTATGATATTGGAACTTCCATATTTACGCACAACTTCCACCATGCGTTCATTACCCATTTTTGTCTTGGGATAAATGGTAAAAGCAGCGATAAATCCTCTGTCTAAAACTTCTTTAACTGTTTCCTCGTTGTTGTGATCGATAACGACATTGCCGGGATCAAGTTTATGTTCCACACATACTTCCATACTCCTTATGGTTCCTGCTTTTTTATCCCTATGAGGTGTGTGAACCTGTACCGTCATATTCAGTTCTTTTGCCAATTCCAACTGTTCCCGGAAATACTTATCCTCAGCCGGAGTTTGATCGTCATAACCTATTTCACCAATGGCAACCACATTTTCTTTATGCAGGTATAAGGGCAGTAGCTCCATAACCTGCTCGGCCAGGGCCTCATTATTAGCTTCCTTGGAATTCAAACCAATCGTACAATAATGTTTAATCCCAAACTGACTGGCTCTGAAAGGCTCCCAGCCCACAAGACTACTATAGTAATCCTGAAATGATCCCACCTGAGTCCGCGGCTGACCTAACCAAAAAGAGGGTTCAATTATAGCTACAATTCCCGCTGCTGCCATAGCTTCATAGTCATCCGTTGTCCTGGAGGTCATATGGACATGCGGGTCAATTATCATCATTTTATCTTCCATAACTTATTTTATTAAATTTTCCCAGGTGACGGACTTATTTGCAACTTTTTCAATCAAATGCGGATACTTATCCAATAGTTTAGTTGCCTCCGGTTCGCTGGAGTTAAAACAACAAAGTGCTGCCGCCAAATTTTCAATTTGATCCTTACTGTTAAACAAATGATCCATATCTTTCAATAATTCACCTTGCAAAAACCCTGTAACAGGACGCCAGAACATAGGATCGATACTCCTTGAAGCTGCCCAGCGTTCATGGGCATAATCTGAAATAATTCTCGCCAAATCACTGTTGGCTCTCTTTTCAACATCCAAAATCTCTTCCAAATTAAGTTGCATAAATGCTGCTTTCAAATACATTTGATTCCACTGCTGATCATTAAAATATTCGGAGGGATAAGGATTGTTTAATGCTATGGCTTCAAAAATAGTCCCAATATTTGTTCGCAATGCTTCAACTCCTACCTGTTTATAATCTTCCGCATTTGGTAAAAGAATTAAAAACTTTAAAAAAGTTGCCAACTCACTTGTATCTGCAACCTGTATAAGATTTGCCACCTTCGGTGAAAAATAGGCCATATCCGATTCCAGTACACTTATAAGGAGGTAAATCCTGGCAATTTGCAACAGCTTGGCATTCTGAGCAATCAGATAATCTTTTAATTCGGGATTTATCCTCGAAATAATTGGCTTTTTTGCAGGATCAATTTTTCCGGAAATCAAACTGTATGTGAGGTACAGATCTTTGGCCGATTTGGATTTAATAATTAAATCTAATCTGTTTTCTATCCAGATATGTGTTTCTTCAGATACACTATCCTTTAATATTTGAGATAACTGTATACAAGTATCCAAATGCTGCATATATTCTTATTACAAAATAAACAAGGAGTTAAACAATGGAAAAACCTTGGGTAACACAAATATATTAAGATAACATCAAACCTCCCCTACTAAAAAGTGCATATAGTTTATAAAACTAAGTTTGAATGGTTCTTTTTAATTTAGCAAAAATTTGAATTATGTTAGGGCTTAAACTGCCAACTGATCCCCGTTGGGTAAATATAGTAGAGAAAAATATTGATGAAATTCTGACCGATCATGCTTATTGCGAGCAAAAAGCAGCCAGTACTGCTATCTCATTGATTGTCACTTTTCCGGAATATCCTGAGCTGATCCAGGAAATGATCGCATTATCAAGGGAGGAAATGGGTCATTTTAAAATGGTGCACGACAAGATCCTTGCCCGCGGTCAAACCCTGGGAAGGTATCGCAAAGATGAATATGCCATTGAACTTCTGAAATTTTTTCCGAAAGGAGGCAGCAGGGTCACACAGCTGGTTCATAGGCTCTTATACGCGGCATTGATTGAAGCCAGAAGTTGCGAGCGGTTTAGATTGCTTTCAGAAGAACTGCAGGACAAGGAACTGGCACATTTTTATCATAACCTTATGGTTAGTGAGGCAGCGCATTACACCATGTTTCTGAAGTTTGCAAGGAAGTATGGAAAAAAGGAGGTTGTAGATAAAAAGTGGCAGGAACTTTTGGAATATGAAGCGGAGATTATGAAAGAGCTCAGCAGAAAAGAAACTATTCACGGTTAGCGAACTGCCTTAGTCAATGGGGTCCCTTTATGACACTTATCGACTATTATTAAGTAACTTAATTTTATACCTTTTCATAATATAAAGTTTTAATAATACCATCTGAAAGACCAATTTTAGGAACGTGTATTTTTCTTGCCCCGCTCCATTTCGCGGAAGACAAAAATATTCTGGTGGCCGGGATGATTACATCTGCCCTGTCCGGGTTCAGACCAAGTTCATAAATACGGTCCTCATAAGTCATACTATTTAGAAAGTTATATTGGGCATTTAGCCAAACACGGGAAAGGGGTTCCTCCTCCCTTCGCCCCGATAATTTATGTAATTTATTGATATTACCGCCGGAGCCAATTATTGATATTTGAGATATGCCTTTTGTTTTTTTCTTGATCCATGTCTCAATCTCATCCCATACACTTTCCTTTACCATATTATTGAGGAGGCGCACAGTACCTATCCTAAAAGACTTTGACTCTTTAATACTCCCTTCAGTAAACAAGGTAAATTCTGTACTGCCTCCGCCCACATCTATATAAAGGTAGGAATGGTCTGTTTGAATAATTTTTTTCAGATCTGTAGATGCAATTATAGATGCCTCTTCTTTGCCATTTATTAATTCAATGGGAATACCCGATTCTTTTAGGATCTTAGCACTAACGCTCTTTCCGTTTCTTGCCTCCCTCATTGCAGAAGTAGCACAGGCCTTATATTTTTCTACCCCTATTACGTCCATTAATAGCCTAAAAGACTTCATGGTTTTTATTATTCTTTCTGTATTAAATTCTGAGATTGTCCCTTTATTAAAAGAGTCTTCTCCAAGACGCACAGGAACCCTGATAAGTATGTTTTTCCGAAACCTTGTTTCTTTATCCTTTTCCTCAACTATATTTAGCACCAATAGCCTGATAGCATTGGAACCAATATCAATTGCAGCAAATTTCCGGATTTTCAATTGGATGTATTTTTAGCATTCAATTTATTTAGGTAATAGTCATAAATTGCAAATTGGGAACGCAATTTCGGCAGGTCATTATTCCTGTAAACATTATTCTGGTCTTGATTAAAAATGCGTGCTTTTACATTGTCACGCCAGGAGATTTCGAAAGTGTCTATCAATTCCTGCTTTATGTCCTTATCATAAATTGGAGTACCAACTTCCACCCTATTGTCAAGATTACGTGTCATCCAGTCTGCAGAAGAGATATAGATTTTGGGGTCACCTCCATTGCAAAATATAAATACCCGGGGATGCTCCAAAAATTTGTCCACAATACTGATCGCCTCAATATTTTCACTCATTCCTTCCACACCAGGAATGAGGCAGCATACCCCTCTAATAATCATTTGGATTTTTACGCCTGCCCTACTGGCTTCATACAATTTATCCACCATTTCATAAGACGTAAAACTGTTCATCTTTATTTTTATATAAGCTTCTCCTCCCAGTTTTGCAGATTGTATTTCTTTATCAATCAATTTAATAAACAAACTCTTGGTATAATGCGGAGAAACCACAAGATGCTTATATTTATAAATTTTGTAAGTGGTTTCAAAAAAGTCAAAGACTATTTTGGTTTCTTTTAAAATAGCTTCATCTGCTGTAAATAGTGTATAATCTGTATATATTTTGGCCGTTGCTTCATTGAAATTTCCAGTGCTTATAAATCCGTATCGCTTTATTGAATCGCCCTCTGCCCTTTCTATTAGGCAAATTTTACAATGTACTTTCAGCCCCGGGACACCAAAGATCAGTTTTACCCCTTCAGCCTGTAATTCTTCTGCATAATTGATATTGGCCTGCTCATCAAAACGAGCTCTTAATTCTATCTGCATGGTAACCTGTTTCCCGTTTTTGACTGCGTTTATTAAGGAGGCGGCCACCTGTGAATCCTTGGCCAGCCTATATACAGTAATCTTAATGCTTTTTACTTTTGGGTCAAGTGCAGCTTCCCTAAGGAATTTAATGATGTATGAAAATGTATGGTAAGGTGCATACATCAGATAATCCTTTTCAGCAATCCGTTCGAGTAAACTTCCTTCCAAACTAAGGCCTTTAACCGGGAGTGGTGTGATTTTTTCGTACATAAGATATGGCCTGCCTAAACTCGGAAAATCCATATAGTCACGCCTGTTGTGATAACGACCTCCCGGAATTACACTATCCGTATCCTCAATTCGCATTTTCTCTTTTAGAAATTCCAACGTATCCCCGGCTATACTCATATCATAAACAAAACGAACCGGATCACTAATTTTTCTTCCCTCAACACTCGACGATATTTTTTCAATAAATGTCTTACTCAGGTCATTGTCTATATCCAATTCCGCGTCTCTGGTAATTTTTATCATATGTGCAGAAATAGACTTATAGTCAAACATAGGAAATATCCGATTCAGGCAATACCTGATCAGGTCATCCAGAATAATAATGTAATTTTTATCCCCTTCCGGAGGTAGAACGACAAAACGGCTTATGCCCTTTGGGATTTCAATCAGTGCAAATCGTATCTCATTTCTTTCTTTGTCCTTGTGGTCCTTTTTGGTTTTATTAAGAACCATTTTTACAGCCAGATAAGCTTCGGTATCTTTTAACAGTGGAAATCGGTTAAGATCATTTAAAACAATGGTCATCAACTGGGGACTAACTTTTTCCATGAAATAGTTTTTAACAAACTCTTCCTGACTTTCAGACACCTGGTTTTCGTTAATTAGGAAAATACCTTCCGATTCTAATTCCTTTTCAATTTCACCATGAATTTCCAGGCTTTTACTTTGCTGATTGATTACAATTTCAGTGATTTCGGCAAGCAGGTCTTTGGCTTTTTCACCGCCTAATACACTTTTGCCTTTCTTACCTGCCAGTACAATTCTCTTTACTGTGGCATACCTCACTTTAAAAAATTCATCCAGATTATTTGAAAAAATACCTAAAAACCGAAGTCGCTCAAGTAATGGAACATTTTTATCAGCACTCTCCTGCAGAACACGTTCATTAAACTTCAACCAGCTTATTTCCCTGTTAATGTATTGATTTTTAGTCTTAATCATTATTTAAGCAATTTTGGAATAAGGATATGTTCGGTAATGCCATTTTGAATCAGCTGCCAATCGGAAACATCAAATCTTATTTGCACCAACCCCGAAGTTGGTACATTTTCTATAGCCCGGTTACCCCACTGATTAGCAATATTGGTAAGTGCATAATTGTGCCCGAAAACCATAATTTTATTTAAGTCAGGATTGAGTTGTTTTATAAAAGACATTACTCCCTCTCCAGAAAAATCATATAGTTGATCAGATATTTTTAATTTACCCAAGGGATAATGCAGCGTTCTTAAAAATATCATACAAGTATGGAGGGCCCTGTTTGCCGGACTTGAATATACCGAATCTATGTTCCCTGACAGTCTTTTAAATTCTGTGCCAACCAGGTGAGCATCACTTATCCCCCTTTCCTGTAAAGGTCTGTCCTGGTCTCCTACCCCGTATTCCCAGGAAGATTTGCCATGTCTGACAAGAATAACCGTTTTCATAATTAAATAAGTTTAAGGAGCCAGTCGCTCAATTTTCCAATTAAAATCTGCTTGCAATGTGTATCTGATCCTATCGTGCAACCTGTTATCCCTACCCTGCCAAAACTCAATAGAAACCGGTCTTACAAGGTATCCCCCCCAATAATCCGGACGTTCAATTTCTTTGCCCTTATATTTTTCTTCAAGTTTCTTTAATTCAATTTCCAAAAACTCTCTGGAGGCAATTACACTACTTTGGTCAGATACTATAGCTCCCAATTTACTACCTTCCGGCCTGGACTCAAAATAACCGTCTGATAGATTTTCTGCTATTTTCTCAGCCTTTCCTTTAATAATTATCTGGCGTTCCAGATGGTGCCAAAAAAATGACAGGCAGACTCTTGGGTTAGCCTGGATTGCCTTTCCTTTTTCACTTTGGTAGTTCGTATAAAAAATGAAACCTTCAAATGTATATTTTTTGAGCAGGACCATTCTACTCTTTGGATATCCATCTAATCCCAAAGTGGATATTGACATTGCGTTCGGCTCATCTATACCTTCTGTCGCTTCAACTTCATAATACCATTTCTGAAAAAGTTCCATAGGATTATCCGATATAGCTTCCTCAGTTAAAGCACTTTTGTTGTATGATTTCCGATGATTTCCTAAATCTCTATGCATTTTAAACGTCGAACATTAGTTCCACAAAGTTGGGGAAAAGATGTATAAAAGTGAAGTGTTATTCAATTTTTATAACAATACTGCAAAGTATTGGAATATAGCTCAATAAAATTAAAAGATTCAACTTCCATTTTCTAAAAGCTGGTAGTGTCAGACTTCAAATGATTTTCCGTCTTCAGCCAAATCAACATTGATAAAAACTGCCATTGCTTCATCCCTGAATGGGCTTATTGATTTATACCTGGTCGAAAAATGTCCAAGAATTAAACGGTTTACTTTTGCTTCTTTAGCCACAATTGCCGCCTCTCTGGCAGTAGAATGCTTTGTTTTTTTAGCTAAACCTGCTTCGGTTTCTAAAAAAGTGGCTTCATGATAAAGTAAATCAACCCCGCTTACCAGGGGTATTACATCCCTGTTAAAGACGGTATCACTGCAGTAGGCATATTGCTTTGTCTGGGGAGGATCCAGACTGAGTTCCGAATTGGCTATAACAGAACCATCTTCCAATAGTATGTCCTTTCCTTGTTTTATTCTTTTAAAATAAGCTTTATCAATTTTATATTTTTCCACAGCCAAAACATCTAATTTACGTTCTCCGGGTAATTCGCTAAATAAAAATCCGTTGGTATAAATTCTATGATCCATAGGAATGGTACTCACCCTTACTTTTGAATCCTCGAAGATTAGTTCGGACTCTTTAGATGTCAATTCATGAAAGACAAGGTTAAAATTAGTCCAGGAATTACCAAGTTTAAGAAATAAGGTGATACCTTCTTTAATTCCTTTCGGACCATAAATATGAAGGTCCTTTTCTCTGCCTAACAATCTAAATGTTGAAATAAGTCCGGGTAAGCCAAAAAAATGATCTCCGTGTAAGTGTGAAATAAAAATATGGGAAATCCTCGAGAATTTTATTTTATTCTTTCGCAACTGTACCTGGGTTCCTTCTCCACAATCAATTAAAAACATGTGATTCCTGATTTCCAGGACCTGAGATGTTGGATTAGTCAATGTTCTCGGAGTAGCTGCATAGCATCCCAGGATATGTAACTTCATTTTTGTTTCCAGGTTTGCTGTTTATATTCGCTCACCTGTTGCGGTGTAAAAGAACTTTTTAAGGTAAAAACAAAAGGACTTTCTCCAAATTTATTTAGATATTCAAGCCTGAGCCTGGCCTCATGAGGAGTGGGATATGTATCTTGTGGTATATACCAGCAAGCCATGTGCATTTCTTCCATAGCTGAAAACCATTCTTTTCTCCTTTTGAATATATTTTTGTGTTCAGACCGGTATGTAAAGTCGAAAAGTGCTTTTCTTGACGTCCAGACAGACATATTAACCACAATAAAACTATCCTGGAACACATCAATCCCTGTCATTTCACCGGGGTCCTCTATGAAACGCCATACAAAGCCCTCGCTTGACTCTGCCAGGTGGTTAATGCTATCCAGGTTATTTACGAAATCGGCCATTAATTCACTGTCCAGAGGAGCCAGCATCCGGGCAATATTTATTTGTGCAAGGTGGTAATTCATTAGAGGTCGAGGTCTCGTTCAATTTCTTCCATTTCAATAATATCCTTTGCTTCCCGGATTGTTGGAACCAGACAAATTTCATCAGGAACCTCATTAAAGTCGAGCTTATTTGAGACCAATACAAATGATTTATTGGCAGAGCGATGGGTATTTGATAGCTCAAGAAACTCCAGAACATCATTTGAAGAAATTTTAGAGAATGAAAACAAGTTAATAATCAAATGATCGTTTTTTATTTTCGAATAGGAGCTGTTTAAGTTCTCAATAAATTTTTTCAGGGATATGTTTTCCTGAAAAACGATAGTGGTAGTGCCTATTTTATCAAAAATCATAAATCCTTATTTTATTTTTGAAGCTAATAAATATATTACGGCCATGCGTATAGCTACTCCGTTTTCTACCTGGTTGAGAATTATAGATTGTTTAGAATCAGCTACATCACTGGTTATTTCAACGCCTCTGTTTATTGGTCCCGGGTGCATAATTACGATTTCCTTATTCAGGCTATCCAGAATTGCTTTATTAACACCGTATTGCTGGGTATATTCCCTGGTTGTTGGAAAATAACTGATATCCAAACGTTCATTTTGAATCCTCAGCATATTAGCCACGTCACACCAGTTCAATGCCTTCAGGAGATTGGTCTCCACCTGGATCCCTAAAGATTCTATATATTTTGGAAGCAAGGTTCGAGGGCCACACACTTTCACATTAGCACCTTGTAACTTCAGCGCAAAAATATTTGACAATGCCACTCTTGAATGCAGAATATCTCCAACAATTACGACGTTTTTTCCCGAGACATCACCCAATTTTTCACGAATGGAATAGGAATCCAAAAGGGCTTGCGTAGGATGTTCATGAGCCCCGTCACCTGCATTGACTATAGCCGCATTCACGTGCTGCGACAAAAAAATACCTGCTCCCGGGCTGGGGTGGCGCATTACCACCATATCCACTTTCATGGAGAGGATATTATTTACAGTATCAATTAATGTTTCACCTTTCTTTACAGAAGACTGGGAAGCGGAAAAATTGATCACATCAGCAGATAATCGCTTTTCGGCTAATTCAAAAGACAGTTTGGTCCTTGTGCTGCTTTCGAAGAATATATTTGCAATGGTAATATCGCGAAGAGATGGGACTTTTTTGATTGATCTGTTAATAACCTCTTTGAAGTGATCAGCTGTTTCAAAAATGAGTTGAATATCCTTTTCTTTAAGATACTTTATGCCCAATAAGTGTCTAACACTCAGTTCACTCATATGTTCCTTATTTACTTACCAAATAAATAATATCCTTACCGTCATTTTCCTTCCACAAAACCTTTACTTTCTCTTCATTGATGGCATCTACCTGCCTTCCACGATAGTTGGGTTGTATGGGTAAATGTCTGCTAAATCGCCTGTCGATAAGCGTTAATAATTCTATTTCCTTTGGCCTCCCGAAAGATTGGATAGCAGTTAGGGCAGCACGAATACTTCGTCCGGTATAAAGTACATCGTCTACAAGAACCACTTTTTTGCCCTCCACTAAAAAATCAATTTTAGTGCTGCTTGCTTCAAGGGTTTTATCTCCCCTTCTAAAATCATCGCGATAGAATGTAATATCCAGGAAACCCAGATCTATTTTTTTTACTCCATAGTCTTCCTTCAGAATTTTGGCAAGACGCTCCGCAACATAAATTCCACGAGGCTGTAATCCTATCAAAGCAGTCTCCGTAAAATCTAAATGATGTTCTAAAAGTTGACAAGCCAAGCGGTGCAGTATAATGTTTATTTCTTTAGAAGAAAGCAATACTTTTTGACTCATGGGCTAGATAACCTACTCTTTTCAACTACAAAAGTAGGGATTTCTGCTTAATAAATATGATGGATTGAAATATTGTAGGGGTGTTCCTGGGCAATATTAATGGAATTAGGGATACAAATAAAAAAGTCCTGACAAAATAGTCAGGACTTTTTGAAAGCTCCAGGCGGAGCTGACTTCTTATTAACCTACTTCTTTTTAGCGGCATCCATCTTATCCTTCAACGCTTGTAGCTGCTCGTTGGCATCACCAAGTGTTGGTTTCGCCTCTTCGGCAGAAGCAGCTGCTTTCTTTTTGGCTACTTTCACATTGCGCTGTTCTTCCTCTCTGAAAATAGCGGTGTGGCTGGCTACTACTCGTTTAAATTCTTTATTGAATTCAATAATCTTGAATTCAGCCTCTTCACCTTTATTCAGTTTTTTGCCATCCTCTTTTTCCATATGTCGTTGAGGTACAAAAGCAGTGATGTCATCATTGAACTCTATAACAGCTCCCTTATCAACTATTTCAGATATTGAAGCTTTATGGACGGTATCAACGGCAAATTCCTTTTCATATTTATCCCATGGATTTTCGGTGGTTTGCTTATGACCCAAACTTAATTTACGGCCTTCCACGTCAAGTTCAAGTACTTCAACTTCTAAAGTATCACCAACAGTAACAAATTCTGACGGATGTTTTATTTTCTTGGTCCAGGAAAGATCGGATATATAAATCAATCCATCAATACCTTCTTCCAGTTCTACGAAAACCCCAAAATTGGTAAAGTTTCTGACGATTCCTTTGTGTCTTGATCCAACAGGATACTTGGATGTAATATCAGTCCATGGATCTGGTGTAAGTTGCTTAATCCCCAATGACATTTTACGGTCTTCCCTGTCAAGGGTTAGAACAACCGCTTCCAATTCATCTCCAACCTTTACAAAGTCCTGCGCCGATCTCAAATGAGTTGACCATGACATTTCAGAAACGTGAATCAATCCTTCCACTCCTTCAGCAACTTCTAAAAAGGCTCCATAATCTGCAATTACAACAACTTTACCTTTTACTTTGTCACCAATCTTAATTTCATCTCCAAGTGCATCCCAAGGATGTTTTTCCAGTTGCTTAAGACCTAACTGAATTCTGGATTTATTATCATCAAAATCAAGTATAACCACATTGAGTTTCTGGTCTAATTCCACTACTTCATTAGGATGATTTATTCTGCTCCATGAAAGATCTGTAATATGAACTAAGCCGTCAACACCACCAAGGTCAATAAATACGCCATAAGAAGTGATATTTTTTACAACACCTTCCAGCACCTGTCCTTTTTCAAGCTGACCGATAATCTCTTTCTTCTGTTCTTCAATATCCGCTTCAATCAATGCCTTGTGTGAAACTACTACGTTTTTAAATTCGTGGTTGATCTTTACTACCTTGAACTCCATGGTCTTGCCAACATACTGATCATAATCCCGGATGGGCTTAACATCAATCTGTGAACCAGGCAGGAATGCTTCAATTCCAAAAACATCTACAATCATTCCTCCTTTGGTTCTGCATTTTACAAAACCAGTTACTACTTCTTCTTTATCGTGAGCAGCATTAACCCTATCCCAGGCCATTATAGTTCTGGCCTTTCTATGTGATAATACCAACTGCCCGCTCTTATCCTCACGAATATCAATTAGAACCTCGACTTTATCTCCAATCTTCAGACCTGGATTATATCGGAACTCATTGAGGGAAATTACACCTTCAGACTTGGCATTAATGTCGATAATCGCTTCACGGTCTGTTAAATGAGTAACAACACCTTCCACTACCTCTTCATCGGCAGTGTCTACAAAGTTTTCTGCTACTAATTTTTCAAATTCTTCCAGTTTGGAATCTTCAACACGCTCAATTCCTTCTTCGTATTTCTCCCAATTAAAATTCTCCAAAAATTCTTTAGGATCCTGTTTTGGAGCTTCTGATTTTTGTTCTTCCTGTACTTCGGCAGTCTCTACTACCTCTGCTATTGCTTTTTCTTCAGCCATATGCTGATTAAATTTGTATTCCGCAGTACTTTCAGGAGTTAAACAATTCCTGCAGAAGCTGTTATTTGATTATTTTTTTCTTCCTTTTCCTCCTGCTTATTTGTGAAAAAGGAGTGCAAAAATACAATTAAAAAGTTGTTTTACAAAGTAGTGCGGGAAAAGGTTTAAAATAAGGAATAAGATTTACCCGTTTCCCCACAAAATATGTATGATTTTTGTACCTTGAAGTTTTTAAAATTAACCATTAAAACAATTAAAAATGAGTGTTAAAACTAAATATCAGGCAGTCCTTAATTTAGGTGAGCAATTGGGAATAAAAGATGGTGATGTGGTTGAAGCCGAAGGTGTATTAAAGATAAAAGGGGAAGCCAAGACCCAATATGAAAAAAATCTAATTTGGGATAAAATTAAAGAAATTGGTGGTGAAAACCCTTCCGATCTAAAGGCAAATATTACTGTTACAGACAGTTCTGTTTATCATCGCCATGTGGTCAAAAGCGGTGAATCTCTAAGTAAAATTGCGAAGCACTATTATGGCGATGCCATGAAATACAAGCAGATCTTTAATGCGAATACTAATATTCTGAAAAACCCGGATGTTATTCATCCAGATCAGGTGTTGATCATCCCTAATCTATAGCTACTTCATAAATACATAAAAAAGAACGCTTAGACAGCGTTCTTTTTTTGTTTTTCAATAACGTTCAAGGCATAATGATGGATTCGTTCAAACTGTTCCTGCAAGCCCATGTCACTATTGTCAAATTCTATAGCATCCTCAGCCTGCATCAATGGTGAAGAAGCTCTGTTTGAATCAATATAGTCGCGCTCCCGAACATTTCTAAGTACCTCCTCGTAAGTTACATTATCTCCTTTTGAAATCAATTCTTTATAACGCCTTGTTGCCCTGATATCCGGTGAGGCTGTCATAAATATTTTAAATTCAGCATTGGGAAAAACTACGGTTCCGATATCCCTGCCATCCATCACTATTCCCTTGTTCTTTCCCATTTTTTTCTGCATACTAACCAATTTTTTCCGCACCTCCGGGATTATAGCAATTTTGCTGACAAGCTTAGAAACTCTCATACTCCTAATTTCCCGCTCCACATTTTTCCCGTTCAGAAACATCTGAGAGTCGTCCAATTCCTTATTAAACCTAAATTTTAGTTTCGCCTTTGGCAGCAGGCGGATAAGCTTCTCAAGGTTAATCTTGTCATCAACAATACAATTATTATCCAAAGCAAACAGGGTTATTGCCCTGTACATGGCACCGGTATCTACATAAACATAATTCAAAGCTCTTGCCAAATCTTTAGCTATGGTGCTTTTACCTGTTGAAGAATAACCGTCAATTGCTATTGTAATTTTTTCCATTTGTTAAAAATAGAGAGAAATGAATTAAAGCCAAACAAAAAAGCTTCCTTTACCTAATTTGAATAACAGGAAGCCATTTTATTTTCCTTTTTATTTGTTACAATTTTTTGGCGTTTTTTACTTTTTGATCGGTAATGGCAATGTCTATTACCTCACTCATATCCGTCACATAGTGAAATGTTAGCCCTTTCAGGTAATCCTCTTTTATTTCGAGGATGTCTTTCCTGTTCTCCTCTGAGAGTATAATCTCCTTTATTCTGGCCCTTTTAGCAGCGAGTATTTTTTCTTTTATTCCACCTACGGGCAAAACTTTACCCCTTAAGGTTATTTCACCTGTCATAGCCAGGCTTTTTTTGACCTTTTTTTGGGCGAATAACGACACCAGAGAAGTAAGCATGGTAATGCCTGCACTTGGACCATCCTTGGGCGTGGCGCCTTCAGGAACGTGAATATGAACATTATATTTATCAAATACATCAGGGTCTATGCCAAAACTTTCGGCATTGGATTTTATGTATTCCATAGCAATAGTTGCAGATTCCTTCATTACCTTACCCAGGTTACCTGTTATATTGAGATTCCCCTTTCCTTTAGAAAGGATAGATTCTATAAAAAGAATATCACCTCCAACACTGGTCCAGGCCAATCCGGTAACGACCCCGGCTGTATCATTATTCTCATACTTATCACGCTCCATGCGTGCCGGGCCCAATACTTTTTCGACATCACCACTCGTAATTTTCACATTATATGACTCGCCAATGGCAATAGATTTAGCTGCATATCGGACCATTTTCGCGATTTGCTTTTCCAGGCCGCGAACTCCGGATTCACGTGTATATCCCTCAACAATTTTTTCCAACTGAGGTTTCCCGATTTTTAAATCTTTGGGAGTGAGTCCATGTTCTTTAAGTTGTTTTGGCAATAAATGACGCTTGGCAATTTCCACTTTTTCCTCAATGGTATACCCCGTAACATTTATAATTTCCATTCTGTCTAGCAATGCTGGCTGAAGGTTAGAAAGGTTATTGGCCGTAGCAATAAACATGACCTTTGAAAGGTCATAACCTATTTCAAGGAAATTATCGTGGAATTCGCTGTTTTGTTCAGGATCTAAAACTTCCAGCATTGCAGATGAAGGATCTCCCTGGTGACTTGCACCTAACTTATCTATTTCATCCAAAATGAAGACCGGGTTGGATGTCCCCGCTTTTTTAATGCTTTGTAAAATCCTGCCCGGCATGGCCCCAATATAAGTTTTACGATGTCCTCTTATCTCCGCCTCGTCCCGCATGCCACCTAAAGACATTCGCACATATTCCCTCCCCAATGCTTCAGCCACGGATTTACCGAGGGAAGTTTTTCCAACACCGGGAGGTCCATAAAGACAGAGAATTGGAGATTTCATGTCATTTCGGAGCTTAAGTACCGCCAAATATTCTATTATCCTTTGCTTTACATCCTCCAGCCCATAGTGATCCCTGTCTAAAATTTTCTGAGCTCTTTTGAGATCAAATTTATCTTTAGAATACTCATTCCATGGAAGTTCCAGAAACAGATCCAAATAGTTCCTTTGTATGGAGTACTCTGCCACCTGAGGGTTCATCCGCTGGATCTTGGCCAATTCCTTTTCAAAATGCTCAGCTACCTTTGCATCCCACTTTTTTTTCATGGCCCTGGCTTGCATTTCATGTATTTCCTCATCATAAGATACCCCTCCCAGCTCTTCCTGAATGGTTTTCATTTGCTGATGTAAAAAATACTCCCGCTGCTGCTGATCCATGTCACTCCGCACCTTAGATTGAATATCTTTTTGAAGTTCTAGTTTCTGGAGTTCCACATTCATATATTTTAATGTGGCAAGTGCCCTGTCCTGAAGATTACCAATCTCCAATAATTCCTGTTTATCTTTTACATCTAGATTAAGGTTAGAGGATACAAAGTTTATCAGGAATGAATCACTTTGTATATTCTTTATGGCAAACGAAGCTTCACTAGGTATATTAGGGTTATTTTTTATGATTTTCAACGCCAGTTCCTTTATGGAATCAATGATAGCAATGAATTCCTGATCTCCGGGCAGGGGTCTTTCTTCATCAGCCTCCCGAATGGTCGCCGTCATATAAGGACTTTCAGTGAGAACTTCGGCTATCTCAAATCTCTTTTTTCCTTGTAATATTACCGTGGTATTACCATCAGGCATTTTTAATACCCTTAAAATTCTGGCAACTGTCCCTAAAACATTAATATCCTTAATACCGGGTGTTTCAGTTTCCTCGTCCTTTTGAGATACGACACCAATGACCTTTGATCCTTTATTGGCATCCTTTATCAGGTTTATTGAAGCATCCCTTCCTGCGGTAATAGGTATTACTACCCCCGGAAATAAAACTGTATTCCGAAGAGGTAAAATTGGTAAAACCTCCGGTAAGCTTTCATTATTCATCTCCTCTTCATCTTCCGGAGTTAATAATGGTATAAATTCAGAATCTTCATCAATTCCTTGTAACGTCATATTGTCAAATTTTGAATAATTGAAATATCCCATATTGTTTTTATTCGGTCATTCTGTCATTTAAGGACAGATTTTTTATAATTGTATTCCACATATTCTTTTTTAAACTACACATAATAAGTCTAAAAGCACCGCAGATACAAGCTTTTCTAAACATTAAAGACAATTGTTGTGCCAACAGGTAGATATTTTTTCAAAAAAAGTGTAACATTCCTTAAATTAATAAATCTATTATACAAAGCATTTACTTTTTGAGCCAAAATAAAGTACATACTGAAGCCTTGTTACAATTGTGTCTGGATGGTAACCAAAGTGCACAAATGGAAATTTACAATCGCTATTACAAAGCTATGTTTAACACAGCAATTAGAATTGTAAAAGACAGTGCGGAAGCCGAAGATGTGATGCAGGAATCATTTTTAAACGCGTTTACTAAACTGCACACGTTTAAGGGAGATGTTACTTTCGGTGCCTGGTTAAAGCGCATTGTAATTAACAGAAGCATATACCATTACAGAAAAATGCAGAAAATGAATGAGGTAGGTTTAGATGAAATATTGTACAAGGTCGAAGATAATGACGGAATTGCAGAGGATCATGGGAGTACGGAACGAATGGCTCAGAAAGTACTGGAAACTATGAATCAATTAAAAGACAATTACAGAATTTCTTTGACCTTACATCTAATTGAAGGCTTTGATTATGAAGAGATAAGTTCAATTATGAATTTAAGTTATGCGAATTGCAGGACTACAATTTCAAGAGCAAAAGAAAGTTTGAGAAAAAAAATGATAAATGCCTAGTTATGAAAGAAGATCGAATAGAAGAAATGTTTAAAACCCTGCAAGGCTCTTTTGATACGAGAGAACCGGCGGAAGGTCATGAGCAAAGATTCCTGGAGAAGTTGAACAATACGAAAGGTATCGTAAGATTAGAGCCTAAAAAGCAATTCTGGTGGAGACCTTTATCTATAGCGGCTTCCATAATAGTGCTTTTTGCAGTTGGCGCTTTACTTTTTACCAGTCCACCATCCACTGATGAACAGCTGGCTAAAATTTCCCCTGAAGTTTCACAAACACAATTTTACTTTGCCAACCTAATTGACCAACAAGTGAAAGAACTACAGCGTGAAATCACACCCGAAACCAAAAAATTAGTGGAGGACGCTATGTTGCAATTAAATAAACTAGAACAAAACTATAAGAAACTTGAACAAGATCTGATTAATGGTGGAAATAGCAAACTGATCCTAAGTGCTATGATTACCAATTTTCAAACCCGAATAGATCTGCTACAGGAAGTTATGGACCAAATAGAAAATATTAAAACCTTTAAAAATTACGATGATGAAAACATTACTATTTAAATATACATTAATTGCACTGCTGGTAGTTCCGGTTGCGGCCCAGGCTAACAACGGAAATATGAAATGGCAGTATACCAAAGAGAAAACCATAAAGAAGGAATATGATGTAAATGCGGATGCCTTGCTCAAAGTTACCAATAGCTACGGAAATCTTACTTTAACTTCCTGGGATGAGAATAGGGTGGTCATAGAAGTTCATATTAAAACCAATGGAAACAACGAGTCAAAAGTTCAACAGAAGCTGGATGAAATTACAGTGGATTTTGATGCCAGTAGCACTATGGTTTCCGCAAAAACCATCTTTAACAAAGACAAGGGCAGCTGGGGCTGGAATTGGGGGAAAAATAACAACGTGAATATGCAGATCAATTACACCATAAAACTTCCCGTAAAAAATAGCGTCCATCTGAATAATGACTACGGTAACATTATGCTTGACCGTATTGATGGGCATGCTAAAATTAGTTGTGATTACGGAAGATTAGAAATTGGTGAACTCCATGGAAGAAATAATGAACTAAAATTCGATTACACATCGAAGTCCACCATAACCTATGTGAACAGCGCAAATATCTCTGCGGATTACTCGGGTTTTACAATACAAAAAGCAGGAAATTTAAACATCAATGCTGATTATACAAATGCCACTATAAGGCAAATGGAAGACCTGGAATACACCTGTGATTACGGTAAATTAGAAGTAGAGGAAGCTAACAATGTTCATGGAAATGGCGATTATATCAACGTTAGTTTGGGAACCGTTCACGGCAATGTAGACATTAATGCCGATTATGGTTCGGTGGGGATAGGTAAAATGGCCCAGGATGCAGGCAATATTTCTATCAGAACAGATTATACCGGTATAAAAATTGGATATGACCCTATGTATAATTTTAATTTTGAAATTTCAACTGAGTATGCCAGTGTCAAGGGGAAAGATGATTTTGAAATTGGCATAAGTAAAGAAAAATCAAGCGAAAGGTATTACAAGGGATTTTATGGAAGCGAAAGCAGTGAAAACATGATATCTATAACAAGTGATTATGGTGATATCACTTTCTCCAAAAATTAAACAAACATTTTATAATAATCACTAAAAACTAAAATACACAATCATGAATAAAGGGATAACACTAGGAATTGCATTATGTATGGTTGCCATAGCTAATGGCCAATGGGGTAAAAAAATAAAGGGAAACGGCAATGTTGTAACCATTGAGCGATCTACAGAAGAATATGATGCCATTTCTGTAGCAGGATGGTTTGATGTTATTCTTGTTGAAGGACAAGAGGGAAAACTAAGCATCAAAGGTGAGGAAAATTTGCTTGAGTATATTAAAACTGAGGTAAAGGAAGGTAAATTGGTAATCAAGACCGAAAAAGGGTACAACCTTCAGCCTTCTTCCTGGAAGAAGGATGGTGGGATTTATGTCACGGTTCCTGTAGAAAGCATAAATGAGGTTTCATTATCAGGCTCCGGAGATATAGTGGGTAAAAAAACCATAACCGCTTCAGAATTTAGTACAAGCATGTCAGGCTCCGGAGATATTACACTGGATCTGCAATCTAAATCAATCACTGCGGCAATGTCCGGTTCCGGAGACATCAATTTAAGTGGTTCTACCGAGTTATTCGATGTTCAGATTTCTGGATCAGGGGACATAAAGGCTTATGATCTCATTGCGGATACCGTTGATGCCAGAATTTCAGGATCTGCCGACATCCAGGTAACGGCTAATGAATTGCTAAAAGCACGGGTATCTGGCTCCGGAGATATTCATTATCGGGGGGATCCAAAAAAAATTGACAGCAAATCTTCAGGGTCCGGAGATATTACCAAGGGTTAGTATCATATCCAAAAAAAAAACAATCATACCCTGGCAGAAACGTCAGGGTTTTTATTTACCCTTGTCAATAAAAACAATCCCATAAGGAAAAACAGTCCAAGGAATATGGTTGCACTTCTCATACTTCCTGTATACTGGGCAATAAACCCATATAAAAAGGTACCGATCACTATTCCAAGTTTTTCTGCAACATCATAAAAACTGAAAAAGGAAGCAGTATCCGTTGTTTCCGGGATAAATTTGGAATAGGTTGATCTTGACAATGCCTGTATGCCCCCCATAACAATTCCCACACAGCCCGCTGCTATATAGAAATCCATTGGCGTAGTTAAGAAATAGGCATAGATACAGATAAATACCCAAAGAATATTGATCACCATAAGTGTCTTTATGTTTCCGAATCTTTTTGAGGCCCTTGCCGTTATTGTTGCCCCAAAAATAGCCACCAGCTGAATCACCAGTATACTTACAATTAATCCGGTGGTACGTTCACTGTCTGATCCCCAGCCAATCTCCTGTTCTCCAAAATAAGTTGCAATCAACATGACCGTCTGTACTGCCATACTATAAACAAAAAAGGCTAGCAGATAACGTTTTAACCTAATCTCATCTCCCAATTGATTCCAGACTCCCTTTAACTCCCTGAATCCATTGAAAATAATATTTTTGCGCACCCCGGTACGCTTCACACCTTTAGGCAGGTAATAAAAAGTGTACTGGCTAAATAAAATCCACCAGATGCCCACTGAAACAAATGAATATTTCATAGCTTTAATCTCTGCTCCTTCTGCAACATCATTTTCAATTCCAAAAATGTCTGGTTTCATTACCATAGCAAGGTTTAATAGCAGTAAAATAACACTGCCCAGATAACCCATGGAGAATCCTTTGGCACTAATACCATCCTGTTGCTCCGGGAAAGCAATATCCGGCAGGTATGAATTATTGATTGCAAAACTTATCCAGAAGCCAACCAGGCCAAAGAAGTAACAAACCAGGCCTAGATAAATATTTTCCAATGAAAACCAGTACAGCCCTATACAGGAAATTCCGCCCAGGTAGCAAAAAAATTTCATGAAGACTTTTTTATTGCCCAAATAATCCGCAATTCCTGATATTAGTGGCGTGAGGAATGCAATGAATAAAAATGCGGCAGAAGTTAGATAGCTTATCAGTGGCGCTCTGGCAATTTCTCCCCCAAATACAGATACTTTTTCAATATCCGCTATTCTGAAAAGGGCTCCATAAAAAATAGGAAATATGGCTGAAGCAATTACAAGGCTATATACAGAATTAGCCCAATCATAAAATGCCCATGCATTTAATAATTTCTTACTTCCCTTTATTGCAAAAGCTTTGGCCATAAAAAAAAAGCTGTTCTTTCGGAACAGCTCCGAATATACAAATATTGCAGGAATCTCAGTTTGAATCTGGCTTATTGAAATGAAGTTACCCCAAACTTCGCAGCTTCCTGTTTTGCCAAAGGAGCCCATTCAGTTAAATTCGCTATTCTGGTCTCATTGGAAGGGTGTGTACTTAAAAATTCCGCTGGTGCATTACCTCCTGCCCTGGCTTGCATACGTTTCCATAATTCTGCAGCCTCATAGGGATTATATCCTGCTATAGCCATTATCTGAAGTCCTATTCTATCTGCCTCTGTTTCATGACTGCGACTGAAAGGCAGCATAATACCCACAGAGGAACCAATACCATATGCCTGGTTAAACATATTTCTTGATTTCGAGTCCTGGATGGCAATATTTCCCGCTACAGCCCCAAGTTGCTGCAAAGTACCTGCACTCATGCGCTGAGCACCATGATCGGCTAATGCATGCGCAACCTCATGGCCCATTACTACTGCAACACCAGTTTCTCCGCTACAAATTGGGAGTATCCCCGTATAAAAAACAATTTTTCCACCGGGCATGCACCAGGCATTTACGGTAGAGTCCTTTACCAGATTGTACTCCCAGCGATAATCCTTAAGGTATCCCGGATATCCATTCGAGGACAACCATCTTTCGGCAGCCGAAGAGATTCTTTGCCCTACCTTGCTAATCATTTTTGCCTCGGAAGTATCTTCCAGAACACTGTTTTGTCCAAGAAATTCATCATACTGTGCGAATGCCATTGGGAAAATCTGACTGTTGGGATAGAAGTTTAATACCTTTTGCCCTGTAAACGGATTTACTTTACACGAAGCAATGCCCAAAAATAATAGCCATACCAGAATTAATTTTTTATTGTCCATTTTATCAATTGATAATATTTATAAACCAAAATATTTATTCTCCTATTATATGTAATTCTGTAAAATCCTTTGTGACATGAATCATATTGTTGCCATTTAGTTTCACATCTTTTAACGGGACTATTTCATTATCTATTTCTATCTCCTTTATTTTAAATGGCAGTCCAATCAGATTTAATTTAAAAGTAGTATAAGATGTAATAAAGTTACCATTTTTAAACTGTTGGATAATCAATTCATTTTCCTTGCCGTTCAATTTAAAATTCCTTAAACTATAACTGCCTTTGGTATAATCATACCCATCCTGGGCATCTTCATAAATGGTGGAACTTTCAATACCATATTTAAAATATACTTCCAGCATCAATTCCTTAATGTCTATTTCCCCTACATATTGCTGGACAGGATATTTAGGTATTATAGCTCCTTCTTTTATAAAAATCGGAATTTTATCAATATCCGCGGCAACCCATTTCTCCATTCCTCCTTCAATAACTTCTCCATTCCAAAAGTTATACCATTTTCCTTTAGGGATATACATTCTTCTTCCTTTTGCATTGGGTTCCTGCACCGGACAAACCAATATTTGATCGCCAAATATGAACTCGTCTGTCCTGAAATGAGTTTGTGGATCTTCCTGGTCATAATACACCAATGGTTTAAGCATAGGAATATTTTCAGTAGTATATTTCCAAAACATGGTATAGAGATAAGGAAGAAGCTGATACCTTAATTCAATAAACTTCCGGACTATATTAGTCACCTCTTTATCAAAAGACCATGGTTCCTGATCCCCGTGGTCACCGCTTGAGTGAACCCTGAAAAAAGGATGAAAGACTCCCAGTTGTATCCATCTTGCAAAAAGTTCCCCATTTGGTTGTTCGGCAAACCCTCCTATGTCCGATCCAACAAAAGACATACCGCTCATGTTCATTCTCTGTACCTGCACATTTGCAATCCACAGGTGTTCCCACGTAGCTACATTGTCGCCTGTCCATGTGGAGCAAAAACGCTGTGCTCCAGCATATGCGGCCCTGGTTATAACAAAAGGACGTTTGGGGTAAACATATTTTTTTACACCTTCATAGGTAGCCCTGACCATTTGAGTACCATAAATATTATGGGCCTTTCTATGACTACAAGGATGACCATCATAATCATGTCTGGTGTCCAATGGAGCAGTTTTGGAAGGCACCTCCATTACAGCCGGTTCGTTCATATCATTCCACACAGCATGCGCCCCGGTTTCAGCCATAAGTCCTTTATAGAGCCCGGCCCACCATTCCCTAACTTTTGGGTTGGTGAAATCCGGAAAACTACACTCCCCGGGCCAGACCTTTCCCTTCATCAACGGACCATCTCCCCTCTTACAGAAATAATCATTTTTCATTGCCTCCTGATAAACCCAATAGTCCATATCCACTTTAATTCCGGGATCTATCATAACCACAGTCTTAAAGCCGTCTTTATTTAAATCCTGAATCATCCGCTTTGGATCAGGAAACTTTTTCTTATCCCAGGTAAAACATCGAAATCCATCCATATAATCTATATCGAGATAGATTGCATCACAGGGAATTTTAAGCGCTCTGAATTTGGATGTGATTTTTTTTACATTACTCTCAGGAAAATAGCTCCATTTAGATTGATGAAATCCTAGGGCCCAGAGTGGGGGCATTTCGGGTGTTCCTGTTAAATCAGTATAATCTTTGACTACTTTTGACATTTCCGGGCCATAAAAAAAGTAATAATTCATTTCTCCGCCGTCTGCCCAAAAACTGGTTATATTTCTTCGTTCATGGGCAAAATCGAAATGCGTTTCGAATGTATTGTCAAAGAATATACCATAGGATATATTATTATGAAGGCCAATATAAAAGGGAATCGCCTTATACAGGGGATCCTGATCCTTACTATAGGCATATGAATCTGTAACCCAATTTCTTACCCTTTTACCCTTTAGGTTTGAGTGTGTGGCTTTATCTCCCATTCCATAGAAGCTTTCAGCAGATTGAGTAATCTTACTCATCTTTACCGAATTACCACCATATTCATGATTTTCCTCCCAATGAAATCCAATTTCGTCCTCAACTACAATATTCCCGTCGTTATCTGAAATCTGTGTACGCAAAGTTTTTTTATCAACCAGTACAGTGATCTTAGAAGTAATAATCAAATAATCCGTTTTTGTTTCTTTCAGATCAAGTTTATTATAACCCCTGCTTGCATCTGAACTTATAGCGTATGAAAAATCCGGTTGAAAAACCAATTCGGTAGCATATCTGAAACGTATAGCACTGTTGCGCAATACTGTTATTTCAAGTATTACTCCGTTCTCTGTGGTAAAGTAAAACTTATCCGTATCCCGCTTAAAATCTATTATGCGATTGGGGTATAAATTGCCTTTGTATTCTAATTCGGTATTCGTAATCATAAAGGGTGATTTTAAAGACTCACAAAAAAAAGACTTTAACTTTTAAAATTAAAAGGATATTACAAGCAATATTTTACTACAACGTTATAGTTGGACATTTTTATTGAAATATAGCTATTCCAAGAGGTGGAATTGTTATTTCAATAGAAGTTTTGTGACCATGCCATGGGGTTTTTGAAATTTTTATTCCGGTATTTTTACTGCCACTTCCTCCATACTTTTTGGCATCACTGTTAAAGACTTCCTTTAATGTCCCTGTTTTTGGAATTCCTATCCGGTATCCTTCTCTTGGGACAGGCGTGAAATTACAGGCTACTATCAGGTCATTTTTAGGGTCGTGACCCCGCCGAATAAATGTAAGTACAGAATTGGCGCTATCCCCGTAATCGATCCACTGAAAGCCTTCAGAGCTGAATTGTTTTTCATATAAGGCAGGTGATGAACGGTAGAATTTGTTGAGATCCTTGACCAATTCCTTAATTCCCGAGTGAAAATCATATTGTAACAAGTGCCAGTCCAGGCTTTGTTGAAAATTCCATTCCGAAGACTGTCCAAACTCTCCCCCCATAAATATAAGGTTCGTACCGGGGTGTGTAAACATATAACCATAGAGTAATCTTAAATTAGCGAATTTTTGCCATTCATCGCCCGGCATTTTATACAATAAGGATTGCTTCCCATAAACCACCTCATCATGGGAAAAAGGAAGCATAAAATTTTCGGTAAAGGCATAAGTCATACTAAATGTCAGATCATTCTGATGGTGTCTCCTGTAAATAGGCTCTTTTTTAAAATATTCCAGGATATCGTGCATCCAGCCCATCATCCATTTCATTCCAAAGCCAAGACCCCCTATACTTACAGGCCTGGACACCATAGAAAAGGAAGTTGACTCCTCAGCAATAGTTTGAATACCCTTAAAACTGCGGTATACCTCTTCATTGAGTTCCCGTATAAATGATATTGCTTCAAGATTTTCATTATTTCCATAAATATTAGGTTCCCACTCCCCATCTTCACGGGAATAATCCAAATACAGCATTGAAGCAACGGCATCAACACGAAGGCCATCTGCGTGATACTGATCTAACCAAAAATTAGCGTTACTAATCAGAAATGCACGAACCTCGTTTCTACCATAATTAAAAATCAAACTTTTCCAATCCGGATGATACCCTCTTCGTTTGTCGGGGTTCTCATACAGCGAGGAACCATCAAAAAAACCTAAGCCATGGGCATCTTCTGGGAAATGGGAAGGTACCCAGTCCAGAATAACCCCAATGTCATTTTGATGTAATTTGTCAACCAGGAGTTTAAAATCTTCCGGTTTACCAAATCTTGACGTTGGAGCAAAATAGCCGGTAAGCTGATAACCCCATGAAGGGTCATAAGGAAATTCCATTATAGGCATGAATTCTACATGCGTAAAATTCATTTCCTTTAAGTAATTAACCAGATCTTCCGCCAGATCCACATAAGACATAAATTCATTGTCTTTGGTACGTTTCCAGGATCCAAGGTGCACCTCATATACAGAATAAGGTTTGTCTAAACTATTTTTGGTCTCACGGGTATCCATCCATTTCTTATCTTTCCATTTATAAGAATTATCCCATACGACAGAGGCTGTATTTGGCGGATGTTCACAAAATCTCGCAAAAGGATCTGCTTTCTCAGTTTTGATATTATTATTATGAGAAAGTATTTTATATTTATAGAGAGCACCTTGTTCAACTCCCGGGATAAATCCTTCCCAGATGCCACTTGCGTCCCACCTGACATTGAGCTTATGTTCCCCTTCTACCCAATAATTAAAATCGCCTATTACAGATACCGACTTGGCTGAAGGCGCCCAAACCGCAAAATATGTCCCCTTCTGTCCCTTGTATTCCACAAGGTGAGATCCCAAATGGTTATAAAGTCGATAATGCTTGCCTGATTTAAACAGATTAATATCAAACTCAGATAATAAGCTATAGGGTATTACATTGCCCATATTTTTGTTGTTAGTTGTTTTCGTTAATAATACTCATAATTCCCTGCAAGGGAATCACTGCCCACCTGGGTCTGGAATTCATTTCATATCCCAATTCGTATACAGCCTTTTCCAGCATACAATACTTCAAAAGAAATATACGTTCCTGTCGGTAACCAATATTTATGTTATGTTCCTGTATAAGACTGACATAGGTTTCAAGAAAGACTCCAATAAAATATCTATAAAGAATCTCGCCTGCGAGAAAAAGATCTTCCTGAGAATATCCATATTCCTCCGTATGGTTGAATATTGTTGCATAAACTGCGTAATGAAATGACCTGAAAAGACCTGCGATATCCTTTAAAGGTGGTTGTTTTACTTTCCTGTCTCTTATGGTGCTTTCTGGTTCTCCTTCAAAATCGAGTAAATAAAAATCATCATCCTTTACCAATATTTGTCCCAGGTGATAATCGCCGTGAACCCGAATCCTTTCCCCTTTAAGTTTAGTCCAGTCAAATGTTACAAAACGTTTTCGGATTTCATTTTTACGCTCTAAAAACTCCTTGGCCAAATCGAGCGATAAGCCTTCCAAACGATGCAGGTTATTTTCAACCGTATTTAATCTATTTTGAAATTGGTAAAGTAATCTGTTTTTTAACCACACCTCGTAATCTCCGTTAAAATGGGTGGGTGTAAATGAGGTGTCTTCAAACTCTGAACCCAGGGCAATATGCATCTCTGCGGTTCTCTGTGCAAGCATCTGAAGCTTTAAGAAAATATTTAATCCGGCCCAATCAATAATTTCTGGAGGTACGTCCCTGATATATAATCTTTCAAACAATTCAGTTTGTGGTAACTGATGTACATTTATCCCCTTATATTCCAGGTTGCTGAATATCTTATGTAATTCTTTCAGCATGAATTCCCATGCATCACCCTGATTGGGGACCAATTCCTGCATTAATGCAATGGTAACATTAACATTATCTGCATCCAGGATACTTATACTACCCTGATATGCCGGCGTATTCTTGTAACCCTTGCGTTCAGAAAGAAACTGACTCATTTCAAAATCGGGGTTTCTATCATTATAAATCCTTCTAAAGAATTTAATGACCGATTTGTCATTGATAATTATTGAGGTATTACTCTGCTCAAGACCCATAAAACGGGATGATTCATAAACAGTATCACTAAACTCAAGGCTTTTGTGATACCTCACCCGGGTAGTATCATTGGGTTCTGCATTAGCAATACGTTCAAAAACCAACTTTCTAAAAGCTTCCAGATTTAATGCATCTATAATAAACCCGGGTTGCCCGTTAATACTTAGCGGCAATATCCTCTCCTTCTCCGCAAAATCCTCATCCGTAACAAACGCAATAGGTATAAAATAGTGTTGGTAAAAAGCTTCTTCAAAGTTTACCTCGAGTAACAAACCATAATAAACTTCACCTTTTTGCTGTATTCTGAAATATTCCCGTAGTTCTATATATTTAAGTTTGCTTGCTTTGCCTCCATACCATCTTTGTTTAACAACATAAGCTTCAAGTACATCAGATAAGAATACCTTGATAAAATTTTTATCATCCAATAAATTTTCCCAGGCTACATTAAATGAGTAGGGAGGCTGTAGAATAGAGTCCTGCTTTTTCTTCGACATTATTGATTTTTAATTTGAAACAAATGAAATGGCAATGAAGGGTGTAATTCTACAAAATTCCATTCATCATACCAAAGATAACTATTGTCTGTAACAAGATCATGCATTGTGACCCCATGTTCAATATCCATGGATAATTCCCCTATTGGCAGCTGTAGCATTCCCCTCTGTGCATAGTGGGAGTCTAAGTTAATTATTACCAATACTTCATCCGATTTATCATCATTCCATTTATAAAATGCTATAAGATTATAATTGTCTATCTGGCAGAACCTGATATTGTTTGTTTGTTGTAACGCCTTATGATTTTTCCTTGCCTGGTTAAGTCTGGTAATAATGAGTGTCAGTTTGTTTTTAATAGACCAATCCCAAAACTTCACTTCATATTTTTCTGAATGCAAATACTCTTCTTTTCCCGGCATTGCATCAGAAATCATATATTCAAAAACAGGTCCGTATATCCCAATATTACCACATAAAGTTGCAGCCAGGGCATAACGTGTAATATGCATGGCCTCATTGGCTCCTTGCAAATGATATGGGTTAATATCAGGGGTATTCGGCCAAAAATTAGGACGGTAATACTCCTTCATCTCTGTCTGGGTAAGTTCCAGCATATATTCTATAAGCTCATGTTTGTGTACACGCCAGGTAAAATAGGTATATGATTGTGAAAATCCCTGTTTGGCTAACTGCTGCATTACCTTGGGCCTGGAAAAGGCTTCTGCCAGAAAAAGAACATCAGGATGTTTCTTTTTAACCTCTGAAATTAACCAATTCCAAAAGTAATAGGGTTTGGTATGCGGATTATCAACCCGAAATATTTGTATTCCAAGGTTAACCCATTTTAAGGTTACAGCAAGCAATTCTGACCAAAGCTCCTTAAATGCGCTCGATTCAAAATAGAAGTTAACAATATCCTGATATTTCTTGGGAGGATTCTCCGCATATTGCATAGTCCCGTCTGGTCTTTTTCTGAACCATTCCGGGTTACTGGATATATACGGATGATCGGGAGCTGCCTGAAATGCCAAATCCAGCGCAATTTCCAAATCAAACTCTTTAGCTTTATTTATCAGATTTTTAAGATCCTCCTCGGTTCCTAATTCCGGGTGAATTTCCTTATGCCCTCCCAGTCTGGAGCCAATTGCCCAGGGTACTCCGGAATCACCTTCCTCAGCATTTGTAGCATTATTTTTACCTTTCCTGTTTACTTCACCAATAGGGTGTATTGGAGGAAAATATAGCACATCGAAGCCCATGCCGGCTATTTTTGGGAGTAAACGCTCACAATCACTAAAAGTTCCATGCTTTCCATTCACAGGGGAAGACGACCTTGGAAAAAATTCATACCAGGTGCTGAAATTTGCTTTATCCCTGTCCACATAAACCTGAAGTTCCTCGCTTGTATTGGCCAAAACGCGATTTGGATTTTTAACAAATAGTCTATGTAATTTATCTGAAACCGCCTGTTTAATGGCATTTTCATACAAATCTTTATTTTGAAAAGATTCAATCAAATCATTTATATACTGCATATCAGCAGAACTAATATTATTGGCCAGGGCATTCAAATGTTGAACCCCGTCTAAAAGTTCACTGCTCACGTGCTGCTTGTCCTTTAATTTAGCTTCAATACCATGCTGCCAGTTTTGTGCATGATCTACCCAGGCAACAATTCGGTATTCATAAAACCCCTGCTTGAGCACTTTAAAGGCAGCCCTGTGCACATCATCGCCAAGATGATCCATTCGCACGGCATTAAAAGATTTCTCAACTGAGTGTTTAAATTGAAGTTCCGCCTGTATGATATCGTGTCCGTCACCTAAAACATCTGCATAAACTGTAACAGTATCTCCAACCACTCGCTTTATAAAAAAAGCTCCACAGTGGAGCTGAGGAGTAATATTTTCAATTACAACACGTTGCTGTCTTAACTTCATATAATTACTTACTTGCGTTTCGTTAAAAATAGGAAATTATCTGAAATACAATAGCCCAATGTTCCAAATATTGTGGAATTACATAATAATGCAATTGACTTTGTCTATTTTTGGAACGCTTTTTGTTTCATAGCTTATGGAAACCGTTAAATTCTTAATTGAAAAAAACATAATCAAAATAATAATCATTAAATATTTACTATTATGAAACAAATCAAACTACTATTCGGCACGTTTTTAGCCCTGATTATTTTGTCCTGTGAGGGACCCACAGGACCTCCCGGACCTCCTGGTTTTGATGGGTTAGACGGTCAGGACGGAATTAATATTCTGGGACAGGTCCTGGAAATTGAAGGTACATTTACTCCGGGAAATTTTTACTCGCTATTATATGAATTCCCTCAGACCGTGGAGGTTTTTGAATCGGATGTAGTTTTGGTTTACCTCCTTTGGGATGTCGTGGAAGACGGTAATGGTGACCCTTTAGATATCTGGCGTTTATTGCCGCAAACCCGTATTTTAGATCAGGGGTTGCTACAATATAATTATGACTTTACATTCCTGGATGTTAGTATCTTTTTAGAATCTGATTTTGACCTTGGTACCCTAAACCCGGCAGATACAGATAATCAGGTGTTCAGGATTGCAATTGTACCTGCAGAGTTTGCTCAAACCTCTAAAATAGACACTTCCAATATTCAGGCGGTTATGAGTAGTTTAAATGTACGGGAAATAGATATTAACAGAATTCAATTGGATTAGCAGTATTTAACTAAAGAAAATTATCCCTGCGATATTATATATTATTGCAGGGATTTTTTTATGAAGTTATTCTTAACTTTGATAGGCCTATAAATCAGAACCTTTAAAAAAAATTGAAATGACAACAATATTAAGCTTGAAAACCTATGTCTGTGTGCTGTTTTTAATGGTGGTGGGATGTAAAGGGGTTTCGCAGGAAAAAGAAGAAGTAACCGTAAATGGGGAAGAACAAACCGGGACCTATCAGGTTGTTAAATCTGAGGAAGAATGGCATAAGGAACTTACAGATATTCAATATTATGTTCTTAGAAAAGCAGGTACCGAGAACCCTGGTTCCAGCGAGTTATTAAATAATAAAATGGCAGGTACCTATGTCTGTGCCGGTTGTGGAACAGCTTTATTTAGCAGTGAACACAAATTTGATTCGGGCACTGGCTGGCCAAGTTTCGACAGGGAAATTGAGGGCAACGTCGCTTTTGATATAGATTATAAAATTGGGTATAAAAGAACAGAAGAACATTGTGCAGTTTGTGGAGGACATCTTGGCCATGTCTTTGATGATGGCCCCAGAGAAACCACAGGGCAAAGGCATTGCATAAATGGAGCCGCTTTGCGTTTTGTACCGTCTGAGCAATAGATCTTAATAGGATAAAATATATAGCATACGGTTATATTTCAAGTAAATTAGCATATGGATATACAGGCAGACTACCTTAAGAGTGTGTTATATGAATCCTATCGCTATAAATCTCTTGGTGACAAAACCTTCGAACAACTCAATGACTCCGACATTCATTGGGACTTAAATGGTAGCGGTAACAGCATTGCCTTACTGGTAAAGCATCTATCCGGGAATATGCTCAGCAGATGGACCAACTTCCTAACTGAAGATGGTGAAAAAACCTGGAGGGACAGGGATTCTGAATTTGAAACTTCATACGAAACAAAAAAGGAAATGATTTTAGCCTGGGAAAAAGGATGGAATTGCTATTTTAATGCTCTTCAGGAGATACATCCTGAGAATTTTAAGAATACCATCATAATAAGGAACGAACCGCACACTCTTACACAGGCCATAAACAGACAGTTAACCCATTATTCCTATCATATAGGACAAATAGTACTGCTCGGCAAGGCCGTGAAAGCCGGGAAATGGATATCTCTTTCTATTCCCATAGGACAATCAAATGCCTTTAATAAGGAAAAATTCAAGGATTAATTTAATAAATTTTGTTAAGTTCCAAAGCTTTCCATTTGGTTTTGTAACTTTGCGTCCTCATAAATTTGAATCACAAAAAATACTGGAATGGGCAAATTTGATATTATTGTTTTAGGGAGTGGACCCGGCGGTTATGTAACCGCAATTAGAGCATCACAACTTGGATTTAAAACCGCTATTATAGAAAAAGAGAATCTGGGTGGCGTATGTTTAAATTGGGGATGTATCCCAACTAAAGCTTTATTAAAATCAGCCCAGGTATTTGAATATTTACAACATGCAGCTGACTATGGCCTTCAAGCAAATGGTGTAGATAAAGATTTTGATGCGGTTGTAAAACGAAGCAGAAACGTAGCCGATGGAATGAGCAAAGGGGTTCAATTTCTGATGAAAAAAAATAAAATTGAAATCATTAATGGTTTTGGAAAATTGGCTCCGGGAAAGAAGGTAGTAGTTACAGATGCCGAAGGCAAAGATACGGAGTATAGCGCAGAGCATATTATTATTGCCACAGGTGCCAGAAGTAGAGAATTGCCTGCTTTACCCCAGGATGGAAAAAAAATCATTGGTTACCGGGAGGCAATGACTCTGGAAAAACAGCCTAAAAAAATGATAGTTGTTGGCAGCGGTGCAATAGGAATTGAATTTGCCTATTTCTATAATGCCATGGGTACCGAAGTGACTGTAGTTGAATTTTTGCCCAATATTGTCCCTGTAGAAGATGAAGACGTTTCAAAACAACTTGAACGCAGTTTTAAGAAAGCAGGGGTCAAAATTAAAACCTCTGCAGAGGTCACTCATGTTGATACCTCCGGAGATATTGTAAAAGCTACCGTAAAAACGGCTAAAGGAGAAGAAATTCTGGAAGCAGATATCGTACTTTCGGCGGTTGGGATTAAAACAAATATTGAGAATATCGGACTGGAAGAAGTTGGTATTGCAACCGACAGAGATAAAATACTGGTAAATGATTTCTATTTAACAAACATTCCTGGTTATTATGCTATTGGCGATGTTACCGCCGGGCAGGCCCTGGCACATGTTGCTTCTGCCGAAGGCATCCTTTGTGTGGAAAAAATAGCAGGAATGCATGTAGAACCTTTGGATTACGGGAATATTCCAGGTTGCACCTACTGCATGCCGGAAATAGCATCCGTTGGACTTACCGAGAAACAAGCTGTAGAAAAAGGATATGAGCTGAAAATTGGAAAATTCCCCTTCTCCGCAAGCGGCAAGGCAAAAGCATCAGGCAATGCCGATGGTTTTGTGAAAGTAATCTTTGATGCAAAATACGGTGAATGGCTGGGATGCCATATGATTGGCGCCGGAGTAACAGACATGATAGCCGAGGCTGTGGTTGCGCGTAAATTAGAGACAACAGGACACGAAATTCTGAAAGCTGTACACCCGCACCCGACAATGAGTGAAGCGGTAATGGAAGCGGTTGCGGAAGCATATGGCGAAGTGATACACCTCTAACCCCAATAATTAAATTATAATGCTTAAAATTTTTCGACTTACTGCAATTCTGGAAGGTATCTCCTATTTGCTTTTATTTAGTTTTAGTATGCCCCTGAAGTACTGGGCGAACATTACTGAACCTAATGTATATATTGGTTATGTGCATGGTTTTTTATTTATAGCCTATATGATTTTTACCATTATGTTTTCAATGGAACGAAAAATAGCTCCAAAAAAAACCACCATGCTGGTTCTGGCTTCACTCCTGCCTTTTGGCACTTTCTATTTGGACAGGAAATACCTTAAACCCCTTTCAGCTTTATAAAAAACTACGGATTGCCAACTCATAGCTTTGCAGGCCAAAACCCAATATAACACCTTTGGCCCCGGACGAGATATAGGAAATATGCCTGAAATCTTCCCGTTTATGTGTGTTGGAAATATGAACCTCTACAACCGGAGTATTAATGGCCTTAACAACATCACCCAGTCCTACGGAAGTGTGCGTATAGCTCGCGGCATTTAGGACAATCCCGTCATAAGAAAAGCCGACTTCCTGAATTTTATCTATTAGTTCTCCTTCAATATTGGATTGGTAATACTCCAATTCCAGCTCCTTGAATTTAGATTGCAAATCAGAAAAATACGATTCAAAAGATTTTCCTCCGTAAATCTCAGGCTCTCTTTTCCCCAGCAGGTTAAGATTTGGCCCATTTATAATAATAATTTTCATAGAGGTAAAAGTAATAAAATGTGAATTGCAAAAAAAGTGACAGGTATTCCTCTATTTTTGTAAAATATTTTGATCAACTAATCCAATTAATCATTGGCCTATCAGAAATAAATACCAGAATCAACAGGCCCTTTTTTAAAAACGGACATTGAAAAATAAAGACGGAAAAAATCAAGAAAACAAATTGGGAAAGCAAATTTTTTTCATCTTTGGGGTATCCCGGAATATCAAAAATCCGAAGACATAATTATTTGATTACACTACTATTTTAAGTAATATATTTTGAGTAATAGTAGGTTTCAGCTTATAATTACAACAAACAAGCAATATCTTTATAGTATGAATTGGAATCAGGCCCAAACAGATTTTGAATATTACTTGAAGATAGAACGCGGTTTAGCGTCCAATTCAATTACTAATTATATAGGCGATGTAGAAAAACTAAGATTATTCCTGAAAAATAAGGGAATAGATAAAACCCCCGTATCTCTGGATCGTGAAACACTTCAACTTTTTATATATGAAGTTTCCAAGGAGGTAAGCCCAAGGTCTCAGGCCCGGATAATTTCAGGGCTTAAAAGCTTTTTTAACTATTTAGTTTTTGAGGAATACCGAAAAGACACCCCTTTAGATTTAATTGAATCTCCTAAAATAGGCCGAAAACTTCCAGATACCTTATCCACAAATGAAATTAACAGCCTAATTAAGGCAATAGATTTATCCACCCCCGAAGGAGAACGCAACAGAGCCATGCTGGAAACACTCTATGGATGCGGACTAAGGGTCTCAGAATTAATCGGACTCAGAATATCCGATTTGTTTTTTGAAGAAGATTTTATCAAAGTTACCGGGAAGGGAGATAAGCAGCGCTTTGTTCCAATTAGTGATGTAAATAAAAAATATATTACTATCTATACTAAAGAGGTGCGCAGTCATCAAAAAATTCAAAAAGGATATGAAGATATATTATTTCTCAACCGCAGAGGAAAACAATTAACAAGGGCAATGCTCTTTACAATCATCAAACAACTTGCAGTCAAAATTGATCTGTCCAAGAATATTAGTCCGCATACTTTCAGACATTCATTTGCAACGCATTTACTGGAAAATGGTGCCGACCTGCGTGCCATACAGCAAATGTTAGGGCACGAAAGTATAACAACTACGGAAGTATACATGCACCTGGACCGCACACATCTTGCGGAAGTTGTGAATAAATTCCATCCAAGACACTAGTAGTTTCTGCCTTTTGTATTCCTATTAGGAAAGGAGGATCGTTTTGTATCCGGTTAATGAATAAAATGATCCGATTCAGATCAAAATGACATCAATTTCAAAATTAGGCCAATAAAGCAGGTGACTAATGTTTTTTTAAACCAAATACCTCTGAACTAAGAGGTTTGATTATATTTATCTCGAAAAAAAATAAAGATCATGCGAAAATTTAAACTCCTGATTGCAGTACTATTTCTATGTTTAAGTTCTGCTAAGGCGCAGCAAACAAAAAATGACATCCTGACTGAATTAGATAATAAATCAGAACTTTATGGCAATGTGGCCCAGACCATTTGGGGTTTTGCAGAAATGGGATATTTAGAAGAAAAGAGTTCTGCTTTGCTTCAAAAAACAATGAGTGATGAAGGTTTTAGCATTAAAAAAGGTGTTGCGGGCATTCCTACTGCTTTTATTGCCGAGTACGGCAGTGGTGCACCAATAATTGCTATACTGGGTGAATATGATGCGCTTCCGGGACTTTCTCAAAAAGCAGTTCCGCAAAAGTCTTCAGCTGGTGAAGCAGCCGGTCATGGATGTGGTCATCATCTTTTTGGAACTGCTTCTGCAGCCGCTGCCATTGCAGTTAAAGATTGGATGGAAGCCAGCAATACAAAAGGTACAATCCGCTTTTATGGTTGTCCTGCAGAGGAAGGGGGCTCAGGTAAGGTATATATGGTACGAGAAGGATTATTTAACGATGTGGATATAGCTTTACACTGGCATCCGGGAGCCGAAAATAAGGCAAGTGCAGGTGCTGCTCTGGCTAATAAATCTGCCAAATTCAGGTTTTACGGAATTTCAGCTCATGCCGCAGCGTCACCTGAAAAGGGACGTTCTGCGCTTGATGGAGTAGAGTCCATGAATGCAATGGTAAACATGATGAGGGAACATATTCCGGAAAAAGCCAGAATTCACTATGTCATCACAGATGGTGGTAAAGCCCCCAACGTAATCCCCGATTTTGCCGAAGTATACTATTATGCCCGCCATAACAGCAGAGATGTTGTTCTTGATATATTTGATCGTATTGTCAAGGCAGCTGAAGGAGCCGCTTTGGGTACCGGCACTAGCATGGATTATGAACTCATTGGAGGTACGCATGAACTTTTACCAAATCTGACATTACAAAAGTTAATGCACGATAATCTCACCAAAGTTGAAGGAATTACGTATACAGCGGAGGAAGTAGTATTTGCAGATAAGATAGCGCAAGGTATGGGGGATGACAAAGCTGATTTAGAAACAGCTAAAAATATTCAACCCTACCAAACAGAAGCCAGAGCTTTTGGCTCTACCGATGTAGGCGATGTAAGTTTTACAGTGCCTACCGCAGGTATGTATTCGGCAACCTGGGTTCCCGGAACTCCCGCTCATAGCTGGCAGGCCGTTGCAGCTGGAGGCACCTCAATTGGTAAAAAAGGAATGATGGTAGCTGCTAAAACCCTGGCATTAACTGCCATAGACCTGCTAACAAACCAGGAGCTTATCACTCAGGCAAAAAATGAATTATTAGAGCGGAGGGGGGCAGATTTTGTATACATCCCATTACTGGGAGACAGACCTCCTGCCCTGGACTATAGGCAATAGCATTCTTTATTTGATAGTGCCTCTTTAATTTTTTTAATACCCTGCTTGTAACAATACTATAATAATACCTACTAATAGTTAATTTACCACCAACCCAAGGCGTGAACAAAGAACTGGAGCACCAATTTGTTACGGAACTTGAGAACAATCAGAATATTGTTCACAAGGTGTGCACATTGTACACAACAAACAGGGAAGCTCACAACGATCTTTTTCAGGAAATAACAATTCAGCTGTGGAAAGCATACCCAAAATTCAGAGGGGATTCGAAATTCAGTACCTGGATGTACAGGGTGTCCTTAAATACGGCTATAACGCTGTACAGGAAATCTAAGAAAAGCATAAAAACGCAGGATTTTGATTCCGTTATTTTCAAAATTAAGACAGACGAATATGATGCCACCGAGGAACAACAATTACATCTAATGTACAAAGCTGTACGGCAGTTGGGAGATATAGAAAAAGCACTTGTTTTTCTTTATCTGGAAGACAAAGATTACAGTGAAATTTCAGAGACACTTGGTATTAGTGAAGTGAATGCAAGGGTGAAAATGAACCGAATTAAAAATAAACTTAGAACCATACTCAATCCTTAAGGTTATGATGGATGAATTAGAATTACTCAAGAAGGATTGGCAAAAAAAGGAGGAACACCATCCTAAATTGTCATATAACGAAATCTACGGGATGATTAAAAAGAAATCGTCCTCTACCGTAAAATGGATTTTTTATATAAGTATAATTGAATTTGTCTTTTGGGCGGTTCTTAACTTAATGTCATACAATAAAGAATCATTAGAACTTGAAAAGACCTGGCATATCTATGAAATTACAACCAGTCTGACTATAATAAATTATCTGGTATTAATTTATTTCATTTATAAATTTTACACCAATTACAAACTCATTTCCTTAACGGAATCCTCAACAAAATTGATGAAGACTATTTTAAATGTCAAAAGAACGGTCACGCAATACGTCTGGTTCAATATCGGAATATTTGTTGCCTACCTGGTTGTAAGTCTCTATGGTAATCTGAATTACGGCGTCAGCAGTGAAAAAATAGCGGAAGCGGCTTCACGGGCAGGAAATGAAACGCTTTTTTGGGTAATGCTTATTGGGATTGTCATTGTGTCCATCACCATTGCACTGATATTCATATGGTTGTTTTACAGACTCCTGTATGGAATACTCCTGAAAAGGCTTCGAAAAAATTATGCCGAATTAAAGAAGCTGGAAGTTTAACTCCTCCATTTACGCTGCTTGTTTTTTTCTTCGTAGGCCAGCAATTCCTTTTCAGATATTACTTTCAGGAATGAAGGATGTTGTTCAATGGCATATTCCAGTTTTTCAATGATAGAATCAACAGATTCATTGTCATAATCTATTTCCAAAGGTTCCTTGATAACCAATGATTGAAGAATCCCCTTTTTCTTGATAAGAAGTCCCTTTTTATCAAAAGATCTTCTGAAACCATCTATAACCACCGGTACCACTACAGGTTTATATCGTTTAATAATATGTGCTGTTCCTTTTCTTAAGGGCTTCCACGGAGTTGTTGTCCCCTGAGGAAAAGTGATCACCCAGCCGTCATTCAAAGCCATCCCAATATTAGTAATATCACTCATTTTAACCTGTCTGTTCACATCCTTTCCCTCCGCACGCCATGTCCTTTCTATACTCACAGAACCTACATATGCCAAAATTTTGGTTAAAAGACTCTTTCTCATTGTCTCCGCGGCGGCAACATAATAAATATTCAATTTGGGGTTCCACAAATACCCAATATTCTTGATGGAATCATCGCGGCCATGTAAACTGGCATTAAAGACGTGGAACATCGCAACCACATCCGCAAAATAAGTCTGGTGATTACTCACAAACAATACGTTCTTTTCCGGAAGTTGACGTATTATTTCCGAACCTTCTATTTCCAGTGTATTAAACCCCTTATAGCGCTGATGTGTAATAAGTCCCAAGCTGCGGATCAACCACTTCTTTAAAAATAAAATATGTCCAAATGGATTTTCCTTAAATATGCTCATAGAGTACAAAACTACAAAATATGGCTTATAACACTTGTTTGAAAAGTTCTTTGATTTCAGATAACATCATGGCCGTTGCCCCCCAAACGGTATAACCCATTAATTTAAAAGCAGGTACCTCAATGTTTTTTGCGTAAGAAGTTGATAAAATCTGAGTTGTCATTTTAGAATCATCCATAAAATCAATCAAAGGTACCTCAACCAGTTCTTCTATTTCTTTTTCCTGTTTTACAAAAGGTTTTCTCTTATCATACAAACCAATATAAGGCCGTACTTCAAAGTTACTGGGTGGAATATAAATTTCGCTTAAAGACCTGATAATCTGAATATCATTTGGATTTACCCCTACTTCTTCATGAGTTTCCCTTAAGGCCGTTGCCAGCAAGTCTTTATCCATATTTTCAGCCTTCCCTCCAGGAAATCCAATCTGATTGGAATGTACCCCCGGGTAGGTATTTCTTAAAATGAGCAATAAATTTGTCAACTGCCTTTTATCAGGATAAAATAGTGCAACAACACCGGCCTTTTTGGGATTAGTTTTCTTTCCTGCCCTGGCCTTTAACTCCTGAATTCGAATTTGTGGAACCATTTTATAGTGTGAAGACGTTCCCGGAAGAGGTAGATTTTTTATTTTTGCTACCTGAAGTGAAAAATCAGTATAGTTCATGTCACATTTAAGAGTTACCTGCCTTGCAATATTACCACTATTTTTTTTGGGTTCATGCAGGCAATCCACTACATCAAAGTCAAATACTGAAAATCCGGCAGTAATTAAAACAGAGCCCATTTCAAAAGATTCAATAACTGAAATTAAAAATGAAGAAGAGGCTTTTGTTCTCACTGAGGATAATGCTATAGAATTCTTTTTTGACTACCAAAAAAATCTTAAGACAACCAAAGTAAAACTGACAACCAGTATGGGCAGTTTTACGGTGCAGTTATATGATAATGTTCCTTATCACAAAGCAAATTTTATCTACCTGACCAAAAAAGGCTATTTTGACAATACCATGTTCCACAGAGTTGTAAAAGATTTTATCATTCAGGGGGGGAATGCGGACAATGCAGAAACCGCTCGAAAAAGGAAAGAAATTGGCCGATATCTTTTGCCTCCGGATACTAGAAAAGGTTACAAACATCACAGGGGGACTATCTCCATGCCAAGTAGTGAAATAGATAATCCGCATATGCTGGCTTCACCCTATGAATTCTTTATAGTTGTGGCAAAACCCGGTTCCTATCATTTAGATGGTGATTTTACACCTTTTGGCATGGTTGTAAGTGGTATGGAGGTGGTTGATAAAATTAATCAGCAGCCTGTGGATAGTGGAGACTGGCCTATGAAGAACATTACCATCCTCAAGGCAGAAATTATTGAGTGATCAGGGAGTTTTGTAAATACTGGGAAGCGCAATTTTATATTTTACGGCTACCAAGCGGATGCCTATCACAATTAAGATAGAAGCCAGATAGACATATTCATCACCTAAAGGTAATTTTCTTAGCAGGAAGTAGCTCAGCCCACCCAGTACGCAGGCCGTAGCATATATTTCTTTACGAAAAATAACCGGAATTTCATTACATAGGATATCTCTGATAACACCTCCAAAACTAGCAGTAATCGTGCCTAAAATAATACACATAACCGGAAGTAAACTGGCATTTAACCCTTTTTCAATTCCAACCATGGTATACAATCCTATTCCTATGGTATCAAAAAGGAAGAGCGATTTTCTTAAATATCTCAATTTTTCCCTAAAGGTAATTGCAAAAATAACAGCCCCTAAAATGGTAAAAATATAAGTAGACTGGAGCATCCAGGCCACCGGAGTATTTCCAATAAGTAAATCTCTCAATGTTCCGCCTCCCACCGATGTGACAAATGCAATAATGAAAACTCCAAACAGATCAAGGCGTTTATCCATGGCCACAAGCACGCCGGAAATAGCAAATGCCACAGTGCCTAATAAATCCATTAAAAAATAAAACATAATTCCGGTTTTTTTAATTAAAACGTAAAATGTGTGCTAAAACTATAAAATTAATCTGGCCAACCCATTCGTCTATGAAAGATATAACAATGTAAATTGTAAATATGATAATAAAATTGTAAGATTACTGTACTATAGCTTATTAAGCTGTGATCGCATCATCTGATAAAAACTTCATTAGGTTTATTATATGGATTTTAAAAAGGGACGCATAAACACAGGCTATTTCTTTCTTGGGTTATTTGCCATTTTCATAGGATTATATCCACTTCATTTTATAGGACTTCCTTATGAACAAGGTCTTTTAGGTTCCAAATCCGACACCCTATTAAACAGTTCACTGTACCTTACCGCGTTCTACACCCATATATTTTTGGGTGGATTGGCCTTAATCAGCGGTTTTTCACAATTTTATAAAAAACTGAGAATAAAAAGATTAGCCCTGCATAGGGTATTGGGTAAAATTTATATTGGCTGTGTTTTTTTAAGCGGCACTGCCGGCCTGGCCATAGCCTTTTTTGCAACAGGTGGACTAGTACCTGCTCTTGGATTTGCCGGGTTGGCCATATTATGGCTTTATACCACCTATAATGCTTATACAAGTATTAAAAAAAGAGAGATTGCTGACCATCAGAGATGGATGATACGAAGTTACGCACTGTGTTTTGCCGCTGTAACACTCCGAATTTACCTGCCCTTATTCCTTGGGGTTATGCATATGGAGTTTATTCCGGCATATAAGATTATTGCCTGGTTGGCATGGGTGCCCAACCTACTTGTTGCCGAGTTATTTATAGTTAGAAAGCTTTCTTAAAGCTCCGGTTATTAATGATAAAGGATTATTTATTTATAACTAACAAACTGTATGAGGTTAATTAGTAATAAAATTGAGTATATTTTTAAGGGTCTTTATTCAATATTGTAAACTCATCGGTGAAAAAGATTAACATATATATAGTTCACTATGCATCAGTTATTTTTAATTGAAGGCTCAGGTTATGAATTCTCTAACTGAAATTTAACGAAAATAGGTGCGCTAATGTGACAAATGACTTTGCGTATCCAAAGCCTAAGAATATATCTTTAGTTGAGTGTAATAGAAATATATCAAAATTTACTATTTATGAATCCCTTATTGCAAATAGTTTATTAAGTATGGCTGAACCTTTCACCCTGTTTGATTTCTCCGAAGATAGTGATTTGAAAAACTGGACAGTGGTGAACGACGGTGTTATGGGAGGTATGTCAAAGGGTGATTTCACATTGAATAAGGAAGGACATGCTCTTTTTATGGGGAAAATTTCCCTTGAAAATTATGGCGGCTTCTCCATGGTCCAATACAAATTCGAATCGAAACTTGTAAAGGGATTCAAGAAATTGATTTTGCGCCTCAAAGGCGATGGGAAGAAATATCAGGTGCGTGTAAAAACCAGTAATTCAGATGATTATTCCTATATCGCTTATATAACCACTAATGGTAAATGGCAGACATTGGAAATTCTATTAACCGAAATGGCTCCCTGGTTTCGGGGAAATAAACTCAATATTCCTAATTACCCTGGAGAATATATGGAGCAATTTGCAATTTTAATCGGAAACAAAAAAAAGGAAAATTTTGAATTATATATGGACAAGATTGTCTTAGAATAGATGCTTGAAACTGCATATATTTGAGAACCCTAACCATTTAGCCTGTTTGACTAAAAATGAATCATTAATAAAAACCAATATGAATAAATATTTGCTTGCGTTCCTGTCAATCTTTGTAGTTGTGACAACGAATGCACAAAATATTACAGGATTTAAATCTGAAAATATAAAAAAACAGATGGATCTGGAAACAGCTTTCGAATCCCAGATAACCGCTGCTAATCTGGATTCCTGGATGAAGCGAATGGCTGCCCGCCCCCACTATGTAGGCACCGAATTTGGGAAGGAAAATGCAGAATGGATGTTAAAGCAGTTTAAATCATGGGGGTATGATGCTAGAATTGAGACCTACCAGGTCCTTTTTCCTTATCCAAAAATTCGTATTCTGGAATTGACTGAACCTTCCGTCTATAAGGCAAAATTAAAGTCTGTCCCGGTTCCCGGTGATACCTACACGGAACAGGGCGAGGAATTATTGCCTAGCTATAATGCATTTTCAAGGGATGGCGACGTAGAGGCCGAACTGGTATTTGTAAATTACGGGATTCCCAAAGATTATGAAGAACTGGAAAAACTTGGAATTGATGTAAAAGGGAAAATAGTTATCGCCAAATATTATGGATCCTGGCGTGGAATTAAACCTAAACTGGCGGCAGAAAAAGGTGCCATTGGATGCATCATATATTCCGATCCTGAAGACGATGGCTATGTACGTGGAGATGTTTATCCGAAAGGGGCATTTAAAAATAATACCGGAGTACAACGGGGATCTGTTATGGATATGCCGCTTTATCCGGGAGATGTCCTTACACCGGGTTATGGAGCTATAGAAGACGCAGACAGATTGGACAGAGAAGATGCTCCCACCATCACAAAAATACCAGTATTACCAATTTCCTATGAAGATGCCACACCTTTACTGGAGGCTCTTCAAGGCCCGGTTGCTCCGGTTTCATGGCGGGGGGGATTACCCCTAACCTATCATATTGGACCCGGACCCGCTAAAGTTCATTTGAAACTGGAATTTGACTGGCAATTAAAGCCTGCATACAATGTCATAGCCACCCTTGCAGGTGCTGAATTTCCGGATGAATGGATTTTACGCGGTAACCATCACGATGCATGGGTGCATGGTGCTGCCGATCCTGTGAGCGGTATGGTAGCCTTAATGGAAGAAGCCCGGGTAATTGGCGCACTCGCTAAAAAGGGTCAGCGACCAAAAAGAACTATAGTGTTCTGTGCATGGGATGCCGAGGAACCGGGTTTAATTGGTTCAACGGAATGGGTGGAACATCACAAAGCAGAATTACAGAAGAAGGCCGTTGCTTATGTTAATACTGACGGGAATGGCAGAGGGTTTTTTAATGCCGGTGGTTCGCATACCCTTCAAACTATGGTTGGAGAGGTAGCGGATGCAGTACTAGATCCTCAGAAGGGTGTTTCAATTAAGGAAAGAAGAATTGCAAAAGAACGGATTAATGGCGGGGACGATAAATTTAAACTTTATGCCCTGGGATCGGGATCTGATTACACGCCGTTTATACAGCATGCAGGTATTGCCTCCTTAAATTTAGGGTTTGGAGGGGAAAGCGACGGTGGAGAGTATCATACTATTTATGATACTTATTCCCATTATAAACGTTTTAAGGATCCTGAATTTGCCTATGGTGCCACCTTGGCGAAAACAGCAGGAAGAATTGTATTGCGCCTGGCAAATGCCGATGTACTTCCCTTCTCTTTTGACCCCTGGCTTAAAACGGTTTCAACCTATCTTGATGAGGTAATGAAATCCTCTGAAAATATGAGGCTGGAGGTGGAACAACATAATAAATTAATCGCGGAGAATGCTTTCTACCTTGCTGCGGATCCAACTGAGCCCTTTATTGAACCCCGGAAAAAAGAAGGTATTCCCTTTCTGGATTTTACACCTATACAAAATAGTTTGATGACCCTGGAAAACACAATTGCCAGATTCGATTCTATAAATTTTTATGCACTTCCGGACAGCCAACTCAAAGCGTTGAATGAGTTGCTGATGCATACAGAACTTGCCTTGACAGATGCTTCCGGTTTACCCAGAAGATCATGGTACAAACATCAGATTTATGCGCCGGGTTTCTATACCGGTTATGGTGTTAAAACATTACCAGGTGTGCGTGAAGCCCTGGAGCAAAAAGAGTGGACGGAAGCCCGTGAGCAAATCAAAAAGTTGGCGGTTACCCTTGACAAATTAAATAATCATATTGAAGCACTTTGTAACATTGTAAAGAAGTGATAACTATAGTATATTCTAAACAAATAATTTTATATCAATGATTCCAAGAAGGTACCTTTTTTATTTTATCACCCTCATTACCATAGGTTTAATGTCACACTCATGCAATCAAAAGTCCAAAATACCATTGGAAACCCCATTGACTTATGAACTGGATTCCATTTCCGCGATGACCATAGTCGATGCAAGTCAGGAGTATATTTCGCCAAATTTGGCAGATGGACTTAAATTGGACCTGTGGGCATCAGATTCGTTGGCTCCGGATCCAATTGCCATTGACATAGACGATGAAGGCAATATATATCTTACAAGAACCAACAGACAAAAAAATTCTGAATTTGATATTCGCGGACATCAGGACTGGATGACGGCTTCCATTAGTTTGCAGACAGTTGAAGACAGACGGGCTTTTTTGCATAAAACTTTTGCCCCTGAATTAAGCGCGGAGAATGAATGGTTTCCGGATCTCAATAATGACAGTATTCACGACTGGAAGGATTTGACTGTTGAAAAAGATGAAATATGGAAACTGGAAGATACCAACAAGGATGGAATTGCAGATGTTTCCACTCGTATTCTGGAAGATTTTAATGAAGAAATTTCTGATGTTGCCGGTGCTTTATTAGTGCGGGATGAAGATATTTTTGTTGGGATAGGTCCTGATATGTGGCGGGTGGAGGATACCAACGGGGATGGCGTCCTGGATAAAAAAACTTCCATTGCACATGGTTTTGCTGTGCATATTGGATTTGGAGCTCATGGAATGTCCGGCGCAATAGAGGGGCCCGATGGTAAAATTTATTATGGCATTGGTGATATTGGAGCCAGTATTACTACGGTAGAGGGTGATACCCACCACCTGCCCAATCAGGGTATGATCGTCCGAAGCAATCCTGACGGCACAAACTTTGAGGTATTTGCCAGGGGACTTCGAAATACACACGAATTTGTTTTTGATGCATACGGAAATTTAATTTCTTCTGATAATGACGGGGACCACAGGGGAGAAAGTGAGCGGCTTGTTCATATAGTCGAAGGTTCAGATGCCGGTTGGCGATCCAATTGGCAATATGGGAAATATACAGATCCCAAGAACAACAGTTATAAAGTATGGATGGATGAGAAGTTATATCTGCCCCGATGGGAAGGGCAGGCAGCCTATATAATCCCTCCCATTTCCAATTACCACAATGGCCCTACAGGAATGGTCTATAACCCGGGAACCGCGCTCGGGAAGGATTGGCTGAATCAATTCTTTTTGGTAGAATTTGTGGGTGATCCGGCACTTTCACATATTTGGTCTTTTAGTTTAAAACCCAAAGGCGCTTCCTTTGATCTGGAAAAAGAATTGGATGTCCTAAGCGGTGTCCTGCCAACCGGTTTAAAATTCGGGCCGGATGGTGCACTGTACCTGGCTGATTGGATTAATGGCTGGGGCACAAAAAATTATGGCCGGGTCTGGAAATTGGACGTAGAGGATTCAAAAAACGATTTAGCGGAACAAAGGCAAGAGACTCAACGGTTAATGACCTTAAAATATAAGGATCTTGGTGCTGATGAACTGGTTGATTTATTGGCATATGCTGATATGCGCATCAGAAAAAAAGCCCAATTTGAGTTGGCAAGGCGAACTTTTTGGGGGTACAGGGCCTTAAAAGATGTAATTATGAAAAATGATAACCAATTCGCCCGCATACATGCAATTTGGGGTATTGGTCAGATTGCATCTGACAATAACAAAAAGGCCGAACCCTTAATGGCCCTTTTGGAAGATGCTGATCCCGAAATCATAGCCCAGGCGGCTAAAGTTCTTGGAGATGTAAAATATAAAGCAGCAGGAGATAAACTTATTCCTCTACTGGAACATGAAAACGACAGAGTGCGATTCTTCGCGGCACAGGCATTGGGAAGGATAGAGTACACAGAGGCCGTTCAGCCTTTAATCAATTTACTGTCCGTCAACAATGATGAAGACGTTTACCTGCGCCATGCTGCCGTGCTGGCATTAAGCCGTATTGGGGAGATAGCACCAATTACAGCCTTATCTGAGAGCCCTGAAAGAAGTCTTCGTATTGCCGCGGTATTGGTTTTAAGAAGGCTGCAAAATGCGGAAGTTGCAGTGTTTTTAAATGACGAAGATGAATATATTGTTACAGAGGCAGCCAGGGCGATTAACGATGACTGGTCTATACCTGAAGCCATGCCGGCACTGGCAGGTCTTTTAATGGAGGATCGGTTTACTTCAGAACCATTACTGCGCAGAAGTATCAATGCCGCCTTAAGAGTGGGCGGTGAAGAAGAATTAGACATGCTCATTTCTTTTGCCAAAAGAACTGATGTTTCAGGCAATCTTCGAGGTGAGGCTCTGGCTACCATCGGTACCTGGGCCTCCCCTTCTGTTCTTGACCGGGTGGATGGACGCTTCAGAGGAGAAATTACTCGGGATTCAAATGTTGTAAAACAAAAAATTCAGGGCGATATCCCGGTATTCTTAAGAGACAGGAACCCGGATATTCTCATTGGCACTTCTAAAATTCTGGGAACCCTTGGAATACGCACCTATAATACTCAACTAAAATCCATTCTGAGCAAGGATAGCCGACCAGAAGTTAGAGGGGCTATGATAGAAACTTTAGGAGTATTGCACGATGATGGAATTGCGTCGATTGTCAAATTGGGGATGAGGGACAAAGATGAGAATGTTCGGGCCTCTGCCATAGGCCTGATCCCTGAATTAAATATTCCCAAAAATGAATTACCGGGTGTTATAGGTCCGATTTTCAAAAACGGTTCTATCCGGGAACAGCAGCGAATGATTAATGCACTGGCCGAGATGCCTTTGGATCAAAGTGGAGATGCGTTAAGAGACCTGATCCAAAAAGCAGGGAACAATCAACTAACTCCAGGTGTCATCCTCGATCTTATTGAGGCTGTGGAATCAACACATTCGGAAGATCTGATTGCCGGTTTGGGTAAACTTAAGAACAGTGGTTATACCGTAGATTCTTATAAGGAAGCGCTTTACGGAGGTAGTAATTGGCCGGGAGCGAATGTCTTTAAAAATAATTCTGCAGCACAATGCGTAAGATGCCATTCCCTGGATGGAGCAGGTGGCAAAGTGGGCCCACCAATGGATAATATTGGAAATACACTTAGCAGGGAAAAGATTTTGGAATCCCTTATTGAACCAGGTACGCGATTAGCTCCAGGGTATGGTTCTGTGGTACTAACACTGAAAGATGGCCAGGTAGCAGCTGGTATCCTGGCAGCTGAAAACAGCAGGGAAATTATTCTAAGAACCTCGGATGCAGAACCCATGGTAATTGCTGTGTCGAGGATAAAGAAAAGGGAAAACATGCCATCGGCTATGCCTCCTATGGGCTCAGTATTATCCAAAAGAGAGCTTAGGGATTTGGTAGAGTTTTTGTCTAATTTAAAAAGAAAGTAAGCTGGTAAAGTTCCGGCCGATAGAATAGAATTTGTTTATTGACAGGCCTCTTATATTAGTAGTCCGAAATTAATTATTACCTTACGGAAGGACATATTTGTTTAATGCGGTTGCCACCTGGAATGAGCATTCGGATGTTCCTGAAGTAATTTGACCTAATTAAAATAGAATTAATTCGAGCACAATAAATGCTGCACACATGTATAGGTGCTTTAAACCAACCCAATTAACCAAACAAATATGAAGGCTAAACTTATCACCATTTTATTATGCCTATTTAACCTTAATGCCGGGGCACAAGAATCTAAAAAGGACTATTCTGAAGCTTTTAAAATCATTGAAGTCTGGCTGGATGCCCAAAAAGATTATGAAAAACTTCCGGGAATTTCCGCAGCTATTGTGAAAGACCAGGAAATAATCTGGTCTGGTGCATTTGGGAAAGCAAATATTGAAGCTGATGTACCTACTGATATAAATACCATTTGCAGCATATGTTCCATTTCGAAATTGTTTACAGCTACTGCAATCATGAAGTTATACGATGAAGGAAAACTTCGCCTGGACGATAAGGTAAATGATCTGTTACCCTGGTATAACCTGGATCAAAAATATCCCGATAGTGGTCCTATTACCGTGCGGACTTTATTAACCCATTCTTCCGGACTGCCCAGAGAGGCGAATTTTCCCTATTGGACAGGCCCGGATTTCCCATTTCCCAGCCGTGAGGAAATTCAAAAGGAGTTAGGCGAACAGGAGACTTTGTACCCGGCTTCAACCTATTTTCAGTATAGCAATCTGGGTCTTACTCTTTTGGGAGAAATTGTGGAACAGGTTTCAGGAATCTCATACAAGGCCTACATCGAAGAAAACATATTAAAACCCTTGCAGCTTAATGATACGCGCACTGAGCTTCCGGAGTCATTTTATGGCGGTAAATTGGCTGTCGGTTATTCTTCCCTCAACAGGGAGGGGCAGCGGAATAAAGTGAAGCTATTCCAGGCAAACGGTATTACTCCTGCAGCAGGATTCTCTTCCAATGTAATGGATCTGGGTAAATTTGCTGCCTGGCAATTTCGGGTATTGGATTCAACCGTTACAGAAATATTAAAGCCCTCTACGCTAAAATATATGCAACAGGTACACTGGACAGATCCTGACTGGAAAACAACCTGGGGGTTGGGATTTGCAGTATCTAAAGGGAGTGATGGAACAACGTGGGTGTCTCATGGAGGCAGTTGCCCTGGCTATAGGTCCGGCATACAGTTAAATCCAAAATCTAAAATGGCTTATACTGTCATGATTAATGCCAACGGTACAAATCCCCATAAATACGCAGGAGAGATGCATGAAATTCTCAACAAGGTAAAAGATTCCTCCAATAAAAGCAAAGGAGGTGAAACTTACAAAAAAGACCTGACTGAATATACCGGCTATTTTAGCAATCAGCCATGGGGAAGCGAAAGTTATATTTCTACCTGGGAAGGCAAACTGGTAATTTTAAACCTGCCATCACAAACACCTTCCAAATCCATGATCTTTTTTAAACATGTGAAGGGAGATAGTTTTCAAAAAATAAGAGATGATGAGGAACCCGGAGAGATGATCGTTTTTGAACGCGATCCATCGGGAAAGATTACCAAATATAGCCAACATGGAAATTATTCAACTAAAATAAAAAACCAATGAAACTTAAATCAATCATTTTACTGGTTGGTTGCAGCTTATATGGTGCAATTGGATTCTCACAGGAACTCAATACTCTGGCGACCGAATTTTTAAACACTCTGGATCCGGAGTTAAAGTCAAAGACCATTTTTGCTTTGGAGGATGAAGAACGGTTAAATTTTCATTTTGTACCAATAATAAGAAAAGGACCAACTTTTCACGACTTCAATGAGGAACAAAAACAGGCGGCACTGGCTCTTCTCCGAGCTTCTTTAAGCGCTGATGGATATCGAAAAACACAGGAGATCATAGCGCTGGAAAATGTTTTACTGGAACTTGAAGGTGGCAAATTCAAAATGCCGGATGGCTCAGGTCGTGATGAACTAAATTATCATTTTTCCATATTCAATGATCCCACAAACCAGGAATTTTGGGGTTGGCGATTTGAAGGCCATCATATCTCCTTTAATTTTGTGGGCTCAAAAGGCAAGATCATTGCCTCTACCCCTTCTTTCCTCGGATCCAATCCGGCTATTGTTCTTGAAGGGAAAGATAAGGGAAAGGAAGTTTTAAAAATGGAAACACAGCTGGGCTTTGCCTTGGTAAATTCCCTTACAAAAGAACAGTTGGCCAAGGCGCTGTTTTCCACAGAAGCACCCAAAGAAATTTATACCAGTAATAATAAAGAAGTCACAAATCTGGATCCTTTGGGTATTTCCTACACAGATTTAAATCAGGATCAACAAAAAGCTTTGGAAAAGCTACTCTTGGTTTATCTCGGTAATTATGAATCCGGTTTTTCCAAATCCCTGCTGGATAAAATAAAGGCATCAGGGATTGATAAGCTTTCATTTTCCTGGGCAGGCAGTCTAACCCCCGGTAAAGGTCATTACTATAGAATTCAAAGCCCTGTGATTTTAATAGAATATGACAATACTCAAAATAATGCCAACCATGTTCATACAGCGGTAAGGGATCTTAACAATGATTTTGGTCGTGATCTCTTGAAAGAACATTATATGGAAAGTCACAAACATAAATAGAGTTAACTCCGGTAAAGGTAGATCTAATACTGTAGAGTGGGGGTGGTGATCATACCGCTGGTCCATTTAGGCTGATCAATCAGAACGGTGATACTATAGCTCGCCTTAAAATTTATATAAAAAATTATGAAAAAAATAATCTGCCTGATCATTTTAATCGTGAACGCTGTACTATTTGTAAAATGTAAAACCGAAAAAAAAGAGAATTTAGATACGGATCAGACAAAACCGGACGTTGCTGTAATCTTTGAAGAAGGGGAAATTGAAGCTTATGATGAAAGTCTGTGGTCCATAATTCCAAAAGAATCAAAAATTGAAGTAATCGCGGAAGGACATGACTGGACAGAAGGGCCACTTTGGCTCCCGGACCAGGAGATGTTATTGTACACAGATATACCGAGAAATGCCGTCTATAGCTGGAAGGAAGGGGAAAAAGCAAAAGAGTATTTAAAACCTTCGGGCTTTCTTGGTGAAAATTTTGAAGGGTCAGAGCCCGGGGCTAATGGTTTACTTCTGAACAGCGAAGGTATGCTGGTGCTCTGCCAGCATGGGGAGAGGCAAATCGCCTTAATGCAAAGTTCGGTTTCGGAGCCAACAGCTAACTTTAAAACCCTGACCAGGGCTTATAAAGGTAGAAGGTTCAATAGCCCAAATGATGCTGTATACAGAAGTAACGGGGACCTCTATTTCACAGATCCTCCTTATGGCTTGCCAAAGCGAATGGATGACCCGGGCAAAGAACTGGACTATCAGGGAGTATACAGGCTTCGCAAAGAAGGAGAGCTAAACCTTTTAACTACTGAATTTACAAGACCCAATGGCATTGCCTTCTCACCGGATGAAAAAAAGCTTTATGTGGCGAATTCTGATCCTGAACTGGCAATTTGGAAGGTATTTGATGTATTGGATGACGGTTCAATCAGGAATGGAAGAATCTTTTATGATGCCACCGAGTTAGTCGCACATCAGAAAGGGCTGCCAGACGGATTAAAAGTGGATAATGAGGGCAACTTATTTGCAACTGGTCCGGGAGGAGTTTTTATATTCTCTCCGGAAGGCAAGGTATTGGGCAAAATTAAAACTGGACAAGCCACCTCAAATTGTGCATTCAATGCTGACAAATCATCATTGTATATAACTGCGGATAGTTATGTGCTTAGGCTGAAAATGTAACTAAAATAAAAATATTGATCTGTCTAATAATGGAAGGAATACAATCCGTATTAATTTTTTTCTATAAATCTACCACGATATTTTTGGCACTATTAAACTCCTGCATCATATCGGCAACTATTTTGGCCGCAGGTTTAATATCATGAATTAAGGCAGAGACCTGCCCTATTTCCAATTCTCCCTCTTCCATATCACCTTCAAACATGCCGCGTTTTGCCCTGGCCCTGCCCAATAAGTTCTTTAACGCCTCAAGTGTATATCCTTGCTCATAAGCCTTCTGGATATCATCATAAAATTTGTTTTTAAGAAGCCTTACCGGAGCAAGTTCTTTCAGTGTTAATTGGGTATCCCCTTCTCCTGCTTCCACAACTTTCTCTTTGAATAATGGGTGGGATGATGCCTCTTCGCTCGCCACAAACCTGCTCCCTACCTGTACACCGTCTGCCCCTAAAATCATTACTGCAAGCATTGCGTTTCCGGTGGCAATACCTCCCGCGGCAATGAGGGGAATACTTATTTTTTCACGAACTGCCGGAATCAGGGTAAGCGTGGTAGTTTCATCCCTGCCATTGTGACCCCCTGCTTCGAATCCTTCGGCAACAATAGCATCAACACCTGCTTCCTGGGCTTTTAAAGCAAATTTCACACTACTTACCACATGCACCACGGTAACACCATTTTCTTTTAGAGTCTGGGTCCATGTCCTGGGATTCCCGGCTGAGGTAAATACTATTTTTACTTTTAAATTTATAATAATTTCTATCAGCTTATCAATGTCCGGATACAACATGGGCACGTTAACCCCGAACGGTTTATCCGTTGCCTGCTGGCACTTTTGAATATGTTCCCTGAGGACTTCAGGGTACATACTACCCGCACCAATAAGTCCGAGACCACCGGCATTGGAAACAGCCGAAGCAAGTCGCCACCCGCTTGCCCAAATCATACCCGCCTGTATTATAGGATAATCTATACCAAAAAGTGTGGTTATTCTATTTTGCATACAATCTATTAATTCAAATACAGCTTACTAAAATGTTGTGATTAAATCCTCATCCATTTTAAGAAAAATCAGGATATTACTCCGGAACCAATAAGCTCATTGTCAATATACCAGGCTACGAACTGCCCTTCAGTTATGGCTACCTGCATTTCCTCAAAATCAACATAAAGTCCCGAATTAACTCTGTATAATGTAGCTTTTTGAAGCGGTTGCCTGTAACGGATCCTTGCCAAAACCTCCATAGTATCATCTACCCCAAGGCGCAGATCCGGTCTTACCCAATGTAATTCATCATTAGTAATAAATAAGGTACGCCTGAACAGGCCCGGGTGTGATTTTCCCTGCCCTGTAAAAATGATGTTTTCGGAAACATCGGTTTCTATAACGAACAACGGTTCCGGGGTGCCTCCTACATCAAGGCCCTTGCGCTGTCCCTTTGTAAAATAATGTGCCCCCTGGTGCTGGCCTACCACTTTCCCATCTGAAATATCATATTCAGGTTTTTGTGCATAATAAACCAGCTCCTCGAGTTTATTATTAAAAACGGGAGCAGTTCGCTGGTATTGAGACACGTCATTGGGCACTTCTACTATGGGCCCTTTTTTTGGTTTTAACTTTTGCTGTAAAAAATCTGGCAGGCGAACTTTTCCAATAAAGCAAAGACCCTGGGAATCTTTTTTATCTGCAGTAATTAATTCATTTTCAAAGGCTATCTTCCTAACCTCAGGTTTGGTCAATTCGCCGATAGGGAAAAGTGTTTTCGATATTTGTTCCTGCGAAAGCTGGCATAAAAAGTAGGATTGATCCTTGTTTTCATCTACTCCCGACAATAACCTATAGGTAGTGATTCCCTCAGGATTTATTAGCTCACCTTTCCTGCAATAGTGCCCGGTCGCCACATAATCGGCTCCTAATTGCAATGCAATCTTAAGGAAAACATCAAATTTAATTTCGCGGTTGCATAGCACATCAGGATTGGGTGTTCTTCCTTTTTCATACTCCCGGAACATATAATCAACAATGCGTTCCTTGTATTCTTTACTCAAATCTACCGTTTGAAAAGGAATTCCCAGTTTCTCGGCCACGATCAATGCATCATTGCTATCTTCTAACCACGGACATTCCTTGGATATGGTCACAGAGTCATCGTGCCAGTTTTTCATAAATAGGCCAATCACCTCATATCCTTGTTTCTGCAACAGATATGCCGCCACACTGGAGTCTACCCCTCCCGAAAGTCCTACTACTACTTTTTTCATGATGCTCAAGAGCTGCAAAATTACAAAATTTGATTATCATTTGGTCATAGATCAGGAAGCCATACACTAGAGTTTATAAAGAAAGCGTTAGAGTATCAATTTGATAACAATGGTGAACAATAATTTTAAATTCATAAGAATATTAAAATTATCCTAAAGTTCATAGAACGAAAAAAAAACGAACAAAAAAAATTGCATTTTTATACAACAATTAAAAAAACGAATTATGAAAAAAATCCATAACCTCCAACATTACCTTATTCTCGCCATTTTCGCATTATCTGTCCTATCTTGTAATAATGATGACGGGGGCGGATCACCATCCGCAGATAACATTATTGAAGTTGCAACGGCCAATCCTAATCTTTCTACTTTGGTTGAAGCACTGGAACTAACAGATTTAATAACTACGCTGGAAGGTCCCGGTCCTTTTACTGTTCTGGCACCTACTAACGCGGCATTTGATCTGTTTTTAGCAACCGGAAATTTTCCAAGTATCAATGACGTTCCGGTAGCTGTCTTAAGACAACTACTGCTTAATCACGTCATAGGTGCACAAATAAATGCGGCAAATTTTGCAACCCTTGGCAGGAACTATGCAGAGACCCTGGCAGACGGGCCAACCAGCGAAACAAAGCTTTCCCTTTATTTTGATGCCATCGGTGATGCCATTGAATTTAATGGTGCATCTAAGGTTATAGACGAGGATGTGATTGCATCAAATGGAGTTATTCATACCGTTGACACTGTAATAGATTTTCCAACGGTGATGACTTTTATAACCACTGATTTAAATTTTTTGCAGTTGACCACCGCATTAACCACTGCGACACCGGGTACGGATTTTACAGCTCTGCTTACAGGTACAGGTCCATTTACTGTCTTTGCTCCGGCCGAAATAGCCTTTGACGCACTGCTGGAGGGCAATCCTGACTGGAATACTGTTGACGATATTGATGAGGATTTGCTTACAGCCGTATTGCAACATCACGTAGTTAGTGACAATCTGCGATCTGAGGATATTACAGATGAATTTACAGCTACCACCTTAGAAGGCGACGATATTAGCTTTTCCCGATCAGTTGGTGTTATAACAATCACAGATGGATCTGGTAATTCGGACATCGTATTGGCAGTTGCCAATTTTCAAGCTTCAAATGGTGTGGTTCACCTTATTACCAAAGTAATGATCCCGGATACAACAAATTGAGTATCTTGATGGCCCAAGAATAAAAAAAATTAAAACTGTCGTCTTCACGACAGTTTTTTTTGTTTTGAAATAAAATTTTGATTTTGATTTTTATAATTTTTTGTTAAACTATCTATACTTTTTATTAAACATAAGCAACCTTCTAGCTAACACAACATCTTTGTTTTGATACTATCAAACAAGGATTTTTTTATGTATATATATTTGTTTTTATAGATTTTATTAAATCCTTGCCTGTGTTAAACAAATAATAAAAATATTTTTTTGTTTAATTTTTATAATAGTTTTGTTAAACATTTTAATTTAAACTTAATCCTTCAAAAAAATGAAATCTAATCCAAAATTTATCAAAACGATCCTGACTAGTCTCATATTAGTTATTTCGTTTTCATGTTCCAATGACGACAATGGTTCTGAACCAGTAGCCCCGGAAACGGGACAAAACATTGTTGAAATCGCATTAGCCACACCTGAACTTACTATCCTGGTTTCCGCACTACAGGCCGCAGATGGAGACTTGGTAAATGTTCTTCAGGGAGATGGACCATTTACAGTTCTGGCTCCTACTAATGCAGCTTTTACAGCTTTTTTAGCATCCAATAATTTTACGTCGCTTGACGATGTACCTTCAGATGTATTAGCAGAAATTTTATTAAACCATGTAATTTCAGCTGATATTACTTCAGGTGATTTAGTAGCATCAGGTGCCGGTTACGCAAGCACCAATGCATCAGGTGCCGGTGGAAATAACATCAGCATCTATTTTAATACTACCAATGGTGTACGCTTTAATAATGTTTCAGCTGTGACAGAAGGCGGGGCAGATATTGATGCTTCCAATGGAACGATTCATATTGTTGATGCAGTAATACCAATACCCTCTATTCTCACACATGCAGGGGCCAACTCAGATTTTAACAGCTTAGCGGTGGCCTTGGGCGCTGCGGATGGGAATCTAATTGATGTATTAAGAGGTGACGGACCATTTACAGTTCTTGCGCCTGATAATGCGGCCTTTGAAACATTTCTTGACGGAACTCCCTTAGGCGATGTGAATACTGCCGTTCTTTCACAGATATTACTCAATCATGTAATTGGTGATGTGGTTACCTCTTCAGACCTGGTTGGTGGTGGAGCTGGATATACGAATACCAGCGCTACAGGACCTGGAATGAATCCTCTAAGTTTATATTACAATACCTCTGATGGGGTAAAATTTAACGGTATTTCATCAGTAACCACTGCCGATGTTGTTGGAACCAATGGGATCATACATGCTGTAAATACGGTAATTGATATACCAACAGTGGTAACTTTTGCCGCTGCAGATCCAAATTTCAGTACTTTAGTTGAGGCGTTAACAACATTAACACCGGGAACTGATTTTGTCAATATTTTGTCCAGGACAGAAGGCAGTAATGCCGATGGTATTAATCCTGATTTTACAGTTTTTGCACCAACAAATGACGCCTTTGCTGATCTGGATGCCATTCCGGGAGAAGTTGTCTTAACCCAGGTTCTTTTGCATCATGTAGTAAGCGGGGCCAATATTACTTCAGGGGCACTAACTCCAAACGGAGATACAACTGCCACCACACTGGAGGGGGACGATATAACTATCACGCTGCCTGGAACAGGCTCAAATATTGCTGATGTAACCGATGGAGCAGGAAATACCGGTAAAGGGATTATCGCTGTTGATGTTCAGGCGGGTAATGGAGTAATACATGTACTTGATTCAGTACTTCTTCCAGATACTACGAACTAATCAAATATATGCTTTGTTTGACTAATTCAATTATTTGATAGCTAAAACTCCCTTATTAATTTAAGGGAGTTTTTTTGTAGGAAAAATGTCCTTAATTCTACCTAAAAATATAAGACATCACTATAGAAACTGTTAGCATACAAAAAATGGCCCTTTACAACTATTCTTTTTTTATTGCTAAAGTAAAGTGCATCTTTGAAATCCCAAATCTTACCAAACTAAACCTACTTAAAGCTAAAAGCCCTGACAGAACTGCCAGGGCTTTTTGATTTTATAATGCTATATGTTATTTATTTTTTTTCTGTTGTTCTGCCTGCTCCATCATCTCACGCATTTTACGCTGAAACTTATTTTCCTTTTTAGGCTTCAGCTTATTCACTTGTATCTGCGCATGTATTTTATCCTCATCGAGAATAAATTTCTTTATAGCCAACATGATAAAGATGGTAATAAGGTTGGAAACAAAATAATACAAACTTAAGCCACTGGCATAATTATTAAAGAAAAACAGCATCATCAAGGGCGACAAGTACATGATGAATTTCATATTTGGCATCCCTGGTTGTGTTTGCATATTCTGCCCTGTGGTCATCATCATATAAAAGAAGATTGCCACAGAAGCCAATATTGGGAATAAACTCACATGATCTCCATAAAAAGGAATTGTAAAAGGCAAATTTGCAATAGTATCATAGGAAGATAAATCCTCTGCCCATAAAAAAGCTTTCTGTCGCAATGCGAAAGAAGTTGGGAAGAACATAAATAAGGCGTAAAAAATAGGGAGCTGCAACAGGGCCGGCACACAGCCGCTCATAGGACTTACTCCTGCCTTATTATAAAGCTTCATGGTTTCCTGCTGTTTTTTCATCGCATTATCCTTGTACTTTTCATTGAGCTCTGTGATTTCCGGTTTTAAAACCTTCATTTTGGCCTGAGATAAATACGACTTGTATGTAACAGGAGACATGACCAATCTTACCAGGATAGTCATGACTACTATAGCGATACCAAAGGGTAAAAAGGAGCTTAAAAATCCATAAAAAGGCGTAAAAACGTATCGGTTTATCCAACCAAATATCCCCCATCCGTATGGAATGGAATCTGCCAGCCCAAGGTCTTTATATTCAGACAGGACCTTAATATCTGTTGGTCCGAAATACCAATTCATATCATAGGACAGCTCACCGCCCTGAATTTTTAAAGGTGCTATAGTTACAAATTCTTTGGTTGCAGTTGCTTCATGGCTTTCCTCTGTAACCAGATTCTTTGAACTTAAATCTGCAGTCTCAAAAGGAGTCTTTGTCGCCAGGATAGTACTAAAAAAATGTTGCCTGTAAGAAAGCCAGCTAACCCCATTTTCAATTTCCTCGTCATCACTGCTCTCAGACAATTTGCTTATTTTTCCTTCCTCATGCTTATAGGTAAGTCTTGTATACCTGTTTTCATATTGAATACTTTTATTATGTCTTATACCCCTGAGTTTCCAATTAAGGTTAATGGGCTGCGCATCATTGATTACACTACTTAACCCCTGAGACCGAACCGTATAATCTACAAGGTATTCATCAGGTTTTATCTCATAGCGAAATTCCAGAAACTGATCTGCAGAAACCTTTGCCTTCATGGAAAGCACCTGATTATTTCCGTTTTGTGACAACGATGGTTCAAAAAACAAATCCCCGGAATCCAATACGCGATTATCCCTCGTTGAAAAATTTATCCCAAAAGAGGAGTTGCCATCTTTAACTAAATATATAGGTATGGAATCGAAGGTGACATATTTTTTCATCCTCGCCTCAATCACCTGGCCACCTTTATTGTTTACCTCCAAAAAGAGGACCTCATTTTCCAGGACAGTAGTGCCTTCTTTGGCCGAAGTAAACCCAAATCCCCCAATAGTATTTTTATAATCCGCAATGGCAACTGAGTCCTGTAAATCAATTTTAGTTTCTGTTAAAACAGGCTGATTCACAACCGCGGCATCCTCTTCAATTACCTGAGACTCTACTTTTGCCCGCTCAGCTTTTTGAGCCTCTAATTCCTCTGGCGTAGGTTGATTTTGGTAAAACCAAAAAATGAGAATTCCAAATATCAGCACGAAGCCAATAATGGAATTTATGTCTAGTTTCTTTTCTTCCATTTAACTTAATTTAAATACCAATCCATTGTGAATTTAGCTTATGCCTGTGAACAGATAGTTCCAAATGGTTTGCAAATATATATCCAAATGTGGAGTTTATGCCAAACTGGCATTAGTTTGTTGTCTTTTGTGCAGCAAAACGGCCTTAACGAAGCCCACAAAAAGCGGATGTGGATTAGCGACGGTACTTTTGTACTCCGGATGATATTGCACACCTATAAACCACGGATGTGAAGGCAATTCTATTATTTCCACCAAACCGGTATCCTTATTTATGCCTGAGGCCAGCATACCTGCTTTCTCCAACGCTTCTTTATAGTCATTGTTCAATTCATATCGATGGCGGTGTCTCTCTGAAATAGAAGTTTTTCCATGATAAACCCGATGCACCAGAGTACCTTCCAAAATATCGCAATCCCAGGCTCCAAGACGCATTGTCCCCCCTTTATTGGTGATAGATTTTTGAGCTTCCATTAAACTAATAACAGGATAAGGCGTATTTTCATCCATCTCGGTCGAATTGGCATCCTTTAATCCCAATACATTCCTCGCATATTCAATTACGGCCATTTGCATCCCCAAACATATACCCAAAAACGGAATATTGTTCTCCCTTGCATAGCGCACAGCTTTGATTTTCCCTTCAATCCCTCTTTCACCAAAACCGGGAGCTACCAGAATACCCTGAAGTCCCTTCATTTTTTCTTCAAAGTTTTGGGCCGTGATGTGCTCCGAGTGAATAGATCTGACATTCACTTTAACCTCATTCATTGCACCTGCATGAATAAATGATTCCAGTATGGATTTGTAGGAATCCTGCAATTCAACATATTTACCGATAAGTCCAATAGTTACTTCAGATTTAGGGTGTTTATGTCTGTCCAGGAATTCCATCCACTGATCCAGATCCGGTTCTGTATTATCCGGTAAGTCAAGTTTTTTAAGCGCCACTGTATCTAAACCTTCCTCCTGCATCATCACTGGCACATCATATATTGTTGATGCGTCTATAGACTGTATTACAGCTTCTTTTTTAACATTACAGAACAATGCCAGTTTTTGTTTGATTTCATCCGAGATTTCATGCTCTGTCCTGCACACCAGAATATCTGCCATTATTCCACTCTCCATCAAGGTTTTTACAGAATGCTGTGTTGGCTTTGTTTTTAATTCTCCCGCTGCCGAAAGGTAAGGGACCAGCGTAAGATGAACGACGATGGCATTGTTATCACCCAGTTCCCAAAGTAATTGCCTAACCGCTTCAATATAGGGCAGTGATTCAATATCCCCTACCGTACCCCCTATTTCGGTAATAACGATATCATATTCACCTCTGTTTCCAAGTATTTGAATCCGCTCCTTAATTTCATTGGTAATATGTGGGACAACCTGTACTGTTTTGCCTAAAAATTCACCGCGGCGTTCTTTTTCAATAACGCTTTGATATATTCTCCCTGTAGTAACATTGTTGGCTTGAGAGGTCTTTACATTTAAAAAACGCTCATAGTGCCCAAGATCCAGATCGGTTTCGGCACCATCATCGGTAACATAGCACTCCCCGTGCTCATAAGGGTTCAGGGTGCCAGGATCTACATTAATATATGGATCTAATTTTTGTATGGTTGTTTTATAACCCCTGGCTTGCAGAAGTTTAGCTAAGGAAGCTGCAATGATTCCTTTTCCAAGTGAAGAAGTAACCCCTCCCGTAACGAAAACATATTTAGTATCTGGCATATTGCACTTCTATGTTACGGGATTCAAAGATACAAAATGCATCTAGAAATCATTGGGTATCCAGAGGAAATTCTTGCCTTATTTTTCTAATTAGCCCTTCCATGCCGTTTATTTTAATCTCAAGAATGGCTTTCATCTGTTCCCCTAATTTCCCTTCAGGAAATCCATTTCGCTGAAACCAGATCAAATAAGCTTCTGGTAATTCACAGAGATAACGCCCTTTATACCTGCCATAAGGCATTTTATAATGCGCCAGTTCTATAAATTTTTTTCTGTCGGGAAACTGTTCCATTTTTAAAACTAAATAAATTATCTTTAGTACCCTATATATGATATGAAATGAAACGAAGAACATTTATCGGATCATCTGTTGCAGCGTCCGCTGGTTTACTTGCCACTTCTACTGCAAAAGCCATGACCCCCCAGAAATCTGAATCCGCTGAGCTTAAAGGAAATATCAACCACAGTGTCTGCTACTGGTGCTATAATTCAATTCCTTTAGAGACTTTTTTACAGAATTTACAGTCTTTGGGAATAAAGGCTATTGACCTGGTAGGCCCCGATGAATGGCCACTGCTTAAAAAATATAATATCCACGCGTCGATGTGTTGGGGTGCCGGATTAGGCATTGAAGATGGCTGGTGCGAACCAAAATTTCATGAAGCACTCATTAAAGATTATGCGGAAATGATTCCAAAAGTTGCAGATGCGGGCTATACCAACCTTATTTGTTTTAGTGGAAACAGAAGGGGTATGGATGACATGGTTGGTCTTAAAAATTGCGCGGAAGGATTAAAACAAATTATACACATCGCCGAAAAACATGGCGTAATTATTCAAATGGAATTACTTAATTCCAAGGTGAACCACAAAGATTATATGTGTGACCATGCTGAATGGGGGGTTGCATTGTGCAAGGAAATAGGCTCTGATAATTTTAAACTGCTTTATGACATTTACCATATGCAGATTATGGAGGGTGATATTATTCGTACGATCAGGGATTATAATGAATATTTTGGACACTATCATACAGGAGGCAACCCGGGCAGACATGAAATTAATGAAACACAGGAATTATATTATCCGGCTATTATGCAGGCTATATTAGATACGGGATTTAAGGGTCATGTGGCTCAGGAGTTTATACCCACCTGGGAGGACAAAATTGCTGCACTAAAAGAGGGAGTTACAATTTGTGATGTATAGGCTCAAAGAGCAAATGAATGACCATTCCTAATTTCTCAGGGTATCTTTTATTTTCTGATTCCAGGATAACTGCTGTTCAACATTCCTGGAGTAGTTGGTTTCCTGGTCATACAGCTGTTGAAATTCTGCTAGCTCCCTGTTTATATATAGATAGATGGCTTTCACCTCCGCTTTTACATTTTTAGTAAAATTGGTGGTGTCCATAATTTTGCGCATTTTTCTGGCAAACAATTCAGAGATGTCAAAATGCAGCTGTTCGTGACTGAGAATAACCTCATCACATATTTTCGGCTGATACCAGGATTTATTCGGATAAAAATAAGTGTTTACCATATAATCCAAAACATATTTTCCATTGGCTTCTGTTGTAGAAAACTGATAGCTCAATCCACTGGCCGTAGTGGCAGCTACCATGGATCCCTCATCAGGTTTGGCTTTGAAATCGGCCCAGCTAAGGCTTACTTTAGGTTGCCACAGGATGGACTCTTCTTCCTGAGAGAAGGAGGTTAGGTACCACAGGAATACTGGCAGGAGGAATATGAATCTCAGAGATCCCAATAAAATGATATTTCCTTTTTAATATCTGTATGAAGACTCAACAATACCGGGCAGGTTCTTGCAGTATGTTCCAGAATTTTTTTTTGCTTTTCCTCAATCAAGGCCGGCAAGTGCAGATCAATATCTATCTGAGATATCCTTCTTGGATCGGCGGCCATATGTTTGGTCACCTCCGCAACTGAATTTGTAAGATCAACCTCCATATCCCTGGCCTTAATGCCCATCATTGTGAGCATACAACTAGCTAAGGCTGTAGCCACAGTATCGGTCGGTGAAAAAGCCTGTCCGAGCCCATTATTATCAACAGGTGCATCTGTTATTATTTCAACTCCTGAGCGCAGGTGCACACAACTGGTCCTCAATTCTCCGGTATAGGTTACTTTTGACGTCATGGCTCTGGTGAAACTTGTATTATTCCCATATCCTGGTACATCATAATATAGGAGGCCGTGTTGTAATATCCGGAAGAAAGTTCATTTTCATAATCAAATTTATTCCCACAATACTCGGTAACACCAATGATATTTGAGACCTCAAATAAATTAAGCTTATAGGCCAATTTTAAAAGAAGATCAAAGGTAAGGTCGAAACCACGCACCGCATACCGGTCCGGGTCTGCCCCGAAACGCTCCCTGTATCTCCTTACAAAAGAATTATTTGTAATCTCCTTATACACTGAGGGGTACGTAAAATTGAGGTTAGACAAATGTGCCCCGGAGATGACATCATTTTCAAATGCCTTATTTTTATTTGTAGTGAACATCCGAACTTTGGTGGTATCTGAATTGGAAGAATTAAGAATAGAACTAACACTGGAAACCACTTTGAAATTATCAGTTTCTACAAAAACCCAATTCTCCTCTTCAATTGATAAAAGATTCGCAAATTCTTCTAAATCCAATGAAATATTTTCTTCGTCTTCCTGAAGTTGAACAGGTTTGGCCACCGGGAATTTTTCCCTTATCTGCTCACTAACGGACTTATTCTTTGCATCGGAAATAATAATAATATTCTGATCCGCTATGGTTTCCTCCACATAACCAAGCATGCGTTCCCGCAATACCTGATCAGACGGTATAGAAAAGAAAACATTCTCAAGTTCAAAATCACTGGAAGATGCCAGGGGTGCAATTACAGGCACCCTGGAATTAGCCGCTTTAACAGCTACTTCCTTTAAGGAATTTAATTGCAATGGCCCAACGATAGCGTTAACTCCCTGAAGATCGTGTTTCTGAAGTATTTGCCTTGTTTTATCAGGACTTAATTGCGTGTCAAAGGTCTTTACATCCACAGAAATTCCCAACTCTGAAATAGAATCCAGGGCAACAAGTGCCCCACTGTACAAACCAAGGCTATAACTTATCGCGTTACTTCTGGCAATAGCATCTGTGGCGCTTTCAACATCATTCAGGTCCAGCTTATCTATGCGAAAAGGCAGTAAATAAATCAGTTTTGGTTTATTTGTGTTCTGGATACTATCCAAAAGGTTTATTTTATCGAGTATCAATGAATTTTTCACTTCTAAATTACCCGTTTTATCCTTAGGCAGTTTTAATACCATCCCGGCCTTCAGTCCTTTGGAAAGATCCGGATTGAGTTCCAGTAGTTGATTATAATCAATTCCCAAATTCCTTGTTAAGGAATATACTGTTTGTTTGGGTTTAACTTCATAAAAGATAAAATTATCCGTATTAACTTCATTGTCAGTAGCTTTCGTTTGTGGCAACCGAATAACCATCCCTTCCTTCAAGCCACCATTCTCGCTAATCTCTGGATTTAACCTTACGATATCCTGTGAGCTTATTTTATATTCCTGTGATAGGCTATACAAGGTTTTTTTTGGAGGTACGGTATAGGAAATGTACAATTGAACGTTTTGATCTTCAAGACTACTGCCTGCTATTTTAGGGAGTTTTAATTGTTGCCCTTCAGCGAGGAAACTTGTGTCATCAGATAATTCCGGATTTAAGGCAAGAAGGCTGTCTATTGTAATTCCATATTTATGAGCGATACTCCATCTTGTTTCTTTTGGCAGTACTGTGTAAGTTTCCAATTCCTCCGGAAAGATACTGTCCTTTACAACTTCACCTTTGCGGTATTCGGGGATTCTTAAACGCATTCCTTTTTCTAATTGATCTGCATACAATTCCGTATTATAGCGCTTAATATCTTCTTCAGAAACATTGTACCGTTGTGCAATACTAAAAATAGTTTCCTTTTTCTTTACCTTATGCATGGTAAAAGTTACCGGCTTATCCTGATTCTCACGGGTAGCTTTTTCTAGTAGGGCAATTGAATCATTTGCGCTTAACACTCTGGCATCCAAAGGAATTACAAGTATGGTATTAGGCCTAAGCACACCACCCTCTGCGATCTCTTTGTTATACTTAAGGATATCTGCAGGGTTTACTTTGTACAGTCTTGCAATACTATAAACGGTTTCTCCAACTTTTACCGCATGCGAGCTAAACTGTTGTGCCATAGCCTGCCATGAAAAAAGAATGATCGCAGCAGTTGTAATTATAAATCTCATTGACATGCTTGTAGGTTTTATTCCCATTCTATGGTTGCCGGAGGTTTTGAGGAGATATCATAAACTACTCTATTTACCCCCGGAACTTTATTTATTATTTCATTTGAGGTTTTTTGCAAAAATTCGTAGGGTAAATTAACCCAATCTGCCGTCATCCCATCCGTACTTTCGACTGCCCGCAAAGCTACGCATTTTTCATAAGTTCGTTCATCTCCCATAACCCCTACACTATTTACGGGTAAAAGCATGGCTCCGGCCTGCCAAACCTCATTATAAAGCCCCCATTCCTTTAATCCATTAATAAATATAGCATCTACTTCCTGTAAAATACTTACTTTTTCTGCTGTGACATCACCCAAAATCCGGATAGCCAAACCGGGCCCCGGAAACGGATGACGTCCCAGACGTTCCTCTTCTATACCAAGAGTTGCCCCTACTCTCCTCACTTCATCTTTAAACAACATTTTAAGGGGTTCTACCACCTTTAACATCATATAATCCGGCAGTCCACCCACGTTATGATGACTCTTTATAGTGGCTGAAGGCCCTCCCGTTGCCGATACCGACTCAATTACATCTGGGTAAATAGTTCCCTGTGCCAGCCATTTGGCATCTTGAACTTTATGTGATTCATCATCAAAAACATCAATAAAAATGCCGCCTATAATTTTTCTTTTCTTTTCAGGATCCGATTCTCCGGCTAATGCATTCAAAAAACGTGCCGAAGCATCAACGCCCTTTACATTAAGCCCCATATGTTCATATTGGTCCAGCACTTCCTGAAATTCATTCTTCCTGAGCAATCCGTTATTTACAAAAATACAGTGCAGGTGATCACCTATTGCTTTGTGCAATAAAACAGCGGCCACTGTAGAATCTACACCTCCTGATAAGCCCAGGATGACTTTTTCATCGCCTATCTTTTGCTTTAATTCAGCCACGGTGGTCTCTACAAATGCATCCGGGGTCCAGGTTTGTGGCAAACCGCTAATATGCACCAAAAAGTTTTCTAAAAGCAGCTTGCCTTGTTTGGTATGGTACACTTCGGGGTGAAACTGGATGCCATAAGTTAATTCGCCTTCTATTTTAAACGCAGCATTTTCAACATCATTCGTGCTCGCGAGCCTCACCGCATTTTCCGGTAACTTTTTTATGGTATCACTATGACTCATCCAAACCTGGGAACCTTCCCTGATCTCATAAAAAAATGGCTCGTCACCATCAATTGATGTAAGTCTTGCCCTACCGTATTCACGGGTATTGGATGGCGCTACATTTCCACCATGGAAGTGAGCCAGGTACTGGGCTCCATAACAAATAGCCAATAGGGGTTTCACACCCTTTATTCCTGACAGGTCCGGGTGTGGTGCATCATCTGCACGCACAGAGAAAGGGGAACCTGAAAGAATTACTGCTTTATACTCAGATAAATCTTTCGGAACTTTGTTATAGGGTTTAATTTCACAGAAAATATTAAGTTCCCTTACGCGTCTGGCAATGAGTTGGGTATACTGGGAACCAAAATCTAAAATAAGGACATTGTTTTGCATGGGCAAAAATAGTAATTCAGGCGATTTTGAAAAGCAAGTTTTAGGTATATTTATAACAACTTTATTAACGCCATAAAAATGAAACATTTAAATGCATTAATATTTGCGGTCGCAATAGTGATATCGGCATATTTTCTGGGCAATGCATATGTGAAAAGATCAAACCCGGTGCAGGTGATTGCTATTACCGGCCTGGGTAATGAAAACTTTACCTCAGACCTCATTGTATGGGAAGGGCGATTTGTAGCCTTTAATACAGTTCTTAAAACAGCATTTGAGCAATTAAACAAAGACAAAGCGATAGTAAGGGATTATCTGGTATCCAAAGGTATAAAGGAAGAAAATATTATTTTCAATGCTGTACAAACCATCGAACAGCGTGACAACAAGTATGAAAATGGAAATTTTGTAGGTACCATTTTCCGTGGATACGAACTGTCTCAATCCGTCCAGATTGAATCAAATGATGTTACTCTGGTCGAAAATGTATCAAGGGAAATCACAGAACTTTTAAATAAAGGCGTTCAATTTAATTCTTCACCACCCAGATATTATTACACTAAACTGGCTGACCTTAAGATTAAAATGATTTCGAAAGCAACAGAAGACGCCCGTATCCGTGCCGAAAAAATTGCCGATAATTCCGGTGGCACTTTAGGTGATCTTATTTCCGCCCGAATGGGTGTTTTTCAGATAACCGGGCAAAACTCAGACGAGGATTACAGTTGGGGAGGGGCCTATAATACAGCAGCCAAAAAGAAGACTGCTTCCATCACAATGCGGCTAGAATACAAAGTCAAATAAGACAACTTCCATCTTTTCACCAAATGAATGCTAACCTTTAGTAATGATTAACCTATATATATCTAACAATCTGGATTATAAGTGTTTAAATTAATTCCTACAAATTTAATTTTATTCAAATATTCCCAATTTTAAACTACTGCATAAGACGCTGCCTTACTATTATGCCCTGTCAATCCAATGTGAAATTATCCTTGCTCCGGGTGAATAGAAATAATACTGATTGGCCGGGTTTTTAATTTAATTTCCAGTGCCAACTGTACGGGATATCCGCTTACCGGCATCCTACTACAGGTAGTATCCACTTGCCAAATTTACCTAAGGAAAAAGCCCCGACGATAATCGCCGGGGCTTTTCAAATCAAAAACCAACCTAAACACATGAACTTGTTATGACACTATTTTATCTATAAAAAATCATCTTTTTCATAGCAATTTATATATATAACAATCTTCTTTAAAAATACCCTACCTCATTTTTTATTTTTTTACCTTTATATTCATGAAATCCTCAGAAACAACAAATCAGATTTTTAAAGAAATTCAGGATGAATTACTAAAAGGAAGCACTCAGAAAGGGCATCCTTTTCACTATTTCACCCTCGCCACAGTAGGTTTGGAGCGTTTGTCAAGGCAAAGAATAATCGTCCTAAGAAAGGTTTCTGACAAACTTCAACTTTCCTTTTACACAGATTTACGTTCAAAAAAAATAATTCACATAAAAGAAAATAATAAAGTAGGCTTATTATTTTATAATCCTGAAAAGCTGTTACAGATAAAAATTGAAGGCCCGGCAACCATAATTAAAGGAAAGTCAATTGAAGAAACCTATAAGCAAGATGTTCCGGAGCAAATGCGCAAGGCATATACCACTGCCCTTGCACCGGGAACACCCCTGGAGGGCTCTAAGCCAATTGAATACCTAAATCAGGAAAATCACTTCTGTGTAGTTGAAGTTACCCCGTATAAAATAGAATACCTCAAATTACGGGATCCGGAGCATCTCCGGGTTCGGTTTTCCAAGCATGATGATGGCTGGAGTGGAGAATTCCTCGTCCCTTAAAGTGCACAGCTTCATTTCATGGTATCCAGGATAACTTTGATGTCTTCTTCCGTGGTATCAGGATTAATAAAACAAAAACGCGCTACCGTTTCAAAACTGTCTTTGGTCTTCCATTTACTGGGTGTCACCAGTGCTATCCCTTCCCTGTGATTGGTATAGGTCCAGTTTTTATAATCCTCTTCAGACCAGCCTTTGCGCCTGAAAAGGACACAAGAGAGGCCGGGCGGTCGCAGTAGTTCCACTTCGGGACGGGCGGAGATCAGTTCTCCAGCCAACCTGGCCAGATCAATACCTCGTTCCACAGCCCATTTATACTTTTTGGTTCCGTGAGTAGCCAGAGAATACCACAATGGCAATCCCCGTAACCTCCTGGTTAATTGTATCTGATAATCTGAAGGGTTAAAACCTTGTGCACCCGGGTCTTTAAATATATCCAGGTAAGAGCCCTCCTGTGAATGTGCAGTTTTTGCCAATTCTGGATCTTTGTAGATTATAGCTCCGCAATCATAAGGCGAGAATAACCATTTATGGGGATCTATTGTTATACTATCTGCTTTCTCTATTCCATTAAACAAGTGCCTTACAGAATCTGCTGCAAGGGCACCTCCTCCATAAGCTGCATCTACATGAAACCAAAGATTTAGTTCCTTACAAACCTCAGCAATTCCATCCAGATCATCGACGATACCAGCATTGGTAGTTCCTCCGGTAGCTACGACTGCAAAAACCCTTTCCATCGTCTTTTCATCCAGTGAAGCTATTTTTTCCCTTAAGGCTTCGGCCGTCATCAGATCATCCGCTTCCACCAATAGCAAATCGGCATCAATAACTTTTGCCATTGCTTTTACGGAAGAATGTGCGCTTACCGAGGTAATGAGGCAACCTTTTTTATGATGATTCTTCTTATCTCTTCTCCAATATTCCCTCGCTGTTACCATAGCCGACAAATTAGCAGCAGTGCCTCCACTGGTGAAAACACCGAATGCACCATCGGGCATCCCGGTAAGCGATACCAGCCACCTCATGGCTTCATTCTCGCAGAAAATACCTCCTGCACCTTCCATCCAGTAAGCACCATGTATGCTTGATGCAGAGGTCACCAAATCAAACATCACGGCAGCCCTTGTAGGAGCCGCTGGAACAAAAGCCAAATGCCTGGGGTGATCTATTGGAACCGTTGCTTTTACAAGGACATCCCGAAAAAGATGAAAGGCCTTTTCACCTCCAATACCCGCGGGTGTAATAGTCTCCCCTACCAGACGCCTTAATTCTTCCTCCAACTTGGGAGCCCCCAATTCCGGGGATTCATTGGTTATCCTTTGAATGGCATATTTCATGACATCGAGGGTCAATTCCACCAATTCAATATCCACATTATGCATGAGATAAGTTTTTACCAAATGTACTATGGAAAAGAAATCTATGCCATTAATTGGCTTAGTATTTTAAAACCACGAATTCCTGATGTAAGGGATTCAGAGCTTTTAGTAAAAAAGGGATAAGATGGTCTCCCATTTCCAGGTAAATTTCAGAAAAATTTAGTGACCGCTCTTGCAGGGATTGATTTGGGAATAACTGATTCTGGATGGCAATCATTCTGACTACCTGATCCTTTAGTTTTATTTTCTGGGCTTTTAACAAGCGTTTTTCCAGATTATTGAGCCCCTTAATTTGCTTCACTTCCTGGGCCTTTACTGCACCGAGAAAGGACTTATCTGTTTGTTGTGCCAATAGGTAAAGAGCTTCAAACTGTTGCCTCAGATATTCCTTTTGGCTTGAAAAATCTATATCAATATTTGAAATTTCCCGTATTCTTTTATTGATAAGACTATTTTGTTTTAAAAACAGGTCGGCAGGCTCAATATCCAGGTTTTGTATTTTACTGTATACCTTTTCAGAAATGAGAAGCGCGGAATTTCGCAGGAGCAAGATGGGAAATGGCACTTCCATAGCGTCAAAAGAAGTTTTGAGCTCCAACCAATAGGCCAGCTCACCCCCTCCTCCAATATAACAAAGGTTAGGCAGGACGACCTCCTGATAAAGAGGCCTTGTTACCACATTGGGTGAAAATCTATCGGGATGAACATCCAGTTCTGACCGTATTTCATCCTTTGTGAATTTAATCTTGGTATTATTCACATAAAATAACCCCTCTTTTTCAAGAATCCTTTCCCGTAGTCCATCCTTTAAATAAAAATAATTGATTTCCCTTGGGTTTACCTGAATGTTGTAGGCAGGTGATGCGGATTCCAGGGCTTTGATGGTCTCATTTACTTTATTGAAAGACTGGTTTTCAAAGATATCCCTTTGTATATATGATTTGAACAGGTTTTTTAATTGGAAATCATCGCCATCCACAATTACCAGTCCATGCTCGCCGAATAAGGCATTGGCCAGGTATCTGGTAGCCTTGGAAAGTGAATTGTGCTCCAGATAAGCTTTTGCAAAGAGGTCTTTTAGCTTGTCGGCATTAATATTTTGACCGACTTCTTTGGAAAAAGTATCAAACACCGCTTCTAATCCTTCGGTAGTAAATCTTCCCACTGCACCCCCGTCATCGCGGTTCCATTGCAATTTTTTATTATGTAAATTAAAATAATTGATCTCATCAAAATCATGATCCTCGGTGGCCATCCAATACACCGGAACAAAATTATTTTTGGGATAGGCTTCTTTTAAAGATTTCGCAAGGTTTATGGTACTTATAATTTTGTATAGAAAATATAAGGGACCTGTAAAAATATTGAGCTGATGCCCTGTAACTACCGTAAAAGTTTCATCCTTAGCCAGGGCAGAAATATTTGTCAAAGTGATTTTTGAGGTTTTCACTCCCTGATACTGTTGCTGCAAAACCCCCTTAAGTATCATCCTGTTTGCCTGTGGAAACGAATTTTCCTTCTCCTTTATTTGCGACTCAAATTCTTCAATTTCTGGAAACCTGTTATAAAAAGGTCTTAGCCTGGTGTTTTTATCCAGATAGTCAGCTATAAGTGAAGAAAAATATCCAGTCTTCTTAAATGGTATACAGGCTACTTCCATAGAAATTACTAAAATCCGATCAAAGATAAAATTCTCGGGTTTTACACTTCCCAAAAATACGTTAAGATGCACGAACGACATAAAAATGAAGAACCAATTCTTAATAAGCCATACAACTTGACGACCCCTAAACGAAAATCACCGAACTTCACGGGTGGTTTCCCGATTATTAATTAGCTTTAGCGTCCTATTCTTAAATCCTGGTCAATGAAGAGACTATTACCGGCATTTGCATTATTATTTATTACGCTCACTCTAAACGCACAAGAACTGCAGTCCCCCTCTGAATTTCTGGGATATGAGCTGGGGACCAGATTTACACGCCATCACCAGGTGGTAGATTATTACCAATATTTGTCTGAAGTTGCAAAGGACCGAATGCAACTCACTGAATATGGAAAAACCAATGAGGAGAGGCCATTGCTGCTGGCTTATCTGTCGTCCCCCGCGAATATGCAAAACCTGGAAGCCATACGGGAGGAACATTTAAAAAGCACAAGTGGATCCGGCACCTCAACAAAGGCTATTGTTTGGCTTAGTTATAATGTACATGGCAATGAGAGTGTCAGTACAGAAGCCTCTATGCAAACCATTTATGAACTATTAACAGTCAAACAATCTTACCTGGAAAATACTGTAGTAATTATGGACCCTTGCCTAAATCCGGATGGAAGGGACCGCTATGTAAACTGGTATAACCAAACTAAAAACACGCCTTATCAGGCAGACCCAAACAGCAAAGAACACCATGAAAGCTGGTGGAGCGGCCGGAGTAATCATTATATGTTTGATCTAAACCGTGACTGGGCATGGCTCACACAAAAAGAAAGCAGGCAAAGACTTAAATATTATAATAAATGGCTCCCGCATATTCATGTAGATTTTCATGAACAGAGCATGGATTCCCCATATTATTTCGCCCCGGCGGCAGAGCCTTTTCATGAAGTAATCACCGATTTTCAGCGAAATTTTCAGATGACTATCGGAAAAAACCACGCCAAATATTTTGATGCCAACGGGTGGTTCTACTTCACCAAAGAACGATTTGATCTGTTTTACCCAAGTTACGGGGATACCTATCCCACTTACAATGGAGCCATAGGAATGACCTATGAACAGGGAGGCGGAGGCGGTGCCGGATTAGGTGTCATTACAAGCAATGGAGATACACTCACCTTAAAAGACCGGATAGCCCACCATTTTACCACCGGGATATCCACTGTGGAAGTTGCTGCCAATAACGTGGAGAAACTCAACGAGGAATATCAAAAATTCCACCAACCTAAAAGCTACAACTACAGTAGTTATGTCCTTAACGGGCCTGAAGATCATTTAAGATCACTAGCCCAACTTTTAGACGGGCATGAGTTGAAGTACAGTTACGGCACAGGTTCTACTGCCAAGGGATTTAATTATTTAACCGGTAAAACAGGGAGCTTAAAAACCAATTCCGAAAGCCTTATAATTTCTACCAACCAGTCCAAGGGCATACTGGTAAAAGTGCTGTTTGAACCCAACGCAAGGCTTAGTGATTCTCTTACTTATGACATTACCGCATGGTCCCTGCCCTATGCCTATGGGCTAGATGCCATCGCATCTGAGAGTCTGGTTAGTGGTACTGAAAAAGAAGAAGCTTTAGTAAATTATGTAACATTGAACTCCAATACCTATGCTTATGTGACGGATTGGAACGGAATGGACGATGCGCGATTTTTGGCGGAATTACTTCAGAATAAGATCAAGGTGCGCCAGGCACAAAAACCTTTTACACTGGAAGGGAAAAGCCATGACCGTGGAAGTTTGATCATTACCAAGGCCGATAATGAATTCAACAAGAATTTTACCAAAATAGTTGGTGAGGCTGCAGAAAAACATCATAAATTACTAACAGCAGTCAGCAGTGGTTTTGTAGATAAAGGAAAAGACTTCGGATCCGGCTATGTACAGATGATCCCTGCCGTTAAGGTAGCCCTGCTGGGTGGTTCCCCAACATCCACACTTCGATTTGGTGAAATATGGTATTTCTTCGAGCAGCAATTGCATTATCCACTTACCGTTTTAGACGGAAACTATCTGGATGAGGTAGATCTATACAACTACGAGGTGCTCATTCTGCCGGAAGGATATGGCTATGAAAAGTTTATGGACAAAGATATGCTCAGCGGTCTTAAGGAATGGGTAGGCCAGGGTGGCAGGCTTATTGCCATGGGTAAGTCTGTTGCCTCTTTGGGCGGAGAGGATGGATTTGATATTTCCATCAGGGAAAATGAACAGGACAGTACAGAAATTACTGTGGAACCATATGAAAACCTGCTTCGGGAGGAGATGAAAAATGACATTACCGGTGCCATTTTTAAAACAAAAGTTGATGTGACACATCCGCTGGCTTTTGGCTATACAGATACCTATTTTAGTCTTAAACTTGGAAGTGACAGTTATGACTATCTGGAGAGTGGCACGGTAGCCTATATTTCAAATGACACGGTTCCGGTATCGGGTTTTGCCGGTAGTGAGGCTCAGAAAAAAATGTCTGAAAGCCTTGTTTTTGGGGTTGAAGAATACGGCAAAGGAGAGGTTGTCTACATGGTGGATAATCCCTTATTCCGTGGATTCTGGGAAAACGGCAAACTTTTTTTCGTCAATGCCCTTTTTATGGCTAAATAAGTTTACAAATATTTAATAGAGCATAAAGGACACCAAGACAATTCCTATTGCAGCCACGGGTACTATAAAGAGCATATAAAGAAAGGAGATTATATTCGCCTTAAAAAAAGCGCCAAACCAACTACTCTTGTAAAAATTGCGAAGTGCCAGCATCAGGTATATAACAAAAGACAAAAATATAAGCACCTCAATCGATGAGGGGACATCAATTATCATATTAGACAGAATGATAATACAAAAGGTGGTAAAAATAAACGTAAAGAAATAAAAACTAAACACCATGTGGTGCGCGAATGTACCGCGTTTCCAATAAAACAATTTTATCAATAAGGCAAAAAGTGGCAATAAGAGGAACATGGCTACAGGAATAGTATCATACAAGCCCTGTAAAATACCCCCGCCCCTTTTTTCGTAGAATTTTAGTAACTGCGTATAAAACCTCCTTGTAAAGGCATTCGCATCTTCTTTCATACCCATGGCGGTAAGTTTTTGATCCAGGGGTGCATTAATGGCAATAAGGGAGTCTACAGTTATGGCTTTAAATCCAAAATTTACGTTTGGCCCCTCCGGATCCGATTGAATTACCGAATCCAGGTCCACCAGATCCTCTTCTGATAAGCCAATAAGTTTCTGGTTTTCTTTCAGGACTTTCCGGGCTTTTGCCACTTCAACGGAATCCGCCTTAATCTTTATGGAATCTAAACTGATTTCCTGGTCTAATCCTTTTTGTATGGCTTTCGAAACTTCAGTATCTGCCTTTCTAATGGTAAAAGAGAAAATAAAAAAGAAAATGACGGAGATAAAGAGGTAAAATTGTGCAGGATGCAGGTATTTGAGTCGTTTCCCATCAACAAAGCGCCGTGCCAGAACTCCCGGTTTGAGCATAAGGGTTCCGAAACTCCTGAAGAATCGGGCATCTATAGAAAAATAATTTTCTATAGTATTGCTAAACAGGACCCCGAAAGTGAGGTTATCCACGGTTTCCTGGCCACAATAAGGGCAATAGTCAAAAGACTCATCAAATGTTTTTTCGCAGTTTTTACATTGTTCCGTAGTTGGCATCTCAAAAACTTTGTTTAAAAATACAAAAAGCTGGGATACTTTAAACTCTCCTTTTTTCGGAAACAATTAGGGCGTTCCAAACCAGAAACTATCACGTTTTATACCTATGTTGCTAAAAAAGATCGTTTACAGATCGGGAGCCACTGGGCCAAGCTGTACAGGGCCTACTGGAATCTAATAAATATCCCAACATATCTTGATCTGGTATATTTATATACAAACTATGCATGCCAACAACGGCTATAATTAATCATACTTTATTGCATCAAATAAAGATTAAACCTACATTTATCAAATAAACTAAGGTGAAATATTTCGGAATTGGTATCTACGCACCAAGTGCTCAACGCCTCCGATAGCTCCCTATAATTATCGGGACGGGACCCAGGCTTAAGCTCCTCTGATCTTAAAAACGCCGAAATCGTAGCCTGGCCAATAGGCATAAATAAAAATTTAAGCCATGAAAAATAAAATCAACTTTATCAACCACAGATTTCTTAAACTGGCACTTGTATACTCAATATTATTTGGTTGCAAGTCGGATCAAATATTAATCGATAATTATGATGCAGATATCATAATAAGCTGGAACGAGAAGATAATGGAGATGGCTGTTGAGCAAGATGGGTTGCTGACTCTAAACGGAGTCCGTACCGAAGCGTTGGCAAATGTTGCTGTCCACAATGCCTTAAATGCCATAAAGCCCGTATATTCTTTCCATAAATATTCCGGAAGTCAGCCCCTCGCTGATCCATTGGCAGCAACTTCACAAGCATTTTATGACGTAGTAAAAACAAGCTTCCCGGATCATGAATCTGAGCTCAGGAAAATACACGATAATGCGCTTAAAGCAATACCTGAAGGTAAAGCCAAAAATCTTGGCATTCAATTAGGTAAAGAAACAGCTGCCAAAGTATTGGAAACACGAAATAATGATAATTGGAATGGTGAAGCTGATTATACCTGGCATCCCATGGCTCCGGGAGTTTATGCCGAGTTCAACGAACACAGTGGAACACCGGAAGGATTTATTTTTGGTGCCGGATGGGCATCAGCTGAGCCCTTTTTGCTATTAAGTCAGGATCAGTTCAGATCTCCTCCTCCACCTGAGATAAACAGTGATGCGTATTCAAAAGCCTTTAATGAAGTGAAAGAATATGGAAGCACGGAAAGTAATATGCGAACTGACGATCAAGCCCACCTGGCCATGTGGTGGAAGGATTTTGTTGAAAATTCACATAACAGATTGGCAAGAGATCTCATTAAAACAGAAAATTTAAACCTTTGGAAAGCGGCAAGAGTGTTCGCCTTGTTAAACATGACCGTATATGATGCATATGTCAATGTTTTTGACAATAAATTTTACTACAATCACTGGCGCCCATATACTGCCATTCGATGGGCCGCAAATGACGAAAACCCTCATACAGAGCCTGATGAGAATTGGGATAACTTACATAAACACACATACGCATTTCCATCTTATCCGTCTGCGCATGGAACAGCAAGTTCCGCCGCAATGAGAGTTTTGTCAAACACCCTGGAAACAGGAGATCAATACAGTTTTACTATGACTACTGAAGAGGTGGAAAGTGCAGGTCCGTTTTCAGAAAAAGTAAAAATGGATCCCCCTACCCGATCATTCAATTCATTTTCAGAGGCCGGTATGGAGGCATCTATGTCCAGAGTTTATTTAGGAATACATTTTAGGTATGATTCAGAAGAAGGTCATCGACTCGGAAATGCGATCGGTGACTTTGCAAATAAAAATTTTCTCACTCCTTTGGATTCGAACAAAGAATAACAATGACTAACAACGAATATAGGGTATGCATTGCGGGACAGAGCTTATATTCCAAAGGTGAGTAGTAAGTTCAGATCCTCACAAAATATATGACCCAAAAGCAGCAAATCAACATATCTTGAAAAAACCAAAATCCGTTAAATGAAAATAAAATTAATATTTCTGAGCGCTTTTTTTTCCAGTTTTATTTATGCCCAATCTTACAAAAAGATTCACGCTAAAGCAATCGTGGTTGACACCCACAATGATATCCTGATGAAAGCGGTGGACGAAGGAATAGTATTCGATCAGGATCTGACCGGGAAAACACACAGCGATCTGGCCCGCTGGAAAAAGGGGGGTCTGGATGTTCAACTATTTTCTGTGTACTGCGATGGTGACGCAGAACAACCTTATGCCATTGCCAACAGGGAAATGGACAGCCTGGATGCCGTATTAAAACGAAACCCGGATAAGATTGTTAAAGTGGCCAGCTCTGCAGAATTGTTAAAAGCAGTAAGGCAGCATAAGATTGCGGCCATGTTTGGTGTGGAAGGCGGTCACATGATAGAAGATGATCTTGGTAAATTAGAAGCTCTTTATAAGCGCGGCGCAAGGTACTTATCCTTAACTCATAACATGGCACCATCCTGGGCAACAAGTGCAGCCGATGAAACAACCCATCCAAATCTGCAACAAAAAGGACTAACAGTTTTGGGCAAACAGGTAGTAAAGCGCATGAATGAACTGGGAATTATAATTGATATAAGTCACTCTGGTGACCAGACCTTTTGGGACGTCATTGAGATAACCACCAAACCCATTATTGCTTCGCACAGTTCCATTTACAGCCTTGTGCCAAGCCGCCGAAATTTAAAGGATGATCAAATAAAGGCAATTGCCAGGAACGGCGGGGTGATTCAGGTGAATTTTCATCCGGGATTTATTGACAGTAGTTTTGATAAAAAAGAAACTGCCTTTCTAAAAAAGCACGCTGCCGAAAGTGATTCATTGTTAAAAAGCGGATTGGGTGAATTCTACATGATGGATTACCTGTATAAAAAATATGCAACAGATGCAACATATATGAGACCGCCTTTATCATTGCTGATTGATCATATCGATTATATTGTAAAACTGGTTGGTGTTGATTACGCAGGTCTCGGCTCCGATTTTGATGGAATCAATCTTACACCACAGCAATTGGATGATGTTACTTCTTATCCATTAATCACAAAAGCATTAGTTGAAAAAGGATATAGTAAAAAGGACATATCAAAAATTCTTGGAGGCAATTTCTTAAGAGTCTTAAAAGCAAATGAAGCGAATTAACAAATTAGCAGTAAGTTCAATATATAATCTGCTGATATGGCAGACGTACAATATTCAACGCTTTACCCTTCATTGCTACCTTGCGCTTTGTTGAAACAGCGCAGCTGCGTAGGCTCAAAAGCTTTGTTAGCAGGCACTAGGACCCACCAATATTTCGATGATAAATTTTCTATAAAAAATTAATAGCAATGATAGCCTCTCAATTAAAACCCGTGAAATGATCAGGTAATTATAACCTATTAAGAGGATCACATGGACAGTAATTTATTAAGGTGTTTTGCAACTCAAAATAAAAGATGAATCATAAAACAGGATTTCGACAAAATAATACCATAGAAGATTCCACATTTGAATCACAAGTGACAGAATTTGTGTTAATTTAAATTGACTTTTGATCTCAATGACAAAAAAGACATTAATTTTAATTGGCTTTATTATTTTAAAGTTCCTGTTTCAGTACAATCTGATAAGCCCTGTTTACGATCTGCAACGGGATGAATATCTTTATCTGGACCAGGCACATCATTTGGCCTGGGGATATTTATCTGTGCCACCTTTTACTTCCTGGATTTCAAGCGTCATTTATCTTTTGGGTAATTCCGTTTTTTGGGTTAAATTCTTTCCGTCATTGTTCGGTGCTCTTACAATTCTCGTGGTCTGGAAGGCCATTGAAGAACTGAAAGGAAATTTGTTTGCATTGATATTAGGTGCCACCTGTATACTGTTCTCTGTGCTTTTAAGACTAAACACCTTATATCAGCCCAATTCTTTTGACGTTTTAAGCTGGACGACTTTTTACTTCGTGATCATTAAATATTTTAATACAGAGAAACCAAAATGGCTTTTTATGGCAGCAATAGTATTTGCTTTGGGATTTCTAAACAAATACAACATCGTTTTTTTGATTATAGGTTTGCTACCTGCCGTTCTCGTGACCAGGCAACGCAAAGTATTTGGCCAAAGGAAATTATACATGGCTGTACTTATAGGATTATTGTTCATTTTACCCAACCTTTTATGGCAGTACGACAATAATTTTCCTGTAATTCAGCATATGAATGAATTAGTTAAAAGGCATTTGGTACATGTTGACAGGCTGGGCTTTTTAAGATCACAATTAATATTTTTTATAGGTTCTTTATTCGTGATTGTCTCAGGTTTGTATACTCTAATGTTTTACAAACCCTTTAGGATATACAGGACTTTCTTTTGGACATTCTTTTTTACCCTCATCGTTTTTATGTATTTCAGAGCTAAAGATTATTATGCCATTGGGCTTTATCCTGTTTATATTTCATTTGGTTCTGTTTTCCTTGGAAATATTTTAAATAAAGGATGGAAAAAATATCTACAACCCCTGGCTATAGCAATTCCTGTGTTACTCTTTATTCCAATTTTTAAAATTGCATTTCCAGATAAAAGCCCCGAATATATTGTTGAACATTCAAGGCTTTACAAAAAGTATGGTTTACTTCGCTGGGAAGATGGTAAAGACCACATGCTCCCACAGGATTTTGCAGATATGCTTGGATGGAAAGAACTGGCAAAAAAAGTAGATTCCTTATATTTAAATTTGCCTCATCCTGAACAAACACTAATTCTTTGCGACAATTATGGACAGGCAGGTGCAATAAACTATTATACAACAGAAGGGCTAAAAGCTGTTTCTTTCAATGCAGACTATATTAACTGGTTTAACCTTGACCAGAAGTATACTAATCTTATACGAGTTAAAAACTTTGAAGAAAAAGAGGGGGAGTTTAAAAAAACCAGCCCGTATTTTAAGGCTTCAGTTTTGGCCGACTCCATAACAAATCCATATGCAAGGGAATACAGAACCAGGATTTTTGTTTTTACGGGGGCAAAAATTGATGTTAATAAAAGAATTAAACAAGAAATTGAAGAAGTTAAAAACAACCGCTGATAGTAACGTCTATGGAGAATAAAGAAAATAGGGAATTTTAATCAATAAAGAAAAATAAGTATACATCGAGAACAATTTGAAAGCAAAAGGTCATATAAGTCAACTGGAAATAAACGGACTTACCGATGATGAAGTTCTTCAACAGCGAGCATTAAACGGTACAAACCAATTAAGGCAGGAGAAAAATCTATTGCTTCAAAATCTTCTTTCGGTAATTAAGGAACCCATGTTTATTTTGTTGCTGATAGCATGTGGTGTGTATTTTTCAATTCGGGACTTTACCGAAGCCTATACTATGCTTTTTGCGCTTTTTTTTGTAGCAGGAATTGATGTTTATCAGAATTTCCGAACCCAAAAAGCTTTAAAGGCTATAAATCGTTTAACAGAGACCAAAACCAAGGTTATACGCAATGCCGAAACCTTTAAAATTGATTCCGAAGATTTGGTCACAGAGGATGTCATTATATGCGAAGAAGGTGACATCGTGCCGGCTGATGCAGAAATCATTACCTCCAATGATTTTTCAATAAACGAATCAATCCTTTCAGGGGAATCCGTTTCGGTTGAAAAATTTTCAACTGATACTATATTTCAGGGTACATTAGTAGTCAGGGGATACTGCTATGCCAGAGTTACAGCGGTAGGGAAACAAACCACACTTGGCGGAATAGGAGAACTGGTTTCATCTACCGCAAAGGAAAAAACACCTTTGCAATTAAAAGTTTCGAATTTCGTACGAAGCATGGTAATTATTGGCAGTATAGCCTTTCTCTTTGTATGGGCCTATAACTGGTGGGAAAGTGGAAGTGTATTGCATGGATTAATACATGGCCTTACTATGGCCATGTCTGTCCTACCTGAAGAAATACCGGTGGCACTTTCAACATTTATGGCTTTTGGGGCCTATAGATTGCTGAAACATGGAATAATCACAAGAAGCCCCAAAACGGTGGAGACATTGGGTGCAGCAACTGTTATCTGTCTTGATAAAACGGGAACACTCACGCAGAATCTGATGAACGTCACTCACACCTATAGCCTTAAATCAAATAAGGAAATTGACTTTGACACATCTCCAAAACCTTCCGAAGTATTAGAATATGCGATGTGGGCCAGTGAAGAAAATCCATTTGACCCTATGGAAAAATCAATTCACAACCACTATGCACAATTATTCAAGAAGGATGAACGGAAGAATTTCAAGATGGTGAAAGAGTTTCCTTTATCCGGTAAGCCACCGGTTATGACACATGTTTTTCAAAATGAAAACAAAAAATTCATTGTAGGCTGCAAAGGAGCTTTGGAAGGCGTGCTTGAACTGTGTTCTTTAAAACCAGAGCAAAAAGCCGTAATTCATAGTCAGGGTTTGATTTACGCAAAAAACGGCCTTAGGGTATTGGGCATAGCAAAAGGACATTGGGATAGAAGTGATTATCCCGAATTACAAAAAGATATTGGTTTTGAATTTTTAGGATTAATAACATTTTGGGACCCCCCTACTCCAAATATGAAGAATGTGATTGACGGTTTTTATGCAGCCGGCCTGGATGTAAAAATGATAACGGGAGATTACAAAGAAACAGCACTGGCCATAGCCAAACAAACCGGCATAAAAGTAAATAAGGTCTTAACCGGTTCAGAATTAGGCGAATTGAACGAAAAAGCACTAAAAGAAGTGGTGTCATCTGTAGACGTTTTTGCCAGAATTGATCCCGAAACAAAATTGAGAATAATAAATGTACTCAAACAAACGGGACAAATTGTTTCCATGACCGGCGATGGGGTGAATGATGCCCCTGCGCTAAAATCAGCGCATATTGGCATTGCAATGGGCAGTAAGGGAACAGATGTTGCCAAGGGTGCGGCCGGACTTATTCTCGCTAATAACGACCTGTCAAAGATGATTGACGCCATCTTCCTGGGCAGGAGAATTAATGAAAACCTGACCAAGGCGATCCGTTATATTATTTCAATACACATACCCATTATACTGCTTGTAATGTTGCCTATCTTTTTTAAATGGCTGCCTTCCCAATTATTTTCACCAATACATGTCATATTTCTTGAGCTTATTATGGGGCCTACATGTTCCATTGTTTACGAAAATGAGAAAATTCCAAATGAAAAATTGAAACGGCCTGTTGATTCAAGCCATAAGAATTTACTTCATTTATCACAACTCTGGATTACAATAGTCCAGGGTTTAATGATTACGGTTGGATGTTTAATTATTGGGTATTACGGAAGCTATTATGAGTTGGGTGAATTCAAAATTCGGTCATTGATTTTCAGCACCCTTATTTTCTCAAACATACTTCTTACACTTATTAACCGTTCATTCAGCCAAACAATCCTTCAGACCATAAAACAGAAAAACAGCTATATCCCTGTAATAATAGGTATTTCAATTATTTTACTGTTGTTGATATTTAATGTTCCCTACATAACCAGTTTTTTCAGCGGTTCTCCTTTACAATTCCGGGAGTATTTATTTTCACTTTTGATTGCTTTTCTTTTTACCATTTGGATGGAACCTTTAAAATATTTGAAAGGCCGCAAAGAGTCATTGAAATCAGAATAAAAAAATTAGGAGCTAAAACTTTATGATAAAACCAGTTTAAAGATGCCCTGGATATGGATGGGATCCCATAAGTGACCTTGAAAACATCTGATTTTTTTCTATATCTAAATCCGGAATAGAGTTTAGACAATAAAAATTTGTCTTATTTGCTTTTTAATTACAAATAATTACATTTAGTCCCTTGGGTCTGGAAATACCAAAATAAAATTTTAAACTATTTTAATGAGTAACAATAAAATTGTTGTAGGAAGTGAAGAGTGGTGCGCGCTTCCCCAACTGAATATTCCGGCTATAAAAGTTCGTGTAGATTCAGGTGCAAAGACATCGGCTTTACATGCGGTAAACATCATACCTTTTAAAAAAGATGGTGATCCATGGGTGAGGTATGAAGTTCATCCCATTCAAAATGAGGGCAAGACAACCATTTATTGTGAATCGCCTGTAATGGATAAAAGAAATGTGAAAAGCTCAAGTGGCTATGGAGAAATACGCTACGTAATAAAGACTGTTTTAGCCATAGCGAAATCTTCCTGGGAAATTGAAATTACCTTAACAAACCGCGATTCTATGGGGTATAGGATGTTGTTAGGCAGACAAGCTATGGCAGGAAAAATGATGGTGGATCCGGAGGCGGCTTTTAAATTGGGAGAACTTTCTAACCAAATTTTGAGACAGCATTACAAAGTGTATGTTAATAAACCATCTGGGCTTAAAATAGGCATATTGGCAAGCAACCCGGATTTATACAGTAATCGGAGGATCATAGAGGCCGGGGAAGAACGAGGTCATCAAATGGAATTTTTATATATCAAAGATTGCTATATTAAGCTTGATGGGAAAAATCCTGAAATGCACTACCGCGGGGGAAGAATCTTAGATGATTTTGATGCAATAATCCCCAGAATAAGACCCAGTATTACCTTTTATGGCTGCGCCTTAACCAGACATTTTGAAGCTATTGGGGTCTATACACAAAATTCTGCCGCATCAATTACCCAATCCAGAGATAAGCTATATTCATTACAATTGCTCATAAATAACGGTTTACCCATACCAACCACAGGATTTGCCAATTCCCCATTAGACACCGATGATTTAATTAAAATGGTTGGAGGTGCACCCTTAATTGTTAAATTACTGGAAGGCACACAGGGTAAAGGAGTTGTTCTTGCCGAGACAAAAAAAGCGGCAGAAAGCCTTATCAATGCCTTTAAGAGTTTACGGGCAAATATTTTAGTTCAGGAATTCGTAAAAGAGGCCGGGGGAAAGGACATCCGATGCTTTGTTATCAATGGTAAGGTCGTTGAAAGTATTATGCGCACAGCTGCACCCGGTGAATTCAGGGCAAATATTCATATGGGAGGAACCGCTCAATTGGTAAAAATTACTCCGGAAGAAAGAAGGATTGCAATTTTAGCAGCAAGGACAATGAATTTAAAAGTTGCCGGAGTTGATATAATCAGAGGAAATCATGGGGCTTTATTACTAGAAGTTAATTCATCGCCAGGCCTTGAAGGGATTGAAGGAGTCTCCAAAAAAGATATCGCAGGCTTAATGATAGAAGCCATTGAGAAAGATTTAAAACGAAAGAAAATAAATTAATACCTTATAAGAAGGTTCAGCTGCCAGATATTTGTTGAATAATTGCAAGCAAAATTTAAAATTAATACATGATACAAAACATTGAAAATATAGAATTACAATTTTTGACCATAAATGACTACCAGGAGTTAAAACAGGCAATGATTGAAGCATATTCGAACATGCCCAATTCCTATTGGAAAGAATCTCATATTCAATCTTTGATTACCAAATTTTCTGAAGGACAGGTTGTAATTAAAGTTAATGATCAGCTTGCCGGTTGTGCGCTTTCTATTATCGTTGATTACGATAAATTTGATGATCACCATACCTATAAAGAGATAACGGGAAACTATACATTTGACACACATAATAAAGATGGAGATGTTTTGTATGGAATTGACGTTTTTATCAAATCAGAATACCGGGGGTTAAGACTGGGTCGAAGATTGTATGATTATAGAAAGGAACTATGTGAAAAATTAAACCTGAGAGGAATAGCGTTTGGAGGTAGAATTCCAAATTATTCCAAACATTCCGAACTATTATCACCCAAAGAATATATAGAAAAGGTTAAAAGAAAAGAAATCCACGACCCTGTATTAAATTTTCAAATATCCAATGATTTTCATCCTTCAAAAGTTTTAAAAGGATATTTGGAAGGTGACGAAGCCTCGAATGAATACGCAGTTTTACTGGAATGGGATAATGTGTATTACCAAAAACACGTCTCCAAGACTTTCACCAAGAAAAAAGTGGTTCGTCTTGGTTTAATTCAATGGCAAATGCGATTGTATCACAACCTGGTCGAATTAATGCAACAGGCGGAGTATTTCGTAGATGCTGTTTCTGCCTATCGCTCTGATTTTGCGTTATTTCCGGAATTTTTTAACGCTCCACTTATGGCAGATGACAATCATCTCCCGGAATCTGAAGCAATAAGAGAATTAGCCAAACATACCCCTGCCATAGTCCAAAAATTTTCCGAACTGGCGATATCCTACAACATAAATATTATTACAGGTAGCATGCCTGAATTAAAAGACGATTTTCTTTACAATGTTGGTTATTTATGCAAAAGAGATGGGACAACCGATAGGTATGAAAAACTTCATGTAACCCCAGATGAAGCGAAGGTTTGGGGAATGCAGGGCGGAAAAAATTTAAAAACTTTTGACACCGACTGCGGAAAGATCGGAATACTAATCTGTTACGATTCTGAATTTCCTGAGCTCAGTAGAATTTTAGCAGATGAAGGAATGGATATTTTATTTATTCCTTTTCTAACAGATACCCAAAATGGATATTCAAGAGTACGTCATTGTGCGCAGGCAAGGGCTATAGAAAATGAATGTTATGTTGCAATTGCAGGGAGTGTCGGGAATTTGCCAAAAGTTCACAATATGGATATTCAATTTGCACAATCAATGGTTTTTACTCCTTGTGATTTTTCCTTTCCTGCAAATGGAATTAAAGCAGAAGCTACCACAAATACCGAAATGATTTTAATTGCGGATGTTGATATTGATTTGTTACGTGAATTGAATCAGTTTGGCAGTGTAAGAAATCTGAGGGATCGTAGGACAGATATTTTTGAGTTAAAAAAAATTACTCCCACCGATATATAAGCGTTTCTAAAAAGCTGGGAAGCACCGGCGATTGCATAAGAAAAACCTGTTTCAAAGAACTATACACCGGCTTCATCGAGTTCTGTGTGGGGTTCGGTTTTGGAAATTCTACCCTGATTCCATTTCATACCAAATAGAACTCTGCTAATAACTGTTTTTCGAATTGCGAAATGATAAAGCGACCATATGGATATCATACAAACTACTACCAATACAATTAACTTAAATCCGATGCTTATATTCCATTGCACTACATAATAACCTGCAGCCACAATAACCGCTTGATGAATTATATAAAACGGATATACGGCCGTGTTCAAATAGCTCAAATAATTATTTTTAAAATTCAGATACCGCATACTATATCCGATTACAGATAAAATAATTGTCCAGATATGGAAACCATCGAGTAAACCATACACGTACAAATTAATCCCCTGAGTCCTTGGTCGGTTCAATTCCCAATTCCAATAATACTGCCAGATTAAGAGCACTGCCAGTACTATTGCCATCGATAGGAACAATTTTCTGTACCTGAGGCAATTTTCCCAAAAAGAGGTAATACTACTTAATAAGAATCCCAGGAAATAAAAGGTAATTGAGGAAATAAAAACATACCAGTCACTTATCAAACTCCCCTGCTCCGGCCAATCTATAAAAAGCCAATAAAAATAGAATACAAATGGCAAAGCTAATGCGAGATGGGCAAATGGTCCAAAAAACAGTTTGTTCATAATAGGTTTCATATGCGCAAGCCATCTGATTTTTGCCAGAGAAAACAAGGGAAGTAAAAGTAGTGTGAAAACAAACAGATATGCCACAAACCACATATGACTCCAGGTGAATGAACCATCAGGATAAGGTACTATCTCATAAACAGAAGGGTAAAACTCTAAATAATTCATGCTAATTCTGCCTTTCTGAAGCCATTCAAAATACACTTGAATAGGAGTTATGAAGAATATGGCAAACGTAAGCGGAATAAAAAGACGCACAATTCGCTCTCCCAGAAAAGCTGGTATCGACCGCTTTCGCAGCGAAAATCGCACCCCTACACCTGCAATAAAAAATATTAATGGCAATCGCCATTGATGAACCCACCAAATTACCCTGGTAATCCAGGGCGAAGTTTCTTCATTATTAATTTCCCAATTATAATGTTCAACAAATGGCACTGCGCAATGGAAGACGATTAACGTCATAAAAGCCAAAACCCTTATCCAATCTATGTAGTGGAGCCGGTCTTTCACGATAGATGATATCTAGATTGGTTTAATAGTAAGACGTAATATGTATTAAAATGGTTGTCCGGATAAAATATTTCGGAGTACGGCCTCGTCAAATTTTATTGCCTGATGCATACCTATCCCTAAAATTGAGAGGATTATCACCTTGATCATTTCCTTTTAATTAAATTAATTACTTCACAGCCCCTCATAAACCCCAACACACTTAAATCAACCTTTATGGTAATCAACAAATACCCTTGATCTGATTATTTCAAGAGACTAAGTGAAAAATCGAGGTCCATACTCCAATGCCATATTTTTATAAAATGGATTTGAACTCTTACAACTTTTTGTAAAGCAAAATCCCGATGAATATAATTATTGCCAAAATTGACATTAAAATAAGAGCCCGCCAGAAGATCAGGTCCACAATGTCTTTAACATTTGTCACATTAAGGTTAATTCCCTGCCTGCTCCCTTTTCAAAATAAAGTTTCATCTGGTAGCTAAAAACAGCAACATCTATAAATGCCGCAAAAGGATCCTTGCTAAAGATAGCACCCTGAGCCCCGGAAATGGCATTCATCTTCCAAAACAAAGCCTGATTATCAATTTTGTAATCATCGGAAAAATATATGATACTATCTGCTGCTGCTGTTACAGTCCGGGCAAAGCCCCGGAAATAATCATCCATGGTCAGTCGTAACTCCAGGGTAGAAATTTCAATAGCACCTCCACCTGGAGTAACTGTAGACTTTTTTTTCTTTTGCTGTGCAGTTGCAATCTGGCTTACCAATACCAGAAAGAGAATAAACCCTCTAATTAAATGTAATCTTAGGGTGATAATGGCCATGGCTATTAAGTATATGGAAAGCTTTTTCAGGCATCCTTATTAAATATAACCTTATATTAAAAGTACTATATTTTTTAAAAACCCTCCCACCTTAAAAAGATAGAATTACACCCAAATAACCATTAGTACCCTGTAAATACAATCTATTTTGGGACCCTTCGCTTTACTAAAGGATATATCCATACTAACAAAAACCTTGTGACCGAAAACCAGGATAATTTAAAACCTCTTTTTAATTTGCTTGAAACACTTTTAAAAAGACAGGATATACTTTTAGTAGAAGTAAATATGCTAAAGGCAGAAATATATCGCTTAAAACAAACCGAATACTAACAAGGGCAGTTCATTAATTACCCCGGAATATTAAACCGGGTAAATTGGTTCGTCTGCAGTGCCCTGAAAATTTATATTTTTAAAGAGTTCGATTATAATTCGTAAATTTTCACTGAATTGCAATCTGAATAAATCATAAACCATCCCTCAGCGCATATTGTAAACTATCACTAAGTAATGCTAAAATTCTTCAGAAATATTCGAAAACAATTAGTGGGCACAAACAATTTCAACAAATATTTAATATATGCAATTGGTGAAATCTTTCTTGTTGTGATTGGAATTTTGATTGCTTTATGGATTAATAATCTAAACACCATAAAACAACAAAAACAGGTAGAACAGATTTATTTGTCATCTCTTGAAGAAGAATTTAAGCAGAATTATGATCTTTTAGATGCGACCATAAAAAATAATGAGCAGTTAATTGTACACCTGGAAAATCTTTCCATGCTGTTTGATGAAAATATATATGACACCATCACCGAAACTTCCGTAAATAAATATCTTTTTAATGCAATATCACCTACGGTAGAATTTAACCCAAGTATGGGGGTGCTGACTGAAATAATAAGTTCGGGCAACCTTAAAAATATTGAGAACTTTGAATTAAGGCAGCAACTGGCTTCTTATGGAAATTCTATAGAAAAATTAAAGCAACATCAGGCAGACGGAGCAAAATTCTACGATAAAGCAGTCGAACACTATTTAAAAAAAGGTAATTTAAAAAAAACAATGAGAACAATGGGGAGAGAAGTAAAAGGGCTGTCAAAATTTGATTCCATAAATAACAAAAGTCTTTTTAATTCTATGGAATTTGAAAATCATATCTACCTTTATACGCGAATTTCAAAAACAAAGAACCTTTTCGCTTACCTCCCCTTGAAGAGTGATATTGAAAAAATACTTCAACTAATTAAATCTGAATTAAAACGCCATTAGAGGTACATTCCTTCGCGCCTTAAAAAATGAATACACAGCAACTTAAAAAAAACTGGATTTATAGCCTGTTGTTATTTGCGGTAATATCGGCGATTATGGCACTAAATACTTCTGATTTTTTGTATAAATCGGGATCAGCCGGAGTAGGGATAATCATTTTAATAATTCTCAATTTCAGAAAGACAAAACAACCCAATGATACCTGGATGATCATCGGGGCTTTTTTGTTTTCAATTGCCGGAGATTGGTTTATGTCAAATAAACTTGGAGATCCCATGATGTTTAGCAAGGGTATTGCCCTGTTTTTTCTTGCCCATGTGGGATATCTTGGGTTTTCTGTGCTCAATGGAAAAATAAAATGGCGGTTTACACTGCTTATTCTTTTAGCATATCTAGCCTTCTTTTTCCTTATGCTCTATCCCGCTATTGACGATAAGGTTCTCATGTATGCCGCACTGGTTTATTTGCTCATTTCGTGCCTGACTTTTGGTGCATCTAGCGGGATCCGGGGGGAATCGATATATAAATGGACATATGTTTTTGGTATTTTTTTGATTGTATTTTCGGATACGATTATTGCCCTAACCGAATTTGTGGGGTATAAAAAGCTGGATTTTATGATATTGCCAACCTACTATCTGGCACATATTGGTATCACATTCTCATTGATTCGCAGAGCCGGTTTGAAGGCAAAATCATAGGGTAATATTGAAGCTGCTGCAGCACTAAAGCGATCTTCCTGTCCCTGGCATTCATCCGCAAGATCCCATGAATATAAAGCAAATATTAATCTTCCAGTAGATTTCAGATGGGCTCCCGGACAAAAGGATTTATAATATTTTCAATTCCTTTTCAGAAGTGGTTCGATAAGATATATTTGCAGAAAATTGCATACGTGTTTTCTAACCGACTAAAAACCTTTTTTCTTATTCTTTGTTTCCGGACTTATTGTGTTTCTTCACAAACTGTAGAAGCACCTCCTGCCAAAAATGTAGAACAGAGTTCACAAGCCTGGATTTCCCTGAATAGCGTTTTTCAGCTTACCAATCATTGGTCCGGCCTGGCCGATTTGCATATACGACGTAGTGATTTTGTGCGAAATCCCAGTTTCAATTTTATTCGTTTCGGGGCACGCTACAGCTTTAATGACAACCTGAAAATTTCAGGAGGATACGCTCATCTCTGGCTGGCAAAAGATGAAAACTGGACTCTTTTCCTAAACGAAAACAGGATTTACCAGGAATTTATACTGGCAGACACCTTCCCTTCCTTTAGTGGCCTGTTCAGAATACGCACTGAACAGCGCTTTTTTAACAACGTGGAAGATGGGACATCTTTAAAGGATGATTATTTCGTTAACCGTATCCGTTTTTTGCTTAGCGTTAGCATCCCGTTTAAAAAAGGCGGGAAGACTTCTTTTTTAGTTGCAAATGAAATCCTCCTTAATTTCGGGAAACAAGTGGTATTCAATACTTTCGATCAAAACCGGTTTACGGTGGGTATCAAACAAAAACTCAACAAAACCTGGAGTTTTGACTTTGGCTATATGATGGTATACCAGCAATTACCAAGCGGAATAAATTATAACCTGAACCATACTATCCGACTGTTTTTTTACAGCAATTTCGATCTTCGCAAAAACAAGGTAGAACAGCTAAAACACAGCCAGACTATAGACTAAACAGGACTTCTTCTTTGGTAAGAGCAAAAAAAGCAACCCTGATCCTTTACTTTCCCTGTTCTATCTGAAAATCTATGGATTATAATAAATTTATCAAGTCAAAGAGTAAGTGTTTTTTATTATCTTCCATTTGTCGGAAAAATAAGGGTAACCATATTTCCCAATATTTATTTTTTTCAAGAACCCAGCTGCTTATTTATAAATTCACAACATGAGGTCACTAAAATTTTATATAATTTGTTCTCTCCTAATTGTCTCTTTTTCATGTAAAAAAGCTGATTCCAACTCCTTTCCCACTGAGGAAAATGTGGCATTACTTATGAATGCTGCAATGGAAAAAAGTGAGCTGCCGGCTGTGGTTGCCATTGCTGTAAATAAAAATGGAGAAAAGGTGGTATACGAGCACGGCAAAGCCATCTGGACAGAGGATGCAGAAGTAACTGCAGACCATATATTCAGAATATATTCAATGACCAAGCTCATAACCAGTATAGCCGCATTACAGTTGGTCGAAAAAGGAATGATCGGACTGGATGATGATTTATCTGCCCTGATGCCAGAAATGGCGAAAATACCCATCTTAGCTAATGGAAAATTAGAAACACCGGCAAAAAGAATCACGCTCCGCCATCTCCTGACGCACACTTCCGGATTTGGATATTCCGGTTTTACGGTCAGTGATGATGGCTATGATAAGGAGAATTGGGATTATGAAGACGCCCCAAGGCACTTTGAAAGCGGAACTAAATTTCTATATGGAAGCAGCACCGACTGGGCAGGTAAAGTTGTAGAAAAACTAAGCGGAATGGATCTTGAAGCTTATTTCAGAACATACATCACAGGTCCATTGAAAATGGAAAGGACATTTTTTAATGTGCCGGATTCCCTTCAGTCCTACATTGTCTCCTATGGAAGTCGCGGTGATGATGGTAAATATGAGTTAAAAGAACTTCCAAACAGAATCCCAACCCAAAAACAAACCGCACTTAGCGGAGGTGGCGGCCTGTTTTCTACTCCTTCGGATTATACAAAATTACTTCACTGTTTGTTAAATGAAGGGAAATATGAAGGAGGCAGGATTTTGGGTAAAGAAACTATGAATAAAATGATTCAGAATCAGGTAGGGGATATTAGTTTAGATCCTAAAGATAGATTGTATAACCCCGGTTGGTGTTGCAATTTTAATGGCCTGATGTCTGAAAACTCAAAATGGGGATTAGCCTTTATGATAGATAATAATCCGAAACCTTATGGACGTGAGGCCGGAACCGTATTATGGGGTGGACTTTTCAATACATATTTCTATATTGATTTCAAATCGGGAATTGCTGCCAGTATGTATTCGCAGCATGTACCTTTTAACCATTTTCAGACGATATCCCTATTTGAGAGGTTTTCGGAAATAATCTATCTCAGGGAATAAAATTCATTTCTCTTGAAACTATAACAATATACCACCTCAATCTTACCATATTGACCCCTCCCTCCCATTAGTCTGAGGGTTCATAAAATTGTCCTAACCAAATGTGTTAAAGATTTCCTGAAAAAAACGTATCTTGGCAATAGCTCCCCCATTAATACTAACCTTTAAAAAAACAACTAAAATGAAAACAAAACTGTTTGGTCTGCTAATGTTAGCTGTAATAACGCTTTTTAGCTGCAAAGAAAAAGAACCAGAGGCGGTAATGGCCACCGAGGTAAGTGAAGCTCCCGATTCTTCGGATTATGATAAAAAAGTGGCCGTGGTTCGCGCTTTTTTCCAGGCGCATTGTGACGAAAATATGGAGGCACTTAGCTCCATGCTGGCTGATGATATGAAATGGAGCCCTCCACATTATAACGGCAACCAGTGGTTAGGCAAGGAAGATCTTCTGGCGGCCCTGAAAAACTATCATGATAATTTTGACAATATAAAATATGCGGAGGGTTTAGTTATGCCCGATTCAACGGCCAGTGGTTTCTGGTCCGGATCCGTTTTTCCAGGGCAAAATGCAACTAACAGCGCCGGCGTATTGCGAGTATACGGTACATGGACTGCCATTCACACAGAAAGCGGGAAAGAAATAGGCGTTAAGTTTTATAACCTTTCCTCGGTTAATGACGAAGGTAAAATTGTGCAGTCCTCAGACTATTTTGACGTTCATGGACTGGCTGCGCAGATTGAAGCACAGGAATAATGTAAGTAAAGCATACAAATCAAAGGTGGTCCCTCCTATAGGCCACCTTTTTGATTTACTATTATTTTTAATTTCAGAAGAAGTAAAATCCCAGCCGTGATAAAAGTTTGTTTGAAAAATAAATCAATAAATCCAGCCATAAAAAATGATGAAAAAAGTATATCTGATAACCTTTGCCATATGCTGTTTAAGTTTTTTAAATGCCCAGACCACCAAATCACCTTCTTTTGAAGATGTTATTTCTTTGCGATCTGTTTTTAATGCGGTGATTTCACCAGATGGCAACCATATTGTATTTGAGTCTCAAACAGTGGATTGGAAAGAAAACAGGTATGACAGGGAATTGTGGCTTTCAAAAAATGGGGATGAACCAATTCAGCTAACCAATAACCTTAAAGACAACAGTACACATCCAAAGTGGTCACCAGACGGCAAATGGATTGCCTTTCTGTCTAAACGAGATGAAAAAACACAGATACAAGCTATTCGACTGGACGGAGGGGAAGCTTATCAGGTGACACAGACAAAAAATAACATCGATGATTTTGACTGGTCCCCCGACGGTGAAAAAATTGCTTTTCTCCAGTCTGAAGACAAGGCCGAAGAAGATAAAAAACGCAAGGAAAAATTTGGAGGATTTGAGATAGAAGATGAAGAATACAAATTAAATCAGATCTGGCTGGCAGATTTTGTTCCTTCCAGGCTGACTTATACGCCAAGGCCTGACCAGCTAAAGGATACTGTATATACCAGCGCACTGGAAGCCAGATTGGTAATGGATAGTGTGCCATTCTCCGTTAATAGTTTCAAATGGTCTCCGGATAGCAAGAAAATTGCATTTGAACATCAACCAGACCCTTTAATAAACAGCTTTTTCAAAGCAGATATTTCAATTTATGACATAGAATCCAAAACGTACAAGGTCCTGGTAAATAATTTAAGCTACGACGGCCTGGTAGATTGGTCTCCGGATGGAGATGCTATTCTCTATAAATCCAATCTAAATGACAGTACCTCCAACTATTATTTAAATGACAAGCTGTTCAGAATAAACACCGACGGTTCCCGGAACAAACAATTGGCCGCAGATTTTGACGAGAATATCAACGGATTGAAGTGGACAAAAAACGGGATATTCGGAATCGCCTGGCAAAAAACACAACGCCCGGTGCTCAGTATAGACCCGGAAAATGGTAAGACAAAAATACTGGCCATCAACTCCGAAAGAATTTGGAATTATTCCTTTTCAAAAGATGGAAACAAAATGGCTTATGCAGCTTCAAATGACAATGACATTACAGAAATCTACCATTGTGATTACCCCATAAAAGATTCAAGAAAAATTACCAAGTCCTCCATGCAACTGAACAATTGGTCTGTGGCGAAAAGCGAGGTTATATCCTGGAAGAGTAAAGACGGTGCGCTAATTGAAGGTGTCCTCCACAAACCTCAGGATTATGACCCTGCTAAAAAATATCCCCTCCTCGTAATCATTCATGGCGGACCCACAGGAATTTCTACCCCCGGCCCTACCCCTTCATATGTCTACCCCATGGTACAATGGCTTAATAAGGGAGCACTGATATTGCGGCCTAATTACAGAGGTTCAGCAGGTTACGGGGAAGATTTCAGGTCTTTAAACGTTAAGAATTTAGGGGTTGGAGATGCATGGGATGTGTTATCCGGGGTTGCTTATCTGGAAGATAAGGGCATTATAGATGGAAATAGAGTGGGTACCATGGGCTGGAGTCAGGGGGGCTATATTTCGGCCTTCCTGGCGACAAACTCTACTAAATTCCGGGCAATTTCGGTGGGTGCCGGAATTTCAAACTGGATGACCTATTACGTAAATACAGATATTCATCCATTTACAAGGCAATATTTAAAGGCAACTCCCTGGAGTGATAAAAAGATATATGAAAAAACTTCCCCGATGACCAATATAAATAAAGCATCCACTCCAACGCTTATCCAACATGGTGAATTAGACAAAAGAGTGCCTGTTGCAAACGCCTTTGAATTGTTCCAGGGTCTTAAGGATAAAGGAATAGAAACGGAATTAATCATATATAAAGGCTTTGGGCATGGAATAAATAAACCAAAAGAAAGGCTGGCTGCTACATGGCATAACTGGAAATGGTTTGGAAAATACATTTGGAATGAAGATATTCAAATCCCAGAAGAATAAATCCGGAAACAAAATAAACTGAACCTGGATTGCACAAATATTTTTTGATCTAAATGGCATTGCAGATAATTTTGTTTTGAGTATAAGGCTTAGTATTTCTTGTGATAATAGAGACCCCCAGTTTTACCCTGCAATAGATTAAAGCTTTTGTGTCCGCCCAAAACATAATGCTAATTGGCTTGAAAGCGACAATGACTATTTAGATACAGACTATTCCTTTAACTATTTCTATTCCCCTAAAGAAAATAAAATATTGGTCGTTGATCCTTTCTTTGGGTATGCTCTTTATGGTGTTTAAAGCCAAAAAAAATAAACATTGGCCTGGATTACGCCCTGGGAGTAGATGGTAATAAAGGATTCTATTTTAGAGTAATGGAAGCCTTTTAGGCTTTTGTTTTTCCCTTTTTTAATTACAATATTAAATCTGAATAATATTAGTCCAAATGACCGTTCTCATATGTTATTTGGTTTTAAATAAGTATATTTCTGCTGTTTAATTACCGGAAGTGTTTCCTGCTGTTTGATGTCATCTCTGGAAATTTCCAAAACTAAATTTTAATAAATCATGAGCTATTATTTTAATACCCTTGTTAAAGGAAAAAATTTTGAAGAAGCGGTCGAACTGGTGACAGCTGAGTTGAAAAAAGAAGGATTTGGTGTATTGACTACCATTGACGTCAAAGAGACATTAAAAAATAAAATCGATGTCGATTTTAAAAAATATAAGATTTTAGGGGCCTGCAACCCCCATTTTGCGCATAAGGCCCTGCAAAGTGAAGATAAAATTGGAGTTTTTCTTCCTTGCAACGTAATTGTTGAAGAGCACGAAAATGGAGAAATTGAAGTATCCGCGGTTGATCCGATTGCATCAATGAGCACGGTTGAAAATGAGGCATTGGGCGGACTTGCCTCCGAGGTACAACAAAAACTTATTAAAGTAATTAAAGGCTTAAATTAGTTGTACCTCATTTATACCTACGCAACACATAATCATAGATGGGAAATCCCGAACCCAATAAAAATCAATTTCTAAAAATCATGAACCAGATGAAAAAATCATTTAAGCAATTTGTTCAAACCTCAACATTAATTACAATTTCCTTTCTTTTCTATACACTTCAAAGTTGTCAGGAAATTCCTAAAGAAACACCTCTAGCCCCGGAAATTCATCAAGAAAAGCCGGAATATTTTCTACTTCGGCCAGAAACTGAAAAGGCCTATGGATATTCTCATGCGGTAAAAATTGGAAACGACATTAAAATTTCAGGGGCTGTTAGTATGGATTATGAAGGAAACCCAACCGCAGTTGGTGATTTAGGACAGCAAATGAAAAATTGTTATGAAGATTTGGACAAAATTTTAAAACATTTTGACTGTACTTTCGATGATGTCGTTGTTGAAAATATCTTTACCACCAATATGCCTTTATTCCTGGAACTTTCCGGTTATCGAAACACCATTTACACCAAACAATTCCCCACAGGTTCGTGGCTTGGAGTAAAAGAATTGGCTTTACCGGAATTCATGATAGAAATTGAACTGGAAGTTCATAAAACCAATTAAATTGAGGATTTAAATTCATCTAGTTTTATCCTATAGAAAATTCTACTTTTTAAATAGCATTTAAGGACCTTCCGAGTATAACTTTAATGGCGAAAAAGCTCAACATAAAACATACAATAATTAGCACAATTCAAATGATAAATACCATAAAGGACTGCCCTAAATTCTTTCTGCAAATATTCCTGATTTTTTTTATAATGAATACCCCTTCAGGCCATACACAGGAAATTCCTGAGTGGATTGAAAAAAGTAATAGCCATACTGAGAAACTACTTGATGTAATTGCGAAGAATAGCCCGGAATCTGCTGCAAGACTGGGAATAGACGGTTTGGATGATCAGATTACAGATTTATCGGAAGGATTTGATGAAAAAGCGCTGAGGGATTTGAATGAAGTTAACGAATATTTAAAATCCCAGCTGGCGCAAACTCAGAACGAGTTAGTTAAACAGGATCTGCTGATATTGATAGAAAGTGCGGAAAACAATATAGAAGAAATTCATTTGGAGGAAACTAATATGTTACCTTATTACAATGCTACAAGCATGATCTACAGTGGAATTCGCAGTTTGTTGGAAGATCGCATTCCGCAAGAGCGCAGACTTAATGCGCTGGTCCGTTTAAAAAAATATGTGGGCACTGAAAAGGGTTATGAGCCACTGACCATTCTGGCTCGGGCAGAAATGGAGCGGGAGTGGAATAAAAACAGGGATAGAATAGCACCATTTAAGGATGAAGTAGAGCGTGACCTGAAAACCAGCGAAGAGTATATCAAAGAAATAGAAAGCCTGTTTAAAAAATACGAAATTGAAGGGTTTGAAAAAGATTATAAAAAATTGGTTACTCAATTGGAAAGTTATCATAATTATATTGAGGAAGAAGTCTTGCCTAATACACGGACAGACTTTAAACTTCCCCTTCCAATCTATTCGTTTAATTTAAAGGAATATGGGGTAGATATGCCCATAGAGGAACTCCAACGCAGAGCGATGGTTACTTTTAAAGAACTGCAGACACAGTTACAGGTACTGGGAAAAATAATAGCAACAAAAAACAACTATCCTTCTGATGATTACCGGGATGTTCTTCGTTCTATGAAAGAAGAGCAACTGGACAGTGCAAATATTTTGACAGTTTACAGGGAACAGATCAAGAAAATTGAAGGCATTATAAGGGAGAGGGGATTATTAACTTTGCCGGATAGGGATATGGTGATACGTCTGGCTTCCCCGGCTGAAAGTGCAGCAGCCCCTGCCCCATTTATGAGCCCTCCGCGCCTCATAGGGAATACAGGTGAATATGGTGAGTTTGTATTGCCTTTGAAGGCAACCGGAGGTTCAGATGGCACCACCTTAAAGATTGATGATTTTACGCATCTTGCAGCTTCCTGGCCTTTGACCGCACATGAAGGTCGTCCCGGTCATGAATTGCAGTTTACGGCAATGGTAGAAAGAGGGGTCTCCCAGGCACGGGTCATTTTTGCTGCAAATAGTGTAAACATAGAAGGTTGGGCACTGTATGCAGAAGAGATCATACAACCTTTTCTGCCTGTTGAAGGACAGTTTATGACCCTTTGGAGCAGATTGGTGCGTTCCGGTCGTGCTTTTCTGGATCCCGGACTGAATTTAGGGACCATTACACCGGAAGATGCAAGATACATCTTAAGCCACGAAATAGCACTTTCTGAAGCACTGGTCCGGTCAGAACTGGAACGCTATCAGTTTAGGGCTCCAGGCCAGGCAACCTCCTATTTCAACGGGTATTTAAGGTTGATGGAGCTCAGAGCCGAAACGGAGCTTATTCTGGGTGAAAAATTCGATCAGCTTGCTTTTCATGATTTTGTACTGGGACAGGGATTGCTACCCCCCCGCTTAATTAAAAAAGCCGTACTGGAAGTTTTTATTCCTTCCTATCAATAAACCCATGATGTATTAACATCTTATTCAATATATAAAAAAGTTAATCACACCGGAAATTCCAATTTTGTCTAAACCCATAATATGTATCTAATGAAGTCTATCTCCTCAATATTAATAGCTGTAATTCTATGCTCTTGTTCTCAAAAATCTGAGCCTGTTGAAGCATCTTATTTAAAACCGGCCTCTGAATTCTTTCCAAAAGAAAAAACCAAAGTATTGGTGGTAGGTACTTTTCATTTTGATTATCCCGGACTGGATGTCAATAAAACTGCAGATGAAGATAAGATTGATGTCCTGGTAGAACCAAAAAAGTCTGAAGTGACAGATGTGGTAGAATATATAAAAGAATTTAAACCAACAAAAATTGCCATTGAGGCCTTTGATAGCTGGAAGGCTACAGATAAATTAAGGGGATACAATGAAGGGAGAATACAGGGATGAAAGGGATGAGCGCTTCCAGCTTGCCATTAGATTGGCTTCGGAGCTAAAACTGGACACCTTGTACAGCATCAATGCAAACTCCTTTGATGAAGATTTGATAAAGCTGGATAGCGCCTATTTTGAAAAACTTTTTCGCGATTTCGATTTACAAAGCGATGATCCCTACAATGCATACTATCAGGCCTGGTATAAAGAAGATTCCAGGAATATTCCAAAAGTAAATTTACTGGAATATCTGAAACACATAAATTCCAGAGAATCTCATCAGTATGGGTTTGGCGCTTATTTAGTAGGTGACTTTAAGTTAGATAATAGTCGCGGTGCCGATATTTTGTCCATTTGGTGGTATAATAGAAATTTGAGGATTTTTAGAAAATTACAGCAGATAACGGAAAGCACCAACGACAGGATTCTGGTGATTTTTGGCAATGGCCACGCAGAAATATTAAGACAATTGTTAGAATCGTCACCAGAATTTGAATTTATTGAATTTGATACAATCCTTTAGCAGTTTACAATTGGGCCAGGGCCTTAAATTAGTCCTTGACAATAGTTACTAATCTGCAGGGAGTTAAAAAACAGGACTATATATGACAGGGCCACTTGTAAGTTCTTATTGGTTACAAAAACATTTGGATGATCCGGAATTAGTAGTTTTAGTTGCCAGTGCTGAACCAAATAATTCTGATTATAAAAATGTACAAATTAAGGGAGCCAGGTATTTTGACCTGAAAAATGAGTTTAGTGATACCACTAATAATCTTCCCAATACACTTCCGGGCCATGAACAATTTGAAAAAAGCTGCAGGAATCTTGGGATTAACAAAACCAGTAAAATTGTAGTCTATGACAATCTCGGGATTTATTTGAGTCCCCGGGTATGGTGGATGTTTACTATTATGGGGCATCAAAACATAGCAGTGCTCAATGGTGGCCTTCCTGATTGGATAAGTAAGGGTTATGAAACCGTTGTACCTCCTAAACAAGATATTAAGCCCGGTAATTTTAAAGCCAATTTTCAACCTGAAATGGTTAAGGATTATGAATTTGTTAAGTCAAATGTAAGCTTGCAGGAGTCTGTTCTGATTGATGCACGTTCATCTGGCAGATTTGAAGGAACAGCCCCCGAACCCAGAGAAGGCTTGCCTAGCGGACATATACCGGGATCTTTGAATTTACCATATCCCAATGTCCTGGAAAATGGTAAGTTTAAGGCACGGGAAGAGATTTTGGAGATATTTGCCAATATGGATATTAATGACAAACCCCTGGTTTTTAGCTGTGGCTCAGGAGTAACGGCCTGTATTATCCTGCTCGCCTGTGAGTTGGTATTAAACAATGAAAAATCGGTTTATGATGGTTCGTGGACAGAATGGGCCCAAATTAAGCGATAGAAAAAGATGAAATACATGAAAAAACTATATCCACTAATTTTTGCCAGCTTTTTGGCATGTACTAATGCAGACAAAACAACAAGGACAACTGTGGCAGTTCAAAATGTGGCTACCCAAACTTCCTTAATTGTCCTGGGCAATGTACAGGATGCCGGTTCACCCCATATTGCCTGTAAAAAGGAATGTTGCCGTGAACTTTTCCAAAATCCGGATAAGGACAGAAAAGTAATCTCTTTGGGTGTTGTTGATCCGGAAAATAACAGCAAGTATCTGTTTGATGCATCTCCTGATTTGACGGAACAGCTTAAAATTTTAAAAGGCTACCTCCCGGAAAACACTAATGAGGTAGCAGATGGAATTTTCCTTACGCATGCCCACATAGGACATTACACGGGTCTTATGTATCTTGGGACAGAAGCCTTGGGGGCTGCAAATATCAACGTATTTGCAATGCCGGTTATGAACGAATATTTAAGGAACAATGGACCCTGGAGCCAGCTTGTGAAAAATCAGAATATATTATTACAAACTATAAATGCCGGGAAGGAAATTTCGCTTACTTCAAACCTTAGTGTCATCCCGTTTCTTGTGCCACATAGGGATGAGTATTCGGAAACTGTGGGGTACAAGATAATTGGTCCTGATAAAACAGCACTTTTTATCCCGGATATTGACAAATGGTACAAATGGGAATCAAATATTATTGATGAGATAAAACAGGTAGACTATGCTTTTCTGGATGCCGGGTTTTATAGTGAGAAAGAAATAGATAACAGGGATATTTCTGAGATTCCACATCCAACGGTATTGGAGAGTATGCAACTTTTCGAAGATTTACCTTCAAAAGAAAAAAACAAAGTTTGGTTTATACACATGAACCACACGAATCCGATGCTTAACCCGGAAAGCGAACAATCCAAACTGGTGTTATCAAAAGGATACCATATAGCAAGGTTTAAAGAATTGTTTGTTCTGTAACTCAGACAGGCCGGTAAATTATGAAAATAATAAGCGCCAGATATGAGTTTATAAATAATCGGGGCAGGTTATGGAAGAACGGGAATCCTGTCTACCTATACCGCTTTAAATTCTTTGGGATTTCCGTGTTAACATATGATAGAGGTCATTGGAAATAAAGAAAATAAGACACACCTTGCCTTTTGGAACAGTGTGGTGGCGGTTTCAGAAGGACGGCAGAATAAATGGAATCAAGTTTTTCAGAAATACTGAGCAACAGTGGATAATCCGGGTTGCTTCAAATAGCGTGAATTATAGGAGACATATCCTGGTGCCAAAGTAATTTTAACAGTCTTGATCTATGGGATAACCAGGTTTTTGATTTAAATGAAAGCAGGAAAACCTCTTTTACTTTTGGGAACCGGATACCCATTTTTCGATCAGAACTATAATAAGCAGTGAATAAAAAATTACTTTTTTGTAAATTGTATTAATTAATAACTATTCAACTAAATTATCATGAAAAAAGATTTCGAAACTAAATTCACGGGGTGGGCATTTATTTTTGCCGCCGTTTTACTATGGGGTGGCTGGGCGCTTTCTCCACATCATATAGGCGAATACATTGTCGCTTCAGACTTTGCTGCAATTAATGAGGATTTATGGTACTGGATATGGATGTTTCGTTTTCATATTTTTGGCTGGGTCACCATGGCTATATCCATATTTGCCCTTGCATCAATTACAGCTAAAAAACCCTACAGGGTGTTACTCGTACCAGGTGCAGGAATGGTTGTTATTGGGACAATGACCCTCGCTATTGCGTCTGCATTTTATTATAATTTCGGCGCCTGGGGAGTAGGTAAAACTATGGGCTTATCAGCGCCTGAAATTCAGGAGTTTATGGATAATATTCTTTTCACAAACCAATATGTTACTTGTTTTGTGCGCTTTGGACGTATCTTTTCAGGAGTAGGCCTTGTCCTACTAGGTTATGGGTTTGTAAAATGGAAAATCGTTCATCTGGCGTTGGGATGGTTTACTCTTTTATTGGGCCTCGCCGCAATGGCTATTATTATGGGGATCCCTGATAATTTTGAAATCTACAAACCCTTATTTCATGTTAAAGTTATATGGCTCGCACTAATGGGTGTTATCATCTTACTAAAAGGAGTTAATCTTCCTGATCAAGAGTCCTGATATTTAGATTCAGACTAATTTGGTATTGGTGCTTCGCTATAAAATAAGTGAGGCCTGGAGTACTATGGAGTCAGGGTTACATCTTCCTAATCCACAAATTACCCCCGGTATTTTTATAGGTAAGTGGCATCTCCTTAAAAGCTGCCTTATGATGCTGATGTATAAAATGTGAAAAAAGTACTATTTCAAATTGATTATTATAACTCAAAAATGCCCTTAATAGATAGTCCTCATTCCAGTTACGGCCTTCAGAAACCCAGCTTTTAGGATATTCAAAAGGATAGAATACGTCGTGAAAGTGAATTATAACACCTGAATTTAATGCCGGTAATATTTTGAATATCTCATAGTTTACATCGCTTCCGGTTTTTGACACATGACTGCTATCAATAAAAAGTATGTCATTTCGTTGCAATTTTTGAAACTCACTAATTTCAACATTTTGAACTTTTTTTGCCAAAACCTTACAACTAGCTATGTCATTGTCTTTAAAAAGTCTGTAAAGTAATTTTGGATACGGCTCAATAAATGTGAGGTCTATATCATGTACAAAAGCCTCACGGGTATCCAGCATTACCGCGGAAGAATGTCCGGAACCAATCTCAATAATCCTTTTTGGTTTAAAATGCCTGATAAAAGAATAAAGGACTATCCCATCCGTATATGCATATGCCCCGTTATTAAAACAATATCTTTGATTATCCTCTTTTTCATCCCTAAAAGGCATTTCCGCATAATATTTAGTAAATTCTTTTAATAACAAAAGTTGATTATTGAGGTTCAAATTTATCCCTAAGATAAAATCCTGGTTGCCTTCTTTCCATATCTGGTCTTCAAATTCAACAAGTTCTGACCTGGACACAATCGGGGAATAGAAATGGCCAAAGGGATATTTACTAAGTGGATTGTATTTCCACCATTTTAAAAAAGTCCGTAAGACAATAATTATAAAATCAAATACTATAATTTTTTTAAATTTCATACCTGGTTCGAATGCGATACAAGCACTATTAATTTATTATTAATTTTAACCAATGGTCAATGAAGTAGAAATTGTAAATGTTTCAGAAACCGGGATAAATTTTGATTTAGAATTCAAATGATACGGTTTAAGGCTTCCAGCATTAATTTATTTCCGGGATCCGGTTTTTCTGAAAGAAGTAAAGGGGTAATAATTCCTACAGCATCCTTAACCATGGTAAGTGATTCTGTAACTACAACTCCCGACTTTTCTGAATTTATCTTTAATTGGGTTCCATAACGGGCCATACCAATGAAATGATTCAATAACAATTTCTTGTCTTTGTTAAGTCCGGCCAGAATAGAGCAGGTTTCCTCGGCATACTTATCGCCCCTGCTTACATATTCAAAAAACGCTTGTCTTAAATCCGGATTGTAGACAACGCCGTAAAGGCCATCTGCCAAAATATTTGTCGTTTGGGTTCCAAGGTGGCGTGTTTCATAAAACTTATGGATGGCTTTTCCAACCTGCCTGCTGTTACTAAAATCAGTAACACTTTCCAGATTAGTACTCAACCTCAGTACATCATTAAATGCAGCGGTCATCCCTCCCCCCGTTAATGGGTGCCGCATATTTAATGCATCTCCCAAAAGAACAGCGCCTGCCTTTTTATTGGGACACGCCGGAAGCCTGTGATTTGGAAAAGTCTTGAACTTCCCTTCTTCTACTGAAGCTACAAAGGCAGGCCTGGCAGATTGGGGTATTGCCTGTTCAAATTCTTCCAAAAGGAATTTCTTAAAATCCCGGCCCAACCTGGGAGGTTTTTCTCCTTTAAAATCTATTAAGACCCTCCAGGATGTGGAGGTTACGGGGTAAATAACCATGGGCGGGTGGTCCCCCATTACCAGATGCCCGTGATTGGCGAAAGGTAATTCGCAATTTTTTAATAATAGCCCAAGGAAATACCCATTTACCTTTTTAACCGGCTTGGATAATTTCTCTCTTAAATTCGATAAGGGGCCATCAGTAACTACGGTAAGCCGAGCATATATATTTTCTTCATCTACGCCCAGCCTGGATTTATAAGTTGCCCCAAGTATAACATTATCTTTTTCAATTAATTGGGTTACCGTACCCTCAATTACTCTAATGTTACTATGAGCCAAAATGTGCTTTCTGATATTTTGTAAAAATGCCCCATTTCTGAATCCAAAACCAGAGGGCTCACCATTTTTATTGGGATAAGGAATAAGATAATCCCTTTCTTTATAAATAATATCATAACCGTAAACAGGCTGGGCATCTATATGCTCCAAAAATGAGGTAAATCCCATTTCCTGCAACTTCTGCACGCCCCCGGGTTGTAATAATTCCCCTATAATGACATCTCTTTCACTAAGGTCTCTTTCAACAACTACAATATTCTTACCCATTTTGGCCAAATTGGCGGCAAGAGTTGCACCGGCTATACCCGCACCAACAATTAGGACGTCAACTTTTTTCTCAACTACGGTATTTGACATTTATCTTTTTTAAATATCACCAAATTAATTTCCAGCCAGATTTTCCTTCATAAGAAAACAGCGAAAAGCAAACGGTCAGAACAATAAATTAGAATTTCCATACAAATGTATTGCTTTCATCGCAAAGTCAAATAATTTCAATTGTTTTTCTTCTGCCCAATACTTCAAAGGGAAGTATAAAGACAAAATTCTAAAACTAAATTGAATTATATTTACAAAGGAAATAAATTCTTCAAACCTATTATCAATTAGGAGTATGCCCAGGTTAATGAATTCATTGCCATAAATTGAAACTTGTTGTCCTATAATGGTCGATCCCCGGCAAAATATGGAGCAGGCAATCCAAAAAATTTACGGTTGGATGGCTGCAAATCAAACGGAAGAAGGAACCTGGCCCGTGCCTTATGATGGTCCCTTTTTTCTTTTGCCGTTGTACATTTTTGCGATGAGAATTTGCGGACAGCCCATGCCTTTGGAGACAAAAACCAAGATGAGCAACTATATCCTGAGACATCAATTAGCAGATGGTAGCTTTGGAATACATCAGGAATCAAAAACGGGCACTGTCTTCACCACTGTTATTAATTATGTTGCCCTTCGTTTTTTGGAGCATGCTGCCTCAGAACCAGAATTAAAAAATGCATTGAATTGGATACATCAGAAAGGCGGGCCCTTGTTCTCAACGAGCTGGTGCAAATTTATATTGTCCTTTCTCAATTTATACTCTTATAAAGGAGTGGCTCCCGTTCCCCCTGAACTCTATTTGTTACCCGGTTGGTTTCCTTTTCATCCCCGAAAAATTTCAGGTTATGTGAGGATCATTTATTTACCCATGTGTTACTTCTTTCGTGAACGGCTGGCGATACAACCAGATGAACTAATACTGCAGTTGCGAAAGGAATTATACCTCCAACCCTATGAACAAATTAATTTTAGGAAGCACAGAGGAACTTTTGCAGACACAGATAATATATTTCCTGAAACTAGAATATTTAAAATTTCAATATGGTGGATCAATAGAATAGATCCCCTAATCCCTAAATTTATTAAAAAGAAGGCGCTGGCACTAGTGTATGAACATATAGAATATGAAGATGAAAACTCTTCTTTTATTAGACAAGCTCCTGTAAATGCTGTATACAATACCCTCGTATACCACTTTAGAGGTGAGAAAGAGAAACTGAAAAAATCGTGGGAAAAGCTACCCTTATATTTGTGGGAAAATGAGGATGAAATATTGATGCAGGGTTTTACCAATACATATACATGGGATTGTGGATTCTATCTTCAGGCTATTGGTAAAGATGCCAATCATCCTGATTTAAAACCTTTAGCCCTGAAAACGCGAAAATTCCTATTGGAGAATCAGGTGATGAATGAGCTGGAAAACCCTTTTAAGTATCATCGACTTCCAAGGGCGGGGGGCTGGACATTTAGTTATCTGGATAATGGGTGGGTGGTATCTGATTGCACTGCTGAGGCGGTTAAAGCCCTTTTGGTAACGGAAGGCCTTGGTGATGAATTGATATCTGATGAAAGGGTAAAGAAAGCTATAGGCTTTATAATGCTTCTGCAGGGAGATGACGGAGGGTGGACAAGTGTTGACAAAGCAATAGGGAGCCCGAAACTGGAGTGGTTTAATGCGGCAAATGTATTTGTTGATATTATGGTCGACCATTCGTACGTGGAGTGCACGGCCAGTATTATTCAGTGTTTCATACAAATAAAACACAGCCGGCCACATTTGTTTACTGTAGAAATGGAAAATGCCATGGAGCGCGCCGTTAAATACCTGTTGAAATCTCAATATAAAGATGGAAGCTGGGAAGCCCTCTGGGGCCTTTGCTTTACCTATGGGATTTGTTTTGTGCTTGAAGGCCTTATTATGTATGGGTTGCCTGTAGACCATAAGGCCATACAGAGCGCATGTACGTTCCTATGGTCCAAACAAAAAGAAGACGGTGGCTGGGGCGAAGCACAGGAATCTGCCCTTGCCAGGAAATATATACAGGCGGAGGCCAGTGTGGTAGATCAAACAGCCTGGTCTGTACTTGCGCTCTTAAATGGAGGTCATGCAGAAGATCCCCGGCTAATTAAAGCTGTGAATTGGCTCATTGATCAACAACTTGAAGATGGAGACTGGCCGGTGCAGCCTATGAGCGGGTTGTTTTATAAAACAACCATGGTTTCCTACAGGAACTACAAGCGTTATTTCTCACTATTGGCATTGAAGAAGTATAGACAAGAACTAAACCGTAAAACAGTGTAACTTTCTTTATTTTTGTTGCCTGATTAATCTCGCACAATCAAAGAAATTATTATCTTATCAATTATTTACAAACTCTTTAGAGTTTAAGATAACCAGCACCAAAATTAAAAATATGAAATCAGTATTAATTACCGGTACCAGTAAGGGTATTGGTCTTGAAACCGCTTTGGCATTTGCAAGAGCAGGTTACAAAGTTTTCGCAACTATGCGCAATCCGGAAAGAGCCACCGCTTTCCAACAAAAAATCAACGACGAATCTCTGGACATTAGTATATCCGCAATGGACGTAGACTCTGATGAATCTGTCAGGGAGGCAATAGACGCTATACTTGGCGAGAATGGCAGTATTGATGTACTAGTAAACAATGCCGGGATTGAACGTCATGGATCCGTTGAAGAATTGAGCATGGAAGAAATAATTGCCATTATGAATACTAATTATTTTGGAGTACTCAGATGTACGAAACATCTTTTACCGCAGATGCGGACTAATAAAAATGGTTGTATTATTAATGTAGCGTCAGTTTCGGGCAAAATTTCGAGCACACCTCTTGGCGCATATGCAGCCAGTAAACATGCCCTTGAAGCAATAAGTGAAGCTTTGGCGCAGGAAGTTAAACCATTTAATATTAAGGTAAAGATTGTAGAACCGGGTATTATTGATACACAGATGGCCAGAAATATAGAGGTTGGCGGTGATTCTATCTATCCTCAGGCTAACCGTTTTGGAGGTCTTTTTACAGCTTCGCTAAAAACGCCAACTTCTCCGGTATTGGTTGCCGATAAGATTTTGGAAGTAGCAGAAAGCCAAAACTGGAAATTAAGACATCCTGTTGGTCCGGATGCACAACCATTTCTGGATTGGCGGGCATCTATGACAGATGAAGAATGGGTTGACTGGAATGCCGCCAATGATGATGACTGGTACAATTCAGTAGAAGAACTTTTTGGCTTAAATGCAAGGCAGTAATCAGAATTCTGTAAAAGATTAATCCAAAATTATATACTTTCTCATTATGAAACAAAAAAACAAAATAGGAGTTGGCATTGCCCTTGGCGCCGGAATAGGTGCAGCAATTGGAGTAGCTATGAATGAAATAGCAACTGGTGTGGGAATTGGAGTAGCCATTGGTATAGCAATTGGAGCTCTAATGGATAAGAAATCAAATAAGGTGGATACTGACTAAAAGTAATAAAATCTCAATACCAATAAATTATATACAGCACTACTATGAAAATTGAATCTAATAAAACGAACAGAAGGAAATTCATTAAAGGGACTACTATACTAACTGCCGGATTACTATCGACTCCCCTGGCAGGACTTGCACAGAAGGAATCAACAAGCTCAGAGGACCTTTATATAATTGGCCCCAAAGAAGGGTATGCTCCGGAAATCGGTACCCTTTTGTCTACTATGACCATGATGCGAACATGGCTGATAAACAGTGTAAAAGATTTAACTGTAGAGCAGCTGGATTTTCAGCTTGATGAACAATCGAATTCCATAGGCGCAATGCTACTTCACCTGGCGGCTACTGAAAAGTACTATCAATTAAATACATTCGATGAAATGGAATGGGGTTCCTGGAACGAAGAGATTAAAAAGGAATGGGATCTTCCTATGGGTCTTGGAGAAAAGGGCAGAGAACAGATTAAAGGGAATGAGATAGAATACTATCTTTCCAAACTTGAGGAAGTTAGGGCAGACACCAAAAAAGAATTTGCAAAAAGAGATGATGATTGGCTTAACAAGACAGAAGCATTTTTCCAAAATCAACCTACCAATAATTATTGCAAATGGTTTCATGTTTGTGAACACGAATCAAATCATAATGGTCAAATAAAATTTATTAAAAAAAGATTCCCCGTTTAAAAAATAATAAGCCTATTAGTTGTAAGTAATTTATTTTACAGACAATAAGTCGGATAAATATATGGAGACCTAAAGAAAAGGACAACAAAGTCATCTTCTTTTAATCGTCCAAAGTAATTGGTTAATTGCACAAAGGAATATATCTTACAGGCCATTAGTTAGATAATCCAGTCTTGTTTAAAATGCCGTAATACCATATGATGAATATCAAATCTTTAAATATTGCTGTTGCCTTTTCTCTCCTATCCACAATTTTTATCGAACTTCATTCTCAGGACCTTTCATCCTTGGAATACCGCAATGTCGGTCCATATCGCGGTGGCCGGGTTACTGCCGTGGCGGGGATTTCCGCCCAGCCTTCAACATTCTATATGGGGGCTACAGGCGGTGGTGTCTGGAAAACGGAAGACTATGGCACCTCTTGGCAAAATGTTTCTGATGGTTTTTTTAAAACCCCGTCGATTGGGGCAATTTCCGTTGCTCAAAACGATCCTAATATTGTTTATGTTGGAACGGGGTCAGATGGTTTGCGAAGTAACCTGATTGAAGGGAAAGGCATGTATAAATCTATAGATGGTGGACAAACGTGGTTGGAAACCGGCTTGGTAAACGTCGGACAGATCGGTGCAATTCGAATTCATCCTGCAGACCATAATATCGTATATGTTGCCGCCCTGGGACGGTCTTTTAACTCAAATCCCGAGCGTGGACTCTACAAAACCACGGATGGTGGCAAAACCTGGGATAAAATTTTATTTATTTCTAACAAGACGGGTATTTCCGATATAGAAATGATGCCAACCAATCCAAATATCCTTTATGCAGCTGCATGGAAGGCGGAAAGGAAACCCTGGACCATAATAAGTGGAGGAACTCCGGAAGAAGGAGGAATTTATAAATCTATTGACGCAGGAAAAAACTGGACCAAAATTGAAAGTGGCCTTCCTTCAGATCTCATCGGTAAAATAGACCTTGAGGTTTGTCCGGCAGATTCTAAAATGCTTTATGCCTTGGTTGAAGCACCTGAAGAAGAAGGTGGATTATATATTTCAGATAATCATGGTGAAACCTTTCAACAAGTATCTGACGAGAAAAAAATACGCACAAGACCTTTTTATTATACCAACATAAAAGTAGATCCACAAAACCCCGATGTTATCTATAGCATGGCCACAGATTACATGAAATCGGCAGACAGGGGAAAAACATGGGTATCCATTTCAGTACCCCACGGTGATAATCACGATATGTGGATCAACCCTGAAAATTCAGATCTATTTATTCAAAGCAATGACGGTGGTGCTAACGTTACACATAACGGAGGTAAAAGCTGGTCTACCCAGTTTAACCAGCCTACTTCAGAAATTTACCAGGTAGAGGTAGACAACCAATACCCCTATTGGCTTTATGGGGGGCAGCAGGATAACTATACTACCGTAGCAGTACCAAGTATGCCCCCGTATGGAATTCAGGCTCCCGGAATTGGTTACATTATAAATACAGGTGGCTGTGAAACCGGACCCGCGGTGCCCCATCCAACGAATCCGGATATTGTATACTCTAATTGTAAAGGTCGGTTTACGGTTTATAATAAGAAAACAGGAACAGAAAAATCATTTTATGTGGGGGCCTCAAATATGTACGGACACAACCCCAAAGATCTGCAATTCAGATTTCAAAGGGTATCCCCTATTCTTGTTTCTCCTCATAACCCAAAAGTAATTTACCATACCTCACAATATGTTCACAAAACAACGACGAGGGCAAAACGTGGAAAATCATTTCCCCGGACCTTACTGCTTATGAAGCCGATAAACAGGTGATTTCCGGAAGTCCTATTACGCGTGACATCACCGGAGAAGAATTTTACAGCACAATTTATTCCATTCAGGAATCGCGCAAAGAGGAAGGGATTATTTGGGTAGGATCCAATGATGGCCCTGTTCATGTAACCAGGAATGGAGGTAAAACCTGGAAAAACGTAACTCCAAAAAACCTGCCCCCGGGTGGTCGGGTAGATGCGGTAGAACCTTCTGCGCATAACCCTGCAAAAGCTTATATATGTGTACTTCGACATCTATTGGGGGATCGAAAGCCTTATATTTATAAAACAAATAATTATGGCGAATCATGGCAGTTGCTCAGTACGGGATCAAATGGAATTCCAAAAGAATACCCTGCACGCGTAATCCGGGAAGATCCGGAAAAAGAAGGCCTATTATTTGCAGGTACGGAATATGGTCTTTTTGTTTCTTTTGATGACGGGGCCTCATGGAAAGAATTCCAGCAAAACTTACCTGTAACCCCAATTACCGATATAAAAATTCATAGAAACGATTTGGTTTTATCGACAATGGGCCGTGGATTTTGGATCCTGGACGATATAAACATTCTGAGACAAGAGAATTTGAACCAAATCAAGGAGGATTTCTTATTTAAACCCAATGTGGCTATTCGATACCGTTCACCTTCAGGAGCCCGGACAAGTGAGTATCCAAAGTATCCCAAAGCTGCCGTTTCCATAGATTACTTCCTACGCGATGACGTGGATGCTCCCTTTAAACTGGAAATACTAAACGATGATCAGGTACTTGTAAACACCTATATAAGTGACACTACAGAACTTTCAAGAGATACCGTAAAACGGAATATGAGCACCGAATTCCTGAATTATCAGGTAACCGATAAATTAAAAGCAAAAAAAGGTTTCAATCGCTTTAAATGGGATATGACAGCTACAGGTCCATGGAATAAAAAAGCCGAAAACCGATATAAAAATGGCCCGCTGGTAAAGCCCGGTACCTACACGGCAAAGTTGACGATTAATGACAAGGTGTTGTTGCAGTCCTTTGAGATAAAGATAGATCCCAGGGTTAAGGAAACAGGTCTCCCGGAAGAAATTATAAATAAGCAGGTAGATTTTCAGCTGAAGATTCGCGATCTGCTAAATAAAGCATTGATGCTGGTAGACGAATTGGAGGAAGAGCAGAAAAGTTTAAAAAATAAAGAGATACCCACGACTGCCGAAAAATCAAAATTAGCACAAATAGAAAAAGTTCTGGATAAATTAAAGACCAGGGAAGGAATTTATGAGCAACCGATGCTAACAAGCCAAATCTACTATCTCTATAGTATGATGAATGAAGCTGATCAGGAAATTGGGAAAGATGCCCTGGATAGGTTTATTGAGTTGGAAAATGAATTCAATTCCATCTATTTAAACAGAATATGAAGTTATAAGTTGTAATTCTAGTATTTCAGGCTTGTGTATAAGAATATAAATATTTGAAAGATTACGGTTATTTTTATAAAGCGATGTATCTATATTTCAACTATTTAATTTAAATTGTATGGTCCAAAACCAACCAGCATTATGAAAACTATAAGTAAATATCTCTTTCCTTTTCAAAATCTCAACCTTTCTCTTTTTCTTGTTTTATTGGTAATTGTACAAAGTTGCAGTCCTGATAAAAAAAAGGATAAATTCATAGAAATTGTTACAGAGGTTATGGATTTCCAATCTGTTGATACCATTCCTTCTGGCTGGAACACTTTTAAATATAGCAACAAATCCAATGAAACCCATTTCTTTTTGCTGGACAAATATCCGGAAGGCAAAACATTGGAGGATGCAGTGAAGGAAGTAATACCCCCCTTTCAAAAAGGAATGGACTTAATTAATGAAGGCAATGATGAAGAGGGTTTTGCCGAATTTAATAAGCTGCCTGCCTGGTTTTTTGAAGTTGTTTTTTGTGGCGGATCCGGATTGGTTTCTCCAAAAAACTCAAGCCTGACTACCATAAAGCTGGAACCCGGATACTACATTATGGAGTGCTATGTGAAAATGGCCAACGGAACATTCCACAATGCCATGGGGATGACAAAAGCCATAGTAGTAAGCACTCAGGATAGTGGCAATTTACCTCCGACGGCAACCGTTGAAATAGATATCTCGAGTACAGAAGGAATAAGCTTTGAAAACGAGGTTCCCAAAGGAATTCAAGTTTTTTCCGTGCATTTTAAAGATCAGATTACCCATGAAAATTTCGTGGGACATGATTTGAATTTAGTTAAATTGAATGCTAATGCAAGTCTTGAAGCCCTTGAAAGCTGGATGAATTGGGCAGACCCAAAAGGTCTTATAACACCTTCTCCGGAAGGAATTACCTTTCTGGGTGGGGTAAATGATATGCCCGCCGGCTCCACCGGATATTTCGAAATAAACCTCGAACCCGGAAATTATGCATTCGTTTCTGAAGTCCCCAATGCATCCGGTAAAAACATGCTTAAAACTTTTACCGTGAAGGATTAATTGCGGTGAGCTTTTATTAATACCGGATAACCATTATCCTGGTAAGGGAATGGCTTTATATTTTAGCCCGGAATGTCTTATAATTAAAAAATAAATTTATGAAAAATATATTTCTGTTCATGCTGTCTTATTTTATGGTCATGGCCACCTGTATCGGACAGGAAATTATTCCGGATAAAAAACAATCCGGAGATATTTATGCCTTAATTGATAACTACTCCCTGGCAAGAGAAAATAAAGATGCAGTACTTCTCGAAAGTATATTAACAACAGATGTGGATCAACTGGTTTCTTCCGGGAGATGGAGAAATGGCAAAAACGAATCCATAGAAGGGATGCTTCAAAGTTCTTCAAATAATCCGGGAACCAGAACTCTTACAATTGATAAAATACGTCTGTTCAATCAGCAGTGTGCAATAGTGGACGCCCGATATGAAATAAAAAACCCTGATGGCACTTCAAGGAAGATGTGGAGCACGTTCATAGTGGTATTCACTACAAATGAGTGGAAAATAAGTGCTATACGGAATATGCTTCCGTCCGGGTAAAAACAGATGAATACATGAAAGCCATAGTCCGCACCCATTACGGTTCCCCGGATGTTTTACAACTTCGTGAAGTGGCAATCCCTGACCCAGGGGACCATGATATCCTGGTAAGGGTGAAGGCAACTTCTGTAAACAGAACAGATTGTGCCAACTTAAGGGCAAAGCCATTTATTATGCGTTTTGCCCTGGGCCTTTTTAAACCAAATAAAATTATTCCGGGAACTGAATTTGCCGGTGACGTTGTCAAAATTGGCAAAGAGGTAACTACATTTAAAGTCGGGGACAAAGTTTTTGGGTTTGACGACAGTGTCCTGAGCTCCTATGCTGAATATCTGGTATTCCCAGAGAACAAAGGTGTTTCAACAATCCCTGAAGGCTTGAACTATCAACAAGCCGGGGCGTGTATAGAGGGTGCTCATTATGCCTACAACTTCATTAACAAGGTTGAGCTCAAAAAAGGACAAAAAGTGATCGTCAATGGCGCCTCCGGGGGAATTGGTTCTGCGGCCGTTCAATTGTTAAAGTATTTTGGCGCAGAAATTACTGCGATCAGTAATACAAAAAATATAGAATTGGTAAAATCATTGGGCGCAAATAAAGTAATCGATTATACCATTGAAGATTTCACTAAAGATCCAGGAAAATATGACTATGTTTTTGATACTGTAGGCAAAAGTACTTTTGGTAAATGCAAGTCATTGTTATACCCGGGCGGTATTTATATTTCCTCTGAATTAGGACCCTGGTCACAAAATCTGTTTTACGCCATTACTACTGCCATCTTTGGCCGCCTCCCGGGCCAGGAAGGGAAAAAAGTCAAATTCCCTTATCCCCCCAATATAAAGCGAAGCGTACTCCTGGTTAAAAAACTGATAGAAGCAGGTGAATTCAAAGCTGTCATAGACAGATCTTATCCTCTGGAAGAAATTGCCGATGCATTCAGGTATGTAGAAAAAGGTCAAAAAACAGGTAATGTCTGCATTATGGTAGGGAAATAAAGTGAGTTACGGTCTTCCAACTTGATAAACTTTTCAAAATAATTCAATTTGCAGATTATATTTTGACTCTTTAAAAACCAGAAATCTTATCATAAATTTTAAACAAGTATTCATTTGCAATCGTTATCTTTCATTTTTTCGTAAAATTTCAAATACCTAAACCAAACCAACAAAACACCTATTAAAATATGAACTCCATAACCAGGAAAAGAATTACTTCCATTGACATGCTTCGAGGCCTGGTCATGGTCCTTATGGCACTGGATCACGTTCGTGATTATTTCAATAATGATGCATTTCTATTTGATCCCACAGATTTAACCAAAACCAGTGTTGCTCTTTTCTGGACCAGGTTTATGACGCACTTTTGTGCTACTGTCTTTATATTTTTGGCAGGAACCTCAGCTTTTTTCGTTGGTCAGCGAAGAGACAAAAAATCCCTTTCCATTTGGCTTTTGAAAAGAGGTTTATGGCTGGTCATTGTAGAATTTACTATAATAAAACTGGCCTGGTTTTTTAAACTGGATTTTTCTGTAGTCCTTTTTATGGTTATCTGGATTCTGGGCATAAGTATGATATTTCTGGCAGGTTTTATCCATCTTCCCAAAAAATTTATGATCGCACTTTCGGTCTTGGTCATAGTTGGACACAATGCCTTTGATTCATTCATGCCGGAAGGTGTTTTTATGTCCGGGTTATGGACTTTTCTTCATGAGCAAGACATAGTTAACATAGGTAATATACAGTTATATGTGGCATATCCCGTACTTCCATGGGTATTTGTAATGCCACTGGGATATTACTTTGGCGAACTTTATAAACCTTCCGTTAGTTCTGCAGTTAGAGTGAGGAAATTATGGCTATTGGGAATAAGTATCACACTGGCATTTTTGATATTACGTTTTACAAATATTTATGGAGATCCATATATGTGGTCTCCTCAAAAATCTTTTGGCTTTACGGTGATGTCATTTTTGAACGTCACTAAGTATCCACCTTCCCTGTTGTATTTATTGATTACCCTAGGACCATCTATAATATTCCTGGCTTTGGCTGAAAAATGGAAAGGTTTATTTTTTGACAAATTAATTATCATTGGCCGCGTCCCCATGTTCTTTTACATTATTCATATTTACATCATACATTTGTTGGCTCTCGCAGCCGCTGTACTTACAGGATTTAAAGCTTCAGATATGGTTATAGACTTCTGGGTAACCGAGCAACCTGAACTGCGGGGATATGGTTTCAGTCTATGGATGGTTTATGGTGTATGGATAGCGCTCATCATTGCCTTATATCCTGCCTGTAGCTGGTTTAACAATTACAAGAATAACAACCGAGATAAATGGTGGCTTAGCTATCTTTAGGTGAAATTTTGATTAAATTCAAATGCCAACTTTGATATTTAGTACAACCTATAAAAATCGCACCTATGAAAAATATTATATCCTTTATTAAAACAACTCTGATTGGAGGATTCTTTTTTGTAGTCCCTATTGCTTTAATCCTTTTTATTATTGACAAAGCCCTGATATTTTTTAGGGATTTGGTTACCCCCATTGCCGATCTAATTCCGTTGGAAACCATTGGGGGAATTGCTTTATCCAGGATTATTGCCTTGTTTATACTGTTATTGGTCTGTTTTATGGCGGGTTTGTTTACAAAGACAACAAAAGCCAGTCAGTTCATAAAATTGATTGAAGATAATATTCTATCCCATATTCCCGGGTATTCTTTGTTAAAAGGCATGACCGAGTCTGCGGCAGGCCTGGATTCTGAGTATTTAAAAGAGGTTGTCCTTGTAGATATAGAAGAAGTCTGGCAAATTGGTTTTTTAATGGATAAAATTGATGAAGAATTATGCACCGTCTTTATTCCGGGAGCGCCAAACCCGATGTCCGGGGATGTTGTTTTTGTTAAAAAAGAACGTCTCAAAATATTGGATCTACCCGAGCTAAGTGCCATGAAAATATATAAGAAATTAGGTTTGGATGCCAAGTCGGTTCTTCAGGGAGAAATTAGCAAATCTTCGTTTTAGATGTTATTCGAATGGATAATGTAAGGTATCCTTTTTCCAAAACCTTTCAATTAGAGAAGATGAATCTCCTTTTTATTCTTAACATTTTACTCTTTATTTTCACTTTTGGATGGCCGTAGTTTTAGTATAAAAAATCTAAGATTTCATGAATCAAAATCCAATTAAATTACAATCTTTGCTCAACATAATCAACGCAGAATAATATGAATAATACCCCTTTGGAATCGGTCCCGCTTTATGTCATCTATATTGGTCTTTGTCTTATAATGCTTCTTGCTTTTGAAATCGGCTATCAGATTACGAGGCGTAATAAAAAATTTAAAGAGGAGGTGGAACCGGGTACCGTGTCACCTATGGTAGGTGGGCTTATTGGCGTACTGGGATTCCTGCTGGCTTTTACATTTTCAATTGCCACTTCACAATATACCCAGCGCAAACAATATGTTCTGGAGGAAGCCAACGAAATTGGCACCTCCTACTTAAGGGCAGACCTTATTGATACCAAAAACAAAATCGAAGTAAAAAAATTATTGAGGGAATATGTTGACGTACGCCTGCAGGCCTTAAGCAGCACAGATATTAATAAGGAGCTCAACAGATCAGTTGAGTTGCATGGTCTTATGTGGAATGAAGTAACAGAAGCCGCCCTGGTTACGCCCAATACGAATACATCTCTGATGATTCAATCGATGAATAATGTTATTGATGTTCACGAAAAACGGGTCACCGCAGGTCTGCGCAACCGGATTCCTCTTAGCATTTGGATAACACTTCTGGCCATATCTATAATGACCATGGCTACAATAGGTATTAAAGCAGGTTTTACAAAACCGAGGGGTTTAATTGCGGTTATTCCCATGATAATGGCCTTTGCTGCGCTCACTACACTTATTGCAGATATTAACCGTCCTCAGAAAGGTTTATTTAGGATCGGGCAACAGTCAATGATTTCACTTCAGAAGAGTATGAATAAGGACCTTAAATAAGCCGGGGCCAATTTGTATTTTGTACCAGGGACTGCTTTTCAATAATTAACGATGTCCTTTAGTAACCATCTCGTCCATATTTCATCATGACATAAGTTATAGTTCATCTTTCACTAAATTTTTACCTTTTAAGATCAATCCAAAGTACAACATAATGGCGACTGATAAAAAAGATTAGAGTTCATGGGCTATTGGTGGGACTACGCTCATTGGTTTGGGCATTGGCATGTTTTTTCTTCAAACCTCCCCTATATGGTTCGTGGCATGCCTGAATACAGGACTTGGATGCGGTTTGGTAATTACTGCACTATTATCATCCAGGAATTCATGAAATACAAACTGAATGATTTTCTTTTTAAGAAAAACAAGAAGGCGTTTATTTGCTGAAAACAGGTTCACCAAATACTTTTTCTATGCCGTAGGCGAAATTAGTTTGGTGGTTATAGGCATACTGATTGCATTGCAAATCAATAATTGGAACAACCAACGATTAGAAAAGGAAGAGGAAAAAAAGACATATCGAAATATAAAGAGACAGGTTGAAGATAACAGAAAGGAACTCACAGATGTTAAAGCATTTAATAACTATTTCTCCACTAGCTATAAATACGCGAATAAAATAATAAGGAAACAGGATTATAGCAAATCCGATACCCTGGCTCTTATTGCCATGGGATTGTCCCAATATTCAGACTTCAATAGCAGTGGTACAATTTATCAGACATTGGTAAACAGTGGAAATGGAAAACATTTTTGTGGAGAGTATTTATCTGACCTCGGCAAAAGACTCGGTATATAACAAAGCAATTCGGGAAATAGATACCATTATCAGTTTAATAGAAACTGAATTAGCAACTACAAAAGATTAAAATTATTGGCTTGCACATTGGAATGTCCTAAAAGCATGCAATTAACTTACCTTGGATATTTACAGTTTTATAAAAAGGTTTAAATAAAACTAAAACTGTCTTCTTCATTTACTATCTTGGAAACTTCAACTGCTGGAATTGGCGTATAGCTGCTATTTGGCTCTCATTACAATAATGCCATCTAAAAAACAAACTTAATTGAATCTGAATTGTACCCTAAAAAACTAATTAATGATAGCACCTTTAAAAAAAAGATTAGTAATTCTTATTCTATTGCCCTTGTATTTTATGCATTCTCAGGAAAAAAAAGAAATCAGTCTATCTGTTCCGGAGGCTAAATCATTTGTCACTAAACACGAAATTATTAATGGTGGGAAAACAATCAGTTATATGGCAACGGCTTCTGAAACCTATTTAAATAATGAGAAGGATGAACCTGTGGCATCCATATGGTCTGTTGCCTATACCCGGGTAGGCCTGAGTGATCTAACTAAACGACCCGTTACTTTTGTTTTTAACGGTGGGCCCGGCTCAGCCTCCGTATGGTTGCATATGGGCATGTTTGGACCGGAACTGGTTAAGGTAAATTCAGATGCACTGGAAGACGATGGAGCGGCTCCTTATCAGCTGGTTACTAATACTAATGGCATTCTGGATCTTACAGATCTTGTTTTTATAGATCCGGTAGGTACTGGTTATAGCCGGGTAATAGGAAAAGGTAAAGTAGAACAATACTGGGGCTTAAATGAGGATGCAGCTTCTATTGCTAAATTCATGCGTGTCTGGATCACTGAAAACAACCGATGGCTTTCACCAAAATATATAGCCGGTGAAAGTTTTGGAACTACAAGGGCAGTTGCTGTTGCAAACACCCTGGAAAATGATGGGCAGAATATGGCGCTTAACGGCCTGATCCTAATTTCACAGGCATTGGACTATGCCGGCTCCACCTCGGAACATGACAATATTACCTCTTATCTAACCTATCTGCCGAGTATGGCGGCCACGGCCTGGTATCATAAAAAAACAGGACAGGGGAAAGAGTTACAGGCTTTTCTTAATGAAGCCCGGGAATTTACATATAATGTCTACGGCCCGGCTTTGTATAAGGGTTCTTTGTTGGATAGTGTTGAAAAAAATGACCTGGCCGAAAAACTCAGCTATTTCACAGGCCTAAATAAAGACTATATTTTAAAATCCGATTTAAGGATTTTAGTACCCCGCTTCCAAAAGCAATTACTTGCAGACAAAGGCCTGGCCGTGGGTCGTCTGGATGGTCGTTACATGGGGGATGAGGTAGATAAAGTTTCAGAAGATCCACATCTTGGAGACCCTTCAAACTATCAGATAAGTTCTGCATTTACAGCATCTTTAAATCATTATTTTGCTGGTAGCCTTAAAATTAAAATGGACCGCCCTTATATAACATCCAATGATTCAATAGGAAACAAGTGGAAATGGAGGCCGGTACCTGAAGGAAAATATTGGGAACCTTCTGCACCTAATGTAGCCCGTAAATTAGCCGAAACCATGAAAAGGAATACAGAAATGAAAGTGTTTGTGGCCAATGGTTATTTTGATCTGATTTGCCCGTTTTTCGATGCAGAATATACATTTTCCCGAAATGGAATCAGCAGAGAAAAGATTTACATGGCCTACTATGAAGCCGGGCATATGATGTATATCCACGAACCGGATTTCCTGAAATTATCCAGTGATATCAGAGCTTTTTTATCCAATTGATTTTTTAAAATCCTTTTATATATTTAGATTATAACGTATTAATATCCGACCATGAAAAAAAAATACATTACCATTCTGACTTTAATATTTTATTTCCATACCGTTAATGCACAAACCCAGGAAGACCAGCTGGCAGTATTCAAAAAAGAGGTGCAGGAGAAGGTAGAGGCAAGGGCTAAAATGGCTCAGGTAATGGTAGATAAGGTATTCAGTTTTGCTGAGCTGGGCTTTCAGGAAGAACAAACTTCAAAATACATTACCGATATTTTAAAGGAGAATGGATTTGAAATAGAATATGGCATATCAGGGGTTCCAACGGCCTGGTGGGCTAAATGGGGAACAGGAAAACCTGTTATTGCCATTGGAAGTGATCTGGATTGTATTCCTAAGGCATCTCAGAAACCGGGCGTGGCCTATCATGATCCTATTTTGGAAGGCGCCCCGGGACATGGAGAAGGACACAACTCCGGTACACCCCTTAATGTAGTGGCGGTACTCTCCGTAAAGGAAATAATGGAACGGGAAAATATTCCGGGAACCCTGATTATTTGGCCGGGAGTCGCGGAAGAACAGTTGGGTACCAAAGCTTACTACACCCGGGACGGTTATTTTGACAACGTGGATCTTTGCATTTTTACACATGTTTCCAATAATATGAATGTTTCTTACGGGCCCTCGAGTGGTACCGGTATGATTTCAGTGGAATATACTTTTGAAGGAGAATCAGCACATTCGGCGGGGTCGCCCTGGAGGGCCAGGAGTGCAGCTGATGCCGTTGAATTAATGAATATTGGCTGGCAATACAACCGGGAACACCTTCACCCGCTGGGCAGGTCTCACTCGGTGATAAACAATGGTGGTGATCAACCCAATGTAGTCCCTTCCAAAGCTTCAATTTGGTATTATTTCCGGGAAATAACCTACCCGAAAATTATGGAGGTTTATGAAAGGGCCAACGAAATTGCAAAAGGTGCAGCCATGATGACCAGGACCACGATGAGCAGCAAGGTTCTGGGAACCGCATGGCCAAGACATTTCAATAAACCAATTGCAGAAGACATGTATTCCAATATTTTGGAGGTAGGCCTGCCGGAGTGGAGTGAAGCGGATCAACAACTGGCAAGAGCGGTGCAGCGTGAAGTGAACTCCCCTAAAGACACTACCGGACTCGCTGTAAAATTAGATACGATTGGCCTTCCGGTGATAGAGCCCGTAAGCGGCGGTTCTGATGACATAGGTGACATTTCATGGAAAGTTCCTACTGTTACGCTTAGATATCCTTCTAATATTCCCGGCTTACAAGGGCACCACTGGTCCAATGCAATTGCCATGGCAACCCCAATTGCCCATAAAGGAGTAGTAGCCGGGGCTAAAGTTGAAGCGATGACACTTCTTGACTTACTTTTAAAACCGGAATTGGTGGAGCAGGCATGGAAATACTATAATGAAGAACAGCTAAGTAAGCAAAAATATGTTCCCATGGTCTCCGAAACAGATAAACCTGCAACATATCTCAATAAGGAAATCATGAAACAATATGCTCCAATGTTAGTTCCGTTTTATTATGATGAATCCAAATATGATTCTTATATGGAACAATTGGGTATTTCATATCCGACATTAAGAAAAGATCAGTTAGATGGTCAAAAAGAGATGAAGTAAGGTTTCTGAAACCCAGATCAGCTTTTTCATATTCAGGTACCACTAAGTAATTGATATTAAATGATTTGAATCAAATTTGATGGGTTGAAGAAAGCCGCCTAAAAGTGATAATTCCCTTTAGACGGCTTCTTTAAAATACTATAAAAAAGGCGTGTTAAACACCGCCTTTTAGCATATCCTGCCATTTTTCAAGTTCCTCCCACTGTCCGGCATTAGCCAGGCTTGCCTGGGCAGCCCATGTATAAGGTTTGTGCACCAAATAAGAAGGGCCGGCATCTGCAAGTATCTTTTGAAGGACATCCTGTGAGGAATTAGCCAACTGTGCATAGTTATTTATCCCGGCAGCATATAAAAGCCCCTGGATTTTTTCACCGATGCCTTCTATTTTAGTAAGGTCTTCCTTATAATTTTTAGGAGCCGCAGAGGCAGTGCCTCCAAATATTTGCTTTAAAAGCCATCCTAAAATCAGCCCTAGTATAAAGGCTCCCAACAGCCATAATAACCATGTCCAGAATACATCCGATCCATCACATGCTATAGTATTGATTTGTAAAAGTTTCATAGTGGTAAATATTTTTAATTAGTTTTTATAATCTCTATTTCAGCTCTCCTGTTTTCTTGCTGTCCCTCAGGAGTATCATTAGACCGCCTTGGCATGCTCTCCCCTTTAGACGCTACTTTTATTCTGCCAGGATCTACCCCAAGACTCACTAAATGTGCCTTAAATTCATTCGCTCTGGCCAATCCCAGTTTCATGTTAAATTCTTCACCACTTGTAGAGTCGGTATGTCCTGTAATGACCACCGTGTCATTAGTGTCCTTTAAAAATTCTGCGAGTGAATTAAAATAGTCCTGAAGATTTTCAGAATACACCTCCTCTGTAGTCCCGTACTGATAAAAAATGATGGTTTTATCGGGTTCTTCTATTACATCTTCATTACGGATTACCCATTGGTAGAGTGACCCATGCAATAAATTGGTTTTTGTACTTTCACAATCTCCCGCAGGTCTTGAGTCCACCTCAATTTCCTCCGGGTCCAGGTCATTGGCAAAGAGCAATTTCACATTCTCAGCCCGGGCAATACCCCGACTTTCTTCCTCCCCATCGTAATAGGGGCCAATAATTAAAAGTTTTTTTTCAGCTGATTTTTGGGCCAGAATTTCATTTTTCTTGTCTGGCCATAAGTCATTGGTTATGGGTTGGCTCGTAGAACAATCAAAAATGATTGGTCCGTAAACTACCACCACCTCTTCTTCCGGACAGCAGGCAACGGTATTTTTATACCAATCCCAGCTGAGCCAGGCCAAAAGCAAAAAAACAAGAAAAATAATAAACGCTAGTGTTTTTTTCATTTTGTTGATTTTAGTTAATATTTAGTGTTAGTGCAAAACTGAGGAGGAATATACAAAATCTTGTTATTGTACAATTAATAAAATATTAAGAAAATGAATAAGTATTTCTAATGATCTTAATATATATTGGTATTTATTATTAAAATTTAAATGAATAATTTAGATATTTTAAGAGCTTGCAAAAAAATAGTGATAAGCAAGTTTGATTGAAATCTCACCATTAGCAAAGTAAGCGAATACAGAAAAACATAATTATACAATATCAATGCGCTCTATAACAAAATTAAGTCCGGTTGTGGCAATTCTTTTTTGTTTTGTTGCCTGCAAGGAAACCAACAAGAATCCTCAAAAAAAAATATCTGAAACAATTATCTCTGAAACGCAAAATGATTTCCCTGGAAATTATGTGACAAAAGAATACCACCAAAGGACTGAAGGATATGACTGGATATCAGTCGCTGTTAGAGACAAGGGTGACAATACTATTGGCATCTCGGTTAGATCACGGGCAGATAAAAAGAGGCCTACCTGTACTTTTGATTCCAAAGCCTTCAAGGTCAATGATTCTTTATACAGAGCATCTTCAAATGGAGTTGGCATTCTATTTTCCTTTAAAAAGGACTCCTTAAAAATCCTTACGGAAATACCTGAACAGGCAGATGCCCTGCAGTTTTATTGTTCGGGTGGCGGTAACTTCACAGGTGTGTATGGAAGAATTGAAGGAGAATTAGACAGCTCCCAGATAGATCCCACGCTTTTTGTAAAAACACTGGAATTACAGGGAATTGGGTTTTTGGTTTCATCCAAGGCGAGGAATAATGAAAAAGTGCTTGAAATTCTACCTTATGGACTTGAAACAGACAATAGTGCCATCACTCATACCATGGAGGGTTCTATAGCCGATGTTGAAATTGAAGATTTGAATTCTGATGGTTTTCCAGAGCTCCTGGTCTATCTGTCCTCAGACGGCAGTGGAAGTTATGGCGAGGTTATTGGCTATTCTGTAAATAATGGAAAATCTATTAGTTCTGTTTACTTCCCCCCTATCTCAGATGATCCAGCATTGAGTAAAGGATATATGGGCCATGATGAGTTTTCTGTCATTGAAACCAGTTTGGCCCGACGATTCCCGATTTATAACGATGGGGACACTAACGCCAATCCCACCGGTGGTATCAGGCAAATTGAATACATACTGGAAGATGGAGAAGCTTCCCGACGGTTTGTTGTTAAAAACAGTACTGATTTTCCGGATATGTAACAACGGCCATTTTTTCTTTAAGGAATGAGCTACTGGCATTGGCGCTTTTACTACATTTAGATCTATTTATTGAGCCTGATTTATCTTATGCCGATATAATTTAAATTTTTCAAATCTGAACAAACCAAAAATAGGACCTTAGCTATGAGAACAGCATGCCTCTCTTTATTCCTTGTTATTCAAATTTCAATATTCGGGCAAACTACACCTCAGCTTATTGATGAAATACAACTCGAAAATATAAAACCAGAAAGTTTGAAAAATTACTGGCTAAGGATTATTGATAACGGAATGTCCCAACCAGTCACAATCCCTATAATTATTGCAAGGGGTGCAAATCCGGGACCGGTTTTGGGCATGACCGCTGCCCTTCATGGAAATGAATTGAATGGGATTGCCATAATACATCAGGTGATGGGAGAGATAGACCTGAAATCTCTACAAGGTACCGTAATTGCAATTCCCGGATTAAATGCTATAAGTATCCCATTACATCAGCGAAGATATATTGATGAAGAAGATTTGAACAGAAACTTTCCGGGCAAGGAGAATGGTAACAGATCACAACAATATGTATGGCAAATAGGACAAAAAATTCTTTCGAAAGTAGATTATTTAGTAGATATGCATACCGCAAGTTTTGGCAGAGAGAACACATTTTATGTACGAGCCGATCTTAGTGATAGTACAATGTCCAAAATGGCCATGCTTCAAAATGCGGATATTATTTTAAACAATAAAGGTGTTCCAAGTGCCAATGAACAAATTTCAGCTACAAGAACTATGCGGGCGGAAGCCGTGCTAAAAGGAATTCCGACCATTACCATTGAATATGGCAACCCACAGGTATTTCAACCTGAAATGATTTCAAGAGGGAAGGCAGGCATTCAAAATATTATGAGCTGGCTGGACATGAACCAAAAACCAATTATAACAAACCAATCTGCCGTTATTTGTAAAAAATCTTATTGGATTTATGTAGATAGCGGGGGTTATTTGGAACTCAAGGCAGAATTAAACCAAAGAGTTAAAAAAAATGAGTTAATCGCTGTTTTAAGAAATCCATTCGGAGAACTTATTAAAGAATACTTTTGCCCGGAAGATGGTATTGTTATAGGAAAAAGCAGTAATCCCGTAAATATGAACGGTGGACGAATTATACATTTGGGAATCCTTCAAAGTGGGATCAAATGATTCCATGGATGATTAGTGGTTTTACCGTTATTGCAGTTTATTTTTTAGACCGTTGGGAAAATAAACACATCAAATCTTTGTTTGATTGGTTTCCTGCCATTTTATTTGCCTACCTCATTCCGGCGGGTATTACAGCCTTGACAGGCCAGGATTTTTCCCAGGACGATATACACGAATACAGCAAACTCTATTTTATCCCCATGGCTATTATTGCGGTAATGAGCAGTTTGTCTTTCCTCCAGTTAAAGTCTATAGGATGGAAGCCTATAGCCCTGTTTGTAGCCGGCTCATTTTGGATCGCGGTATTCCCGGTAATTCTGGCTTTGTTTCTATTCGAGAGTGAGTTGATATCTGAATTATTTATCAATCAACAGTATTGGAAAGGTGTTCCACCAGTTGTGGGCAGTTGGATTGGTGGCAGTACAAGTCAGTTAGTGTTGAAAGAGTTAGTGGAATGTCCTGAAAATATTTTTTTAACCGTTTTGGTAATGGATAATATTTTGGTCAATATATGGACCATCTTGATGTTTCAGGGTATTAAAGAGAGTGATTTTTTAAACAGGAAATTAAAAATTACTAATTTATCCATGCCTGAACCTATCAAAAAACAGGAAGGCATAACAATGAATCCCCTAATCTGCCTGGCGATTTTAACGGCTTCTGTATTGCTCACCAATGCTTTGTTTGAAAGCTTTGTTTTAAAAATAATTTTTTTATCCCTTATTGGATTAGTGTTCAGCAGCCTGATTAAAAACTGGAACTATGGTTTTTTGTTAAAATTGGGCGGTATCCTGATCCTTGTGGTAATGGCTATTCTTGGACTGAAATTGAAATTTAGTCTGGTAGAATTTGAGTGGGGCTTTCTGGTTTTTTTGATAATATGGCTCCTAAGTCATTTTATCATATTACTGATTGTCGCCAAACTATTAAACGTGAATACGGCATGGGTACCCATAGCCAGTATGGCTAATGTGGGAGGTATTGCAACAGCTCCTGCAGTTACAGCGGCCTATGAACCTAAGTGGATGCCACACGCCATAATTTTGGCAATACTAAGCATGGCCACGGGAACATTTTGGGGGATGTTGACCATTTTCCTATTGAAGAACTTCCTGCTTTGACTGGTCCACATTAGTTCTGAGTTAATCCATCCAGAACTTCGAAATTTTTATAAATCTTAAACAGCTTAGCCCTAAGCAGAAAATCACTAATTTTAGTATTGTGACTGCTTGGGTTTATCAAATCACATAAAATTATATTAGAATAAATTCTATGTTCTGGTAGTAAGTAAAATAATCATATTCTGATGAGTGGGAATTTAAAACAAAACAAAGAAAATGCCATCGCATTTTATGAAATGGCCTATAACGGAAATCCAAAAAAAGCTGTGGAATTATATGTAGGAAAAGAATACATTCAACACAATCCATTAGTTGGTGACGGAACTCAGCCATTTATAGCCTATTTTAATAGGATGGCCGATGAATATCCTGACAAGTCCATTGAGTTCAGGAGATCTGTTGCTGAAGGTGATCTGGTAGCCCTGCATACGTATCAGGTCTGGCCGGATAATGAGGAATATGTTACTATGGATTTCTTTAGGTTTGATGCGGATGGCAAAATCGTGGAGCATTGGGATGCGATTCAACAAATACCCAAGTCTTCAGCTCATAACAATACCATGTATTAATTTAAAAAATATAATTCCTAATATATTTTTCCTACTTTTAATATAGGTTTTTAGCTACTTAACTGAAATGCTTATTGCAAAAATTAGATAATCGGAACAACATATAACTTTAAAATCAGTTAACTCAAATTTAAGGTGGAGTGAATAAACTAAGAAAAACAATCTCTGAAAATTTGTCCGGAAAAAAAGTCGCTTCACTTTTCTTCCTCACCAATATAGTTTATGCCATTATGTTATTCGTAACCATTCCAAAAACAATGGCATACTCAGGGGGATTGAAATTGATGGATATGATGCCCCAGGGATACGATATGACATATGTAAACGGACTTTTAAGTGCGCTTGGGGATGAAGGCCGCAAAGTGTATTTGTTAAATCAAATTCCCATAGACATGATATATCCGTTTCTTTTCGGAATAACATATGCCCTTTTAATCGGCTATTTCCTAAACAAATTGAATAAATTAAATACTCCTTTTTTTTATTTATGCCTGGTTCCCCTTATCGCAGGAATAGCGGACTATCTGGAGAATATTGGGATCATTACCCTGCTCAATGATTATCCGAACCTATCAATGATTCAAATCAGTATTACAAACATGTTTACGGTCATTAAGAGCGTTACAACTACGATATTCTTCCTGATTCTGATCGGAATTTTAATTATGGTTGGCGTGAAGAAGTTAAAATGGAAATAATCCATTCTGAAAGAATAACAAAATATTCAGATAGCGTATTTTCAAATAGAAATTTATTACCTCAACCACACATATTTTACAAACTCAAAATCCTGTTTTTATTGGCTTTACGGTGTATTTTTTGCTACATTTATATGAGGTATTCATGTGTCATAATCTCTGTTTGAACCCATGCTAATCAAACGGTAGGCTAATAACGAATATCCTCCTATTTATGCAACTTAAACATGGAAACCAGGAGATACCAAACCGGTGGATTGACTTTCGGAAACAGGAAGTTTTATCCCGGATATAATTTAAATATCTAAGAATAAATGACCTATATAGATTATTATAAAGTTTTGGGAATTGACAAAAAGGCTAATGAAGGTGATATAAAAAAAGCCTATCGGAAAATGGCCCGAAAATACCATCCCGATCTAAATCCGGGCGACAAAGAGGCGGAGCGGAAGTTCAAAGAAATTAATGAAGCCAACGAAGTGCTGAGTAACCCGGAAAATCGAAAAAAATATGATAAATACGGGAAGGACTGGAAACATGCAGAAGAATTTGAAAAAGCACAGCAGCAAGGGCAATATGGAAGAAGCACAGGTAAAAGAAGTTCTGGTCAGTATTCCGAAGAAGATTTTTCAGATTTTTTTAGTTCCATGTTTGGAGGTGGTTTTGAAAGATCACGTGGCAGAGATGTAAAATTCAGGGGCCAGGATTTCAATGCAGAATTGCAACTCGAACTGGAGGATGTCTATCAAACCCATAAACGCACACTGACCGTTAATGGCAAAAATATAAGGTTAACCATTCCCGCCGGCGTGAAGAATGGCCAGGTAATAAAAATTAAGGGTTATGGAGGTGAAGGGATTAATGGTGGACCAAAAGGGGATTTACATATTAAATTTTCAATCCTTAATCATTCGAAATTTAAACGCGATAAAGATAATTTGTATACAACCATCGACCTGGATTTGTATAAGGCTCTTTTGGGAGGGGAAGTGGTCATTGATACATTTGATGGAAAAGTAAAGCTCAATGTGAAACCTGAGACTAAAAACCTTACTCAGATAAAATTAAAAGGCAAAGGCTTTCCCGTGTATAAAAAAGAAGGGCAGTTTGGTGATTTGTACATTACCTACAGAATAAAATTACCCACAAATCTTACAAGCAAAGAAAAGGAATTGTTCAGGGAATTGGCAAAACTAAGACAGATATGAAACTAAAAGATTTTATACCTATTATTCAGTTATGCGAACATTATAAAGTGGAAATTTCATTTTTTAATGAACTCGATGAAATGGGTTTAATTCGTATGACAACCTTAAAACAAACCTCCTATCTTCATCAGGACAAAATTGGTGATGTGGAAAAAATGATTAGAATCCACCAGGAATTAAATATAAATACTGAAGGTATTGATGCCGTTTTCCATTTGCTGCAAAAAATTGATAGTTTACAAAGTGAATTAAACAAGCTGCATAATAGATTACGACTATATGAAAATGATTATTGAAACCAGAATACTATGATTTACAGTTAAAAGTTTATAATCCCTGTACCAAAGCAATTTTGTTATGGCAAATTCCTTAGAACTCATAAAACAATGGATGCTGGATAATCCAATCGCCACATCACTCATTAAATACTTCGTTTGGGTAATTTTTATTTTGGTTTTAGTCGGGTTTCTGAGGAAATTAATTCAAAAGAATTTACCTGACACACAAACAAAATACAGGACCCAAAAGATTATAGAGGTTATTGGATATTTTATCCTTATAGTACTTACCATCTCTTATTTTACGGGTAATATCAGGGATTTTACGCTGGCAATTGGCTTATTATCAGCAGGAATTACAATTACGCTGCAGGAGCTGATCCTCAGTATCGCTGGCTCCGTCTATATCTTCTTTGTGAAAGTCTATAAACCCGGGGACCGTATAGAAATAAACGGAATTAAAGGAGATGTAATAGACATTGACAGTATTTATACCACCTTGATGGAAATTGGGGAATGGGTAAGTAGTGACAATTATAGTGGAAGAATAGTTAAAATTAGCAATGCATTTGTATTCAAAGGCCCTATCTACAATTATTCGCAGGATTTTCCATTTATCTGGGATGAGTTCAACCTCCCAATCAGATATGGATCCGATATTGAAATGGCCAAAAATATTATAGTTAAAATTGCTTCAGATCACTTATCGGAATATGTCTCAGGTTCAATCAACAAATGGAAAAATGTAGTTGATAAGTATTATATTGAAGATGCGGTAGTAGAACCCACTCTGGCCATTACCATGACCGACAATTGGATTGAATTTAACCTAAGGTACATTGTAGATTATAAAAAGAGAAGGTCAACAAAACATATTTTAAATGAATTGATAGGAATTGAGTTTCAAAAAACCAACGGTAAAGTAATTTTGGCCTCATCTACCGTTGAAATAGTAAGAATTCCATTGGTTAACATTGATGATAAAGGTGAAGACGCATCCCGATGAAATTTCTATAACAAATTGGATCTTATTTAATGTAACGGTTGGTTAAAGTGCGTATTGGGCTTCAAATCTTATTTTATGGTTTCCCTGGAGCTATAGTACAACCCTCAGAATGATCTTAATGAAAACCATTAATCCCGTTCTTTGGGGTTTTGCTACCTATTTATGTCTGCGAACTTACCCGAATGAACTTTTATTGAAAGCGGCATTCCTATATAGTATAGTCTTTTTAGTGTTGGCCATACTTATTGACTAGCTGTTTTTTGGTTTGATTAGGGAGGCACTACAAGAATTATATCATCCTACTACATTTTACGGCTATGCCTTTATAGCCTGTTTACCCTTCATTCTGCTACTGCTTTTTCGATAAAAAATTGAGCGCAATAAAAAATATATTGAAAAAGCAGACTTTGTATAAATAGGTTTACCCGGCTTGATATGGGTTTTTGCACTGACTCTAATAATTGATTTTGGAATAGAAGTCTGAAAACGATTCCCTGGCCAATATATTAAATTAGTGATTGCTTAATAAGGAGGGAAAAATTGTTATTTTTATCTTCTGGCTTAAAGACTAAAAATTGATAATCTAAGAAAAATTCTTTCAGAACCCCGGCTCCACTGCATATAATAGGCATGAACAAAAACAGGCTAGACTTAATTTCAAAAACGCACACATCCAATGAAAATTACCATACGCAATTTGACCAACTTCTTTGTAATTATCCTGTTAATTTCATGCAACTCACCGCAGACAACTGAACTAAAAGCTGACACTGTTTCAAGTTCCTTTTCCGAAGCCTATAAAGTTCCCGTGTTCTCGGAAGATGATCGCATGGAAAAGATAAAGGGCATTGCTCCGAAAATGCAGGAACTGATTGAAGAGCATGCGAGGGAGCGGAACATACCCGGGGTTGCTTATGGTATTGTTGTGGATAACAGCCTGGTAGTTGCCTCCGCAACCGGGTTGCTTGATATTGCCACAGAAATACCCGCGACTACCAGGTCTGCCTTTCGCATTGCATCTATGAGCAAAAGTTTTACAGCGATGGCCATAATGAAACTACGGGATGAAGGCAAACTATCCCTTAGTGATCCGGCAGCTGATTATATTCCGGAAATGGCCGGACTGGAATACCTTACTGCCGACTCCCCTGTTATTGATATTGAAAACTTACTGACCATGACCGCAGGCTTTCCCGAAGATAACCCATGGGGCGATCGACAATTAGATGAACCTGATCAAATGCTTATAAATCTTCTTAAGGAAGGCATTGCCTTTTCCAACCCTCCCTCTTATGCATTTGAATACAGCAATACGGGATATGCTTTGCTTGGTAATATTATTAGTCGTGTTTCAGGAATGCCATATCAGGAATATATTACGGAGCATATATTAAAACCTCTGGGAATGAATCACACTTACTGGGAATTCGATTTAATTCCACCGGATCAATTAGCCATTGGTTATAGATGGGAAGATGATCAATGGAAACTGGAACCTATGCTTCATGATGGATCTTACGGTGCAATGGGAGGATTAATCACTTCAATTGAAGACTTCAGTAAATATGTTAGTTTTCATCTTTCTGCATGGCCTCCCAGAAGCGACTCGGAGAACGGGCCCGTTAAGCGAAGTACACTAAGAGAAATGCACACTCCTAAATTTTCCAAATTAAATTCCGCAGCTACAAACTTTAGCGATAAACCTTGCCCTGTAGTATCTGGATACGGTTATGGCCTGGGAATCCAAACCAATTGTGAAGGCCTTACACTGGTCAGACACGGAGGTGCCTTACCCGGTTTTGGCAGTAATTATGTTTTTTACCCGGATTATGGCATTGGGATCATGGCCTTTGGCAATCTTACGTATACAGCTCCATGGCCTTTGAAGAAAATAGAAAAATTACTTTTTGAGACATTGGATCTGCAGCCAAGAAGACTTCCCATATCGGACATTTTGAGGGAAAGGCAACAGCAAGTTGACCAGTTAATTCAAACCTGGAATCCTGAACTGGAAATGGAATTGTTAGGGGAAAATTTTTATTTGGACCAATCACGCGAACACTGGATGGCGGAAGCAAAGGAAATTTTTGAAAAAGCCGGCGCTGTTCTCACAACAGAAGAAATTGAGCCATATAATCAACTTCGAGGTAGTTATAAAATTAAGGCACAGAATGGAATTATTGAAGTCTATTTTACTTTAACACCAGAGAAAAAAGCCAAACTGCAGCAGCTTGATTTATCTTTCCAACCTAACGAATCCCAAAATAAGTAAAGAGCGCCAATACACTCTTTACTTTTATGTTACCTTTAAAAATAAAGTCGCCTTCTGAATTAGATGCAATACATGAAGAACTTATTAATCTATTCAACCAGCTCTTCTATTTGGGTTTTTAAGTTTTGTTTTAGTAAGAAACCTTCGACCACTTCTTCCAGGCTGGGTTTTCCTATTGACTGAAGGTCATAAAACACTCTTGTACTAGGCTTTCTTATATCGATCACCCTGTTTAAATCAATAGGAGTCCCGATAACAACTGCATCACAATCACAGCTGTTTATAGTTACTTCCAAATCCCGTAGCTGATTGACACCATATCCCATAGCCGGTAATAATTTACCTATTTCCGGATAAGACTCAAAAGTATCTTGCAGTTGTCCTACCAAACACGGCCTGGGGTCTACCAGCTCCGAAGCACCAAATTTTTCGGCAGCCAGTGTCCCTGCTCCAAGTTTCATGCCGCCATGGGTTAAAGTGGGCCCGTCTTCAACTACCAGAACTCTTTTATTTCGTATAACAGAAGAATCAGCCACACGTATCGGTGAGGCAGCATCAATTACCGTGGCAGCGGGTACTACCTTGTAAATAACCTTTCGGAGCTTATCAATATCTTCAGGATGTGCACTGTCTATTTTATTTATGACTACAATGTCAGACATCCGCAAAGTAACTTCTCCCGGATAATATTTTGTACCATGGCCAGCTCTGTGAGGATCAGTTACTGTAATGTGCAAATCAGATTTATAGAATGGAAAATCATTGTTCCCTCCGTCCCATACAATAATATCACAGCCATTAGGATCATTTTCAGCTGCCCTTAAAATTTCTTCATAGTCCACTCCGGCGTAAATGACATTTCCCCTGACAATATGTGGTTCGTATTCTTCCATTTCCTCAATGGTACAATCGTATTTCTCCAGATCCTCCAGAGTGGCATAGCGCTGTACCCTCTGTGCCTCAAGATCTCCATAGGGCATGGGATGCCTTATGGCAACTACTTTTAGCCCATTTTCAATTAGGATCTCAATTAATCTCCTTGCGGTCTGGCTCTTTCCACAACCGGTTCGGGTGGCACCAACACTAATTATTGGTTTAGTACTTTTTATGGAAGTATCTTTTCTGCCCAGTAAAATAAAATTTGCTCCTGCAGTATTTACCAGGGCGCTTTTGTGCATAATCTGATCGTAGGAAACATCGGAATAAGCAAAAACAACATCGTCAATTTTCAGATCAACAATCAAATTTGTAAGTTCTTTTTCATCATAGATAGGAATACCGGAGGGGTATAATTCCCCTGCCAGTGAAGGCGGATACTTTCTATTTAAAATATTGGGGATCTGTGCTGCGGTAAAAGCCACTACCTCATAACTCTTATTATTCCGGTACACGGTATTGAAATTGTGAAAATCACGGCCGGCAGCGCCCATGATAAGAATTCTTTTTTTTATCATGTTAGTTTTATTTAAATGCATTTAGTCCTTCGAAGATATTCTAAGATGGATATATTCGAAATGATAAAAATCATATTCAGTCTTATTCAAATGAAAGTTTCGGAATAATCCTGAAAAAGATCGGATAGCAGTTTTTATTTTGACCGTTATTTTCATTTCACTTAACTCTAAATCTCCAAACAATTGTATTTTAATAGTTAAACGTTGTGAATCCTGACTGATTATAGTTTTTAATTAAGACTCCAAATGAACATAAAAGAGACATTTATAATCATATGCGCCCGCCTGTAAAATATTGCCGACCCATTCATCAACTTATCCTGGCCTGAAGAAAAATACTATCTTCGTGTATTGGATTTAAAAGCACCTTCTATGTTTGGAAAATTTAATTTGGTTCCGGGAATATTTCTCTTTACCATTCTACTGAATACCCCCGTTGTTGTACTATCGCAAGAAACTTCCATATTAAAACCGGTTGATTCAGCTTTGGTTGTCCAACCGAAGGCCATTCCTGTGATTAATATCGTACAGGAGATGGAGAAAATTAATAAGGAATTAAAACAGATTGAGAACAAAATAGAGCCCAAGAAAAGGGTCATCGAAATTGATTCTCTTATCCCCGTTTATGAAGAACTGATAAAAGATCGGCAGCGTTATGTTCAGAATTTTATCAAAGCGAATCCCAATAGGCAAAAAGTTGATAATCAAATTAATAAATGGACCGGTTATGGGGATTATTTAAATGGTTTGGAAAGTACAATTAATGTTTATGAACAACGAAATGCCATATTGGCCGAAGAAATATTACCCAAAGAACAAATATGGGAATTAACTTATCAAAATGCCATAGAGCAAGATGTACCGCCCGAACTTCTGACAAATATAAAAAGCGTATTGGATGAAGTATTGCGAATCAGTGTAAAAATTAAAAATGAAAACATTTACTTTCTAAAACTTGAATCCAAAATTAACAATCAGAATTTAATCATTGAAGAAGTCATTGAAGAACTGATCACGTTAAAAAATTCGGAGGTTTATCAGCTTTTTTATTTGCGCCATCCAATTTTATGGAAGACTTCATTTAAAACTGAAAAGACGGATTCTGACGAAAAAGCGGGTGTGGAATCTGTTTCGGAAAATATTCGAAATATTTTCAACTTTGTTAAATCCAGTGAAAATGATATCTACCTCTTTATCATTATTATTGGCCTGGTAATAGCAGGGATAATATATATCAGGAAAGGATACCATAAATATGAGATAAAAGAACCACAGGATGATCTGGAAAAAGCAAAAGATCTCATTGTTCATAAAACTGTTTGGGGAATTCTGTTTATTTCTCTTCTGTGTGCTAGATTTTTCTTTATTAATACCCCGCAACTTTTTGATGATCTCCTCGTATTTTTAATCCTTGTTTGTACATTGCCTTTGGTGCAGACCTATATGGATAAACGGTTTAAAAACATCATCTACTTTGTTGTTTTTCTTTTTATTCTGGACACTGCTAAAACCTATTTTTGGTTTTCATCCTCTCATTACAGAATATACCTCCTTTTTGAGGCCATATTAGTAGCAGCAACTCTCCTTTACTTTACCTACCCATATTTAAAAACAAGAACCTTATTCCAAAATCAATTCGGTGGCTTTTTGATAAGACTTACTCCTGTGGTCTATCTCTTGATAATTATTTGCATTGTCTCAAATATTTTGGGATATACAAACCTTACCGATCTGACTATAAAAATATGTACCCAAAGTAGTGAATTAACCATAGTCTTCTATGCCGTTTGGAAAATGGCTAAAGGGATTACCCTGGGTATTACGCACAGTAATTTTAACAGAAGGGGGAATTTCGATCCCATTAAAAAGAGGACTCTGGAGATCAAAATATTGCAAATCTTAAAGGTCTGCGTTACTTTATTCTGGGCTTTCTATTTTCTTAAAATGATAGATCTGCTAAGGCCTTTTGCAGAGTTTATGAATAGTATCCTAACTGAACCCTACAAAGTGGGTAGTATAACTTTTACTCTGGGTGTTATACTTACATTTATTGCTATACTTGCGGTTTCGTTTCTTATTACCAGTTTTATATCATTTCTCTTAGACGGCAAAGATGTCAACTTTAAAATAGTAAAACTACCCAAAGGAATTCCCGCAGCCATATCACTGGTAATCCGATATTTTATTCTGGCTTTTGGGATAGTATTGGCGCTTTCTTCACTTGGTATAGATTTAAGTAAATTTAATTTAATGGCAGGTGCCTTAGGTTTAGGTATTGGTTTTGGGTTACAAAACATTATCTCCAATTTTATTTCCGGTATCATTTTGGTTTTTGAAAGGCCCATTTTGCCAGGGGATACCGTAGAAGTCAACAATTTGCTTGGTACCGTAAATAAAATTGGTGTACGTTCATCACGGATAAGTACATATGATGGTGCAGAAGTAGTTGTTCCAAATAATAATTTAATTTCAAATGATCTGATAAACTGGACACTTTCAGACACTATTAAACGAATTGAGATAGTGGTAGGAACTACCTATAAGTCAGACCCTAACGAGATTATTAAAGTTTTAACTGAGGTAGCCAATGAGCATCAGGATGTTCTGAAAACCCCTCCTGCAAGAGCTCTCTTTACTGATTTTGGTGAAAGTGCTTTAAACTTTAAAGTACTTTTTTGGGTTCATTTTGAAAATGGCTTACAATCAAAAAGTGATGTATCCGTTGCCATTTATAACAGATTTAAAGAACTCGATATAGAAATCCCTTTCCCTCAAAGGGTAATCCATATCCCGCAGGAAAATAAAAACATCTCCAGGGCTGCTAATGAAATAGTGCCGCCAGACAAGCAAAAACCTGATCAAAATTCTTAAAAGGAAATATGGCTTCAACGGAATTAATAAAACATATTAATTATTTAACTATGAATAATGAAAGTTTAAAAAGAATGAATTTCCTTTTGCTGCTATTGTTTTTTTCTTCGCTTATTTATGCGCAAAAACCCAGAGCAAGGGATTTGGGAATACCTTTCACAGGTACACCCGGGTATTTTAATGCGATAACGGACGTCCTGGGTGTGGAAGTTGGCCACAGTACCATCATTTCTGGTATCGATACCAATATTGGGCGTAAAGCCGCGGTACGTACAGGTGTCACAGCAATTTTCCCACGAGGTAAAAAATTTAGTCCGGTTTATGCAAACTGGTATAGCCTTAATGGTAACGGAGAAATGACAGGGACAACCTGGGTCACGGAATCCGGCTTCCTGGAAACTCCTATAATGATAACTAACACCAATAGTGTGGGAGTAGTGCGAGATGCCGTATTAAAATGGTATGTAGACACCGATTGGTATCGCGGTGAAGACTGGTGGTATACCTATCCGGTAGTAGCCGAAACCTATGACGGTTTCCTTAATGATATATATGGTTTTCACGTAAAAGAAAAACATGTTCTGGAGGCCATTAATAATACATCTTCCGGGAAAGTTGAAGAGGGCAATGTTGGCGGTGGTACAGGAATGAGGTGTTTAGGTTTTAAAGGTGGCATTGGAACTTCTTCCCGACTCGTGAACATACAAGATTCAATATACACCGTAGGAGTCCTGGTACAATCCAATTTTGGATCCAAAAAGAACCTTACGATTGCCGGAGTCCCGGTTGGAGAAGAACTTAAAGATACGCTTAACTATGAATTAAAAATGGCCCCTCATTCCAGGCAGAAGGAAGGAGATGGTTCCATAATAGTTATTGTGGCCACAGATGCCCCGCTACTCCCACATCAATTAAAGCGAATTGCTCAAAGAGTTCCACTGGGAATAGGAATAGTAGGCGGGCGAGGCAGTAATGGTTCCGGGGATATTTTTCTTGCGTTCTCTACAGCAAATGAAAATGCATTTAACCGCGATAATACGGTTGTAGTGGAAACTTTTTCCAATGACCTGATTACACCGTTTTTTGAAGCAACTGTACAATCTGTTGAAGAGGCCATTATTAATGCCATGGTTGCAGCGGAGACCATGGTAGGAAATAATGGCAATAAAGCATATGCATTGCCCCATGACTTGCTAATACAGATCCTGAAAAAGTACAAAAGAATTGATTGAGATTAATCCAAGGAAGCCGCATTTCTATTATTTAATCAGCTTAATTTACAACGAGGAAAGATCATTGAAAGCACCTCAAAAAACCATTTTGAAAGAATATGGGAAATCTAAAAAAAAGATAAGTCGATGGATGATCTAAACTTAAAGGATATCCCAAAAATACATCTTCAAATTTCTGCCAAATGCAAAGAAATAGGATTCTCTATGCCTTCTGACCTATATATAGGCAGCCTGCTGAAATCACTTATCACTTCAAAGCCCAATTCAAACCTGCTGGAACTGGGCACCGGAATAGGCCTCTCTCTATCCTGGATTTTAGACGGTATGGATTCTCATTCCAGGTTGATAACTATTGATAATGATAAAAACCTTATTGATATTGCAAAAGGGTTTTTTGGAAATGACAAAAGAGTAACTATTATTTGTGCAGACGGGGAGGAATGGATCTCGAAATATGACGGAGATAAATTCGACCTAATATTTGCCGATGCCTGGCCCGGGAAATACAGCTTGGTTAAAGAAACTTTAGATTTATTAAAAAAGGGTGGTTTCTACATTATTGATGATATGGCTCCTCAACCTAATTGGCCCGAAGGGCATTCAGAAAAAGTGTCTGAATTAATTGAATATCTTGAGAATAGAGATGACTTCAATCTAACAAAGTTAAATTGGTCCACAGGGGTTTTAATTGCAACTAGAAAATAGCAGTTATATTATAGAACAGTAAAATGGGAAGGATACATTTATTTGAACTTGAAGATCAAAGTTGGTTCCCGGCTATTTTAAGAAATTATGGTACGGACTTCCTGCAATTCCTGTCGAATAAAACCAAAATGTACAAGCCTGTTATTCCCATCATTGAGAAGGGAATAAAGAAAAGTGGAGAACACCGTATAATCGATCTTGGCTCTGGCGGTGGAGGAGGATTATTATGGTTAAACTCTGAACTTAAAAAAACTATCCCGGATTTAAAAATCATATTGACAGATTATTATCCTAATATTCCGGCATTTGAATATACAAGGCAACAGGGTGATAATTTTGAGTTTGCAACAAAACCGGTTGATGCCAAAAATGTTCCAGAAGAGTTAAAAGGATTCAGAACCATGTTCCTATCCCTGCACCACTTCAAACCAAAAGACGCCCAACAGATTTTACAGAACGCGGTGGATTCCAGGGCTTCAATAGGAATATTTGAAGCGCAGGAACGAAGTCTTCCAAGTTTACTGGCAATGTTTTTTTCTCCAATATCGGTCCTTTTTACCACACCTTTTATCCGTCCTTTTAAAATTGGGAGAATCTTCTTTACTTACCTAATCCCAATTGTCCCTTTATTCGTATGGTGGGACGGGATAATTTCCGCATTGCGCACCTATTCCGTTAAGGAAATGAAGGAGCTGGTAGAACAAATAGGGAATAAGGATAGTTTTGATTGGGAAATAAGTAAAATCCGGTCAGGTCCCGGAATTATCCTTTACCTGCTGGGAACTGCAAAAGAATAGTCCTATGAAAATAAATATGCAAGAGAGAACCAATTTTAATATCGCAACTGTTATAAAAATAGAAACAAAACCATGATCAGAAAATACGCTGTCGTTATCTTCCTTATGCTTTTAATAGGAATCCCTCCTTTTCTTTATGCGCAGGAAAAAAAACCAAAAGTTGTTGTGGTATTGAGCGGTGGCGGGGCTAAAGGAATAGCTCATATTCCATTGATTCAAACCCTTGATTCCTTGGGAATTGTCCCCGACCTTATATTGGGTACGAGCATGGGCAGTATCGTTGGTGGTCTATACGCCATGGGTTATAGCGGTGACAGTATTGCTGACATTGCCAGGAATGCCAACTGGGATGATCTATTAGGTGGCGATATTAGTCTGTCCGATGTTAGTGTAGAAGAAAAAAGCGAATTTAACAGGTACCTGGTAAATTTAGATTTGGAAAAAGGAAAACCAAAAATAAATAGTTCACTCATAAATGATCATAAACTAAGAGAGTTTTTATCTACGCTTGCCTATCCTGTTTATTACGTTAATGACTTTGACAGTTTATCCATCCCTTTCAGAGCTATAGCCACAGATCTTGTAAATGGCAGGGAAGTGGTCATAAGTGGCGGATCTATGATGCTAGCCATGAGGGCAAGCATGTCTATTCCCAGTATTTTTAAACCTGTACCATATAACAATACGCTTTTGGTTGATGGAGGTATACTCGATAATTTTCCAACCGATATTGCCAAAGAAATGGGGGCAGATATTATTATAGGAAGTGATGTTGGTGGCGGCATGGCACCTATTGAAAAATTGGATAATATTGCCACTATTTTGTTTCAAACAGGAATGCTGACCAGTAATCTTAAGAATCCGGAGAACCGGAAACTATGTGATATACTCTTAGATCATATCCCAAATTTAAGTTATTCTACGGGAGATTTTTCAAAAAGTGACGAGATATACAAAGAGGGTAAAATTGCAACACTTCAGAACACTGATGCCTTGGTCGCCTTAGCTGAAAAGTTGAAAAAATATCCCCAAAGAAATCATGAACTGCCCTATATAGCACCTGAATTTATTTTAGATACGATAATCTATAAAAATATAAGCAAGGCCAATATGGATCTTGTGAAGGCACGAACCAATGTTGAAACGGCCAAAAAATATACGCCCAAAGAATTTGTAGCAGGCATAGACCGGGCAATGGGAACCAATCTTTTTAGTCAAATTACCTATGCTCCGGTTATTCTGGATAAAAAACGAGGAATAGAAATTACTGGCCTGGAGAAGTCCAGGCATCAGTTAAAAGGATCCTTGCATTATGATGGTTACAGGGGGGTTGGCTTAATTATGAATTATACGGGAAGAAATATTATTGGAGACGCCTCCAGATTCCTAATTACCCTGGATGTTGCAGAACAACCCGGCTTTAGAATTCAGTATCAGAAAAATTTTGGAGCATATAAAGAATGGTGGTGGCGATCCGAACTTTTTGGGGAGCAATTAAAACAAAAAATATATTTGAATGGTGAAGTTGCGGATAATATAAAATATAATTACTTCTTATTTGATAATGAGATCAATAAAAATATTAATTCACTAAACAGTTTTATCGGCATTGGGATCAACTATAATTATTCTGAAATAAAACCCGTCATTAACCCGGACATTAACGATGGTGTACTTTTTCTCAAGGATTATTTTTATAACAATACTGAAATTTATGCCCATTATTTACGCAATACACTTAATAACGTTTTCTTCTCCACAAAAGGTTCATATTTTAAAGTAAAACTTGGAAGGTCTTTACTAAATGATTTTAATCTTTCATATAGTGATAATACCATTATGGATGTTAATGGAAAGACAAACGGCTATACAAAACTCAAAGTGGGGCTGGAGAAACGAATTCCTTTTCAAACAAAAATTACCGGAGTTGTTGGTGGGTCTTTTGGTTTTATTCTTGAAGATGAATTGCAATCCAATGACCTCTCTTTTACAGATTATGGTTATGCCGCCAAATACTTTTTAGGTGGAAATACAGTGACTCCTAATAAAGAAAACTATTTGTTTCCGGGATTGCGTCAGGATGAATTAAATGTTAATCAATTTATCAAACTGGATCTTGGGCTTCAGTTAAATCCCATAAAAAAATGTTTTATTACTCCGCACTTTAATATCGCCTCTCTTGGTTTTAATGATTTTAATGAATACATCAAAGATGCATTTTCACCCAATGGGAACTGGCAGGAAAATTTAGAGACGAGCTTATTGCTCTCGGCAGGGGCAACTTTCTCTTATAATTCACTTCTGGGACCGGTTAATTTTGATGTGTCATGGGTAAATGATATCGATAAGATCAGATTGACTTTCAGTGTAGGTTTCCCCTTCAACCGTTCCAATTAATCGGTTGCAGGTCTATGAATTGCTCTTTAAATAATTCCAGAACTAATTTTTCGGAGCCTCTTTTTTTGGATGATAACTAATAAAAGGAGGCTATCTGTTTTATTCTCTTTTTATAAGACATTCCAATCTATAAACTGTAAAATATTGCTTAAAAGCATCCCCCCTTTTTCATCAAAAAACTGTAAATTACCTCTTTGGTTCCAAAAGCTATAAAATGAAAAATATTAACAGACGAAACTTTATAAAAAAGACATCCCTGTCCGCCGCAGGTATTGCAGCTGCTTCTATCATACCCGTATCCGGTCATGTCCAAAATAACCGGGAGGCAAATGCGATGTATATGGGCGGATTTGCTGCTCCAAAATTAAAAACGGTCCGTATCGCTGTTATTGGTGTGGGAGCCCGGGGACCGGATCATTTGCAATTCGCTGCTTCTTTACCGGATACAGAAATTGTTGCGATATGCGATTTGTATGAAGAGCTTGTTATGAAATGGGCGGGTGTAGTCAAAGAAATAGGGAATGGCCAAAGGCATCAAAATATTGCCACTTATTACGGGGAGGAGAACAAATGGAAACTAATGCTGGAAGAAGTTCAGCCCGATATGGTTTTTATCGCTACAAACTGGACTAATCATGCTCCTATGGCCATAGAAACAATGAATAAGGGAGCACATGCCTTTGTTGAAGTTCCTTTGGCTATTAGTCTGGACGAGCTATGGAGAATTGTAGACACCTCTGAAAGGACCAGGAAGCACTGCATGATGATGGAAAATGTAAATTATAGTCGAGATGAGTTGCTATTTTTAAATATGTGCAGACAGGGACTTATTGGTGAGCTTTTACATGGGGAGGCAGCCTATATTCATGATTTGAGAACACAGATGAATGAGGTAGAACGAGGTACGGGTTCATGGCGCACTTATCATTATGCAAAAAGAAATGGTAACCTATATCCCACCCATGGCTTGGGCCCTGTTGCACAATATATGAGTCTGGGCCGTAAAGAAGATACTTTTAGAAGTCTGGTATCGTATTCCACTCCGGCTATGGGACGCTCTCTGTATGCCAGGGAAAATTTTCCTTCTGACCACAAATGGAATCAAATGGGTTATAAGGGGGGCGATATGAACACCTCAATAATTAAGACTAATCTCGGCAGAACCATTATGTTGCAATGGGATGAAACCAGCCCGAGGCCTTATTCCAGACTCAATTTAATACAGGGTACTAAAGGAATATTGGCTGGTTTTCCTACCCGTGTAGCTTTGGAAGGAGGCATCGAAGGAATTACGGAAAGTCATCATCAGTGGGTTCAGGGAGAACAACTGGCAGCCCTTTATGACAAATATGATCATCCTTTGTATAAACGCCTCTCTTCAAATACGAAAGAAAGTGGTCATGGAGGTATGGATGGCATGATGGTTTACAGGATTATTGAATGTCTCAGAAATGGCTTACCCCTGGATCAAAATGTTTATGAAGGTTGTTTTTGGAGTGCGGTTTCACCTTTAAGTGAAAGCTCGGTCGCTAACGATGGTACCCCACAGTATTTTCCGGATTTCACAAGGGGTAACTGGACAGATACAGAACCTCTTGGAATAATATCTTAAAGGCAATATCGAATTTGTTACAGTTATCGGCTTAAAAAAATATTTTGGACAGCCCCTAAAACAAAGGTTTTATAATATGAAATCGCGCATTAATTCAATACTAAAACAATTAAATGAACTTCAAAATGGCAAACCCTGGGTAGGTGAAACATTTGATAAAAAACTTGCCGACATTACAGAACAAGAGGCATTTTTGCGTCCATTGCCCAATATTCACAGTATTGCCGAAATATTGGCACATTTAACCAGCTGGAGAAAAGAGACTAATTTGAAAATAAAAACTGGAAAAGGCAGCTTAACTACGGATAGTTATGAAAATTGGCCGGATAATTCGCAATTACAATCTATTGGCTGGGATAAGCTTCAGGAAGACTACAGGAAGGGCCTTTCAGAATTAATAGTACTTCTTCAAAGCAAGGATGATAAATTTTTAGATGAAACCTATTACGATCTGGATTTTAAGGGTACTTTCCCCTATTCCTTTGTAGTTGAAGGCATGCTCCACCATGATATTTATCATTTGGGGCAAATTGGACTGATCATAAAACTAATAAAATACAATAAGGGGCAGTAGAACTGAATTGTGCTGAAAACAAAACCAATTAACGCGTTCCAAATTAATTGAAAACCCAATAAATATGAGGCAAATAATGGAAACACAAAGATTGGTACTCCGGGAGTTTGAACCCAACGACGCACAAAATATATGGGAATTAAATTCAGACCCGGAAGTTATCAAATATACCGGGGATCCCCCATTTGAAACCATTGAAAAAGCAAGGGAATTTCTGGATAATTACGAGGAATATAAAAAAAACGGCTTTGGGCGATGGGCGGTGATTACCAAAACATCTAACTCATTTATTGGTTGGTGCGGACTAAAATTCAATGAACAAAATTTGGTCGATCTCGGATATCGTTTTTTTAAAAAGGAATGGAATAAGGGCTATGCGACAGAAGCCGCGTCAGCTTGCCTGGAATATGGCTTTTTGTATCTTAATTTGAATGAGATAATTGGCAGGGTTGCTGTGGAAAATAAAGGTTCCATAAAAGTGCTGGAAAAGCTTTCCCTGAAATATTGGAAAATGGATAGCTGTAAAGGTATTGAGAACTCATTATACTATAGAATTACAAAAGAACAATACCTCCTGAATAAAAAAAAAGATTAAAGAACATGGATCCGGCTTCAGATTATATAAAAACAAACAGAGCTTCCTGGAACAGTAAAACAGATATTCATCTGGAGTCTGATTTTTATGACATGAAAGGATTCCTCGGTGGAAAGACCTCACTTAAAAATATTGAACTAAATCTCCTGGGCGATATAAATGGACAGCGTATTTTACATTTACAGTGTCATTTCGGGCAGGACACACTCTCACTGGCAAGGCTTGGAGCCAATGTTACCGGAGTAGATCTTTCGGACAAAGCCATTGACAGAGCCAGAGAACTTGTGGTAAAAACAGGTATTGAGGCAAAATTTATTTGTTGTGATCTTTATAATCTACCTGATCATTTAAACGGGGAATTTGATGTTGTCTATACCACGTATGGCACAATTGGCTGGCTTCCCGACCTAAATAAATGGGGTCAGGTCATCTCCAGGTTTTTAAAACCGGGTGGCAGGCTAATTTTCGTAGAGTTTCATCCGGTGGTCTGGATGTTTGATGATGAATTTAGTAAGATTGGATATCGTTATTTCAACTCCGGACCAATAGTGGAAACAGAAACAGGAACTTATGCAAACAGGACTGCTAAGCTCACACAAAAATACGTAATGTGGAATCATAGTATAGGAGAAGTAATTTCAGGTCTGGTTAATAAGGGTGTTGAGGTGATTTCCTTTGAGGAATATGATTATTCCCCTTATAATTGTTTTAAATTCACCATAGAATCTGAACCCGGAAAATACAGGATAAAACATCTTGGAAACAAGCTCCCAATGGTTTATGCTTTGGAAGGCAGAAAAAAATAGTCAGAAACCGAAAAATAAATTGACAAGGCAAATGCGAAAATACCTTTTTTTAGTCTCCATTTTGATCGCGGTGGCATGTACAAATAATAAGAAGGCTGAGTTTTCCGGTCGAAGTGGCACCTATAGCGGGCTTTTCAAAAAAGGAAGTTTTTCAGATTCTATTGTTTTCAGGGTGGAACAGGACACCACAAAATGGAATGTGTATTTCACAAGCCTTGAACAAAACGCCAACGGGATCCCTTTCAGGGATATTGAAGTAAAAGACGATTCAATAAATTTTAAACTTCAAAGTGATTTTTACACTTATCTTTTTAAAAATAAATGGGAAAATAATAATTCTGCACTACGGGGTTCTCTTACCGTGGATACGATGACAACCACTTACATACTGTTTAAAACCTTGAACGGAAAAGAAGGGTTACCAGTAAGTGAGGATATTAGCTACATAACCAATGGTCTTAAGGTAAGCGGCACTATATATTACCCTGCCAGGGACAGCAAAAAAGCTTTAATTATTGTCACTTCCTCCGGCAATTCAGATAGGAGTGCTTCCAGGGCAGAGGCTCTTCTATTTGCAAAACGGGGTTTTACTACTTTTATTTATGACAAACGAGGAACCGGAGTTTCTGAAGGTGATTGGTCAAAAGCCAGCATAGAAGAGCTCGCGTCAGATGATATCAATGCCATTAAGCGGTTTTCGGAAAAAACAGCTATTCCTCTTCACCAAATTGGTATTAAAGGAAGTAGCCAGGGAGCCAGCAAGATTCCGTATATTCTAAATGAATTAAAAGATTTGAAATATGGCATAGCCGTGAGTTGCCCCGGTTCTACGCTTTTGGAAAGTGATCTTAATTACTGGAAGAACAGGAATAGCGAACAACTGGGCAAAAATATGCAGCAGGCAATGAACTTGGAGCGAAAGGTTTTTGAAACTATTGCAGGTGAAATTTCCATTGAAAACCTTCAGGAAGAAATTAATTCGGCCAGCACAGAAGAGTGGTTCAGTATGGTATGGATCCCGAACCTCAACGAAATAGAGATAGACAGGAAACTTAAGTATAGTCCCCTCCCCTTTTTTGAAAAAATCAATCAACCAATACTTATTGTTCAGGGTAGTATGGATGAAATAATACCTGAAGACAGTTACGAAATAATATCCCAATCACTTAAAAAAGCAGGCAACAAAAAATATGAAACAGTAATATTAGAAGGCGCTTCACATTCTATGTATGATGTCGGGCAAAGTGATTTTCCCTATTGGTCCAAGTTACATCCCAAATACATGTTCATTTTGGAAAATTGGATCAATAATCTTCCGGAAACAAACTAGATGAATTCAGCTATTTTTTTAAGCTCATAATTAGTTCCAAAAAAACATGGGCTAAATTTTATAAGACTAAAATCCACCTTATATTTAACAATCATATGGAATAGAAAGTGCTTTCCAGTCACCTGTGAAAATGTAACCTAATCTAAAAATTAATCAAATGAAGTTTCGATCCAAAAATCACCTTTTTTTATTAACCATACTGCTGACCTTTGGTTTTTTTCAAGTCAATGCCCAAAATACTGCCGATACCAGATTAATGAGAAGTCCCGCAATTAACAAGGATAAAATTGCTTTTATTTATGCCGAAGATCTATGGATTGCGGACAAAAACGGTGCTAATTCAAGGCGACTTACAATTGATGAAGGAGTGGAGTCAAGTCCCGTATTTTCACCGGACGGTTCTCTTATTGCTTTCAGTGCTGAATATGATGGTAATACGGACGTATTTGTTGTTCCGGCCAAAGGAGGAGTTCCAAAAAGATTAACATGGCACCCTGGTTGGGATGTCGTGAGGGATTTTTCTCCTGATGGCAAAAGTGTGCTTTTCGTTTCAGGCAGAGCTACCTACACCAATAGACATGCTAAACTGTACACAATAGGTATAGAAGGCGGGCAAGCTGTCGAATTACCCATTCCCAGCGCATTTAGTGCCTCATTTTCGAATGATGGAAAATACATTGCCTATACCCCATTGTACGAAGTATTCAATCAATGGAAAAATTACCGCGGTGGAACGCAGTCACGAATCTGGATATACAACACAGAGACCTATGAAGTTACCGAGATCAGCAAACCCGCTTCCGGGGGCAATGATTCCAATCCACAATGGATAGGTAATAAAGTATATTTCAGAAGTGACCGAAATGGGGAATTTAATTTGTTTGTCTATGATTTGGATACCAAAGGTGTAACTCAACTCACAAATTATTACGATTTCCCGGTACTAAGTCTGAATACCAATAACAAGGATCTGATTTACGAACAATCCGGATATTTGCATTTATTTGATTCCGGTTCCTTGTCCAGCACAAAATTAACCATACCTATAGCTACAGATCTGCTGGAAATCAGGTCTCGTTATGTTTCCGGGGGAGAGTATATCAGAAGTGCGGGAATTTCACCTTCAGGTGCAAGGGCGGTATTGGATTTCAGGGGTGAAGTAGTTACCGTGCCTGCGGAAAAGGGCGATGTAGAAAACATAAGCCAAACTCCCGGAGTTCATGAAAAATACCCGCAATGGTCCCCTGACGGTAAACAAATAGCCTATTTTTCTGATGCCTCGGGTGAATATAGCCTGCATCTTAAAACGCTGGAAAATGGATCTGTAAAAAATATTGCTATCTCAGGTTCTGGTTTTTATGCCTATTTGCATTGGTCACCGGACAGTAAAAAATTGTGCTTCGTGGATAACGGGCGTAATTTATTTATGGTAGATACCTCCAGTGGTCGGATCACCAAAATTGGAACAGACAAACTATATATTCCAGGGGTTTTCCGGGAACTTTTTGGATCCTGGTCGCATGATTCAAAGTGGGTATCTTATACAATTATAACAGAAACAAATTTTGAAAGAGCCTATGTTTTTTCCCTGGATCAGAATAAATCCTTTGAACTCTCCGATGGGCTTTCAAACGTAAGTGAACCGGTATTTGATCCAAGCGGAAAATATATCTATATGCTAGCCTCTACTGATGCCGGCCCTGTTGTAAACTGGTTTGATCAGTCCAATCAGGATATGGAAATGACCAGTTCTATCTATTTGGTAACCCTGCAGAAAGAGCTTGTTTCTCCTTTGGCCAAAGAAAATGATGAAGAAACTGACGGAGATGCAGAAAAGTCTAAAAAAGATGAATCCGAGAAAGATAAGGACAAGGAAAATAAAACAGTAGTCCCTTTAAAAATTGATTGGGAGCAGATTACAAATCGAATTATTGACCTGCCCATTTCTCCCGGAATGTATTCAAGTTTAAGTTGTCCTGAAGAAGGAAAATTGTACTACTTATCGCGTAAGCCACATGGCGCTTACAGTGATCCACAGTCCCTGAGAATGTATGATCTGAAGAAGCGTGAAGATGAAGAAATTATGCCCGTCGATAGCTACGTTATTGCTGCATCCGGTAAAAAGATGTTGTTTCAAAAAGGACAAACCTGGGGAATTACAGAAGTAGGTAAAAAACCGGAAAATGGAGAAATTAATGTTAGTGGTATTCAAGTGAAAATAGATCCCCGACAAGAGTGGTCCAACATATTTGATGAAACGTGGCGTGTGAACAGAGATTATTTTTATGATCCCGGAATGCACGGTGTGGATTGGAATGCCATGAAAGAAAAATATAAAATATTCCTTTCTGATGTTACATGCAGAAGTGACCTATACCGGGTTATGGAATGGATGTGCAGTGAACTGGCTGTTGGACATCATAGATTTGGTAGCCGTGGTGATCGAATGAATAATCCGGATAAAGTAGGTGGTGGCCTGCTGGGCGCGGATTATGAAGTGGTAAACAACAGGTATCGTTTTGTCAAGATATATGGAGGCCTGAATTGGACACCGGAACTTCGTTCACCATTAACGGAACCTGGGGTTAATGTTGTCCAGGGGGAGTATCTAATTGCCGTAAATGGACATGAAGTAACTGCAGATCAAAATCTCTACAGTTTCTTTGAAAATACAGAAAATAAAATTGTGGAGTTAACTGTTTCATCTTCAGCAGATGGGGCTGGTTCCCGAAAAGTAAAGGTAGTGCCTATAGAAAGTGAAAGTTCCCTAAGAAACAGGGATTGGGTTGAAGGTAACATTAAGAAAGTTGACGAGGCTACGAACGGACAAGTGGCATATGTTTATGTTCCCAATACAGCAGGAGCCGGACATGAATATTTTAAACGATACTTCTTTCCACAGGCCAATAAAAAAGCGATTATTGTTGATGAACGACACAATGGTGGAGGGCAGTTGGCAGATTACTACATTGATATACTGAAGAAACCTTATCAGGCATCCTGGAATTTCAGATACGGGAAAGACCTCAAGGCTCCCAGCGCATCAATACAAGGTCCTAAGGTGATGATAATTGATGAAACGGCAGGATCCGGCGGAGATTATCTACCCTGGATGTTTAGAAAATTTAAACTCGGGACTTTAATAGGAAAAACAACCTGGGGCGGACTTGTAGGTGTTTTAGGTTATCCCGAATTCATTGATGGCGGATCTGTCACCGCACCCAACGTAGCATTTTACAACGAAGATGGTTACCGGGTGGAGAATGAAGGTGTAGCGCCGGATATTGAGGTTGAACAATGGCCCAGGGAAGTTATTTCCGGCAGGGATCCTCAATTGGAAAAAGCTATCGAAGTTGTTATGGAACAGTTAAAAAATAATCCCCCTGTAACTCCTAAACGACCAGAGTATCCTGTTCGGGTTCGGAAATCTAACTAGTAAAGACATAGTATGATAGCAGCACTGGGAAGAGTTTTTACCGATATTTTCATAAAATATATGCCCAGTGCTTATGTATTTGCCTTACTCCTTACTTTATTTACAGGTGGCATGGCCCTGTTTTGGGCAGATGCATCATTTCTGGATGTTTTGGATGGATGGTATAATGGTTTTTGGTCGTTGCTTGATTTCGGAATGCAAATCATACTTATCATAATAACTGCATACAGCATCGCCCAATCAGAAACGGTTATAGCAGGAATTAATTGGATTGCAAAATTCATTAAAACACCTGTTCAGGTGTATTTATCTATATTATTTTTAGGAGCCATATTATGCCTGATCAGTTTTGGCATGTCAGTGGTTGTTGCCATTTTAGCCCGTGAACTGGCACTTAGAGTGAAAGGAGTGAACTACCCATTTTTAATAGCCTGCGTTTATTTTTCATTAGGTGGCTGGGTCTCCGGAGCTTCCAGTTCTATTGCACTATTATTAAACACGGAGAATAATTTTTTAATTGAAGCCGGAATTTTGAACGGAATAATTCCCAATGAATATACCTTAGGATCCACTTTGAATATTGCCATTTTCATCGTTTTTATTGTCCTGGGACCATTATTATTTCTTGTTTTAATTCCAAAAAACAATGATCATATGGAATTGTCGGACTTTCTGATTACAAAAAACCTGGAGTCAGAACTTTCAGTAAAAGAAGAAGCTAAATCCTACAGATTACCATTTAAGGCTGTCTCAGACATGCTAAATAACAGTATGTGGTTGCAATTATCAATAGCCATCTTCGGATTTATTTATATAGTCTACTACTTCCTTACAAAGGGCTTTGATCTGAATTTCTATATTATGATTTTTATTTTTCTGATTATAGGTCTGTTTTTGCATAAAACTCCATTGCGCTTCAGTATCTCTATGAGGCGTTCAAGTAGCAATGTTTCCGGGATACTCTTTCAATATCCATTCTATGCAGGTATTATGGGAATAATGTTGTCAACTGGACTAGGTGAAAAAATAGGTGGGCTTCAGGCCTCACTGGCCACTTTGAATTCCTATCCATTTTTAGCCTATGTTTCCGGTGGTTTGGTGAATTTTGCCATCCCTTCTGCAGGAGGAGAATTTGCGGTCATTGGACCTAGTATTATAAATGCGGTTAAGGATTTAGGAGCAGGGCTGGGCGATACAGAAATTACAGCCATGATTGCCAGGGCATCAATGGCAATTGCCTATGGGGAAAGCCTTAGTAATTTGCTACAACCCTTTTATTTATTGCTAATATTTCCGGTAATGACCAACGGGGTGAGATTGCAGGCCAGAGACATTATGGGTTATCTGGTAATTCCTTTTTTGATCTTTTTTATAATCCAGTCGGTCATGGTAGTATGGATACCCCTGTAGTAAAACAGAAGTATAATTTTTCATATCCTGAATTAAGCCTGATCCCTTTGAAGAAGAATACATCTGATTATTAAACAATATTTCTTAAATTTAGTACCCTTCCCTGAAAGATAAATTAAGTTATGTGTTATGATATCAAGGCAAGTTTGGAAGCTCAGTTAAAGCGGGCAAGGCATTACGGGAACGAGCAGGCTATTGAGGAGATCATAGAAAAACTGGCACCTTTATCCGACCTGCCCCTCTATCACGTATCTGGCTTTAACCACCCAAAATTGTTTATTTATCCCGACAATTCTCCTTACAAACCAACTTTGGCAACCTGGGGCCTTGTGCCATTTTGGGTGAAAGACAAGGCACAATTAAAAAAACTCTGGAACAATACACTTAACGCAAGAGGAGAAACCATTTTTGAGAAACCCTCTTTTCGTAATTCCGCTAAAAACAAAAGGTGTATTATTTATGTGGATGGATTTTACGAACATTTTCATTTTAAGGGGAAAACCTATCCATTTTACATAAGCAGGAAAGACAATGAGCCTATGGCTTTGGCCGGACTCTGGAGTGATTGGGTAGATGAGGAAACAGGAGAATTGATTAAGACCTTTTCTATAGTAACCACAACGGGCAATTCCATGATGTCCAAAATTCACAATAATCCAAAAGCAGCGGGCCCCCGAATGCCTTTGATACTTCCTGATGAACTGGCAGACAAATGGCTGGATCCGGTAGCGGATGATTTGGATGTCAAATCTATTCAGGAATTAATCCGATCATATCCGGAAGACGAATTAAAGGCTCATACGGTAAGTCGGTTAAGGGGAAAAGAATATCCGGGTAATGTAAAGGGGATCACTAAAGAAGTTGATTATGCAGAACTGGAATCCGAAAATCCCCTAATTTAATAACATCCATAGTCAATGATTCCGGAAATTGCTGTTACAAAATTACGAGCCATTTTAGTATTTGATGATGAAGGAACAAAATGATTTTATTCCAAAAGAACATGAAGTTTGAAAAAAATATAGCTCTAAGCTTTACTTATGTTTTTCTATTAACTCTTTTTTATGGCTGTAATGGCACAAATAAAGAGCCCGCAAAAGTTACCATAGCGGCTGCGGCAAATATGCAATACGCCTTGGGGCCTATTATAGAAAATTTTACCGAAAAGACCGGTATCCCATGTGAATTGATCATTGGTTCTTCAGGTAAGCACACTGCCCAAATTACGGAAGGTGCGCCTTTTGATGTTTTTGTGTCGGCTGATATGAAGTACCCGATGGGCCTCTATAAAAATGGGTTGGCTACTGCCCCGCCCGAGATCTATGCCTATGGAAAGTTAGTGCTCTGGACAATGATTGAAGGGTTGCAGGTATCGATAGAAAACTTAAATGATCCTTCCATTGATCATATTGCACTAGCCAATCCCAAAACGGCACCCTATGGTCAGGCTGCTGTAGAAGCACTTAAAAAACATGGTATTTTGGATAGTCTTGAAAATAAACTGGTGTTCGGGGAAAGTGTGGCCCAAACCAATCAATTTATATATTCCAAATCCGCTGAAATAGGGTTTACCGCCCTTTCTGTAGTACTTACACCGGAAATGAAAGGTAAGGGCAAATGGGTTTTGATAGAAGATGCAGCATATACCCCAATTGCTCAGGGTGTGGTGCTTATAAATCATCCTGATAGAAATAATTCAAAAGCTTCGGAATTTTATAAGTTTCTTTTCTCGGATGAGGCCAGGATCATATTAAAAGAATTCGGATATTCGGTAAATGAATAGTTTAAAAGGCCATATTAAGGAAGTTCAGGTAGGCGGAAGTTTATCACTGGTAACCGTAGAACTTTCTGATAAAATTCTATTTAAGGCCATTCTTATTGAAACTCCCAAAACGGCTTCTTATCTGGTGGTTGGCCAGGCAGTTAAGGTTTTATTTAAAGAAACAGAAGTTATTGTTGGCAAAGACATGAAACATTTTATTAGCCTTCAAAACCGAATTAGAGGAATAATTAAGCAGATTGAACGGGGTGTACTACTATGCAATATCCACATCCAAACTCCTGTGGGTGATATAAGTTCTATTATAACCACCAATGCCGTTGATGAGCTTCAGCTAAAAGAGGAATTATCTGTTTGGGCAATGGTTAAAACTAATGAAATTATGCTCTCTGAATCATGAATTGGGACCCTCTCTTTATTACACTAAAACTGGCCGTTGTTACTACCATAATTTTGTTGGTCATTTCAATTCCAATGGCATATTGGCTGGTTAATACAAAGTCCAGATCCAAACCATTTATAGAAACACTAATTAGTATGCCCCTGGTATTGCCTCCAACTGTGCTCGGTTTTTATTTCCTTGTAGCCTTTAGCCCGGGGAATGCTTTTGGGAGCTGGATAAATGAATGGCTTGGCCTGAAACTGGTATTCTCATTTGGCGGACTGGTACTCGCTTCAATAATTTATAGCCTTCCATTTATGGTTCACCCTATTCAATCGGGACTCAGCACATTGCCTCATTCTCTCACGGAAGCCTCCCAGGTTATGGGAAAATCAAAATGGACCACACTTCTCAAAGTGCTCCTCCCTAATTGTAAAACTTCTGTGCTTACCGGAATTGTGCTTGCTTTTGCTCATACAGTAGGCGAATTTGGTGTTGTATTGATGATAGGAGGCAGTATTCCCGGCAAAACCAAAGTCGCGTCAATTGCCATATATGATGAAGTAGAAGCTATGAATTATGGAGCGGCTAATTTCTATGCCACGGTATTATTTATCATCACATTTTGCATCCTATTGATGGTTTATTTGGTAAATGGGGGGTATCTAAAGCGCTTTTGGAAATGATTAAAATTGATATTCATAAAAATTTAAGTGCCCATGACGGGAACATGAACCTGCATATTAATTGCGAAATTGAAAAAGGGGAATTGGTGACACTATATGGAGAATCGGGAGCCGGAAAAACGTCCACATTGCGGATCCTTGCCGGATTATTAAAACCGGATAAGGGTGAAATAACAATTGAGAACAATACCTGGGTTGACACAAAAAATAAAATCTTTTTACCACCCCAAAAAAGGAATTTAGGCTATGTTTTTCAAGATTATGCCTTATTTCCAAATATGACAGTATTACAAAATCTGGAGTTTGCAACAGACAACTTGCAGGATAAAAAAGTGATCACAGATCTAATAGAGATGATGGAACTTGGTGAACTGAAAAACAGAAAACCTCAGACACTTTCCGGGGGACAGCAACAAAGGGTGGCCCTGGCGAGAGCCCTGGTCCGTACACCGGATATACTCTTATTAGATGAACCGCTTGCCGCCCTGGATTATAAAATTCGCCTGAAACTGCAGGATTATATAGCAAAAATTCATCATGAATATGGCCTTACCACTGTTTTGGTTAGTCATGATATTGGTGAAATACTGAAACTATCTGATCGGGTTATTGTGCTTGAACAGGGAAAAATTACACGACAAGGTAATCCAAGTGAGATCTTTTCCAACCAAAATATAAGTGGTAAGTTTAAATTTATTGGGGAAATATTAAAGATTGAGCCGCAGGATGTTGTCATTATTGTTTCTGTTTTGATTCAAAATAATGTAGTTAAAGTAATTGCAGAGAAATCCGAAATACAAACCCTGAGCATTGGAGATAAAGTGGTGGTTGCCTCTAAAGCATTCAATCCTCTTCTTTATAAAATTGAATAGTATTTCTGTCAAATATTACAAAGAACTATGAATTCTGACCGTAAACCGGCATTACTTCTTATAGATATTCAGAAAGGTCTGGATGATATTGAATACTATGGTGGCCACAGAAATAATCCTCAGGCCGAAGTAAACGCCAGAAAAATTCTTAACTATTGGAGAGATCATAATTTTCCTGTTTATCATATTAAGCATAATTCAACAAATCCAAATTCCAGACTTGTCAAAGGTCTCTATGGTAATGAATTCAAGGATATTGTAAAACCCATCCCTGATGAAACAATTATTGAAAAACAGGTCAACAGTGCTTTTATGGGCACAGATCTAAAACAACAGTTGGATAAACTGGGAATTAAAAATGTGATCATAGCCGGACTTACCACAGATCATTGTGTATCGAGCAGTGCAAGAATGGCAGGGAATTTGGGATATGAGACATTTGTAGTTTCAGACGCTACAGCCACTTTTGATAAAGTAGGCAGTGACGGGACCAAATACACAGCGGAAATAATTCATGAAGTTGAATTAGCCAGTTTACACAATGAATTTGCCACAGTAATAGAAACCGATGATTTATTGAATATTATTAAAGAAACATACCAAATTTAACATTTTTTAGTATCCAATAGACATGCCTTGTAATTCCGTTAGATAAATAATTCTGGTTAATTCTTCATAAGTTTGATAAAACATGATCAAATTCCTGTAAAACGAATACGAAATATTTAAAACCGGCGTTAGCGTTTCATATGAACACAAAAATGGTATTGTTAGCGGTCTTCCTCGCGTCCGGAACACTGTTTGCACAGAATTGGCAGACTGATTTTGATAAAGCCAAAGAAATGGCTAAAACGGGTAATAAGCCAATCATTTTAGTGTTTCAGGGTTCAGATTGGTGTGCACCTTGCATAAAACTTGATCAACTAATTTGGAGTTCTGAAGAATTCAAAAATTATTCTGCTAATCACTATATTATGTTACTGGCAGATTTCCCGCGTAAAAAGCAAAATATGCTCCCGGCAGAGCAGCAGAAAAAGAATCAGCAATTAGCTGAAACCTATAATTCGAACGGATACTTTCCATTAGTTGTTGTACTGGATAAAGATGGCAATGTTTTGGGGCAAACAGGATATAAAAAAATATCGGTAAAAGAATATATAAGTCTGTTGGAATCATTTTCTGGGTAAATGGAGAGACAAATTTGCGCCTTTTTTGTTCTTATATTTTTAACAGTTCCTTTATGGGCACAACAGTCCTACCACAGGAGCCTAATACTAATGGGAAGTGGATTTCAAATTACTGTTGTCGCCAATGATTCCACAGAAGCCAACAGGGATATAGACCTCGCGATAAAAGAGATTTCAAGAATTGAAAAACTCATTTCTTCCTGGGATTCTAATTCTGAAACTTCCAAGATTAACGCCAATGCTGGAATAAAGCCCGTTAGAGTTAGCGAGGAATTATATGGATTAATAGAAAGGGCTATTGGACTATCCAGGTTAACTGATGGTGCTTTTGATATCAGCTATGCATCCATGGACAAAGTCTGGAAATTTGATGGGAGCATGAAAAAAATGCCTTCAAACGAAGAGATTAAGTCATCCGTTTCCAAAGTGGGATTCCGAAATATTATACTGGATCCGGAGAATATATCGGTTTTTCTTAAGGAAAAAGGAATGAAAATAGGATTCGGAGCCATAGGTAAGGGATATGCAGCGGATCAGGCAAAGGACTTATTAATCAAAAACAACGTAAAGGCCGGTATTATTAATGCCTCAGGAGATATGAATACGTGGGGCAGACAAGCAAATGGAAAGGAATGGACCATAGCCATTACTAATCCATTAAATAAAAACAAGGCAGCTGCCATTTTACCAATTACTAATGGTGCTGTGGTAACTTCCGGTAATTATGAAAAATTTGTGCAATTTAACGGTACACGTTATGCCCACATTATTGACCCAAGAACAGGCTATCCCGCTACCGGTATTTTAAGCGTAACCGTATTTGCTCCAAAAGCAGAATTGGCAGATGCCCTGGCAACATCTGTATTTGTAATGGGCATTGAAACAGGATTAAACAGAATTAATCAATTACCGAAAGTTGAGTGCGTAATTATCGACGAAAAGGGGAAGGTATTTACGTCTGATAATATAGAAATAGACAGGATATGATCAAGAAAATTGTTTTAGCAACATGCATCCCTATAATTTTAAACAGTTGTGTGGCTGTTAAGGGATATGAGAAGGTAAATATCAATGATCCTGATATGGAGTTATCGGAAAAATTGTGTGACAGAAATATTACAATCTTTCATTCCTACAGGGAAGGAGCCGTTGGTGCTAACGGTGGTAAAACAGGAGGTGGTTGTGGTTGCAATTAATTTGTTCGGGAGAATAATTCATCTTGCTGCATTTTTTTAGAAAAATTATGTCAAGACAAGAACTTATACTTTTTATTGGTCTTTTCCTGGTCTTTGGTATTTGTCAGGCTCAGAATCCCGGACAAAATGACGAGGGCTATAAAAAAAGGGTTTTGGAAACCGCCGAAATAGACCTGTTAAGCAGTTACTATTCCCAGGATGGTAATAATGGAGCAGTAACAGGAGGTCTTGGCACCGAAGAATTGACCGATATCACAGGAACCCTGGTAATTGCAGTTCCCTTAAATGATGACGATGTTCTTACACTGGATGCCGGTATTTCGGCTTATACTTCTGCCTCTTCCAGTAACATCAACCCATTTGATGATGGCCTGGCGGATCCGTTTGTTGCCTCCTCCGGTGCTTCAAGCAGTGATACCTGGTTTAATGTTACAGGAAATTATAGCCATAGTTCGGATGATCGAAACTCTGTCTGGGGTGCAAAACTTTCCTTTTCAGCCGAGTACGATTATACCTCTCTTGGTTTTGGAGGCAGCTATACCAGGTTGTTCAATGAGAAAAATACAGAACTTGGAATTAACGTAAATATATTCCTGGATAAATGGAAGGCCATTTACCCCTATGAACTTCGACCTTTTGCTCCTGGTGGAAGGGGTTTAAATGATTTTTTATTTTTAGAAAATACCGTCACCGGAAATCCCGATTACAACCCATCCTTTACTGTTTTACAGGATGTAAATCGCAACTCTTATTCCTTAGGTACTGTATTATCCCAGATCCTTTCTAAAAACATCCAGGGGGCTTTGATGGCTGATTTTGTCTTACAGCAAGGTTTACTTTCTACACCTTTTCAGCGGGTTTACTTTAGTGATGTGGCAGACTCATTTATTGATAGCTTTCATCTGGCAGATGACATAGAACGTTTGCCGGATTCCAGGTTTAAAGTTGCACTGGGTGGCCGACTTAACTTTTTTATCAATGAGTATCTTGTAGTTCGTTCTTATTACAGATACTATTTTGATGATTGGGGAATCAGTTCCAATACGCTTAATATTGAACTCCCTGTAAAAATTGCGGAAAAATTCACTTTGTATCCTTCCTATCGCTTTTACAACCAGAAAGCTGCAGATTATTTTGCCCCATATGAAGGACATCTTTCCACTACCCAATTCTATACTTCAGACTATGACTTATCTGAATACAATGCAAATCAATTTGGTTTCGGAATAAATTACACCAACATTATTATGAAACAACACAAAATAAAAATCGGTTTGAAAAGTATTGATTTAAGATATAATTATTACGAAAGAAATACGGGTTTAACGGCGGGTATTATTACTGCCGGATTGAAATTTGTTGTTGATTGAAATAATTACCCGGATAAGAGAATTTCATGTAGGACCCGGCAACACTCTATGCAAAAAAAAACGAGCCAGAAGCTCGTTTTTAAAATTTAATGGGAATTGCTTATTATTTAGCCACATTAACTGAACGTGTTTCACGTATTACAGTAACCTTTACCTGACCCGGATAAGTCATATCGGTTTGTATTTTCTGTGAGATTTCAAACGAAAGCTGTGCTGCCTTCTCATCACTTACTTTTTCACTTTCAACAATAACCCGCAATTCTCTTCCGGCCTGAATAGCATAGGCCTTTTGAACACCTCCAAAAGCAAAGGCAATATCTTCAAGGTCTTTTAGCCTTTGAATGTAAGAATCCAGCACTTGTCTTCTTGCTCCCGGTCGGGCGCCGCTAATGGCATCACAAACTTGTACAATAGGTGATATTAAAGTCTTCATTTCTATTTCATCGTGATGCGCACCAATAGCATTGCAAACATCTGGTTTTTCCCCGTATTTCTCTGCCCATTGCATTCCTAAAATAGCGTGCGGTGTCTCTACCTCTGCTTCGGTATTTGGCACTTTCCCTATGTCGTGTAACAAACCTGCCCGTTTAGCTAATTTTGCATTTAAACCTAATTCCGCGGCCATTACCCCGCAAAGTTTTGCTACTTCTCTGGAGTGTTGTAATAAATTCTGACCGTATGAAGATCTATATTTCATTCTGCCTACCGCTTTAATCAATTCGGGATGCAACCCATGAACTCCCAAATCAATAACAGTACGTTTTCCAACCTCAACAATTTCCTGTTCTATTTGCTTCTCAGTTTTTTGTACAACCTCTTCAATCCTTGCAGGATGAATTCTTCCATCGGTAACCAGCTTATGTAAGGACAGTCGGGCCACCTCTCTGCGGACAGAATCAAAACAGGAAAGAATTATAGCCTCAGGGGTATCATCAACGATAATTTCGACTCCTGTAGCAGCTTCGAGGGCCCTTATATTTCGTCCCTCCCTGCCAATAATACGTCCCTTAACATCATCAGATTCCAGGTTAAAAACAGATACACAATTCTCTACAGCTTCCTCCGTGCCAATGCGCTGAATGGTATTAATGACGATTTTCTTTGCTTCCTGCTGAGCAGTAAGTTTTGCGTCTTCAATTGTAGACTGAAAATATGCCATAGCATCTGTTTTAGCAGTTTCCTTTAAAGACTCAATGAGCTGCTCCTTTGCATCCTCGGCAGATAATCCCGAAATAACTTCTAACTGCTGGACCTGACTTTTATGAAGTTTTTCAAGTTCAGAATGCTTTTTATCATATAGTTCCGATTTGTGCGTGAGATCTTTAAGTTTTACTTCATATTGCTCATTCAGTTTTTTATTCTTGGCAAGCTCCCCGCTAATCTGCGATTCCTTATCACGGGTACGCTTCTCAGACTCTGCTATCTTTTTTTCTTTATTAATGATTACTTTCTCATGTTCTGCTTTTAGTTCCAAAAACTTTTCCTTGGCCTGGAAAATCTTGTCTTTCTTAATATTCTCGCCCTCCATATTGGCTGTTTTTAGGATAGAAGATGCTTCTTTCTTTGCACTTGCAACGGTTCTGGATGCTTTTCCCTTCTCTAAAACCTTTGCAATAATAAATCCTATGACCAAACCAACCAATGCTATTGCAATTGTTGTAATTTCCATAATTTATTTTAATAATTAATACTATCCCGCCTCTTATTCAGGTATGAATACGGTATTCATATATTCATACTGACTTTAATAAGTAATATGCCTTGTAAGCTTAAACTGATTTAGACCCCCGGGGGTATAAAACAAATCGAGAACAGGACCTGAAAATGATTTATAAAACCAATTTTAAACAAAAAAAACCCACATCGGTGAAGTTCTGTACAAACTCCAATAAACAGGTTTAGGGCTAACAAGTTGATCAAGGATCCTTTACAAGAAGGCTTGCTTTTACAACTTAAACTCACCCTTTTCAAACAAATTAGTGTTGAGTTCGTCAAAAATTAAATACCAATGTGGGCAGTAACTTTGTATTATGTTAAAGAACTTATTTTACACTTAGCTTGGAGTTTACCAACTGATCCAACGCCCTTAGGCGCTCTGTTACTTCTTTGGTACTCTCCGAATTATCTATGCCTCTTTGTTCAATCTTCGAGGCAAACTGTAAGGCACACATGGCCAATACATCCTGTTTGTCTCTAACGGCATAATTTTGCTCAAATTTCTTAGCAAGCTGTTCTATATTCTTTGCAGCCTTTCTCAATCCTTCTTCCTGACTTGGGTCAATGGTCAAAGGATATACCCTATCAGCGATAGAGAGCTTTATTTTCAGCTTCTCTCCCATATTTCTTGTTCACACTACTCCGAAAGTTGAACTATACAATAATCTAACTCCCTAATCAATGTATTTATTTTGAGCTTTGCTTCAGTTTTATTTTTATCACTGCCCAGCATTGAATTTGCGAGCTTGAGGGAATTATATCTTTCTTCCCATTCCAAAATGGTATTTCTCATTGTTTCATCCTCATTTCTCAGTGTAACAATTTCCTGTTCCAACCGTGTTTTAGCCTGATTCAGCAATTCTATTTTGTGAAGAAGCTTGCTAATTTTATTTTCTAAGGAATCAACGATTTCAACCAATTCGCTCATATGCAAATTACAATACGTTTTACACAAAGTTAACACACATCCAACGACTTCGCAATAGTTTTTGCAATTATTCTTAAAGTAACACTTTAATTCCTTTGATAAGGGCCTTCCCCGAGATTGAAATAAATAATAAAGAAAATTATTGCAGTTAACGGAGCTTTTTTCCATGTTTAAATCGTATTAATTAAATTCGCATCAACTTTGCACTTATGAGAATACCTTTTTTTGGCCTCTTTCTACTTTCTGTTCTTAGTATAATAGGACAGGAAAAGTACCCTTTGGATACTTTTAGATCACCTTTGGATATCCCTTTAGTTTTAGCCGGAACTTTTGGCGAGTTGCGATCAAATCATTTTCATTCGGGCATAGACATTAAAACCCAACAGCGAGAGGGATTACCAGTGTATGCTATAGGAAATGGCACGGTAACAAGAATAAAAGTAGGCCTTTGGGGATACGGGAAAGTGATATATATTGCTCACCCCAACGGATATACTTCGGTTTATGGGCATCTTCAAAAATTTTCTCCGGAAATTGAAGCCTTCATCAAAAAAATTCAATATGAAAAAAAGTCTTATGAAGTAGAAATATTTCCTGATTATGGGGATATTAAGGTCCAAAAAAATCAGCTTATTGCCTATAGCGGCAACACAGGAGGATCCTCCGGACCACATCTGCATTTTGAAATAAGAAATAGTCTGTCGGAAAAACCGACTAACCCCCTTCTTTATGGCCTTGAGGTTAGGGATGCCACAAATCCAACCTTAGAGAGTTTGTTTGCCTATCCTTTATCTGTAGACGCACAGGTAAATAGAAGTAATGATAAAATTCAAATCAAATTCAACAAACAAAAGGATGGATCTTATCTGGCAGATAAGGTATTTGCCTCCGGAACAATAGGTTTTGGAATTGTCTGCTATGACAGGCAAGACCTGGCAGCTAATAGGAACGGAATCTATTCTGTTCAGCAAATAGTGAATGGAAAAATTTACACCGATTATGATTTTGAATCGTTCTCATTTAGCGAAACACGTTATATCAACGCCTTAATCGATTATGATCATTTTGGAAAATATAGTCAGCGTATACAACGCTGCTTTATTGCACCGGGTAATCTACTTGATATCTATAAGCAAATTTATAATGAAGGCAAAATTATTGTGGAAGATGGCCTTTTTTACAATGTGGAAATTTTAATTAAGGATCTGGAGAATAATACGGTAAAATTGGTGATTCCAGTAGAAGGTAAGAGACAAGAACCACTGACAATTAAGGAAGAAGCGAAGACGGATTACTTTATTATAGCCAAACAACCTAATAATTATGATCTGGGTATAGCGAAAGTATATTTTCCGGCAAATACTTTTTACGAAAATTTTTATATGAACCTGCAAAAAGGCACTGATACAGTGGTGATCCATAATAACACAGTACCCGCACATAAGAACTTTACAATAACTTTTGATGTGTCACAATACTCATTGGAGGACCAAAAAAAAATGTTTATAGCCCGACTCGATAAAAAAGAATCCCCTGACTATATGACCACTTTTAAAAGGGAGTCAACTTTTACTACCAGAACCAGAAGCCTGGGGACATATACACTGGTTCAGGATACGATTCCACCCAAAATAAGAACCAAAAATTTTAAGGAAAAACAATGGCTGAATAACTATCGCTATCTCAGTCTGATAATTTCTGATGACCTCAGTGGGATCGACACCTATTCTGCTACATTAAATGGGGTCTGGATATTGATGGAATACGAGCCCAAAACAAAAACACTGACTTATAATTTTGATGACAATATTCTTGATCAAACGCAATGTGAACTTGAAGTAATCGTTACAGATAATGTAGGTAATTCAAATACTTTTACTTGTAATTTTTACAGAAAATAAACTTTTGAGGTGTTCTAAACTCTTATTACTTTTTATTCTTTTTAGCACAATCAGTTTTTTGAGAGGGCAAAAAGCTTCAATTACCGGGGTTGTCCTGGGCGTAAATGATGAACCCTTATCCAATGTAAATATTACAACCAAGGGCAATGGCACCTATTCAGATTCAACCGGGTTTTATTTATTAGAAGTTATAGCTGATGAGGAAATAACGGTCACTTTCTCTCATTTGGGTCATAAAAATGTAATCCTTGAAAAACTAATCCTGACGACAAATGAGACTTTTGAATTCAATCCTGTAATGAAAACTGACATCATTCAGGTAGATGGTGTTGAAGTAACTGCAACCGGTGAAAAAAGCGCTGAGGGCATCACTACTATCTCAGCTCAGCTTGTGAGAAAAATTCCGGGTGCCAATGCAGGAGTAGAAAATGTATTAAAACTACTGCCAGGAGTTTCTTCCAATAATGAACTTAGTACGCAGTATTTTGTAAGAGGGGGGAATTACGATGAAAATCTGGTTTATATAAATGGTATTGAAGTGTACCGCCCATTCCTTGTTCGTTCCGGCCAGCAAGAGGGATTAAGTTTTGTAAATAGTGATATGGTGCAAAATCTGGAGTTTTCTTCAGGCGGATTTCAGGCACACTATGGTGATAAGCTTTCTTCTGTACTGGATATTACCTATAAAAATCCATCAGAATTTGCTCTTAATATAGACGCCAGCCTTCTTGGGGGAGGAATTACTCTTGAAACTATATCCAAAAATAGAAATTTCTCCAGTGTAACCGGTGTCCGCTACAGAGATAATAGTCTTCTTGTAAATAGTCAGCAAACCAATGCCAATTTTACACCTGCATTTGCAGATGTACAAACCTATCTGACTTATCATTTCTCTGGAAATTTTAACCTTAGCTTTTTAGGTAACCTTTCCATTAATGAGTATAAAAATGTACCCTTTTCAAGACAGACCAATTTTGGAACCATTACGGATCCCAAAGCCCTCGTGGTTTATTATCAGGGCGAAGAGGATAATACTTATAAAACCAGCCTAGGGGCACTAAAAGCGGATTATATCTTAAATGAAAATGTTTCTCTGAACTTTATAAGCTCTGTATACCATACCACAGAAGAAGAATATTCCGATGTCATTTCACAATATGAGTTAGGGGAAATTGATACAGATCTCGGCAGCAATAACCTTGGTGAAGTGACTTCCACAAGGGGAATAGGAACCCAGTTTAACAGGGCCAGAAACGATCTGGATGCGCTAATTGTAAATGTAGCTCACAAAGGTACCCTCAATAAAAACAAGGCGTCTTTGGAATGGGGAATTAAATATACCTATGAGGACTTTCGCGATCAAATTCGTGAATCTGAATTCCTGGACTCCTTGGGTTTTTCCGTAAGGCCTCCCTCTAATGAGTTTATAAACAACCAGCCCCAGGAATCCTTTTTTGCACCCATTGTACCATACACCTCCGTTTCCGCACTGAATTTTGTTAAAACCAACCGTTTTTCAGGATTTCTTCAATATGGCAGAAGAACGAATTGGAACACTTATAACATATATTATAACCTTGGCCTCAGAGCTCAGTACTGGACCGTTAGTGGCGAAGGAGTTCCCAGTAATTCACAGATTATTTTGAGTCCAAGAGGGCAGTTCGCCGTTAAACCCTCATGGAAAATAGACATGTTATTCAGAGTTGCCGCAGGCATCTATCAGCAGCCTCCATTTTATAGAGAATTACGGGATCCCACGGGTTCAATACAAACGGATGTAAAGGCGCAAAAATCTACACATTTTGTACTTGGAAATGAATATAGTTTTGAACTTTGGAACCGGCCTTTTAAACTGGTAAGCGAGGCGTATTACAAGAAACTGACCAATGTAAATCCTTACACCCTGGATGATGTCAGAATTAGATATGCCGCGGCCAATAATGCAAAGGCATATGCTTATGGTTTTGATATGAGAATGAATGGTGCATTCGTTCCCGGAACCCAATCCTGGGTAAGTTTAGGTTTCCTTAAAACGGAAGAAAACATTGATAACAGGGGATACATTTCGAGGCCCACCGATCAAAGGTTTCAAATTGGTGTTCTTTGGCAGGATTATATCCCTGCCATACCAAGTTTAAGGATGTACCTGAATCTTGTATACAACACAGGAGTGCCCGGCGGTTCGCCAAGTTATGCCGATCCTTATAACTTTCAGAATAGATTAAGAGATTATAAACGTGCAGATTTGGGTATTTCCTATACTTTTGTAGAAATAAATAAACAATACCCAAAAGGTCATTGGTTACATGGTTTTGAAGAGTTAAATGCTGGATTTGAGATTTACAACTTATTTAACAATCAAAATTCCATAACCAACACATGGGTTAGAGATGTGGACAGCAAGCTGGAGTTTGCAGTTCCCAATTATATGACATCCCGTGTGCTAAACCTAAAATTAAGTATGCGTTTTTAGTTACTTTAGAATGAAAAAATTATTAATTATTACCCTTGTGGCATTTTGTACCTCGCTTAATGCTCAAAAAAATGTATACGAAAGCAGCAAATTTGATATCCTCAGTGAAGATCATCATATTGTAGCTATTATACCTTTTTTTACTCACCTTGAATTGGAGGAAAATGTTACAAAAGTCGAATCTCGGAAACTGGAAGAAAAAGAAGGTTACGCATTTCAGGATGCCCTGGATACTTATTTCGGTCTCGGAAATAAAAAGAAGAAATTCAGTGTTGATTTTCAAAATATTCAAAACACCAATGCCATTCTGGCCCAAAATAATGTCACTTACAATAATATAGATACGTATACCATAGAAGAACTTTCTAAAATACTGCAGGTTGATGCTCTTATCAGTGGAAATCTTAACATAAATATCCTTCTTTCGGAAGGGATTCCTGAGGAGTTTAGCTTTATGGACTATATCCTTGGTGATTCAAATTACGGTAGCATCGGCATTAAAATAAGTGATGGAAAAACAGGAAAATTGCTATGGAAATACGAGAATGAAATCAACAAGAAATCAGGGAAAAACACAGCTGATCTGATCGATAAAATGATGAAAAAACTGGTTCGCAAATTTCCTTATGACCAGGAGCGGTTAAAGCCGAAAAAAAATCCTAAGTCTGATTAAACTCTTTTAACACACTAATAACATAATCGACTTCCTGGCGGGTGTTATATTTTGAAAACGAAAATCTGACAGAAGGCTTTTGCAGTTCTTCTACCGACAAAATCTCAGCAAGCACATGCGATCCGGCATTTGCACCAGATTGGCAGGCACTGCCCCTGGAGCAGGCAATCCCTTTAATATCCAGATGAAATAATAGCATTTGCGATTTCTCTTCGCTAAAAGGCAGACATACATTCACCAGGGTATAGGTACTCCTTTCCAAATTTCCTGAATATCCGTTAAATACAATCCCAGGGATAGCGACTTTTATATTTTCAATAAAATATTCTTTCAAATCCGAAATATATTGTTTTTCCTGTTCCAGATTATCATAGGCAGCAACGAAGGCTTCCTTTAACCCAACAATATTGTGCAATGCTTCCGTACCGGCCCGGTAACCGCGTTCTTGCGAACCACCCAGAATAAGAGGTTCCAATTTGGTGTTTTTCCTTATAAAAGCAAACCCAACTCCTTTTGGGCCGTGAAATTTATGAGCTGCAGCTACCATGAAATCAATAGGAGTGAATTGCACGTCCCAATGGAAATGACCAATGGACTGTACCGTATCAGAATGGAGAAGAGCACCCTTAGACTTGCAGATCACAGCAATTTTATGAATATCTAAAATATTTCCGATTTCATTGTTGACATGCATTAAACTGACTAATTTTTTTGATTCATCTGCCTCTAATAACTGTTCCAGATGCTGTAGGTCTGGATTCCCAAATTTATCCAGATCAACAAACTCCAAATGGATACCAAATTCTTTTTGCAGGGCATCTGCAGTATGCAATACTGCATGATGCTCAATTTTCGAAGTTATAATGGTTTGTATTCCCAGATCCCTGACCGCACTTCTTAGTATCATATTATCTGCTTCGGTTCCTCCTGAAGTGAAAACAATCTCAGAAGGCTGGGCGTTTAAATATTTGGCAATTATTTTTCTTGCCTGCTCAATTTCTGTTTTAGCACTTCTTCCAAATCCGTGGGTGGAAGAAGGGTTACCAAAACAGTTGGCAAGGGCATCCTGCATTTTTGCAATTACTTCCGCCCGAACAGGGGTTGTAGCTGCATTATCAAAATAGATCTTTTGCATGAATAATCTTAGGATTGGGATACAAGGCCAAAAATAATCGAAATAAACTTAAACTCTTCATAAAATCAGTTCAATGCGCTAGGATAATAGCTTTTATTTCATGTAAATTTGAAGCATGAACAGAGTACTATTCATTTTTATTTTGTGTTTCCTTAACTCATGCGGTGACGGGGATCTAATCATTGAAACGATAGATTTTAACGATACGAGTATCACATTCTGTGAATCTGCCACAACCACTAACAGCACGCTCTTTTTTAAACTAAAAACCACCGAAGCATTGATTCTTACCCTGAAAAGCGGGCTTTTAAAGAATGAAGTTTCTAATGATACCATAAAAAGTGCTGTACCCGGAGAATCTCAAATAGTATACAGGTCTTTTACTGATGATATCTCAAAAAAATATTTTTGTGATGCCGTCCCTCCAATTTCACCAACCGTTACAGAAGAGTACCAAGCTGAAGGGGGAGAGGTGTATATTACTACGGTACAAAGTGCCAACGATACCACCATCTATGAGCACCGAATTGAATTAAGTGGTATTTCACTTGTAAACTCACAAGGTCAGCGGATAACGGACCTTAGAATTAACGATTTCGGAACTGTTACCACCAAAGAATAATCCATTCAAGGGTTCAGATAAATAAACACTTCTGTTGCGCCCAAGCCATATTTTTGATAATCTGCATCATAGTATTTTACATTTTCGTACCGTTTAAACAAATAATTCAGTTCTTCTTTTAGTACACCGGCACCAACGCCATGAATAAACACCACTTTTTGTATCCTCTTTTGCATAGCAAATTCCAACTGTCTTTTGGCTGTTTCCAATTGAATATTCAACATATCATAATTGGACATTCCTTTTGAATAGGGAACAAGTTGATGAATATGTAGATCAACTTCCATTTTTGGGGCATTGCGATCTTTAATACTAACTTTCCTGATTTTCGGCTTTCCTGGTTGCTCCTTGTCTACCTTTGCTGTTGCAACTTCAGCGTTACTTACCCGTATGGGATTCAAGCCTTCCAGATGCATCAATTCAGATGCTGAAAAATCCATCTCAAACCCATCCTGAGTACGTATTTTTATTAAATCATTCGAAATTGCTATAATTATCCCTGTAATATTATCATCTATAACCTCAACCAGTTCCCCTTCTACAAAACTTCTCATAATTATTTCTCCTTATTTTGCCCATCAGTTTTAGTCCAGAATTTAGAAGATTTGTAAATTCCAAACATCAATAAAATTATACCTATACTCATGGCATACTCTTTCTGAACCCATTGATCCCCGGTTGCCATAATTATTGCACCCGCAATAATGAGCAGTAAATAAATGATTGGATTTGTTTTCATTCCTCAAAATTAATAGTATTTTTCACTTGCTTAAATGTTTAAAATGAAAATCGCTTCATTTGTACCGCTTTTTATTAATGAAGATTATTTACTTCCCTGTTTGAATAAGCAGCTTTTGGGCATGGAATGCACCGGCTGTGGTATTCAAAGGGCCGTTGTATTACTTTTTAATGGAGAGCTTATTGAGGCATTCAAAATGTATCCGGCAATATATCCATTAATTGCACTTATGGGTTTTCTGATATTGGATAATATTATAACTATAAAATACGCAAATAAGATTAGCATATTCCTAATGATAGCAAGTGTTGCGACAATATTGATCAACTATATTTTAAAATTTTTCTAATTAAACCTATACTCCATGGAACAACAAAAATTACCCAATGTAACTATTGCCATTGTACTGGCCATACTATCATATTTATGCTGCTGTTTTGGTGGCCTTCCTGCTACAATTGTAGCCGGCATTGCTTTTATTCTTGTATATAAGGATGAAAATAAATACAAAGAAAATCCGGAATTGTATTCCAATTACAGCCAGCTCAAAACTGCTAAAATATTGGCGATCATTGGGATGGCCCTGGGGGTCATTTGGTTTTCACTGTCCGTCTATCAAATAAATAAAATGGGTGGTTGGGATGCCTATATGGAACAGGTAAAGGAAATGACTGAACAATGGGAGGAATGAATCTCCGACAAATAAATTAATTATGAATCAACAACCCCTGCCCGGAGCAAGTAATGCCCTAACCATGGGAATAATTTCCATCATAGGCGCCTTTACCTGTTGCGGCCCTTTTGCAATTATATTTAGTATTGTTGGCTTAAGTAATGCCAATAAAGCGGAAAGGCTTTACCGGGAACATCCGGAAAATTATTCGGGCTATGAAAGTGTAAGGACCGGCCGGATTTTATCCTATGTTGGCATGGTGCTGGCATTGATATATCTCGTATTGGGGATTATTTATTTTGGGATAATAGCTGCTTATTTTACCAGTGAACTTCTTTAAAAATAGTAGTTACTTTAGCATGCTTGAAAAAATGACCCTCTATATGAGGGTCTTCTTATATAGTTAAATCCTATGAAAATTTTGATTAATTGGCAACTTCACTCATAAATTTAAGCCGGTACAGTCTTAATTCCTCATCTTCATATTCCCCGTCAAACTCCTTTTGTGCTTCTTCAATATTATCTGTTTCGGCCTCCAAAAAATAATCGTGAATTTCACCCTGTTGATCTTCATCCAGTATCTCGTCTATCCAATAACCAATATTCAATTTGGTGCCACTATAAACTATTTGTTCCATTTCTTTGACTAATTCTGCCAATTCAAGTCCTTTGGCAGAGGCTATGTCATCCAATGGTAACTTTCTATCCACATTCTGAATAATGTACAACTTAAGAGCAGAATTAGCCCCTGTACTCTTCACTATAAGGTCATCCGGTCGAATTATTTCATTTTCTTCTACATATGTCTTAATAAGTGCCAAAAAGGGGTTTCCATATTTTTTTGCCTTACCCTCACCAACACCATGAATGTTAACCAATTCCTCCATGGAAATCGGGTATTTTAGTGCCATATCATCGAGTGAGGGATCCTGGAAGATGACAAATGGAGGTATATCCAATTTCTTAGCCTCGCGCTTCCTGAGGTCTTTGAGCAAGCGCAATAAATTTTCATCGGCAGCGCCTCCCGCACTTTTAGCCGCGGTTATGATGGCCTGGTCATTTTCTTCATTATATACATGATCCTTTGTCATCATGAAAGAAGAAGGGTTCTCAAGAAAAGAAGATCCGGCCTTGGTAACATGTAAAATACCGTACTGCTCTATTTCCTTTTTTAACAACCCGGCTACAAGAACCTGCCTGATTAATGCCATCCAATACCCTTTGTCTTTGTCAGCTCCAATACCAAAAAAAGGTTTTTCATCAGTTTTATGAGAAGCTATAAGTGCATTGGTGGATCCAATAAGTGCATGCACAATTTCCTTAGCCTTAAACTTTTCCTTTGTACCTTTTACTACCTTGATTAACTTGGCAACATTCTCCTTTGCCTCTTCCTTTTTCTTGGGATTTTTGGTGTTATCGTCCATATTTGCCCCATCTCCATTCACCTCATCAAATTCTTCACCGAAATAATGAAGCATGAATTTTCTTCTGGACATAGAAGTTTCTGCATAGGCCACAATTTCCTGAAGAAGTGCATTGCCAATTTCCTGCTCTGCTACGGGTTTGCCCGACATGAATTTCTCTAACTTTTCCACGTCTTTATAGGAGTAAAATGCAAGACAATGACCTTCTCCCCCATCCCGGCCCGCACGTCCGGTTTCCTGGTAATAACTTTCAATGCTCTTAGGAATGTCATGGTGGATAACATATCGCACATCCGGCTTATCTATCCCCATCCCAAAAGCAATTGTAGCTATTACAACATCCACATCCTCCATTAGAAACATATCCTGATATTTAGAACGTGTCTTGGCATCAAAACCCGCGTGATACGGCACAGCGCTCACCCCGTTTACCTGCAATACCTGAGCCAGTTCTTCTACTCTTTTTCTGCTTAAACAATAAATTATCCCTGATTTTCCGCTATTTTTCTTGACAAAACGAATAATATCTGCATCCACATTTTTTGTCTTAGGCCTTACTTCATAAAACAAGTTTGGCCTGTTAAAAGATGCCTTAAAAACCTTTGCATCGGTTATCGCAAGGTTCTTAATGATATCTTCCTGGACTTTAGGAGTGGCGGTAGCGGTTAAACCAATAATAGGTATGTCATCACCCAGTCTGTTAATGATAGATCTTAGATTCCTGTATTCCGGCCGGAAGTCGTGCCCCCATTCTGAAATACAATGCGCCTCGTCAACTGCAACAAATGACAGCGGAACAGATTGCAAAAATTGTACATACTCCTCCTTTGTAAGGGATTCCGGTGCCACATAAAGCAATTTTGTAATACCGTCTAAAATATCCTGTTTGACCTCCTTTACCTGAGTTTTGGTCAATGAAGAGTTGAGAACATGAGCAACTCCATGATGCGCTGAAACGCCCCGGATGGCATCCACCTGATTTTTCATAAGTGCTATCAACGGAGATACCACTATCGCGGTACCTTCTTTAATCAGTGCAGGAAGTTGATAACAAAGAGATTTACCACCCCCTGTAGGCATAATTACAAAGGTGTTTTTGTTTTCAATCACATTTTTTATGACACCTTCCTGCAGGCCTTTAAATTTGGAAAATCCAAAATATTTTTTTAGCGCAGCATGTAGTTCAATTTCATTCAAAATCATCGAAAATTTACTATGTTGGGTCCGATATTGTCCAAGACCTCGTATTTAAATTAAGATTTTTTTTAATTATCAGGCAGGTAAAAATGATAAATTATATTGTTTGCAGTTTAGAATCTTCTATATAATAAGTTTGTGTAATTTTGTTTTCTTAAATATAATACATTCTTTTAAAATCTGTTTACATAAAAAGTTAATTTCTATAATTGTAGACACATAATTTCAGAACCATATTGAGTGATTATAAAGCCATATTGGCTACTGCCAAAAAAACAATAACAATTGAGAGTGAAGCCATTGCCCACTTATCGACACTGTTGGATAAGCAATTTGCAAGTGCTGTAAATTGCATTTATGAGTCCAAAGGACGTGTTATCATTTCCGGTATAGGTAAAAGTGCTATCATTGCATCAAAAATTGTAGCTACCTTAAATTCTACCGGTACGCCGGCAATTTTTATGCATGCAGCAGATGCTATACATGGTGATCTGGGTACTATTCAGGAAAATGATGTGGTTATTTGTATCTCCAAAAGCGGGAATACCCCGGAAATAAAAATGTTGGTACCCTTAATTAAACTGGGGAAAAATAAATTAATTGGAATGTGCGGTAATTTGGATTCATTTCTGGCCGAAAAAGCAGATTTTGTTTTGAATACTTTTGTTGAAAAAGAAGCCTGTCCAAATAACCTTGCGCCAACGACCAGTACCACTGCCCAGCTTGTAATGGGTGATGCTCTCGCCATATGCCTTCTGGAATTGAGAGGATTCAGTAGTCAGGATTTTGCTAAATATCATCCGGGAGGCATGCTGGGTAAAAAATTATATTTGAGAGTTTCTGACATTATAAGTAATAATTTGAAGCCACAGGTTAGTGTTCATGCCGATGTAAAGCAGGTTATTATTGAAATTTCTGAGAAAATGTTAGGGGTGACTGCCGTTTTAGATAATGGCAAGGTTATCGGAATTGTTACAGATGGTGATATTCGTCGAATGCTCAATAAATATGACAATATAAATGGCTTAAAGGCCAAAGATATAATGACCACCAACCCGAAAACAATTGGTTCGGATGTGCTTGCTATGAAGGCATTGAAGGTCATGCGTTCTAAAGGTATTACACAGTTGCTTGCTTTAGACGGCGAAGAATATATAGGCGTTGTCCATTTACATAATATTATTAATGAAGGAATACTATAATGGCAAAGGCAACTAGCGATCCCAATGAAATGTCCTTTTTGGACCATCTGGAAGAACTAAGGTGGCATCTTATTCGTTCAACTATTGCCGTAGTTCTGATTGGTCTGGTGGCTTTTATAATGAAGGACTTTATTTTTGATACGATAATTTTCGGTCCGAAAAAACCAGACTTTCCAACCTATGACGTTTTTTGTAAACTTTCAAAACTCCTTGGCTTTAGTGAAGCATTTTGCTCTACGGAACCTATTTTTACTGTTCAGAGCAGGCAAATGGCTGAGCAGTTTTCTGCACATATCTGGACGTCTATCTGGGCCGGATTTATTCTTGGTTTCCCATACATTCTTTATGAAATGTGGAAATTTGTCAGCCCCGGCTTATATGATAAGGAAAAAAACAATTCCAGGGGATTTATATTTGTAGCTTCATCCCTATTTTTCCTGGGAGTCCTCTTTGGTTATTATGTGGTTGCGCCACTTTCAATAAATTTTTTAGGGGGATATTCAGTTAGTGATGAAATTGTCCGTGAAATTGATTTAAGCTCATATATTTCAACTGTGAGGGCTGCTGTTGTAGCTTGCGGATTAATATTTGAATTACCCATTATTATCTTCTTTCTTACCAAGGTAGGCCTGGTAACCCCTGAGATCCTGAGGAAATATAGAAAAATTGCACTGGTAATTGTGCTCATTGTATCTGCGGTTATTACACCTCCGGATGTAGCCAGCCAGATTATTGTGGCTGTGCCGGTGCTTATTCTTTATCAGGTAAGCATATATATATCAAAGATTGTTTTAAAAAGGGAAGCAAAAAAAGCCAAAAAAAATGTCAAAACCAGTTGAGGAGTTTAACGCCTATCGTTCAAAAATGAACGAAAAATTGTTAGCAGATAACAATAAAATAATAAAAAGGATCTTTAATCTGGACACAAACGCTTATAGCGCAGGTATTTTGGATGTAAAAACCAAAGAATTATTAGGCCTGGTGGCATCCACGGTTTTAAGATGTGATGATTGTGTTAAATACCACTTGCAAAGTTGCTATGATCTTGGCACTACGAAAGAAGAAATCATGGAAACCATGAGCATAGCCACACTGGTTGGAGGTACTATCGTCATTCCACATTTGCGCAGAGCTTATGAATATTGGGAAGAACTGGAACTCCACGAAGGTTAAAAAAACCATAATTCCGGGCCGCAGAAAATAGAATGACTTAGATTTGAATTATAATTGATCTGAATGAAGCTAAGAGCAGATAGCATAATTAAAGCTTATCGGGGGCGCCAGGTGGTAAAGGGTATTTCCCTGGAGGTTAACCAGGGTGAAATAGTTGGATTATTGGGTCCGAATGGGGCGGGCAAAACCACTTGTTTCTATATGATTGTCGGGCTTATTAAACCAAATGGGGGGAAGATCTATCTCGATCAAACGGAGATTACAAAATTTCCCATGTATAAAAGAGCTCAAAACGGTATTGGCTACCTGGCTCAGGAGGCTTCAGTCTTTAGAAAGTTAAGCATTGAAGATAATATCTTAAGTGTTTTACAACTCACCAAACTCAGCAAAAAAGAGCAGCACATGAAAATGGAGTCGCTTATAGAGGAATTCGGTCTGGGGCATATCCGAAAGAACCGGGGAGATTTGTTGTCCGGAGGTGAACGAAGGCGTACTGAAATAGCACGGGCCTTAGCCACAGACCCTAAATTTATACTTCTGGATGAACCCTTCGCTGGTGTTGACCCGGTTGCAGTTGAAGATATTCAACGCATTGTTGCTCAATTAAAAGATAAGAATATAGGAATCCTGATCACGGATCATAACGTACAGGAAACCCTTGCTATAACGGAAAGATCTTACCTCATGTTTGAGGGTGGAATTCTAAAATCGGGAATTCCAGAGGTACTTGCGGAAGATGAAATGGTGCGTAAAGTTTACCTGGGGCAGAATTTTGAACTTCGTAAAAAGAAATTGGATTTTTAAAATACTCCTGCTCCGATACTATTAAAACTTACCTCCTACCATTTACATAAAGTTTATTTCAGAATAATATATTTATTTGATTATTTGCGGTATATCATTAATTTAGATCTCCATTCATCCCCGATAATTCTATGAGGAAATGTCTCTGCCAAAATACCATATTTTATGAAAAAATTATACTGTTTTAGTCTCTTCAAGCTTTTTATTTTAACTACTATTTTTTCTGTGAGCTGCTCCTCGGATGATGGTTCCCTGAACCTGGAACAAGTTGCACCAGAAAGAACCATAGAGCCAAAACTTGTCGGTATCTGGAATGGCACCCTTACCGGAGGAACCTCCGGTTCCGCAAATGTGGTCTTTACTCTTGAATCTGATGGTGCTTTTTCCGCAGAAACCGAATCAGATATCCTTTGCTCCTTTAGTGGAAGCTGGTGGGTTTATGATGATAAATTTGAAGCTAGCGGGGAAGACATATGTGATGGAACTTCAATTAACCTGCGTGGAAATAATGCCATAGGTATTAAACTTTCGGGGAACTGGACTGCCAGCAGCGGAAATAACGGGACTTTTTCTATGACCAAACAGTAGGAATCAGACCCTTCTATGATGGTCCTTTCAGTACATTATAAATTCATCGATCTACAGTCCTATTTTTACTTATTTGACACTAAACCTGTTTACAATAGAGCTGGCAATATAAAATAGGACAATTGCCGGTACGGCTAAAAATTTCATCGTAAGAAGTAAAACAAGGCTTACAATAATAAATATATATCGCAAGGCATTATCTTTAAAACTCCAGTTCTTAAATTTTAATGCAAATAATTCTATCCCTGAATTCAAAAGATATGAACTCAGCAGTGTGAGAATGGCGAGAAACCAGGGATTTAGTATTATTTCATTTAAAAAATCATTTCCCTGGTATAAGAGTATTAAAGGCAGGGATAGTATCAATAATGCATTCGCGGGTGTGGGAAGTCCAATAAAGGAAGTGGTCTGATTCTCATCAATATTAAATTTAGCCAATCTGTATGCCGAGGCTAAAGTTATTAAAAAACCAAAAAATGGCAGAAATGACATTTTAAACCCGGTCCAGTTTAAAGTTCCTGCTGTATTTGAGAAATCCAGATTCCATCCGCCGGTTTGAGACATAGCGAGCAGCTGAAACATGACAATCCCGGGAACAAGTCCGCTGGTTATCATATCAGCCAGTGAATCAAGCTGAATTCCTAACTCACTTTGTGCGTCCAGTAATCTGGCAGCCAGTCCGTCAAAAAAATCAAAAAGAATTCCCAGAAAAACAAAAAGTGCGGCAAGTTCCAGCATATTCAAAACAGCAAATACAGCAGCAATACATCCACATAAAATATTAAGCATGGTGATAAACTGCGGAATATGTTTCTTCATGGTTGGTGATTTTAGTAAAAATAATATAATTTTTATTCTAACTCTTTCTTAACATATTTTATTCGGATATTTGCCGCAAATAGTTATCCCTCAAGTGAGCAAACCACTAAGAATCCGATTAAAAAATCTTTTTTTCCTTAATATATTATGGATTGCCTTTTCTGGTTTTTCACTTCAGGCGCAATTATCAGATAAATCACTGATCAGCATTATTACATGTGACGCTGGACAAGATTTGTATTCGAGCTTTGGACACAGTGCTTTTAGAGTTCAGGACTCATCTAAAGGTATAGACTGGGTGTATAATTATGGAACTTTCGATTTTAACACTCCCAATTTCTATTATAAATTCGCCAGGGGGAAATTACTTTATTCCTTAAGCGTTTCAACGTTTTCAGATTTCCTTTTTACCTATGAACTGGAAAAAAGATGGGTAAAAGAACAGATATTGAAACTTGATCAGGAAGATAAAAATGCTTTATTCCGCTTTTTAGAAAACAATCGAAAGCCCGAAAATAGGGATTATAAATATGACTTCTTATTTGATAACTGTTCCACCAAATTACCGGAGATATTGAAAAAGGTGCTTGGGAACGGCCTTGATTTCAAAGGGGATCATCTTAATACCCATTTCACTTTCAGAGATCTGATACAACAAAATCTGCTTTCTAATTCATGGTCCAGTTTTGGTATCGACCTTGCCCTGGGCTCCGTAATAGATAGAGAAGCCATAGTTGAAGAGTATATGTTCCTGCCCAAATATGTCATGCTCCAAATGACTAATACAACGCTGGAAGGAAACCCTTTAGTACAACGGGAACGTTCCGTTCTTGAATATAATGACAAAAGATTTAATAATACATTTGGTACGTCACCACTTTTTTGGATGCTCCTTTTACTGCTCTTTACGCTCACTATTTCATTTATAGATCTCAGGAATGGCACAAGGAGCAGATGGCTCGATTTTTTTTTATTTCTGATTACCGGGACTGCAGGATTACTCATTTTTTTCCTGTGGTTTCTGACAGATCATTCGGCCACGGCAAATAACTATAATATTCTTTGGGCATTTCCACTGAATGTTGTAGCCTGTTATTTTCTGGTAGGAAAGGACCGAATCCCCAAATGGATGGGTAAATACATTTTGATGCTAATGGTATTAATGAGCTTTACATTGATCCTTTGGATTTTTCAAATTCAAGTATTTTCACCTTTGATCGCCGTGGTATTTGCAACACTTGGCTTCAGGTACGCCCTGCTTTACCGTTATTTCACAAATTCCAATCCCAGTCTGAAATGAATTTTGTTTCCGTAGAAAACATAACAAAATCATATGGTGAATTAGTCCTGTTTGAAGATCTCTCATTTGGCATAAACAAAGACCAGAAAATTGCTTTGGTTGCCAGAAACGGGGAAGGCAAAACCTCCATTTTAAATATTATCTCGGGGAAAGATGTCCCAAATGAAGGCGCCGTAAACTACCGTAAAGGCATCCGAATATCTTTTCTGGAACAGGAACCCGATCTCAATCCGGCATTAACTGTAGAACAAACCATTCTGGAGTCTGATAATGAGGTGCTAAAGGTTATTGCAGCCTATGAAGAAGCCCTTGAACATCCTGAAAATGAAGATGTGTACCAAAAAGCTTTCGAAGCTATGGAAAGGAATAATGCATGGGATTTTGAAACACAATACCAGCAAATTCTTTCCAAATTAAAACTGGACGATCTCAAGGCAAAAGTAGGCGACCTATCCGGTGGACAAAAAAAGAGACTCGCCATGGCCAATGCTCTATTGAATGAACCAGATCTATTAATCCTGGATGAACCTACCAATCATTTAGACCTGGAAATGATAGAATGGCTGGAAGATTATTTTAGCCGTAAAAAGATAACCCTGTTTATGGTAACTCATGACAGGTATTTTCTGGAAAGGGTTTGTAATGAAATTCTGGAACTGGATAACGGACAGCTCTTTTCATACAAAGGGAATTATGCCTATTACCTGGAGAAAAAGGAAGCCAGACTCGAACGAGAAGCCGTGGAACAACATAAATCAAAATTGCTTTTTAAGAAAGAACTGGACTGGATGCGAAGACAACCTAAGGCAAGAACCACAAAATCCAAATCGCGAATTGATGATTTCCAGACCATCAAAGAAAAAGCCCACAAACGCAGAGAAAACCATGAAATTCAATTGGAGATCAACATGGAACGAATGGGTAGTAAAATTCTGGAACTTCATAAAGTCACCAAAACTTATCCCGGAATAATTTTACTCGATAAATTTGACTATAGCTTTTTAAGAGGGGAACGAATAGGTATTATTGGAAAAAACGGCACAGGGAAATCTACTTTCCTGAATATTGTGGCCGGATTGCAACAACCGGACAGTGGTAAAATTGTGGTTGGAGAGACTATTAAATTTGGCTACTACACCCAGGACGGGATTACAATAAAAGAAGGTCAAAAAGTAATCGATGTGATCCGCGAATTCGGTGATTACATACCTTTAAAAAAAGGAAGGCAACTATCTGCACAACAGTTGTTGGAACGATTTTTATTTGACCGAAAAAAGCAATATGATTTTGTAGAGAAGCTAAGTGGAGGAGAACGAAAGAGATTGTATTTATGTACCGTTCTTATCCAGAACCCAAATTTCCTGATATTGGATGAACCCACCAATGATTTGGATATTATTACCCTAAACATCCTGGAGAGTTTTTTACTGGATTTTCCAGGGTGCCTTCTGGTTGTATCCCATGATCGTTATTTCATGGATAAAATAGTAGACCATTTATTTATTTTCAGAGGAAACGGCGTTGTTGAAGATTTCCCCGGGAATTATTCAGATCACAGGGCCTATGAAGATAGTGCTGTTTTGGAGCAAAGGGAAGAAAAAGCCAGCAGTACTCAAAACAAAGCAAATAAAAATTCCTGGCGCTCTGATGGCAAAACCAAAAAACTGTCTTACGAAGAGCAAAAAGAGTACAACAGGCTGGAAAAATCCATTCAAAACCTGGAGGTACAAAAGGGGGAGCTTCAAAATCAATTTTCAAATCCCTCAATATCAGGTGAAGAAATAGATCTTTTGTCCATACGATTAAAAGATATTAAGGAGGAACTGGAAGTCAAAACTGAGCGGTGGTTTGAGCTTTCGTCACTATTGGAAGGCTGATTTAATAGCGCTAATCCTAAATGCAACATTAAAATTTACAGATAATTAGTACCTGGTTCAATGCACAGCCTTTATTACTATATTAAATTTTGGTTTAAGGCGAACAACCAGCATGGAATTCATTCTCCCTTTGTGTACGAATTTGTAACAAAGGGTCTTTATATAAAACATAGGTACTGCAGATCTGACTCCCGGAATACATTTTTTAAATGTATCAATTACTTCAAACCAAAAAGTATAGATTTTGCGGTAGGCAATGAGCTTTTAATAAATAAAGTAAAAAACGAATTTCCATCAATTTCTTATAAAGCGCCATATGATATGATATATTATGATTCCCTGGAATCTGAATCTCAAATTTTAGCTATGGCAACATACGCCAAACAGCATCCCAACGGAATAATATTTATTTCCGATATCAGAACAAAAAAAACTTCCAAAGAATTATGGAATAAATTAATTCTGGCCAATTTTGCCATTGTTACCGTAGACATGTATTATGGATGCCTTCTTTTTTTTCATTCGACACAAGCAAAAGAACATTTTAAGATTCGAATATAAACTCTTAAATTTAAGGTAGCTTATTTACGTATTATGGATAACAATATCTTTTACATCCTGGCCGGAGTAGCCTTGTTTTATATAATTGTATCTGTTTTTAGCAAAAAAAATGCCAAGAGAAGAAAGTCCAGGAAATTTATGGATGGTTATGAGAGAAAAGATAAAAGGGAATAGGTGTTCATCGCTAATTTCCTTTTAAGTGAAGTGTAAATACCCTGGCTAACACTAATTTCCTAAATTGCGACTCAAAAGTTGCTAAATTGCCTATGAAAATATATACCAAAACAGGAGACAAGGGTACAACTTCACTTTTTGGAGGCACCAGGGTACCCAAACATCATATCCGCATAAACAGTTATGGCACCGTGGATGAACTAAATTCATGGCTCGGACTCCTTAGGGATCAGGAAATGAATGAAAATTCCAGAAAAATGCTCATTAGTACTCAGGATAAACTTTTTACGGTAGGTGCTATTTTAGCAACTGATCCTGAAAAAGCACGGTTAAAAAGTGGGAAAGAACGACTGAATATACCACGGATAACTTATTCAGATGTAGAACAGCTGGAAAATGAAATCGACAATATGAATGAATCCTTGCCACCTATGACTCATTTTATCTTGCCAGGAGGACACACAACGGTGTCATATTGTCATATTGCCCGAACAATTTGTAGAAGAGCAGAGCGAATGGTAACCCTACTTCATGAAAATGAGCCTGTTGATTACATAATACTGACATATCTCAACCGTCTTTCAGACTATTTATTTATTTTGGCTCGGAAATTGTCATTCGATTTAAAAGCGGATGAAATAAAGTGGATTCCTGAGAAAAAAGACTAATAATTACATTATTTCTTCGTTATCAAATTATCAAAACCATAAATTGTTGATAAAATATTCGATTTTACTCTGATTTTTGTTGGCAATATGGGTTTAAAATTTATTTTTGCAAAAATTTTTAAATCAGAATTAAGCCATGTATTGGACATTAGAACTAGCATCTTATCTAAGTGATGCACCTTGGCCAGCTACCAAAGACGAATTAATAGATTATGCCATTAGAACCGGCGCACCTTTGGAAGTGGTGGAGAATTTACAATCTATGGAGGAAGAAGGCGGTGAAATTTACGAATCAATCGAAGAAATATGGCCGGATTACCCCACAGAAGAAGATTACCTCTGGAATGAGGATGAATATTAAAGAAGTTTCTTAAATAGTATTAAAAGTCTCAATTGAGGCTTTTTTTTTATGTAATTTTGACAGGCTTTTGGAAGTTAAAAGGGAAATATAAAATCTGGAATACCTTTTGCTTTAATAAACATATTGCAATTCTATGGCAATCTGCCCATTTTAAGACTTATTCATATGCGACTTAGGTTCTTGGTCAGAATGCTTCTAAAACACATTAAAATATGAGTATTTTAAATTCGGTCATCAAGGCATTTGTTGGAGATAAGGCGAAGAAGGATGTCAGGGAACTCGAACCCCTTGTGAATGAAATCAAATCCTTTGAGGCGGCACTTGAAAGCCTTGACCACAATGAGCTCAGACAAAAAACACAGGAGTTTAAGCAAACTATAAAAAATGCATCTGCAGAACTACAAAAGCAGATTGACATACTACAAGAAGAAGTAAAAGCCTCAGTTGATATAGATAAAAATGAGGAAATTTATACAGAGATTGATAATCTTGAAAGTGAAGTCTACAAGATTACCGAGGATACTTTAAACAAAATTCTGCCGGAAGCATTTGCAGTAGTGAAAGAAACTACCAAGCGATTTGTAGCTAATAAAACCCTTACTGTTGAAGCCACGGAATTTGACAGATTGTTGTCTGGCTCCAAAGAATATGTTATCCTGGATGGTGATAATGCCATATGGCATAACTCCTGGGATGCTGCAGGCAAAGAAGTTACGTGGGATATGGTGCATTACGACGTGCAATTGATTGGCGGCATTGCTCTGCATCGGGGTAAAATTGCAGAAATGCAAACAGGAGAAGGTAAAACCCTGGTAGCAACGCTTCCCATGTACCTCAATGCACTTGCCGGAAAAGGAGCTCATTTGGTTACTGTAAATGATTATCTGGCAAAGAGGGATAGTGCATGGATGGCACCAATTTTTGAATTCCATGGATTATCGGTGGACTGTATTGACAAGCATCAGCCTAATTCTGAAGGTAGAAGAGCCGCGTACAATGCGGATATTACCTACGGAACAAATAACGAATTTGGGTTCGATTATCTCAGAGATAATATGGCTCATACACCGGGTGACCTGGTACAACGTCCGCATCATTATGCCATTGTCGATGAGGTAGATTCTGTGCTGATTGATGATGCGCGTACTCCATTGATCATCTCCGGACCGGTGCCGGAAGGAGATCGTCACGAATTCAATGAATTGAAGCCCAAAGTTTCAGACATTGTGCAAAAACAACGTCAGCACCTCACGGGGGTTCTGGCAGAAGCAAAAAAAGAAATTGCAGCCGGAAACACCAAAGAAGGTGGCTTTCTATTGCTTCGTGTTCACAGAGGATTACCCAAGAATAAGGCTCTTATTAAATTTCTAAGTGAAGAGGGTATTAAACAACTGCTCCAAAAAACAGAGAATTTTTACATGCAGGATAACAATCGGGAAATGCCTCAGGTAGATGCGGAATTGCTATTTGTTATTGATGAAAAAAACAACCAGATTGAACTTACAGACAAAGGGATAGAATATATTTCAGGAGATCAACAAAAAGACTTTTTTGTGATGCCGGATATTGGCAGTGAAATTGCAAAAATTGAAAATCAAGACTTGGATATTGAAAAGGAAGCAGCAAAAAAAGAGGCCTTGTTCAAGGATTTTGCTATAAAAAGCGAACGCATCCATACCATGAGTCAGTTATTAAAAGCTTATACCCTCTTTGAAAAAGACGTGGAGTATGTGGTTATTGAAAATAAGGTGATGATAGTTGATGAACAAACCGGCCGTATCATGGATGGGCGCAGGTATTCTGACGGATTACACCAGGCCATTGAAGCAAAAGAAAATGTAAAAATCGAAGCAATGACGCAGACTTTTGCTACGGTTACTCTACAGAATTATTTCAGAATGTACAAAAAGCTTGCAGGGATGACCGGTACGGCGGTAACGGAAGCGGGTGAATTCTGGGAAATCTATAAATTGGATGTTATGGAGATTCCAACCAACAGGCCAGTCGCAAGGGATGACAGAAACGATCTGATCTATAAAACCAAAAGAGAAAAATACAATGCCATCATAGATGAAGTTACCAAGCTTTCAGAACAGAAAAGGCCGGTACTTATTGGTACCACCTCAGTGGAAATATCTGAATTGTTATCACGTATGCTGGCTATCAGAAAAATTCCCCACAATGTTTTGAATGCGAAACTGCATAAAAAAGAAGCAGATATTGTGGCGGAAGCAGGGAATGCCGGTGTGGTAACCATAGCAACAAACATGGCAGGGCGAGGTACGGATATAAAATTGTCTGAAGAAGTCAAAAAAGCAGGGGGATTGGCAATTGTAGGCACAGAAAGACATGATTCAAGGCGTGTTGACAGGCAGTTAAGAGGGCGGGCTGGGCGTCAGGGAGATCCCGGAAGTTCTCAATTTTATGTCTCTTTGGAAGATAATTTAATGCGCCTTTTTGGATCTGAAAGGGTAGCGAAAATGATGGACAGGATGGGTCTCGAAGAAGGAGAAGTGATCCAGCATTCCATGATGACCAAATCTATTGAAAGGGCACAGAAAAAAGTAGAAGAAAATAACTTTGGTATTCGTAAGCGACTTTTGGAATATGACGATGTAATGAATGCCCAACGTGAAGTTGTTTATAAAAGAAGACGGCATGCTCTTCAGGGAGAAAGGCTTAAATTGGATATTGCCAACATGATTTATGATACTTGTGAAGTAATTGCTGACACCAATAAGGCGGCCAATGATTACAAGAATTTTGAATTTGAGCTCATCAAGTATTTTTCCATTACCTCCCCGGTTTCAGAGGAGGAGTTTGCCAAACAGAGTTTTCAGGAGATCGCAAATACAACCTATACTGCGGCCTATGATTACTACAAGAACAAAATGGAGAGAAGCGCTGCAACCGCTTTCCCCGTAATCAAAAAGGTTTATGAGGACAACAGCAATAAATTTGAACGCATTGTAGTTCCTTTTACAGATGGTATTAAATCGCTGAATGTGGTTACCAATCTTAAAAATGCCTATGAGTCTAATGGCAAAGAATTGGTTACAGATTTTGAAAAGAATATAACTCTTGCAATAATTGATGACTCATGGAAAACTCACTTGAGAAAAATGGATGAGTTAAAACAGTCTGTGCAATTGGCTGTTCATGAACAGAAAGATCCTTTGTTGATTTATAAATTTGAAGCTTTTGAACTTTTTAAAAGCATGATAGACAAGGTGAATAAAGAAGTTGTTTCCTTTCTTTTCAAAGGGGAATTGCCCTCATCCGATACCAATGAGATTCAGGAAGCCCGGAATGTACGCAGGCCAAAAGAGAAGTTAAATACCTCTAAGGAGGAAATTCCAAATAGTGATGAATTGGCAGCACGAAACAGAGCGGTAGGACAGAATCAGCGAGGCAGGGCACCCATAACGGAAACTATTGTCAGGGAAAAGCCCAAAATTGGAAGAAATGAAAAGGTCACCATAAAAAATGTATTGTCTGGCGAGAGCAAGACGGTCAAATTCAAACAGGCAGAACCCCTTATAGACCGGGGCGAATGGGTATTGATTGAAAATTGATAAAAGTATAAGCAGCTATCAATATAAGGCGCCCACAAAAGGGCGCCTTTTTTTATTGAAAATACTATATCTTTAGGATCAACACCTAACTTTTTCTCTGATATGAAATCTTCACGACGTAAATTCCTTACCTCTATTAGTATGCTAGCTGCCTCCACAGCCATGCCCATTACACAGTTTGATTTTGGAACGAATGCCAAACTAAAAATTGTCCTTGTGGGAACAGGGATTCGGGGCATTACATTTTGGGGTAAACGCCTGGTGGATCAATATTCCGATATTCTGGAGTTTGTGGGATTATGTGACATAAATCCCGGGCGCCTGGCCTTTGGAAAAAAATACACCGGAGCTAACTGCCCTGTTTTTACAAATTTTGAGAAAATGATCCAGGATTCTAAACCAGACCTTGTAATCGTAACCACTAAGGATGCAACTCACCATGAGTTTATAATCAAAGCCATGGAAATGGGTTGCGACGTGCTTACTGAAAAACCGTTGACTACCGATGAATACAAATGTCAGGCAATACTGGATGCGGAAATAAAGTCGGGCAAAAACCTTATTGTAGGTTTTAACTATCGCTGGAGCCCATACAACACTAAAATAAAGGAATTATTGTCCGAAAATATTATTGGAAAACTAACTTCAGTAGACTTTCACTGGTATCTGAATACCTATCATGGGGCGAGTTATTTCAGAAGATGGCACGGACAAATGGAAAGCAGTGGTTCTTTATGGGTACATAAGTCTACCCATCATTTTGACCTCCTTAATTGGTGGATCAATTCTGAACCCTCAGAAGTATTCGCATACGGTGATTTGGAATTCTATGGTAAAAATGGAGCTTTCAGAGGGAATAGCTGCAGAACTTGCAGCCATCAATCTGAATGTGACTTTTATTGGGACATTACCAAAGATCAGTTTTTAACAAAATTATATGCAGACAATGAGAAATATGACGGGTATATACGTGACAATTGTTTATTCCGAAATGAAATAAACATATACGATAAAATGTCTGCTCAGGTAAAATATCAGAATAATGTGCAGTTAAATTATTCGCTTACTACCTATTCTCCAATGGAGGGTTGGAGGGTTTCGTTCAATGGAACAGAGGGAAGACTGGAAGCATGGATGGATATCCCCTATTACGAGGATATGAAGATAAATCAGTCGGAATTACATGACAAAGAAATGGAACAAACTAATGACAACGCTATTGGTTATGAGCCCATAATAGTTCACAAATTGTGGAAGGATTTCGAAACCATAAAAGTTGAAAAGGAAAAAAGCGGCCATGGTGGAGGAGACCAGCGTTTACAGGATAAAATTTTTAAAAGTCCGGCTACGGCAGACCCCTATGGCCGTACAGCAGGGAGCAGGGATGGGGCCATGTCTGTACTTATTGGTATTGCGGCCAGAAAAAGTATTGAAAGCAATAAGCCCGTCAAAATTAAGGATATGACTAATTTACAGCCAAAAGAAGTGCGGGGTTAACATTCTGATTTTGTAAATAATAAAATTATTATTTGTCAGAATAGCTGTTGAATATGTGATAAAACATATATAGCTTTACACCATTAAGGGAATTCGCTTCCCACATACGGTTGCGACTTTTCTTATGTAATATCTTCATCAATGCCAATAATTATGTACTATGGAAGAAGCAATCAAACATCAGCACAGAATTGGGGATAAAATACGTCTGACCCTTCGGGTGAGTTATTTTGCTTCTGTTTTCTCTTTAATATTCGGCCTGATCTGTCTTTTTGTTCTGGATATCAATATAGTAGTCCCCTATATATTTCTTGGGTTTGGCGTGCTGAGCTTAATCAATAACCTGTTATATGGATCGCATAAAAATCTTGCACTTACCTATAACATCCTTTCTATGCTTGGCCTGGCTTCAGCTACTACCATCACCCTGTTTACCGGTGGTATTAACAGTTCCTTTATTTTTGTGCTCGCAATTGTTGTGTTTGCAGGATATGCCACTACACAAAATTATGGGAAGATCTATCTGTACCTCTCCATTCTGATTATTGCCTTAATTTTTGTTCAGGGAATTTCAGATTTTTCTTTAACCCGGAATGTAGTACCCGCTGAAAATCAAAATATCTTTAGCTTTCTAAGCGTCCTGTTCTCTGTATACCTGCTTGGTGGAGTTCTGGGCAAAAACCTCTTAAAAGCGCACCACAACCTCTATAAAACCAAAATGGAAATAGAAGAGCGGATACACGAAAAAGACACACTTCTAAAAGAGGTACACCACCGTGTTAAAAATAATTTGCAAACGGTTTCCAGCCTGCTAAGCCTTCAATCCAGGGGAATAATGGATGAAAAAGTAAAAAATCTAATAAAAAGCAGCCAGAACAGAGTCATCTCCATGGCTATGGTTCATGAAATGCTTTACATGCGGGACGATCTCTCTAAAATAGATTATAAATCCTATGTTGAAGAATTAAGTGAATATCTGGTTAAATCTGTTAAGGGTGCTGATAGTAATGTTAAAGTAAACATTAACATTCCACAGATAGAATTGGGAATAGATACGGCTATTCCACTGGGTCTCCTAATCAATGAAGCGCTTACAAACGCCCTTAAATACGGGATTAAAGGTAATACTCAGGGAGAAATTCATATTGAGTTAAAGAAAATTGCCGATAAAGACTACGTGCTCAATATTGGAGACAATGGTGTTGGGTTTTCTGAAGATGTGAATTTTAAAAATACCCGTTCTCTGGGCTTAAAGTTAATTCATAACCTGGCCCGTCAGCTAAAAGGCTCTATAATCAGGGACTTTTCCAAAAAAGGAACGAACTATATCGTGAATTTTAAAGAAATAGGCCAGAGCGACTTTCATCAATCTGTAGCATAAGGGTAACTTTATTTGGCTGCTGTACTTTTCTTCACATGATTTATGGTAGTCCCGTCCTGAAAAGACTTTCTGCTAAGGCAATTTATACCTATATTTAGCTGACTAACTCAAAATTGCCCTTATGAAGAATATAGTACTTGCACTGCTATTACTTTGCTCCACCCTATTATTTAGCCAGGACTACTTTTTTAAAAAATACCATCCTTTTGATAGTAAAATACCTACTCCGGAAGAGTTTTTAGGTTATGCCATAGGGGAGCGTCATACCAGACATGATCTTATTGTGGCTTATTTACAAAAACTCGCAGAGCTTTCAGACAGAGCATCTATCCATGAATATGGCCAAACACATGAAGGTCGAAAACTGTTAATCTTAACGATTACTACGCCGGAGAATTTATCTGATCTGGAATCCATTAAGGAAAGACACCTGGCTTATACAGATCCCGGTAAATCTGTTTCACCGGATAGTTCACTTCCCATTTTTATTAATCTGGGTTATAATGTACACGGTAATGAACCTTCCAGTTCAGAAGCAGCCCTGCTGAGCGCTTATACCTTTGTGGCTTCCAATAATCCGGAGATATTAAATTACCTGTCAAATGCAGTGATCTTTATAGATCCAGCCATCAATCCCGACGGCCGGGATCGACACACTCAATGGGCAAATAGCTATCAGGGCAATCCTTTAGTTGCAGATCCCCAGGATGCCGAGCATAATGAGTACTGGCCCGGCGGACGTACCAATCATTACTGGTTCGACCTTAACCGGGATTGGCTGCTGGCAATTAACCCGGAGAGCAGGGGGAAACTCAAATGGTATCATGAATGGTATCCCAATGTAGTAACTGATTTTCATGAAATGGGTTCACAAAACACCTTTTTCTTTGAACCTATGAAAGCAAACGGCTCTCTTAACCCCATTATGCCCAAGAAGAATTACGAAGAACTAAATAATATGTTTGGAAACTATTTCGCGCAGGCTATGGACAGTATTGGCTCGTTATATTTTACCAAAGAGTCTTTTGACGGAACCTACCCGGGCTACGGTTCTTCTTATCCTGATATTCAGGGAGGGCTTGGGCTGCTGTTTGAACAGGCAAGTTCCAGAGGCCATAAGCAGAAAACTGCTTTTGGGGAAATCACTTTTCCCTTTACCATCCGGAACCAGTATACTTCCAGTATTACTACCGTTAAAGCAGCCGTTGAAAATAAGGACTATCTAAGATCATATCAAAAAGAATTCTTTAAAACAGCCATGATGAATTCTGCTATAAAAGGAGTACAGGGCTACAGTTTTGGAGACAGCTATGACAAAAATCGTGTAAAAGCTTTTGTGGACAAACTATTAATCCACAAGATAGACGTGTACAAATATGGCAATGATTCCTATGTAGTTCCAACCTCCCAACCCCAGTACAGGATGGTGCAAACGATGTTTGAAACTTATAAAAAATACCGCGACAGCGTTTTTTACGATGCTTCAGCCTGGTCTGTAGCAAATTTCTATAATATGAATTACCGGGGGTTAAAGAAAGTATCCCTGGGAGATAAAATAACTTCTACGGCCGATCTTGCAAATGTTGCACCTGTGCAAAAATCTTCCTATGCCTATATTATTGATTGGGACGATTACAATGCCCCTGCTGTTTTGAATTTTCTTCAGTCGAAGGAGCTGGTGCTTTCTTCGGCATTTAAACCATTTACGACAAAAGTTGAAAATAGCAGCAAATCTTTTAATTATGGAGCTCTGGTATTGCCTGTAAGCCTTCAAAAGAAAGACGCTGATGAAGTTTATCAATGGGTGCTCCAAGCACAGGAAAAATTTCAGGTTCCCATATATGGTATTGCCACAGGTTATAACAGCAAAGGAATTGACCTGGGAAGCAATAATATTCGTCCTTTAACAAAACCCAAAGCTGCCATGCTTATAGGAGATGGTATTCGTTCCTATGAGGCCGGTGAGGTCTGGCATTTATTGGACACCAGGGTACATATACCTATCACAAAAATACCTATCCGTAATTTCGACAGAGCCAAATTGGAGGAATACAATACACTGGTGATGGTTTCAGGAAGGTATGACCTTACAGAAAAGCAACAGGGCAAACTTAGCGAGTGGGTGAAAAAGGGGAAAACCCTCATTACTATCGGAACGGCCTCCAAATGGGTTATTGATAAAAAGATTATAAAAGAACAATTGGTCAAATCCGAGGTAGATTCTACGAAAGAAGTACTGAGAAAACCTTATGTGGATGCACAGGAAAACCAAGGGAAAGAAAGACTTGGAGGTGTTATACTCAGGGTTGATCTGGATGTTACCCACCCGCTGGCATTTGGCTATAGGGATACCGACATCCCGGTCTATAAAAATAATAACGTATGGTTATCTCCAAGTAAAAATGAGTATTCCACAGTTGCCAAATACTCCAGGAATGCCCTTATAGATGGGTATATCAGCACAAAGAACAGTGAAGAATTCCTAAAATCTTCCGCGTCTCTTATAGTAAGCCCTTTAGGCAGCGGGCGGGTAGTATTATTTGCTGATAATCCCAATTTTAGGGGGTCATGGTACGGTACTAACCGATTATTCCTGAATGCCCTGTTTTTAGGGGATAAAATTGTTATACCCAAACAAAACGATTAGTATGTATAAAAAACTATTTGCCTTTTTTACTTTCATCTTATGTTGCCATTTTTCAATACACGGACAAAGTAGCAAGGGCGATGGCCCATTTTCCCAACTTATTATCAGAGGGGTTACACTTATAAATGGAAATGGTTCTCCTCCTTTAGGTCCCGTAGATATTGTAGTGGAAAACAATCGCATTCAAAAAATAGAAGTAGTTGGTTATCCGGGAGTGGACATTAAAGCTACAGACAGGCCTCAATTAAAACCAGGAGGTAAGGAATTGAATTGTGAAGGCATGTATTTACTTCCGGGATTTGTAGACATGCACGGCCATATAGGGGGTAAAGCCCAGGGCGCAGAACCGGAATATGTATTTAAACTCTGGATGGCTCATGGAATTACCACGGTGCGTGAACCCAGTGGCCGGGGTATAGACTTTGCTATGGATTTGAAACGAAAAAGTGCGGCGAATGAAATAGTAGCACCCCGTATTTTGGTGTATACCGGATTTGGAGAAGGCACTGACAATACCATCAGTACTCCCGAAATGGCACGCGAATGGGTGCGGAATAATGCGAAAAAAGGAGCAGATGGCATAAAACTATTTGGTGCCCCACCTGAAATCATGAATGCAGCCTTAAATGAAAACAAAAAATTAGGTTTACGTTCGGCTTGTCACCATGCCCAGCTGAATGTGGCCAGATGGAATGTATTGCACTCCGCCAGGGCAGGCTTGACAAGTATGGAGCATTGGTATGGTCTTCCGGAAGCACTTTTTGAGGACCGCACCGTTCAGGATTACCCACTGGAATACAATTACAATAATGAACAGGACCGCTTTGAAGAGGCCGGCAAACTTTGGAAACAGGCTGCAAAACCCTATTCTGAACATTGGAACAAAGTTATGAACGAGCTTATTTCGTTGGATTTTACCATAGATCCAACTTTTAATATTTATGAAGCCAGCCGAGACCTGCACAGGGCGCGGCGTGCAGAGTGGCATGAAGACTATACACTGCCTTCTTTATGGGATTTCTACCAACCCAGTAAGATCAGTCATGGTTCTTATTGGCATTATTGGGGTACGGAGCAGGAAGTTGCATGGAAGGAGAATTACACACTATGGATGACTTTTGTCAATGAATATAAAAACCGGGGAGGACGGGTAACCACGGGCTCGGATTCGGGCTTTATCTTTCAGCTTTATGGCTTTGCCTATATCCGCGAAATGGAATTGTTACGTGAAGCAGGGTTTCATCCATTGGAGATTATTCGCTCTGCAACCCTGAATGGAGCAGAAGCCCTGGGAATGGATGACCAAATTGGTTCAGTAGCCGTAGGTAAACTGGCCGACTTTGTCCTCGTAGATGAAAATCCTTTACTAAACCTCAAAGTACTTTATGGCACCGGCGCCATAAAACTTACGGATGATAATAAAGTAGTACGTGTTGGTGGTGTAAAATACACCATTAAAGATGGAATAATCTATGATGCCAAAGCCTTACTTCTGGAAGTAAAGCAAATGGTAGATGCCGAAAAAAAGCGTCTGAATTACCAGATTAAACAACCTGGCATTCATAAATAAAAGATCAATTTATTTTTGGCTCTTTGTTAGCCAAAATATCCTGAAAATAAAGGATTGATTTACTTGCTATCTGAGGGTACTCGTATGGGTCTTAAAACACCTTTGGTTTTTGGAAAGACCATAACATAACTCAATACAAGAGCAACGGGTAATAATAGTATAAATAGTATCATAGGTTTGGGGATTAAACTAATTTGGGGTTGTTTTTTTTAGTAGAAAAAGACAAAGCTTTCTTTATTCTTGAATTTTTGAATTTGTATAACCGCGCAACAGCGTTTTCTTTTGCTGCCTCATCTTGCCCACGATGGTGAGAAACAGGAAGGCTAACATCCAGAATAATATCCATTTGAAAAGTTTCAACTTTGCCATAGTCTGTATCATTTTGGGCAAGAGCAACCGCTCCGAATAAAAGTATAAGTACCAAGGTTAAAAAAGCTTTCATGTTATAAGATTGGGTATAATAAAATAACTACAGAAAGTAGTGTCCTAAGCGTATAAATCGCTGAAAACACCATATTTTTCGGTGGCTGGAAAAAATTACGATGAAGGGTTAAAAATCCCGGATGAATAGAATCAAAGTAAAAAACACCTCATCGGTATTTAAGGTAATTTAACCGGGTTTGTAAATGGATTATTCGAGTATGACTGAGGGAATTAGGAAATAAGCACTGCAAACGACGCCATAAAATGTAAGTATTTATTTTTTTAAATTTTGTTTAATCACCGGTGTTATCATATAACCGTTTCAAGACAGAATTTGATTAGACAAGATTTCTCACGCTCACTTCGTTCGGTTCGAAATGACTTATATGGCCTTCATTGCTTTTTTTAAAACCAACCGGGTCATTTCGATATGAGCTGTGAAGCAGCGATTGAGAAATCAATACTGCATGCAAGTGTAAGTGTGAAAAGGTAAATTTAGATTTCTCACGCTCACTTCGTTCGGTTCGAAATGACAGACATGGATAATATTGGCCTGCTTTAAAACCAACCACGTCATTTCGAAATGAGCTGCGAAGCAGCGATTGAGAAATCTATACTGCATGCAAGTGTAAGTGTGAAAAGGTAAATTTAGATTTCTCACGCTCACTTCGTTCGGTTCGAAATGACAGACATGGATATATTGCTATTTAAAACCAACCGGGTCATTTCGAAATGAGCTGTGAAGCAGCGATTGAGAAATCTATACTGCATGCAAGTGTAAGTGTGAAAAGGTAAATTTAGATTTCTCACGCTCACTTCGTTCGGTTCGAAATGACTTATACGGCCTTCATTGCTTTGTTTAAAACCAACCGGGTCATTTCGATATGAGCTGCGAAGCAGCGATTGAGAAATCAAGACTGCATGCAAGTGTAAGTGTGAAAAGGTAAATTTAGATTTCTCACGCTCACTTCGTTCGGTTCGAAATGACTTATACGGCCTTCATTGCTTTGTTTAAAACCAACCGGGTCATTTCGACATGAGCTGCGAAGCAGCGATTGAGAAATCAAGACTGCATGCAAGTGTAAGTGTGAAAAGGTAAATTTAGATTTCTCACGCTCACTTCGTTCGGTTCGAAATGACAGACATGGATAATATTGGCCTGCTTTAAAACCAACCACGTCATTTCGAAATGAGCTGCGAAGCAGCGATTGAGAAATCTATACTGCATGCAAGTGTAAGTGTGAAAAGGTAAATTTAGATTTCTCACGCTCACTTCGTTCGGTTCGAAATGACAGACATGGATAATATTGGCTTGTTTTAAAACCAACCGGGTCATTTCGATATGAGCTGCGAAGCAGCGATTGAGAAATCCAAAAAAGAAATGCTATACCGTTATTTTGTATATATAACCACTAATGAAAACAGGACCACGATATACATTGGAATAACCAATAATATCCAAAGACGATTATCACAACATTATTTTGATAGTCAAAATTCAAAAAAGTCCTTTGCTGGAAAATATAATTGCTATTACCTAATATATTACGAAGGCTTCCAAGATCCAAAAAGCGCCATACTAAGAGAAAAAGAAATCAAAAGGTGGCGTAGAAAAAAGAAAGAAGTACTAATAAATACACTCAATCCGGAATGGGTATTTCTAAATCATGAGGTCATTTGATGAGATTTCTCACACTCACTTCGTTCGGTTCGAAATGACTTATACGGACTTCATTGCTTTGTTTAAAACCAACCGGGTCATTTCGACATGAGCTGCAAAGCAGCGATTGAGAAATCAATACTGCATGCAAGTGTAAGTGAAAAAAGGTAAATTTAGATTTCTCACGCTCACTTCGTTCGGTTCGAAATGACTTATACGGCCTTCATTGCTTTTTTTAAAACCAACCGGGTCATTTCGATATGCGCTGTGAAGCAGCGATTGAGAAATCAATACTGCATGCAAGTGTAAGTGTGAAAAGGTAAATTTAGATTTCTCACGCTCACTTCGTTCGGTTCGAAATGACTTATACGGCCTTTATTGGCTTTTTTTAAAACCAACCGGGTCATTTCGACATGAGCTGCAAAGCAGCGATTGAGAAATCCTGACTTTATCTCAAAATCTTCGACCCTACAAACCTTCTTTACGCAAGACTACCAGGGGTGGACTGTTTAACACGCTTCTGCTGTTGCCAAGTCCAATTAAGAGGACAAGTAATGTAATTCCGGGCAATAGTAACAAAAAGGGTACTAAAGAAGGTACAAAAGGTGCTTTAAAAACAAAGCTGGCAAGTAATTGGCTGCTTATCAACGAAAGTATTATTCCTATGCCACTTCCCAAGAGTCCTAAATAAAAGTATTCAAGAGCTGTGATCTGCAAGATTTGCCTGCTCGTTGCTCCTAAAGTTCTCAAAAGAACGCTCTCTTTTATACGTTGATATTTACTGGTGCGCACAGCTCCTATTAATACAATAATACCGGTAAGTATGCTAAAAAAGGCCATAAAATTAATCACCCAGGCGATCTTATCCAGGACATTTTCTATAAGCGTTACAATTTGCCGTAAATCGAGCACCGAGATATTTGGAAATTTTTGAACTAATTCTCTCTGGAGTCGGGCCGAAGCCGCCGCATTGGGTGCGTTGGTCGTTATAACGTGAAACTGTGGTGCATTTTCCAGGACTCCTATAGGAAAAACCACGTTGAAATTGGGTTGCATTCTTGCCCAGTCCACAGCGCGAATATTACCTATAATAGTTTCCATCAAAACCCCCTGCACGTTAAAAACTACTGTATCACCTACGACCAGTTCAGCATCTCGTGCAATATTATCAGCTATAGATACAGGAATAAGTCCTTGTTTAGGAATTTCAGGAACCCATTCACCTTCTGTTATCGTCTCCGAAGAAATCAGGGTATCGCGGTACGTAACCCTGAATTCATGATTTAAAACCCATTTGTTCATTGTCAGGGTTGTATCCTGTCTAAGTTCATTCACAGCCCGACCTTTTAGCGTATGCATACGCATAGTAACTATTGGAATATTGTCTAATACCGGCAAACCTTTGGGAGTAATAGTTTCGGTTACTTCTTCGTTTTGTTCACTTTGTACGTCCAACAGAATTATGTTGGGACTATTAGTGTTGCTATCAAGCTGAGCCATAGCTAACAGCATATCTTTGGTAAAATAAAGGGTACTGATCAGAAAAGCCCCTACTCCAATTGCTACCAGTAATACCATGGTCTGATTATTTGGACGGAAAAGGTTTAACAGGCTTTGTCTTGAGGTAAAACTCCATTTAGACGGAAAAAACCTTTTTATTCCTTTCATAAACAGGGTGGCAACACCTGCCAATAAAGCGAATGTAACCGCAATACTGATTACAAAACCTATGGCATAGCGCAAGTCTTCCAAAAGCCAAAGGGAAAAAAGGAAAATAAAAATTAATATTCCCATAAACACAAGGGCTCTTGCTTTTCGCGGACGCTCCTCGGGTGTTTCCTGGATGCGTAACACCTGCAGGGGCGAGACATACCAGGTACTTATAAGTGGTAACAGGGCGAAAAGGACAGACATTAAAACTCCCAATAATAACCCCATTATTATAGGTTGAACTGAAATTGACAATTGAACCTCAAAAGGCAGAAACTCCTGTAAAATACCCGGAAATGTCAGCTGTAACGCTATTCCGCCAATAGTTCCTATCAGACCACCAAGAAAGCCCATGCCCCCTATTTGAATCAAATAAATAAGGAATGTTTGCTTTCGGCTGGCCCCCATACATTTTAGTACGGCTACCGACCTCAATTTTTCCTTAATATAGATTTGTACCGAACTTGCAATACCCACACAACCCAATAAAAGAGCAATAAATGCCACGAGATTGAGAAATCTACCTACATTTCCATAATTGCGACCCAATTGTCTGCTTCCGGATGTATGTGTATCCAGATCTGCGTTTTCAGCATCCAAAACAGGATCGAGATCTTTGTCAAGCTCATCCAGGTCCATATCAGGTGGGGCAACAAAATAGTAGTTATAGTCCAAACGACTCCCAACCTGCAGTAGCCCTGTTCTTTCTATTACACCAAATGGAACAATAACCGGCGGTGCTACGGAACTCGCGAATGCGCTATTACCGGGCACAGATATCAGGGTTCCTGTAATAGGTAAACTTGCGTGGCCTATTTTGATAGTATCTCCTACTTCCAATTCAAACTGCAGCATCACTGCAGCGTCTACCAGGGCTCCTTCTTTTGAAATATAGGTCGTTGCTGCATCTGCTGGTTCGGTTACCAACTCTCCATAAAGTGGAAAGTTACCCTCAAGCCCCCGCACACGTACCAGTTTACTTCCTTCATTTTTTGGAAATGCCGCCATGGATGCAAAATTTACTTCCATACCCTCGGCACCGCCTAAAGAATCGATAATTCCCTGAACTTTTTCATTCGGAAGTTGTCGTGAATCTATAATAAAATCTGCGCCCATAAGTGCTTTGGACTGGAGGCGGATATTTTCCTTGAGGTTATCACTAAATGATTGGATTGAAACCAATGCTGTGATACCCAGAATTATGGAAGCCATAAACAAAATAAGTCTGCCCCCGCTAGCCTTTCCATCACGCCAAGCCATTTTAAAAAGCCAGCCTGTGCCTGCCGTAGATGAGGCTGTCAGTTGTTTTTTCAAGAGATTGTCGTGCTTTTGTTATTAGCTATCTTTCCTCCCCTAAGTCTAAGAATATGCTGAGTTCGTTGTGCCAGGTCCAGGTCATGCGTTACAATTACCAAAGTAGTACCTGCTTCTTTATTCAGTTCAAAAAGTAGTTTTACAACTTTTTCTCCGGTTTCTTCGTCAAGGTTACCGGTAGGCTCATCTGCAAAAAGGATTGAAGGTCTATTGCTGAATGCTCTTGCCAGTGCAACCCTCTGCTGTTCGCCACCTGATAATTGAGAGGGATAATGGTGCGATCTATCTGCCAAACCTACTTTCTTTAATAGTTCTATCGCTTGTTTGCTGGCATCCTTTACTCCTTGCAATTCCAATGGAACGCTTACATTCTCTAGTGCTGTTAAGGTAGGAAGTAACTGAAAATCCTGAAAAATAAACCCGACTTCTCTATTGCGCAAAATGGCGCGCTGGTCTTCGCTAAGTTCATTAATCCGTGTCCCGCAAAGTTCTATGTAGCCGGAGTCGGGTTCGTCCAGACCAGCACATAGTCCCAATAAGGTAGTCTTGCCACTTCCCGAAGGGCCCACAATAGCAAAGGTATCCCCTTGCTCTATTTCAAAAGAAATAGCATCAAGAACAGTTAGTTTTTTAGCTCCACTGGTATATGTCTTCCCCAGTTGGTTAACGTTTAATATCTTTGACATTGATAGAAATTAGATTTTGTTTGCAACGACGCAGCAAAATAAGGAAATGATTTCGACATTTAGACCCTTAAAACATGCAGACCTTCTTAAAATTTCGTTATTTTTTAGTGTTTTTACTATTGGTGGCTTGTGGTGATAAGTCAGGCCAAACCATAAGAAATTCTTCTGCTGCAGGAGATCAGACCGAGGAATATGTCCCTGAATCGGGAGACAAAAAAGTAATTGTGTTCTTTGGCGACAGCCTTACCGCGGGTTATGGGCTTGACTCAGATGAGGCTTTTCCTGCAGTAGTCCAACAGATTATTGATTCCCTTAATTTAAACTATACAGTTGTTAATGCAGGGCTAAGTGGTGAAACAACGGCCAGTGGCAGGAATAGGCTGGACTGGGTTCTAAATCAGAATGCAGATGTATTCATTTTGGAATTGGGAGCTAATGACGGATTGCGCGGTATACCTTTAAATGAGACACGGGTAAACCTGCAGGCCATCGTAGATTCAGTTAGAGAGAAGAACCCGGAAACCGTGATCATACTTGCCGGAATGCAGATACCGCCAAACATGGGTCAGGAATATACCGCGGAATTCAGAAAAATCTTTCCGGAGTTAGCTGAAAAGAATGAAGCCTATCTTATCCCCTTTTTACTGGACAATGTTGCAGGTATTCCTGAATTAAACCAGGAAGATGGTATTCACCCCACCGTGGAAGGTCAAAAAATAGTGGCTAATAATGTTTGGGATGTATTGGAACCATTACTCGCAAAACCAGCCCAATAATTGGCAGAGCACCTAAAATAAAAATAGTATGGAAAATATAATCAATGCACTCTCCTGGATAGATGATGCGGCAGCCACCGTTTGGATTCTGCTTACAATTATTATGTTCTGGCTTCTTTATAAAGTATATGAAACAGAAAGCAGGTCGCATCCGGTCTTCCACTTCGGTGTATTTCTATTGGTCCTGGTGTGGATTTATCCACTTTACACATTTCTGTTTAACCAGTTGGAAGTCGCATTTATAGGCAATCTGATTACATTATGGGCTACCGTAGCCTATATGCAAAAGCTAAATAAGCTTCCCATTAAGGAATACAAATGGATGATTCCCCAGATTGTCTGGATCATTATTGCTTCCTTTTTTGTGGGATGTATGCTTATTGAAAAATACCTGATGACCTGATTGAATTAGGCCAAAATTGAAAATTGAGGATTAAGCCAATTTAGCACTGTTCCTTTTTGTAGTAAAAGTCAACGCTTTCTTTACGCGGCTATTCTTGTTTTTGTACAAACGGGCAACTGTGTTTTCTTTGATAGTTGGAGTGACGATACCCATTTCTATGGTTTCTACTTTCGTATCAACGTTAGCATCCTGAGCTTGAGCAGCTACTCCGATAAAAAGAACAAAAATTAAAGTTACAATCGTTTTCATCACTTGGGGTCGTTTTATATATATAAAACGACCCGGGTGCATCTCAACCCGGATGTAATTCGTCGAAAAACCCTTATTTTTCGGTATCCGGCTAAAACCCGGGTGAAGTGCAAAAAAATGTCGGTGAACGGATCAGCACCTTAAAACACCTCAGCGATATTTTACGTATTTAACCGATAATCTGAAGTCTATTCAACCATAAAATATCAGAGAAACTATAAAAAAGAAGTGCTTTTTGATGGGTTTAAAGCTTAGAAAGTGGATTAAATACTTATTTTAGCTAACCTCTCTAATCGATTTATACCTAAAAAACCCATCAATGAAGACACTTTGGATGTTTAGCCCATTCGTTATCCTGCTTTTAATACATTTAAATGGTCCAAAAACTTCAAGCCAAAAGTTTTCATTTCCTCAGGAACCCCTTTATACCGATTCTCTGACTAGGGTTTTAAATGATCTGTATAGTGAGGGTTATATAAATGGCTTTGCAGTTGCTATAGTAAATGGCGAAGGCGCTCTTTACCAAAAAGGTTTTGGTTATATGGACGTACTGGTAAAAAAAGCCTATACAGATAATACCTTACAAAATATAGGCTCTGTTTCCAAGACTTTTATAGGAATTGCACTTATGAAGGCACAGGAACTGGGCAAACTAAAGTTGGATGATCCTATAAATCATTACCTCCCTTTCGAAGTAAGCAACCCATATTTTCCGAAAGAAGAAATTACCATCAGGCATTTGGCCACTCATACTTCGACTATAGTAGATACCAAATACTACGATAAGAAAGCCTATGTATTAAAAGATGAAATTCCCGTTGATGGTATTAGCGGGCCCTATGAAACACTTAATCCACCTTCCTCTAAAACATCTTTACTGGAATTTCTATCAAATATTTTAGTGAACAAAGGAGAATATTATATGAAAAAAGGATTTTTAAAGGCCTTACCCGGAACAAAATTCGAATACTCAAATATTGGAGCCACTTTGGCTGCCTTAGTATTGGAGAGGGCTGTTGGGGTTCCCTTTGATGAATTTACCACTACATACATCCTCAATCCTCTAAATATGGATGCATCGGGTTGGTCTTATGATAAGATTGATTTTTCCATGCATTCCAAACTTTACTCCGACAAAGAATCTGAATTACCCTTCTATGAGTTAATTACTTATCCCGATGGCGGAATGCGCACCTCTGTAAATGATATGGGAAGGTATCTTTCAGAATTGATCAGAGCCCAGGCAGGTAAAGGATCCCTTTTAAGCCGTGATAGTTACGAGGAATATTTTAAAGAACAACTTAACGAATCACATTTTGAGGAACGCGACAGTGTATTTCCCTACAATGATGAATACAATATGGGTATATTCATTGGCCATAGTGGCATTGGAACCATTGGCCATACTGGCAGTGATCCCGGGGTAGCCACTTTAATGTTTTTTGATCCTGCAGCCGGGATCGGCAGCTTTTTTATGATTAATACCTCATTGACCAGCAAAGAAGGAGCAAATGAATTCTTCGGTATAATGAATACCATTAGTGATTATGCAACTAAACTGAAACAATAGTCCCGGCTATATTCATTTCAAATCAAGAGTTTATTAGGAATATTAGAGGATCAGACCTTAAGCCAGCTTAGCACTGTTCCTTTTTGTAGTAAAAGTCAACGCTTTCTTTACGCGGCTATTCTTGTTTTTGTACAAACGGGCAACTGTGTTTTCTTTGATAGTTGGAGTGACGATACTCATTTCTATGGTTTCTACTTTCGTATCAACATTAGCATCCTGAGCTTGAGCAGCTACTCCGATAAAAAGAACAAAAATTAAAGTTACAATCGTTTTCATCACTTGGGGTCGTTTTATATATATAAAACGACCCGGGTGCATCTCAGCCCGGTTGTAATTCGTCGAAAAACCCTTATTTTTCGGTATCCGGCTAAAACCCGGGTGAAGTGCAAAAAAATGTCGGTGAACGGATCAGCACCCTAAAACACCTCAGCGATATTTTGTGTATTTAACCGATATATGCCGGTGAGATTTTCAGTAATAAATTAGGGTCAGGGCAATTTTTTTGATACGCAGGCAGGTCACTTTTTGAACAAACCCCGGGATAATCACCATAATAATCGCCTAAATCCTCAATGATCTGAAAATGAAGATGAGGCGCATAATTCACATTGATTGGGGTGTCACCAAGGGAAGCCAAAACTTCCCCTTCCTCAAACTTCTTATCTATATAAAGTCCTTCCAGTGATTCGATCGATAAATGCCCGTAAAGCGTATAAAATGATGTCCCATCCAATTCATGCCGCAGAATAATTGTTGGCCCATAATCTCCTGATATCGCATTGTTCTTAAAACTATGCACATGTCCTTCAATTGGGGTTATGACTTTAGTACCGGCTTTAAACCAAAAATCCATCCCGAGATGAATGTTCCGCACTTCATCTCCCCTAAGGCCAAAATTCGGACTCTTACGATACAAATTCCTGGTTTCCAGATACCCGCCATATGCCACTGAAAAGGAGTCATTGTTCAATACCTGCTCAATATAGTCCTGGCACACTTTAGGATTGCCAATATCCAGGGTTTCCAATTCCCTGTTGAAAACAGATAGATCAATGGGAATATATTTATGGGCTGAAACCTCATTTGCCAAAATAGCAATAGGCCTTTCGGATTGGTTTTGCAGTACTTCTTCAAGCAAGGTCATAGACGTTTACATTGTGATAGGTGACATTAGTACCTGTGAAATATTCAAAAGCATTAATTAACAGGTCTTTAACCACATTTCCAGAAAGATTTATTGATTTTTGAACTAAAATCGAAAAATGAAATTTCTGAAACCAGGTTTGTTACTCCTGGTAACTTTGTTCTCCACAAGTTGCCAATCCAAAATTAATAATAAAAAGGAGTCCGCCAAAGAAGCAGTTGTAACCAAAGAATATTCTAAAAAAGACTTACAAAACTATGAAACAGCTTATTTTGCAAGTGGCTGTTTTTGGTGTGTGGAAGCCATATTTGAGAGTGTTAAGGGTGTTAAGGAAGTAATCTCAGGCTACGCCGGTGGAACTGAAGAAAACCCTACGTATGAACAGGTAGGTTCCGGAAGGACTTCTCATGCCGAAGCCGTAGAAGTATATTACGATCCCAAAGAGATATCGTATACAGAACTGGTCCAGGTATTTTTTGGATCCCATGATCCAACAAGCCTCAATCGACAGGGTCCGGACAGGGGAACACAATATCGATCAATTGCCTTTTATAAAAATGCGCAAGAAAAAAAGATTATTGAAGCCTATATGGCCGCACTGGATGAAAGTGGTGTATATCAGGATCCAATTGTGACTGAAGTCATTCCTTTTACAAAATTTTATGATGCAGAAGATTACCACCAGGATTATGAGAGGAAAAACCCCAATAACTCCTATATCCGTCAGGTATCCATACCCAGGTTGAATCAGTTTAAGAAGAATTTTCCCGATTACCTTAAAAAGGAAGTACATTAGGGTAAAGATATGACACTGAGTTAATCAAACAAAAAGCGACTTTTTTAAGTTGCTTTTTTTATTTGTGGGAGCTACAGACTATATTTAAGGAATGCAAACAAAAATCCAACTCCCTATGGAACATATTAGAATCCCCAATTTGTACAAAACAATTGTATTACTACTAAGCCTGGCCAGCCTCGGATGCTCAGAATCCGTTAAGGACAATACGCCCTGGGTGCCTTTGTTTGACGGGGAAACCCTTAATGGCTGGACAATAAAAGGAGGTGAGGCACATTATGAGGTAAGAGATGAAATCATTGTAGGAAGCACTGTACATGATACCCCCAATACCTTTTTAACCACAGAAAAGATGTACGGAGATTTTATCCTGGAATTGGATTATAAAGTAGATTCCACTATGAACTCCGGTATTCAAATAAGGAGCAACAGTTTCCCATATTACCGGAATGGGCGAGTTCACGGTTACCAGATAGAGATAGACCCTTCAGACAGGGCCTGGAGTGCCGGTATCTATGACGAGGCCAGGAGGGGTTGGCTCTGCACTATGGATAATAATCCGGAAGCGCAAAAAGCATTTAAACAAAATGACTGGAATCACTATAGGATAGAGGCACTTGGAGATACTCTGAAAACATGGATAAATGACATACCTGCGGCTTATCTGATAGACGACAAAACGGCTAGCGGCTTTATTGGCCTTCAGGTACACAGCATAGGTGAGGACCAGAAAGCCGGTACAGAAATTCAATGGAAAAACATTAAAATAATAACGGATAGTCTTTCCAAATATGCCAGAAAAATTACCCTAAACCCAGTTATGACTAAAAACCGACTCGGGATTGACGAAGAAAAAAATGGTTGGGAACTTCTATGGGATGGCACTACAAGCAAAGGATGGCGAGGGGCCAGACTCGATGATTTCCCTTCCAAAGGTTGGCTTATAGAAAATGGCGAGCTAACAGTATTGTCATCGGGCGGGGAAGAATCCAACGCCGGTGGCGATATAGTAACTGAAGGTCTTTATGGTAATTTTGAACTGCAATTAGATTTTAAAATCACAAATGGTGCCAATAGCGGAATTAAATATTTTGTGGATACCGACCTCAATAAAGGTCCGGGCTCATCCATTGGGCTGGAATACCAAATTCTGGATGACGCCACTCATCCGGATGCCAAATTAGGCAATCAGGAGGGAAGCAGAACAATAGCATCTTTATATGACCTCATAAAGGCGGATCCGTCCAAACACGTGAATCCTATTGGGGAATGGAACCATGCCCGAATCCTTTCCAAAGACAACCATGTGGAACATTGGCTTAATGGCATGAAAGTTTTAGAATACGAAAGGAAAAGTGATGCCTATCGAAAGCTTGTGGCTGAAAGTAAATATAATGTTTGGCCAAACTTCGGTGAAGCTGACCAGGGCCATATCCTGCTTCAGGACCACGGTGATCGTGTTTCCTTTAAAAATATTAAGATTAAACCAATCCTAACCAATTAAAACATGACTACAAGACGAGATTTTATTAAAAAAACCACTGCAGGAAGCGCTGCCATAACCCTGGGTAGTTTTGTACTTCCAAATTCACTTAATGCTCATATTTTTGGTGCAAATGATCAATTACAGGTTGCGGTTATAGGGGTACGAAGTCGGGCAAAAGCGCTGACCATGGGTATTTCAAAAAGTCCAAATGTAAAAATAATTTACAATTGCGATGTGGATGACACCATTATTGAGGCGCATAATATCTGGTGTCAGAAACAAATTGGTTACGTCCCTAAAGTGGAAAAGGATTTCAGAAAAATGCTTGAGGATAAAGATGTTGATGCTGTATTCATTGCGACACCTGAACATTGGCACGCACCAATGGCTATAATGGCACTGCAGGCTGGAAAACATGTTTATGTTGAAAAACCCTGTAGTCATAATCCCTACGAGAACGAATTATTGGTAGCGGCACAAAAAAAATACGGTAAAAAAGTGCAGATGGGCAACCAGCAACGTTCTGCCAGAACATCTATTTCTGCGGTTAGGGATATAAGAAACGGCATTATAGGGAATGTGTACAAAGGTGAAGCCTACTATTCCAACAGCCGGTCATCTATTGGAATAGGCGTTGATATAGCAGTGCCTCCTTCCCTCAACTGGGAGCTCTGGCAGGGACCGGCCCCAAGGAAAGCATATAAAGATAACATTCATCCATACAACTGGCATTGGTTTCGCAACTGGGGTACAGGCGAAATTCACAATAATGGTACCCATGAAATAGATATCTGCCGATGGGCATTGGGAGTTGATCTCCCGGAGACCGTTACTTCTTTCGGAGGTAAATACGCATATGATGATGATTGGCAGTACCCCGATAACCAGCAGGTGACCTATACCTTTAGCGGTAATAAATTTATTACCTGGAATGGCCATAGCCGTGGCGTTATTAAACCGGAACAGCCGGGAAGGGGCGCCACCATTTATGGAAGCAAGGGGACTATTGAGCTGAGCAGGGATAGTTATAAATTGTATGACCTGGATGGCAATCCTATAAAATTTGAATTTGAAACAGGTGGCAATGCCACAATAGATACCATGGGCGCAGGTGATCTGGACGGAATGCATATAGCAAATTTCTTTAACGCCATTCGGTTGGATGAAGTACAGCACTCACCCATTAATGAGGCCAGCATTACAACTATGCTGTGTCACCTGGGTAATATGGCCCAGGATGCCGGAGAAACACTTAAAGTGGACACTGCAACAGGAAAAATCTTGAATAATAAACAGGCTATGGTTTCCTGGAAAAGGGAATATGAAAATGGATGGGAACCAAAATTATAGTTAAAAACAGTTTTGAAGCAGAAACGGTGAAGATGAATGAATTATAAATGAAGATATAGTCGGGACGTTGGATAGAAAGAAGTAGTTATTGTTGCAGCAGGATCTCACTATATCTGGAATCTATTACGATTGATTTCCCGGAATTTTTTTCCATAAAGTAACCCCTGTGCACAAAACTGCTTCCGTTTTTTTCCGATACGAGTTTTAAATCCGACGGACCGGTGTATTCGGAAGAAGTGCCGTCAACTGTAATACTAAAAGGCGTTTTTGGTAATTGGCAAACTAATTCACCATTCTGTACAGAGATATCCAGATCCTTAAAATCACTGGCAATAGTATTGATTCGTAATGCGCCAAGATCATTTTTTATTTGTGCACTTTTAAGTAAACGATCTATGGTAATTTCCGAAGAAGTAGCTTTTAAAGTCAATATATTTACATCCTTTAAAGCCACATCGTCAGAAAAGTTAATGTTTAAATTCCCATAATTCCATCGTTGTACTGAAACGGGAGAATAGGAAGCCACAATATTTGTTTTCTCGCCGTCAATGGTGAAGGCAAGCAACCTTGAGTAGGACAAGGTTGCATTCATGTTATTTGTATTCTCTGCCAGCTTAACCTCACCATGCCGCACATTCATTTTCAGCTTGGTAGATTTTGGCATTTTAATTTTTATGGTCTTTTTTACTTTGTAATTCTTATTTTTACCATCCGCAGATCGGTAGAAAACATTAGGACCATCCTCACCCTGAGTTGAAATAATAACATTCCTGTGAATCTCTCTTTGTTCACTTGCCATTCTCCTATGCTCTTCCATTAATTCTTGTCTTTCTTCCTGAGCCTCACGCCTTAATTCCTGGGCGTCTTTTCTCATTTCTTCCCTTTCCTTTAGCATTTCCTCCCGCTCCTTCATCATTTCTTCACGGGCCTTTTCACGCTCTTCAACCCTCTCTTCCATTTCTTTGCCCCACTCTTCCATTTCCTTCTGATACTCTTTGTCAAAACCCTTTTCAAACTCTTTGGCCCATTTTTCTATATACTTTTCACCATCTCTCTCGTAGGCATCATAATCAAATTTCTCAACATGGATTGGAGGCACAGGTGGCATTGGAGGCATTTCCTTTATAATTTCAGGAATATCGGGTATTTGTATATCTAAAAACAAGGGCTCCATATTTGGCATTTCCGGGATTTCCACGATGATGTTATGATCATCCCCATGGTCACCGCCAAAAAACCATACATTTTCCCCACTTGTTCTAATGGTTATTTCCTGGCTGTTTCCCAGGATTTTAATACCGCTATTATTAAAATAGGCTTCAGCTTCTTCCGGTGATGCTCCTTCCAGTTCAATTGTTGCTTCAACAACCACCTGATCTTTGTTCCAGGTTTCAAATTCAATATCTGCATGACTTGTGTTGATATCAACAACAGCCCCTTCCCCTACCGTAAAAGTTTCCTTGTAGGTTTTCGACTTAATTTGTCCATAGCCGCCAACCGTAAAAAGGTAAGCGCATAGAACAAAAATTTTAAACACTGTTTGATGTAACTTGTTCATTTTCTGATGATTTTAATTGATTTAATTTTAGTTTTAACTTCTGCAACAACTGCAACCTTAATTGCAGGTTTTTTATAAGAGCCGTAATAGTTTGATCATTCGGGCCAATTTCATTTAATTCTATATTCAGCCTTTTGTACTCCTCATCCAGCTCAGACAAACGCGACATATAGTCATCCACCAGGGCTTTATTTTCGTCCGAGACTTCCAGACGGGATAATTCGAGGTTGATACTGGTTACATAATAATTTTCAACTTTCTTCAGATCCGGGGAAAGATCTCCAAGAGAATATCCCTGATCTACGGTTTGCTCTGCTCTTTTATCCACAACAACAGATTGCTGAGGTGGAACACTTTTATAATTTATATAGGTATATATCCCCAGGCTAAAAAGCACCAGCACGGAAGCAGCAATTTTTATAAAATAAAAAGTTGATTTTCTTTTAGTGGGTAACTCTTTATCCAATCTTTTTAAAAACCGTTCTTCATGCCCTTTTTTCATCAGGGGTGCTTTACCGGCCTCCTTTTTGAACAATTCTCTAAGATCCTGTGCCATAACGCTTTTCTTTAAGTAATTCCTTTAAATGCCCTTTCCCTCTTAGTAATCGGGTCCGGCTGGTTGTTTCTGTCAAATTCAATATTTCTGAGATCTCACTATGATCATACCCTTCCATAAGGTATAGCTGCACCACAAGTTGGTATTTCTCTGATAACTGATTTATTGCTTCCTTTACTTCATCAATAGATATTCCATCCTCCACACTCCAGTCGTCATCTTCAACAACATGTATATTATTCTCATTAAGTTCCTGAAAGCGCTCCTTTTTTGATTTGAGAAAATCTATACATTTGTTAATAACAATTCGCTTTAACCATGCACCAAATGTTACTTCGCCCTTAAACTGATGTAACTTCTGAAATGCCTTAATAAAGGATTCCTGCAATACGTCTTCGGCATCATCGGGGTCATTTATAAATCGTTTCGCCACATAATACATTCCATCACAGTACTGCCTGTAAAGCTTTAATTGCGCTTTACGATCGTTGGCTTTGCAACGTTCTACCAGATCTATTTGAAACATTTGGCCGGTTTCCAATTTTTGGTGCTAGTTGTTATTATCTAAAGGACGAGTGAAAATATTACATGTTGCAAAAAACAAGTGTTTTTAAGAAATATTTAAATGGTCCACCTTATAACAAGTTACAATTAAAAACAATTTTACAGCCGTAAGCATTATTGACTAAAGGCTATTATTCAAAAGCTACTGGTTATAGACCGGGAAGGAAAAGAGCTGAACTTAGGTCTCCCTGGGTGTCCACTCCGATGACATTTGGTGATTTGTCAGAAATAATTTCGGCACCCAATTATTTTATTCAAAAAGCGTAAAAATAATATCGCACGCAATATGGTCTTCTCTATAAGTTTACCAGCTCCGCTTTTTTACATGAACACTGATCAAAAGATCGCCTCCTAAATATCTGAAAACTGAATAACCACTTTGATATCATCCGGAGAGCGTTGCAGAGCCTTCATAAAATTTTCCGGTTTCTCAATCCGGGTAATGAGTTTGGTCAACCATCCGCGGTCTGCACGAGCCAGGTATTGACTGGCCCTGTACCAATGGCGTTTATTGGCATTTACACTTCCCACAATTACATTATTCCTAAGCACTGCTGCGGAGGCTACATCCGCTATGCTTGACGTGGGGGAAGCCCCGCCATGACCTATACCTGCCAGACATACTATACCATTTGCCCCAATCCTTTGAATAGATTCTGCTATTACCTGACCCACACCGGTACATTCGATAATCGTATCGGGTTCGAAATCAAGATCCTTTACACTACCGGAATGATAGGTAGCGCCCAATTCACGCACCAGGTCGACCTTAAGGCCACCTGCGGCCCGATCGAGAACGTGCACATCTAGACCATACAATTTCGCAAAGAGGGCTGCCAGTAAGCCAATCGGACCAGCACCTGTAATCAAGGCCGTCCTGGGTTCCCAGAACGAACGCCTTCCGATCAGACCTACCTGTTCCAATGCTTTGGCCACTACTGAAGAAGGTTCAAGCAATACACCCAATAAGCCGAGGGTTGGATCAACTTTAATGGCATACTCTGGTTCAATACGCCAATATTCTGACATATAACCGTTGATCTCTTTGATTCCTCGTTCTGTATATAATCCGTTGCTGCACATGTCCCATTCTCCTACCGCACAATTCGGACAAGGCACCGGGTCTGGCCGCCTTACGATGCCAACAACCAGGTCCCCTTTCTTAAGCCCGCTGGTTGGCCCCGGGTCAATTACACGACCCAGTGATTCATGGCCGAGTACCAGATGTTTCTGACCAGGTGGTGCCCAACCATATTTCCCCTCCACGATTTCAACATCGGTACCGCATACACCGACGGCGACTGCCTGCACCAATACGGAGCCTTCGTGCACTCCCGGCTCGGGAATATCCATCAGTTTTGCTGTTCCGGGTTTTTTAGGTTCTACAGTAATTGCTTTCATGTGTTACTATTTATTTTTTTAATTAGGATTTAGCTACAACCCCTTATATAATTTCTTCAGTAATTTTTTTCACTGTACGCTTCTTCTTGCCGGTTACCTTCTTGTCCTTCACAAATGTGGTTTTTATTCCGTCTTTTAGGAGTTGCTCTGCATCCACCTGACCAAAGATTTGAATAAGTTTTGCCACCACTCCGCTCCAGCCAGTTTGATGACTCGCACCCAATCCGGCCCCGTTGTCGCCATGGTAATACTCATAAAATAAAATCAGATCGCGCCAGTTGGGATCATTTTGGAATTTTTCTGTACCTCCATACACCGGACGTTTTCCATTGGCACCTCGTGTATACGTACTGATAAGCCGATGGCTAATTTCCTTGCTCACCTCAAAGAGGTTCATCATGTTGCCAGAGCCAGTTGGACATTCCACTTGAAATTTATCCCCGTAATACAAATAGTATTGTTGCAGTGCCCGCACCAACATGATGTTAATAGGCATCCATACAGGGCCACGCCAGTTTGAGTTACCTCCAAACATTCCTGTATCGGACTCGGCGGGTAGATAATCCACCCGGAATTCCTGACCTTCAACGTGCATGACATATGGATGTTCCTGATGAAACTTGGAAATCGAACGAATTCCATGTGGACCCAGAAACTCATTTTCATCGAGCATTTTTGAAAGAATCTTACGTAATCTATCTTCATTTACCAGGGCCAGAATACCGCGCTCATTTACACCAAATTTTCCTTCGCCGGTGGCATGTATGGTTTCTAAAAGTTCGGGCATTCTGCGTTCAAATTCCCTTATGGTTGCCATTGCCTCGGGAATCCGATCTCGCTGTACTTTTTCCACTATACTCGTAGCACATAAGGGTAGTAACCCTACCAGCGAGCGCACTTTTAGCCTGACAGCACTTCCATCAGGTAATCGAAGCAGATCATAATAAAATCCATCCTCCTCATCCCACATCCCATCGTTGCCTGGCTTATTCATAGCTCTGGCAATAAATAGGAAATGCTGTGCAAACTTCACAATCATTTCGTCGTAGGAACTATCATGCACAGCCAGTTCACTGGCAAGGTTCAGCATATTCTGGCTGAAGAGCGCCATCCAGGCCGTGCCATCCGCTTGCTCAAGATTACCTCCGGTTGGCAGAGGTGCACTACGGTCAAAAATACCGATGTTATCCAGACCAAGAAATCCGCCTTCAAACACATTTTTACCAAAACGGTCTTTACGATTTACCCACCAGGTAAAATTGATTAATAACTTATTGAAAGTGGAACGTAAAAAATTTACATCCGCCTCCCCGCGCAATGTCATCTCTGATCGATGCAGGAATAAGGTCGCCCATGCATGTACAGGAGGATTTACGTCGCTAAAGTTCCATTCATAGGCCGGCATCTGTCCATTGGGATGGAGGTATAATCCGCGAAGCATTAACTCCATCTGGTTCTTCGCGAAATCAGGATCAACGATAGAAAGAGGCAGTGTATGAAAGGCAAGATCCCAGGCCGCATACCACGGATACTCCCATTTGTCTGGCATAGAAATGATATCCATGTTCAACATATGATACCATTCCGAATTTCGGGCATTATGATAGCCTGAATGCAGGGGATTAGAATTGTGTTCATCCAACCAGTTGTCACCATCAAAAAAGAAGAACTGCTTACTCCACAGCATACCCGACAGGGCCTGTCGCATCACATTGGCTTCGTCAGCACTGGCTGAATGTGGAGTAATGGAGGCATAAAATGCATCTGCTTCACCAACCCGCTTTTCAAACACGGTTTCAAAATCTTTTCCGAAAAGCGCGGTCATTGCTTCTTCTGATTTTTTAGTCAGGCGCAACCGAACTTCGGAAGTCTCACCGGCACCGACCACAAGCTGATAAAGAGCTGCTGCTTTTGTTCCCTGGTTTTTTGGATTCACCGCCTGTTGTGCACCATGTATAACATAGTCGTTGATGCCATCTTTAACATAAGGGCTTTCATTTTTGGTTCCGGGAAAAAGTTTTTCATGATTCGTTTCGTTTTCGGTGAACAACAGCGGCACATCACCCTCACAGGAGAATATAAATTCACCCAGTTTTGAATGATTAGCCATGAGTGCGCTCACCCCTTTCTTTGATTTAATTTGCGATAGTATTGGCTTTGTCGCTGCCCGGTTGGAGTCGGCAATCCATGCCGACCAGTCGTTGCGAAACCACAAGGTAGGTAGTAGATATAACTCCGCTGCTTCCGGTCCGCGGTTAGCTACACTGATCTTTATGAGAATATCTTCCGGACCCTGTTTGGCATATTCTATGAACACATCGAAGTACCGATCCTCATTAAATATACCCGTGTCGAGCAGTTCATATTCCATTTCATTTCGCGAACGTTGCGCATTTACTCTTTCAAGATCACTGTATGGATATGCCGCCTGCGGATACTTGTAGAGATATTTCATATATGAATGTGAAGGAGTATTGTCAAGGTAGAAGTAGTACTCCTTTACATCCTCCCCGTGGTTGCCCTGGTTGTTGGTCAATCCGAATAGCCGCTCTTTGAGTATAGCATCTTTTCCATTCCATAAGGCCAGTGAAAAGCAAAGGTGCTGCTTGTCATCCGAAATCCCGGCAATGCCATCTTCACCCCAACGGTAAGCGCGGGAGCGGGCATGATCGTGGGTGAAAAAATTCCAGGCGTCACCATTCTCGCTATAATCTTCGCGAACGGTACCCCACTGCCTTTCACTCAAATATGGCCCCCACTTTTTCCAAGGGAGTTTATTCTCACGTGCTTCCTGCAATCTGATATTTTCCATAACCTTGTTATTTAGTTGAAGTCGAAATATTTAATTTCCCTAACTGTTATAATTCTTTTTTTCTCCTTATTTTTTCGTCTGTTCCATCAGGAATTTTCTAAAATGACTATTGAGACGGAAACAAAAAACCCAAGAATTGTAAAGACTCCCGCAAGTTTTCCTCCATTCTCGTAGGCTTCGGGAATCATTGAATTGGCAAGCATCATCAGAATGGCCCCTCCTGCATAGGCATTAATAAAGGCCATCCAGGAAGGAGATATGTTACTGAATAAAGTGAATCCCAGGAGAGTAGCGACAGCACAAAAAAGCGCGATGCCAAACCATAGAATAATTATCTTTTTGCGGCTCCAGCCACCTTCCTTCATTCCCACCGACCCGGCAATGGCCTCAGGCAAATTAGAAATGAATATAGCTACCAACATGGACAAACTAACGGATCCATACTCAAAAATTCCCAATCCCAATACGATGGATTCAGGTATACCATCCAGTATGATCGCGAGAATCATGGGGACAATCAAGGCAGTATGACTGTTTGGGTCTGGTTTTTGCGTCTTGGAAAAACTAAATCGACCGATCAACCAGTCCGCCAGTAAAAATGTCAAAGCTCCACTAAAAAAGCCATATGCAGGAAAACCACTTCTTTTTGCAATTTGTACAGCTTCAAAAATTAACTCATAAGAAACGGCTGAAATTAGCGTTCCTGCGCCAAACCCCATGATGATGCCGATCATACGCTTTTCCAAGGTGAAACGCGAGGCGAGTACTCCTCCTATAATAAGTGAAGAGGAACTCAGCAGGCCTATTAAGAAAACATTGAACATGTCTAATTCTTTAATATCTGATTATTTCTATTTCACTTTTGCTTTATCTTTTTTTACATTCTGAGCTCATTATTTTATGAGATTTTTATCCCCTCTATCAACAAACTGGCATAAATGATTGTGTTCTTTAAGTTCATAAATATGTAAGGTTTTTCACTATTAAAATTACAATTGAATGCGGATAAATAAAATACTTAGAAATAGGTATTTTATGACTTTCCATGGTTATCAAATCAGCTTCATGTATTCAAAAAATAAACCGGATGCTCATCTATATGGATAAACCAGATAAGTTGATACCTAATATTGTGTATATGGAAGAAGTTTATCCGGGAAACATAAACTTGACATATAAACTGGTTGAAAATGATCAATAAGTCTCAATGTGCAGACGACCATTGTTTTTCAGTTCCTTACTCAACGTTTTCCAATTCAACCCTGCCTGCTCTGCTATGTCACGCAGCGTCAGTATGACACCTTCTTCCATACTCCTCAGGCCACAAATGTAGAAATAGCTATCAGGGTCTGCCAGGAAGACGGCCAGATCTGCACTCCGCTCGCGCATGAGGTCCTGTACGTATTTCTTGGGTTGACCGGGAATTCTTGAAAAAGCAATATTTACATCCACAAGATCCTTTGGAATTTTATACAATCTTCCAAAAAAAGGAAGTTCCTCCTTTGTACGGGCACCAAAAAACAGCATCATCTTGCCACTTGTAAATTTATCTGAGCGCCGCAGACGGTCCCGCCGATGGAGCATGCCACGCATTGGGGCCGAGCCCGTACCGGTGCAGATCATCACAATATGGCTACCCGAATGATTCGGCATCAGAAAACTTTTGCCATAAGGGCCGGTTACTTTCAAAGTATCTCCAACCTTCAGATCGCAGAGGTAGTTACTGGCAATGCCATGCGCAGGATTGCCTTCACGATCTTTATTCACCCGTTTTACCGTCAGCGAAAGATTGTTGTACCCTTCCCGCTCACCATCCCGTGCACTGGATACAGAATACTGACGTACATGGTGTGGTTTACCGGAGGCGTCTATGCCGGGAGGAATAACACCTATGGACTGGCCTTCCAGGACAGGGAAGGGGGTTTTACCAAAATCCAGTACGATAAGGTGGGTGTCGTATTCCTTATCCCTTTCTGTGACACGCATATTACCTGTGATGGTTGCCGTCACAGGATTTTTTGGATCATATAGCCTGGTGTAGGCATGAGCAGCAAGCCAGGGTGGAAGTGTTGAACCAATATTCAGATCACTCAATAGATGCCCCTGAATGCTCTTGGAGGGTTTTAAACCTTCAGCTTCGGGCTTCGCTATACCACTCACACCTGCAGCTGCAAGTTCAACAGCCGTTAATTCGACTGGTAGCGCATCCCAGCCTATTTGCGTCTGAACGCTTTAGGCATTTGAGCGTGGTACCATCCTCCAATTGTCTATGGCGCCCGTAGGACAAGGATCTATACACGCCATACTGGAAGTACACTTGATCGAATCTACCACATATTTTCCCGAATCGTTCGAAATAGCACCCTCCGGGCATGTAGTTTTACAGGTATTACACTGAATACAGGTCTCCGGATCGATCAGATGTTGCCTGATAATTTCATTCTTAGTAAGTTCGATAAGTCAATTGAGCTTATCTAATTTATTCAGGCTGGATTAAAACCAGCGTTAATCAGGAATACTGTAAGATGAATTTCAAACCCTGGAAAACTGAGTTAGTAATTCATCTCTTGCATCCAATTTTTCCCATTCAAACTCCTCACGGCCAAAGTGCCCGTATGCTGCAGTATTTCGGTAAATAGGACGTCTTAGCTTAAAGTGGTCAATTATGCCATGTGGTGACAGTGGGAAGACCTTACGAACCAGCTTTGACAGGGCTTCGTCTGATATCTTGCCGGTGCCGTAGCTGTTGACCATAACTGATACCGGATCCACAAGGCCGATACAGTAACCTAGCTGAACCAGACACTCATCTGCCAGTTCAGCTGCTACTATGTTCTTTGCTATATACCTTGTCATGTACCCGGCTGACCGGTCAACCTTTGTTGGGTCTTTTCCACTAAAGGCGCCGCCTCCATGCACTGACCAGCCACCATAAGTGTCCACAATAATTTTGCGACCTGTAAGCCCCGTGTCGGCCTGAGGTCCGCTAACGAGAAATTTTCCCGTACCGTTTACGGTAATTTTGGTCTGCTTGTCCATCAAATCGCCCATAACCGGACGCACCACTTTTTCAATAATTTCATGCTTAGCTTCTTCGGTAGTGAATTTACCGTCGGGGGTAACTACTGCGGATGTATGCGATGCAGCTATAACCACGTAATCAGCACGTACAGGTTTACCATTTCGATATTCCAGGGTTACCTGTGTCTTTCCATCAGGCCCAAGATAAGGCAATACTTTTGTTTTGCGGACTTCCGTCAAGCTTATCGTGCCAGCTGATGTGCCAGCATGATGGGCATGGGCATTAGTTCTTTCGTTTGGTTACATGCGTATCCAAACATCAAACCCTGGTCTCCGGCGCCAATTTTTCCTTGTTTTTTTATAATCCCCATACTGATATCCGGAGACTGCCTGTGTATGGTTCGGGCAATGGCTGCCGTATTTATATCAAAGCCATACTCCGGCGAAATATATCCGACATCATTTCCTAAATTGCGCACCACCTCGGATATATCAAAGATTGCCTTGGTGGTCACCTCACCGCCGACGATCACCATTCCCATAGTGACGTAGGTCTCGCAAGCTACGCGTGACATGGGATCGAGCCTGAGACATTCGTCAAGAACGGTGTCCGATATGAGATCACAAAACTTATCCGGATGACCTTCCGTTACGGATTCTGACGTAAAAAACATGTTTTTAGGATACAGTGACATTTTGGATTGGATTTATGTTTTTCAAATACTTAAGATAAGACCGAGCCTCCTCGACTGGTTACTGGAACCATCTCCAGGGCATTGTTAGGGCAAGCTGAAATACAATCTCCGCATCCTGTACATTTGGCCAGATCAATTTCAGGCTTGCCAGGCAACAGGTCATCACTCAGGCAGGCCATTGGGGGGAAGCGGTCGGCACCTTTCGTTATGGCCTGCTCAGGACAGGCAGCTATGCAATCGTAGCTGCTTTTGCAATGATAAAATTTCAATTTTGCCTTAAAACCAGGCCCGGTGAATTGACTCTTTTTTGTATTTTCTGTTTCCATGAATCAAATACTTTACAATTCTTAATTCACCTACCTGTTCATAAGCCATGCCCTGTCAATAAACATGAACAAGGCATGGACTATCACATTTAGGTTATGCTTTGGCTTCCGCCTTCCGGCCAAAAGCCTCATCAATAATACTCCTCAGATGTTCAAGCAGTTCAGGCGAAGGCGATTGATAATCCTGTAATTCGTAAACCTTGCCTAAATAGGCATATTTACCTAACCCATAGCGGTGATACGGTAACAATTCATAATCAATCACATTTTTGTAGGGCTTTATAAAATCAAGTACCGCACGAATATGCCCTTCATCGGCATTAATGCCGGGGATGAGGGGTGTTCGTGCTATAAATTCTACGTCTGGAAAAGTTTCGTAGGCTTTCTTAAAGTTTTCCAGAGAGCGCTTATTGGTGACCCCTATCCATTTTTTATGGCGTTCCGGATCGGGATTCATCAGTTTATTGTCGTGCTGCATCAGGTCAACATACTTTAAAACCTTCTCCATGAACTCCCAGGGAACATTTCCCGCCGTTTCAATAGCAGTATGGATGCCGCTTTCTTGGGCCCCGCGCAAAATAGCTGCCGTGAAGTCAGGTTGCAGTAAACACTCGCCACCGCTAATGGTTACACCGCCACCAGTGTTGCGATACATGCTTTCATCTTTCAATACTTCTTTAAGGACTTCACCAGCTGTCATTTCTTTGCCAAACATACCAATAGCTCCTGTAGGACACAATCCTGCAAGTTCTTCGGTACAGGAGTTGGCTAAATCCCAGTTTGCCTGCACTTTGTCATCGGGTCCGTCCAGCACGTAAAACGCTCCCTGAGGGAAGGGATCCTTCAGGCAAATACCACATTGCACTGCGCCTTTGCAAAGTTTTCGGTTAAAATCCAGCTCCGGTTGCGGTTTTATACTCTCCGGGTTGCTGCACCACTTACAGCGATAGGAGCAACCTTTCAGGAATACGGTTGTCCGGGTACCCGGTCCGTCTTCGCCACAGTATCGCTGTATATTCAATACGCGGCCTTTTATATCTAAATAATTTTGAGCTTCCATAATAGTTGAATTAAACTCCTGTATAAATTCCCAATGCATGGGCTACTTTAATAAATCCATTGTCATTCTCCACCCTGCGAACTTTGTTCAACGCATCAATGAGCGGCACAAAGTCTATATGCGGGGGTACGAATGTCGCCATAGTGCCAAATTTGTTTTGCTCGAGGGCTTTAGCGGACGCTGCACCATAGGCCAGTCCTAATTGACGATCCACGGCAGTGGTATTCCCTCCGCGCACCCAGGGACCCAAGACCAATGGATATACCTCATCTGCAAGCAACTGTTGCAAGGCGTACGACAACGTTTTTGCTGCCTGCCCGCTTTTATTGATGGTAAATTCGCTGTCTTCTTCTGTTGCCGAAGGCGACAATGCCTTCCTCAAATCACTAAGGGTATCTTCTGTGCGCCCTGGAAGATTTACAAACGAACTTCCTTCTGCCACTACCACCAAAGCGTGTGGCTTGTCAGGGGTTATTCTGGATTTCAGGTTTTGCGCCAGGTCATTCACATCGCATGGGAACTCCGGCGATATAACAGCATCGGCTAACACGGCAATGCCGCTTTGCAAGGCTAGCCATCCGGCCTGCGACCCGGGGACTTCCACAACTCCGATTTTTTTAGCGGAGACAGCTGCCTGTTTGGCCCTGTCCAGCATTTCGATACAGAAGCTCAGTGCAGTATTAAATCCGAAAGCAACGGGAGTCGCAGCCATATCATTTTCTACAGTTCGTGGTATACATACTGACTTTAAGCCTTTTGCATTAAGCTTATGAAGTATGCTTAGACCTCTGCCCATCATAATGGCGATAACGCCATCAATATTTTCTTTCTTAATGTTCTCGAGAAGGGTATCTGACATATCCACTTCTTCAATCATTTCCAGCTCATTAATTGTCCGTACGTTGAATGGATCAACACTTGCGGCCGTGCCCATGGCATCACTGCCCATAGGATTTAGTTTGCTGATGACTTCTGGTCCCAGTTCAATCAATCCCCTGTTCGGAAATTTCTCTGGGAATAGTAATCCTTCGAAGCCATCGCGAATACCTACTACTTCCCAACCTGCTTTGTGGGCTGAAATAGCAGCTCCCATAATTATGGAATTGATGCCGGGAGTATACCCTGCTCCAATGGCGATAGCTATTTTCTTTATGGATTTCATAATTACTTTCTTTAAGTATTATTAAAGGTACAGTCGAGGTAAAACCCTCGACTGTATCTTTTGATTCTATTTGAATGTTTGCAGCGTACGCTCAATGACCTCGTTTTGAACACCCACATCTAGTTTGGTGAAAAAGGCGCTAAAACCTGCTACCCTAACCACCAGGTCACGGTAGTTTTCCGGATGTTTTTGTGCATCTCGAAGCATTTCAGTATCCAGACAGTTGAACTGAATGTGGTAGCCGCCATTGTCGAATAAGGTTTTTACCAGAGCTAAAATTTGATCTCTACCTTTTCTCGATTTCAATTGGTCCGGCTGCACTTTCATGTTCATGTGAGTGGCCGTCCATCTTACAGGATCGCCACCCATGGCAGCCGACATAACCAACGCAGTGGGTCCATTCACATCCGTACCCGGCATGGCAGATAAGCTACCATCGGTAAGGGCCTGACCAGCCTTTTTACCGGTTGGCAATGCACCGGTCACCTTACCCATCAGGTTGTGGATACTCTTGGTGTATTGGTCGAGTGATGTTCTGTACAGGTCGTCCTTACCCATGTAATTGCCTCCTCCATCTACACCGTTGAAGGCATACAGGATACTGTCATTCACTCTTCTCACCATCATATCCGCTTCTTGGATATTATTTCCATACTTAGGCGCATCTACGTAGCACATCTTGTGTACCTTCTCATACTCACCCTCGAAGTTGGCAGCCAGTGCTTTCTTCAATTCAGCCATAGTCAATTTTTTCTTGTCAAATACAAGATCCTTGACGGCCATCAGTCCATTTCCCGCATCCACCTGTCCTACCGAGATTTGGGCGATGGTATAGTAGTTGGCCCCACCATTCCACACATCCAAACCGGATTCAAGGCAACCAATAGTCAGGCAAGAACGCCAGGTGGCCGGCAGGTATTCTGCCGCCAGCATACTGGCTATCCAGGCGCCTCTTCTAAGCACTTCTTCGCAGTACACAAGTTGTTTTTCGAAAGCAGCATAGAGTTCTTCGAAATTTTTAAAATCTTCCGGATTGCCTGATTTGGGTCCTACCTGCTTTTTAGTGCGCGGGTCAAAACCATCGTTCAGGGTAAGTTCGAGTATCTTACCAAGATTGGGCTGACCTTCCACGGGGTGGCCTGTTTCATAAGGAATGTAACTTCCCACACAGGCGCCTATACAGGTACGTCTTGCTTTTTCAAGCGATAATTTACCGGCTTTAGATTCGGGCCAGTTGTACAATGCCCTTTTCACCATGGCCTCACCGCTCACGATCTGAGGCATTCCTATTCCTGTACCGATTACATCCAATACTTTCTCCAGCAACTTGCCGGGAGTTTTTGGCGTATGGCACAGCGTCAATGGTGGCTGCGGCAGGTGCAGATAATTGCTGGCATCCAGAATTACAAAGTCCATTTCGGCGTGGGAATGCTCGCCATTTATATCATAGCCTCCCAGGGTAATACTTTGTCCAAGGTCGGCCGAATTTTGCAATGCAACCTTCTCTCCAAAGTAATAGCCGATCTCATTGAGTTTAAGAATCAGGTTCTTAAACATGAACTGGGCATCGTCATACGTGATCAGCCCGGCTTCTAAATCGCGCTGATAGAAGGGCTCCAGGTTTTGGCCCAGGTACGCTTCAGAATATCCACAACCCACCTGTTCCATTTCTGCTACAATGTGGCAGAAGAAGTGTGCCTGCATGGCTTCACGCAGGTTTCGGGCCGGATGTTCGGGCACATGCTCACAGGTTTCGGCCAGCGATATCAATTCAGCTTTACGCTGTGCATTTTTTTCTTTGGCTGCCATTTCGCGGGCCAGTTTGGCGTAGCGGTTTGCATAGCGCACAATGGCCTTCATGGTGGTGAGAGCGGCTTCGTAGAAATAGAACTTTTCTTTGTTTGGCAAACGCATATCCAACTCATACATGCGTTCTTCCACATATTTAATCATACTGCCGAGGCCTTCATTATATACCTTGGGGTAATTGAGGTTACCGCCACCGGCCGGCCAGTCAAAGAAGCTCACTACATAGCCTGAGTCATAAATCGGTTTCGGATCAACGCCATAACGTTTTTCGTAAATTTCCAGAACCCGTGGTACCTGCGAACGTTCTGTCCAGTAGTCGAGCACCCATTGGTTGGCTTCCCGTTCTTCGGGTGTTTTTGAGTTTTCGATGGTGTTCTCTTCAATCATCCAGCCTACCTGCCATTCGGGGTAGGTGTAGATGGCATTGAGTGAGCCCCCCATAGCACCAACCAGCAAGTTGTCGTCAATGTAAATCTTTTTGGTGTCGAGCAATTCTGCATTGAACCTGGCCCTGCGGATAATGTTGGGATAACCCTCAGTTTCCTGATACACCTTTTTCATCACAATCACGCGCTCAAAGTCAATAGGAGGAGGCGTACTTCTCATCAATTCTTTGAGCACATCAATTCGTTCATCGCTCGCATTCACTTTGGCTGTGCCTGCGTAAGGCTTGCCTTCTAATTTGCGTCCCGGCAATGTATAATAAGGGATACCTGTTTCTGCAGTTTTCATTTGAATAAATTATTAGGTTAAAAATTGAGTTTATTGATAATTGTCTCATTTTTCAACATACCTGAAAAATGAATTGCGTTCTTTATGTTCATAACTATCTAGAATACTCCAGTTTTAAAGTTACGCAGAGATAAGCATAATTAAAATACCTATTTCTAGGTATTTTACTACTCTCCATAGCGATCAAACCCGATAAGTTTATACCCATAATGGAGTTTGTGAAAGTTTCCGGCATCATTAAAAAATAAGGGGGAATCCAATGTAAAATAGTTTTACCTGCTTTACCGTTGATGATAGATTTACGTATGTTTGAAAAGGGCATTTGAATGTAATTATCTAAAGGAGACATGAAAATATTACATGTTGCAAAAAACAAGTATTTTTAAGAACTATTTAAATGGTCGCCCTTGGAACAAGTTACAATTAAAAACGATTTTATATCCTTAAGCGTTCTGGACTACGGTGCTATTATTCAAAAGCTTCTGGTGAAAGACAAGGAAGGAAAAGAGCTGAATTTAGTTGTAGGGCTGGAGCACCCGGAAAGATATCTGGACGATCTTAAATGTTTAGGCGCATGCGTTGGCCGATATGCTGGTAGGATATCTAACGGGGGCTTTCAGATAGAAGGGAATACCTATAATTTATATACCCAGGATGGTGTGCATCTTCACGGTGGAAAGCAGGGTTTCGCACAAAAATACTGGAAGTTTGGTGCTATTGAGCACAGGGAACCACCCTTCGTAAAATTGACCCGTCAAAGCCCTCATATGGAAGAAGGTTATCCTGGAAACCTAAAGGCCAGTGTGACTTATAAGCTAATAGATAATTCATTACAAATTATTCATGAGGCGATAACAGACAGGACTACGGTACTAAACCTGACCAACCATTCCTACTTTTGCCTGGATAGCACCAATTCCATTGATCATTATCAGTTGCAATTGCAATGCCCTGAAATATTAGAAACCGATAATAGTTTACTGCCTACAGGAAAGCTGGTTTCTGTTAAGGATACTCAATATGACTTCCTTACCAGAAAAGAGATTGGAAAAATACGATTAGATACTGCTTACGCGGTTTCAGATAGTGCCAAAAAAGTGGCGGAATTATATTCCCCGGTTTCAGGAATGCGAATGACGGTGGAAAGTAATCAACCTGCAGTCATTGTTTATACTCCCCCTGAGTTTGGAGCTATTTGTTTTGAAACCCAGAACTATCCGGATGCGCCAAACATTCTATCATTTCCCTCCGCCATACTTCATCCCGGAGAAACCTACATCAACAAGGCAGTTTTTACATTTGATTTAGTAACTTAGACAAACTAAACAAGACATCTTTAATATGAAAGTAATCAAATGGATTTTGATCATCCTGGTGGCATTAGCCTTGCTTTTTTTCTTTGTGGGAATGCCCTATCTAAAAGAACAAACAAAAAAGAACAGCCCTCAGAAGACTGTTGTTTATACTGAAAACGGCATGGATCTTACCATAAAATACAGTAGTCCCTTTAAAAAGGAACGGGTTATATTTGGCGGGCTGGTGCCTTATGATACCGTATGGCGAACCGGTGCAAATGAGCCCACTACCTTTACCACAAATTCCAAAATTTATATTATAGACAAAGAACTTCCGACAGGCACTTATTCCATTTGGACCATTCCCGGCAGAGAAAACTGGCAGGTAATTTTCAATAAGAATGTCCCGGAATGGGGCGTGACCCTTACAAGTGGTGGAAAAGAAACAACACGTATGCCCGAAGAAGATTTGGTTACTGTGGAAGTGCCGGTTATTAATTTGTTGGAAACAGTTGAAAGTTTTACCATCTCTTTCGAAGAGACCGGGCAGTTGTACCTGAGCATTGAATGGGATAAAACCAAGGTACGGGTACCTATTAATAACTAACATTGGGTACAGAAAAAAATACGGGTAAAAAAGGAGTTCTTCAGGTAAAAAAACACCGTAAAAAGAAGCTCTCGGTTGAGGAGCTTACTCAAGGGGTCTTTAATGGAGATAAATCGGTTTTGGCAAGGGCCATAACCATTGTAGAAAGCACCCGAAATGAAGATCTCAAGAAGGCTTATACCTTGGTTGAGAATTGCCTTTCAAGGAAATCCAATAGTATACGGATTGGTATAACAGGAGTGCCGGGTGTTGGCAAGAGCACCTTCATTGAAGTCTTTGGTACAACCCTTACCAGCCTTGGCAGGAAAGTTGCCGTATTGGCTGTTGATCCTACAAGCACCTTTAGTAAGGGCAGTATCCTTGGTGATAAAACGCGTATGCAGGAGCTGGTAAAGGATCCTAATGCTTTTATACGGCCATCTCCTTCGGGTGAATCCCTTGGGGGAGTGGCCCGAAAAACCAGGGAATCAGTCATACTCTGTGAGGCTGCAGGCTACGATATTGTCCTGATAGAAACTGTTGGGGTAGGGCAAAGTGAAACTGCCGTGCACAGTATGGTTGATTTCTTTTTGCTCTTAAAGCTGGCAGGTGCAGGAGACGAACTTCAGGGCATTAAAAGGGGGATCATGGAAATGGCAGATGCCATCGTTATCAATAAAGCTGAAGGCGATAACCTGAAAAAAGCAGAACGGGCAAAAGTAGAATTTGAAAGAGCCTTGCAACTCTATCCGCCCAAAGAAAGTGGATGGATTCCACAAGTAAGTACCTGTTCAGCAATTGATAATACAGGCATTACTGAAATATGGGAGATAATCGAGCAATTTTTAAAAACCGCCAAAGACAGTGGGTTTTTGGAGGTTAACCGGCAAAATCAGAATAAGTACTGGCTCCTGCAGACGGTAAATGAGCTTTTAAAGCAACACTTCTTCCAGACATCTGCGGTTAAAGAGCATTTGGAAACTATGCTACAGCAAGTTGCCAAAGATAAAATCTCGCCTTTTCGGGCAGCAGAAGTACTAATGGCAAGCTATAAGAAAGAACTTAAATAAAAAGCATAAATTTGCCCCAACATTTATCCACCAGAATGAAGCCGGTTACCCTAGAACTCTTGTCCATTGTTATCCCACTTTATAATGAAGAAGAAAACGTAGCACTCCTGACGACTAAAATTAATGAGAGTCTGGAAGGTTATAACTATCAGATTATTTATGTGGATGATTTCTCTACAGACCATACCCGCAAAATGGTGAAGGAGATGAATGATCCCAAAGTTCATCTTATAGCATTAAAAAAGAACTACGGTCAAAGTCTGGCTTTAGCTGCAGGGATTGATTACGCTAAAGGGGAATATATTATAACCATGGACGGGGACCTGCAAAATGATCCTCAGGACATTCCTAACATGCTGGAGTATGTGGTAAGTGGTGAATACGATGTGGTGACAGGCATACGGCAAAAGAGAAAAGATTCATTGGTTAAGAAAATCCCTTCCAAGATTGCCAATTTCATGGTAAGGCGTGTCACCAAGTTAGATATTAAAGACAATGGATGTGCCCTTAAGGTTTTTACCAGGGATATTGCGAAGGATTTAAACCTTTACGGTGAAATGCACCGCTTTATTAACCTGCTGGCCTATTTGGAAGGCGCTCAGATAAAACAGGTTCCTGTAAAACACCATGCAAGAAATGCAGGGGTTTCCAAGTATGGATTAGAACGCGTTTTTAAGGTAGTGGCTGATATGATGTTACTCCTTTTTATCAGGAAATATTTCCAAAGACCCATTCATTTATTTGGTATTCTGGGTGTACTTTTAATCGTATTGGGAATCTTAATTAATTTCTATTTGCTCATCGTAAAACTGGGTTTCGGTGAAGACATAGGAAACAGGCCACTGCTCATTTTCGGAATGATGTTCATATTAGCCGGAATTCAGCTCTTTACTATAGGAATAGTAATGGAATTATTGATTCGCACCTACTATGAATCACAGAGTAAGCGTCCATACCGAATAAAAAATATAACAATTGGTGGCCAATCTGCGTAAAAAAGGAATTACTTTCCTTAAAATCCTTTTTAGCTTTATACTGCTATACTTTGTTTTCACAAAGATACAATTCAACGAGGTTTGGGAAATTCTAAAGGGAAGTCATTTTGAATACCTTGCAGCAGCACTCTTGTTTTTTATCGTATCTAAAGTCTTATCGGCCTTTCGGCTGAACTTATATATTCATCAAATCAAGATATACCTAACTCAATTAAGCAACATAAAGCTTTACCTCCTTGGTATGTTCTATAATCTCTTTTTACCCGGAGGTATTGGAGGAGATGCTTATAAAGGTTATGTTTTAAAAAAAAAATATGATGTAAAGACCAGGAGCGTAGTTTCCATCCTTGTTTTAGACCGGCTCAACGGTCTATTACTAATCTTTGTGATCTCCTGTATACTGGCGCTGTTCCTGGATGAAGACCGTTTACAGCCTTATAAATTCCTTTTTGGAATAGCCTTTGTCCTAAGTATTCTTGTTTTTTGGCTTTTCAACAAAAGATTTTTTTCATTTGTTTATCCCGTCTTCTGGAAATCCCTTGGGTTTTCAGCTTTGGTCCAGCTTGCGCAATTAGTGAGTGTTCTGTTTATTTTAAAAGCATTGGACGTGGAGGGTAATACTTTGGCTTATTTATTTATATTCCTTATATCTTCTATAGTTTCTGTATTACCGCTTACCATTGGTGGAATTGGCAGCAGAGAGGTGGTTTTCTATTATGGAGCACTTTGGCTGGGGTTAGATGAAAATTCCTCTGTAAGTATTAGCATGGTGTTTTTTCTGATTACCGCAGTAGTGTCCCTTTTAGGAGTGACTTACCACTTTAAAAAACCTGAATTAGAGGAAATGACAACTTAGCGTTTTATTCGTTCAGGTGAATTAAATGCATTTGGTTTAAAATACTTTTCCTTGTAGATGGGTTTAAAAATTTTGGCTGCAAACGAGTTATCCTGAATTGATCCACAGTGAACTGCCTGTCCCAATCCAGGCCTGAATCTTTTATCTTTTTAAGGTCTTCATCGGAGACGTATACCCAGATAGACTGTAATTTGGGCAAATTGGACACCTTTGTAATTTGAACGGGATAGTGGTTGTAGAAATCCAGGGCCCATGAATGATTCGAAGTAACCTTGTAAATCTTGTCCACCGGTATGTTATTTTCAGTTACAACATCAGCCATTGTGGAGCCTGCCTGGTAAGTTAATAAATACGGATAAAAATGCAGGTTTAATACGGCATTCAAAAGAATTGAACTATAAACGGAAATACCTATTAACCGCAGACTGTTTGCTTCTTTCCTCACACATAAATAAAAAATCAATGCCAGGGTTAATATGACTATTGCATAGGCAAATATGCCGGACATTTTAAATACAAAAAAACAGATCAGAATTGTTGCAATAAATACAAGACCTAAAATAAAGTACTGCAGGCCGATAAATACTTTCGCGCTTTTCTCCTTTGCCGATTCAAGTAAATTCCAAATAAATGAAGCCGAAAGAACCGCGAACAAGGGAATCAGGATATTTAAATAATGAGGCAATTTAAACTGGGCAAAGCTAATAATTAAAAAAATCAGGGTAATACCCCCTACTGTAAGGACTTCCAGTCCCGAATCTCTCCTGAACTTCGAAGTAAAAAATTCTTTAACCCTTGTCCAATAGGCAGCAATCCCGAGAAGCGTCCAGGGAAGAAACACCCACAAGAACGTATGGAAAAAGAAAAAATAATCACTGCTATTCTTACCTACACCCTCCCCGCTTAATCTTTCAAAACTTTGTTCCCACAGAATAAACAGTATTCCGCTCCTGTGGTCTTTTCCCCGAATGATCTTCTCCGGGTGTAAATCAAATTGGAGGTAATAAGCGTATAGCACCGGTGCAATGGTCAATCCAAATACGGTCAGGGCAATTAAAACTTTCCAACTCAATAGTAATTTCCATTTATTGGTAAACACTAAATGGCATAGAAGAGGCAGGCCTATAACCAACAGTGCTATTTGGCCCTTGGTTGAAAAAGCAATTCCGGCACCAAATGCCCCCAGAATTATATGTTTTAAGGAGTTCTTTTCTATATATGAAGCCAATTGCCAAATGGAAAAAATGGTAAAACCTGTAAGAACGGCATCGGTACGCACATCAATATTGGACAGCACAATAGTCTGTGCTGTCATAAAAATTAACGACGCTATTTTACCTACTTCCCTGTTATAAAGCAATTTTCCTAAACCAAAGCAGCTGTAAGCGCCTAATAATGTTGCTAATATGCCGGGAATGCGATAGGCCCAATCGTAAAGTCCGAAAATTTTAAACGAAATGGCAGCCAACCAGTAATGCATATGAGGTTTATCCAAATATTCCTCCGGCCCTTTAAATAAATTGATAAAGTCATTCTCCTGCACCATTCGCATAGCCATTACTGCAAACTGAGCGGAGTCATTTTCAAAAAGTGTCACAAACATTCCAGCCAGGTATACCAGAAAAATAAGGAAGAGTAAAAACCAATACCTTGTAGTTGAGATCATACAGCATATTTGTGAATAGCAAAGATATACAACTTTGCAAATAGCCAGCCAAAGAGCAGTCCTACTCCCATACCGGTAAGAACATCCAATGGAAAATGCACGCCGATATAAATTCTGCTATAGGAGACAAAAGAGGCCCAAACGATTAAAAAGAAGCCCATGTATTTATAGGACTGCCTGAATAGTACGGTAAAAAATACAGCCAGTGCCGTGGTATTTGAAGCATGTGCAGAAAAATAGCCGAATTTTCCTCCGCAGAAACCTTTTACAAGTCGCATCAGTTGGTTTATTTCCGGGTCATAACAGGGGCGTAAACGCTGAACCCCATCCTTAAAAAAATTGGACAACTGATCTGAAGCCGTTATCAACAGGACAACCGTGATCACCAGGTAAGTCATTTTCTTAGTTCCGTATTGTTTATAGGAAAGTATGAGCAATAAAACATATAAAGGAATTGCGCTCCACTTATTGGTAAGAAACATCCAAAAGCCATCCCATTCCGAACTTCCCAGGTTATTGAGAAAAAGGAACACTTCCTTGTCGATGCGCACTAGTTCTTCCAGCATCCTAATCTTCGTATCTGGCTATTTCCCGATCATAAAATGCAGTGGCAGCTTCAATTAAAATTTCCGCTTCGGAAGACAATTCTTTTTCATCTTCAGCGGTGAAATCCTCAAGCCATTCCACCTCATCGTTTTCCAGATTGATAATAAACCTTGGATATTCTGTATGTACTATAAAAATGGCCGTTGGGTAATCAGTGTTATCACCGAGTAAAAATTTTGGAAATTGCATAGATTAATTCATTTTTTAATTTATCTGGCGACAAAATCTACCATTGAGTTGCATAAATATTCAGAAATAAAAAGCCCTTAAGAACTTATAAGTTGTTTGGTCATTTTATTAAATCGAATATACAACATAATTGCCGATGCAGATAAGCCGGATAGCAATCCTATCCATATTCCGATACTCTTCAATTCAGTATATAAACCCAGGTAGTAACTTATGGGGAAGCCTATCAGCCAATAGGCGATAAAAGTTATAAAAGTTGGAACCTTAACATCCTGAAGCCCCCTTAAAGCACCAAGAATAACCACCTGAAGTCCGTCTGAAATCTGGAAAAAAGCAGCGACCAGCAGTAATTGTGATGCCAGTAAAATCACTTCCATATTATCCATCTGGTTTGCAAAGTCATTCACATCCAGGTAAATGGTTGGAAACCAATGCCTGCCCATTAGAAAAAGTAGTGCAAAGATAACTTGCAACATAAAGGTCAGGACAAAAATAGATTGCGCAATTCGTCTCAACTCCGTGAAATTTTTAAGCCCTTTCTGATTACCAACACGGATCATAGCGGCTACTCCAAGCCCCATTCCAAACATAAATGTCATGCTGCTCAGGTTTAATGCTATCTGGTTTGCTGCCTGAGGGTTCTTCCCTAAAACACCACTCAGCCAGATGGCCGCTGTAAATATGGCCACTTCAAAAAACATCTGCAGGGCAGATGGAAAACCAAGGTTAATGATTTTAGCCATCACCTTTTTTTCTATCTTTTTAAAATTTAAACCTGTAACATAATCGTGAAATTTTTTCTTCTTATCCAACAAATACCAGAGCATAATCAGCATTATAATTCGCGAAACGAGCGTGCCAATAGCAGCCCCTGTAATTCCCAGCTTTGGAAAACCCAGGGTTCCAAAAATCAGCAAATAATTAAGCAGGATATTAACCACATTAGCCACAATGGTGGCATACATTGGATATTTGGTTTGAGACAAACCTTCTGAAAATTGTTTATACGCCTGAAATATGACCAGCGGAACTAAAGAAAATGCCACCAGATCCAAATAAGGAATGGATAACTCTACCACTTCAGGGGGTTGGTCCATTAAATAAAGCAAAGGTTTTCCCAATTGAATAAGCCCAAAGAGTCCTAACCCCAGAAAAGTGCAAAGCACCAGGCCATGCTTCAAGGCACTTTTAGCGGCAGCTTTATCGCTAGCTCCGTCGGCCTCAGCAACCAAGGGCGTAATAGCCGTTGAAAACCCAATACCCAATGACATTGCTATGAATACAAAACTATTTCCCAATGAAACGGCTGCCAGTTCTGCAGTACCCAGCTGCCCTACCATAATATTATCGGCAAAGGACACAAAAGTATGTCCCAGCATCCCCAGTATTACCGGTACTGCCAGTCTTATGTTAAACCTGAATTCTTGAGTATAGCGCTGTAAAAACACTGTATATTTTTTGAAGCAGCAAAGATAGGATTTAGTATTGGTTTAAAAAGTAAATTGAAGGGCAGCCAGCCATGGATTCAAATTAAAGTAATATAAAATTATGAAAGCCAATTTTTCTCTGGCAGTAATCAGCATAAAACCTATAGCCTCTTGGCTTCCTCCCAGTAGACATCCATCTCGGCAAGGGACATTTCCTTAAGGGTCCTGTTGTTTTCCTTTGCCCTGCTTTCAAGATACTGAAAGCGTTTAATAAATTTTTTATTGGTTCTTTCAAGGGCATTTTCCGGGTTAATTTCCAAAAAACGCGCATAATTTACAATGGAGAAAAGCACGTCCCCAAACTCTGCTTCCAATTTATCTCTATTCCCGGCATCTACTTCTTCCTGCAATTCTGATAATTCTTCCTTAACCTTTTCAAACACCTGTTCGGGTTGTTCCCAGTCAAATCCAACGCCAGCCACCTTTTCCTGGATTCTATTGGCTTTTACCAATGCGGGTAAACTATTTGGAACCCCCTCAAGAACGCTTTTTTTCCCTTCTTTTAGTTTTATATTTTCCCAATTCCTTTTTACATCTTCTTCATTTGCAACAGATACATTACCGTAGATGTGGGGGTGGCGATTAATCAGTTTATCACAAATCGAATTTGCCACATCAGCTATATCAAAATCATTGGTTTCAGATCCTATTCTCGCATAAAAAACAATATGTAACAACAAATCTCCCAGTTCTTTTTTCACCTCTTCAAGATCATTTTCCAGGATGGCATCACCTAATTCATAAGTCTCTTCAATGGTAAGGTGCCTAAGTGTTTGAAGCGTCTGTTTTTTATCCCATGGACATTGTTCACGCAGTTCATCCATAATAGTAAGCAGGCGGTCAAAAGCTTGGAGTTGTAATTCTCTTTTATACATAGAACAGGTATTTGGGCAAAAGTACAAATCGCATTGATAAAGGTGTATGGAAAATTTAGACTAATTTAGGAGCACACAACTATCATATACTAAACAAAAACATCATGCAATCCAGAAGAGATTTTTTACTGCAATCAACCCTTTTTACCACGGGCTCATTACTTCTGCCCTCCTTTACCTATGCTTCATTTAAGGCGCAGCAATATGGCGTTCAACTTTATTCATTTCGCAATGAAATGGCCGAGGATGCCATTGGTACATTAAAACTAATTGCTTCACTTGGTTTCAAAGAGATTGAAACAGCCAAAAGCAATAAAGGCCACTATTATGGTCTTAGCCCGGCTGAAATGAAATCTGTTTGTAATGACCTCAAAATGAATTTAAAGAGCGGACATGTACATTTAGATGATAACTGGCAGCAAACCATGGATGAAGCGGCAGAATCGGGACAGGAATACCTCATCTGCTCTTCAATGCCCAGCTCAGGACAAACTGTGGACAATTATAAAAAGGTGGCAGAAGAATTTAACAAAGCCGGAGAGGCCTGTAAAAAAATGAATCTGAAATTCGGGTATCACAATCATGAATATGAATTTGAATCTGAAAATAACCAAATCCTTTATGATGTGCTTCTAAAAAATACAGAACCCGCCCTGGTGCACATGGAAATGGATCTTGGATGGGTTGTGGCAGCCGGTATGGATCCTTTGGAATATTTTACCAGGTATCCCGGGCGATTTCCATTGTGGCATCTAAAAGATATGGACCTGGATAAAAAAGAAAGTACCGAATTGGGGAATGGGGGCCTCGATATTCCCACTATGATGGCAAATAGAAAAGCTTCAGGCGTAAAGCACATTTTTATAGAGCAGGAAGAATATACGATTAACCCGCTGGAAAGTATGAAACAGAACATGGCCTATTTAAAAAAATTCTCATAAAATAGTACTCAATAGGCAAATTGAATTGTAATGTCTGTACCTAAAGATCCTTACTCACTATCCTCTGATAAAATAAAACATCCTCCCACAACTTTCAGAGGGCGGTTAAAATTTTTAGGGCCCAGCTTTATACTTTCTGCTTCTATAGTTGGTTCGGGAGAACTAATAGCTACAACGACTTTAGGGGCGGAAGCAGGATTTATAACATTTTGGGTGATCATCGTCAGCTGTATTGTAAAGGTAGCTGTACAATTGGAATTTGGTAAACATACTATCCTGACCGGGGAAACGGCCATGCAAGCTTTTAATAAACTTCCCGGCCCTGTTTTTGGCAAGGCCCGGTGGACAGTTTGGACTGTGCTGGCTGTAATGATTATTAAACTTCTGCAGGTTGGAGGCATTGTAGGCGGTGTGGCCATCATATTAAACATAGCCATTCCGGGAATTGGTGTCCCGTTCTTTTGTTTTGGAATTGCAGTAATTGTCGCTTTAATGGTTTACAGGGGATATTATTCCTTTATTGAAAATATTTCCCTTGGAATGATTGGGCTATTTACAATTTTTACTTTTGCTTCTCTCTATTTCTTAAAGTTCACTCCCTATCATATATCTCTGGAAAGCATTTGGAGCGGACTACAATTTAACTTACCAAAGGAAGCCGTGGCAGTGGCTATAGGAGCTTTTGGGATTACTGGAGTTGGAGGAGATGAAATCATACACTACAACTACTGGTGCCTTGAAAAAGGTTATGCCGCCTTTACCGGAAGCAATGATAATTCCGAAGAATGGAAATCAAGGGCAATGGGCTGGTTAAAAGTCATGAAATTGGATGCAATCATTGCTATGCTTATATATACCTCTGTAACTGCAGCTTTCTATTTACTGGGTGCTGCCGTTCTGCACGCTCAGGGTTTTGTTCCCGAAGGATACGCCATGGTGGAGACGCTTTCCGGAATGTATACCGAATCTTTAGGTCCCCATGCAAAAACAGCATTTCTTATTGGTGCGTTTATCACCTTATTCTCTACTTTATTTGCCGCTTTGGCCGCATGGACCAGGCAGATCACAGACATATTTGGTGAAATAGGATGGATCAATTTTTCTGACTTTGTTCAACGTAAAAAGACCATCGCCATCCTTGCCTGGGTAATACCCTTATTATGGGCCTTGCTATTTGTATTTATAAAATTACCTGTCCTGATGGTTTTAACAGGGGGGATTGTAGGCTCCTTTTTGCTCTTTCTGGTAATTTATGCCGTCATCCATTTTAGATATTTAAGGGAACAACCGCTATTTAAACCCGGATTTTTTTATGATCTTACGCTATGGATAAGCATATTTAGTATTCTTGGAGTAGGGATTCTTGGTATTTTTAAATTATTTAGTTAATACTTATCGGACAAATAGAAACAGTAAAAAATATACTATGAAATTAAAACAAATTGCCATAGCCTTAAGCGTTGTCATTCTGATCCTGGCATGTGAGAAGCATGAACCCTATGATCTGGTCATCAGAAATGGTATCATAATGGATGGATCCGGAGCACCCTCATTTATTGGAGACATTGCCATTAACGCAGATACCATTGTTATGGTTGGCGATTTAAAAAATGCTGCCGGTTCAATGGAGATAGATGCCACAGGTCTTACCGTTGCCCCGGGTTTCATAAATATGTTAAGCTGGGCCAACGTAGCGCTCATTGAAGATGGCAGGTCTCAGGGGGATATCAGGCAAGGGGTTACCCTCGAAGTTATGGGTGAGGGTCATTCCATGGGTCCGTTAAATGAAGCTATGAAGCAGGAAATGAAAGAGTCTCAACAAAATATCACTTATGATATTAACTGGACTACCCTGGGAGAATACATGGAATTTCTTGAAAAGAAAGGTGTTTCAACTAATATTGCCTCCTTTATTGGAAATGGAACCTTGAGGAGATATGTCATGCAGTATGAAAACAGACCCCCGGATGCCGCCGAATTGGAAAAAATGAAAATGCTTACCAAACAGGCTATGGAAGAGGGTGCTATGGGCTTGTCAACTTCATTGATTTATGTACCCAGCGGACATGCAAAAACTGAAGAAATTATTGAACTTGCCAAAATTGTTGCAGATTACGATGGCATGTACATCTCTCATATCCGGGATGAAGAAGAAAACCTTCTTGATGCCGTACAGGAACTGATCACAATATCCAAAGAGGCAGGCATACGTTCAGAAATATATCACTTTAAAGCATCCGGCACCGCCAACTGGCATTTACTGGACAGCGCTATACAGCTGGTAGATAATGCACGCAAACAAGGACTGCCAATAACTACCGATATGTATATGTACAATGCCAGTTCAACCGGTCTCAATATTTTATTGCCGGCATGGGCCAAAGAAGGAGGGCACAATAAAACAATGGAACTAATAGCACAGCCCTTAAAGAGGGAGCAGATGATACAGGAAATAAAATTTCATGTACCACCGGATAAGATTCTGTTAGTCGGTTTCAGAAATAAACAAATGAGGAACCTGATAGGTAAGACTCTTGATGAAATAGCTGCGGAAAGGAATAAATCTGCAGCTGAAACGGTGGTTGATTTAATACAGGAAGACGATAGCAGAATTCAGGTAGTGTACTTCTCAATGTCTGAAGAGAACATTAAAAAGAAATTAGCACTTCCATATATGGCCATCTGCTCAGATGCAGGATCGTATACCAATGAAGGGGTGTTCCTGGAACAAAGCACACACCCAAGAGCTTATGGATCCTTTGCACGTTTATTAGGCCATTTTGTACGGGAAGAAAAAGTTATTCCATTGGAGGAAGCCATTTATAAACTAACTACCCTTCCCGCAACAAATCTGAAACTAAAGAAAAGGGGTGCCCTCAAACCGGGATATTATGCAGATGTAGTACTTTTTGATGCCGATAAAATCAAGGACAATGCTACATTTTCAAAGCCACATCAGTATGCCACCGGAATGAAACATATCTTTGTTAATGGCACTCAGGTACTCAAAGACGGAGAACATACCGGTGCTTTCCCCGGCAGGGTAGTACGTGGACCGGGATGGACCGGAAATTAATTCCAATAATTCAATTAACAGCTTGATTATGAAAATTTTAAAGACGATTCTAATCTTACTTTTAACTTTAGGGTGCAAAGCTCAGAAGCCGGAACTTGTGGCTGATGAAGCCAGCCTCACTCTTGTTGCAGCAGATTACCTCTTCACAGAAGGCCCGGCAATGGATAAAAACGGGGATGTATATTTCACCGATCAGCCTAACAACAAAATTATAAAATGGAGCGCGTCGGATAATTCGGTCTCCGTATTTATGGATGAGGCAGGTAGATCCAATGGGCTCTACTTTGATCACGATGGAAATCTTCTGGCCTGCGCCGATGAAAAATTTGAACTCTGGAGAATAGATAAGGATAAAAAACCAACTGTCATTGTGGATGAATTCCAGGGAAAAAAACTCAATGGACCAAATGACCTGTGGGTAGATGCCAGAGGGGGGATTTATTTTACAGATCCGTATTATCAAAGACCTTATTGGGAGCGAAAAGAGAAAGAAATTGAAAAAGAACGTGTTTATTATATGACCCCTGACATGAAAGAGTTGCGCATTGTTGCCGACGATCTGGTACAACCCAATGGAATAATAGGAACCCCGGATGGTAAAATGATTTATATCGCGGATATAGGTGATAAAAAGACATATAGCTATACTATTTTGGAAAATGGTGATCTCAGCAATAAAAAGCTATTTACAGAAATGGGTTCAGACGGAATGACAATAGACGATCAGGGTAATGTTTATTTGACCGGTAATGGCGTAACCGTATTTAATAAAAAAGGGGAAGAAATACTTCAAATCCCGGTACCGCAAAAATGGACAGCCAATGTTACATTTGGTGGACCTGATCAAAATATACTATTCATAACTGCTATGAATTCCGTTTATACCCTGAAAATGAATGCGCACGGCGTGCGCTAAAAATTTATCCTAATATTGGGTAATTTTAAAATCAATTTAAGCTGAGAATTACAGAATCATAAAAAAGATTCCGTGAAAAAATTTCTAATTCTTCAAATGCGGCCCGAAACTGAAGCTTCCGACAGTGAGTTTAAGGCTATTTTGCGTGTCGGAGGATTGTCTCCCGGAGAAGTACATCGTATCAGGCTTGAACAAAACAACATTCATGAAATAGATATTAACAACTACGCCGCCATAATTGCCGGAGGCAGCCCCTTTGATATAAGTATCCCGGAAACAAGAAAAAGTATTGCTCAAAAAAATGTTGAAGCTTTTTTTTATTCACTTTTTGACAAGGTAATTCCTCTTGATTTTCCATTTCTTGGAGCCTGTTGTGGGAACAGCCTTTTGGGCAGATACTGTGGGGCAACCATTTCTAATAAATATGCGGAACCCCTTAGAAGTGTTGAAGTCTGGGTAACTGACGAAGGGGCTGAAGATGCACTTTTAAAAGGCCTTCCAAAGAAATTCTCCGCATTGGTAGGGCATAAAGAAGCCTGTGATACTATCCCTCCCGGATCCGTTCTCCTTATTTCCTCAGACCATTGTCCGGTCCAGATGTTTCGGGTTAAAGAAAACATCTATGCAACTCAATTTCATCCTGAAGCTGATGCCGACGAATTTATATTACGGGTCAGAATTTATAAATATTCCGGTTATTTCCGGCCCGAAGAAACAGAAGAGCTCATCAAATCGATACGACAATCGAATGTACCTGTCCCCGGAGAAATACTCAGACGATTTGTAGACCGATACAGATCCCAAAAATAAATTTTGTGCCTAAGCTGTATTTTAGCCTGTTTTTTAGTAAATTAAGCCTATTCTATTTTGAGCAATCATGGCAGCTTATTCGTTAAATATAAACAATAAAATATATCAGGTAGATGTTGAAGAAGATACTTCTTTGCTTTGGGTATTAAGGGAACATCTTGGGCTTACAGGTACAAAATACGGATGTGGCATTGCCCTGTGCGGGTCATGCACAGTGCATGTGGACGGCAATCCCATGAGGGCATGTGCCATGCCCATTAATGGTTTGGACAAAGATCAAAAAATCACTACAATAGAAGGCTTGTCTGAAAATGGTGATCATCCGGTTCAGGAAGCCTGGATAGAGGCCCAGGCACCTCAATGCGGGTATTGCCAGTCAGGCCAGATCATGCAGGCTGTGGCCCTGCTCGGGGAAAATCCGAATCCTACAAAGGAAGAGATAAAAACTTATATGAATGGAAATTTATGCCGTTGTGGTACGTATTTGCGAATTGTAAAGGCCATAGAATTAGCGGCAGAAAAAATAGCAGCAAAAACTTAAATCGTATACTGATTATAAATCTATAATGTGGAACTAAATAACCAGGCAATTAGCAGAAGGGAATTTCTTAAAACCTCAGGAGGGGTGGCTTTATTTATTGGTATTTCCGGGCTTCTTCCTCAGATGATCTCCTGTAAAAACAACAAGGAGATACAAAAAATTTTAGAAAAACATGAACTCACAGCCTGGGTGAAAATATCGGAAGATGGCCAGGTTACAATTTATAATCCGGCTGCAGAAATGGGCCAGGGATCCATGACTTCTTTACCTGCAATCTTTGCTGAAGAAATGGATGCAGAATGGTCTATGGTAAATGTTGAGTTTTCCCCTCAGGAATCTGACATATACGGATCGGACAAATGGAGTGCAAACAATAAAGTAATGTTGACGGCTGGTAGTATGATAACCTATGGTTATTATTCTATAATGAGACAGGCCGGAGCCCAGGCCCGTTATATTTTAATGCATAGTGCTGCTGAGCACTGGAAAGTGCCCATCGGGGAACTTAGTACAGCTCCCGGTGAAGTAATTAACGAGAGAGACAACAAAAGAATTGGTTATGGCGACCTGGTCCCCTATCTGACTATGCCCGTTAGCCTGCCGGAATTCTCTGAAGCAGAGTTGAAGGATCCTAAAAACTATAGGTTTATTGGTATAGATAGGCCAAGAGTAGATATTCCGGAAAAAGTAGCGGGCACTGCCAGGTTTGCCATTGACATTCAATTACCGGACATGCTTTATGGGGTGCTGGAGCGAGGTACCATTCACGGCGCAAGTCCTACCCTCCATAATGAATCGGAAATTCTCGGATTAAATGGTATACTCAAACTGGTCCCCTTTGATTATGGTATCGGAATAATTGCAGAAACCCTGGAGCAGGCCCTGGCAGCCAAAAAATTACTTCAAATAACATGGGCCGAAACAGCTGCAAGTGGTTTTGATTCCCAGGAATGTTACGAAGCGTATGACAAAATAGCCTCAGGGAAATCTGCAGGAAAAGTGATTACAAACGAAGGAGATATAGAAAATGCCCTGAAATCGGCATCAAAATCCTTTAGTATTGATTATAAAAACGATTATGTGTATCATGCCCAAATGGAACCCCTAAATGTTGTAGCGCAGGTAGGAGCAGATGGAAAATCTGCTGAAGTCTGGGTTGGAACTCAGCAAGGATTCGATTCTAAACTGGGAATTCCAGAGTATCTTGGAATTCCGGCAGAAAATGTAAAGATTAATCTGCAATATTTAGGCGGAGGTTTTGGCAGAAGGAGTATGACCGATTTTGTGCTTGAAGGAATAGGTTTGGCCAGGGAAGTTGTTCCGAGACCCGTAAAATTAATATGGACCCGTGAAGATGACGTTAGTTATGGTGCCTACAGGCCTTTAACTTTACAGCGATTACGGGCCAGTACAGATGCAAGTGGTAAAATTACAGGTTTTTCGCATTGTATTGTGGGTGATGGCGGTAATTTGGTTGCCAGCGGTATCCGAATAGATTATTATGATATCCCCAATAAATATGCTGAATGGCGGGAAGTATCTGAAGGCATCCGACTGAAACACTGGCGCTCAGTGGGCCATGGCCCCAATAAATTTGCGATAGAATGTATGATTGATGAAATAGCCACCCATTTCAAGCAGGATCCCGCAGACATTAGGAGAATTTTATTGGCTAAATCCCCACGTGCACTGGCCACCCTGGAGAAAGCTATATCCATGTCTGACTGGTATTCAAGCCTTCCTGAGAACCGGTCTAAAGGGATTGCATTTTTAGAGCGCAGCGGAACTTTAAGTACAGGTGTCTGTGAAATTTCTGTGGATAGAAGTAGCGGAAAAATAAAGGTACATCATTTTTGGAGTGCAAGTGATGCGGGAATAATTATTCAACCGGATAACGTTAAGGCTCAAATGGAAGGGGGAATATTAATGGGGATTGGCAGTGTTCTCAAAGAACAAATAACCATTGTAAACGGGCAGGTGCAGCAATCCAACTTTAATGATTATGAAATACTGAGAATGGCAGATATTCCGGACAGCGTAGAAACAGCCCTGATTGAATCACGGGAGCCTCCCCGGGGGGTGGGTGAATCCGGGACACCTTTGGTTGCATGTGCAATTGCCAATGCTTTCCTAAAATTAACCGGCAAACCTCTCAGACATTTACCTTTTACTCCGGAAAGGGTTTTAAACGCCTTGAATAGCTAAATTTATATGGGCCCGTATGTTTGTTTAAAATACTTGTTAAACAAGCATTTTTACTACCTTTATTATTAAGTTTCAAAAGATTCTTAAAGTTTTTTAGAGTCCTATAAATAGAAGTATGTCCGATCCCAAATTTGAAGTTATTTCCTCATAGCGAAGATCAAAATGAAAAGAAGAAAATTCCTTCTGTTATCTCTACCTGGTTTGGCAATAAGCCTGGTTGCAGTATGGCTCTATAAAATTAAAACTTCGGTAAAAAGAGATTTGACACCTTCAGATCTTGCCGGAATCTGTGATAAGAATACCTTATTAAAAATAGGGAATGCCTATAGGATTAAGACTGGTGAAAATAATAGGGAATACCTGGAAGAACTTTTACTTGATGATTCAGAACTTAGGGATAGCGAACTACGTATTTTTCTGAATAATAAAGTGACAGAAGATTTTGACAAGGGCAATACCATACTAATTGAAGGTTGGTTACTTTCAGTCACAGAAGCCAGACAATGTGCCCTGTTCTCACTCCTGGAAACAAATTAGGATTTATGCATATAGACGCCAGAGAGCTAAATAACAATACCATAATTGAGGGCGACCTTTGCATTGTAGGCGCCGGTGCTGCCGGAATTAGCATGGCACTGGACTGGAATAATAATGTCAAAAAAGTAATCCTTCTTGAAGGAGGTGGTTTTGAATACGACGATGAAGTTCAGGATTTGTATTCCGGTAAGTCCACCGGACAGCGATATTATCCCTTAAGATCGTGCAGGCTTCATTTATTTGGAGGCACAACAGGCCACTGGGGCGGGATGTGTGCGCCTTTGGATCCGGTAGATTTTAAAGTAAGGAGTTGGATCGCAGATAGTGGTTGGCCAATTACACATGATGAATTGCTACCCTATTACAGTGTAGCACAAGAGTTGTTGGAATTGGACGAGTTTAATTATAGCGTGGATTATTGGCGGGAAAAATATTCTGGATTTACTCCTTTTCCGCTGGATAAAGACGTTATCTGGTCAAAAATGTGGCAATTCAGCCCACCTACCCGATTTGGGAAAAAATATAAGGAAACCATAGTTGATTCTCCTAATATATTCCTCTACACCTACTCCAACCTTACGAAAATTATTGCCAATGAGCATGTTAACCATATTCGTGAGCTGCAGGTAAAAAACCTGGAGGGAAAAACCCATCGCGTAAGAGCCAAAAAATTCGTTTTGGCGTGCGGAGCTATACAAAATGCAAGAATGTTGCTGGCGTCCAGAGGACAAGCCAAAAACGGCATCGGGAATGACAAGGATAATGTTGGCCGTTATTTTATGGAGCACCTGGAAATTAAATCTGCGGAACTATGGCTCAAAAAGCCTATTTCAACAGAACTGTACACTTTTGATTACAGCACCCGTAATCCGAGGGCGGAATTAGCTTTGACCGAGGCAATTCAGGAGAATATTAAGGTCCTAAATGGCACCACTTCGCTGACCCCACTGGAAATAGCGAAAAAACAAATTCCGCAAATTGAAGTCTGGAACAATGAAGATCCCAGGCAATCATTCGATAATCTTGCAGCAAATTCCAGAGCAGTAAGAGAAAAAAGCTATGCCAAAAATAATGAAGAAATGGCTTTTGAACTATTCACGCGTATGGAACAAGCCCCTAACCGTAATTCCAGAATACTGCTTTCAAACGAAAAGGATGCCCTTGGTATTCCAAAACCTCAATTAAATTGGGGGTTTACGGAGTTGGATAAATACAGTATCAGAAAAATGTACCATACCCTGGGCGAACAAGTGGGCAAGGCAAGCCTGGGACGAATAAAATTAGAGGAATTCCTTTGGGATGAAAATGACCACTCAATGCCGGATCATTTAGGCGGAGGCTGGCATCATATGGGAACTACGCGAATGAGTGCAGATCGCAACAAAGGAGTAGTAGATGCCAATTGCAAGGTTCATGGTATCTCCAACCTCTTTATTGCCGGTTCAGGTTGTTTTAGCACAGCGGGAGCTGCAAATCCAACACTGACACTTGTCGCCCTGTCTTTAAGATTGTCAGATTATTTAAAAACATACTGAGCATTGGCTTAAGAATTACCAATTGGCTTATCAATTGTGTAAATTAGTATAAAAAGGTAAACCCATGCCAACAGGCAGAAAATTTATCACTGAAAACGCTGGTAAATCCGCCAGATATGCCCTGGCCATTCTGGCCCCTTTTATCTCCGGTTATTTGATATTCTTTGTAGAATTAGATACGGAGAATCCGGCTATTACCAATACACTTGCTGTGGCATTATTAATGGCCCTTTGGTGGATTACGGAGGTAATTCCCCTAGCTATAACCTCCCTCCTGCCTATAATACTCTTTCCCGCCCTTGGAATTATGAATGGCAGGGAAGTTTCATCCACTTATTTTAACCATGTTATTTTTTTGTTTATTGGAGGTTTTTTAGTTGCGCTCGCTATTCAAAAATGGGGATTACACAAGCGAATTGCCTTAAGGATTCTTCGAATAATCGGCAGCAGTCCGGGTAGAATACTTTTGGGTTTTATGTTTGCTACCGCTTTTCTTTCAATGTGGATATCAAATACGGCTACCGCAATGCTCATGGTACCAATTTTATTATCTATAATCACAAAATTAGAGGAGATAAATGGCAAGGCATTGGTAAAGCACTTTGCTGTTGGCCTTTTACTTTCTATTGCCTATAGTGCATCCATTGGAGGAATTGCAACATTAGTTGGTACCCCGCCTAACCTTTCATTTGCCCGCATTTTTTATATCTACTTTCCCAATGCGCCTGAGATTTCCTTTGCAATCTGGTTTTTTTATGCCTTCCCAATATCACTAATCCTATTCTGTGTCTTATTCGGATACTTATATATCATTTTTGTAAAAAGAAAAAAGACCTGGAAAAGTCTCAGCAGGAATGAGATTCTTAGCGATTATCTAAAACTGGGTAAGAAAAACTTTGAGGAAAAAGTTTTATTAATGGCTTTTGCAGCTTTGGCTTTACTCTGGTTTTTCAGGGCAGATATAGTTGTAGGGGAATTAAAAATACCGGGGTGGTCAAACTTATTTAATTATCCTCAATTTTTTAATGACGGGACTGTGGCTATTTTTGTGGCGGTCATCCTTTTTATGGTTCCATCAAAAACGCAACAGGGAACTTTTCTTATGGATTGGAAAGCTGCTGAAGAAATTCCCTGGGAAATAATTTTACTCTTTGGCGGGGGTTTTGCCCTGGCAAGCGGTTTTAAAGAATCCGGTTTATCCTTATGGTTTGGACATCAGCTGGAATGGTTAAGTGGCATGCATCCTCTTCTTCTAATTCTATGCATCTGTTTTCTTATCACCTTTTTGACTGAAATCACCTCCAATACGGCAACTGTAGAAACCCTGTTACCCATTTTGGCCGGACTGGCAGTCAGCATAGAAACCAACCCCCTGCTCTTTATGCTGCCGGCTACCGTTGCAGGTTCCCTGGCATTTATGCTGCCGGTTGCTACGCCGCCCAATGCCATAGTTTTTGGAAGTAAACGTATTTCCGTAATTGAAATGGCGAAAACCGGATTTTTCCTTAATATCATTGGGATTATTCTGGTATCGGTAATAACATATTATTTTGGTACCTTTATTTTTGACATAACAGAAGGTGTTTTCCCGGAATGGGCACAGTTTGGCAAATAAATAATCATGACTAAAAAATAAATCAAGTGAAAAATAAAATTCTTCTTTTGTCCCTTTATCTCTTAATTAGCACATTGGCATTTAGTCAAAAAGGGACTGTGCTGGACGAGCTTACAATGACCAGTAAAATTTTAAAAAGCGAAAGAAAATTTGCGATTTACCTACCACCGGATTATGATTCTTCTAAAAGAAGTTATCCGGTACTCTATTTACTGCACGGTGGAGGTGATGATCAAACCGGTTGGGTTCAATTCGGTGAAGTTTTACATATAACAGATAAAGCCATTAGCGAAGGCAAAGTAACTCCTATGATCATAGTAATGCCAGATGCAAATACCGGTAAGCGGGGATATTTTAACATAGGAGAATGGCGCTATGAAGATTTCTTTTTTGAAGAGCTTATGCCTTATGTGGAATCTACGTATCGCATAAAAGGGGAGAAAAGATTTCGTGCAATTGCAGGTCTCTCTATGGGTGGTGGCGGCTCTTTTATGTATGCCTTGCATCACCCGGAGTTATTTTCTTCTTCCTGCCCTTTAAGTGCTGGTGTTGGTCCTCTTACAATAGATAAATTGAAAGAACGGTTAAAAGACAGAGGAGAATCCTTGTCAGAAGAGCAAGTCAAGGCCTATTTTGAAAATCACAATGCCATTTCACTGGTAGAATCTATGCCCGCAGAAGATATTAAATCTGTCAGGTGGTTTATTGATTGTGGGGATGATGATTTTCTATATGAAGGAAACAGTCTTATTCATATCGCAATGAGGAAAAAAGATATCCCACATGAATACCGGGTTCGTAATGGCAGCCATAGCTGGACCTATTGGAGGGAGTCGCTTCCTGTTGTGCTGGAATTTGTATCGGACGCATTCCATCAGTATTAAAAAAGTAAGAATATGAAAATAATAAGTACTCTTATGGCTTTATTTTTGACCACAATTATCAATGCACAGGACTGGGAAAATGAAGACCTGCCTTATTATCAGATTCCGGAATATCCCAAAAGCTATACTTCCGGAACCGTGGTTGCACGAATGATAGATGGTCTGGGGTTTCGATACTATTGGGCAACCGAAGGATTGCAAAATGAAGACCTGTCTTATAAACCATCTGAAAGTAACAGGACCATTGAAGAAACCTTAGATCACCTCTATAACCTTTCCAGTGTTATATACAACTCTGCAGTAAAGGAAATTAATGACAGAACCCGGCCACAGGATGGGCCATTGACTTTTGGTGAAAAACGGAGGCGCACTTTGTTCAATTTCAAAAAAGCCAGCGAAATTTTTATAGCTGTCAATGATCTGAATGAACATCCGGTGATCTTCAAATCCAAATCCGGAACACTTGAAAATCCATTCTGGAATATGATAAACGGGCCTATTGAGGACGCTGTTTGGCATAGCGGGCAGATTGTGGTTTTAAGAAGAGCTTCGGGTAACCCGATAGACCCGAAAGTAAATGTTTTCAGAGGGATAAGAAATTCGGAGTAATTATGATTAATCCATAGGATAAGCATTTTTATTGATTTGCTGAAAGGATTTATACAATAGAAAGACAAAAGTTAATAACTGCTTATGGGTTATATGACCTGTGGGAATTAAATTCAACGTATATAATTTATAGAATATCATTTAAAACCCTGAAAGCTTTAAAAATATTTTCAAGTTATATGGCCTATGATTAACAATTGATTTATCCACCTTAAAGAACAAACAAATGAAAAAAATTCTTTTGCCAATTTTCGCTTTAACATTACTTAGTTTTGGCCAGTCAAATTCCAAACTTACCGATCTGGAAAGATTGAAAGGAGCCCTGGAGTTGGCTAAAACTCAGGCGCACATGCTGGAAACCCTTGACGGACTAACCCAGGAACAGTTAAATTTCAAAAGTAGTCCGGATTCATGGTCCATTGCTGAATGTGTTGAACATCTGGCCATTTCTGAAAATGCATTTGACCAAATGCTTCAGGGATCCTTAAAAACCCCGGCTGATCCATCCAGGCGTGCCGAAGTAAAAATGACCGACGATGAACTTATGGCTATGATAACAAACAGGGATACCAAGGTAAAAACTTCAGAACCTTTTGAACCCTCAGGTAAGTTTGGATCTTATGAAGAAACCTTGAAAGCTTTTGAGACAAAAAGACTGGAACACAGAACATTTATCGAGACTACTGAAGATGATTTGAGAAATCATTACGGACAATCACCTTTTGGCACCTTAGATGCCTTTCAGATAATACTATTTATGTCCGGCCATACGGAACGACATGTGATGCAAATGGTAGAAGTTATGGCTGATAAAAACTTTCCTAAAGCATAATTTGATTTTTCTAAACCGTAAGTCTTATGCCCTTTAGCTATTTTGTTAGCAGAGGGCTTATGCTTTTAAATGTTAATGCTTATTTTTAGAGCGATGACATTTTTCACTTTTATAATTTTTACCGGCTTTGTAGCCCTGTTTGCCACATGGAAACTTCGCCGGGATAAATTAAATACCAAAGACGGTTATTTTTTGGGAGGCAGATCACTTACAGGAGTGGTTATTGCCGGATCTTTGCTTTTAACCAATATTTCCACGGAGCATCTGGTGGGTATGAATGGTTCCGCATATAAAAATGGCGCCATTATTGTCGCATGGGAAGTTACTTCTGCATTAGCGCTGGTAATTGCTGCTTTATATTTTGCCCCGCGATACCTAAAAATGGGTCTTACAACTATTCCGGAATTTTTGGAAAAACGTTTTGATGGTCTTACAAGAACCCTTGTAGCACTTCTGCTTATAATATCTTTTGTAGCTACCCTCCTGCCCATCGTACTTTATACAGGGGCCTTGAATATTGAAGCCATATTTGAAATCTCTGAACTTTTGAATGTGAGTCAAAGAGAGGGTATTTGGATTACCATAATAACAGTCGGGGTAATAGGAGCTGTATATGCGATATTCGGCGGACTTAAAATGGTAGCCTACACAGACACCATAAACGGTTTTGGGCTTCTTGTGGCGGGTTTACTGGTTCCTGTTTTAGCGCTTTGGAGTATAGGAGATGGAAATCTGGCCGAAGGCCTGAGTATGGTTTTTGAGAAAAACCCGGGTAAATTCAATGTTATCAGCAACGAAACGGGAATTGGGCCGGGATCCAGGACTGCCATATTGCCTTTTGAAGTACTCTTTACAGGATTAATGATCAACCAGATCTATTTCTGGACCATGCACCAGTCAATTATCCAAAGGGTACTTGGGGCGGTAAGCCTTAAGGAGGCTCAAAAAGGGTTATTGTTTACAGGGCTATTGAAAATCCTGGTGCCCCTGGTAATAGTTCTACCCGGGCTTATAGGGTTTTATTACTTTGGAGAACAGTTTTACGATAATCCGGATAGTGTTTATCCCAATCTGGTAAAAATGGTCTTACCTGCCTGGTTAACCGGATTCTTTGTTGCGGTAATGATGGGGGCAATACTCACAACTTTTAACAGTGCTTTAAATAGTGCTGCAACTGTTTTTAGCCTGGGTCTTTATAAGCGATATATCCAAAAAAATGCAGGGGAAAGAAAATTGGTAATTATTGGTAAATGGACCTCAGCCATACTGGCACTTTTCGCCATCGGAATAGCGCCTTTCGTTGCCAAGGCGCCGGAAGGTCTATACCAATTATTACAGCAATTGAACGGCATATTCTTCATCCCGATAGCAAGTGTCATTATTGCCGGCTTTTTATTGCCGGGTGTCTCTGCTGCCGGAGCCAAAGCCGGCCTCGTCTTTGGCCTGTTATTTTATATTGTAAGCTACTTTATTCTTGAAGTGGATCTTCATTTTGTTCATATATGGGGAATTGAATTTATTTTAAACATTGCTGTAATGCTATTAATATCCCGTTTTTACCCTAATAAAGAAACTTTTGTTATTGAAGATGCCGGCATTTTAAATCTTAAACCATGGAAATTTGCAAGACCTTTTAGTCTATTTTTGATAGGATTCACCATTATTTTGTACCTTTTACTAGGAAATGTTTAGTATGGAAAAAGTATTTAGAAATTATAAGGATATAGATGTGAACGGCGCGGTGCGTGACCATTACCGGAAAATGAGGGAGAGACAAACCTATGAGTATGTCCAGGGGATGCAAAGGAAATATTTGCAGTTTAACAAACCAATGGACCTCTGGGAGGCTATGGAACATTTAAATGACCTGGTTGACGTAAGCGATCCGGATTTGGATCTGCCCAATGTACAGCATCTTATTCAGAGTGCTGAGGCGATCCGCGGGGATAATCGACCAGACTGGATGCAACTGGTTGGCCTGATACACGATTTGGGGAAAGTGATGTTTCTTTGGGGAAGTGATGAAGATGGAACGAGTCAGAATGAACAATGGGGAATGGTTGGTGATGTTTTCGTTGTAGGGTGTGCGCTGCCGGAATCCTGTGTATATCCGGAATTCAATCAGCTTAATCCGGATATGAGCAATCCAAAATATAATTCTGAACTGGGAATATATGAGGAACATTGCGGGCTGGACAATCTTACGCTTGCCTGGGGACATGATGAATACCTGTTTCAGGTATTGCAGCACCACAAGGGAAACTTAATCCCTGAAGCAGGGATGGCCATGATAAGGTATCATTCTTTCTACCCCTGGCATAGCGGGGGAAGTTATACCGCTTTGCTATGCGATAAAGACAAGGAATATATGCAATGGATAAAGGATTTTAATAAATATGACCTCTATACCAAATGCAATAAAACCTATGATCTGGATGAGGTAAAGGATTACTATTTACCTATTGCTGAAAAGTATCTGGGAAAAGGCCCCATCTACTGGTAGTTTCCGAACAGTAAGAAGATCTCTTATTACAGCGAATTTAAAATTATAATGACTCAGGTTTATATCGGAATTAAAGGAATTAAAAGTTTCGGTATGAATTCTATAATTCTACTGGCCACTTTGCTATTTATATTATTCCCGGCTTGTTCAGAAAATAGGAACAATATACTTACAGATAAGAACCTTCCTAACATCGTATATATATTTGCGGATGATCTTGGGTATGGTGATCTGGGATGCTATGGTGCAAAAGACATAAGAACTCCCTATCTGGATGGTATGGCCGGTGAAGGAATTCTGTTTTCTGAATTTTATTCCGCTTCTTCTGTTTGCAGCCCTTCAAGGGCAGCCTTACTAACGGGGAGAATCCCGCAAAGAATGGGGATTAACCAGGTTTTTTTTCCTGAGAGTTTTACCGGCATGCCCCCTTCTGAAATTACTATTGCTGAACTATTAAAGGAAAAAGGTTATGCCACAGGAATTGTAGGGAAGTGGCATTTAGGTCATCATTTGCAATTCCTGCCACTACAGCAAGGTTTCGATACTTATTTTGGGATACCATATAGTAACGATATGAGAAGCGTAGTCTATATGAGGGACAATAAAATGGTAGAGGATTCAGTGGATCAGCATATGACCACAAAAAGATATACCGATGAGTCCCTCAAGTTTATAGATCTGCACAGGGATCATCCTTTTTATCTGTATCTGGCCTATAATATGCCCCATGTTCCCATATACGCCTCAGGGGAATTTATAGGAACTTCCCAACGTGGTCTCTATGGTGATGTCATACAGGAAATTGATTGGAGTGTGGGGCAAATTCTGAATAAGCTGGCAGAACTTGGCCTTTTGGAAAATACACTGATCGTGTTTTCAAGTGACAATGGCCCCTGGCTGGCCATGGAAGAACACGGCGGTTCCGCAGGGGTTTTAAGAGAGGGAAAAAATTATACTTTTGAAGGAGGTTTTCGTGTTCCCACTCTGGCTATGTGGAAAGGTAAAATAGCCCCAAAAAGAGTCTATAGCAGTATGGCAACACAAATGGATTGGTTTCCTACAATTGCGGCAATAGCAGATATTAAAATTCCTATAGACAGACCAATAGATGGCAGGGACCTTTCCGGGGTTTTGCTTAATGAAGGAGTAAGAGGAGCTGATACGTTTCTGTATTTTGATGGGGATATACTTGAAGGTTACAGGAAAGGAGATTACAAGGTTAAGCTACCATACAAAGGATTTTCAGGAGCTCCTTGGAAGAAGGCCGTTGCACCTCATGACACTTTACTTATCAACCTTAAGGAAGATCCCGGAGAATTAAAAAATCTATATTCTTCAAATCCGGAGCTTGCCAGGGCCTTGTTAACCGAAATGGAAACGGAGTTGGAAGCCCTGGGTCCGTTACCTCCATCAATTAATATAGGAATGGCCCAGGATAATAGTCATTATGAATATTTAATGAAGAAGCGAAACAATGAATTAGAAAAAAGTAAATAAAACTATATGATTAAAATACAATAGTTATTACACATTCGTTGTCTGTTACCTACCAGATGTACTCCTTTAGCATTCTGCAGAAAAAATTATGATATATTAACAATCTAAGATGATCTAAATCATTAACTTAGGGTAAAATGGATCGTACTTTTACAAATAATTTATTTTAAACCCTCAATCATGAAACATATACTATTGCACAAATCAAAGAATCTCCTTTTGGGGGCCGTCTTGGGTGTAATTTTTGTTATAGGCATACCCGCACCTGCTCAGGCCTCAACGTTCTTCCAGGTAAGTCCTCAGGAAGTTACTTCCTATAACCAATTCAAAGGAGAGGTAGTCGACGGCGATAACAATAAGCCACTTGTCTTTGCCACACTGACCTTAGAAGGCACTAATATTAGCACCATTACAAATACTGAAGGAAATTTTTTATTAAAAATTCCAACAAATATAACCCAGGGGAATATAATGGTCGCTTTTTTGGGTTATAAAACTGCTGTTATTCCCTTAAGCCAGTTAAAGGAAGATAATAATAGAATCGCTTTAATGGTTTCTATCACAAAATTAGAAGAAGTGAATGTAGTTATTCCTAAAAATGCACATAATCTGGTTAGGGAAACTCTTCGGAAAAAAGGGGAGAATTACCTTGGTGATCCAACACTTATGACTGCCTTTTATAGAGAGACCATTAAAAAAAGAAGGAAAAATGTATCGCTGTCAGAGGCTGTTGTAAACATCTATAAATCTCCCTATTCCTCGGACCAAAAGGATGCAGTTCAATTATATAAGGCAAGGAAGAGTACTGATTACAGTATGCTGGACACCCTGGCCCTAAAACTACAGGGAGGGCCATTCAACGCCCTTTATGTTGATATTATGAAATATCCGGAATATATTTTTAGTGAAGCTAATATGGATGAATATAACTTTAATTTTGTTAGATCCACAATGATCAACGACAAATTAATTTATGTAATAAGTTTCCATCAGCGGCCTGATATTGTTGATCCTATGTATAAGGGGGAATTATTTATTGATGTGGAAAACAAGATTCTTACAAGCGCTATTTATTCTCTAAATATCACAGATAAAGAAAAGGCAAGCAGGATGTTTGTCCGGAAAAAACCCAGAAATGCCAGGGTATACCCTACAGAAATTGCCTATAGGGTGGATTACAGGGAAAAGAACGGAAAATGGTACTACGGATATAGTAACGTGCTTTTAGAGTTTAAAATCAATTGGGATAAAAAGTTATTCAATTCAGTTTATAGTATGAGTTGTGAAATGGCAGTAACAGACTGGGAAAAAAATATTGCCGGCGAGGTTCCTAAATATAAAGACAGATTAAAGTCTTCTATTATTCTTAGTGAAGCCGCTATAGGTTTTTCAGATCCGGATTTCTGGGGAGAATACAACATTATAGAACCTGAAAAATCAATTGAATCTGCCATTAAGAAAATCCAGCGGCAATTGCAAAAGTCTAATATTGACGGTGGTGAATCGGCCCCTTAGAAAATAAATACGCAATATAAGAATAATCGGCCTCAGACGGGGCCGATTTTCATTTAGACGCATAATGTGCAATCCTATTGGCTAATAAATTTTAATTCATTAGTTATAAACAATTGTTTATTAAATAAGTTCATAACCTGTTGATTTTTAATTTCTTATAAAATTTGTTTTTAAACCAAAATAGCTGTATATTTATTTTATGGTTTAAGGGAGTTATCTGTCTAAGGTAAATCAGGAAAACCATTATAAAGTTAACGTTCTTTATATTATTGTTTAATCTTGAAACTAAATTAGGGTAATTTATTACCAGACTTTATCAAAAGATGAGCATAACAAAGGAGAGCTGTAGTTTTCCTGAAGTGTGTGGGTTCATTTGCGTTAAATTTAGAGTTTAGGCTCTATGTTTAAGATAAGTGAAGTAAAACAATGAGAAGAAATCTTCATGTGTTGCTTGGTTGAAAAATTAAGAACAAAGAAAGTTTCAAACGTTGATTTAGTTAGTCAAATGCAATCAATGGTTGTGGTGCTGTACTCCGTTACAGGACAAAAAGTTTGCTAGCTAATTCTAGAAAGCCATGTCAGTGTACTTGTACAATGATATGGCTTTTGTTTTTTAAAACTCCATCCTTGCAGCATTATTGATAAGGTAGTCCCGGTATCCCGGGGAATCTGATTTTTTCGGAACCATTGTTTATTAACATAAAGCGTTGTATCCGACTTCTGTTAGATTGATAGGTATTGAGAAAGTGATTGGCAACTCCCATACGCCTATTTATATTAAGCCTTGTGATATTTTAATAAAACAGAAAAATTACATACCTGATAAGTCTTTTTAAAGAAAAGTACATGAAGTAATCTTCCACTAAAGATTCATAAACGGGCATTTTTTGACATGTTAAATTGTATATTTGCTGCGCTTTAACAAATTCATCTTAATCTATGCCAAGAATAATTTATACCAAAACTGATGAAGCTCCGGCTTTGGCAACACAGTCTTTATTACCCATAGTAAAAGCCTTCACTAAAACAGCCGGCGTGGCTATTGACTTAAAGGATATCTCCTTGGCAAGCAGGATATTGACGGTTTTTCCTGATTTTTTGACTGAAAACCAAAAAGAACCTGATGATCTTACTGAATTGGGTAACCTGGCAAAAACACCAGAAGCCAATATCATTAAATTACCTAATATCAGCGCGTCAATTCCTCAGTTAAAAGATGCGATTACAGAGCTTCAAAACAAAGGATATAAAATTCCGGATTATCCGGATGAACCCAAAAATGAAAAGGAGAATGATATTAAGGCCAGATATGACCGGATTAAGGGTAGTGCAGTAAATCCGGTATTACGGGAAGGTAATTCGGACAGGAGAGCGCCGGTGCCAATTAAGAATTATGCGAAGAAAAATCCTCATTCAATGGGTGCATGGGATGCAAATTCAAAAACGCATGTAGCTACGATGTCATATGGAGATTTTAAATCCAATGAAAAATCACTGACCATTCAAAATGCTAGAGATGTAAAAATTGTTTTAACGGCCAATGACGGTTCGGTAACAACTTTAAAAGAAAAAATATCCCTGTTGAACGGTGAGATCATTGATACAACAGTCATGAGCAAAAATGCGCTCCTCAGTTTTCTGAAAGAGCAGTTGGCAGATGCAAAGAAAAAAGGTGTTCTTTTTTCCGTCCACCTGAAGGCAACAATGATGAAAGTTTCGGATCCTATTATTTTTGGCCATGTTGTGGAGGTCTATTTTGCCGATGTATTTAAGAAGTATGCCGCCCTCTTTGAGGAAATTGGGATCAGTTCCAATGATGGCCTGGAAATGTTATTTGAAAAATTAAAAAACCTTCCTGAACAGAAAAGAAAAGAAATTGAAAAAGATATATTAAAAGACCTGAAAGATGGTCCTGATCTTGCCATGGTCAACTCCGAAAAAGGAATTACAAACCTTCATGTTCCGAGCGACATAATCATTGATGCATCCATGCCGGCCATGATCCGTAATTCAGGCCAAATGTGGAATACTGAAGGAAATTTACAGGATACAAAGGCCATAATACCCGATAGCAGTTATGCCGGAATTTATGAAGCCACTATAGATTTTTGCAAAAAACACGGTGCTTTTGATCCAAGAACCATGGGAACTGTACCTAATGTTGGCCTCATGGCCCAAAAAGCAGAAGAATACGGTTCACATGACAAAACCTTTGAAATTAAAAAAGATGGTTTTGTTAGGGTTATTGATATTCAAACAGGAGAAGAACTGTTAAAGCACAGGGTGGAAAAAGGTGATATTTGGAGAATGTGCCAGGTTAAGGACGCCCCAATTCAGGATTGGGTGAAACTTGCTGTAACCAGGGCAAGAGAATCTGATACTCCGGCCGTTTTTTGGCTTGATAATGAACGGGCTCATGATGCCGAACTGATTAAAAAAGTAAATAAATACCTTCCTGAAAATGATATTTCTGGTTTAGATATCAGAATATTATCACCGGTTGATGCCACCAATTTTACATTAAAGCGGATTAAAGAGGGCAAAGATACTATCTCCGTATCAGGGAATGTACTTAGAGATTATTTAACCGACCTGTTTCCTATTCTTGAAGTAGGAACCAGTGCTAAAATGCTCTCAATAGTACCCTTGATGAATGGTGGCGGATTGTTTGAAACCGGAGCGGGTGGTTCTGCTCCAAAACATGTGGCGCAATTCCTTGAAGAAGGCCATTTGAGATGGGATTCCTTAGGTGAATTTTTGGCGCTTAGTGTTTCACTCGATTTTTACGGTAAGAAAAATAATAATACAAAGGCATTAGTGTTGGCTAAAGCCCTGGATGAAGCTACCGAGGAATTTTTAGATCAAGACAAATCACCTTCCAGAAAAGTAGGCGAGCTGGATACAAGAGGCAGTCATTTTTACTTAGGCCTTTATTGGGCAAAGGCCCTTGCCAGACAGCAAGAAGACAAAGAATTAAAAGATATTTTTACCAAACTGACCCAATCACTCGATCAAAATAGCCCTTATATTCTGGCAGAACTTATTGATGCACAAGGAAGTTCCCAGGATATAGGAGGTTATTACAAACCGGATCCTAAACTTATGAGTAGAGCCATGAGGCCCAGTAAAACTTTTAATTCTATATTAGAACAGCTGTGAGTATTTCTGAATAAGAAGTTTGAGGCCCCAAAGTTAAGAGTTGGGGCCTCTCTATTTTAAAAAACTGTTAACCCTGATCGTATTCTGATATTAATGTATATTTTTAAATAAAATTGCTTTAATGAACCGACCTTTCCGACTATTCTATGTTGTTCTTTTTTTACTTTTTTCTATTTCTCTTTTTTCTCAAAAAAGGTTTACCATTAGCGGAACAATTACAGAGGCTTCGAGCAATGAAACTTTAATTGGTGTAACGCTGTTATTTCCTGAGCTCAATACAGGTGTTACCACAAATGATTATGGTTTTTATTCCATCACCCTTCCGGAAGGAGAGTACCAGATCATTTTGAGCTATTTGGGCTATCAGGAAATAGCCGAAAAAATATCGCTTAATAACGATCTCAGGATTAATTTCGAAATGTTTGAAGAAGTTGAACAATTAGATGAAGTTGTTGTAACCGAAGATGTTGAAAAAATAAATATTCGGAAACCCCAAATGAGTGTCAATACACTTTCCGTTCAAACTATTAAAAAAGTCCCTGTGGTTTTAGGTGAAGCCGATGTAATAAAATCCCTTATCCTATTACCTGGTGTTACCAGCGCAGGTGAGGCATCTTCAGGGTTTAACGTGCGTGGAGGTGCAGTAGATCAAAACCTTATTTTACTGGATGAAGCAACAATTTTTAATTCTTCGCATTTATTCGGTTTCTTCTCTGTTTTTAATCCGGACGCCATAAAAGATGTAAAACTTTTTAAGGGTGCAATTCCTTCCAGATATGGCGGAAGAGTCTCTTCAGTACTGGAAATATTTCAAAAAGAAGGGAATAGTAATAAATTCAGGATGACTGGTGGAATAGGTGCAGTGGCAAGCAGGTTATTGGCAGAAGGGCCCATTGTAAAAGACAAGGCTGCCTTTTTAATAGGAGGCAGAGCTTCTTATGCGCACTTATTCTTACCCTTATTTGATTTTGCAAATAAGGCGTATTTCTATGATCTAAATGCGAAGTTGAATTATAAAATAGATGAAAGAAACAATATTTATCTCTCCGGCTATTTTGGCCGGGACGTTTTTAGTATTTCTGATAGTTTCGAAAACACTTATGGAAATGGCGTCGGTAACTTTCGCTGGAATCACCTTTTCTCTAACAAATTATTTTCAAACCTCTCATTAATATATTCGGATTATTATTATGGACTGGAGCTCGATTTTGTAGGCTTTAAATGGAACTCCGGAATACAGAATTTTAATATCAAGTACGACCTAAAACACTATCTCAGTGAAAAGCTGCAAATTAGTTATGGCATCAACAATATTTACTATAAATTCAATCCGGGTAAAATTGTTCCAAATAGCCCTGAGTCGGGTATTGTGGAGGAGCAATTGATAGAGAAATACGCCAATGAATTTGCGGCTTATGTAGATGTAGAGCATAGTATAACCCAGAATTTAAGTTTACAATATGGACTTAGATTTAGCTATTTTTCGCGATTAGGGCAGGAAGAACTTAATGTGTATGAAAATAACAGACCTGTAATATTTGACCCTTTCCTACTTATTTATAAAGGAGCAGAACCAATTGATACAGTAAATTCCGGAAGAGGCGAAACTTTGGCTTCTTTTGCAAATCTGGAACCACGAATTTCTGTGGCATATACCTTAAATTCTGACAATTCCTTTAAAGCCAGTTATACCAGATTAGCTCAGTACCTGCACCTTTTATCCAACACAAGCTCCCCTACCCCTTTAGATGTCTGGACACCCAGTGGGCCATTTGTGGAACCACAGCTATTAGATCAATTCGCTCTGGGGTATTTCAGAAATTTAGAAGATGGGGGTTATTCCCTGGAGACTGAGGTTTTTTATAAAGACATACAGAATAGAATAGACTATATAGACGGGGCCAACCTCATTGCCAATAATGCCATAGAGCAGGTAATTTTAAACGGTCAGGCCCGGGCTTATGGCCTTGAATTACTGTTTAGAAAGAATCAAGGAAAGTTTCAGGGCTGGCTGGCTTATACGCTATCGCGTTCTGAACAGAGAACTCCTGGTAGACCACCCGTAGAAGACAATGGTAGATCCAATAAGGAAACCGGGATAAATCTGGGCGAATGGTATAGCACACCTTATGATAAAACCCACGATTTTTCTGTTTACGGAAGTTATACACTAAATAAGAAATGGACTTTCAACAGCAATTTTGTTTATCAAACCGGCCAACCCACCAATTACCCTGTCGGGCAGTTTGAGTTTCAGGGTATTGTCGTCCCCTATTATGGATTAAGGAACAAGGAGCGTCTGCCGGACTATCACCGGCTTGATATATCTGCCACATTAACCCCTAAGAAAAATCAAAACAGGAGATGGCAGTCCGAATGGGTATTTAGTATTTACAATGTTTATAACAGAATGAATGCAGCATCAATAAATTTTAGGGAAAATCCTGATACAGGTACTAATGAGGCCGTACGTACTTCCATATTCGGAATAGTACCCTCTGTAACCTATAATTTTAAATTTTAATCGGTACTATGAGAAAATACGCCTTCTTTCTTGCAGTTCTTGCCATATGCCTGGCCTGTGAAGATGTCATAGAAGTAGAAGTCCCTTCTGAGGAACCCAGGTTGATAGTGGATGCAGTGATACGTGTTGATATTGATGAACCATATATTCCGGTAGTGGTAAAGTTGTCTTCAAGCAGTAATTTTTTTACTGATAATTCCCCAACCTCGGCAGAAAGTGTTTTAATCCTTTACGAAGAATATGAAGATGATAGCGTTATTGATACAAGGTTTTCCAATTTAGCCGAGGAAGTTCCCGGTTCGGGTATTTACACTCCTGATCCAAACTTTTCCTCAGATCAAAGAATACCAACCAGTATTCTGGACAGGAATTTCCTGTTTACTCTGTTGATCAGGCATGAAGGCAGGCTATATCTCGCCTCCACAAAATATATCCCCGCTGTCCCGATAGATTCGGTAATTCAGGGAGATGGAAGGCTTCTCAATGATGACGAAACGGAAGTCATAATAACATTTACAGATGACGCGGACAGGGATAGTTTTTATCTTTTCGACTTTACGTTTGGTGAATTCCTTGTAACCGAGGATACATTTTATAAAGGCCAGCAATTTAGTTTTTCCTATTTCTATGATCAAACATTTGAGCCAAATACAGAAATAGAAATTAGCCTGATGGGCGCTGATCAGCCATTTTATAATTATATGGGACTGCTCATTGAGCAAACCAGTAATGATGCGGGCGTATTTGCTACCCCCGTTGCCACTGCGAGGGGTAATGTTTTTGATGTTACCGATATAGATAATATAGATGTATCCGATAATGTAGATCAACCCGATATATTTCCATTGGGATATTTTGCATTGGTACAGGAGTACAAACAAACACTTACTATTCAATAAAATTTGTAATTAGAAATTGAAGAATTTAATAGTTGTTTTTTTATTCTTTAGTGGGCTGTATAGCTGTGAAGATGTCATTGAAGTTGATCTTCCACCGGACGTGCCAAAAATTAATATCGACGCACTTTTCAGGGTAGACATCAATGAAGAATTTGTTCCGGTAGTTGTAAAAATTACCAAAACCAATAGTTTTATGGATGAAACCCCCGTGACCAATGTGGATAATATTATAATAATTATTGAAGAACTCGACGAGTTTGATCGCATTATAGATACCCAGTTTTCGGTTTTAGCCCAGGTAGATGAAGGTTCAGGAATCTATGTCCCGGATCCCAATACGTCCAGGGAGGAACGGATTCGCACAAGTATCCTGGATAAAAAACTCCGCTTTTGGTTATCTATTCGCCATGAGGATAAATTTTATCTATCTCAAACCAGATATGTTCCTACAGTTCCTATAGAAAATATTGTTCAGGGGGATGGCAATTTATTTAATGACGATGAAACTGAAGTTATTGTGACATTTACGGACAATCCTGAAAGAGATGACTTTTACGTCTTTGACTTTGATTTTACAGAATACCTGGTGACCGAGGATAAATTTTATAATGGGCAGGAATTTACTTTTTCCTATTATTACGACCGTACTTTTGAACCCGGAACGGAGCTGGAAATTAGCATTATGGGATCTGACGATATTTTTTATGGCTATATGGACCAGCTCATTGAACAAAGAGATTTAGAAGGTCCTTTTCAGACTCCGGTATCAACAGTGAGGGGGAATATTTTTGATGCAACAGGTATTGACAACAGAGATCTCTTCGACAATGTTGAACGACCAGGTGAATTCCCTCTTGGATATTTCGCAATAGTTCAGGAATATAAATACATTTTAATCATTGATTAAGATAAATCTCTGATTGAATCGCAATATTTTACATCTAATCTCAGCTTTTTAAAAAGCCTTGTCTTTTTTGAAAGTTTCTCAGGAAGTTTGCAATGGCTTCTTCTATTAAACCAGAGGCATTTTCTATGCTATAGGAAAGAGGCCTGGATGGATCCCTGATTTCTATTACGTCAACGTTACCCATTTCAATTAGATGTTCTTTAGAAACCTCTGATACCCCGCAAACTACGATGACCGGGATATGATAACTTTCACCCAATTGCGATACCCCTTTTATTAATTTCCCTCTTAAAGTCTGCTCATCAATTTTGCCTTCCCCCGTTATAATAAAATCTATAGAAGTGGATTCCAGAAGTGGATGAATGCGAGCCAGCCGGAATATAAAATCCGTACCACTTATGAACTCCGCATTTAAGAATGTTTTTAAACCATATGCTGCACCTCCGGCGGCACCGGACCCGGATATATGTGCATTATCCATGGCCATCTCCTTTTTAACTATTGATTGCAAATGCCTCAGTCCTGTATCTAAGAATTCTATATCTTCTTCATTTCCACCTTTCTGCGCCCCGTAAACGAAAGCCGCCCCTGCAGGTCCAAATAATGGATTGTCCACATCATTCACAGCATAAACCTCAACATTTTTATGATCTTTCAGGAATTCGGATACATTGATAGATGCTACCTTAGACAAATTTGCTCCTGTCGGTTGTAATATATTTCCAAATTCATCACGGAATGTATAACCCAGTGCAGCAGCTATCCCAAGCCCGGCATCATTGGTAGCACTGCCTCCCAGGCCCACATATATTTTTTTTGCGCCTTTTGCAATGGCGTCTTTCATTTGAATGCCTGTCCCCATAGTGGAAGTGAGTAATGGGTTTCGTTCCTCCTGGCTCAACAATTCCAGTCCGGAGGCTTTTGCAAGTTCAATATATGCTTCGCCTGTTTCAGGGTTTAGCAGATATTCGGCTTCTATTTTCCTTCCTAAAGGGTCCAGGGAATGGATTAAAATACTATCCAATGTTATATAATGTCTTGCGGAATCAAGAAAACCATCTCCCCCATCAGAGGCTGTAACACTGTATAAACCGGCTTGTGGGAAAACAGAAGAAACCCCTTTTCCGATGGCATCAATAACCTGCTTTGCACTAAGAGATCCCTTAAATTTATCGGGAACTATTAGAAAATTCATAAGTATAATTTATTGGGGGTTTAGATAATTCTCCTGGAGTACCTCTCATTAGTTTTTGAATACATACTGAAATTTATTCGCCTATTAATTAAACCCTATTTCTATAAATATAGCGCAATATTGTTATTTTTATGGGTAATATAAGGCTGGAAGTACTATGCGAACCAACAAAGAATTGATTATTAAGGGAGTAAAATACCTCGCTTATACACTAGCGCTTATGTTTACGGCACCTGTTGTATTATATCAGGCATTCAAAAATTCCGAACATTCATTTTACATTCCGGTACTAATCGTTGGTTTCATACTTGCAATTGGGGCTGTAGCTATGGGTTTTTATAGTATTAAAGTGCTGCTGGACGGTATTTTTACCGGTGATAAATAATTTATCCAAATATATTTCCTGTCCTAAATCCAATGAAAATCATTTTGGGATATGTTGCCTTCATATTCCGAAGATGCTATCTTTGCAAACTTATATACTCATACCAGCTTATGATTAAAATAACACTACCGGACGGATCAGTTAAAGAGTATGATAAAGGCATAACGCCTTTAGATGTTGCGAAAAGCATCAGTGAAGGTTTAGCCAGAAATGTCATTTCCGCAAAATTTAATGATGCGGTGGTGGAAACGGCCACATCATTGAATGAAGACGGTAAACTTGTACTGTATACCTGGAGTAACACAGAAGGGAAAAAAGCATTTTGGCACTCTTCTTCACATATTATAGCCCAGGCACTGGAGGAATTATACCCTGGAATAAAACTTACTATTGGCCCCGCGATTGAAAATGGATTCTATTACGATGTAGATTTTGGCGATCGGTCAATTTCTGAAAAAGATTTTCCGGCTATTGAGCAGAAAGCATTAGAAATAGCCAGGGGAAAGCACGATTTTAAAATGCGTTCAGTTTCCAAAAAGGATGCACTGCAGTTTTATAAGGAGCAGGGAAATGAATACAAGGTAGAGCTCATAGAAAATCTTGAGGATGGCAGTATTACCTTTTGTGATCACGATACCTTTACAGATTTATGCCGGGGCGGTCATATCCCGAATACCGGTATAGTAAAAGCTCTTAAAATAATGAGTGTTGCAGGAGCATACTGGCGTGGTGATGAGAATAAAACTCAGCTCACCCGTGTATACGGCATTTCCTTTCCTAAACAAAAAGAGCTTACAGAATACCTTGAATTGCTGGAAGAAGCCAGGAAACGGGATCATCGGAAGCTGGGCAAAGAACTGGAATTATTTACTTTTTCCAAAAAAGTGGGACAGGGATTGCCCCTGTGGCTTCCAAAGGGAGCGGCATTGAGGGAACGTCTTGAAAATTTCTTAAAGAAAGCCCAGAAAAAAGCCGGCTACGAAATGGTTATTACGCCGCATATTGGTCAAAAAGAGCTCTACGTTACTTCCGGGCACTATGACAAATATGGAGCAGATAGTTTTCAACCCATTCATACCCCAAAAGACGATGAGGAGTTTTTATTGAAACCCATGAATTGTCCCCACCACTGTGAAATATTTAACTCCAAACCGTTGAGTTACAGGGAACTTCCAAAGCGATTTGCCGAATTCGGGACAGTTTATCGCTACGAACAAAGTGGAGAACTCCATGGACTTACCCGGGTAAGAGGGTTTACTCAAGATGATGCTCATATATTTTGCACACCGGATCAGTTACACCAGGAATTTATAGATGTGATTGACCTTTCACTCTATGTTTTAGGTTCATTGGGATTTGAAAATTTTACTGCCCAGGTATCATTAAGGGATCCGGATAAACCCGAAAAATATATTGGTTCTATTGAAAATTGGGATAAAGCAGAAAAAGCAATCATAAATGCTGCTGAGGAAAAAAACCTGAACTATGTTGTTGAAAAAGGCGAGGCTGCTTTTTATGGGCCAAAATTAGATTTCATGGTCAAAGATGCACTTGGAAGAAACTGGCAATTAGGTACAATTCAGGTCGATTATAATCTTCCTGAGCGATTTGAACTTACTTACAAGGGCAGTGATAATGAACTACACAGACCGGTTATGATTCACAGGGCGCCTTTTGGTAGCATGGAACGTTTTGTCGCTTTATTACTGGAACATACCGGAGGAAATTTCCCACTATGGCTCACTCCGGATCAGGCCATTATATTGCCTGTAAGTGAGAAACATGAAATATATGCCAAAAAAGTTTTAAATTCATTGGAAAATGACGAAATTCGCGCCCTCCTTGATGTAAGGAACGAGACTGTAGGGAAGAAAATACGTGAGGCAGAAATGAACAAAATACCATTTATGCTTATCGTGGGAGAAAATGAAGAAGAACAAAATACAATTTCGGTCCGTAAACACGGAGGTGAAGATCTGGGAATGCTAAGTATGAAAGCATTTGCAAACTTGGTTAAAAAGGAAATAAGTAGTACTTTAAAGTCATTTTAAAAAATATTAACGTTTAATTAAATTTATTAGCCATAGCAATACGAAGAAGATTTAGGCCCCAACCTCGGAGGGAAAACAAGAATCCTCATAATATTAATGAAAAAATCACATCACCAAGTGTTCGCTTGGTAGGTGATAACGTTGAAATGGGCGTGTTTCCCATTGCCAAAGCAATTTCAATGGCAGAGGAACAAGGGTTAGATTTAGTCGAGATATCGCCTAATGCTGATCCACCCGTATGTAAGGTAATAGATTACAAGAAATTCCTTTACGAGCAGAAAAAGCGCGAAAAGGTAATGAAGTCGAAAGCCACAAAGGTTATCGTAAAAGAAATTAGATTTGGTCCTAATACGGATGACCATGATTACGATTTTAAAAAGAAACACGCCGAAAAGTTCCTAAAGGATGGGGCTAAATTAAAGGCTTATGTTTTCTTTAAAGGAAGATCTATAGTTTACAAAGATAAGGGAGAAATACTCTTATTGAAACTGGCGCAGGAATTGGAAGAATTTGGTAAAGTGGAGCAGATGCCGAGGCTGGAAGGAAAGCGAATGACCATGTTTATTGCACCCAAGTCGAAAAAATAACAAAGAAGAGAAGCGAGATTAATTAATAAATAGGAAGAAAATGCCTAAGATGAAAACAAAATCCAGTGCCAAAAAGCGGTTTAAGCTTACGGGGTCTGGTAAAATTAAAAGAAAGCACGCTTTTAAAAGTCACATTTTGACAAAAAAATCGAAAAAGCGTAAGCTGAAATTAACACATGCGACATTAGTTCATGATTCTGATGTTGCAAATATTATGGGACAATTAAATTTAAAATAAATTGTCTTTTCGGTAATCAGTATTAACCATGGAGTTGGGCCAATAAAAGTGTTTTAGATTAAATCTTTGAACCGCCTGCTACAAAAACAAATTTAAAAAAATGCCAAGATCAGTAAATTCAGTTGCTTCCAGAGCCAGAAGAAAAAAGGTGATGAAGCAAGCCAAAGGTTTCTTTGGAAGACGTAAAAACGTCTGGACAGTTGCCAAAAATGCGGTGGAAAAAGCAATGGTTTATGCTTATAGAGACCGTAGAAATAAGAAAAGAAATTTCCGTGCACTATGGATCACCCGTATCAATGCAGGTGCAAGATTACATGGAATGTCCTATTCGCAATTTATGGGAAAAATAAAAGCCAATAATATTGAACTTAACAGAAAAGTTCTGGCAGATTTGGCTATGAACCACCCGGATGCCTTTAAGGCCATTGTGGATAAAGTAAAATAATAATACGAACCTCGCTTTAGAAACCCTGACCAAAACGGCAGGGTTTTTTTTATTTTACCTGCAAGGCAGTACAAGCATATTCTCAAATGGCTGAGCACCTGATATGGCGTTCATGTGCCATAACAGCTGAGTATCAAACTACGCGCTGAGGCATTATTTCTGTGCTCGCATAAATAGATACCCTGCCAGATACCCATATTTAAGCGCCCTCTGCTAATCGGAATTATAATTGATGATCCCATGAGGGAAGCTTTAATATGGGCAGGCATATCATCCGGACCTTCGTAGTTATGCATATAATATATTGCATCCTCCGGAACCATCGCATTCATATGTGCCTCAAAATCTGAACGTACAGTTGCGTCTGCATTTTCATTGATGGTTAAACTTGCCGATGTATGCTTTATGAATACATTGAGCATACCCATCTTAATCTCCTTCAACTCGGGAAAATTATCCTTGATGGTTTCCGTAATTAAATGAAAACCTCGTTTGTAAGGCTTTAATTGTATTTCTTTTTGATAAATATTCATGGCTTCTTTTAGATATCGTAAAACTTTATGAAAGTTACTGGTTATTTAAACATAAAAAATACCTTTGCCAACTACAACTACTCATATGAATTTGTCAGACGTTAAAATGGTGGTAACAGACATGGATGGAACTTTGTTAAATTCCAGACATGAAGTGAGTCCGCGTTTTTTTGAACTTTATGAGGAATTGAAAAAAAGGGAAATCCATTTTGTGGCTGCGAGCGGCCGTCAGTATAACAGTATTGTTGAGAAACTAAGTCAAATACAAAACGAAATAATTATCATCGCTGAGAATGGTGGATTTGCGAGATACAAAGACAGGGAAATTGTTTCAACTCCTTTGGATACCGTTTCTAAGAATACTATTCTTGACATTTTGGAACAGGTTGAAGGGGCATTCCCTGTTTTATGCGGCAAGTATAATGCTTATATACTTGGGAACTCTCCACAATTTATCAATACCCTTAAAGAGTACTATACCAAATACGCTATCTTGGGCGATTTGCATAAGTTCGATAAAGAAGTCATGAAAATTGCGGTATATCATTATGGAGGCTCTGAAAAAAATATATATCCCTTAGTGAAACACCTCGAAGGTATATTTAAGGTGAAAGTCTCAGGTGAAAACTGGGTAGATCTGTCCCACATAAATGCCCATAAAGGTTATGCACTAAAAAAAATTCAGGAGGAACACGGTATTGGTCCCGAGGAAACTCTCGTTTTTGGTGACTACAATAACGACCTGGAAATGCTTGCCCTGGCAAAATACAGCTTTGCGATGGCTAATTCACACCCTAATGTTTTAAAGGCAGCAAATTACAGCACGCTGAGTAACGATAACCTGGGAGTAGAACACGTTCTTGAAAAACTTATAAAGGATCAAAGTTAAGTTTTCTGTTTTTTCTTTCGCGCTGCCGGAAATAATACGTTGTTTAAAATAAGCCGGTAACCCGGTGAATTTGGATGAAGTTCCAACTCTGTTTTAGGATCTCCTACCCTATGCTGGTAATCTTCCGGATCATGCCCCCCGTAGAAAGTAAAAAATCCCTTTCCCTTTATGCCGTGAATATAGCGGGCCTCTCCGTTAATTTTGTTTTCCCCCAAAACCAATACGGTAGGCTTAACTTCGTCTCTTGTAAAAGCCGTTGTCTGGCCCATAAAACCTTTTACCAATGAAGTATGATTCTGACATAACATGGTTGGAACGGGATCCCATTTTGCAGAAAAATCCATCAAACTAAAATAATCGGTTTCCTTGGCAACGTTGTTGCGTTTACTGGTCATGTCTATGGAGGAAAATTCATAGCGCAGAGGGTTTCTTTCCAGTGTAAAATTTGTAAAAGCAAAGGTTTTTTTAAAATCCAGTTTGCTTTGATAACTAGGATCAGAAGGGTCCCCATCAAACATTGGCTCACAAATATCAATCCCATCTGCAGCCAGCGCTATATCAAAACTATCTGTAGCAGAGCACATTGCAAACATAAATCCTCCACCTATCACATAGTTTCTTATTTTGAGAACAACAGCTCTTTTCTCTTCTGATACCTTATTGAAACCAAGCTTAGCCGCTAATGCTTCTGCATCCTGTTTCCCCTCAATATACCAGGGTGCTGACCTGTAGGCTCCATAAAATTTTCCGTATTGCCCTGTAAAATCTTCATGATGTAAATGAAGCCAGTCATACAAAACCAGTTTATTATCCAGTACTTCCTCATCGTAAATGGTGATATAAGGTATTTCTGCAAAAGTCAGAGCCATAGTTACTGCATCATCCCACGGCGGATTATTCTTAGGTGAATAGACCGCTATTTTTGGTGCTTTTTCAAGAATAACAGCTTCCTGATTTTTAGACGGACTGCTGATCCCATCCAAAATTGACTGTGCTTGCCCATCCGATAAGATTTCAAAAGAAACACCCCGAATCTGGCACTCCTTTCGAATGCTTTCACCATCCGGCAATAAAAATGATCCCCCCCGGTAATTTAACAGCCATTGTACTTTTTGCTGCTTGGTAAGGACCCAGTAGGTGATGCCATAGGCCTTTAAATGGTTCTCCTGACTATCAGCATCCATAGGAATAAGTATTGCAGAAGCACTGGTTGGCAAAGGAGTCAGAAAAAGAAATAAAATCAGTATCAGAAAAGTGGTAGCCGTATACTTTCTAAACTGGATTGCGCAAATGTTAAAAAGGTATGTCATTATCTTCCGGGTCTAAATCGGAATCCTCATTCATAGTACTACCAAAAGCCTCTTCCGGATTGGGAAGGTTTTTTGTAATGAAAGGGTTATCCCCATCTATATTCATCTTCGACTGAAACTCAAATGGCGAATCAAAGTCGTCCAAGTTATCAAATTTACCGAGTTGTGCAATGAACTTTAACCTAATATTATCTAAACCTCCATTCCTGTGTTTTGCCACAATAAACTCCGCCTGTCCCTGAGTAGGGGTTCGCTCTTCATCATCCCATTCATCAATTTTATAATATTCAGGACGATAAATGAAGGAGACTATATCTGCATCCTGTTCAATAGCCCCTGATTCCCTCAAATCCGATAAAATTGGTCTTTTGCTACCGCCACGGGTTTCTACTGCCCTTGACAATTGGGATAACGCAATTACAGGTACATTTAATTCTTTTGCAAGGGCCTTTAAATTTCTGGAAATGGTAGAAATTTCCTGTTCCCTGTTACCCCCTTTCTGGCTTCCCCCGGCAGTCATTAACTGTAAATAATCAATAACAACTAACCTGATTTTATGTTGAGAAGCTAATCTTCTTGCCTTTGCCCTCAGATCAAAAATAGATAATGAGGGAGTATCGTCAATAAACAAAGGTGCATTTTCAAGTGCCTTTACTTTCACATTCAATTGCTCCCATTCATGTTTTTCGAGTCTTCCCGTTCTAAGTTTTTCCGAAGATAATCCGGTTTCTGAGGATATCAGCCTGGTGATTAATTGAACCGAAGACATCTCCAAAGAGAAAAAAGCAACAGGGATATTGGAATTAACGGCCATATTTCTGGCCATGGACAAGGTAAGAGCAGTTTTACCCATACCAGGACGTGCTGCTATAATAATCAAATCACTTGGTTGCCATCCCGAAGTAAGCCGGTCTACTTTGTCAAAGCCTGAAGGAATTCCACTTAAACCATCCTTATTTGATATTTCCTCGATTTTCTTTTTAGCTTGTATTACAAGATTTTGGGCGGTTTCCGCTGAACGTTTTAAATTTCCCTGGGTAACTTCGTATAGTTTTGCTTCCGCACTATCTAAAAGGTCAAAAACATCTGTCGCATCAGAATAAGCATCCTCAATAATTTCGCTGGAAATTTTAATAAGGCTGCGTTGAATATATTTTTGAAGAATAATTCTTGCATGGAACTCAATATGTGCGGACGAGGCCACTTTTTGAGTCAGTTTTATTAAATAAAAATCTCCCCCAACTGCCTCAAGCCGCTCATCTTTGCGCAGTTGGCTGGAAACGGTTAATAAATCCACCGGCTCCGAACTTTCGAACAATTTAAAGATGGCTTCGTATATATAGCGATGTGAATCTTTATAAAATGCATCCGGGTGCAAAATGTCAATAACCTCATCCACACCCTTTTTGTCAATCATCATCGCTCCCAACACAACTTCCTCTAAATCAGTGGCTTGCGGAGGTATTTTACCCTTCTCCAAATTGATGATAGTAGGCTTGTTTATTTTATGGCCAATAACTGGGCTGGGTTTTTCCATGAGTGCAAAAGTATGCAATTAACCTTAAGTTAACTTTAAATAAAGCTTTTCGGATATCAACTGTTAATTAACAATTGATATGTTGATAAGTTACGATTTTGTGTTGATAACGAAAAAAATCCGAAGAATGAATTCTCCGGATTTTTTTCATCCTGATAAAAACGTTGATTACCCGTTAAATACACCCATGTTTGCATATTTATTCATACGGGCTGTGACCAATTCTTTTGGTGATAACTTTTTTAAATCATCATAATTCTTAGAAATTTTATTTTTAACTATTTCAAAAGTCTTTTCTCTATTGCTATGTGCACCTCCTGCCGGTTCCCTGACAATCTCATCAATGAGTTTTAATTTTTTCATATCTGTTGCTGTAAGCTTTAATGCCTCAGCCGCAATTTCCTTATACTCCCAACTTCTCCATAAAATAGAAGAACAGGATTCCGGGGATATCACAGAATACCAGGTGTTTTCCAGCATCAATACCCTGTCTCCTACCCCTATCCCCAGGGCACCACCTGAAGCGCCTTCTCCTATGATTACTACAATTATAGGTACTTTAAGCCGTGTCATTTCCAATATATTTCTGGCTATGGCTTCTCCCTGGCCCCGCTGTTCTGCTTCAATGCCGGGATATGCTCCGGGAGTATCTATTAAACAAACTACGGGAATTCCGAATTTTTCAGCAGATTTCATTAATCTTAAAGCCTTTCTATATCCTTCAGGATTGGCCATCCCAAAATTCCTGAACTGCCTGGTCTTTGTATTATAACCCTTTTGCTGGCCAATAAACATATAGCTTTGGTCTCCAATTTTACCCAAACCACCAATCATGGCTTTGTCATCTTTTACATTCCTGTCACCAAATAGTTCTAAAAAAGTATCCCCACATATAGCTCTTATATAATCTAAAGTATAAGGCCTGTTTGGATGTCTGGAAAGTTGAACCCTTTGCCAGGCTGTAAGATTTTTATATATCTCCTTCCTTGTTTCGTCTAATTTTTTTTCAATTTGCCGGCAGGTCTCCGTGACATCGACTTCACTCTCCTCACCAATAATCTGGCATTTTTCCAACTGTTCTACCAATTCCTTAATAGGAAGTTCAAATTCCAAATACTCCATTACAAAAAGTTTTTGCCACTTTTGAAGATGACTTTAGGTTGATTGCGTAAGCAAATATAAAATTTTATGACGTCTTATACATTAAATTAGTAAACACTTCAGGTATCCTTCCCACTTATTCTGTTCAAAATTTTTAAATTACCCCTGTTCTTTAAGATGCCATTTGCAATTATAGTGATTACTATAATAAGGGTTCCAAAATAAAACATTGGGCTCATTTTTTCACTTTGACCAAAAACAATAAGTGCCAGAAAAATGCCATAAACCGGTTCTAAATTTGTGGTAAGCATAACGGTATATGGGCTGATAAATCTCATTACCTTTATGGCCGCAATAAAAGCATATGCCGTACAGGCAGATGCCAGGATAAAAACAAAAAACCAGTCGGAAAACGGAAGCGTAAAAAATGTTTTATTAAAGGATCCGTACTAGAGCCAGGTACACCGAAATAAAAAATCCGCCGCTTGTTAATTCGTAAAAAGATATTGTTGACGGTTTATGTGTTTTAATTAATTGCCCGTTGATTAAGGTAAATACAGATCCCAAAAGCGCCGATATAAGAGCCAGACCCATACCTAAACTAAAGGCAGCATCAACATTAAAAATGAGGTATAACCCAAAAACCACTATCAAACCAAATACTACTTCATACCAAATCACTTTCCTGCCATACCAAATTGGCTCAAGTAAGGAAGTAAACAAAGCACCTGTAGACATAGTGACTAATGCCAATGATACATTAGACACTTTTATGGCTTTAAAAAATGTAAGCCAATGCAATGCTATAACAAAACCAGCCAGCAGCAACACCAAAAAAGTTTTAGTACTAACCTTAAAGGAATAACCACGGAGCACCATAAAAACAAAAATTAAGGAAGCGGCTATGGTCATTCGATACCAAACCAGCGGCGCGGCATCTATGGTAATTAATTTTCCAAGTACGGCGGTAAATCCCCAAATAAATACAATCAGGTGGAGATGTAGGTAGTTTTTAAATTTATCGTTTGGCATTTTTAAGCAAATAAAAACCCAAAAAGCCAAATACCAGATTCGGAATTATTACAGCAAGCAAAGGGGAAAAGCCAGATTGCTCTGCCAGAGTGCCAAAAACTTTATCAAAAAATATATAAATGAAGGCAACCCCAATACCAAAGGCAAGATTTACACCCATTCCACCTCTTCGTTTTACAGAAGAGACAGCCACTCCAATTACAGTAAGAATAAACGCTGTAATGGGAAGTGCCCACCGCCTGTATTTAACCAAGAAGTAAGTGTTTATATTTGATGCCCCCTTCTTTTTCTGAACCTCTATAAATTCATTGAGCTCAAATAAATTCTTGGTCTCAGCCACATATGAAACAGGGGTTAAATCTTCAATATTAAATACAAATAAAGTATCCAGCCTCCGTTTGGTTTCTATAATCTCTGCATTAGCCCTTATCTTCCTTTTCGTATATGAGGTCAATCTGTATACACTGTCTTTTGGCACCCAACGGATATTGCTTGCAGATATCTTATAATCCAGTTGATTTTGCTCATTAAAGTGCTCAAAAGTAAAATTATAACCTATTCTTCTGGCCGGATCAAAACTACTTACGTAAATAAAATCACTCTCATTCAGCTGGTTAAAAATATTACTGGTTACCCTGTCCTTATTTCCTCTTTTTAAATATTCAAATTTAAACTCATTGTAACGCTTGCTGGCATTCGGCACAATGAACATCCCCATAAAAAACATAATTACCGCAATAATACTTGCCCCTATCCAGTATGGCCTTAAAAACCGGCTATACGAAACGCCGGAACTTAGAATCGCCACAATTTCAGTATTGTTGGCCAATTTGGAAGTAAAAAAAATAATGGATAAAAACAAAAAGATTGGGAACAACAGGCTACCTATATATATAGTGAAGTTCACATAGTAGATAAGTATTTCGTTAAGAGGAGCTTCATTGTCAATCATCTTACCTATCTGCTCGGCAAGATTAAGCATAATCCCGATTGGGATAAATAACAACAACATCATTCCAAAAGTGGCCAGATATCGTTTTAATATGTATTTGTCAATAATTGTCATGACTATAACCTCTTATTCATTTGCTGTACCATCATACCCTTCCAGCTGGAAAAATCACCTTCTATAATGTGCTTTCTGGCATCCCTAACTAACCTCATATAAAAACCAAGGTTATGTATTGTGGCAATTTGTTTTCCCAAATATTCATTTGCCGCAAATAAATGTCGTAAGTATGCTTTTGTGTATTCTTTATCAACAAAGGTAGTACCCTCTTCATCAATTAAGGAAAAATCATTTTCCCATTTTTTATTCTTAATATTGATAGTACCATGTGCGGTAAAAAGCATTCCGTTCCGGGCATTTCTTGTAGGCAGCACACAATCAAACATATCTATTCCTAATGCTATATTCTCCAAAATATTAATTGGTGTTCCTACTCCCATTAAATATCGCGGTTTATCACCGGGCAAAATATTGCAAACTACCTCCGTCATCGCATACATTTCCTCTGCTGGTTCTCCAACAGAAAGGCCGCCAATTGCATTCCCTTCCGCCCCGGCATTTGCAATGTACTCAGCAGACTGAATACGCAGGTCCTTAAAAGTAGACCCCTGAACGATAGGAAAAAACGACTGAGAAAATCCGTATTTATAGGGTAAATTATCTAAATGTTTTATACATCTGTCCAACCATCTATGTGTCATGTGCATAGATTTCTTTGCATAGTTGTAATCGCAGGGATAAGGTGTGCATTCGTCAAATGCCATAATAATATCAGCGCCTATTGCCCTTTGGATTTCCATTACATTTTCTGGCGTAAACATATGTAAAGAGCCATCAATATGAGATTTGAATTTTACCCCTTCCTCCTTTATTTTCCTGTTGGCTGAAAGCGAATATACCTGGTAACCTCCGCTATCAGTAAGAATACTTCTATCCCATCCCATAAATTTGTGAAGTCCCCCGGCCTGTTCCAAAATTGAAATTTTTGGCCTTAAGAATAAGTGGTAGGTATTGCTTAAAATAATATCCGGATCAACTTCATCCCGAAGTTCTCTCTGGTGTACCCCTTTAACCGATGCTGCAGTTCCAACAGGCATAAATATTGGAGTCTTAATTACACCATGGTCCGTAATTATTTCTCCGGCACGGGCGGCTGTTCCTGAATCTGTATGTTCTAATTTAAACTTCAAAGCAAGATTTCATTGGCAAATATACTCAACTGAGTTGCATAAAATACTTAACAAAAAAATAAAGTTCTGTGATGGGTTCAAACGTTAATAAAATATAATAACTCCTCTTGTGCAGGCCAAAGTTTGCCATTACATTTGACCCTGATAAAACCAAAATAAAATGTCAGATTTAAAGGAATTACAAGACCTTGTCACGCAGGTTCGCCGGGATATCGTGCGAATGGTACATAAAGTAAATTCCGGGCATCCCGGGGGTTCTCTGGGATGTACAGAGTTTATGGTAGCGTTGTATAATGAGATTATGGAACTGAAAGAAGGTTTTGATATGGATGGCCTTGGTGAAGATCTGTTCTTTTTATCCAACGGGCATATTTCCCCACTTTATTACAGTGTACTCGCGCGGCATGGTTACTTTCCGGTTGAAGAATTACAAACATTCCGCTTACTAAATTCCCGCCTGCAAGGTCATCCTGCCACACATGAAGGACTACCGGGAGTGCGAATAGCTTCAGGGTCTTTAGGACAGGGCATGTCTGTTGCCATAGGAGCAGCTTTGGCAAAAAAATTAAATAAGGATGAACACCTTATATTCAGTCTGCATGGAGATGGAGAATTACAGGAAGGTCAGAACTGGGAAGCCATTATGTATGCCGCAGGAAATAAGGTGGATAACATAATAGCCACTATTGATCATAACGGTCAACAAATTGATGGTGCCACATCTGATGTTTTACCCATGGGTGACCTAAAGAAAAAGTTTGAAGCCTTTGGATGGGATACCATGGAAATTAAGAACGGGAATGATCTGGAGGAAATTATCCATGGGCTTGGAGAGGCGAAGAAAAGAACAGGTAAAGGAAAACCCGTATGTATAATTATGGATACTGTTATGGGCAACGGCGTAGATTTTATGATGCATACACATGCCTGGCATGGTAAAGCACCCAACGACCAACAACTGGAAATTGCCTTAAGTCAGAATCCTGAAACTCTGGGGGACTATTAATCCTGAATAAAAAAAGAATTAATGAAAAAGTATATAGACCAAGGAAAGAAAGATACAAGAAGTGGTTATGGTGCGGGTATGACCGCACTTGGACGCACTAATCCCAAAGTAGTAGCGCTTTGCGCAGATTTGGTAGGTTCTCTTAAAATTCAGGAATTTATAGATGAAAATCCTGAACGTTTTTTTCAGGTTGGTATCGCCGAAGCAAATATGATGGGAATTGCAGCCGGACTTACCATTGGAGGGTATATACCTTTTACCGGTACTTTTGCGAACTTTTCTACCGGCAGGGTGTATGATCAGATACGGCAGAGCATAGCTTATTCCGGTAAGAATGTAAAAATTTGCGCTTCGCATGCAGGTTTAACCCTTGGGGAAGACGGTGCCACACACCAGATCCTGGAAGATATAGGATTGATGAAAATGTTACCCGGAATGACCGTTATTAACCCCTGTGATTTTAATCAGACAAAAGCTGCCACCATAGCTATAGCTGAACATGAGGGACCTGTATATTTAAGATTCGGGAGACCTGCTGTTGCCAATTTCACCCCCGCAGATCAGAAATTTGAAATTGGAAAAGCGATTCTTTTAAACGAAGGTACGGATGTTACTATTGTGGCTACAGGACATTTGGTCTGGCAATCTCTTATTGCAGCTGAAAATCTGGAACGCCAGGGCATCTCTGCCGAAGTAATTAATATTCATACCATTAAGCCATTAGATGAGACCGCTATATTAAATTCGGTTAAAAAAACGGGGGCGATTGTAAGCGCTGAAGAACATAATTATTTGGGTGGTTTGGGTGAAAGTGTGGCACGTACCTTGACTTCGAATTTTCCAGTACCACAAGAGTTTGTGGCAACACAGGATACCTTTGGAGAAAGTGGAACTCCGGACCAACTAATGGAAAAATATGGTTTGAATAATAAAGCTATTGAAAGGGCCGTTTTCAAAGTAACAAAGCGAAAATCCGTATATTAGCAAAGGACCTATAAATTGAAAACACTATGAAACAAGTAATATTTTTGTATCTCCTGCTCCTCGGATGTATCTCCTATGCCCAAAATGGCGGTTCCGGATTTGGGATTAGGGCCGGAGTGAATTACACAAATACTGGGAAAATAAGCGTCGATGATATAACTACCCTGCAGCCGGATGGAAAATTAGGGTATCATGTCGGGATCTGGGGTCGCCTGGGCGACAGGGCTTATATACGGCCGGAACTCGTCTTCACTCAAATCAATTCTTCCTATAGCGGTGAAGGATTTGACGAAGATTTCAAGATGCAAAAACTGGATCTTCCGATTCTGTTCGGTCACAAGTTTCTGGGAATTTTTCACGGCTTTATCGGTCCGGCCTTTCAATATGTGCTTAAGACAGATTTACAAGATATCGAACTCAGCGATGTCGAAAATGAATTTACAGTTGGATTCCAGATCGGAGGTGGCTTGAACTTTGGGAAAATCGGTATTGACCTAAGGTATGAAATGGGTTTCAGCCCCAACTACGTAAACCTGATCGGGGATGTCGAAGGAGTTCGTCTGGACACCCGACCCACCCAGTTGATACTCGGGCTATCCTATAAATTTTGAGGTAATTGTAGGCGGTCCTGAGCTTTCAGACCGATATATCTTAAGAAGTTTTCGCGCGGACACATCAGGTTATTTTTAGTTTTCTTTCAAATTCTAGCTAATTCTTTTACATAATAAAAAAGCCCGCAAATTTACGGGCTTTTTTAATTGACATCATTTTTTTAACTATCTGCATCCAGATAATCAGGGGTTCCATCCCCGTCAGAGTCCGGAAAGGAAATATTTCCTTCACTGTCTATAACAATTTCATCCCTGGTAAGTGTACCATCCTGATCGTCATCACGATCCAGGTGGTTAGCTACAAACCCAAATCCTGAAGCCAGTTCGGCACTTTCATCGGTATTGTCATTGGAAAGATTACCGTCATTATTCAAATCTTCCATAATTGATGGAATTCCATCATTATCGTAATCTGTATTTTTTATAAATAAACCCGTATTTACCTGAAAGACCAATGGATCGTAATTAGAGATTCCACTGCCCAATGGCGGGTTATTATAATAGGCAAGTCCGGAAGGAAGGAACATTATTCCAATACCGCTCCCCACGATTTCCACAGTGCCATCAGGATTAGAAATAACATCTCCTCCTACATTAAAATTTGAGACTCCCGCTGCATATCCCCTAAGAAAAAATGGCAGGTATTGCCATGTATAAGTAGAGTTTCCGTCAAAAACATCACCGGTAAGTAACTGTCCTTCATATGCAATGAGAGTTGAATCTCCCACCGTGGGACTTTCTCCTATTCCCTCGCGCGCAGCAAGATAATACAGCTTATGATTTATGATCACATCATCATCCAGGTTAAACGTTTCAGAGGAAACCGGTATAGTCATGGTAGAAACCTGGTCAATCAGACGAATTTTGTCTTTTGTTTCACTGGTAATAGTATCCAATACAATCTTATAATTGAAATCCGCAGGCGGATTCTCAAATTCTTCATAATTATAATAATGAGTTTGCAAGTATTCCTGAATCGTCGCATCATTCTCCGCTTCAACTTCTGCCAGGGCTCTTGGTGGTACTATCACAATATCCTGACTATCATCTTTATTACAGGCGGACAAAATACTCAACACGGCAATAAAGAGTAAAACTCCTTTTTCTTTCATAGATCCTCTTTTGAAGCCCGCAAGATACAATTTTCCACTATTTTTGTTTAAGTCGTTAACAAAGATTTTTACTTGTAAATGCGTATAGATAAGTATTTGTGGAGTATCCGTTATTACAAGACCAGAAATATGGCTTCTGAAGCCTGTAAAAAAGGGCATGTGCGTATTAATGGAAATTCGGTTAAACCTTCAAGGGAAGTTTATAAACTCGATAAAATTACGGTGCGCAAAAATCAAATTAATTACGAACTTAACGTACTGGATATACCTTCGGGCAGAGTTGGGGCAAAACTGGTGGATATTTACAGAAAGGATACCACGCCAAAGGAAGCATTTCAAAATAGCGAACTTTTGCGATTAAGTAAAAATCATTATAGAAGTAAAGGTGTCGGCAGGCCTACCAAAAAAGACAGGCGCGACATGGAAGATTATCTGGATGAATCTGAATAAGGACTATTGGGAAGAGCGGTATACTCAAACTAACCTGGGTTGGGATATAGGATCCGTGTCCACTCCCTTAAAAGAATATATTGATCAACTTGAAAATAAAAACCTCAAGATCTTAGTTCCAGGAGCCGGCTATGGCCATGAAGTAATTTATCTGCATAGTTGCGGTTTTAGGAATGTTTATGTTATAGATCTCGCCAGGCAACCCCTGGAAAAAATAAAGGTAGAAATTCCCGAAATTCAGGATACGCATTTATTACATGATGACTTTTTTAATCTGGATATCCGGGATTTTGACTTAATCCTGGAACAAACTTTTTTTTGTGCCTTAAATACGGAACTGAGGAACAATTACGCCCAAAAAATGCTTCAGTTGTTGAAACCCGGAGGCAGGCTTGCGGGGCTTTTGTTTGACTTTCCACTGACTGTTAATGGCCCGCCATTTGGAGGTAGTCTGGGGGAATACCTCGATTTGTTTAATCCTGTTTTTACTATAAAAGTCCTGGAGCGAGCAAACAACTCCATACCGCCCAGAAAAGGTAAGGAACTGTTTTTTATCTTTGAAAAATAATTTGATGCCATGAAACGAAACAAAATACTTTCCCACATTCAGATTAAACATAAAATCAGAAGGATTGCCTATCAGATCTATGAGACCAATGTATCTGAGAAAAAAATTATAATTGCCGGGATTGAAGGGGGAGGCTTAAATTTTGCCAGGAAATTACAGGCTGTGCTCCAGGATATAACTACGGCAGAAATTGTTTTATGTAAGGTTATGATGGATAAAAAGAATCCCATCAAAAGTGGGGTTTCCATCTCCATTCCGGAAAGTGAATACAAAAATAAATCAGTTGTTCTTGTTGATGACGTATTAAAATCAGGGAGTACCCTCATCTATGGGGTGCACCATTTTCTTAAAACCCCTTTAAAACAATTAAAAACAGCTGTTCTCGTAAATAGAAACCATAAAAGATATCCAGTAAAAGCTGATTTTAAAGGAATTTCTCTTTCCACATCCTTACAGGAACATGTGACAGTAGAATTCAAGGTAAAGAATGATGCCGTTTATTTAGGGGAGTAAAGAAAGTATTTCTTCTTTCACGGCTTCTGCCTCCTTTTGGTCTGCAACCACTGTGAAATAGGCCCGGGAATAAAATATTCCCCTTTCGAAAATATGTTTCCCGATAAATTCGGGCAAATCTTTATCTTTCAGATGCGCAATTAAAGGTCGGTGTTCCTTCTCTTTATGTAGTCTTTCTGTCAATGAAGCAATCGATAATTTAAGATAAAAAACCAGTTTTGTTTTTTGAAGTATTGTATCCATATTGGCTCCGTAACAAGGTGTTCCCCCGCCAACAGCTATTACCAGATCCCGTTTGTCTTTCAGTACTTCTTCCAGCAATTCACTCTCTTTCTTCCTGAAGTACAACTCTCCTTTAGATTTAAATATATGTGCAACCTTTTCATTTAAACGAGTCTCTATATACTCATCAAGATCTATGAATTTAAAATCAAGATGCTCAGCCAGTAGTTTCCCAACCGTCGTTTTCCCGCTACCCATATATCCTATCAGGACTAATTTCATTTTCAAAATTTTAGTAAAAATGTACTAATTATAAGGGAATTCAAAGAAAACCTAAATTAATCTTTAAATGGACTTGAAAAATTAATTAATGATAGTATATTTGCACCCGCTAATGCCGTTTTTATGCATAGCAATCGAATACAAACAACAAAAATGACCTGGTAGCTCAGTTGGTAGAGCATCTCCCTTTTAAGGAGAGGGTCCTGGGTTCGAGCCCCAGCCAGGTCACCAGAGAAAGTAAAACCCACCGAACAGGTGGGTTTTTTATTTTGGAGGAAATCCAAGCTCGCTTGAGTTTTCCGGAGAAATAAAAAACGGCAAGCGTTAGCTTGCATGGTTTTGCTTTTTGACCTTGGGACGGCTGGGTCAAACAAACGAACAAAGTGAGTGAAGTTAACCCCGGCGATGCTTAAAGTTGGATATAAGTTTACTCAATTGACGATGACAAAGCTGCCATACTTTTGCTTTTTGACCTTGGGACGGCTGGGTCAAACGAACGAACAAAGTGAGTGAAGTTAACCCCGGCGATGCTTAAAGTTGGAAATAAGTTTACTCAATTGACGATGACAAAGCTGCCATACTTTTGCTTTTTGACCTTGGGACGGCCGGGTCAAACGAACATACAAAGTGAGTGAAGTTAACCCCGGCGATGCTCAATTTTGGAAATCAGATTACTCAATTGACAATGACATAGCTGCCATACTTTTGCTTTTTGACCTTGGGACGGCTGGGTCAAACGAACGAACAAAGTGAGTGAAGTTAACCCCAGCGATGCTTAAAGTTGGATATAAGTTTACTCAATTGACGATGACAAAGCTGCCATACTTTTGCTTTTTGACCTCGGGACGGCCGGGTCAAACAAACGAACAAAGTGAGTGAAGTTAACCCCAGCGATGCTTAAAGTTGGATATAAGTTTACTCAATTGACGATGACAAAGCTGCCATACTTTTGCTTTTTGACCTTGGGACGGCCGGGTCAAACGAACGTAAAAAGTGAGTGAAGTTAACCCCGGTCAGGTCTCCAGAGATTGTGAAAAGGCCTATTCAGGTGGGAATATTTGCTGTATTTTGGGCTACATCATTAGGCTATGATTTTATCTTCTTTTCCAACTGAATTTGCAATTCACTTTTTTTCAATTGCGTATTCAACTTTTTCAATTCCACTTCCATAAAGTTCCTGAACTTCTTATTGATAAGGTCCAAACGCTCATTAAAAATGGCGTAGACCTCCAGCTGCTGATCCGTGGGTTTAAAATCGACTCCATTTCCGGTAATATCACTAGCCAGGGCACTCAGTCTTCCATAGAGTTTCATGGGTGCCCTAAAAGCATCTTCCCGGGCTCCGGTAAGTTGAATATCGTACAGCGTCCCGGCTATTGATTCTGACAGGGCCTGCAATTGTGCCGCTTTTTGAATATCGCCCTTCTTTTTCAATTTGGGTATCACATCCGAAAGTTCTGAGCGAATTTCCTCTATATCATTGATCATGGTCACCGCTAAATTTATGGCATCGCGAAGTTCCAAGGAAAAAGCCACCTGTTGTTCAATTTCTTCAATGGTACCCTCAGAAGAAGGATCTTTTAAGACTTGTACTTCCCTGATATATTCTTCATCTCCAATAATTAACTTCACTTTGTAGGTGTCCGGAACCACTTTTGGCCCGTATTGACCACGCATCAGGTCAAGATCCCATGTAACCAAAGGACGCCATCCTTCACCGTTAAGCTGAACCCATGGTCTTCCGGGGGGAGCAGACTGCAATTTTGGCTTATAAGTGGGTTCATAGCGCAGATCCCACATCACCCTGTTGATCCCCGCCTTATTTTTTCCTTCCAGGGTCCTTAAGATTTCATCATTGCCCGTCAAAATTTGTATTTCCACCTTTTGATCTGTACTATCTTTCAGGTAATAATTGATGTCCGCACCATAGGCCGGGTTTTTGCCTGAGTTTATACTAGGTCCGTCAGTTTTAATACTCTGCTGATCCTGAAAACGATAGGCCTGGCGAAGACTAAAGAGATGGGCCGTCTTATTTCGTGCATCTATATCGAATTCGCGGAGGGGTGAAATATTATCCAATATATAATAACCTCTTCCATATGTACCTATCACCAGGTCATCAAAACGCTCTTGTATTTCCAACCAGTAAACAGGGCTTGGAGGAAGATTATTTTTTAAGCGCATCCAATTATCACCATCGTTCGTAGAGATGTAAAGGCCATTATCTACCCCCAGGTACAACATCCCCTGACGTTTAGGGTCTTCCTTGATGACATGCGCAAAGCTGTGTACTGACCTGGGAACAGAACCACTTATTAATTTCCAGCGCTGGCCATAATCTTCCGTTTTGTAAACATAAGTGTCAAAGTCACCCATTTGGTGTAAATCTACCGTTATATAAACGGTGCCCTTTGCATACCGGGAAGGCTCAATATTGGCAATCGTTCCCCATTTGGGGAGATCAGGAATGTTCTGAGTAACATTCGTCCAGGTTGCACCACCATCTTTGGTGAGCTGTACCTGGCCATCGTTACTCCCAGTCCAGATAAGTCCGGGTTCCATTTTGGATTCTGCGATACTAAATAAAACAGATCCATCAAAAGTCATCAAATTATCCGTCGCTATACCCCCGGAACTCTGCTGATGTGTCTTATCATTAAGGGTTAGATCCGGACTAATCACCTGCCAGCTTTGACCGTCGTCATCACTTTTGTGTACATATTGACTACCTGCATAGACCCTGTGTTTAATATGTGGAGAAAAGGCCAATGGGAAATTCCAGTGCCAACGGTACTTCAGTTTGCCGGGTTCCCAGCCATATCCAGCCTCCGGCCAAACCCTGACATCCCTCGCATGGCCTGTTTTGGCATTGTAACGCTGCAATCCTCCATCATAGCATCCGGACCATACAATGTCATTGTCAAAAGGATCGGGTTGGGCAAAACCGCTCTCGCAACCTCCTACCCCTTTCCAAAGTCCCAATGGAATATAGCCCTGGCGGCTATTACTTGGACCCATGTAGGAATACCCATCCTGACGATTTCCATAGACATTATAGGGTATCTGATCGTCAACGGAAACATGGTACATTTGCGCAATTGGCAGTACGACACTCTGATAACTTTTGCCATGGTTTAGCGTAATACTGGCACAACCATCGTGTGCCACCATCATACGGTCCGGGTTACCGGGATCTAACCAAATATCATGGTTATCGCCGCCGGCACTATAGCCTGCTTCAACGGTCTTGCCGCCATCTTTAGAGATACCAAACTTTACACTTGCAAAATAGAGTTCGTTGGAATCGCCCGGAGAAACGGCCATTCGGGTATAATAAGGGGCGCGTTCCGCAATATCGTGGTTTCGCGTCTGTAGGGACCATGTATTCCCAAAATCTTCAGATCGATACAAGGCAGGGCTATCGATCTCAAATAATGCATACACAATATTGGGTTCTGAAGGTGAAATGGCCACCGCAGTTTTGCCTACGGGATTCTCAGTGCCGCCAGGAAGTCCGTTTTTGGAAAGAGGCTCCCAGGACACTCCCCCGTCTGCAGATCTATAAACTCCTCCTCCGGGGCCACCACTGCGCAATCCCCAGGTGTTGATATGAATGGACCACATCGCCACAAGAAGTCGGTCAGGATTTTTAGGGTCCAGGGCCAATTCTGCAGCCCCTGTATGTTCATCCACAAAAAATATCTGCTTCCAGGTGTTGCCACCATCAGTGGTTTTGTACACTCCCCGTTCCTTTTGGGGGCCATAAGTATGTCCCAAAGCCGCGGCATATACAATATCCGGATTGGTAGGATGAACCAGGATACGGCCAATTCTACCTGTTTTTTGAAGACCCATATTTTTCCAGGTCTTACCCGCATCTTCAGATTTGTATATACCATCGCCCATGGAATGTGCCGGTCGTATAACAAAGGTTTCCCCTGTCCCTGCCCAAACAATGTCAGGATTGGTCGGTGAAATGGCAATAGCGCCAATGGAAGAAACATCCTGATCATCAAAAACCGGATCCCAGCTGACTCCGCCATCAGTGGTTTTCCACAGGCCACCGGAAGCGGCTCCAATATAATTGATCATGGGATCTCCGGGTACCCCGGCAATGGCAATGGCCCGATTGCCTTCAGGGCCTATAAAACGAAATTTCAGGTTGGTGAATACGGAGGCATCTGCCTGGGGAAATGTTGTGAATGAACTAAAACAAAAGATAGAAAAGAAGTAGTAGCCTGGTTTTCATAGAAATATTGATGGTTTTAATCTTATGTAGTGGTTACTAATATAGCCAAGAATTATGGAATGGATGGGTCTTTTGTTTGGGTGAGATGATGAGTTTGCTCAAACATTTCGACAAAGGGAAGAATAGTAACCTTTGGTATCGTGGGTACTAATGCTACTCGAAAGGCCTGACCTGCAAGTAAAAGGAAGTTAATCTCAGCCAGGGCACTTTTAGAACTTTATAAAAAATTTAAAAAGTCTGTAACATTTGATTTTTCAGATTTTATATCCTCCTTGTATTTTTTAATATCCAATGTTCTCACCTAATCCAGTATCTTTTTTGGCAGCCCAATTCAGAATTGGTAAAAAGGGAACCGGAGCAATGTTACTAAATTGAAATTCAATTTATACCTTTAGACTAGCACTATTCCAAAAATAGTCACACAGGATGACAGAACTATTTCAAATACTGACCCTGCTGGTACTCTTTCAGCTGTTATTCATTAGTATATTCCTGTTCTTTTCAAAAAAGGGCAATAAACTAAGTAATTTTCTCCTCGCTTTTTTCTTTTTGAGTTTAGCTTCAGGGGTTCTTGATTATTATTTACTCATTTCAGATTTTTTTGAGGCCAATACACAATTTGCTCTCTTTCTCAACAGCCTTGTTATCTTTCATATGCCTATCCTTTTATTATATACCCAGTCTTTGACCACCAAAAAATTTAGGCTTAAATTCATTCATTTATTGCATGCCTTGCCCTTTGTAATCGTAATGTTCTTATTGTTCATTTTCTATTACAATCAAACTCCGGAAACACAAAAGTGGGTTTTGGAAGACGTTAAAAAAGGAAAGGGCCTCAGTAACATTATGATTTCTGTTTTTGGGTTCATTTATGAGCTTTCCTACCTGCTGGCTATAAAGATCACGATAAGGAATTATCGAAACAAAATTGTGGAACAATTTTCTAACCTGGATAAGATTAATCTGAAGTGGCTGAATTTTGTGGTGAATATATTTATCATTTCAGTATTGGCAAGTACCTTTTCAAATGTACTCAGACATAGCCAGCTGATCTCTATGGATCAAGGTGCCATTATTTTTGGTTTAATCGGTCTGTTGTTCTTCATCAGTAGTGTTTTGCTAAAAGGGCTGCACCAAAATGAAATATTTCTTGGTGCCGATCAAAACCCTGCCACTGAATCCGGTACACCGGAAGAAAGGGAATCATTGTTGCAAAAATTGAATAATCATATAACACGACATAAGCCCTACCTGGACCCGGACCTTACACTAAAAGACCTGGCGGAACAAGTACAAATTTCTTCCCGCCAGCTTTCTACACTGATCAATGCGGAATTGGGCAAATCTTTTTTCGACCTGATCAATAGCTATCGCATTGAAGAAGCCAAAAAGATTTTACGAGATTCCAAGGATAGCAAACTCACCGTATTGGAGGTCATGTATGAGGTAGGGTTCAATTCCAAATCTAGTTTTAATACCGCTTTCAAGAAATATACGGGCAGTACCCCCACCGCTTATAAATCGCAGTTTTCCTAAACATTTGGAAGGTTCGATATTAGGTACGGAATATCGAACGTATTTATTTGGTGCGACTTCATGTAGTCGGTCGACTTTGACAAAGATTACCTATTACTTTGTTGAAAAATCATCACATCATGAAAACTTTAAAGCTTTATATCTCGAATCCTTACCTGGTCTTGTGCCTTGGAATATTGTTTATGATCCTGGGTTCTACAAAATGGACCATATTTATAGCTCCCTGGTTGGGTCTTACATTTTTTTTATATTTTACTCGTAAGGTCAAATTATGGAAATCCATTGTATTTGGATTCATTGGCCTCTATGCAGCCGGCCTTATAGGAGTCTATGAAGTATTCCCGGCCCCACTTCCTATATTGATGATTATACTATTGATAATATCGGTAAAATCTTTACTGCCCTATCTTATTGACAGGATTAGCAAAGCGGAAGAAAGAGGGTTTCTGGGCACCCTTATCTTTCCCGCAGCATTAGTTACGCTTGAATATTTAAACACCCTGGAGAGTGGTGATGTCTGGAGTTCTATCGCCAACACCCAATACCGTTTTCAGGAGCTACAACAGATCGCTTCGGTCTTTGGTATATGGGGAATCTCCTTTTTAGTTGCATGGTTTGCATCTTTGGTAAACTGGATGTCCGGACAAAAATGGAAATGGGCCACTATCAGAACAGGTGCCACCATAGCAGGAATGGTCTATCTCCTTGTTTTTACATTCGGTATAGTCAGGGTATCACAAGCAGAATACCATAGTAGGGAAACTGTAAAAGTTGCTGGTATTACAATGGATAATACCAATATTATGGAAACCCTTTATCAGGATGAATTCGGTAAATCCATTAACATCAAACCTGAAACCTCACAGGCATCACCCGAACTTCAGGAAGCGAATCGCGCCATGGTACCCTTTATTGAAGATCCTTTTGCCGACAAATTTAAAAACACAAGAAATGTATTAATGGCCAATCAGAATCTCCTTTTTAATAAAACGACTCAAATGGCCGATGAAGGAGCTAAAATTGTAGTATGGTCTGAAGCCATTGGATTAGTTATTAGCACCCAGGAAGATGCGGTTATTGAAAGGGCAAAGGCACTGGCCAAAGAAAAGCAGATCTATCTTTTCATGTCCCTTGGTGTTATTAATCCCGGTCCTTATGATCCAGAACGTTTGTTAGTGGTCAATAAGACGGTAACATTTACCCCGGAGGGAGAAGTGGCAAATGTTTATTTGAAAAGCAATCCGGTGCCCTTTGCAGAACAAGAATACGGTTCGGATGATATCATTCCAATCATAGACAGCCCCTTCGGTAAACTTTCCCCCATTATTTGCTATGATGCCGATTTTCCTCATTTTTTAAAACAAGCCGGAAGAAAAGGAACAGATATACTGTTGGTACCTTCAGGAGACTGGAAAGCCATTGATCCTTATCATGCCTATATGGCCGGCCTTCGCGGAATTGAAAATGGAGTGTCTGTTATCAGACCTGTTTCCCGCGCCACTTCTATAGTAACGGATCCCTTTGGTAATTTACTCGCATCAACTGATTTTTACACCTCTGAAGACAAAACAATTGTGGCCGAAGTCCCTATAAAAGGAGTTAACACCATATATAATCGTATTGGAGATATTTTGCCTTATTTGGCTATGGTGTTTACTTCTTATATACTGATCGAGATCCTCTGTATAAGGATGCGAAACAAGAAAAGAGCTAAAAGTTCTCAAAAGACCACTGCAATTGAGGTTTAAGTCGTTAGCTTGTAACAATTCTCATTCTGGCCTTAAGGTGCTTCCTTGCAAACTTATTGCCAGTGTATTTCCTTTTACGTTGGACACCTAAATGTTATTCCTATTAATAGTCAAAAGCCGGAAATATTATAGCCTTAATTAAAAAAATCTTACTTTTAAATACCGAGTAGATCTATTCTTGTCCCAAATGAAGGAACGTATTCCATGCTTAAAAAAATACTAAAAATCGTTTCCGGTTTAGCGCTGATTTTGTTGACTGTATTCCTGGCCATTTATTTTTTTGTGAAAGGACACAAAGAGGAAGTAGTTAATTTTCTTGTTCATGCCATCTCGGAAAACCATAAGGGCACCGTAAATTTTGACGACATTTCCATGAGTGCCTTTGGCAGTTTTCCAAGTCCGGCCTTCCATATCAAAAATATGGTCCTCAAAGATTCTTCGGAATTTAAACATACCCGATTTGAAGTGAAAGAAGCTTTTCTCGGTCTTGCTGTAAATAGTTTGTTAAAAAAAAAGATTCAGGTCAAATCGGTACATATTAAGCACGCCACATATACTTCTGTTACCAACAAAGAAAATCTTTCAAATCCTGCTCCTAACAATAAATCCCCGGCCAACGAAAAGAAAACTAAGGAGTCTTTTACTCCCTATCAAATGGATTTGACTTTAGAGGATGTAACTATAGACATACGCAACATATCCAGAAATAAGAACTTCAACTTTAAGCTGAATGAAGTATCCTCCAAACTTAACATCGGACGGGATAAGATTACTTCCACTTTGGAACTGGACGCCGCAATAGGGCAATTAGGATTTAACCTTGAAAAAGGAAGCTATCTCAAAGATTCAGAAATCAAAGGTTCCATGAACCCTGAAATTGACTTACAGAACCATAAGATCCATATTCCTTCCTTTGATTTATCTATAAATGACCAGGTTTTTAAACTGGCAGTTGATTTTGATACTGCCAACAAGAGTAGCTTTTTATTTGAAATCGTAAACGAACATACACAATATGCAGCTACGACTAAACTTGTTGCCGAAAATATTCAGCAGAAACTAATGAATTATGTGATTGACCGGCCTTTTTCAACACACACAACAATATCGGGCACTTTTGAACCTTTTTCCAATCCACTGGTCCACATTGACTTTACGGCTACCGATAATTCGGCTAAAATAATCGACCGTTTTGTTTTAGACTCCCTATCATTTGAGGGTAATTTTACAAACAGGATATACGATGATGCACGCGCCGAAATAGAAGACAAAAAGGATTTAAAACTGATATTTGACAAGATTTCAGGGAAATACAGAGAAACCCATTTTCAGCTAACTAATGCAAGTTTAAAAAGCACGCCTGAAGATAAAGCAAATATTAAGGGCTTATTGAATGTAAAAGGTAATCCTAACGATTTAATTTCATTATTTGAAGATCCAATTTTTACCCTCAAAGAAGGTAGATTTAGTTTAGATGCAGATATTGAAGGGGATGGAACTTCAATTGCTGCATTACTTTCCACCGCAAGAATTGCTTTGAATGTAACTAATACATCCCTTTATGATAAGGAAAGTGATATCTCACTTCCGGTCAAGGATCTAAAAATACACCTGAACGATGATATTGCCGTCCTGGATATTTTAGAGCTTCCTATGAATACTGGAGATAAATTGTTATTTGACGGGCAAATAAATCACTTTTCCTCAATTTTATCCAAAGATGTTAAAAATAAAGCCTCAACTAAATTAAATATAAGATCACCAAAACTGAATTGGGATGACTTTATAAACCTTTTTAATAGTACTTCAAAAAGCAGCAAAGAAAATGTAAAACCTCCTCAATATGTTTTATATGATATTCTAAATAAAATAAATAAAGTCTACAGTCCATCTGTGAACATAGCCATAAAAGAATTCGGATTTCAAACCCTGATTCTGGAAAACCTCGCTACCAATTTGTCTTTTAAAGGGGCAAAAAATCTTCACCTTTCCAATATGTCTTTTGACATTCCTTCAGGTACTTTTAAACTCAATGCCGATCTGAATTATAAAAATGAAGAAGAAATAATTGTAAGTGCAGCTCTGGAAGCAAATGGAACGCCGGAGATCTTAAATGATCTATTCAGTAGTGATACGTTTATTTTCAAAAATGGCAGCTTCGTCCTTAAAGCAGATATTAATGGCGATGTGATGAGCTTGGATAACCTCTTACTCAAAGCAAACAGCACCTTAAATTTCAAGGATGGCACAATACTTTATAAGCCTATTAATTTAATTGTACCTATTAATTTGATGGACGTAACCATACAAGATAATCGTGCAATCCTGAATGAATTGCAAATTTCCATAGGACCCGAGGACAAATTGCATTTTTCCGGAGAGCTTGATGATATAACAGCTTTCATCACTTCAAACCCCGATAAACAAGTAAACTCGTCTTTATCCCTGCAATCGACTCACTTACAATGGGGTAATTTTATAAAAATGTTTGACAATAGTAATATTGTGCAAAAAGATTTGCCGTATGAGGCAGCGGAAGTTAGATTAAAAAAAACCTTAAGGGGGATATATTCCAAATTCAATCCAAGAATTAATATCAGCTTTGACCAATTTGAGTTTAAAGATGTTATCGTCCTGAAGAATTTGAGTACCGGGTTTAAGTATACGGAAATTAATAATCTACAGTTGGAAGAAAGCAGTTTTGATTTCAGTGGTAGTGGAAAGGCAAATTTCTCGGCGATTTTAGATATCTCACAATCTGATCAGACCCTGTTAAATATGGATCTTAAGATCCAGGCAGACCCCGAAGAATTGAATGAATTACTGGATTATGATACATTTTTACTAAAAGGTGGTGAACTGTCACTAACTGCACAAATTAAAGGTGACGTGGAAAATTTGGATCAGTTAATCACCTCTTCAACAAGTGTTTTCAAAATTGAAAACAGCTCCCTTATTCATAGCCCCAGTGGTACTCATATCCCATTTAGCATTATGGAGCTTGATATTATTGAAGATGATGCTATTCTTAAATCTTTTCTGATTAAACTGCCAAACGGAGATCAAATAGCACTTAATGGAGCATTAAATAATATTACTTCTATGTTGCCGATAAAGACTTCCAAAAACCGCGACATAAGCTCGAATCTTCATGTTTATTCAAAAAAGATCCGTTTCAGTGACTTTATGGACCTCTTCAATTTTGACGCTGACAGTGAGCATAAAAAAACACCACACCGTGCCGTAGCGCTTAAGAATTCGCTAAGGGATTTTTATATCAAATACAAACCTGAACTGACTATTGAGCTGGATGAATTTATATATAATGATTTAGTAATAAATAATTTTAATACAGGCTTTTATTTTGAAACTGAAGACCGCATTTATCTGGAAAATACAAAATTCAATTTCTATAAAGGGAAAGTAAATCTGGATGCTTATTTAGATATTACAGATCCTTTTGAAACCCATTTTGCAATGGGATTTTCAACGGATAAGATCGATTTGGAGAAATTGCTTTCTAGCTTTGATCACTTTAGTATTCCCTCTTTGAAGGAAGCTGATAAAATAGACGGAAAAGTGAGTATTAATACGCAGTTGGAAGGTAGTTTTAAAGACAGTACCGTACTAAATTCAAATTCCTTAAAGGGAACCATAGGTTTTAATCTGGATGAAACAGAAATAAAAGGATTTGATCCAATTATTAAGGTGGCGAACATAATTTTCAAAAAAGCCCGATTTGAAAATATTCGGTTTAGTCCCATTAATAATGTTCTTTACGTAGCCAATAATATCGTTGAAATTCCCTTAATGGAAATACAGTCTACAGCATTTAACTTTTTCGTGGAAGGACAATTGGGCTATGCCGAAAAACCTACCAATATATGGACTGCTATACCACTTACCAACTTTAAAAGTCGGGATATTGTAAATATTCCAGACAAAACTGGCTATATTGAAGCGGGTAAGAAAATATATGTAGAAGCTAAAAGGGAGAATGATCAAAAGATCAAATACAACCTTCATCTTTCCGATAAAAAATATTATCAGGAAAGAGATAGCCTCAATCAATATAAAACCAGGTTTAAAGAGGAAAAACTCATGAGAAGAAAATATAAGCGCGATTCCCGGAAGGAAGATAAATCCAGAAGGCAGGATACACTTCTAATAAATTAAATGTGTTCTTACATTTCCCGGTCAAAGATTCCTGAAAACATTAAGAATTTAAGATTTTGCCCTCCATATTTCCATATTAGTCACCAAATCCTTAATTACTCTGTGCCGCCAACCATTCCATAATGGTGACAGGCCGGTTATTATGCATTACAGCTGATCCGTCAAAATCAAAATTGGCATGATTTGAATGTGAGTAAATCCAGGACCAGTGTCCATTGTAATAATAGTTATTGCCACCAAAAAACCCTGTTATGTCGGTAACATGGTCATAGAAGGAAAAGTGAACGTTTTTGGCACCTGCCCCTATTAATCTATTGTAAACCGGGACAACTGTTTTTTCTGGTATGGTAGTACCATCATCCTTGGAATGTACAAACCAGATGGGCATATCCTTAATAGCTTGTATTTGTTCATCACTAATATATTGGGATTGATATGCCAATGCACTGATATATCCTGCAGCAAAGTAGTCGGGATACATGAGTATTAGTTTAAAGGCCATATAACCACCATTGGAACAGCCACCAACATAAATCCTGTTGGTATCAATTTTAGGGTTAGCCGAAACATAATTCCTGATCAGCTCCATGAGACCTTTATTATAGATGTCGTCTTCCTCCCCATGTGTGGTTACCCCATCACTGTTGTGCATCCATGCCCCGGGGCATTGAGGTGCAAGTACATAAGCACCTCCAAAATAGGGTTGAATTTCATCCGATGCATAATTTGCAGCCCGGTTAGCTATTATTGGTATACTCGGATCTGTTCCACCCTCACCTCCGCCATGCAACCAAATAATCAACGGAGATTTTTCATTAGCCGTGTCTGGAGAAAAGGAAGCATATGACATGGTTATGCCATTACTGTCTTTAAAAGTTCCGTTAAGGTCAAAGGAATCAATAAGAGGCCTTATACGGTCAATTTCACTATCCCATACCTTGTTTAAGTTTTTATGGGTAATAGTAAGTTCATAGTCTATCCAATAATTTCCCCTGTATTTTTCATTCCTGACATATTGAATTGGGGATCCTATCGCCAAATCAGGACCAACTGCCAGAACAAGTGTAATATTCTTTCCACTTTGCAGCCTGTTGCCCTTTTCATCTGAAACATAAGCATACAATACATTTCTATCTCCGGATGCCATTTCAGGAGGAATCTTGGTATATTCAGTATAGCGCCTGGCAGCAACAGTATAATCCCCGGCATTCGCTGTTGTAAGTTGCTCGCCCATTGAAAGTACTACTCTGCTAACTGCCGGACCCCAATCATATCCCTCTATAATTAAGGTGTATTCCCCACCCTGAATTAGTGTACCGGAAAAATTTTCCACGGGACTATCTTTTGAGAGCAGACTCAAAGGTAGATGTGTTAAAACCAGTATTAATGCGATTAAAAAAGGGTTTTTCATAAGGTCGTTTTTTTTAAGTTAATCAGCTGTTTGGTACTACCTGCGGCGACGCTTTTGTTTTCAATTTCCTAAATTTAGTTTAAATAGCAGTAACTCTTCTGAATCAATAACTCCTGTTGAATTCACCTGTAATTCTTAAACCTACTTCATCACCAACAGACAAAAGGGAAAGGTTTTCCCCCACACCAAAAGCCTGTCTCAATAAACTTCCACTTGCTTTAAAACCAAGCTCTTGTCTTTTGGCACGCTCATTCTCCACCGGGCCAACAAGCCATACATCCAGGGTAATAGGCATGGTCTTTCCTTTCATAGTGATATCACCTATAACTTTATAGTGCTCCCCTGCAATTTGAGAGAAAGAAGTGCTTTTAAAACTTATGGTGGGATATTTTTCAACATCAAAGATATCAGCGCTTTTTAGATGATTGTCCCTCATCTCGTTTTCCGTATTGATACTTGCTGTTTGGGCAGAAAAATTAAATACCGCATCAGAATAATCATCCTTTGCAGCCGTCATGGTGGCTTCAAATTCTCTAAAAAAACCATCTACTTCAGAAATCATATGATGGGTTACCGTAAACCTGATTCTTGAGTGTCCCGGATCTAATGTCCATACTCCCTGCCCAAAAACACCCGCGGTTGTCATTAGGTATACTAGTGCTACTACTATTTTTCTCATCGTTTAAATATTTAATTGGTTTTCCTGTGTTCTTTTTTTGCTATTATTTTTTAAAGGCCTGGTAACTCTTGCTTTACCCTTTTTTTATTTTTTATAACTTATGGAAAGGCCACCGCCAGAATTGTCTACCGTTGTGGAATAGTTACTTAGGGCTAAAACATACTCCAGAAACTGAATAGTGCCAGAAATGCCCCTTGTACCCGGTGGGCTGACATTATGCGCAGTGAAACATCCTCCAGATTCCAATTTTGGGTCAACATCCTTAAAATAGTTGGTATACCATCCCTTGTCGGCATCACTAAACACAAAATCAAAAGGACCGGGTAATTCTTTTACCAGTTCATGCGCATTGGCGAGTCTGGCATCAATGTATTTAGACAATCCGGCCTCTTCAAAATTGGCCAGGGCTTCTTTATGCCTTTCCGGGTCAATTTCAACTGTAATTAACTTGCCGCCGGTTTTACTTAAAGCCCAGGCGATCCATATGGAGGAATGACCGGTAGAAGTACCAATTTCCAGTCCTTTGGTATAACCATTTTTCAAAATAATATCGTAGAGCATTTTTCCGTCTGATGCAGGAACATTCAGATCACGCCATTGACTATTTTTGCTTTTCAGAAATGTTTCCACCTTCATGTCCAGCTCTGTATTATCGGGAGATCGCTGCGCCAGGGTAACATCCCATGGAAAAATTGCAATGATTATGAATACAAAAATAAACCTAAGCAGATGTGATGTGACTTTTCTCATAATCAAAATATTCTCACTACAATTTAGTGTTTGCCTGCCAAACCAGAAAACTGTTTTTCTCAACGACACAACTTACTGCCTCAACGACATATCTTTCCAGTTTCTAATAAGATTAAATCTCTGCCAGGTCAATTATATTCCTTTGATAATAATCTCCGTCATTTTTGGGAACCACACGTTCTCTTTCCAAAATCCGGGTTGGAAATTACACAAAAAGGAGGATTACAGTAAGTACTATTCCTCCCAATGCGAAGTATAAACCTTTTTTGAATATTGGTGTTTTTGGCCTGAACATCCAAAACGCTGAAACCGAAAAGAACAAAAGCGCGACACCGAAAATAATATTCAGCCAATACAATGGATGACCTGAATGCATTTTGTGCAAGTTGTTCATGTTATCTAAAACAACAGGCATCTTCATTTCAGTATAACTGGCTTGCCCTGTCATTTTGTTATAGGTTCCCCCCTTAAAATACACCAGGTCGCCTTCTACCCTATCTACTTTAAAGGCTCTTTGGCCAAGCGCACGGCCCAGGTCTTCGTTTTCCAAACCTGTATCAAGCTTTTTTACTATTGGTACTTCCTTTTTTAAAAAATCAGTGTTTCTGAATGTCAGTACAATACCACTAACAGCATATACTGCCATTATACCGGCTAAAAAGAATCCCAAATAACGGTGGTATGTTCGCATATTTTGTTCCGTTTTTCTTCCCATAATTTTATATATTTTCAAAAATTTATATAGCCAAATTTATAAGTACACCTAAGGATTTAATTCTGCTTAATCAAAGATCCGTATACAAATAGTGTATGAGAAAAATTCTACTTTGAACGACAAAAGGTTACCTGTGAACCACATACTTTTGTCTTAAAGTAGAACAATTGTCGTTAGCCGGTTTGTTTCTGCAGTTTACACTTAGTCATTTTAAGGAATGTACCTAATAGCGTAGATTTGTGGTATTAGCATGACTATGACAAAGATAGCTACATATATTAGTTGGAAAGAACTGTTTTTTCAGTTTGTCTTATATATTTTGGTACTACTGTTCTATTCCTTTGACAGGAATGATCCTGGTATTACCTTAGCACAAGTGGTTTTCTTTTTGGTATATGCCTGTGCATCAGTTTTTATAACCTACTTTTTGATGCCTAAATTCTTATACAAAAAGGAATATTGGTATTTTTTCGGTTTAGTCATATTCGTCCTTTTGTTCGTAATTGTGATCGAAGAATTACTGGAGGTGGTGTTTTATCCGGGCACCAGAAGAGCGTCGATAGTTCCAGGAATTTACTTTGCCATATTTGATATCCTTCCTATAGTCGCAATCTTATCGGGATTTAAATTTGCATGGGATGCAATAGGTAAACAACGTGAAGTGGAAAAATTAAAAACATCCATTCAGGAGAGTGAACTTCAATTCTTAAAGTCTCAGATAAATCCTCACTTTTTATTCAATAACCTGAACAATCTGTATTCGTATGCCATAGAATTTTCTCCAAAAACTCCGACTATAATTTTGGAGCTTAGTTCTGTTTTGCGATATATGCTCTACGAATGCAAAGAAAGGTTTGTACCCTTATCTAAAGAAATTGAACAATTGGAAAATTTTACAAAACTCAATCAGCTGCAGATTGAGGAAAGGGGTAATGTTAATTTTGAAGCTATTAATATTAAGCCCGGTTATCAAATAGCCCCCCTGATACTGCTTGTCTTCATCGAAAATGCTTTTAAACATAGTCAATCGGGCCAGTCGAGTAATATTAGCATAGATATTGAGATTAAAATGAAAGGAAATACCCTATACTTTAATTGCAAGAACAATTTTCAGCATATGTCAAGTCCTGAAAATCTTACAAAGGGTATTGGTTTGGAAAATGTAAAAAAACGATTGCAATTGTTATACCCCAATGCACACGAACTAAATATTAAAGAAACCTCGAATCAATTTGAAGTTATTTTGAAGATGGAGTTACAGAAAATACCATTGAAATGAATTGTATAATCATTGAAGACCAACCGCCAGCCCAGCGTATCCTTAAAAAATTTATAGAGGATATAGGTTCATTGCAACTTAAAGGTATTTTTTCCGATGCAATTCAGGCTATGGAATTCCTAAATTCCAACTCTGTGGATCTCATGTTCCTGGATATTCATTTGCCTAAGATTTCCGGGATTGATTTTTTGAAGACCATGTCAAACCCTCCCTACGTGATATTGACAACCGCCTTTTCCGATTATGCATTGGAGAGTTATGAATTTAATGTAGTTGATTATTTACTGAAACCATTCTCGTTTCAGCGTTTTGTAAAAGCAGTCGCTAAAGTTCCTACAAAAAGCATAGTAAAACAATCTGACGAGGCACTATTAGATAATCATCAATATCGCAAAGAAATTTATATCAAGTCAGGATATGAACATGTGAAAATAATTGTCAAGGATATTATTTATATTAAATCGGATGCTGATTATACAGAAATCATTACATCTGAAAAAAAATACTTATCTTCAGAACCCCTGCGATTTTGGGAAGAAAATTTAAATCATAAACTCTTCTTCAGAACGCACAAGTCCTTTATCATAAACACCTCAAAAATTAAAAAAATCATGGGAAACCAGGTTAATTTGGTTGAAAATATTCGAACGCCCATCGGACGGGCATACAAAGAAACTTTTATGAAAAGTCTATTGAAATAATTAAATACGCTATTATGGGAACACTTAAAAAAGAAGACATAAAACAGGAAATTTTCGACTTGTATGATGATTATGCACATAACAAATTACAGAGGCGCGAATTTATTGAAAGATTATCTATGTATGCTGTTGGCGGTATCACCATTGCCTCACTTATGAGCTTTCTGATGCCAAATTACAAGGATACCATGTTGGTGCCATCCAATGACCCCAGGCTGGATTCTGATTATATCAACTATGAATCTCCAAAAGGAGGTGGAACAATTAAAGGGTTACTCTCCAAACCTGTTGATGCCAAGGGAAAATTGCCCGGTATAGTAGTGGTTCACGAAAACAGGGGTCTCAATCCCTACATTGAAGATACGGCGAGAATGGCGGCTTTGGAGGGATTTATCACCCTGGCGCCGGATGCACTGTCCCCTCTTGGTGGATATCCGGGGGATGACGATAAGGGCAGGGAAATGCAAAGAGAACGTGACAGAAATGAAATGCTAGAGGATTTTATTGCTGCTTACGACTATTTAAAAGCCCACGAAGGATGTAGCGGAAAAATTGGGGTAGTTGGCTTTTGTTTTGGAGGATGGATATCAAATATGATGGCGGTAAAAGTTCCCGGCCTTTCGGCAGCAGTGCCTTTTTACGGTGGGCAACCCACAGAAGATATTGATAAAATAAACGCGCCTTTGATGCTGCAATACGCCGGATTGGATACAAGAGTTAATGAAGGCTGGCCGGCTTATGAAGAGGCATTGAAAGCTAATAAAAAGAAATATGTAGCCTTCACTTATCCAAATGTAAATCACGGGTTCCACAATACAACTACTCCGAGATATGATAAGGAAGCGGCCGAATTAGCCTGGAAACGTACCATTGATTTTTTTAATGAAAACCTGAAATAATAAACAAATTATAAATTTCAATACTTTCAGAATTACAGACTGTTAAGTCAATTAATTATATAAAAAAAACCTACCGTGGTAGGTTTTTTTTGTTGTTTAGGATTTGGCCTCGGGGTCGTAGTCTATCTTCTTAATTGCCGTAAGCCTTGTCTAAAAATTCATATCGCGCATCATTGGTGGCCTTTTGAGCCTCACTAACCGTATTTAGAATAATAACCGGAGGAGCAGTCTCATTTGCCTTGGCAGCGGGCCATTCCGGCAGGTTTTCCCCATTGGGGTTTCCGGTTTTTATAAAATTGGAAAAATAATTTTGCATAGTCTCGGAAACCTTAAAATCATCTTCGGTCCATTCGTAGTCATCTACCAGATGTAGGTTCCCCATGCAGTATTCAATTTCACAGGCATGCGGTGCGCCTACAGGCTTTGGCATTTTTGGTGCATCTGAACTTTTGGTTATGGTACCTCCGGCTAAACCAGATGCAAGGTTTTGATCTTTTAAAGCAGGCCTCAATTTGCTGTACAAGTATCTATAAACCGGTTGTTCACTGTTTTTACGATGCAGATCAAACCATTTCCAGGTACTATACGCTATAAAGCGGTCAGAAGCCAGAGCTGTAGCCGATAGTTCTATTTCCTGTACGGAATTATGAGGATAAAGCTTTAAAACTTCCTCATAAGTATCGGGATAAACTTCTTTCACCTTTGCTACATAATTTTCATTTGTATAGGACTGTCCCTGCATAAAGGCCATCCCGGGGATTTCAGCTGAATTCCATCCAAGTAATAAGGGAACCTGAGCCTGTTCTTTTGCTTCAAAAATCTGCGGTAATGTTTTTGGTAAAAAATAGCCGTCGATCACCATTGGAAAACCAAAGCGCTTGGATTCATTATAGATTTCATAGATATCCCTTGTACTCAGTTTTCTTAATTCCTTAATTGAAGGGTACCCTGCCTTTTGAGCAAATTCCAAGCCCGTACTTTCCGCTTCCATTAAAGGAACAGGAGCCATGGTAGGATTAATACCGGCACCACTCTCCCCTATAGCCCCGGCAATTAAATCCTTGGACATGGGCGAAGCCATTTGAACGCTAACGGCAATTGAACCGGCCGATTCGCCTGCTATAGTTACTTTTTTAGGATCTCCGCCGAATGCAGAAATGTTTTTCTGAACCCATTGTAAAGCCGCATTTTGATCCAATAGGCCATAGTTACCGGATGCTTTGTAAGAGGCTTCAGCACTAAGTTCAGGATGGGCCAAAAACCCGAAGATGTTCAAGCGATAATTGGTGGTCACGACAACCATACCCTTTTTAGCCATACTTTCCCCATCGTAACGGGGTTCGGAAGCATCTCCTGCCACATTTCCGCCACCATAGAAATAAACCAGGACCGGAAGGTCCCTCGTATTGCGCTTGGCAGGGGTCCACACGTTCAGATACAGGCAGTCTTCACTAACTCCATCGGAACGGGAATCCATATCCCCAAAGACCATCGTCTGCATAGGGCGGGGACCAAAAGCCTTAGTTTCTTTTACACCTTCCCATTTGTCCAGGGGTTGTGGAGCTTTCCATCTTAATTCTCCAACAGGGGGTTTGGCAAAGGGTACCCCAAAGTAGGTTTGAATACCTGTATGGGTATTGTAATTACCTTCGATTATTCCATTATCAATAGTCGCTTGAACGGGAAACGAATTCTTATCCTGAGCCATTCCTATAGCGCTAAAGAATACTATTGATAACGTGAATATTACAGCTGCTTTCATAGTTACAAATGTTAAAGTTTTATTATTGTCTCATTTTGTTACAATAATACTTTTTTTTCTTCAGATTTTATCATTTATTTGAATAAAATTAATTCTGTGGAACACATAAAAAGGAAAACATTGCCAACTATTGAGGAATATATACCGCATCTGGCCTATGATTCGGTAATCTTTGGATTTAATGGCAAGCATTTAAAAATACTTATCCTTGAATATCACAATACAGGACTATACGCCCTGCCGGGTGGATTTGTCAGGCGCAATGAAAACCTTAACGATGCCGTAAAAAGAGGTCTGAAAGAACGAACAGGACTGGACAAAATTTATCTGGAACAATTTTATACGTTTGGGGATGTTTCCAGACCAGATCCGGATATTATGCGCATCATTTTGGAGGCCAACGGCCATGAAATTGAAGCAGGAAACTGGTTACTGGATCGATTTATATCTTCCGCCTATTACGCGTTGATAAATTACAATACTGTGGAACCCAAACCAGATGAACTTTCTGATTCCATTAATTGGTATGCCATTGATGATTTGCCTCCTTTAATGATGGACCACAATAAAATTGTAGAAAAAGCTCTTGAAACCCTCCGGAACAATTTGGACAAAAAGTTGGTAGGAATGAATTTATTGCCACCAAAATTTACCATGAAAGAGCTGCAATTGGTATATGAGGCTGTTCTGGGAGAAAAATTACGCAGAACCACCTTTCAGAGAAAAATATTGGGCCTTGACATTTTAGAGAGGCATGATAAATTGTTTACCGGAGGAGCCCACAAAGCACCTTATTTATATAGTTTTAAGATCAATGAACCTATTAAAGAGTATGAACATGTATAGGCTTTATCTGTTACGGTTCAACTCTTTACGCTTATTAAGCATTCACAATAATTACCTTAATTATAATCTTATGAAAAATTCATCCATTAAACTTCTTTTTGCTTCCTTTTTTTTAGCGGGATCTTTCCTATGCCATGCACAGGAAAAATTTGGAGGCCTTGCACTTTATACAGTTCGCGATGACATGACTTCCGATGCCCAATCTACTCTGAAAGCCGTAGCTGATGCCGGCTTTAAAAATATAGAATCCGCCGGATATGCCGATGGCAAATTCTACAATATGTCTCCCGCTGACTTTAAAAAATTCCTGAAGGAAATTGGTCTAAGCCCAATAAGCACACATCAGAGTACAGTTACCATGGAAAACGCTGATACTATGATTGCCGATGTAAAAGCAGCAGGATTTAAATATTTTGTAATTCCTGTACCTCCAATGGGGTTATTTAAGGTTGACAGAGAGACCAGAACTATGAGTATGACGGGAGGCGCTGCCAACTTAGCAGAAATTGTAAACGCTCTTGGCAAAAAATGCCAGGCAGCGGGACTTGAATTGTTATACCATAACCATGATTTTGAATTTCAAAAAGATTCTGATGGTATTGTGCCTATAGATTATTTGCTGGAACATTGTGACCCCAAATATGTAAATTTTCAAATGGACCTGTATTGGGTTACCAAAGCAGGGGCAGATCCCGTAGCTTATTTTGAAAAATATCCAGGCCGATTTAAGATTTGGCATGTTAAGGATATGGATGAGCAGGGCAGGTTTGCACCGGTAGGTAAAGGAAATATCAATTTTGCGCGTATTCTTGAGAATAAAAAACTATCCGGAATGAAATACTACATGGTAGAACAGGACATGACCTTCGATGGCCTGAAGCCCCTTGATGCCATTAAAATTAGTCATGACGGGTTAAAGCAAATTGGTTTTAAATAACATATCTACTCATACAAATATTTAAAAAATGAAAAAAGTAAAACTTCAATTTATAGGCATGGCCTTATTTTTAATGATGGCATCTCTTTCTGCGCAGGAAGTGATTACCGGAGAGAATATCGCCGTAACCAACACGGAGTCTGGAAAAGTTCGTGGGTATATTCATAATGGCACCTTTATTTATAAGGGTATCCCTTATGCCAAAGCAGAACGCTTTATGGCTCCTTCAAAAGCCGATTCATGGGAAGGTGTTAGAAGTTCAACAATGTATGGGCCGGTAGCGCCCCTCATGAACCCCACCACCGAGGTTACTGATGAACCCGAATTTGTTTTTGACCATGACTGGGGATATCCCAACGAAGACTGTTTGCGAATCAATATTTGGACACCAAATATTGACGATAATAAGAAAAGACCTGTTTTATTTTGGATCCACGGTGGTGGCTTCACTGCCGGTTCCAGCCAGGAATTGCCTTCTACCGATGGGGAAAACCTTAGTAAAAAAGGAGATGTGGTAGTGGTTTCCATAAATCACCGTCTTAATATTCTAGGCTTTTTGGATCTATCTGCCTATGGAGATAAATACAGTCATTCTGCCAATAACAGTATTACAGACATAGTAGCTGCGCTCGATTGGGTAAAGAACAACGTTGAAAATTTTGGAGGTGATCCCAATAATGTAACCATATTTGGGCAATCCGGAGGCGGGGCCAAAGTGAATACATTAATGGCCATGCCAAAGGCAAAAGGTCTTTTTCATAAAGCCATCAATCAAAGCGGGTCCTTCCGTGCATCTATGTTGGAAAAAAACGAAACACAGGCCATTGCCGCTGAGGTACTTTCCAATCTTGGATTAAAAGAAAATCAGGTCGACAGTTTACAGAAAATTCCCTTTGAGGTTTTGAGTGCAGCAGGCGCCAAGGCCCTAAAGACCATCGAAGAAAAAATGAAGGCCGAAGGTAAACCCGTTATGGGCTTTGGACTTAACTGGGGTCCTAGTCGTGACGGAGAAGATTTACCTTATCAGCTTTTTTCAAAGGAGGCATTTGATCTGTCAAAAGATATTCCCTTACTACTGGGAACTACCAAAAACGAATTCGCCCCTTTTGCAAATATGCGATTTGCCAAAGCTTCTGAACAAGAGATAATGGAACATATTAAAGAACAGTATAAGGATAAAGCCGATACCTATCTTCAAGCTGTACGAAAAGCATACCCAAATGATACAGACCCAAAAGACCTGATTGATGTGGATGTAATGTTCCGGCCCGGTGCTGTTGATCAGGCAAATGAAAAATCATCCCTTATAGATGGCGCACCGGTTTATATGTATCTTTTTACCTGGCAGTCCCCTGTTTGGGATGGTAAATACAAATCCCTTCACTGTATGGAACTGCCCTTTGTTTTTGATAATATTGAGAGAGGCAAAAATATGACAGGTGGCGGACAAGCGGCACATGCTTTAGCAGATAAAGTAAGTAACGCCTGGCTCAGTTTTGCTAAAAATGGAGATCCCAACCATTCCGGATTACCGACATGGCCAGTTTACACCAGTTCAAATACGGCTACCATGCACCTCGATAATACCTGTGAAGTAAAACCACAATTGGACAAAGAATTATTTGATTTGATAAGAAACAATTAATCCCATAATAAAATGCATATGAGTATTTTAAAAAAAACAGCACTTAAATTTTGTTATGCTACTGTATTGCTTTCAGTAGCCTGTAGTCCGAAATTTATTGAAGAAGATAAAGGTGATTTTATACTCGTGAAAAACGAAGGGGGTGAAACACTGGGATATAGCGCTAATTCAGGAGTGAAGCTATTAAATGTTGGTCGTTATGCCTTTAAGGATTTGAGCAAAGATGGAAAATTAGATCCCTTTGAAGATTGGCGATTAAGTGCGGAAGAAAGAGCCCAGGACCTGGCTAAAAAAATGTCTTTGGAACAAATCGCCGGTTTGATGCTTTACAGTGCACATCAATCCATTCCGGCAGGTGGCAATAGATTTTTTGGGCCGGCTACCTATGGTGGCAAACCGTTTGCTGAAAGTGGCGCAGCACCAAGTGACCTTTCCGATGCACAATTGAAATTTCTGGAGGAAGACAATCTCCGACATGTACTCATCACAAGTGTGCAATCTCCCGGAATTGCTGCCAAATGGAACAACAATGCACAGGCAATGGTGGAAAAAATCGGATTGGGAATCCCGATCAATACGAGTTCAGACCCGCGACATGGCAGCGATTCATATGCAGAGTTCAATGCAGGTGCTGGAGGAACCATATCAATGTGGCCCGGTACTTTGGGAATAGCCGCATCTTTTGATCCGCAACTAATGTTTCAATTTGGGGAAATTGGCTCCAAAGAATACAGGGCACTCGGTATTGCTACTTCTTTATCTCCACAGATAGATTTGGGAACTGAACCCCGATGGAGCCGATTTGATGGTACCATGGGAGAAGACCCGGATCTGGCAACTGATATGGCCAGGGCCTATGTAGACGGGTTCCAGTCTTCTGATAATGGCGTAGGCTGGGGATATCAAAGTGTGAATGCCATGGTAAAGCACTGGCCCGGCGGAGGTCCTGAAGAAGGAGGGCGAGACGGTCATTTTGGCTATGGTGCCTATGCGGTATATCCGGGAAACAACCTTAAAGATCATTTACAACCATTTACAGAAGGTGCATTTAAATTGGAAGGGCCTACCAGGATGGCTTCTGCCATAATGCCTTACTATACCATCTCTGATGGCCAGGATATTAAGAATGGCGATAAAGTAGGTAATGGCTTTAACAAATACCTGATTACTGATCTTTTGAGGGGCGATTATGGTTTTGACGGTGTTGTTTGTACCGACTGGGGTATTACCCGTGATGTAAGTGCGGTTGATTTATTTGAAGGCAAAAGCTGGGGGGTGGAAACCATGACCGTGGCTGAACGCCATTATAAAGTAATCGAAGCCGGGGTAGACCAATTTGGTGGGAATAATGATATGGGACCTATTCTGGAAGCCTATAAAATAGGCGTTGATGAACATGGAGAAGAATATATGAGAAAACGATTTGAAGAGTCTGCTGTTCGATTGCTTAAGAATATTTTCAGAGTCGGACTTTTTGAGAATCCCTATTTGGATGTCGCAGAAACGGAAAAAATTGTGGGAAATGCCGAATTTATGAAGGCCGGATTTGAAGCGCAATTACGTTCAATTGTCATGTTAAAAAATCATCAGAATACGTTACCCATAAAAACACGGCAAAAAGTGTATGTTCCTCAAAGGTTTATTGCTGCCAGCAGGAATTGGTTTGGTAGGGAAACTCCTGAAAAGCTGGAACACCCTTTTAATATGGAAGTCGTTAAAAAGTATTTTGAAGTGGTTGAGAACCCGGAAGAAGCAGATTTCGCTTTGGTTGGCATAGCAAGTCCAAACGGAGGTGTTGGGTACAACAGGGAAGATTTGTCAAAAGGAGGCAATGGTTATGTACCAATTAGCCTGCAATACGGACCCTATACCGCTATTGATGCCCGGGAAACAAGTCTTGCCGGAGGAAGTCCGCTTGAAGATTTTACCAACCGTACCTACAAGGGAAAAACTGTGACGGCGTCCAATATACATGATATGAATTTGGTGAAGGAAACCAAATCAAAAATGGGGGATAAACCAGTTATTGTGATTGTCAACATATCCAAACCAATGGTTTTTTCAGAAATTGAAAATAGTGCTTCCTCTATATTGGTGCATATGGGAGTTCAGGATCAGGCCTTGATGGAGATTATTTCCGGAGAAGTTGAACCTTCAGCATTATTACCTTTTCAAATGCCCTCGAATATGAAAACAGTTGAAGAACAATTTGAAGATGTGCCCAGGGATATGACTCCCTATGAAGATGCTTCGGGCAATGTGTATGATTTTGCATTTGGAATGAACTGGCAGGGAGTTATTAAAGACGATAGGGTTGACAGGTATAAGTAAAATAAAAGCCATAAATTTAATTCAGAATTGTGAGCATATTGGATGTTTGTCTACCTAAGAATGATATCCTCAATATAGTTAACAGACTTATAAATATCTTAATTGCAATTCGGATTAGTAGAACCGGTTAATTTTTCAAAAAGATTATGCCAGCTAAACTTTTAAAAAGAAAACCTAAATAAAAAAGTCATGATTAGTATGACCCGTCGTTCTTTATTGTTAATTATCCTGATGTGTTCATTTTCAGTCACAGGGCAAATAACCAGGTTGGAACTAGATGGCAGCAATTCCATAGCGGAAATTCAACCTACGATGTATGGAATCTTCTTCGAGGATATCAATTTTGCAGCAGATGGCGGGGTGTATGCTGAAATGATCAAAAACCGTGGTTTTGAATTCGATAACCCCAGTATGGGCTGGCAGCAGCCAAATAGCAACCCATATGGTTTTAACAAGAAGTCTGGTATTGCCAACATAATAAAATCCAACCCCGATGCGTCCGGCAGCAATTTCTGTCGCGTAACCATAGAAAATGATAGTGGATATGTTTTAATAAATGAAGGTTTCAGGGGTATGGGTATCAAAAAAAGCGCGAAATACAGTCTTTCACTAATGGCCAAAAATACAAAGCGTTCTATTCAAAAAATCCGGATTGAGTTTGTAGACGAGTCAGGACAGGTATTAGGAGAATGCAGCATCATACCTGCAGCCGGGGATTGGGAAACCTATACTGCTAAACTGATAGCTAAGGAAACAAATCCAAAGGTTGCTTTAAAATTCACTTTTGAAGGCAACGGTGTTATAGATCTGGATAATATTTCACTTTTCCCTGAAGACACCTGGAAGGGAAGAAAAAATGGTTTACGGAAAGATATCGTAGAACTACTTACGGATCTAGAACCTGGTTTTCTCCGTTTTCCGGGTGGTTGTATAGTGGAAGGCAGGACTTTGGCCCAACGATACCAATGGAAAAAAACCGTAGGGCCATTATGGGACAGAACATTACTTATCAATCGCTGGAATACAGAATTTGACCACCGGCCCGCCCCTGATTATTTTCAAAGTTTCGGTCTTGGCTTTTTTGAGTATTTTCAGCTTGCTGAGGATATGGGTGCCGAGCCACTTCCCATTTTGGGTTGCGGTATGGCCTGTCAATTCAATACCGGTGAATTAGTGCCTTTAGATGCCCTCGATCCATATGTTCAAGATGCACTGGACCTGATAGAATTCGCGAACGGATCCATAGAAACAGCCTGGGGAAAGGTTCGGAGTGACATGGGGCATCCGAAACCATTTCATATGAAATATATAGGGATCGGAAATGAGCAATGGGGACCGGAATATATTAAACGCTATGCCATCTTTGAAAAAGCCATAAAGGAGAAGTATCCTGATATCCAGATTATTTCAAGTAGTGGCCCCTTTCCCGAGGGTGACTTTTTTGAATACGGCACATCAGAGCTGAAAAAGTTAGATACTGAAATTATTGATGAACACTACTACAATACCCCGCAATGGTTTAGGGATAACGCAACACGCTATGATGATTATGACCGTAGAGGACCCAAGATATTTGCTGGCGAATATGCCGCTCAAAGTGTCCGTACAACGAGCCCTGAGAACAAAAATAATTGGGAATGTGCGCTATCCGAGGCTGCTTTTATGACCGGATTGGAGCGAAACGCCGATTTAGTTGTCATGACCTCTTACGCCCCACTCCTGGCCCATCAGGAGGGGTGGCAGTGGACTCCTAATCTTATCTGGTTCAATAATTTGGAGGCCTATGGTACTGCAAACTACTACGTACAGAAACTATTTTCAAATCATCCTGGAACTGAATTGCTGTCTATTACCACCACAGATGGCCAAACTGTTGCCGGGCAAAATGGCTTATACGCATCCGCGGTGAAGGATACCCGGTCTGGTGAACTCATTATAAAATTAGTGAACACCTCGGAAAAGACACAAGCACTTGAGATTGACTTTAAAAATCAAAAAATAGAGGACATAGCAACAGCACTGACTCTGAGTTCAGCCCGGCTGGAAGATGAAAATTCATTTGACAACCCTGTAAAAATATATCCGCAGGAAAGAGATCTGCCTGCAGCAAATAACCAAATGATTCTTGAAGTCACGCCATATACTTTTATGGTCCTAAAATTAAAAATGAATTAAAAAAATTTAACTCTTCGAATAAGATAAACGAGGAGATTTTGAAGGGACTTAGTGTATACCGATTAAAAACATAGGGCACTACTCCTCTTAAGATAACTTTTTTACCTGGAAAGATTTAGCAAGTTATAATTAATAGTACAATAGTTGACAAATACGAATAGTTTTTTATAATATTATACTCAATTTAGAAAAAGCAATTTACTCAAGAATCTGACTAAAAATTATTTTAACTTATTAATTTTAATACTCAAATGTTGAAAAAGATTTTAATTGGACTGGCAGGTGTTCTGATCATCATACAATTCATAAGACCTGACAAAAACGAATCCAATGACAAGACCTATGACATTTCTACGAAATACAATGTACCTGAAGAGGTAAGCCAACTATTGCAGGTTTCCTGCAATGACTGTCATTCCAATAAAACGGAATACCCATGGTATTCGAATGTACAACCCGTTGCCTGGTGGCTCAATGACCATGTAGTTGATGGCAAAAGGCATTTGAATTTTTCCGAATTTACCAAAATGCCCATCGCTATTCAGAATCATAAATTGGAAGAGACCATTGAAATGGTTGAAGAAAAGGAAATGCCATTACCCTCGTATACCAATTTTGGATTACATAAAGAGGCAAATCTTTCAGAAGACCAAAGGGAGAAGATAATTGTCTGGGCAAAAGATCAAATGACCTATTTAAAAGAAAATTATCCTGCAGATAGCCTGGTAATGCCAAAGAGAGGGGATTAATCTGAACTCCAGGATACCAGGGATAACCTATACTTTGTCAAAGTTCATCACCTAAATAAAATTTTAAATAATACTATTTTAACACCATAATCCAAAGCTACAGTTTAGTATTGGTTACGAATGCTATTTTTTTACTATCCGGAGACCAGCTTGGAACATTAATAGAACCCTGACCGCCATAGATATATGCTATTATTTTTGGTGTCCCGCCTTCATAGGGCATAATCCGCAACAAACAATGTTTATAAAATGGATGGTCTGATGGGTCAATATCTTTGGGGAAGGAAATAAAAGCAATCCATTTTTTATCCGGACTTATATGTGGAAACCAATCGTTGTACTCATCAAAAGTCAACTGAGTCTGATCTTCACCATCTGCTTTCATTTTCCAAAGTTTCATTTTACCTGAACGGGTAGAATTAAAAAAAATGGTTTCACCATCAGGGCTATATTCAGGCCCGTCGTCCAAAGTAGGTTGATGGGTAAGCTGATTTTCTTTACCGGTATCTATATCGATGGTATAGATATCATAAGCTCCGTTTCGGTTACCGGTAAACACCATTTTCTTGTTATCCGGAGACCAGCCATGTAAATAGGACGCCCCTACCCCTGGTCTGGTGACCATTTTTGGAATGGAATCGCCTTCAGCTGGCAAGTAATACAAAGCCGAGGTTCTGTTGTCATCCGGATTATGATTACTTATGCCCAACAAAGTACCATCAAACGTGAGGACGTGGTCATTATTATTATCAATTGCAAATCCTGTATTTAAGGGAGAGATACTATTGGTTGACAATTTGTAATTATATAAATGCCCTTTTGAATTATATAGTAACTTCTTCCCGTCTACTGTCCAGTTTGGTGCCTGTATGGAGTGGGCAGATCTATAGATAATCCTGCGATGCCCGCTATTTACATCCATAATCTCCAGATTGCTGCCAAGATAATCGCGATAGGGTGTGAAATCAGGCTCAGCCGGTCTTATTATTCTAACATTTCTGTATTCAGCAGATTCCTTGATCTCCGGGTTATGGGAGCAAACATAAATTCCGATATAAACCGAGTTGTCCAGCTCCATATCCTTTAATTCCACATTGGTAAATTCTTCTCCATATTTGGCTGTAGACATGATATAGGTGTTACCACTTCTTTCCAATTGAATAACATCCGGAAAAGTAGCTGAAGAAATCACTTCACTGGTATCCCCTCCTATATCTTTACGGTATTGCAAGCTGGTAAGACCATCTCCATGGGTAGTGGCATTTACGTGTTTTGAATTTGCGTCTAAATTGTTTTTGACTATCCAACCAACCTTTCTATGTGGATCTATTCCGGATCCTAAAAACTTTACCTCAGCCCTAAGGATAAAATCGCCCTGGATAGTGGTCCATAAATATTGAAAATCATCTTTACCAAACCACATATTGGTTCCGGAACCACTAATTTTATAGGTTTGATCTTCCGTGGAATATTCTGAATGACCTTCAATTCTGCAATTGCCTATATCACTGTTGTTATCAAAAATCCCTATTTGGTTTTGTGCATTTATACTATTAATCGCAAAGATCATACAACTTAGAAGTACGCAATATAATTTTGAGGTTTTCATTGGATATAGCATTAAATTTTATTAAATGATCTCTTGCCAGAAGTCTTATAATTTGTCCAAATTACGATACAGGCTATTTCAATCAAGCCTATTTAATTATCACTAATACTTAGCAATACCACTGATTTTGAGGGTATATTTACTTCAATCCCTGACTGATTTTTTTTGTATTCCGAAAACTTTTGAATATCAACCTGTTCATCCTGACCAAAATCATTTAGTGCGTTCATTTTATCAGAAGTAATAATACTGCCTGAAATGTTGTTTAATTTTTCCAATCCTAGTATTTCAATAGCTGTTGCCATATTCTGATCGGGGTTTAAATTAGCGATAGTAATATTTACATTTCCATTCTTATCCCTGGAAGCAGAAACCGACAAAGCGGGAATTTGACCATTTTCATTTACATAATTTTGGGTAGCTACTTCAGTTGGCAGGTGTATCGCATCCTGATGTACCTTGTACATCTTGAAAACATAGAAAGTAGGTGTCTTCACCATTTGATTCCCCCTGGTAAGGATCATGGCTTGCAGGACATTAACAGTTTGAGCAATATTTGCCATCTTGATACGCCGGGCGTGATTATTAAAAATATTGAGCCCTAAGGCGGCCACAACAGCATCCCTCAGCGTATTTTGCTGGTAAAGAAATCCGGGGTTCGTCCCGGGCTCCACGTCGTACCAGGTACCCCACTCATCTGCAATCAAAGCTATGGTATTATCAGGGTCGTGTTCATCCATTATTGCAATATGATCTTCCAGATTTCCTTCCATCTTCAAAGTATTTTGCATGCTTTTAAACCACTCGTTTTCCACAAAATCAGTTGAAGAGCCTTTAACTTCCCAATTATTGACAATGGTATAATAGTGATAGGACAACCCATTGGCAATATTTAAATATCCGGGAGTACCCTTAATGCCGGTCATAAAGGTTTTGGTCCATTCCAAATCATCAAATATCCCCCCGCTGGCAATTTTATATTCTGCATTGCAATAGGTACTGAATCTTTTAAATACATTAGTATAGTATTCAGCGTTCATACTTCCACCACAACCCCAGTTCTCATTACCTATGCCCCAAAATTTAACATCCCAGGGAAGTTCCCTGCCATTTTTTCTTCTCAATCTTGTAATTTCACTATCCTTATCAGAGGTTACATACTCAACCCACTGATAAGCGTCTTTTACGGTGCCACTAGCTATATTGACGGCAATATAGGGTTCTGTTTGCAACAACTCGCAAAGTTCCAAAAACTCATGAGTCCCAAAGGAATTATCTTCTGTAACACCACCCCAAAAAGTATTTACCACAAGGGGTCTTTCTGCAGCAGGTCCAATTCCATCTTTCCATTGGTATTGTTCGGCAAAACAGCCACCCGGCCATCGTAGTACAGGAATTTGCAATTCTCTGAGTGCCTCTACCACATCCTTTCTGATCCCATTAATATTAGGGATATCTGAGGCTTTACCCACATAAAAACCATCATAAATACCTCTTCCCAAATGTTCGGCAAAATGACCATAAATATGTTTACTTATGGTATCTTTTGCACTGTCTGCATGTATTATGATTTTGTTTTCCTGGCTAAAAGAAATCTGTACAATAAAAAGTACTATTGCTAAATTTAAAATTTTACGGTTGGTCATTTTTTAAAGATTATTTTATGAATCAAAGGTAAATACTCAATTTAAAGATTTATTATTTTAGATATTTCGTGTAATTAACCCCTCCCTGTCATTTACTTTACCATTGCATCTATGGTTTTAATAGTTCCATCTTTATTATATAGTAATTCAGTTACCTTAACATTTCGAAGATGAGTTTTTCCTCCTGATAGCGAACTGTCGTGATAAAACAACAACCATTTGCCGTAGTACTCTACAATTGAATGGTGATTTGTCCAGCCTAAAACAGGTTTCAAAATAACACCCTGGTATGTAAAAGGACCATAAGGATTTTCTCCAATAGCATACGCTATATTATGGGTGTCGCCAGTTGAATAAGAAAGATAGTAGTTTCCGTTGTATTTATGTACCCATGCTGCTTCAAAGAAACGACGGCCATTATCCCCTGCGAGTAATGGATTTCCTTTTTTATCAAGTATTTGCACATCTTTTGGGGTTTCTACAAAACTTGTCATATCATCGGCAAGTTGCGCAATTTTTGGAGTTAAGGCAGGTTGGTCTGCCTGAGGGTAGGAATCTTCTTCCTTATAGGTTCCGCCTGCCCATCGTTGTAACTGTCCTCCCCAAATTCCCCCAAAATACATATAATAGTTGCCATTAGTATCTTCAAAAACGGCTGGATCCATACTATAACTGCCTTCTATAGGTTGTTCTTTGGCCTTAAAAGGTCCAAAAGGATTTTCACTTGTCGCTACTCCAATTTTAAATATATCCGACGTATCCTTTACCGGGAAATAGAAATAATAGGTATCTCCTTTTTTAGCAGCATCGGGCGCCCACATTTGCCTCCCAGCCCATGGCACATCCTTTATATCCAAAGCCACCCCGTGATCAGTAACATCTCCGCCAATACTATCCATAGAGAAAACATGATAATCTTTCATATCAAAGTGACTCCCTAAATCATCTTCCGGCACCCCTGATTCAAAATCGTGCGAGGGATAGATGTATAATTTACCTTCAAATACGTGTGCTGACGGATCGGCTGTGTAAATATGTGAAATAAGCGGCAGGCCTTTACCATCGATGATTGAGGTAGAATCTTGCGGAAGGTCATCAATTAAAGATTCTGATGCTTTGGTTATTTGTTTGTCTTTGCAGCCCAAAAACAGGAATGCGACAAATAAACTGACAATAAAGATTCTAAATTTATAAGGATGCATGGTTAATTTATTAGTTTCTTTTTAAGAAGTTAAAAAATCCAATTTCAAATAATTAAAATTGCCCGGTTATTTCAACAACAAATTGATGAAAGATAATAAAAAAAGTGCTCTTTATTTCCACCGGCATTTAATTCCCCGGGGCATAAGGAAATTTTAGTGATTTATAGTACTCCAGGCTTTCTTCTGGTCTTTCCACACCTTGTGGCAGTTCTTTTCCCGAAAATGTTTGAAAATATAGCAGGCAGGCATTCCTCCACCACTTGGCTTCCTGAAGCTGAATTTCCATAAGCATCCTTACTTCATTGTATTGATCATCAGAAATATAAATTTTTGCTTGTTCCCAAATACGCATCATTTCTTCTACCTGATCAACTCCTTTTTGATAGTTCAAGGCTATTGCATCCCATAATATTACCCCATTCTTCAGCTGATAATCCCAGGGTAAATGGTGGAACCACAATAGATATTCTTCCGGACAGGTTTCCGGGTCATTGAAAATCTGGGTCAGCTCAGTTGCATATTGATTGGTGGCATCGCTTCCTGTGGGGGTCCGATCAAAACCAATACCGCCCTGATCTGCATTGTGATAATAAGTTGGGTTCCATTCAGGCCTGCTCAAATCACTTACCCACGGACCCGGACCGTAGTGATGGCCGGTATCCATCAAATGGTGCAGTCCCAAAGGCGTCATATAGTTAACAACGGCTTCCCTTGAAGTAGTCATTATTCCCTTAACGGGCTCTACAAATTCTGACCTATTGGAATAGGTTAAACGCAACCATTCTTCCGCAATGGTTGCAGAACTCAGATATGGGTCCCAGGCTAGTCGCCCATATCCATACCAGTTGGCCTGTGCAAAGGGATGCCCCGTCCAATTCAAATCAGTCCCAATATTTGACACCCCGGCCATTCCTGATATTTTGTTTTGGAATAAAGATCCATCGATTACCTTAGCAACAGTAGAATTTTTGCCTTTTCGATAAGTATCAGCGTCAAGCACTTCTTCAAACAACTTGGGAAGAAATACCAGATGAGAACTAAAACCAAGGTATTCCTGTGTAATTTGGAACTCCATAACAAGCGGTGTTTTAGGCATAGCCCCAAACATGGGATGAAAAGGTTCTCTGGGTTGAAAATCAATAGGCCCGTTCTTCACCTGAACCAAAACATTATCCAGGAAATGACCATCATATGGAACAAATTCTTCGAAGGCCTGTTTTGCCCTGTCTGTTGCATCTGTTTCAGAATACACAAAAGCTCTCCAAATAACTATTCCCTGGAATGGTTTTAATGCTGTAGCCAGCATATTTGCACCATCTATGTGGGTTCTTCCATAATTCTGGGGGCCAGGTTGTCCTTCGGAATTTGCCTTCACCAGAAAACCGCCAAAGTCCGGGATAAATTTATAAACCTCTTTTACTTTATTTTCCCACCATTCCTTTACGTCCTTATCCAGGGGATCTGCGGTATTTAAACCTCCTATTTCAATTGGAGCAGAAAACCTGGCCGTTAAAAATACTTTTATCCCGTAAGGCCTGAAAACGTCCGCAAGCGCCGCTACCTTTTCCAAATAGGCAGGAGTTAATACCAGGGCATTTGCATTTACATTGGTCAAAACAGTAGCATTAATTCCAATTGAAGCATTAGCCCGTGCATAGTCTGTATAGCGTTGGTCTATATATTTTGGAAGTTTATGCCAGTTCCAAAGTGAAAATCCGGCGTATCCACGTTCGATGGTACGGTCAAGATTGTCCCAATGATTGAGCATTCGCAATTCAATTTTTGGTGCTTCTATGATATTTAACTCTTCCGGTTCCCTTTGCATTTTCATCAATTGCAAAAATTTAAATACCCCATAAAGTATTCCCAGATCTTCATTGGCTGTTACCAATAAAATATTCCTGCCCTCAACTGAAACAGATTTGATAATAAATCCTTCTTTACCTATTCGTTCAAAATCTTCTTTCAGGGCATTTTGTAACTCCCGGTTAAGATCAGCTTTCTTTAGCACCCACATGGAATTCAATAAATCAGGAGCATTCTGGACATTCGATTCTTGTCCTAGCATTGAATTCAGACCTCTGACAAGTTCATTTTCCGCCGCTTGTAAAACCTTGTTAACTCCACTGAAAAAAACAGAACTTGTAGCTTTACGATATTTTGAAAGTAATGCAGCTTCTTCAATTTTGGGGTACTTCAACCACAAGTCGTATCCAGCTGGTACCTGTGAACTTGTATTGGCTATTGTAAGAAAAGCAACTAAATAAAATATTTTTAGGTGAGAAAAGGAAGTGTGCATCTTCAAGAATATCTATTTTAATGTCAGGTAGCTATTGTACAGCTATAAACCCAGATTTGCTTCAGGCCAAAAAACAAATACATAATTGCTATTTCCAAAAATGCACTAATTGGCAACTGTAAACCAATTAAAAAGCTACTACTTACTAGTAATCAGTTGCGAAAATTTCATCATCGGTTGAAAAACATTTAAACTCTACCATATAATTATTTGGGTCCCGGACAAAAAAAGATCTATGTTCTCCCGTTCTATCTTTCAAAAAAGTAGCTTCTGTGGTTATTTCCAAATCCATTTCTGACAATTTGCCGTACAAGCCTTTCCACACATCAGTTTTAACAATTACGCCAAAGTGGAATGAGGGAAGCACATGGTCACTAAATCGGTAACTTTTAAAATCAAAATTAAAATTTCCTGCCTGGGTAAACGTCAATTGATTTCCAAAAAGATCAATATCCATCCAATTCTCTCCCCATCTTCCTGTTTTTGCTTTGAGGATTTCCTGGTAAAATATTTTAGTTTCTTCAATATTTATACATGGAAGTGCAAGGTGGAATTTTGAATTCATAGTTTGGTTTTGGTTAAGTCGGTAACTTTTGATAAACTAATTAAGTGCTATAACTTTATTCTTCCTCATCCTTTATTTCATCTATTTCCAATTCAGCATCAACATTTTCTTCCAAATCTTCATTGTCCTCCAGATCATGATCTTCCATTGCAGCTACCAGTCGTTTACTGACTTTTACCAGATAAACCGTATCATCAGTCTTTACTTCCACACATTCCACGATTTCGTTAAGTGAGTTCTTAAAGGTGATAATATGGTCATCATCATATCCATCCGGATATTTGGTGACAAGGAGATCCAGGATATCTTTATTTAATTTTTTAAAATCTACGATAACTCGTCGCATGATTCAGGTCTCTTTTAACCATTAAATTACAAATTTAATTGATATGTAAAGAGTAAAATATTAACAATAGCCATCTTTGGCTATAAGAAGTATATATTAAATGAATTTGTTCATATCCTGAACAATGATCTGCGAATTAAAGGCTTGTTGAATCTTCTTCCTCTGGCTCTTTGTGAAAAATTACATCCTCTTCCTCCATAGCCACTACAACCAATCTTATGTAATCATCTACAGCACTTTTGATATTTGAAGGATCTACAATATCTATGATCCCGCGCCATATTAGTTCTCGTTCCTTACCTACACAGATACAGTAAAGCGACGTCTCTGCATGATAGACCGTATACGCGTCATAGTAATTTTCATCATAATAAATATCCTGATGTGAAATATAATCATCTTTGAAATTACCATAATAATTATCAAAATCTACCATTTTTTTACTAAAGCTTTCTTTATTTTCAGAGCCCAGTACTTTGGTAAATAAAATAGCATCGAAATCTTTGTCCAAAAGTGATTGTTCCACTTCATCGAGTTCTTCTTCAGACCTGGCAGAATTGGTAAATCCTACATCAAATAAGTCCACGCTGCGCATCGCTTCCACCCCTCTTTCAGTAAACTGTTTCTTCATTTTTGTTTCGAAATCCTCCTGGGCTTTAGCATTAGAAGTCATTCCCACTACGAGTACTTTATTGGCATCAAAAATTACAATATCCGGATTTTTCCAGCTGTCCACCAATTCAGTGGACGAGCACCCAATTAATACTAACCCCAATAATAAGAGTGCTTTTTTCATTTTTTTAAATCAATTTAGTAATCGTTTTTGCTTTTCTTTTTTGAGTACACCTGAAACTAATTTAAAAAGGGCGGTTTTGATTTCTCTGTAGTCCTCCTTATAATGATCCATTGTACCTGTCAATTCTCTATGGGTATCACGGTACGCTTTTTCCAATTCTAATTGATCAACATCATCAATCATTATTTCCAATTTATTTTCGTGAGCCTGCATCTTTTTCATAAGAGATATACCTTCTTTCTCCAGATCGGCGAGAGTTGAAACAATTTCTTTGCTTTTTCCAAAGATTTTGGAATCTACTAATTGTACGGTATAATGCTTTATAAGATCATTTAAAAAGAATTGTTCATCTTTCATAAATTTTAATTCTGATAGCCAAAGCAAAGTCGTCCTATGCATCTCTTCAGGATCTATCCATTCAATATAGCGATGTGTGTTTTCTTTGATTTTCATTTTATTAAATTTTTAAAATAATACTTAATTAAACCAATTGTGTTTATCACCATTATTTTATTCCCTAAATATTTGATCAGTGAATATTTTTACATATCCTAATTTAGTTTTTTAAAGAACCAAAGGAAATGATAATTATCAGTTGTAAATAAGATTGGTATAGAATACTATTAGCAGGGGCTTCTTCGCCTTTTCAAAATGCCTCCGGCATAATTGAATATTTCTGTCTTAAGTATTTGGAACTGCTGTATACAGTCCGCAACTTTGGCTTTTAGTTTTTCATGCTCCGCATGAATTTCTTCATCAAACTTACCATCTTTACATTCAAGAGTACCTCCCAGCTTATATTCATGAACTACAATAAGTTCTTGTATTTTCGCTTTGTAACTTTTAATAACTTTTAATCGTTCCAGGTAATCTTGTAAACGTTCAAACAAATTTGGTGTATTTGGTTCAAAAACATAGGAATGCAGCAAATGTTCAATAAATACTAATTCATCATTTATTAAGAAAAAGGATGACTTCCATTTTTGTGAATCTAAATGGAATTTTCTGACTGTATTAAGTTTGTAATCTTCCGTATTGTTTCCCATACCAATAAATCTGATATTTTAAAACTACTTTGGAATTAAAATTTGAGCAATGATAAAAATCATGTAAAAATCAAAAAGTAAGTTCAATTGTTTCAAATAGATTGGGAATATATACATTCCATTTATAGATATTCTCAATTTGCTCTTTAAACCCTTCCAATGCGTCCTGTTCTCCATGAATCAAAAAAACACGTTCCGGAATATTTTTAATCGAAGACATCCAGTCAAGCAATTCTTTTTGATCTGCATGAGCAGATAAACTTTCTTCGTGATAAACACTAGCCTTAACCGAATAGAATTTTCCAAAAATCTTTAATTCCTGAGCTCCTTCCAAAAGGGCTCTTCCGCGGGTTCCTTCAGCCATAAAGCCAACTAATAAAATGTTGGTATTCGTTTTTTCCAGAAATTGCCGCAGATATGTAAGAATCCTTCCCCCCGTGACCATTCCACTTCCGGCTACCACAATTTTTGGTCTTGGATCATCTATAGTCTCCCATGTTTTTTTATAGGAATCAATAATATGAACATGGTCGCACATGGCATAATATTCTTTCATTGATAATTTATGCCATTTAGGAAAACGTTCAAATATAGAAAGCACATTGCTACCCATAGGGCTATCAATAAAAATTGGAATATTGGGTATTTTATTCTTCTTATAAAGTTTCCAGAAAATGTACATCAGAGATTGTAAGCGTTCTACCGCAAAAGAAGGAATAAGCAGGATTCCCCTTTCATAAATAGTTTTATTCACCAGTGTAACCAGCTTGTCCTCAATATTATGCTGCGGGTGCAATTTGTTTCCGTAAGTACTTTCAACAAAAAGAAAATCGGCCCACTTGGGCTGAACTGGCTGATCTAACAAAATATCATTAGGTCTTCCCACATCTCCCGAAAAAACAAAGCGCTTGCCGGAAATTTCCAATTCAATAAAAGTTGATCCAATAATATGGCCATTATACCTGAATTTAAACCGGATGTTTTCGGAAAGCTGTATCCATTGGTTTTCATGTTCAGTTCTAAAAAGAGCAATTGCTTTTTCAGCGTCCTCAAGGCTGTATAATGGCAAAGCCGGTTTATGCTTACTATACCCCTCCTTGTTCGCCATTTCGGCTTCTTCCTCATTTATCTTTGCGCTATCCAGCAATATTATTTTGGTAATTGCAAGCGTTGGGGCCGTACCTATTATTTCGCCTTTAAATCCGGCTTTCACCAATCTTGGTAAATAGCCCGTATGATCCAGGTGACCGTGTGTAAGCAATACAATATCGATTAAGGGCACAGAAACTGGCAAAGGCTCCCAGTTAGAGACTCTAAGATTCTTCCTTCCCTGAAACATTCCGCAATCTATGAGTATGTTTTTCTCAGCCGTCTCAAGATTAAATTTAGATCCTGTTACTGTTCCGGAAGCCCCTAAAAAATGTACCTTAACCATTTAATTATTTTGATATTCTCCAATCTTACAAAGCATTTCTACTTCGTTGAGAATTTTGGCTTTCCTTATTTCCGAGACCCCTAAATGGTCAAGGTAAAAACTATCTTTAAATAATTGGCGACATAATACTACATCACGACTTAGTAAAAATTGTTTCTCCCTTTTGGTCAGGAGTGTAGACACCGTGATCGGATACAGGCCAAGTCTGTCAATACGATCTTTGAGACTATCCCCTTTTGGATAATCCCAGCTTAAGAGATAGAGCCCCATACAATTACCATAAGCAAGAGCATCTTTGGTAAATCGGGTATTGGTGGCTACCCAGCAGGCGTCGGGTTCTTTGGTATTTGAATTAAATCTATAGCCGGATTTTTTAACATCCTGATATCTGGAATAAATATACAGGGGGACTTTAACATTGCAATAGCGACCCTGTTCTCCATGAAATTTACATTCTATAATAATTATCGATCCGTTTTTTTCTGCAATCACATCTATTTCATGGCCTACACATTTCCCTGGAACAGTTTTACCAACCTGTGTTTTATATCCGGAATACTTCAAAATAGCACTTAAAAACCTTTCAAATGGGAAGCCAGTAGGGCCCAGTTCATAAATGGCCTTTTTAAGCTTATACTTGGATGCGAATACAGGCTTGTTTCGCCTTAAGAAACTAAATGCTCTATTATATACTTCTTTGGTAGTGATTCCATCGTATAATTCTTGTTTTACAAGTGTTATAATTTGAGTAATCAGGTCGCTGTCTGCACCACTACGTTTAAGAGAAGCGCGTAATTTCTCCTCTGAGAATAACACTTTGTCACCGGATGCCTTAACAATAAATATATCTTCGTTTGCCATTATTCCTATTAGTAAGTGAAGGGCAATAATCCATAAGTAAAATACTAAACCTTGCTGGTTTTATCAAAAAAGTCGATAACCATGGCTTTCAACTGATTTTCAGTCATACTATCTGCTTTTTTTACCGTCTTTACTTTCAATGCAAGGGTTTTGTGATTTTCATTGAGCTCCTTAAAAAATTTGGCGTTGGTATCTCCCGGTCCAAAAATCACTACAACATCCGCATCATTTATTGTACTTGCCAATTCCTTAAAAAACAATTTTAATTGGTGTTTCTCCCTTTCCAGGTATTTACTGTCCTGTACCACATCCTGAGGACCCCATTTTGACCTGGATGGTGAACCACCTTTTGGATGATAGAATTCTAATTCCGAATAAACGGTGTTGAATCTTACATTTTCATTTTTTAAGGTGACCACATGTGCCTTTTCTTTATCCAACCAAATTCCTATTTTCTTCATGATTTATCATATTGTGAATTAGTATCGCGTGTAAATAAGAGAATTAGTTTGACCAGGTAAAACTAAATCCATTCCATCAATTTTTATATGATGTGGATCAGTTGGTATTCGGGAGAATAAGAAAAGGTATATCAATATTAAAACTTACTTTTTCAATAACCGGTTCGCGAGTTAATTTCTCCAAAAACCCATGCTGGTAATGAATCATTGCCAGCATATCTATCCCTAATTCATCGATAAAATCAGTTATCGCCCTTGTTTTATTGGCAAAGTCCGGCATCCAATGAATAGAATGCTTTATATTTCCTAAATACGTTTTAAGGGTATGTAAGTTAGATTTCTGCAGCAGGTTGAGTCTTTCTTCCTCATTTATATGAAGAATACAAACCGACGAATCACAATATGAAGCAAAAGTCAACAGAGGCTTCAGAACTCTAGCATTGTAATTCTTTTTGTAGTCAGTTGCAAACGTAATCTGCTTCGGCAACAAAAATTCCTTCTCCCCTGGTATAGTCAATATTGGACAGTCCTTAATACTGTTTATGGCTTTGATTACATTACTGCCTAAAAATATGGATTTCGCCTCGGTTTTCCCTTTATTTCCCATTATTATAAGATCTGCATTCGTCTCTGCAATCGCCTTCTGTAGCGCATCGATTAAATTTTCATTTTTCGAAAGAATACCAAAATGGTGTTTACTATTCCCGGAATCAAGATTAATTTTGTGTAAAAAGGAGTATAAACCCTCCAGAGACTCTTCCCCAAGTTGTTGCAATAAGCTTAAATTCCGACCCACAGCCAAACAATTGCTTTTGAGCTGGGTATGCTCGGTATAAGCATTGAGGATATGGAATGAGCAATCCTGATTTTTAAACAATTGGGTAGCGTAAAAAAGCGCATTATAGGCATTGTTTGAAAAATCCGTGGCAACAAGAATATTTCTCATCAAATTTTTAGGTTTACATTAAGGAATAACCATAAAAGGAATAGTAACATGAAACCCTATTTTCTTAATAACAGGCTCTATAAAAAGACTTTCCAGAAAAGTGTGTTTATTCTGAATCATCGCCAAAATATCCATTTTGTTTTTTAGCTGAAAATTATTTATCCCCGCTATTATTTCCTGACTTGGCAATTCATGGAATGTATGTGGGATATTCTTCAATATCTCTTCCAATCTGGACCTGTTTTGTGACTGATTTTCAGTTAGGTCATAACCGCTGGATATATGTATTACCTCAATACGGGACTTATGTTGTTCGGATAAGTAAAGTAAAACCTTTAGTTGTTCTTTTGTATACTGAACTTCATAATCGGTTGGAAAAAGGATTTCTTTTGGTGTTTCAAATTTAAAATCCGCAGGAATTGCAATTACCGGGCAAGTTGCTTTCTTAATAACATGTACTGTATGTGTTCCCAGGAAAATTTCCTTTGCACCGGTTGCACCCTGAGTACCCATTATAATCATATCAGCTTCCTCGTTGGCCACCATTGAAGAAATTTCATCTACCAGTATATTGAATGCAGAATGTGTTATTAAGGTATGTTTTGGATTTTTAAACTGTTTTTTAATTCGTTTTTGAAGTTTTTCAAGCTGATTTATGGATTCTGACTGATAGATATCCCCCAAACCAATTTGTCCGGGACTGTGCAGAAGATATTCTGTCTGGTAAATAGCCGGAGTATATGTATTCACAATATAAAAAGTTGCCTCTTCATCCTTAAAAAGGTTCATGGCATAAGAGATCGCATTATATGCATTATTGGAAAAATCGGTGGGAAGAATTATTTTTTTCATCAGTACTTATTTTAATAGTTAACGGAACAGATTCTGCAACACTAAAAATGGTATTTTTATATGGAGACCTATTTTTTCAATCGTGGATTGATGCAACATCTGTTCCAGATGTGAGTGCCTCGAATTGACCATAACCAACAGGTCTATTTCTTTGTGTACAATATATTTTGTAATTGCAACGGTTTTATCCTTTTCATCCGAAGTTTCAAAAAACAAGTTGGCTTTGTACAAACATTCTTTTAAAAATGTCATATTATCTTCTTGCCGGAGTGAAAGTTTATTATTAGCATCTATATAGAGCATATGAATATTGGACCTGAAAGAACCTGTAAGTTCACATAGTAGTTTTAATTCCCTCCTTTTATAAGGTACCAGATAATCTGAAGGAAACAAAAGTTCTTTTGGCGGATGATATTCGTAATTTTCAGGAATAGCCAGCACAGGACATTGTACATATTTCAAAACCTGGATGGTATTACTACCAAAAGTTAATGTCCTGTCATTGGTTTCTCCCCGTGTTCCCATTATCACAATATCGGCATTCTCCAGATTGATAAGATCATTAACCTCATCTGAAAGCGTTCCGAATGCGCTAATTTTTTTGATTTTATGCCTTGGATTAGGTGAATATTCATGTATTTCTTTGATTATTTTTTCCAGCTCTTTTTCAGATTTCCTATATGTCTTCTCCTTCAGCTCATCCAGCAAACTTCTCTTGACTTCCTGGTCCTGCTGATACACTTCATCTGCATACGCATGAAGAATAAAAATATCACATTTAGTGTATTTAAATATTTGACAGGCATATTTGAGCGCATTCAATGCATTTTTGGAAAAATCTGTGGGCACTACAACTTTCCTCATAACCATTTATCTTAAGACCACATTAAAATTAGAACTTAGGAAGACAAGAAACCATGACATTAATCAGTTCCTGAACTCTATATTTTTTCTAAATTAGCAACGTGAATACAGAAAAAAAATGAAACAAAATTTTGGGAAATTAATAGCCGGACAAATTCCTGTGCTTGTGGATTTTCATGCAGATTGGTGCGGTCCCTGTAAAATGCTGGCACCTATCCTAAAACAGGTAAAAGAAGAATTGGGCGATACTATTAAGATTGTAAAGATTGATGTGGATAAAAATCAGTCTATTGCTTCCAGATATCAGGTAAGGGGAGTTCCTACCATGTTGCTGTTTAAGGACAAAAAACAACTATGGAGACAATCAGGTGTTTTGCCAAAAGAGGAAATCATTCGCATTATTGAATCTTATAGCTAAGTTTGTCCGGCCTTTAAAATTCTAATGTTAAATTACATTTTTGCCTGACAGAAAAAGTGTCTGACAGCGATAGACTTTTCTACTTACAATTATTCATGCAATACCAAAAACGGGATATCTGTATGGTAACTAATTTCTTCTACCGCAGGCCTAAACAGAATTCGTTGAAAAAAGTTAAGATTTTTGGCTACCATGGCCACAAGATCTATATCCCTACTTTCTACAAAACACTGAATGGCAGTTTCCAGTTTGGAACCGGTTAAAGAATGGAAACTATGGTCAATACCCCTCAGATAATCATGAAGGAATTCTTTATTACTCAATTGATCCTCACTGAGCATTTCACCTTTCTTAGAAATATGAACAACTCTTAATACCGAATCATTCATAGTTACCATCCCAATAATAGTGTCCAGGACCTTAATATCATAGTTAATATGATAATCTGTCGGGAAGGCAATTTCTCTGGGTTTTTTATAGGTTGCATTTTCCGGTATTGCCATTAAGGGACATTTCACTTTGGTGATCACATCACCTGTATTGCTGCCCATAGTCGCCTTTTTTAGACCGGAGGCCCCTTTGGTGCCCATAATGATAAGGTCTATTTTTTTATCTTCTATTTCCCTCTTAATTCCATCTACAAAAAAATCATACTTTGATTTAGTTACAAAAGTGTGTAAATCATTTTTGTGGTGTTCTTCTATATAACTTAAAAGTTTTTTAAGGTCTTTTTTACTCTGAGTTAAAACCGATTCTCTAAGAAGGGTTGAGGTGCCCCTGACTGAGGTTCCTGCGCCGGAATATGGTGGTATAGGGTTAATGTGAGTAATGTGAAAAATACATTTCGTTTTTTTAAATAATTCCAGCCCGTAATTAATAGCATTACGTGAATTTTCAGAAAAATCCGTCGGGATTAAAATACGTTTCATACTAGTCTGATTTGTTAATAAGCAAAATTACAATCACCAAAAAAATTATAAAATGATTACCATCATGTATACTTCCTATCTATTGCTCAAAATTTAATAAGGAATCTTTTGCAGCCTGTCCATATCTAAAATTTTAATATCTCTATCCTTTATTGCAATAATTCCTTCTTTCTTAAAATTCGAAAGGGTTCTTATCAGGGTTTCAGTAGCCATTCCGGCAACAGCGGCAAGGTCACTTCTTAAAACATGAATATTTCCGGCTTCATCTTCCTTCAGTTTTTCGGCAAATTTCAGTAAAGTTGAGGCCGTTTTTTTACGTACAGAACCATAAGCCATTTGCAACATCTGCTCTTTGATCTCTGAAAGATTCTCAGATAAAAGCTGTAATAAATCCAATACTAATTCCCCATTTTTCTCCAAAACTGATTTTAATTGATCCTTGTGAAGTCCAATCAGCAAAGCATCTTCCATAGCAGTCGCGTATTCCTGGTAGGGCGTATTTTTCGTAAAGCTTGTAAATCCAAAAAAATCATCCGTTTTGTAAATTCCCGTTATGAGCTCCTTCCCCTGTTCATCCAGCTTATGTGTTTTTACAATCCCCCTAATAACCAAATACACTAAATTTGAGTTATCACCCTCCCTGTAGATCGAATCCCCTATTTGAAATCTAAATTCCTCACCGTTATCATCAATAAAATTTTTAAGCTGATGAATATTCATAATCCGGGATTCCGTTTCTATATCATTGTTTATACTTGCCCTATTCGTTTCTTTAAGAATACTTGCCTTGGCCATCCTGCTTTCAATTGCACCAATAAGTTCAGACTCTTCAAATGGTTTGGTCAAATAGTCATCCGCACCCATTTCCATTCCCAATCTAACATCCTTTCGTTCAGTTCTGGCAGAAAGAAATATAAAGGGGATTGCCTGTGTATTAGCGTCTTCGGAAAGTGCCTCTAAAACACCATAGCCATCTAACTCCGGCATCATGATATCACATACAATAACGTCCGGTTTATAAGCTTTGGCGGCTATAACCCCTTTTTTACCGTCCGAAGCGGTTAGGACCTTGTAATTAGATAATTCCAATAATTCGGCTGTATTTTCCCTTAAAGCTGTATCATCTTCAATTAATAAAACTTTTCTAATCATAATAGCTGCATTTGGGTTTAAAAAAACTCTGTCTGCAAAATCAATTTATCCGGTATTCCTGACAATTGTCATAAAGTGGCAATACTACCGTGAATTCACTGCCCTTGCCTTCCACACTTTTAAAGCTAATATCCCCACCCAGGTTTTCTACATGAGATTTGACAATATTCAGGCCAATTCCGGTACCTTGAGTCAGTAGTACATTATCTGCCCTAAAGTATCTGTCAAATATGTGTTTTTGATCTTCTTCCGGAATGCCCATTCCCTTGTCGATGACATGGAAGCGCATTTCCCTTTTGTTGAGTTCAAATTTTAAGGTTATTTCAGTTTCTTCGGGCGAATACTTTATAGCATTTTGTAATAAATTTGTCAGTGCCAGTGAAATGATCTTCTCATCCTGATGTATTATTAGATCCTCTATATTTGATGGGTAATTAATTCTTTGCCCTGTTTTTAAGAGCATATTCGCATCGTAAATTACTTCATTGACAACTTTGCTAAGCGAAAAATCAGTAAGCCGGTAAACCTCTTTCCCTTTTTCTAATCGCTCCAGAGATAAAAAATCATTCAATATTCCGGTAAGTCGATGCACTGCACCTGTAATGGATTTTAAGTGTTTATCCCTAACATGCTGCTGAGTGGCGGTATTATATTTTCCTACAAGGGTAGCGGAGGTGAGAATTGTACTCAAGGGAGTTTTAAACTCGTGTGAAACCATCGAAAGGAATTTGGTCTTAAGATCGTTCAGTTCCTTTTCTTTTATCAAAGCTTCCTTGAGTTCCCGTGTTCGAAGCGCAACAGTTTTTTCCAGTTTTTGAGTATAATCCTTTCTTTCAGAAATATCCAGAGCAATAGCGACTATCATTATTCTATTGCCAAGACTTGAAGACTGCAAATGAACTTCTGCAGGATAAGTAGTTCCGTCCTTTCGTTTAAAAAGCATTTCTAATGTGATTTTCTTTTTGTTATTTTGCTTTATGGGACTGAGGATCTCAAGTAACCGTTCTTCTGTCATACCGCTAATTAGCTCTTTGAAGGTTATTTTTTTCAATTCTCTTAAAGTATAGCCTGAATTTTTCTGAGCCCCATAATTCACATGCGAAAATTTGAGTAATTCGGCATCAAAAACATATATTTCGTTCAGCGAATCATCAAAAATTTGCAAAAAATGTCTAATCTCCTGTTCTGTTTTTTTGCGGTTGGTTATATCATTCTGAATTCGCACAAAATGTGTGAGCTCACCTTCTTGATTTCTAATGGGGCTAATGGTAACCTCGTTCCAGAATAAGGTCCCGTCTTTCCTATAATTCCTAACTTCCACCTGACATTTTTTGCCAGCTGCCATAGCTTTATTTAAAATTAGAATTCCTTTCTGGTCGTTATCATCCTTCTGCAGGAAACTGCAATTTTTATTCAAAACTTCAGATGCTGAATAGCCCGTGAGTTTTTCAAAGGCCTTGTTCACATAAATAATGGGATTATTCTTCTTTAAAGAATCAGTAATAACCACGCTGTTGTGGGTAGCCTCAAGTGCCTTGCTTTTTATATTTAAGTTTTTTTCGATTTCCCTTCTGTCGGACAGATCATCAACTAATGCCAGAACATAGGTTCTTTGGTATATGGTAAAAGGATTAAACTTCACTTTAACAGGAAATTCCTCGCCTGATTTTCGCTGCCCCTTTACACATCGCCCTGCGGCCATAGGTTCTTTCCGAACACGCTTATAATATTCAGCCACATGTTCTTTATGGGCATTTTTATACTTATCCGGGATTAACAGAAATAGAGGTTTTCCTAAAAGTTCTTCATTGGAATAATCAAAAAGGCGCGCTGCCTTTTTATTGATGGAGACAATTAACTGTTCCTGATTAACTACAATTATTCCTTCCGATACAGCTTCCGAAAGTAGATGGAAAATATTAATATTTTTATCAAAAACATGCATCTTTTAAAATATGGAATTCATATACTGAAAGCAAAATAAAGATGTAACTACATTTTAAATGTAATTACCGGTAAACTAGCGTGATTAACTACATCCTCACCAATGCTTCCTTTGAAAAAATGTGCTATTCCGCTCCGTCCATGGGTAGGAATAGCTATTAAGTCGGCTTTTACATCTTGGGCATGATTAAAGATTCCTCCTTCAATCGAGTAATCTGAAACATAAATGATTTCCGTATTTGATGGAATCTTACCACTATGTGCTACTTTCATGAAAAAATCTGCTTTCTTTTTTACCTCCCCTGAACTCCTGAATTCTTCATTTGGTAAATTGACGTACACCAGATGAAGCTTAGCATCCCATTTAGCGAAAAGAGTTCTAGCATCATGATAAGCCTTGATATTTTCTACACGAAAGTCACAGGCAAAAACAACTAATTTGGGATTGAAAAAAGGAGTGGGTTCTTTTATTACCAAAACCGGTATTTCCGAAGAACGAACTACTTTTTCTGTATTGGAGCCTACAAATATCTCGCTAACCCCACTAGCCCCATGTGACCCCATAACTACCAAATCCACATTATTCTCTTTGGCCAGCTCATTAATCTCACTGAATATCTTATAATTTTGTACCATTTCGGTAACCTTAACTCCTTCCAAAAACGGCTTGTCTAAAAAAGTTTCAAAACGTTTTTTGGCCAATTTCATATAATAATGTGCCTCCGCAGCTTCCTCGGATTCACTTTTAGTTAAGTAAGCTTCAGAAAGCCCCATCATGTGAAGTACAATAATCTCCGCACCAAAGTCCTTTGCCAGTTTAGCAGCCACTTCAAGTGCATATCCTGCATGTTCAGAAAAATCTACGGGTACCAATATTTTTTTCATAGCTATTTTTTTAAATACTATAATCAACGCTTTTTAAAAATTTCTTTTCTCCTTTTTAGCTGGTTTTCCAATTCCTTAATAGTAATGGCGGCGGCTTTTTCAAAATTATCCTGATTAGATTTCGCAAATAATCGGGGGCCGGGTGCACTTAGTTGTATTTCACATATTTTACCTGAACCAGAAGGATCATTTTCTAATTTTAAAAAAACATCTGCCTTAATAATCCAATCATATTTATTTGCCAGTTTCTCTAATTTGGAAGTAATAATCGCACTCATAGATTCGCTGGTTGGCATTTGAACATATTGAATATTTATTGTCATAATTATGCTATTTAGAGTTTGTAATAAAGGTCGTACCCCGCATCGTGGTAAACTATGACATTTGTCATTGTAGGCCGGCGTTCAGTTGTACATACTGGAATGTGATCATCCCGTAATTTACAGTATTTATAAGCCTTAGCAAAAATTAAAGAGCGACAGGTTATGGCTATTGTTTATTAGTTTCTTTAAGCAATACTATAAGAACTCCCAATATAATCAGGTTTTTAACAATGTATTGTCCTAAAAGGCTTAATTGGAAAGGAGCGTGAGCGAATACCAGTTCAGGAAAAAACAGAAATGGCAAAAAGGTTAGGAGTATATGAACCAAAGCCAGTTTCAGAGCAAATTTCTCAAAAAATCTGCCAATTAAAAAGAGTCCAATCAGGGTTTCCCAAATTGCAAGCAGGATAATGGAAAGGCCGGGGGCCATTAATCCAAACGTCAATTGGTCTATAGTTGCCTTCGCCAGGTCTTCCGCCGGACTTGCGCCCGTAAAAAATTTCAGTGAACCAAACCAAAGATATACAATACCTATGGTTACTGAAATTAAGTTCATTTTTGTTTTCCTTTTTACTAAACCAGCTACCAGTTCTTTCATCTTTTTCCAAAAAAGCTAAACTAGTTATCCCAATTAAGTTTAAAGGTGATAAATGTCATTTTTAACAAATTTATTTGGATTGTTTAAGCTCATCTTCACACCGGAAAATTTTCCATGAGGTTTTTGTCAAAATAATTTGCGTTTTAGAGGTTATCAGTCCACTGTGAATTGAAAATAATACAATAAGCAGGTTCTGCCCGGTTAACATTTATGAGTCATAACCCAGGTAGTATTTGGCCTAATCAGAAACATAGCAGCGGCCATAATGATCAAAATCATTTGTGTTTATTAACAATGCAATTAGTTTTGATTATTTAAACAAATTCCGGGAGCGCCGCATGCACTGGAAAGAATATTTATGATTCGGTTTATTTTTGGATATGAGAACTACGCCCTTAAATACTTTAGTTGTAGAAAATTCAAAGGTACAGGGTAATATTATTGCCCGGATGGTACAAAATCATGATGACCTCCATTTGGTCGCTGTAAACAGCAATGCCATGGACGCCCACAGAAACCTCAAAAACCATAAAATAGATTTGATACTGCTGGATATTGAAATGCCATTTATTGACGGTTTTGCTTTACTGGAATCAATTGATCAGAAAATACAGGTCATAATAGTATCCGCTAATGCAAATCATGCCCTAAAAGCCTTTGACTATGGGGTTACAGATTTTTTGCTAAAACCGGTAAGAATTGGTCGTTTTGAAAATGCCATTCGGAAAGTCCTTAAAAATTGTAGCTTCTGCACAGAAAAAAGACATGATGAGGAATTTTTGATCTTGAGAAGCAATATGGAGAATAAGAAGATTTATATCGAAGATATTAAATGGGTGGAAGCCCTGGGTGATTATGTACAGGTAATCACGGATAAAGAAAAAATGATAGTTCACAGTACCATGAAATCAATCTCGAATAAGTTACCAAATGACAGATTTCTTAGGATTCATAGATCATATATTGTAAATTTAAAAAAGGTAGAAAAATTCGGCTGTACGAGTGTGGAAGTAGATCAACATCAAATACCCATGAGTAGAAAGCAAAAAACCAAACTTGAATTTCTTATAGAAAAAATTGATAGTTTGCGGGTTGAATGAAACCTGACAATATAAAATATGCTTGATGAGATGTATTCCCTTTTCTTTTAAAATTCTATTTAGCTTAATTTTTATTTCGGCCTTCCTCGCCTGCAAGGATAACAAGGAAAAAATATTACCTTCTAAAGTTACCATTACTGAATCTGTGTATTCTTCATTAACTATTCAACCAGACAGTCTTTATCAGGTATATGCAGCTGTGGGAGGTATTCTTGATAAAAATTTTGTCGAAGAAGGAGATTCTGTATCCAAAGGGGCGCCTATAGCTCAAATCATAAACAACGCACCAAAACTAAACACCGAAAACGCTAAATTAAACCTCCAATTAGCCAGGGAAAATTACAGCGGCAACAATGCAATTATCAGTTCATTATTGGATGAAATAGATGCTGCGGAGCTGCGCTATAAAAGTGACTCTATAAATTTCTCAAGACAACGAAACCTATGGGAACAAAATATTGGATCCAAAGTAGAATACGAAAATCGAAAACTGGCTTATGAATTATCAGCTAACAATTTGGAGTTACTAAAAAATAAATTCGAATTGACCAAATCAGAATTAAGTACAAAATTAAAACAAGCTGAAAACAATTACCAAACCTCTATAATTTCAACGGGAGATTTTACCGTAAAAAGCAAAATTAATGGAAAGGTCTATGCTCTTTACAAAAACCCTGGTGAAATAATTAATACCATGGAACCCATTGCTGCTATTGGAAATGCAAGTGATTTTGTAATTGAAATGTTGGTTGATGAAGTTGATATCGTTAAACTTAAAATAGGTCAAACGGCCTTAATTACGCTTGATGCTTATGGGTCTAAAGTATACGTTGCGAAGCTTGACAAAATTTATCCAAGAAAAGATGAACGCTCTCAGACTTTTAAAATAGAAGCAATCTTTACAGATCCCCCGGAAGTACTTTATCCCGGGCTGGCAGGAGAAGGAAATATAATTGTTTCGCAAAAAGAAAATGCCCTGACCATACCCAAGGAATACCTTATAGGTGAAAATCAGGTGAAAACTGAGGCGGGAATTAAAGAAATTGTGACGGGTATAGAAGACATGGAACGTATCGAAGTTTTATCAGGATTGGATGCAGAAACTTACCTTTTAAAACCAGAAGAATGACGAACTGGAAGGTCATACTCAGTATCGCCAGAACACATCTCCTAACAAAGATGAAATCTACTATTACCGCTTCTCTCGGAGTTACTTTTGGTATTGGGGCCTATATTACACTGGTAAGTTTTATGACCGGTTTGAATCATATGTTAGATGATCTCGTTCTTAATCAAACGCCGCATATTCATATGTATAACGAAATAGAACCGTCAGTCACCCAACCTGTTTCATTATATGAAAAATTTGACGGGGGCTTAAATAAAGTGCATTCCATTAAGCCTAAACAAAGTCAGCTTAAAATTCACAACGCCCTTCCCATATTACATTATTTAAAAGATCAGAAAAATGTAAAAGGAGCAACCCCTCAACTCCGATCCCAGATATTTTATTTATCGGGATCTATTGAACTTGGAGGCAATCTTGTTGGCGTAGATATTATGGAAGAAGTGCGCTTGTCAAATATTCAGGACAATATTGTTGAAGGGAGCCCTGAGGCACTCAGGAATACAGAAAATGGAATTTTACTTGGCTCCGGCCTTGCTAAAAAAATGTCTCTTAACGTTGGAAACCGGGTACAGATAAGTACAATTAAGGGAACTGTTTTTCCGTTGAAAATAGTTGGGATCTATCAAAGCGGCATCGCAGAAATAGACAATGTACAAAGTTTTGCAAATCTCAAAACAGTTCAGAGAATACTGGGAGAGCCAGAAAATTACATTACCGATATAAATATCAAACTCCATGACCTTGCGAAAGCCGCACCCATGGCCAGGCTGCTGGAAAAACAGTTTAAAATTAAAGCCACAGATATTAATGAAGCGAATGCACAGTTTGAAACTGGAAGTAATATTCGAAATATTATCACCTATGCCGTATCAATAACTCTGCTCATTGTAGCCGGCTTTGGAATATACAATATTCTGAGTATGCTTATTTATGAAAAAATGAAAGACATCGCCATACTTAAGGCGACCGGGTTTTCCGGGAAGGATGTACAACTTATATTCATGAGTCAGGCCATGATAATTGGTGTTGCAGGAGGTGTATTTGGGTTAATAATAGGCTTTTTTTTATCAAGAATTATTGATAATATACCTTTCGAAACCGAAGCTTTACCTACCATAAGTACATTTCCGGTAAACTACAACCTGGGCTATTATATCATAGGAATTGTCTTTGCACTAATTTCTACATTTATTGCCGGGTATTTGCCATCTAATAAAGCCAGAAGAATAGATCCTGTGCGTATTATTCGCGGAACCTAATTTAAAATTATGGGAACGGTACTGGAGACCAAAAATATCAATAAGCATTTTAGAAAACCTGTAGATTTTCATGTATTAAAAGATATTAGCTTTAAGGTTAAAGATGGAGAGTTTGTTTCTATTATGGGCAAATCCGGGTCTGGGAAATCCACTTTGCTTTATATCCTTTCTACAATGGACACAGACTATCAGGGAGAATTATTTTTAAATGAAGAACTTATCACCGGGAAACCGCAAAAGGAACTATCTCAAATACGGAACAGACATATTGGCTTTGTATTTCAGTTTCATTATCTGCTTTCAGAATTCAGTGTCCTTGAGAATGTGATGCTTCCCGCTAAAAAATTAGGGTCCAAAAGCTATAAAGAAATTGAACATGATGCCATGGAAAAATTGAATATGCTCAATATTGGACAATTGGCTAAAAAAAGGGCTTCTCGTATTTCTGGTGGCGAAAAACAACGCGTAGCAATAGCAAGAGCTTTGATCAATAACCCTGATATTTTGATGGGAGATGAGCCCACAGGTAATCTGGACAGTTACAATGCTGAAAATGTATTCCAAATATTTAAGAGGCTAAAGGAAGAAGAAGGGCTTTCTTTATTGATCGTTACACATGATTTGGATTTTGCAGAACGCACAGACCGTATCATAGAAATGGAAGATGGGAAAATTCTGAGCTAAGTTGTACAAGTTCATATTCAGCTTATGGAATTATAACAAAGTAAGGGAATCGTAACCCGAGATTCCATTTTTTTAACCACATCCTTATTAAAAAGAGTAGCAAACAGTCCCTTGTTTTGTCTCTCCAGCATCACTAAAAGATCTGCATTCTCATCTTTTATATGCAACCTTAAACCCTCTTCAACATTATTGGCAAGTAACATATGAAAACTAATTTTTTTATAGGGTATCTGAACTTCCAATAATTCTTTAAACCATTCCATCTGTTGCATGGCCGCATATTCGCCGGCGTTAGGTATATGTACAACTTCTATTTCTGCATTGTAGATTTCAGCTATAGCCGACAATTTTTCTAAGGCTAAGATATCCGAAGATTCAAAATCACTGGCATAAACGATCTTTTCAATGTTTTTATAACCATAGCCGGAAGGAATAATTAGTATTGGACACAAATTTTTGGCTATTAATTTATGGGCAATATTCCCGCTAAAGAATCCTCTGGCAGAATGTTCATCTTTCATACCTATCAAAAGAAGATCAATATGTTCCTTATTTATTTTGTCTATGATTCCCTGGCTAATTGAATTATTTAGAGCTACCTCATAAGTCAGTTCATTTTTACTTAGATTTTTCATTTAGATTTTTAAGGCAATAATCTTCCAATATTTTTATTTGTTCGCTTATAGCCATATTATGTAATTGTTCAGATGGCCTTATACTTGAAGTTCGTACAGGTGGAATATCATAAATATGAAATACAATCAGTTTGGCATTTAATGTTTCACTGAGAGTTTTAGCATAATTTAGTGTTGAGGTCGAATTTTCACTGCAATCTGTGGCATATAGAATAGTGTCCATTACAAATCGTTAAAAGGTTAAGTCAAATTACTTCATTTCAGATTTTAATAACATGACATTGGTCACAAAAGCCTGACATGACTAATATCATAAAAATAAACCCTTATCTGAACTACTTTTAAGTACTAATCCAAAAGGGAATTTATCATGGACAACAACAATAAAACTAAACAACTAAATAAAGCTGGAGAGGTGAACTGGCAGGAACTTTATATACTTGCAGGCCATTGGAAGTCCGACCTCAACTTTTATAAAGACGACCTGAAGTTTTTACATCATTTGATCAATAAGTACATTATTTGGATAACCAAAAATGAAAACCTAATTATGGTAAAAGAAATAGAGAAAAATCTTTTTGAGCTTCGGAAAAAAAGTACTGATTTGATACAAAATGTAATTACCCATCAGGGGAATCTGGCGCTGATATTAGAAAATCCGATTCACAGCCCAAACCCTCAATTTCTGAAAGATCATGAAGAGCTAGAAGATAAAATTTCCAAATTTGTCAAACTCTTCAGATCCAACCGAAAAGAAGTATTTAAAATAACAGAATACGTAATAGACAGTGAAGAATTACCGAATGTTCTTAGACCCTAGTAGTCTATCACACCCTTTCTCCAGTTTCTTTAAGTTGCTTTGTTAATTGTCCTATTTTGTTGCGCCGGGTACTTCGGAATAATCTTTAAAAATAGAAATACTTCGTTATATTTGCACCTCCGCTTTAGGAAAATGCCCACGTGGTGAAATTGGTAGACATGCTACCTTGAGGGGGTAGTGTTCGTAAGGACGTGCTGGTTCGAATCCAGTCGTGGGCACAAAAAAACTGCTTCTGGTTTAACAGGAGCAGTTTTTACTTTATAGGTGAATTTTATAATCTCCTTACCCTCACATTTCTAAACCATACCCCAGCACCATGATCCTGCAGGGCTAAATAACCATCATTGGTTTTACCGTAATCAGGATAATCATTCCATTTACCACTATTGCGCTTTTCCTCCCAATCTGGCGAATTCTTATCAAATTCAACAATTTTCTGACCATTAAGCCAATGTTGGACCTTTCCTTTATTAAAAATTATCTGACTGGTATTCCACTCACCCACAGGTTTTAAGGTTTTGTTTTCATTGGCTATGTGCATAGCATAATTGGCGCCGGTTTTTTGCCAGTCTTCAATCGGCTCTTCAAAACCTACATCATCCAAAATCTGGTATTCCGGCCCGGTTTCATAAGGTGAATGATATATGGTATCTTCTACGACATGATAAAAAGCACCGCTATTACCCCCTTTTGATATTTTCCATTCAAAAGCAAATTCAAAATTATCATATGTTTCCACACTGATGATATCACCTCCCACATCTCCTGCTTCTCCAAAACATTCAATTACACCATCTTTAATTGACCAATTTGACGGAAGGGAATCCAGGTTGTAACCCCTCCAGTCAGTTGGATCCATAAGGGAAACCCATTCACTTGTTTCCATTTGAATTTCTGTTGTGGCAGGTATTTCCACTTTGTCCTTCTCTGCATTCTTGCAGGCACCTGTTAAAAGCACCAAACCTAATATTGCTAATTGTAATTTCATAGTATTCAAATTTAAATTAATTTCATCCCAACAGGATCCCATTTTATTGCTTTGTCTAAAAAATAACTATCGTTGCAGGCCAAAGCTGGGGCAGCTGCCCGATAACCAAACACCGCATCTTCAGCTACCGCTTTACCTCCTCTGATAGCATTGAACCAATTAGAAAAATGATCGTAATGGGCACCTTTATAACCTTCTTCAGCCTCAAAAACAATTTCTTCCTGAGGAAGCATCTTCACTCTTGTGTCAGTTATTCCGGTTTGCGATGCCTTGGCTTTTAAAAATGGATCATTGTCAAATTGCTCATTATTTCTTCTCAATATTACCTTTTCCCATTGCACATCCATTGAACCCTCGCTACCCACAATTCTCAGATAAGTTGTACCGGAAGTACCGTCAACAAAATTACATCTCAGTGAAAGGTTAAATGGAGGATGTTCTTCAGAATCAGGATAATCAAATACACCCAGGAGTACATCTGGTACTTCCCTGCCGTCTTTCCAGTAACGCAATCCTCCTGAAGAATATATTTGATTTGGGCCTTTGGAGTTGGTGATAAAGTGAAGGCTTGAAAAAAGATGTACGAACAGATCTCCAGACATTCCAGTACCGTAGTCTTTATAATTACGCCATCTGAAAAACCGTGTGGCATCAAAAGGTCGTTTATTTGTATTCATTAAAAATGTATCCCAATCTACGGTTTTTGTAGAGGCATCCTCAGGAATAGTATATTGCCAGGCACCAGTAGGACTTCTTCTGGCCCAAAAACCTTCGGCATAATTTATATCCCCAATTGCACCCTGTGCAAGCAGTTCTTTGGCCTTTTCATTTCCAAGCGAAGACATCCCCTGACTACCCACCTGGAATACCATCCCCGTTTCTTTTTGTGCTTTTATGACGTCATGACCCTCATCCAGGGAATGGACCATTGGCTTTTCACAATAAACGTGTTTACCTGCCCGCATAGCATCTATAGAAATTTGTTTATGCCAATGATCCGGGGTGCCAATGATAACAGCATCCACATCTTTTCTGGCCAATACTTCTTTATACTGTTTAGTAGTGAATATTTCTTTCCCCCACCTATCCCTGGCTCTTTCAAGATGACCATCATACAAATCACAAACAGCAACCAATTTTACTCCATCGTGTTTTAACGCCGTATACGTATCCTCCGATCCCATACCCCCTGCACCTATTAATGCGATTTGCAAATTGCTGTTCGCACCGTATTTTTTCCTGCTCAAATATGAAATATGAGGCTTTGATCCTGCACCTATAATTACCGGGGTACTTGCCAAAGCCAAAGTTCCTGCTCCAATTTTCTTTAAAAATTGCTTTCTGGTTTGGGTAATTTTTTTTGACATAATATTTTTTGATTAGCGAGTCTAAATATATCCATTTATAACAGAAAATTTTAAGTTTTGATGCCGTAAACTAAATAAATTGATTTCTTTACCGATTACTTGGTAAAAAATTAACGTAACGCATAAAATCTTCTATATTAAATATTGTAAATTTGTTTAACTATTATTTGTAATTAATGAACAATGTCAAAAGGTTTTTTAGTATCCGGGATTTAGAAAACCTATCCGGAATTAAAGCACATACCATTCGAATCTGGGAAAAAAGATATGAGTTACTCTCCCCTGAGCGCACAAATACCAACATCAGGACCTATAGCCTGGCAAGTCTTCAGAAATTATTGAATATTACTCTTCTCTACAACAATGGCTATAAAATATCTAAAATCGCTAAAATACCAGAAACAGATATTCCTGTAATCGTCAGGGAGATAGTGGCCAAAAACAGCACTAAAAATCATGCCATCAATGCCTTTAAATTATCCATGATAAACTTTGACCTGGCATTGTTCCATAACACCTATAACAGCCTGCTTGCAGAAAAGTCTTTTCGGGATATTTTTTGGGAATTCTTTATTCCTTTATTAAATGAACTTGGGCTACTATGGCAGACAGATACCATTAGTCCGGCACACGAACATTTTATTACAAATTTAATTAAACAGAAAATTTACACGAGTACGGAGAAATTACTGCTGATGGAACCTACTCAATCGGATAAGGTATTCGTCCTTTTTCTTCCTGAAAATGAAATCCATGAAATTGGCCTGTTGTTTATTAATTATGAAATTATTCTCCGCGGATATAAGACTATTTATCTGGGACAGACGATGCCTTTAGAAAATCTGGCAGACCTGCAAACTTATTATGACAACATACATTACTTATCTTACTTTACCGTGGTTCCGACAAAAGAAAGATTAGGGAAGTATATTGATGACTTTACAAAAATTACAAAAAAGAGCAATTCAAAATTGTGGATTTTAGGCAGACAAATTCAGCACCTGAACAAAGAAAAACTTCCTCCACACATTCGTACCTTTGAATCCGCCGAACAATTATCCAATGCATTGTAGGTTTCCATTATCCGTTAAATCATGAATACGAACAAGAAAAAAGTTGCAATCATAGGATCGGGGTTTTCATCCCTTTCTGCCTCCTGCTATCTGGCAAAAAAAGGGTTTCATGTGAGTCTGTTTGAAAAAAACGATACTGTTGGAGGAAGAGCAAGGCAGCTAATTACTGATGGATTTACATTTGATATAGGGCCAAGCTGGTATTGGATGCCGGATATTTTTGATCGTTTCTTTGCAGATTTTGGTAAACTAACCTCGGACTATTATCAATTAGATAAATTAAGTCCCGCTTATAAAATCTTCTTTGAAGATGATATAATAACAATTGGGGATTGTATGGATAAAATTAGTGAAGAATTTGAACGAATTGAAAAAGGCAGCTCAATACATCTTAAAAAATTTATCTCCAAGGCCCAAAAAAATTATGATATAGCCATCAATGAAATTGTTTATCGACCAGGGGTTTCACCTTTAGAGTTGGTGACTAAGGATACGATAATTAGACTGGACCAGTTCTTTAAAACTATAAGTCAGGAAGTTCGAAAAAACTTTAAAAACCCGAAGCTCATTTCCACGCTTGAATTTCCGGTCTTATTTCTTGGTGCAAAACCCAGTAAAACTCCGGCTTTCTATAGTTTTATGAATTTTGCAGATTTTGGACTTGGAACCTGGCATCCCAGGGGAGGAATGTACCAGATAATCAAAGCAATGAAAAATCTGGCCCAGGAGTTAGGAGTCATAATTCACACAGATAGTACTGTAGAGAAAATCATTGTTAAAAAAGGGAAGGCCGCCGGGATATTAGTGAATTCTGAAATAATAGAAGCAGATATGGTATTAAGTGGCGCCGATTACCATCATACTGAAACTTTATTGGATAGCGCTAACAGGCAATATTCTGAAAAGTATTGGGAAAGTAAGACCTTTGCACCTTCCTCTTTGCTGTTTTTTATTGGGTTTGATAAGAAATTACAGAATATTGAACATCATAATTTATTTTTTGACACTGATTTTGGTCAGCATGCCTCTGAAATTTATGATCACCCAAAGTGGCCAACCAGGCCTTTGTTCTATGCGAATTTTCCTTCAGTAACAGATGTAAGTATGGCACCCAAAAACAATGAAACCGGCTTTTTCCTGATTCCACTAGCCCCAGGATTGGAAGACACGCCTGAACTTCGGGACCAATATTTCGACATTATATTGAACAGATTCCAGACGCGCACAGGTCAGAGTGTAGAAAATAATATTATATTTAAAAAGTCTTTCTGTGTCAATGACTTTAAAGAACAGTATAATTCTTATAAGGGAAATGCTTATGGAATGGCAAATACATTATCACAAACAGCTTTTCTCAGACCAGGATTGAAGAGTAAAAAAATTGATAATCTATTTTTTACCGGGCAATTAACAGTGCCTGGGCCCGGAGTTCCTCCTTCTTTAATTTCAGGAAAATTAGTGTCTGAATTAATGGAGAAAAATATTTAATATTAGTAGATGAAAGCTATTTTTGACCATGTTTCCTTAGAATGCAGTAAAATTGTAACTCAATCTTACAGCACTTCTTTTTCACTAGCTACAAAAATGTTAGCCTCCTCCATAAGAAGCGATATTTACAACATCTATGGTTTTGTTCGATGTGCCGACGAAATAGTTGACGCTTTCCATGACTTTGACAAGGAAGCGCTATTCAACAGATTTGAGGAAGACCTGGAGTCAACAATAAAAGACAAAATAAGCCTCAATCCCATTTTAAACGCTTTTCAGCACACCTATCATAAATACAACATTCCAAGTCACTTGGTTAATTCGTTTATGAAAAGTATGCGCATGGATCTTAATAAGAACGTTTATAGTACGGAAGAAGAATATAATGAATACATTTATGGATCTGCAGACGTTGTTGGCCTGATGTGTCTTCGTGTTTTTGTAAAAGGCGATGATGAACGCTATGAAACACTAAAAGATTCTGCCATGGCTTTAGGGTCAGCGTTTCAAAAGGTTAACTTTCTCAGAGACCTCAAGGCCGATTACGAGCATTTAAATCGTTCTTACTTTCCAAATACGAACCTCCTGGAATTAGATGAAATATCCAAACAAAGGATTATTGAGGAGATAAAAGGAGATTTTAAATTGGGATATGAGGGAATAGTTCAACTTCCCCCTGAAGCAAAATTTGGAGTTTATACTGCTTATAAATATTATTATAAACTATTGCGTAAGCTTCAAAAAACTCCTTCAATGGAGATTAAAAACACCAGAATACGTGTGGCTAATTATCAAAAATTCGGACTTCTGGCAAAGTCCTATGTCAATTACAAACTCAATTTATATTAGCATGAAAATTTTAATTTGGATCCTTATTTTCCTGGCTACTTTTGGCTTTATGGAGTTTATGGCCTGGTTTACGCACAAATACATAATGCATGGTTTTTTATGGAACTTGCATAGTGATCATCATAAAAAAGATCATGGTTCCTGGTTTGAACGAAATGATGCTTTCTTTATTTTTTATGCGGTTGTAAGCATGACTTTCTTCTATCTGGCAACATATACCACCTTCTGGTACGGTTGGCCTTTGGGATTTGGTATTATGGCCTATGGTGCGACTTACTTTATGGTTCATGATATTTTTATTCATCAACGATTTAAAATGTTTAGAAATGCCAATAACTGGTATGCCAGAGGTGTGCGCCGCGCTCATAAAATGCATCATAAACATATCGGTAAAGAAGATGGAGAATGTTTTGGTATGCTGATTGTTCCTTTTAAGTATTTTAAGAAATAAAGGCATTGTCCTTCAATCCTACAGGATTAACCTCGCGGGGATAGCGGTAATCTTTCTATTGATTTAATAGACTGTCTAGCAGGGTATGTACGCTCTTGTCATTCCAATCCGCAGATCCTGTTTCTGCCACAACAATATTTCCTTTTTTATCAATAATGAATGTAGTGGGATAAGCTCCGGAATAAAGGGTTTTAGGCGTAAATCCAGATTCAAAATAGACAGGTAAATTATAATTTTTCTTTACCATAAAATTTGTCACCTTATCTTTTTTATCCCTGGCAATAAAGAAGAAGCTTACTCTGTCCCTGTAGGAGTCGTGTAAAAGCTGCAAATCGGGCATTTCTGCAACACAAGGAGGACACCAGGTAGCCCAGAAATTGATAAATACAACCTCTCCTTTGGAATCTTCCAGATTCGCCTTTTCGCCTTTTATATCCAAAAGTTTATAGTCATAATCCTCCAAAAAGAGTTGTTCCCTCTCTGCAACAGGTACCGGATTATGAGCTATTAATTTATTGAGATATACTTTAGCGTGAAAACCTATTGGCGTAAATAAATATAGTCCCAATGCCAAAATAATGGCAATATTAATTAAATGTGTTTTTTTTAATTTCACTTCTAATTTGTTAATTCATTGAGAAGATTATAGATCCTTTTGTTATCCCAATCAGCAATTCCTTCTTGTTCAACCCATATATATCCTTTTTTATCTATAATATATGATGATGGAGGTTCATGAATTTCCAAGGGAGATCTCTCACCAATAATTAGGTATGTTACCGGAAAAGTAAAATCATTTTCTTTCATGAACTCTTCAACCGGAAGTTTCTCTTCATCAGTAATGATATAAAAATCTACCTTATCCTTATATATATCATAAAGATTCTGGATACTTTTAAGTTCTGCAGCGCATGGCAAACGCCATGAAGCCCAGAAATTAATAAAAACAACATTCCCTTTAGATTTTTCAAAATTAAAGAACTCCCATTCGGTATTTTTTAACTTCCAATTGTAGTCCGGAATCTGTTGCTGCTTCGCAGTCTCAATAAGATGTGGTTTAAAAGAAAATATTCGGTTCAGTAAAATTTTACCATGATAGCCCATTGGAGTCACAAAAAAAGAAAGCACGAAAGCCATGAAGACGATATTAATTATGGTTTTCTTACTTATTTTCATTTTAATGTGGTTTTATCAAAACTAAATAACTCCCGAGGAATATCGGGAGTTATTTTACTTTAATTATGAAGTAAATCAGGCTGCATTTTCCTTCTTAATGACATTCAGAGCAGAACCTTCTCGAAACCATTCAATCTGCTGCAGATTATACGTGTGTTTCGCAATAATTAAATCCTTTGTTCCATCTGAATGTACGACTTCAATTGTTAATGGCTTCTCCGGAGAAAATTCCTTAATATCAATAAAATTAAAGGTATCGTCTTCCCTTATAAGGTCATAATCAGATTCATTGGCAAAAGTCAGTGCTAACATCCCCTGCTTTTTAAGATTGGTTTCGTGAATCCGGGCAAATGATTTTACCAATACTGCCGCAACCCCCAAATGCCTTGGTTGCATGGCTGCATGTTCACGAGAAGAACCTTCACCATAATTGTGGTCGCCAACTACAATAGTCCTGATCCCTTTAGCTTTGTAAGCTCTCTGTGTATCCGGAACACCTGCATATTCTCCAGTTAATTGATTCTTTACAAAATTGGTCTTTTTATTATAGGCATTGACAGCACCTATCAGTGTATTGTTAGCTATATTATCCAGGTGTCCCCTATATCTGAGCCATGGACCGGCCATTGAAATATGATCTGTGGTGCATTTACCAAATGCTTTAATAAGCAGCTTCATGTTTTGGAGGCTATCGTCTGAAATTGGCACAAAAGGCTCCAGAACCTGCAACCTTTCAGAATTTTTTGCCACGATTACCTCAACCCCACTGCCATCTTCATCGGGAGCCAGGTACCCTGCATCATCTACCTCAAATCCTTTTGGGGGTAATTCAATACCCTGTGGTTCTTTTAATTTGATTTCCTCTCCATCTTCATTAATTAATGTGTCGTTCATAGGGTCAAAATCCAATCTTCCGGAAAGTGCAATAGCAGCTACCATTTCAGGAGAACCCACAAAGGCATGTGTATTGGGGTTACCATCTGCCCTTTTTGAAAAGTTCCTGTTGAAAGAATGTACAATAGTGTTTTTCTCATCTCCTTTGAGATCACTTCTGTCCCACTGTCCAATACAAGGTCCGCAGGCATTGGTAAAAATGGTTGCTCCAAGGTTTTCAAAAATCTGCAACAATCCATCACGCTCCGCTGTATATCTGATTTGTTCTGATCCCGGGTTAATTCCAAAATCTGATTTTGGTTTAATTTTATTGTCCACGGCCTGTTTGGCAATTGATGCAGCCCGGGTAAGATCTTCATAAGAAGAATTGGTACAGGACCCAATAAGCCCCCAATCAACCTGAATAGGCCAGCCATTTGCACTGGCTTTAGGGCCTAATTCTCCAACCGGAGTTGCCAAATCTGGTGTAAAAGGACCATTTAGATGTGGTCTTAATTCACTTAAATTTATCTCAATTAGTTCATCGAAGTACTTTTCAGGGGATTCATAGACCTCAGGATCCGCTGTCAGGTATTCCTTTACCTCATTTGCCGCATCCGCTATAACACTTCTATCTGTTGCACGGAGATATCTCTCCATTGATGCATCATACCCAAATGTGGACGTTGTAGCTCCTATTTCGGCTCCCATATTACATATTGTCCCTTTGCCGGTACACGAAAGATTCTTAGCGCCTTCACCAAAATATTCCACTATGGCACCGGTTCCTCCTTTTACGGTCAGTATACCGGCAACTTTTAAGATCACATCTTTAGCGGAAGTCCAGCCAGAAATATTACCAGTAAGCTTAACCCCTATTAATTTTGGGAATTTAAGCTCCCAGGCCATACCTGCCATGACATCAACCGCATCTGCACCACCAACCCCAATGGCAAGCATCCCTAAACCACCTGCATTTACCGTATGGGAGTCAGTACCTATCATCATACCGCCGGGAAAAGCATAGTTCTCCAAAACCACCTGATGAATAATACCTGCTCCAGGCTTCCAAAAGCCTATACCGTACTTGTTAGAAACCGATTCCAAAAAATTAAATACCTCGGCACTTGTGCTATTCGCAGTTTTTAAATCAATAGCTGCACCACTTTTAGCCTGGATTAGATGATCGCAATGAACAGTAGTTGGAACTGCAACTTTGGGTTTTCCAGCCTGCATAAATTGCAGAAGTGCCATCTGAGCAGTTGCGTCCTGACATGCCACTCTATCCGGCGCAAAATCCACATAATCCTTACCTCTTCTAAAAGCTTTTGTTGGATTGCCTTCCCAAAGATGGGCGTACAATATTTTCTCTGAGAGTGTTAAGGGTCTGCCAACTATATCACGGGCCCTGTCAATTCGTTCCGCAATATTCGCGTAAACTCCTTTTATCATGTCAATATCAAATGCCATTATTTTGAGTTTTTCTGTTAAATTAATTCCGCAAAATTAGTAAAATACAAGGGGCAAAAGAAATTTTTCAATAGGATTACATTTTAAATGTGCCCATAAGATCGGTTTTGGCAACTCTTAACACTTCAGAATTAAATTCTTCCAAATCAAACCAGTGGATTGCCCTTGCTACTGTGATGAAATCAAATTGATAATTTTTAAATCCCGTTTGGCCGGTTTTTCCTTTTGTAAACCATATTTTGTCGCTTTTCCGCACACTTCAGCTGCCTCTGACTTATGTCTGTTGCCTCTACCACAATCCCTGTAACTATCTTTTGCTTTAACAAATTGTAAGATTTACAAACAAAGTTCGGAGGGATAGGAAGGCCTGAACATCTTTAATGTTCAGAATTCTGCGAATAATGATCCCATGCCCTTCTATAGAATGTCAATGATAAGATATCAAAGAAGTTTATTTATGATATCTTCCTCTGAGATACCTTCTGCCTCTGCTTTGTAATTCTTAATTATCCTGTGTCTGAGAATTCCCATGGCCACAGCCTGCACATCTTCTATATCCGGAGAGAATTTGCCATGGATTGCAGCGTGTGCCTTGGCCCCCAATATGAGGTTTTGGGAAGCGCGTGGACCTGCGCCCCAATCCAGGTATTGTTTGACGTAATCTGAAGATGTCTCCAGTCCAGGTCTGGTACTGCTCACTAATTTTACAGCATAATCCACTACATTATCCGGCACAGGTATCCTTCTGACTAAATGCTGAACTTCTAAAATCTCTTCGGCATTAAATAAGGAATCCACTTCAGGGGATTCATCATTCGTAGTTGTTTTTACTACCTGGATTTCTTCCTCCACAGAAGGATATTTTAGTTCTATCGCAAACATAAAACGATCAAGCTGTGCTTCCGGAAGAGGATAAGTACCTTCCTGTTCTATGGGGTTTTGTGTGGCAAGGACAAAATAAGGCCTTGAAAGTTTATGTTGCACACCTGTTATGGTCACGGCTCTTTCCTGCATTGCTTCCAAAAGTGCAGCTTGCGTTTTGGGAGGTGTTCTGTTTATCTCATCGGCAAGAATTATATTAGCAAAAACAGGACCTTTAATAAATTTAAAATTTCTGTTTTGATCCAATATCTCGCTTCCCAAAATATCACTGGGCATCAGGTCGGGGGTAAACTGTATCCTTTTAAAGTCAAGCCCCAAAGTACGGGCAATTGTGTTTACCATTAAAGTCTTCGCCAAACCGGGAACTCCAATGAGCAATGAATGACCTCCTGTATAGATAGATAAAAGGATTTGGTCTATAACCACATCCTGACCAACTATTACCTTGGCTATTTCTTTTCTTAAAGCCTTATGCTTGGCGACCAGGTTATTGATGGCGGTAACGTCTGACATACCGCTATTCTTTTACCCATTTATTCGCAAAATCACAACCGATGTTTTCGCTGCTAACGCTAACATAAGTATCTGCAATATGATCGTTCAACCATTTCCTAATAGTGGTGAACTGCTTATCTCTCAAGGCAAGTTCCTGTATTTTAATATAATCTTTGGCAAAGTCTGCCTCATGCTCATCATATCTGTTACTAACCATTAAAATTTTATACTTGGGAAGGCCTCCGCTTTGATCCTGCTCCAGCGTAGGCTGGGAAATTTCATTATCCTTTAGGTTCCTGACCTGATTGTAAAGTGAAGGATCCATCTTAGTAAGTTCAAATCGGGAATCAAAATTTATAGGATTTCTTAATAATCCTCCGTCAAACTTGGTTTCTTTTTCGTCTGAGAAATTCAGTGCTGCCTCCGCAAAAGTATATTTCCCTTCAATAATTTGCTTTCTTATTGAATCCAGCTCTACTCTGGCTTTTTCAATAGAAGCTTGAGGAATTTCCGGTTGCATCAAAATATGGCGTAAGTCCAGTTCCTGCCCTCTTATTTTTTCAATATAGATTATATGGTACCCAAAAACGGTTTCAAAAGGTTCTGAAATTTCTCCCTGTCTCAAGCCAAAAGCAACATCCTTAAATTCCTTTACAAAGGGTGTCTCCCTCGTCATGCTATAAAATCCACCCTTGGATTTGGAACCGGGATCCTGTGAATACAAAATTGCCTTTACACTAAAACTGGCTTCATTATCTTCACAATCTGCCTTAATTTCCTTCAACTTATTAATTGTTTTTTGTTTTTCCTCTTCCGGTATTTCAGGAATCTTAACTATTTGCGAAATTTCAAGTTCTGCTCCAAAAACAGGTTTTTCATCAGCAGGAATTTTATTAAAAAATTGCCTGACCTCTTCGGGGGTAACTTCTATCTCACTAACAATTTTTTGTTGCATTTTCTCAGAAAGCATACGCAGCTTATTAATATTATACAATTCTTCCCGAAAATCTTCTACGCTTTCTTTATTGTAAAATTGCAGGACTTTTTCTATGGAACCCACCTGTTGTATCAATTGCTGCATTTGACGGTCACTGGTACCATTCACTTCATCATCGGATACCAAAATACTATCCTGTACTGCCTGATGTGCATAAAGACGGTCCTCCATTAATTTCCCCAATAAACCGCAGTGAGTAATATCCTCCATTGAAGCACCCTGGCTACGAAGGTCTATCATTGTTTTTTCAATATCGGAATCCAGGATCAGGTAATCGCCAACTACGGCTGAAATCCCATCTAATTTTATTCTTTTAAAATTATTTACGGTGTCTTTTTTAACATCAACATCGGCTACCATAACAGGTAGTGGCTGTTCTAATAGAGTATCCGGAATAGAATCATTTTCCTGGGCCTTTACGCTTACAAAAACAATAAAAAGGCAAAGAATACTAAGTATATTATTCCTGTTTTTCATAGACTTCAAATACTTTTTCCTTGGTTGCTTCATCAATAATTTCTGTTTCCAGTTTTCGTATATATTCTAATTTTCTTCGGTTAAGAAGCACCTGTCTTATGGTAGACTCAATATAAGAGAGTGGCGCAAATTCATTAACGTCAAGCACGTCATTTACATTTGCCAAATATACCCCCATTGCATCCTCTAATTCAAAAAATTGTGATTTTTTTAAGTATCGCTCCTCATTATCATTGTTTAAGGGGGGTATTTCTTCAATCACCCGGGATACAGGTACCCAAAGTGAGTCGTTAAAATTTAATTTTTGAAATTGCACCCCTATAGAATCAAGATACCTTATATCTTCCTGATTAAATCTCTTTAAGCTCTCGGTTACTTCCTTTCTATTAAGGAATTGAACAGGTAATTGAATAAACCTGAGTTTAATGATTTTTTCCTTGAGCTTAAAATTCTCCCTCTCATCCTCATAAAACCTGTTTAATTCTCCCTGTGAGATTGTAGTATCCTCAGCCTGATTTACCAAAGCTTCCTTATAGGCTCTGGTATAAAGGTCTTTACGGTAATTAGCTACCAATTGCTCAAATTCGGCTATTTTTTCATCGGGTAAGTTAATTTTAGCCTTTTCCAAAAGTATTTGTTTTGTTGCCCAGTTATTTATGTAATTCGTAACCAGAGAGGCACTATCCTGTTCCGTGATATTTTCACCAAGCACAACCTGTACTTCATCCCAATACAAATAGGTGTCACCAACCCGGGCAAGGGGTTCTTCATTTATATCATTCTTCAAAAATGAATTACAGGATAGCAAAAAGAAAACCAAGGCAAAGGTACCCAAATAAACTGCTTTACTTTTTCCAGGTTGTTTTAAAAAATGCATTCGACAAAAATAAGAATTCAATCCTGCTGTACAAGTAATAGTAATGTGGATTAACAGATTTTTAGTACCTCCATATTTTTATTTAGTACATTAGTCGTACAAACGACCTAAACAGCGCGATAAATAATGCTGAAATAGCTGTGCGGTTACCCTTAGACGAGTTTGTTGAAAATTGTATGATCATGGGAAAAAAATAAAGGCTACCAGGGTTGTCATGGTATAAACAAATGTTCATAACATTTAAAAAAGAAGTTTGTAATAAATTTCCGGGATTTTATTGCATTTGCTGATTAAGGTATCCCGGCAAACAAATAAAAAAAAGCGTGAGCAGAAAAATTAAACTAATCTGGGATTTCAGAGGACCTACAGCAAAGGAGATTGCCAAACACCACGAAAGGCATTTAAGAGAATATATTGAAGCCGAAAAATTATCGCTAAAAATTACTGGTAATACAGAATTAAGTTCAATGCACAGCATAGCCTATATGGTTGTAGAAGAAGTTAATATGCCAGAGGTACGAGATGCCCTCATTCCCCACAGGGGTGAAGTTTATTCGGAAGAACAGAACTAACTTAATGTAAACTTACTATTGAAAGCCTTAAAACTGACAATTCTTGCCTTATCCCTATTAGCACTTGGATGTAAGACCACGAGCGAAGAAAAAAACCCAATGGACCTGGTTTTGGCGTCCCCAAACACATCAATCAGAAAAGTGGTTGATAGTTTGGATCAATATGAAATCCAGATAATTTATACCCGTATAGATCGTATTAAAGACAGTATCATACTCACCGATTATAAGTTTCAGGTCGATGACAGGAATTATTTTTATCCCGCCAGTACTGTTAAGCTTCCCATTGCCATACTTGCACTGGAGAAGTTAAATTATACGGATACTTTAAACAGGAATATCAGATACTATGTTGAAGGTGATTCCGTGGAAAACACTTTTGCAGAAGACATTGTCAAAATTTTGACTGTAAGTGATAACCATGCCAACAACAGATTAATTGAATTCCAGGGACAGGATGATATTAATTCCAGACTGGCAGACAAAGGCATCAATCCTGTGAGAATTTCGCACAGACTTGGTGTACATTCTGATGAAGTAACTACCACTCCACTTGTTCTATATATAAATGACAGTACTACCGGGACATTGGCACCTATTATAAATACACCACCTTTGTCCCTAAATTTAGAGGGAATAAAAAAAGGAACCGGTTATTACGAAGATGATTCATTGCACCTTGACCCTTTTGATTTCAGCTATAAGAACTATTACCCTTTAAATGCGCAACAAGAAGTTTTAAAACGAATAATATTTCCGCAGTTATACAGCGAAAAGGAAAGGTTTAACCTTAGTGAAGATCAAAGAGAGTTCCTTTTAACCGCCATGCATACCCTGCCAAAAGATGCAGGCTATGACCCGCAGGAATACTATGATGGTTATTGTAAATTTTTTATTTACGGGGATTCCAAGGAAAATATACCTGAACATATCAAAATCTACAACAAGGTGGGGTTCGCCTACGGGACTTTAACCGATTGCGCATATATAGTCGATGAGAAGAATAAAATAGAATTTATTCTTGCCGCAACGATATTGGTCAATAAAGATGGTATTTTCAATGACGACAAGTATGAATATGATGATATTGGCCTCCCTTTTTTAGCCGCACTTGGCAGGGAATTTTACAACTATGAACTGGAAAGAAAAAAAGCACCGTAAAAACGGTGCTTTAGCTTTATAACCACATTAAATTAGGGCATAACAACATCTTCAATGATATGGATGACCCCATTGGAAGCCATAACATCTGTTTTTGTGATCTTACTGTAATTTCCACTCTGATCCATAAGATAAATCCCGCCATCTTTTGCAACCGCAGTAAGCATTTTGCCGTTCAGGGTTTTTAATTCGGCTTTACCATTTCCTGCCTCTAAAGCGGCACCAACAGCGGCGGCATCAACTTCTCCAGCTACTACATGATAAGTTAAAATGGCAGATAATTTTTCTTTGTTTTCAGGAGCTAACAGGGCATTCAGCGCATTTGAATCAATTTTAGCGAAACCTGAGTTTACAGGGGCAAATACGGTAAAAGGTCCATCGCCCTGAAGAGCAGTTACCAGGTCTGCAGCTTTTAAAGCGCTTACGAGGGTTGAGAAATCATCTACAGATACCGCGATATCCACAATGTTCATAGAATTGTTTTGAGCTGTGGTAGTTTGTGTGGTAAACACCAAAGCTACGGTTGAAAGAATTAAGAAAATTTTTTTCATGTTTTGTTTAAAGATTAATTAATACTAATTATTTATTTGCACTTTGCATTGTTAAATACACATCAGAGATAGTCATGGATGAGGTAAGTAATTTTTTATCATATCTTTAACATAAGTATATGGCAGCAGACTCTAAAGACACTGAGTATATAAACCGACTTCTCAATGGGGATAAGAATGCATTGTACCTCCTATATGACAAGTATTCCGGGGCGCTTTATGGAGTGATCCTCAGGATGTGCAGAGATGAAGATCTGGCTCAGGATCTATTACAGGAAAGTTTTATAAAAATTTGGCAAAACATAGGTAATTACGATTCTGAAAAAGGAAAGTTTTACACTTGGGCATATCGAATCGCAAAAAATACCACCTTAAATTCCCTTAGAAAATCTTCGCCTCTCATCCAAACAGATGATTTAAGTGTATATGAAAATAAGAATGTGCAACTGGAAATAAAAGATTATTCTAATTTGAACGGAATACTTGCACAGTTGGAACCTCAGCATCAACAGGCAATTAATTTGGTCTACTTTAAAGGACTGACTCATCAGGAGGCCCATAAAGAAATGAACGTGCCGTTAGGATCATTCAAATCATATATAAGACAAGCCCTGTTGAAACTGCGTGAAAAGCGTGCTGAGCTTTTAATGCTTGTTTTGGTAATTAACGTTTGCGGACATGGATAAGAAAAAGATATTAGAAGACGGGCTCTTAGAGCAGTATCTTTTAGGAGAACTTTCACATGAACAGGAAATCCTCATTCAAAAGGTACTCAACCAGGATGATGATTTAAGAAACATATTTGATGAGATAGAACAGGAATTTGAAAGTATTGCCTTTGAGAATGCGATTCCACCCCCTGAAAAAGTTAAAAAGGCTTTGAAGAGTTCTGTGGAATCAACAAAAGAAAATATCCAAATCAGGGATATTACACCTTTTGAAAAAAGGAATATTTTTAGATCTGGTCGTCTTGCTGTAGCAGCAAGCCTCGCCTTTCTTTTTGCTATAAGTTCATTTTGGTTGTACAATCGATGGCAGGCTTCTGAAGAAAATTTAATTTCTTTGCAGGAGCAGACGATTGCCATGCAGGAACGATTGATGATTCTGGAACAAAATATCGAGGTCACTACGCAACGTTATAGTATGATTAATAATCGCAATGTAATTCCATTATTACTAAAAGGAAATCAGACACTTCCCGAGTCAAGAGCTGTGGCCTACGTAAATCATGAAACCAGGAGTGTCCTTGTCAATTCTCAGGGCCTTCCTCCGCTGGAGGAAGACAAAACGTATCAGATGTGGGCTGATGTGGATGGCGTAATGATAAATATGGGCCTTTTACCGGCAGACGCCGATTTGATTCCTGTGAAATATATCGATAGGGCCGAATCTTTCAATATTACGATTGAACCAGCCGGGGGAAATGACCATCCTACAGTTGAAAACCTGATTTCCAATGTGCTACTTTAAAATAGGTTGAATAGAAGGGGTTTTTAGAATTTGCTTCAAACATCATTAAACTATCAACTTGACAGGTTTTCCATAAAGGTCAAAGTCCGAAGCATCTGTAATTTCAAGTTCTGTAAAGTCGCCTATTTTTACATAAAAGATCCTGGCATCTACCAACACTTCATTATCCACATCGGGAGAATCGTATTCTGTCCTCCCTACAAAATAATTCCCTTCCTTGCGATCAATAATACAACGAAATGTTTTACCTATTTTCTCCTGATTTAATTGCCAGGATATACCGGATTGAAGCTCCATTATCTCATTAGCCCTATTCTGTTTCACTTCTTCCGGAACGTCATCTTCGAGTTTATAGGCATGAGTGTTTTCTTCATGGCTATAGGTAAAACAACCCAGGCGTTCAAATTGCATTTCTTTTACCCATTCCTTTAAGGTCTGGAAATCTTCCTCCGTCTCTCCCGGGTAACCAACGATGAGTGTTGTTCGGATGGCCATATCCGGTACAATTTGCCTAAAATCCTTTATAAGCGCTGTGGTTTTGGCCTTGGTGGTTCCCCTCCGCATACTTTTAAGGATGGGATCTGAGATATGCTGTAATGGGATATCCAGGTACTTACATATTTTTGGTTCTTCTTTCATCACCTCCAGGACATCCATTGGAAAACCTGTTGGAAATGCATAGTGAAGGCGAATCCATTCTATCCCTTCTACCCTGGCAAGTTCTTTTAATAATTCGGCAAGGTTTCTTTTCTTATAAAGATCGAGTCCGTAGTAAGTCAGGTCCTGAGCAATAAGTATCAGCTCTTTTACACCTTTAGATGCCAGCTTTTGAGATTCCAGCACCAATTCTTCAACGGGCTTACTTCTGTGTTTGCCCCTCATTAACGGAATGGCACAAAAAGAACAAGGCCTGTCACATCCTTCTGCGATTTTTAAATAGGCGTAATTTTTTGGAGTGGTGGTTAATCTTTCCCCAATTAATTCGTGTTTATAATCAGCACCGAGGGCCTTTAGCAAATTAGGCAGGTCACTGGTCCCAAAATATTCATCGACATTAGGTATTTCCTTTTCCAGATCCGGTTTATAGCGCTCACTAAGGCATCCTGTCACAAAAACCTTATCTATTTCCCCTGACTGCTTTTTATCTACATATTCCAAAATGGTATTCACACTTTCCTCCTTCGCATTAGCAATAAACCCACAGGTGTTTATTACGACTATATTCCCTTCCTCTTCATGTACCACATCTTTATCATTCGCCCGGAGTTGTCCCATAAGAACTTCAGAGTCGTAAACATTTTTGGAACACCCCAGGGTTACAACATTTATCCTATTCTTCTTTACTGATTTTGTTCGCATGGGTTTTCTTTAGCCGTGCAAAAATACAATACAATGTAGGAAGAGCCATCTTTTAAGACGAAATCTTCTGTTTCAGCGTTAAACCTTTAGATGTATTGTATGTCTAAATTGAAATTTAACCCAAATGAAACGTATCATTAATGGACTTTATATTGTATTCTTAATCCTTGGTTGTCTGGCATGTTCAAACAATTCAGATGACCTGATAGATTCAGAAGAAAATCCGAATCTAAGCTTATATTTTCCCAGCAACACTTCTGATGATTGGGCAACAATAAGCCCCGAAGAATTAGGCTGGAATACAAATAACAAACAGGCGTTGATTGATTTTCTTCAGGAAAAGGATACCAAGGCATTTCTAATTGTAAAAGACGGCAAAATTGCCATGGAGGAATACTTCGGAACTTTTGAAAAGGATAGCCTTTGGTATTGGGCATCGGCAGGCAAAACCCTAACGGCCTTCACAGTTGGTATTGCACAAGAAAAGCAATTGCTGGATCTGAATGATAAAACTTCCGATTACCTGGGTGAAGGCTGGACCTCCGCTCCTGCAGACAAAGAAAATTTGATTACTATATGGAATCAATTGACCATGACAAGTGGCCTGAAGGATACTGCATTTGATTGTGTTACTGCAGCTTGCCTGGAATATGAAGCCGATGCAGGTACCAGATGGGCCTATCACAATGGGCCTTATACTTTATTAGAAAGTGTTGTAAGCGAAGCCGGAGGTACTACTTTTAGTTCTTTTTTCAATACCAATCTTAGAAATAGAATCGGTATGAATGGATTTTGGTTATCCACCAATGGTTTGAACAACGTCTATTTTAGCACAGCCCGAAGTATGGCCAGATTTGGCTTACTCAATTTAAATAATGGGGTGTGGAATGACGAAATTATTTTAGGTGATTTAGCTTTTTTATCTGAAATGAAAAATACTTCTCAGGAGCTCAACAAGTCTTATGGATATCTATGGTGGCTTAATGGGAAAGAGAGTTATATGGTTCCTTCACTTCAGGCTGTATTTAATGGTGCTCTTATACCCAGTGCCCCGGCCGACACCTATTCCGGGCTGGGTAAAAATGATCAAAAATTATATATTGTTCCAAGCAAAGGCCTGGTCATAATAAGAATGGGGGAAGATTCAGGCCAGAGTCTGCTGGGCCCGTCAAGTTTTGATAACACCCTTTGGGAAAAGATCAGTAATCTTATCGATTAATATTCTTTCTTTGAGAAATGGATTATTTGTTAATGCACATTCTGTTAATGTAAAGCATAAGTTAGCTGCAGGTTTATACCATAATCATCATTTGACAGGGAACCTTGAGGAGGATTGCTATCATAATTAAAATAGAAAGCGAACCCAACTTTAAAATTATTATTTAATATACTAATACTTGGATTTAGGTTATAATTCGCGCGATATCTTTCACCTCCTGTTAAATAAGGTATGAAATTAAAATTGGTCTGTAAGGAGACTTTGGGGCTGGTGAATTTATAGATTTCATAAGCTATGCGTATTGATCCGGCTAAGTCCTGTTCTGAAGGATTATCAGTCTCATATGAAGTTTCAGTAATCCCACTTAAAGCACCGGTCACGTAAAACCTGTTCCAGGTGTTATAGATAATATCTTTAACTGCCCCCAAACTTAGATTATATCTTCGCCTTATTCCCAATTGTAAATTTTGGCTGGTGCCTACTAATAATAATGAAGACCATTGATTTTTAAACAATCGCTGCCATTGTAGATCTAATTCCGAGTTATTGGCAGTTAGGCTATCTCCCTGATACGACGTATTTAAATTCCAGGTGGTTTGGTAAAAAGCTTTCTTATTCCTGTAATCGAGATTACCCGAAAAGGCTATTGTAGTAAGATTGCTACCTTTAGAAAAATTTCCGCCAAGACTCAAATTTCCACTAATTTTCATCCAAAAGTTCTTTTTTATTGGATGCATTTCAACAATATCATCAATATAAATTGACTTTTTTTGGCCTGCTACTGAAATAATCACTTCCCGGTGACTATCTGACCGTTCAAAAGAAGAATAATAAATGAGGCCGTTTTTCATCAATATTTCAAATTGTTTTTGTGATATAAAAGTACTTACGTAAGGCTGTTCAACATCTATTGTCCCCATACCGTCCATTTTCCATGTAATAATACCGTATTCCATCTTCTTGAAATCTCCTTTTAACACATTTCCATTTACATGGACTATTGTGTCTGTTTTTTGAGCAATCCCTTTTAGGTGTGGAAAGATCATTAAAACTAAGAAGAGAATAATATGTGGAAGTGGTTTATTCAAATTATTAGTTTTAGGATTCCGTGTATCTGGATTTGGTCAGTTAGTTGGTAGTTGATTTAGTATACTATCTTATGTTTCAATGTAATAAGGTAAGTAATTATTCAAGTTAATTATAAGACAGCGGTGGTTTTCTGATTTCTGTTTCAACCTCAAAAGCACTGCCGAGTTTAAGTAAATCGTTTTCATGGAAGGGCTTTGCTATAAATGTAAGACTTATGGGTTCCCCCGTTTCCTTGTACCCCATAGGAATTGTTAATGCCGGGTATTCTGCCACGGCAGCATAACCCGCATGGTAATTGTTTATCGATAAAATAGCATCCAAATCGTAAAGGTTCATGGCCGTATCGAAAAACTTTCTTCCATTTGCCTGCAATCTATTTTTGATGATCTCGAGTTCTTCCAAAGTAGTTGAATCTTTCAATATACCGTCAAAAATAGCTTGTCCATAGGGAATGCGCAACAATGAATCACGCAAATTAAATTCAACCACATCTTCGAGACTATGGACAGTAATTATATCTTTATTTTTGATATTGTCGTTAAGATATTCGGGGAGATCGTTTTTCATATCTATATTGAGAAGCGTCAGAAACCCATCCATGGATACTTCAGGTGGCGAAAATTCCAGCACTTCCGCACCCATTTCAGAAAGTCTGTTTATGGTATGACGATAAATCGAATCTGTTTCCAACAGGGTTTTAAAAACCCCTAAGCGCTTTCCTGCCAGACTTCCAGAGTTCAAAACCACATCAAGATAATCTTCATCCGTCTCCACAGATTTTTTATCAGCGACATCCAGACCCGTCATTGCTGATAACAAAATGGCATTATCAACGACATTCTTTGTCATTGGCCCTGGGGTATCCAGTGTGCTTGAAATTGGGACAATGCCTGTTCTGCTTAAAAGTCCGATGGTCGGTTTTAATCCTACCACTGAATTTTTACTCGAAGGCGACAGGATAGAACCGGATGTCTCTGTCCCCACGGCTGCTACCGCATAATTTGCAGCCACAGAAGTTCCGCTTCCCGAACTGGAACCCCCTGTCTCAAAAACACCTCTTCCATACGGATTTAATGTTTGACCGCCAACAGCGCTATATCCCACAGGACAGCCATTGCACATATAATAAGCCCATTCACTAAGGTTAACCTTACCCAAAATCAGTGCCTTTTTTTCTTTCAACTTTTTAACAATAAAGGCATCCTCCGTTTCATTATGCATCAGGGCAATTGAACCGGCGGTTGTTTTCATTCCAGCAGTTCCTATATTGTCTTTAAGAAGAATAGGCATGCCAAAAATTGGATGTCTGTCTTCTGAAATTAATTTATCCAGCTCCCTGGCTTCCTCTACCACATTTTCATTAAAAGCTATTATTGTGTGTAATGAAGTTTTGTTATCAAGTTCAAAATGATAAATTCTGTAGAGGAAAAATCGAACTAAAATTTCATAGGTAAATTTGCCTTCCTTTATGTGCTTTTGAATAGTGGGTATATTTTGTTCAAGTATCAGGGGCTTGAGTTGCTGATACTGAGTCTCAGACATTTTAACCACTTCGTGATACAGCGGCCGGAATATTTCATTTTTATCTGTTACCCTGGATTGTATGAGTTTGTAGTGCATTCGCGTTTTCTCATGATCCTGGTTTGCAGCCACATCGGAGGAGTCATTATAAGGTTCCCAAAGTACCGCAGAGGAATAATCTGTTTCTTTGGTTTCCCTACAGGAAATAATGGAAAGCAGGCCAAGCAGGAAAACTAGTTTTTTCATTTTTTCTGGTTTACTTGTTTAATACTCCAAATAGCAATATCTATTTCATTCAAGCGTACAAATTCATCCTTCCCTTCTTTTTGAGCTAATTCTAATGACCTCCGGGCCGAAAGTATAGCAGTATCATAATCCTGCAGAGCCGCTTCAACCAAAGATTTAACCCTGTAATAATAATAGGTATCCCCCCCAATTTCTATGGCGTTGTTCAGATAGGAAAGGGCTTCCGGATATGATTTACCACGTTCCTGAAGATAACGTCCCGCTTCATAATATGTTTGGGCGGTGGGATTTTCCTTTATTCCAATTGCAATCTCCTCCATCATTTTACTATCCGTATCCACTGAAATTGGAATTTCTATAAGGGTATGTTCCCAAATCCATAACATATGCATGGCATCATGGTCAATTTCGTCAAATGTAATGAGGAAGTTTTCCTGATAATCAGCAATTCCCTTTGGCTTTACCTGAATTCTGAAAGCGTCATCCATGGGATCATAGGCTTTCCTTCCATCACCCCAATGTTCTGTGTTTTTGTGAAAAACCACTTCCCAGTATGCCTCATGAGGGAAGGCATACAGAGCATAGGTGCCCTTTCGCAAATAATTTCCCATAATGGTAAGATCGGTATCTGTAGTAAACTTGGTAGACTCATTTGCACCAACACGCCAAATACGTCCATATGGAACAAGGCTTCCCATTACTTTTCTACCTTTCGCTCCCGGTCTGGAATAGGCAACCGTGATTTTTGTAAGGCCAACATCCTGCACAAGTGTTGAAAACGGACTGATGTCGGGAACTTCAATTTGGGCAACGATTCCTGTTGAAATAAAAGTGAATAATATAAGGTTTATAAATTTCAATTGGCGCCACTAAAGAAAGAATCAACAAATTCAATCTTATTGAATATCTGTAGATCCTCAATTCCTTCGCCAACACCAATATATTTAACCGGAATCTGAAACTGGTCTGAAATACCAATTACAACTCCTCCTTTGGCAGTACCATCCAATTTTGTTACCGCTAAGGAAGTTACTTCAGTAGCCCTTGTAAATTCTTTGGCTTGTTCAAAAGCATTTTGCCCGGTAGATCCGTCAAGTACCAAAAGTACTTCATGAGGGGCATCCTCAATCACTTTTTGCATAACGCGCTTTACCTTGCCAAGTTCATTCATAAGATTAACTTTATTGTGCAATCTTCCTGCGGTATCTATCAGAACGACATCTGCACCCTGGGTAACGGCTGAACTTAGTGTATCAAAAGCTACTGAGGCGGGGTCACTGCCCATTTTTTGTTTGACCAAAGGAACTTCTACACGATCCGCCCAAACCTGTAACTGATCTATTGCAGCTGCCCTAAATGTATCTGCTGCCCCCAAAACAACTTTGAATCCTTGTTTTTTTAATTGATAAGCCAGCTTGCCAATTGTGGTCGTTTTACCTACACCATTGACGCCAACCACCATGATCACGTATGGTTTATTGTTCTTCGGTACATTAAATTCCTCCTCCAGGCCCGCATGAGTTTCTGATAATAAACCGGCAATTTCTTCGCGAAGTATACCATTTAATTCTTCTGTTCCCATGTATTTATCTCTGGCCACCCTTGCCTCAATACGTTCAATAATCTTAAGGGTGGTAGCTACGCCAACATCAGAGGTCACCAAAACTTCTTCAAGCTTATCCAAAACGTCGTCATCCACTTTAGATTTACCAGCTACAGCCTTACTCAGTTTGGATAAAAAACTTGTTTTAGTTTTCTCCAAACCCTTGTCAAGTGATTCTTTTTTCTGGGATGTAAATATTTTTTTAAATAAACTCATGTCGCCATAAAAGTTGTTTGGCAAATATATGAAATTAAAAAAGCCGCTTTCCAAAGAAAGCGGCTCAGAACCCAATTTTAATGAGTTTATTATTTCTTATTCAACCATTCGTTCACCATTTCTGGTGGCATAACAGATTCTACAAAAGTATAAGCACCTGTTTTTGGTGATTTTACCATTTTTATAGCTTTGGTAAGTCTTTTAGAACTGGATTGTAAACTCGCTACCGTCTTCTTTGCCATGCTTTCTTATTTTATCTCTTTATGAACTGTCATTTTTTTGAGAATAGGATTAAATTTCTTAATCTCCAACCTATCAGGACTATTCTTCTTATTCTTCGTTGTAATATATCTGGATGTTCCCGGCATACCAGAAGTTTTATGCTCTGTGCACTCCAAAATTACCTGAACTCTGTTTCCTTTTTTTGCCATCGTAATCTATATATTGAAGGATTATTTTATCAATCCTTTTGCTCTCGCTTCCTTTAAAACAGCAGAAATGCCTTTTTTGTTTATCGATTTAAGAGCCCTTGTAGAAACCTTCAAGGTAATCCATCTATCTTCCTCCGGGATATAAAAACGTTTTTTGGAAAGATTTACATCAAATCTTCTCCTTGTTTTATTAATAGAGAAGGATACATTATTTCCAAACATAGCTCTCTTACCGGTAAGTTCACAAACTTTTGACATTACGCTACTTTTTACTTGATTTTAAACAGGCTGCAAATTTAATTCATTTTTGTGTGATGGACAAAATTCTCTTCTAGAATTTTAAAATTTCTTTTTGCAGCATCTGGAAAACCTTATGTACCGCTTTTTGAACTATCCTTGTTCGGTGATTTCCCATGGTAAATTTTTCGACCAATACCTCATTCGGGGTAGCAATTGCAATAAAAACAGTCCCTATGGGTGCATCTGAATCACCCTTGGTAGGACCCGCGTTACCCGTAGTTGCCACTGCAAAGTCTGCCTTCAGCAACTCCCTTACATTAACAGCCATAGCTTTGGCTACTTCTGCACTAACCACAGAATTCTTTTTTACCATCTCCTCCGGCACCTTTAAAACATCAATTTTAACCTGTGTGGCATAACTAACCACACTTCCTAAAAAATAGGAAGAGGCTCCGGGAATAGCGGTAATCTGCTCCGCAATTTTTCCTCCCGTAAAACTTTCCGCAGTGGCCAGGGTCATTTTTTTTGATGTTAACAATTTAGCGACGCCTGCTTCTATAGACCCATCTTCTTCTTCACCATAGATGATATCACCAATTAGAGAATACAATTTGACGGTTTCTCTTTTAACGGCATCTTCTATAAATACCTTGTCCGCTCCTTTGGCCGTTAATCGCAACCTGACTTTTCCTAAATTAGGGAGGTAGGCCAGTTTAATAAAACCCGGTAACCCCTCTTCCCAATCTTCTATTCTTTCGGCGATGGCACTTTCACCCAGCCCATAAGTCATTATCGTCTTATGGTAAATATAAGGACGATCAAAAGTGGCTGCAATTTTTGGGATGACATCATTATTTAAGAGGTTTTTCATCTCAAAAGGCACACCAGGCAGGGAAATAATAGTGGCTTTATCTGTAACTACCCACATCCCCGGAGCAGTACCATATGCATTGTGCAAAATATGAGCCCTGGAGGGCACAAGGGCCTGTTGCCTGTTGATATTTGATATAGGAGCGGTTGTTATATAATTCCTGAACAACTCTTCTATATGATCTAAGACCTGCTTGTTTTCAACCAGAACGTCATCCAGAAATTCACAAAGGGTATGCTTTGTAATATCATCCTTGGTTGGCCCTAAACCTCCGGTAATAATGACTATTTGCGACCTGGCTTCCGCATCCCTTAAGGCCTTTAGAATATGAGATTTATCGTCCTGAACAGACGTTATCTGAAAAACAGAAACTCCAATCTTATTTAATTCAGTAGCAATAAAAGCAGAATTGGTATCTACTATTTGTCCAATTAGAATTTCATCTCCTATAGTAATAATTTCTGCAAACATCAGAGACTAAAGTCCTTTTTTAGCTCAGAAATTACCTGATGAACATCTGTTTTCAACAATGGAAATTTTTTCTCAATTTCTGCACTGTTCTGTGCGTCTTTACCTAAAGTTTCTATTTCCAGAGCAATTATCCTGCTCTGTTCCATACCCAATAAATCTACATTTGGCTTTATCTTATGTGCCAGCTTATAGACGTTTTCGTAATCTCCATTTTTAATGGCATTCTCAAGATCTTCCAAATCCTGTGGTACTTCTTCCAGGAACACAGAAATAACAGAGTTGATGAAATCCTCATCTCCTTCGGCCATCTCATTTATTTTATCCAAACTGTATATCATATATTTAAACTTTTTAAACAATTATTTAATTTTTACGGTAAGTAATTCCTCTCCCTCCAGCGTTGCTGAAAGGTAATCATTTGGACTTATTTTACCAACGCCCGCGGGAGTTCCGGTAAAAATTATATCCCCTTTTTTAAGCATAAAGAATTTAGAGATATATGAAATTAGTTCATCTATATTCCAAAGCATTAAGGCGGTATTCCCTTTTTGCACTACGGTCCCATTTTTAGAAAGTGAAAAATTTAGTTTGTTAAGATCATCGAATTTTTTCTTATCCACCCACCTCCCAATTACGGCAGAACCATCAAAACCTTTGGAAATTTCCCAGGGAAGACCTTTTTCTTTTAATTTGGACTGCAGATCCCTTGCGGTAAAATCGAGTCCAAGACCAATCTCATCGTAATAGGTATGCGCAAATTTCTCATTAATATGTTTTCCAACCTTTTTAATTTTCACCAAAACTTCTATTTCATAATGTATGTCATTGGAAAATTCCGGGATATAAAAATCCTGTTCCTTTGGAAGAACTGCAGAATCGGGTTTGATAAATACTACCGGATCCTTGGGTCTTTCATTAGCCAGTTCCTCTATATGATCTACATAATTGCGACCAATACAAATGATTTTCATCTACCTGCTTCTGATTATATTAACTCAATTTATTATTCAGCTGACTTAATTTGATTTGGGTAAGTACCTTTTTGGTATACAATGGAAAATCAGCATTCAGGATCCAACCAAAATAACCGGGCTCCTGATCCAGTACTTCCAACACCTTCTTGCCTTTGTGCTTTCCAAATGAAAAAATTTCTTCTTCATTTTCATCCAGAATAATAAAGCCTGCAAAATCTACCGACTGTTTTCGTCTTGAAAAATCGGAAAGCATCTTAACATTGTTTTCCAGTTCCGGATAGCGTTCAATCTGAGATAGCAGAACTTCATAAGTAGCCAGGGTATCCGCTTCAGCGCTGTGGGCATTATCCAGGTTTTTATCGCAATAAAATTTATAGGCTGCCTCCAGTGTTCGCTTTTCCATCTTATGAAAAATGGTTTGAACATCTACCGATAGCATGTTTTTTAGATCAAAATCAATATCTGAACGTAGCATTTCTTCTGCCAAAAGTGGAATATCAAAGCGGTCAGAATTAAATCCGCCCAGGTCACTGTCCTTTATCATATTAAAAATTTCTCTGGACAATTCCTTAAATGTAGGTTCGTTGGCTACTTTTTCATTGGAAATACCATGAATGGCCACTACCTCATCAGGAATGGTCATTTCCGGATTAACCAACCAGGTTCTGCTATCTTTGTTGCCATTTGGATATACTTTCAGAATAGAAATTTCCACGATTCGGTCTTTTGCTACATTGGTCCCGGTGGTTTCCAAATCAAAAAAACATATGGGTTTATTCAGTTTTAACTCCATTTGTGGGATATTTAGGCAAAGATAGTTTTTAAAATAAAGTTAAACGAGACTTAAAGACCTATCTTTTGAGTGTTTTTGATAAAAGTTCTGGATATAATTCGAGCTATAGAAAGCATATTTTCCATCTATTGTGGTTTACTCCTTCTTTGTTTTTATAGGGCAGGAACAAAGAAAAAAGAAACTAAAGCCAGTCCTGTTTTTACCTCATAAGTAACTATCAAACATGGCTGTATAAAAAGAACAAGTAGATTATTCACATATGCTACCAGAGGAAATCCGATTAAATCTCCCTATCCACATCCCAGGCCTCCAGATAGTCCGCAACGGTTTTGACGAACATACCACCAAGCGCACCGTTTACGACACGGTGATCATAACTATGTGAAAGAAACATTTTACTTCGGATACCTATAAAATCACCTTCCTCAGTCTCAATTACGGAAGGCATTTTTCGGATCGCTCCCAATGCTAATATGGCCACTTGTGGTTGGTTGATAATCGGAGTTCCAAAAACACTCCCAAAAGAGCCTACATTAGTTACAGTATAGGTTCCGTCTTTTACTTCATCCGGTTTCAGCGCATTTTTTCTGGCCCTGTTAGCAAGATCATTAACTACTTTGGCCATTCCCACCAAATTTAGCTGATCTGCATTCTTTATCACAGGAACAATCAAATTTCCATCGGGTAAGGCAGCTGCCATTCCAATATTAATATTCTTCTTCTTTATTACCGTTTCCCCTTCAACCGCAATGTTAACCATTGGGTATTTTTTTAAGGCCTTTGCAACCGCCTCCATGAAGATGGGCGTAAATGTTAATTTTTCTCCTTCACTTTTCTCGAAAGCATCCTTAACCTTATTCCTCCAGGCCACCACCTTGGTTACGTCCACTTCAATAAAACTTTGTACATGTGCTGAAGTTGAGATACTCTCTATCATATGATGGGCAATTAATTTACCCATCCTTGTCATTGGAATAATCTCATCTTCCCCATTGGCCTGAACGCGGGTAACCTGATGCGGTTCGGTACTGGCAACAGTTTCCTTCCTAACAGGCTCAACAACCTTGACAGGAACTACTGGAGGTACCGTGGCCGATGTGCTTTCGGACTTCCCGTTTTCTAAATAGGCCAGAATATCATTTTTGGTAACCCGGCCTTCTTTACCTGTACCTTTTATGCTATCCAGTTCTGTTACGGATATTCCTTCCTGTCTGGCAATATTTTTAACAAGAGGAGAATAAAAGCGTGTAGTATCCGCAATACTTTGAGCAGTACTGCCTGCAAATTCCTGAACATGGGTAACTTTTTCTTCCAGAACCGCCACTTCCTCCACAAGATCTTCGGTCATTTCTTCTTTATGACCAGCCGGGATCTCTCCTGACCTCTCAGATCCTGCCCCTTGTTCAATCACCGCCACTGTTTGCCCAACTTTAATGACATCGTCAACATTAAAAAGTTTTTCCAGTAATACACCTTCAACTTCGCTGGGTACTTCTGAGTCTACCTTATCTGTCGCAATTTCAAAAACCGCTTCATCCATTTCTATGGTGTCGCCAACATCCTTTAACCAAGCAGTTAAGGTAGCTTCTGCCACACTTTCACCCATTTGCGGCAATTTCAATTCAAATTTTGCCATATTACTATTTAAAGTGCTTTTTAGAATAAATATTTTGCAAAAATACTAAAAAAACGTCCTTATTTTTAAATTTATTGTATGAATCATCCTATGAAACTTTCAATGAACCTTCGAATGGGATTCTGTTAAGAATACTTCTGCCCAGTGTAACTTCATCTGCATATTCCAATTCATCGCCTACTGAAATACCACGGGCAATGGTGGAGATTTTTATATTGAAAGGCTTTAATTGCTTATATATATAAAAATTAGTGGTATCCCCTTCCATGGTAGAGCTCAGTGCAAAAATCAGTTCCTTAATCTTATTTTCACTCACCTTTGAGATCAGAGAGGAAATGGATAAATCCTGAGGACCTACTCCCTCCATCGGGGATATTTTTCCGCCAAGTACATGATACAACCCCATGTATTGGCCTGTGTTTTCAATGGCCATTACATCCCTGATATCCTCAACTACGCAAACCAAATTTTGTTCCCTTTTGGAGTTTGCGCAGATCTGACATAGCGCAACATCCGAGATATTGTGGCAATTAGCGCAAAATTTAATTTCTTCCCTGAGTTCTATAAGAGAACGCGATAATTCTGAAGTTTGTTCCCCGGGTTGCTTTAACAGGTGGAGCACCAACCGCAATGCCGTACGTTTACCTATACCAGGTAACTGGGACATATGGTACACTGCATTTTCCAGGAGTTTAGATGAAAATTCCATAAACGCAAAATTACATAATGTTTTAAGTTTTTGTACTTTGCGATTGTAATTTATTTTTATGACGGCATTGCATATTCTGCTTCTTATTGGCGGTTATTTCTTCTTGCTTTTATTGATCTCCTACTTCACCGGCAAAAACGATTCGAATACTGATTTTTTCAGGGCAGGAAAACAATCGCCATGGTATATAGTAGCTTTTGGAATGATTGGGGCCTCCTTATCGGGTGTTACTTTTATATCAGTTCCAGGCTGGGTAGAAAGTTCCCAGTTTAGTTATATGCAGGTGGTATTTGGTTATTTGGTGGGTTATTTTGTTGTTGCTTTTGTTCTTATGCCTATCTATTATCGCCTAAATGTTACTTCCATTTACGAATATCTTAAAGAACGATTTGGAATAGTCAGTTATAAAATAGGGGCATTATCTTTCTTTGTTTCAAGGGTATTGGGCGCCTCCTTCCGTTTGTTTTTGGTAGCCATTGTACTGCAGCAATTTGTATTTGATGCCTGGGACGTGCCATTTGAACTTACTGTGGTCCTTTCCATCCTGCTAATATGGGTATATACTTTTAGAGGGGGGATTAAAACAATTGTATGGACAGATACACTTCAGACCCTGTTCATGCTATTGTCTGTAGGTCTGTCTATTTACTTCATTATTTCAAAACTGGGCTGGAGCTTTACAGAGTTTATTCAATCTGAAGAATTAAAGGCATACAGCAAGGTATTTTTTACCGATGATTTTTATGCCAAAAACAACTTTATAAAATCTTTCTTGGGGGGTATGTTCATTACTATATGTATGACCGGACTCGATCAGGATATGATGCAGAAGAACTTAACCTGTAAAAATTTAAAAGACGCCCAGAAGAATATGGTTTCCTTTAGTATTATCCTTATTGTAGTGAATTTTGTTTTTCTGCTTTTAGGGGCTTTGCTTTTTATTTATGCCAACAAATATCAGATCGCGACCCCACTTATGGACGGCCAGCCCAAATCTGATCTTCTTTTTCCAGAAATAGCATTAAATAGCGGCCTGGGGGTTGTTGTGGCTATCACTTTTATGCTTGGTCTGATTGCGGCGGCCTATAGTAGTGCAGATAGTGCCTTAACTTCTTTGACTACTTCTTTTTGCGTAGATTTTCTTGAAATTGAGCAAAAACCGGAGAAGGATCAAAAAAGAATCAGGAAAAAAACACATATCTGGATGAGCGTACTCCTGATCCTGATGGTCATACTATTCAAATATGTTTTGGACCGAAATGTTATTGATGGCCTGCTAACGGTTGCTACCTATACCTATGGCCCATTATTGGGGTTGTTTACCTTTGGGATATTTACCTCTTATAAGCTAAAGGACAATTACGTTTGGATTGTCGCAATAACCGTGGTACTTATTGTAATTGGAATTGCCAATATACCCCCTTCATACCTGGGAGGATACACAGTAGGTTATGAACTTTTGCCCATTAATGGGCTGTTAACATTTATTGGATTATATGTAATTAGAAAAAAAACTAATTAATATTGATCTATGGCCAGCAGGACCAGAGTGCAGGCTACTTCCACGCTAATACCGTTATTTTTCAAAAGTGCATAGAATTCCGGATTTTCTGTCCCCGGATTAAAAATTACACGTTTGGGTTTCATTTGAATAATTTGTTCGTAATACTGCTTTTGCCGATTTTTATTAAGGTACAATGTAATTGTATGAATATTCTCAAAGTCTTCAAGTCTGGTCCCAACCTGAACACCAGATACAATCCCACTCTTCAGACCAAAAGCCACCGTTTCAATTTGTTTAGACACTAATTTATTAATTGCCACGTAGCTGTAGCGATTAGGGTTTAATGAAGCACCGAAAACGAGTGTCTTTTTCATAAAATAATTCGTATTACGTTAAAGTGTGTTAATTACTGTAACTATTCAATCTAATGCTCGTCTTTTGGTAATAAGCCAAAAATTTAATTCGTTGTTGGAGCTATATTTTTATAGTTAATGGTTAGTGTTTAGTATGGCACATCAACGAAAGAAACCCCGACAGATCTGTCGGGGTTTTATTTTGTTCTTACATTCGGTCTATAGAAAACAACTTTCATGCTTTGGTTTACAAAGTTACTGTTTCAAACTAATCAATTGTAATTCAATTCAAATTATAAAAAAATCACATTCAGGATTTTTCGAAATATGTTAAAATTTTCACTTAAGGTAACATATACTGATTACTTTCGTCTAGTAAGTATCATCAATCAATCAATCGATATCCAAATGTTTATGAATAAAGTGGTGTTACTTTTTGTTCTGATTTTTATAGGAGTATTCCCCGCCAGAGCAACCATTTCAAATCCGGATATTGTACTTGGTAGTATTAGTGGCAAGGTCATAGAAAATGTCGGGAAACAACCTGTAGCTTATGCGGCGATCGTTATCAAATCTACTGCAGATAACACTACAATTACCGGAGGAATCACCAATGAAGATGGAACTTTTCAAATAAAAAAACTACCTGATGGGTCCTATATTGTGGAAGTTCAATTCATTGGCTATAAAACCCATCAGCAACAAATATCGCTATCAAAAGACAACCGGAACCCGGATTTAGGGGTTATTTCCCTTGATGAGGAAGCGGAAGAGCTCTCAGGCGTTGAAGTAGTTGCCGAGCTGACCACAATTGAACAGCGTATAGATCGAAAGGTCGTCAATGTGGGCAAAGACCTTACCACTGCCGGGGCGACTGCTTCCGATATTATGAATAATATTCCTTCGGTTAATGTAGATCAGCAAACCGGACAACTAACCATGAGGGGGAATTCAAATGTGCGGGTAATGGTAGACGGTAAATTATCCAATGTCCCGGTTGCGCAGTTATTAAGACAGATACCATCTACTTCAATTAAATCCATAGAACTTATCACAAATCCTTCAGCCAAGTACAATCCGGATGGCATGAGTGGCATTATAAATATCATACTACATAAAAATTCAAATATTGGATTTAACGGAAATCTAAATACTGGACTGACCGTAGGCGAAGAGGCAAAGTTTAACAGTTCAATTGACCTTAACTATAGATATGGAAAGGTAAATGTTTTCGGTAATTTTGGAAACAACATCGGGAAATATGTGAATGATGGATATATATACAGGATCGACGAAAATTCGGAACAAGTGTTCAATTGGTTGGATAATCGCAAATCCAAACTGTTTAAAATTGGTGTCGATTTTTTTCTCAACGATAAAAACACAATTTCGTTTTTCACCAATCAAAATTATTTTGACGGCAAATCGAGCGGACTAACTGAAGTTACCTATTTTGATGACCCGCTGCTCAACACCAATCAAATTTTCTATAATAATAGTAATAACCATAGCCAGCAATACAATTTTGACTATAAACTGGAATTTAAAAAGGAAGGTCATAATATTGAATTAGAAGTAGACCATAATAGATATACAAATGAAGAGATTGCCGATTTCAAATCGACCGGAAACACCTTATACCCGGATTACATGGATTTTGTTGATACCAAAAGGGATCAAACCATAGTAAATCTGGATTATATAAATCCCATAGACTCTATTTCCAAACTTGAGGCTGGCCTGGAATCCAGAATTTTTGAAACCAATGTAGTTTATTCCTCTACCGGGCTTTCATTTACACCTGACGGAGATCAGATTCCAACCCCGGATACTGATTTTGTCTACGGTATGGATATTTACTCTGCCTATGCCAACTTTAGGCAGAATCATGAAAAATGGTCATACCAGGTGGGCCTTCGAATAGAAGACGTTGAGGTTAAGGCAGATACTAATCAGGCCAGAGCCTTTACAGATGCCTATACCGAGCTTTATCCTTCAGGTTTTGTGACTTATAATCCGACAGAGAAAAATCAGTTTCAAATAAGCTTTAGCAGGCGGGTGGATCGCCCCGGACTAACACAGGTAAATCCCATTCGAGAATGGTCTACCCCATTGTTATCTTCCTACGGTAACCCAACTCTTGTACCGCAGTTCACCAATTCATATGAGGTAAATTATACGAGGCGCCTGAAAAATGGAAGTATCACAACAGGGGTTTTTTATAGGAGTATTAAGGATGAAATCAACAGGGCAGTTTACGTAGACAGATTAGACCTGAACAAGCTTATATTAACCTTTGACAACTTTGACGATACATCTGCCTACGGAATTGAAGTCTCAGGTAATTATAAACTAACAAAATGGTGGAGTTTTAATGCCAGTTTTGATTTGTATTCACAGACCCAGAGAGGTATCACTGAGAGTTTACAAACCGATAATAATTCTGCTACCATAGATGATATTATCACTCAGGAAATAGAAGTTGAAAATACGGCCTGGAACTTCAGATTGAACAATAGCTTTGAAGCTACCAAAAACCTTACTTTTCAACTATTCGGATATTACAGAGGGCAAAACAGAACCATACAATTTGAAGTTGAACCCATGTATTTTGTGAACCTTGGGGCCCGTTATAGTTTTGCTAAGGGTAAAGGCACCTTAAGTGTTAATTTCAATGACGTTTTCAATACCATGCGTTTTGCTGTGTCCGGGGATCAACCTTTTGCACAGGTGGGGGAATTTAATTGGGAATCCCAGACAGTATTTGCCGGAGCTTCATACAGATTTGGAAGTGGAAAAAACAAAGCTTCCAACCGAAAAAGGAGAGATAATAACACCAAGCAAGGCAGTGGTGGCATTCTTTAGAAACTAATTGATAAAATATACGGAGTATTGGTTGGTTATCTCTTGATGTATTTGTCAGTTAAAAGAACCCCGACTAAAAAGTCGGGGTTTTTATTTAAGGTTAACCATCAAATATGCCGGTAGGCAAACCGTCCAGACTATTGGTGTTTTTCATACCCATGTATTCAATAAGTCCGTCTTTCCCCTTTTTTTCAGCCCATACATTGAGTAGTTTACGTTCTTCCTTGTATTCCATTAATGGAACACCCATTCCGCAGGAGGATTGGACAAGGTTTATTGACATTTCAATTAATTGCCTGCTACCGGCAATTTCGGGAAATAGTCCAATATGATCTTTCCAAAAGGAATCGCGCTCGTGGAAAGCTTTTGCCTCCCCATATAAACGCAGGATTAAAGGCTTCCCTTCAAATGCGCAGAACATTACAGTCATTCTTTTGTCGTATTGCAGATGGGTGGCTGTTTCATTACCGCTACCGGTAAGATTTAACCACAGCACTTTTTTGGCATCAATTATTCTGAAAGTATCCATTCCTTTTGGGGACAGGTTTATTGACCCATCCCTCATGGCTGTGGCAACAAAAAAAATTTTCTGCTTTTCAATAAAGTCTGTCTGAGTTGAATCTAGTATTTCCTGACGTTTTCCCATTGAGATAAGAATTCATTGTTTACCATCTGATTATAGCACTACCCCAGGTAAAACCACTCCCAAATGCCGCCAGCACTACAAGATCCCCTTCTTTAATTTTACCCTGCTCCCATGCTTCGGTAAGTGCTATAGGAATGGAAGCGGCCGTAGTATTGCCGTACTTCATTATGTTATTATACACCTGATCATCCCTTAACCTGAACTTTTTCTGTATAAACTGAGATATCCGCAAATTAGCCTGGTGAGGAATTAGCATGTCAATATCCCTGGCGTCAAGGTTATTTGCCTTTAGCCCTTCCAGAATTACCTCACTAAAACGAACCACAGCATTTTTAAAAACAAACTGCCCGTTCATATAGGGATAGTAGGATTCATCATCAGGGTCATTATCTTTTATAATATCCAAAACCCATCTTTTTCCCATCCCCGGGGCAATTAATGATAGCTCTTCGGCATGGGCGCCCTCTGAATGCAAATGGGTAGATAAAATCCCTTTGGAGTTGTCGGTTTCTCTGGTTAAGACCGCCGCACCGGCTCCATCCCCGAAAATTACAGATACTCCCCTACCACGTGTAGTCATATCAAGACCAGCAGAGTGTAATTCAGAACCTATTACCAGTACATTTTTATACATACCACTCTTAATATACTGGTCTGCAAGCGACAAGCCATAAACAAACCCGGAACACTGATTTCTTATATCTATGGCCCCTACCGTTTTTATTCCCAAGTCACGCTGTACCAATACCCCTGGACCGGGAAAGTAGTAATCGGGACTAAGAGTGGCAAATACAATAAAGTCTATATCCTCTTTATCTATCCCTGCCCTTTCAATAGCTATTCTGGCAGCCTTGACCCCCATGCTCGAAGTGGTATCTTCTCCCTTTATTACATGTCGGCGTTCTTTGATCCCGGTTCGTTCCTGTATCCATTCGTCATTTGTGTCCATCAATTTTGACAAATCGTCATTGGTAACTACATTATCAGGAACAAAATAGCCGAGTCCAATAATCTTTGAGTTGTACATTAGTTGGTATGTGTGTTAGTTAATCTGAATAGAATTGCCTGCAACGCGGGAAATAGTTGTCAAATGAAAAATCATTTATACAATCTAAGATAACTAAAAAATAATTGATGGTTCAAGAAACAAACTGTGACTAATTCAAATACCTCTTATAGGCATTCACCTCAATATCTGCCTTCAGATCGTGCATGAGGTTGAATAATCCAAAAAAGGTCCTGTTGATATATAGAAAATGCTTAGACCCTCTGTTGCCGTTCATTTTACGTATGTGTTCGTCCCTGGAATAGCGCTCTCCAAGAGCTGCAATTTTTGACCAGAAATCCTCATTGCCAAAATCAAAGGTTTCGTCGTGGAAAGGAGTTGTAAAAAGACCCAGCATTTCTTTAAATAATGCTTTAAAAAATTTGACCTCCCTTTCAGAATCTGTTGCATTAAGTATTTCAAGCTCAAACAGTTTTTCCATAAAAATGGCATCATTTTCAATATTCTCCTTTTTAGCAAGTTCAAAATAAGGGACATAAAATTCATCAGGAACTTCTTTTATACATCCAAAATCTATAGCAATCAAGGTTTCACTATTACTTACAAGGAAGTTTCCCGGATGAGGATCTGCATGAACTTTCCGCAAGCCATGCAACTGGAACATATAAAAATCCCATAAAGCCTGTCCCAACTTCTTTCCCAATTCTGGCTCAAAACCCTGTTGGGTAAACTCACTCAAATGCTGCCCATGCATCCAATCCATTGTAAGGATACGCTCACTTGATAGTTCGCTATAGTATTTGGGAAATTCCAGATTGGGGATTACGCGGCATGCTTTGGTAATTTCCTCACTATGATTCAATTCAAGACTATAGTCCGTTTCTTCAAGAAGTTTGAGCTCAACCTCCTTAAAGTATTTATCCGAGTCTTTTCCCTGAAGATTAAACATCCGGACAGCAATAGGTTTTACAATGGCCAAATCGCTGCTAATACTCTCGGCCACTCCAGGGTATTGCACTTTAACTGCTAATTCCTTTCCATCTTTGGTAGCTTTGTGCACCTGACCAATACTTGCGGCATTGATGGAGTTTCTTTCGAAGGAATCAAAAACTTCTTCGGGAAATTTATTCAAATATCTTTTAAAGGTCTTACGCACTAGTGGTGCAGACAGAGGAGGTACGGAAAATTGTGCCAAAGAAAATTTTTCAACATATGCAGAAGGAAGTAAATTTTTCTCCATACTCAACATTTGAGCTACTTTAAGCGCACTCCCTTTAAGTGATTTGAGGCCATCATAGATATCAGATGCATTCTCTTCGTTTAGTTCTTCCTTGTCGTGTTCGGGGTTGACAAATTTTTTGCCATAATATTTCATAAAATTACCCCCTACTTTCATTCCGGTTTTAACCAGCTTTCCCGCCCTTTCAATTTTTCCCGTAGGTATCCTATCAAGTGTTTTCATGTTTTATTACAGTCAGTACAATTAGGAAATATTTTCTTTAAATAGAAATTTTCCGAAATCAATAAGACTATTCAGAGGTGCAGTGTCAAAAACATCGAAAATGGTTTTTACTGATTTTTCTATGGCAATATCCGTTTTTTCAAAATCTGCTGATGTATCATCTACCCAGAACTTCAGGAGAAATAAAAATTGGATCCAGGCGCCTTCTGAGAAAAATTTGGTATTGTGTTGCGTAATTTTGAGCGCTTTAGTACTATTATCCTCTTCAATGAGTTCTTTTGTGAAATTTAAGATTTCTGAACGAAGCCCTTTTAGTTGCGCCATATTTCTGAGTGGATCTTTACCTTCATCCAAAACAAAAAGCACATAGCTTCTGTTCAATTTGAGTATTTCGAAAAAAGTAAAAAAGAATGTCAATATTTTATCCTTACCGGAAAACTGTTGAAATTCATTATTCTGATTTAGTAAATCCATGGTATTCTCAAAAAATGTAACCCAAATAGATTTTTGAATTCCGGGGAAAGAACCAAAAGCTTTATAAAATTCCTCCTCTTTTATTTTATTCTCCTTACAAAACTTAAAAACAGATTTGGGAACTGTTTCATGTTCCAGCACAAAATTCATATACAAGGAAACGATATGTTCTTTAGAGGGCTTTTTTGTCGAAGCTTTAGCAGTCATATAATTATTTTTTTATGTTTATTTTTTTTGCTATTTCTATAAACGTTTACGATGTTTAGAAAAAGATTTCATCGCTATAAAAAAAGTGTGCCTCCAGGAGAAAACACACTTTTAAACAACCTAACCAATTAATAAACAATCTGATTACAAAATCAAAAATCTTTTTCATAGCAATTGATGTTTCGCAATCACTACACAAAATTACATAATGTTTAATTAATATAATTATATATTAAACAAAATATTTGTTAAAGTTTAGGAATCTACTTTTACCTCGCTGTAAAAGTGTCAGTTTGTCACTCGAACGAAGTGTGGTACTTTTTTTGACATGAGTTAGATATAAATTAAAAAACTAAGATAAATATGGCAACAGGTAAGATTAATGTTTCAGTTGAAAACATTTTCCCATTAATTAAAAAATTCCTTTATAGCGATCACGAAATATTTTTACGCGAATTAATTTCAAATGCTACGGATGCCACTCTTAAGTTAAAACACCTGAGTTCTATTGGCGAAACCAAAGTGGAGTATGGAAATCCAATTATTGAAGTGAAGATCGATAAGGAAGGCAAAAAACTTCATATCATAGACCAGGGTATTGGTATGACAGAAGAAGAGGTTAAAAAATACATCAATGACATTGCCTTTTCCGGAGCTGAAGAATTCCTCGATAAATATAAGGATGCAGACAAAGATTCCGGTATTATCGGACATTTTGGCCTGGGTTTTTATTCTTCCTTTATGGTTGCGGAAAAAGTAGAGATAATCACAAAAAGCTTTACTGATGAGCCCGCAGTGCATTGGAGTTGTGACGGTTCGCCAAAATTCAGTTTGAAGAAATCGGATAAAAAAGATCGTGGTACGGAAATAATTCTAAGTATTGCAGATGATTCCACGGAGTTTCTTGAAGAGAACAGGATTACTGAATTATTGCGTAAGTACAATAAATTTATGCCCATTCCAATTAAGTTTGGAACCAGGACAGAGACGCTTCCAAAACCGGAAGATGCAAAAGAAGATGAACCGGCTCCAACTATAGAAGTAGATAACATAATTAATAATCCAAACCCGGCCTGGACAAAAAAACCAGCCGATTTAAAAGAGGAAGATTACAAAAATTTTTACAGGGAATTGTATCCAATGCAATTTGAAGAGCCACTCTTTCATATTCATTTAAATGTGGATTACCCCTTTAATCTCACTGGTATTCTTTATTTCCCAAAATTAACCAAGGACCTAAGTATCCAGAAAGACAGAATTCAGCTATATCAAAATCAGGTTTTTGTAACTGACAATGTGGAAGGAATTGTTCCTGAATTCCTGACCATGTTAAGAGGGGTTATTGATTCCCCTGACATACCTCTGAATGTTTCACGTTCATACCTACAGGCAGATGGAGCGGTTAAAAAGATTTCATCATATATTACCAGGAAGGTTGCTGATAAACTCATTGCATTATTCAAAAACAATCGTGAGGATTTTGAGAAAAAATGGAATGATATTAAAATAGTCATTGAATACGGAATGTTATCCGAAGACAAGTTCTTTGAAAAAGCTGACAAATTTGCATTATATCCAACGGTTGATGATACCTATTACACATTTGAAGAGTTAAAGGAAAAAATCAAAGATATTCAAACAGATAAAGATGGCAAATTGGTAGTACTGTATGCCTCGGATAAAGAAGCACAACACAGTTATATTGAGGCTGCCAAAGCTAAAGGTTTTGAAGTACTTCTTCTGGATTCACCAATTGTCTCGCACCTGATGCAAAAACTGGAAACTTCAAATGATAAATTGTCGTTTGCAAGGGTTGATGCCGATCATTTGGATAACCTGATCAAAAAGGAAGATACACAAATAAGCAAATTGTCTGATGAAGAGAAAGAGCAGCTAAAAGGTAATATAGAAGAAGTAACTAAAGATAAAGGTTACACAATTCAAATGGAAGCCATGGATAGCGACGCTTCCCCTTTTATCATCACGGAACCCGAATTTATGAGGCGCATGAAAGAAATGCAACAAACCGGAGGCGGAGGAATGTTTGGCATGGGAAATATGCCAGAAATGTACAATTTGATTGTAAATATAAATCATCCGCTGGTTGGTGAAATTCTTGGTACCAAAACGGCTAAAAAAAGAGATCGGTTAATAAAGCAGTCTTTAGATCTTGCAAGATTATCAAAAGGATTGCTTAAGGGTGAGGAACTCACCAATTTTATCAGCCGAAGTTACGAAATGATCAAATAGTTGTTTTTTAGGATTATCTAAGACAAAATACATTCATGTTCATTGAATGCTTCACGGGAGCACTTAAATTATCGACAGGATAATTGAATGTGGCCCGTGAAGTTTTTTTTATAATTGGCTTCTAATATCTATTCTAAAAAGAAGTTGATTGTTATATTATAGTGAGAACGCCAAAAATAAAATTATGGTCGTTGTTTAAATAATTACTAACTACATGTTTATTTGTAAACAATGAATTATCCCTGGCATTTTTTGTTAATGTCTTCCATGTATATCCTTGCAGGTCTTATGCATTTTTTCAAACCAAAAATATATCTGCGAATTATGCCAAGGTATCTTCCACATCATAAGCTTTTGGTAGCTTTAAGTGGAATCGCGGAAATAACAATAGGCATTTGCCTGTGGTTTCCGGCACTTAAAGATATAGCTATATATGCGCTTATAGCAATGTTAATAGTTTTTCTTACTGTCCATTTTTATATGCTTTCGGGCAAAAACGCTTCTGCGGGAATCCCTGGATGGATGCTGCTTCTAAGAATCCCATTGCAATTTGGACTTATGTATTGGGCATATGTCTATTTGCAGATATAAGATTTGAAACTCACAAACCAGTTTATAAGTGATTAATTCAAAGCATATCTGTTTTCAAAATATTTTTTAAAAAAAAGTATCTGTATGTAAACAAAGATCACAAGACCTGTTGTCGCATAAACCAGGGTATTTGGAAGGCGCAGCTGTAAAAAAGAATCAACAAATCCAATTTTATTCGGCACCAGCTGATCAAAAGATGGCAACCAGCCAATATGGAGGTCCAAATTTCCAAAAATGACAAAAGCAAAGAGAATAACAGCAAAGATGGCCATAATTAACCAGCCCGTCCTGGAAATAAGTGGCTGATACACAGTTACCGTACTTTTATTTTTTTCCAATTTTATTTTAGATAAAATGTTCTTGGTAAAATCATTGGCCGGTGCCTCAAGACCGGCGTGGTTTACAACTTTTCTAATAAAATCATCAAGTTGTTTTTCTCTATTGTCTTCCATAGCTGTGTATAGTTTCTTGTTCCAAATTATGCTCTAAAATTGTTGCTAAACGCTTTCTACTTCTAAACAGGCGTACTTTAATAGTATTTCCAGGTATTCCCATTACTTCTGATATTTCTTTCAAAGTAAGCGCTTCATAATAATATAAGGTAATCAAAACGGCATCTTCACCGGTTAGTTCCTGAAGTGCATGTTTTACAATTTCCGCACGCTCTTTCGTTTGAAGCTCATTTAAGACGTCATCCATTGACGCTATATTATATTCTTCAGAAATATCGATTGAAGTGGTCTCAATCTGTCTTTTGTTCTTTTTTAGATGGTCCAGACTTCGGTAATATGCAATTTTGTATAACCAGGTAGAAAACTTGGAATCGCCTTTGAAATCCTTTAAGGCTTTGAAGGATTTTAAAAAAGTATCCTGTGCCACTTCTTCTGCATCCTCCCGGTTTTTCACAATTTTTAACGCCAAAGTAAATACCATATGCTTATACCGGTCTACTAATGCCGCAAAGGCATTACTTTCCCCTTTTATAACCTTTTTAATAAAGTATTCGTCAGGCTTCTGGCTCATTTGCTATATAGGACGTATCAAATAACCTCCTGGTTACTTAAAATAAGAAAAAAAACATCTAAAATCTGTAACCAACCCGAAAAATCATACGTCATACCCTATGAACTGATTGTTTAATCCATTAAAAACTAAATAACATGGGAGGAGAAATCATAATTGTTGCACTCGTATTCGGGGCAATTTTTGGAGTTTTTTATTTATATTTTTCAACACGAAATAAAGAGCGCCTGGCATTAATTGAAAAAGGCGCCGATGCCAGCATTTTTGTTAAAGGAAAACGGCAACATGCGGCACCATTCTGGAAAGTATTTATACTAAATCTGTCATTATTACTTATTGGCGTTGGGTTGGCTATATTTATCGCCTCCATATTTGTAAACATGATGGGCCTGGATGAAGAGGTGGCATATCCCGGGACCATCTTCTTAATGGCCGGTCTTGGTCTTTTTGCGGGGTTTACCCTGACAAAAAAATTGGACAAGGAATAATATATAAATCTTCCATAACAAACTATGGAAAAAAAACCATCGTGTTAACACGATGGTTTTTTTATTTGTCCATTCCAAAATTTAGTTTAAAGCTATAGTTTACAGGAATTTAAGAATCTAAAATGCAGGCAATTGTTTCGAGAAAATAAATGCTTTGATTTGTATTTAATTTTAAGGCTTGGTATCTTTAGTACATGCGTGTTTTGTCTACTAATATTGGAAAATTAACGAAAATTACATGGAATGGAGAAGAGCTTTATACGGGCATCTTTAAACATCCCACAAACTTGCCGCTCGACCTGGAAAAAGAAAAGGTAGCAAATGATTCTATAGCAGACCGCCAGGTACATGGAGGCACATACAAAGCCTGTTATCTCTTTTCAGATAAACATTATCCTTTTTGGAAAAAACGTTATCCGAACCTCAACTGGGACTGGGGAATGTTTGGTGAAAACCTTACGGTGGCCGGTTTAGATGAAAGTAAAATCAGAATTGGTGATATTTATAAAATTGGCTCTGCCCTGGTGCAGATATCGCAACCAAGAGAACCTTGTTTTAAATTGGGAATTCGGTTTGGTTCCCAGCAGATTTTAAAAGAGTTTATTGAGCATGGTTTCCCGGGTACCTATATTCAAATACTGGAAGAAGGCCAGGTCGTTTCAGGTGATAAATTAATACTTGTAAGAGCTTCAGATAATTTATTGACTGTCCGACAATTCTTTAAATTGCTTTATGCAAAGGAAAAAGACCAAAAAACATTGAAACTGGCTATAGAAAATAGTGCGTTACCCGAATACAAAAGAGAAAGGTTAAAAAAATATTTATAAAAAAGGGGCCAAAAGGCCCCTTTTAAAACTTAACTAAACAACTTACTATTTAACTAAAATGTCCTCATAGTAGGTATTTTCACCATCTTTTACTACTATGGTATAGCGGTCTTCATGGGCTGTTTCAAAATTGAAAGCCTTAGCCACAACGCTTTCATTCTCGATAATTTCACTGTATAGCATACGATTATCACTATCAAAAACTTTGATTTGCACATCTTTGCTATCCAGATTAAGTAAATTAAGGTAGAGTTTAGATCCTTTTCTTCTGAAGACCGGTTTGTTATTCTCCTTTTTACTAAGAATTTTTATCTCTCCGTTCTCGACACTTATCATATAGACCAAAGACCTTAAGGAATTGTCTAATGTGAAGTAATAAGAACCATTCTCAAGTTTATTCAGGTCAAATTTCTTCATATAAGCTGTTGCTGAAATTTTTTCTGAAAATATGATATTCTGATTTTCATCAATTATCTTAAGAAGGTTTTCTTTTTGTTGTGAATCTAATTCTACAATTAAGCTCTTTTTATGATCTGTTGTCATCAAGCTTAGTTTAGGTTCTTTTGCCAGGCCTACTACTGTAGTAAACATTAAGGCAGTCACTGCGGTAAATTTTAAAATTGTTTTCATAACATTTTGATTTAGAGTTAATGAATAATTTACAGGACAAACTTACGATCAAAGGTTATCATCAACTACAACCATATTTTCCAATATATATCCTATTTTAACTGTATATTTGCCCAATTTCTATATATGGGGTAATATTCAACATATATTGGGTAATTTTGTAAATATAGGCTGAATCAGGGTTAAGTAATTTTATCTTATCAATCATCAAGGAAATGAAACAGTACAAACCGGCTTTTGAATCCATCGCTCCCAATTTTGGGCATTCATATACTTATCAAAAATTTGATTCCTCAAAGAATAACAAAGACAATTTATGGCACTATCATCCTGAAATTGAATTGGTTTATATTAACGGAGGAGCAGGCAAACGCCAGATCGGCAGTCACATTTCCTGCTATACTGATGGTGACTTAATCTTAATTGGTAGTAACTTACCTCACTGCGGGTTTACAGATAAATTTACAGGGAATAAAAGTGAATTTGTAATACAAATGAAGGAAGACTTTTTGGGTAATGCTTTTTTTAATATTCCTGAGATGAAACAAATACATACTTTATTTGAAATGGCGAGGGGTGGAGTTGCTTTTAGTGGCGAAACCAAAAATACTGTTGGCGAAAAACTGGAAAACCTGGACAATCAATCAGATTTTGAACAATTGTTATCGCTTTTATCTGTTTTGAACGAACTGGGAAATTCTTCTGAATTTAAAGTATTAAATGCAGAAGGATTCTCTTTTAAAACAGATATAGAGGATAACGACCGAATAAATATTGTATTTAACCATGTTAGAAATAATTTCAAAGAAGAAGTAACCCTTCCAGTAATTGCAGATAAAGCTGGAATGACAGTTCCGTCGTTTTGCAGGTACTTTAAAAAAATTACAAATAAAACTTTTATACAATTCGTAAATGAATATCGCCTGGTACATGCATCAAAATTGCTGGCTGAACAGCCCATGAGTATTACGGACATATGTTTTGAAAGTGGTTTTAATAATTTTTCCCACTTTAATAAATCTTTTAAGGCATTTACGGGGCAAAATCCATCCGAATACAGAAACAGGTTAAAAAAGGTGGTTCAATAAAATAAAAAAAAATAAAACAATTGAAATTACAACTACCTGATAGCCATATCACTTATTTCCCTAACTTCCTTGACTATGAGGAAGCCATGGCCCATTTCAAAATGCTAAAATCTTCCGTTTCCTGGTGTCAGGATGAAATAAGAGTTTACGGGAAACTATATCCACAGCCCAGGTTAACGGCTTTATACGGTAAAAATAACAGACCTTACTCCTATTCAGGTATTGTTATGCAGCCTCTTCCATTTAATAAAACATTATCAGATATAGAAAAAAAAATAGCAGCAATTGCTCCTGTTAAATTTACTTCCTGCCTCTTAAATTTTTATAGGGATGGAAAGGACAGCAACGGCTGGCATTCAGATGATGAAAAGGAATTGGGTGAGAATCCGGTAATTGCTTCGGTATCGCTTGGGCAGTCCCGTTATTTCCACCTCAGGCATAGAAAATTAAGGGATTTAAAATATAAACTCCTTCTTGAACATGGAAGCCTGCTCCTAATGAGCGGCCAAACCCAACATTACTGGCATCATCAAATACCCAAAACAAATAAGCGAATAGGCGAAAGAATTAATCTGACTTTCAGGGTGATCCCATAAAAAAATCGACTTTTGGAAGTCGATTTTTTTATACCATATATAATAAAGCCGCATACTATCTTTAACATTTTGGTAGACTATGCTAATTTCCTCATACACAACCTTATTAGTATAACTTCCAAAATGAAGGAATGGATGTAAAATATCGCCTAATCTCCTAAATATTGGTTAAATTGCTATTCCGGGCAGCAGATCACAATCCGTGCTTGGCTCCGTCTATGAATATTTTTTAGCTGCGGGTATATTTTCACAATGCCATGGGGAGAAATTTTCATATGCTCTGTCCCACTTTATTATATCAGCATAATTAGAAACTGAGGCCAGATTCTGTCCTTTCAGTAACTTTGTTTTTGTCCGTTTTGTTTTACCGTTAAAATGTAACTGGGCCGGATCTCGAATAACCCTTCGTCTTGTTATGGACCAAAAATTGGAATTTCCCATTACCAGATATGTACTCAGTAAAGGCAATAAAAAAGCACTCCTCATTATTTATATTTTTTTATAGAATTAAAGAATAGGACATTAATGAATTGTTAAGGCCCGTATTATTTTAATTAATTAATGTGATCTTGCGCAAATAAATCAAGTAAAGTGATTTTTAAACAGATAAAACCTACATTACTAAGGTACATATTGACACTTTCACTCCTGCTCGTTGGCATAACCACAATCTTTGTGCTAAGTATTTATTTTGGTTTCTGGGGGAAACTTCCTGACAGGAAATCATTGGTAGAATATCAGCAACCAAGAGCTTCAGAAATATTTACTGCAGATAGCGTTCTTTTAGGTAAATATTACTTGAACGACAGACAGCCCATTTTGTATAAAAGCATCCCAAAGTATTTAATAGATGCGCTGATAGCCATTGAAGATGAACGTTTTTATGAACATTCAGGAGTGGACTACAAAAGTTTGTTCCGCGTTGCATTGAAAACAGTTTTGATGCAAAATAAAGCTTCAGGGGGGGGGAGTACAATTAGCCAGCAATTAGCCAAAAATCTTTATCCCAGAACAAAAACGGGAACATTTTATTTAACAATTGATAAAATTAAGGAAATGATAGTTGCTTCCAGACTTGAAGCAATTTATAGCAAAGAAGAAGTTTTACAACAGTATTTGAATACAGTTTCCTTTGGCGACAATACTTTTGGTATAGAAAGTGCAAGCTTAAAATTCTTTAACAAACGTACGCATGAACTCAACATTGAGGAAGCCGCTGTTTTAATTGGTATGCTTAAAGCTACCTATACCTATAATCCAAGAGTATTCCCTGCAAATAGTCTAAAAAGAAGAAACCTTGTACTGAATGCCATGAAAGAAAACGGATTTATTAAAGAAAGAGAAAAAGACAGCCTGGAAGCACTGCCATTGATTATAAATTATAGAGATTATGATCCTAATCAGGGATTAGCCCCATATTTCAGAGAAGAAGTAAGAAAGCAGGTGCTTGCATGGAGTAAAAAGCAAGATGCAATTGGAAATTCCTATAATATTTATACCTCAGGGCTCAAAATATATACTACCCTCGACTATGATATGCAGGTATTGGCAGAAGAGGCTATGAAAACTCATATGAAAGTTCTTCAAAGTAATTTTGAAAAGAGTTATGGTAAAGCTGCCCCCTGGCTCACTGATGCAGAATTAATTCAAAAAACAGTTAAGAAATCAATAGCCTATAAAAATCTAATTCAACAAGGGTTGAATGATCAGCAAGCCATGGATATTCTAAAACAAAAGAAAACCATGACTCTTACTTCATGGGAAGGAGAAAAAGAATTGGAAAAAAGTTCAATAGACAGCATTGAGCATTATATGAAATTTCTAAATACCGGTTCTATCTCCATAGACCCGGGCACCGGTGCAGTTAAGACCTGGATAGGTGGAATTGATTATAAAGTTTTTAAATATGATCATGTTTCCCAGAGCAGAAGACAAGTCGGGTCTACATTTAAACCAATAGTCTATACTGCAGCCTTAGAAAATGGAATTGAACCCTGCACCTATTTCTCCGCAGAAGAAGTGGCTTATCAAAATTGGGAGGGTTGGTCCCCGTCTAACTCGGGGAATAAGGATGAAACTTTTGTGAATTATTCCATGAAACAGGCATTGAGTAATTCCGTGAATACTGTTGCCGTAAAAGTATTGGAAAAAACAGGAATAACCAATGTCCTGGATCAGGCCAAAAAAATGGGAATTACCGCAAAGTTACCGGATTCGCCTTCATTGGCCCTGGGTACGGCTGAAATTGGCCTGGAAGAAATGGCGGGAGCATATGCCAGTTATATAAATAGCGGGAAAGCTGTTAAACCCTTTTTGATAAGTAGCATACATAATAACAAAGATTCCATACTTCAATCTTTTACTCCAACTATTTCTTCCATTCCATCATTTAGCGAAGAAAACAGACAGATTATGCTGGAATTTATGAAGGAGACCATTAATAATGGAACAGGAGCGCGAATACGCACCACATACGGTTTAAAAAATGATATTGCAGGTAAGACCGGAACAACCCAGAATAACAAAGATGCCTGGTTTGTTGCTATTACTCCTAAAATAGTACATGTAACATGGGTGGGGTTAGACAATCACGAAATTGGTTTTAAAAATACTTCGCTTGGTCAGGGGGCTAGTGCGGCATTGCCCATTTTTGCCTTGTGGATGCAAAAATTAAATAGGGATACATCCTATAACTATATTACCAAAGCCAGGTTTAATAAGCCCAATCCTGTGGTACTTTCATTGCTTGATTGCGAGCCAGTCAAGCGTGATGGATTCTTTAAACGACTTTTTAAAAATCCCGATAAGAAGAAAGTTAAAAATTTTAAACAGTAAACCCGACATCAGTCTGTAGCTCTTAGAAATACAAAATTTATTCACATTTAGAGGTACTATTATACGATTTTCACACTTCATAAAACGGCATCAGTTATCTATATAAATAGCTATATGTAATATCAGGGAATATGTCGTTCACGATACAACTCAGGTCGTTTACAGAAATGGTATTGTCTCCTGAATAAAAACAAAGATCTTTGTTTTCTCTGTTCCATCAAAAACGATTATTAAATTTGTACAGACTTCTTTAAAGTCCAAACCTAAATAAATGGTAAAAACTCTTATTTTTTTAACCTTATTTGTTACATCAATAACATTTTATGGTCAAAGTAATATTAAATCCTCTATTTACTATGGTCAGAATACAATTAAGTCCTATACTGTAAAATACATTAACGAAGCCATTGTTCCGGATGGGATATTGGATGAATCTATCTGGGAATCTGCTGCAAACGCCAGTGAATTCTGGGAATATTTCCCTTTGGATTCCATTCAGGCCAGACAACAGACAGAAATTAAAATGTTCTATGACGATAAAAACCTATATATAGGTATTACGGCATATTCTTTAGGTAAGGACTACGCCATTCAATCGTTGAAAAGAGATTACCGGGCCGGGAACAGCGATAATATCACCTTTATTTTTGATACATTTAGCGATGCAACCAACGCCTTTTTATTTGGCATAAACCCTTATGGGGTCCGCAGAGAAGGTCTTGTTTCCGCAGGAGGCCGAGATTTCAGGGATTTTTCCACCACCTGGGATGTTAAGTGGAAGGGAGATTCAAAAATTTATGCAGATCGTTATACCTCTGAACTTGTAATTCCACTAACCTCATTTAAATTCAAAGAAGGAGAGACAAAATGGCGATTTAACAGCTATAGGTTTGATACGCAATCGAATGAAAGCAGTACGTGGGCAAATATTCCACAAAATCAAAGTATTGGGGGATTGACATTTATGGGCGATATGGTCTTTGAAAAACCCCTTGGTAAATCCAGAACTCCATTGGCTCTCATCCCCTATGTAAATGCGAGTAGTCTTAAGGATTTTGAAGAAGACAATGTAACTAATAAGCTATCGGTTGGGGGAGATGCAAAAGTTGCAATTGGCAATAGCATGAACCTGGATATTACTGTAAACCCTGATTTTTCCCAGGTTGAAGCAGATGATCAGGTCACAAATCTAACGCGATTTGAAATTTCACTTCCAGAAAAAAGACAGTTTTTTATTGATAATAACGACCTGTTTGGAAGTTTTGGAGATTCCAGGGATGCAAACCCATTTTTTTCAAGAAGGATAGGTATTGCAAAGGATACTGCAGATAATACTATTGAAAATAAGATCATAGGAGGCGTCAGATTAAGTGGGAAATTAACAAAAGACATGCGGGTGGGTTTTCTTAATATTCAAACCGCATTGGATGAAGAAAATGAAATCCCTTCCAATAATAATATGATGCTGGCTTTGCAGCAGAAAGTTTTTGCAAGATCGAATATTGGCGTCTTCTTTATAAATCGTCAGTCTCTTAAGGAGTACGATTTTGAATTGCCTGAAGATCAATACAACCGGGTCCTGGGGCTGGATTACAATCTGATATCACCGGATAATTTGTGGAATGGAAAATTCTTTTTTCAAAAGTCATTTCAACCCGAAAGTGGCGGCAAAGATCTGGCTACCGGTGCGCGCCTCGAATACAACTCCAGATATTACAAAATGTCAGGTAAATTGGTATATGTTGGCGAAGATTTCAGATCAGATTTGGGTTTTGTAAGGCGTACGGATATTCTAAAAAATTTCGTGCAACTGGAACGAGTATTTTGGCCGGTAAATAGTTTTATCCAAACTCACTCTTTCCAGTTCTTTCCTGTTTTTATTTGGAGCCCAAGTCTGGATTTAAAGGTTACGGACTATGAACTCAGAGCTCAGTGGGAAGCCAGAATGACAGATCAGTCCAGGTTTAATGTGGAATTCTCGAATAAATATACTTTTTTACTCGAAGATTTCGATCCTACGGATACAGAAGGCGCTATACCCTTACCAGGAAATCAGGGTTATCATTACAACAGTGTTAAAGCAGAGTACAATTCTGACCGCAGAAAAATTTTCTCTTATACTTTTGAGCCTACAGTTGGCCGTTTTTTTAATGGCAGTGGCTTGACTCTTCAAGGTGGAATGACTTTTCGTTTTCAGCCTAAAGTATTGCTCTCCCTGATTATGAGGTATGATAATATATCATTGCCAGACCCCTACCCTAGCGCAGACATCTGGTTGATAAGTCCAAAAATTGAAGTTACATTTAGTAAATCGATTTTCTGGTCAACTTTAATTCAATACAGCAATCAGAGAGACAATTTTGGTATAAATTCCAGATTGCAATGGCGTTTTGCCCCCCTGTCCGATCTTTATCTGGTTTATAATGATAATTATTTTGTAGATGGCTTTGCACCAAAGACCAGATCCATAAATCTAAAAATAACCTACTGGTTAAATATTTAGGTTCATTTCAATACTGTTTAGCCTTATCTAATTTTCTTATATTTGAAGGCATTTCACAATTAAATAACTTCCATGGACCATTTTCCAATCACTGAGGACACCGTAATTTTTGGGTTGTTATGCCTCTGTCTTGGATTTGTATTTTACACTTCTTCAATTAAAACCGGTTTTTGGAAAAAATTCTACAAAGTTGTTCCTACTCTGTTAATGTGTTACATGCTGCCGGCAATTTTGACCAGCTCAGGACTTATCTCCGAAGAAAGTTCAAACCTGTATTATATAGCAAGCAGGTATTTACTACCCGCAGCATTGGTCCTCATGACCTTAAGTATTGATCTGAAGGCTATAATAAACCTCGGTTCCAAGGCACTTATTATGTTTTTAACCGGCACAGCAGGAATTATCATTGGGGGGCCTATCGCTATCTTAATAGTTTCTATTTTTTCTCCTGAAACCGTTGGAGGCAATGATTTTGATGCTGTCTGGAGAGGTTTGTCCACTATTGCCGGTAGCTGGATTGGCGGTGGAGCAAATCAGGCGGCAATGCTGGAAGTTTTTTCATATAACCCCAAAAAATTTGGCGACATGGTATTGATAGATATTGTGGTTGCCAATATCTGGATGGCCATAATTCTTCTTGGTATTGGCAAATCTGCAAGCATTGATAAATGGCTTAAAGCAGATACCTCTTCTATTGAAACCCTTAAGGCCAAAGTTTCCGAGTATACGGCAAAAATTACGCGGATTACAACACTGCACGACTATGTGATAATGTTGTGCCTGGCGTTTACTGCAGTTGGAATTGCTCATTTCAGCGGCTTCCATTTTTCAGAATTCTTGCAGGAAAATTTTGAAGTTATAAGAAATAAACAAAAGGCACTTTCTTCCTTAGGGTCAGAATTCTTATGGATGGTGGTTTTTGCTACAACCATTGGTATACTCTTGTCCTTTACAAAGGCAAAAAACTTCGAAGGAGCCGGAGCGAGTAAAATCGGAGGGTTATTTATTTATATTCTTGTGGCTACCATCGGAATGAAGATGGACTTAGGTAGTTTTTTGGATAAGCCAGGTTTAATTGCAGTTGGATTAATCTGGATTTCCATACATGCGGCATTGTTAATTCTTGTAGCCAAAATTATCAGGGCTCCATACTTTTTCCTCGCCGTAGGAAGTCAGGCAAATGTTGGTGGAGCAGCATCCGCCCCAATTGTAGCCGCAGAATTTCACCCTTCCCTTACCTCCGTTGGTATTTTATTAGCTGTATTAGGATATGTAATAGGTACCGCAGGTGCTTATATATGTGCTTTACTTATGGAAATTGCTTCAAAAGTTTAAATTTCCCATAAACTTTAATGATATTTGCGGCAAAATAAAGTACTATGAAGAACGCCATATTTGGTATGCTAAGTTGCCTGATAGTAGTTTCCTGCGGATATAAGGAAACTCAAAATACCATGACGGTTACCGGCCAGGTTAAAGGATTAAAAAAAGGCACACTTTATCTTCAGCATATACCGGATACATCGCTTGTAGTAATAGATTCTATTAAGGTGGATGGTGATGGCAGCTTCCTGTTTCAAACTGAATTGGAGAGCCCGGAAATTTTTTATTTATATCTTGATAAAAAAGACAACAACGACATAAATGACAGGATTACTTTTTTTGGCGAACCGGGTACCATAACTATTAACACTAATTGGAACACATTTGATACCAAGGCAAAAATTGAAGGCTCTAAGACCCATGAAAAACTAGAAGAATACAGGAAAGTTATGTCCCGTTTCAACACCACAAACCTCGAAATATTAAGGGCGGTTTATGATCCGGAGACACCACAGGATTCTCTGACACAGGATTCCATTCAAAAGGCAAGTGAAAACAATATTCGTCGGGGGTATCTTTTTGCTTTAAATTTTGCACTTAATAATAAGGAATCACATATTGCCCCATTTATAGCTTTAAAAGAAGTACCGGATGCAAATATTATCTACCTGGATTCCATTAGCAATTCACTTAGTCAGGAAGTTGCCCAGGGAAAATATGGCAGGGAACTTAAAGATTACCTGGAAGAGCAAAAAAACAACTAATAATAAGATCAAAAGTATTAAGACAGGCTATTAAGTTTATCTACAAGCCCTCTGGCTTTTTCTTCCAGTTCTTTTCGTACATTCTTTAAGTGTTCTTTTTTATTATCGACACTTTTCATATTTACTTTGGAAATTAAATCATCGAAAGTACTTATCGCCCCGTCAATAATCTCTGACCCTTCTTTTGAACCGTATTTATTATTGGAAGCCTCAACAATATATACTGCTTCAATTATATCTCCCAAAACGTAGTTAATATCTTTTTTTAATTCTCTAATATTTGCCATTGCTCTATTATTTTGTGCAAAAGTACACTTTTTCAAATAGTAATTTCCAGAAGTTGAACTCCTTGGGTATTCAAAAAAATATTACTGGTAGAAGCAGGTACCAAAACGGTCTCGCCTTTTTTGATAAAGACCGAACCAAAATCATTCTCTATCCAAACATTGCCCTCAATACACATATATATCGTAAAGGAATCCCTTTCCGATACATCGAACTTTGTGTTTTTATTTAAAGGGATAAAGTTGGTTTTAAAATAGGTGCTGTTTACCATAGGGTTCGGTACATTCGGTTCCCTATTATAATTAACCTTAAAATCATCCTGCTTCTTATAATTAATGGCATCAATCGATAATTCTGTATGTAATTCCCTTAAATTTCCATGAGCATCTTTTCGATTATAATCGTAAACCCTATAGGTAAGGTCAGATGTTTGTTGTATTTCTGCTATCAATACCCCGGCGCCAATGGCATGTATGGTTCCTGCATTAATAAAATATGTATCACCTTCATTTACATTTTCAAAATTCAATGAGTCCAATAATGTACCATTCCGGATGCTCTCAATATACTTTTCTCTTGAAATATCTTCTTTAAAACCAACTATCAGCTCGGCACCTTTTTCGGCATCCATTACATACCACATTTCCGTTTTACCAAAAGAATTATGTCTTTTGTGCGCAAGTTCGTCATTGGGATGTAACTGAATGGAAAGGTCTTTTTGAGCATCAATGAATTTAATAAGAATCGGGAATTCCTTTCCAAATCTTTCCAGGGCACTTTTTCCAAGGACCTCCTCCGGAAATTGATTAATTAAATCCGTCAGGGCTGTTCCTTCTAAAATACCGTTTGCGACAATTGAAACATCTCCGGCTACCCCGGATATTTCCCAGCTTTCGCCAATGAGATCACTCTCTGATTTTTTGCCTAATACAGTACTCAACTTTGTACCTCCCCAAAGACGTTCTTTAAGTATGGGATGAAATTTAAAAGGGTACAAATTCATTTTTCCTCTATTTTCCTAAGTGCATTTAAGGCCTTCTTCATATGCAGTGTGGCATTTACGCTATTAAATACGAAAAGTATTACTCCTTCCTTGCTAATTACATAAGTCTCTCTACCCGGAAGCAAATTGAAAAGCTTCCGCTTTACTTTAAACAAACGACTTACTTTATTTTCTGTATCTGCCAAAAGTTTAAATGGCAAATGATATTTTGATACAAATTTGCGATGAGTTTTCTCAGAATCAGAACTAATGCCGATGACCTGGGCTCCAAGCTCTGTGAATTCCTCATAACTGTCTCTGAAAGAACATACTTCTGCGGTACAGCCCGGGGTATAGTCTTTTGGGTAAAAAAATATTACTATGGGTTTTTTTCCAACTATTTCACTGCTGTTGAAAATATTTCCATCCTGATCAAATAATTTAAACTCCGGGATAGGCTGTCCAACTTTCAGGCCCATGATTTATCCTTTATATGTGACAAAATTTCGGGGTGTTTCATAGAGCACGACTTCCAACTCCTTATTAGAATCTATATGCGGCCTCAGTTTATTGTAGATGACTATTGCTATATTCTCCGCTGTTGGAATTAATGATTTAAACTCAGGAACTTCAACATTCAAATTCTTGTGATCCAAAGCATCTTCTATCCTGGACTTAATCATATCTTTCAGGATTTTCATATCCATTACAAAACCTGTCTCCGGATCTATTTCTCCAGTGACGCTAACAATTAATTCATAATTATGTCCGTGATAATTGGGATTGTTACATTTGCCAAAAATTGCATAATTTTTAGTATCATCCCATTCTTTCCGGTATAAGCGGTGGGCGGCATTAAAATGCGCCTTTCTGCTGACTTTTACTTTCATATGGCCTTTTGGTTTTGGACAAGGTGATCGTAAAATTTTTCAAAAATTATTTTGAACCAGACAGTGTAGGTTTCCGGATTATCAGAAATATCTTTTTTGATATTTTCAGGTCTCATCCATTTCCAATCCGCAACTTCATCTTTGTTAATATTGGGTGGATCCTCATAGTACCCTATCATTACATGGTCCAGTTCATGTTCAGTTAAACCGTTGTCAAAGGGTGCTTTATAAATAAACCAAAATAGCTCCCTTAAATCTGTTTTGAAACCCATTTCCTCCTGAAGTCTCCTTTTACCTGCTTCTAAACTGGTCTCACCCTGACGCTGATGACTACAACAGGTATTTGTCCACAATAAAGGTGAATGATATTTATGTTGAGCCCTTTGTTGTAACATGGTCTCACCATCTTTATTCATAATAAACACGGAAAAAGCTCTGTGAAGTACAGCCTTTTCATGAGCTTCCATTTTTGGCATTACGCCAATCTCTTCATCTAAGTGGTTTACGAGAACAACATTTTCTTCTATTTTATTACCCATCCTGCAAAAGTAGCACCTTTACACAATATTTTGCGGTAAGAGCATCAAAAAATGTTGAAACGGTGGAATACCCGCATATCGTAAAACCTTAAAAGAAGCGAGGAGACTTTACGTTCCCTTTGACCTTTATAAAGTCATATCTCAGAATTATTTCGAAGGAACCATCATTAAAAACTGCTTGTCCCAATTCAGTAATTTCCCGGTCATATGCTAATCCTACCAGAAATGAAGGTGATATCTGAAAGCCCACCAATGCACTAAATGCGGCATCCCACCTGTAAGCAAGCCCCATGATGAATTTATCATTGTACATAAAATTAGCGGACAAATCTAATTGTAAAGGCGCGCCCTGTGCCACTTTAACCAAAAGAGCAGGTTTAAATTTCCAAAATGCATCAAGATCCAAAACATATCCTGTGATCAGATAAAAATTCATTTGTTCATTCGCCGTGGTAAGTGATGATTCATCAAAATGGGAGGTCTCCAAAATTCTGGGAACCGATAATCCGGCATAGAACCTTTCCGTATGATAATAAACGCCCCCCCCTATATTGGGTGAAAACTTGTTTCTAATATCCTGTTGTAATGTTGGATCCGGCCCGCCAGGGTTGGATACATCCTGATTCAACTCAGAAAACCTTACATCCAATAAATGTCCGCTGGCTTTTAATCCAAAACTTAAGCGCGATTCCTGAGCCAGTTGAATGGTATACGAAAAATCCAGGTCAAAATAGGTTTCTGATGTAGGTCCTATTTGGTCATTTACGACTGAAAATCCAAGGCCAACACCACTATAGCCCAAAGGAGAATGCATATTAAAAGTTTGCGTTTTAGGCGCTCCGTCCAACCCAACCCATTGAGAGCGATGTAATCCTGCTATACTCATATGCCCCCTTGAACCTGCATAAGCCGGATTAACACTCATTGTGTTATACATATATTGCGTATACTGGGCATCCTGCTGTGCGCTGAGGAGTGCTGTAAATAGAAAAAACAGAAGGCAGAACAAGGCTGTCAGGCTACTCTGTAAATAAATTTTTTGTACTATTTTCAGCATTGGTTTATCTATTAATGTATATATATCCGGATAGTGATTTTTGTATACCATTTTCATTTTCATAATCCAGTATATAGAAATATGTTCCTGCCGGTAATTTGTTGTCCACATCTACAGTGGCCCGGCCTTGCGATGTACCATCAAAAACATTACCCTGGGTGTTATAAGCGCTTGTGGCAAATACCTGTACACCCCATCGGTTATAAATACGTATAGTATTAGTTGGGAAATTTTCCAGTCCGTTTATGGTTAAAACATCATGAATACCATCTCCATTGGGGGTTACCACATTAAATACCTCAATATCCTCTTCACTGGCATTAGGTTCCAAATAATCAGGTATACCATCTCCATCTACATCATCATTGGTAAAATCTCCGTCTCCATTGGTATCTTCAAATGCAGTAAGTAAAAGATCGTCATCATCATCCATGTCCCTGTAATCAGATTCAGAATCACCATCTGTGTTTGGTAAAACATCAAATGGATCATCAATTTCATCGTTGACATCATCATCTATAGATGTATAACCCTCATATCCATCATCCAGTCCATCGTTATCCTTATCAGAACCTATAAATACTACCTCGGGAATACCATTACTATCCATATCATGCCCCTCAATACTATCCGGAACATTGTCATTGTCACTATCGGTATCAACATAATCCGGAAAACCATCATTATCTGTATCCACTGGTAGAATCCCTAATCCGCCGCCATTCTCATATACATCGTCAAGGCCATTATTATTGGTATCTACACCGCTTGGCGCTAAATAGTCGGCAGTTGTTTGGGCTTCAACGTTGTCTGGTATACCATCATCATCGCTATCTATATCCAGATAATCCGCTATACCATCACTATCCGTATCCGTTGGGTTTGTTGAAGGGTCATTATCACCGTCTAAATTTAAATCTTCAAAACTGTCCACTATACCATCATTATCTGCATCCAGATTCACCCCAATAGGATTTACCAGAATCGTAACTGTTGTAGTGCTGCAATTTGATAAATTATCGCAAAGAGTATAGGTAAAGGAATCCGTCCCAATAAAACCAGGATTAGGAGTATATGTAATATTATCATCCGAAGGGTCCCCAGGAGTACCATTGTTATTGATTACAGCGGTTCCGTCAGCCGGAGATGTATTTATTAATGTCCCTACTGAAGGAATATCATTATCATTGGCTAAAATGTCTATATCAACCGCTATATCTTCTATAGTGGCTATGGAATCAGGCAATGCATCTACTATAGGCAGCACATCTGCTGTTACTGTGGCTGTACTACAATCTCCTGTGGTATTGCAGACTGTATAATCAAATGAATCAGGTCCGTTATAGTTTGGATTTGGTGTATAGGTAACAATATCATCGGTAGGATCATTCGGCGTTCCGTTGTTATTTATATTAACAGAACCATTGGCAGGATTGGTAGTGGTCAAAGTACCAATCGTGGGCAGATCGCTGTCATTATCATAAATTGGGACAATTGCAGAAGTGTCTTCATCAAGCGTAATAAAGTCGTCTGCTAAAGTGGCTGCCTGTTGCAGACATACTACAGTAAAACCAGGCAGATCAATTGAATTACCTGCTTTATTTATTGTGGCTACATAACGAATGACTGAAGTTGTTGAAGTTACCACGGGCTGTAATTGATTACCAGAAACAGCAGGGTTCCAGCTGACTGTTGCACTGCCATAAACATTTGCCGTAATATCCAGAGTAACCTGGTTTTCAGGAGCAGTGCAATCTGTTAATATAAAATATCCTGTAGCATTAGAACCACATAATGTACCGTCATAAGTAGCAAAGTAAACACCCGGAGTGCTGGTCTCATAAAAGAAATCAGTACTTAAAACCGCTGAGGTGTCTGATGCCTCATACCATCTGAAATTGCTTTCGTCGCCACTGTTAGGCGCCTGAAGCAAAAACTGGGCATTGGATACACTAATCCCCAGCAATGTTATAACAATACTGAGGACTAGTAGATGATATCTGTTGTTAGTCTTCAAACTTATCAGTAGCTTTTATGTTTTTTATTTAACAACGAACACAACGTTGATTAAAGAATTGTAATCTGCAGGTTGGCCTATTATTTCATAGGACAATACCCCACTGGCATTTATAGTCATGGTACCCGTATTAAATACAGTTGGATCTGCATAGGTTACATAATAATATAAATCTGCTGCGGCGTACGTTGGAACCGCTGCAGGAGCACCGACACTTGCCACTGTTGGAGTTCCAAATTGAGCAATATACTGCGCATATAAATCAACGTTGAATGATCCATTGGTGGAAGCATCTACCGCTATTGAAGGCGGATAAAATATGCGTGCTGCTTTGGCCGTAATAGGTGCTATATCCTGTATTACATCTTCTACCGTTGCTTCTGTATTTCCATCACCATCCACATCAACAGGTGTATCAGAATTTACTTCAGAAGAAGTTTGGTCATCGGTTCCTGTAAAAGTGGTTGTAGTTCCATCTTCATCCGTATAAGTAAAGGTACTATCGCCATTATCGTCCATTGTACTCAGGGTCTCCGTGAAAATAGTTACCGTACCATCCTCCGAGGTATAGGTAAAGCTGCCATCACCATTGTCTGCCAGGGTGGTAATGCTCTCATCGATATCCGTACTCGATCCCGAGGCATCCGTTACCGTAGCTATCAGGTTACCCGCAATTACATTGCTGATCACCATACCATTGGTATCGATGGTAACATCGCTGCCATCATTATTGGTAAAGGTATAGGTGCCATTGCCATTGTCCGTAAGGTCTGCCTTGGCTACTGTCTGTACTGTTCCGTCCTCATTGGTGTAGGTTACAAAACCATCATTGTTGTCAACCGCATTGGTCAGGGTCTCCGTGAAAATCGTTACCGTACCATCCTCCGAGGTATAGGTAAAGCTGCCATCACCATTGTCTGCCAGGGTGGTAATGCTCTCATCGATATCCGTACTCGATCCCGAGGCATCCGTTACCGTAGCTATCAGGTTACCCGCAATTACATTGCTGATCACCATACCATTGGTATCGATGGTAACATCGCTGCCATCATTATTGGTAAAGGTATAGGTGCCATTGCCATTGTCCGTAAGGTCTGCCTTGGCTACTGTCTGTACTGTTCCGTCCTCATTGGTGTAGGTTACAAAACCATCATTGTTGTCAACCGCATTGGTCAGGGTCTCCGTGAAAATCGTTACCGTACCATCCTCCGAGGTATAGGTAAAGCTGCCATCACCATTGTCTGCCAGGGTGGTAATGCTCTCATCGATATCCGTACTCGATCCCGAGGCATCCGTTACCGTAGCTATCAGGTTACCCGCAATTACATTGCTGATCACCATACCATTGGTATCGATGGTAACATCGCTGCCATCATTATTGGTAAAGGTATAGGTGCCATTGCCATTGTCCGTAAGGTCTGCCTTGGCTACTGTCTGTACTGTTCCGTCCTCATTGGTGTAGGTTACAAAACCATCATTGTTGTCAACCGCATTGGTCAGGGTCTCCGTGAAAATCGTTACCGTACCATCCTCCGAGGTATAGGTAAAGCTGCCATCACCATTGTCTGCCAGGGTGGTAATGCTCTCATCGATATCCGTACTCGATCCCGAGGCATCCGTTACCGTAGCTATCAGGTTACCCGCAATTACATTGCTGATCACCATACCATTGGTATCGATGGTAACATCGCTGCCATCATTATTGGTAAAGGTATAGGTGCCATTGCCATTGTCCGTAAGGTCTGCCTTGGCTACTGTCTGTACTGTTCCGTCCTCATTGGTGTAGGTTACAAAACCATCATTGTTGTCAACCGCATTGGTCAGGGTCTCCGTGAAAATAGTTACCGTACCATCCTCCGAGGTATAGGTAAAGCTGCCATCACCATTGTCTGCCAGGGTGGTAATGCTCTCATCGATATCCGTACTCGATCCCGAGGCATCCGTTACCGTAGCTATCAGGTTACCCGCAATTACATTGCTGATCACCATACCATTGGTATCGATGGTAACATCGCTGCCATCATTATTGGTAAAGGTATAGGTGCCATTGCCATTGTCCGTAAGGTCTGCCTTGGCTACTGTCTGTACTGTTCCGTCCTCATTGGTGTAGGTTACAAAACCATCATTGTTGTCAACCGCATTGGTCAGGGTCTCCGTGAAAATCGTTACCGTACCATCCTCCGAGGTATAGGTAAAGCTGCCATCACCATTGTCTGCCAGGGTGGTAATGCTCTCATCGATATCCGTACTCGATCCCGAGGCATCCGTTACCGTAGCTATCAGGTTACCCGCAATTACATTGCTGATCACCATACCATTGGTATCGATGGTAACATCGCTGCCATCATTATTGGTAAAGGTATAGGTGCCATTGCCATTGTCCGTAAGGTCTGCCTTGGCTACTGTCTGTACTGTTCCGTCCTCATTGGTGTAGGTTACAAAACCATCATTGTTGTCAACCGCATTGGTCAGGGTCTCCGTGAAAATCGTTACCGTACCATCCTCCGAGGTATAGGTAAAGCTGCCATCACCATTGTCTGCCAGGGTGGTAATGCTCTCATCGATATCCGTACTCGATCCCGAGGCATCCGTTACCGTAGCTATCAGGTTACCCGCAATTACATTGCTGATCACCATACCATTGGTATCGATGGTAACATCGCTGCCATCATTATTGGTAAAGGTATAGGTGCCATTGCCATTGTCCGTAAGGTCTGCCTTGGCTACTGTCTGTACTGTTCCGTCCTCATTGGTGTAGGTTACAAAACCATCATTGTTGTCAACCGCATTGGTCAGGGTCTCCGTGAAAATCGTTACCGTACCATCCTCCGAGGTATAGGTAAAGCTGCCATCACCATTGTCTGCCAGGGTGGTAATGCTCTCATCGATATCCGTACTCGATCCCGAGGCATCCGTTACCGTAGCTATCAGGTTACCCGCAATTACATTGCTGATCACCATACCATTGGTATCGATGGTAACATCGCTGCCATCATTATTGGTAAAGGTATAGGTGCCATTGCCATTGTCCGTAAGGTCTGCCTTGGCTACTGTCTGTACTGTTCCGTCCTCATTGGTGTAGGTTACAAAACCATCATTGTTGTCAACCGCATTGGTCAGGGTCTCCGTGAAAATAGTTACCGTACCATCCTCCGAGGTATAGGTAAAGCTGCCATCACCATTGTCTGCCAGGGTGGTAATGCTCTCATCGATATCCGTACTCGATCCCGAGGCATCCGTTACCGTAGCTATCAGGTTACCCGCAATTACATTGCTGATCACCATACCATTGGTATCGATGGTAACATCGCTGCCATCATTATTGGTAAAGGTATAGGTGCCATTGCCATTGTCCGTAAGGTCTGCCTTGGCTACTGTCTGTACTGTTCCGTCCTCATTGGTGTAGGTTACAAAACCATCATTGTTGTCAACCGCATTGGTCAGGGTCTCCGTGAAAATCGTTACCGTACCATCCTCCGAGGTATAGGTAAAGCTGCCATCACCATTGTCTGCCAGGGTGGTAATGCTCTCATCGATATCCGTACTCGATCCCGAGGCATCCGTTACCGTAGCTATCAGGTTACCCGCAATTACATTGCTGATCACCATACCATTGGTATCGATGGTAACATCGCTGCCATCATTATTGGTAAAGGTATAGGTGCCATTGCCATTGTCCGTAAGGTCTGCCTTGGCTACTGTCTGTACTGTTCCGTCCTCATTGGTGTAGGTTACAAAACCATCATTGTTGTCAACCGCATTGGTCAGGGTCTCCGTGAAAATAGTTACCGTACCATCCTCCGAGGTATAGGTAAAGCTGCCATCACCATTGTCTGCCAGGGTGGTAATGCTCTCATCGATATCCGTACTCGATCCCGAGGCATCCGTTACCGTAGCTATCAGGTTACCCGCAATTACATTGCTGATCACCATACCATTGGTATCGATGGTAACATCGCTGCCATCATTATTGGTAAAGGTATAGGTGCCATTGCCATTGTCCGTAAGGTCTGCCTTGGCTACTGTCTGTACTGTTCCGTCCTCATTGGTGTAGGTTACAAAACCATCATTGTTGTCAACCGCATTGGTCAGGGTCTCCGTGAAAATCGTTACCGTACCATCCTCCGAGGTATAGGTAAAGCTGCCATCACCATTGTCTGCCAGGGTGGTAATGCTCTCATCGATATCCGTACTCGATCCCGAGGCATCCGTTACCGTAGCTATCAGGTTACCCGCAATTACATTGCTGATCACCATACCATTGGTATCGATGGTAACATCGCTGCCATCATTATTGGTAAAGGTATAGGTGCCATTGCCATTGTCCGTAAGGTCTGCCTTGGCTACTGTCTGTACTGTTCCGTCCTCATTGGTGTAGGTTACAAAACCATCATTGTTGTCAACCGCATTGGTCAGGGTCTCCGTGAAAATCGTTACCGTACCATCCTCCGAGGTATAGGTAAAGCTGCCATCACCATTGTCTGCCAGGGTGGTAATGCTCTCATCGATATCCGTACTCGATCCCGAGGCATCCGTTACCGTAGCTATCAGGTTACCCGCAATTACATTGCTGATCACCATACCATTGGTATCGATGGTAACATCGCTGCCATCATTATTGGTAAAGGTATAGGTGCCATTGCCATTGTCCGTAAGGTCTGCCTTGGCTACTGTCTGTACTGTTCCGTCCTCATTGGTGTAGGTTACAAAACCATCATTGTTGTCAACCGCATTGGTCAGGGTCTCCGTGAAAATCGTTACCGTACCATCCTCCGAGGTATAGGTAAAGCTGCCATCACCATTGTCTGCCAGGGTGGTAATGCTCTCATCGATATCCGTACTCGATCCCGAGGCATCCGTTACCGTAGCTATCAGGTTACCCGCAATTACATTGCTGATCACCATACCATTGGTATCGATGGTAACATCGCTGCCATCATTATTGGTAAAGGTATAGGTGCCATTGCCATTGTCCGTAAGGTCTGCCTTGGCTACTGTCTGTACTGTTCCGTCCTCATTGGTGTAGGTTACAAAACCATCATTGTTGTCAACCGCATTGGTCAGGGTCTCCGTGAAAATCGTTACCGTACCATCCTCCGAGGTATAGGTAAAGCTGCCATCACCATTGTCTGCCAGGGTGGTAATGCTCTCATCGATATCCGTACTCGATCCCGAGGCATCCGTTACCGTAGCTATCAGGTTACCCGCAATTACATTGCTGATCACCATACCATTGGTATCGATGGTAACATCGCTGCCATCATTATTGGTAAAGGTATAGGTGCCATTGCCATTGTCCGTAAGGTCTGCCTTGGCTACTGTCTGTACTGTTCCGTCCTCATTGGTGTAGGTTACAAAACCATCATTGTTGTCAACCGCATTGGTCAGGGTCTCCGTGAAAATCGTTACCGTACCATCCTCCGAGGTATAGGTAAAGCTGCCATCACCATTGTCTGCCAGGGTGGTAATGCTCTCATCGATATCCGTACTCGATCCCGAGGCATCCGTTACCGTAGCTATCAGGTTACCCGCAATTACATTGCTGATCACCATACCATTGGTATCGATGGTAACATCGCTGCCATCATTATTGGTAAAGGTATAGGTGCCATTGCCATTGTCCGTAAGGTCTGCCTTGGCTACTGTCTGTACTGTTCCGTCCTCATTGGTGTAGGTTACAAAACCATCATTGTTGTCAACCGCATTGGTCAGGGTCTCCGTGAAAATCGTTACCGTACCATCCTCCGAGGTATAGGTAAAGCTGCCATCACCATTGTCTGCCAGGGTGGTAATGCTCTCATCGATATCCGTACTCGATCCCGAGGCATCCGTTACCGTAGCTATCAGGTTACCCGCAATTACATTGCTGATCACCATACCATTGGTATCGATGGTAACATCGCTGCCATCATTATTGGTAAAGGTATAGGTGCCATTGCCATTGTCCGTAAGGTCTGCCTTGGCTACTGTTTGTGCCGCACCACTTTCGTTGGTATAAGTAAAGGTACCGTCCGTGTTGTCTACAAGGTTTGTAATGGTTTCTGAAATGGTTACGGAGGCTACATTCAAATATAAGGCACCATCTGTTCCTACCGCAATGTCATTATTTACATCTGAACTGATTATATTGACAGTGGAAGGTGCAACTGCATCATCTTCTAATGAGATATTCAACGCGCCGCCCACCATTGATAATCCATCAATTATTTGGTCGTCAGTTCCTGTTAAAGTAGTAGTAGTACCATCTTCGTCAGTATACGTAAATGTACTATCTCCATTATCGGCGAGTGTACTTAAGGTCTCTGTAAAGGTGGTTACCGTACCATCCTCTGAAGTATAGGTAAAACTCCCATCCCCGTTGTCATTAAGGGTGGTGATCACATTATTTGTATCAATGGTCACCGAAGTACCAAAATCATCTGTAAGGGTATAGGTGCCGTCTGCATTGTCTACCACTGTTGCGATCTTCGCATCAAAAGTGGTGGCTACCCCATCCTCATCAGTATAGGTAAAAGTACCGTCTGCATTGTCTACCAGCCCGGTCAGGGTTTCGGTAAAAGTGGTTACCGTACCATCCTCTGAAGTATAGGTAAAACTCCCATCCCCGTTGTCATTAAGGGTGGTGATCACATTATTCGTATCAATGGTCACAGAAGTGCCAAAGTCATCTGTTATGGTATAAGTACCGTCTGTGTTGTCGACCACTGTTGCGATCTTCGCATCAAAAGTGGTGGCTACCCCATCCTCATCAGTATAGGTAAAAGTACCGTCTGCATTGTCTACCAGCCCGGTCAGGGTTTCGGTAAAAGTGGTAATTGTTCCATCCTCTGAAGTATAGGTAAAACTGCCATCCCCGTTGTCATTAAGGGTGGTGATCACATTATTTGTATCAATGGTCACCGAAGTACCAAAATCATCTGTAAGGGTATAGGTGCCGTCTGCATTGTCTACCACTGTTGCGATCTTCGCATCAAAAGTGGTGGCTACCCCATCCTCATCAGTATAGGTAAAAGTACCATCTGCATTGTCTACCAGCCCGGTCAGGGTTTCCGTAAAAGTGGTTACCGTACCATCCTCTGAAGTATAGGTAAAACTCCCATCCCCGTTGTCATTAAGGGTGGTGATCACATTATTCGTATCAATGGTCACCGAAGTACCAAAATCATCTGTAAGGGTATAGGTGCCGTCTGTGTTGTCTACCACTGTTGCGATCTTCGCATCAAAAGTGGTGGCTACCCCATCCTCATCAGTATAGGTAAAAGTACCGTCTGCATTGTCTACCAGCCCGGTCAGGGTTTCGGTAAAAGTGGTAATCGTTCCATCCTCTGAAGTATAGGTAAAACTGCCATCCCCGTTGTCATTAAGGGTGGTGATGGACTCATTAATATCAGTAGAACCACCAGCTGCATCCGTAATAGTGGCAATCCTGTTTCCGGCAAAGACATTAGTGATGGTCGTACCATTGGTATTGATTGTTACATCTGATCCGTCATTATTCGTAAAGGTATAGGTGCCGTCCCCGTTGTTTGCTATATCAGCCTTGTTCACTGTTTGGGCCACACCACTTTCATTGGTATAGGTGAATGAACCATTAGCGTTATCTACAAGGTTCGTAACTGTTTCTGCTATGGTTACTGAAGCAACATTAAGATATAAACCACCATCTGAGCCCGCAATAATATCATTATTGGCGTCTGTACTAATCAAAGTTATGGTAACAGGAGATCCGGATTCATCGGTATAAGTAAATGTGGCATCGCCATTATCCACCAAAGTAGAAATGGAGGTATCTGTTATTGTGGTGGTGGTTCCTGCAGCATCTGTAAAATCATAGGTGCCGTCGCCATTATCCACCAAAGCCACCGTGCCGGCAGCTGCATTGATCTCATCGATCGCAGCCTGTACATCAGTCGCTATTAAGCCAGAACTAGTATTGTCATAAGGATTGGATGCGGCAGCTGTATTGATCGTTACATTTGTACCATCATTGTTGGTAAAGGTATAGGTGCCGTCAAAATTCTCTATAATATCGGCCTTATTGATGTTCTGGGCTATCCCATCCTCATCAGTATAGGTAAAAGTACCGTCTGCATTGTCTACCAGCCCGGTCAGGGTTTCCGTAAAAGTGGTAATTGTTCCATCCTCTGAAATATAGGTAAAACTCCCATCCCCGTTGTCATTAAGGGTGGTGATCACATTATTCGTATCAATGGTCACAGAAGTGCCAAAGTCATCTGTTATGGTATACGTACCGTCAGCATTGTCTACCACTGTTGCGATCTTCGCATCAAAAGTGGTGGCTACCCCATCCTCATCAGTATAGGTAAAAGTACCGTCTGCATTGTCTATCAGGGTAGAAATAGAGGTATCCGTTATTGTCGTGGTTGTGCCTGAAGCATCTGTAAAATCATAGGTGCCATCGCCATTATCCACCAAAGCCACCGTGCCGGCAGCTGCATTGATCTCATCAATAGCATCCTGTACATTCAGGGCGGCTAAGCCCGAAGTAGTATTGTCATAAGGGTTCGCACTCGCATTGGTATCAATGGTCTGTGTTGCACCGCTCTCATCGGTATAGGTATAGGTACCATCTGCATTGTCTACCAAAGTAGATATGGAGGTATCTGTTATTGTGGTGGTGGTTCCTGCAGCATCTGTAAAATCATAGGTGCCGTCGCCATTATCCACCAAAGCCACCGTGCCGGCAGCTGCATTGATCTCATCAATAGCATCCTGTACATTCAGGGCGGCTAAGCCCGAAGTAGTATTGTCATAAGGGTTCGCACTCGCATTGGTATCAATGGTCTGTGTTGCACCGCTCTCATCGGTATAGGTATAGGTACCATCTGCATTGTCTACCAAAGTAGATATGGAGGTATCTGTTATTGTGGTGGTGGTTCCTGCTGCATCTGTAAAATCATAGGTGCCGTCGCCATTATCCACCAAAGCCACCGTGCCGGCAGCTGCATTGATCTCATCAATAGCATCCTGTACATTCAGGGCGGCTAAGCCCGAAGTAGTATTGTCATAAGGGTTCGCACTCGCATTGGTATCAATGGTCTGTGTTGCACCGCTCTCATCGGTATAGGTATAGGTACCATCTGCATTGTCTACCAAAGTAGATATGGAGGTATCTGTTATTGTGGTGGTGGTTCCTGCTGCATCTGTAAAATCATAGGTGCCGTCGCCATTATCCACCAAAGCCACCGTGCCGGCAGCTGCATTGATCTCATCAATAGCATCCTGTACATTCAGGGCGGCTAAGCCCGAAGTAGTATTGTCATAAGGGTTCGCACTCGCATTGGTATCAATGGTCTGTGTTGCACCGCTCTCATCGGTATAGGTATAGGTACCATCTGCATTATCTACCAAAGTAGAAATGGAGGTATCTGTTATTGTGGTGGTGGTTCCTGCTGCATCCGTGAAATCATAGGTGCCGTCGCCGTTATCCACCAAAGCCACCGTGCCGGCAGCTGCATTGATCTCATCGATAGCATCCTGTACATTGGTAGCCGTTAGGCCGGAAACAGCATTGTTATATGGGTTTGCACTTGCATTGGTATCAATGGTTTGGGTTGCCCCAGTCTCATCGGTATAGGTATAGGTACCATCCGCATTGTCTACCAAAGTAGAAATAGAGGTATCTGTTATTGTGGTGGTGGTTCCTGCTGCATCCGTGAAATCATAGGTGCCGTCGCCGTTATCCACCAAAGCCACCGTGCCGGCAGCTGCATTGATCTCATCGATCGCATCCTGTACATTGGTAGCCGTTAGGCCGGAAACAGCATTGTTATATGGGTTTGCACTTGCATTGGTATCAATGGTTTGGGTTGCCCCAGTCTCATCGGTATAGGTATAGGTACCATCCGCATTATCTACCAAAGTAGAAATAGAGGTATCTCTTATTGTGGTGGTAGTTCCTGCTGCATCCGTGAAATCATAAGTGCCGTCGCCATTATCCACCAAAGCCACCGTGCCGGCAGCTGCATTGATCTCATCGATAGCATCCTGTACATTGATCGCAGTTAAACCTGAAGTGCTATTATCGTAATTCACTTCTGTTGCTATTTGGTCATCGGTACCTACAAGTCCCGAAAGATCAACAGTTCTCGTATTCCCACTCTCCAGGGTAATCGTAAGTATATTGCTGGCATCTATACTAAATGCTGTTATAGTCTGATCGTCTGTATTGTCTAAATAAGGAGCAAGGTTTACGGTTCCACCATCTTCTAAGGTCAGGGTATTACCTACAAGAGTGAGTACCTGATCATCTGTTCCACTATTACTAAGCGAAGATAAATTTACTGAAACGGAGTTCCCGTTTTCAATATTCAGGGTCAGTACATTAGTTGCACCATTAAAGTTAAAATTCTGAAGTTGCTGGTCATCTGTTGCCGTTAACTCCCAACTGTTCCCATCCCAAAAATAAATGGTCCCCGTATTTGTGTTTACATAAATATCTCCTGTATCTGCCCCAGATGGATTGACTGCCCCCGGTGCAACAACCGCAGTCCCGCTTAAGACCTCACAATTACACTGATCCTGCAGCGTAACCGTGGTTTGGGCAAAAGTAAATCCGGATACCAAAAATATCAGTAATAAGATTTTTTTATTCATGACTATATTTTTTGCTTATAGTTTTTTTCAACTTTACAGTTTTAAATGTGTAATAAGCCTGGCTTAGTAGTCTCTCCTATAATAATACCAATCATATTTGTTCAAAGAGATAAACAAGCTTTAAAATGACAATGGGAATATTTTTTTACGAACAGAAAAGAAATTTGCTTCAGCCTAAAGGAATTAACACCAGTTCCGCAAAGAACTGAGGCTGCATTAAACTTCATTAAGTTGGTCAAGTTATTCATAATCTGGGGGTTGATTATACCATCAATCAATTGTTTATTTTTCAACACGGTTCAATTACACATTACAAAATTAACCCTATGAGTGCGCCAGGAAAATAATTGTTGTGTACTCGTTGAAATGCATTGTATAAACATCGATTATTGAAGTGTTGACCTAAAAAAAATGAAATATTATAAGTTTACATTCGTCGATCACCCCAATTATAACGGTACTTACGGAGAGGTGTAGTGTAAGAAAAATCTACATTTTATGCTGTTTTGAAGCAAAAATATTTATCTTAATTTTTGTTTATTCTCCAGGTGATATTGCCATCAGTTATCATCTTTTTACAAGAATGCCGCTCATTCTTGAATTAGAGGTTATTTTACTTCAGAAACAAGTAAATTCTTGGAGCATACATTTGCATTGATTTCCATCAACAGAAGAAGTTGTATTAAAGTATTTTCTATATCTGTTTTGGTATCACTATGGATTCCGAATTCTGTTAAGTCTACCTACACTGAGCCATTAAATAGTAGAAATTGAAAGGTATCAGCATTGCCATTAACAATTACTACTGGTAATTTAATATGACGGATTTGAGTGGGATTTGATAGCCAATTCACGATAAAAACGAAAAAAATATTAAAGCTAAAATACTATTTATCAAGTATTTATAGCCTTACTATTAGAGAACAATCCTTTATGCCCCAGTAATTTTTAACTCTTATTAACCCTGAAAGTTATTTTTCGGTTTGTGATAACAGTGGCTACCCTAACACTGAGAATTGCGGAATTGGAAGTTAACTCTGGACAAGAAGAACCTGAGTTAGAAACAAGAACCCGATATAAGTAGCCATTTTTGGTAATTTCCGGGTCCAATACTGACAGCGAGGCCGTGGACGTTCCCAAATATTCACTGCCATCGGAAATATTGCTGAAACTACCTCCTCCATTAGTACTTAGCTGCCATTGATACGTATTTGCATTTGAAGTACTTATTGTAAATGTTGCATTATTTCCAACAAATACGTTCTGATCCGCAGGTTGGGTAGTAATCTCAATAGGATCCACGGTAATGGTCTGTGCTACGTCCACACTATTTCCGGATTCATCCGTTATTCTGTAGGTACGCGTAATTATTTCAGGATTGCTTCCGCCATCACTTACATCGCTAATATGAGTAACCGTAGGGTTTATAGTGCAGTTATCCGCCTCATCACTAACTACATTTACATCCACGGCAGGAATATCTGAGGTACAATACACAATTACAGGTGACGGATTACTTGCTGTTGGATCTACGGTATCCATATTTAAGGTAGTTGTTGCGGTCAGGCTTAATACAGGATCTCCGGGCATACCGCCATATTCCACCACATAACCTTGTGGCTGGTAATTACCCGAAGCGGCACCTGTATTGGTTAAATCATTCCAGGATCCATTTGGATTTACGTTGGGGTGTGTAATATGCGCATAATCTTCATCCCCAGACTGATTTGGTTCACCCGTATTCCAAAATGCGAAATTGGGTGAACTACCACCCGCAGTTCCATTCCAAAAATTAGTACCAGCCTCAGGACCTGTAACCCAAAGCCAAACACCTTCTGTAGCAGCATCACTTCCACCTATCCATCCAACACCTGATGCCTGTGATCCTGAAAAATCGGCTTCTTCCTGCGAAGTCAAGGTTGCAAGATACCCTTGCAAGCCAAAATAGGTGCTTGAACTTGCGGCGGCATTAGCGGATGTCCATGTAATTCCCAGGCTTGGAATGTATTCATAGTAATGCCCTGTTGATGGCAAATAATTTGCAGTACCCACTGTAATTGAAAATTGTCTTGTTCCTGTGGGAACCGGAGCACTACTTGTATATTCCACTGCCAAAATTGCGGTTTCAAATTCGGCGTAAGTTGCCGGCCCTGTAAGGGATAGCTCACCCTGAACAGCATCCCAGGAAGGCGTTATACTAGGGTGAACCCCGGTTAATGAAAGTAAATCTTCTGTATTGATGTATCCTGAGGAAATCTGTATATATACAGAACTTGCTGATGTATCATCAGGATCTGTGATACTGATAGTTTCAGCAATTGGCATAGATGTGCCCGGACAATACACCTGATCTCCCGTGGCGGTTAATACCGGAGGTTCATTTGGAGGACCGTTCACAGCATTAAATTGTACGTTGTCAATTAAAATAATTTCACCGCTAGTCCAATTGCTATCAATACCTATAAATCTAATAGCCGAATTGACCGACATTTGATCAGCTGTCAAATTATGCAAAATTGAAGTGCTAACAGAAGTATTGATTGTTGCTACTGTCTCGAAAGAAGACGTATTGTTATTAAAGAGTTGTACTAATAATCCTTCATTATTCCTGCTTGTCGCATCATAATCAAGGGTTAACGCAGCGGATGTACTAGTAGATAAATCAAGGGTTCTGGCAATACTCCTCCCATCTAAATTATCAAAACTTAGTTGATTGGAATTTATTTGTATTCTACCTCCATTAGGATCAGTTCCCTCATTGGTCTCTATCCAATTGGTTGCAAAATTAGCCGTACCATTATTGTTTGAATATGAACTTGTATTGAAATTATCCAAAAAGATTCCCTGGCCATATGACGCACCCGAGGTTACTAAAAATAATAGAATAAGTAAATTTCTTAATGTATACAAGTACCTCATATTCTTATCAATGAAAGGGCATAATTGGCATATTGCATGCATGCAGCAATATTCATTTTGCCAAACGCATCAAAAATATACTTAAGATAATTGCTAATTAAATAATTGTTGTATAGCGGCTACAAACAATAGTGAAAAGACCATATTTTGTTGAGTATTAGAAATTCCACACTATATAAAGAGCGCATAACACATTTATAATCAATGGAATATTGTACTGATAGCACTCTGTTTTTCTTCAATAAAAAAACAGCTCTTGAATGAGCTGTCCTTTATTTTATTCACCGCAGATAATAAATTCTGTTCGGCGGTTTTTTTCGTGTTCCTTATCCGAACATCGCACATTGTTTGGACAGGCTTTGTTGGCAAGATCGGTTTCACCATATCCTTGAGCTTCAAGCCGATCTGTAGTTATTTTATCGGAATGCGTAAGCATGTAGTCTACTGTGGCCTGGGCCCTTCTTTCGGACAAGGCCAAATTGTATGCATCAGGGCCCTGACTATCCGTATGAGCTTTCAATTTAATCTTAAGACTGGGGTATTTCTCCATTAGGGCTATCACTATCTCTATTTTTTCCTTGGCATCTTCCCTGATAACTGCACTGTCCAGCTTAAAATATATGGTACTTCTTAGATCCGGAATGAGCACTGACAAATCATCCCCGCATTTTGGATCAATAAACTCCGGTTCCATATAATAGTCAAGAACCAAGGGCTTGCAATCGGAGAACTCCTCAAAATATACTTCTGTTGTTATATATCCCTCAGCCAGAACCCTTATAAAGTTACCTTTCAATCGGTTGATGTTTAATTCATAATACCCCGTTGAATCTGTAAGTGTGCTGTCAATCTCGATATTACTCTCATCTATTACTTTTATAGTTGCTCCTGCAAGTTTATCATTCGAGATTTTATTCCGAACAATTCCACTTATTTTTTGGATACATTCCAATTCTTTAAAGCTATAAATATTGTCATCCTCCTTAGAATCCCAGTCCCGATTGGATGCCAAATAGCCTAACTTGGTGTCATCTTTTATAATAAATGTAAAATCATCTCCTGAACTATTTATAGGAGATCCCAGATTGGTAATTGGTGATTGAGGCCTGTCATTTTCAATTTTTGTGGAAAAAATATCCAGTCCCCCAAGGCCTGGATGACCATCAGAAGAAAAGTATAATACCCCGCTACTGCTAACAAAAGGAAAGGTTTCCCTGGAAGGTGTATTAATTTGTCCTTTTAAAGCCACCGGCTTCCCATTAAAACTTCCATCTTCATTTAAACCAATACAGTAAATATCAGATTCTCCATCCGGGAATGGATTATTCATATCGGAGGCAAAGTAAAGGGTTTTTTCATCCGGGCTAAGAGCGGGATGGGCTACAGAATAATCCTCGTTGTCAAAGAGATCCTTTTTAATAACCCATACCCCATTCTCCAGGTCTGCTCTGAATATTTTAAGCCTGACAACATTATCTTCATCCTTAATAAACTTTCCGTCTTTAAAGTTATTAACCGTGAAATACAAAGTCTTACCATCTTGTGTACTAACGGATGTTGATTCATGAACCCGGGTTATAAAATCATCCTCAAATTTTACCTTGCCAATTTCATTATTGGTGCTGCTGTCTATCTCAACTTCATACAAATCCAAAAAATCTTTACCATTCCATGTACTCCTATATCTGGCTAAATTCCCCGTATCCCGATCAGAAGAAAAAATAAGCTTTTTTTTGTAAAAAGAAGGTGCAAATTCAGAGTAAACAGAATAGTATTTAGGTACAGTATCCAACGAATACTTTCCGGAATCAACGCTCATTTTATCAAAAGGTCCGTTATCCTCCTGATATATAGCAGCCCTTTTATCTTCAGAAGCCCGATTTGCAAATTCCATCATCAAACTATCAGCCTTATCGTATTCCTCTAAAGACTTCAATGCCTGAGCGTACCTAAAATAATACTCCGCGCCAACAATATCGGGGGTATTTCCAAAGCCATTTATTAATTTTTCGTAATTGACAGAGGCCTTTTTGTAATTCGCATTGAAATAATATGAATCTCCAACCGCTTTGAGTAATTTGGGGGAAACAAAATTTTTATCCAAAATTTTCTCATAGATATCCGCTGTCATACTAAAGGAGAAGTTATCAAAACCTTTTATAGCTTTGTCTTCATACTTTTTCAGTTTCGCTGAATCTTTGGATGTTAATAATTCCTGGGTATGGCCATTGGCCCCTAAAGAAACAACTAAGACAGCCAATAAGAATATTTTTTTTGTCATAGTTATTATTTTAAAAGAATCGTGGTGATACTAATCGCTGAAATGATCTGACTAATTCGAATCTCAGGAATATTTCAAATGAACCATCGTTAAATTGTGTACCTCCCAGTTCTGTAGTTTCCTTATCATAAGCAAGTCCAAGCATAAGTTGATCTGTTAATTGAAATCCAATTAATGCACTAAAAGCAGCGTCCCATCTGTATGCTAAACCAAAAGAGAATTTCTCATTGAGCAAAAAACTTGCCGAAAGGTCAACCTGTAAAGGGGCTCCACCTACTACTTTGGTTAACAAAGCGGGTTTAAACTTTAACTGGCTATTTAAATCGAGTACAATTCCGGTGATTAAGTAGAAGTTGATTTTCTCCCTGGATAGAAATTGCACACTATTGGGATCGCGTTGAGAATTATCAAAATAATCTGCTGCTATTAACCTGGGAGTTGATAATCCCAAATAGAATTTATTGGTATGATAATATGCACCCAACCCAAAATTAGGCGAGAATTTATTATCAATATTATCACCACTAATAGGTTCATTATCAAAATTATTCAGCTTGCTAAAATCCAAATTTAATAAACTACCCCCAAAATTCAGACCAAAGGACAATTTCCCTTCATCGGATACATCAATAGTATACGACACTATCCCATCCAAATAAGTCTCCTGTACAACGCCATCTCCGATATTGTCATTTACAATAGATATGCCATACCCTAATTTACTATTTCTAATAGGCGAATGCATATTAATTGTGAATGTTTGTGGCGAACCTTCAAGCCCAACCCATTGTGATCTGTACAATGCTGCCATACTAAGTTGTCCCCTGGAACCGGCATAAGCTGGGTTAACACTCATTGTGTTATACATATATTGCGTATACTGCGCGTCCTGCTGTGCCATTAATCCTCCTACCGTGGTAAAAATCAGTATCAGGGTAACAATGTAGTTTTTGTTGATTATCATATACTTTACCATCTGTTATTTACTAATGTAGATATAGCCATTCTTAGTAATACTTTCCTGTTCTTTTTGATATTCAAATATATAGAAATATACGCCGGCCGGAAGATAATCATCAACACTTATCGTTGACCTGCCTTTGGATCTGCCGTCAAAAACATTATTTTGATTGTTGTAATTGAATCCTTCATAAACCGCTATCCCCCATCTGTTGAAAATTTTCAAAGAATTATTCCTTGCGTTTTCAATTCCTCTGATAAACAAGAAATCATTTCTACCATCATTATTTGGTGTTACCAATTGGTTGATCTCCAGAAGTTCTTTTTCCACATTAATTGTTACAGTTGCTGAACTACAATTGTCAAAAGCATCACAAACCGTATATTCAAAAGTATCTGTGCCCTCGAAGCCCGTTGTGGGGGTATAGGTCACCGAATCATCTGTAATATCGTCTGGGGTGCCATTGTCATTGACAACAACAGTGCCACTGGCCGGATCGGTTACCGTTAGGGTCCCATCCGAAGGAATACCTGTATCATTGGCCAGTATGTCTATATCCACTGCAGTGTCTACATCGGTCTCGGCCGTGTCGTCAACTGCATTAATTGGGGAGATTGGCCCAACCTGAACACTTACCGTAGCGGTATCACAATTACCAAAAATATCACAAACCGTGTATTCAAAAGTATCTGTGCCTTCAAAGCCCGTTGTGGGGGTATAGGTCACCGAATCATCCGTAATATCGTCTGGGGTGCCATTGTCATTGACAACAACAGTGCCACTGGCCGGATCGGTTACCGTTAGGGTCCCATCCGTAGGAATACCTGTATCATTGGCCAGTATGTCTATATCCACTGCAGTGTCTACATCGGTCTCGGCCGTGTCGTCTTCAGTTACTATTGGCGTGGGTGTGGCCCAACCAACACACTTACCGTAGCGGTATCACAATTACCAAAAATATCACAAACCGTGTATTCAAAAGTATCTGTGCCTTCAAAGCCTGTTGTGGGGGTATAGGTCACCGAATCATCTGTAATATCGTCTGGGGTGCCATTGTCATTGACAACAACAGTGCCACTGGCCGGATCGGTTACCGTTAGGGTCCCATCCGAAGGAATACCTGTATCATTAGCCAGTATGTCTATATCAACTGCAGTGTCTACATCGGTCTCGGCCGTGTCGTCTTCAGTTACTATTGGCGTTGATGTCCCCACCAATACGCTTACCGTGGCGGTATCACAATTATCAAAAGCATCACAAACCGTATATTCAAAAGTATCTGTGCCCTCGAAGCCCGTTGTGGGGGTATAGGTCACCGAATCATCTGTAATATCGTCTGGGGTGCCATTGTCATTGACAACAACAGTGCCACTGGCCGGATCGGTTACCGTTAGGGTCCCATCCGTAGGAATACCCGTATCATTGGCCAGTATGTCTATATCCACTGCAGTGTCTACAGGGGTCTCAGCCGTATCGTCTTCTGTTATTATTGGCGTGGGTGGTGGTGGTGGGAACGGCCCAACCTGCACGCTTACTGTAGCAGTATCACAATTACCAAAAATATCGCAAACCGTATATTCAAAGGTATCTGCCCCTTCGAAGCCAGTTGTTGGGGTATAGGTCACCGAATCATCCGTAATATCGTCAGGAGTGCCATTGTCATTGATAACAACGGTGCCACCGGCCGGATCGGTTCCTGTTAGGATCCCATCCGAAGGAATACCCGTATCATTAGCCAGTATGTCTATATCCACTGCAGTGTCTACAGGGGTCTCAGCCGTATCGTCTTCAGTTACTATTGGCGTGGGTGTCCCTACCAATACGCTTACTGTGGCGGTATCACAATTATCAAAAGCACCGCAAACCGTGTATTCAAAAGTATCTGTGCCCTCGAAGCCTGTTGTAGGGGTATAGGTCACCGAATCATCCGTAATATCTTCAGGGGTGCCATTGTCATTGATAACAACTGTACCACTGGCCGGATCGGTTACAGTTAGGGTTCCATCCGCAGGAATACCTGTATCATTAGCCAGTATAAAAATTTCCACAGTGACATCTACAGGGGTTATCGCCGTGTCGTCTACAGTTACTATTGGAGTGGGTGTCCCTACCAATGCGCTTACCGTAGCGGTATCACAATTACCAAAAATATCGCAAACCGTGTATTCAAAAGTATCTGTGCCTTCAAAACCCGTTGTGGGGGTATAGGTCACCGAATCATCCGTAATATCTTCAGGGGTGCCATTATCATTGACAACAACAGTGCCACTGGCCGGATCGGTTACCGTTAGGGTTCCATCCGAAGGAATACCTGTATCATTGGCCAGTATGTCTATATCCACTGCAGTGTCTACAGGGGTATCGGCCGTGTCGTCAACTGCATTAATTGGATCATCTGTAACAACTATAGTAACGGTTGCCGAAGCGCATACATCCGGATCCGGGTCGATATTACATACCTCATAAATAATCGTAACATTTATATTATTTTCCGACTCAGAAGGTGTATAGGACAATTCCCCGGTTTCGGGATCAAAATCAACTATTCCGGTTGCGTCACCGCCAATCCTTACTATGGATGTAGTACCCTGGTTGTTAGGATCATTATTAGGAAGGTAATCATCATTCTCTAATATATTAATAATTACCTCTGTTAAAGGTAGCGTAGTCCCAGAATCATCTACGGCGGTTGCCACCAGAGGGTTGGGGTCCGTACCGTTTGGATTCCCGTCGCTATCACAATCCAGGATATCCCAAACACCTGAAGTATCAACTGTTTGGCTTCCCAGAATTAGATCACAGGGGTCTAATGGATCTGTTGAGTCGGTGATTTCATCACCATTTGTTACACCGTCACCATCGCAATCCAGGTTGTCCCAATCTGTCGTTGTGGTCACAGTCTGGCTTGCCAGGATAAAATCGCAGGGATCTAATGGATCTGTTCCATCTGTAACTTCATCAGTATTAATAACACCATCTCCATCAGAATCAGTTGGAGTTGTAGGATCTAAATAATCAGGTGTTCCATTGCCATTTGTATCGTCATTGGTAGGATCGCTATCTTCATTTGCATCCTCATCCGGGGTATCAACGCCATCACCGTCATCATCAATATCTCTATAGTTTACATCCTCAGTACCATCGGTGTCCGGAAGGTCATTCGCCGGATCATCTATTTCATCATTTACGTCAAACCCATCATTTACATCGCTGCCTTCATAGCCATCGTCCAATCCATCAGCATCGGTATCTGTACCTGTAAAGGTCTGATCCGGAACACCGTCAAAATTAAAGTCATTTCCTTCGTTATTATCTGCTACCAGGTCATTGTCTGTATCAGCATCTAAATAATCAAGTTCATCTATTCCATCTGTATTGACAGGAGTAAGGCCCTCATCACCGGCGCCTTCATAAGCATTATCCAACCCATCATTATCCCCATCCAATCCCGAAGGAGGAATATAACCGCTGGTCGTCTGTGCTTCTACATTATCGGGGATTCCATCATTGTCAGAATCGATATCCCTGAAATCAGGGTTTAAGTCATTGTCAGAGTTTATTGGATTAAGCCCCTCCCCGGAGCCAGGGGTAATTTCGTAATGATCATCCAGGCCATTACCATCACTATCCATACCACATGGTGGTTGAAATCCGGCAGTTTCCTGAGCTTCCACATTATCCAGGATACCATCATTATCTGAGTCGATATCCCTGTAGTCCGGTTGAGAATCCCCATCAGTATTTACAGGAATTAGTCCTCCACAGCTTCCCGGAGTCTCCTCATAATGGTCATCCAGTCCGTTTCCATCAGAATCCATACCACAGGGTGCCTGAAAGCCTATAGTGGCTTGTGCTTCCACATTGTCTAATATGCCATCATTATCCGTATCGATATCCAGATAATCCGGATGCGTATCGGAATCGGAATCTATTGGCACAAGTCCACCACAACTGCCCGGTGTTTCCTCATAATTATCATCCAGACCGTTACCGTCAGAATCGATTCCGCCGGGGGATATATATCCAATGGTCGGCTGGGATTCCACGTTATCAATAATTCCATCATTATCGGAATCAACATCCAGGTGATTGGGTATTCCATCATTATCGAAGTCTGTAGGATTTGTTAATGGATTGTTGTCCCCGTCCTGATTTTTATCTTCTACTGCATCTATAATACCATCATTGTCATCATCAATATCAGCAAGATCATTAATGCCATCGTTATCTGTATCTGTTTCTGTATAAGTGGCTATATTGGCAAACTCCTCCGGGATTTTATCAAAAGAGGTGGAAAGAATAAATACGATAACAGCGGCTATCAAGGCAAGACCATGAATGGCCTTATCTTGTATTTTGATTGGGGTGAAATTTTCCATAAATGATAGTTTTCATTTAAACATATCACCAAGGCTTTGTAGGAAAAAAGTTAGTAAGAGATAGGGATTCTCTAAAATGAGAACGCAAGATATAGTTAATATTCATAGCATCAAATCCATTTGAAAACTTATGTTAACAAATCTCTTTCAAAGGCTTCAAAACTCGTTAAAAGGTCCAATCTATTGATTCTATTTCAGGCATAAATTGGTTCAAAAAATATTGAAAAATTCAGTAAACGTTGAATACACACCGTTAGTCGATACTTAACCTTACATCAAATCGATTGGTAATCAGAAATTCATTGGACAAAGACAATCAAGCAAGCAGAGATAGATGTTAAAAAAAACCATCTATTCTCATAGAGCTGTTTTATTTGCCTTATTTTTGCACAAATTTTTGCAGTGAATTTTACAAAAGAAATAGAAAAAAGAAGAACATTTGGGATTATTTCCCACCCTGATGCCGGGAAAACTACACTTACAGAAAAATTGCTGCTATTTGGTGGTGCCATACAAGAGGCCGGGGCTGTGAAAAACAACAAAATTAAAAAAACTGCCACGAGCGATTTTATGGAAATTGAGCGACAGCGAGGAATTTCGGTGGCTACTTCCGTTCTGGCATTCCTCTATAAGGGTAGGAAGATAAATATTTTAGATACACCGGGGCATAAGGACTTTGCAGAAGACACTTTTAGAACCCTAACAGCGGTAGATAGTGTAATTGTTGTCATAGATGTCGCAAAAGGTGTTGAAGAGCAGACCAAAAAATTGGTAGAGGTCTGCAGGATGAGAAATATTCCTATGATTGTTTTTATTAATAAACTCGACAGAGAAGGAAAAGACGCATTTGATCTTTTGGATGAAGTTGAGCAGGAATTAGGACTAACAGTAACCCCGCTTAGCTTTCCAATTGGCATGGGTTATGATTTTAAAGGCATCTACAATATATATGAGAAGAATATAAACCTATTTAAAGGAGACAGTAAAAAAAACATATCAGATATAATTGCATTTGATGATATAAATAGCCCTGAATTAGAGAATATTATTGGAACCAGCGCTGCTGAATCTTTAAGAGAGAATATGGAACTGGTCAATGGCGTATATCCTCCTTTTGACAAACAAAAGTATCTGGCAGGTTTGCTTCAGCCTGTTTTTTTCGGTTCTGCACTGAATAATTTTGGGGTAAAAGAACTTCTCGATTGTTTTATTGAAATAGCTCCATATCCCAGTTCAAAAATGGCTGAAGAACGCCTGGTACAGGCAAATGAAAAAGAACTTTCTGGTTTTGTTTTTAAAATCCATGCCAATATGGATCCGAAACACAGGGATCGTTTGGCATTTGTAAAAATTGTTTCCGGAACATTTGAACGCAATAAACCTTATTTACATGTAAGACATAATAAGAATTTAAAATTTTCAAGTCCGAATGCATTTTTTGCGGAAAAAAAGGAGATTGTGGATATCTCCTATCCCGGGGATATTGTAGGATTACATGACACTGGAAATTTTAAAATTGGTGATACGTTAACTGAAGGTGAAAATTTGCATTATAAAGGTATACCTAACTTTTCTCCGGAACATTTCAGATATATTAACAATGCGGATCCCATGAAATCCAAGCAGTTAACTAAAGGAATTGATCAGTTGATGGATGAAGGGGTAGCGCAATTATTTACTTTGGAACTTAACGGCAGAAAAGTAATAGGAACTGTTGGGGCATTACAATATGAAGTAATTCAATACAGATTGGAACATGAGTACGGTGCAAAATGCACGTATGAAAATTTTCCGGTATACAAGGCCTGCTGGATTGATGCCGAAGATCCTAATAATGATGAGTTTAAAGAATTTAAAAGGGTAAAACATAAATTCCTGGCTAAAGATAAACGAGGACGATTAGTGTTTTTAGCAGATTCTCAATTTTCACTACAAATGACTCAACAAAAATATCCTACTGTAAAACTGCATTTTACTTCAGAATTTGAAAAATAAGATCTTATTTTGACCCTAAATTAAAAACCCATGAATGTCATAATTCATGGGTTTTTAGTTAAGCCTCTCCTGTAGGCCCGAAATTTAAAGGAATCGGAGGCTGTTCGTAATCTTTTATAGTCCCGTGAGCCTTTTCAAAACGATTTACATTATCATTAAGCGCTTTCAAGAATTTCTTTGCATGCTGAGGAGTAAGTACAATCCTGCTCTTCACCTTCGCTTTTGGTGCCCCGGGCATCATGCTTATAAAGTCAACAACAAATTCCGACACGGAATGATTTATTATAGCCAAATTGGAATAGATCCCTTCAGCTATTTTTTCATCAAGCTCTATATTAATCTGTTGTTGTTTCTGATTTTTTTCTTCCATTATGCAATTCAAAAAAATAATTCATTAAAATAAACAAAAACCCTCAATTTTTAATTGAGGGTTTGTGATTTTAAAATTTTAACTCTTCTTTGCGAGCCATAATTTCATCGTACTCCTCTTTTGAGCCTACGATTATATTCTCATAATCCCTCATACCTGTTCCGGCGGGAATCTTATGACCTACAATTACGTTTTCCTTCAAGCCTTCAAGGTAATCAATTTTACCATTGACAGCCGCTTCATTCAAGACCTTTGTTGTTTCCTGGAACGATGCCGCAGAAATGAATGATTTGGTTTGCAACGATGCTCTTGTTATACCCTGCAATATTGGCGTAGCCGTTGCCGAAACAGCATCACGGGCATTTGCCAAAGCCTTGTCGGCGCGTTTCAGGATTGAATTCTCATCTCTTAATTCCCGAGCTGTGATAATTTGCCCTGGCTTAAGGTTTTCGGATTCGCCCGCATCTTCAACAACTTTCTTCCCAAAGATCTCATCGTTTTCCTGAATAAAGTCGTCTTTGTGAACCAGTTGATTTTCAAGGAATGTAGTATCCCCTGAATCCTGAATACGTACCTTCCTCATCATCTGGCGTACAACTACTTCAAAGTGCTTATCGTTAATTTTTACACCCTGGAGTCGGTAAACTTCCTGTACTTCATTTACAAGATACTGCTGTACTGCTGAAGGTCCTTTAATTGCAAGGATGTCTTCCGGTGTAATTGACCCATCGGATAAAGCCATCCCAGCCCGAACATAGTCATTTTCCTGAACCAAAATCTGGTTGGAAAGTTTTACCAAATATTTCTTTACTTCACCAAGTTTTGATTCAATGATTATCTCTCTGTTTCCTCTTTTTATCTTACCAAACGAAACTACTCCGTCTATTTCAGATACAACTGCAGGGTTGGATGGATTACGAGCTTCAAAAAGTTCAGTTACCCTTGGCAAACCACCTGTGATATCGCCAGCTTTGGCTGATTTACGAGGAATTTTTACCAGGATTTTACCTTCTTTAATCTTATCGCCATCATCTACCATTAAATGCGAACCAACTGGCAGGTTGTATGAACGTAAAACTTCATCCTTTGAATTTTTAATCAATAAAGTAGGAATCAACTTCTTATTTCTCGATTCTGAAATGACTTTTTCCTGAAATCCGGTTTGTTCATCAATTTCCACCTGATACGTAATTCCCTGCTCAATATTCTCATAGGAAATCTTACCCGGGAATTCTGAAACAATAACTCCATTATAGGGATCCCATTGACATATTATATCTGCCTTATTTACTTTGCTTCCATTCTTAAAAAAGATTTGAGAACCATAAGGAATATTATTCGTGCTGAGTGTAATTCCCGTTCTGGCATCAACAACTTTAATCTCGGAAGTTCTTGAAATGACAATATCAACATCTTTGCCTTCAGAATTCTGACCTTTTACAATTCGCAGGTCTTCAATCTCCGCAATACCACCAAATTTAGCTTCAAGTTTACTGTCCTCAGAAATGTTACCTGCAATACCACCAACGTGGAATGTACGTAATGTTAACTGCGTACCAGGTTCTCCAATTGACTGCGCTGCAACAACACCTACGGCTTCACCGCGCTGAACCATCTTATTGGTTGAAAGGTTTCTGCCATAGCACTTAGCACATATCCCCTTTTCAGCCTCACAAGTAAGTGCCGAGCGGACTTCTACTTTTTCAATTGGCGAAGCCTCCACTTTCCTTACATCAATTTCCATGATCTGTTGTCCTGCAGTTAATAGCAATTCTTCAGTCAAAGGATTATATACATCATGCAAAGAGACTCTTCCCAATATTCGTTCCCCAAGGGTTTCAACAACTTCTTCGTTTTTCTTTAAAGATTCAACCTGAATTCCTCTCAGGGTTCCACAGTCATCAATATTTACTATAACATCCTGCGAAACATCTACCAGACGCCTGGTAAGGTATCCTGCATCCGCTGTTTTAAGAGCAGTATCTGCAAGTCCTTTACGTGCACCGTGAGTAGAAATAAAGTATTCCAAAATAGATAATCCTTCCTTAAAGTTTGAAAGAATCGGATTTTCTATAATCTCCCCTCCTCCTGCTGTAGATTTCTTAGGCTTAGCCATTAATCCCCGCATACCGGTTAACTGCCTGATCTGTTCTTTTGAACCCCTTGCACCGGAATCCAACATCATATACACCGAATTAAATCCTTGCTGATCTTCACGGATCCGTTTCATGGCCAACTCTGTTAACATGGCATTTGTTGAAGTCCAGACATCAATCACCTGATTATAGCGTTCGTTGTTTGTGATAAGACCCATGTTATAATTCGCCATAATACCCTCTACCTGTTCATTGGCGTCTGCAATCATGGTGTGCTTTTCCTGAGGAATAATAATATCACCAAGGCTAAAAGACAACCCTCCTTTAAAGGCAAAATCATATCCCATCGTCTTTATCAGATCCAGAAAAGTAGCAGTCGTAGGCACATCTGTAACCTCAAGAATCCTTCCGATAATATCCCGTAAAGATTTCTTGTTCAACACTTCGTTTATATATCCGGCTTCTTCCGGCACAACCATATTAAATAATACTCTACCAACGGTAGTTGTAATAATTTGGTTTACCAGTTCTCCTTCTTCATTAAAATCTTTCGCTCTAACCTTAATCCCGGCATTAAGCTCAACTTTCCCTTCATTAAATGCAATTACTACCTCTTCATAGGAGTAAAAAGTCAGGCCTTCACCCCTTACCGGGACTTCCTTGGTAGATATGCGCTCTTTTGTCATGTAATACAAGCCGAGCACCATATCCTGTGAAGGAACCGTAATAGGAGATCCATTAGCCGGATTTAATATATTGTGAGAAGCCAACATCAAAAGCTGGGATTCCAATATAGCTTCAGGGCCTAATGGAAGATGCACCGCCATTTGATCTCCGTCAAAATCGGCATTAAAGGCAGTACAAACCAAAGGATGCAACTGAATTGCTTTACCCTCTATTAATTTTGGCTGAAAAGCCTGTATCCCCAATCTGTGTAATGTGGGAGCCCGGTTAAGTAATACCGGGTGGCCTTTTAGGACATTTTCTAAAATATCCCATACCACAGGTTCTTTTTTATCAATGATTTTTTTGGCCGACTTGACTGTTTTAACAATACCTCTTTCGATCAATTTCCTGATTATAAAAGGTTTATAAAGTTCGGCAGCCATATCTTTGGGAAGACCGCATTCGTATAAGTTCATTTCAGGACCTACAACAATAACGGAACGAGCTGAATAATCCACTCTTTTACCCAACAGGTTTTGTCGAAAACGTCCTTGTTTTCCCTTTAAGGAATCTGAAAGAGATTTCAACGGCCTATTCGATTCAGTTTTTACGGCTGAAGCTTTACGTGTATTATCGAAAAGAGAGTCAACCGCTTCCTGAAGCATTCGCTTCTCATTTCTTAAGATAACTTCAGGTGCTTTAATTTCCATTAATCGCTTCAGACGATTATTTCTTATAATTACCCGTCTGTACAGATCATTTAAATCCGAAGTAGCGAAACGCCCTCCATCTAAGGGAACAAGAGGTCTCAACTCCGGCGGAATAACCGGCACTACCTTCATAATCATCCATTCCGGTTTGTTTTCCCTGTTATCCTGGGATTCTCTTAAAGCCTCAACTACCTGAAGCCTTTTTAATGCCTCCGTTTTACGTTGCTTTGAAGTTTCTGTATTTGCTTTATGCCTTAATTCATATGATAATTGCTTGAGATCTATTCGGGCCAATAAATCTATAAGGCATTCGGCGCCCATCTTCGCAATAAATTTATTGGGATCTGAATCCTCTAAATACTGATTTTCCGGAGGAATAGAATCAAGAATATTCAAATACTCCTCTTCCGTCAGAAAATCAAGTTTATTAATTTCCTCTCCCTCGGTTCCAACGGCAATACCCGGCTGAATTACCACATAACGTTCATAGTAAATGATCATGTCCAGTTTCTTGGAAGGTAATCCCAAGAGGTAGCCAATTTTATTGGGTAAGGAACGGAAATACCAGATATGGGCAACCGGCACCACTAAATTTATATGCCCTACCCTGTCGCGACGAACCTTTTTCTCAGTTACTTCAACGCCACATCTATCACAGACAATACCTCTATAGCGGATTCTTTTGTATTTTCCACATGCACATTCGTAATCTTTTACAGGACCAAAAATGCGTTCACAGAACAATCCATCACGCTCAGGTTTATGAGTTCTATAATTAATAGTTTCAGGTTTTAAAACTTCACCTCGTGATTCTCCTAAAATTGCTTCAGGAGAAGCCAATCCAATTGAAATTTTATCAAACCTTTTAATCGTATTATTATCTTTTATTCTAGCCATGGTAATATGGTGATAGTAAATTTAATATGTGTAAAAAACTATTATTCTTCAAGTCTAATATCTAAACCTAATCCCTTAAGTTCATGCATTAATACATTGAATGATTCTGGCAATCCAGGTTCCGGCATGGTTTCGCCTTTTACAATTGATTCATAGGTCTTGGCACGTCCGATTACGTCATCAGATTTTACAGTCAAAATCTCACGAAGCGTAGCAGATGCTCCATAAGCCTCCAGGGCCCAAACCTCCATTTCACCAAATCGTTGTCCACCAAATTGAGCTTTACCTCCTAAAGGCTGCTGTGTTATCAACGAATATGGTCCAATGGAACGAGCGTGCATTTTGTCATCCACCATATGTCCTAATTTCAACATATAAATGACACCAACTGTCGCAGCCTGGTCAAACCGTTGCCCTGTTCCACCATCATAGAGATAGGTATGACCAAATCTTGGTATTCCGGCTTCATCCGTAAATTCATTAATCTCATCAAGAGTGGCTCCATCAAAAATTGGAGTCGCGAATTTTTTGTTAAGATTTTGACCTGCCCATCCGAGAACAGTTTCATAAATCTGGCCAATATTCATCCGCGATGGTACCCCTAATGGGTTTAATACAATATCAACAGGAGTTCCGTCCTCAAGGAAAGGCATATCTTCCTGCCGTACAATTCGGGAAACAATACCTTTGTTACCATGACGTCCAGCCATTTTATCCCCTACTTTTAGCTTACGCTTCTTGGCGATATATACTTTTGCCAGTTTCATAATACCCGCAGGTAACTCATCACCAACAGAAATAGTGAATTTGTCTCTTCTAAGATTCCCCTGAAGATCGTTCAGTTTAATCTTATAGTGGTGAAGCAAATCGGCCACCATGATATTAGTATCTTTATCCGTAGTCCAGCTACCCCCCACAAGGTGGGCAAAATCGTCTACGGCATTTAACATCTTCATGGTATACTTTTTACCCTTTGGCAACACTTCTTCACCAAGATCATTCATCACTCCCTGAGAAGTTTTCCCATTGATAAGTTTGAACAACTTATCTATAAGGATTTCTTTAAGTTCCTGGAATTTTACTTCATATTCAAGTTCCAGACTGGAAATAGCCTCCTTGTCTTCTGAACGTTTGCGTTTATCCTTAATGGAACGTGAAAATAACTTTTTATCTATTACTACACCACGTAACGAAGGAGATGCTTTTAAAGAAGCATCCTTAACATCCCCTGCTTTATCTCCAAAAATAGCACGAAGCAATTTTTCTTCAGGTGTAGGATCCGATTCGCCTTTTGGCGTGATCTTACCAATAAGAATATCTCCTGGCTTTACTTCTGCACCAATCCGAATCATTCCATATTCATCAAGGTCTTTAGTAGCCTCTTCAGAAACATTGGGAATATCATTGGTTAACTCTTCTGCTCCCAATTTGGTGTCTCTTACTTCCAGAGAGTACTCATCTATATGTATGGAAGTAAAAATATCTTCACGAACAACTTTTTCGGAGATAACAATCGCATCCTCAAAGTTATATCCTTTCCATGGCATAAAGGCCACCTTCAGGTTTCTACCCAGGGCCAATTCACCACTTTCAGTGGCATATCCTTCACAAAGAACCTGGCCTTTTTTAACCTTATCTCCTATTTGTACAATTGGCTTAAGGTTAATACTGGTACCCTGGTTGGTTTTCCTGAACTTAACCAATTCATAAGTTTTGGAATCTTCTTCAAAACTTACCAATTTTTCTGCTTCACTGCGTTTGTAATTAATAGTGATCCTTTGAGCATCAACATATTCTATTACACCGTCTCCTTCCGCATTTATCAATACCCTTGAATCTGATGCCACCTGTCTTTCCAATCCTGTTCCTACAATTGGAGATTGCGGTTTTAACAATGGAACTGCCTGACGCATCATGTTAGATCCCATCAATGCCCTGTTCGCATCATCGTGTTCAAGGAAAGGAATTAACGAAGCGGATATAGATGCAATCTGGTTAGGTGCAACATCGGTATAATTTACATCTATTGGATCTACAACGGGGAAATCTCCTTCCTCCCTTACAATAACTTTTTCCTGATCTATAGCACCATTATCCTTAAGCGGAATATTGGCCTGCGATATTTTCATACCTTCCTCCTCCTCGGCACTCAGGTATATGAAATCCTTGGTATCCACTATTCCATTTTCAACTTTGCGGTAAGGTGTTTCCAGGAATCCCATGGGGTTTACTTTCGCAAAAACCGCAAGAGATGAAATCAGTCCAATATTCGGACCTTCTGGAGTTTCAATTGGACAAAGTCTTCCGTAATGTGTATAATGCACATCTCGTACTTCAAATCCCGCGCGTTCTCTTGAAAGACCACCTGGCCCGAGAGCTGATAATCTTCTCTTGTGCGTAATTTCGGCAAGAGGATTCGTCTGATCCATGAACTGGGATAGTTGGTTTGTGCCAAAAAATGAATTTATCACAGAGGACAGTGTTTTGGCATTTATCAGATCAATCGGAGTAAATACTTCATTGTCCCTTACATTCATTCGCTCACGAATAGTCCTGGCCATACGTGCCAAACCAACACCAAACTGAGATGACAATTGCTCGCCAACAGTTCTAACACGCCTGTTGGAAAGGTGATCTATATCATCAATTTCCGCTTTGGAATTGATAAGTTCAATTAAATACTTAATAATCGTGATAATATCTTCCTTGGTAAGTACCTGTTTGTCCATACCGATATCCAGACCAAGCTTCTTATTCATCCTGTAACGACCAACTTCACCTAAATTATATCGTTGATCAGAGAAGAACAATTTGTCAATTATACCCCGTGCCGTTTCCTCATCAGGTGGTTCTGCATTACGCAATTGACGATAGATATGTTCAACAGCTTCTTTTTCAGAATTTGTAGGGTCTTTTTGCAAAGTGTTATGAATAATTGCATAATCACTTTGGGCATTGTTTTCTTTATGAAGCAGAACGGTTTTTACGTCTGCCTCTATTATTTGATCAATATGTTCTTTTTCAAGAACCGTATCACGATCCAGGATTATTTCATTTCGTTCTATGGAAACAACCTCACCTGTATCTTCATCAACAAAATCCTCATGCCAGGTATTAAGAACCCGTGCAGCAAGTTTACGTCCTAATATCTTTTTTAATCCCGTTTTTGAAACTTTCACTTCTTCAGACAGGTCAAAAATCTCCAGAATATCCTTGTCTCTTTCAAAACCTATTGCTCTAAACAAAGTTGTAACAGGTAATTTTTTCTTTCTATCAATGTATGCATACATTACGCTATTGATATCAGTAGCAAATTCTATCCAGGATCCTTTAAAAGGAATCACTCTGGCAGAATATAATTTGGTGCCATTGGCATGAAAAGATTGACCAAAGAATACACCTGGTGAACGATGTAACTGTGATACAACGACACGTTCCGCTCCATTTATAACAAAAGTTCCGCTGGGGGTCATATAAGGTATGGTGCCCAAATATACATCCTGAACAATAGTCTCAAAATCCTCGTGTTCCGGATCGGTACAATATAATTTTAATCGGGCTTTCAGAGGTACGCTGTATGTCAGACCTCTTTCTATGCACTCCTGTATGGAATACCTGGGCGGATCTATAAAGTAATCAAGAAACTCCAGTACAAATTGGTTTCTTGTGTCAGTTATTGGAAAGTTTTCCATGAAGGTGTTGTACAAGCCTTCCTTGCCCCTTTTGTCAGATTTTGTTTCAAGTTGAAAAAAATCTTGAAATGATTTAATCTGAATGTCCAAGAAATCCGGATAATACGGAATGTTCTTAGCGGATGCGAAGTTTACTCTTTCAGTCTGTTTTGTGAACATCTATGGACAAAATTTTGATCGTGAATATCTAAAAATGGGTAGTATATTACCTTATATACTATGTATAAAAGGGTTTAGGTCTAGCCACCAAAACGGCGGAAAGACCTAAACCAAAATCATATGGTTCTTGCTATTATTTAAGCTCAACTTCTGCTCCAGCTTCTTCTAATGATTTTTTGATCCCTTCAGCTTCGTCTTTAGACACACCTTCTTTAACTGCTTTCGGTGCGCTGTCAACGATATCCTTAGCATCTTTCAATCCAAGGCCAGTCAATTCTTTAACTAATTTAACTACCGCCAGTTTAGAACCTCCTGCAGCTGTCAAAACTACATCAAATTCTGTTTTTTCTTCAGCGGCTTCTGCCTCACCTCCAGCGGCTGCTCCACCGGCAGCAACTGCAACAGCTGCAGCAGCTGGCTCTATGCCATACTCATCTTTTAATATATTAGCTAACTCGTTTACTTCTTTTACGGTTAAGTTAACCAATTGTTCTGCGAAATCTTTTAAATCTGCCATTTTTCTATCGTTTAATAAAATTCTTAAATTATTCTAGTTTATAGTGCGTATAAATTATTTTTCAGATAATGTTTTAAGGATACCTGCCAGTTTTCCACCTCCGGATTTTAATCCAGAAATAACATTTTTGGCTGGGGACTGCAATAGGCCAATGATTTCGCCTATCATTTCCTCTTTGGATTTAATATCTACCAAAGCATCCAAATTCTCATCACCTACATAAATTGCCTCCTGTACAAAAGCCCCTTTTAATAAAGGTATGTTTGTTTTTTTACGGAAACTTTTTATAAGTATAGCGGGTGCATTACTCGTCTCTGAAAACATTAAAGAAGTATTTCCCTTTAAAATTTCAGGTAATTCACCGAATTCTTTTTCCGATGCTTCCATTGCCTTTGCCAGTAAAGTATTTTTTACTACGGACAATTTAATGTTTGCTTTAAAGCAAGCTCTTCTTAATGCGGAGGTTGCCACTGCATCCAATCCGGAAATATCCGCCAAATAAATCGTTGAATTATCAGCTAACTGAGCCGTCAAATCTTGTATAACGGTTGCTTTTTCTTCTCTTGTCATGATTTTAAAACGTTTACAGTTAAACTGCTTTAGGATCTAATTGGAGACTAGGACTCATTGTACTGGACATATAAATACTTCTCATGTATATACCCTTTGCCGCTGCCGGTTTTAACTTATTTAAAGTATCTATTAATTCCTTAGCGTTTCCTGCGATTTTATCTGCTGAAAACGAAGCTTTACCAATGGCTGCATGTACAATACCAGCCTTATCTACTTTAAAATCTATTTTACCTGCCTTTACATCGGAAACAGCCTTGGCCACATCCATTGTTACAGTACCAGTTTTTGGATTGGGCATTAATCCTCTTGGACCTAAAATACGTCCTAAAGGTCCTAATTTACCCATAACACTTGGCATTGTGATAATTACATCTACATCTGTCCAACCGCCTTTTATTTTATCCAAATACTCATCCATACCAACAAAGTCTGCACCAGCCTCTTTTGCTTCGGCTTCCTTATCAGGAGTTACCAAAGCCAGGACTTTTACATCTTTACCGGTACCATGAGGCAATGTTACAACCCCACGTACCATTTGATTGGCTTTACGTGGATCTACTCCTAACCTAACTGCAATGTCAATGCTTGCATCAAACTTTGCGTTGGTTATCTCTTTTACAAGCGCAGAAGCTTCTGTTAAAGAATAGAGTTTATCTTTCTCTATTTTAGCATGTGCTTCTTTTTGCTTTCTGGTTAATTTTGCCATGTTTAAAATTGCTTTTAAGATTTTAAAAAGGTCTTTTCCCTGAGACTTTCAACCCCATAGATCTTGCTGTACCGGCTACCATCGACATTGCCGATTCTACGGTAAAAGCATTGAGGTCAACCATTTTTTCCTCTGCTATGGTTTTCACCTGGTCCCAAGAAACATTCCCTGGTTTTACTCGGTTAGGTTCGCCAGATCCTTTCTTAATCTTAGCCGCTTCCAAAAGTTGTACTGCCGCCGGTGGTGTTTTAACAACGAAGTCAAATGACTTGTCCTTATATACGGTGATAACAACAGGCAATATTTTACCTTGCTTGTCCTGTGTACGTGCATTAAACTGCTTACAGAACTCCATGATGTTAACGCCGGCAGCACCTAAAGCGGGTCCAACCGGTGGCGACGGATTCGCAACACCTCCCCTAACTTGTAGTTTAACTACTTTACTTACTTCTTTTGCCATTGTTTTAAATTAAATTTAAAGCGTGTTATATTTTGGAAGCAACACAACTTATATATATGTAACAATTTTCTATACTTTTTCTACTTGCATGTAACTTAATTCCAATGGTGTTTTTCTGCCGAAAATTTTCACCATGACCTCCAATTTCCTTTTCTCCTCATTAATTTTTTCTACCGTACCATTAAAACCATTAAAAGGTCCGTCTATAACCTTAACAGTTTCTCCCAGGACAAATGGTATAGCCACACTATCTGAATTAACTGCTAATTCATCTACTTTCCCCAGCATTCGGTTTACTTCCGACTTTCGTAAAGGAACAGGATCACCTCCCTTTGTTTCACCCAAAAAGCCAATTACATTGGTAATGGAGCGAATAATGTGAATCATCTCTCCGCCCAAATTAGCCTTGATCATTATATATCCGGGGAAATAAACCCTTTCTTTGTTTATCTTTTTCCCGTTTCTTATCTGCACTACTTTCTCCGTTGGAACCAAAACTTCTTCCAGGTAATCACCAAATCCATGACGTTCCACTTCACTTTCAATATAGCCCTTGATCTTGTTCTCCTGACCACTGACAGCTCTTACCACATACCATTTCTTTTCTAATACTTCAGACATAGGTCCCGGACTTAATTAATTTAAGGTGTTAAAGTAAAGTTGTATAAACTTACTGAATACGGTATCTACTCCCCATGTTGCCAGAGCGAAGAGTATGGAAAACACCGCAACAATAACCATAAGATTAGATGATTCCGCTCTGGATGGTAAAGTAACATTATGCCTTAATTCTTCTATTGACTCCTTTATATATGTTAACATACCGATTAATTTATTCCATTATAAAGAATGTTTTACCTACATTCAATGACACAGCTATCAAAAAGACCATTCTTTTGGGCCATTGTCTGTACACTCTTATTTATGATCTGCACGGGAGGAGAGGCTCGAACTCCCGACACCTGGTTTTGGAGACCAGTGCTCTACCAACTGAGCTACACCCGTTTATAATTACACTGAAAGGTATCCCGCTATAGCAGGACACCCTCAATGTATAAAATTATATGGTGATTAATCTATAATCTTAGTTACCTGACCGGCACCAACGGTTCTACCACCTTCACGGATAGCAAACCTAAGACCTTCACTTAATGCGATAGGCTGGATTAAGTCTACAGTAATAGTTAAGTTATCACCAGGCATTACCATTTCAACACCACTAGGAAGGTTTATTGTTCCTGTAACATCCGTTGTCCTAACATAGAACTGAGGACGGTAGTTATTGTGGAATGGTGTATGACGACCACCTTCTTCTTTTTTAAGTATATACACCTCTGCTTCAAACTTAGCATGTGGCTTAACAGAACCAGGCTTACAAATAACCATTCCTCTGCTAATCTGTGATTTTTCAATACCTCTCAATAAAATACCAACGTTATCACCAGCTTCTCCTCTATCCAAAATTTTACGGAACATCTCTACCCCGGTAATTGTAGAAGTTAATTTTTCAGCACCCATACCAATAATTTCAACAGGGTCACCAGTATTGGCAATTCCGGTTTCTATACGACCAGTTGCAACAGTACCACGACCAGTAATGGTAAATACATCTTCAACGGGCATTAAGAAATCCTTTTCAACGTCTCTCTTAGGCAATTCAATCCATTCATCAACAGCATTCATCAACTCCATAACTGTATCCACCCACTTTTGCTCGCCATTTAAGGCTCCTAGAGCAGATCCTGAAATAACAGGTCCGTTATCGCCATCGTACTCATAGAAAGACAGAAGCTCTCTTACTTCCATTTCCACAAGTTCTAACAACTCTTCATCATCAACCATATCTACCTTATTCAAAAAGACAACCATTCTTGGAATACCTACCTGACGTCCTAAAAGTATATGCTCTCTGGTTTGAGGCATTGGACCATCTGTGGCAGCAACCACCAAAATAGCTCCGTCCATTTGCGCAGCACCTGTTACCATGTTCTTCACATAATCCGCGTGACCAGGACAATCAACATGTGCGTAATGACGGTTTGCCGTTGAATATTCAACGTGAGAAGTATTAATTGTAATACCTCGTTCCTTTTCTTCAGGAGCGTTGTCGATTGAATCGAAACTTCTCACTTCAGAAAGTCCAGCGTTTGCTAAAACAGAAGTAATAGCAGCAGTTAATGTAGTTTTACCGTGATCCACGTGTCCAATAGTACCAATATTTAAGTGTGGTTTGGAACGATCAAAAGTTGCCTTTGCCATTTTGAATGAATTTAATCTTAGTTTATATTAGTTTATAATAATTAATGCCTAATTCTTTTTGAGCCAACGACGGGAATTGAACCCGTGACCTCTTCCTTACCAAGGAAACGCTCTACCCCTGAGCTACGTCGGCTTATGGGTCTCCAGGTGTTATATTTTGATTTTAAGGTTAAATCCTACCCTGATCAAAACAGCATGCGTTAACTCAATTTCTTCGAGCGGGAGACCGGGTTCGAACCGGCGACATTCAGCTTGGAAGGCTGACGCTCTACCAACTGAGCTACTCCCGCATTATTAATTTTCAACATTTCACAATCCTACTTTACACCTTTCGGTTTCGAATTGAAAACAAAACCCGCCGCCATATTTATCTGGTTTTGGATTTACATCAGCATTATTCAACAAACCGCTCTCAAAAACCAGTTGTGGGGAGAGCAGGATTCGAACCTGCGAAGGTAAAACCAACAGATTTACAGTCTGTCCTCGTTGGCCGCTTGAGTATCTCCCCTCCTTGTATTTATATGAACTTACGAGCCGATGGAGGGACTCGAACCCACGACCTGCTGATTACAAATCAGCTGCTCTAGCCAGCTGAGCTACATCGGCCTTTTAAAGCCTTTTAAAGCATAAAAAAGTCCGCTATTTCTAACGGACTGCAAATGTAGATAATTATTTTTTTAATCAAAACTATTTTACAAAAATTTTAAAGAGGGCTGGAACCTTGGTTTTTTCTTCTTTTTAACCAATTTTCTTTCTAAAGATTCACAGGCAGAATCAATAGCCTCCTCAAAAGATTTGCATTGCTTTTTTACCACAAAGGTATCTTTAGGAATATGTAGTTTAATATCAACCGTTTTATTTTCCTTTTCACTGGTATTTTCAACCTTCAAAAACACATCGGCACTCACAATCTTATCATAAAAAAGTTCAAGCTTATCTAAACGTGATTGGCTAAAGTTTATAAGCTTGGCGTCAGCATTAAAATTTACTGCTTGTGTATTTACCTTCATAAGTTGAATATTTTAGGTTAAACATTAGGAAAGAACGTATTACTGTTTTTTGCTCCTTGGATGAGCAGATGCATGTATTTTTTTTAGTTCGGCTATACTATTATGGGTGTATACCTGAGTTGATGCCAAACTGGAATGACCTAACAATTCCTTTACTGAGTTTAAATCCGCTCCATTATTCAGCAGGTGTGTAGCAAAGGTATGTCTAAGTATATGCGGACTCTTTTTAACTTTGGAAGAGACCTTACTAAAATACCCATTTATAATTCTATATACAAGTGTTTCATAAATTTTAATGCCTGATCTGGAAAGAAAAAGAAAGTCCCTTTCTTTTATTGTTTCCAGCATCAATCTTTCTTCTAAATATATCTTACAAAAATTCACGGTTGAGTCTAAAAGTGGAATAATTCGTTCTTTATTTCTTTTACCCAATACCTTCATTGTCTTCTGGGACAGATCAATATCTTTTAATTTAAGATTTATTAATTCTGCCCTCCTTATTCCTGTTGTGTATAGCAATTCTATGATCAGTCTGTCTCTAATACCCTCAAAGCCATCTTCAAAATTATCCTGTTTCAAAAGCATTTCCATTTCTTTCTCAGAAAAAGGGATTTCAATTTTTGCTGGAGTTTTTAGAGCCTTATGCTTAGCCAGTGGATTAACCTGAAGATTTTCAGTCTTCAATAAAAACTTGTAATAAGCTTTCAGTGAGGCAATTTTTCGGTTTACAGATCTATTGGACAACCCCTCTGTGACCATCTTAATTACCCATCCCCTTATCAAATTGTACTCGGCTGTATCTATTTGTTTCAAATCGTGCACCTCAAAACAAAAATCTGCAAATTCCTCTATATCCTTTTCATATGCCTTTACCGTATTGAGGGAATAGTTCTTCTCATGTGTAAGATAAGATATAAAAGCAGTTACAGACATATCACAAAGTTACCTTTAGTTATTTTCATAAAAAAATCCCATCGTGAAGTTATCACGACAGGATATTTAAAACCTTTAAAAGCTATTCTTATATTTCTTCCTGGTCCCTTAGGCCCTGAATATACTGTGCTTTCTGTATTTGTTGTCTTCTTTCAACTGAAGGCTTGGTAAACTGCTGGCGTTTTCTTAACTGACGCATAGTACCTGTACGATCGAACTTCCGTTTAAAACGTTTTAAAGCTCTGTCTATATTTTCTCCTTCTTTTACTGGTATAATCAACATAGGCTACAACCTCCTTTCTTTAATAATTTTGCGTTTGCAAATATAGAATGAATAAATTAAACGGTAACAAATTATTTTAAAATATTCTTGGCTATTACTATTTTTTGTATCTCTGTGGTACCTTCTCCAATGGTACAAAGCTTCGCATCCCGGTAGAATTTTTCTACAGGAAAATCTTTCGTATAGCCATACCCTCCATGAATTTGGACAGCTTCATTTGCGACTTTTACACATACTTCTGAAGCAAACATTTTTGCCATTGCACTTATTTTGGTCATCTTACGACCTTCATTTTTTAAGAATGCCGCTTTGTGAAGCAATAATTCCGAGGCCTCAATTTCAGTAGCCATATCTGCCAGTTTAAATGATATTCCCTGAAAGGAACTAATGGGCTTGCCAAACTGTACCCGTTCCTGAGAATACTTTAAGGAAGCTTCATATGCCCCTTTAGCTATTCCGAGAGATAAAGCACCTATTGATATACGTCCTCCATCCAAAACTTTCATAGACTGAATAAAGCCGTCACCTATTTTGCCAAGTCTCTGGCAATCCGGAATTCTACAATTATTAAAAATCATTTCAGCAGTTTCACTTGCACGCATCCCTAATTTATCTTCTTTCTTACCACTTGTAAAACCTGATGTCCCTTTTTCAACTACAAAAGAAGTCATCCCATGACTATCTCCCATTTCTCCTGTTCTTGCTATTACAACGGCAATATCTCCACTTTTACCATGTGTTATAAAATTCTTTGCGCCGTTAAGAACCCATTCATCGCCTTCTTTAATTGCAGTTGTACTCATACCTCCTGCATCGGAACCTGTATTGTGCTCAGTTAATCCCCAGGCACCAATCCATTCTCCGTGAGCAAGTTTCGGAATCCATTTTTGTTTTTGATCTTGATTCCCAAAAGATAAAATATGATTTGTACACAAAGAGTTATGAGCTGCGATTGACAGCCCTATGGAAGGATCTACCTTTGATATTTCTTCAATGATAGCTATATATTCATGATAGCCTAAACCGGCACCACCCAATTCATGAGGAACCAATACGCCCATAAAACCATATTCTCCGGCCTTTCTAAGAAGTTCCGCAGGGAAAAACTGAGATTCGTCCCAATCCATAATGTGTGGCCGTATATATTGTTCCGCAAATTTCCTGGCCGACTCGGCAACATGGTGTTGGGTCTCAGAATAATCAAAATTAAAAATAGACATAGTGTCTGTAGTCATTATTGCAATTTTTTATAGCGACAAATATAATTTAATTCTATCAATCTTGTCTGACGGGAAATCCTCTATTTTTTTCAATTCATTAAATGATTGGATAATCCCCACACTATCTCTATATGTAACTATTTGAAAAGCAAGATCTTGATTAAGATAAATCAGTTGTTCAAGCTCGCCTGCTGTAGCAGTATTTATATTGATCTTTCTAATAACAGGTTGTTGCTTGACGCTGTATTTTTTCAATACCCTGCTGACAACATCTTCCTCCAGACCGTAAACATCATACAGCTGTTCATTTACCATAAAGCCTCCTAATCTGTTTCTGAACTTAACAATCCTGGCCGATAATTTATCGCCAATTCCATAAATATACTTGAGATCTTCGGCTGTTGCCAGGTTCAAATCTTTATACTCTTCCCGGTTTAAAGTCAAATTTTCAAAGCCTTCATTTTTTTCGACTTTGGTTTGTTGGGTCCATTCCGGAAATCTAAACAATGGTGCCAATTCATATAACAAGGAATCTGATATAAGAGTAACATTTTGAAATTCTTTTGCTGAATAGACCCACTTATTTTCTGACCTGAACAGGAGTAATCTGTCTATTTCCTTATTGGACATGCCCAGAGTATAACCTTTATAATCTGAAATAAAGTTGGGATTAAAAGGATAAAGCTTGGGTGAATCTTGAGTTTTACTATGCTCCCTTATTGAATCCAGCAATTTTTGAACATCCATGTCCAATGCAAAGTTAGTTTCTGAAGAATCCGTGACTGTTTTATTGATAATAATGTAAGTCAGTTGTAAACTGAAAATGATGACCAGTAAATAAAAAATCCCACTTCGCTCCTGTTTATTGAACTCAAAGTGGGATCTAAAATTTTTCAAGATCTATCCTATTTACTTAATCCTTTTATATCTATTAAATACTTATTAAGTTCTTCTTTTACCCTGGGGAACAAAAACAATAAGCCAATCATATTAGGGAACACTAATGCCAGAATCATGGCATCTGAAAATTTAATTACAGCATCTAAGGTAGCCGCTGCTCCGATAACCACAAATAACAGAAATAAAATTTTGTAGACAACATCTGCTGTTTTTCCCCTCCCGAAAAGGTATTTCCAGGATTGAAGACCATAATAGGACCATGAAATCATTGTGGAAAACGCAAAAAGAATAATTGCTATTGTAAGGATATATCTAAATCCGGGAATAACAGAATCATAAGCCATTGAGGTTAAATCGACCCCTCCAATATAATTTCCGGTTTCGCTGATTAAAACTGTGCTATTCACCGCATTTCCATATTCGAATGCCCCAGCATCCATATTAAAGAAAATAATAACCAAAGCAGTCATGGTACAAATAACGACCGTGTCAATAAATGGCTCCAAAAGTGCCACTATACCCTCACTTGCCGGGTACTTTGTTTTCACCGCAGAATGTGCAATGGCTGCAGAACCGGCACCGGCTTCATTTGAAAACGCAGCCCTTTGGAATCCTACAATAATAACACCTAAAATACCTCCTAATCCTGCTTCAGGCGTAAAAGCCCCATTAAATATCATTGCAAATGCCTCCCCTATGTATTTGATATTGGCAAAAATTATTACCAACGAAGCCAAAACATAAATCCCAGCCATAAAAGGAACTATTTTTTCTGTTACGCTGGCAATCTTTTTTATTCCCCCAATGATTACAATTCCAACCAGAACGGCAAGGATTATACCAATAATAACACCGGTAGCTCCGCCCTGTAAGTTTAACATAGTGGAAAGTTGTACCGCAGCCTGATTAGACTGAAAAGCATTACCTCCTCCAAAAGAGGCACCTACGCATAAAACCGCAAATAAAACAGCCAGAACTTTACCCAAAGCGTTAAAACCTTTTTCCCTTAAACCCCTTGACAAGTAATACATGGGGCCCCCATAAACAGTACCGTCTTCCCCCACATCTCTGTACTTTACACCAAGGGTACATTCAACAAATTTTGTGGACATTCCGATTAAACCACAGACAATCATCCAAAAAGTTGCTCCCGGCCCTCCAAGTGCAATTGCAACTGCAACCCCCGCAATATTACCAAGACCCACCGTTCCGGAAACTGCTGTAGCCAATGCCTGAAAATGACTTACCTCACCCTCTCTGCTCTCATCTTCAATAGTATCCACCAAATTACCGTCGACTATATTTAATTCAGCTTTTTCTACCCCGTGATGGTCTAATTCATCATACTTACCACGTACGGTATTTATTGCCAGTCCAAATTGTGCGATATTAGGAAACTTAAAATAAATAGTAAAAAAAGTAGCTCCTATAATTAAAAGAAGAAGTACAATGGGCATATCATAACCTGCAATCGGAATTGAAGTAAGAATAAAACCTTCCCACCAGGTGGCCACCGGCATAAATGCGTCATTTACTTTTTCGTCAAGGCCTTTGTCCTGAGCAATTGTGAGTAATGGGATAAATAAAGTTAAAATTGAAAGAAGTCTGTGCTTCATAATAGTTGTTTTTTGGTTTTATCTGGTCTGTAATGGTGGCAATATCCTAAAAATTAGCAATACAAAAAAATCTAATTATTTCCATGGGCCTAATTCAAATGAAACATTTGGTTTAACTTTTTGATCTGTTCCGGCCTTCCTAAAACTATTACTTTACTCTTGGGCTCCAGAGGTAAATCAGCCTCCGGATTAATTATATAATTGCCATTTGGTTCAATATAACCAATGATGGTACATCCTGTTTTTCTTCTGAGATCCAGGTCCCTTAAAGAATTACATTCCATTTGATCGGCAAAATCTTCAATCGCAACCTCTTCCAGATTGGTAGTATTTTCCCCTTCTGTAGATAATTTATCCATGAATGTGATCAAATCTGGTATGACTACCAGGGAAGCCATATGATCACCCCCTATTTTATCCGGCATTATAACTTTATCCGCCCCCGCCAATTTCAATTTCTTCTGAGATGAAACCTGCGAAGCCCTGCTAATAATAAATAATTTTTGATTTAGCTGACGTGCGGACAAAACTACAAACAAGTTATCCGCATCATCTGGTAATGTTACGATAACATATTGAGCTTCCCGCACACCGGCTGATATTAATATTTCATCCTCGTTAGCATCCCCCTCTACAAATAAGATATCTTCTTCGTGTTTTTGAATAATATCTTTGTCATTTTCAATAACAACGAAAGGCTTTTTATAAGCCTTAAGGCGTTCCACTGCTTGCATTCCATTACGTCCATAACCACAGACAATAACGTGATTGGATAATCTGTTAATCATTTTTAATACCTTTTTTGATTTTAGTAGCTGTAACTGATTTCTACTGAATATGTATTCAGTTATCACAGAAATTGCATAAGCCAGTATAAATACACTGCTTATTATTAAAGAAATAGTAAAAATTTTTGATTTTACATCCATTGGACCAACTTCATTATATCCAACGGTTGTAATTGTAATTATGGTCATATAAACGGCATCCAACCAGGGATAGTCAGCTATAAAATGATACCCCAATGACCCTACAAGTAATATAGAGAACATTAATGTAATGGCCATGTAAATTTTAGAACGAAAAAGTCTAATCATAGCTACAGATCAAAAACCGAATTTCTTTTTGTATAGATCAGATCCTTAATTCCTAACCAAAAAGCTAAAAACAGGTACAATGCAAAGCCAAAACCCAAAGTTACAAAGGTCAGGTAGATAAATGTAGTTCTTACGACCCGGGCACGAATACCCAGACGCTCTGCAATACGCCTGCATACTTCGAAGCCGCGCTTTTGAAAATAATACAAGAGTTGATAGAATATATTCATTTTTTAAAAATACTATTTTCCTTTTAATAAACTGTCTCCCACAACACATTCCATACATCTATTTTTCGAACAATAGGAATTGTAAAGTTGGAGTACAGCCTGACTATCCATCGCATTGTTACACTTAACTCCCAGAGAATTGTACTTTCTGATGATTTTATTATCCTCACGCTTTAATTGGCGTATTAACGAAATAATTTTTGAACTGCCATCTGCCCCGTGCCATTTGGAATAACAAAAGATCATCGGGAGAATGGTATTTATAAGCAATAAATCAATAAAATTTTTACTGAGTTTATTTTCCCGCTTCGTGGAAAGCTTACCAAAAACATAATGATCTTTCCAATAATCGCTCGCAGATATTTTAAAAATTTCATAAATCTGGTCCAACCGAGAAACAGCTATTATAGCACTAAACAACTGCGGCCGTTTCACATATAAATTAGCAACTTGCGATAAACGTATGGTGGGAAAGTTAGCAGGACGTAATCTAAAAAATGACGGACTTATAACAGCGTGATTATTAATCCTGAATTTATCATATAAATAAGAATATTCCTTCTTCATTTTGGTGAGAAATTCATCTTTGGGTGAGGGATTGTTGAGCAGACCTGACAGGCCAAATAGAATTGTTTCCAGCTGAAAAACATTTTGTGATAATTTCCGGATAATTCCAAAATCCAGAGTTTTACCAAGACTCAAAAATGCCTCACCGTTTAACTTCAACCCAAAATTTTTTAATAATAATATGAAAAGTACTTTTTCCCAGTCATTCCTGGCTTCTGCCAATAAACTGTTTATTTCATTAGATTTTTCTTCCAGTCTTTCAAAATATAGGCGTTCTAACCAAACAGAGAATTTAAAGTGGTTAGTGGTAGTAATATCTGCCTCACAGTTGATAAAATTATCCCGTGATATATTGAATAATTTATAATAATTAACCAGTATATAATCAGGTATAAAATTTTTAAGCTCAAGGGTAGGTATTTCGGTTTTGTTCTTCCTGTATACCTTTATATCTTCTTCCCAAACTACATGTAAAATTACATTGTCATAATTATTATCGGTGTTGTGCTGATGCGCATACCAATCAGAGGATTTTACATGTACTTCTATATTTCCCGCCCAAAGTTGTCCGTCAATTTCCAATTTGGCATGAAAGAAATCAGGTCCGGAATTATAATTATGGATTCCCAGGGATAAGATGTGTAATGGCTTTCGCCGGGAGGTGTAGAGACCTTCAAAAGGAATTTTTCCATTTTTCCAGATGTAATGTAAGAGATCTTCACGCATGCACCTAAAATAAAAGATCCCACTGAAAGCGGGATGCAGTATCATAGGTTTAAGATGGCTAATCTATATCACCATTCCAATCCAATATCCCCCCCATAAGGTTGTAGGCATTTGGAATACCAATACTATTCATAATAGAACATGCCTGCCTGCTGCGCTGACCAGATCTGCAGTAAACATAATAATTCCTGGTTTTGTCCAATTTCTCAAGTTCTTCCAAAAATTCTTGCCCTAAATAAATGTTTAGATTGGTCGATTCAGGAATTTTGCCCTGATCAAATTCTTCCGGTGTCCTAACATCCAGAATAAAAGGGTTTTCATCATTTTCCAACATTTCAACCCATTCTTCTTGTGATAAATCTGCCATTTTATTTTTGTTCTATTTTTTATTGTGGCTAAGGTACAAACTCCAAACTTTTTTACAAATATTTATAGCTTTGCAGTTTTGTGAATTACCCAATAGCCTTAATGGTTTTTAGGAAACTTTCTAATATCACCTATCACATTTCCCTGTTCACCTTGACTAAACAGGGTGATTTCTTATTACAACAACCCCACCGGATGGCCCTAACTAGGTACAAAATATAGGGCATCATTAATTTAACAAAATTTTATCTACACAAAAGTTGGGGATAATTATAAAATACATACATTTGTATATACAAATATTGTAGATACATGAATGTTGAGGCCATAATAAAAACGGAAAAGAAAATTCCCCTTGGAAGCAGGACTATTATTCATTTGATGTTGGTACATAATAAGGTTACAGAGAATATCTCTCACTCATTTAAACCATTCGGAATTTCCGCTCAACAATATAATGTCCTGCGAATTTTAAGAGGTCAACAGGGAAAACCTGCTAATCTTTCTACCTTAAATGAAAGAATGATTAGCAAGATGAGCAATACCACCCGCCTGGTTGATAAATTAATGAATAAGGGATATGTAGACAGGATAGTATGCCCGGCTAACAGGCGTAAAGTAGAGATTACAATTACAAAGAAAGGGTTGCAGGCTCTTTCTGAAATGGATGAAGTTTTAAATAAAACCGAACATGAATTGCTGGCCAATTTTACGGATAAAGAACTCGAAAAATTAAATATTTTACTCAATAAATTTTAAACTACCTATGAATAAATACCTGGAAAGCCTTAATTGGCGCTATGCAACAAAGAAATTTGACAGTGAAAAAATAATATCAGATGAAGACCTGGACACTTTGTTAGAAGCTATACGTTTAAGTCCCTCTTCATACGGACTCCAACCCTATCATGTCTTTGTTGTTAAGGATAAAGAATTAAGAGAAAAATTAAAGCCCGCATCATGGGGTCAGTCCCAAATTACAGATGCATCTCATCTGATAATATTTGCGAACAATACCAGTTTTGATGCCGAGCTGATTGACAACTATTTAACAAATATTAGCAACACCAGAGATGTTGATTTAGATAATTTACTGGATTATGGAGATTTTATGAAATCTAAATTAGTAGATCTCCCAAAAAACACAAAAGAAACCTGGACAGCTAAACAAACTTATTTGGCCTTAGGTAATTTACTTTCGGCCGCGGCGAGTTTGAAAATTGATGCCTGCCCTATGGAGGGTTTTGATCCGCAAACTTATAATGATCTGTTGGGATTAAAAGAAAAGAATCTCAATACGGCAGTTGTAGCCGCTATAGGATACAGATCTCAGGAGGATAATACCCAGCATCATAAAAAAGTCAGACAATCAAAGGAATTATTATTTACCCATATATAACTCAATAAATTTAAAACAATCATTAAAAACAAATTAAAATTAGAAAACATGAAAAAGTATGTATTAAGTCTGGCACTGGCCATAGTTTTTGGAGCAACAGCAGTTGCTAGTAACGTAAATAACGACGAAAAGAAAGAAGTTAAGGCAAATGAAAGCAAGGTTTCCTGGAAAGCATACAAGGTTACCGGTTCTCATACTGGTACTGTTAACCTAAAATCAGGAGCCCTAATCTTTGATGAAGGCAAACTGACAGGAGGAGAGTTTGAAGTGGACATGACATCTTTGGTTTCTACGGATCTGGAAGGGGAATATAAAGGTAAGTTAGAAGGACATCTTAAGTCTGATGATTTCTTTGGAGTAGAAAACCATCCAAATTCAACCCTGGTTTTTACCAACGTTAAGGCCACCGGTAAAAATTCTTACGAAGTACAGGGAGACCTAACCATTAAAGGAATAACCAAACCGGTTACTTTTGATGTTTCCGTTTATGGAAGTAAGGCCACAGCTACTTTAAAAATAGATAGGGCCCAATACGATGTCAAGTACGGTTCCGGAAGTTTCTTTGATGATCTGGGCGATAAAACAATCTATGATGAATTTGATCTGGTAGTGGATCTGGAATTCTAAGAAATTTTAATTCTTATTTAAATCCTGAATACGATGATATTCAGGATTTTTTATTTAATGACATCCAATTCTGCTATTAAGATAAATGCTTTAATAAAGTCCAATTCTCCCTGCACGAAATTTTTATCTACACATAAAATCAGTGAAATTAGTCCTAAACCCTTATTTTTGAACAAAAATATAAAATGACATTTAACGCATTCTCTCGCTTAGCTGGTTCGTTAGTTTTTTTATTGCTTATTTTAAGTAGTTGTGGTTCCGAATTGGAATATTCCATAAAATCCTCTGTAAACCCTTATAAAATATCGCCATTAACCGCTCTTTTAGAAATTGAAACAGAAAAACCCTGCAATGTTTCAATTAGGGTTCTGGGTGAGATACCTGTAGAACAAACTTTCAATCATAACGCCACCAAGCTGGACATTCCGGTAGTGGGCTTATACCCAAATACCCTCAATAATGTGGTAGTTACACTCGCTTACGAAGGCGGGCAGGTAATAGATACTATTCAACTGAAAACAGAAAGCACCCCAAGTTATTTTCCTAAAATAGTTATTAACAAGCTAAATCGAAATGAAATGGAACCTGGTATGCATGCTTGCGATATACATTTTGCCAACAATGGGAAGTTTAAATCAGGACCACTATTTTTTGACGACCAGGGGCAGGTTAGATGGTTTCTGGATCTGAGTTTTGCCGGTAAAATGGTTAGCCCATTTCAGCGCCTTAAGGATGGAACAATATTAATGGTGAGCAGACATATGATTTATGAATTTGATATGTTGGGCAAACTATTAAAAGAAACCCAAATAAATACAAATTTAGGCATGCACCATGATGTGGTAGAGTTACCCGATGGAAATTTACTGGTATGTGTTGGAGTAAGAGAACAATTTATAAACCTGGATGGCAAGAAGGTTAAATCTGATAGTGACTATATAGCCCTAATTGACCGAAAAAATTCCAAAATTTTACGGGTATGGGATTTAGCCAAATATTTAGATGTAAGCAGAAATGAATTAAACTTTTTCAGACCTGGTGATTGGCTCCATATGAATGGACTGGCTTTTGATCCGGAAGATAATTCTATTATTGTTTCCGGGAAAAACCAGGGATTAGTAAAAATTTCCTGGAATGATACGCTACAATGGATAATGGCTCCAAAAAAAGGCTGGGGAAAATCGGGTAGGGATGGAAAAGGGTTCGAAACAAAACCGTATTTATTAACCGCTGTTGATGATCAAGGGAAACCATACCTAAGTAGTGTTCAGGAAGGGAGAGTAAGTTCTGAAGAATTTGACTTCCCCTGGGGAATGCATTCTCCAAGTCTATTGCCCAATGGCAATCTATTCGTATTCGACAACGGTACCTATCGAAATTTTGAAAACAAAACGCATTATTCCCGTGCGGTAGAATATAGTATAAATGATAAGGATAAAACCGTTACACAGGTTTGGCAATATGGCAAAGAAAGAGGAGAAGAATTTTTCTCCACGATCATTGGTGATGTGGATTATCTGGCCAAATCAAACAATGTTTTGGTTACTTCAGGTTATCTGACAAGAGGTGAGAGTCTTTCCGGTAAAATAGTTGAAGTAGATTATGAGACTGGTAAGGAAGTCTTTGAGGCAACACTTTATTTTAAAAATGAAAATAACAACGAAATTCGTAATTATGGACAAACAGGTAATTGGGGGCAGACAGATATTCTATATAGATCTGAAAGGATGGAGTTGAAATATTAATTAGTCATATAATTAAGTGACATCGTTTTTAGGAATATGGTAATCAGGGTTTATATTTCCTGTAAATTGATTTGTATATATGAAATTCCTTTTTATATTTGACTCTATGAAATTCAGAATAGTAAATACTTGGTGGTGGAATAACTTACGTATTAAGTCGTGAGCTAAGCACCATTGTAGTATTACTATACGAAAAGGCTTGTCTATCGCGACAAGCCTTTTTGATTTTTAATAGTTAGTATCAGAAACTAAAAGTTGCAGTCATGCCATATGAACTTAAAACATATTATAAAAAAATACTCGCAGACACAATTACCCCTGTAAGTGTATATCTAAAAATTCGGGATAGATTTCCCAATAGTATTCTTTTGGAGAGTAGTGATTACAGGGCCAACGATAATACCTTTTCTTATATCTGTTGTAATCCAATAGCATCTATCAAGGTGAAGGATGAACAAATAATTCAATTATTTCCTGATAAATCGGATAGTGAAATAGCTATAAATCATGAAACGGATGTCGTGGAAATCATTCATGAATTCAGCCAAAAATTTAAGACTGCCTCTAATGGCTTTAAATTTATAAACAATGGGTTGTTCGGATACATGTCTTATGATGCAGTGCGATACTTTGAAGATATATCTATCACAAAAAAAGAAGGCGCACTGGATATTCCTGACATATACTACGCCGTTTATCAAAATATTATTGCCATAAATCACTTTAAGAATGAAGCATATATATTTGCGCATTGTTATAATTCTGAAAACAATATTTCAGAAATTGAACAACTACTTAATGTAAGAAATTTTGCTTCATATAATTTCAGAAAGGAAGGCGAACCTACCTCAAATCTGAATGATGAAGAATATAAAGAACATGTTTCCCTGGCTAAGAAGCATTGCAAAAGAGGTGATGTTTTTCAATTGGTTCTTTCCAGAAGGTTTTCACAAGGGTTTAAAGGGGATGAATTTAACGTTTACCGGGCCCTTCGCTCTGTTAACCCATCACCATATCTGTTTTATTTTGATTACGGAGACTTCAAAATCTTTGGCAGTTCACCAGAAGCACAATTGATTGTTAAAGACGGAAAAGCTGAAATACATCCCATTGCCGGTACATTTAAAAGAACCGGAAATGATGAAGAGGATGCATTACTGGCTAAAAAACTGACTGAAGATGCAAAAGAAAACAGTGAACATGTTATGCTTGTAGATCTTGCACGTAATGATCTGAGCAGGCACGGCAATATGGTAAATGTTGAAAACTATAAGGAAGTTCAGTTCTTTTCTCATGTCATACATCTGGTTTCCAAAGTTACCGGGCAAAAGAAAAAGGAAACTCCAACAATGAAAGTTGTGGCAGATACCTTTCCCGCAGGAACCCTGAGTGGGGCACCTAAACACATGGCTATGCAACTCATTGAAAAGTATGAGCCCACAAACAGAGATTATTATGGAGGCGCCATTGGGTTTATGGATTTTGATGGGGATTTTAATCATGCTATTATGATCCGGACATTTTTAAGTAAGAATCACCGGCTTCACTACCAGGCTGGAGCAGGACTGGTAGCTGCCTCTGAACCGGAAAAGGAGTTACAGGAAACTTACAACAAATTAGGCGCTCTAAATAAGGCCCTGGTAATAGCAGAAAGTATTTGATAAAAGACTATAAAAAAGGAATGAGCAAAATACTTATTATAGATAATTACGATAGTTTTACTTATAACCTGGTGCATTATCTGCAAGATTTGGGGTGCGAAGTGGTAGTTAAACGAAATGACCAGTTAAAGTTAAAGGAAGTTGATGACTATGAGAAAATCGTACTATCGCCAGGACCTGGCATACCTGATGAAGCTGGGCTTCTTAAAGAAATAATTGCAAAATATGCCCCAACTAAAAGTATATTTGGGGTTTGTCTTGGGCAACAGGCAATAGCTGAAGTATTTGGAGGCAAATTGATAAATTTGGATGAAGTGTATCATGGAGTCGCCACAAAAATAGTCCTCGAAAAGAATGAGCCTTTGTTTAAGGGATTACCGGAAGAAATTGTAGTAGGCAGATATCATTCCTGGGTGGTGGATCCACATCTTCCGGATGTCCTGGAAGCCACCTCATTTGATGAGAAAGGTCAGTTAATGTCATTAAGACATAAAACGCATGATGTTTGCGCAGTGCAATTTCATCCAGAATCTGTCCTAACTCCGGATGGCAAGCAAATTCTTATAAATTGGCTTATGGGAAATTAAACTGTTTTTGCCTCTGCATTAAAATTAAAGTCAATGAAAACGATATTAAATAAACTGATCAATCACGACATCCTCTCCAAAGAAGATGCAAAACAGGTATTGGTTAATATGGCCAAAGGATCTTATAATAACAGTCAGATTGCGGCTTTTCTGACAGTATATATGATGCGTGCTATTACCATTGAGGAATTGGAAGGGTTTCGGGATGCGCTTTTGGAACTTTGCCTGGCTATAGATCTGTCTGAATACAATCCGATTGACCTTTGTGGCACTGGCGGTGATGGTAAGGACACGTTTAATATTTCTACTCTGGCCTCCTTTGTTACAGCAGGAGCAGGCATTAAGGTTACCAAACATGGTAATTATGGAGTATCATCAGCCTGTGGCAGCAGTAATGTAATGGAATTTTTAGGGGTAAAATTCAGCAATGATAGCAACTTTCTAAGAAAATCAATAGATGAAGCCGGGATTTGTGTACTGCATGCCCCCTTGTTTCATCCTGCAATGAAAAATGTAGCCCCCATTAGACGAGAACTTGCAGTCAAGACTTTTTTCAACATGCTGGGGCCCATGGTAAATCCGGCCTTTCCCAAAAATCAAATCGTAGGTGTTTTTAATTTGGAGTTAGCACGTATGTATGGGTATCTCTATCAGAATACTGATAAAAAATATATGGTTCTTCATGCATTGGATGGATATGACGAAATTTCATTGACGGGAAGTACCAAAGTTATTTCCAACAAAACAGAAGCTATTTTAACGCCATCAGATTTTGGAGTCGAAATTGTATCGGAAAGTGAAATAGCTGGAGGTGAAAGTATTGACCAATCTGCACAAATATTTATGAACATCTTACAAGGAAAAGGCACAGAGGCTCAAAACAATGTGGTCTGTGCTAATGCCGGGGTTGCTATCGCCACGGTTTTAAATGTCAGCCCAAAACAAGGTTTTGAAAAAGCAAAGGAATCTTTGCTCAGCCTAAATGGCCTCAATGCCTTAAGAAAATTACAGCAATTAAGTGCCTGATGGATATATTAGAAAAAATAGTGGTTGATAAGAAAAGTGAAATAAAACTTAAAAAAACCGTAATCCCCATCAGGCATTTGGAGGCCTCTTTGCTCTTTCAAAGAAAGCCTGTATCACTGGCTAATTCACTGAGAAAAAGTAAAACCGGGATTATTGCCGAGTACAAAAGAAGGTCGCCTTCCAGATCTGTGATCAATCAAAATTCCAGTGTTCAGGATGTGGCTTTGGGGTATAAAAATGCCGGGGCCTGTGGTATGTCTGTTTTAACAGATGGCAAATATTTTGGAGGATCTCTTGATGATTTGGTTATTGCCAGAGCCGCCGCAGATTTTCCACTGTTGAGAAAAGAATTCATTATAGATGAATACCAGATCATAGAAGCCCGATCGCACGGTGCTGACACTATATTACTTATCGCAGCCATTTTGACCAGAAAAGAAATTAAAGCCTTTTCCGAATTGGCTAAAAGCCTACAACTAGATGTTTTATTGGAAGTTCATAATGAGGAAGAATTAGACAAATCAATAATGCCCAGCCTGGATTTGTTAGGGGTAAATAATCGGAACCTGAAAAACTTTGAAGTAAATTTAGAAACCAGCATTTCGCTTTCCAAACTGATTCCAAATGAGTTCGTAAAAGTCTCGGAAAGCGGTATCAGCTCCGTTTCCTCCATTAAAATGCTCAGAGAACAAGGGTATGAAGGTTTCTTAGTTGGAGAAAACTTCATGAAGACAACAAACCCTGGGAAGAGTGCGGCGGAGTTTATAAAACAAATGGCAACATGAAACTAAAAATCTGTGGCATGAAGGATAATATTGAGGAAGTTGCAGAATTGCAACCAGATTACCTCGGTTTTATTTTTTGGAAGCCATCCAAACGTTACTTTGATGGCCCAATACCACTATTACCCAAAACAATTGGCAAAGTTGGGGTTTTTGTTGATGCAAATATTGATGAAATAATAAATCACACCCATAAATATGGTTTAAATGCCATCCAACTTCATGGAAAAGAATCTCCTGAATTCTGTGAGAACCTTAAAGTACGATTAAAAAAACATAACATTAAGGCGGACATTCTTAAAGTCTTTAGTATTACAGACGGTTTTAACTTTTCACAACTAAGCGCATATGAGAATTCAACTGATTTCTTTTTATTTGACACAAAGGGAAAGTTACCCGGTGGTAATGGATATCAGTTTAATTGGGAGGTCTTAAAGGGGTATTCGTCCCAAAAACCTTATTTCCTGAGTGGCGGAATTGGTCCGGGGGAGCTTGATAATCTTTTAGAATTTCTTCAAAAGGAAGAATCTAAATACTGCCATGCTATTGATGTTAACAGTAAATTTGAATCTGCTCCCGGCCTGAAGGATATTGATAAATTAGAAGAATTTAAAAAACGGTTGTTTGAAACCTGCTCATAAAAACATATGAAAATGACTTATCACGTTAATGAAAAAGGTTATTACGGAGAGTTTGGCGGAGCATTTATACCAGAAATGCTTTATCCGAATACTGAAGAACTCAGGCAAAACTATCTTCAGATTATGGAAGAACCTTCGTTTATTGAAGAATTCCGTGCATTATTAAAGGATTATGTTGGAAGGCCTACCCCACTTTATTTTGCAAAACGTCTTTCAGATAAGTATCAAACTAAAATTTATTTGAAAAGAGAAGATTTATGTCATACAGGTGCCCATAAAGTTAACAATACGATTGGCCAGATATTAATGGCAAAAAGATTGGGTAAGACCAGAATTATTGCAGAAACAGGAGCAGGACAGCATGGGGTAGCCACAGCAACAGTTTGTGCCCTTATGGGTATTGAGTGTGTGGTTTATATGGGTGAAATAGATATTGCGCGTCAGGCACCTAATGTTGCACGAATGAAAATGTTAGGGGCAGAAGTAAGACCCGCCTTGTCAGGCAGCAGAACTCTCAAAGATGCAACAAATGAGGCCATACGTGACTGGATAAATAATCCGGTAAACACACATTATATTATTGGCTCTGTTGTTGGCCCCCATCCCTACCCCGATATGGTTGCCAGATTTCAATCTGTAATTTCAGAGGAAATACAATCTCAGCTACTTGAAAAAGAAGGAACCCCCAACCCTGATTTCATAGTTGCATGTGTAGGTGGTGGAAGCAATGCCGCAGGCGCATATTATCATTATCTTGATAATGAACATGTTGGGATTATTGCTGTGGAAGCCGCAGGAAAAGGAATTCATTCCGGGGAAAGTGCAGCAACTTCGGCATTGGGTAAAGTGGGTATCATTCACGGCAGTAAAACACTTCTAATGCAAACAGGTGACGGTCAAATAACAGAACCTTATTCCATCTCTGCAGGTTTAGATTATCCGGGCGTTGGACCTATGCATGCCAATCTGTACACCTCCGGAAGAGGTGAATTTATTTCTATAACAGATGATGAAGCCATGATCGCAGGACTTTTAGTCTCCCAATTAGAAGGTATTATTCCTGCTATAGAGACATCACATGCATTCGCCATTTTTGAGCACAGGAAATTTAAACAGGATGATATTGTGGTGGTGAACCTCTCCGGACGAGGGGATAAAGATTTACAGACCTATATAGATTATTTCAAATTATAATTGGTTTCATTAAAAAAGAGCCTGAAGTTATTTAAAATGAAGAACAGAATACATAGAAAACTGGATGAAGAAAAAAAACTACTTTCCATATACTTCACTGCCGGTTTTCCCAATTTAAATGATACGGTTTCCATAATTCAGGATTTGGAAAATCAAGGTGTTGATATGATAGAAATTGGCTTGCCTTTCAGTGACCCACTGGCAGATGGGCCTACTATTCAGAAAAGTTCCACCATAGCCTTGAAAAATGGCATGGGAACGGAGTTACTCTTTAATCAATTAAAAGACATAAGAAAAACTGTTTCTATCCCCTTGATAATTATGGGGTATTTTAATCCGGTTTTGCAGTACGGGGTGGAGAATTTCTGTAAAAAATGCAAGGAAACTGGTATAGATGGGCTCATCCTTCCAGACTTACCGCTGGACGTATATCTGGAGGAATATGAAGCAATCTTCAGGAAATATAACTTAATTAATATATTTCTAATCACTCCCCAAACCAGCGCATTACGTATCTCTCAAATAGATGAAGCCTCAAACGGATTTATTTATATGGTAAGTTCGGCAAGTACCACTGGTGCCAAAAATGGATTAGGAGCAGAACAGGAAGCCTACTTTGAGCGAATTGCCCGGATGAATCTGAAAAATCCACAAATTGTGGGATTTGGCATCAGCAATGCCCGGACGTTTGAACAGGCGACAAATACCGCCAAGGGAGCTATCATAGGTTCAGCATTTATTAAAATGCTATCTCAACAAGGCACGGCCGGTATTTCAGATTTTATAAAAACCATAAAACCCGCATCATGAGCATAATCAACAATTTGAAAATTATAATTTTATTATGTCTGACCCTGGGGTTGGCTCCTTTTTTCCCTGAACCTCATTTATGGGGTAAAATAAAATGGGTTTTAGGAGGTGGTATAGGGATGGCACTCTTGGACTGGTTTGATCTTTTTTTTCATGGCTTTCCATTTATCCTTTTATTTCGCGTACTTATTTTAAGACTAAAGCATTTGATCAACCCATAGAATTACCTATTTTTAAATCTTTATCAATTTAAGCTCTTATGAAAAAATTACTGGCTCCGATATTTCTTCTTGTTTTATGGATTAACTATGCACAAGACACTGAACTAAAATCTCAGGTTCGGCATACTATTGATGAATTAACAGAATTTGTAGCAATCCCTAATGACGCGCTTGATCATTCAGATATAAACAGAAACCTTTCGTGGCTCACTAAAAAATTTAACGAAAGGGGTTTCAATTCATCGGTACTTCCCACAGAAGGAGAGTCACTTTTTTTTGCTGCGCTCCCTATGGAAGATGACAAGCCTACCATCCTTTTTTATATGCATTTTGATGGGCAATCCGTGGATCCTTCTAAATGGGATCAACCGGATCCATATAAAGTAGTACTTAAATCACAGGAGAATGACGAATGGAAAACACTGTCGTTTGATGATTTAAAGGAGGACTTCGACTATGACTGGCGCCTATTTGGCCGCTCTACCTCAGATGATAAAGGGCCCATTGTCATGTTCCTAAATGCCATAGATCTTCTGAAAAAAAACAATGTGAAAATCCCGTTTAATATTAAGGTAATATTGGATGGTGAAGAAGAGAAAAGCAGCGCCCCATTGCCAAAGGCGGTAAAGGAATATCGTGAATTGTTGGAAGCGGATTTTCTGATCATTTCAGATGGTCCTGTACATTCCTCGGGGAAACCAACAATTGCATATGGTACGAGAGGCATAACCACTATAACGCTTACTACATACGGGCCAATATATCCTCAACACAGTGGACATTACGGGAATTATGCCCCAAATCCGGGGTTTCAATTGGCGCAGGTATTAGCCAGTATGAAAGATAAAGAAGGAAGAGTAGTCATTGATGGTTATTATGACGGTATTAGTTTGGACGAATCAACGTTAAATATACTCCGGAGTGTACCCGATGATGCCAAAATAATCAATGAACATCTGTCCATTAAACAGCCTGAAAAAGTGGGTGCATTTTATCAGGAATCCCTGCAATATCCTTCATTAAATATTCGGGGGTTATCTTCGGGATGGGTTGGTGAAAAAGCGCGTACCATTGTGCCGGAAAGTGCAACTGCAGAAATAGATATCAGGCTGGTGCCCGAAACTGATGGAGTTCGTTTAAAAAATCTTATTAGGAAGCATGTGGAAAATGAAGGGTACTATGTAATGGCTGATGTCCCGGATAAAAGTCAACGAATGAAACACGATAAAATTATTACCATTACGGAAGGTACTGTCACAGATGCATTCAGAACGGATCTGGACAATCCATATGGTGTTTTCCTTGTAGATACGTTTAAAAAAACATTCTCAGAGGATGTCGTACAAATCAGGATCATGGGCGGTACCGTGCCCATTGCACCATTTATTAACGAACTTAAAATTCCCGCATTTCTGGTTCCTCTTGTCAATCCGGACAACAATCAACACAGTCCGAACGAAAATTTAAAAATTGGCCAGATCGCATATGGCATTCAGGCGTTCTATGGAATTATGAGCAGTGAAATGGAATAAAAATCACTTTCGTTTTTATGTACCTTGATTTTTAATTGAGCCTTCAATTATATAAAAAAATACCCAAGGTCAATAATTTTCCGGTTTCAGTAAGGTGAAATATTCCGGGAAAAGTGTGAAATAAATAACCATAGTCTATTCAATAAAGAATAATTTATTTTGTCCCCCTTTTATGAAATTCAAGTGAACTTTTTGAAGATGAAAATTCTGAAATGGCGACATTTAATAAGTTAATAATCGAGATGGATAGGAGTACGCTGGGTGAAAATGAAATTATAATAAAACCAATGGAGGGTTTTATTCAAGTATATTCCAATGGAAATAAAGATATACAATTTGCCACCAGGCTATGGTCAAAAATAGCAGATAATTGCAGATCAATGAATTGTTTCTCCGTTCTTGGTATTGCATATACAACTTCTCCTCCAGAGGCTATCGAAGCATATCAGTATGGTGATCTTTTTGAAAAACTTGGGATAGACAAAAATTACCGAATAGCCTGGGTAGAGTTAAACCCGCTTACCTATAAAACCAGCTATTTTGTTGAAACAGTACTATTGAACCGGGATCAAAATGTACGCCTATTTCACAACGTAGAGCAGGCTAAAATCTGGCTGTTTCAAGGGGGCCATCAATACTAGGCTGTTTCTGAATCTGCCATTCAGGAGTATAAAGGCGGCAAAAGTAAACGTGATTTGGACTACATTAAAGTTGTCGTTGTATTAAGCTGAATTCCTGCTTGCATTAATATTACCGTACAGCGAGCGTGTGACTATTTTTTCATAAAGCTCCTTATAATCCGAATTCTCACTAATCTGATGCAGGGCATACTGCTGAATTACCAGCAGGGGTAATACAATATTTTCCCTGATCTTAATGGATTCCCTTGAAACAGCTTCGTTTTCCATGAGTATATCTGAATTACTAAGAAGCAATAACATTTTTTTTGAAAGCAGGTATTCATCATGCAGGATATTCCAGAATTCCCCGTATTCCTCATCATCCTTCATATAAGCTGTGAGTTCAAAATAACACTTGGACAAAGACATCATACTGTTTAACATTAAAGTTTCAAAGAAAGGAACTTCCCTGAACAGTTTCTTTAAATCTTTTAGCCTTCCTTCATCTTTCAGTTTATTAATAGCAGTACCTATGCCAAAATACCCGGGAACATTTTGTTTAAGCTGGCTCCATGACCCTACAAAGGATATTGCTCTCAGATCAGTGAGTTCTAATTTTGCCTTCTGTCCTCTCTTCCCCGGCCTGCTGCCAATATTAGCCTTGTTATAATATTTTAATGTACTCCTGTTTTCCAAATAAGGAATAAACATTTTATGTTGTTTGAGTGCATCGTATTTGTCAAAACTCAAATCGGAAAGTTCTTCCATTAACTTTCGCGATTCTCTTGAGATCACATTCTCTTTACCAAAAAGGTTATTTGACAATCCTGCAGTTAGTAACTGTTCTGAATTATGCATGAATTGCTCCTTGGTTCCATATGTACTTGTTATAGTCTGACCCTGTATGGTTAATTGTATTTCGTTATTTGCTATATCCTTCGTTTGTGCGGCATAAAAGCGATGCGTTTTGCCTCCTCCACGCGCAGGTGGGCCTCCCCTTCCATCAAAAAATATAGCATTTATTCCGTTCCTTGAACATACTTTTGACAAAACCTCCTTAGTTTTTAAAATAGACCAATTGGCTTTTAAATAACCTCCATCTTTAGTGCCATCGGAGAATCCGAGCATCATGGTCTGCCTGTCACCACGCGTTTCCAGGTGATAACGATAGTCAGGCAAATCAAATAAAGCCTGCATAGTGTTCTCGGCCGTATCCATACCGTTCATAGTTTCAAACAATGGAATGATATCAAAAGTGATATTGCCTTTCTCCCAGCCGCACCATCTGAATAGTCCGTAAACAAAAAGTACAGAATAGATATCCTCCGAATTACTTATGATATAACGATTACAACCCTCTTCGCCATTTTTATTCTGGATATCCTTTAAGTGTGAGATATTTACAATCGTATCCTTAACAATTTCATTATCAAAATCTTCTGGATCTAATTTCAAATTTTCATTGATTAGTAAATTTGTCAGTTTAGCTTCAGAAAGCTCATCAAGGCTTTCGTTTAGGTAACCATAAGTTCTAAGAACCGTTTCAACCACCAATTTATGTTGACTATGGTCCTGTCGGATATCAAGTGTGGCAAAATGTGTCTTGAATATTTTTACCTTATCAATGAGATCATCCAGTTGTTTCAGATATAGTGAATTATACTTTTTAATCAATATCTCACGAACTGTGATTAATGGCCCTATAATATCATCGTAGCTCACCACTTTTTTAGGGTCGAACATAGAGACATAAAGCTGGTCCCTTAGTTCGTTCAAGTCCGGGCGAAGGTCTTTAAACGTAAGTTTCTTGCGTAGGATTTTAAGATCGTTATAGTAACATTTCATTAAATTAATACGCAGTTCATCAGCTACATCTCTAGTGATATCAGCAGTTACAAAGGGGTTGCCATCCCTATCACCACCCGGCCAAAACCCAAGTTTAATAATATTATAATTATCAAAATCATCATTCTCTATGTTGCTTTTTATATAGGCAAATAACTCCCCGACCGCAGCGTAGTATACATTTCTAAGGATATAAATAATATTTTTTGCCTCATCCAATGGCGTAGGCTTTTTTGAATTAATCAAAGAAGTCAGCCCTAATTGTTGAAGCACCACATCAATATCATTAATCTTATTCTCAAGAATAAGTTTCTTCAATTCTTCAATAATATCAAGCACCGCCGGTGTATAGAACTGAGTCGGATGAGCCGTTAGAACAATCCGCGCACTGAATGTCGACAATTTCTTTGCGATCTTATCCCAGCTTTTGTTTTTATCCACTAACTGAAAGTAGTCTTTTATGGATAGAGAACTTGTGTGTTCATGAAGCTTTGGAAAAGCAGCATCTTCAACACTATCATACAATACTACCTGCCTCTCGACATATTGAATGATCCGGAACATAAAATCAATTCTATCTTTTTCAGCATCAATATTCGCATAGTTCTGAAAAAAAAGATCTAAGATTTGCTGTGGGTTTTTGCCAGAACCAAGCCCTTTCTCGCATTGATAAAACAATAGCGGAATAAGCCGTCCCACATTTTCAATATTCCTGTAAGGTAGGTTTAAAAATAAGCTGTTGTATATGTAGAACTTATTTGTAACCGATTTTTTAAACTCCTCTAATCTTTCCGTCTTGTGCATAAACAATAGTAACTATTCTATTGAAACCCTTTCAATTACTCTTATTATTGGTTTCAGGTCCCTAAATATCCGCATTAATTTCTAATCTTTTGCCGTAAAACAGGCAAATCACAAAATAAATTGTCTTCATCAAAAAACTAACATCCACTAAAATTTAAGTTTCTTTTTTTCTAACCATCCTCTCAATATTAACTCATAATTGCCCGGATGTAATTATTTCCAGAAAACTACCAAAATTATATGGCAGGCCTAGCTTTTAAGATATATTAAGCTAAAAAAAGTCGCGGTACTGATCTACCCTGAACTGCAAAGCTGTATACCCAGGATTTTCGGCCTTTCTCCTTTTGTAGGAAATAAAACTACCGACAGCCCTATTAGCGGACCCGGATGGCGCTGTTAAGGATACCGTCCTGATAGTTCTATTTAAATCTCCAACCATCTTAAATTTATGTACTTTGGGTACCTCTTCAGATACCGGCTCCAGCCACACACCATGCTGCTTCATAAGCTTTCTGAAAAAATATTCCGGCCCGTTCTTACTATTTCCCCCTGTAAATAAAAGGGTATCCACCTTGCTGTATCTATTTAAACATCCTATAAGGTCTCTTAGGTTAACATTCTTCATGCCCAAATCCGATGCATCCACTTTTAATCGATTTGCGCTCTGGACAATATCACAGATCCCTATTTTGCGTTCTTTCAGAAAATCCTTACGCTGTCTCACAGCTTCCCTGGTTGTTTCGTACTTTAAATTCAAACCAAAGATTTGATCTAAAATAGGCCATAACTGTCCATCCCTGCTTCCATAACAAAAATTGACATCTCCTTCCTTCAAATCGCCAGTAGAAAACCTGGGTGGCGGCAAGGTACCTACAATTAGCTTTGTAGTATCATCAAATAAAAAAGGTTCATAAGGGTGTGTGTGTAAAAACAATTTGAATACAGTTTATTGCTGATTTCTCTGTAAATTATCTATTTCATAAAGATAGTATTTTGTAAAAAGGCAAAACAGCAAATTGCAGTTTTCTGCTAATTTTTGTAACTTGAAGGAAATAAACGGGAATTATGGGTAAAGGGGATATAAAAACCAAAAAAGGTAAGATTTCCAATAAATCTTACGGCGCCCGCAGACCTAAAAAGTCTAAAGGGAAAACAGTTGTGGTAAAGAAAAAAAGCACCAAGGGGAAAGCCTAATCCACAGCAAACTCAAGTGCAACTTCTCCTTCCTCATTAACGCTGAGTTTATAGGTGTAGAAACCAATAGGAAGTTCCTGTTCACCAACAAAATCTATGGGCTGTAAGGACACATAAGAATCTTCTCCGGACTTGATTTCAACAAAGGCATATTTATAAGCCATCTCATATACCAAATAATTCGAATATTCGCCAGGTGCGATGTTTATATATAATTCTTCATTAGTACCTACCTGTACTTCATCAAAATTAACACTGCTATCATTCTTTATACGGATATTGACTGTATCTACATTATCATCCCTGTCTGAACAACTTAATGTAAATACTAAAAAGGCAAGTAAAACAAAACCAAAATTCTTCATTGCAACTTGTTTATAAATAGAAGTTCGTATTATAAACGTTTACATCAGAAAATTATTCTATCGGATAAATACAGGTTGATTTTCTTTTAAAGTATGCTCCTTGCTATAGATATATTCATCCAGGTTAAATCCCTTTATGTCTTCAAGAGTTTTGGCATCGGTATCCAGAATATATCGGACCATTGAACCCCGTGCCTTTTTTGCAAAGAAACTAATCACCTTGAGTTTATCGTTTTTCCAATCTTTAAATACCGGGGTAATTATTTGCGTTTTTAATTTTTTAGCATCCACGGCACTAAAATATTCATTACTGGCAAGGTTAATAAACAGCTCTCCTTCTTCAAGTTCTTCGTTCAAAAAGTTAGTTATTGAAAATTTCCAAAAGTCGTAAAGGTTCTTTTTTCGACCAATTTTTAATTGTGTTCCCATCTCCAGACGATAGGGCTGAATCAGATCAAATGGTTTCAGAACACCATATAATCCTGAAAGAATTCTAAGTGTGTCCTGCAACTTTTCCAATTTATCTCCGGAAATACTATAAGCATCCAAACCCTGATATACATCCCCATTAAATGCATATATAGCCGGGCGGGAATTTTCCGGTGTGAAAGGAAGCATAAACTTCTGGTTGCGCTCCCAGTTTAATTCAGCCAGATCATTGGAAATACCCATCAATTTGGATAAGGCTTTGGGGGTTTTCCTTAACAGTACTTTATTTATTTTTTCCGATTGCTCAAGAAACTTCGGTTCTGAATATTTCCCGGAGGGCAATGGCCTCTCAAAGTCAAGTGATTTAGCAGGAGAAAGCAGAATCTTCATTTTATTATTATTTAAAGGTAAAAATAAAGAGGATTTTAGCGAATTCCTTTATAAGCGTAAAAAGACTTTCAATACCTCTATCAACAAAATTTATAATTATTGAGAATGCTTTGAATAATTTCTCCATTTGTCAATGCAATGTGCCATATCTTCTGGAATTTCACTATCAAAACGCATCATTTCACCGCTTGTGGGATGCACAAAACCCAGGGTCTTGGCATGCAAAGCCTGTCTTGGCAGAATCTTAAAAGCATTTTCCACAAATTGTTTGTATTTGGTAAAAGTGGTTCCCTTTAATATTTTATCCCCACCATATCGTTCATCATTAAAAATAGTGTGCCCAATATATTTCATGTGCACACGAATCTGATGTGTCCTTCCGGTCTCCAGTTTGCAAGAAACCAGAGTTACATATCCCAGACGTTCCATGACCTTATAGTGGGTAACTGCCTCTTTTCCTTTATCACCTTCCGGAAATACCTGCATTTGAAGCCGGTTTTTTGGATTTCGGTCAATATGCCCCTCTATAGTACCTTCTTCTTCCTCCAAATTCCCCCAAACCAAAGCCACATACTCTCTCTCACTGGTTTTATCGAAAAATTGCTTCGCCAAATGGGTCATAGCCAATTCCGTTTTGGCAATTACCAATAATCCGGAGGTGTCTTTATCTATACGATGGACAAGTCCCGGCCTATCATCGGAATTTACAGGCAGACTTTTAATATGATGTAACAAGGCATTAATTAAAGTACCGGAATAATTGCCATGTCCAGGGTGGACTACCATTCCTGCAGGTTTGTTTACTACCAAAAGACTTTCATCTTCAAAGACAATATCCAGAGGAATATCTTCAGGAGACAATAAGAACTCATATGGGGGGTGTTCAAAAAACACTTTAACCTGATCCCCTGCTTTTACCTTATAGTTTTGTTTTACAATGGTATCGTTAACCCATATATGACCTTCTTTAGCGGCCAATTGGATTTTATTACGAGTGGCATTTTCAATAAAATTCATCAAAAACTTATCCACCCGCAAGGGTTCCTGCCCTTTGGATGCAATAAAATTATAATGCTCAAAAAGCTCTTCCTCAATTGGATCTGAATTGTTTTCGAGTGCCATTCTATTCGGAATCGGCTTTTACCTGGGCCTGACCTGTTATAGTTCCGTTTCCACAGACCAGTTCAATTTTAGAAGTTTTTGGAATTTTATCGCCTGGATTAATGGTCTTACCTTTGTATTTAATATAGTATACCATATCCTTACCTAACTCATCAATATATGTGACACGTTCCACCTCCAAACCAACAGCCCGGAGCATTGATCCCGCGTTACGTTGGGTAACCTGAATAATATTAGGAACCGTTACCTTTTTATAGCCGGAAGGATTAACAGTAATGTAAATTTTTCTATTTTCCTTTACTCTATTCCCGGCCGGAGGATCTTGTTCAATAATAGAAAATCTGGGATATTCGGGATTATAATTGGCAGAATCCAAAACCTCATATCGCAAATTTGCATCTTCAATTACATCTCTCATTTCAACCACCGATAACTTGGATAAATCAGGGACTTCCACAAATTCACCGTGTTTAGTAGATTTTTTTAACCATTGCAAGGTTAGCAAGGATAAAACAACTATAACTAAAAAGGCAAGTCCAATATTGATCAGAAAAACTTTGCTTCTGAGAAAATTCCATAAATTCTTCATTGCTCTTTTTTATTTATGACACAAATATAGGAAACCCTATCATTTTTTATTTACGTTAAAAACGTGATATTTGTCGTAACTGGTTAAGAAGATATTTATACATAACATTAGATGAAAAAGAATATTGCCATTATCATGGGGGGTTATTCCAGCGAATTCAGGATTTCAATTAAAAGTGGCAATGTAGTTTTCAAATATTTAGATCGGCAAAAATTTAATACATATCGCATTGTAATTTCCAAGGAAAAATGGGTCTATCTGGATGACAACGAAAACGAACTGCCCGTAAACAGACATGATTTCTCCGTTGAGATTAAGAATCGGGTGGTTACTTTCGATTGTGTATTTAATGCAATTCATGGTTCTCCCGGGGAAGACGGATTAATGCAGGCCTATTTCGCCCTTTTAGAAATTCCCCAAACATCCTGCAATCATTATCAGGCAGCCCTGACATTTAATAAAAGAGATTTATTAAGTACGCTTAAGCCCTATGGTATTAAAGCGGCAGATTCCTATTATCTGAATTTGGGCGATATTATTGATCATGCTTCGATTGTAGATAAAGTAGGCCTTCCTTGCTTTGTAAAAGCCAATAAAGCAGGAAGTAGTTTTGGTATTTCCAAAGTTTATGAGAAAAAGGATTTGCAGGCAGCAATTGACAAGGCTTTTCAGGAGGATGATGAAATTATAATAGAATCTTATCTCAACGGTACGGAAGTTTCCGTTGGTGTTATAACCTATAAAAATAAAACGTTGGTTTTGCCTATAACAGAAATTGTTTCGGAGAATGATTTTTTTGATTATGAAGCAAAATATGAGGGAAAGTCAAAGGAAATTACCCCTGCACGTCTATCCAAAATTCAAGAAGAAAACGTAAGGCATCAGGCCAAAAAGGCTTATGAAATTTTAAAAATGAAAGGTTTTTCAAGAAGTGAATTTATATTTATTGGTAACGAGCCATATATGCTTGAGATGAACACAACTCCGGGTTTAACGGAAGAGAGTATTTTACCACAACAGGCACGCAATGCTGGTATAAGTCTGCCAGAACTTTTTGAAAGCGCCATAAATGAAGCATTGAAGTAAATTAAGTACATTTAACACAAAATCCAAGAATCCCAATGAAGCGCGCTATTTTTCCAGGTTCTTTTGACCCCATAACTTTGGGCCATTCAGATATTATTGAAAGAGGAATTTCTTTATTTGATGAACTTATTATTGCTATTGGGATAAATGCTGAAAAGAACTATATGTTCTCTCTTGAAGAACGGATGTCTTTTATAACTGAGGCTTTTAAAAATGAGCCTAAAGTTAGAATTATGACCTATCATGGCCTTACTATAGATTTATGTAAGAAAGTAAATGCGGGGTATATTCTACGTGGTCTTCGCAATCCGGGGGATTTTGAGTTTGAAAAAGCCATTGCACATACCAATAGAAAGCTTTCAGATATTGAAACCGTATTTCTGCTAACTGCTTCAGGCAAATCCTTTATTAGTTCATCAATTGTAAGAGATGTTATAAGAAATGGAGGAGATTTCAGTGTTTTGGTACCAAATACCGTAAAACTTTGATATCTTTCCTTCAATGGCCGGTTAATATCAATAAATATAGAGCTTTCCCCTTTTAATTGATATACTATATTTCATAAATTATTTCTTTTTAGTAGGAATTTACTTTCATTTTTAGTTATTTTATCGTGTACTCTATGTAATATTGAAGTCACACAACGAGTTTAGGCTAGTTCACAACAATCATTGATAAATGATGGAAAATCGGATTACTTTAGTAGGAAATTACGGTAACATGTTGCGCGAAACCCGGACACATTCTAATGATTACCTTATAAAGCAGTTACCAGTTTCAACGGTATTTGTAGATAAAAAATTTAAAATAATCCATGCATCGGACAGGTGGGTTACGGATTTCAACCTAACAAATAGCAATGTTATTGGAAGGTCATTGTTTGAGGTTTTTACGGATGTAAGCAAATCCTGGAAAAAAGATCTCAACCGGGTTCTAAAAGGCACATCCAGGCTAAGTGGCGTAGAAAACTTTTATAATACCCAAAACATGGAACAATGGTTTGAGTGGATAAATGTTCCCTGGTACGATGAGAAGGAAAATATTATTGGTGTAATCATCCAGACAAAAGATATTTCCGATACGATCTTTGATGATATTAAATTGGAAAAACTAGAAATTCTGCTGAAGGACAAATCCAAAATTTCAAAAATTGGCAGTTGGGAATATAATGCTGTACAGGATAAATTGACCTGGTGCAAAAATACCAAAATAATTCATGAGATTCCTGAGGATTTTGAGCCCGATATTGATAGTGCTATTAATTTTTATAAGGAAGGTTATAGCAGAAACACCATAGCGATGGCAGTTGATAAAGCCATGTCCAAGGGGATAGCCTGGAGTGAAACTTTACAATTAATCACAGCTAAAGGAAAAGAAATTTCAGTGATAGCAGCCGGAAAACCTGTTTTTAAAGAAGATAAGTTTTTAGGGCTTATAGGTACTTTTCAGGATATCACAAATGAAGTATTAACCAGGGTAAGGACTGAGGAGCAAGAACGTATTTTTCGCAGTATTTTTAACTCTTCATATCAGTTCACCGGTATATTGAATACGCAAGGTACTTTCCTGGAGGTTAATAATACTGCTCTGGAATTCTCAGATCTTAGGCCTGAGGATATCATTGATAAAAAATTTTGGGATGCCTATTGGTGGCCCATTCCGGATAGCGTAAAAGATGGGCTAAAGCAGATTATTGCTGCTGCAGCTCAGGGCGAGTTCATGCGCAGTGAGATCGTTGTTTTGGATAAAAACAAACACGCGGTGCCGGTAGATTTTAGTCTAAAACCTATTTACAACGAAAAAAACGAGGTAGTGTCACTTTTGGCTGAAGGTCGTATGATCAAGGAAATGGTTGAGGCAAGGCAAAAACTGAAAATAAGTGAACAGAAATTCAGGTCCTTATATGAGCTGTCTCCAATTGCCTATATACTTAGTGATTATGAAACAGGGGAGATTCTGGATTTTAACAGTTCCTTTGAATCAGCAACAGCTTATTGCAAAGAAGACCTGCAAAATTTAAAGTATGCGGATATTGTACCTGATTCTTCCAGACATAAATTGAATAATTTCCTGAAAGAAGTGGATTCAAAAGGTACCTATGGCCCCTTTGAACATATGTTCGTTAAAAAGGATGGAACAGCCTATCCTGTTTTAATAAGTGGATCCCTTGTAGGAAATAAAAAAGGAAGAAAATTACTTTGGTCAACCGCACAGGACATCTCAGAAGTAAAGAAAAAGGAAAAACAAATCAGGGAAGAGCAAAAACTGCTTAAGACATTAATAGATAACTTACCCCTTAATGTATATATAAAAGATCTGGAATCCAGGAAAGTTCTAGTGAATAAATCAGAATTGGCTTACTGCGGGCGAACAGAAGAAATGGAGGTTTTAGGGAAAAGTGATCATGAATTTTACGACGAAAAATCTGCTCAAATTTCCAGAGAAGAAGATCTGAGCGTAATAAATAATTTAAGTCCCATTCTTCGGAAAGAAACTATTAGTGTGAAAAAGGATGGAACACTAACAACATTTATGACTTCTAAAATTCCACTTATAGCCCCTGATGGTAAGGCCAGTGGTCTGATAGGCATAAGCATGGATATTTCTGACCTTAAACAACAGGAACAGGAACTTAGAGATCTTATAAATGTTACTTCTATACAAAACAAACAATTAGTCAATTTTGCACACATCGTATCACATAATTTAAGATCTCATACGGCTAATTTTTCCATGCTGTTGGAGTTTCTGGCAGAAGAAAAGGATAAGAATGAACAAGAAAATATAATAAAAATGCTCACTGAGGCTTCCGATAATTTGTTGGAAACACTGGACAACCTCAATGAGGTTGTAGCTATTAGTACCAACGTCAACTTAGAAAAGATACCAATTAAAATAAACGAAAAAATAGCGGCTGCCGAGCAAAATTTAGCGGCATTTCTAAAAAAGAACAATGCTCAAATAATCAATGAAATTCCGGATGATACCTGTATTAGGGTCATCCCCGCTTATATTGACAGTATAATTATGAACTTCATCACCAATGCTGTAAAGTACAAGCACGGTCAACGGGATCCGGTGATCAAGTTGACGGTATCTAAAAATGAGAAATACACTATTTTAAGTATAGCAGATAACGGCCTGGGTATTGATTTGAATAAATACGGAGAAAAATTATTTGGTATGTACAAAACTTTCCATGACAACTCCGATGCAAGGGGCATAGGTCTCTACATTACCAAAAATCAGATAGAGGCCATGAATGGCAAGATAATGGCTTGCAGTAAAGTGGGCATGGGAACTACATTTAACATATATTTTAATGATAAAGCTTAATTCAATAGCCATAATCGATGATGATCCAATAACCGTATTTGGAATTAAAAGGATGCTTAGTTCCCTAAATGTAAGTAAGAACATAAATTGTTATATAAATGGGAAAGAAGCCATTGAAGATTTTAAAAGCATTTTGAAACGCAATGAAAAAGTCCCGGAGGTTGTGTTTTTGGATATAAACATGCCCATAATGGATGGATGGCAATTTCTTGAGGAATTCATTATATTACCCATTGCCCATAAAATAAGGATTAATATTTTAACTTCATCAATTGATCCGAAAGATAGGGAAAACTGGAAATACTATATGTCCAGGACACACCACATCCTAGATTACAAAAACAAGCCCATACAAAAGAAAGAAATAGAAGAAATTACTAAGGCCGCTTAGATTAGTAGACGGAAATTTGTTTAATTTTGGAAGGAGGGATTCATTAGATTCTTTATTTCCAGCTTCATGAAACGCCTTTTAGTATTACTTTTATTTGCATCACTTATTTCTTGCAAAAATAAAAAAGAAGACAAAAAAACCGAATTCATAACACATTTTGAATCCTCGGATGGGAAAGAAACGCCAACTTATTCAGAGACTATAGAGTTCTATATGGCTTTGGCCAAAGAATTTCCCGAAATTAATATTCAAACTGTAGGTGAAACGGATAGTGGATATCCACTTCATGTAGTGACCTACAACCCGGACGGAGACTTCAATTTTAAGAAAATAGGACAAAAAAAGACTGTAATATTGATTAATAATGGGATTCACCCGGGTGAAAGTGACGGGATTGATGCTAGTATGCTTTTATTTAGGGATCTTGGAATTGAAAAATTACAGACCCCTAAAAATGTGGTCCTGGTTACCATCCCAATCTACAATATAGGTGGTGCTCTTAATCGCAATTCAACCTCAAGAGTAAATCAGAATGGGCCTGAGGCTTATGGCTTTCGCGGAAATTCCAGAAATTATGATCTCAACAGGGATTTTATAAAAAATGACACCAGGAATGGGCGGACATTCGCCAAAATTTTCCATTTGGTGAAACCGGATATATTTATAGATAACCATGTAAGTAATGGAGCAGACTATCAATATACCCTAACACATATATTTACCCAGCACGATAAATTAGGAAATAAAATTGGTGAGTATTTACATCGTGAATTTACACCCATTATAAAAACTTCGCTTATGGATGAAGGATGGGATATTACTCCATTTGTCAATGTGTATAACCAGGTTCCTGAAAATGGATTCTCCCAATTTATGGACCTTCCCAGATATTCTACTGGATACACCGCGCTCTGGAATACCCTGGGGATGATGCTGGAAACACATATGTTCAAACCATACGAGCAAAGAGTAAAAGGCACCTATACATTTTTAAAAAATGTTATGATTATTGCAGAAGCTCAAAGTAAAACAATAAAGGAAATTCGAAATCAAGTACAAGTCGGGAGAAAAGATTGGGAGTACTATCCATTATCCTGGAAAATAGATTCCACTCGCACAACTACGTTGAATTTTAAAGGTTATGAAGCAGACACTATTGAAAGTCAGATAACGGGCCTGCCAAGACTAAAATATGACCGTAACAGGCCATTTGAAAAAGAAGTCCCCTACTTTAATTACTTTGTCCCTAAAGATTCTGTGAAAATTCCTGAGGCATACATTTTACGTAAGGCCTGGAAAGAGGTTATAGATCTAATGGATTTAAACGGAATTATATATTCAATAGTAAAGGAGGACACCTTACAAATAGCAGAGGTCTATAAAATAAAAGATTTTAAAACCAGAGATAATGCCTATGAAGGACATTATCCGCATTTCGACACAGAGGTATCGTCCTCGAGCCAACTCTTGACAATTAATGCCGGAGATTATATAATTCCTACTGATCAGGAGGGAATCAGATATATTTTGGAAACCCTCGAACCTGCAGCTGTAGATTCTTTTTTCAATTGGAATTTTTTTGATCCTATTTTACAACGGAAAGAAGGGTTCTCTCCCTACGTATTCGAGGATCTTGCAATTGAAATATTAGATAACAATGCCCGCCTTCGGGAGAGTTTTGAATTTAAGAAAGAGATGGATCAAGCCTTTAGTCAAAATTCTAATGGCCAATTGCAATGGATTTATGAGCACTCGAAATATTATGAAACTTCGCATTTACAATATCCCGTATACCGCATTCCCAAGGATACGGTTATAAAGTAAATAGCGGCTAATCTGCAAATAGTGATCTGATATTGGTATAGGAATTTTCCAGGGCTTTCTGAATTTGCCGGGGCCCCTTCCACTTCACTTTTTCAATCCCTTCATTTTTTTGCCCTATTAATTCTCCCTTGTAAGTAGTTTTCATAGCATACCAATGAACTTCCTTGAGCCTATAAGTGCCATTTTTTTTGAAAATGTGGTAAGTAGTCCGCAGAAAATTTTCAATCTTCAACCCCTTTACGCCTGTTTCTTCCTCAACTTCCCTAAGTGCACATTCTTCAATGGACTCCCCTTTTTCCAGTTTACCTTTGGGCAGGTCCCATTTATCATTTCTATATATGAAAAGAACTTTTCCTTTTTTGTTTGTCACCACACCACCTCCTGCAATTTCCAATGGGATTTTTTTGGTAAACTTTTTTAGAATTTCCTCGTGATTAGGATGGTAGATAAATGCCCGTTCTATCTTTTTCTTGGACAATGCATCTATTGCAGAATTAATAGCATCGCCATTTAACATAAAGTATTCACCATTCACGGTGTCTGAGAGTTTGTTTGTTAAAATCAAAGGGGAATCTTTAACAAAAACTTTATACATTTGTGAAATGGTTTTAGACAAGAACACTGCCGCAAAAACGGCCGAACTACTTCTGCAAATTAATGCAATAAAGTTGAAACCAGAAAATCCTTTTTCATGGGCCTCCGGATGGAAATCTCCAATTTATTGTGACAACAGGATAATCCTGTCTTATCCGGATATCAGAAATTATATACGGGAACAAATTGCGGCACAACTTGTGGCCTTATATGGAAAGCCGGATGTAATTGCTGGTGTGGCTACCGGGGCAATTGGTATTGGGATGCTTGTTGCCGATTATCTGGGATTACCTTTTATTTATGTCAGGCCTGAAGCCAAATCACACGGGAGACAAAATCAAATTGAAGGACAATTAACGAAGAACCAGACTGTTGTTGTTATTGAAGACCTTATAAGTACAGGAAAAAGCAGCTTAAATGCTGTAGAAGCTTTAAAACTTAATGGGGCCGTCGTAAAAGGCATGCTTGCCATCTTTACGTATGGTTTTAGTATAGCTGAAAAGAATTTTAAAGATCAGGGCATTGAACTTCATACGCTTAGCACTTATGATTACCTTATAAAGCAGGCCTCTGCCAGTAAGTATGTAAAGGAGGACCAGCTAGAAACATTAATTGAATGGAGAAACAATCCTTCAGGATGGAAATTATAGAACAATGGAAATAGGAACAGAAAAGAAAACCGTATCGAAAAATATAAGGGATGTTTATGATTTTGTCACTGATCTTAAAAATTTTGAACAATTGATGCCCGATAGTATTGACAAATTTGAAGTTTTGGACAACGACACTTTCTTATTTGCTCTTAAAGGAATGCCACAAATAGTTCTCAAAAGAAAAAGTCAGCAGCCTTTTAATAAATTGGTGTTGGCGGCGGCTAGTGATAAATTGCCATTTACACTTACTGTGGATATTGATTCTAAAAACGATAAAGAAACGGATGTAATGTTAAGTTTTGAAGGAGAGTTTAACGCTATGATGGCCATGATGATAAAAACACCCATTACTAATTTTATGAACGCACTATCAGATAATTTAAGCGAAATTTAAGCACACCTTCATGCGTTTTAAAGAGAAACATTAGAAATAAATTTTAGTACAGCAGCTCTAATTCCTTGAATGTAAATTGCTTTAAGACGCAATCTTCCAATTCCACTACTAATTTGCCTTCTGTTGAGATTCCTCGAATATATCCGGCAATCAAATTAGAATCGCTGTCTTTGAAGGTAGATGGTTTGTCTTTTCTGAATAACAGTGATTCGTATTGCTTGCGAAGCTCATCTACTTTTTTAAATTCAATTTCTTCAAAAATAATTTTAAGGTGTAATACAATTGATGAGAGTACTTCATCAAGGTTAAAATTCCTGCCTTTAATTTTCTTCAGGGAAGATGCTGTTTTTAAATTTCCAAAATCTAATTGATTAACATTCAATCCAATGCCAATAACAGAAGATTTAATATTATCATTCTTCAGGTTATTTTCAATAAGAATACCGCATATCTTAAAACTACCTGACAGAATGTCGTTAGGCCATTTAATATACAAATTTGGAACAAATAATTTTTTAAGAGTATTATAAACGGCTAATGAAGTAATTATGTTTAATAAAAATTGATCCTGAATCCGGAAGTTATCAAAATACTTTAAAACACTAAAAGTTAGGTTTTTACCTGCTTCAGATTCCCATTGTGTCGCCATTTGTCCCCTACCGTTCAACTGCTCATTCGCAATGACTATCGTAAAATCCTCAGGCTTTTCAGAAAGCATTAAATTCTTCATGTAGGCATTTGTAGAATCCGTGGCATCAAGTTTGATCATTCGCATATAGGCTCCCTGGTTTTTGATCTACAATGTTATGTTAAAAACAATAGCTAAGAAAACAAAAAAACAATAACTTTGCACAAATTAAAATTTTTGAATGCAGAAAAGGAAAGCTAGCGCAGATGAGTTGATTACCTTAATCTTAGATGGAATAGAAGAAGTTAAAGGACTCGAAATAAATGTACTTGACTTAAGGGAAATAGAGAATACTGTTTGTGACTACTTCGTAATTTGTAATGGCACTTCTAATACGCATGTAAATGCGATAGTAAATTCAATCCAAAAAACAGTAAGTAAGGCATCAAAAGACAAACCATGGCATATAGAAGGTTCTGAAAATGCGGAATGGGTATTGTTGGACTATGTTAATATTGTTGTTCATGTATTTCAAAAACATATACGAGAATTTTATGATGTGGAGGGACTTTGGGGAGACGCAAAGGTCACTATGGTAGAAAGCAGCTTTAATCAGTAAAAAAAACAATGGCAAAAGATAACAATACCCCGCAAAAGAAACCTAGATTCAGTTCCTGGTGGATATATGGATTAATTGCAATATTCTTAATTGCTTTCCAATTTTTTGGTAGTGATAATCTGGCTTCAACCAAGAAAACCACTACTTCTGAGCTTCAGGAATACCTTAGAAATGGAGACATTACCAAGATTTTGATTATCACCAATACCAATCAGGCTAAAGTTTTCTTATCCGATGAAGCGCTCGCAAAAGATGTCCATAGAGACGTGGCTGAGAAACCATTGTTTCCTTCAACAGGCTCTATTCCCCAATATGTTTTGGATTATGGTGATTTACAGATATTTCAAAATGAGATTACAGAAATAAAAAAGGAGAACAACTTAGACACCATAGTAGAATTTGATAAAGAGTCTAATGTTTTTATGGAACTCTTGTTGTCCATACTTCCTTTTGTTCTGATTATTGGTATATGGATTTATCTGATGCGCAGAATGTCCGGAGGTGCCGGAGGAGGTGCCGGGGGTCAAATCTTTAATATTGGAAAATCCAAAGCGAAATTATTTGATGAAAAAACAGATACCAGGACTTCTTTTAAAGATGTTGCCGGTTTGGAAGGTGCCAAGGAAGAGGTCGAAGAAATAGTAGAATTCCTGAAGTTCCCTGATAAGTTTACTTCCTTAGGAGGTAAAATCCCTAAAGGAGCTTTATTGGTAGGACCTCCCGGTACTGGAAAAACATTACTTGCAAAAGCCGTTGCGGGTGAGGCAAAAGTTCCCTTTTTCTCGCTATCCGGATCAGATTTTGTTGAAATGTTTGTTGGTGTGGGTGCATCAAGGGTTAGGGACCTGTTTAAACAGGCAAAAGACAAATCTCCGGCGATTATTTTTATCGATGAAATTGATGCCATAGGAAGAGCAAGGGGTAAAAACAATTTCACAGGATCCAATGACGAACGAGAAAATACCTTAAACCAGTTATTAACCGAAATGGATGGTTTTGGCACAAATACCAATGTTATTGTATTGGCCGCTACCAACCGTGCTGATGTTTTGGATAAAGCTTTAATGCGAGCAGGTAGATTTGACAGACAGATTTATGTGGATCTTCCGGATATCCGGGAAAGAAAAGAAATATTTGAAGTACACCTTAGGCCAATAAAAACTTCTGAAACACTGGATCTTGATTTTCTGGCCAGGCAAACACCCGGTTTTTCAGGGGCAGATATAGCGAACGTCTGCAATGAGGCTGCACTTATTGCCGCCCGGAAAGAAAAAAAAGCTGTTGGTAAGCAGGACTTCCTGGATGCAGTAGACCGAATAGTTGGCGGACTTGAAAAAAAGAATAAAATTATTACGCTGGAGGAAAAAAGAACCATTGCCTATCATGAGGCGGGCCATGCAACTGTAAGCTGGATGCTGGAACACGCTGCCCCATTGGTTAAAGTAACAATTGTACCAAGAGGACAATCTCTGGGCTCAGCATGGTATTTGCCCGAAGAGCGCCTTATTGTTCGCCCCGAACAAATGAAAGATGAAATGTGCGCTACTTTAGGCGGCAGGGCTGCAGAAAAAGTCATATTCAACAGAATTTCTACCGGGGCGCTAAGCGATTTGGAAAAAGTAACCAAGCAGGCACGAGCAATGGTTACCATTTATGGCCTTAATGAAGAAATTGGAAATCTTACCTACTATGACTCCTCCGGTCAAAATGAATATGGTTTTACTAAACCGTATAGTGAAGAAACTGCCCGGGTGATTGATGAGGAAATTTCAAAATTAATTGAAGAGCAATATAAAAGGGCTATTGAAGTGCTGAAAAAAAATAAAGATAAACTTACAGAATTAGCCGAACGCTTATTGGAAAAAGAAGTTATCTTTAAAGAGGATTTAGCTAAAATTTTCGGCGAGAGACCTTTTGAAAAAGAGTTTGATAAAAAAGGTCAGGAAATAGTTGGTGCTGATAAGCTTACACCTGAAGAATCTACTGAAGAAAATAAATAGTAATTCTAAACGTTGTTTTTTAAATAATCTAGCATTATTTGAAGCCTAAATATATCGATGGGTCTATTTGACAAGCTATTTGGTGGTGGTAAAAAGAAAGTTTCCAAAGAAACTGCGGAAACCAGGGGCATGCATATGCCTGACCTGAATATTCCTGTTGATGAGAAGTTTACAATTCATTTTAAAAAGAATGGCGGTAAATTCATTTATTGTGATTCTTTTGATGAAGTTTCAGAAGCTTTAAAAAATATAATTGAGGAAAATCAATGGGAGGAACTTCCCTTCTTTGTAATGAATCCGAGGTTAGAGGAAAAATTTTCTAAATCCAATTTAAATTTTACTGAAAAGTCAAAAGACAGTAATATCTTTTTTACTACTTGTGAACATTTAGTTGCCCAAAACGGATCTATTCTGGTGTGCTCAAATCAACTTAAAGAAAAGAAACTTTCTGAGGTGCCGGATAATGTGATTGTTTATGCAACCACAAGTCAGTTGGTTGACACAATAGGAGAGGGTTTAAAAACTATCAAAAAAAAATATAAACAAGGTATCCCTGCCAATATTACTACAATTAAACATTTTCAGGGTACTGAAGAAAACGCCAATGATTTTCTAACCTACGGTAGCAGCACAAAACATTTGTACTTATTACTTATGGAAGACCTTTAGCATGAAAGAACTTCTAAGGCGCTTATTAACCGGAGCTGTTTATGTAATTCTGCTTCTTTCTGCTGTTTTTCTTAGTTCGGATGCATTTGACTTCCTTTTTATGGTTTTCGGCCTGGCCTGTTTATATGAATATAAGAGACTGGTTGCTCTAAGGGGTTACTATGTTTTTATAGCCTATCTGGGTCTATGGTGGGTTTATATTTATCTTATACATGATAAAATATTGATCAATATGCTCATGTTTCTGACTATCATTGTTAACTTTAGTTTGATATACTATCTCTTTTCAAAAAAGAAAAAAATCTATTATAATTACGAAAAGTTTGTTGCAGGTTTATTCTATGTTGGAGGTGGATGCATTTTTTTAACTATGATCCCGTATAAAGATAATGAGTTTGCAAAATATTTAATTATGGGAATTTTTATATTAATTTGGGTTAATGATTCCTTTGCCTATATAGTAGGCAAAACATTGGGGCGCACTAAGCTATATCCGGCCGTTTCCCCTAAAAAAACCATTGAAGGCACTATTGGCGGGTTGGTTTTTACATTGGGAGCCGCCTATATTATGGCAAAATATGAAGATATTGTAAACCCTGTACAATGGGTTATTCTGGCTGGGGTAATTGTATTAACCGGGAGCTTGGGTGATCTTGTTGAATCTAAACTAAAAAGGCAGGCTGGTGTTAAAGATAGCGGAGCCATTTTGCCCGGGCATGGAGGTATGCTGGATCGCTTAGATAGTTTAATATTTGCAGCTCCATTTGCTTATTTAACTTTAATGTTGTTTTCATATGTTCCATAGAGAAGGCCAGAAAATTATTCTAACAACATTCTTTAGCGTGGCTATTATTGTTTTATTGGCCCATTTTTATATAGCAGAACCATGGCTAAAGAATACTATACAAATTCTGGCTTTAGTCATATTAGTTCTTATTCTTCAGTTTTTTCGTAATCCAAAGAGGGTTATTAATAAGAATTTTAATGATATTCTGGCCCCTGCTGACGGAAAAGTAGTTGTTATAGAAGAAGTGGAAGAAGAAGAATATTTTAAGGATAAGCGCATTCAGGTCTCCATATTTATGTCCCCAACCAATGTACATGTAACAAGATATCCGGCGAGTGGGGTTATAAAATATTTCAAATATCATCCCGGAAAATATCTTGTTGCCTGGCATCCAAAATCTAGTGAAAAAAACGAACGGACTACTGTTGTAATCCATACCCCCAGATTTGGGGACATTTTGTACAGGCAAATTGCCGGCGCCATGGCAAGGCGCATTGTAAATTATGCAGAAGTAGGCGAGAACGTGCAACAGGGTGAGGATGCAGGATTTATTAAATTTGGGTCCAGGGTAGATCTGTTATTGCCTTTAGACAGTGCAATTACCGTAAAATTAAACCAGAAAGTTGTTGGTGCCAAAACCTGCATTGCAACCACTCCTCATAGGGATGAAGAATGATCAATTATATAGCGATTTCTTAAACGCAGTTAAACAAGTAAATGACTACAAAAAGCCATTGCCGGCTGATTTGTTGTTGAAATTATATGCGTACTATAAAATTGCCAACAAAAACTATAATAACCCTGGAAGTAAAACCCCATTGATTAATGCTTTTAAAGCCAATGCTTTGATTCAGGCACAAAATATTGGTCGTGAAGAGGCAATGGAATTGTATATTAATCTGGTACAAAAAGAAATTGCCCGTTAATATCAACGAACATTATTCATATAAATCTTTACAATTGGCTTTGCACAAATCATAAATCAGATTTCCTATTTTCAAGGATAGATCTTCAAAGAATCTTTTACCTTTTTCGATGGTTGCATTTTCCGGATTCCCAACACCCGTATCCTCACTTATCTCCGACCATTTTCGTTCTGCCCATACCCAACCTTCCATAAATGCTTTGATCTTGTATTTTTTAGAGTCCCCAGACCCCCACTTATCTTTGGGTAAGACTAATTCAGGTTTAAGATACAGCATAAGACTGGTCTCCATTTCTTCGGCGTGATCTCCATCATTTTTAAAATAATCTGATCTGGTCATTGCCTGAAACCAATTGGAGAAACAAATAAACATATCCGGATATTTTAAACCCAACTCCCTTACCAAAGGTTTAAAATTATTCCCGCCATGACTGTTAAAGATGAGCAGTTTGTTGACCCCCTGCCTATTAAGGGTTTCCACAATGTCTTTTAAGATGGCCAGTTGAGTTGTCGGATTTAGATTTATATCCAGATAAATATCCGATTGCCCTGTATTTACCCCAAACGGAATTGTTGGCAACACAATGGGCTTTGCGCCTCTTTCCCAGGCAATTTTGGCAGCAGCCGCAGAAATATAATCGGCTTCATAATTATCCGTAGCATAAGGTAAATGATAATTATGCGCCTCTGTTGCTCCCCATGGTAAAATGGCCAGTTCAAAATTGGCGTCCTTAATAGTTTCCCAGTTAGACTCTGCAAGTATATATGGTCTTATCTCCATAATTTATTTTTATAAAACAATATTGGCATTTAATGATTCTCTTTCTATTAATGTAAAATATATGCCTCCGATTACGGTTATAAGAAAATATACAGCAACCAAATAAACACCACCTGAAATTTTGGCATTCAACCCAAACCAATCTCCGGTACTGAATATAAGAACCAGTCCAAATATTCCCCGACCGAGTTCTATCCAAATAGCACTCCTGTTTCTGTCCATGAGCGTCGTATATCCATATATTCCAAAAAACATAAAGGTTCCAAATAAAAGAAGGCCATTGAAACCAATTTCGGTATAGTTATAAAACATAAAAAGTAACAATATCAGGGTTGTCAACATCTGAAAAACAGCATACCCTTTAAAAGCAAAAGATGCCCTTGTCTGATATCGCTGAAAATGATATACATCCTGAATAACAGTTATCGGATATTTCTCCTTAACATCAGCCGGACGCCAGCCTGTAGGCATAAACCAAATTCTTAATTTATCCCAATAGCTTTCCGTACGCCAGGCATCTTTAATCAAAAGCCATAAATGCTGGAAATTAATGAGTAATGGATTCCAGGTCCGCACAGGCTTCAAAACACCATATTGAGGTGGCACCTCCGGCAGTTCTTCCTGAAAAGTACCAAACCAACGATCCCAAACACACAATACCTGCCCAAGATTTTTATCTATATATTCCCGATTTATTGCATGATGAACACGGTGCTGAGATGGTGTAACAATGATATATTCTAACCAGCCCATCTTTCCTATATGCTGTGTGTGATACCAAAACTGAGCGAAAAGGTGGATGGGTGCCAATATTGCAATTACCGTTGCCGGCACTCCTAGGATGGCGGCAGGAATCAGAAAAAGTGGAAAATACCCTATTAAATTGGAAACAGATTGTCGCAATGCACATGCCAAATTAAATTCCTCGCTACTGTGATGTATAATGTGCTGATTCCAAAAAAAATTAATGCGATGACTCATACGATGGTTCCAATAACCTGCAAAATCAATTGCAATAAATGCAATAACCCATACCAGCCAACTGGCTTTTATTTCTGTCATTGCAAGGTGCTCCAACAAATAAGGATAACTCACAATAATAATTCCCAGACCAAGGGAATCCTTTAAAATATTAGATAAGCCCGAACTAATGCTGCTAACAGTATCCAGAACCTTGTGCTTTTGATTTTTAACAAAGTACCCGTATAGTATTTCTATGCCCATTAAAAAAATAAAAAAAGGAATGGCATAAAGGAGTGCAGTAGCGTATGATTCCATCTAAAAAAGTGCTTCACTCAAAGATAGAAAAATTCAGCTATTGCTGCCAAGTATCATTTCATTCTTCCTTTTGAATAGTATTAAAGACCGAAGTAAAAAAATGAAATAATAACCAAATAACACTTGAATGCTGCGCGGTTCAACTAATAAATGACATACTAAAGGAAGTACCTAATTGAAAGGGCCAACCATTATATGCGCTCTGTGGGTGCCCGGATCCATTAACCATGGCATTCCGGGTGCGTGTGGCTTACTGGGAAGCCCGGTAGATTCTGTGGTGGCAAATGGGGTATATATAACATAGCGAAACTTACCATCTTTTAGTTCACCTGTGGATTTATCATAATTCTCATCAGTTCCATAAAATATATACATCATACTAGGTTCCTCAGGCATTTTAATTTTTCCGGAAGCTATTTCCTCACCTCTAATATCCCTTTTTTCATTAAAGTTTTTACCCTCGGCAGTCAGCTCTCTCCCCCTTGCCATAAAGGGTTCCAGTTTCCTGGAATAGCAACTGACACTTATACCTTCTTTAGCAGGATCATCACACAGGCAAACCAGGTTATTGGTGCCTTCACGCAAAACAACCAATTTACCCTGTTCATCATAGCCATACACCATGGCATCCATTCTGTCCTCCTCCGGAGCGGGTAACACTGCCGTTTTAATTTGAATCTCTGCCGGTAATATTTCTATCCCGGTCTTCTGCGCCGGAACTGAAATTAAAAAAAGAAAGAAAAATAATGTCAGTATAGGTCTCATTTGAAAGTACTTTGTTTAAATATAAACATCCTTGAGGAAATCCTCAAACAATAGCATATTAACTTTAAATAAAACATCCTGATTATTCCAAACTACTCAGGCTTTTTTCCAGAGTTTCAATTTTGGCCGCTGCATCCTCCGCCTTCTTTTTTTCTATTGCCACTACATTTTCGGGAGCATTTTGAACAAACCGATCATTAGCCAGTTTTTTAGTAACGGATTGTAAGAAACCTTTGGTATATGAAAGTTCTTCCCGGATTTTCTTTATTTCAGCCTCAACATCTAGGGTTCCTGCAACAGGTATAAAATATTCATTACTGCGAACCCTGAATGCCAGTGCACCATCAACCGCCTCTAGTACGGAATTAATTCGACCGACATTAGCCAGTTTTTTAATAATAACATCCCAATCCTGGCTTATTCCTTCTTTATTTAGAACAGAAAGTTCCAAAGTTTCTTTTAATGGAATATTCTTCTCTTTTCGAATATTCCGAATACCGGAAATGACTTCGGTCGCTAGTTCAAAAGCCTTAATTAGTTCAGGATCAAATTTCTCGGTTTCCGGCCAGCTGGCAATAATTAAGGCCTCTGATTGTTTCCGTTCTGAGATACGCTGCCATATTTCTTCGGATAGAAAAGGCATAAATGGGTGCAAAAGCTTTAAATTATCCTCAAATATTGATCTGATGGCATTGTAACTTTTCTGATCTATAGGCTGCTGATAGGCAGGTTTCACTATTTCCAGCAGCCATGAGCAAAAATCATCCCATACCAGTTTGTATATGGCCATCAATGCGTCTGATATGCGGTATTTGTTAAAATGGTCTTCAATCTCTTCCAGTACCTGGTTGAATCTGGCAGTATACCATTCAATCCCTTTTACAGAGGATTCAGGCTGCGGAATTTCGGCAACTTCCCAACCATCAACAAGACGAAAGGCGTTCCATATTTTATTGGCAAAGTTTTTTCCTTGCTGACACAGAGCCTCATCAAATAAAAGGTCATTTCCGGCCGCGGAACTAAGTAATAAGCCAACTCTCACGGCATCGGCCCCGTATTTTGAAATCAATTCAAGGGCATCGGGGGAATTACCAAGAGATTTGGACATCTTACGCCTTTCTTTATCCCGCACTAAACCTGTCAGATAAACATTTTTAAAAGGTTTTTCTCCTCTAAATTCATAACCGGCAATAATCATACGGGCTACCCAAAAAAACAAAATATCGGGCCCGGTAACCAAATCGCTTGTAGGATAATAATAATTAACTTCTTTATTATCCGGTTCCAAAATTCCGCCAAAAACACTAATCGGCCAGAGCCAGGACGAAAACCAGGTATCCAGAACATCCTCGTCCTGTCTCAGATTATTGGCATCCAGCCCAATATTCCCGGATTTAGCCCTTGCTTTGATCACGGCTTCTTCCATAGATTCGGCAACAACAAAATCATTTTCACCATCACCAAAATAATACGCCGGTATACGTTGTCCCCACCAGAGTTGCCTGGATATATTCCAATCCCGGATGTTCTCCATCCAATGGCGGTAGGTGTTTTCAAATTTACTTGGGAAAAGTTTCACTTCCCTGGTTTCCAGTACAGCGTCTATAGCTGGCTTTGCTAAATTTTCCATTTTAAGAAACCATTGATCTGATAGTCTGGGTTCTATAACGGCTTTAGTTCGCTCAGAGGTGCCTACTTTAATTACATAAGGTTCCACTTTTGCTAAAAAGCCATTTTCTTTTAATTCTTTTACTATCGCCTTCCGCACTGCAAACCGGTCCATGCCTTCATAATGCATTCCAAAAGAATTTAATGAAGCGTCGTCATTAAAAATATCAATGGTTTCAAGTTGGTGTTTCTCACCAAGAAGCTTATCATTTTCGTCATGTGCAGGTGTCACTTTGAGACAACCAGTCCCAAATTCCATGGAAACATATTCATCTTCAATTATAGGAATCACTCTGTTACATATAGGAACGATAGCCTGTTTACCCTTCAAATTCCAATATCGTTCATCATTTGGATTGACACAAATGGCAGTATCACCAAGAATGGTTTCAGGACGTGTAGTAGCAATTGTGACTTTATCATCAGAGCCTTCAATGGAATAGGTGAGGTAATACAACTCTCCATTTCGCTCTTCATAAACGACTTCCTCATCTGATAGGGTCGTTTTAGCTTCAGGGTCCCAGTTCACCATGCGATATCCCCTATAGATTAAGCCCTTCTCAAATAAATCAATAAAAACCTTGATAACCGAAGCAGACATATCTTCATCCATCGTAAATTTCGTACGATCCCAGTCACAAGAACAACCTAACTTTTTTAGTTGTTCTAATATTACACCACCATATTCATGAGTCCATTCCCAGGCATGATTCAAGAATTCCTCTCTTGGAATATCTTTTTTATTTATGCCCAGTTCCTTGAGTTTGGCAACTACTTTTGCCTCTGTCGCTATGGAAGCATGGTCAGTTCCGGGTACCCAGCAGGCATTCAGGCCAAGCAGACGGGCCCTTCTTATTAGTACATCCTGTATGGTATTATTTAACATGTGACCCATATGCAGAATACCCGTAACATTAGGAGGTGGTATAACTATGGTATAGGGTTTGCGATTATCAGGTGTAGAATGAAAATAATTATTGGCCATCCAATAGTTATACCAATGGTCTTCTATTATCTGTGGCTCATATTTTGATGGAATATCCATAATTTCGGTACAGTTTTTGTAAATCAATTACAAGATGAAAAAATAATTATCAGTTTAAATGTTAAACTAGTGATAATCATTTTAATTTTTTTTTCCGGATTGGAAATACGAAACAAAAATAAGTAACGTTAGAAGATAACAAAAGAATTTTGGATGTTGATACCAAAACATTTACATTTGGAATTCACCCAAAACCAAAAAGTGATGAAAAAAATAGTATTAGTATTATTTGTAGGCCTACTTACAATAACTGTAAACGCCCAGGATAAGACGGCTAAGATTGAATTTAAAACTGAAACCGTGGATTACGGTGTAATAGAAAAAGGCAGTGATGGAATTAGGGTATTTGAATTCACAAACACGGGAACAGCTCCTTTAATTATAAGCAAAGTAAGTTCCAGTTGTGGCTGTACTATCCCTAAAAAACCTGAAGAAGCAATTCTACCAGGTAAAACAGGTGAAATACAAGTTAAATATGACACCAAGAGAGTAGGTCCCATTAGAAAAGCGATAACAGTAATATCCAATGCTGACACTCCTACCATAGTATTAAAAATTAAAGGTGAAGTAACAGGTGTGGATGGAAAATAAAAAAATCTGTTTTTCTTGAAAATAATAACCGGAATCTTCATTCCGGTTTTTTTTATTCAAATGCCTTTTTGAGCACAAAGGAAAATAACAAATTGTTATTGTAACGCTCTATTAGTACTTTTATTCGTTTTCCTTCTTTTTCATTAAGCATTTTCATGACTTCCTGCAGTTTATAACTATGGATACGCTTGCCATTTACCGCCAAAATTATATCTCCTTCCTTTAGTCCCGCTTCTTCAGCAGGGCTACCTGCCCTGATTCCTGAAACAATAATCTCAGGAACCAGACTAAGACGGGTTTTGTTTTGCATAAGAATCTGTACATCCCCAAATGTCCTTGCATTATTCCTGACAACACCCCTGTCATCCGCTATCCGATCCGCAATATATCTGACACCATTATGTTGCAATTGCAGGCCACACATATTGTATTCGAAAGGATCTGTAAAATTTGCATTCTTTTTTAAAGTAATTTCTCCTGCCGGATAATTAAAAATAATATTAAATCGCTTGAGGATTGCTCCCCCGACACTTCCATTTCTATTTCCAATCACCGAAGCAGTACTAAAGGTTTCCATATCCGGAAATGCCGCCTTAGCTTCCTTGATTGAAAACTGGCCAATACTCATACTATTTACCTTGGTGCGTTTACCAAATATGCTTCCATTCAAACCTTGGCCCAAAAAATCCTGATAGTTTTTTGCAGGAATGTCAAGTCCTTTATTCTCATCCTTAAAAAGCCAAACAGCATCACTACTGCCAGTGTCAATTAAGAGTTTGACAGGTACATCAGCCGTAGTATCCAAACCTACATTTGCATCGATGTAAGCCTTGTTTCGCCTAATAAACAAGGGCAATTTTTGTGATCTGGAGTTCTCTTTTTCCTTATAAAATTTCGGATCATGAAATTTAATGTATTCCGCACTGTAATTTATTTCAACTACAAAATCGCGAAATAGGTCATAACCAATAATTCCATGAATCGGGATTCCCAAACTTGGGGAGAAATTCATATCCTTGTCCAATACCACATATAAGATCTGATTTAAATTCCTGATTTCCTCCAATTTAAAGAAATTCCCTTTTGAACTTAGCGCTTTAATCGGATCCCCCTCGCCCAAACCTCTTATGGTGATTTCAGATACATTTTTTAATTGAATGGAATCCTGGTCTGAGACGTTGAAAAGAATAGGTTTACTTACTCCTGAATCCAGAATAAAAGATAAGTTTGCCCCGTTGACTTCAATAGGTATAATTATAAGGTTATTGATTAACTGGAAGTTGATCTTTTCAAATTTTTTTCCTTCTGCCAATTCATAACCTTGTGATATACCAATTAATGGAATACACAGAATTAACAATAGGAGATATTTAAATATTGTACGCAACTTGCTAATAATTAACTGGATGTCTCTTAAAGGTATCAAATAAATACGGAAGTTCGCAATACTTTAACATTCCTTTAGATGAACTGATAATAATTAACTTTAAGTTGTTTTGTCCATAATGATTTCCCATTTTTGCTAAAATTTTGAATATGCCAGTCATCTCCAGGAAGGGTCAATTAATGCCGGAATCACCAATCCGAAAACTGGTTCCATACGCAGAAGATGCCAAATTGCGAGGCATTGAAGTTATTCACCTAAATATTGGACAACCGGATATAAAAACTCCCAAACAGGCCTTAGACGCTGTAAAAAACAACACAATTGAGGTATTAGCCTACAGTAGAACTGAGGGATCCGAAATTTACCGTAAAAAATTAAGTAATTATTACAAAAACCAAGATATTCATGTTACACACAATGATATTTTGGTAACTACCGGGGGATCAGAAGCACTCTCTTTTGCTATGGGAAGCATTGCAGATGCTCAAGATGAAATTATAATTCCTGAACCTTTTTATGCAAATTACAATGGTTTCGCTACTGCAATGGGTATAAAAGTAACTCCGGTACTTTCGCGAATTGAAAACAATTTTGCGTTACCCCCCATAGAGGAATTCGAAAAGCTCATAAACAATAATACAAGGGCAATCCTCATTTGCAATCCGGGAAATCCCACTGGTTATTTATACAATAAAACTGAGATTCATAAACTGGCCTTATTGGTAAAAAAATATAATCTATTTCTTGTTGCAGATGAAGTATATAGAGAATTCACCTATGATGGAAATGAGCACTATTCCATATTGCAGGAAAACGGGCTGGAAGAACATGCCATAGTTATAGATTCTGTTTCAAAGAGGTATAGCATGTGTGGCGCAAGGATTGGTTGCCTTGTTTCTAAAAATAAGGAGATTATAAAAACTGCTTTAAAATTTGCACAAGCCAGGCTTTCTCCTCCCACATATGCCCAAATTGCCAGTGAAGCTGCTTTAGATACACCTCAGGCGTATTTTAAAGATGTTATAGAAGAATACGTAGAAAGGCGCAATCTGCTTATAAATGAATTGACTAAAATTGAGGGGGTGATAGTAGGCAGGCCTCAAGGTGCATTTTATTGTATAGCTCAATTACCGATAGAAGACGCCGATCATTTTGCACAATGGCTTCTTGAAAAATATGATTTAAACGGTGAGACCGTCATGGTTGCACCAGCTGCCGGATTTTATGCAACCGAAGGAATGGGTAAAAATCAGATTCGAATTGCTTATGTTCTCAAAAAAGAACGCCTGATGAAAGCGGTTAAAATATTAAAAGAAGCACTTAAAACCTACCGGGCTTTGTGAAAATACGGCATAATATATCTTTAAAGAAGTATAATACCTTTGGCATTGAAGCGATTGCAAGTCATTTCGTAGAAATCACCACTATCCAGAATCTCAAAGAAGTACTTCAAAAAGAAGGTTTTCCAAAAAAAATTGTACTTGGCGGCGGGAGTAATATGTTAATTGCCAATGACTTAAATGCCCTGGTAATGCATATCAACCTCAAAGGCATTACCGTTTTTTGGGAAGATGAACATCACGTAATTCTCAATGTCAGGGCAGGTGAAAACTGGCATGAATTCGTAATTTGGACAATAAATCACGATTATGGCGGGTTGGAAAATCTATCGCTAATTCCGGGAAATGTCGGTACATCCCCAATTCAGAATATTGGAGCATATGGTGTGGAGCTTAAGGATTGTTTTGAAAGCTGCGAAGCTATGAATATTTCTACGCAACAACTCATAACTTTTTCCAGGCATGACTGCCAGTTTGGTTACCGGGATTCAATATTTAAGAATTCTGGGAAAGGTAAATATATTATTACCTCGGTTAATTTAAAACTGGCTAAGCCACCCCATAAGCTAAATACCTCCTATGGAGCAATTGAATCCCAATTAAAAGAAAAAAAGATTATAACCCCTACGATCAAGGATGTTTCCGATGCTGTAATCACGATTCGCCAAAAGAAACTCCCGGACCCCTCTAGATTGGGCAATAGTGGAAGTTTCTTCAAAAACCCTGTAATCACAAAAAATGAATTTAATTCTTTCCTGGAGAACAATCCCGAAGCACCCTTTTATAAAATTTCAGACTCCGCCTATAAAATTCCTGCAGGGTGGCTTATTGAACAGTGCGGATTTAAAGGTAAAAGATTCGGAGATGCCGGGGTTCACAAAAACCAGGCATTGGTATTGGTAAACTTTGGAGGCGCAAGTGGATCGGACTTGCTAAAATTAGCAAATAAAATACAAGATGCCGTTTTAACGCGATATGGCATTGAGATTAAACCTGAAGTAAATATAATTACCTGAAAACTTCGTCTGACAAAACAAAAAAATAACCCCCGAGTAAGAATTCACGGGGGTTATACCAAACCAAACTAACCAAAAATTAAATGCACAATAACCAGTTGTACATTTATCTAATTAAAATTGAGAAAACGCTTAAATAACAATCAATTTTATAATTTAGCGTTTACACTATATACGGGTCAGAATAATATATTGGATGACTGTTTTCCTGATTATTTTATCTCGTAAACTTAATATGAGTTCACTACTTGAAAAACATATTGTCGAATTGCTGCAAGAGCGCAATGAAAAGGCTATTTCATTGCTGTATGAACATTACGGCGATACTTTATATGGGGTTGCTCATAAAGTGGTCAGAGATGCAGAACTAGCTCAGGATGTTTTACAGGAAAGTTTTGTTAAAATCTGGAAAAAATCCGACTCTTATGATTCCTCAAAGGCAAAATTATTTACCTGGCTTTTCAGAATTACCAGAAACACAGCTATTGATAAGTTACGCAGTGTAAACACCAAATCTGATAAGGAAATCCAAATAGATGTTTCAGACGTATATAACCTAGGAGTAGATAGCACCAGACCAGAGTTCTTGGACGTCAGGGAGAACATGGAGAAGATAGAGCAAAAATATCATGTGGTGTTGGATGCCTTGTTTTTTCAAGGAATGACACAACAGGAAGCCAGTGATGAATTAAATATTCCATTGGGCACTATCAAATCCAGGTTAAAAATCGGGTTAAGAGAACTTAAAAAAATATATGGTAGCTCTATGGTGTTTTTGCCCTTAATAATCTTATTGTCATGAAAGAAAAAATACAAATATTTTTAGATACCGATTTACTTGAAAAGTATCTATTGGGAACAACCACTCTTGAAGAATCTATGCAAGTGGAGCGATATATCGCTATGTATCCTGAAGTTAGAAAAACCTATTACGAGTTACAGACAAATCTTGAAACCTATGCTAAATTATATGCCCTTAAAACTCCTGAAGGCTTGAAAGATAAGATTCTGGATAGAATTAAAGCGCAGAATACTGGTAGAAGGAAATTTCAAAGATATGCCGTTGCTGCAAGTATAGCGGCCTTACTTTTTGCCGGATCATCTTATTTCTTCTGGAATCAAAATCAAAATTTACAGGATGAAAATATCATTGTAAATAATAAGATTAGAACTCTGGAGGAAGACATGAAAGAACAACTGGAAGACGTAAGAAACCAGTTTATAGTTCTCAACAATCCTCAGACCAAAAAGTATGAAGTAAAAGGGAATAAAAAAGCAAGGGAATTAAAAGCCGTTGCCTATATAAATCCGGTAAAAAAACTATCTTATATTAATGTTAGGAGTTTACCTAATTTACCTGATAATCAATGTTATCAGATGTGGGCCGAAGTTAATGGTGAAATGGTCAATCTGGGAGTAATTAAGAATGTTGATGATAAGGATCATCTCAGAGCTTTGCCTTATGCGGAAAACGCAATTGGTTATATTACCATAGAACCTCAGGGCGGTAATGTCACCCCTACTGTCAAGAATATTGTAGCCAATATTTCGTATTGAGAACCAATAGCTTTACATATTTTATCAGCCCCTGAAAGGGGCTTTATTTTTGTATCTTTGTTCAAAATATTTTTATGAAGTTGATTTTACTTACCATAGGACTTCTTGCGCTGGCATTTGCCGGCATAGCTATAAAAATATGGTCTAAAAAAGATGGCAAGTTTGCCGGCACTTGCGCCAGTCAAAATCCCTATCTCAATAAAACTGGAGAGGCCTGCGGGTATTGCGGTAAACTTCCCGGCGAGCAGGAATGCAGAGAAGCGGCATCCCAAAAATCATAATAATCAACTATTTACCTTTAGATTTATTAAAGCACAGAGTTTGGATAAAACCGAAGAAACACTAAAAAGCACCATCGAAAAGGCGAGAGAAGGCAGTCAGATTGCTTTCAGTAATTTACTGGATACTTTTTGGAATGATGTATATGGTTTTCAGTTAATACGGACTAAAAATGAAAATGATGCCGAAGATATAACTATACAGACTTTTTCGAAGGCTTTTGATAAACTGGATTCTTATGACCCAGCCTACGAGTTTAAAACCTGGCTTATCACCATTTCCAAAAATTTGCATGTAGACTTAATAAGAAAAAGAAAAAGGAATGTCCTGAATAATAGGGGTAGCGGTAATAGTGAGGCCATCAAAAAGGTTCTTGATGATGCTCTAACCGCAGAAGATCAGCTAATCAACGATCAAAATCTCGCAAAACTTCTTCAAAATATTAAACAATTAAAGCCGCATTATCAGAAAGTTATTAATCTTCGGTATTTTAATGAGTTATCCTATACGGATATTGCCAGGGAATTGGGTGAACCCGTAAATAATGTTAAAGTCAAATTACTAAGGGCCAAAAAGTTATTAGCGGAAATCATCAAAAATAACAGATAGTTTTTTACTCATTCATTTTTAGTTTTAAAGTGACATCCCTGGTAAATTGTTCCTGTTTTTCCATTTGGTCGTATATTTGTTGAAAATTTTCCTATGAGTGTTGAATTTACTTCCCATGTACAGCCACCCAAAGGCAAGCCAAAGTGGTTAAGAGTTAAATTGCCGACGGGGAAAAAATACACCCAACTTAGAAGTCTGGTTGATAAGTACGATTTACATACCATATGTACTTCAGGAAGTTGTCCTAATATGGGGGAATGTTGGGGAGAGGGAACCGCTACTTTTATGATTTTAGGCAATATATGTACCAGGTCCTGTGGGTTTTGTGGAGTGAAAACGGGCCGTCCTGAAAACGTGGATTGGGAAGAACCTGAGAAAGTAGCACGTTCCATAAGGATTATGGGGATTAAACATGCGGTAATCACGTCTGTAGACAGGGATGACCTGAAAGATATGGGGTCAATCATATGGTCAGAGACTGTAAAAGCTATAAGAAGAATGAATCCGGACACTACATTGGAAACACTTATTCCGGATTTTCAAGGGCTTGGAATTCATTTAGATCGTATTGTAGGGGTTTCTCCCGAAGTCGTCTCTCATAATATGGAAACTGTGAAGCGACTTACAAGGGAAGTTAGGATACAGGCAAAATATGAGCGTAGCCTAAATGTGCTTCGTTACCTGAAAGAACAGGGGGTAAAAAGAACAAAATCAGGAATTATGCTGGGTCTTGGTGAGCTCGAATCTGAAGTTATTGAAACCATGGAAGATCTTAGAAACGCCAAGGTTGATGTGATTACTATTGGACAATACCTTCAACCTTCTAAAAGGCACTTACCTGTAAAAGAATTTATCTTACCTGAACAATTTGACAAGTACAGGGATTTGGGACATCAAATGGGATTCAGGCATGTGGAAAGTGGCGCTTTGGTAAGGTCTTCTTATAAAGCCCATAAACATATTCAATAAAAAGTTCACAAAATCCTGTATCCAAACATTATATAGGAACGAATAAGGTTATTTGTTAAAGGTTTTTTTTAAAGTATCTTAAATTAAAAAAGGAGTTAAAAAGAATTAAATATATGATACTTTTGAAAGATTTTCTTTAATTGAAATAAAAAACAGTCCAATTAATAGGAAATAACCTATAGTTTCGGCTCAAATAAACAATAGTTGCATGTCCTATACGTTTTATTGAAGGGTTCCATGAGCATTAAACATTTATATAATTTTCTATAAATCAAAAAGTTGCAGGGATCCGGCAAAAGAATTATGAATTTTATGAAATTATTTGATAAATATAAAGTCATTTGAGATTCTTTTTAAAATATAGCAAAATCACAAGGGCATCGCTCTTAGTTACTTATATGTTATTCTCCCCAATGGTATTTGGTCAGGAGCGGACGAATCAAGTGCAGGGTATAGAAACTTATTTTACTGAAACTACAATTTACAAGAATCAGAATAAAATAGATCTTGCACTAGAATCCCTGGATAAAGCCACCGCTTTGGCGGAAGAAACAGAAGACGCAAAAGCTCTGGTAGATTGCTATCACAAATTTGCTTTGCTTTACATGGAACTGAATAAAAGGGAAACCACCAATTTTTATTGGGCTCGTGCATCAGTTCTATTAAAACAACTGGCATATCCATATGGTCAGGCAGTGCATAAATTTATTGAATCTGGTTTACTTTATGACAGCGGAAATAACTATCAGGCCATTTTCATGCTCAATGAATCAAAGCAGCTCACCAACGACCGTAATCTTCTCAATCACATTTTACTTTTGGAAGCTTATATCTACCTCAGCATAGAAAAATATGACAGTGCTACATTAAATTTTAATTCTCTTGTAGTAAATAATGATGTGTTTGAAAAAGAATCCATAATGGCCAAAGCACATTTGGGATTGGCCAGATTATATCTTAAAACTCAGGAATATGAGGAGAGTATTAAAAATGGAGTCAGTGCATTAAAAATCGCAGAGACGAACAACTTCTCCAAAGAGGTATTGGAAGCCAATGAATTATTGGTACAGGCCTATGAAGAACAAGAAAAATACAACCTGTCTCTTCTTCATAGCAGGAATCTGTTGAAACTTAAAGATTCTGTGTTCACAATAGAAAAAATTAAGGCAGAAGCTAAAACGGCTGACAGGATTCAATTTGAATTCATGTCCGAAGAAATTAAACGCCAGGACACAAAAATTGAGGAATTAAATGAGTCCCGTAACCGATCAGAAATAACGGCTATCCTTACCTCAGCTTTTTTAACCATTATTTCCTTATTGGCAGTATCCTTATTCAGGAACAACCAGATCAAGTTAAAGACCAATGACCTTCTGCAGACAAAAAACAGGGAGTTGCAAACGGCCAGAGATGCTGCAGTACAGGCAATGGAAGCTAAAACCAACTTTCTGTCAACTGTGAGCCATGAATTGAGAACACCTCTTTACGCCGTTACAGGTTTGGCGCATCTATTATTGGAAGAAAACCCTAGTGAGAATCAAAAAGAACATCTGAAGTCCTTAAAATTTTCCGGTGACTATTTATTGAATTTCATAAATGACATATTACAAATAAATAAAATAGACGCAGACAAATTAGAGGCTTTAAATTTAGAATTCAACCTGAAAAAAGTCCTTGCTGATGTTTTAAGCTCCTTACAGCAGAGTGCCAAAGAAAACAAAACAAAATTAACTTTAGACTACGACGAGGAAATTCCAAGACATTTAATGAGCGACCCTCTTAAATTATCCCAAATCTTTATGAACCTTGTGGGCAACGCAATAAAATTTACCAAAAATGGAGAGGTAAATGTCATTGCCAAACTACTAAAAAAGGATGAAGAAGACGTGACCATATATTTTGAAGTCATGGATAATGGAATTGGTATTTCAAATGAACAACAACAAAATATCTTCGATAGTTTTGAACAAGGCTCAATTCAAATTAACCGGGAATATGGCGGCACTGGACTGGGCCTTACCATTGTAAAGAGTCTGCTGGGTTTATTTGATAGTAAAATACATCTAAAAAGTACTTTGGGAAAGGGTAGTTCATTTTACTTTGAATTAGACCTTAAGAGTAAAGATAGTGTAGTAGATGACCTTACATTTGAAATAACTCAAAAAGACTATGATTTAAATGGCCTGCATGTTTTGGTTGTTGAAGACAATAAGATAAACCAGGTGATAACCAAAAAAATGTTGAGTAAAAGGGGTGTTAGCTGTGAAATTGCAGGAAACGGAAACACTGCTGTGGATATGGCTAATACGAGTCAATATGATGGAATACTTATGGACATACATATGCCGGGAATAAGCGGAGTTGAGGCGACTATTGAAATTAGAAAATTTGATGCCGATACCCCAATTATAGCGCTTACTGCGATATCTTTAGATGACAGCTTAGAAAGCTTTTATGCCGCAGGCTGTAATGATGTAGTCACTAAACCCTTTAAACCAGAGGTGTTTTATCAAAAAATTGGAGAAAACATCCTTGAACATAAATTAAAGAAATCTGTTTCCTGATTTTTCAAGGCATTTTTTTATTACCTCCTCCCCATCATCAAGAAACCGGTGCCTTACAGGAATATAGTAAAGATTGTCCACCTTATCCTTTAATCGCATAAAGTCCTTTTCGGTGGTTAGTATTAAACTTCTGGATTTAAATAAATCAATCTCTTTTCCCGAAAAATAATGATGATCATTGTAGCGGAGATGATCAAAAGTAATTTCCATGCTTTGCAGAAAAACAATCAATGGCTCCGGGTTAGCAATTCCAGTTACCAGAGTAACCTCCTTATTTTTTAAATCAGTGAGCAATAATCCTTTGTTTCTACCTTTTAAAACGGTGTCATATTCCAAGGTGCAGAATAATATCTTCTGATTATTTATGGGATTCAGTTCCTTTGAAATTTTCCTTTGCCTCTCAGGATCAAGGTCTGGAGGGCATTTTGTCACTACAATAAGATCTGCCCTTTTTGACGAGCTTTTACTGTCTCTTAAATTTCCTGTTGGCAAATACCAGTCCTTGTTATACAATTGTCCATAGGCTGTCAATAATATTGAAATTGCCGACTTAACTTTTCTGTGCTGATATGCATCATCCAATAGTATCAAATTCGGATGCATTAAATCTTCAAGCAGTTTAATCCCTCTGGTTCTATCTGCATCCACTGCTAATGTAACTCCAGGAAACTTGGAATATATCTGCAAGGGTTCATCTCCAATTTCTTCAGCTGTACTTGATGGTTCCGCTAAAACAAAGCCTTTGGTTTTTCTTTTGTATCCCCTGCTTAAAACGGCAGGTTTTGAACCAGGAGACAAATGATTTAAAATCCATTCTATCATTGGTGTCTTGCCAGTGCCACCAATACTTAGGTTTCCCACGCATACTGTTGGGGTTTTAAATGTAGTGGTAGGTAAAAGATCATAATCATATAAAACATTCCTAAAATATACCACCAGGGCATAGATCAGGGAAAAGGGGAAAGCTATTATTCTCAGCAGTTGCATAGGAACGAAAATATAATATTTTATCTTTGATGCACTCACTTGGCTATAAAACATACTATTAAATTATAAAAAATGAAGGTTAAAGATGTTGCTGGAATATTAGAAGAATTGGCCCCTTTGGATTACGCAGAGGATTTTGACAATGTCGGGCTTCTGGTAGGTAATCCTGATATGAGCGTTTCAAATATACTTGTTACCCTTGATTCTCTTGAAAACGTAATAGATGAGGCCATAAGGAAATCATGCAATCTGGTCATCAGTTTTCATCCCATAGTATTTAAAGGTATTAAGACGCTTACCGGATCCAATTATATAGAACGTGCGGTTATAAAAGCTGTACAAAATAATATTTCCATTTATTGCCTTCATACTGCCTTGGACAATGCAATTGAAGGTGTAAATGCCAAAATTTGCGAAGTATTGGGGGTTAAAAACACCAGGATTTTAATCCCGCAAAAGGGGACCATAAAAAAATTAACCACGTATATACCGGGAACCCATTCAAAAATACTAATGGATGGGCTTTTTAAGGCCGGGGCTGGAAGTATAGGCAATTACAGTGAATGCAGCTTTACAGTAGATGGAACAGGTAGCTTTAAAGCAGGCAGTAAGGCCAATCCTGTAATAGGCAAAACCGGTGAATTGCATTTGGAGGAAGAAACCCAAATCAACGTTACTTTTCCAAAAAGCAAAGAAAAAAAAGTTTTAACCGCTTTATTTGATCATCATCTATATGAGGAAGTGGCTTATGAAATAAGCACCCTGGACAATGTGAATTCACAAATTGGAATGGGAATGATTGGTGAATTGGAACTACCTATGGATGAAAAGGATTTTCTCTCTATCATTAAAGACAAGATGAATATTCCCTGTATAAGGCACTCATCTTTTTTAGGTAAAAAAATTCGTAAAGTAGCAGTTTTAGGTGGGAGTGGCGCTTTCGCTATAAGAGCTGCAAAAAACTCAGGTGCAGATATTTTTATTACATCAGACATTAAATATCATCAGTTTTTTGAAGCGGAAAACAAATTGCTGCTGGCAGATATAGGGCACTATGAATCGGAGCAGTTTACAAAAAATTTATTGGTTGACTATCTTACAAAAAAAATGCCTAATTTTGCAATCTCTTTATCAGAGAGTATAACAAATCCTATCAAGTATTATTAAATATGGCAACAAAAGTAGAAGTAACCGTAGAAGACAAATTAAGAGCATTATATGATTTGCAATTGATAGATTCCAGGGTTGATGAAATAAGAAATGTTCGTGGTGAATTACCTCTTGAAGTAGAAGATCTGGAAGATGAAGTACTTGGACTAAAAACAAGGATGGATAAGTTAAAGACCGATTTGGAAACTATCAATTATGAAATCGGGGCTAAAAAGAATCTGATTGAAGAGGCGAAAGTACTTATAAAAAAATATGCTGATCAGCAAAAAAATGTCAGAAACAGCAGAGAGTTTAATTCACTTGCGAAAGAAGTTGAATTCCAGGAATTGGAAATACAACTTGCTGAAAAGAATATAAAAGAATTCAAAGTTCAAATTGAGCAAAAGAAGGAAGTTATTAGCGAGACTAAAGAAAGACTTTCAGAACGTGAGTCTCACTTAAAGCATAAAAAGAGCGAGTTAGATGCCATTCTTGCGGAAACCGATAAGGAGGAAAAAGCGCTATTGGCCAAATCTGAAAAATTTGAAAAACAAATAGATGACAGGCTGGTACAAGCTTATAAGCGAATCCGAAACAACGTAAAGAATGGATTAGCTGTTGTTCCCATCGAAAGAGGGGCTTCAGGAGGGTCTTTCTTTACAATACCCCCTCAGGTACAGGTAGAAATTGCTTCGAGGAAAAAGATAATTACTGATGAACATAGCGGCAGGATTCTGGTAGATCCTGTATTGGCTGAAGAAGAACAACAGAAGATGCACAAAATGTTTTCTAAGATCTAATCCAATTATTAACTGAGTATAAAAGCCACCTGTCTTCAGGTGGCTTTTTTTATCTGGCAATACAGCTAAACGAATTTCCACACTTGTCTGAGGAAATTTTAGTGGAAAAACAAATGGTTCTTATACTAAATACAACGAAATTATATATCCAATTTAATTTTCATTAAGCAGCTCCAACATCTTGGCTTCTACTTCCAGACTATCCCATTTTTCCTCAATATCCGGGATTTGCATAATCTGATGCATAATTCTCTCCTGTTCATCACCTATTGCAAGTGCATCAGAATATGGCTGATCGGAGAAGGTAACCCTGGAATAAGCCGGAATCCACTTGTCCGGATGTTTTATCGCAAAATGTTTTTCTATTTTTTTTTGCAACAAAAATTGAGGGTCAGCTGTTTTGCTGCTCATTTCAATAAAGTTTCTATAACTCAATTCGGCTATGGCGTCCGCATCAGGTTTTCTTGACTTCTGATACTCTTGAAAAATATGCTCCCAGTCATCTCCATATTTGGACATTAATTTATTTAGGACATAAATATCTTCAAAACCGGCATTCATTCCTTGCCCAAAAAAAGGCACTATAGCGTGCGCGGAATCACCCACGAGAGCAACTTTATCCCAATAAGTCCATGGATAGCATTTCATAGTAACCATTGCACTGGTAGGGTTTTTGAAGAAGGCTTCAGTCAGATTATCCATTTCCTTTATTACATCAGGAAAATAAGTTTTAAAAAATTCTTTTGCCTGGGTTTTCGTTTTGATACTCTCAAAAGATACCTCACCCTCAAATGGCAAAAACAACGTACAGGTAAAACTACCATCCATGTTAGGCATGGCTATAAACATAAAATTACCTCTGGGCCAGATATGAAAGGAGTTTTTATCCAGCCTATGTGTCCCATCCTCGTTAGATGGAATAGTAAGTTCTTTATAACCAACATCAATAAAATCCTGTGAATAATCAAATCGGCTTCTGCGTTGCATTTTGTGACGAATTCTTGAAAATGCACCATCACATCCGAACACCATATCATAGTCATAGGTTTTCCATTCACTCTTTTCATTTGCACCGGTGTACAATCTCGCATCAGGCAAATCAATATCCCATACTTTTTCATTAAATTTAAAATGGACCCCCTCCTTTTCTGCCAGGTCAATCATTTTTCTGTTTAGCAGCCCTCTGGATATGGACCAGATTGCCTCCTTTTCCTTTCCATAATTCTGAAAGTATATGGGCTTGTTATCTACGTGCATTGCCCGTTTATAAAGTGGTATCGCTATCTTCTTAATCTCCATTTCAATTCCTACCTCCCGCAAGGTTTTCCAGCCCCTGTCACTCATTGCCAGGTTTATGGAACGCCCGGAAAATTCTATGGTTCTTATATCTGGACGCCGGTCAAACACGGTAACCTTGTGTCCTGATCTTTTAAGGAAGATCGCTAATAAAGATCCTATTAAACCGGAACCTATAATCGCGATGTCTTTTGGAGTTTGCGTCATAATTTAAGTCAGTGGAAAGACTAAGTTTAGAAGTAAATGTACTAAAATTAAGTTTCCTTTTGAATCTGTCATTCGGAGCCAAACTTAAGGTTCCATCTTTTGTGCCTAATTTATAATATTTCTGTATATGAGAACCTCTCCACTGCTTTACCAAAAATATTATTTTCTAATCCTTTTAAGTATCAAATAAAGATCTGAACGCCTCCTATTTTTCGTATATAAATTATACAAAGCATTTTCCGCCGAGGCGTCTATATATAAAAAAGACCTTTATATTTAATTATACAAAGGTCTTTTCCCTTTTATGTGAAATGACAATATTCAATCTTCTATTCTAATATGCCATCCACTATTCCATACGCTATAGATTCTTCGGCATCCATCCAATAATCCCTGTTAAAGTCCTTCATGATCTTTTCATAAGGCTGCCCGCAGTTTTCAGCTAATATTTTAGCCCCAATTTCCTTTGTCTTTATTATTTCTTTGGCCTGAATTTCAATGTTAGAGGCCTGCCCCCTGGCTCCACCACTTGGCTGATGAATCATAACCCTTGCATGTGGCTGAATAAAACGTCTGCCTTTTTTACCCGCAGATAGTAAAATCGATCCCATTGATGCTGCAAGACCGCTGCAAACGGTAGATACCGGACTTTTCAATGATTTTATAGTATCATAAATTGCAAAACCTGAGGTAACATAACCCCCGGGGCTATTTATTACTAACTGTATTTCCTTTTTATTCTGCATATCAAGAAATAAAAGACGGTCAATTACATGTTTTGCAGAATCATCATCAACCATCCCCCATAGAAATACTTTTCTTTCCTCCAATAACTTTTCATCAATAGCTTCTTGTACTTTTCCCTTTTTTGAACTCATTTTGTACTTTTTGTTAAAAACCAAAATTAATCATTTTATTGGGATTTCATACTCCAATAAACCTATGGATTTATGTATATTTTGAACTGAAAAGCCATTATATTTGAAAAAACATAATTATGAAAATTCTTCACCCTTTTGCAACTCTGCTTATACTGCTGGTAATTAGCTGTAAAACCGATACAAAAAATACTGCAGGTCCAGTAAATATCGAACAAACCATTCCTGAAAAAATTGCCCATGCCCACGGTCTGGAAAATTGGAAAAATGTAGAAGAATTAAAATTTACCTTTAATGTTGACCGGGACACTACACATTTTGAGCGAGATTGGATTTGGAACACGAAGAAAAATGAGGTTACTGGTGTATCAGCCGGTGAGACAACCAGCTATTACCGTAAGCAAATAGATACCGTTACTGCCAAAGTTGATGCCAGTTTTATTAATGATAAATACTGGTTTTTGGCACCTTATAATCTTGTCTGGGATAAAGAAAACTTCACCTATGAATACTCAGATACTTCAGAAGCGCCAATTGCAAAGAAACCTATGCAAAAACTAACCATTGTATATGCCAGTGAAGGAGGTTACACCCCGGGAGATGCGTATGATTTTTATTTTGAAGATGATTACATTATAAAGGAATGGACATTTCGAAGGGGAAATCAGGCAGAAGCATCGCTTACAGCTACCTGGGAGGATTATGTGGATATTAATGGACTTAAATTAGCCAGGACACATAAAAATGCTGAAGGAAATTTTAAATTATACTTTACAAAGATTGAAGTAAATTAAGTTAAAATGAATCCTAATCGTGTTTCTTTCTTTTTAGCAGGAAAGTAGCTCCAAAAACCACAACTGAGCAGACCAATAAAGTAATAAAACTTAGACTTAAGGAGAATTCTTCTGCTATAAAGCCCAGAATAACAGGGCCTACCAGAAAGCCGGAATATCCGCTCCCGGCAATAAATGCTACTCCCTGAGAAGATTCTACCCCTTTAACATTACCTCCAATTCTAAATAGTTCAGGGACAATTACAGAAAACCCCAGGCCGGTAAGTGCAAATCCAGCTATGGCTAAATAAATTTCTGTTGTAAGAACCATAAAATAACCGATCACTGCTATTACAGATCCCAATGCCACTATTTTAACTGATCCAATTCTGGAACTAATAGCATCCCCTAAAAAACGTCCCAGCGTCATAAAAACCTGAAATCCTAAAAATCCAGCTCCCCAAATTGCCTCAGGCGCCAGACTAACTTCTTTTAAAAATAATCCACTCCAATCCACTATTGCCCCTTCGCTACCCATAATAACAAATGATACCACTCCCAGAAGTAATAGAGGTTTGAAAATTTTAAAGCTAAAAGCTTCTTTTTCAATTGGAGCAGCCACCACCTTGTAATACCGCTTATAAAAAATAAAATTTACGGAAAGCACCAATAAGACGGCCAATAGCATATGCAACCCCCTATTGTCAATTACGGGAATTAAAAAACTTCCCAGGCCAGCCAATACGCCACCAAGGCTAAAAAAGCCATGTGAGGCCGACATAAACTTCTGTTTATCCTCTTTTTCAATTTCAGTAACCAGGGTATTCATGGAAATATCGGTAAATCCATTAGTAGCACCAAAAAATAAAAGGGCTACGGCAAGGCTGACAAAACCGGGTGCTATTAAGGGAAATAAAGCAGCGATACAGCTAATGTAAACGCCTATTGAGGTCGCTCTACCAACGCCTATTTTATTAATGATTTTAGAAGCTATTGGAAAAATCATAAAAACTCCCAGTGAAAGAAAAAAAATGGCAATTCCAAGTGTGGCTTTGTTTATCCCCAGATCTGCTTTAACGGAAGGTATATAAATAGCCCAGGTTCCAAATAAGATATTTAAACTGGCAAAAACCCAGGCAGGCCCGAAATATCTCGGATTTGAAATGATTAATTTAAGAGAGCTCATAAGTCGCCTTCTGATAAAGGCCACAAATATACAATCATTCGATATACAATGTGGTTATTTCTAAACGATTATTATCGGGATCCAGCGCTTCAAATTCATAATATCCATGCCCTGTTTTTCTTGGTCCACTCAGGATTTTGTAGCCATACTTTTTCCATATTTCCAATTTTTCATCAACTTCAGACATGCTTTCAACAACAAAGGCCTGAAGAATTAGACCCAAATGTTGTTTCACGGCTCTGCGATCGTTTTTTTCCGGAATATGAGACAAATACATCAGTTCCAGCCTTGCCCCGGAATTAAAAGTTACAAAATAACTCTGAAATCCTTAAGCACGATTATCATATTTAGTATTGGCCATGCCTCCAAAATATCTGATATAAAAATTCTTAAGTGAATCCAGCTTTTCAGTCCCTATGGCTACATGTTCTAATTTCATAAAACCAGATCTTCATGGTTAAGCGTTACCAAGTATCCCGGTTTTTAAAATTTGCCCGAAGGTATACATGTCTTCAAAACTACAATAAAATGGCGCCGGAGCAAGTCGTATTACATTAGGTTCCCGCCAATCTGTTACTACCCCATTTTCCATCAGATAATCAAATAATGACCTTCCTTCTCCATGCAGCAAGACAGATAACTGACAACCTCTTTCCGCAGGTGTAATAATTTCAAAACTACTGTCAACTTCACTATCAATCTCGTGCAGTATAAATTCCAGATAAGCTACTATTTTATTGCGCTTTTGAATCAAAGCGTCCATTCCTACTTCCTCAAACAGGGCTAAAGAAGCGAGATAAGGTGCCAATGCCAATACCGGAGGATTGCTTAATTGCCATGCATCTGCAGTGGCAATCGGGTCAAATTCCGGTTTCATTAAAAATCGTGTCTCCTTTTTGGTTCCCCACCACCCTTCAAATCTTGTGATTTTATCCTTACCCAGATGATTTTCGTGGATAAAAACTCCAGAAGCATTCCCAGGCCCGCTATTCATATATTTATAGCTGCACCAGGCCGCAAAATCCAAGCCCCAGTCATGTAATTTTAATTCTATATTCCCTGCAGCATGTGCAAGGTCCCAACCCACATTAGCACCCGCGGCCTTTCCTGCACGTGTTATGGTTTTCATGTCAAAAACCTGCCCATTGTAATAATTTACACCGCCCATAATAACCAGAGCCAGCTCATCTCCGACTTCATTGATTTTTTCCACAATATCTTCGGTATGCCAGTGATGTTCCCCGGGTCGCTTAACTACTTCAACAATAGCATCTTTTGGATTAAAACCATGAAAACGGACCTGGCTTTGCAGCATATACTGATCTGACGGAAAGGCTTTTTCTTCACATATTATCTTATACCGCTTTTTTGTAGGCCTGTAAAAAGACACCATTAACAAATGAAGATTTACGGTAAGTGTGTTCATAACGGAGACCTCTTCAGGTTTAGCCCCAACTATTTTCGCCAAAGGTTTTGCCAGTCTTTCATGGTAGTCCCACCAGGGTTTCTTTGCATGAAAGTGACCTTCAACACCCAAATTCTTCCAATCTTCCATGACCTCATCCACATATTCCTGTGAATTTTTAGGCTGAAGGCCCAAAGAATTCCCTGTAAAATAAATTACATTTTTACCTTTTAGCTGAGGAAAGTAGAATTTATCCTTGAATTTTCGAAGTGGATCATTACTATCCAATTCTTTGGCAAAGGACAAATGTATTTTGAAATGGCATACCTTGATTTTAATCAAAAATACAATATCCATATAAAAAAAGTACTGCTCTTGTCATCTATTACCAAACCTATTGTTCGGGTATCCTCATTTCAATAATATGCCTTACAAATCCCACTTTCTCATATGCCTTAATTGCAGGAATATTATCTGAGTATACTGTGAGGCGCATTTCATGATATCCTTTTGAAAGTGCCCAGGTCCGAAGTGCCTCCAAAATCATTTTGTTAATTCCTGTTCCCCTGTAAGCAGGAACTGTATACATAAAACCAAAATTAACGTACTCCTTATGATTTAAGTAAGGTCTTGCCTGCCTGATAACCGCGGTGCCAGAACTCACAACAGTGCCATTTATCTCTGCTACAACAACAGTCGCTGCATTATCTAAAATCATTCCTTTTAAATCGTAATAGCACACCGGGTCTTTTCTTATGGTTTCATCAAAAGGCCGTTCTGCCTTAATCAGTTGCTGTTCAAAACCTAAAAGCACCTCCAAATCAGATATTGTAGCAGTCCTTACGGTTATATCCTCCATGCCTGACGTGGTTATTTTTAAACCTAAGATAGTATATAAATCCATATTTTTACCAAAAAGGATTTATGCATTTTCTACCGGAAATCCTGGAAAACTACATCGCACTTCATTCTGAAAGTGAACCCGGTATTTTACGTGAATTAACCCGGGAAACACATTTAAAGGTGGTACATCCACGAATGATCACAGGGCATTATCAGGGAAGAGTACTTAGTATGCTTTCCAAACTGGTACGCCCCGGAAAAATTTTAGAAATTGGAACCTATACCGGATATTCCGCAATTTGCCTGGCTGAAGGATTGCCGGATGACGGATTATTATATACCATAGATATTAATGAAGAGCTCTCGGAAATACAACGGAAGTTCTTTGACAAAAGCGGCTTTGGACATAAAATTGTTCAGCTTACGGGCGATGCTCTGAATATTATTCCTGAATTGGATGAGATCTTCGATATTGTTTTTATTGATGCAGAAAAAAAAATGTATGATGCTTATTTCGAAATGGCAATTGGGAAAACACGGAAAGGAGGCATCATACTATCTGATAATGTGCTCTGGTCCGGAAAAGTAGTTGAACCGCTCGACAAAAATGATATGGCAACTCGGGCTCTTCTGGAATACAATAAAAAACTGAAAAATGACCCCAGAGTAGAAACTGTGCTCTTGTCTATAAGAGATGGACTCACCCTATGTAGGGTGCTATAAACCTCCCGTAGAAGCGGTAAAACAGAAACCCAAAAAGTATACCTGCCAATGCCCCGGTAATAATATCCAATGGATAATGGACGCCAACATATATTCTGCTATAGGCAAAAAGAAAAGGCCAGATAAAGAGCAGCCACATCAGTGAAATTTTTTTTCTAAGGAACAAAAAAGATATAGTGGATAAAGAGAAAGAGGAAGAAGCATGACCTGAAAAAAAACTAAACCCGGCCGGGTTTTTTAAAATTCTGATATAAGCGTTAATTTCTTCATCACTACTGGGCCTGAGTCGTTCAAAATATTCTTTTGTAATATCCGTAAGACCTAAAATGCACACTATCATCAGCACTATTGTGCCTGCTATGAAAATTCCTTGTTTTTTTGGGTATTTCAGAAAAATAAGTGCTAAAAGTAAAATATAAAGTGGAATCCAGGTGGTGATATTGGTTACTACAACCCAAAACAAATCATAATCTTCTGTTCCAAGATTATTTAGATAAATGAAAGTTTCCCTGTCCCATTCCAAAAGAAGTTTGAGCATGTGCCCGCCTATTTACGCTTAATTGTACCGGTAACATCCTCGACATTCTTCTTTACTTTGTCAATTTCATTTTTTATGTCGTCTGTAAAACTGGTATCAATTCCTTGTTTTTCGGCACTTTTTTGAATTTCCTTCTTAATATCATCTGTGGCATCTCTCAATTGCCTCATCCCTTTGCCAAGTCCTTTGGCAATCCCCGGAATTTTATCCGCCCCAAATACCATTACCACAATAAACATGATAAAAAATATTTCGGCTCCACTTATAAATAAAACTACTGTCGCAAGCATACTACAAATATAAGCAAGATTATGTGCCAAATATAAAAAGTCCTGATGTACTACATCAGGACTTATAAACTTTTTTTAGGAAGAAATATTACTTTCCTTTTATATTTTGTTTAAACTGCTCAAATTCAGATCGCTGTTCCTTTTTGGGCCAGGAATTGTTCGTTACATCAATGTCTGCCGTTTCGGCTTTTGGATCCACAACAATTCCAATAAGTTCCTTTTCAGAGGAAATGACACGCTTAAATTCCTGATCATTTTTCCTCCATATTTGTGGCGGATAAGTGACATTCTCCTTAGAACCATCCGCATAGGTATATTCAACAATTATGGGCATTGGTATACCTCCCGGTTTATCGAAAACAACCTCATAAAAATATTTTGGTTCCACAACCTGAGAACGTTCTTCGGCAGTCATATTATCCATCATATATTCCTTCAGGACCTGAGAAGTATCAGTATTAGCTCTGTCCTTAAGGCCTTCTTCAAAATTTTCACTCTCCTCGTCCACAAGGTATACCAGAGGGGGAAAATTTGCTTCAGTCAAACCTCTTGAAGTCATATAATCCTTCATTTTTTGTGTTGGTTCATCGCTTACATAATATTTTTTCACTCCTTTAACTCCTATATCCACATAGTCTGTGGTATAAAACCAACTTCTCCAGTACCAATCAAGGTCTACCGCGGAAGCATCTTCCATAGTCCTGAAAAAATCTTCCGGTGTAGGATGTTTAAATTTCCACCTTTGGGCATAAGTCTTAAAGGCATAATCAAATAATTCTTTACCCATAATAGTCTCACGCAGAATATTCAAAGCCGTTGCAGGTTTTGCATAGGCGTTTGGCCCCAATTGAAATACATTTTCGGGGTTAGACATTATGGGTGATATGGTAGACTGATCCCCACTCATATAAGGAACGACCTTGGAAGGAGCTCCCCTTTGAGACGGGTAAGTCTGATTTGGTGCGATAACCTCAGGGTTTTCTTCTCCAAATTCCTGTTCTGCCATGTATTGCATAAAGGTATCCAGGCCTTCATCCATCCAACCCCACTGCCGCTCATCTGAATTTACGATCATAGGGAAAAAATTATGCCCAACCTCATGAATGATAACACTTATCATCCCGAATTTAACACGGTCCGAATAGCTGCCATCTTCCTCCGGCCTTCCATGGTTCCAGCAAATCATGGGATATTCCATTCCCTGGTTTTTGGCGTGAACAGAAATGGCTTTGTGGTATGGATAATCAAAAGTATGCGCCGAATATGATTTTAAGGTACTGGCAACAGCTTTGGTAGACAATTCTTCCCATAGCGGATTGCCTTCCTTGGGATATAAAGAAACGGCCATTACATCTCTGGAGCCAATTTTAACAGCTTGCATGTCCCAAATAAATTTTCTGGATGTGGCAAACCCGAAATCCCTGACATTTTCCGCCTTAAACTTCCAGGTCTTTTTATCTTCGGAAAAGCCCTTTTCTGCATTTTCTGCTTCTTGTTGTGTCACAATCAGCACAGGTTTGTCATAAGACTTTTTGGCCAGTTCAAATCGTTGCATCATTTCTTTGGAAAATACTTCCTTCCTATTAGTCAATTCCCCGGTTGCATCTAAAATATGATCTGCCGGCACGGTGATATTTACCTCATAATCCCCAAAAGGCAGGGCAAACTCTCCCCTGCCCCAGAACTGATAATTCTGCCATCCCTCTACATCACTATATACCGCCATCCTGGGAAAAAATTGAGCGATTACATATGATCTGTTCCCGTCTTTGGCAAAGTATTCGTAACCAGATCTGGCCCTGTCTATGGTATGATCCACAATGTTATACCACCATTTTATTGAAAATGATACCTGATCACCACTTTTAAGCACCTGAGGAAGATCAATCCTCATCATGGTCTGATTTATGGTATGAGGTAAATTCTTGCCCTCGCTATCTCTTACATATTCAATATTAAAACCCCCGTCAAAAGGTTTTTGCATTACTTTCTCCACAAATTTATCGGGACTGTAGGCAATAGCTAAATCATTTTCATCTCTTAGGGGGGATTTGGAATCCTTAGCCCTGACATTCTGATCTAACTGTAGCCACAGATATTCTAAATCATCCGGGGAATTATTGATGTAGGTAATGGTTTCTTCCCCATAGATTTTAGCATTTCTATCATCTAATTCAATGTCTATTTTATAATCTGCCTGCTGCTGGTAGTAATCCGGACCAGGTATTCCGGAGGCAGATCTGTAGGTATTTGGGGTTGCGAATTCTTCGTACAGTTGTTTGAATTTACTTTGATTCGTATGACCCGGTTCTCTTTCCTTCTTGATTTCTTCCTGTGCAAAACCTAAGGTAAAAGTCAAACACAAAACACATGTGAGGTAAGCATATATTTTATTCATGGAGTTTTATTCGAATTAGAATGCGCGAAATTAAAATTTTTCAAGTGATTGCAGTTCAAAATGTTACAAGTTTAACATTCCTTTATTATTTTCTTTAAACAGCACAAAACTTTTCTTTTTACCATTTATTCTAAAATGGACTATATTCTGTTGTTCTTCAAACATATCAGTAAGCATATCATTTTCAATTTCAATATTCTTTAAGGCTGGCAGATCTATACCTTCGATTTCCAGATAACAAATAATCAAATCATTGTCATATTTTTTTCCCAAAAACACAAAATTCCTGTTTTTCCCATCTGTGCTAAAAACTAATTTGGACCGGATATATTTTTCAATATAAAAGTTTGCCTCTTCAGATTCCTTCTCAGTTGAGAGATTTGCCTGAATGTCATAACGCTCATCCAAAACCTTTTCCAGGTCATCAATAAAGATTCGACTGGTAATTTGAAGTGAATTGTCTTTTTCTGAATAATTTATATTGGTTACACTCACGTAGAACTTATGCATTGCTGTAAATGCAAAAAGAGGCAGAATTATAAAAAGGAAGCTATATCGGAAAACCTTTGTTTGAAGTAGTAACATAATTGAGTTGTGCAAGATTCGTGCCATGGATAATTTACTTTCCATCATCATCCCTTAAGTAGGCCGTGCTCCTCAATTTGAGGTATTCCCAGATTTTGAGTTTGTCATGACTGTCCACCACGGTGCTAAAGCTTTCATCTACTTCGCAAAAATACATGAAGTCCGCTATTTTGTTCTCCGGTATACTGAGATGCTCTACAAACAGGGAATCCGCATAATACTCCCTCACCCTGATGGTTCGGGCATATTTTTCCTGCGAGGCCAATACCCTCTTCAGGTATTTGGTCCTGCCTGTCATTGCATTGATAATGGGGTTTAAGGGCACTATACCACCCCCGGTAGTTGCCTCATGAAGCTTCCGTTCTGCCTGGGTTACAGGTGTTACATAGGCGTTTGGCAATCCCAGTGTGGAAGCCACAAAAACCTTTTCAGTCGTTAAACTATTCATGTCCAGGCTGAGGTCTCCTGAAAGGTTATAAGGCCGTACGATCACCTCATCCAATTCATTAATAAATTCATCTAAAGGAACAATAATGGAACTGCTTTCGAGCATGGCACCGGATATCACCAGGATCTTTCGCCTTAACTGTACAGCGGAAAACAATATGGTGTCGTTGAGTTTGGCAGATATAGAAAAATTCCCTTCTGCATCGGTAATTGTAGCTCTATTGGCAGTGGTATTCATTACGTGAACATCGGGCACGCCCTGGTTTAAATTGGTGACTTTACCCTCTATATTGGAAAAAAAGCCAGATTGCGCTGAAGCATTGGTGACAATTAGAAATAAAATCAGGAAAAATATTCTATTCCTTGGCATTCATCTGTTTTAAAAAGATATTACTTTGGGTTACCAGAAAATCAATGAGTTCAAATTCATTGTCCTTTTTCAATAAGGTGCGCGGGGGTATTTTTTCATCACAGTAGATCAGAAAAGCATCGATCTGATCCTGAGGTATCTTTAGATCAACTACAAAAAACTCATCATCATAAACCAGGCGCAATACCTCACTTACTTTTAGAGGCTTGTCATTTTCAGCAGGCTGATCTTTTTTCGTATTTACCAGTGCCTTGAATATATTTACAAAATTAATCCCATCCTGCATTATACCCCTTGTTATCTTGTCCTCCGCAATATTTATAACCTCAGAAGACTGGTCTGTCTCGTATTCAAACTTTTTAAAATCCTCATTTTGAAGTTCCAGAAATTTCTGTTGATTTTCAGGACTTACCACAACCTCGTCCAATTCAGTGACCTTCTCATTCACCTCAACCACCAGCCTGTTGTTATCCAATATCTGCTGGGATATTTTAACCACCTCAATCTGATAGTTGATAGAGGTAAATACGATTTCATCATTTAATTTTACCCGAATGGCAAATTCCCCATTATCATTGGTAATGGTGGCCATTTGGGATGTACTGTTAATTACATTTTCATTGGGCACATTTACGTTTCTGTACAGGACCTTTCCGCGCAGGATAACCCTGTCATCCTCCTGAGAAGCACCTATGGCAAAACAAAAAAGCAATAAAACAAAAAGTAGTTTATTTTTCATAGGCAACTATCCTTACATAATGCATTGTCTAATTTATAAAGTAAATGTTTGTTCCTGTCATAAAAAAATTTGGGGCCATTAAACTTTTGTTAATTTCTAAATTCAAAGATCGGGATTAAACGCCGAATATGAACAATAAATGCAGCCATATCAGATAAATTGGACGGTAGAAACCCGGAACTTATCCATTCACCCCATAATAAAGTATTTTGGGGTATAAAGTTAGCAATATGTGGATATAATTCTATTTTTGTTAGTCCCCAATGTACGAGAATTTGTAACGGAATTATATGTGATATGCCCTAACCGTTTTATTGTATGAAAAAGTATGATAAAATAGCCGAAATATATGATTTCCGGTAACTTAATACATACCAAAATGAAAATGAAATTTCTGATAGTCCTGCTAAGTTTTTGCCTCTGCAATGTTCTTTCAGGTCAGATTAAAATTGGTGATAATCCGCAAAACATTGACGCCTCCTCTGTTTTGGAATTGGAAAGCACCAGCAGGGTGTTGGTGATTACAAGAATCAGCACCCAGCAGATGAACGCTATTGTTCCTTCACAGGGGGCTATAGTGTACAATACGGACGAACAATGCCTGTACTTTTATAATGGTGCAACATGGCTGAACATGTGCGAGACCTTTGGGCTGACATTTACGGCAGATCCCATTGTAAATCCGACCAGTACTATTGTGATCACCGAAAACGGCGATAACCGCAATTTTGAAGTGAGCCAGATAACCGGGGCAAATATTGTGGATTTCAGTATCAGTGGTAACGACATACAGAATAATTCTATCACTTCAGAAAAGCTGGCGCCGGATTCTGTAGGGAGTGAAGAATTGCAGGATAATACGGTGCGCGAAGCTGAAATAGACCTCAACCAGGTAACCCTTAATTCTTTTACTAATGATGCAGGTTTTATTACGGGCGCACAAATTGTAAGCCCGGATCCCAACAATTCCATAACCGATAATACAGGGGCTTTTTATGATGATACTCCCCTGCAGAATGACATAGCCGCCAATACCGCTGCCATTGCCGCGGACGGGGATACAGATGCCGGGAATGAGATACAAAGCCTTTCACTTGTTGGTGATAACCTAACCATTTCAGCTTCAAATACGGTAGATTTAAGTGTTTTTAATAATGCCGGGACCGATGATCAGGATTTAACAGGAGCTACCTTAAACGGGGCAAATATTTTACAAATAGATATTGAAAATGGCGCATCAACCACTGTAGATCTTTCTTCCCTGAGTGGAACAGGGACTGACGATCAAAACCTTACCGGTGCTACTCTTAGTCCGGCGAACATCTTGCAGATAGATATTGAAGATGGTAATTCGGTCACTGTAGACCTTTCCGGATTGAGTGGAACTGGGACAGACGATCAGCAACTGACACTAACAGGTGGAAACATTTTAACACTGGAGGACGGTGGTACTGTAGATTTAAATCCGTTTTTGGATAATACCGATAACCAAACCATAACCGATTTTGTATTTGATGATCCTACCAATATACTGACCATTACCTTAGAAGATGGAAATACGCAGACAGTAGACTTGAGCGCATTGGCAACTGGTGCAGGTACAGATGATCAACAACTGACCCTGACAGGTGGAAACATTTTAACGCTTGAAGACGGAGGCACGGTAGATTTGAATCCATTTTTGGACAATACAGATGATCAGACAATAACAAATTTTGCGTTTGACGACCTTACCAATGCACTGACTATTACCTTAGAAGATGGAAATACGCAGACGGTAGACCTGACGGCATTGGCAACTGCAACCGGAACTGACGACCAGGAGGCTTTTGAGGTCCCATTCACACCAACAGGAAATACAGCCAGTGGGGATGTACAGGCAGCAATTGAAGAACTTCAGATCGAAATTGATGGCATTTCGGGAGGAGGTGCAGCTAACCCCAATGATGAATTGATTACCAGTTTTAACCTTACAGGAACCAGTTTAAATATTGCAGAAGGGGCTAATATATTACCTCCTGTTGATCTGGATCCAGTATTTGCCACAGATGCGGAACTTGCTATATTAAATGTAGATGATGCTGATTCGGATCCGTTCAATGAAATTCAAACCTTAACCTTGGCAGGTTTAGATGTTAGTATATCTGGAGGGAATACCATTACTCTTCCAATTGGTGATGGAACCGAAACGATTGTCAATGCAGGTCCTAATGTGGCAGTTGCCGGTGATGGGTCCGCAGCTACACCTTATGTAATTTCAAGTACAGATACCGACGACCAAACACTATCAATAGTGGGACTGGATCTTACCATTGCCGATGGGAATACAGTCACCTTGCCAACTGGTGATGGGTCCGAAACCATCGTCAACGGAAGCCCAACTGTAACCGTCACAGGTTCAGGAACTGGGGCTGATCCATATATTCTAACAAGTGCAGATACCTCTGATGGATCTGAAACGATTATCAATAACAGTGGTACAGTCACTGTTGCAGGCTCTGGAACCGCAGGAGATCCATATATTCTCACTAGCACGGGTGGAGCCGATGGGTCTGAAACCATTGTCAATGGAAGTGCAACAGTAACCGTTACAGGTTCAGGAACTGGGGTTGACCCATATATTCTAACAAGTGCAGATACCTCTGATGGATCTGAAACCATTATCAATAACAGCGGTACGGTCACTGTTGCCGGTTCTGGAACCGCAGGGGATCCATATATTCTCACTAGCACGGGTGGAGCCGATGGGTCTGAAACCATTGTCAATGGAAGTGCAACAGTAACCGTTACAGGTTCAGGAACTGGGGCTGATCCATATATTCTAACAAGTGCAGATACCTCTGATGGATCTGAAACCATTATCAATAACAGTGGTACAGTCACTGTTGCAGGCTCTGGAACCGCAGGAGATCCATATATTCTCACTAGCACGGGTGGAGCCGATGGGTCTGAAACCATTGTCAATGGAAGTGCAACAGTAACCGTTACAGGTTCAGGAACTGGGGCTGATCCATATATTCTAACAAGTGCAGATACCTCTGATGGATCTGAAACCATTATCAATAACAGTGGTACAGTCACTGTTGCAGGCTCTGGAACCGCAGGGGATCCATATATTCTCACTAGCACGGGTGGAGCCGATGGGTCTGAAACCATTGTCAATGGAAGTGCAACAGTAACCGTTACAGGTTCAGGAACTGGGGTTGACCCATATATTCTAACAAGTGCAGATACCTCTGATGGATCTGAAACCATTATCAATAACAGCGGTACGGTCACTGTTGCCGGTTCTGGAACCGCAGGGGATCCATATATTCTCACTAGCACGGGTGGAGCCGATGGGTCTGAAACCATTGTCAATGGAAGTGCAACAGTAACCGTTACAGGTTCAGGAACTGGGGCTGATCCATATATTCTAACAAGTGCAGATACCTCTGATGGATCTGAAACGATTATCAATAACAGTGGTACGGTCACTGTTGCCGGCTCTGGAACCACAGCAGATCCATATATTCTCACTAGCACGGGTGGAGCCGATGGGTCTGAAACCATTGTCAATGGAAGTGCAACAGTAACCGTTACAGGTTCAGGAACTGGGGTTGACCCATATATTCTAACAAGTGCAGATACCTCTGATGGATCTGAAACCATTATCAATAACAGCGGTACGGTCACAGTTGCCGGTTCTGGAACCACAGCAGATCCATATATTCTCACTAGCACGGGTGGAGCCGATGGGTCTGAAACCATTGTCAATGGAAGTGCAACAGTAACCGTTACAGGTTCAGGAACTGGGGCTGATCCATATATTCTAACAAGTGCAGATACCTCTGATGGATCTGAAACGATTATCAATAACAGTGGTACGGTCACTGTTGCCGGCTCTGGAACCGCAGGAGATCCATATATTCTCACTAGCACGGGTGGAGGGACTTTATTTGTAGATGCCACATTAAACGGAGACGGAAGTGGAGGGTCTCCTTTGGGAGTAGCCAATAATGGTATTTCTTCTATTCACATTGCTGACGGGGCTATTTCAGGAGGAGCAGCTGGTCAAATAGTTGATGATAGCATAACAGCTTCTGATTTGCAAACCGACTCAGTAGATAGACAAGAAATAAAAAGTGGAGCTGTCGCAACAGGGGAGATTGAGGATTTAACTATATTAAATGAAGATATTAGCGCTACTGCCGCTATCGCCGGCTCAAAAATCAATCCAAATTTCGTTCAAGACGTAATTACAACCGGCAGTTTTATATCTGGTACTATTACCTATCCTGATTATGTTTTTCAAAAATACTTTTTAGGTGCTTCATCAATTAAAGGAGATTATGAATTCTCGACGTTACAAAAAGTAGAAGCCTTTGTTAAAAAAAACCACCATCTGCCTGGTATTAAATCTGCTGCGGAAGTAGAATTTGAAGGCCATTGGAACTTAACCGAAGGAGCAATTAATAATCTTGAAAAAATAGAAGAACTCTTTCTGCATACCATAGAACAAGAAAAAAAAATCGATCAACTTAAAAGTGAAAATGACTTATTAAACAAAGAATTAGAGGTATTAAGAAGTGATATTAATCTTATTAAACAGCTTTTACTCGCTAAAAATAAAGGGAACTAACTCAATGAAAAAGCTGTTCTACATACTGGTTTTTTCTTTTGGCCTGTTGATTCAAGCCCAAACCGCCTTGTACAACAGCGGGAACATACGTATTCACCAGGAGGGGCAGCTGGGCTTTCACACCAACCTGATCAACAATGCCTCCTTTGATGAAAACCTGGGCCTCGCAGGCTTTTACGGCAGTTCCCTAATCTCTGTTACAGGGGCTTTTGCACCCGTATTCTTTGATACCGAAATTGCCAATGACCTGGGGGTGCAACTCAATACTTCTTTAAATGTGACCAACAATACCAACTTTGTGGCGGGCGACTTTATAACGCCGCGAAATTCGGTGGACATTTATTACAATTTTCTGCGAGATGCCTTTTATGTGGGTGCCGGAGACGGTTCTAAAATTGATGGCTATGCCACCCTTACGGAACAACAAAGCTTTACGTTTCCTGTAGGGGATTCCCAGCAATTAAGGCCCTTGATTCTCAATTCAGGCAGCCTGAATGCTTTTGCCAGATGCGCCTATTTTTTTGAAGATCCCAACAATCCTTCCACTTTTCCCGGTTTTAATACCGATCTGAAACCCAGAACCATAGAAGCCATAAGCAACCGCGAATTCTGGAGGCTGGAAGGGATTGTGCCTTCTGCCATTACACTCAGCTGGAATGCCCGAAGCGATATAGCTTCACTTGCCACTGATATTAATGCCGTAACCCTTATGGGCTGGAACAAACAGGCAGGCCAGTGGATTTCACTGGGGAATGCAGCAATTGGTGGTGACCTTACCAACGGGTTTGTGAGTTCTGAAACTTTTGTCCCGGATGATTTTGAAGTGATCACGTTTGGAAGTCTGGCCGAACCCGAGGATATTTTAACGCTGGATAACTATTTTGTATCCCCCAACGGAGATGGCATAAACGATGTTTTGGTTATTGAAGAAATGGAACTAAGCCCCAATAATATTATCCAGATATATGACCGCTATGGTTTAAAGGTCTTTGAAATGACCAATTATACCAATGAATTTGCAGGCATTTCCAATATAGATAATCTGGTAATTAACCGGGAACAAGGCCTGCCAGAAGGCGTTTATTTCTATGTTATTTCGCTGTATGACCTGGGATTTAATTATCAGGGGTTTTTGTTTTTAGACCGATAATTCAGGACACGGAACAGGTCGATAAAGCACCAAATTCCTCGTTAATTAAAGGCTGTTCTTCTTTTCACCACATATTATTAGAGCTACACAACATTTTCTGTACAGGTGCTCATCTTAGGGGTATTTTTACGTTTAATTATTGATTTTGCCCAAATCTTAGTTAAATGAACTTTAGAAAACTACTTTTTGCACTGCTTGTCGTGTCTTCTACTATGGCGACGGCACAGGTAAAAATAGGTGAAAACCCCAATAGTATAAATTCTGCCTCCATTTTAGAACTGGAAAGCAGTAACAAGGCTTTTGTACTTACACGACTCACCACAGCTCAAATGCAAAGCATTACGCCATTGCGCGGGGCTTTGGTCTATAATATTGAAGCGCAATGCGTCTTCATGTACAATGGAACACAATGGAATGATCTCTGTAGCGGATCAGGGTCTCCTTCGGGGGATTTTACATTTGTGGATAATGAAGATGGTACTTTTACCATTAATTATTCTGATGGCACTTCTTTTACTTCATCCGATTTAACGGGACCACAAGGTCCCATAGGATTGACCGGAGCTGACGGACCGCAGGGTCCTCAGGGAATACAAGGATTAGATGGTGCTCAAGGACCAGTTGGACCCGCAGGAGCTGATGGTGCCGATGGTGCTCAGGGACCGAAAGGTGACCAGGGTGATCCGGGACCGCAGGGTCCCATAGGATTAACCGGAGCGGACGGACCGCAGGGTCCTCAGGGAATACCAGGATTAGATGGTGCTCAAGGACCAGTTGGACCCGCAGGAGCTGATGGTGCCGATGGTGCTGACGGTGCTCAGGGACCGAAAGGTGACCAGGGTGATCCGGGACCGCAGGGTCCCATAGGATTGACCGGAGCGGACGGACCGCAGGGTCCTCAGGGAATACCAGGATTAGATGGTGCTCAAGGACCAGTTGGACCCGCAGGAGCTGATGGTGCCGATGGTGCTCAGGGACCGAAAGGTGACCAGGGTGATCCGGGACCGCAAGGACCCATAGGATTAACCGGAGCGGACGGACCGCAGGGTCCTCAGGGAATACCAGGATTAGATGGTGCTCAAGGACCAGTTGGACCCGCAGGAGCTGATGGTGCCGATGGGCTGACGGGCTCAGGGACCGAAAGGTGACCAGGGTGATCCGGGACCGCAGGGACCCATAGGATTACGGAGCTGACGGCAGGGTCTCAGGGAACAGGAAATGTCAAGGACCATGGACCCGCAGGAGCTGATGGTGCCGATGGTGCTCAGGGACCGAAAGGTGACCAGGGTGATCCGGGACCGCAGGGTCCCATAGGATTACCAGGATTAGATGGTGCTCAAGGACCAGTTGGACCCGCAGGAGCTGATGGTGCCGATGGTGCTCAGGGACCAAAAGGTGACCAGGGTGATCCGGGACCACAGGGACCCATAGGATTAACCGGAGCTGACGGACCACAGGGTCCTCAGGGAATACCAGGATTAGATGGTGCTCAAGGACCGAAAGGTGACCAGGGTGATCCTGGACCGCAAGGACCCATAGGATTAACCGGAGCTGACGGACCTCAGGGACCGATAGGATTAACAGGACCAGCAGGAGCTGACGGTGCCGATGGCGCTCAAGGGCCAGCAGGACCTCAGGGACCGATAGGATTAACAGGACCAGCAGGTGCAGATGGCGCTGACGGTGCTGATGGTGCTCAGGGACCAAAAGGTGACCAGGGTGATCCTGGACCACAAGGACCAATCGGATTAACAGGACCAGCAGGAGCTGACGGTGCTGATGGAACACAGGGACCGCAAGGAATACAAGGTCCAATAGGACCTGCTGGGGCAGACGGAATTGACGGTATTAATGGTGTGGACGGCGCGCAAGGGCCAAAAGGTGACCAGGGTGATCCGGGACCACAGGGACCCATAGGATTAACAGGAGCTGATGGTGCCGATGGTGCTCAGGGACCGAAAGGTGACCAGGGTGATCCGGGACCGCAAGGACCCATAGGATTAACCGGAGCGGACGGACCGCAGGGACCGATGGATTAACAGGACCAGCAGGTGCAGGGCATGGGACTAACGGTGCTGATGGTGCTGATGGAGCACAGGGACCGCAAGGAATACAAGGTCCAATAGGACCCGCAGGAGCTGATGGAATAGACGGTATTAATGGTATAGATGGTGCCGATGGTGCGCAAGGGCCAGCAGGACCTCAGGGACCAATCGGATTAACAGGACCGGCAGGAGCTGATGGTGCCGATGGTGCTCAGGGACCGAAAGGTGACCAGGGTGATCCGGGACCGCAAGGACCCATAGGATTAACCGGAGCGGACGGACCGCAGGGACCGATAGGATTAACAGGACCAGCAGGTGCAGATGGCGCTGACGGTGCTGATGGTGCTCAGGGACCAAAAGGTGACCAGGGTGATCCTGGACCACAGGGACCCATAGGATTAACCGGAGCTGACGGAGCACAGGGACCGCAAGGAATACAAGGTCCAATAGGACCCGCAGGAGCTGATGGTGCCGATGGAGCTGACGGTGCTCAGGGACCAAAAGGTGACCAGGGTGATCCGGGACCACAGGGACCAATCGGATTAACAGGACCAGCAGGAGCTGACGGTGCAGATGGCGCTGACGGTATTAATGGTTTGGACGGCGCGCAAGGGCCAAAAGGTGACCAGGGTGATCCGGGACCGACAAGGACCCATAGGATTAACGGCGCGAGGCGACGGACCGCAGGGTCCTCAGGGAATACCGAGGATTAGATGGTGCTCAAGGACCGAAAGGTGACCAGGGTGATCCTGGACCGCAAGGACCCATAGGATTAACCGGAGCGGACGGACCGCAGGGACCGATAGGATTAACAGGACCAGCAGGTGCAGATGGCGATGACGGTGCTGATGGTGCTGATGGAGCACAGGGACCGCAAGGAATACAAGGTCCAATAGGACCCGCAGGAGCTGATGGAATAGACGGTATTAATGGTATAGATGGTGCCGATGGTGCGCAAGGGCCAGCAGGACCTCAGGGACCAATCGGATTAACAGGACCGGCAGGAGCTGATGGTGCCGATGGTGCTCAGGGACCGAAAGGTGACCAGGGTGATCCGGGACCGCAAGGACCCATAGGATTAACCGGAGCGGACGGACCACAGGGTCCTCAGGGAATACCAGGATTAGATGGTGCTCAAGGACCAGTTGGACCCGTAGGAGCTGATGGTGCCGATGGTGCTGATGGAGCACAGGGACCGCAAGGAATACAAGGTCCAATAGGACCAGCTGGGGCTGACGGAATTGACGGTATTAATGGTATAGATGGCGCCGATGGTGCGCAAGGGCCAAAAGGTGACCAGGGTGATCCGGGACCACAGGGACCCATAGGATTAACAGGAGCTGACGGACCGCAGGGACCAATTGGGTTAACAGGACCCGCAGGAGCTGATGGTGCCGATGGTGTGCAAGGACCGAAAGGTGACCAGGGTGATCCGGGACCACAGGGACCCGTAGGATTAACCGGAGCTGACGGACCGCAGGGTCCTCAGGGAATACCAGGATTAGATGGTGCTCAAGGACCAGCAGGGCCTCAGGGACCAATAGGATTAACAGGACCAGCAGGAGCTGACGGTGCAGATGGCGCTGACGGTGTTCAGGGACCAAAAGGTGACCAGGGTGATCCTGGACCACAAGGACCACAGGGACCAATAGGATTAACAGGACCGGCAGGAGCTGATGGCGCTGACGGTGCTGATGGTGCTCAAGGGCCAGCAGGACCACAAGGACCGATAGGATTAACAGGAGCTGACGGACCGCAGGGACCAATCGGATTAACAGGACCCGCGGGAGCTGATGGCTTAGATGGCACAGAAATTTCGGGAACTTCCGGCTCAATCTTTTTTGCAGGTTCCGATGGAAAAATAACAGAAAATAATAGTCAGGTATTTTGGGACAATACCAATAATCAATTGGGAATTGCAACCAATAGCCCAACTGAAAAAATTGATGTTAACGGCAGTGCAAGATTTAGAACTTTGAGCAGTGCAGATAACTCAGATGATATTATGGCTGTAGATGCCTCAGGTGTTCTTCAAAGATCACAAGTGAATTATGGCGGCCGATGGACCAATTCGAATACCACTACCAATTTAAATTCAAATAATACGCAGGCTCCAATATTTGGAACTGAAGACTATAAGGACGATGGCAATAATTTATATCAGGTTAGTGGCAACACACTAATAGTAAAGGTATCGGGTAGATATGACATAAGAGCTAATTTATCCTTAATAGGAATAGACTCCGGTGGAAATTCTGAGCAAAGAACAAATGTAAATGCCCGAATTGCCGTAAACGGCACGGCCATTGGGGCCATTGGAGCTTCAGGATATATAAGGTTTAGTTCGGATCATGACCATTCCAGCATACATGTAAATGAAATATTACAACTTAACGCTAATGATGTTGTAACGATAATAACCTACAGGGAAGCAAATTCAGGTACCGTTCGATTTAGTGGATCCGGCGAATCCAGTTTTGTAATAAACAAACTAAGATAGTACATGAGATGCCTAATCACCATATTATTGTTCTTAAGCTGGAGCTTTCAGCTTTTTAGTCAGGAAGCTTTGCATAATTATGGCACCATACAGATCCATGAAACCGCCATGGTTGGGTTTCATCTGGATCTAGTTAATGACGGTACTTTTGACCGGAATATGGGTCTTGTTGGTTTTTATAGTGATCTTGGCCAGCTAACCGTCTCAGGGGCCTTTACCCCTATTTTTTTCGATACTGAAATTGCCGTAGAAAACGGGCTGGTGCTTCAGACTTCTTTGGGTGTAAATAACAATGGAAATTTAATAACTGGGGATATCATAACACCCAGATCACAATCAGGTATTTATTCAAACTTCTTCGATAATTCCTTTTATACAGGTGAAAGCAGTGTTTCAAAAGTATATGGCTATGCGGCGATGACCAATAAAGACTCTTTCGTATTTCCAGTAGGAGATGACCAAAGGTTAAGACCTTTGACCATACAATCTACGGCCACAAATTCTTTGGCAAAATGCGCTTACTTTTTTGAGGATCCCAATAATTCAAAAACCTTGAACGCTTTATATAGTACAAGTAAGAAATCTTCGGAATATATGTCAGTCAGTGATAAAGAATTTTGGCGACTTGAAGGTGATGTGCCCTCCCATGTAACTCTTAGTTGGGATGGTTATAGTAATGTCGGAGCATTGGGGGAATTTGTTAGCGACCTCAAGGTAGTAGGGTGGAACAAATCTGAAAACCAATGGGTAAATTTAGGGAACACCGCCGTAGAGGGTGGTTTGGATTATGGTTCAGTGACTTCAGATCTCTTTATTCCCAATGATTATGATATTATTACGATAGGAGGCAACGATGACATGCTGGAGACCTTTGATACCATAGAATTGGATAACTATTATATGACTCCTAACGGTGATGGTCAAAATGATGTGCTTATTATTGAAGGCATTGAAAAATCGCCAAGTAATTCTCTTCAGATTTTCAACCGATATGGTGTTTTGGTTTATACCATGGATAACTACAATGGTCAGTTTAACGGGTATTCAAACATGGAAAATGCAATTGAAAGGGATTCCGGATTAGAAACCGGTATCTACTTTTATATTATTACCCTTAATGATTTGAGAAGAAAACACCAGGGCTATCTCTATATTTCCAATTAGTCTGTTATCCGCAAGTTAAACGGATAGAATTCTTCATTAGCCACATTATAATGTTTACTTAATTTACCTTAAACACTTTAAAGGATATCCATTTTTTCAAAATACTTACTAACTTTGAAGTAAGTGGTGATGAGGTATTGCATATCGGCCATAAATAAATGGTTATTTCGCCATATAAAATAATATGAATTAAATAAATGGTATCTTTTTTGATTTGAAGATAGAAATCATTTAATGTCCCGGATTAAACCAAAAATTATGGAAAGAAGGTTATTTATAAAAAAGAGCAGTGTTTGTGGTCTCGCCTTGACCATGACCCCTGGCATCACGTTACTTCAGGATGACAAATATACCATTGAGGAACTAATGGGAAAAGAGGATATTGAGTTATATGGAGATGACATCAATTTAAGGAAGGAAGCTTATGACGCCTATATGGAAATGAGAACGGCAGCCCAAAATGAGGGTATTGAGTTTAAAATAGTCTCAGGTTATCGCAGTTTTGACAGACAGCTGGCCATTTATGAAAGTAAATATTTGAAATATACAGAAGAGGAAGACTTGGAGCCTCTGGCAGCGATTGACAAGATAATTGAGTATTCTACTATTCCAGGGACGAGCAGGCATCATTGGGGAACCGATATTGATCTTATTGACGGGAATCCCAAGGTGGATGGGGATGTCCTTGTACCAGAAAAATTTGGAACCGGCGGGCCCTTTGAAAAATTCAAGCTCTGGATGGACGAAAACTCTGAAAAGTATGGTTATTACCTTGTTTATACCGATAACGCCAAAAGGAGAGGATTTAAATATGAACCCTGGCATTACAGCTACGCTCCATTATCCAGGCCTATGCTTAAATCTTTCAGGCTAAAAAATATTCTGAAACAGCTGGAAAAAGAAGATTTCCTGGGGAATGATTATTTGACCACAGAATATGTAAAGACCTATATTGAAGACAATATACTGGATATAAATCCTGATCTTTTATGAACATTTCAGCACTACAAAATATAGAGACAATTAGTTTGCCATGAGAAGGGGAAGTTGGAAAATTCGAATAATTATTGGTTTGGTTATTGTTGGGTTTGCCGTCCTCCAGCGCTGCAACAATAAGGAAGAAAACCCCTATACCGGAAGGGTTCAAAATATTAATATGACGTCTGAACAGGAAATTGCCATTGGTCTTCAGAGTGCACCGGATATAGCTCAGCATTATGGAGGCTTATATCCTGATGAACGTCTCCAAACCCTGGTGGACGCCATTGGTAACAGGCTTATTCAAAATAGTATTGCGCGGGAAACGCCTTATAAATATGAATTCCATTTATTGGCAGATAACCAGACCGTCAATGCCTTTGCATTGCCGGGGGGGCAAATTTTTATAACCTACGCATTATTCACCCAGCTTAATGAATCACAGTTAGCGGGTGTACTTGGACATGAAATTGGTCACGTAATAGGCAGGCATTCAGCAGAACGTATTGCAGAAAGTAATTTTTGGAAGACGGTAACAATGGGTGCCAGTGTTGGAGCAGATGCCGGTGACATTGTGGGAAGTATTGGACAAAATACCCTGTTGACAAATGGACGGGAAGACGAATTGGAAAGCGATGATCTGGGCGTATTATTTATGATACAAAGTGGGTATGAACCGGAAGAAATGATCAGCGTTATGGAGGTTTTAAAAGCTTCGGCGGGACCAAACAGGGTTCCCGAATTTCAAAGTACACACCCTGATCCGGATAATAGAATTGAAAAAATTAAAAAATCTATTGCTAAATACAAAGAACAAAACTAATAGGATTTTAAAGCTTGTTCTAGGCTGTTAATCTTTTTTTTGTATATTTGGCTTTACTCCCAATCTGTTTTGCGCCCCTAATTTAACCCTTATAGCTTTGATTATTATTTTAAACGAAACTATATGGGAACACTATTGCACTTTAAAAGTCTTTATTTAGAAGCATTTGAGAACTGTAAACCAGAATTTGTGGTAATTCTTTTAAAAATTTATTCCTTTTTCTGCGTATTAATGCTGTCCATGGCCATCTATGCATTTTTGTTTAGGGCTTTCACTGGATTTGAATTTTAGTTTATTTATTTTTTGTGTTTACTCTTTTACCAGAACACTATTAGTTGTAAACCAACTTTATCAAAAAAACCCCGGCATTGAAGCCGGGGTTTTTTTGATTGATGAATAAACTTGTTTCTAGATATTGTGACCTTCTAAAACGGCAAGAGCGTCGGAGGCATGAGATAGTTTTGCCAATTTCTTAGCTGTATACCCTTTATCATTTTTAATTGATAAGTCTGCTCCGTTTGCAATTAGCAACTCTAATATTTCAGCTTTGTTATATCTGGCCGCGAACATCGCTGGAGTCATGTCCAGGGATTTTTGATTAACGTCTTCTCCAAGTTCAATTAATTTTTTAACCGTATCTATATCCCCTTTAAGAATGGCTTTGCAAAAGGAACTGATCTCAAGGTCCTTTACATTAGTAGTTGTTGTGATAAATTCATTAGATGTTCTGTTCTCTGCATAAACGCCGGAAACCACTAGCAGACAAGCCGTGGCCACAATGAAGATTGTTTTTTTCATGATGAATAGATTTTAATTGATGAATAGATTTTGATTATATAATTATAGACGCTTCTTATTGATAATTGTTTCACTATTAACAGTTATATAACTTAATTTTAACATCTGACCGACCTTTCGGGCAATAATTTAATATGATTTCCCTTCTCTGAAAATTTTATAAAAAAGCTTTGAAGAATACTGGTAATCCATGCTAAATCACAGTATTTTAGCTAACTCATTAAATAAAAAGCCATGAACAAAAAGGTAATCTTAATGATCCTGGATGGATGGGGGAAATCTCCGGATCCTAAAGTTTCAGCTATTGATAACGCTAATACACCCTTTGTGGATTCGCTCTACAAAAATTATCCGAACGCTATCCTTTTGACCGATGGAATGAATGTTGGGCTCCCTACAGGGCAAATGGGTAATAGTGAAGTGGGGCATATGAATTTAGGGGCCGGGAGAATTGTTTACCAGGATTTAGCAAAAATTAATCTGGCTGTTAAAAAAAATACATTAAAGGAAGAAATAGAACTCATAGATGCTTTCAATTATGCCAAAAGCCATAACAAAGATGTCCATTTTCTGGGTCTATTGAGTAATGGAGGAGTTCACAGCCATATTGACCACTTAAAAGGCCTTATTGAGGTAAGTGAGTATTATGGTGTAAATAATACATTTATCCACGCTTTTACGGACGGGAGGGATGTGGACCCTAAAAGCGGGATAACTTTTTTAAAGGACCTGACTGATTTTTGTTCCGGTAAAAATGCACAACTGGCTTCTGTGGTTGGCAGATATTACGCCATGGATAGGGATAAAAGATGGGAACGTGTTAAAATAGCCTATGATTTATTGGTTAATGGAAAAGGCGACCCATATAAGGATGTATCTGTGGCCATGCAGAAAAGCTATGATGAAGGTATAACTGATGAATTTATTAAACCAATTTCAATAGTCAATGAATCCGGTAATCCACTGGCTAAAATAAAAGAGGGAGACGTAGTCATCTTTTTCAACTTTAGAACGGACAGAGGAAGAGAGCTTACTGAGGTGCTGAGCCAAAAAGATTTTCATGAACAAAACATGCATAAACTGGGTCTCTATTATGTGACCCTCACCAACTATGATGATTCCTTCAAAGGAGTACATGTGGTATATGACAAAGAAAATATTAAGGAGACTTTAGGTGAAGTCCTTGCCAATAAAGGTAAGAAACAGATTCGCATAGCGGAAACAGAGAAATATCCTCATGTTACTTTTTTCTTTAATGGGGGCAGAGAAATCCCTTTTGAAGGAGAAAAACGCATATTATGCCCTTCTCCCAAGGTAGCTACTTATGACCTGAAACCTGAAATGAGTGCATATGAAATCAGAGATGCCATAATTCCCGAATTGAATAAAGGTGAAGTGGATTTTGTATGTCTTAATTTCGCAAATCCCGATATGGTAGGACATACAGGGGATATGAATGCGGCAATAAAAGCTTGCGAAACCGTCGATGCATGCGCGGAGGCTGTTATCAAGGCAGGATTACAAAATGGTTATACAACAATTGTCATAGCAGATCACGGGAATTGTGAAACAATGATTAACCCTGATGGCACGCCAAATACTGCCCATACCACCAACCCTGTGCCGCTGATTCTCGTTGACAAGGATCTAAAAGAGATTAAGGATGGCGTACTTGGTGATATTGCCCCAACAATTCTTAAACTTATGGGGATTCCGCAGCCGGCTTTAATGACACAACACTCTTTGATATAGCTGGAATATACTAAATTTGCACCATGATTGTGATTAAGACAATAGAGGAGATCGAACTTCTTAGAGAGAGTGCCTTAGTGGTTTCTAAAACTTTAGGTATGCTGGCCTCAGAAATTAAGCCGGGTGTAAACGGGCTATTCCTCGATAAACTAGCCGAGGAATTTATTCGTGATCTTGGTGCCGAACCGGGCTTCCTGGGAATGTATGATTTTCCAAACACCTTAAACCTGAGTCCTAATGCACAGGTCGTCCACGGAATTCCAAACAAAGAACCGTTAAAGGAAGGGGATATCATTTCGGTAGATTGTGGTGCATTAAAAAACGGATTTTACGGTGATCATGCCTATACATTTGAGGTGGGTAATGTAGAAGAAGAGACCAGGAAACTTCTAAGGGTCACCAAGGAATCACTTTATAAAGGAATCAGGGAATTCAAGGCAGGAAACCGCGTTGGTGATGTAGGTTTCGCCATTCAGAATTACTGTGAAAGCCATGGTTATGGAGTGGTAAGGGAACTAGTTGGTCATGGCCTGGGTAAAAAACTTCATGAAGGTCCGGAGATGCCAAATTATGGTAAACGGGGAAGAGGCAAGAAATTTGCAGATGGCATGGTAGTGGCTATTGAACCCATGATTAATATGGGCACCAGGCGGATAAAGCAGCTCCGTGACGGATGGACTATCCTCACGGCAGATGGTAAACCCAGTGCGCATTTTGAACATAACGTAGCCTTGATAAATGGCAAACCGGAATTACTTTCTACCTTTCGATATATCTATGACGCCCTTGGAATAGAAAGTGACGAGGAAGAAGAGTTTAGGGTCAAGAAGCTTCAACTCTAATCATAAAAGCATTTTGAAAAAACTATTTAAATATGTCCTCAATAGAGTACCCAGGCCTTTATTAATTCAACTGAGTTACCTGGCAAGACCGTTTCTCTCTATTACGCTTAAAGGAAATAAGTATACAGATCCCATTGACGGAAGACAATTTAAAAGTTTCCTTCCCTATGGATATGAAAACCCAAGGGAAAATGTCCTCTCGCCTTCTACTTTATCTTTGGAAAGACACAGACTTTTATGGCTCTTTCTGAAGAATGAAACAGATTTTTTTACGGCACCTCATAAAGTATTGCATTTTGCTCCGGAACAGGCATTCTATAAGAAATTTAAGAATTTAAAATTATTGGACTATACCACTACGGATCTATACTCACCTTTGGCGGATGTAAAAGCAGATATTTGCGCCCTCCCCTTTCAGGATAATTCATTCGACATAATTTTATGCAATCACGTATTGGAGCATATAGCCGATGATAAAAAAGCTATGAGCGAGCTATACCGAATATTAAGGCCTTCCGGTTGGGGTATTTTTCAGATTCCGCAGGATCTGACTAGAGACGTAACTTATGAGGATGATTCTATTACAGATAAAAAGGAACGGACTCAAATTTTTGGGCAATATGATCATGTTCGCATTTATGGGCGAGATTATTTTGACAGATTAAGAGAAGTGGGTTTTATTGTAAATGAAGTAGATTACACTGCAAAAATGTCAGATGCCGATGTAGAAAAATACAGATTGGCAAAAGGAGAAATTATTCCTCTGGTTACCAAATGATCAGTATTCCACAAGCTTTTTAAATTCCGGTGTCATAAATTCAGTTACTTCTCCTTCTTCATCCAGATAAATGATATATGCTATTAATTCTTTGTGTGCATCCAGCAATTTTATAGATTCTGACAGCTCCATAGCCATAAACGCCGTCGCATATGCATCGGCTTTGGCACAATTATCTGCAATTACACTGACCGCAAGAATATTAGCATTTTTTGTGTAACCGGTTTTAGGGTCAATTGTATGTACATATTTTTTACCAGTAATGGAATCAACCCTGAATTTTCTATAATTACCGGATGAGGCCATGGCCTTATCTCTAAGTTGAAGAGTGATTTTTAATCTTCTTCCTTCCTCAATCTGGGGATCATCTATGCCAACAATCCAGGATTTTTGTTTTAATTTATTTTCACCTTTGGCAATGATCTCGCCTCCAACTTCAATCAAATAATTTTCAATGTCTTTTTGATCCATAATTTTTGCCAACCGGTCTATAGCATATCCTTTGGCAATAGCATTGAAGTCAAAGAAAATTCTGGGATCACTCTTTATTACGGTTCCCGAATTAGTCAATTCAACTTTATTAAATCCTACGAATTGCAGAATACTATCCACTTTGGAGCTATCCAGCTCCACCTGTTTTCCGGGCCCGAATCCCCATGCATTTACCAGTGCGCCTACGGTAGGGTCAAAAAAACCGTCAGTGTTGGTATATACTTCTTTAGAAAGCTCAAACACTTCCTGAAACATCTTATCTACAACTATATTTGAATCTCCCCGATTAATTTTGGATATATCAGAATCGGGGATATAGGTAGACATGGAATTATTTATTACCTCAAATACCGAATCTATTTCCCTTTGTAAATTAAGTTCTTCCCGGGTTAGGTAAGTAATACTATATGAGGTTCCCAGAGCACCTCCAAATGCCGTGTTTTTGAGAAAAGCAGTGGCATCCTGTTCACAGGAAACCATAAATCCCACAAGTCCTGCAAGAACAAACAACCAGATTCTAAACTTCAATAAGGCCATCATAATCCACAACATATGATTCATTAAGATAAACAGGAAGATTTTGATCCTCAGCATTCGACAAACCTACCCCGGCATAATACGTCTTAGCCTCAAATTTGGATGCCTGTTCCTTGACTTTCATTATAAGGTTCCTGTCAAACATTTTAGGGTTATTGGGATAAACCACATTCCTTACTACAATAAAATGCAACTGCTTTTCCTTAAGGCAGACAAATTGGGGGTTCTTGAATGGCTTGCTGTTTATACCCATGAATTCGTATCCTTCAGATTCCAGCTGCCTCCCTACAATATTCATTGCAAGGTTATGCAATTCCTGAGTTGTAAGTACCTGTCTCTTGTTCATCTATTAAAAAAACCGATACTGAACAATATCGGTTTAAAATTTATGCCGTATAAATCATTAGCCTCCAAAGTCATCAAAACGGATATGCTCATCAGGAATGCCAAAATCTTCTCCCATTTTTTGAACAGCTTTGTTCATCAGTGGCGGGCCACAAAAATACAACTCAATATCTTCAGGGGATTCGTGTTTACTTAAGTAATTGTCTATGACACAATTATGAATAAACCCAACAAACCCGTCACCCGGAGCATCCAGATTTTCCTTTACTTTCCAGTTATCCTCTTCCAAAGGTTCGGAAAGTGCCAGATAAAATTTGAAATTGGGAAACTCTTTTTCCAACTCTTTAAAATGGTCTATATAAAATAATTCCCTTTTGGAACGTCCGCCATACCAATAAGTTACTTTACGATTTGTCTTCAGGGTTTTGAAAAGATGGTATAAATGAGACCTCATAGGAGCCATTCCGGCACCTCCACCCACATATAACATTTCCGAATCCGACTCATTGATAAAAAATTCACCATAAGGTCCCGAGATAGTTACCTTATCACCCGGCTTTTGGGCAAATATATAAGAGGAAGCCACGCCGGGATTTACATTCATCCAACCATTGGTAGACCTGTCCCAGGGTGGAGTAGCAATTCTGACATTCAACATAATTTCTCTGCCTTCTGCCGGATAAGAAGCCATGGAATAAGCGCGCTCAACCACCTCAGAATTTTTCATTACCAAAGGCCAAAGATTAAATTTATCCCACTCATTTTTAAATTTATCTGGTGTTTCGTGTTCTTCCGGGTGAGCTGTAATATCTATATCGGAATATTTAATTTCACAGGGTGGAATCTCAATTTGAATATATCCGCCGGCCTTATACCCCATATCTTCAGGTATTTCTACCACAAATTCTTTAATAAAAGATGCTACATTATAATTGCGCACCACCGTGCCTTCCCATTTTTTAATGCCAAATACTTCTTCAGGTATGGTTATTTCCATATCCTGTTTGACCTTAACCTGACAAGCCAGTCTGGCACCTTCCGTCAATTCACGTTTTGAAAAATGAGGTGTTTCAGTAGGCAGTGCCTCTCCACCGCCCGACAAGACATGACATTCACATTGAATACAAGTACCTCCACCCCCACATGCTGAAGGAAGAAATATTTTTTGATTCCCAAGTGTAGAAAGCAAGGAACTGCCTGAGGCAACTTGTACCTTTTTTTCTCCATTTATTGTTATGGTTACCGGACCTGATGGAGAAAGTCTTTCTTTGGCAAACAGCAAAAGTGCCACCAGTAATAATAACAATATCATAAAAGCAACAACCGTAATTGTCATGGTACCAAGGGTACTTGTAGCTAAAATCATTCCTGTTCCTTTATTAAGTCGTTATAGGAAATCTCCTTTTCATCTAATTCTTTATCAACTTTTGCCTCTTTTTCATCAATCTTTTCAGCAGTGGTTTCTACTGCCTCAACTGGAGATTCATCTCCGCCGGTAAGCATTCCACCAAAACTTTGAAACCCAATCCCCATTAAACCTGTGATAATAAAAGTAATTCCCAGGCCTCTTAAAGGTGCTGGAACATTAGAGTATCTTATTTTTTCACGAATAGCAGCAATCGCCAATATGGCCAAAAACCAACCTATTCCGGAACTAATTCCATAATTAAAAGCTAAACCTAAGGTTTCAATCTCCCGCGATTGCATAAATAATGACCCTCCCAGAATAGCACAGTTAACCGCTATCAACGGCAAAAATATACCCAGGGAATTATATAAAGAGGGTGAAAATTTTTCAACCACAATTTCTACCAGCTGCACCATTGTGGCGATAGTTGCTATAAATAGAATAAATGATAAAAAACTTAAATTATAGTCCGCGTATTCGGGCCCGAGCCATTCCAAAGCACCATCCCTTAAAAGGTATTGGTCCAGCAACCAATTAAGAGGCACTGTTACCGCAAGTACAAAAATAACTGCTGCTCCCAATCCAACAGCAGTGGCTACTTTTTTAGATACCGCCAAATAGGAACACATCCCTAAAAACACGGCGAAAACCATGTTATCTATAAAGATGGATTTAAAAAATAATTCAATATGTTCTAACATAATCTTCTCTTAAAAAGTAAATTAGTTTTCTTCTATAAGTTCTCTGTTTCTGGAACGTTGTACCCAGATAATAATCCCTACAACTATTAATGCCGCCGGTGGGATAATCATAAAACCGTTATTTTCGTATCCAGTGGCGTATAAGCCGGTTTTGGTTACCGGATTTCCAAGAACCTTAAATCCGAATAAAGTTCCAGATCCCAGTAATTCTCTAAAGAAACCTACAATAACCAGGATTATTCCATAACCCAAGGCATTTCCAATCCCGTCCAAAAAAGCACGCCAAGGTCCATTCCCTAATGCAAAGGCCTCAAACCTACCCATTATGATACAGTTTGTTATGATCAACCCAACAAACACAGATAGTGTTTTACTCAGTTCATAAGCAAATGCTTTCAGGACCTGATCAACTATGATTACCAATGCCGCAACAACTATTAACTGAACAATTATCCTGATTTTGGAAGGTATGATGTTGCGCAATAGTGATATGACCACATTTCCAACACTTAAAACAAAAAGAACTGAAATAGCCATAACCACAGATGCCTGTAGTTCTGCTGTAATAGCGAGTGCAGAACAAATACCAAGTACCTGTATGGTAATAGGGTTATTATCCGCGAGCGGGTCTAATATGAGGTTAGTGTCTTTCTTTGAAAGTAGTGCCATTTTTATTTAACTCTAATAGTTTCTAAATAGTCCTTATATAAATTTACGCTTTCCCTTATCATGGCCGAAACACCATTTCCGGTTATGGTAGCTCCTGCCAGGGCATCTACCGCATTGTCATCTTTTCTGCTGTTTACAGGATCATTATTGCCTTTAGCCACTGTAATTCCTTTGAACTGACTATTATCTAATACGGATTCCCCTGCAAAATCGTCCATAAAATAACGTTGTTTTATATTTGCCCCGAGTCCTGGCGTTTCTCCTTTATGATCAAAATAAACCCCCTGGACCACCATATTTTCATCAAGCGCTATAAAACCCCAAATAGCATCCCATAATCCTTTTCCGTACATGGGTATGATATAATATTTCTCTCCGTCTTTTTCACCGATGAAAATTGGGAGTTCTCCGGTTTCGCCTTTTTTAATAGCTGTAATTTGTTTTTTAAGATCGATCAGGTAGGCTTCATCATTCTTTGTGATTTGATCTCCACTTATTACAAGTTGTTCTGTGATATACTTTGAAAATTCCCCTTCAACCTTATCAGTTGGCACGAAATTTACGCTTCCTTCATCACTATTTTCATTTACACCCATAGCATAGAGAATATTCTGCTGCTTTTCAAATCTCTCATTCTCCTTAATTTTGTCACTCAATGCTGAGGCAACATATGCCAGAATTGATCCGACAACAATGACCATAATAGCTGCAAAGATTACGGTATAGCTATTTTTTTCCTTGTTAAATGCCATAATTATATTGTTTCTACCTTAAGTTCTTCAGCTTTCCCATCTGTGGTTTTTGGGAATATTGTTGATTGCTTCAATCGTTTCATCCTTCGCCTGATATTACCCCTGACTACATAATGATCAATAGTTGGTGCAAAAACATTCATTAAAAGAATTGCAAGGAATACACCTTCAGGGTATGCCGGGTTAAATACACGTATCATTACCGAGATAAACCCAATGAGGAATCCGTAAATCCACTTGCCCCTATTGGTTTGAGATCCCGTTACCGGGTCTGTTGCCATATATACAATACCAAATGCCAGGCCACCTACAAGAAGATGTTTCCAAAAATCAAAACTCATCAATCCATAAAAACTACTTCCCTGGGAAATCCAACCCGCATCTACTACCCCATTAAATATAAGTCCCATCACCAGAGCCCCGGCAACCGCGCTTACCATGATTCGCCAGCTTGCTATTTTACTGAAAATAAGGAAAATACCACCAAGTAATATTAAAAAAGCTGAGGTCTCCCCTACTGAACCAGGTATAAAACCAAAAAACATATCTGATACAGAATAAGAAAACTCACTCGCATTGTTCTGAGCCAGATAACCCAGAATGGTTTCTCCCGATATCGCGTCTGCTGTACCTGCCCTTTCAACCGCACCGTGAACCCACACTTTATCTCCGCTCATCCATGTGGGATATGCAAAAAACAAAAAGGCTCTTATGGTAAGAGCCGGATTCAGAATATTCATTCCTGTACCTCCAAAAACTTCTTTACCAATAATTACCCCAAAAACAACTGAGACAGCCAACATCCAAAGAGGAGTATCCACCGGTACAATCAATGGCACCAACATTCCGGTTACCAGATAACCCTCCTCTACTTCATGACCTTTAATAATGGCAAAAATAAATTCAATCAACAATCCTACGCCATAAGAAACAATAACCAGTGGCATAACCTGAAGAAAGCCCAACCAGAAATTATCCCAGGTAAGAAAATGATCCATAAGTGAAAAACTATCCGGAAAACCATTAATAGCAGAATAATGTTGATAGCCCGTATTGAAAAAAGAAAATACCAATACAGGTATGAGGGCCAAAATCACCGTATTCATCGTACGCTTTAAATCGTCCGCAGCTCTTATATGAGAACCAGAATGTGTAGTTTCATCAGGTGTAAACAAAAAAGTATGTAATGCATTAAAGGCGGGGGCCATCTTTTTACCCCTGTACCTATGCTTCAGAATATGTAGTCTTTTCTTAGGAGTCAATCGTTTATTGCTCATAATTATCCTATTTCTTTTTGTAATAAATCCAATCCTTCTCGAATTATCTGCTGATGTGGTTGCTTGGATATGCAAATAAACTCGGTCAATGAAAAGTCCTCAGGAATGACCTCATATAGACCAAGTTGTTCCATTTCATCCAGATCCTTAACCATACATGCCTTTAAAAGCTGAAGGGGGTAAATATCAAAAGGGAATACTTCCTCATACATGCCCGTGACTACAAACGCCCTGTGTTCACCATTGGTGTTTGTGTCAAGGTCGTATTTCTTCTTGGGATGCAGCCATGAAAATGTAAGTGCTCTGGTAGCAGAAAACTTATCAAAAACTGGTTTGCTCCATCCAAAAAATTCGTAATCATCCCCTTCCGGAATCACACTTACACTATTGTTGTAAAAACCAAGATATCCATCGGGGCTTGTTTTTTTTCCAGTAAGTACATCTCCGTTAATAACCCTGAATCTTTTATCCTTCACGCCACTGGAATATAAAAATGTAGCTATTTCCGCGCCTATTATTGTTGTAAAATATTTTGGAGATTTTACAGATGACCCTGCAAGCGCTATTGTGCGCTGGGCATTAAATTTACCTGTTAAAAGTAACTCGCCCATTATGACAAGGTCTTGAGGTGAAACGGTCCAAACTACTTCTCCTTTATTTATTGGATCTAATTTATTTATCTGCGTGCCCACCAATCCTGCTGGATGAGGTCCAGAAACTTTGTGCAATTCTATTCCTTCGAGTTTAGATAAGGGAGATTTTGACCCCTTCCCAATTGAAACATGAACCTTCCCGGGAGTAAGTTTTCCAAGAGCGGTTACCGCTGCTTGTAATTCTGCTTCTTTTCCCCTTAAGGTATAATCCAAATCCGCAGCCAAAGGCGCGGTAACGTAGGCCGATATAAAAATTGCCTTTGGGGTAACCACCGGGTCTGCAATACAGTCGTATGGGCGTTGTCGGATAAATGGCCAGCACCCCGATTTAAGAAGGAGGGACCTTATTTCATCCGAGCTTGCCCCTTGTTTTACTTTGGAATGCTCCAGGTATACCTGAGCCTTATCGGCAAGGATTTTTAAAGTCAGTATTTTTCTGCGCGCCCCACGAATTATTTCAATTAATTCCCCACTCACAGGAGAAACGAAAAGCATATCCGGATTATCTTTGCTATAAAACAAGGGTTCCCCTGCTTTAACCTCTACCCCTTGCTTAACCAACATTTTGGGCACTATACCATAAAAATCAAGGAGATTGATGGCATAAACATTGCTTAAGACTGCTTTAGATGTATTTTGTTCTGCGGCACCGACAAGTTCAATGTTCAAGCCCTTTTTTATGCGGATGTCTTTAGACATAAATTGTAAACCTTTAGTTTATCAAAATTTCGCGTAAAAATAGTACTTATGACACTGTTTTCATAATTATTATCTATAATTTTGGACAATACACCGATATCGCTTTTTTGGGCATGCATTTTGTTTACCTTTACCTGAAAAACAGGCTAAAAATGCGTATAATTCTTAAACAGTTATTCTTCCTTTTCCTTTCCAGCCAGTTATTTTCACAAATTCAGGAAGAGGTAAATCCCCCTGAAAACATTAAGACAATTATCTTTAAGGGACCCACAGAAGACCAGTTTCCAATTATAAAACTAGGAGATCGGATTTATCTCGAATTTGATGATTTGACGGCAAGTGAACAAGACTACTATTTTAAATTAGTCCATTGCGATTATGACTGGACTCCCTCTGATCTGCTGAAATCACAATACCTTAGGGGGACAGACAACCAAAGGATTATTAATTACAGCAATAGCTTTAATACCCTTGAGTCCTATTCTAATTACAATTTGACTATACCCAATAAAGTTGTGAGCTTAAAAGTCAGCGGTAATTATATGCTTGAAATTTATAATTCATATTACGAACTTCAGTTTTCCAGGCGATTTGTAGTTTATGATGATTTGGCGGAAGTTGGTGTAACAACCAGGAATTCCAGAAATTTTGATTTTCTTAGTCAAAAACAATCTGTACAGTTTTCTATTTCACCAAAATCAATTCAACTTATAAATCCCGTACAAGAGGTAAAAGTGGCTATAATCCAAAACTATCAATGGTCTAACGCTATCACCAATATACCGCCTCAATATACTTTGGGAAATTCACTGGGATATAAATACGATGTTGAAACCAGTTTTTTTGGAGGTAATGAATTCCTGAATTTTGATACCAGCGATTTAAGAGCACCTACTTCCGCTATTTCGAGGATCGACTACCAGGAACTTTATCATCATTATCTTTTTACTGATTCCTATAGATACGATAAGGCATATACCTATTATCCAGACATTAATGGCGATTTTGTCGTACGCACCTTACAAGGTACGGATCCATCCAGAGAATCGGAATACACCATGATTCATTTTAGTCTTCCCTATACGACAGATATTGGATTAAATGAGGTGTATGTTTATGGTAAGTTCAACAATTATGCCCTCGAGGAGGAAAATAAAATGGAATATAACTCCAAAACAGGAAATGTAGAGGCCGTAATTAAACTAAAACAAGGGTTTTACAATTATAAATATGTTTTGAAAAATGAAGAGGGCTCTATTGACCTGAACAAAGTCTGCGGCAACTTTAATTTCACGGAGAACCATTATTTAGTTCTGGTTTATTACAGAAATTTTGGTGATTTGTATGACAGTATAATTGGCATTGGTTCTACAAATTCTGAAAACATTACCAACTGAAAGCATTTAAAAAATACTTTTTAAAAGTCGTAATTTATTATATTTTATAGAATGGACCTGAAATTTTGCTGATATTATAGTCGGCTTTTTACAATAATTTTTATAACATTGGGTTTAAATCTAAGTACTTATAATTCTGAGGATTAGGATATATGATTCTTCGCAACAAAAATGCATATCCAAAAATTTGTTTTAAGATCATTGAGGCGTTAACCGAAAAGCTCCCCGATTACCTTGCATATCATTGCATTGATCACATTATTGATGTGGCCAATATATGTGAGGATTATATAAAATATTATGACGTTCCCAAAGAGATGGCTAAGCTCATAAGAATTGCTGCTGTAAGTCATGACTATGGTTATATTGAATCTCCATTTGACCATGAAGAATTGGGCATTGTTGATCTTCAGCCAATTTTGTCTCCAGTTCTTACACATAAAGAAATAGAAGTCATAAATGGCATGATAAGGGCCACCAAAATACCCCAAAAACCAAAGACCTTTTATGAACAAATTGTAGCGGATGCTGATCTGGACTATCTGGGAAGAAAAGACTATGATAAGCTAAGTGCGAATTTATTCAAGGAGTTTTTACATTTTGATGTCGTCACCAATGAAAAAGAATGGTTAGACCTGCAGATTTCGTTTTTGGAAAATCATAATTTTCATACCGAATGGGCTAAAAAGAATCGTGATAAATTAAAATCTGAAAAATTAGAAGAGCTCAAATCCATTAGATTGACAGCAAATTTTTAATGCTCAGGTAATTATGACACAATCTTTTCAAGTTATCAAAACATAAATATTTTCAAACCAAAGTAATTACAAAAAGAATGAAATTCATTCCAGGTTTATTTAATTAAATTGTAACAAAAATAATCTCTTGAATGTGTTGCTGACCGTAATTAAAACTAAGATAATAATTAGCATAGCCGTTAATAAACCGTGGTACTTTTACTTAGAAGCTAACAATCCGCCATTTATTCCTAATTGAAAATTTAAAAATATTAAATGAAATATAATTTTATTCTAATTTTCAGCATTGCATTAATCCCAGTTTGTCATTCCACCTGTTCAGCACAAGAAGTGGCGAATGATTCACTTATTAGAGCATATATTCCGGCTGACAAGGAATTATATACCACTATAGTTTCAATGGACAAAGAATACTTCGATGCCTATAACTCATGTGATTTGGAAAAACAAGCGTTTTTATACTCAGATAATTTGGAATTCTTTCATGATAAAGGAGGGCTAACTACATCCAAACAGGAAGTATTAGAGGCCATATCAAAAAACATTTGCGGAAAAGTAACCAGAGAAATAGTAGAAAACAGTATTGAAGTGTATCCTATTTACAATTATGGGGCCGTTGAAATTGGGTATCATAAATTTTATAATAATCAAGAACCTGAGGCAATAGCATCACCAAGTAAATTCATTATTGTATGGAAAAATGATAATGGTTTGTGGAAATTATCAAAGGTCATTAGCCTGCATTAATTTAAAATATTGAATTAATAAGCCGGTATATTAATATGGTTGGCGTTTTCCTTCTCTCCTGAATCTGAATTTGCAACTTTACTAAACGCTAAAATCCACCACTTAGCTAATTTTAAAAGCTTCATCGCATAGAAATACATCAGAAAAAAATACACATACACCGATAAAACAATCCGAAGTTTTCAAATTTAGTTTCTATTATCTATCTTGGCCTCCTAGCTTTGCTTAGAACTTGATTTTTTATTTTAGGACAATTGATAAAAATTTGGTTTTTCTGCCTACTTGAAAAATTATTTATGGGAAAATTTGCATTTGAGCCTATTAGTAAAACTATTGTTAAATAAAGCCGGCTTAAACCGATTTTTTTTATTTTAGCAGATATAACGGAAATGCTACTCTTATTGAGAAACCCCGTTATTTTTTAGCATGAAAAAGATGATTACACAAGTAACAAAAGGCATAAAAATTTCAGTAAATACCAGTTTTGAGGGAACCTTCTTTAAAAACTATAAAATGCATTTTGCTTTTGGTTATACTATTACTATTGAAAACCAAAGTAAGGATTCTGTTCAGCTAACCTCAAGGCACTGGCAAATATATGATGCCTTAAATGATTTTGAAGTTTTAGATGGTGAAGGAGTTATCGGGAAAAAACCGGTAATTCAACCCGGAGAATCTCATACGTACAGTTCTGGCTGCCTGCTTGCATCTCCTCTTGGGGCAATGAAAGGGCATTATAATATGGTAAATTTCACTACTACTGAAAAATTCAGAGTTTACATCCCATCTTTTAAATTCAGTGCTCCTTTCGCTCTGAATTAATGTCTCCTTTTACCTTGTTTTAATTTTATAAACGTCAGGGGTTTTAGTACCTTTGACTTGTAAATTTAACTAACAAAAGTATTATGGGTAAAGGTTTTTTTGAGGTCCCACTGGCAATTAATGAACCAATAAAGAGTTATGCTCCCGGAACTCCTGAAAGAGATGAAGTTTTAAAACAATATAGGGAATACTTTAATGGAAGCGTTGAAGTGCCTTTATATATTGGAAGTGATGAAATAACTACATCTTATACCCGAACCATGTCGCCTCCGCATGATCATAAACACCTTTTGGGTAAATATCATCTTGCAGAAAAAAGTCATGTGAGTCTTGCTATTGAAAATGCACTTAAATCAAGAGCTGCCTGGGCATCTTTGCCATGGGAACAAAGAGCAAGTATTTTCCTGAAAGCGGCCGATCTTCTTGCCGGGCCTTACAGAGCTAAAATCAATGCCGCTACTATGCTCGCACAATCAAAAACCATACATCAGGCAGAAATAGATGCCGCCTGTGAGTTTATAGATTTTCTCAGGTTTAATGTGACCTATATGGCCCAGATTTATGCCGAACAACCGGAATCCTCAGATGGAATCTGGAATAGGGTGGAATACAGGCCCCTGGAGGGTTTTGTATATGCCATTACCCCATTTAATTTTACGGCAATAGCCGGTAATCTTCCGGCAAGCGCAGCAATGATGGGTAATGTTGTGGTATGGAAACCTAGTGATAGCCAGATCTTTTCTGCTAAAATAATTGTGGACATTTTTAAGGAAGCCGGTCTGCCCGATGGAGTAATCAATGTAATTTACGGTGATCCGGTCATGATTACTGAAACTGTTTTGGCCAGTGCTGACTTTTCGGGAATTCATTTTACAGGCAGTACCCATGTTTTTAAATCATTATGGAAACAAATAGGAAATAATATTGACCGCTATAAAACCTACCCAAGAATTGTCGGCGAAACCGGCGGAAAGGACTTTATAATTGCACACCCAACAGCAAAACCACAACAGGTGGCCACTGCAATTACCCGGGGTGCATTTGAGTTCCAGGGCCAAAAATGCAGTGCAGCCTCGCGGGTGTATTTACCAAAGTCGACTTCCACTGAAATACTGGCTTTGGTTAAGAAAGATGTGGAATCATTCAATCCGCCAGGATCTCCTGAAGATATGAGTAACTTTATTACAGCGGTAATACACGAAGGCTCATTTGACAAATTAGCTTCATACATTGAGCAGGCTAAAAAGGATAAGGAGGCCACTGTTGTTGTAGGTGGCAGCTATGATAAATCCAAGGGGTATTTTGTAGAACCTACAGTAATACTCACTACAGATCCTCATTATTCAACTATGGAAACCGAATTGTTTGGACCCGTAGTTACGGTATATGTTTATGAGGATAAGGACTGGTCCAAAACGCTTAAACTGGTAGATAATACATCTGAATATGCACTTACAGGTGCTGTATTGGCAAAAGACCGATACGCAATTGATGAAGCCACTAAAACACTGCAGAACTGCGCTGGAAATTTTTATATAAATGACAAACCTACAGGTGCGGTGGTTGGACAACAACCTTTTGGTGGCGCCAGGGCTTCAGGGACAAACGACAAGGCAGGTTCCGCCCAAAATTTGCTGCGCTGGGTTTCCCCAAGATTGATAAAAGAAACTTTTGTAACCCCTGAGGATTATCGCTACCCGTTTTTAGGCTAAAAATTGAAGGAATTATTATTTAATTACGTTCAAGTTTCTCACAATAAAAAATAGGGACCTATTAGGTTGATGTTTAAAAATTAAGGGCGAAATGACCTATTGTTTCTTTTTTTAGTATAATTTGTGTCCTGATTGATTTATATAAAGGCACTTTTATCAGTTAAAGACACACGGGCAACCATGAAAAAATTGCTACTACTATTCTTTACCCTTCCGGTTTTATGTCTGTATTCGCAGGGTCAAAATATAAATTTGGCCGCCGAAATATGGCCTCCCTTTTCTGATGTTAAAGGAGAAAAAGGCTTCGCTCTTGAATTAGTTCGGGAGGGACTCTTACGCGGAGGTGTGGAAATGGAACTGACCATAATAGAATTTGATGCGGTAATGGATGGAATTAACTCCCATACATTCCAGGGCAGTCCTACTTTATGGAAAACGGCTGACCGGGAAAATTATTTGCTTTATTCAGAACCCTATCTTGAAAACCGATTGATATTAGTGGGTAGAAAAGGTAGTGATGTAAGTGCCAAATCCTTAAAAGAATTAAAAGACAAAAGAATTGCCATAATTTCGGGCTACGCCTATGGTACTTCTGTATACAGCACTCTGGATGCCATACTTATTCCGGGTAAAAATGATCAGGAAAATCTAGAGAAACTCCTGACTTTCAAGACTGATTATATGTTGGTGGATGAATTGCTGATATCCTATTTACTTACCTATCAACTGAATGATATTAGCAGGTTTCTGGAAATAGGAAAGGAAGCTTTTTTGGTACAGCCCCTTCATCTGGCCATATTAAAGAGCCTTCCTGATGCGCAAAAAATAATAGACGACTTTAACAACAACATCAGCGCAATGATGTCTGATGGTACCTATAATAAAATACTGGAATTAAATTGGATCCAGTCTGATATTGACGGTGATGGTGTTCTTGAGCTCGTTCTTCATGGTGATAGCGCTGGACAAAATGCGCCTGTATCTTACTACAAATTGATGAGTGCAACCAGCATGACCGAGGATTCTAACAGATATTATATAGATGGCAAAGTCTATGATGGCTGGCAGCATGTTCCTGCGAAATATAAGACAGACCTTCTTAAGGGGGCCAATATGAATACTGCTACTGCATCCGGTTTGAAATTAAAATTCTAAAACCATACGCTTCAATAGCTGGTCATTTTAAGTTCTGACAGGTATTCATTTAACATGATGTTGATGCTTTAACTCCTGCCTTTATACTTCATTGGCAGGTAGACCACTTTTTTGGTCTTAAAAAAATCCTCTTCGAAGAATTTGGACAACTCAAATATTCTTACATTTCTATAATCTTTCAACTCTTCGGATAAGTCGCCTCCTTTTAAATAGAGGATCCCGTTTTGAAGTTCATGTACAGATTTTTTCCTGATACAGCCCTGAACCCATCTGACAAAGGTAGGCATGGCTGCTACCGCCCTGCTAACTATAAAATCGAACTGGTCATCCAGGTCTTCTACCCTGCTGTGCAAAGCAGAAACATTTTCCAGTTCCAGGCCATTAACCACTTCTTCTACAACTTTGATTTTTTTTCCAATAGCATCCACTAATGTAAAATGGGATTCTGGAAAAAGTATAGCCAGGGGAATGCCCGGAAAACCACCTCCGGTACCCACATCCAAAATAGTGGCCCCTTTTTTAAAAGATTGAATTTTAGCTATCCCCAAAGAATGTAATACATGACGCAAATAGAGTTCATCTATATCCTTCCTTGACACCACATTTATTTTTTTATTCCAGTCTTTATATAAGTATTCCAGGCGTGTAAACTGCTCTTTCTGAATTTCTGATAAATTGGGAAAATATTTAAATATTATCTCAGCTTGCATATGTACCTTTGTGTTTTGCCAAAAATAATACTTTCGCCAACAATCTAAATTTTTAATTATGGCAATCAGAGAGTATTATAAAGCAAGATATTACGTTATATTTACACAAATGATTTCTATCTATGGATTCAACCACGATTAAGTTCTCCCGAAAAGATTCTGCGCAGTTCTTTAAAACCTTGAATAAAAGAGTCAATGATTATTTTAAGGAAAATGAAATAAAGAAAACCGGAAATTGGCGATTGTATTTGAAAACAGCTATTATGTTCGCTCTTTTTCTGGCTCCTTATTTTATTATTTTGACTTTGAATTTACCTAACTGGGCCAATCTGTTATTAACCATAACCATGGGAGTTGGAATGGCAGGCGTGGGCATGAATGTTATGCACGATGGAAATCACGGTTCCTACTCCACTAAAAAATGGGTGAATAAAATAATGGGGAGCAGTATTTATATTTTGGCTGGAAACGTTTATAACTGGCAGGTGCAACATAATGTCTTGCATCATACCTATACCAATATCCATAGTCACGATGAAGACCTTGAGGCGGGAAGAATTTTGCGTTTTTCAGAACATGCCAAATGGCACCGGTTTCATAAATTTCAGCATTACTATTCCTTATTCCTTTATGGACTATTAACCTTTAATTGGGCAATAACTACAGATTTTATGCAAATGTACCGCTATACAAAACGTAAGTTGTCCTATGGTAAGTTCCCCAATCCTTTCTTGAACTGGAGCCTTTTAGTCGCCACCAAGATGATTTATATAACCATATGGATACTCTTGCCTATGCTGATATTAGATATAGCGTGGTGGAAAATTTTAATCGGCTTTTTTATAATGCATTATGTGGCAGGTGTAATTCTAAGTGTGGTTTTTCAATTGGCACACGTTGTAGATGAGGCTGAAACACCTTTACCCGAAAAAGACGGTACCATGAAAAATTCCTGGGCTATACATCAATTGCTGACGACTGTTAACTTTGGCACTAAAAACAAGATTGTAAATTGGTTTACAGGAGGTTTAAATCATCAGGTAGAACATCATATATTTCCAAATATCAGCCATATTCATTACACAAAAATTTCCAAAATTGTTAAACAAACGGCAAAAGAATTTAATTTACCCTATAACGAATATAAAACTACCAGAAAAGCCATAATTTCGCATTTCAGACACTTAAAAGAATTAGGCAAAAAGCCTGTATTACAATACCAGTAAATTTATCCTAAGAATGAGCAACCTTTTATCCGATAGAATAAAGAACATGTCTACTTCGGCCACTCTGGCTATGGCCGCAAAAGCAAGAGAATTAAGAAACGAGGGGAAAGATATTATCGGTCTAAGTCTGGGTGAACCGGATTTCAATATACCCGAGTTTATAAAGCAAGCAGCAAAAAAAGCAATTGATGATAACTACAGTAGTTACTCTCCGGTAGATGGCTACGCTGATCTTAAACAGGCTATAGCAAATAAATTTAAAAGAGATAATAACCTGAACTACGGATTAAACCAAATTGTGGTATCAACAGGGGCAAAACAATCCCTGGCCAATGTGGCAATGGTAATAATCAATAAAGGAGATGAAGTAATTTTACCTGCTCCTTATTGGGTTAGCTATAGCGATATAGTCAAACTTGCAGAAGGTGTTCCGGTTGAGGTTTCTACCAGTATAGAATCAGATTTTAAAATGACCCCGCAACAACTGGCGACGGCTATCACCCCCAAAACAAAAATGATTTGGTTCAGTTCTCCTTGTAATCCAAGTGGATCTGTTTATAGCCAGAAAGAATTGGAAGGTATAGCCGGTGTATTGAGAAATTATCCGGATATCCTTGTTGTTTCAGATGAGATTTACGAACACATTAATTTCAGAGGTAAACATGCGAGTATTGCAACTATCGATGGAATGTATGACAGAACCATAACTGTAAATGGTGTTTCTAAGGCATTTGCCATGACAGGATGGCGAATTGGCTATATAGGTGCACCTGAATGGATCGCCAAGGCTTGTACTAAATTTCAGGGGCAAATTACAAGCGGTGCAAATGCTATTGCACAGCGCGCAACTATTGAGGCTCTTAATGCACCTGTCAGTAAAATTCAATTCATGATTGACGAATTTCATAAGAGGCGGGATATCTTATTGCAGCTTCTGGGGGATATAAATGGATTTAGTTTAAATGTACCCGAAGGCGCCTTTTATGTATTTCCTGATATTTCCAGTTTCTTTGGAAAGACGCTTCATGGCACCACAATCAATAATGCATCTGATTTTGCCTTATATCTGCTTGAAAAGGCCAATGTGGCAACCGTAACCGGCGAAGCTTTTGGCAATCCCAACTGCATAAGAATTTCTTATGCTGCCTCGGAAGATGAATTAAGAGAAGCTGTAAAAAGGATAAAAGCAGTAGTCTAGACTCAAATTATAGTCTAACCTTATTTATGCAATGTCATACCCTTTTCCAGAAATAAGGATTAAGAAGTATGAGCACTGTAAATAGTTCTAATCTGCCGGCGAGCATAAGAAATCCACACCACCATTTTCCCAGAGCAGGTATACTATTATAATTGCTCACCGGATTCAGGCTGCCAAATGCAGGTCCAACATTTCCAAGAGAGGATGCCGCACCACCAATTGCAGAAACAAAATCAAGGCCCAAAAAGCTAAGTACCAAAGCACCAATAATAAACAATAACATGTAAAGGACAAAGAAAGCAATTACATTATACACTATATGTTCGGTTACCGTTCTATTATTAAATCTTACCGGAATAACGGCATTGGGATGCAAGGTTCTTTTAAATTCCAGAAGCCCGTTCTTAATAATCAGAATATGCCTCATCACTTTAATACCTCCAGCGGTGGATCCTGCTGAACCACCCATAAACATCAATCCAAAAAAGAAAACAGTTAAAAAGGGTGTCCAGGCTGTAAAATCAGCTGTTACAAAACCTGTAGTGGTAATAACCGCAATTATTTGAAATAATGCGTGTCTGAAAGAACTTTCAGCTTTACCGTATGGCATGGGATAATAATCGGAAACCTCAACATTTGCCATGAAGTATATTACCAAAGCAGAAATTATTGTGAAAATCAGAATTAAAATACCATAAAATTTAAACTCTTCATCTCTCAGCATTTTTTGAATTTTACCTTTAAAAGCAAAATAACTCAAGACAAAATTACTGCCGGCCAGAAACATAAATAAAATAACAATATATTGGATTATTGGTTGGTTGCTCCAATAAGCAAGGCTGGCATTTTTAGTTGAAAATCCACCTGTGGATAAGGTAGCCATTGAATGGTTTATTGCATCAAAAAAAGACATCCCCGCTGCTTGTAGTAAAATAGTTTCTGCTGCAGTATATCCAACGTAAATTAACCAAAGTCTTTTTGCTGTATCTGTAATTCTAGGATGTAATTTATCTGCATTCGGACCTGGAGCTTCAGCTGAAAATAATTGCATTCCCCCAATTCCCAATAAAGGAAGAATTGCTATGGCAAGGACAATTATACCCATACCACCTATCCAGTGTGTTAGGCTACGCCAAAAGAGAATCCCTTTTGGAATAGATTCAATGTCATCCAGAATTGAGGCCCCTGTAGTTGTATATCCCGAAATAGTTTCAAAAAATGCATTTGTTATATCAGGTATAGCTCCTGAAAAAATATAGGGCATTACTCCGGAAGCGGACATGACAATCCAGCCAAGTGTAACTATTATATAACCTTCTTTCTTTTTTACTTCTTTATCATGGCCTCTGGTATAAAACATGGCTAAAGTTCCGAGCAGTAAGGTAAAAATTGCTGCCAAAGTAATATCCAGGGTGGCACCATCGTCATAAATCCCACTAACCAAAGCAGCAAAAAGCATGAATCCGCCATTAAATAGTAACAGCAAACCCATGAGGTGGATAATTATTCTGTAATTTAACCCTGTCATTATAAAAAGAGCCTTTCAATTTTTGATATGGCATCAGGCAGACAGCAAACCACTACCCTGTCCCCCTCCTGAATCTTAAAATCTCCAAGAGCTATATGTCCTGCACCATCTCTTACAATTCCACCAATAATTGCTGCCCTGGGAAAGTCTAATTCACGTATTTTTTCTCCATTTACCTTAGAGGTGGCTTTTACTTCAAATTCCAGAATTTCAGCATTCAGGTTATTTAAACGCGTTAGAGCAACTACTTCGCCTCTTCTTATATAGCGGAAAATATTATTGGCAGCAAGTAATTTCTTATTAATCAGGGTATCAACACCAATGGACTGGGAGAGTTGAAAGTAGTCCACATTTTCCACCAGGGCGATTGTTTTTTTTATGTTCTTTGATCTTGCCATCAGACAAGACATAATATTAGTTTCAGAATTGCCGGTAACCGCTATAAAAGCATCCATGGATTCCAAACTTTCTTCCTGCAATAACTCCACATTCCTGCCATCTCCATTAATTACAAGTACATTCGGCAGACTATCAGAGATATCAAAGGCTTTTTCCTTGTTTTTTTCTATTAACTTAACATTAAAATCCTTAGCGCAAAGATCCCTGGCTGTGTTAAAACCAACTTTGCTTCCTCCTAAAATCATTACATTTTTTATCTCTTCCTTTTTCTTGCCTGCTAACTTGTAAAGCTCATCTACTCCTTCCTTGTCGGTCACAAAATACACCTGGTCATTGTCCTTAAAAATTGTATCCCCTCTGGGTATAAGTGTAAATTGAGTCCCTACCCTTTGCATGGCAATAGGCATAAAATGTATTCCGGGAAATATTCCCGCTGCTGCTTTGACAGACAAACCAATAAATGGAGCACCCGGAGGTAAGGAAACGCCAACCATTCTTAAGACTCCTTCCTCAAATTCATAGGTGTCAAAAAAAGCTGACTGATTTAACAGAAGTTGAATTTCAGTTGCCGCAAGCTCTTCTGGTGAGATCAGCTCATCAATTCCCATTTCAGAAAAATTTATCAGCTCCTTGTTATCAATAAATTCAATATTTGAAATTCTGGCAATCGTTTTTTTGCACCCCAATTGTTTAGCTAATAAACAGAGTGTAATATTGGTGGTTTCTGAAGAAGTTACACCAATTACAAGGTCGGAACTTTCCACTTTGGCATCCCTTAGTATAGAAATAGAGGTGGCATCACCTTTTAGCACTTTAATATCTAAATGATTGTCTGCGTAGGTTAAACTTTCCTTATTAGAATCAATCAGGGTAATGTTCTGGGATTCATAGGATAACAGTTTCGCTAAATGAAAACCTACTTCGCCTGCCCCAGCAATAATAATCCTCATTATTAGTATTTATTAATTTTAAGAGTACGAATGTTATGTAACGGAGTCAATTTTAAAAAATAGAAGCCATAGAAGCCCATGAAGCATGAATTTGCAAAGTTTGCATAGCAAAACTACATAAATTTATTTTGATATATGTCTAACTTGGCTGGCAAAATAGTATAATACGTCGATTTAGATTATCTGTATTCAGACTCATCCGTAAAGCAAGCATTATACTATCTTTACCCGAAAATTTACGCCATGTCCAAAAAAATCAAACCCTATAAAAAATCCGAGCTGGGAAAGAAAGAACAGGTCACCCAAATGTTCGACACAATTTCCGGAAGTTATGATGGATTAAATCGGGTAATTTCATTTGGCATAGATATAAAATGGAGAAGTAGGGTAGTTGAAATTTTAAAAAAGAAAAAACCTAAAAATATATTGGATATAGCGACCGGAACAGGGGATCTGGCTATAAATCTGATCAATACCGGGGCAGAACAAATAATAGGTTTGGATATATCCAGGGGCATGCTGGAGGTAGGAAAAAAGAAAGTGGCGGATAAGGGTTTAAATTCCACCATTGAAATGATGGTTGGAGACAGTGAAAACCTCCCGTTCAAGGACCAAAGTTTTGATGCCGTTACGGTGGCATTTGGGGTAAGAAATTTTGAAAATCTGGAAAAAGGTTTGTCGGAGATATATCGCGTTTTAAAACCTTCCGGAACTTTCGTAGTCCTCGAAACTTCTGTGCCGGCCAAATCTCCCTATAAGGAAGGGTATTGGTTTTATACAAAAAACATCCTCCCATTAATTGGAAAACTATTCTCCAAAGACCGCTCCGCCTATACCTATCTTTCGGAATCTGCCGCGGTTTTTCCTCACGGACCGGCCTTCAACAATATTTTAGGGAAAATTGGGTTTATAGCTATGGAGAATAGGCCACAGACATTTGGGGTGGCATCTATATATATCGCTACAAAATAGAAGAATGAAATATAGCTTGGTTTTTCTAATAGGTTTCTTTTGGATAGTAACAGGTCCAGTGCTTGCTCAATTTAAAGAAAAACCTGTCATAAATCTTGAAAATGAAGATAAGGCATTTTTAAATTGGGGATATTTTCTCGGATTTAATCAATTTGACTTCAAATTTGAGTACAAGAACGACCTGGATGATGTCCTTGTCGCTACATCTATTGGCTTTAATGTAGGTTTGATTGGCGAAATGCGGATTAACGAATTTTTAGACCTTCGCTTTGAACCCGGATTGTTTTACACTAAAAGAACACTAGGTTATAGTGGATTTGCAGATGAAAATGATGCCATAAGGGATGTGAAATCTACTTACATCAATTTTCCTTTACTTTTAAAAGTAAGTGCACGAAGATTAGGTAACTGGAAACCTTTTATTATTGGAGGGCTATCTGCCTCTTTAAATTTGGCCAGTAATGAAAATAGCCCCGACGATAACAGTAGTGGGACTTTTCGAATGACCAAAACGGTTTATAATTGGGAAATTGGATTTGGAATTGATTTCTACACGGAATATTTTAAATTTTCACCTTCTGTAAGGGGAATCTTTGCATTAAGTAATGAATTAGTGCCAGATAATGATCCCAATAGTCCGTGGACCGGTAATATAGATGCCATGAAAACGAGGGGAGTTTTCGTTAATTTTACTTTCGAATAAGTAAAATTATTTGCAACATTTTTGAATCTTTCTACTTTAGAGTAATATCTTCTTTAATACCTAGCCGCAGGATCTCCTAATTTCACTTAAAAATATAGCCGCAGCAGTTGCCACATTTAAACTTTCAGTGGTCTTCTTACCATATTGAGGGATACCAATTCTGTTTTTATCATCTATAAGAAGTCCTGTTTTTTCGGATATGCCGCTGCCTTCATTTCCTAAAACCAAAAGTCCTTTTTCAGGGAGATTCACTGAATAAACAGATTTTCCGTTCATGTAAGTCCCAAGAACCATATTCTTGTTTTTATCAAGAAGTTCTGCGATATCGGTGTATACAATATTCACCCTGGCAATTGAACCCATAGTTGCATGCAGGACTTTTGGGTTATAACAATCCACAGTATCGGGAGAGCAAATCAAATGTCTTATCCCAAACCAGTCACATAGCCTTATAATAGTTCCTAAATTTCCGGGATCCTGTATCCCGTCCAACACAACCACCCAATCTGAATAATCTATGGCCGTCGCTGCCGGAATTTCAAAGATTCCAAGTATCTTATTTGGACTTTTATGAGAACTTATTCTGGACAAATCTTTTTCCGTTATATAGTAAACCTCGGTCTTCCTGTCGGTCTTGAATTCCCTGTCAACAGTATAGATACTATGTGTCTTAAATTTTGAATTCAAAAGCTCTGAAACCGCCTTTATCCCTTCCACCACAAAAAGTCCATTTTGAATTCGGTACTTTTTTTGATATAAGCTTTTTATAAATTTTAATTGACTTTTAACAACCATTCAAATAATGTATTTTTGGCTTCTATGAAGACCCTTCGGAGTTACGAAAAGAATATAGCAAAAATAGGTTTATTCTTGCTTATTGTTGCATTCGCTTCCTGTAATACCTTAAAGAGGGTAGAAGAGGATGAACTTTTGTTAACAAAGAACAACATCTTCGTAAATAGTGAAAAAGTCAAGAGTGAAGATATTCAAAGTCTTGTATTACAGGAACCTAACAGTACTTTATTAGGTTATCCTTTGCGACTTAACATTTACAATTTAGCCAAAAAAAATCCCGATTCCACTTTTCTGGTCTGGCTTTATAAAAAGGAAAACAGGGAAGAAAATCTCACAAAAATGTTGTCCAGGAAACAGGTTAACAGATTAGGTGAATCTTTTTTGGTAAAAGGGTATAGTGAATGGTTTAAAAAAATTGGTGAAGCTCCTTCCATTGTAGATAGCCTGAAAACGAAAAAATCATTGGAGCGTTTAAGTATTTTTTATGGAAGCAAGGGATATTTTAATAACACCACATCTTTTGAGATAGATAGCACAAAAAGGAAGCAAAGGGCTGAAATCAATTACAAGATTGCCCTGGGCAAACCGTTTATGGTAGATTCAATTTCCCGGGATATCACCTCACCGGTCATTGATTCGCTTTATTCACTTAATGAAAGTGATTCCTATGTACAAAAGGACAAACAATTTGATCTTGTTGATTTCAACAATGAACGGGAAAGACTTACAGAACTTTTTAGGAATACAGGGGTATATAATTTCCAGGAAAGTTCAATAGCCTATAATATCCTTAGAGACACTACCAGGGCCAACGACGATCAAAAAATGAGTGTAGAACTCAACATTGGTGACCTTAGAAGACGGGGAGACAGCACAATAACGACTTCTGAATATAGGGTGTACAACCTTGACCAGATCAACATCTATCCGGATTACAGTTACACAGAAGATAAGTCTACACTAAAGTCAATTGAATACGACAATTATACTATTTATTACAAAGACAAATTGCGCTACAGGCCCAAGGCATTGGCAGACGCCATTTTTCTCGAAAAAGATAGTCTATACAGGGATATAGATAAAATTCGTACATACAGACGTATTACCAATTTAAATACTTTTAAATACCCCAATATACTTTTTACTGAGGATAGTACGCAAACGAAACTTACAACTGACATTTTTTTAGCAACAAGACCAAAATTTTCATGGGCTGTTGATTTTGATATTTCACACTCTAACATTAAAACATTGGGCTTTGGTTTTAGTACTTCCCTGATTTCAAGGAATATTTTCCGCGGTGCGGAAACTCTCAGTTTGTCGGTTGGGGGTAGTTTTGGCTTATTAAGTGATGAAAGTACTACTGAAAATTTCTTTTCAGAAGTAGGTGCCGATGTCAACATCACCTTCCCCAGAATCTGGTTTCCGTTTTTTAACTGGAAGAAGATAATTCCTTATTATAAGCTCCCACAGACCAGGGTTTCAGTTGGAACAAGTTTTCAAAAAAATATTGGGCTGGATAAACAGACTTTAAATACCATTTTAGGTTATAACTGGACAACCGATAGATTTAATAAAAATACTGTAGAATTATTAAACATTCAATTTGTCAATAATCTCAATCCGGATCGTTTTTACAACGTATATCAAAGCACCTATGGACGGTTAAATGATATTGCTGTGGATTATGCGGATGACCCGGCATTACAGGACTTTTTCATTATGCCGGAAGGACCGGACGGGCCGGAATTGATTATTCCTGAAGGAACCACAGGATTTACAGATGCCATTTTAAATGATGAAGTACCTTCTGATCCGGAGGATAAAGAAGATGTGGCAAGCATTGAGGAACGAAGAATCAGGTTAACTGAAAACAACCTTATTTTTGCCTCCAGCTACACATTTAATAAAAATAACAGGACGAATATTAATGACAACAGTTTTTATTCCTTCCGATTTAAAGTTGAAAGTGTCGGAGCTATATTATCTGCAATGTCCTATATCATCCCTTTTGACGAAAACGAAAACGGAGATCTGACCGTCTTCGGTGTACCTTATTCACAGTATATAAAAACAGAATTTGAATATACAAAACATTGGGATCTATCCAGATCCAATGTACTTGCATTCAGAAGCTTTTTCGGTATTGCCGTGCCCTACGGAAACGCTAATAGTGTTCCATTTGTTCGAAGTTATTTTGCAGGTGGGTCCAATGACAACAGAGCATGGTTCCCTTATTCTTTGGGACCGGGATCCACTGATAACATTAATGATTTTAATGAGGCAAACATGAAAATAGCCCTTAATTTGGAGTATCGGTTTCCTATATTCGGAAATATTAAGGGCGCAGTATTTGCCGATGCCGGTAATATTTGGAATGTCTGGGATAATGTACAGGATCCTGCGGCTATATTTAAGGGTTTTGAATCTTTTTCCGAAATAGCCCTTGGCACGGGAATGGGAATAAGGTATGACTTCTCCTATTTTGTATTACGCCTGGATATGGGCTTTAAAACTTATAATCCCGCTGAATTACCAGGCCAAAGATGGTTTAGAGACTATAATTTTGCAAACTCTGTAATTCAAATTGGTATAAATTATCCTTTTTAGACCTTTAATTATTTTACTACATTTGCCACAATTCATAATAATCTAACAGACTACAAAATTATGTCTCATACAATTAAACCTGGAGTAGCTACCGGTGACGAAGTTCAACATATTTTTAATTACGCCAAGGAAAATGGATTTGCCCTTCCGGCGGTTAATGTAACAGGCTCAAATACTATTAATGGAGTATTGGAAACTGCAGCAGCTTTAAATTCACCCGTGATTATTCAATTTTCAAATGGTGGCGCACAGTTTAATGCAGGCAAAGGCATGTCCAATGAAGGTCAACTTGCCGCCATACAAGGTGCCATCGCAGGAGCAAAACATGTACATCAGTTGGCTGAAGCTTACGGTGCCACTGTTATTCTTCATACTGATCATTGCGCGAAAAAGTTATTGCCTTGGATAGATGGGCTTTTGGACGCCAGTGAAAAACATTTTGCAGCGACAGGCAAATCGCTTTTTAGCTCTCATATGATAGATTTATCTGAAGAACCTATTGAAGAGAACATTGCCATTTGTAAAGGATATCTTGAAAGGATGAGCAAAATGGATATGACTCTGGAAATTGAATTGGGCATTACGGGAGGTGAAGAAGATGGAGTAGATAATTCGGATGTTGATGATTCAAAATTATATACCCAACCCGAGGAAGTGGCTTATGCATATGAAGAATTGTCTAAAATTAGCCCCAGATTTACCATAGCTGCGGCATTTGGAAACGTTCATGGTGTGTACAAACCAGGAAATGTGAAGTTAACTCCCAAAATACTTAGGAATTCGCAAGTGCATATTACTGAAAAATACGGTGTTGAGCACAATCATATAGATTTTGTTTTTCATGGTGGCTCTGGGTCAACCGTGGAAGAAATTAGGGAGGCTATTGGATATGGAGTCATAAAGATGAATATTGATACCGATTTACAATATGCTTTCATGGCCGGAGTCAGGGATTACATCCAGGACAAATCGGCTTATTTACAATCACAAATCGGGAATCCTGATGGAGGCGATCAACCGAATAAAAAATACTATGACCCAAGAGTTTGGCTTCGAGAAGGTGAAAAGACCTTTATCGACAGATTAAAAAAAGCTTTTGAAGATCTAAACAATATTAATACCTTGTAGGTAACTTTTAGTATTAAAATACATTCCAATGACTGCCTGGTTTAAAAGAACAGAAAAAGGTATACAAACTGCGACGGAGCAGAAAAAAGATACACCTAAAGGTTTATGGTATAAATCCCCGACGGGGAAGATTGTTGAATCTGAAGAATTAGCCAAAAATTTTTATGTCAGTCCTGAAGATGATTACCATGTCAGAATTGGAAGTAAAGAATATTTCGAAATTTTATTTGACAATAACAAATTTCGCGAATTAGACGCTAAATTATCCTCGAAGGACCCGCTTAAATTTGAGGACACCAAGAAATATTCAGACAGGTTGAAGGCTGCTCAAAAAAAGACAGGTTTAAAAGATGCAGTAAGAACAGGTGTCGGGAAGTCCCTTGGTAAAGATCTGGTAGTTTGTTGTATGGATTTCACTTTTATTGGCGGATCAATGGGAAGTGTAGTCGGTGAAAAAATTGCACGTGGAATAGATTATTCTATAAAGAAGGGAATCCCATTTCTTATGATATCCAAGTCGGGCGGAGCCAGAATGATGGAAGCGGCTTTGTCATTGATGCAACTAGCCAAAACATCTGCTAAATTGGCGCAGTTGGCCGAAGCTAAAATTCCATATATTTCACTTTGTACGGACCCAACCACAGGTGGTACGACTGCGTCCTATGCTATGTTGGGCGATATCAATATTTCTGAGCCAGGTGCATTGATTGGTTTTGCAGGACCAAGGGTTGTTAAGGAAGCTACAGGAAAGGAACTACCCAAAGGTTTTCAAACAGCAGAATTCGTTTTGGAAAATGGTTTTTTAGACTTTATTTCTCATAGAAAAGACCTGAAAAAGAATATCAATCTTTATATAGATCTTATTCAGAACGAGGCTATCAGGGAATAAAAAAAGCCCCGTACTTATTAAGCCAGGGCTATTAATCAACCACTTATAGGAATTTTAGTTCTTAAACCTTCTTAAAAATATTTCCACCGTTTCTCCGTCAGGGTACGTAAGAACAGCTCTGGCATCACAACTACCGTCACCAAAATCCAGGCTCGCTGTTGCATCGTCACGTGAAATTTCCAGAATTCCGCTTACCAGGAACCTACAAGATAATTCTCTTCTTAGCGGGCTTACAGTTTCTTTTATCAAAACATTATTCAATTTCCCAATGTATGTTCCTTTACCTGAGATAAGAAAGACATTATCGCCCCAGAATCCGCTTCCAAAACCTTCAATCCATTCTCTGGTCCTGTTCCCGCTAAAACTTGCGGTATTTCCATCGGGCCATTCCCCTGTAAAATCCGCAACCGCATCAGACTGTGGATTTCCATTTTCATTTGAACGCATGCGATACACCGTAGCATTTCCAGCAACTGATACTCTGTTAAATGTAAAATTGTCAAGCGATAAACTAAGAGTCTTTTGGTCCATTTCCATGTCTTTAAGATAACTTAGTTTAATGATCCCACTCAATAAATTCCCGTTAGGTAATTCACATCCCTCGCCAAAATCAATAGTTTTTAATTTACTGGTGCCGGTGACCACAGTGGTAACAGTTACACAATCCGGCAAATAATCAGAAGTGTAAAAGTTTTTGGTAGTACTAAGGATTTCATCTGTAGCATAAACCTCTTCTCCAATGTTTATGATTTCCTCAGATATTGATTCAGACTCATCACTGGCTTTAAGCTGCACCTCATCAAAGGTTTGTGTTTCTTTGATTTCAGGAGATTCATCTTTGTTACATGAAACAACTAACACAATTGCCAGGAGGGATAAACCTTTAAAGTTTAATTTTTTTAAACAATTTTTCATATTATCATTTTTTTAATATTACTCAACTTTGATCCCTGTTATGCATAAAGGTTTAATTGCATTTCAAAAATCATTAATGAGATGTGCTTTATCTAAATTTATTACTATCTTTGCGCTCGATTGAAAATCAATCAGATACATAAAAATCATTTAAAATAATATTGGAATGTATTTAACAAAAGAAGTTAAGGCAGAAATTTTTAAAAAACACGGTGGTTCAGAAGGTAATACAGGTTCCGCTGAAGGTCAGATTGCATTGTTCACACATCGTATAAATCATTTGACCGGACATTTAAAAAACAACCATAAGGATTATAATACAGAAAGATCCCTTGTAAAACTCGTTGGTAAAAGGAGAAGTTTGCTGGATTATCTGAAGAAAAAGGACATAGAAAAATACCGTGAACTTATTAAAGAATTGAACATTAGAAAATAATATAAGGGGGAGGCTTTGCTTCCCCTTTTTTTTAAATAAAAGTCCCTGAATTTAGGGCAAACACAAAAAGCTTACACATAGTTTTTCATTGGTCAACAACACAACAACACAACTCAGACCGTCTATGTAAGACGGTTGACCATTGTTTAACAGCCTGAAGAAGATTCAGGTTCTAATTAAAATTTATGATTCCAAAAACATTTAAAGAGGTCATTGACCTCGGTGATGGTAGAAAGATTTCTATCGAAACCGGAAAACTTGCAAAACAGGCCCACGGTTCTGTTGTTGTACAATCTGGAAACTGTATGCTGCTGTGTACAGTAGTTTCCAATTACAAACAAAGTGATGTTGATTTTCTTCCCCTGACGGTAGATTACAGAGAAAAATTTGCGGCTTCAGGCCGTTATCCCGGAGGCTTTTTCAAAAGAGAGGCCAGGCCAAGTGACGGAGAAGTCTTGACTATGCGACTGGTAGATCGCGTTTTGAGACCATTATTTCCAAAAGATTATCATTCTGAGACTCAGGTGATGATACAGTTAATGTCTCATGATGACAACGTTATGCCGGATGCAATGGCAGGTCTTGCAGCTTCGGCAGCAATTCAACTTTCAGACTTCCCATTTGAATGTGCAATTTCTGAAGTTCGGGTTGGCAGAGTGAATGGCAAATTTGTTATTAACCCCACCAGGGTGCAATTACTTGAATCTGATATTGACATGGTCATAGGTGCATCCGAGGATTCAGTAATGATGGTTGAAGGTGAAATGGGTGAAATTTCTGAAGAAGAAATGGTTGAGGCCATCAAATTTGCTCATGAAGCCGTAAAGGTGCAGTGTGCTGCACAGATTAAACTGGCTGAAGCCTTTGGAAAAAAAGAAGTTCGTGAATACGAAACTGAAAATGAAGACGAATCCCTGATGAAGAAGGTTCACGACCTGGCTTATGACAAGGTATATAAAGTAGCCAAGGCCGGTTCTTCAAAACATGAACGGACTACAGCATTTGCAGAGATAAAAGAAGAAATTAAAGCTGCTCATTCTGAAGAGGAACTCCAGGAAATCGGGGACTTAATCAGCAAGTATTACTACAAAGCTGAAAAAGCGGCCGTGAGGGATCTTACCTTAAATGAAGGTTTAAGACTTGACGGAAGAAAGACTGATGAAATAAGACCAATTTGGTGTGAAGTGGATTATTTGCCTTCAACTCATGGTTCGGCAATTTTCACAAGAGGTGAAACGCAGGCTTTGGCAACTGTAACTTTGGGAACCTCCAGAGAAGCAAATCAAATAGACATGCCATCGTTCGAGGGAGAAGAAACTTTTTATTTACATTACAACTTTCCTCCTTTTTCCACTGGTGAGGCAAGACCCATCAGAGGAACTTCCCGCAGAGAGATTGGTCATGGAAATTTAGCTCAAAGAGCATTAAAAGGTATGATCCCTGAAGATTGTCCCTATACGGTTCGGGTGGTTTCTGAAGTATTGGAAAGTAACGGTTCCTCTTCTATGGCAACTGTTTGTTCCGGTACAATGGCATTAATGGATGCAGGGGTACAACTTAAAAAGCCAGTATCCGGAATTGCAATGGGATTAATTACAGATACAGAATCCGGCAAATATGCAGTATTATCAGATATTCTGGGTGATGAAGATCACTTGGGAGATATGGACTTTAAAGTTACCGGGACTGCCGATGGGATAACCGCTTGTCAAATGGATATTAAAGTTAAGGGATTGTCCTATGAAATTTTGGTAAAAGCATTGATGCAGGCAAGGGAAGGAAGACTCCATATTCTTGGAAAATTAACTGAAACTATTGCTCAGCCAAATGAAAGTGTAAAAGCACATGCACCAAAAATGGTTACAACCACCATTCCGGGCGCTTTTATAGGAGCATTGATCGGACCTGGCGGGAAAGTGATTCAGGAACTGCAGAAATCAACAGGTACCACTATAGTCATTAATGAAGATCCAATAACGGAAGAAGGACTTGTGGAAATCTTAGGAACAGACCAGGCAGGTATTGATGCCGTACTGGCAAAAATAGATTCCATTACCTTTAAACCAGAAGTAGGAAGTGTCTATGAGGTTAAGGTGATTAAACTTTTAGATTTTGGCGCGGTAGTGGAATATGTCGAAGCCCCGGGAAATGAAGTTTTACTTCATGTTTCTGAACTGGCCTGGGAAAGAACAGAGAATGTAACTGATGTTGTAAACATGGGTGATGTTTTTGATATTAAATATTTAGGAACGGACCCAAGAACCAGGAAGGAAAAAGTTTCCCGTAAGGCTTTATTGCCAAAACCGGAAGGTTTTAAGGAAAGACCACCAAGGGAAAATCGGGATCGTGATAGAGGTAGAAACGACAGAAACAGAGATCGCAAACCCCGAAGAGATTAAATATTTTAGCATTTAAATATTTCAGAACCCCTTTAAAACAGGGGTTTTTTTATGCTATTTAATCAAATAGTTAAATTAATATACCCTAATTGTAACATTTATAACTTTTTTACGTATAAGTATATGCAGTCCATGCACTTTGAACTTAACATATAAAGGAAAACCTAGATGAGACAGCTTAAGATTACAAAACAAGTTACCAACAGGGAAACAGCATCTTTAGATAAATACTTACAGGAAATTGGCAAGGTAGATCTAATTACCGCAGATGAGGAAGTAGAATTGGCACAGCGCATAAAAGCAGGTGATCAGCTGGCCCTGGAAAAACTTACAAAAGCCAATCTTCGATTTGTTGTATCTGTTGCGAAGCAATATCAGAACCAGGGACTTACACTTCCGGATTTAATTAACGAGGGAAATCTTGGCCTGATAAAAGCAGCACAGCGTTTTGATGAAACCAGGGGCTTTAAATTTATCTCCTATGCAGTATGGTGGATTCGTCAGTCTATATTGCAGGCTTTGGCAGAACAATCACGTATTGTCAGGTTGCCGTTAAATAAAATTGGTTCCATAAACAAGATCAATAAAACATTTGCCTTTCTTGAACAAGCTCATGAGCGAATCCCCTCAGCAGAGGAAATTGCCAAGGAATTGGATATGACAGTAGAAGATGTAAAACAGTCTTTGAAAAATTCAGGTCGTCACGTATCCATGGATGCCCCATTAATTGACGGCGAGGATTCAAATCTTTACGATGTTCTGCGAAGTGGAGAATCCCCTAACCCGGATAGAGAATTATTACATGAATCTTTACGTACAGAAATTGAAAGGGCATTAGAAACACTTACGCCCAGAGAAGCAGACGTTATCAGATTGTATTTTGGTTTGGCCGGACAACATTCTATGACTCTTGAGGAAATTGGTGAAACTTTTGACCTTACCAGAGAAAGAGTACGTCAGATCAAGGAAAAGGCAATCAGAAGATTAAAACATACTTCCAGAAGTAAAATATTAAAAACTTATCTCGGATAAATAACGAGATGTGAATTACATGTTAAATATTCCATAGATTGGATTTTTGGTATAAAAATTGTAATTTGTAGCAGTAACAACAGTTTATCATGACTGTTCGTTTTTTGATTGATGAATAAACTCCGGCTGATTACCGGAGTTTTTCATTTTACCATAATTCTATCAATAATTGCCCCCTATTCAAAAACATATTTCTTTTTCCAGATGAAACCTAAAGTTGGAGATTTATTGTTTTCTAAAGATTTTTACTTTTTTCAGTTGCTTTTCCACATCGATCTTTTTTTTCAACTATTTGAACCAGTAGATTTCTGTATATTTATAGAAAGTAAGCATTAAGGATACATTCATTTAAATCATATTCCATGACCTCCTTTCATTCAATTTCAATTAGATTTATTTGCATTGGTTTTTTATTCATTTTTATTTCCTGTAACCAGACTAAATCTTCTGAAGAAGTGAATGACACCTCTGAAATAAAATTTAATTTACCGGAAAACTTTGTACTTGAAAAAATATACCACCCCAGTACACACAAACAAGGTTCATGGGTAGCCCTGGCTGAAGGCGCCAATAAGACTATCTATGGATGTGATCAGCGGGGCAAGATCTATTATTTTAAAATGCCTGAAAAAGGTGATGTAGTCCGACCTACCAAGGTGGACAGCCTGGATCTTGATATCGGCGAAGCGCATGGCATGTTATGGGCATTTAATAGTCTGTATGTAGCCGTAAATAAAAATTGGGAAGAAGATGGTAAAAGAGGTAGTGGCGTTTATCGAATTACAGATTCAAATGGTGATGGTCGTCTAAATGACGTTAGTATGCTGCTAAAATTGGAGGGATCCGGTGAACACGGACCCCATAGTTTTACGCTAAGTCCGGATGGTGAGTCCATCTATTTCATTGCCGGAAACCACGTACTTATCCCGGAACGCCTGAAAAATAATAGTCGCCTGCCTACAAATTGGGGGGAAGACAATCTGTTTACCCCCTATCTGGATGCACGCGGACACGCAAATGAAATAAAGGCACCTGGTGGCTGGGTGGCAAAATTTGATCCCCTGGGCGAAAAATGGGAATTAATTTCGGCCGGCTATCGAAATCCTTTTGACCTGGCATTTAACCAGGACGGTGAGTTATTTACATATGATGCTGATATGGAATGGGATATTGGAATGCCTTGGTACAGGCCAACCCGAATTTGCCTTGTGACTCCTGGAAGTGAATACGGCTGGCGAACCGGTTCCGGCAAATGGCCGGATTACTATCCGGATAACCTGCCTGCAGTTCATAATCTGGAACAGGGGTCTCCCACTGCAATATTGTCCGGTGCCAAATTGAGATTTCCATCAAAGTATCATAACGGACTTTTTATTATGGACTGGAGTTTCGGAACAATCTATCACATTAACCTTATACCCAAGGGAAGCAGTTACTCTGCAACACGGGAAGAATTTTTATCAGGCACACCCTTGCCATTAACCGATATGATTGCTGGTTCTGATGGCAACCTCTATTTCGCCACCGGTGGAAGAGGACTGGATTCCCATTTATTCAGATTAAGCTATGTGGGAGATATTTCAGAATCAGAAAACATCCCGAATAATGAAGGAGAAGAATTAAGGCAGCTCAGGCACCAACTTGAGAATTATTCTTCCGTTAGTCCGGAAGAGGCAATTAAAATCTCATGGACCAATCTTGATCATGATGACAGATTTATCAGATATGCATCCCGAATTGCGCTTGAAAATCTTCCGATAGATCAGTGGAAAGAAAATTATTTTTTGGAAAAATCCCCCGTCAAAATCATTGAAGCCGGAATTGCATTAGCAAGGCAGGGAGAAAAAAAAGAACAGATAAGCATTCTGAATAAATTAAATCAAATAAATTGGGAAGACCTCAATTTACAGCAACAATTAGACCTTCTAAGAAACTATTCCCTTTTGTTCATCCGTATGGGCCAACCTGACGCCAGAACAAAACAAGCGATCATAAAAAAATTAAAACCCTATTTCCCAAATTCAGACAATACACTCAACAGGGAGCTGGCGCCTGTTATGTTATATTTAAATGCAGATGGCACTGTAAAAATTCTATGCGATTTATTGGAAAAACACACTGCGGAAAAAACCAATAACACCGGTCAGATGCTTTCAGAGGAAACCACTTTAAGAAGTGAACAATATGGCCCATTAATCAGGGAAGTGATTGCAAAAATGCCTCCAAGTGAAGCCATTTACTACGGAATGCTGTTAAGCCATGCAACCGAAGGCTGGAGCAAAGAACTTCGTGAGAAATACTTTTTATGGTTCTATGATGTCTTAAGTGCTAAAGGAGGGATGAGCTTTAAAGCTTACATGGAAAATGTCAGGCTTCAGGCCATGGCCAATGTGCCTGCAAAAGAAAAAAAATATTTTGAAGAACTTTCAGGGGTTTATTCCCCAAGTACTGTTATGGAAGAGCTCCCTCAGCCAATTGGACCGGGTGGGAATTATACAGGAAGCACCATAAACCAGTTTCTATGGGGTGATAAAATGAGTGATTACAATGGAACTTTGGCCGATGGGGAACGTGCCTATCAGGCAGCCCTGTGTGTTTTATGTCATCGCATGAGAGGTGAAGGTGGTGCAACCGGACCGGACCTGACTCAGATAGGCGCCAAATTTGGGAGGTATGATTTGTTATATTCCATATACAGCCCCAATGATGATATTTCCGATCAATATGCTTTTACTCTTTTTCATCTTGAAGATGGTAAAAAAATAGCGGGAAGAATTCTCTCGGAAACTGCTGATTCTATTAAAATAATGCCCAATCCTCTTAATACATCATATACAGTCCAACTTCTAAAATCTTCTGTTGTAAAACAGGAACTGTCTCCAATTTCACCCATGCCCTCGGGATTGCTAAACAGACTGAATGAAAAGGAAATTGCCGATCTCTTTACCTATTTACTGAGTGGGGCCGATGAAACACATGAGCTTTACCATAAAAAAAATTCGAAATAAATTGGCAGTAATATGTAACTGCTCCCCATAAAACCAGAATGAATACTTATTTTTGTGACAGAATTTTTCAGGCATTGAATAATGAATAAAGTACGAATAGCACCCTCACTCCTCGCGGCTGATTTCGGGAATATGCAAAGGGATGTTGAAATGGTCAATTCAAGCAGGGCAGACTGGCATCATCTGGATGTAATGGACGGGGTTTTTGTCCCAAATATCTCTTACGGAATGCCGGTATTAAAAAGTATTGCTGCACATGCAACCAAGCCACTTGATGTGCATCTCATGATTATTGATCCTGACAGGTACATTAAAACTTTTGCTGCTTTAGGCGCCAATATACTGACAGTGCATTACGAAGCCTGCCCGCATTTAAACAGGACTATACAGGCTATTAAAGCCGAAGGCATGATGGCTGGAGTGGCCCTTAATCCACACACGAATATAAACCTCCTGGAAGACAGTATTGCGGATATAGACCTTGTTTGCGTTATGAGCGTGAATCCGGGATACGGGGGTCAGAAGTTTATTGAAAACACTTTTACCAAAGTCAGGTCATTGAAGGAGTTAATTAATGAAAAGAAAGCGAAAACTTTAATAGAAATTGATGGCGGCGTAAATGCTGGGAATGCAAAGGCACTGGTAGAAGCCGGTGCAAATGTTCTGGTTGCAGGAAGTTTTGTATTCAATTCACAGGATCCTGTGGCGACAATATCGCATATTGCCAATATTGCCAATACCTAGCACTGTTTCAGGAGGTACTTAATTAAATCTGTAGTGGTTACCATACCTTTTAGCGTACCATCTTCCACGACTGGCAATGAATGATATTCTCTATTGATAAGTATTTCTGCAACTTCCTTAATTGTTGTATCGGGAGAAACCGTCTCCAGGTTCCTTATCATTAGTTGCCTTATGGTAAACATTTCATAAATAGAGGAAGCAATATTTTCTTCTTCCCTGTAAGCCCCATCTGCAAAACTTATGCGCAGTATATCATTTAAACTAAGCATACCAATAATCTTTTCATTTTGAAGTACCGGGATATGCCTTATTTTGTGTTTCTTCAATAAATGCTCAGCCTTCTCCAGGCCGTCCTTTACATTTAGTGTAACAAGTTTAGTGGTCATAATATTGGAAACGGGGAGCTGGATCTTCACATTCATGACTTATTTAATTTAAAATATTATTAAATAAAGATCAGTTAAATGAAAAGTAAAAAGAATGATATAAGTCATGTTACTTTTATATTAAAATTATTTTTTAAATAATCTTCATTAATACAATCATTAAGAATGTTTGAAAACAATATTGACAACAACAGCTAGAATTGATTTCCTATGACAGTTTACGAATAAATTACATAGCTTTGCCTTTGCTTGATCTTACTTTAAATTTTATCTCCTATAGCAGGAATTTATGGATAAATTTGATCTCTTAATTGTTGGTGGTGGGCCCATTGGAATAGCATGTGGCCTTGAAGCCCAAAAAAAAGGTTTGAGCTACCTGATTGTTGAAAAAGGTCCTATAGTCAATTCTTTATTTAACTATCCGGTGAACATGCAGTTTTTCTCCTCCTCAGAGCGCCTGGAAATTGATGACATTCCTTTTATAAGCAATGAAGCAAAGCCAAAACGCAATGAATCTTTGGAGTATTACAGAAGAATTGTTACGGCTAATAAGTTGAATATCCACCTTTTTGAAAAAGTCGAGACTATAGAAAAAGATGTCGAAAATTTTAAGGTAGAAACAAATAAAAATAGATATCTGGCCGCAAATATTACTATTGCTACTGGATTTTATGATCTCCCCAACCTCCTTGAGGTTCCTGGTGAGGATCTCCCCAAAGTATCTCATTATTACAAGGACCCGCATTTCTATGCAGGTCAAAGACTGGCTGTGATAGGAGCAAGTAATTCGGCAATTGATGCCGCCCTTGAATGCTGGCGAAAGGGTGCTGAGGTAACTTTGATTATCAGAGGCCACGAGGTAGGCCAGCGTGTCAAATATTGGGTTCGCCCTGATATTATTAACAGGATTGAAGAAGGAAGTATTAAAGCCTATTACAACACCTCGGTGAAAGAGATACGAGATGAGGAAATAGTGCTGGATACACCGGAGGGAACTCTTACCTTTAAAAATGATTTTGTTCTGGCATTAACCGGATATACACCAAACTTTGAATTTCTGGAAAAGGCTGGAATTGAATTATCTGAGGATGAGAAAAAATTACCAAATTACAATCCTGAAACCATGGAAACTAACATAGAAGGAATTTACCTTGCAGGAGTAATTTGCGGGGGAATGGAAACCCATAAATGGTTTATTGAAAATTCAAGAATTCATGCCAAAATCATTATTGCAAATATTCTGAAAAAAAAGAATGCGAAATAGGTTCATCGGAGCCATTTAGAATTATGAAAAAAATTGCCATTGCTATACATGGAGGCGCCGGAACCCTTGTCAAAGGAATGATGACTCCTGAAAAAGAAAATTTGTATAGAGCCGCATTAAAAAGTGCCTTACAAAAGGGGTATTGGCTTTTGAAATCCGGTGTATGCGCTGTTGAGGCTGTAGAGGAATCCGTTAAATTACTTGAGGACTCACATTTGTTCAATGCCGGAAGAGGAAGTGTATTCACTTCCGAGGGGAAACATGAAATGGATGCTTCTATAATGGATGGAAAAACCCTGAATGCAGGTGCCGTGTCTTTGGTAAGTGGAATAAAAAACCCCATTAGCCTTGCCCGGGATGTTATGGAAAAAAGTGAACATGTATTCCTGGCCGCTAAAGGTGCCATGCAATTTGCGAAAAAACTTAATTACCATTTAGAAAATGAAGACTATTTCTATGATGAACTTCGCTACCAACAGTGGCAGGAGATCAGGGGCACAGAGAGTTTTAAGTTAGACCATTCCGGAAATAAAGACTCTAAATTTGGAACTGTTGGAGCTGTCGCCTGTGATAGCTTTGGGAATATTGCTGCTGCTACCTCTACAGGAGGCATGACCAACAAACAATTTGGCCGTGTTGGCGATAGTCCTATGATTGGAGCAGGGAATTATGCCAATAATAAAACATGTGCCGTTTCCTGCACGGGTAGCGGCGAATATTACATACGAGGAGTGATAGCATATGACTTGTCTTGTCTTATGGAATACAAAAATCTATCGCTTCAGGATGCAGCGGAAGAGGTTATCCAAAATCGTTTACCGAGAATTGGGGGTGATGGTGGTTTAATTGCCGTTGATGCCCGAGGTAATATTGCCATGCCATTTAATACAGAAGGCATGTACAGGGCCTGCAAGACATCGGATAGCACTGAGCAAATCAGTATTTATGCGAATTAAGAGGTAAGAAAGGGTGCATCAAGTGGTAACACTTTAACCTTGCCTCTCTTCATATTAAAACGGTCCCCGTTAGCCAGGACATGAGTTTTGAGATTTATCAGGGACATGGGAGTTCCTATTTTAAGAATTTTTTCGTTATTATGCTTTAACTTTCCTGGATCAAACATTATAACCATTCCGGATCCTATTACTTCAAAAGTGCTGCTTTTTTTAATGACCAGTCCTGTATCCTCTGCTAAGCCAATTCCCATCATTTGGGGATATTTAGCTACGGCTTCGGCGAGTCTTCCAAAACGACCGCGCCTTATAAAATGTGAGTCTATAATTAAATTTGAAATAAACCCCATTCCTGTATCCATTTTTACGGCTCCTTTAATGAAAGATTCCGTACTGCTGCCACCAGCTATCATTTCACTGGACATGCACATGGCACCTGCACTTGTACCCGCTATTACCAATGCATCCTTCCTATAGCGTTCCAAAAGAATTTCATGTAATTTAGTTCTCCCAATTTTTGTGGTGATTTTGGACTGATTCCCGCCGGAGAACATAACACACTGGGCTTTTCCAATAATTTCCAGATTCTCAGGTTTCTCAGACTCTTTCCTGTTTCGGATATCCATGATCTGTACATTATTGCATCCTAATTTGCCAAAGGCATTCAAATAACTGTTGCTCACTTCTTTGGGAATACTCGAGGCCGTGGGTATGACAACAATTTGTGCCTCCCTGCCCCCGCTTTCTCGTACTACCCTGGAGAGGATACTTTCCTGAATAAACTCGAGATGAAACTGTTCACCTGTTTCTATTCCTTTATCTTCATTTCCACCTATAGGAATTAGGGTTCCATTTATGGCCATATTTATCATTGTCTTGGTTACAAAAATACATCTATTGTTATAAAAAATGTCATATATTTATGAAATTACAAGGAACTTATCCAACTCATTTTAACAGGAAAACTAAGGTTTCGAGGCTTGCCGCCAATTCATAAATCTGCAGTAAGAACCATTATATCTAAGGTCATGAAAATAAGAGAAATAAATGCCATGAGGGGACCAAATTACTGGTCTATTCGCCGTCACAGACTAATAGTTATGGTGCTGGATTTAGAAGAAATGGAGGAACTTCCAACCAATAAAATTGATGGCTTTGCAGACCGTATTCGGGAAATGTTTCCCTCGATGTATTCACACAGATGCTCAGAAGGATGCGAAGGAGGTTTTTTTATGCGGGTGGATGAAGGAACATGGATGGGCCATGTAATTGAGCATATCGCACTGGAAATACAAACCCTGGCGGATATGGATACCGGTTTCGGAAGAACACGCGGATACGGTGAGAAAGGAGTTTATAACGTTGTTTTCTCATATATTGAAGAATCTGTGGGCAGATATGCTGCCAAGGCTGCTGTTCGCATTTGTGAAGCTTTAATTGCCGGGAAGCCTTATGATCTTCAGGAAGATATACAAAATATGAGGGAACTTCGGGAATCTGAACGACTTGGGCCCAGTACCGGATCAATTGTATTAGAGGCGCAAAACCGGGGTATACCATGGATACGTTTAAATAAATATTCCCTTGTACAACTAGGGTATGGAGCCAATCAGAAAAGAATACAGGCAACGGTCACCAGTGAAACCAGTAGTATTGGAGTTGAATTGGCGTGCGATAAGGAAGACACCAAATATCTCCTGGAACAGGCTGAGGTTGAAGTACCGCGTGGCGATATTCTCAGTAGTGAAAGTTCACTGGAGGATGCCTGCAAATATGTAGGTTACCCACTGGTCATTAAACCTATTGACGGCAACCATGGCAGGGGAATTACGGTTGATATTAAGTCTTACGAGGAAGCTCTTGTGGCATTTAAGATCGCCAAAGAAGTGTCACGAAGAGTCATCGTAGAAAAGTATATTACTGGGGAGGATTACCGCCTTCTAGTAATCAACCATAAGTTTGTTGCTGCGGCGAAACGAACTCCCGCTCATGTTGTGGGAGATGGAACTTCCTCTATCGAAGAATTAGTCGCCAAAGTGAATCAGGATCCAAGAAGGGGATACGGACACGAAAAAGTACTTACCGCAATAACCATCAATGATCTTACCAAAACCATTATTGCAGATGCAGGTTACACAAGGGAATCAATATTGAAGGAAGGTGAAAAACTAATCCTCAAAGATACAGCCAATTTAAGTACCGGAGGAACTGCGGAGGATGTAACAGATATTGTTCATCCTGCCAATGTCTCTATGGCTGAACGGATTTCAAAGATTATAGACCTGGATATTTGCGGAATTGACATCATGACCAGTGATATAAGTCAGCCCCTCTCAGAAACAGGGGGTGCTGTTTTGGAGGTAAATGCCGGCCCCGGTTTCAGGATGCACCTGGCTCCTACTAAGGGTCTGCCCCGAAATGTTGCTGCCCCTGTCGTAGATAAATTATTCCCTCAAAAAGGAGACACAGGACGTATCCCGATTATTGCTGTGACCGGCACGAATGGGAAGACTACTACCAGCAGGTTAATTGCACATATTGCCAAGATGAACGGTCATAGAGTTGGCTATACCACCAGTGATGGGGTATATATTCAAAATAGGATGCTGATGAAAGGGGACTGTACGGGTCCCACAAGTGCAGAATTTGTGTTAAAAGATCCTACGGTAAATTTTGCCGTACTGGAATGCGCAAGAGGAGGATTGTTAAGAGCCGGGCTCGGTTTTAAGAAATGTGATGTGGCCATTGTCACCAATGTTTCAGCAGACCATCTGGGGTTAAAAGGAATTCATACTATTGAACAACTTGCCAAGGTGAAGGCCGTAGTGCCCGAAACTGTATTGCCCGGAGGTTATGCCATCCTAAACGCGGATGACGATTTGGTGTATGAAATGCGAAGAAATATCAATTGCAATCTGGCGCTCTTTTCCATGGATGAAAAGAATCCAAGGATACAGGCCTTGCAAAGAATAGGTGGAATAACTGCTATATATGAGAATGGTTATGTAACCCTGTGCAGGGGTGAATGGAAAATGAGAATCATGAAAGCAGAAAATATTCCACTTACCTATGGCGGTAAAGCGCGTTTTATGATTCAAAATATTCTGCCGGCAGTAATCGCCGCAAATGTTCAGGGTATAAGTATAGAAGATACCAAGGCAGCTCTGGAAACTTTTATCCCTTCTGCTTCTAGTACTCCCGGGCGTTTAAACATGTTTAAGTTTAAAAACTTTGATATCCTGTTAGACTATGCCCATAACCCTGCCGGGATGAGGGCTCTTCAAAAGTTTACGGACAACCTGGATGCCACGGTTAAAGTGGGCATCATTGCGGGTATAGGAGACCGCAGGGAAGAAGATAATAATGAAATGGGAAGTATTGCTGCAGAAATGTTTGATGAGATCATCATAAGACAGGATAAAAACCTAAGAGGTAAATCGGAGAGTGACCTGATCAATATGTTGAATGCCGGTATCAAGAAACGGGATCCCAATAAAAAAACGACCATTATCCCATCAGAAAAAGATGCTATCACTCATGCTGTGGCTCATGCAGAAAAAGGTTCTCTCATTGTGTTATGCAGCGATGTGGTTCCTGATGCCCTTGACCTTGTAAAATATCTGAAGGATAAGGAAGCTAATGGTGAATTGACTTAAGTAATTCTGATGAATTATCTTAACCTATTCAAATTTGGATAGTCCTGTTGCATCCCGGATTAAACATATGCAAGAATCAAAACTGATCTCATATTTTCTGTTTTTTTATATTCTTTCTTAATCCGTATTTTAACATTATTAGCTGGCAGATCTTATTTAATATCTTTTATTCTGACAACTTAGTCTTTCTCTTTTTAGTTCTTGTAAGCGACTTACTTAATTCTTCCAGTGATATACCTTTAGTCTCCGGCATTACAAATGCCACAAAAAGGAGTTGTAAAAACATCATAAACGCAAAAAATGTAAATACAATTCCCGGACCTATAGTAGCAAACAATATTGGGATCAAAGAAGGCACTACTGCTGCCAGAATCCAGTGTACGGAGCTTCCAAAGCTTTGCCCGTAACCCCTTAAATGATTTGGGAATATTTCAGATATAAATACCCAGATAACTGTACCCTGTCCTATGGCATGGGCCGCAATAAAAAGAAATAAGAAGAAGGCTACTGATATCCCTTCCCAATGGAGGAAAAATGCGCAGGCCACAAGGGACAGGGAAACTATATAACCAATAGAGCCCATATACATTAATTGTTTTCTACCCATTCGGTCTATCAGATATATCCCCAATAGCGTAAATAACATGTTGGTTACTCCTATACCAATACTACTCAATAGCGCCGTACTTGCTCCAAGGCCCGCTTCTTCCAATATTCGGGGGGCATAATACAGGAAAGCATTGATCCCGGACAATTGGTTAAAAAATGCGATACAAAAAGCAAGGATCAGTGGAAATCGGTATTTTTTAAGGAAAATATTCTCACCGGGAACAGTGGTTTCACTTTCTTTTTCGATCTCCATCATTAAATGCTCAGGATCCAAATCGGGATTAATAATTTGAAGAACTGCCTTAGCTTCATCAACGCGGCTTTTTGATAAAAGCCATCTGGGGCTTTTTGGAATTGTAAATGCGAATATTGTATAAATGGCCGCCGGGATGGCTTCAACGCCTACCATCCATCGCCATGCGTTTTCACCTATTCCATTTAACAGATAGTTGGAGAAAAAAGCGATCAGGATACCAAAGACAATGTTAAACTGATACAAACCAACAAGTTTCCCGCGGTCCTTTGCCGGGGCAATTTCTGAAATATAAGCAGGCGCTGCGATGGTTGAAGCCCCTACACCCAAACCACCTATAAATCTAAAAATAGCAAAGGTTACGGGATCATTTGAAAGAGCAGATCCCAAAGCCGAGATGGTATAAAAAATACCTATCCAAATTAACGTTTTCTTTCTGCCAAGTTTATTTGCAGGAATTCCGCCCAGTAAAGCGCCAGCAACAGTACCCCATAGGGCCATACCTATTACTATTACTCCATGAAACATATCGGAAGAATTCCATAAGGATTGAAGTGTTTTATCGGCACCAGAAATAACAACGGTATCAAAGCCGAATAGAAATCCCGCCAGTGCTGCCGTAATTGACCAAACCCATATTTTTCTCATTTGTGTAGTTCTTGTGTGAATTCCAAATTTAGTAAGAAAAAAATAGGGAGAGGCCTAAGTGATTCTCAGCGGGTTATCTTTTTTAAAAAAAACACTTATTTACATCAATTTTTTAGTTTATCATGTATCTAATATCTATTCCAAAATTTCTATTACAAATGATGTTATGCTCACGACACACCAACCTTTAAATTTCATATTTAAGCTAAGATTTAAGCGAAATTGGCGTCAGGGCTAATTTTAGTTAGGTAATTCTCAAAAGTACAAAGTTGAAAACTTCTCAATAAAAAGACAATTCTGGCTAACCTAAAAATGGCAAAAAGATGCTTGGATGGATTGTTATAGTATTATGATTACAGAAGTTACTTCGAAAAACCCGGCTAACACAATTAAGTCAAACTGACAAAAATCATATTTTATGATCGTTTATATCAGGAATTTTATCGTGGCAAATTACGCTCCATTTCGAACCATCTATAAATAAATAAAATTAGTCTATGACAAATATCCATTCTTTTCATATTCCCGTAATGGGAATAGGGTTTACTATTGACACTCCTTTAAAAGTATCTCAATTTGGCATTGACTCCGTTATTTCCCTGGTAGATGATATTCTTATCGAAAAATTGAGGAAGATGTATTGCGCTAAATTTGGGCGTCCTTATTTTGAGATAACAGATAAAGCAGATGATTTCAGGGCAAAAAGAATCACTGCCTATCTGGACCTTATTTATGATGAAAGTGTAAAGAAATTTGAAGAGCTTAAAAACGTCACAGCCGAATCTACAACAGAGCTCAAGAAATATATAGCAATGTTGCCGGATACCTCCAGTTTAAAAAATGAATTCAAGAATTTGATCAATGACAATTTTAATTTGCAGGAAATAAGAACCTGGGCAATGAACAGCCTCACTATGGGAAGTATTGATGTAAATATAATGACCAAGGTAGATAAAGAAAATTATACCAAAAAGGTGAAATTACCTGCCGAATATAATGATGCACATGCTGCGCTGAGAGGTTATGCAAACAGTGTCCTAAATTCTTCATTAATTCTTTCTGCCGGAATGAACCCCAGGTTATATAGCTATTTGGAGCAGTTTGGAGATTTTTATCCAGATGAAACCGGAAACATCAAAAAGAAGATTGTTTTAAAGGTAAGTGATTACCGTTCAGCAATGATCCAGGGAAAATTCCTGGCAAAAAAAGGGTTATGGGTATCAGAATACAGGATTGAATCCGGACTTAATTGTGGCGGACATGCCTTTGCTACGGATGGTTATCTTATGGGCCCTATACTTAACCAATTTAAGGAAGAAAAAGAAATCCTGACGCAATCGGTTTTCGAGATATTAACCGGTGCTTTGACACAAAAAAACAGGGTGATTCCAAAATCGGTCTTACCGTTAAAAATAACCGCACAAGGCGGTGTAGGTACCGCAGAGGAACACAACTTTATATTAAATCATTACAAAGTTGACTCTGTTGGTTGGGGAACTCCATTTCTTTTGGTGCCGGAAGCAACAACTGTGGACAAGTCGACCATAGAAAAATTGGTCGAAGCCAAAGAAGATGATTTGTATCTCAGTAATATTTCACCTCTGGGGATTCCCTTTCACAGCCTAAGAGGAAATACTAAAGATTTAGAAAAATCTGAATTAATTGAAAAGGGAAGACCAGGAAGTTCCTGTCCGAAAAAATTTGTTGCCCTTAACAAGGACTTTTTGGATACCGGTATCTGTACGGCTTCCAGGCAATACCAGCATTTAAAAATTAAGGAGCTGGACAATCTTGGATTATCTTCCAGAGAATATACACACCAATACAATAAGATAACTGAAAAATCCTGCACCTGTGTAGGACTGGGTACATCTGCCCTACTTGCTTACGGACTCGATACAAGCACTGAAGGCAAAGGTGTATCCATTTGTCCGGGACCAAGTATGGCCTATTTTAACAAAACCGCAGAATTGAGTGAAATGATTGGCCATATTTATGGAAAAACCAATGTGATCACCAGAAAGGATCGTCCCCACATGTTTATAAAAGAGCTCCATATTTATTTAGATTTTCTTGAAGCTCGAATTACTGAAGCCAACGATTCAATTACTGATAAACAAAGGAAGTATTTGCTGACTTTCGCCGGTAATTTAAATGATGGAATAAACTATTATCAGGAATTATTCCACAAAATAGAAGACGTGTTTCGGGAGTCCAAACAACAAATATTACATCAATTGGATGAGGGAAGAAAAATTTTAAACAGCTTAGTGCAGGAAATTGAAAGTTTGGATAATAGCCTCCTAGCACCGTAGTTAATATTTATATTTCTCAATATAATTTGATATTCTATGGTTCCCTCTTTGCCTAATGAAGTAATTCATACTAATAGCCGTCAATAACGTAAAATAAATAAGAGAGCCAAATGGCTCCCTTATTAAATTATGATAATTATTGTACTTCCTGGTTTATCCTGCTCAGTGTACTTTCTAACCGTATTCAAATTCGCTCCTTTACTCGTCGGGAAAGTGAAGAACAAGAAAGATTCTATTGTCTGGTTCTTCAATTAAAAAGTCTCATGTCTTGTTTTTATACTTATTAGATGGCATTGCGACGTAAAGGCATTTAATTCTGCATAATTATTTACTTAGAATACTCATATTAACAAATCACAGGACCGCCATACTATGGCTAATACTAAAGTTACTCCAGTATCTAACGCCTATTGCATATTAAATAACCAGCTACCATCCTTTAACCATTTTTTGTCAAGTATTTCCAGTGCTCCGGCAATATCAAAGGCTTTGAGGTAATTTTCGACAAGATTAAGAAAATGGAGATCATCAGCTGGAAGTGCCATTGCAATCGGTTCTATATTCAAAGGGCTTTCCAGCGTTACTAAATCCTTCCCCTGGTTGCGCATGATGGTAATTACACAAATAGGGTAATCTGCTACCATGGCATCAGCCTGATCATTGAGTATCATGTCTATTCCTTGATCATAATTGTCGACGGGAATAGATTGTGCTTTGGGCATATATTTTTTAACAAAAGCCTCACTGGTGGATCCCTTTAGGCAGATTATTTTGTAGGCTTCATTATTAGCCTCTTCAGTTCCCTTCAATTTGGACAATACGGATGATTTTGCCAGTATAGACTTCCCGGATACCGTATAGGGACCTGCAAACAAAGCCTTTATACTTCGCTCGGAAGTAACTGTCATTCCAGACATAACAGCATCTATTTTACCTGCCTCTAATGCCGGCAAAAGTTCTGAAAAGGGCATTTCCACAGTTGTCAATTTTACACCCATGCCACCGGCTAATGCGTTAGCGAGGTCTACTTCTAAGCCCATTAACTCACCGGACTTTGATTTCATACTAAAAGGTGGCTGATTCCCTGTAAGACCAATTCTGATCTCTCCATTTTTTAAAATTTTAGCGAGCGTCTTCTGTGCATTGACCGGGCTGCCAAATGCGACAAAAAACAACAATATAATGGCGGAGTATTTTATTTTCATAGTTTCTGATTTTAGTTGATTAAAGTGTTAATTGAGTCGATCAAGATAGCAATTATTTTACTACATACCATCGTGCCCATAATGGCAGTGTAAAATAAAAAAAAATAGATCCGGTTGCAGATTTAGGAGACTCAGGTAAGTAACAGGAATAACTCTAAATGATCCCTACAAGGCTCCGCCTTGAAAGTGACCGGGATTAACCAGCGTTCTTCCCTACAAGGCTCCGCCCTGAAAGTGTCCGGGATTAACCAGCGTTCTTCCCTACAAGGCTCCGCCCTGAAAGTGTCCGGGATTAACCAGCGTTCTTCCCTACAAGGCGCCGCCATGAATGTGACCGGGATTAACCAGCGTTCTTCCCTACAAGGCTCCGCCTTGAATGTGACCGGGATTAACTAGCGTTCTTCCCTACAAGGCTCCGCCTTGAATGTGTCCGGGATTAACCAGCGTTCTTCCCTACAAGGCTCCGCCTTGAATGTGACCGGGATTAACTAGCGTTCTTCCATACAAGGCTCCGCCTTGAATGTGACCGGGATTAACCGGCGTTCTTCCCTACAAGGCTCCGCCTTGAATGTGACCGGGATTAACTAGCGTTCTTCCCTACAAGGCTCCGCCTTGAATGTGTCCGGGATTAACCAGCGTTCTTCCCTACAAGGCTCCGCCTTGAATGTGACCGGGATTAACCAGCGTTCTTCCCTACAAGGCTCCGCCTTGAAAGTGACCGGGATTAACTAGCGTTCTTCCCTACAAGGCTCCGCCTTGAAAGTAAAAATCCCAAACTTACAAATTCAAGCAAGCTTGATTTGCTGTTTGAGATTTTTACTTATTCGTGACCCCGGAGGGATTCAAACCCCCAACCCTCAGAGCCGAAATCTGATGCGCTATTCAGTTGCGCCACGGGGCCATTGCTTTTAGCGAGCGCAATTTACGCAAAAAGAGCTATTTGGCGCTAATAAAATACGCTCAATCGGTATTTTATTTTTACATTTTGGACAGATAACAAAATCCCAGGTTCCAAATTCTTCCAGGTTCAGATTTAGTCCGTTAAGACATTCCTTGACTTTAATTAGTGCGGCGTCATGGGCAGCTTTATTATTTATGGCATCTATACGGGATAGCCTCCCTATGACATTATCAGGGGCAACCGGCTTTGACAATTCTTCATATTGCTTCACTTTATTTTCAGTCCTGGCAATATCAGATTTAAAGAGTTCGCAAATTTTTTGAACATCCATCTAAGGATTAAGTCAGCTTAGCTCGCACAATTTCAGAAATGGTTTTACCATCCGCCTGCCCGGCCAATTGCTTGGACACCATTCCCATAACTTTTCCCATATCTTTCATACCACTGGCACCAGTACTTTCAATAGTCTGAATAACAATTATTTCTATCTCATCAGCTCCCAGCTGAGCAGGCAAAAACTTTTCAATTACTGCTGCCTGAGCCAATTCAGGTTCAGCAAGATCTACCCTACCCTGTTCCTTGAAAATAGCAGCACTATCCTTTCGTTGTTTTACCAGTTTCTGAATTAATTTTATTTCATCGGCATCCGACATTTCACTTCCTGCTCCCTTTTCAGTTTGAGCTAGCAATAATGCAGATTTTATTGCCCTTAATGATTCCAGACTAATGGTATCCTTGGCTTTCATGGCCACTTTAATCTCTTCCATCACCTGATTCTGTAAACTCATATTATTTTTGGATTTTAGCAGAGACAAGATAAAAAAATAAACCCGAAAATCATTAATTTTCGGGTCTATTCCTGGTTTGGGAGTATCTCCCCGTATTCTGACTAGTCTACATTATCATGTAAAAAGGAGTTGTTAGAACGCAACTGAATTTCATCGTTACTGTCCTCACTTAAAGTGGTCCTGGAAACTTTACCCTCTTTAGGCCTCTCATTTAAATCTATACCCTGACGCTTATAGGCCGGTTCCTTTTCTATTTCATCAATATTATTTACGCTATTCTTAAACTTATAATTAAAATCTTTTAATTTTCTCCTGCGCTCATCTGCTCTATCCCTCAGTATTTCTTCAATAGGCGTATCCATAGGATCTGTGTTCCTTGATCCCAATTCTTCTTTTTCACTTTCCGTACGAGCTATAGTTTTTCTCTCGAAAACCAATTCATCTTCAATAAGTTTAGGTTCAAATTCTTCTGCTTTGGATTTAGCTCCGGTTAATTTATTCTCCAATTCCATGTAATCGTCAAGGCTATATCGGGTTTCACCTTCTTTATTGTATTCCAAAACCGGGATTACTTCGATATGTTCATTAACATTGAGATCATTAACATTATCATCCAGACTAAATGTAATCACATTCTCATTCTCTGTTTCTTCTTCTGAATCCTTCATCAAAGGCATATCAAAACGAAGGGCAATCTGTTCTTTATCAGTTTTAGTAGTTATTTCTTCCGGATCTATAACTTCAATATCCTTTAATGCCCTTTTAGAATCAATAATAATGAAATCCTCTTCCATTATTTCCTCTGCTATCACCTCTTCATAGAAAACATTAAAATTTCTGATATAATTGGTTGTTGGGATAAGATCTATGGTCTCTTCTACTTCTAATGAATGTTTAATTATCGTTTCAACAACTTCTTCCTCCTCATCCAGTTGGTAAACAACATTTTCATCACTCAAATCCTGCTCTGCTTTTTGTTCGTCTTCAAGAGTGTGAATAATTTTTTTGGTTTCGGTATTGACAATGTCATCCTGTTGGTCAATATTAAAGCCAGTGGCTATGACTGTTACAGCTATAGCTTCACCAAGGTTTTCATCTTCACCGACTCCCATAATAATATTCGCTCCATGCCCGGCTTCAATTTGAATGTGATCATTAATTTCCCCTATTTCGTCAATAGTGATCTCCTTGGATCCGGAAACTATAAGCAATAATACATTTTTGGCGCCCGTAATCTTATTATCATTCAATAATGGAGAATCAAGTGCTTTCATTATAGCTTCCTGAGCTCTTGCCGATCCCGACGAGGTAGAAGACCCCATAATAGCTGTGCCGCTATTTGAAAGAACGGTTTTTGCATCACGTAAATCGATATTTTGAGTATAATGATGGGTTATAACTTCAGCTATGCCTCTGGCTGCAGTGGCAAGTACTTCATCCGCCTTTGAAAAACCGGCTTTGAAGCCCAAATTCCCATAAACTTCCCTTAATTTATTGTTATTAATTACAATTAAAGAATCTACATTATCACGTAACTTTTCAATCCCTTTTTGAGCCTGTTGACACCTCATCTTTCCCTCAAACTGAAATGGCATAGTAACAATCCCCACAGTAAGGACATCCATTTCTTTAGCCATTTTGGCAATAACAGGTGCAGCCCCGGTACCAGTACCGCCACCCATACCAGCGGTAATGAAAATCATTTTGGTAGTAGTATCAAGCATTTGCTTGATTTCCTCCATACTTTCTATTGCAGCTTGTTCACCTACCTCTGGATTAGCTCCGGCTCCGAGTCCTTCGGTTAGAGAAACACCCAATTGTATTTTATTGGGTACAGAACTATTTTGCAAAGCTTGTGAATCCGTATTACAAATCACAAAATCAACCCCATTTATTCCTGCCTGGAACATGTGATTTATTGCATTACTTCCGCCTCCGCCAACGCCAATTACTTTAATTACATTACTTTGATTTTTGGGTAAATCAAAGGATATACTTTCAAATTCGGTGTTATTGCTCATGTTTTATGTATTATTTGATTATTACGTGTTACTATTAGGGTTTACTCTGCGTTATCTAAAAAATCCTTTAGTTTTTCTGACCAAACATCAAATACAGATTTTCTTCCACCTTTTGACTTTTCATTTACTCTTCCTTCTGTAAAGCCTTCTAAAACCAATTCTTCCTCATTTCTGGCTTGTTCGCGATAAACAGGACTTTTTCTTTTATTTTCAATTGCGTTCATCAGCAATCCAACGGCAGTGGCATATAAAGGACTGGCAATTTCCTGATCAGAATCCCCGGCCAAGTGCTCATTGGGATAACCTATCCTGGTATCCATGCCAGTAATATATTCCACCAATTGCTTTAAATGCTTTAACTGACTTCCTCCACCTGTCAGTACAATTCCCGCAATAAGCTTCTTCTTTTGCTCTTCATGTCCGTAATTTTTGATTTCAACATATACCTGCTCAACAATCTCAACGACCCTTGCATGTATTATTTTTGATAGATTCTTAAGTGTTATTTCCTTGGGCTCTCTTCCACGTAAGCCGGGAATAGAAACTATTTCATTGTCTTTATTCTCACCGGGCCATGCAGATCCAAATTTCATTTTAAGAAGTTCCGCTTGCTTCTCTATAATTGAACAACCTTCTTTAATATCTTCGGTAATAACATTTCCTCCAAAAGGAATTACTGCGGTGTGCCTTATTATGCCATCTTTAAAAATTGCAAGGTCTGTTGTTCCACCACCTATGTCTATTAAAGCTACCCCTGCTTCCTTTTCCTCCTGGCTAAGTACAGCATCTGAAGATGCCAGTGGTTCCAGGGTGATATTACCCAGGTCTAAGCCTGCACTTTTTATACATCTGCCAATGTTCTTTATAGATGATACCTGGCCCACAACTACATGGAAATTAGCTTCAAGCCTGCCACCATACATTCCTATTGGCTGCTTTATTTCGGCCTGACCGTCCACCTTGTATTCCTGTGGTAAAACATGAATAATCTCTTCTCCGGGTAACATTACCAGTTTATAAACCTGGTTACAAAGTTTGTCCAGGTCCTCTTCATTGATTACTTCTTCGGAATTAGCCCTGGTAATGTAATCGCTGTGCTGAAGGCTTCTGATATGTTGACCTGCAATCCCAACAACGACCGAACCTATTTTTAAACCGGAATCTGCTTCGGCCTGTTCTACAGCCTGTTGTATAGACTTTATGGTTTGAGTAATATTATTTACCACACCACGGTGTACTCCAAGGCTTTTAGACCTACCAATGCCTAAAACCTCAATTTTACCATACTCGTTTTCTTTTCCGATAATGGCCACAATTTTTGTAGTACCTATATCTAATCCAACTGAATAATTAATTTGTTCCATATAAATTTAAATTTTGGTGCACACTACCTGGTTATTAAATTCTAAGCTTACTATATTATAGTTTTCCAATGTTTTGTCTCTTGTAGCCTTGGTATAAAAAGCCTTGAAATTATTGAACTTCTGTTCCAAATCGTCCACATTACCTAAATTAACAACAAAGTTTTCCATGCGGAATTTTAATTGATAATTTTCCTCATCCTCAATGTGAATTCCGATAACATTTTTTCTTAAAAAGTCGTCACCATTTATGTAATTCAGAATCTCATAAACATCTTCCAAACTTCTACCCGTAATATTGCCCGTAATAATTGGCACTCTTGCAGAGTGATTACTGGATAATGGCATGTTTTTTCCCTCCTCATCCAGGTAATATTTTGTCTTTCCCTCTACACGTCCGATTGGTTGCCGCTGTACGATGTTTGATGTAAGCTCACCATTGATAGTAAGATAAACTTGGGCACTTTTTACCATATCATTGGTCTCGATGACCTTTTCTATAGTATTCAAAACTAATTTTTCTTTGGGCATGTTTTTAATGATTCCATAATTTTGTATTAACAATTTATTAACCATAGCCTGGGTGAGGTAGAGATTGTTCTCCCCAGTGAATTTTATTGTAATACCTTCTACATTTCTCGAATCACTTCGCTGACCTGAAAAAGCATAAAGGCCAGTAATACAAATTATCAAACATCCCAATTTGATATAATCCCAATTAATTTTCATGATTTAGTTCTTTTTCTATTCTTGATATTTCCAGTCCGATATCACCGGCCCCCATAGTAACCAACACTTCCGGTTCCTGTTTTTTTATTTCTGTAATCAAATCTGCTTTTTGTACTAATTTTTTATTCTGGTTCTTTATTTTCCCCATAAGCCATTCAGAAGTCACCCCTTCAATAGGCTTTTCTCTTGCCGGATATATATCCAGCAGTAAGACACTGTCAAATTTTGAAAGACTAAGTGCAAATTCGTCAGCAAAATCTCTTGTGCGTGAGAATAAATGAGGTTGGAAAACGGCCAGTACTTTTTTATTTTGATGCATCTCTGAGATGGCTTCATAAACGGCGTTTATTTCCGTTGGATGGTGCGCGTAATCATCAATAAAAACAAGGTTTACATTCTTTATTCGATATGAAAATCTCCTTTGCACTCCCTTAAAGGTTTCTAATGCTTTAGCAAGCAGATCAGGCGGGGTTCCAACCTGTATTGCCATTGCAAAAGCCACTAATCCATTAAGCAAATTATGCTTTCCCGGTTTATTGAACTTTACTCCTTTAAGGGTAGTGTCCGGAGTTTCCAAATCAAAAATGTAGGCGCCATGTGTTATTTTTAAATTTCGGATACAATAATCCGAATTATCTTCTATCCCATAGGTTATTCCATTTAGAGGAAGCCCATTTCTTATAAACAATTTCCCATTGGGTTTGAGTTTTTCAACAAATTGTCCAAAAGATTTTCTTAGTTCCTTACTGTCTCCATATATATCCAAATGATCAGCATCCATAGAGGTAATGCATGCAATATCAGGCGATAATTGCAAGAATGAGCGATCATATTCATCGGCTTCCACAACGGAATAGTCACTCCCTTCAAACCAAAAATTACTATTAAAATCTTCTGATATACCACCTAGAAATGCAGTAATTGGTGTCCCCGTATCCCTTAATAAATGTGCAAGAATACTACTTGTTGTTGTTTTTCCATGAGTTCCTGCAACTGCAAAACAGAAAGTATTCCTTGTGATAATTCCCAATACCTCCGATCGTTTTTTTATCTCAAAACCTCCAGAGGTAAAATAATTGTATTCTTTATGGTCTGAAGGAATTGCAGGTGTAAATACAACAAGGGTGTCACCGGGGTTTTTATATAGTTCCGGGATTTCTGAAAGATCATCCTCATAATGTATCTCAATTCCCAGCTCAGAGATCTCCCTGGTCAATGGTGTCTCCGTTTTGTCATAACCTGCGACATTCTTCTTTAACATCTTAAAGTATTTCGCCAGGGCAGACATACCAATCCCTCCAATACCTATAAAATAAACGTTATGTATATCTTTTAGCGTCATATTACATTTTCAACAGATGTATTATTTCATCTACAATATTTTTAGTGGCATCTGGCAGTGCCATAGCCCTGATATTGTCCCCTAATAATCTCTTACTATCTTCTGATCCAAAGAGATCTGAAAAAACAATTTCAAATGTGCCCTCCAGGTCCTTTTCTTCCACCATTAATGCAGCTTCCTTTAGAACAAGACTCCTTGCATTTTTGGATTGATGATCTTCTGCCACATTGGGTGAAGGAATGAAAATAACCGGTTTCCCCACAATGCATAATTCCGAAACTGAGCTGGCTCCTGCTCTTGAAATTATGATCTCTGCAGCGGAATACGCATAATTCATTTTATTCAAAAAGTCATATACTTTAACATCATCTGAATGATATTTTTTATATTCTTCATAATATACCCTGCCACACTGCCAAATAAGCTGAATCCCCAGCTCTGAAAAGAAATCCAATTCATCTTCTATGAGTTGATTTATCCTCCGGGCACCCAGACTTCCACCCAAGACCAGCAAAGTTGCTTTTTTTGAATCCAGGCCAAAATATTCAAAAGCTTCTTCTGCATGTTTTACAGGCCTTATTAAATCCGATCTTACGGGATTTCCGGTTTTTACAATTTTTTCCGAAGGGAAAAACCTTTCCATATCGTCATAGGCAACACAAATTTTTGCTACGCGACCAGCTAATAATTTATTGGTGATCCCTGCATATGAGTTCTGTTCCTGAATTAAACAGGGAATTCCTTTACTGGAAGCCATTTTTAATACAGGCCCACTGGCAAATCCTCCCGTACCTATAACCAGATGGGGCTTAAATTTCGATACTATTTTTCCTGCACTAATCAAACTACTTATTAGTTTAAATGGGAACAATAAATTTTTTAATGTTAATTTTCTTTGTATTCCACTAATCCACAAACCCTTAATCTGGTAACCTGCATTAGGCACTTTTTCCATCTCCATTCTGTCTTTTGCACCTACAAATAAAAATGTCGCATCCGGATACCTTCTTTTCAATTCATCGGCTATGGCTATTGCCGGATATATATGTCCACCTGTTCCACCACCAGATAAAATAAACCTATAGTTGTCCACTTAGCACTTCTAAGGGGTTTGTATCATCCATATTGGATTTATTAACATCCACAGGTTTAAATTTCCTGCTTGCACTCAGAACTATACCAATAGCCAAACAAGTCATCCAAATAGATGTACCTCCACTACTGATTAATGGTAGGGTCTGCCCGGTTACAGGAAATAATTCAACAGCAACAGCCATATTAATAAGTGCCTGAAAAACGATGGGCAAGCCAACACCCACCACTAATAATTTGCCAAACACCGTTTCATTTGCATTCGCAACCACGACAATTCTGAATAACAACAACAGGTAAAAGAACATAAGTACAAACCCCCCTACCAGACCATACTCTTCAATAATAATGGCATAAATAAAATCTGATGAACTTTGAGGGAGGAAATTCTTCATTACACTTTTCCCTGCTCCATTCCCAACAATTCCTCCGCTTGCAATGGCTATTTTTGCCTTTTCTATCTGATAATCCGACTCTGTATCTGCTGGATCCCAAAAACTTTCAACTCTATTAATCCAGGTATCCACTCTATTTGGAAAAATATCCGGATAAGCTTTTGCTGAAAGAATAAAAACGGCAAGTATTAACAAACCTGCTCCTACTATTCCTGAAAGGTATTTTAGGGGATAACCGCCTAAAAAACAAAGCATCAGCACCATAAAGAAAAGAATGGCCGCCGTAGAAAAATTGGCAGGTAATATTAAAATGATCACAACAAAAACAGGAAGCCACAGGGGCACTATGCTTTCACTAAAAGTGATAGATTTATCTTTAATCCTTGTCAGGTATCTCGCTATGTATATCATTAAGACTACCGCTGCAAGATTAGAGGTCTGAAATGTAATCCCTACTAATGGAAGACGTATCCATCTACTGGCATTAGCCCCATCAATTGTTGTGCCCTGAGCCAATGTATACACCAATAAGACCAACACAATAGGAAGTGCTATTACAGATAAACCTTTAAAAAAATGTGTAGGAATTCTATGAACTCCATAGATGATGCCAAAGCCCAAAAACAATAACATCCCATGCTTAACCAAATGACCAATTGTAGTACCATTTCCAACTACATAAACCAAATTACTACTGGCACTGTAAACGGGTAAAAAGGAAAAAAGAGCCAACAAGGCAACAACACCCCAAATAGCTTTATCTCCCTTTATATTTCTTAAAAACCCTGTCATTTTTACAAGTTTTTTATCGCTTCCTTAAATTGATTTCCCCTGTCTTCATAATTTTTAAAAAGATCAAAACTGGCACAAGCCGGAGACAATAAAACAGTATCACCCCGTTCTGCAATTTTATAGGCTACTTTTACCGCTTCACTCATAGCATAAGTCTCCACAATTAAATCTATAACATTTCCAAAAGCATCTTTAATACCGGAGTTATCCATCCCCAGGCAAATGATAGCTTTTACCTTTTCCCTTACCAAGGGCATTAAAACCTTGTAGTCATTCCCTTTATCTATCCCACCTACAATCCATACTATAGGGGTACTCACACTTTCCAAGGCGTAATAAGTGGCATTGACATTGGTGGCCTTTGAATCATTGATATATTGTACATGATGAATTTTTAACACCTTCTCCAAGCGATGTGCAGCTCCCTGAAAATTCTGAATGCTATCTCGGATAGTTTCTTTTCGAATACCTACCAATTTTGCAACCGTTGATGCTGCCATTGTATTTTTAAGGTTGTGTAAACCTTCTAATGCCAAAGAATCTGTTTCCATTTCAAATTTTCTATTTTCAGTCTTAATTAATATTTTGTCATTCTCCAACCATGCCCCTTCATTAATTTCTTTACATATCGTAAAAGGCAATAATTTTGATTTTATCGGGTTGGTCTCCAGCCATTTTACTATTACATCATCATCCCCGTCATATATTAAATAGTCCCTGTCATTCTGGTTTTTTACAATCCTGAATTTTGATGCAACATAGTTTTCAAAAGAATAATCATACCTGTCCAAATGGTCCGGTGTAATATTTGTTATTACTGCTATATTCGGCCTAAAATCTACTATTCCATCTAACTGAAAACTGCTTATTTCGAGCACATAGAAATCATAGTCAAATTCTGCAACCATTTTAGCAAAACTGTCACCAATATTACCAGCCATTCCAACGTTTAAGCCTCCGTTTTTTAATATATGATAGGTAAGCATTGTAGTGGTTGTTTTACCGTTACTCCCCGTAATTCCTATTATAGTGGCACCTGTATGCTTTGCCGCGAATTCAATCTCGGAAATAACCGGAACACCTTTATCCATCAGTTTTTTAACCAGAGGCACTGTATCTGGAATCCCGGGACTTTTCATTACGACATCGGCATTGAGAATTTTTTCTTCCGAATGCTGTTCCTCCTCCCAATCAATCTCAAAATGTTCAAGAACGTCTTTATAATTTTTTTTGATCCTACCCTTATCTGAAACAAAAACAAGGTATCCCTTTTTTTTCCCCAGAATGGCCGTTCCAACTCCACTTTCACCTGCGCCGAGTACCACCAATAATTTCATTATCTTACCTTAAGAGTCACAATTGTAATTATGGCTAATAATATTCCTATAATCCAAAACCTTGTCACTATTTTACTTTCGTGATACCCCTTTTTCTGATAATGATGGTGTAAGGGTGCCATTAAAAAAATACGCTTCCCCTCTCCAAATCTGTTTTTAGTGTATTTGAAATATCCTACCTGCAACATGACAGAAATGGATTCGGCAAAGAATATTCCACACAGAATTGGAATCAACAATTCCTTTCTTACAATTAATGCAATAACTGCTATGACCCCACCTATTGTAAGGCTTCCCGTATCACCCATGAAAACCTGTGCGGGAAAAGCGTTATACCACAAAAAACCCACCAATGCCCCTACAAAAGCCGCAATAAAAACTAAAAGTTCACCGGCTCTGGGTATGTACATGATATCGAGATATTCGGAAAAAATGATATTACCTGACACCCAGGCAAAAATGCCAAGAGTAAGTACTATTATCGCAGATGAGCCAGCCGCCAGGCCATCTATTCCATCTGTGAGATTAGCTCCATTGGAAACCGCAGTAACTATTAAAATGACAATAGGTATAAAAATCAGCCATGCATATAATGAGGCATTTTTACCGGCCCATGAAATCAGATTAGTGTAATCCAGTTCGTTATTCTTAAAAAAGGGTACGGTGGTCATTGTAGATTTTATATCACCTCCGTTAATCTTTTCAACTCTGTATTGCTCCGTAATTATTGTATTGGTCCTTTCGCGCATCGTGACTTCCGGATGGAAATACAGCGTGGCACCTACAATGAGCCCAAGTACCACCTGACCTATTATTTTAAACCTGCCTTTTAGGCCTTTTTTATTTTTTTTGAATATTTTGATGTAGTCATCCACAAATCCGATAATACCCATCCATATAATAGTGACTATCAATAAAACAACATAGATATTCATTAAATCGGCAAACAATAAGACAGGAATCAAGGTGGACATAATAATAATCAATCCGCCCATGGTTGGAGTGCCGGTTTTTTGCTGTTGACCCTCAAGTCCCAGGTCACGTATGGTTTCGCCTATTTGTTTACGCTTGAGAAAAAGAATAATTCGCTTGCCATAAACTGTTGCCAATAGCAGAGAAAGCAACACCGCCATTGCCGCCCTGAATGTCTGAAACTGGAACAGACTTGCTCCCGGCAGTTGGTATTCCTTTTCTAAATATTCGAACAGATAATACAGCATATTATGTTATGTATTTCTTGTTATTTATTCAAACTGGTTAATACTTCTTTTACAATTTTAAAATCATCAAAATCCACACGCTTACCATTTGTTTCCTGATAAGTTTCATGGCCTTTCCCGGCAAGCAGAATAATATCATTAGGCACTGCCAACTGACAGGCCGTCCTTATAGCCTGATTTCGATTTTCAATGGACAAAACTTTATTGATATTTTGGGGCTCCACACCGGATTCCATCTCTTCTATGATTAGCTGAGGTGGTTCAGATCTCGGGTTATCTGATGTAAAAATGACTTTGCTGCTCATCGCGGTAGCGATATTGCCCATTACCGGACGCTTAGACCTGTCACGATCACCACCACACCCCACTACGGTGATGACGTTTTCATTTCCAGTCCTCAATGCATTGATTGTCTCAAGTACATTTTTTAAGGCGTCCGGCGTATGGGCATAATCAACAATTGCAGTAATTTTTTCTTTAGATATGAAGTATTGAAACCTGCCGTCCACATTTTCCAATTCACTTAATAATCGCAATATTTCAAGTTTCTCCAACCCCAAAAGATCTGCTGTGGCGTATATCGCCAGAATGTTGTAAGCATTGAAATGACCAATTAACCTGGTCCATAATTCATTATCATCAATTTTTAACAACTGTCCGTTAAACTGATTTTCCAAAATCTGAGCCCTGTAATCAGCATAATTTTTTAGGGCATAAGTATATTTTTTTGCCGCAGTATTTTGCAGCATTACAAGCCCGTTTTTATCATCAATATTTGTCAAAGCAAAAGCTCTTTTGGGCAAATCATCAAACAATTTTTTCTTTGTATCCCTGTAATCTGCAAATGTTTTGTGATAATCCAGGTGGTCATGGGATAAATTGGTGAAAATTGCGCCCTCAAAAACCAACCCTTCTGTTCTTTTTTGATGAATCCCGTGGGAACTAACTTCCATAAAACAGAATTCAACACCTGCCTCGTTCATCAGGTAGAGATATTCATTAATGGTCATGGCATCAGGGGTGGTATGGGAGGTAGGAAATTCCTTGTTATCCACCATAATTTTAATAGTGGATAAAAGACCTACTTTATATCCTGCTTTTCTAAACAATTGATATAACAAACTGCTAACCGTAGTCTTGCCGTTGGTACCGGTAACACCTACAAGTTTGAGGTTTTTGGATGGATTGTCATAGAAGTTTGACGCCATTATGGCCAGAGCCTGATTGGTATCACTAACTTCCACATAAGTAATATCATTCATTAAATCCCCGGGAAGATTTTCGCATACGATAGAATTAGCGCCGGAAGCAATCGCCTTGTCAATATATTTATGACCATCTGTTAAAGTTCCTTTGACAGCGACAAAAACATTACCTTTTGCGACTTTTCTGGAATCGAAACAAATCGTATTTACCACAACTCCCGTTGAACCGCTTACAGCGGTAAGTCTTACACCATACAGTATATCTTTTAGTGGCTTCATGAAAGTTCCAAAATTATTTTCTTTACCTTATCCAAATTTGTTCCCTGCGAAATAGATTGCTTTGTAACCTTGCCATTACCTTTAACCTCTACCTCAAGTCCCATGTTTTCCAGGATTGAAATTGCATCCATCCCGCTCATACCCTGAACATTCGGCATCTGATCGTATTTTTTTTGTGACTCGATGTAATAGCTTTGAAAACTTGCCTCTAAATCGTCATTTGAAGGATCTAAGTTGTCTATTTCATCTATTAATGGGTTGTTAGCATAAATCTTTCTGGCAATGGATTTAAAGACAGGTCCGGAAACATCTGCACCGTAGTAGCCAACACTTTTGTCTGGTTCATGAATTACTACAATGCAGGAATATTTTGGATTATCAGCAGGGAAATACCCCGCAAAAGTTGATATATACTTTAATTTGTCCGGGTCGCGGGTCACATAGTTTTTCTGCGCTGTTCCTGTTTTGCCGGCCATAGAAAAATTTGGAGAATAAAGCCGATGTCCCGTTCCGTGTTTTTTTTCAACCACATTTTTCAATAAATCACGTACTTGTTTTGCGGTCTCTTTGGAGCAGATAGCCTCTTTAATAACTTCTTTTTCAAACTTGTAAATAGTTTTATTCCACTCCTTAACCTCTTTGATTAGTCTTGGTCGCAACAATTGACCATCATTAGCAATTGCATTATAGAAAGCAAGTGTCTGTAAAGGCGTCAAAGAGACTTCATAACCATGCGACATCCATGCCAGCGAAATACCTGACCATCCTTTATCTCCCGGGTATCGGATTATTGGCATACCTTCTCCTTTTATTGGCATTCCCAGCTGTTGATTCAGCCCCATTGCCATAAGACGGTCTACATAAACTGATGGTTCTTCTTTATAACTGTTATGAATCATTTTGGCGAAGGCAGTATTAGAAGAAACTTCAAATGCTCTCGCCATTGAAATTTTTCCATAACCGCCATGCTTGGAATCCCTTACTGTTCTATCATAAATTCTCCACCGCCCTTTTTCAGTATCTATGACCGTGCTACTGTCTATTTTGTGATCTTCCAGGGCAGCAACCAATGACATTAGTTTAAAAGTAGAACCAGGTTCATGGGATTCACCTATGGCATAATTTAATCTTTCGTAATATTTCCCATCCTCAGTTCTTCCCAGATTAGAAATTGCCTTTATCTCCCCTGTCTTGGTTTCCATTACAATTACGCATCCATGATCGGCTTTATATTTTTCTAATTGTGTAAGGAGTCCATGATGAGCAATATCCTGAATATTAATATCTATGGTTGACACTACATCGTACCCGTCTTTTGGTTCAACAATATTGTCCAGGCCAATAGGTTTCCATTGACCTTTAGCAATTTTCTGTTTCAGTCTTTTACCTTCAATTCCTCTTAAATAGTTTCCAAAGGCACCTTCAAGGCCCACCCTGGTCACATAACCATTTTCATCATACCGTTCATAACCAACACTTCTTTCCGCTATTTTTCCTAAAGGATGTTCCCTGACGGTTTTTTGCTCCACAATGAAACCTCCTCTATTTGGCCCTTTATTAAAAAGCGGAAAACCCCTGACCTGTATATAATCAGAATAATCAAGATTCCTGGCGACCAAAGCGTATCTGTTTTTAGTAGCTACCGCCTTTCTTAAAATTTGCTCGTAATATGCTGTAGGCTTGCCAAAAAGTTTTGACAGAGCATCACATAAAGGCTTTACTTCTTCTTCAAAATCAGAATTTTTTACAGTAACAGCATCAAATCTTATGGTATACCTGGAGACCGAAGTAGCAAGCAAGCTTCCATCATCCGAATAGAGATTTCCCCTGTTTGGAGCAATAGTAAAAAGCCTTTCAGTTCGCTGGTGGGCTAATTCCTTGTACTTATCACCATCAACCATCTGAATGCTAACAAGTTTAACAGCCACTGAAACAGCAAACAGGAACAGACATGCCGATACTATATAAAGCCTGGTTAATATTTTTTTCTGAGTGATGGCCACTTATTTCTTATTGGTTTTTACTTTTATTTTTTTTGGTGGTGTTTCTGAAGGTATAAGACCCTCATCCAAAACAGTTTCTGTAATAGTCGATTCTAATTTCAATCGTTGAACGTCTGAACGCATATCTACGAACTCATTCTTTAATTCTTTGACCTGTTCATTCAATGCAGCTACCTGATGTACTTTTTTATCCGCACTATGTGAACTTGCTATCATTATGGCTGCTAAAACCGAAGCAAAAATGATAAACAACCAATTTTTTGGTGCGTCTCCACTCACCAGGAATTTGCCCTTTAAAATATCTATGATCCCTTTTCTCATGAGTTTTATATTTATTTGAATATCTTAAACCACCAATTAAATTCGTTCTGCTATTCTCAGTCTTGCACTGCGAGCCCTATTATTCTTAGCAATTTCACTGGCCGTTGGCACTATTAATCCACCCACTTTTTTGAAAGGGACATCAATATTTCCGTAAAAGTCCTTTTCCACCTCGTTTGAAAAAGTACCTGACCTAATGAATCTCTTAACCAGTCTATCCTCCAAAGAGTGATAACTAATTAAACTCAGCCGTCCGCCTCTATCCATTATCTCAGGAGTTTGCAACAAAAATTCTTCTATTGCCACTAATTCCTGATTTACTTCAATCCGTATGGCCTGGTATACCTGTGCCAGTATCTTATTTTCCCTAAACTTCGGCAGATATTCCTTCAGCACCCTTTTTAAGTCTACCGTTGTTTTGATGGGTGCATTTACTCTTTGCTCTACGATGGTTTTAGCCATTACATCTGCCGGTCGTAAATCGCCATAACGAAACAGTACTTTTCTTAAATCATCATAGCTGTAAGAATTGACCACTTCATAGGCACTCTTCTTATTTCTTGTACTCATCCTCATGTCCAGATCCGCATCAAAACGGGTAGAAAAACCCCTTTCAGCCTTATCAAACTGATGTGAAGAAACCCCAAAATCTGCCAGGATTCCGTTTACTTTCCGAATGCCATAGAACTTCAAAAACTGCTTTATATATCTAAAATTTTCGTTGATCAGGGTAAACCTATCATCCGCTATCGTGTTATTCAAAGCTTCCTCATCCTGATCAAAGGCAAACAAAGCCCCATCTCTGCCCAATCTTTTTAAAATCTCTTTGGAATGTCCTCCTCCGCCAAAGGTCACATCCACATAAATTCCATTGTCCATGATGTTGAGACCATCAACGGACTCCTTTAATAAAACGGGGTTATGATAGTTCGTCTCCATCATCACCCATTACCTCTTCCGCTAATTCCGCAAAATTCTCTGCAGTTTCATCAAGTACTTTTTCATAGCTATCCTTGTCCCAAATTTCAATAATGTTAATCGCAGAACTGAGTACCACTTCCTTGTTAATCCCTGCAATGGAAACCAGGTTTTTAGGTATAAGCAATCTACCTGTCCCATCTATTTCTATTGGTTTTACACCGGCCGAAAATCTTCTGATAAAATCATTGTTCTTTTTCTTGAACCTGTTCTTCTTATTCATTTTCTCCATTAACAGATTCCACTCGTCCATCGGGTATAATTCCAAACATGACTGAAAAACAGAACGTTTTATAACAAAGCCCTTGTTGAGAACAGGGGCCATCTGGTTTTTTAGGGTGACAGGTATCATTATCCGTCCCTTTACATCGGCTTTACAATCATATGTCCCAATAAAACTTATCACTTAAATCGGCTGGTTTTCTAATATAAACTCAAATATATAGAAATTATTACCACAATTTACCACAAATTACCACTTTATTGTAAAAAAATCTGCTTTGCAGGAGAAGTGAAGTGCATTACCCCGCCATTTTATCGGATGCAGCAAATAGCGGAATGTTTTTATTTTTTTAAAAAAATCAGTTGTAGTAAAGGTATCCTCTTTTTTGTAAAAGTATTGGTATTATTAGGAAATGCCTATATTTGCCCACTGAAGTCAGAAGCAATATTTAATGGAAGAACACATTAAAATAGAAGGAAAATATAGGTTTATTGAAGTTGGTGAAGGGACTCCCATGATCATACTTCACGGGCTTATGGGGGGGCTCAGTAATTTTCACGGGGTAACCAATTATTTTCCTGAAAAGGGTTATAAAGTTTTTGTACCCGAGCTGCCCATTTATTCCTTGCCTTTGCTGAAAACCAACGTAAAGAACTTCGCCCGGTTCCTCGAGAAATTCATTGAATTCAAAGGGCTCAAAAATGTGATTTTGCTAGGTAATTCACTGGGGGGTCATGTGGGCTTATTACATACAAAACTTTATCCCAAAATGGTAAAAGCTCTAGTAATTACTGGAAGTTCCGGACTTTACGAAAGCGCCATGGGTGATGGATACCCTAAACGAGGGGATTATGACTTTATAAAAAAGAAGGCGCAGGATGTATTTTATGACCCTGAAGTTGCTACTAAAGAAATTGTGGATGAAGTTTATGCTACTGTAAATGACAGAAGGAAATTGGTGAAAACACTGGCAATAGCCAAAAGTGCCATAAGACATAATATGTCCAGGGATTTACCTAAAATGAGAACTCCAACCTGTATTATTTGGGGTGAAAATGATACCGTAACACCACCTAATGTCGCCAGGGAATTTCATGAATTGCTGCCGGATTCAGACCTCTTTTGGATAAAAGAGTGCGGCCATGCACCTATGATGGAACATCCCAATGAATTTAATATCATTCTTTACGAATGGTTACAGAAGCGTAAATTCTAATAAACTTATTGTCATGAAGATTAAGTCGGCCGACTTTCTGATGAGCAATTCCAGTGTAGAGAAGTGCCCTAACCAGCCTTTGCCGGAGTATGCATTTATTGGGAGGTCTAATGTTGGAAAATCTTCACTCATAAATATGCTTACTTCTCGTAAGAGTCTGGCAAAAACATCGGGAAGACCGGGTAAAACACAACTAATCAATCATTTTAAAATAAATGATCAATGGTTCCTTGTAGATCTTCCGGGATATGGCTATGCCCGCGTATCTAAAAAAGACAAGAAAATTTTTCAGAAATATATTACCGATTATTTTCTTAAAAGAGAACAATTAGTATGTGCCTTTTTACTAATCGATATACGCCACGAAGCGCAGAAAATAGATCTTGAATTTATGGAGTGGATGGGTGAGAATGGTATTCCTTTTTCAATAATATTTACGAAAGCAGATAAGCTCAAACCGAAAGCGATTGAAATAAATGTGAAGAATTACCTGGATCAATTACTTACGGGAGTATGGGAAGAAGTCCCTGATCATTTCGTTACCTCTTCCGCAAACACCAAGGGCAGGGAAGAGGTTTTGAACTATATTGAAAAAATAAATTCGGATTTCTATGCGGGTAAATAAAGTTCACTACCCTTTAACTCTAAATTTCTTTGCCTCTTTCCTCCATTAAATCAATCAGTGTCTTCGTACTTTCCAGCCTATTGAGTTCTTTAGCAGAAATAAAAACCTGTAAATCTTCATTTATTACTGCAAGGACTATTGGAAAATCAAACTTATAGCTAAATTTCGACCCGTATTGTTTTTTAAATTCATCCTTATATAAGAATTCCAATTTGAACTTCCCTTCTTGCCGGAATTTCTTCCAGGCATTTTTCTCTTTAAATACCCCATAGGTCAAATCACACAGATTACACTGATATGTGGAAGGGCTTAATGCTTTATGCGCAACATCCAGAAGAGCATTTCTGAATCCTGAATTGGCATTATAAACAAAAATTAGCCTGGCAACACTGTGATTTCCCATAAATAAATTTATACATTTAAAAGATACTGAGATAGTACTTTATTCATATTGTAAGTCATTAGAAATACTCAATACTTACATCGGTAAAATTTAATTAGTTGATCAATGCATAAATTTAAATACTGTTGTCTGCTATTGTTTGCTATGCAGTGGCAAATAAGTTTTACACAACAGAAATCCATGCCAACAGCCTCTCCTTTTTCAAATTTGGACACCCTTGCCACCAATGATTGGTGGAATAGAGCTCCTAATGAAATTATTAATCTCCATGTAAACAGAGACAGTGTTGTGGCCTTTGGTCTTTATACCGTACATAGTAATATTCTCAAATTAACCGCCCAGCTTTATCCGCTTTATCCCAATGAACCAAGGGAAATTAGTTTAGCTCTTTACCAGGATGGTGAATGGACAGTGGTCCAAAAACAAGTTATAAATGAATTGGGTTGGTCTGCACTTTTTAGAATCGAAAATTGGGACTATTCAAAAGACACAAAATACAGAATTACTCATGGAATTCGGGCTTATTTTGAAGGCACTATTCGAAAAAACCCTGATTATAAGGACGAAATAGTCATGGCAGCACTTTCCTGCAATTCCAATAAGGATAGGGGATTGAGGGAAAATTACGTTAGGAATATAAATTATCAGAATCCCGACCTTATTTTCTTTGCAGGAGATCAGTCTTATGATCATACAGAACACACGGCAGCATGGCTCAAATTCGGGATTCAATTCAGGGAAACTTTCAGGAACAGGCCCTGTGTTACTATTCCTGATGATCATGATATTGGACAGGGTAACCTCTGGGGAGAAAACGGAAAAATATCTACCTCAAAAGGGAGTAGTGATGGCGGTTATGCCTATCATCCGGAATACATAAAGATGGTGGAAAGGTGTCAAACTGCACATCTGCCAGACCCTTTCGATCCAACGCTAATTGAACAGGAAATTGGAGTATACTACACAAATCTTACCCTGGGCGGTATTGATTTTGCCATATTAGAAGACAGAAAATTCAAATCGGGGCCGGAGGGCAAAATTCCGCAGCAAGGCCCACGTCCCGACCATATCAGGAATCCTGAATATGATCCTAATACTATTGACCTGGAAGGATTGACTTTATTAGGTGAAAGACAACTGTACTTTTTAGAGGATTGGGGAACTCAAAATTCCGGGGCGATAAAAGTGGTGTTATCTCAAACAGGATTTTGTGGGGGTGCCCATATTCATGGCTCGTCGGATAACAGATTGCACGCTGATCTGGATTCCAATGGCTGGCCACAAATGGGCAGAAATAAGGCATTGAGTCTAATTAAAAATGCTAATGCCGTACATATAGCGGGAGACCAGCACCTTGCTACCGTTATTCAACATGGCATCAAAGAATTCAGAGACGGACCCTGGGCCTTTATTGTACCGGCTATTGTTAATGACTATTATAGCAGATGGTGGTGGCCGGAAGATGAACAGCCGGGAGGTAACCCTAACCAGAATACTTCATTACCATGGACTGGCGATTATTTGGATGGTTTTGGAAATAAAATAAGTATGATGGCATATGTTAATCCAGAAAGTCCTTCCAGTGGTAGCGGTTACGGCTTAATCAGATTTCACAAAAATGAAAAGAAAATAACCTTTGAATGCTGGCCCAGAAACACCGATGTTACCACCGGCAAGGCAGCTCAGTTCGAAGGCTGGCCTATTACCATAACTCTGGACTAGTCTTTTTTTAATTCCAGCTTTTCTGCAAAGTAATCGCAGAAATCCTTCATGGTCGTCGTCATTTTATCATCCTGTGTAGCTTTCATAAAGGTGTCCGACATAGCCAACAAGGTTTGATGAAAGAAAACTTTCATTTCATCTACAGGCATATCTTTAGTCCAAAGATCTATTTTCAAGGATTCCTGATTCTTGCTGTCCCATACCGACAAAAACATGGCCTTTGCCTCTTCGTTTACAATGCCGCCATCTTCTGCAGACCATTTTAACTCTTCTGGTACGCGATTTTCATCAAGACCTACCATTAGTGTTATTTTTGAAGTATGTAGTTTTCCCATGATCTATTTTTTAGGCTTGTAATATGATTTTTTAAAAATTTCATCCGCAGGTAAATCCAGTAATTGATTGAGCTTAATATTATTTTTATCCATAAACGCCCTTACTATTTGCCAACCCATATATCTGCCCAGTCTGCCGGGAGATTCATTGTCCAATTCCAATCTGAATTTAGAGAATGGAGCCGGATCCAAAAAGCGGGGCGCAAGCATGTTATCAGTACTGTAAAGTAATTCCCTTTCAATAAAATAACGCCAAATCTGTTCTTCATTGGCCTGTGCCCATTCCAATTCTTCTTGTGTATATCCTATTTTTTGTGCATCCGAAGCTAAGGGCAATAACTTGTCCTTAAGATATAGTTCTTTGCCGTAGTATATCATCTGCGCTAAAAAAGTGCGGTCTGAAGGAAATTGGATCAAAGTTTTTCCAAAAGCACCTGCAACGTCGCTAGTTAAAAAGTTTTTATCAAGACCGGCTGCCAAATATTTTTCTATCCCTCCATAAAACCTATGATCCTTGCCAAGATAATTATCCAATCCAATTAGCAAAAGTGTGTCCGCCAAAATTATACGGTTGCTATAATCGACATCAGAAATAACGGTAATTACCTTTGGTGCTTTGTAATTGGGGAAATAGAACAATGCATGTTTAAAGAATAGCTCGAGGTCTGTGGTCTCCTTCTCAAAATTGGGAAAAGCAGTATTCACTTCGTTAAATAATTCAATCTGCAGGGTATCCTCCAATTTTGCTATCCAAACACTATCGGAATATTGTTTTGGAAAAAGATAAGGGTATTTTTGTTTTAGAATAGGTATGTCTTCCGGTTTTGCCTCTGCAAACTCCTTATCAAAACGCAGCACGTTCAGATTTAATTGAATTGCTGAAACATCTTCAGATACTCCCGTTTCATTTTTACAGGCCTGGAAGGCAGAAAGCAGGACTAAAACGGCAATAAATCTTTTTTTCATATAAAGTAATTGCTTTTCAGTTTCATTATTAAGTGCTTAGTTTTATTTTTATGCCAGCAAAGTTAGTATTTCCATATAATAATGTACCCTATGCAAACAGAAAAGGTAGTAGATCATATTGTAAATTGGCTAAAGACGTATGCAACTGATGCAAAAGTAAATGGTTTTGTTGTAGGTATATCTGGGGGGATAGATTCCGCTGTTACTTCAACATTATGCGCTAAAACAGGTTTTAGCCTATTATGTATTGAAATGCCAATCCATCAAGGTGAAAATCAGGTTACCCGGGCAGCCAATCATATTTTGTGGTTACAGCAAAACTTTGACAACGTATCAAGACAACCTGTAAATTTGACGCCGGTATTTGATAGTCTTATAGCAGCACTACCAATGGTTAAAAATGAAGAAGACAGATTTATGTCATTAGCCAATACCCGTGCAAGACTTCGTATGACTACCCTCTATTATTTTGCTGCTTTAAATAATTATTTGGTTGCAGGTACCGGCAATAAAGTGGAAGATTTTGGAATTGGTTTCTATACTAAATATGGAGATGGCGGGGTTGATCTCAGCCCCATTGCAGACCTACTTAAGACTGAGGTTTACAAAATTGCCAAATATTTAGGAGTTAATGAAGAAATAATTATTGCCCCCCCAACAGATGGTTTATGGGGTGATTCACGAACGGATGAGGATCAGATTGGAGCTTCTTACCCGGAACTGGAGTGGGCCATGCAAATGAGTAATGCCGGAAAGAAGGCAGGTGATTTCAATGGAAGAGAAAAAGAAGTGTTTCTTATCTTTAAGAGATACAATAGTATGAATCAACATAAGATGCTCCCAATACCTGTTTGCGAAATTCCTGAAAGCCTAAAATAACATCTTAACTAAGAATCAGTTGATTAAGACGAATAATAGGCCAATTATTCTGACTATTTAAGAAAAAATGTACACTTTTGTTCAAGAAAAGAGATAATTTAACCTTACATTGCATGTCAGTATTTTTGGACGTGCCCTCGCGTTAAAATCTAGAAAACCAACCAATATGATAAAAGTTTTAATTGCAGACAATCATCCAATAGTCAGAATGGGAATTAAGCACGTGCTAAATTCTGCTTCAGATTTTCAAATTATTGATGATGTTGCCACTACTACTGAACTTTTTGAGAAATTAGAGACTTTGACCCCGGATGTTGTTATTCTTGAAATGGACATCCCTGAAATTAATGGAATAGCTACTCTGAGAAAGATCAAACAGGAATATCCGGACATTAGGGTATTGATCTACAGTGGCCAATCTGAAGACGTATATGCACTTAGTACTATTAGGGCAGGTGCGTTCGGTTATCTTTCAAAAACTGCAGATTTGGATTACATTATTACTGCCGTCAGAAAGGTAAGTGAAGGCAATATGTTTATTACGAATGAATTGGCTCAGAGACTGGCCTTTGATGAAGGAACTCAAAAGCCTCGCAGGTTTTTCAGGAAATTATCTACCAGAGAGGTTGAAGTGCTGAAGCTTTTGGCCAGTGGCAAACGCAACAAAGATGTTGCCCTCGGATTAAATCTAAACGAAAAAACAGTCAGCACATACAAAGCTCGTTTAATGAAAAAATTGAATGTTGACAATCTTGTGGATTTACTTCAACAAGCAAAAGCCCTTGAACTCTATTAAGTTCCTATAATTAATTTAAAAAAAACCTTACCATTAGGCCGGGGTTTTTTTTATACCCTTAAGAAACTATGGAAAGTGTCCGGGTAAATTTTTTTATGAGAGTACCCTGTTCAATTTCTTACTTAGGAGTTTATTTAGATTAAGGTAGTTCATAATCTCTTCAAGGGTTTCCTTGTGATCTCCGTTTATGTCCTCTGTATTTTCCTGTAAGGATGAAATTCTCTTTTTAATAAGGAAGCACCTTAATGTTAAAATTGTTTCGCTTACTAATTGGGAAATACTTTTTTCCTTGTCTTTTGGATAAATGTCCTTCCGTTCCCAATGATGCAGCTCATATTTTTCTTCCTCCATTAATATGGTAGAAATTTGGGTTGCCATCTCCTGATCCAGTTCTGTCATAAATGTGGCAATAGAAAAGTCTTCTTTTTCGTTAAGCCCTTCTATTAATTTATAATAGATATTCCGGAATTTATCATGAGTAAGTTCTATTTCATCTTCCTGAAGGTCCAGGTATACCTTTTCATATACCTTTGCCTCCATATTTTCCGGTTCATGGACAAGATCGCCCTCTTCATTCTCCTTTAAAATAAGGTCCTCAAATTCCTGAAGTTCATTCCCATAAAGCAGAAGCATTTCTATTATTTTTCGTTCCAGTTCATATTGCACATCCAGCTTCTCCTCTTTCTGGCTATATTTTAAAACCTCGAAAGCCTTCTGTTCCTGTCTGACCATAACAGCCGCATCTGTGCGTTCTTTCCTGCCGATCTGGGCCAGCGTATTAAATAGAACATCTTCTGAAATATTCATTATCTGTGCACATTCCTGAATATAGATTTCACGTTTAATCCTGTCCGGGATTTTTGAAATACTGTTAACGATTTCCCGAATGGTATCAGCCTTTTTTATCGGATCATTTGCCGCGTCTTTGGCCAGTAAAGAAGTTTTAAACTGGATAAAATCCTTGGCATTCTCCTGCAGGTAAAGTATGATCTCCTCAACTTCATTATTTTTAGCAAAACTATCAGGATCTTCTCCCTCGGGAAAAGTGCAGACTTTTACATTCATCCCTTGCTCAAGAATAAGATCAATCCCCCTCAGTGAAGCGCGTAAGCCCGCTGCATCACCATCAAATAAGACCGTAATGTTCTTGGTTAGCCTGTTGATTAATCGGATTTGTTCGGGTGTAAGAGCCGTACCACTCGAGGAAACCACATTATGGATTCCCCTTTGATACAATTGAATAACATCCGTATAGCCTTCAACCAAATAACAATTATCTTCTTTGGCAATCGCTTGTTTTGCAAAATATATACCATATAATACTTTGCTTTTATGGTATAATTCACTTTCCGGTGAATTAAGGTATTTAGCTGCTTTTTTATCATTGGAAAGTATCCTGCCCCCAAATCCCAGAACACGTCCGCTCATGGAATGGATGGGAAACATCACTCTCCCTTTAAACCTGTCAAATTTTTTGGTGACGCCAGGGTTAGTTACATCTTCTTTTATAATGGTGAGTCCGGTTTTTTGTAAAAATTCCTGCTTATACCCTTCTTCAAGGGCTTTATTAGTAAAAGCGTCCCACTGGTCAAGGCTATAGCCGAGTCCAAATTTTTTAATGGTTTCATCAGTAAAACCCCGTTCCCGGAAATAACTCAGACCAATAGCCTTCCCCATTTCCTTTTCCCAAAGCGTCTTTTCAAAATATTGCTGGGCATATTCAGAAACCAGATACATACTTTCACGTTCATCGGCCAGTTCTTTTTGTTCGTCTGTACGTTCTGTTTCCTCAATTTCAATATTGTATTTCCTTGCCAGGTATTTAATGGCCTCCGGATAGGTGAAATGTTCATGTTCCATCAAAAAGGCAACAACATTTCCGCCCTTCCCACTGCTAAAGTCCTTCCAGATTTGTTTTACCGGTGATACCATAAAGCTAGGAGTGCGTTCATCTGTAAACGGGCTCAAACCTTTGAAATTAGACCCAGATTTTTTTAATTGTACAAAATCGCCAATCACTTCCTCAAGGCGGGCGGTTTCATAAACCTGATCTATGGTGAATTTTGAAATCAAAGTTGTTAAATTTATGCAACGTAAAAATAAGAAAATAGAATCCTTTAAAATAAAGTATTTTTAGAATACATTGTGTTTATAGAAGATTATTTTACCATAGAAACTTATAAAATTAATCATGATATTATTTTTTGGAATTAGGCCCGGAAAAACAACAACAATAAACATGAATCATTTAATATGTTCACATTGTAATCAGCTTAATACGCTTTCAGGTGAAAGCACCCCCAATTACTTTCATTTGTTCTGGATCCCATTGTATCGTATATCAACATCCCAGGTTGTAAATTGTGAACATTGCAAACGCATTTATTTTAAAAATGAATTTACTATGGAGATGAAACACGCTTTTGAAAATTATGGATAATCCATTAAAATAAATATCTGTCCAGGGCATAATTCATCTTAGATGAAATCTACCTGAGACAGATACTGATTTTTTTTTAATGCTAAATATCGAAACGCAGCCCCATTGAAATATTCCTTTGTTCAACAGATGGACTCTTGAAAATAGGATTTAGATCATATTTAACATACAATAGAAACCAGTCTACACCCATATAGGCACTAAGACCGTAGATAAAAGGATTACTGTTTAAGCCTCCCTTTATCTTTAACTTTTGACTTGAGCCATTTTCATTGTATTTGATCTTCTGACGGGTTCCTAAATTAAAACCTGCGTAGCCACCCAAACCAATTCTAAATTGATGTCTTAAAGAATACCTTACCTGATCACCAGAAATTCTTGTTCGAGAGGGGCCAAATTCAAAATGAACGGGAAATACCAGATTATCCAATTTTAGTTTGGATTTATTAAGGCTAAAAGGAAATTCCTCCTGAACCGTTTCTCCCTCATCATTAACCACATAATACAGATTATCCTTCGATTTTAACCCATTGAATTGAAAAGAAAATCCATAATGGAATCGCAAAAAATTGGTGTTGTTAAATACCCTTGTTCTCCAGGCCCAGCCCATTTCAAAAAATTTGCTCCCACCCACTTTATAGGGAGTATCATTGAGAGACTGGCCCTCAATAATGGCATTGTTAAGGCCAAAGGCTATTATTAAATCTGAATATGTTCGCCGATCATATTTTGACCAACCGTACTTATTATCCGATATCTCCCATTCTTCTCCATCAATTCGTATGGTAACTCCGTCATCATCATCGCTGATCACTATTGGTTTCTCTTTATCCAGCACCTCTTCTTCATTCCGCTCAAGCAAGGCTATCTGATTATCAATAATTGCGAGTCTGTTTTCAATATTTAATGCTCGTTTTCTGGCTGCCTCTTCTTTGAGTTCATCCGCTTTTTCATCGTCAATATCCCCTTCTTCCAGAAGTTTATTAATAGATTCCACCTCTTCCTTTAATGCTTCTTTTTCCTCAAGTGTAATTTGCTCTTTCTGTTCATTAAGTGCTTCTATTTTGTCTTTATAATTTTCCTGTGCCACTATGGTATTGGCAATTAAACACAATAAAAGTAATGTTAAAGAGTTGCTGATTGTTTTCATTTTAGTTTTTGATTGATGATTGATGAATAAACTTTTTTAATTCTGCTAAAAGATTTTTTTTATAGACGGAGGGCAGTATTAATTATTGCGTTCCGCTACAGCCGTCCTGACCTTATTGAAACCGGATTTCAGCTTGTCGAAAATTTGATCCCGGAATGACTCATCCAACTCGCCTTCAACTTGTGAAAGAAGTGCATCCGGATTAACTGTTTTATCAGAATTTATAAATTTTTCTGTCAAAATTTCCTTTTGCGCCTGCCTGAGCAGTGAATCGACTTCAATATCTGTTAGTGCGTTATCATTTTCTTCCAATGAATTCGTTATAGATAATACTTCAGCAATTTTAGCTTCAATAATTTCATTGGAATCATTCGGTATATTATTTTGAATAACCTCGGTTTCCATCATTTGGGAATCCTCAGATAAAACGATTTTATTTTTTGATTTCTCATTTATGTCCGGTAATCCATTTGATTTGTCTTCTGAGGATTGCGCTACTGTGGTTATGAAACTTAATTCCTTAGGAACGGGTGCAATCAGGTGTTCTTTTTTTTCCTTTTCAATCAGTGGGGCTGAAGGTTTAGCTGCAATTTGTGCCTCTTGATTAATAGTCGGTTTATCTGCCAAAAAATAGAGTACAGAGAGCATCAAAATTCCTACAAAACCCACTGCAATTCCATACCTGGAATAAGTACTTTTATTTGGTTTGTTTTCATTTTGGATTTGCCCTTTAATTCTATCCCAGGCGGTCTCCGAAGGTTTAATTTCCCTTCCATTCAAAACCTTTTTAATATAATTTTCAAATTTAGTGGGTTCCATAACCTAATATTCTTTGTTCTTTCAATGTTTCCTGTAAAATTCTTCTCGCCTTAAATAACTGAGATTTTGAAGTACCTTCAGATATATCAAGCATTTCTGCTATTTCTGAATGCTTATACCCTTCTATTGCATAGAGCATAAAAACCATTTTATAACCTTCGGGTAAATTGTCAATTAATCGCTGAATATATTCCATATCCATTGTAGAAGACAGGTCAATCTGCTCTGGAGCGTAATACTCATATACTTCATTATCAAAGACTACAAATTGTTTTTTCCTTAGATAAGAAATGGCTTCTCTAACCATTATTTGCCTGATCCAACCCTCAAAACTTCCTTCATGCCTGAATGCGCCTAAATTTTTGAATACTTTTACAAAACCATTAATCATTATATCTTCGGCATAATGTCGGTCCTTTATATATTGTCGGCAAACACCCAGCATCTTGGGTGCAAACTTGTCATAAATACCCTGCTGAGCATCAGGATAACCTGAAATCGCCTTCCTTATCAGGGCTTTTTCATTATTATAAAAAGAAATAATTTTCAAGCGTTTCATTTTAGTCTTCTATAGTTAAAGACGTTTTGGAAATTAAAAACGTTGCCCGAAATCTGAAATTTTTTCGAATTAAATCATAATTCGCTGCATAGGTGACTGTTATGGGTTATTTTTTCCTGTCTACCACATAACTTACCATAAGCTCAAGAGCGTCTCTATACTCAGAGTCCGGGTAGGTTTTTAAAAGTTCCAAGGCCTTATTTTTAAACTCATGCATTTTGGTTTCGGCATAAGAAAGTCCGCCCTTTTCCTTTACAAGGGCAATCACTTCTTTAACCCTTGATTTATCCTTATTGTGATTTTTTACTGAATTAATTAGCCATTTTTTTTCTTTGGGGGTACTGTGATTGAGGGCATATATTAACGGTAGTGTCATTTTTTGCTCCTTTATATCTATTCCGGTAGGTTTCCCGATTTTTTCTGCGCCATAATCAAAAAGGTCATCTTTAATCTGAAATGCCATCCCGCATAGCTCACCAAATTCTCTGAAGGTTTCAACATCCGAACTGCCCGGTTTAACGGAACATGCTCCAAGACTGCAACATGCTGCAATGAGCGTCGCCGTTTTCTGTCTGATAATTTCGTAATAAACCTCCTCCGTTATATCTAATCTTCTGGCCTTATCTATTTGAAGTAATTCGCCCTCACTAATTTCCCGGATGGCTGTTGAAATTATCTTAAGCAAATCAAAATCTTCATACTCTACAGAAAGCAGCATTCCTTTTGAAAGCAGGTAGTCCCCAACCAGGACGGCAATTTTATTTTTCCATAGTGCATTTATGGAGAAGAAACCTCTGCGTTTATAACTGTCATCCACAACATCATCATGCACTAACGAAGCCGTGTGTATTAATTCAATGACAGATGCCCCGCGATATGTCCTTTCATTAACTTCTCCATTATTAACCAGCTTTGCGGTAAGAAATACAAACATAGGCCGCATTTGTTTTCCTTTACGATTTACTATATAATAAGTGATCCTGTTAAGAAGAGCCACTTTTGTGGACATGGAATCACGGAACTTTTTTTCAAAGAGTTCCATTTCTTCATTGATCGGTTCTGTTATTTGCGCGACAATTTTCAATAGAATTGATTTTATCAATGATCAGTGATAAATTTAGGCAAAATAACATGGGGAACGAAGTGTGACGAAAGAAATAAGAAGATGGCCGCTATCCTTATCCCAACTGGTGTTATAATAACCACAAAGACAGACAGGCATTGCAATCCAATAAGCTTCTAATCATAAAGACTTGTTCGCCAATTGCCCACATGCTGCATCAATATCTTTACCTCTTGAACGGCGTACTGTTACGACTATTCCATTTTCCTCAAGCGCTTCCACATATTTATTTACTGCGGTATCCGATGCCTGTCTAAAGTCGGAATCATCAATTGGATTATACTCTATCAGATTCACTTTTGAAGGTGCAAACCGGCAAAACTCTATCAAAGCGCGGATATCCTCGTCGCTATCATTTATCCCTTCCCAAACGACATATTCATAAGTAATCCTGCTTTTTGTTTTGGAATACCAATAAATCAATGAATCCCGCAACTCTTTAAGATTAAAAGTAGCATTGAATGGCATGATGGATGTACGTACTTCCTCTATTGCTGAATGAAGAGATACTGCCAGTTTAAATTTGACTTTTTCATCCGCAAGTTTCCTGATCATTTTTGGGACCCCAGACGTTGAAACGGTAATTCTTTTTGGAGACATTCCAAGTCCTTCAGGAGAAGTTATCTTGTCTATTGCCTTCAAAACATTGTTATAATTCATAAGTGGCTCCCCCATACCCATAAATACTATATTACTTAAGGGTCTATTAAAATAGAGTTCACTTTCATTGTTTATTACGACTACCTGGTCATAAATCTCATCCGGATTAAGGTTACGCATCTTCTTTAATCTTGCCGTGGCGCAAAATTTACAATCCAAACTACATCCTACCTGGCTCGAGACGCAAGCAGTGGTTCTCTCTTTGGTTGGGATAAGTACCGATTCTACCACGAGGTCATCATGCAATCGAACAGCATTTTTTATAGTACCATCGGAACTTCTCTGTAATTGATCTACTTTAATATGATTAATTACAAAATAATCGTCCAGTTTTTTACGAGTTTCTCTGGAAAGGTTTGTCATTGCATCAAATGAATGTGCAGATTTCTGCCATAGCCATTCATACACCTGATTACCCCGGAATGCCTGCTCTCCATGAAATTCGAAAAACTCACGGAGTTGTTCCCTGGTAAGGGCTCTAATATCTTTCTTCTTTGAAACCATTGCTTAAGTGAAAAAAATCCTGCCGCACCTATATAAAAATTGGCACTGGCAGGATTCTTTATTTAATTAATACATTTACCTAGATGATGAGCATGGCATCACCATAAGAATAAAACCGATACCCTTCAATTATTGCTTCCTTGTAGGCCCTTTTCATAAGATCATGACCCATAAATGCAGAAACCATCATCAAAAGGGTAGATTTTGGAAGATGAAAATTTGTTACCATGGCATTCGCAATACTAAAATCATAAGGCGGAAAAACAAATTTATTCGTCCAGCCATCGTAAGTATTCAGTGTATGCTCGGATGAAACGGCACTTTCCAGACCTCTCATAGCTGTTGTTCCAACAGCACATATTCTTTTCTTTTTAATTTTTGCTGAATTCACAATCTCCGTAGCCTTTTCATCTATTACCAATTCCTCACTATCCATTTTATGCTTGGACAGATCTTCTACTTCTACCGGGTTAAAGGTACCCAGGCCTACATGAAGGGTGAGTTCTGCAAATTGAATGCCCTTTATTTCCAATCGCTTCAACAAATGTTTAGAAAAATGAAGCCCTGCTGTCGGGGCCGCAACGGCTCCTTCATGTTTTGCATAAATCGTTTGATACCTGGATTCATCTTCAGGCTCGACCTCTCTTTTTATATATTTTGGCAGTGGGGTCTCACCCAGTTCTCTTAATTTCCTTCTAAAGTCGGTATACGAACCATCATAAAGAAAACGAAGTGTCCTTCCCCTTGAAGTTGTATTGTCAATGACTTCAGCCACTAAATTCTCATCATCTCCAAAGTACAGTTTATTGCCAATTCTGATCTTTCTGGCAGGATCTACTAAAACGTCCCATAATCTCTGTTCTTCATTTAGTTCTCGAAGTAAAAATACTTCTATCCTGGCACCTGTCTTTTCCTTATTACCATATAATCTGGCCGGAAATACTTTGGTGTTATTAAGAACCATTACATCTCCTTCATCAAAATAATTAATAAGATCCTTGAACATTTTATGTTCAATTTTACCAGTATCTTTATGAACTACCATTAACTTGGATTCATCTCTGTGCTCTGCAGGATATTCTGCCATGAGCTCTTTTGGTAATTCAAAACTGAAGTGTGATAATTTCATATGTAAATTTTAGTCTGCTTTTATGCGGCTGCAAATATACAATCCTGAAACAGGCCTTGTCAAGTAAAAGCCTTATTAAATACTTTTATATTTTTTTTATTTTGAATCCAAGTTGTTCCAGGTCTCTCCAAAAATCCGGATATGATTTTGAAACAACGCCAGCATCGTTTATAATTATAGCTTTTTTTAAAGCTAATGGGGCAAATGCCATGGCCATTCTGTGATCATTATAAGTGTCAATTGTCACTTCTGACAATATATTCCCGGAAGATTGCAATGTGAGTGTACTACTGGTGACAGAAATGTTAGCCCCGAGTTTGGAAAGTTCGTTCTTTAAGGCTACCAGCCTATCGGTCTCTTTTATTTTTAAGGTATGTAACCCACTAAGATGGCATCCGATTCCCAATCCAAAACATGTGACCGCTACTGTCTGAGCTAAATCCGGAGCATTGGCAAGGTCGTAATTAGCGTCTGATTTATTATGGTGCTCCGTTTTAAGCAGAGTGACACTATTATTGATAAATTCAGTTTTAACCCCGAAATCTTTAAAAAGTTCTGTCAAAATGCTGTCGCCCTGTAAACTGTCCTCCTTATAAGATGACAGCCTAATTTCCGAACCCACTTCACAGAGTGCTGCAATACTGTAAAAATATGATGCAGAACTCCAATCAGATTCCACTGTCAAAGTTATATCACTTACAGATTTCTTTGGAAGAACAATTACTCGATTCCCTTCAAAGGTGTTCTTTACCCCTATTTGATCTAATAAGCCCAGAGTCATTCTAATATAGGGTACTGAAGTAATTTTTCCTACAAGTTCCAATTCCAGGCCATTCTTTAAACTTGGAGCAATAAGCAATAATGCGGAGATGTACTGACTACTAATATCAGCAGGAAGGCTTACCTGAGATTTATCGAGGTTCTTCCCTTTTATTCTCAGCGGAGGATAATCCTCATTTTTCAAATATTCAATATCCGCCCCTAAACTTTTTAAGGCTTCCACTAATATTTTAATTGGACGTTCCTGCATTCTCTGTGAACCGGTGAGTATAACATTTGCCCCATCCTGAGCAGCAAAAAAAGCCGTTAAAAAACGCATTGCCGTGCCTGCATGATGAATATCCACATTTCCTTCCTTTACCTGAAGTCCTTTCTGCATTACAGCAGCATCATCCGAATTGGATAGATTTTTAATTACAATTCCGGGGTAGAGTGCACTTAACAAGAGTAACCTGTTGGATTCACTTTTAGAACCTGTAATCTCAATATGCGAATTCAGGAGACTTACTGACGGGCCTGAGAGGTGTAATTTCAAATTGGTGTTGTTTTGAACCGAAGCCAAAGATACTATTATTTCAGTTTTTTATTGTTCTTGTGCCTGTCATGATCCCGTTTTGTTTTCATATCCATTTTACGGTCAAAGGCTTGCTGAAGATCAATCCCTGTCTGATTTGCCAGACAGAGGACAACGAAGAGGACATCGGCCAATTCTTCTCCGAGATCTTTTCCCTTATCCGATTCTTTCTCACTTTGTTCCCCATAGCGCCTGGCAATAATACGAGCCACTTCCCCAACCTCTTCGGTAAGTTGGGCCATGTTAGTTAATTCGTTAAAATAGCGAACACCATGTTCTTTTATCCAATTGTCAACAACCAATTGTGCATTTTCAATTTTCATAAATCTTTGTTTTTTGTGTCAATTATTATAGTAACAGGGCCATCATTTACCAAAGTAACCTGCATGTCAGCACCAAAACTCCCCTTTCCTATTTGTTTTCCAAGATCTGTTTCCATCTGGCTTATAAAAGCTTCGTAGACAGGAATAGCAATGTCAGGTTTAGCTGCCCTTATATACGAAGGTCTGTTCCCCTTTTTAGTAGCTGCATGCAAGGTAAACTGACTTACTACAATTGCATCGTATCCGGTTTCCAATAATGAAAGGTTCATTATTCCTTCTGCGTCATTGAATATTCTTAAGTTTACTATTTTCTTTGAAAGCCATGAGATATCTTCCCGGGTATCCCCTTCCTCAATGCCGAGCAATACCATGAAACCCGCTCCTATACTTGAGATTATTTTGTTATTTACCACTACATTTGCCGAGGATACTCTTTGAATTACCGCCCTCATATTTACTCGTAATTGTCCATTCTATAAGTATCTTCTTCCCCGGTAACGATTTGCACATAACTCCTATACCGGCTCCAGGAAACTTCATTTTTTTCCAGGGCATCCTTGACTGCACATTTTGGCTCATCCAAATGGAGGCAATTGTTAAATTTACAACCCCCTTTTAGTTTAAAAAATTCCGGAAAATAATCGCCAATTTCACTTTTATCCATATCAACTACCCCAAAACCTTTAATCCCCGGAGTATCAATTATTCTGGCTCCAAAATGGAGGTCATACATTTCCGCAAAAGTTGTGGTATGCTGCCCCTGGAAATGCTGATCGGAAATTTCAGTGGTCTTAATATTTAGGCCTGGAGCTATAAAATTTATAAGCGTGGATTTTCCTACACCGGAATGCCCGGCAAACATACTGGTATGATCCTTCATTAAATCTTTGACCATTGTAATATTCTTTCCGGTTTTTGCAGAAATCCCTATGCACGTATATCCGATTTTCCGATATAAGGCGGCCAAGTACTTTACTTCCACCAACTCGTCCTCATCATACAAATCCACCTTATTGAACAGAATTACTGTTTTTATATCATAGGCTTCAGAGGTTGCCAGAAACCGATCTATAAATATCGTTGAGGTTCTTGGGTTCTTAAGTGTCACCAACAAAAAAACCTGATCAATATTAGCTGCTATAATATGTGTTTGCCTGGAAAGTTTAACCGATTTTCTAATTATGTAATTCTTCCGTTGTTCAATTTCGGATATCACACCTAAAGACTCGTCGCCAATTTTCTCAACATCAAAAAACACCCGGTCTCCAACAGCAATTGGATTGGTACTCTTTATCCCTTTAATCCGGAATTTCCCTTTAATACGACATTCATAAATATCTCCCTGATCAGTTTTTACGGTATACCAACTGCCGGTGGATTTATAAACAATTCCAAGCATAAATGATTGTATTTCAATACAAAGAAACGATAATACTTTAATTTGGCACGTTATAATGATAATGGAAGTACCTAAAAAACCGGAATCCAAACATATTTAATAAAAAAATCATTTAAAGCGTGTTCCTTATCCCAACTATGGCTTCAGCAGTCAAAACCCGGTATTTTAAGCCAATTACTAGTAAAGCTTCTCATATTTTCAAAAAATAGTTTACATAATAAAAAAAACCCGGCCTTTCTGCCGGGTTTTTTTTATTATTCTGTAAAGCTATTAATCTTTAAAAACTATTCTGCCTCCTGCCAATGAGGTTTTATTAACATCTTTTGGATTTCCATAAACATAAACGTCACCCCCGGCCTTAACATTGATATCCAATTTTTCTGAAACATTAAGTTCTGCTTCTCCTCCTGCAGAAATTTTCACACTTGCCACTTTTGTCAACAATTCCCGGCCTTCAAATACACCACCTGTATTAAGAACAATTATTTGATTTTTTGCCAATCCTGAAGCCTCAATTATACCTCCTGTAACTGCCCTCATTTCGACATCTTTTACATCCATTCCAATTTTGATATGCGATCCTTCCTGGGCCCTTAACTCTATCTTCTCCTTCTCAATAAGTTCATTACATACAATTTTAGCTCCTTCATTTCCGTCTATGGTGCGCAAATCCGTGTAGTAAACCTCTACAAAAGTGTCTTCGCCCTGGAATTTTTTATCCAGTTCCATACGTAATTTTAAGACACCATTCTTATTTACAAATTTAATATCGTAAACATTATGCCCTTTAATGATTATGCGGTTTACATCCGACTTAATCAGGTTCACTTCAATTAAATCATAAACCTTTATTTCGTGGAAATCACCAACTTCTTTCTCCACCATGCTTTGAGAAAAGGAATTAAAGGAAACAATTACCATACAAAGTGTCAATAATTTTTTCATAATTATTTGTGTTTTAAGTTTTTTGTAAAGACCCCCGTATTTACTTTTTGTTACACTTTTTAATGCATTAAAAGGACAAATATTAATAAAGGAAAACTTTTATTTTTTTAAAGTTGTTGCAGCATTAATAATTTTCTCCTGGTGATTTATAGATTCCTGGTGAATGGCCTTAAACATGCGAAGGACAAATTCTTCACTCAATCCCTTGGACTCCCCTTCGAGGATCATATTACCTAGTATAGCATTCCAGCGGTTCGTTTGTAGGACAGCTACATTGCGTTGCCTCTTTAATTTACCTATCCCATCCGAAACTTTCATTCGTTTGGAAAGAATGTCAATAAGCTGATTATCAATAATATCAATTTGGGCGCGCAGGTTACTGATTTTCTGGTTGTAATCTGCCTCCTCATCTGTTTCTTTTCTGATTTTTAAATCTTCCATGATCTGCACCAGCCTTTTTGGGGTAACCTGCTGCGCTGCATCGCTCCAGGCATTATCAGGATCATGATGCGTTTCAATCATTAATCCATCAAAATTCAGATCCAAAGCGGTTTGTGAAATATCAAAGATCAAATCCCTATTACCACTAATATGTGAGGGATCATTGATAAGTGGCAGGTCCGGAAATTTGGTTTGCAATTCAATAGCCATCTGCCATTCGGGAATATTCCGGTATTTAGTTTTTTCATAGGTAGAAAAACCCCTGTGTATCACGCCCAAATTCTTAATATTAGCCTTTGCTAATCGCTCAACAGCTCCTAACCATAATGAGAGGTCCGGGTTTACTGGATTTTTAACCAGAACAATTTTATTTGTCCCTTCCAAGGCATCTGCAATTTCCTGAACAATAAACGGACTAACTGTAGACCGCGCACCTATCCATAGTAAATCCACATCATATTCGAGGGCCAGATCCACATGATTTCTGTTGGCAACTTCGGTAGCTGTCCTGAGCCCGGTTTCTTCTTTTACCTTTTGCAACCATTTAAGACCAATAGCCCCAACTCCTTCAAAATTTCCTGGCCTGGTTCTTGGTTTCCAAATACCTGCACGATAATAGTTTACATCTGTGTGTTTTAACTGGTGGGCTATGCCCAATACTTGTTCCTCAGTTTCCGCGCTGCATGGACCTGCTATTACCAGCGGATGTGATAACTTCATATCATCTAACCAGGTTCTTAAATTTTTTGAGTTCTCCATTATGATCTGTCTTTATTGTTTTGTGGTATTCCTTTTAATATTTCTTTTATCTTATTTGCATTATCCATTTCCCTGAATATGCCGTCAAAATTATTGTCCATTAATTTTTGTTTAAAGGCCTCCAGGTTGTGAATATATTCATCCAAAGTTTCTACGACGTTTTCTTTATTTTGTTTGAAAATAGGGGTCCACATAGCCGGAGAGCTTTTTGCCAATCTTACCGTGCTTTCAAAACCACTACCTGCCATATCAAATATGTCCCGCTCATTTTTTTCCTTTTCAATCACGGTTTTACCAAGCATAAATGAACTAATATGCGATAGATGGGAGACATAGGCAATATGCCGGTCATGAGCTTCGGGATTCATATACCTGATACGCATACCCAATACAGCAAAAATACTCAATGCTCTTTCCTGAAGTTTAAATGCTGTTTTCTCTACTTCACAAATAATGTTTGTTTTACCTTCAAACAAATTGGAAACAGCAGCGGCAGGTCCTGAAAATTCAGTACCCGCAATAGGATGACAAGCAAGGAAATTTCGCCTCCTGGGATGATCTTCTATGATCCTGCAAATTTCCGACTTTGTCGATCCGGCATCAATCACCAATGAATTATCGCCAATGGCATCCAATAATTTTGGAAGTTCCGTTACTATAGAATCCACCGGGATGCTTACAATAACAATGTCCGCTGCCGCCAGTTCCTGTGGACCTGCAATCCCATCAATAAGTTTAAGGGCACTGGCTTCCTGTAGATGGGCATCATTTGCATCCATCCCATGTATAGCTACTTCCGGGTACTTACATCTCAGATCCCTGGCCATTGAGCCTCCAATTAATCCGATTCCTACTACTACTACATTCATCATTCTAACTTATACTCTTTTTCGCTTTTTGCAAATCATTGGTACTTCTTTATAAAAAGATCTTTTCTCAAACTAATTCTGATCAGCGCGTTAAAACCTGCCAATCGCCTCTTTTATATTTGCTTCTGACACACAAAGAGAAAATCTGATATAACCCTCACCGTTACTTCCAAAAATAGTGCCCGGTGCAATAAAAATATTTTTATCATGCAATACCCGATCTATAAACTCTTCCGAATTACCTGATCCATCCGGCAACTTAGCCCAAACAAACATCCCAACGGCATTAGGGTCATAGGTGCATTTGAGTTTATCGGCTAACTGAAACATCAACTTTCTGCGTGCTTCATATATGGCGTCCAATTGATCAAACCAATCTTTCCCACTCCTTAATGCCACTATAGCTCCTTTCTGAATACCATAGAACATTCCAGAATCCATATTGCTTTTCACTTTTAAAATTGCATTCAGATTGGCCTGATTTCCTAAAACCATCCCAACTCTCCAACCTGCCATATTAAAAGTTTTACTTAAAGAGTTAAGTTCCAAAACCGTATCCTTTGCTCCGTTTACACTTAAAATGCTCAGAGGGTTCTTACTCAAAACAAAACTATATGGATTGTCATTTACCAATAAGATATTCTTTTTCTTTGCAAAGGCCACCAGATTTTCCATTTGTATGAAACTTGCCCTGGCACCTGTGGGCATATGCGGGTAGCTTACCCACATGAGTTTCACCCTGGACAAGTCTTCCTGCATTAATTTTTCTAAATCTGGAAACCAGCCATTATCTGCTATCAGGTCATATTGCCTTGGAACAGCTCCCACAAGCTTAGTGACTGATGTATATGTGGGGTAACCCGGATTTGGAATTAACACCTCATCCCCTTCATTCAAAAAGGCCATACTAATATGCATGATCCCTTCTTTAGAACCCATTAGAGGCAATATCTCATTAGAAGGATTTAAATCTACATTAAATTTTTCCTTATAAAACAGGGCTATAGTTTCTCTTAATTCCGGTAGCCCCTGATAACTTTGATACTGATGGGCACCCGCATGCCTTACAGATTCCTGAAAAGAACTAATTACGGCCTCAGATGGAGGAAGATCCGGGCTCCCGATACCCATATTTATTATAGGTTTTCCGTCAGCAGCCATAGCCCTTACTTCCCGTAATTTTTTAGAGAAATAATACTCTTGTATGGTCAGTAAACGATCAGCTGTTTGTATCATAATCGAGCATTTTTATATTCGCCTAAAACCTTGAAATCTTCGGACATGATATCCAATAATGATTTTGCTTTCGCAAAATGATTGTATTCATCAAAAGTTATATCCACAAAAAATGCATACTTCCAGGGTGTTTCAATGATCGGTAAGGACTGTATCTTGGTTAAATTCAGGTTGCAATCACTCATAACATTTAAAACAGCTGCTAAACTTCCTCTCTTATGATCTGTAATAAACCTTATGGAGGCTTTGTTGATCTCCTCTTTTGGAATTTCCTTATTTTCCGTTTTAACGATGATAAATCTTGTGGAATTATTCTTTATGGTCTGTATTTCGGAAGCAATGATTCTTAAACCATATAGTTCTGCTGCCACAGCAGGTGCAATAGCGGCTATACCTATTAAGTGGTTTTCCTGTATTTGTTTAGCAGTTTCCGCAGTATCAACATCTTCAACCATCTTAAGCTGAGGATGGGACTTTAAAAATTCCCGGCATTGTAAGAGAGCCATTGGATGGGAACGTACTTCTGTTAAATCTGCCAATTGTTGTCCATCCAAAACCATTAAATTATGATGGATATTCAGATAATGCTCCCCTATAATGTGCAAATTATTTTGATAAACAAGGGCATAATTGGGTATAATAGAACCAGCTATTGAATTTTCAATAGCCATGACTCCTTTATCCGCATTATTATTTAGCAATTGGTCTACCAACGAATGAAATGACAAGCATTCCACTAATTCTATGTCATTACCAAAATAATCCAAAGCCACCTGATGATGATTAGACCCTTTAATTCCCTGTATGGCTATTTTAAGACCCATATGGTTAAATTATTTTCAAAAAAAAGTCCCGTATTTCACGGGACCTTATCTGATATATTTTTTACAATATTCTAAAACAGTCCCGCACTTCTTCTAAAAAAGAAGTAAAAATAGAAACCATTCCAAAAGTAATTGCTAGTCATTGTTTTTCAAATCTTCGGCTAAGGTAAATATTATATTTAAAAATCGATGTTTATTAAAATCTTTTTGGGAATATTCACAGTATTCCATAATTCTTTGCGGATATTTTTTTGAATGTAATTTTTTTTTGTGAATTTATCATTATTTCAAATATGCAAAGTTTCTCATTCCCGGATATTTCGATGGAATATTCAAAATAATACAAATAAAAATCTAGCTTATATTTGCAAAGTCTATTTTCAATGAAAATTTAACATATGTCTTTAAAGGTCAGAAATATCTCTAAGAGTTTTGGTACGCAAAAAGCACTAAATGATGTGTCTTTTGAGATAAAAAAAGGAGAGATCGTAGGATTCCTGGGCCCTAACGGAGCGGGAAAATCTACCATGATGAAGATCCTGACCACTTACAGCAAAGCCGATAAAGGCGAAGCTTTTGTCAATGAATTTGATGTGCTCACACAGCCAAGAGAGGTGCAAAAAAGCATTGGCTATTTACCAGAACATAACCCACTTTACAAAGACATGTATGTAAAAGAATATCTTGCTTTTAATGCTGCGGTTTATAAAATTTCCAAAAAGAGAATTAGCAGCGTAATTGAACAAACCGGATTAAGCTCTGAAGCCCATAAAAAAATAGGGGAGCTGTCCAAAGGATACCAACAACGTGTTGGGCTTGCCTCAGCTCTTCTTCATGATCCCGAAGTGCTTATTTTAGATGAACCCACAACAGGCCTGGATCCTAATCAGCTTATTGAAATAAGAAAACTTATTAAGCAGTTCGGCAAAAAAAAGACCATCTTATTCTCTACGCATATTATGAAAGAAGTAGAAGCTGTTTGCGACAGGGTGCTAATTATTAATAAGGGGATGCTTGTTGCAGATAAAAAACTTGCTGATCTAAGGGATGATAATGAACAGATTATAGAAGTTGAATTTGATTTTCGTGTGGAAGAGGCCTTCCTGAAAAGGCTTCCCAATGTTATAAATGTGGCTAACACCGGAGGTTTTATATATGAAATAACTTTTGACACCTGCAAAGATATGCGTTCGGTGGTTTTTGATTTTGCGCATGACAATCAACTAAAAACGTTGCAGCTAAGTCGAAAGAATAAAAATCTGGAAGGATTATTTACAGAATTGACCGGTAATTAGATCAACTGATTGTTTCTCCAGAAATTAAAATATCAATTATAGCATCTATTTCTGATTGCACAACGGGATCTGTGCAATTTATTAAAATTGCTATGATCATTTTCAGTTTAGGGTAAATAAAAAAATTAGAATACCCTCCTACCCCATTTCCTATGTGCCCATAATATGCTCTTCCTTTCTTGTCCTGACCGGACTGCCACCCAAGACCATAGTAGGTTGGTATTTCTCCTATTTTCTGTGAAGTAATAAATTGATTTATAATTGCTTCATCGGCAATCTTTCTATCCAGATAGGCCTGCCCCAGTTTAGCCAGATCTGAGGAAGTGGATAAATAACCACCTCCTGCAAGTTTGTATAAATTGTTTACAGCTATGGCTTTTGAAAATCCCGAAATCTTCTTTGAATAAAATGTTGCCCAATATTCATTTTTGTCATCCGGAAGTTCAGGGTAAGTGTCAAAAAGCCCCAAAGGCTTTAATAAGGTGTTTTCTACATAATCTGAAAATGGAGTTGAACCTGCTTCCTGCATAGCCAGAGATACCAGTACCCAGCCATAACTCGTATAAAAATATTCTGAACCCGGTCTAAATAACAAATTGTCATCCTTAAATATCTCAATTCCTTCTTTGATGCCAATCGGTTTGTTAAGTGCGAATTCCTTTCCTTTATACCCCCTTATACCAGCAGTATGACCTGCAAGTTGCCTTAAAGTAAAATCGTAAGATTTTTTAGGAAAATACGGTACATAGTCATGAAAAGATGTGTCCAAACACAATGTCCCTTCTTCCACCATCTGTGCAAGTGCCGATGCCGCTATTGGTTTAGAAACACTGGCGACACGGAATATGGTTTTTAAGGGATCTACCGGGGTTCTGGTTTCCATATCTGCAAGACCATAACCCTTCTGCAAAAGAACCTGGCTGTTTTTTATAACCGTAATAGACAAGCCGGGTACTTTATTTTGACTTACGAGCGCATTTAACAATTCATCTGCTCGGTCCAGGTAAGTATGTCCGGAAGTGAATATTTTGTTATTACCTTTTTGGAAAGGTTTCACTTTTTAGTCATTAAAAATTAGTTTCCCTTTATAAATTTCATTAACATCTATTATATCCGGACGATTATAACTAACCACATCCCCGGTTCCCCGAATAGTACCTTTTAATGAAGCCTGTGGATTAATAAGCATATCATTGCTGCCCCTGTGATTCAGGGTTACATTTTGAACTATAAGGGTTCTGGCCTCTACTCTGGAATCCCCGGCTGCTATAGTCACATTTAAGTTTGCAGAACTACCACTTAGTTTAAAATACGCGATACCATTGACTACAACGTTTACATCCTGTGATGCCAATTGAAGATCAAACTCTCCATCTGTTGTGAGGTTTTCGGGATCATTGAAGCTCTCAGATATAAGCGTAATCTGAGGATAGGTCAATACCCCTTCGCTTACAGTAGAAAAGCCAGTATTACTTCTGATTTCTGTAATATTTGGGGCGGTAACATAAAAGGTAGTAACCCCATATGGCCTGAAAAAATTGCAATTATTCATATCGGTAAGCATGAGGGTTCCATCATTAACTTCTGCACTCACTTCGTTTCGCAAATATTCTCCGGTTTCAACCTCCACTACTATGGGATTCCCCTCTTTAAGAACCAATTTAGTGTTTTCATTGACGGTGATTTTTGTGAAATTTTCTACCGGAATCACATCGCGTATGAGCCCCCCAGTATTTTGGAAACAATCCGGAACACTATCCCCATTGCAGCCCATTAACAAAATAAGTCCGAGAACACCTGACAACTTCAGGTTTAAATTTTTCAGATGTATCATTTTATTCTTCATTCCTAAAAATAACTTCTTACCCATAATTTCTATAAGCGTATTCCTAGTCCAAACTCCACGGCTTCGGCTTTAGCACCATGGGACTTTAAAGTGACCGCTCCAAATAATTTTTTACCAAAATAGTATTTTAATCCAATCCGGTTATACACTTGTCCTTCAAAATCAAATGGATAGTACACATAGTAACCCAGCTGAGCCAAAACACTTAATTTAGAAATATACAGTTCATATCCCAGGAACATACCTGCTCTTTTATAATCTGTATCGGGATCAATATCCAGCTCAGGAAAGGACACGGACTGATAACGGATGAGATCTTTCAGGAAATTCGAAAAAAACAAATCCGCTCCAAGTTGTATTCCACTTTTTCGGGACAATCGCTTGTCGGCATAACCGGAGAAAATATAAAATGGGAACTGACCTGAGTTAATTACATCACTCTCATTAACACCAGATCTGAAAACCAGATTGGCCTTAATGGGTTCAGTGATTTTTTCCTTATCATAGTCTTTGATATAAACAATTTCTTCATTCCCATCTAAATCATATACAAGTCCTGCATTAAATGCAAAAGTATTTGTAGAAGTATTTGGAGCTTTAACATTGGCATTGGAATAATGAATTAGTGATATACCCGCTTTAATTCCTAAACCCTTAAATAATTGTTCCTTGTGATAATTGAGCATTAAATAAGTAGAACTCATGATATGTGAACCATAGGCATTACCTCTGAAATTTTGATTCTTATCATATGGGTTTGTGTTATACGCTAAGCCCTGACCAATCCTGAATTGCATGTTGCGTTTGAAGAAATAAAAATTATAATGTGCGTACAAACTAAAATTTTCGCCCAGGGTTTCATACTTCATATCCTGATAAACAAAAGAAATGCCTGTATCGGGATAATTATATTCCTGATGCCATTCTTTAGATCCATAATTTTTTTTATTAAACCCAAGTATAACTCCCGATGGGTGGGCATTTATTAAATGTGAAATATCGGTGTTATGAAGAATTATAGAACCATAATAGGGATTCGCATCTATAGTAAACCTTTTGGGTGTTTCTTCTTTTTGGGAAAAACACCAAAGACAGGAAAGTAGGCATACATATAAAAATCCGGTGTTCATTGGGTGTAAAAATAGCAAATAATACGAGTATTTAATTTTGGATATCCAGGGCTCTTCTGAAGAATCTGCAGGCAGGTACCAATTCTAAAAATTTAATACCCATTCCCCGGATTCCATAATGAGATCTGGCAAATTGCCAACAAAGTTGTTCCTTAAAGAGCACGGGATCCTTTAAAATACAGCCTCAGCAATAGCTTTGATATTATCTGATTTACCCATGGAATAGTAATGAAGGACCGGAATTCCTGCTGCCTTCAATTCTCTTGATTGCTCAATGGCCCATTCAATCCCAACTTGTCTTACGTCCTTATTATTCTTGCAGGTTTCTACGGCATCAATCAAATCCTGTGGAAGGTCAATTCTAAATACCTGAGGTAATAAATGTAAATGGTTTTTTACTGCAATGGGCTTTATTCCAGGAATAATGGGCACGTTTATACCCATATCCCTGGCCGCCTTTACAAAATCAAAAAACTTTTTATTATCAAAAAACATTTGTGTTACCACGTAATGCGCTCCAAGCTCGACTTTTCTTTTTAGCCATTTTAAATCTGTTTTTAATGAAGGAGCCTCCATATGTTTTTCAGGATACCCCGCTACACCAATACAAAAGTCCGCACAATACGCGGTCTCCACAAAATCATGCAAATACTGTCCGCAATTAAGATTATGAATTTGTTCTACCAATTCTGATGCGTACACATGACCCCCTTTAGAGGGTTCAAAATACTTTTCTTCTTTCAGAGCATCTCCGCGAAGAGCCATAATATTGTCTATTCCAAGGTAATGACAGTCCACCAGCAAGTATTCTGTTTCTTCTTTGGTAAACCCGCCACAGAGCACGTGTGGAATTGTATCCACATCATATTTATGTTTTATAGATGCACAAATACCCACGGTACCGGGCCTCATACGGGTAAGTTTCCTATCTAAAAGTCCATTTTTATCTATATAAATATACTCCTCCCTGGAAGTGGTTACATCTATAAAAGGAGGGTTGAATTCCATTAATGGATCAATATTATCGTATAATTCCTTTATATTTCTGCCTTTAACCGGAGGAATAATTTCAAAAGAAAATAACGTATTGCCTTTAGCATTTTCTATATGTTCGGTAACTTTCATTTATAGTTGCTGCTTTACAACATTGTTAGTTAAACGTGATTTTTAAAATAAATTTTAATTTTCATTGGCCTGTCACATATGAAAATGAACCTGCATACTCTGCTTATTCTTCAGCAATGTTTGGGGCAAGCCATTTGTTTGCTTCATTCAAATCCATATGCTTTCTCCTGGCATAATCAACAACCTGGTCTTCGGTTATCTTACCCAAACCAAAATAACGCGCTTCGGGATGAGCAAAATAATAACCACTTACGCTGGCTGCGGGAAACATAGCCAGGCTGTCCGTCAATTTCACCCCAATCTGCTTGTCTACATCCAGTAATTCCCAAATGGTCAATTTTTCGGTATGGTCCGGGCAAGCAGGATATCCTGGTGCCGGCCTTATTCCAATGTACTCTTCTTTTATCAAATTCACATTAGAGAGTTGCTCTTTTGCCGCATATCCCCAATATTTTGTACGCACTTCTTTGTGTAAATACTCAGCAAAGGCCTCGGCAAGTCTGTCGGCCAAAGCTTTTACCATTATAGCATTGTAGTCATCGTGGGTTTGTTCATATTTCTCTGCAAGCTCTTTGGTGCCAAAACCAGCTGTAACGCAAAAACAACCTATATAATCCGTTATTCCTGATTCCCTGGGTGCTATAAAATCTGCCAGGGCTATATTTGGAATACCCTGTCTTTTTTTCGATTGTTGACGCAGCGTCCTAAAAATAGGATGTTTTTCTTCCTCTTTTTTATCTGCAATACCCGAATTTGTATGATGAGTCATTACTTCTATATCATCATTATTGATGCTATTTGCAGGAAAAAGCCCGAAAACAGCTTTTGCCTTCAATAATTTCTCATTGAATATCTTTTTCAGCATTGATCTGGCATCATCAAATAATTCTGAAGCCTGTTCGCCAACAATTTTATCACTTAATATTTCAGGGTATTTTCCATGTAAATCCCAGGTCCGGAAAAAAGGTGTCCAATCTATATATTCTTCTAATAGATACAGGTCCATCTCACTTATCACCTCAATCCCTAATTTATTAGGTTTTTTAATATCAGAAGCATCCCAGTCTATTTGAAATTTGTTTTTTCTTGCATCTTCCAGACTAAGGTATTCCTTTAGTTTCCCGCGATTCAAAAATTTCTCCCTAAAGGAGGAGTAATCATTTTTCACCAATGCTTTATAGTCCTCTGAGGAGTCTTTCTGTAATAAGTTACCCAGGACTGTAACCGCCCGTGAGGCGTCATTTACGTGTACAACGGAGGCACTGTACTGCGTATCAATCTTTACTGCAGTATGTGCCTTACTAGTTGTTGCCCCTCCTATCAACAATGGTATTTTAAATCCCTGCCGTTCCATTTCCCGTGCCAGATGAACCATTTCATCCAGGGAAGGGGTAATAAGGCCACTCAATCCTATTACATCAACCTGTTGTTCTATTGCATTTTGAATTATTTTTTCAGGTGGAACCATTACCCCCAAATCAATAATTTCATAGTTATTACAAGCCAGCACCACGCTCACGATATTCTTTCCTATATCATGCACATCTCCTTTAACGGTAGCCATCAGGATTTTACCCGCAGACTGTGATTTACTGCCTTTATCTTCTTCAATATAAGGCAATAGATAGGCCACTGCCTTTTTCATTACCCTCGCAGACTTAACCACCTGTGGCAGGAACATTTTTCCACTTCCAAAGAGATCCCCAACTACATTCATCCCTTTCATTAAATGTCCTTCAATTACTTCGATAGGTTTTGTAACGGCCAACCTTGCTTCTTCCACATCTGTTACAATATATTGATCAATTCCTTTTACCAAAGACCTGGTAATCCTTTCCTGAAGAGGGTCCTGCCTCCACGAATTATCCGCTTTGTTTTCCCTTGCTTTACCGACCACAGATTCAGCAAAGTCGAGGAGTCGTTCTGTAGCATCATCCCTTCTGTTTAAAATAACATCCTCTACCCTGTCCAGTAAATCTTTTGGTATATCATCATAGACTTCAAGCAAAGCCGGATTAACTATTCCCATGTTCATACCTGCCTGAATAGCATGGTATAAGAAAACCGAGTGCATTGCTTCCCTAACCGGTGTATTTCCCCTAAAAGAAAAAGACACATTACTCACACCCCCGCTTACGTTGCAATATGGAAGATTTTTACGAACCCAGGTGGTAGCCTTTATAAAATCCAATGAATTCTGCCTGTGCTCTTCCATTCCGGTTGCCACAGGAAAAATATTAAGATCAAAAATGATATCCTCAGGAGGAAAATTTACCTTATTTACCAAAATATCATAAGATCGCTTCGCTATTTCAATCCGTCTATCAAAATTATCGGCCTGTCCCACTTCATCAAAAGCCATTATAATAACAGCAGCACCATAAAGTCGTATTAATCTTGCCTGACGGATAAATTCTTGTTCTCCTTCCTTTAAACTAATGGAATTTACAATACATTTTCCCTGCACAAGCTGTAAACCAGCCTCAATTATTTCCCATTTAGAACTGTCTATCATTATGGGGACACGAGCAATATCCGGCTCTGCCATTACCAGGTTTAAAAACCTGATCATGGCCTGTTTTCCATCTATCAGGCCGTCATCCATGTTTATATCTATAATCTGGGCTCCGCCTTCTACCTGATGCCTGGCTATTTCCAGAGCTTCTTCATAATTTTCTTCTTTGATTAAACGAAGAAACTTTTTGGAACCGGCAACATTTGTCCTTTCACCTATATTAATAAAATTACTGTCAGGGGTAATCACCAGTGGTTCCAGACCGGCCAACTTAAGGACTCTGGTATTTTTTATGGGATGAACCCCAAATTCCTGTTGATTATCTGTATTCAATTGTATGTTGTTTATATTGCTCATTTCTTACAATTGAACCCCTGTTAGATCAGAAAAAATAAAATTTCTGGGTTTATAATCCTTTGCCAATTCGGCAATAGCCTTGATATGCTCAGGTGTAGAGCCACAACATCCGCCTATAATATTGACCAGGCCTTTATCAAGGTATTCCTTTATTTGATCTGCCATCTGTTCGGGAGTCTGATCATAAGCCCCAAACGCATTGGGGAGGCCTGCATTAGGGTGTGCTGAAATTGCAGTTTCTGCGTGATACGCAATAGCTTCCAAATGGGGGACTAACTGTTTTGCTCCTAGAGCGCAATTAAATCCAACGGATAATAACGGTATATGGTCTATGGATATCAAAAATGCCTCTGCTGTCTGCCCGGATAAGGTTCGGCCTGAAGCATCTGTAATGGTACCACTAACCATAACCGGTGTTTGAATATTTCGTGATTGTTTTACTTGCTCAATGGCAAAAAGTGCAGCTTTTGCATTTAATGTGTCAAAAATAGTCTCTACCATCAGAATATCGACACCTCCATCCAACAGTGCCTCCACCTGTTGCTGGTAAGCCACCCGAAGCGCCTCAAATGAAACAGCCCTAAAACCAGGGTCATTAACATCGGGAGACATACTTGCAGTTTTATTGGTAGGGCCTATACTTCCTGCCACAAACCTTGGCTTATTTGGCTCACTTTTAGTGAATTCATTGGCTACCTGCTTTGCTATAATAGCAGATTCATAATTAAGTTCATAGACTAAATCTTCCATATGATAATCAGCCATTGCAATAGAGGTACCGGAGAAAGTATTAGTTTCCACAATATCTGCACCCGCTTCAAAATATTTTTTATGGACTTCAGCTATGGCTTCAGGCTGGGTTAGGGTTAATAGGTCATTATTGCCCTGAAGAGGATGAGGCCATTCTTTAAAACGGTTTCCCCTGAAGTCTTTCTCTGTAAATTTATATCGTTGCAGCATAGTGCCCATGGCACCATCCAGTATCATAACCCGTTCTCTTAATATATCCTGTATTTTCTTCATATGTTTCCTTTTATTGGGGATATACATCTCCGCACCATTTCTCTTTTCAGTTCCTCCAAGTTGCTATTTAAAACAGCATAAAAATATCCGTTTAACTAATGTGTCACGGACTTTTATTATAAAATTATCAAGAATAAATAGGTAACGACATTTATGCCTTTACTTTGTGTTATCTAGCCTTAGTTTCCTTAAAAAAGGAACGTTGTGGTAGAATTTAGCACCTTCTTTATAGTTAAAGGGTTGCTAAGGTTTCAACGGGTCTAGTCCCTCCACCTTTCTTGATAACATTATCAATGTTGTAATGAACTAACGCAAAGAAACGTCACGTGCCATTTAAAAACAAGGAAAATGTGCTTTTTTTGGTGGATATATATACTTTAAGTGGCCGGTTGAGAAGTTCTTTTCACTAGTCAGGCCTTACCATACTTTATTTCTGACCGACCCAATATTATTATGCAGTACATATTTGTTGCCTTTTGGAATTTATCTCAATGTACAATTGATACTTGTCAAGGTAGTTTGCAAAATTCAAAAGATATCAGGTCTTTATTCCTTATTTGAAATCAGGTTTTTTGTTACTTCATTCATTTTACTAACCTTCTGTTCAAAATCTCCTTTAATGGTTTTACGATACGCATTCAGGTTTTGAACCATCCTACTGATATCTTCCGGAATTACATCTTCAAAATACTGCCTTAACCTCTTAGCGGTGGTAGGTGATTTGCCATTGGTTGATATTGCAATTTTTACATTCCCTTTAGTAACAATACTCCCCATATAAAAATCACAATAAGGTGGATTATCTGCAACATTCACAAGCGTATCCAAACTTCTGCAATCATTATAAACCTGAATATTTATTTCAGGCCTGTCTGTAGCAGCAATGACCAGGTGCTTCCCTTTCAGAAATTCTATATTGTATGTTGATGTAATAAGTTCCACATTGAAATTTCCGGCAAGTTCTAAGGTGTTTTCTCTAAACATGGGAGATACCATACTTATCCTGGCATCCGGACTGGACTTGGTTAAAAAAGACAATTTTTCTTCGGCTACATTACCCCCACCTACTATCAATACATTAAGTGATCCTGTCTTCAGAAAAATAGGATATAAATTATTCCTTTCCATTATGCATTGATTTCAATTTCATATTGACGGCCTATCTGCTCTATTTCCTTTCGATGATTTACCACTTCACCTATTATGATGATTGCCGGGTTTTTTAATTTTTGTTTTTCAACTACACTTTCTATTGTATCAATCGTTCCTATACCCACTTGTTCTTCTTCTTTTGTACCATTCTGAATAATTGCAATGGGAGTATCTGATTTGTTTTCCTTTAAAAATAATTCTACAATGGCCGAGAGTTTTGACATGCCCATTAAGATAACCACGGTTGCATTGGATTTAGCAGCCAGGTGTATATCTCCGGAAAGTTTATGCTCTTTTGTGGTTCCTGTAATCACCCAGAAACTCTCAGCGGAGCCCCGTTTAGTCACCGGGATATTTTGAGTTGCCGGGACGGCAATACAGGAAGATATTCCGGGTACCACTGCCACTTCCAGCCCATTTTCAGCGGCATATGCCATTTCCTCCGCTCCACGGCCAAAAACAAAAGGATCTCCTCCTTTTAAGCGTACTACATGACCACGGCTATGCGCTCTTTGCACTATTAATTCATTTATCTGATCCTGTTGATATGCGTAGCACCCTTTACGTTTACCTACAAATATGTGCTCCGATTTATCGGCATAATTTAATAACTCCTTATCCACAAGGGCGTCATAAAGTACAACATCAGCGTCCTTCAATGCCTTAATTGCTTTTAACGTTATGAGTTCCAAATCTCCGGGACCGGCGCCTACCACAGTTAATCTGGCCCTTTTATGCATGTATCAGTTCAAGTTTTCTATAGGACTCTGCCTTATTCAAAAATTCCTTAGCCTCGGCCAGGTATTTTTTGGCAAAAGTTTCCGTAGGTTCATTTTTATTTAATTGTAATACCAAATCTTCGAATGAGGATTTTAGTTCTATTCTTCCGTTTGCAATAAAATATGTGTTGAAATCCTTTATTATACTGGAATGGGTATTTGTTTTGGTTTTCTCAGCGGTTAAAAGTGCTTTTGCAGTATTCACCATAGAAGAATAAGAATAATAAATACTTGCGGCCCATTTCTGATCTGTAATAGCTTCTTCTGCATTGGTTATCTTTTCATCACTTTCAAACAATAATGTTGCAATTAAATCTATAACTACCCCTGCACACTCTCCTATTCCTATTGCCTTCTTATAGCGCTTATTGCTTCCCCAATCCAAATAATCCTCCGGAGTTAAATTTTCTATATTTGCCAGTGGTTTAAGCAATTCATAAAAATAATACTCCCCTTTTTTCGCATAATAAGATTCATAAGAGATTCCTTTGCCATTGGCCTCAAAATCATTGAGTATCTGCCTAAGCGCTTCCGGTCCTCGTTTACTTGGAATCTTAATAACCTTATCAGCAAATAAACCCCTGCCATTTCCTAAATTTCCCCCTCCCAATAGCACCTGCAATGCGGGTGCCACCAGTTTCTCTTTGGTGCGAATTGACATGCCCTGAAATCCAATATTGGCCATGGAATGCTGACCACATGCATTCATACAGCCACTAATTTTTATAACCACATCAGGGTTATTAACGTATTGCGGATATTCTTCCTTAATAACCCGCTCTAATTCTGTCGCAATTCCCGTACTACTTGCAATTCCGAGGTTACAGGTATCTGTCCCCGGACAGGCAGTAATGTCGAGTGCTTTGTTATATCCCGCATCCGTAAACCCCAGTTTTTTGAGTTCATTATAGAAAAAAGGGATCCGGGATTCTTTTATATATGGAATTAAAATATTCTGCCTCAATGTCAGGCGTATTTCACCAGCGGCATATTTTTCTACCAAATCAGCCAGTAACCGAGCTTTTTCAGTATAAAAATCACCCAGCATTACTTTTATCCCCACAGCTACATACCCGGATTGTTTTTGTAAAACCAGATTTGTTGATTTCCATTGTTCAAAAGTTTCAATATCCTCAATACTGACATCCGTAACCGGCTCATCTGATATAACTACCTTAGGATAGGTGTCTATATCAATAGGGAACTCTTTAAATGGAACAGCCTTCTTTTCTGCGTTCAATAATTTTTTAAACCCTTCCAGACCCAAGTCTTTTAAAAGAAACTTTAATCTTGCTTTAGCCCTGCTCTTTCTTTCACCATATCTGTCAAATACCCGAACAACGGTTTCCATCATTGGAATAATTTCACTGGCGGGAAGGAAGGAAAATAATTCATCTGCATGACGCGGTTGTGAGCCCAATCCGCCGCCGAGCATTACCTTAAAGCCTCTAACTCCTTCTTGTATTTTGGCTATAAAACCAAGGTCATGCATATAGGAAAGTCCTGTATCGTCATCACTCGATGAAAAAGAAACTTTAAACTTCCGACCCATTTCCTGACCTATGGGGTTTCTCAAAAAGTATTCGAAAACGGCCTGAGCATAGGGTGAAACATCAAATGGCTCATCTCTGTCTATCCCGGCAGTTTCACTTGCTGTAACATTTCGAACCGTATTTCCACAAGCTTCCCTAAGGGTCACTGAATCTTTTTCCAATTGTGACCAAAGTTCCGGCGTGCGCTCCAGGTCTACAAAATGAATCTGAATGTCCTGCCGGGTAGTAATGTGCAGTCTGCCTGTTGAATACTCGTCCGCTACATCAGCAATCCTGCGTAATTGCCTGGCACTTACCTTTCCATAAGGTAATTTGATACGTATCATTTGCACTCCGGGTTGCCTTTGCCCGTAAACACCTCGGGCCAGTCGCAGGCTTCGGAATTTTTCCTCATCAATAGTACCCCCTTTGAATTCACGGATTTTTTTCTCCAATTCAAGGATGTCTTTTTCCACAATGGGGTTTTCTATTTCCGTTCTAAAGCTTTTCATATTTTTTACCCAGTTTGCCTATATATTATATAGGTTATTTAAAATAAATGACTATTGACAACAAATCCGGAGTATCGCGTAAACTGGTAGTTAGCTATTCTGCTTTTTGAACTAGGTATGTAAACCGCATTCCCTGTTTTCCAGAACTTTGGTAGGGTCAAAATAGTTGTGTTCGTTAGGAAGTCCTCGCTCATATAAATAGGCATCAAGGCGAGTATCACTCCAATAGTAAAACGGACTTACTTTAAGTACGCCCTTCTCACTTAAGCTCAAAATACTCAATGTATCCCTTAAAGCTGTCTGCCCTTTTCTCAGGTTTGTAAACCAAACATCCGGTTTTTGCTCAGCCATGGCTCTTCTAAAAGGTTCCAGTTTTACCTGTTCAGTAAATTCTTTATGCCTTGGGTCATCAATATCCGGTATCCCCATAACTGCATCCCTGTGAGCTGTGGTCTGCCTGGGTACAAATAATTTTATGTTTAAATGCAAACCGGAAATCAATTCTTCTGCATGCTTGTAGGTGTTGGGTGTATTATATCCGGTATCGCACCATATCACGGGAATATCAGATTTAACCTCGGTAACCGCATTTAATATAGCCACTTCATAAGGCCTGAAATTGGTAGTAACTACAGATTTAGAGCCATAATCAATCGCCCATGAAATTATTTCTTCCGGAGGTATCCCTCTAAAATGATGATTTAAGTGATCTATATCCTGTGCAGTCAAACTCATATCTTATTTTTTAAAGTTAAAATTTCTTCCCCCACTTGATCGTAATTCACAATTAATTGTGTAAAAATACAGGAACATCCGTGTGAGCAATTCTACTAATTGTAGCCGCCATACTTCTTTTTGGATATTCAGAAGTTCTGACTGTTTTATAACTGCTATTAGCTATTTCCCTACTTACAAATATTTGGTCTGCTATCATTATATATTTATCCCTATCGACTTAATAGACTATTCAAAAATAGAATAATATTTCAAAGTAAGACGTTAATTAATTCTAAATATTACATTTAGCCTATAGTTTTAGTAGATTTAATTAAAAACACAACAATTATTGCGAATATTTCATTGATATATACGGGATTTTGGATTTTTATTATTCCGAAATGAGATCGGCAAGGGTATTCTTTCTGTAGACTTCTAATACACCGTCACGTACCTGAAGCATTAGTTTATGCACAGAACATTTATTTTCATCCGGGCAATCGTCGCACTTTTCATAAAAGTTAAGACTAACACAAGGAACCATTGCAATCGGACCTTCCAAAACACGAATAACGGTTGTCATAGGTATCTCACTGGGGTCTTTCAATAAGTAATAACCCCCTCCTTTACCCTTTTTTGATCCCAAAAATCCTGTATTTCGCAAAGTGAGTAATATGCTTTCCAAAAATTTTTGAGAGATATTCTCGTTTTCTGCAATTTCGGAAATCTGAACCGGTTCTCTGTTGGTCTGAGATGCTAGATAGGTAAGGGCTTTTAGGCCGTATTTAGTCTTTTTAGAAAGCATTATACGAAGATAGTTAAAATAGGAATATTCCTTGCTTCAAACCCTGTCCAATGCCTGTTCTATATCCCTAATTATATCATCCACATGCTCAAGTCCGACAGAGACACGAATCATCCCATCGGTTATACCGCATTCCAACCTTTCTTCCACAGACAATTTACTGTGTGTAGTAGATGCTGGATGTGTAACTATACTCCTCGTGTCTCCCAAATTAGCAGACAGGGATAACATCTCAATGGAGTCAAAAAATTTCTTTCCGGCACCAAGTCCGCCTTTAAGCTCAAAGGCAACTACACAACCCCCTGCTTTCATTTGCTTTTTTGCCAGTCTATATTGTGGGTGAGATTTTAAAAACGGATATTTTACCCAATTCACATTTTTATGGGATTCCATAAATTTGGCTACTTTTATTGCATTTGCGCAATGTCTGTCAACTCTTACACCTAAAGTTTCAAGGCTTTTTGACAAAACCCATGCATTAAATGGAGATAATGCAGGACCTGTGATCCTTGAATACCTGTATATTTTATCAATCAGATCCCTTTTGCCAACGGTAATACCTGCTAATACCCTACCCTGTCCATCCATGAGTTTAGTACCCGAATGTATAACCAGATCTGCACCAAATTTTATGGGTTGCTGCAGATAGGGAGAAGCAAAGCAATTATCTACAATCATAATAAGTCCATGCTTTTTTGAAAACTTGCCAAGGGCTTCAAGGTCGAGGATATCGACCCCTGGATTTGTCGGGGATTCTACAAATATTATTTTGGTTTTAGGTGTAATTAATTGTTTAAGTTCGTCTGAATCTCCTGTTTTGAAATAGCTATGATTTATATTCCATTTTGGAAAAACCTGAGTAAAAAGGCTGTGTGTAGACCCAAAAATACTACGGGCGGAAAGAATATGATCCCCGCTGTTTAACAAAGCCGCAAAGGTTGAAAAAACAGCCGACATTCCCGATGCGAATGCAAACCCATCCTCTGCTCCTTCCATTTTGCATACCTTTTCAATAAATTCTGAGGAATTGGGGTTGGAATATCGGGAATATATATTTCGTTCCTTTTCTTCCGCAAAGGATGCCCTCATATCTTCGCTATCCTCAAATACAAAACTCGATGTAAGGTAAATAGGGCTGGAATGTTCTAAAAATTTTGAACGTTCTATTTGAATACGTATGGCCTCAGTTTCAAATTTATTTTTCTTCATCACTCTATTTAACCATTATATTTAAAAATAAAATTATCCTTTTTCTGCAATACGCAAAATATCACCAAAAACACCACGTGCGGTTACGGCAGCTCCGGCTCCGGCTCCCTGGATTACCAAAGGATGTGCTCCATATGATTCAGTGTAGATTTCAATAATGGAGTCTGAGCCTTTTACCTGTCCCAACGCACTCTCTTTAGGGACGGATACAAGTTTCACTTCCAGTTTTCCCTTTTCTTTCTGTAAATCCCCATATAAATCGCCTACATAGCGGAGTACATGAGCAGGCTTCTGGTTGTGTTTAATTTTAGTGAAAAAATCATCCAATACTTCAAGGTTGTTCAAAAATTCCTGTACACTACCTTTACGCAGTGATACAGGTATAAGGTTTTGAACTGAAATATCAGCAAATTCATTTTCAAGTTCCAGCTCACGTGCTAATATCAGCAATTTTCTGCCCACATCATTTCCGGATAAATCTTCTCTAGGGTCAGGTTCTGTAAACCCATTTTCAATTGCCGCTTTCAGTATTGTGGAAAAGGAAGTATCCTTTTCCGAAAAAGTATTAAATATGTAGCTCAGGGAGCCTGAAAAAACACCTTTGATCCGGGTAATATTTTCACCGGACAGATGCAAAAGTTTAATAGTATCAATTAATGGTAATCCGGCACCCACATTAGTTTCATAGAGGTATTGTTTCTGCTTTTTAGCCAACTCACCCCTAAGTAATCTGTAGTAGTCAAATCCAAGGGTATTGGCTATTTTGTTTGAGGAAACCAAATCAAATCCATTTTCAATAAAATCGAAATAGTGAGCCACAAAATCCTGGCTTGCCGTATTATCTATGGCAATTAAATTTTCCAAATGATGTATTTTGGCATAATCAAAAACTTGATCTACGGTATAAGAAATCCCCTTGTTGTTAATATCCTCCGCCCAGGATGTAGAAATACCGTCTTTGTTTAAAAGCAATTTTTTTGAATTTGCAAGGGCAAATACGTTTAAATTTAGTCCTTTTCTTTCTTCAATACCCTTCCTTGATGCTAAAATCTGATCTACCAAAGTTCCTCCAACATTTCCATGTCCAAAAATTGCGAGGTTAACCTTTTTGCTTATCCCAAAGATTTGGCCATGCATTACGTTCAAGGCCTTGTGAAGGTCTGATTTCTTCACCACTAAACTTACATTCTTTCCTGTAATCGTATTATTAAATAATAAGGGGATAATCTGGTTTTTTATTAAAGCATTATAAGGCTTATGGAAGGTGCTTAGATCCTGGCCCACTATAGAAATAACAGATACCTCACTTACAATGGTTATTGTATTAATGTCACGTGATTGAAAATCACTCTCAAACTCCATTTCCAAAGCCCTTTTAGCCAAATGGGCCTTATCTGAATTTACTACCAGTCCAATACCTCTTTCTGAAGAACCCTGAGAGATGATACTTACACTGATATTATTCTGGCTGAGGGTCCGAAAAATTCGTGCATCAATACCTACTTTCCCGAGTAATCCCCGCCCCTCGAGATTAATTAAAGCCTCATTTTCGATAACGGATAATGATTTTATTCCTTCTTTACTCGATTTGGCACTTATAAGGGTACCGTCATTGTCATTATTAAATGTATTTAGTATTCTCAGCGGGATATTTTTTTCAATTAGTGGAATAATTGTTTTTGCGTGCAAAATGGTTGCTCCAAAATTAGCAAGCTCATTGGCCTCACCATAAGACAATTGCTCCAATCTTTGTGCTTCAGAAACCAATTCGGGGTTTGCGGTAAAAATACCATCTACATGCGTATAATTCTGCAGCTCTTCAGCATCCAAAAAGTTTGCTATAAGAGAAGCCGTATAATTACTACCGTTCCTCCCAAGTGTAGTTGTTTCATCATTAACAGTAGATGCTATAAAGCCTGTTATCAATGGGACCTCATCTTCCTTTAATTTAGAAAATTCCTGAATCACATTTTCCCGTGATATTTCTTCAAGTACTTTGGCATCCCCATAAGAATCATCAGTTTTTAGTAATCGACGGCTATCCAGTAATTTTGCATTAATTCCTTCCCCGATAAGCAATTTCGTCATCAGCTTTCCCGATATCAGCTCACCATAAGCCAGAACCTGGTCCTTTATTTTTGCACTATAATCCCCTAGAAGTGCTACTCCTTCAAATAATTTTACTAATTCCCTGAATTCCTCAGAAAGGTTTATATTCTTAAAAGTATGCTTCTGATATCTTTCAAAATTTTCGAAATCCTCTCTGTAATCCATCCCTTTCGCTGCTTTATTCAATATGGCTTCCAGTTGATCCGTACCTTTTTCACGAGCGGATAAAACCACTGCAATATTCTCTCCATCCTTAACCTTACGGGTTATAATATCCAACACTCTGCCCAGGCCTTCTCCGTTGGAAAGTGATTTCCCGCCAAACTTCAAAATTTTTATTCTCCTGGATTTACCATTAGTAATAAAAACCCCTTTCAGTAATTGCTGCATTTGTTCAAATTCAATCAAAAATGCATCATGACCGTGCAGCGATTGAATTTCACCATAAGTAACATTACTTTTGGCCTGAGCCAGTTGTTTAAAAGTGTCCTTATTTTCATTTGCCGTAAAAAAAAGATCAGAATCCACCCCTATAATGTGAATATTGGTTTTACTGTTTTGCAGATTGATAAATGCTTCTTCTCCGTTTCTGGTAATATCTATGGTTTTTAATAACTGATTGGCCAATTTATACGCTGAAAGCTGAAACCGTTCATTCAATTTTTTCCCATGATAGGAAAGCCAGCTTTCCACATTGAAAACCTGCAATTCTTCATTGGTACTCCTTTGAAACCTTAGCTTAAAAGACTGAGGAGTTCGATAACACAGCATGGCATGCATCCTGGCATCGTGCACCGGTTGCTTTGAATTTACCAGAAATTGCTCCTGAATCTGGCAATTTGCAATAAGCCAATCTGTTGATTTCCAGTCGGCTGCCACGGGAATCAGATGTTCTGTAAGTAGCGGGTTCATCGCAGCCATTTCCCAGGCTATCCCGCCGCCCAATGAACCTCCTATAAGTGCATAAATACGGTTTATATTAAGCTCTCTTAATCCATGAAGGAATATTTTTGCAATATCCCCAGCAACAAAATCTTTATAATTATCAATTACAAAACCATCATAACCATTTCCGGGAATGTTGAAGGCCAGTACTGTAAATTTTGTTGTGTCAATACATTTGTCATCTCCTATCAATGAAGCCCACCAGCCATCTTTCCCGGCTACATTTGAATTTCCTGTCAGGGCATGATTTACCACTACAATGGGCGCAGAGTGTAACTCCTTGCCAAACAACTGATATGATAACTCAATATCTTGTACAACACCTGTATAGGTAGTAAACCCGGGAATCTTTATCTTTTGAAGTTTTGTGTTCACGTCTTTTGTTCCAATGATGTCCATTAAAACTGAGTAGAAGTGCTTCAATATTTATTAAACTTTCCACTCAGCTCTTATCAGTATTATTTATATCCCTATGCCAGAACAGATTTATCAATTGTTGCAAAAGCCTGTTCCAGATCCGCTTTAAGATCATCAAGGTTTTCCAATCCTACGGATAACCGTATTAAATCTTTTGTTACTCCTGTTGCCTGCTGTGCTGCATCATCCAATTGCTGATGTGTTGTGCTGGCCGGATGAATTATCAGAGATTTACTGTCACCTATATTGGCTAACAAAGAAAATATTTTGGTGCCGTCCGCTATTTTTCTGGCAGAATCATATCCTCCTTTAACCCCAAAGGTAATTAAGCCACTTTGACCTTTAGGCAAGTAAGCCTCTGCCTCCGCAAAATATTTACTGTTTTTAAGTCCAGGATAATTTACCCAGATAACTTCACCTCTTTTCTCCAGCCATTCAGCTAATTCCAGTGCGCTTTCACTATGCCTTTTCATCCGAATCTCAAGAGTTTCAAGGCCTTGAATAATCTGAAAAGCATTAAACGGACTTAGACAGGCACCGTGATCCCTTAAACCTTCAATTCGCACCTTGGCAATAAACGCTGCAGGCCCTAAGGCATCGTGATAAACCAAACCGTGATATCCGGCAGAAGGTTCCGTAAATTCAGGGAATTTGCCATTGGCCCAATCAAAGGTGCCGGCATCTATGACTGCCCCACCAAGTGCTGTGCCATTTCCATTGATGTATTTGGTAAGTGAATGAATGACAATATTAGCTCCGTGCTCAATAGGATTTAAAAGGGCCGGAGTTGCCACCGTATTATCCACAATAAAAGGAATTTTGGCAGCTTTTGCTTCTGCAGATATTGCCTTTAAGTCCAGGACATCCAGCTTGGGATTCCCTAAAGATTCAACAAAAATTGCCCGTGTATTCTCCTTAACGGCCTTTCCAAAATTGGATGGATCGGAAGGATCAACAAATGTTGTGGTAATCCCAAACCGGGGCAGGGTAACACTTAATAAATTATAAGTGCCGCCATATAGGCTATTCGAAGCCACAATATGGTCTCCTGACTTTAACAGAACTAAAAGAGCGGTGTTAATGGCTCCAGTTCCTGATGAGGTAACTACTGAGGCAATACCTCCTTCCAGAGCAGCCAGGCGTTGTTCCAAAATATCGTTAGTAGGATTATTAATCCTGGTGTATATGTTTCCGAACTCCGCTAAAGAAAATAAATTAGCTGCATGTTCCGAATCATTAAAGACATAGGCAGTACTTTGATAAATAGGCACTGCACGTGTGCCGCCATTTAAAGTCGTGTCATGACCTGCATGTAGTGCATTGGTCGAAAATTTGTGTTCACTCATGATGTTTGTTTCTTTGTATTCTAAAAGAATACTGGTTCTAATTACAATTTGTTTTTAAAAATTACTCCTCAATCAATTACTTAAGTACTATTCAGTACAATCCAAGCCTCGGCGCTATTGTATGCATCCAGGGTTTATAAAAAAGTTATTAAGAAAGATAAATTACCGGGGTAATTCTTATTGTTATCTGCCACAACTTTAATGTGATAGAATTTAGCACCTTCTTTGCATATGAGACAAAGGGTTGCTAAGGCTTCAAAGGGTCTATTCCCTCCACCTTTCTTGATAACTATTCAACAAGTAATTGAACTTTGTAAAAGCAAATATAAGTATGGAAAAATAGATATTCCTATTATTTGTATTAAATATTACATATTGAATGCCAATTTTACCTTACCTACCATATCTAATTTCTCCCAGGTGAATAACTCCACTTTTTTTTCAACCCTTCCATTATAAGGGGATTCAAATACTTTTGACACTATTCTGGGGTCTTTTCCCATATGCCCATAAGCGGCTGTTTCCAGATATATAGGGTTTCTTAGTTTGAGCCGTTCTTCTATGGCAAATGGTCTCATATCAAACAATTCTGCCACTTTCTGAGCTATTTCACCATCACTTAAGGCCACTTTTGAAGTTCCAAAGGTATCTACGTATATAGATGTAGGTTCAACCAATCCTATGGCATAACTTACCTGTACCAGAATTTCATCAGCAACTCCTGCGGCAACCAGATTTTTTGCCGCATGTCTGGCAGCATATGCCGCACTACGGTCTACTTTACTTGGATCCTTACCGCTGAAAGCACCTCCCCCATGGGCACCTTTACCTCCGTAGGTATCCACAATAATTTTTCTGCCTGTCAATCCCGTATCACCATGAGGTCCTCCAATTACAAATTTTCCGGTAGGATTGATATGGTACTTAATCTCAGCATTAAATAAGTCCTGTGTGCTCTGTGGTAACTTTGCTACAACTCTCGGCATTAATATAGTCACTAGGTCAGCCTTGATTTTTGATAACATTTTATCATCATCCTTGTCAAACTCGTCGTGCTGGGTAGATATTACTATGGTATCAATTCTAGCGGGTGTATTATCATCCGAGTAGGCAATTGTTACCTGTGCTTTTGCATCCGGCCTCAAATAGGTTATAGCATCATTTTCTTTACGCAACAAAGAAAGTTCTTTAAGTATTCGATGTGATATATCTAATGCCATTGGCATAAAATTTTCGCTTTCATTGGTAGCATAGCCAAACATCATACCCTGGTCACCAGCTCCCTGTTCCTCCTTTTTTCCGCGATCCACGCCCTGATTTATATCCTTGGATTGTTCATGAATCAATGAGATCACCCCACAGGAATCACCACTAAACTGGTATTCGCCTTTGGTATATCCTATATTATTAATAACATCTCTGGCTATTTGCTGCAGATCTACATAGGTATGACTTTTTACTTCCCCTGCTAATATTACCTGACCTGTTGTAACCAGGGTTTCACAAGCCACCTTACTTTCGGGGTCAAAGGCTAAAAAATTATCTAATAAAGCATCACTAATCTGATCTGCTATTTTGTCAGGATGTCCTTCACTAACAGATTCCGAGGTAAACAAATAGGCCATATTTTTTTGCTTTTTAAAAATTAATACTGGTATGAGGGATGCTAAAAAAGAAGTTCACAACTCAGATTGATCTGTAGAAACTGCTTTAGCATTTTTCTTTTGCAGAACCTCAATGATCATAAAAACAATATTTTAACTTGTTCCTGCAATAGGTTCTGTACAAGAGGTTGCAATCAGTCAAATCCCTCCTCTTATTTAATCATACAAAAGTACATAAATGCCAACGAAATAAAAATTAAGATAAAAGATAATTATATCCGGTATTTCAACAACTATTTTTTCTCAACCAGCAGATACTTTGTATATTGTGTTCCTCTTAAATTTAGGACACCAACCATAAATCTAAACACAATATGCATATTGCCGTTGCTGGAAATATTGGAGCTGGAAAAACTACCCTCACCCAGCTTTTAGCGAAACATTACAGATGGGAGGCACATTTTGAAGATGTTGTAGACAATCCCTATTTGGATGATTTTTACAACCAGATGGAGCGTTGGAGTTTTAACCTTCAGATTTATTTTTTAAATAGCAGATACAGACAAATATTAAAAATACGGGAAACAGGAAAAAACATTATCCAGGACAGGACTATTTATGAAGACGCACATATTTTTGCGCCTAATTTACATGCCATGGGCTTAATGACGAACAGGGATTTTAGCAACTACAGCAGTCTTTTTGAACTGATGGAAACTCTGGTACAACCTCCCGATCTTCTAATTTACCTAAGAAGTTCAATCCCTAATTTGGTGAATCAGATTCACAAACGTGGCAGGGATTACGAAAATTCCATTTCAATTGATTATTTAAGCAGGTTGAACGAGCGATATGAAGCATGGGCCCACGGCTATGAAAAAGGCAACTTATTGATAATTGATGTGGATCAATTAGATTTCGTTGATAATCCAGAACATCTTGGCGAGGTGATTAATAAGATTGACGCGGAAATTCACGGCCTTTTCTAGACATCATAATCATTATTAAAAAGATCCCCATGCATGGCATGGGGATCTTTTTATTCTTTTGGACAACTTAATTAGTTGCCTATTCTTCTTCTTTTACGATCTTTTCTAAACGGATTTTCACATTGGCATCGGATTTTTGTAATTCCTCCACCTGTGCTTTTACTTCATCCTCACTACCTTCAAAAACAAGTTCACGGGTTTCATCAACACCATTTTCTGCAGTAGTTATTGTTACAACCGCCTTTACCAAACCATCTTCATTTTTATTCATCTCCACACGTACTTCCTTTTTAACTTCAGTAACACCATTTTGTTCGGCATATGCAGTTAAGGAATCTGAAGAAATTGCGATACTTGGCGCTATCACCAAAGCTACAACAGACATAAGTTTTAAAAGAATATTCAATGAAGGTCCTGAGGTATCCTTAAAAGGATCTCCAACGGTATCTCCTACTACTGCAGCTTTATGAGCATCTGTCCCTTTACCGCCATCGGCCTCAATCATTTTCTTGGCATTATCCCATGCACCACCGGCATTAGACTGGAATATTGCCATAAGAACACCACATGTAGTTACGCCGGCCAAAAGGCCTCCAAGCATTTCGGCACCCCCAATAAAACCAACTGCTACAGGCACTGCTATAGCCAATAAACCAGGCAATACCATTTCTTTAATGGAAGCCTTAGTGGATATATCCACGCATTTATCATATTCGGCATACCCGTCTGCAGCATCAAATATTTTTCTATCCTCTACGGTAGCCTTAGACATATCTGAGTCATACTTTCGCATTACTTCCAATGCGGCATGTAATTGCGGGATGTCTCTAAATTGTCTGCGTACTTCTTCTATCATTGCCATTGCGGCGCGGCCTACTGCATTCATTGATAAAGCCGAGAATACAAAAGGAAGCATCCCACCTACCAATAAACCGGCCATAATATCAGGTCTGGAAACGTCTATCGCAGTTACGTTAGCTACTTTCATAAAGGCTGCAAATAATGCCAAAGCCGTTAATGCAGCAGAAGCAATGGCAAAACCTTTACCAATTGCTGCAGTAGTATTTCCCACTGCATCTAATTTATCTGTACGTTCCCTTACTTCTTTAGGCAATTCAGCCATTTCCGCGATACCTCCCGCATTATCAGAAATAGGGCCATAAGCATCAACTGCTAATTGAATACCTGTATTTGCCAACATTCCAACTGCGGCAATTGCAATTCCATATAACCCTGCAAAATGATGTGAAACTAAAATAGCGCCAGCAATTAATAGGATGGGCACTGCTGTAGACATCATGCCAACACCCAATCCTGCAATAATATTTGTAGCGGCCCCTGTATTAGATTGCCTTACAATTGAAGCTACCGGTTTTGTTCCGGTACCTGTATAATATTCTGTTATTTTACCAACTCCAAAACCTGCTATTAATCCTGCCAAAGTTGCAAAAAATACCCCCATTGCCCCCGATGGTAACCCTTCAATACTTTCCGGCAACATATTCGTAATTATAAAATAAGAAGCAATAATCATTAATGCCCCAGATCCGAATTCTCCCAGGTTTAATGCCTTGTGGGGGCTTCCTCCATCTTTTACCTTAACAAAGAAAGTGCCAATAATAGACATCACAATACCTACCGCAGCTAATACTAATGGTAAATATACTGCACCCAGACCACCGAATTCAGGTGTAAAAATAAACGCCCCTAAGACCATGGTACCTATAATAGAACCAACGAATGATTCAAATAAATCGGCTCCCATACCTGCAACATCCCCAACATTATCCCCAACGTTATCAGCAATGGTAGCCGGGTTTAAAGGATGATCTTCAGGAATACCGGCCTCAACTTTACCAACCAAATCGGCACCAACATCGGCAGCTTTAGTATAAATACCTCCCCCAACACGCGCAAATAAGGCAATGGAAGATGCCCCCAATGAGAATCCTGAAAGCACATTAAGTACCATAGGAATATTTTCAGCTCCCGGCCAAATCATCTGATAAATCATAAACAACCCACTCAAGCCAAGAACACCCAGGCCTACAACACCTAATCCCATTACAGAACCACCTGCAAAGGCTACTTCCAATGCCTTACCTAAGGATTGTCTTGCCGCTTGTGTTGTCCTAACATTTGCCTTGGTAGCAACGCGCATACCTATAAAACCTGCCAACCCGGAGCAGATGGCACCAACAATAAAAGAAACAGCCACCATTCCATTTGAGCCTTCCTCAGAATTTCCCTTGAAGTATAATAAAATGGCCACAGCAACTACAAAGATTGATAAGATTTTGTATTCCGCCTTTAAGAAGGACATTGCTCCATCAGCAATATTTTTGGCTATCCTTGCCATTTTTTCATTGCCTACTTCTTGTTTGGAAACCCAAATATTTTTTATTAATACAAAAAGAAGTGCCAAAACACCAAAAGCGGGTAAAAAGTTTACGATCAGTTCCATATTTGTTAGTTAATTGCGATTTAAAACGGGTGCAAAAGTAGTAAAATGGATTAGAATAAAAAAGATTAAATCTATTACCTATAAGATTTAAAAGCTAAAACCAAATGTTCCCTTAATACTAAAGGGACGTGCATCCGGATTCTCCAGATAATTACCCCTAAAATTAAAGTCGATTCTAAAGATCTTGAAGATGTTACCGATTCCAAAAGAGTATTCCCAATAAACCATATCAGAAGGAGCCGCCAAAGGAATATTTGTTGGACTGCTTAGCGCAATATTTTCATCAGTCAGGGTGCCCCATGCACCCCTTAAACCTACTATTTCTCTTAAATTCCAGTTTCGAATCAGGGGAATCCTTGAAAAAATACGCCCGTTAAAATTATGTTCCAAATGAACTGTAGCATAGGTATCCGTTACAAACTCATAAAAATTCAGGTTTGGAAATGTATTATAAATGGTCCATAAGGTCTGGTTTCCGGGGATTACACTAAGGAGGCCCAGCGGAACCGCGCCGAAAGTTTTACCGACCTCGATCGTACTTAACAATCTACCATATCCACCAAGCTGCCAGGGTTGTGTATAAGAGAACTGTATTTTTTCAAACTCAAAATCACTTTGCAACAAACCCTTCAACCCCTTTGTATAATTAATAAAAAAAGAACTGTAATCATCATTTACGTCTCTTCGTTCCACCCCATTGCCAATAGTTTTTTTACCAGGAGTATATAAAAGCATCGTATTCAGTTCAAACTGTTTTATCTCAGAAGATATCCCGGTTGGTGATGTAGGATCAATATAATCAAGACTAAAGGCATCCGGAAGAGCGGAACTTAAAGTACGAAATGAACTGCCAAAACGAATCCTCAAATTGGTAAGAGGCTCAATCTCTGCATTTAAGGTGGTCAGCTTTATATTGGTAAGCCTGTCATTCGCACCAACTGTGAAAATTGCGGAGGAAGCCACACTTCTGCCTAGCACATCTGTTGTTTGAGTAAGATTTATACCCAACTGCTCAATATCCCTGCGGTTACCCCCGGATACTATTAATCTCGTTTTTTTATCCAGTAACCATTTACCGGATATCCCGTGCTTAAATTTTTCATCCTTAAATCCATAAGCCAGGTACCCTTCAATTCGCCATGGATCATTTTGTCCGAAATAGGTTCTGGCCCCGCCTCTTAATCGAATCCCTTCGGCCTCGTTATAACCGAAACCACTGTAAATACTTCCCAGATCCACATTCCATTTATCTATTTCCACATAACCCGATGCCAAAATACTTACGATGTCGTAAGCCGTATTAAAACGGGGTACTGTCTTTAAGGTATCTAGAAGCGTATATATCCCCTGTTCATCTTTATTGAGGGATTCCAATCGGTTGTTTGCCCAAAATAAGCTATCCCTTTCGAAGGTGACTGGATTAAATGGATCTGTCTTATTTTTATAGAATTGTTTGGGCTTTTCAATGTCAAATTCATAATTACCATATACCGTGGTCCTTTTTCCATAAACTCCTTTGGACTCCTCCTTTTTAAACAGGCTGAAATCACTTAACATGTAATCTCTTTTTAACAAAAAGACCGTATCACTGATTACTTCAAATTCCTGCTCTATATAGATTTCCTTAACCCAGTTTATATTAGCACTTTTTGTTACTTCAAGATTAATTTTTTTAATCGCGAAGGTTGAATCGTTTACCCAAAAATCACCCTTAAATGTGAGTTCATTTTTACGTCTGGGATAATAAATTATATGGAAGCACCATTTATCTTCTATAAAGGCACTGTCTGAAAGCACGTAGTTATAGGCATCTATACCAGCTTTGGAAACCGGACTGGGAAAACTCTTGTCAAAAAACTTTAAATAATTATCATAAATATCATATTCTGAATAAAGATCCTTTACAAATCCGATTATTGCCTGATTATTGCTAAATCCGGAATTTTTATTTCCCAAAACATCCTCCTTGGATTGGCTGAGGATATTATCACCATATACTTTGCTGGAGGTCTCATTTAAAAATATTGGTAAATAGGTTTTTCCTGTAATTCTTGATGTATCAAGGTCCTGAAACACAAACTCCATTCCTTTAAAAAGTTTGCTCTTCATCATAGAACTATCAATAGAATTAAGGTCAAACTCTATCTTTTCATATTTATCGTATTCGTATTGTTTAAACATTCGAAGACCATTGATTTTCTTCTTTGCCCAAATTTTCTTGAGGATGTCTATTGCCGGATTATTCTTCTTGGATTGTTTTCCAACATAAACCACCACCTCGTCTAACTGTTCACCCTGCAGCATTATAACTTTCAGATTGTAGTTTACTTGTTTTTGCAGTTCAAGTTCTTCTGTTTTGTAACCAACAAATGAAACACTCAAGATTCTGTACCCATGCTCAGATTCTAAATAGAATAACCCATCCTCATTTGTGACAGTGCCTTCAGTGGACCCTTTAAAGACTACATTGGCAAATGCTACAGGTTGCCCGTCTTCATCTACTACAATCCCGCTCGCTTTAGTCTGGGACCAGATAAGCAAGGGGCATGATAAAAAAAAGAATATCAGGAATCTTTTCATTAGTATGAAACGCTGCAATTCTCAAACCAGTCTAATTGAACTGGAAAATTGGCAGCACTGGTTTAGGAGTAAATTGACTTCGAATAGAATTCCTTTTATAAAAAAGCTTCGTCCACACCTGGTTGACGAAGCTAAGATAACTTTACAAAATCATTTAACTTATTTATATAACACTTTCTTAACAGCCTTAATAACATCCATATAGTTGGGTAACCATTCTTCCAGCAGTACAGGTGAATAAGGCGCAGGTGTGTCAGCGGTGTTTATTTTTATAACCGGTGCATCCAAATAATCAAATGCCTCCGATTGCACCAAATATGTGATCTCAGTGGCAACGTTTCCAAATGGCCATGCTTCTTCCAAAACGACCAACCGATTCGTTTTCTTTACAGATTTCAGTATGGCTTCACTATCCATAGGCTTAACTGTGCGCAAGTCTATTATTTCACAACTTATACCCTCTTTCTCCAATTCGTCGGCTGCTTTATATGCTTCTTTAATTATTTTACCGAAAGAAACAATGGTTACATCCCTACCTTCCCTCTTAATTTCAGCTACTCCCAGGGGAATGGTATATTCACCTTCCGGAACTTCACCTTTATCCCCATACATTTGTTCAGACTCCATAAAGATAACCGGGTCATCATCGCGAATAGCTGATTTTAATAGTCCCTTTGCATCGTTGGGATTTGACGGTACAACCACCTTTAATCCCGGACAGTTGGCAAACCAGCTTTCAAATGCCTGAGAGTGTGTGGCTGCCAGTTGGCCTGCAGATCCGGTAGGTCCGCGAAAAACAATTGGGCAATTAAACTGTCCTCCGGACATCTGTCTGATTTTTGCAGCATTGTTTATTATCTGGTCAATTCCCACCAGTGCAAAATTGAAAGTCATAAACTCAATGATAGGCCTGTTCCCGTTCATAGCTGAACCTACCCCTATTCCTGAAAAACCAAGCTCAGAAATTGGTGTATCCAAAACACGTTCAGGGCCAAATTCATCTAACATTCCTTTTGATGCCTTATAGGCCCCATTATATTCTGCGACTTCCTCACCCATCAAATAAATGGATTCATCCCTTCGCATTTCTTCTGTCATTGCCTCGGCAATTGCTTCCCTAAATTGTATGGTCTTCATCTAATTGTGGTCCCCCTTTTAAATTATTCATTTTAAAATGCCCACAAAAATAGGAAAATATCTACCAATTAGCCCTGCCGGGGAATTAAAAAAAGATACAAATTTTACTATGCATGCATAGTAATTTTGAAAATTAATAGCTATCTTAGCAACCACTTTTTGAGTGCATAAAACGCAAAATAAGTATGAAGATATTAGTTTGTATCAGTAACGTACCGGATACTACTTCTAAAATAAATTTTACAGAAGGAGATACTAAATTTGATACCAATGGTGTACAATTTGTTATTAATCCAAATGATGAATTTGGTTTAACCCGTGCCATGTGGTTTAAGGAAAAACAAGGTGCCACTATCCATGTAGCAACTGTGGGAGGGCCTGCCGTGGAACCAACAATGAGGAAAGCCCTGGCCATTGGAGCAGACGAAGCTGTAAGGGTTAATGCGGAACCCACGGATGCGCTGTATGTAGCACAGCAACTTGCCGAAGTCGTCAAAAACGGCTCTTATGACCTTATTATTGCCGGCAGGGAATCAATAGACTACAACGGGGGTATGGTTCCGGGTATGATGTCTGCCATGCTGGATTTTAATTTTGTCAATACATGTATAGGCCTCGAAATTGAGGGAAATACTGCTACAGCTTTTCGTGAAATTGATGGAGGTAAGGAAAAAATTTCCACCACACTCCCTCTTATTATCGGCGGCCAAAAAGGCCTGGTAGAGGAAAGTGACCTTCGTATCCCAAATATGCGGGGTATTATGATGGCTCGCCAGAAAAAATTAAATGTACTGGATCCCATCGAAGCCAATCATGGTTTGGAAGACATCAAATACGAAAAACCTGCACCTAAGGGAGCGGTAAAATTAGTAGAAGCAGATAATATTTCGCAATTGATTGATCTGTTGCATAACGAAGCCAAGGTCATATAACCATCAAATCAGGTTTCAAAATTTATAAAAATTTTGAAATTAATCCTTAAAATAAAATTATGTCAGTACTTGTTTATACGGAATACGATAATGGTAAATTTAAAAAAAATGCGTTGGAGGCTGCCTCTTACGCATGCAAGTTAGCGGAACAATTAAATACTCCTGTTACCGCGATAACTATTAATGCTGAAAAACCTGAAGAAATAGGAAATTACGGGGTTTCAAAAATATTGAAAGTCAGCCATGATAAACTTTCCGTTTTTAACGCAAAAGCCTTTGCTTCTATAATAGCCCAGGCCGCTGAAAAGGAAGGATCTGATATTATTGTAGTTAGTTCCAGTACAGATTCAAAATATATGGCTGCCATCCTTGCCGGGATATTAAAGGCAGGATATTGCACTAATGTGGTAGCTCTGCCCTTAAGTACCAATCCTCTGGTAGTAAAAAGAACGGCTTTCAGCAACAAAGGTTTTGCTCATACCCAGTATAAAACCAATAAAAATATAATAGGCGTGTCCAGTAATGCATATGGTGTAATTGAAAATAAGGTTAGTCCGGAAGTGGAAGACTTTGAACCTAAATTAAATGAGTCCGATTTCTCCGTACATTCAGTGAATATCGACAAAGTAACAGGTAAAGCAACTATAGCCGATTCAGATATTGTGGTATCTGGTGGAAGGGGATTAAAAGGCCCTGAGAATTGGGGGATGATTGAAGAATTGGCCGAAGTTCTTGGAGCTGCCACTGCATGCTCCAAACCCGTTTCAGATATGGGCTGGCGGCCACATAGTGAACATGTGGGACAAACTGGAAAACCTGTGGCCAGTAATCTTTATGTAGCTATTGGTATATCGGGAGCGATACAGCATCTAGCCGGAATTAATGCTTCAAAAGTAAAAGTTGTAATAAATACCGATCCTGAAGCACCATTTTTTAAGGCTGCTGACTATGGTGTAGTGGGCGATGCCTTTGAAGTAGTACCCAAACTCATTGAAAAATTAAAAGAATTTAAGGCCCAAAACGCTTAATTTTTGTTAATTTGTGCCCCCAAAGGGCTGTTAAAATATCCGAACAACCCTTATTTAAAAAGCCCTTGGTGTTTTAGGTATAATTATGAGTTTAGTAAGGTTAAAAATAAAAGGGATTTCATATAGCCAGACCCAAAACGGGGCCTATGCGCTTATATTGAATGAAGTAGATGGGGACAGAAAACTACCGATAGTTATTGGGGCTTTCGAAGCACAATCCATTGCTATTGCCCTGGAAAAGGAAATAAAACCACCCAGACCCCTTACGCACGATCTTTTTAAAAATTTTGCGGACCGTTTCGATATTGTAATCAAACAGGTGATCATACATAAATTGGTTGATGGTGTTTTTTATTCCAGTATTATTTGTGAACGCGATAAAATTGAAGAAATAATAGATGCGAGGACAAGTGATGCTATTGCACTTGCGCTACGCTTTAACGCACCAATTTTCACCTACAAAACCATTTTAGACAAAGCTGGTATTTTCCTTAAGTTTTCTTCAAAGGATAAAGATAAAGAGGAAGGTGATGACAGTATTGTGGTTGATGAAATTCTGCAGGAAGGTGAGACTGTAGAAATTGATCCGGGAGCCACTACTCCCTATAAGGAATTGACCCTGGAAGAACTTAACAAAGAACTGGATAAGGCTGTTGCAAGCGAAGATTATGAAAAAGCGGCAAAACTGAGGGATGAAATATCCAAACGCAACTGATAATTAAGTATCTCCTCTATGAACCTCAGGTTTTGGATTCTTTTATTAATATTAACTTTTTCATTTCCTTTAACAGCTCAGACAACTCTTATTTCCGATGCGCTTTCCATTGAGATAGATACCCCTGCAATAAATGATATTTCCTCTCAGGCAAATGATCTAATGACCCCTAACCAGGGATTCTCAATTAACTCGCTTGGGAGAGGTATTTTGGGGATGTTTGTGCTCATTTTAATATCCTATATCTTCAGTGCAAACAGAAAGGGAATTAATTGGAAAACAGTTGGCATCGGACTTTCCATCCAGCTATTGATAGCCATTGGGGTATTGCAGGTGCCGTTTATACAATTAACTTTTGAAGCAATAGGAAAGGTATTTGTAAGCATCCTGGATTATACAAGGGCGGGTAGTCAATTCTTATTTGAAGGCCTGGTAGTAGATATGGATACCTTTGGGTTTATTTTTGCATTCCAGGTATTACCCACTATTATTTTCTTTTCTGCCCTTACATCAGTTTTATTTTATCTGGGGATTATTCAAAAAGTTGTTAAGGGCCTTGCATGGCTTCTTTCTAAATCTCTGGGTATATCCGGTGCTGAAAGTCTGAGTGTGGCCGGTAATATATTTTTAGGCCAGACTGAAGCTCCTTTGTTAATCAAAGCCTACCTGGAAAAAATGAACCGGTCTGAAATACTCCTGGTAATGATTGGAGGAATGGCTACGGTAGCCGGAGCTGTTCTGGCCGCCTATATAGGTTTTTTGGGAGGTGATGATCCCTTATTAAGGCTTCAGTTTGCCAAGCATCTGTTGGCCGCATCCGTTATGGCCGCTCCCGGTGCCATAGTGGTATCCAAAATTTTATATCCTCAAACCGAAGATGTTAATAAGAATATTGAGATTTCAGCAAATAAAATAGGCACTAACATATTAGATGCTATTGCCAACGGAACCACGGAAGGTTTAAAGCTTGCCGTAAATGTGGGTGCTATGTTACTTGTATTTCTTGCCTTCATTGCCATGATCAATGGTATTTTGGACTGGGTAGGAGATCTTACAAATTTAAATAGCTGGATAGCGGAGAATTCTTCCTATCAATCATTTTCTCTGGAAGCCATTATGGGAACTATTTTTGCCCCATTGATGTGGCTGATAGGTGTAAACACACAGGATATTATGCTGATGGGGCAATTGCTGGGAATAAAACTCGCTGCCAGTGAATTTGTTGGGTATCTCCAGCTGGCGGATCTTAAAAACGCACTAAATACTACCCATTTTGCCTATAGTAAATCCATAATCATGGGTACATATATGCTATGTGGTTTTGCCAATTTCGCCTCTATAGGAATTCAGATTGGCGGAATAGGTTCATTAGCCCCCGGCCAGAGAAAAACACTCTCTGAATTTGGGATGCGTGCGGTTCTGGGAGGAACTATAGCATCATTGCTTTCCGCTACTATAGCGGGGATGATTCTGGGATAAGGACCTTTTTTAAAATACAGTAGTAAACCTGTGTTCGTTAATAAGTTTTTAAAACTCCAAAACCAAATCATTCTATCTTTCATTAAATTCGTCTCCGAAAGTTTTTTTTATGAAACAATATCACGACCTGCTAAAACATGTACTCGAAAAGGGTGCTCAGAAATCTGACAGGACCGGAACCGGCACGTTCAGTGTCTTTGGCTACCAAATGCGTTTTGACCTCAGTGAAGGATTTCCTATGGTTACAACTAAAAAACTTCATTTAAAATCCATTATTCATGAATTGCTGTGGTTTTTAAATGGAGATACCAATATTAATTACCTGCAGGAAAATGGGGTTCGGATCTGGAACGAATGGGCAGATGAAAATGGCGAACTTGGGCCTGTATATGGCCATCAATGGCGCAATTGGAATGGGGAAAACATTGACCAGATAACAGAGGTAATCAAAACCTTAAAAGAAAATCCGGATAGCCGACGGATGCTGGTATCCGCCTGGAATCCAAGTGTGTTGCCCGATACTGCCAAATCCTTTTCTGAAAATGTCGCGAATGGAAAGGCGGCACTCCCACCCTGCCATGCTTTTTTTCAGTTCTACGTTTCTGATGGAAAATTATCATGCCAGTTGTATCAACGAAGTGCCGACATATTTTTGGGGGTCCCTTTTAATATTGCCTCCTATGCACTTTTTACCCTCATGATGGCCCAGGTATGCGGTTATGCGCCGGGAGAATTTATCCATACTTTTGGGGACGCACACATTTATAACAATCATGTGGAGCAAATAGAATTGCAGCTCAGCCGTGAACCCAGGGCATTACCTAAGATGGTGCTCAATCCTGAAGTCAAAAATATTTTTGATTTTAAATTCGAAGATTTTAGCCTTTTACATTACGATCCATACCCCCATATTAAAGGAGCTGTTGCTGTATAGTAGTTCATAAATCCTTTTATCACTATGCATAAATTCCTATATTTAAAGGAAAAATTGTGCTATGCTCCTAACTGAGACAATCCTGGATACTTTCATTATTACCAGAAAAGACAGTGATACTATTTGTGCACCCCTGGAAATTGAAGACTATGTGGTTCAACCCAATGAAAATGTTTCTCCCCCTAAGTGGCATCTTGGGCATACTACCTGGTTCTTTGAAGAGTTTTTATTAAAGCCCTATGCAAAGGGTTATAAACTTTTTGATGCCGATTTTTCATTTGTATTCAACAGCTATTATGAAACCGTAGGAAAGAGAGTTATCCGCGCAGATCGAGGAAATCTTTCCAGACCATCAGTCCAGAAGGTATACGCTTATAGAAATTATGTGACTTCTGCAATCATTACTCTTATAGATGAAGAAGTCAGCGAGACACTGCTTCAACTACTGGAAATTGGTATACACCATGAGAAGCAGCATCAGGAGCTTTTATTAACAGATATCAAGTGCATATTAGGAAATAATCCCCTTTTACCCGCCTACTCTGATTCTTTTGATGAACATGCCACCGAAAGACACCCGTCTGAATGGATTACCATTGATGCTGGCATTTATGAAATTGGACATAATTTCGATACATTTTGCTTTGACAATGAACTGGGCAGACATAAGGTGTATTTAGAAGCTTATGAAATTTCAAACAAACTTGTCACTAACAAAGAATATTTAGATTTTATAAAAGAAGGAGGTTATAATTCCTTTCAGTTTTGGCATGCCGAAGGATGGGATTGGGTATGCAAAAATCAGATTTCATCCCCACAGTACTGGCACAATATTGAAGGTGAATGGTACAATTATACACTAAAAGGCTTACAAAAAATTAGTCCGGGTGCACCTTTAACTCATCTTTCCTATTTTGAAGCCTTCGCCTTTGCTCAATGGAAAGGCTGTCGTTTACCAACAGAATTTGAATGGGAAGCGGCACAACAATTTTTCCTATGGGGCAGCCGATGGGAATGGACAGAAAGTGCTTACCTCCCATATCCCGGTTACCAAAAAGCAGGAGGAGCTTTGGGGGAGTATAACGGTAAGTTTATGGTAAATCAGAAAGTCCTTCGAGGTGGATCTTACGCCACCCCTTCAAATCATACACGCCCTACCTACCGGAATTTTTTTCATCCTCATCTTAGATGGCAATATACAGGGTTAAGGTTAGCCAGGTAATTCCGACAAAAGCAGCATGCAGCAAAAAACAACATTGATTTCTAAGGCTCAATTCCAGGATGACGTTTATAAAGGGCTAACTGATTTTCCCAAACATTTATCTTCAAAATATTTCTATGATGCAAAAGGAGACAAGTTGTTTCAGGAAATTATGGATATGCCCGAATATTATCTCACAAATACCGAATTTGAAATACTCGATAAGTTCAAAGATGAAATATGCCGTGCATTTGTTAAGGACTCAAAGGAATTCGACCTTATAGAATTAGGGGCCGGAGATGGAAAGAAAACAAAGATTCTGTTAAGACATCTCGCGGGAAAGGAGATCGCCTTTCAATATATCCCCATAGATATCAGCAATAATGCTTTGGATAAACTGGTGGCATCCATAAATGACGAACTACCAACGGTCCAAGTGATACCTTTGCAGGGCACCTATTTTGAAACACTGGAAAAGCTCTGCTCCATGGAACACAAAAGGAAGGTCATTATGTTTCTTGGCTCAAATATTGGAAATTTATTACATCCACAGGCGGTAGAATTTTTAAAGAGTATTCAGGAATTAATGAATAGTGAGGACCTTTTCTTTGTAGGATTTGATCAAAAAAAACATCCACAGACTATCTTAAATGCCTATAACGACGATGCAGGTATTACCGAAAGATTCAATAAAAATTTACTGACCAGAATAAACAAAGAACTCAACGCCAATTTTGATCTTGAAAAGTTTCTACATTGGGAAGTATACGATCCGGAAACGGGTACTGCCAAGAGTTACCTGGTTGCCAGGGAAAATCAGACGATTCATATAAATGCACTCAATCTTACAGTAACTTTTGATGCATGGGAAACTATACATACTGAAATATCACAGAAATACGACGACCATGTGGTTTCATGGTTGGCAGATAAAGCAGGAATGCGTATAAGCAGGATTTTTAGTGATGAAAATAAATATTACAAAAACTATATTTTAAAAAAACAGGCTTGAAAGCAATTTGGAATCATACAATTATTGCTAAAAGTAACGATACAATACTAGTTGTGAAAAATCATTGCTTTCCGGCAGAAAGTATATAAAAGAGTATTTTAAGCCAATTCCAAACACAGAAAATGCCCATGAAAAGTGGTAGAAATTACTGAATAAAAAAACCGGAGCATTCGTAGAATGTCCCGGTTTTATAAATACCAATTGTTAATTACAACTCTAATACAGCATTTTCTGCACCAGCAAAATCATTCCACTGGTAACTGTCTGCTTCAGTTTCATTAACATAATTTCCATCTACAAGATATCTAAACTCGTAGCTATTTTCTTTAGGTATGTCAAACGTCCCTTTAAATGTTCCGTTTTTAAGTTTTTTCAACATACTACCTTTAGGGTTCCAATTGTTGAAATCTCCTACTACTGCAACTTTTTTTGCATCTTCAGCTGGTACAGTAAAAGTAACCTTACATACCGGCTTTGTTTTTAAATATTGTTTTGCGATTGCCATAATTCTTAAATTTTGTAATTATGGTGCAAAAGTAATATATTAAACACCTCATTTCCAATGATTAAAATCATATTTATCATTTTCTTAATATATCTAAGCCTTTTGGTTGACTTTGGCAAAAAGTAAGTGGTTCTTTTTAGAAGTAGGTAATTTCTACATCATCTTTCTGACGATTTCCAATATGAAATCTATCTCTTTTAAGTTATTATAAAAGTGAAAACTCAACCGGATGCCTTCTCCTCGTCTGGAACAGACCACATTTTCACTTTTTAAATGATTAAATAACGTGTCATTACCCTTGATGTTAAAAATAGTACTATGCTCCTTTCTTTGAGCAACATTTTTATTTAATAAACCCAATTCATTAAAACCGCTCATAGCCTTGTTACTCAGCATCCGGTTATGGGCCATAATTTCTTTTATCCCAATACCGCTTAAAATTTCCAATGCACATTTAAGACTTCCAAAACTTAAGCTATCCAGGTGTCCGGGCTCAAAGTGTTTATTAAAAGCAATTGGCTTTTGGGTGTTGAGAACCGCATTAGCCGCATTAAAACCGGTAGTTTTTAAATTAAATCTACTTTTGGCTAAATCTTTGAATAACATAAATCCGTTGCCTGTTCCGGCCAATAGCCATTTATATCCACTTGCACCAAGTACATCTATACCCGAGTTTTCAAAGTCAAACTCAAATGCCCCACAAAATTGAGTGCCGTCTGCAATGATCAGAAGCTGAGGAAATTCCTTCTTTAGTGACTTAAGGAAATCCAGGTTTACAAGTATTCCGTTGATCCACTGCACTAAGCTTAGTGCCAGAACCGTTATTGAATTGGTCCTTACTCTATGTAAAATATTCTGTTCTAGCTGTTCGTCAATTTTAGCATATGAAATTTGAAATCCTCTGCTTTCAAAAGGCCAATTTACTGAAGGGTAATCATTTTCAAGCAGCAATATATGTTCTTTATCATCCAATCCCTCAAGAAGCATATTCAATCCTATAGAGAAATTTGGGACCAAGGCAACAAGATCCTTGCTGCACTTAAAAAACTTCCCAACCATTTGCCTTGTTTCGCTTATAACACTCAGGCTTTCAATTTTCATTGAACTACCACCAACAAGATAGTCCAAATCATGGTTTTGACGCCACTCCAAAATCCCATCTCCTAAAAGTCCGTATGCTGCCGTATTCGCATAAATACTATGACTAATAACAGGATATGATTTTCTGTTAATTTGGATCATTGATTCTTATTGTAATTTTTCATATACTGTATCTTTGTATCTAAAGATAGCTAATAGAATGTTTTCCAAGGATAAAAGTGATTCTATTGTTGACAAAGAACAGCATGAACAGCTGGAGTATGCGCATAAGCGAATAAAGCAGAAAAAAAAACTCTACGTTCATTTTGTGCTGTTTCTAATAGGAAGCATCTTTCTGATTCTGATCAATAAGATTCTGAAATACGGCGAGGAATATAATTGGTTCATATGGGTTATTCTATTCTGGGCATTCCTTCTTACTCTTGACATTGTGAATGTCTTTGTTACTCAAAAGTTTATGGGAACTGACTGGGAACGCGGACAGCGCGAAAAATTAGTCAAAAAACAAAGGGAGCGGATAAAAGAACTGCAAAAGGAAATTGATACCGATTTTCCCATGACCAATTATAAAAAAAAAGAATAGTGGGCAAAATTGTAATGATAGCTGCAATTGGAAAAAATAATTCTCTGGGAAAGGATAATGATCTTCTCTGGCACCTCCCTGATGATTTTAAGCGATTTAAGCAATTAACTACAGGTCATAAAATTATAATGGGCAGAAAAACATTTGAAAGTTTTCCAAAACCACTGCCAAATCGAACGCATATAGTTATTACCAGAGATTACAATTATAAACTGGATTTGCCCAACTGTATTGTTGTGCATTCCATGGAGGAAGCTTTGAAACTAATACAGGATGATACCTTAACCTATATTATAGGAGGGGGAGAAATTTATGATTTAGGCATGCCTTATGCTGATGTTTTAGAAATTACCCGAGTCCATGAATCCTTTGACGCTGACACCTTTTTTCCCCAGATAGATGAAAGCATTTGGAAACTTGCCCGGGAAGAATTTCACTCAAGCGACGAAAACCACAAATTCAATTTTACGTATCTCACCTATCAAAGACGATAATCAAGGAATAAATAAATTTTCATATCTGACCCTTGTATAACCTCAGGCATTTTCGGAAAATAGGCCTGGAGTGGCTGTTAATAATCTTAAAAATTGAAATATTCGATTTGTTTTAATCCATCAACGTCTTCCAGGAAGGAAGTTAATATCTTTATATCCTTATTCGTATAAAACCGGAGCAAACCGGAAGTTTTTCCGGAATTTTGCAGATTGTTCTTTATAAGAACGGCCAGCGTCTGTTTGGCAACCGCCGTACCACAATCTATTATTTTAATATGAGATGGCACTAATTCAATTAAAACAGGAATTAAATACGGATAATGTGTACAGCCCAAAACAATATGATCCACATTTGCTTTGAGCATTGGCTCTAAGTAGTGGGTTAATAATTGTCGGGTCTCATTTGAATTTATTTTTCCAGCCTCAATTAATGGAACCAGTCCCAAACCATCCTGTTCAACTATGGTTATTTCACCAGCATGATCTTTTGAAGTTTTTAAAAAGAGACTGCTGCTTAAGGTCCCTTTGGTAGCCAATACCCCCACCTTTCCTGTTCCCGAATTCAATGCCGCTGGCTTAATAGCGGGTTCAATACCTATAAAAGGGACATCGTACTTCTCTCTTAAATGAGCAATTGCATTCGTTGTTGCTGTATTGCACGCAACTACAATAAGTTTACAACCCCTGGCCAGTAAAAATTCGGTGTTTTTTAAACTTAAGGCAATTATTTCGTCACTGGATTTTTGACCATAGGGTGCATTCTTACTATCTGCCAGATAAATGGTATGCTCATGGGGCAACAGAGCGTGTATTTCCTTCCAAATGGAAGTGCCACCTACTCCCGAATCAAAAATACCTATGGGTTTTGCATTCATTAAATGCGATTTATTTTAAATAATATTTATGCAACAAAGTTAGAAAATCCTCAAACAAGGTATCAGTACTCACCAGGTTATTATGATGTATCATATCACCTGATCACTCTATGGCATATATATTATATGCATGAGTACGGTGAGCGTAAAAGAATTGAATTCTTGTATATTTAAAAACCCAAAAAAAAACCGTCCTTAAAGGGACGGATTTAATTTAAGTTGAAATAAATAAAAAATTAAAATCCTAATTCCTGTTTTACTTCTGCCAATAGATCTTTACCGTTTGCGACAATTAAACCGCCACCTTGAGTAGCATCTATCACGTAATCATATCCTTGTGCCGCAGCTACTTTTTCTATGGCTGCCTTTGCTTTGATAGAAATTGGTTCAAACAATTCTGCCTGCTTCTTAGCTAATTCCTGTTGTGCGGCTTGTTGGGCTTCTCCAATGTTTTTCTCAAAACCCTGAAGTTCCTGAGCTCTTTTTTGATTCTCTTCTTCAGATTTTGTGGTAGCTTCATTAGAATACTGAGTATATTTATTTTTAAGCTCCGTCATAGAACTCTCGATATCTGCCCTGTATGTTTCCTGTAGTTTTTTTAGCTCTGCCTGTGCAGCTTTCATTTCAGGCATCTCACCCAATAATTCGGTTACGTTGATGTGCGCAATCTTACTTTGAGCATTTACAAAACTAGTAGCGGCTACTATTAAAATTATGGCTATTGCTACTTTTTTTAACTGTTTCATGATTTTTGAATTTACTATTTGAGTGTTAATTTAATTAAATTTCGAGTTTTAGTTTTTAGTGTCTTCGTTATTTTCAATTAATTGTTTTCTTTCTTCTTCTTTTTCCTTTCTCTTTGCTTCCCGCTCTTCTAATAATTTGTTTCTTCTTTCCTCATATGCCTTTTTCCGCTCTTCCCTTATTTTAAGTTGCTCTTCCCTTCGCTCTTCAGCTGTTTTTATTCTTGTTTCTTCCGCCTGCTTTGCCATTGCCTGCCTCTCGAGTAATGCATCACTTATTTCCTCTTCTTCCGGTTCCCCTTCAAAGGTGTCCAACTGGCTTTTGGTGTTTGTTTTATCCTTTGGTTTACTTACCTTCCTGGTCCTTGCAATACCTCTCAGTACTAACTCGCTAATATCGTGCCTTTTTTCGGAGTACAACATTACGACATCCGCAGATTTATCAAAAATAAAATCGTACTTTTTATTTGCGCCTATTTTTTGCACTTCATTAAAAACCTGATCCTGTATTGGCTGTATTAGTCGCTGCTTTTGCAGAACCAAATCACCCTTGGGTCCAAATCGGTTTTGTTGATATTCCAGCATTTCCTTTTCCAGAATCTGAATTTCTTCTTCTCTTTCCAGGATAAGTTCATTGGTCAATAACACTTTTTCAGCCATCAAATCCTTCTTCATTTGATCCACTTCACTTTGTTGCTGCTCAATTTCTACTTTCCATCTTTGGACTTTGGTTTCCAATTGTTCACTGGCATCACGGTATTCTTCAACATTTTCGAGTATATACTCCATGTCCACATAACCTATTCTAACACCTCTTTGCGCAAACGTGTAAGACCAAAGCAATAAACCAACAATTACTAAAAGAACTTTTGTCTTCATCATTTAATTCGTTTTATTACATAGAAAATATCGTGCCAAAATTACTAATTATTTTAAAATGAGTGGATTACCTAAAAGTATTATTGGAAAAAATTCCCAGGTTAGAATTGCTGCCCTATAATAAAGTGCGTTTGCCATCCGCTTGGACCATTGCCTGCAGATTGTGGCCGTCCATCCTCATCAAATCCATAACCAAAGTCAATTCCCAACAGACCAAAAGCCGGCATAAATATCCGTACCCCCACTCCGGCCGATCGTTTTAACAGAAACGGATTATATTCCTGAAAATTGTTGAAATTATTACCAGCTTCTAAAAAAGTTAAGGCATAAATAGACGCAGAAGGCTTTAATGTCAATGGATATCGAAGTTCCAGAGAATATTTATTGAATACAATTCCACCCTCCTGTTGCCCTGTAATAGGATCAAGTGGTGTAATGGAATTATTCTCATACCCCCTTAATTGTATAGTCTCTCGGCCATCTAAAGTAAAATTACCTCCAAGGCCATCCCCTCCCATGAAATATCTTTCAAAAGGCACCTTTCCCACATCACTGTTATAACTTCCCAGAAATCCAAACTCAACATTTGTACGCAGTACTAATTTCCCTGTTATTCGCGTATACCAGTCTCCTTTAAATTTAATTTTAAAATACTCCAACCACTTAAACCTCTCCTGCTCAATAGTCTGCAACTCATTCACCTCATCCGGAGTTAAAGGACGATCCTGGGAAATTAAACCAAGTTCATCACTTCTTTCCTGCAAGGCCGCGTAATCCGTATTGTTAAAAAGGGAATAAGGTGGGGTCATCTTGGCGGTTACTTCAAAAATGGAACCTGATAATGGAAATATTCTTCCCGGGCCTGCCGAACTCCTCGATATTCCCAAAGTATAGGCGAGAGAATTAGAGCTTCCATTACCAAAATTAAAGAGACCGGAATTATAGTTCTTAAAATCATATAACTGATACCCCAATGAATGGGATATGGTGAAAAAGTCGTCAGGCCATTGTACTCTTTTAGCCAGCCCGACAGAAGCACCGGAAATAGAAAATTGCTGATCTTTATTTACCTGAATCCTTCCTGAACTGTCATAGGAGGCTAAAAATTGCTGCGTCCTGGAAACCGAAAAATTAAATCTTACGGGTCTCTTACCTCCAAGCCAGGGCTCCGAAAAACTAAGACTATACACCCTGAAAGTTCTACTGGCCTGCAGACGCAAAGCAAATGTTTGCCCATCGCCCATAGGAACCGGCGTATAGGCTTTCCCGTTAAAGATATTTTTTATAGAAAAGTTATTGAAAGACAAGCCCAGGGTACCTATAAATCCACCACCACCATAACCTCCCTGAAGCTCAATCTGACTAGCTCCTGATTCTACAAGGCTATACTTTAAATCAACGGTACCGGCGTTTGGATCCGGGTTAAGAATATCGGGTTTTATTTGTTCGGCATCAAAAAAGCCAAGCTGCCCCAATTCCCTTACACTCCTGACAATATTGTCCTTACTGTATTTCTGTCCGGGACGCGTCCTTAATTCCCTGAATATGACATGATCATTGGTTTTGTCATTTCCTTCAACATAGACATGGTTCAAAAAAGTCTCTTTACCTTCAATAATCCTGATCTCAAAATTTATGGTATCGTTCTGGGCAGATACCTCAACCGGGTTTATCTGCGAGAATAAATAACCATTATTTTGATAAAGGTTTGTAATATCTTCGGCATCCGGTTTAGAATCATCCGCAATGCGTTCTCTTAAAAGCACACCATTGTAAGTGTCGCCTTTTTTAATTCCTAAGACATTATTTAGCTGACCGTCGGTATACACTGAATTTCCAATAAAATTTATATCTCCGAAGTAGTATTTATTACCCTCCTCAACTCTGATATCTATATTTATTTTCTTATCATTTACTATGGTAATTGAATCTGTGAGTACCCTGGCATCCCTATAACCTTTCTCCGCATATTTATCAACCATGGCCGCCAGATCCTCCCGATAGTCAGCTTCAATATATTTTGATTTTTTCCAAACCCTTCCAAATTGTTGCTTTTTAGTGTTTTTCAGTGATTTGCGAAGCTGTTTGTCAGAGAGCATTTTATTACCATCAATAGTAATATTTTTAATCTTTACCTTATCACCGGTTTTAATATTAACCACCATACTTTCCGCATTGGTATCGGAAGTGTCTATTGCGGTGGCAATGGTTACTTTTGCATTTAAATAACCATCCTTTTTGTACTTGTTCTGAATATAGTTTCTGGTATTGGAAATAAAGCTCTCCGTAACCTTTTTTCCTTTTTTAAGGTCTGTTTCCTTAATTATATCATCTATTTTTTTCTTTTTAATTCCGTATATCGTAACCTTAGATAAAGTAGGCCTTTCCACTATATCAAGTTCCAGATAGACCGTTTCACCTTCAATATTTGAGATATAAAATTTAATGTCACTAAACAATTCAAGGTCCCAAAGCTTTTTAATTACGTCACTTATCTGATCCCCCGGAACTGTAATTGGCTGACCTTCCCTAAGTCCGGTAAATGTTTTAACCGTCTGTTCATTATAGCTTTGCAAGCCCTTAACTTCAATTCCTCCAAGAATATATTTTTTTCCATTTCCATAGGGAGTTTCCTGAGCAGAAGTGAAGGTAGTAAAAAGGAGTAGTAAAAGTAAAATAAGAAGTTCAAGTGATATGAACTTATTCATATCGCTAGTTGAGTTGTTCGCTAGTTTTTCCAAATCTTCGTTCTCTGTGCTGGTAATTCTTTATAGCCTCTAACAAGTGATGTTCACTAAAATCGGGCCAAAATACATCAATAAAATATAATTCAGCATACGCAATTTGCCAAAGCAAAAAATTGCTAATCCTGTGTTCACCACTGGTGCGGATAAGCAAGTCTACGTCTGGTAAATTTCGCGTGTAAAGATGGTTATTTATAATGGTTTCATCAATATTTTCAGGAGAAATTATATTATTTTTAACTTTGGTACTAATGATTTGAACCGCATTCTTAATCTCTTCTCTTGAACCGTAACTTAAAGCCAAAGTCAGGGTCATCGTAGAATTATGACTTGTTTTGGCCATTACCTCCTTAAGTTCTCTAAGTGCCCTGGCAGGAAGTGATTCAATATTGCCAATGGCATTAAGCTTAATATTATTCTCGTTTAATGTAGGTAGTTCTTTTTTTAAAGAAGACACTAATAATTTCATTAATGTTTCAACCTCTATTTTAGGTCGCTGCCAGTTTTCTGTGGAAAAGGCATAAAGGGTAAGATACTTAATCCCCAGTTTTGAACAGTTAACGGCCACATCCCGTACTGCCTTCACACCATGCTCGTGACCAAAAACACGTAGTCTCCCCTGTTGTTTTGCCCATCTGCCATTGCCATCCATTATAATAGCAAGATGCTTCGGAAGTATCCCGTTTTTTATTTCATCAATAGTGTTCATCATAAGCGTTACTCAAAACAATCGGAACATGGTTTTCTACCAAAGGTATAAGTTAATGTAATTCCCGAGAAAACATACCAATCATCACTAAAAATATTTCCGAATCTAAATTGCTCATAATTAGATCCTTCCGGATTACTTCCATCCAGATTGTCAGTAAAAGTCAACCGAGCTCCTATTTCCGCACCTATAATCAAAAACTGATTCAACCTTGCCTTTAGCCCAACGGTCATTGGAATAGCAAAAGAGCCTTCCTTTTGATCTAATTCCTGTACCTGCCCGGCATCAAAATATTTATACCCATATCTGAAATAGGTAATACCTGTATACAAATATGGAGTAAATGCGGGGCCTAATTTATGCAAATTATACTCAACAAAGTTAAATTCCAGTCCTGCAGAGGCCTCTAGCACAGAATTGTCCATCTTATATGCCCTTTGTTGTCGGGAAGAAATGCTTGATTTTGAATCATCTGCAGTAAACTTGCCATAAATAACGCTACCTCTCCATGCATAGCGCTTACTTTTATTCCATTTAAAAATCCCCCCGATCGCCGGGCCCGAAGGTGCGATATAGTTTGTTCTTCCGACATCTCCAATATTATTGGTCCCCCCGGCATAAATTCCAATTTCATAAGTTTGGCCATTTAGCCAGCCAAATCCAAATAAAAGAATAACAACAATAAACGCTCTCATTAATTTCAAAAGTTTGCTAATATAATTAATAAGGTATTTTATACCTATTTTATCTTATACCTCGGGTACCTTTGATAAACAGTATTTGCAGTTATTTATTGTTTTAAGGAAGTATCTAATTCCGCTTATCCTGTCCCCATAACAATTTGTTTCTTATGGTTTCCAAAAAACTTTCGGAAGTATAGGCAATCATTTTTATGGTAAACGAGGCCTTTTTAACAGTAATTTCTTTTTCATTTTCTATAGTAGCAATTCGCGAATCTAAAGAAACCAGATGATTTTCTTCGCGGCCGGAAACTTTTAACCTAATGATAGTATCGTCTGAAATAACCAGGGGTCTCGCATTTAAATTATGGGGGGCAATTGGTGTAATTACCAGGGATTGTACCCCCGGCATTATCACAGGACCTCCACAGCTGAGTGAATAGCCTGTTGACCCTGTTGGTGTTGCCACTATAAGGCCATCTGCCCAATAAGAGGTTAAATATTCATTATCAAGGTGGGTTTCTACAGTAATCATTGAGGTTGTATCCTTCCGGCTTACAGATACCTCATTCAAGGCAAAATTCATATCCCTGAATTCAGGGATGTCAAAATCCGCATTCACTTCTACCAAACTGCGTTCATCTATTGCATATGCTCCCGATACAAAGTCCGTAACCACCCTTCTGACTTCTTCTTTTTTTAAAGTGGATAAAAAACCAAGCCTTCCGGTATTGACGCCAACAATAGGAATCCCCAAATCACGGATATAGGTTATGGCTCTTAAAATAGTGCCATCCCCCCCAAAACTAACAAACATTTCATAAGACGAATCCAAACCCGTTTTATGATCAAAAGTGTCATATTGTCCTATTTTTCTTGAAGCAGACAACTGCGCATAAAAATCCGATTCAATACTGACCTTTGCCCCGACATTGCCGCATTCATCGAGCAATTCCATAACATAATCCAGGGTTTCATTCTCGTAGATCTTGGCATATATTGCAATTTTCATTTTAGAACATTTTATGAAATTAGCCTTTGATTATTTAAGGTAAAGAAGGTGTAATCACCCTAAAAAGTACATTTCCAAGCATTGACTTTATACATTAAGGTATTTATCCAGATAATCCGATCTTTCCTTTAAATTCTCAATAAACTGATCATCCTTGTTGCCAAAAAGTATAGTGTAGTTATAACGTCGGAAGGTCTGGAGCACTTCATTAAAATTATTCGTGTTGATCTTAATGGTAATCTGAATAACCTCATTTCGAACATCTGTAATAAATGCTCCGAGTAACTTAGTGTTATTACTTTCAACTATCTGGGCTATTTCACTAAATGAATAATCTTTAATCCCTTTTGCCAATACCAGAATCCCACCGGGTTCTGTAAAAAATGGCGTATTTATAAAGACACCAACAATATCAGTAAGATTATAGTAACCCAATAGCTGTTTTTCATCATCCAAAACCGGCAGCAAATTAGATTCATTTCTCGCAAATATTTCAAGGACATCAAGCCATGAAGTTTTAATTGATGCATGAAAAGATTCGAGATTATACTTGTAGTCCTCAATTCTCTTGTCACTTTCAAAGGTTTCAAGATCATTTTCCGATAATACCCCCAAAAAAAATTTATCCTCAACTATTGCCACATGTGAATAGGTGGTATGCTTAAAAAAATGAATTACTTTTTTAAGCGGGGTTTCCAGATTAAAAACCGGAATTGTAGTAATTATATGTGACTGAATCTGCATCTCCTAAATATCTTACGCAAAATACTAATTTTAAACATCAAAAGGTATGCCTAATTTGTATTTTTGAACCCTGGAAAATATAAATATCGCAAAATGACAAAACTTAGCGTTAATGTTAACAAAATAGCCACTTTAAGAAATTCACGCGGAGGAAATGTTCCTAATCTCTTAAAAGTAGTTGCTGATATAGAAGATTTTGGAGCACAAGGAATCACTATTCATCCCAGACCCGACGAAAGACATATAAAATACGAGGATGCCCGTAAACTAAAGAAGATCGTAACTACTGAGCTGAATATTGAAGGTAATCCAATTGATAAATTTATAGATTTGGTGTTGGAAGTTCAACCAGAACAGGTTACCCTGGTTCCGGACTCCATTAATGCATTAACCTCAAATGCCGGCTGGGATACACTGACTCACAAAGACTTTTTAAAAGAAGTTATTGCAGTTTTTAAAGATAGAAATATTCGCACTTCTATATTTGTAGATCCGGAAATACGAATGGTTGCCGGCGCTGCTGAAACAGGTGCCGATAGAATTGAACTCTATACGGAGCAGTATGCCAGGAGTTTTGAGGCAGGCAACAAACTTGGGATTAAACCTTTTATTGCTGCCGCAAATGCCGCATATGAATTGGGTTTGGGAATTAATGCCGGACATGATTTGAGCCTTGAAAACATAAAATACTTTAAAGAAAATATCCCAAACCTGCTTGAGGTTTCCATAGGGCATGCGCTAATATGCGAATCGCTTTATCTGGGACTGGAAAATGTTATAAAAATGTATTTACATAAATTGCGCTAATGCCATTACTTCATTCAAACATCATTGGCGAAGGTCAGCCTTTAATAATCCTTCACGGGTTTTTAGGCATGTCCGACAATTGGAAAACGCTGGGCACCAAATATGCGTCTGCCGGTTTTCAGGTTCATTTAATAGACCAGCGCAATCACGGAAAAAGTTTTTGGTCGGATATTTTTACCTATGAGGAAATGGTCAATGACCTAAGGGCTTATATAGAACATTACCAGCTATCCAAAGTGTGCTTTTTGGGACATTCTATGGGTGGAAAAACCGCAATGAAATTCGCATGTGCACATCCTGAGCTTACCGATAAATTGATAGTTGCCGATATTGCTCCAAAATATTATGCTCCACATCATCAGAACATTTTTCAGGCCTTGACAAGCCTGGACCTGGAAAAAATAACTTCCAGGAAGGAGGCTGATGAAGCTCTTTCAGAAGAATTGACCGATATTGGGATAAGACAATTTCTATTAAAAAATCTTTATTGGATAGAAAAAGAACAACTGGGTTTTAGATTTAATTTGAATGTTCTGAGTACAAAAATGGAGGAGATTGGAGATACTATCAGTACTACCGATATTTTTTACGGGCCAGCTCTATTCCTGAAAGGAGACAGGTCGTCTTATATTACCCCGGAAGATATACCGGAAATAAAGAGGCATTTTCCCAAGGCTGAAATCAAAAATATTGCCAATGCCGGCCACTGGCTTCATGCCGAGAACCCGGAGCAATTTTACGAAGACTCTTTAAAATTCCTGATTTCATAAAAATACCAGCTATTTATTATGCATGCATAATTATGGAGCCTTATATATTGCGAGTCTCATAATTTTCTTTAAATTTGATTCCAATGAGCCAGATTATACGCTGAGCACTAATTAACACAAAAACATTAATATGAAAAAGCTTTTAGCATTACTCGGTTTTGGGCTTCTTTTAGTATCATGCAGTAATGACGATAACGGAGGCATTGCTCCTCCCGATGGACCGGAAGAAATAGAATATACCAGTGGTTCTGCTGATTTTTCAAACTTCGTCGCGGTCGGTAATTCATTAACGGCAGGTTATTCTGATGCGGCTCTTTTTATAGATGGGCAAACGGCTTCATATCCAAATATGATGGCATCCAATTTTGCACTTGCCGGAGGGGGCACATTTAATATTCCTTTTATGGCCGATAATTTAGGTGGAGCAACCCTTGGGGGACAATCACTTTTTGGAAACAGATACATTCTGGATTTTTCTACAGGTGACGCAGCGCCGGTTCCCATAGAAGGCACAGGTACAACCGAAATAACCAATAAACTTTCGGGCACCTTTAATAATATGGGAGTGCCGGGAGCCAAGAGTTATCATTTGTTAGCCCGCGGATATGGGAATGTAGCGGGTATTGCCGTCGGACTCGCCAATCCGTATTATGCCAGGTTTGCAAGTTCAGATAACGCAACAATTATTGGAGATGCTGCTGTGCAGAATCCAAGTTTCTTCTCACTTTGGATTGGACATATTGATATTTTAAATTATGCGACTTCAGGTGGTGTTGGGATAGATCAAACTGGTAATCTGGATCCATCTACCTATGGAAGTAATGACATCACTGATCCTATGGTTTTTGCAGGTGCTTATACCGGATTATTGCAGACTTTAACTGCAAATGGTGCAGACGGCGTGGTTGCAAATATTTTAGACATAAACTCACTTCCTTATTTTACAACGGTTCCATACAATCCAGTACCTTTGGATGAAGCTACCGCGGCCCTTCTTAACGGGGCATATGCAGCCTATAATGGTGGAGTAGCACAAATTGCCGCATTGAACGTGATAACACCAGAAGAAGCAGCGGCACGAGTGATTTCTTTTCAAGCGGGAGATGCCAACCCTGTGGTTCTTATAGATGAAGATTTAACAGATTTAACCGGTTTCAACCCTGCCCTTATTAGCATGCGACAGGCTACACCTGAAGATTTATTAGTATTTACCTCTCAAACCATCATTGGAACACTGGCAAATCCTAATGATCCCACTTCTATTAATGGAGTTGCTGTTCCTTTGGCAGATAAATGGGTGCTTACTCCTCAAGAACAAGAATTGGTATCGAATGCAATAGCAAACTTCAATCAAACAATTGAGGCACTTGCACAACAGTTCGACTTAGCTTTCGTAGACGCACAAGAGTTAATGAACTCAGTTACTGATACAGGTATTCCCTTGAGCGACGGAAGTACGGTTACTGCTACCTATGCTAAGGGGGGTGCTTATTCTTTAGATGGTGTGCACCCTTCACCAAGGGGATACGCCTTGCTTGCCAATTTATTTCTCGAAGTTATAAACGAAAAATATGGATCTAATATGCCAGGGGTTAATCCACTGGATTATACGGGGCTGTATATTAAATAGTATTTAAAATATTACTACATTTAAGGGTGTCTATTCATATAGGCACCCTTTTTTATTAATCCTAAACACCAAAACAAATGAAACTTATTCTTCGAATTTTGCTGAGCGCCCTTGCAGTGGTTATACTGTCAAAAATACTTCCAGGAGTTGGAGTAGATTCCTATACCACAGCAATCATTGTTGCTATTGTATTAGGGCTCCTGAATTTTATCGTAAAACCTATATTGGTTATTCTGACTTTGCCTATTACCATCTTGACTTTAGGCTTATTCCTGCTTATCATTAATGCATTGATTATCTTGATGGCAGACAAATTTGTACCGGGTTTTACTGTAGATTCTATTTGGTGGGCACTATTGTTCAGCCTTTTACTGACCTTCCTTGAATCTATCTTATTCTCATTTTTAAAAGAGGATTAAATCTCCTTATTCAACATTTGATAATCAGCTATTTAAAAACTTGTCCTACTTCATAAAATATCTTATTTTTGCATCCCATTTTAGAAAGCAAATACAGAAATATCGATGAACATTCAGAAAGAGCAGATAGACGAGTTAAATGCCATTGTTAAAGTAGCAATAACCAAAGACGACTATAGCGATAAGGTAGATAAAATTCTTAAGGATTATAAAAAACAGGCCAATATACCCGGGTTCAGGAAAGGACAGGTTCCTATGGGATTAATAAAGAAACAATATGGTAAGGCCGTTTTGGTTGATGAAGTAAATAAACTTTTACAGGATAACCTCAACAAATACCTCACCGAAGAAAAGTTGGATGTCCTTGGAAATCCGCTCCCTAAACAACAGGATAATTTTAATTGGGACGGAGAAGAATTTTCCTTTGAATTTGAATTGGGCCTTGCACCCAGTTTTGAAGTGGCACTAAAGACAAAAAAACCGGTAATACATTATAAGATTGTCGCCGATAAGAAAATGATAGATGAACAGGTGGATCGTATTAGAAAACAATACGGAAAACTCGTTAGCAAGTCCCAGATTGGGAAGAATGATGAGCTTACGGGCATTTTTAAAAATGAAGAAGAGGGAATAGATCATAAGTCCCCTCTTGAAATGTCTAAATTAAAGAGTAAAAAAGCCATAGACAGTCTTCTGGGAAAAAAAGCCGGGGATACTGTAATTTTGAAAACCAAGGGACTTTTCAAAGAAGATTATTTTTTATCCGGAGCACTTGGAATACCAAGGGATAAGGCAGAAAAATTAAATATAGAGGTAAGTTTTGCCATTGAGGAAATCAACGAAAGGGAATCTGCAGCTTTGGATCAGGAATTGTTTGACAAACTTTTTGGAAAAGATGTAATTACTTCAGAAAAAGAGCTCAGAGAAAGAATCAAAGAAGATTCTGAGAAACAATTTGAGCAGCAGGCAGATCAGAAATTATTAAATGATGTTACCGAGAGGCTTATTGAGACCATAAAGTTTGACCTTCCCGCCGGATTCCTTAAAAAGTGGATTCAGACTACCGGTGAACGACCACTCTCTGAAGAAGAAGCCAATGACGAATACGAAAAATCAGAAAAAGGACTCCGCTATCAATTGATTGAAGGTAAAATCATTAAGGATAATGGCGTCGAAATTCAGTTCGATGAGCTCAAAGAATTTGCCAAAGGATTTATTAAATCTCAAATGGCTCAATACGGCCAGTTAAATCCTCAGGAAGAAGAACTTGACAATATTGCATCGCGAGTTTTGAGTAATCAGGAAGAAGTAAAAAGACTGTCGGAGCAACTTATGAGTCAAAAACTTCTTGCCCTTTATAAGGAAAAGGCAAATTTAAAAAAGAAAGAAGTGACCTATGATAATTTTGTGAAAGAGGTTTACGGTTAAAATTCAAAAATAAATTAAGTATCTTTACGGTGCCGAAAGCAACAATTTCGGCGCCTTTTTTTTTAAAATATATTATCATTTAAAATATGGATTTCGGAAAAGAGTTTCAAAATTATGCCATTAAGGATCAGGGCATTAACAGCATGTACTACGAGCGTATTATTAGTAGCATGTATCCCGTTAATATGACACCTAACATCATTGAAGAAAGGCAATTAAACGCAATTGCAATGGATGTTTTTTCCAGACTTATGATGGACCGTATCATTTTTTTAGGAACGGGAATTAATGATCAGGTAGCCAATATTGTGCAGGCCCAATTACTGTTTTTGGCCAGTGCCGATTCATCAAAGGATATTCAGATTTATATTAACTCTCCGGGAGGAAGTGTCTATGCGGGGCTGGGTATTTATGATACCATGCAATTTATTAAGCCGGATGTAGCCACCATATGCACAGGAATGGCCGCTTCCATGGCTGCCGTTCTTTTGTGTGCTGGAGAAAAAGGCAAACGCAGTGGCCTGACACATTCCAGGGTAATGATACACCAACCCATGTCCGGCGCCCAGGGGCAAGCCAGCGATATTGAAATAGCGGCCATAGAAGTACTTAAAATTAAAGATGAATTATACCAGATTATATCCAAACACACAGGTCAAAAATTTGAAAAGGTATATGAAGACAGTGATAGGGATTATTGGATGAAAGCCCAGGAAGCAAAGGATTATGGGATGATTGATGAAATTTTAGAAAGGGATAAGGATTAATTTCGACAAAATACCCATATTTATAGGACTATGGGGATATTTTAATGAACCAAAATCAATTTTAGTTCGTTATTGTTAAGAAATCTAGCTAAAGTTATGGCAAAGGAAAACCTGGAATGTTCTTTTTGTGGAAGAAAAAAACCTGAAACCAATCTATTGATTGCAGGTTTGGATGCGCATATTTGTGACAGGTGTATTGAGCAGGCGCACGGCATTGTTGCTGAAGAATCCAAACAATCCAAGAATGATGACCTGTCTTCAGAGCTTATTCTAAAAAAACCTAAAGAGATAAAAGACTTCCTGGATACCTATGTTATTGGTCAGGAACGCACAAAGAAAGTTTTGTCGGTAGCGGTATACAATCACTATAAAAGGCTTTTACAACCACATTCCAAAGATGATGATGTAGAGATTCAAAAAAGCAATATTGTCATGGTGGGCCAGACAGGTACGGGTAAAACATTAATGGCCAAGACCATTGCCAGAATGCTTAATGTACCACTGGCTATCGTGGATGCCACGGTATTAACCGAGGCAGGGTATGTAGGTGAAGATGTGGAAAGTATCCTAACCCGGCTTTTACAGGCGGCGGATTACAATCTGGAAAAGGCGGAGAGAGGGATTGTTTTTATTGACGAGATTGACAAAATAGCCCGTAAAAGTGATAATCCTTCCATTACGCGTGATGTTTCCGGGGAAGGTGTACAACAGGGACTATTAAAATTATTGGAGGGAACAGTTGTAAATGTCCCGCCTAAAGGAGGAAGAAAACACCCTGATCAAAAATTTATAGAAGTTAATACTGAAAATATTCTTTTCATTGCAGGCGGTGCTTTTGATGGAATAGAAAGGATCATAACCAAACGTTTGAATATGCAGGCCATTGGCTATAGCGCTGCAAAAAAAGAAGAAAGTCTGGATAATACCAATGTACTTCAATATATTATACCAAAAGATTTAAAAGAATTTGGGCTTATCCCGGAAATAATAGGAAGACTCCCTGTCCTTACGCATATGAATCCCCTGGATGAAAAAACTTTAAGAGCCATTCTGACGGAGCCGAAAAATGCCATTATTAAACAGTATGAAAAATTATTTGCCATGGATGGCATTAGTTTTACTATTACTGAACAGGCATTAGATTACATTGTAGAAAAGGCTATCGAGTATAAGCTGGGAGCCAGAGGTTTAAGATCTTTATGTGAAGCTGTTTTTACAGATGCCATGTTTGAGCTACCCAGTAGTGATGAAACGGAATTTAAGGTATCCAAACCTTATGCAGAAAGTAAAATATCCTACGACACCATTAAGAAACTAAAGGCCGTTTCTTAAAACTCAGTTCATTTTTTAAATAGGATTCCAGCAAATCAAGGCATACCTTTTGGATTATTTTGTCGTCACTATACAATTCCCTGCCAAATTTTGGCATGATCTCCATTTCCACATTCAATTCGGTTGCCCAATCCCGGTTAGGCCTGTCCTCCTGGATTTCCCCATAAAGTAAATTAATCTTACAATCCGGTTTTTCAGTTTCCGAATGAAGATCCAATGGAGATATTGCCATCAGGGATTTTATCGGTAAACCGGCCAAAGCAGCTTTCCAGGCAATGGTACCACCCGCACAGAAGGTCAGGTAATGGCTTTCTTCTCTTTCTTTTCTTAAAAGTTGAGCCACAGCCGTATCAATTCCTCCGTTTTTTAAAGTTCTACAGATATTTTCCGCCGTATAATTCATTGGGCTTATATCGGAAAGTTTAAAGCTATCGTAAAAAACAATGTCGAAATATTGTTGTAAATAACCAAGATATGAAGTAATCCAGAGGCCTCTTTTTGCGCCCCACATGTCGGATAAAATAACCAATCGCTCTGCCATAAAAGTAAAGTTTAATAATAAACGGGTTAAGTTAGGACCCACAAATTGATCATTATTTGCCTAATTACACTATTTTTTTGTTCACGTGGTGCATTTCATCGATATAGTAGCTGAATCCGAGAAATTTTGAAGTAATAATGAAAGAAATATTCTGTGGTTCCTACCTGTTCATCTCTAATAATTCATCTACATAGATCCGCTCATTGGACAATCGGGGAATTTTATGTTGGCCACCCAACTTCCCTTTAGACTTTAACCAGTCATAAAAAAGGTTTTTTCTGGCTATATGAACCTTAGGCATTTTTAGGGTCATGCTGTTATACCTCTTAGCCTCATAATCAGAATTGAGTGATTTAAGGGCGTTGTCCAGCACTTCCGTAAAGTATTCAATTTCCTCAGGAGCCTTTCGAAATTCAATAATCCATTCGTGTGCCCCTTTTTCTTTACCGGACATAAAAATGGGAGCAGCGGTATAATCCATTATTTCCGCGCCGGTTTTTAGACAGCTATTTTTTAGGGCCTCTTCGGCATTTTCAATAATGAGTTCCTCGCCAAAGGCATTAATATAGTGTTTTGTCCTGCCTGTAATCTTTATCCTATATGGATTGGTAGAAGTAAAACGAACGGTATCACCTATCTTATAACGCCAAAGTCCGGCATTCGTGGTAATTATTATAGCGTAATTTTTATGCAGTTCCACCTCCCATAATGGAATTACTTTTTGATCCGGCAAGCCGTAAGCATCCATTGGAATGAATTCATAAAAAATCCCGTAATCCAGCATTAATAGCAAATCATCTGCATTATTCCTGTCCTGTATGGCAAAAAACCCTTCAGATGCATTGTAAATTTCATAATAGTTGAATCTTTTCCTTGGCAGCAGATTATGGTACTGTTCCAGATATGGATTAAAACTCACCCCGCCATGGAAAAAGACTTCAAGATTTTCCCAAACTTCAAACAAATCATTTTTTCCCGTCTCCTCCAGGACTTTATTTAAGAGCACTAACATCCATGATGGAACCCCGGCCAGGCTGGTAACATTTTCCTGTATGCTTTCCTTTATAATAGCCAGCATTTTGGATTCCCATTCACTCATTAGAGAAACCCTGCTACTTGGAGTACTGCTCAATTCTGCCCAAAATGGCATATTATCAATTAAAATGGCTGAAAGATCCCCGAAAAATGAACCATTATCCTCATACAACTCTTTGCTACCACCCAACCTGAGGCTTTTGCCTGTAAATAGCTGAGAATTCTCATTGTTGTTTAAATAGAGACACAATAAATCTTTCCCCGATTTATAATGGCAATCTTCCAATGCCTCCTCACTTACCGGAATAAATTTACTTTTGGCATTGGTTGTCCCGCTACTTTTGGCAAACCATTTAATAGTGGTTGGCCAGAAGATATTCTGTTCCCCCTTTCTGGTGCGCTCTATTAAAGGCTCTATTTCCTCATAGGAAACTATGGGAATACGTTCTGTAAAAGTTTGGTAGTTTGTGATAGAACTAAATTCGTTTTTCCTGCCAATTTTTGTGTCCTCTGCGAATCTCAATAACTGAAACAATACTTCTTCCTGCACTTCACCGGGATACTTGAGAAAAAGTTCTATCTGGTGATAGCGTTTTTTCAAAAGCCATGAAGCTATAGAATTAAATAAAGGTATCGGCATTTTTGGGTATCTTTAACGGTCTGAAATTAACTGTTAAAGTTAGTATTTTCAAACGGATTTCTAACAAAAATTACCATTCATGCGCTACGAAGGAGTATTGCGTAAAATGCAGTCTGAAATGGGCCGACCCATTCAGTATTATTTACTGTTTAATGATGATTTTTTGAATGTCAATCAGGTATTAGACAAAGAATTACAGCTAGACTTTATAAAATATCAATGTTTGAATTGTCTGGAGGATAAACCAATTTTCAGACAGGGATATTGCCAAAAATGCTTTTTTGAAACCCCGGCTGCGGGAGACTGGATAATGAGGCCGGAACTTAGCGTGGCACATTTAAATCAGGAAGACCGGGATTTGGATTATGAAAAAAAAGTACAACTACAACCTCACATTGTGTATTTGGCAAACTCCAGTAATGTTAAGGTAGGTGTGACACGGAAATCACAAATCCCCACCAGATGGATAGATCAGGGCGCACATGAAGCTATCGAAATCGTTGAAGTCCCCAACCGTTATTTGGCCGGGATAACCGAGGTGGCCTTAAAGGAACATGTAAGCGACAAAACCAACTGGCGCAAAATGCTTACCAATTCCATTGAAGATGTAGATCTGGTTCAATGGCGAAATAAATTAAGCAAATTTATACCAAGCGAGGCCGCTGCCTATTATATTGAAAACAATAACGAAACCCATATGGAGTTTCCGGTTCTGCGGTACCCTGATAAGGTGAAAAGTCTTAATCTCGAAAAAACAAGTACGTTCAAAAATGTCTTAAAAGGGATAAAAGGGCAATATTTAATATTTGGGGATAATACGGTGTTTAATATTAGGGGAAATGAGGGGCTATATATCTCTCTTCAAGTTAGTTAACCGTGTCCTTTTGTTTATTTGAGGGATCAGCACTTTGTTTTTTTCCACCTAAAATCCCACCCAGAATTCCTTTTGCCGTCTTTGTCAAAGGATCATCTTTTACCTGGGGGTCATTAGTTGAAGTCGAAGTATCTTTACTTTTTGTTTGATTTGCCATAACATCACCCAGCACATCATTTAATTTTATATTTTCCCCACCCTCCTTATTCAATGTATCCTTTTTTGTGTCTTTGCCTGACAAAATACCCCCAATCATTTCCCCTGCCTTCTCAGAGCCTTCATTCACCATTTTTTGTGTTTGTACAGCAATAAGCCTGGAGGTTAGTTCCTTAATTCCTGTTGTAAAGTCAGTATTTATTACCGGCGCATCATAGTCTCCGCTGACTGAAGCATTTACCGGGAGGGTCAAATTATCCAATTCCCTTTCGTCTATCCGTGCAATTAGCGTATTAACCTGTGGCCCCAAATATTTTCTGGGGACCTCAATATTTAAATCATAATTCAACTTTTTATCAAATGAGTGAGCCCCTTCCACCGTAATGGCAATGTCTTCATACTTTATTGTAAATGGCTTAACATTTACTGTCCCATCTTTAAATGAAAGTATAGTTTTTAAGGTCTTTAAATTAAACTTATCCGGTTCGATAAAATCTAAACGGGAATTAAGTGCATTCAAAATTTTTGCCTTTTCAGGATTTAATTTGACAGCCAGCACTTCTGCAAGCACATTCCCGGAAATTGTTTTTAAATCGGGAGTGAAATCATCCTTCAGGCCTCCTGATATTTCTATTGTTGAATTAAGTTTCCCATCCAGGGCGGCAGCCATAGGTGCCAACATCCTAAAAAGTTCTAATGATTTAAAGGTCTCTTCTAAATTTAAACTGCCCATACCCAGCTGCATAGAAAAATCTGGCGTATCTCCTTTTGTACTTGTAAAACCATTCAAATTAAGGTTTCCACCAAATAACGTTGACTGGAAATTGGCAAGTTCCGCCTTTTCATCCGCAATTTTTAATTGTCCCTTTACATTTCTCAAAATCAGGTTATCGTAAATTACCGAATTTGCCTGCGCATCTATTATTATATCAAGGAACGCGGGAATTTGTATCTTTTCCGTAGCAGGCTTTGCACTTTCCTGGATGGATACGGATTTATCCTCCACCGTTTCCTTCACCTCTTCCTCTGTCATAAAATCTCCCAGATCAAAAGTGTTGGAATTCATTTTAAAATTACCGGCCACTTTCTCATCATTGAATAAAAACCCAAGCAGGTTCCTTATGGCTCCATCTATTTTAAAGTCTGTATTTCCAAGCTGTCCATTCATATTGCTAAGTAATACTTTTGCCGGAGAAAACTCCATAGCTGCAGAATGAATGGTTAGCGGAACAACCGATTGATCCGCATTATATCTTAGTTCATTTACTTTTAAATGGCCATTTAATACTGTTTTTTCATACCTTTTCTTCTCAATGGATTCCATATCAAAAGAGGAGGTAATATCAGCATCCAAAAGTCCTTTCAAATCTATCGCTTCCGGCATTGGGTAAGCTTTGGAAATATTGGCAAGGTCCATATTGCATACAATATGTGAACGCACTTTGGTATTGCCGGATAATTCTGTAATATTTGAACTCAATTCAAATCGATCCTGTTCTATCGCAAATGATGCCTTGTCTATATCTATAAAAGTATCCTCCGGCAGGCCTGAAGTATTTTTAATACTAACATCCATATTGATATCCTTTATGGCCTTAGGTAAATCCGGATACTTAACAGAGGCATTCTTGGCATTAATCTGGATATGGAACTTTGGGATATGCTGATCATCCAGAATACCATCTATCTCACCTGCTACATCAAAAATCCCTGTAGTTTTAACTTCTTTTAGATTTTGAGCATAAGCTTCAGGGATAACTGCCAAAAAATTATCAAACTCAGATGATGGAGTTTTAAAGGAAATATCCACTTCCTGCTTATCCTCAAAATTCCTTACGTACCCCTCAAAGACCAACGGGAGCCTGTTAATAAAACCCTCGTTCTTCAAAAAGGAATAGGTGTCTGTTGCAAGATCAATTCCTATAAGGGCTTTAAGCTTTACCATCGTATTCTCCAGATAACGGGTACTGTCCAGCTCAAATGACACCTCAGCACTGGTTTGCGTATCCAATTCACTTTTTTCCAGAGAAAGGTCGCCTTTGCCAATGTGTTCCAAACGTTTCAGTTGAAAGAGCACTCCGGAATCCAGGTCCTGGTAGGACAGTTCAGAATTCATTAACTGATACGATTCCAGGGCAAAAGTAAAACCCCCCGGGGCACTATCTTTTGCCGAATCTGGTTCGGATTCTCTGGCTATCTCATAATTTGTACTTTGATCCTTATCTGTTAAGAGCTTCAGAACGGCTTTGTCCAGAATTAAACTTTTAATTTTAATTGGTTCGTCGGCACCTTTGAAAAGCTCTTTTATTCCCATCTCCAAAGAGATAGACTTTGATCTAAAAAGGGTGTCCCCTTTAAATGGGCTGTTAGTCAGGATATATAAATCCTCAATACGAAGTTCCGCTTTTGGGAAGCTCCTCAGAAGACTAAGATCAACTTCGGAAAAATCCAAAGTTCCATTAATGTTCCTATTAACATTGGTCTTGATCAGGTCACCGATTTTTGCCTCCAGAAAAAAAGGCACAGCAATAAGGACACCTAAAACAAGTAAAAAAAACAGGCCGGTAATTTTTAATATTTTCTTTTTCATCATATTTGGGACTCAGTTCGATTAAAACTTAAAAAAGCAGGGAATAGTATACCTTTTATAGAAAACTTATAAAATAAAAACCAATGGCAACCTATTGTCTAAAAAACTTCGCCTATATGGCTATATAAGCTTAACCATCCAGGTCAATTTCTTCACCAACAGCCAGCTTAAAATGTTTTCTGAAGATATATACGAATAAATACAGAAATGGGGTGTCCAGGATTGCAATGAAAATCTTAAAAAGAACACCGCTAATAACTAACCCCTGGAACATGGCCCAGGGAATTACCCCAAAAACACACAGCAGGCTAACCACCGTTGTGGTGTCAATAATTTGCGAAGAGAAGGTGGAAAAATTATTACGCAGCCATAAATATTTGCCTTTGGTTACCCGTTTCCAAAAATGATAAATGGCTATATCCACGTATTGGGCACAAAGGTATGCCAGCATTGAGGCAAGCACGGCCAGGGGGGACAAGGCAAAGACACTGCTAAAAACCGCATCATCCACCGGTGAGGAAGGAATTGCCGGAGCCCAATTGGAAATCAGGATGATTCCCATAGAAAAGAAAGAAGCAAATATACCCGTGGTAACAATCTGATTCGCTTTCTTCCTTCCAAATATTTCAGAAATAAGATCCGTAATTAAAAAAGTGATAGGATAGGGTAATACCCCAACGGAAATCTCAAATAAAGGTGCCCCAAAAACAGTTACATCTCCAAAAGGATACCAAAAAAAGAATTTTTGGAAAATTAAATTTGAAACAACCAGAGAGGTTATAAAAAGTGCTCCAAGGTAAATGTAAATGCGATATGCCCGCTTTCTGCTTTCGGGAGTCATTAATTTACTTAATAGTTAAGGTAAACGGCATACGTACCTGGACCCCTTTCTGTTCCATTGCAGATTTGATCTCCTTGTACATACCGTAAATCTCCCTGCCTATTTCTTCCTGGATAATCAGTTCCTTATTAAAAATGCCCGCGCCACCGAAATCTTCCATAAATCGTTCAAAACTGGTTTTATACCTTGGATATTTTCGAATTGAATAAGAGTCTACATTAGCCAGCTCTGCCGCTGCTTCAATGGCATCTTCAAGACCTCCCAGTTCATCCACCAATCCCAATTCCCTGGCTTCAGTTCCGCTCCAAACACGACCCTGGGCCAGGCTATCTGCCCGGGCAATTGTCATATTCCGGCCCTCCGATACTTTGCCAATAAAGGTATCGTAGGTTTTTTCAATTCCTTCTTTTACAAACCACCTGAATTCATCGCTCATAGGCTCAAACAGAGAATAATCCACAGAATTCTTATTGGTGCCCACCTGCTCTGCATTGATCCCAATATTAGCGGCCAGTTCATTAATATTCGGTATTATACCAAAGACTCCTATTGATCCCGTAATAGTGGTAGGTTCGGCAAAGATTCTATTCGCACCCACCGAAATATAATAACCCCCGGAAGCGGCCACGTCACCCATAGAGACTACCACGGGTTTTTCCTTTTTGGCCATTTCAACCTCCCGCCATATAATATCCGAAGTAAGCGCGCTCCCGCCGGGTGAATTCACCCTTAACACAATTGCTTTCACAGACTTGTCATCTCTGGCTTTTATAATAGCCTTATTAATAATTCCCTGTCCAATAGCATCCGGACCTCCTTCTCCATAAATGATATTTCCCTGAGCAAAAATAACAGCAATTCTATCTTTTCCGCTTTGCAATTTCTTCTTGCCGGAAATCTTGGTATAATCTTCCAGAGAAATATAATTGAGTTTATCCTCCACGGGAGTTCCCACAGCCTGTTTTAAACGTTTTTCATATTCATCATGGTAAATAATGTCATCCAGTAAACCTGAGGCTTTAGCGTATTCTGGTTTTCTGCCACCAAGGGTATCTGCAATTATATTGATATCCTGCTCGCTTATTCCCCTATCCGATGAAATTTCAGAAACTATAGAATTCCAAATTGAATTGATAAGTTCACTAATTTGTATCCTGTTGGCTTCACTCATTTCATTAGACAAAAATGGCTCTACCGCACTTTTGTATTTACCATGCCTGATTACCTCCATTTTTACCCCGGTCTTATCCTGCAAATCCTTAAAATAAAGCACTTCTGCTGAAAGCCCTTTGAAATCCATTCCCCCAACCGGGTTGAGAAAAATACTGTCCGCGACACTGGCCAGGTAGTAATCTTTTTGAAGATAATAATCCCCAAAAGCATAAATGAATTTTCCACTTTCTTTAAAATCGGACAATGCATTTCTTATGGCCTGCGTTGAGGAAATCCCGGCAGCCATATAATTGTTGTTAATACTGATACCTTTTATATCATCATCTTCTTTTGCTACTTTTATGGCATGCAGTATTTCATCCAGTCCCTGGGCCTTCTCAAAAAGTACATCAAAAGGGTCTCCTTCATTATTTCCTGTATAATCCTTCACAGGGAACTTCATTTGCAATTCCAAAACGGAATTCTTGTCAACTGTTACAGTTTCTTCGGTGTTTACAAGACTTATAAAAAAGACAAACATGAAGAACATAATTGCGAATGCTATTAAAGTCCCAATGATTGCCGCCAACAAGTTTCTTAAAAATTTCATACTCTACTCCAATTAATATGCTCCAAAGATAACCAAACTTAGAATGATGCAAATAAGTTATTTTTTAATAAACCAAAATCCCATTTCAAACAAAACAGCAATGCATATTTCTATAATTATTAGAAGGTCTTTATGCTAATTTAGTCTTCATCTGGCTTACTTTTGCTTACTTTGTTCAGATGATATGAAGGAAGTTAAAACTATATACTTATCACTGGGGAGCAACCTTGGAAACAAGCGCTTTAATTTGCAGCGGGCTGTCCTCCTTTTGCAAAAAAAGCTAGGAAAAATTACTGACATATCCGCAGTATACAGGAGTCCTGCATGGGGCTTTGAAGGAGAAGACTTCCTGAATGCCTGTTTGTCCATAGAGACTCAAGCTACAGCAAAACAGGTAATAGAGATGATACTCCAAATTGAGAAGGAAATGGGCAGAGAGCGCAATGCGGGCGAAAGTTATCAATCCAGAAATATCGATATTGATCTGTTGTATTATAATTCTGAAACCATTCAAACAGATGAGCTTACAGTTCCACACCCTCAGCTGCATTTAAGGCGATTTGTCCTGAAACCCCTGGCCGATATTGCCCCACAGTTCTACCACCCTGTATTAAGAAAGGATACCAGAAATTTACTTCAGGAATGCAAAGACAGGAACAGCCTGGAGCAAACTGCCCATAAATTATATCCCAGCAGAGAATTGCTCTTTTCCCAATTTCATCTGGTAGCCATTGAAGGGAATATAGGAGCAGGGAAAACCACACTGGCCAGAAAACTCGCCAGCGATCACAATGCGAAACTGGTATTGGAACGCTTCGCTGATAATCCATTCCTGCCCAAATTCTACAATGATCAAAGCAGGTACGCTTTTCCTTTGGAAATGTCATTTTTGGCAGACAGATACCAGCAGTTTACAGATGACACCACTCAGTTAGATCTTTTTAAGAATTTTATGGTGAGTGATTACGATATCTACAAATCATTGATTTTTGCCCAAATAACACTGCAAAAAGATGAATTTAAGCTCTATAGGAAAATGTTCAATTTTATGTATACCGAAGTAAGAAAACCAGATATCTATATCTTCCTGTACCAAAAAACCGAACGCTTATTAGAAAATATTAAAAAAAGGGGCAGGGCTTATGAACAGGGAATAAACAAGGAATACCTGGAAAAAATAAACAGAGGGTATCTTGATTTTTTAAAAGGATTTCCACATCGCAAAAGTTTGATCATCGATATCGCCGACCTGGATTTTGTTGAAAATCCGTCAGATTACGAAGCAATTATTGACAAAATTCTGGAGCAGTCTCTTACGGACTAAAGGCATTTTATTTCTAATATTTATATAAAACAGCATTGGCCTTTTAACACTTATTTGGCAAATTTCTTGCATAGTTGAAAAGGAATTACTTTATTGCACCTCTAATTTTGAGAAACTAACTAACTCAGACTATATCCCCAAACCCTGGCAAAATTGTCAGGGTTTTAATTTTAGGTTAGTTAAAAGCCCTGCCATTTAATACTATTTAATCCCTGTTTGGGACAGGCTGAAGTTTGGACCACAGGTCCCATATAACAATTCCAACGCTAACAGCTATATTTAAGGAATGTTTGGTCCCGTACTGCGGAATTTCCAAAACACCCTGACAGGCATTTACCGCTTCCTGTGATACCCCTTTTACTTCGTTCCCAAAAACCAGTGCATATTTATTGGAAGGTTCGGGGATAAATTGGTTAAGAGGTGTTGCATTTTCTGTTTGTTCCACCGCCAGGCACACATATTCCTTACTAAGTTCCTCAAGCAAATCTAACGTGTTTTTCCTATACTCCCAGGCTACGCTCTCTGTAGCTCCCAAAGCAGTTTTATGAATATCCTTATGTGGAGGGGAGGCAGTTATGCCGCATAAATAGATCTTTTCTACAAGGAAGGCATCTGCGGTCCTGAACACAGAACCAATATTGTTTAAACTCCTGATATTATCCAGCACCAGGACCAAAGGAGTTTTTGATGCCCCCTTAAAACGATCAATATCCAAACGGTCCAACTCGCTGTTTTTTAGTTTTCGCATAAACTGACAGAGATTTCCAAATCCTTATTTATTAATTGTTTAACTCAATCGACCCGATAAATCCCCGGATTAAGCCTTCATTTAAATTAACTTGTACTAAGTTATCCGAAAATATCAACAAGAGGGGACAATCCCTGGGAAAAATAGTATTTTCGTTTACTCTCCGAGCAGACAAAAATAGGGGAATAAACTACGTTGGCAAATTCCGGTAACATAAAGAAAGAAACGCCTCTGATGAGGCAATACAATACCATCAAGACAAAATATCCTGATGCGCTTCTGCTATTCAGGGTAGGTGATTTTTATGAAACTTTTGGGGAAGACGCCATAAAAGCGGCTGGTATATTGGGGATTGTCCTGACACATAGGAATAATGGCGGCGACCGTACAGAACTGGCCGGTTTTCCGCACCATTCCCTGAACACCTATCTCCCTAAACTGGTCAAAGCAGGGCAACGGGTTGCCATTTGTGACCAGCTGGAAGATCCTAAATTAACCAAGACCATTGTAAAACGTGGAGTCACAGAATTGGTTACCCCGGGAGTAGCCTTAAATGATGATATCCTGACAGCCAAGTCCAACAATTTTCTATGTGCTGTTCATTTCGGTAAAAACATACATGGCGTTTCCTTCCTGGATATCTCCACAGGTGAATTCCTCACAGCCGAGGGCAACCTGGAACATATAGACAAGCTACTGCAAAATTTTTCCCCCAACGAAGTCCTGGTTTCCAGGGCGCATAAAACAGATTTTAAGGATAACTTCGGGACACGTTTCCATACTTTCTTTCTGGAAGACTGGATCTTTCAGGAAGATTACGCGCGCGAAACCCTTACCAACCATTTTAAAACGACCACTTTAAAAGGTTTTGGAATAGCCCAGCTAACATATGGGATCATTGCCTCAGGTGTAGTAATGCATTATCTTTTGGATACGAGGCACAGCCAATTACAGCATATTAGCAAGATACAACGGGTAGCCGAAGAAGAATATATCTGGATGGACAGGTTTACCATTAAAAACCTGGAATTGTACCACTCGTATAATGAAAATGCTGTCACCCTTATAGATGTAATTGACAAAACCATTTCTCCAATGGGAGGGAGAATGTTAAAGCGATGGCTGGCCCTTCCGCTTAAGAATATTGAACGGATACGACGCAGGCATGAGGTAATTTCTTATCTAAAGGAAAATGAAGACACCTTACAAAAACTGCAGTATGGCATAAAGCAAATAGCAGATCTTGAACGGCTGATCTCTAAAGTGGCAACCGGAAAAGTAAACCCCAGAGAAACGGTACAATTAAAAAATTCTTTGGAAGCTATTGTCCCCATAAAACAATTAATTCTCCAAAGTAAAAATGAATCCTTAAAGCTTCTGGGGGAACAGCTGGATACCTGTGATTTGGTGCGGGACAAAATAAAAGAATTATTGCAGGAAGATGCCCCTGTCAATATTCTCAAAGGCAATGTTATTGCCAAAGGGTATTCAGAGGAGTTGGATGAGCTTAAGGATTTGGCCTTTAGAGGCAAGGATCACCTGGACCAGATGCTGAAAAGGGAAACGGAACGGACAGGGATTACTTCTCTTAAAATTGCCTCCAATAACGTTTTTGGCTATTATATTGAAGTTCGAAACACCCATAAGGATAAGGTGCCGCAAGAGTGGATACGCAAACAAACCCTGGTAAATGCAGAACGGTATATTACGGAGGAACTGAAAGAATATGAATCTAAGATCTTGGGTGCCGAGGAACGCATTTTAAGTCTTGAACAGCAATTGTTCTCCCAATTGATTGTATGGCTGCAGGAATACATTGCCCCTGTGCAGCAAAATGCCCACCTGATTGCGAAGCTTGATTGCCTGTGTGGTTTTACACAACTGGCAAAAGAAAACAATTATGTAGCACCTTCATTAAACGACAGCACGGAAATTTCCATTAAAAATGGCCGGCATCCTGTCATAGAAAAACAACTCCCGCCCGGGGAGGCATATATTCCCAACGATTTGGTTTTAAACAGGGAATCACAACAAATTATCATGATTACCGGGCCTAACATGAGCGGTAAATCGGCCATATTAAGACAAACTGCCCTGATCGTATTACTGGCGCAAATGGGGAGTTTTGTTCCGGCCGAAGCAGCGAACATCGGCTATGTTGACAAGATTTTTACCCGGGTTGGCGCAAGTGATAATATTTCGCTGGGAGAATCTACTTTCATGGTTGAAATGAATGAAACGGCATCTATCCTCAATAACCTTTCTGAAAGGAGCCTGATACTGTTGGATGAAATTGGAAGGGGTACCAGTACGTATGATGGTATTTCCATTGCATGGGCTATTTCTGAATACCTGCATGAACATCCGGCAAGGGCCAAAACCCTTTTTGCAACACACTATCATGAACTCAACGAAATGGCCGCTACCTTTGAGCGTATTAAGAATTTCAATGTAGCCGTTAAGGAGTTAAAGGATAGGGTGTTGTTTTTAAGGAAGCTTGTGCCGGGGGGAAGTGCGCACAGTTTTGGGATCTATGTGGCAAAAATGGCAGGAATGCCGCAGCAGGTGATCCACAAGGCTGAAAAGATCCTGAGAAAATTGGAAAAATCGCATTCGAGTGAAGAGCTGACAGATAATTTACAGGCCATTCAGAATGAAATGCAGCTTAGTTTTTTTAACCTGGATGATCCTTTGCTGGAACAAATCAAGGAGGAACTCGTTCATTTAGATATCAATACTTTAACACCTGTTGAGGCCTTGATGAAGCTCAATGAAATTAAGCGAATGCTAAGCAAGAATAAAAAAGCGACTTCCTGATTCAAAGCAGTTAAGGTGCTAATAAATGGGTCATTGATTCCTTCAAAACCTGTTTTTATAACATTTGGCATGCATCGCATTCTTTTTGAATAAAAGTTCTTTGCTTTTTATAGAATTGTATTAAATTTGCGTCCGCATCTGTTTTTGGGATGCTACGTTCTTTATAACATGCGAAAATAGCTCAGTTGGTAGAGCGCCACCTTGCCAAGGTGGAGGTCGCGGGTTCGAATCCCGTTTTTCGCTCATGGAAAGATCCACGTGCTGCCCGTGTTCAGGCAGCCACTACCAAGGTAGTTAGGCTCGAGTGGTGGAATTGGTAGACACGTTGGACTTAAAATCCAATGGCCATTAGGCCGTGCGGGTTCAAGTCCCGCCTCGAGTACGAATAGATAAAAACCAGTGCAATTGCACTGGTTTTTTAATTGTGAACGATTTGCAAAACTTGTTTTGACAAAGAAGTGAACAATTAAAAAACAAAGCCTTTTGGCTTGGTTTTTATTTTCAACACGTTCGGGCGGGACAAACCGATCCCGATAGCTATCGGGGGAGGTAATTCCCGCCATAGGAATTTTCATTAAATCTCTTCTTTATTTCTCAATGGAACGAAAACAAAAAACATTCATGCCAATGATTGGTATTTCCATGTTCAACACGTTCGGGCGGGACAAACCAACGAGGGAAATAATTCCCGCCTCGAGTACTTTAAACCCTCTTAATCAACTGATTTTGAGGGTTTTTATATCTGATTTGTCTAAAATATTTAAACACTATTACCGATTATTTTTTAATTCATTATTTATTAGAGAGAGTAGTTTTTTGGCCTCAATCTGAGTATTCTCTGCAGGTTTGTTAATTAACCAGCCAATTAAATTCATCTGTGTTTTTAAATGGTATTTAAAATCAGCGTCGGTTTTAAGATCATCAAATGAGGTTGGGATCATCGTGCCTATAACATTTTTATCTTTATAATTGCCACCCCAGAAGTCCTCAAACCTTGAGTTGTACACGTTCTTTTGAGCATCAAACAAAAAGTCGGTATATCGCCGTTCCCATGAAAGCATCCATGGATTGAATTCGTCATAAACTTTTATAAGTTGATCTAATACAATTTTGTTAGAAATGAGATTAAGTCCTCTGGACTTCAGGGTTTCATAAGCCCCAACAGTAAGTCCACCTGAATCAAATATTAAAGTGGTATTAAAGAATGCCGTGTCCAGTTCCTTGGAATAGGGCAGGTCTTTATTCATATGCTCCAAAATATTATTGATTGCGCTCTTTGCACGACTGTATTGAATTTTAATGGAATCTATTTGAGAAATATCAAACTCAAGTCCCTTTTTAAAATCCTTTAGCAAGGATACTTCAATAGTTTTAGATTGCCTCGCTTCATTCCAATTATTAATCTGCAATGCAATCAAAATACCAATCACCACCAAAAAAATCTCCCCAATAGCATACCTCATGTATTTTAAAGGCTTGTTATCGTCTGCGAGTTTTTTGCGGATTCTACGAAAGAAGTTTATCATATAAGGAAGTGGTTGGTTGGTCTTCCTAAGGTAATAAATAATCTATTAAAGTTTTAAACCGGTTACTTTATCCAGGAACTTGCCTTTAGAGAATACAGTATTCCATTGGTCATGGTCCAATCTCATTTTTAATCATTTTGATGATCTCATTTGCCATATTTTTGGCATTGACCGCCTGAAGGCCATGCCAGGATGCTTGTTTACTTATTGTTTTTAATCTTAAGATTATGCCCTTTTCATTTTTGATAAATTCAATAGGGTCTGCTATATCGAGGTTGAATTGAGGATCCACACCATAGTTATCCCTTAAAAAATCATTAAATTCATCCTGCATATTTACCCTGTTTTGAATGTTCAGATCACCGAAATGAAAATCAATCAAAGCATAATAATCATGTATTTTACTCTTTAGTTGATCATTTTTAATTTCCGAATATAGCCCAAGATTATTTATTTCATTTAAAGCAGTTCGATCAACAATTACATTATTAAATCCTTTTGTAAACCAACTAAAACTTTTCCTGATGAATTTCATATCCAAACTGTCAGGATAAGGTCCCTGCCAAATGAAGGTGCTGTCGGCTTTTGGAAGAGAAGGTGCCGCATTAAATGATTGACCTGCCTTTTCAAGTAAATATTCAATAGAACTTAAGCGAAATTCATTGACATCTATGGTTCTAGACCACATTATACTGTCTGACCTTAAAGAGGCGACTAAATTTAGCAATTGACTTTGGATTAGGTTTTGTCTCTTTCTATCCTCATTCCAATTATTGATCTGCAAAGCAATCAATATCCCGATTACCACCAAGACAATCTCCCCAACTGCATACCTCATGTATTTTAAAGGCTTGTTATCGTCTGCCAGTTTCTTGCGTATTTTTCTAAAGAAGTTAATCATGGTAAGTCCTTTATAAATGGATTAATTAATTTCTATTCAGTTGTAATCCCTTCTGCAGCTTCCAGTTTTACCAGAAGTTTCTCCCCGGTTTCAATGACCTCTTGTAGTTTGACTACCTGAAACTGGCATATTCCTGAAACCCTTACAAATGATGGCAGTAATTCCTCCCGATAATTCCAAATCTTATTAAATATTTCTTTATTAATTTGAATCTTCTCCTTCTTTACATATAATGCGCCTACGTATTTAAAAATGATAATTACTCCTCCGTCATTTATTAAAGGAACATTCAGTTTCTCCCTAGTATTTACAAATTCCTTCATAGGATTTAACACAAAGTTATCCCCCATTTTATTGACTTCGCTATAAAAAACAAACAAGTCATCAGTAAGGTTTTTATCCTTTAGCAAATTAAGGTCGCCAGATTGTTGAAGTTGTGTCCATGTTATAGGTTCTCTGTACCAAGGATCTAAACCTGAACCATATGAATAATCTTGCAAATATTGGGCTGTATCCTCTACAACTGAATTACCAGATTGCCATTGTTCAATAATCCTATTAAGTCCTTTGCTTCTATCAAAAAAAATGTCCCTAAGATCTTTCAAATAATTAAGCTCACCCTTCACTTCATTAGTTAGGCGGATAATGTATTCTCTTTCTTTTTGGTTGTTAATTCGATCCGTATTCCAACTATTTATTTGCAGAGCAATTAATATCCCTATAACAACCAATACAATCTCCCCAACAGCATACCTCATGTATTTTAAAGGCTTGTTATCATCAGCAAGTTTTTTGCGGATTTTACGAAAGAAGTTAATCATTGAAAGGAAGGGTTGGTTGTTCTTCCTAAGGTAAGGAATTTATGAATAAGTGTGATGAGTTAAGGATCTTGCAGGGTTAGTGAATTATTGATTTTGCAGTTTCTCCTTAATTAATTGATGGACGATTTGACTCTCTTCGAGAACTATCCGCATTCTTGTATTAAAAAAATTACGTTGGATTTTACGTTTATGAATCATCGACAAAAAATACGTATCATTCATTTGCACATCAAAGTCGTAGGGCTTCAACATCAGGTTGTTATTCCCTGAAATGGGAAAAAAATTGCGATCTATATATTCGATTTCGGAACCCGTGGAAGACCAGCTAAACATTTTTAACATTTCCGGAAACGACTCAACGTATAGTTTTACGATTTCATTTTTAACATGTCATCCTGAATGTAATCAGGCCCCATATTCTTTAAAGATTCATATGCCACATCTGAAAAATGAAAATCATCAAGATTCAATAAGGCAGAATTTAAAATATTGGGTATCCAAAAATTTCATTGAATAGGGAATAGCACATTCCAGATTATCACATATTTATCGTCTATGAGTACTACAACATAGTTTGAAGCCATCTTTCTCCATGATGTCAGTAATCCATTCTCTATAATTTCAAAGCTTGTTGTACTCAAGATTATCCATACCGGGCGTAGCCCAGCCAATCTTAAATACTCTATGGTGCAGTATTCCGACGAATTCCCCACTTTTATCACCCCAGGCATAAGAGATGAAGACTGAAGCCTCTATTTCATTTTCGATATGCATTCCCAATTCATTTAAACAAATTTTGAAGGATTGATTTTTAAATCTTGTATAAATTACAATCAGAATACCGATACAACCTAATAACAATCTAACTTCAACGATAGCATACCTCATTGGTATTTATGGTCCAATAGTGTAATCCATTCTGCTAGATTATTTTATCGGTTTTCTAAGAAGTGTGTAATGCATTGGACTCACAAGTGATTAGTTGTTCTTCCTAAGGTAAGAAATTATCTAGAAAAGTTTTAAACCGATTACAATATCCAGGAACTTGCCTTTAGAGAATACCGTATCGTACTGCTCATCTTCTGAAAGCATTTTGTATTCGCAGAGAGTCATTTGAATAAATGGTATTTACTGAATTTATTTTCAGTTAGTATATTTTGTCTAATTTTTCTTTGGAGAAGATAAGGAGTATGAACTATACGCGTTGTTATAAGTAGTTATCTAGTTTCCATTGCTAAATCTTTAATTGTAGGATAGATTTGTTTTGGTTTCTCACTGTTTTCAAGGAAATCTCTAAAATCTTTTGCAAAAGCCATTTTACGTTGAAGCCACCATTCTTGAGTTCCGGCATGATGAAAATATCCAATCATTGTATTTAAATGGTTAGTCCAAAGTTGTTTATCCAATACAGACAACTTGTGTTGATAGTACATATTTTCCCAATGTCTAAAAAGCTGAATAAATAAATAGTTTGAGGTTCTCTTGTCGTCTTCATTTAAATTAGCCCAATTGGCTGTCGCTTTTTCAAGCAATTCTCCAAGTTCCCTGTTTTCTACCAACTGTCTGAGAAACTCCATGTTGGTTTTGTTTAAAGAATCATAATAGTTTGCTTTTGACGCTTGAGTGTTTTTTTTAATTTGATAAGCAAGGAAAATAACAGATAAAACAACTGCAATACTTGCAATAGTATTAATAATTATTTCATAATTCATAATGCTGCTTTTAATGACTTACAACGGTTTCGTATAAAATTAGTACTTGTTTTATTTTATGAGTTGTTGTGCTTTCGTTATTTTTTAACTGGCTGTGCCAATTTATGATCGATGAGGGCGATTAGTTTTTCAGCATCTTTTATTTTACCAGACATATTTTCAATGTAGTGTTTGCGGTACCCATAAGATTTCTGTAATGTATTTCGAATGCCTCTTTTATTAAAAACTTCTTTAAAATCGAAATCAAGCTGGTCGGCCAAAGGATTTATATCATTGTAATCGACATTTGGATGAATTTGAAGTACTTCGAGTTGTTGCAATGTTTCGCCCAATTTGGTAATTGCGGCATTGATCGATTGGGTTTCTTCAAGGTATGTTAGGAATTTGCGATTCAATTCTGGATCAATTCTATCAATTGTACCCTGCGCAATTATTAAATCATTGCGATTGATATTTTTATTAAAAGGCGTAAGCATTTGAAATTGGGACAGCGCCGATACGATTACCTGATGCTCATCAGGAGTTTGCTCGTGATCAGCGCTATCGAATAGCGCAACTGTATTTTTTATATTAGCATTAATACGCTGATATTGTGATATTTTGGCAGTAAGGGCAGCTATATCAACTGTCAATTCAACCTTCAAATTGTTTAGTAACTCCATATCATGAAGGTGAGTTTTCCTTTCCTCATTCCAATTATTGATCTGCAAGGCAATTAATATCCCCACTACTACCAACAAAATCTCCCCAACAGCATACCTCATGTATTTTAAAGGCTTGTTATCGTCTGCGAGTTGTTTGCGTATTCGTCTAAAAAAATTAATCATAGTTTTTGCTTTAAACGCCAGCGCGGCAGGCTGGCCCATTCGCTAAAAACATTCACTGAATGTTTTTTTAACGCTCTGTCCTGGAAGAAGTTGATCATGGAAAGGAAGTGGTTGGTTGTTCTTCCTAAGATAATGAATTAATGTAAGAGACTTAAAATCAGTTTAGAAATATTTAAAATAGAAGACTGCTTTATGGTCCCGTGTAAAACAGTTAATGGTGGCATGTATTTCTTATTATGGTTTGTTGCTGAGAATAATAAGCTTTTTTTGATATACCTTGTTGGACTATTATCGTTAAATTTTAATTAATATTCAACCCTTCTCTTATTTCCTTCGTCAATTTAGTTCCTGTTCGAATTAACCGATGATATTTATCATCTTTTTGTAGTGCAGTTCTAAATACAGCGGATTTGAAAGCATTACTCTTTAGATAAGGCATTAATGCCTCTTGATTTTTTTTGATCCATTCCTGATTTTCAAAATCAACTTCATGTTCATTAGCATATTCGCGCGACTGTATAAATTCGAATATTGGGGTTTGGTCTATACTTGAATTTAATTCGACTTCCATTCTTTCAATAAATGTGTTATAGCCGAGCTCAGACTTCTCTATCGACTCAACCTCCTCGTAATACCTTGTCAATAAACTATCAATTAATGGATTTTTGATTCTTCCTAAAAATTGAGAATTTATAAGGGCTTCGTATCCGCTCTTGTTAGCGCTAAAATAGAACTCATAAAAACATCGTACGCCGCCAATCATGGTTTCAAAATCGGTAAAGTCTTGTTCCATAAGAAGTCTTGCCGATCTCTTTGCTTGAATGAACACAGAATCGCGTCTGATCTGTAATTTAGTTAGGGTCCTAATATCCTGATCAATATTATCTGCAATCTTAATCAGATAATTTTCAAGTTCAATCCTGTCTTTTCGCTCCTCATTCCAGTTATTTATTTGTAGCGCAATTAGAATACCTATCACCACGAGTACAATCTCCCCAATAGCATACCGCAGGTATTTCAAAGGTTTGTTGTCAACTGCCAGTTTCCTGCGTATTCTCCTAAAAAAGTTAATCATTGGAACGAAGAGGTTGGTTGTCCTTCCTAAGGTAATGAATTAATAAATGAGACTTAAAATCAGTATAATAAAATTTAAAAGGAAGACCACCGCATTAGATAGGGTAGCTGTTGTTTTGTTGGGTTGAGAAAAATTACTGTATTGCGTTCATACCTCTGATACAACACAAATAATATTTGATTCTGGCAGGCAGTTTATGGGACATGGCTTTCAATCACCTTCTCAATATTTGGTATTATTTCGAACTGGAGTACATAGCGTTTCGATTTTAAAATGGTATTTTTTTGTTGCATTTTAAATCTAAGGGCTCCATCATTTACAAGGGTTTTAATAAGATTTTTTATGGTTTCATCATCCCATAAACCGTTGATAATATGAGCATCACCTTCAAATAAGTCCCTGTGATTTTCTGAAATATATGCTTCTATACCCTCATTCGAAGTGGTTTCTCTACGATACAGATCCTCAATCAAATCTTGAGGGCTAGTGTAGATAGCTTCCAGGAGAGCAACAAACTCGGGATCATTTACATATTTGATGGAACCATCGCTTAATGATGATTCATATACTTTGTTCTGCGGATCATAAGGCTCTGTAAAGGACAAAAGGAAAGTTATAAAAGAAAAATTTTCCATTGACCAATCTTCCTGAGACTTTTGCATAAAAGAATCAATACTTAGGTTGGCGCCTTGGCTAAGCAAAAAATCAATGTTCTGAATTTGATAATCATAACTTTTAAGAACTTCTTTGCTGTGATTGAGCGTGATCAAGAGCTCTTGGTAGAGATTGAGCTTAAGTTTATCGCCTAGTATTTCTTCTTTTCTATTCTCATTCCAGTTATTTACCTGAAGTGCAATTAAAATACCAATGACAACCAAAACAATCTCGCCAATGGCATACAAAAGATATTTGGAGACTTCATTTTGAGTAAGCAGTTGTTGGCGAATTTTTCTAAAAAAACCAATCATGAGAAGTAAATGTTAGTTGTTCTTCCTAAGATAATGAAATATAACACGGGACTTTAAACCAGTATAATTTAATTCAAAATAAAGTCCACCACATTGTAAAGAATGCCAGTGTTTTTGTGGTTAGGTTAAACTGTATGTTATTTGCAGTATCGGTATATATTCTTGTGTTTATTGATAGATAGTTGGTGTTGGTTCAATCCAACTTTGCAATTTCTTTATCGAGAAGTTTAATCATGCCGTTAATATACACATTTGTGTTTTGTGCATGGTTTATCGAGTTCTCAAAATGTTCTTTAACGGTAATCAATCTGTTACCATATTCAACATCATTATAGATTTTCACAAATCTATTTCTTAGATCTTCAGAAGATTTATTGTGAAACTGATTTTCCAGATTAGGGTAGCGTTTGTCAAAATACTCGCTAAACCTTCTGTGTCCATTAAAAGAAGCAAATTCCATAGCAGTGAATACCGCTACATATTCTTTCCAATCCGTAAGCAAATATTTCAAAGAGTCATTAGAAATTAAATTGACATCACCCGATGAAATAAAGGAATTAATCACCCCAAAGGACGGCTTAATTTGACCGGAGAAGAAGTTCTTTTTATGAATTTCAACGAAATCTATATATTCAACCTTGCCCTCATCCATTAATTTCATATATTTTGCTAAGGGTTTATAAAGGACTTCTTTCCGTACTTTTGCATTATTGATTTTATGATTATTTGTAATTATTTCTGCCCTCAGATCTTTTAAAATCTTCAATTCCAATTTTCTTTCGCTCCGGAACTGATTCCAGTTATTGATTTGAAGAGCAATCAAAATCCCGACAACCACCAATACAATCTCACCAATAGCATACCTCATGTATTTTAAAGGCTTGTTATCGTCTGCTAGTTTTTTTCGGATTCTACGAAAGAAGTTTATCATATAAGGAAGTGGTTGGTTGGTCTTCCTAAGGTAAGAAATTTTTATAAGTGACCTTAAATCATATTTCTTAACCCCAAGAGAAAAGTAAAAACGGGAAAAAATTGTGTGTGTGCATTTAGACTCACAATTAAGATAGACCTAGGGGGGAGTGTTTAAGCCTCAAACCCCTACATTGCCCTACTATTTCCAATCTCATCCAGTTTATTTTTTGCCTATTCTAAGGTCATACAAGTTCATGCCCTATGGCGGACGAGAGTGTGAATGAAAATTTTTATCTCGCTACTACGTTTGGTATCGATGGTGGCTAGAAACATTTTCAAATACCGCCACTGGTCATAGCCTGGCGTTGTGCTTCATTATTCCCATACTGAGGATTCGGAACAGAAACTATGACCAACCAATAAAACAATGATAAAAATTTTTCGAAAAATCAGACGGAGATTATTGACCGAGAACATGCTCAGTAATTATGTGGTTTATGTAATCGGGATCCGCCTCTACTTATTGCCGAGACGTTGGCAGCTACCAAATAAATATTACATATTATGAGGAAATTCATTTTAGTAATTTTAGTTTCAACTTTTTTTCATGCCAAAAAGATGTTTCTACATCAACTAAACAAGAATCAATACAAGCTGACTCCTTACAGCTTGTAAAAATGATATCTGAAAGGGAAAAAGCAATGATTAGGAAAGATATTAATAGTGCTATGTCTCAATTCTCTGACAATGTTACCTGGATAAATTCTCAAGGTTATTACTTTCAGGGAAAATCCGAAGTTCTAAATTTTTATAACATGTTAGCCGAGAATGATTCCTTAGATTATTATTACAAAGCAGGAATTCCCAGAATTAGGATTATAGATGCAAATAATGCACTGGCTTATTACTCCTGGAAAATGTTCTGGTATAAAAAAGTGACTCCAACAGATACTGTGAATAGGGAAATTGGATTAATGACTTTGACCGCTAAGAAGTATGATGGTAATTGGAAATGGATTGCCATAACCAATCAACACACCCCTTGGTTTTATGACAAAATTGAACCTGTTGTTATTGAGTGAAAAGACAGCTGCCAACACCGTACAAAATTAATAGTGTAAGCTGCTTATGAAAATTGCTGACGCCAGTACACTTTACTCATGTCGTTGGATTAGACTATCCCGAGGACTCGGGACAGGCTGTCAAAATCAACCCGGAATTGCTTAATTCAGCTCTTAACCGTAATTTAACGCAAACTAAACATTAACAGACCCTTATACGAACCGTTATATCCAATTTCCAGTAATCCATTTGAACAAGGCATAAATTACCATTATGAAAACAAGAATAAACAGAAGGCAATTTGCCAACACATTGGGGATGGGTTCTATGGGCCTGATAATATTGAATTCATTTTCACAATCAAATCCCGAGGTTATTCTCCATAATGCGAATATCTATACGTCAAATCCAGGGTCGCCAAAAGCTCAGGCGGTTGCAATTAGCAATGGAAAGATAATTGCAATAGGTTCAGATAGCGATATTTTGCATTTGGCAGGTTCAACAACTCGTAAAATAAATATTGGAGGTAAAACCATTACACCGGGATTTATAGATACACATTCCCATCCGGCTTATTCCGGAAACGGCCATTTGAGAAATGTTGATTGTGATTTAAGATCTATTAAGGCTATTCAAAATGCTTTAAAAACTGAATCGCTTAAAAAGGCTCCAGGAGATTGGATTTCAGGTTTTAAATATGATGATACAAAAACCGCTGAAGGAAGATATATTACAAGATACGATCTTGATGAAATAACAGGCGATCATCCGATTAAAATTGAACACAGGGGAGGACATACAGCTTACACCAATTCTATGGCCCTGAAATTAGCTAAAATAGACAGAACAACTCCTGATCCTCCGGGTGGGCAGATAATTCGAGATGAAAATGGAGAACCAACCGGATTACTTAAAGAAAATGCTGTTGGCCTGGTAGATCAGTTAATTCCTAATGAATTTACTGCAAAAGATCGTCAGGCTGGTGTAAAACTTTTTTCCGAAATGATTTCAAAATCAGGAATAACATCGGTAACAGATGCATATGGTACCCTTGAAGATCTTAAAGCATATCAGGATGCTTATGCTGCCAATGAATTGGTTTCCAGAATTTATTGTATGATTGGCTACTTCAGTATTGATGAAATGATTGCGCGAGGTTCAAAAACGGGCGATGGCGACAGTTGGTTACGATTAGGCGGAATGAAACTAACCTGTGATGGCTCTATTTCCGAACGCACTGCCAGATTATCTGAACCTTATATAGGAAGGCCCAACGACTTTGGCATCATTGTAATGGATGAAGAAGAACTTTATAGTTATGCCATAAAAGCCCATAAAGCCAATTGGCAAATCGGTATCCATGCCAATGGCGATGTTGGTATTACTAAATCACTAAATGTTTTTGAAAGAATTCAAAAAGAGTTTCCAAGACAAGACCCCAGATTTAGATTGGAACATTGTACTGTAGTTAATGCAGAACTTATACAACGAATAAAAAAACTAAATGCCATTCCATGTCCATTCTCTACCTATGTCTATTTTCATGGAGAAAAGATGGTAAATTATGGCAAGGAACGACTGGAAAATATGTTTGCGGTAAAAAGCTTTTTAGACGCAGGTATAAATGTAACGCAAACCTCCGATTATCCTCCCGGACCCTTTGAACCGATGATGGCCATTCAGTCATCTGTGACAAGAACAGATATGTCCGGAAATGTATGGGGAGCAAGTCAAAAAATATCGGTTGAAGAAGCTATTAAAGTTGGGACAATCAATGGCGCATATGCATCTTATGAAGAAAATATCAAAGGTTCATTAGAAACAGGGAAATTGGCCGATTTGGTTGTTCTGGAAAAAGATCCAGCCAAAGCAGACCCAACAACAATCATTGATATAAAAATTGAAAGGACCATGGTAGATGGTAAATGGATATATGAATCATGATCATATCGCCTGATCACTGAATAATGAATATAGCATTATGCAAAATGCATTAAAAAAACTTTTTACAATCACCATTATCTGGAATTATTACAATCAGAATGCAAACAGAAGTGAAATTACAGAATACTTTTAATAGCTTGTAATAAGTGAATATTAAACTTTTAAAAAGGTTGATTATGATTTATAAATATAAAAATCCGGCTAAAACGATCATCCTGGGTTTCTTACTCTTTTTTGCTATTTCTATAATGGCGCAAGACGGAACCATTTACCCACTCGACATTCCGGCAGAACCAAATGCTATTGCGCTTGGCACCGGTGGTGTTGATGAACAACCTGCCTCAGAGACCTGGTTTCGCCAGTGGGGCGACCCGATGGCTCGCAACATCACTACGGCAACCCTTACGCCATTCCTGCCGGAACCAGGTAAAGCAAACGGTGCGGCCGTTATAGTGGCTCCGGGAGGAGGCTTTAGATGGCTTTCAATGGGCAATGAGGGCTGGGAAGTGGCAGAGGCGCTGGCAAAACAGGGAATTGCCGCTTTTGTGCTCAAGTACCGGCTGTTCCCAACAGCTGAATCACTTGACGAATTTATCAGTTGGATGAATCGCCCCCGAACTGCACCGGCACCTTCTTCTGATACTACGAAAACCAGTGCACCGCCGGGTCCCCCGCAGATGGACTTGTCTAACCAGCTCGAGGATGCCGAGGCAGCCTATGCCCTGATCGTTGAACGAGCTGAGGAGTGGGGAGTCGATACGGACAGAATAGGTATGATTGGCTTTTCAGCCGGTGCCGGCCTCACCATGAACGCAACACTGAACTCGCAAACCATGGACCTGGCCTTCATCGGTCCCATCTATGGCGGTATGGGTCCGGTAGAGGTGCCGGATGACGCTCCACCAATGTTCAATGTTATAGCCACCGATGATTTTCTCTTCAGGGGGCAGTTTGGCGTTGTTGATTCCTGGTACAAAGCAGGCATCCCTGTTGAATTTCATCTTTACCAGAATGGTGGTCACGGTTTCGGTCTGGGAAATCCCAATCGAACCAGTAATCGTTGGTTTGATGCCTTTATACATTGGTTAAATGTGAATAACTTCCTTTCCGATAAATCCGGAGAATGATGAGAAATTATTTTTATGAGTCTGTAAATCAAGGATTGGTTTACTGCCGGCTGCTAATTTATATGACGACTATTGAGACGTTTGGAATTAGGGTAAAAGGGAAACTCTTATACTGAAGGATATATATACAAATCAATTAAGTGTGAAATATGAAAACAATGACTTGCAAACAACTGGGTGGTGCCTGTGACCAGGAATTCAATGCCGAAACTTTTGGCGAAATTGCTTCTATAAGTAAAAGACATGGTATGGAAATGTTTCAAAAAGGTGATGAAGCACATTTAAAAGCCATGAAGGAAATGCAGGCACTTCTGCAAACACCGGACGCCATGAAGGAATGGATGGAAGACAAGAAAAGGGAATTTGAGGCATTGCCGGATAATGCGTAATACCACATAAGAACTAAAACTGAATACAACCAGGCCGGGGAGCATTAAAAAGACCACTTAAACATAGCGCTGTGGCGCAAGTTTGCTTAGATTAGATTTGGATACTTAAATTATTAGAATTGAAAGAAAACAAGATTCCTTTTGAAAGAACGATCCCCGGGGTATACGAACGTTATCTGGGACCTTACCTGTATGAACCCTACTCGCTATATGTTACTACCAGGATAAAAGACATACCGAAACAAGTGCTGGAAATTGGAGCTGGCACGGGAAGGCTTACCAATCACCTTGCTAAAAAGATCGGCCCGGATGCCAGGCTTACCGCCATGGATATCAATCCGGCAATGCTGGACATAGCCAAACAGATGGTAAATGAGTCAAATGTGGAATTCCAGGTGGCGGACGCCCAGGATCTCCCTTTCCCTGACAACTATTTTGATGTGGTGGTTTGCCAATTTGGTTTTATGTTTCTTCCGGAAAAACAAAAAGGATTTAATGAAGCATGGCGCGTATTAAAGCCTGGCGGGCAGTTTTTATTTGTTACCTGGGATAAGGCGGAAAACAATATAACACTCCATATCAGTCAGCAAACCATCCTGCAATTTTTAGAAGCCACTCCTCCCCCATTTTTTGGAAGGGCTTATTCTTCCATGAATAATCCTGAGGAACTACGGTCCTATACAGAAGTCGCAGGTTTTGAAAATGCAACAGTTGAAAAGGTCACTTTAGTCGGGCAAAGTCCTACGGCCATGGATGCAGCTATTGGTTTTGTTGAAGGCAATGCTATAATCCATGAAATTCTGAAAGAAGGCACTGAACTGCTGGATACCATAAAGAACGCTATCGTTGTTAAAATTAATGAAAAGGTAAGTGCAGACCCGGTACGTTCCGAAATCAACGCCTGGGTGGGTGAAGCCTTTAAATAGGAATTAAATGATGGGGGGTAGCCTTATTTTTTATTTGCACAAACAAAACATAAGAAATGAAAAAAACAATAAGAACTCCCGAAAGCAGATTTGAAAATTTACCCGGCTACCATTTTGCGGGTCACTACATGAATATTGAAGAAGGTTTAAGGCTTCATTATCTGGTTGAAGGCAGCAGGGATAACCCAATTGTCCTGCTTTTACATGGTGAACCCAGCTGGTCCTATCTCTATCGCAAAATGATCCCAATCCTTGTCCGAAATAATTTTCGTGTCATTGTCCCGGATCTCATAGGGTTTGGCAAATCGGATAAGCTGGTGAACAAACATGATTATTCCTTTCAGGGGCATATTGGCTGGATGGAAACATTTATTCAGGCCTTAAATCTGAAAGAAATTACACTTTTTTGCCAGGATTGGGGCGGCCTTATTGGTTTGCGCTTAGTGGCTGAAATGAGCGATCGGTTTTCAATGGTCATCGCCTCCAATACGACCTTGCCAACAGGTACTACGCCCATTCCCGAAAGTTTTTTAAAATGGAGGGAATTCTCACAGCATTCTCCATCTTTTGATATTGGCAAGGTTATTAACATGGGCACCGTTCAACCGCTTTCCGATGATGTGATAGCTGCCTACAATGCCCCGTTTCCTTCAGAGGAGTACAAAGCAGGAGCAAGAATATTCCCAACTTTGGTGCCGGTTGACAGCAATGACACGGAATCCGGGAACAACATCAAGGCATGGGAAAAGCTCATGCAATGGAATAAACCTTTCCTGACAGTCTTCGGAGATAAAGATGATATTATGATAGGTGCGGAAAAAGTATTTCAAAAACTTGTGCCAGGTGCCAAAGGTCAGAATCACAGGATATTGAATGCCGGTCATTTTATTCAGGAAGAGAAAGGCGAAGAACTTGCTGAAATTATAATAGAGTTTCACAGAAACAATACTGCTGACAAAAAGTAAACGGCAGTTCAAATACCATTTATATAGACACATAACTGCAATCATAAAAGAACATAAAAAAATGAATAACTATAGGGAAATTGGATATCTGTGCGTCCTGAATATGCTTTTGTTAACAGGCTGCGGAAACACTGAAAAAAAAGAGACCATAAAAGAATCATCAAATCAGGATTCTTATGAACTGGTAGAGGATTGGCCGAAGTTACCTGAGGGCTTCGGTTTAGGAAATCCTACCGGATTGGGCATTGATTCTAACCATAACATCCTGGTCTTTCACAGAGCCAGCAGGGTTTGGCAGGAACCCATGCCGGAAACCAGAATTCAGGAGCATACTATTCTTACCCTTGATCAACAAACCGGAGAAATTTTAAAAAGCTGGGGAGCGGATATATTCATAATGCCGCACGGATTAGAGGTTGACAAGGAGAACAATATCTGGGTTACTGATGTTGCCTTACATCAGGTTTTTAAATTTAGTGCAGATGGAAATCTGCTGCTAACATTAGGGGAGCCCAAAGTCCCGGGCAATGATTCTGAACATTTTAATCTTCCAACTGATGTGGCTGTTGCCGGGGATGGCTCATTTTATGTCAGTGACGGTTATGGCAATAGCAGAGTGATTAAATTCTCCAGGGACGGAAAATACCTGCTTGAATGGGGAAAATTTGGGGATAAACAAGGTGAATTCAAGACACCCCACGGAATTGATTTGGATAAGTATGGGAATGTTTATGTTGCTGACCGCGAAAATAACAGAATCCAAAAATTTGATAAAGAAGGAAACTTCTTAGCCGTCTGGCAAAACAAAATTTCAGAACAATTATATTCTGTTGCAGTCGACGGTAAGAATGACCACTTGTTTGGAATAGATTATATGACAGTAAACGATACCATAGTAAAAGGCTCTGATATTTTTCGATTTGATTTAAATACCAACCTGCAACTACAGTTTGGCAGGACAGGTTTTTATAACGGCCCGATATCGAGATATCACGACATTCTTGTTGATGAAGAAGGGAGTATTTATGTTGGAGATATTTTAGGAAACAAGGTTCAAAAATTTCGATTAAAGAATAATAAATAACACATACAAAGCACTGCCTAAATCTGAGTCATTTTTATAATCCGTGGATATATACTAATGATTTAATATATTCATTAAATTTAGTCTAACAAATCCATCCCAATGAAAAAATTCAGTTTTATTTTACCGGCACTGACAATGACATTTGTTCTGCTTACGAGCAATTCCTGTAAAAATGAACAGAAATCGGAGACTGAATCTACAACCACTACCATAGATTTGGTCCGGGCCAGAAAAATCATTGAAGCCATTGATAAACAATTCGCTGAAGATATCAGGAATGCAGACTCCCTGGCTTTGGCAACCCACTATGCCACGGATGGAACCTGGGGTTCAATCCAGGGAAAAGATAACCTCATTTCCGCCTGGGGAAAATCCATAAGGAATGCAGTCAAAAATGGTACTCCCAATGTACTGTTCACCACAAATTCCCTTTTTAGCGATGGTGAATATTTGATTGAATTAGGCATATATGAATTTGCAGATAATGACTATAATGTAAAAAGTCAGGGGAACTATTTGGTGGTATGGAAGCAGGAAAATGGCCAGTGGAAAATATATCGCGATATTGGATTGTAAATAACGGACGTACAACTGCTCATAAACGCGACGTCAGGCATTAGCTAAAGATAAAATTAAGTAAAACTAAAATCATGACAGCAACAAAATTATTTGACCTTACCGGAAATGTAGCAGTTATTACCGGTGGAAATGGAGGCATTGGCCGAAGCATTGCAATTGGTCTGGCTGAATCCGGAGCTTCAGTGGCAATATTTGGGCGAAACGAAGAAAAAAACAAGAAGACCCTTGCAGAATTAAAAAAAACAGGAGTTCCCGTAATGGCGCTGCAAGTCGATATTTCAAATCGCTCCAAGTTGGCGCCGGCACTTAAAAAAGTGGAGGATGAATTAGGCAAGATTAGTATTCTGGTAAATAACGCCGGAATTGTATCATTAAGCGGAGGGGTACTAAACGAAACAGAAGAGGATTGGGATGGAGTGATAGAGACACAGCTTAACGCTGTTTTTTTATTGTCAAAACTTGTAGCTAAATCAATGGTTGAGCAAAAGAAGGGTAAAATTATCAATATTGGAAGTATGTACTCCTTCTTTGGATCTGGTTTAATTCCCTCATATAGTACAGCAAAAGGAGCTGTAATTCAGTTAACCAAATCAATGGCAATTGAGTTGGCACCATTCAATGTCCAGGTGAATGCCATTGCACCCGGATGGTTTGAAACAGATATGACCGCACCCGTTAAAACAATGCCTCTTAATGATGAAATAATTTTAAGAACCCCAGCCGGTCGTTGGGGGCAAACAGATGAGATTGCCGGCACGGCTATCTTTTTGGCATCTAAAGCCTCTGACTTTGTTACCGGTGAAACCATACGTGTGGATGGTGGCTTTGCCATTCGATAATAATTTATATGTTGGCCATTGCAGGTTTAATTTGAGGTACAACCTGAAGCATTGGTGCTTAGAAATCCCCTACCGGATAAGGCCAAACCATTGGCAGTCATTGGGGCAAAAGCGATTTTTTGGAAGAATCAACATCTGATTAATACAAACGGGTTCGCTGCATACCAGGTAAAGCAGGTATCTAATAAAAGAACATCCTTTATTGTGATCCTTTTATATTCTTTTTACTTTAAATCGAGCGCAGCATCCAATCCTATATGCACTCCTTTGATCTTAGTCACGTAGCGAATAGCCAGCAAAGCTCCATTAACAAATGACTCGTAGGAAGTACTGCTATGACGTACGGAGAACATTTCCCCCTTATTGCTAAAGGCAACTTCCTGGTCAGACAACATGCCTTTCATTCGAAGTGAATGAACGCGGACCCCGGATACCAATCCGCCACGTGCTCCTTTCACTACTTCAGTGTGGTCTTTTTGGACCGTAGAGCTCCTGTGTTTTCCCATTCGCATGGCTGTAGCCAAAGCCGTGCCCGAGGGGGCATCCGGTTTAGTGTCCTCATGCCGCTCAATAATCTCGGCCGAATCAAAATAGGGTGAAGCCATTTCGGCAAAGCGCATCATCAGCACTGCACCAATTGAAAAGTTAGGAACAATCAAACAACCGGGGTCATCTTCCCCCCAGAAAGATCTTAATTCCGCTATTCTGCTTTCGGTAAAACCGGATGTCCCAATAACCAAATGCATCCGCTTGGCATGCCACTGTTTCAGGTTTTGCATGACCACCCCCGGATGGGCACATTCCACGAGTATTTGGGCGTCTATTTTTGCTATGTCATCATCTATTGCTATTCCTGCCGTACTTTTTCCGGCATGACCCGGAGCATAGGCTCCTGTAAGCTGCATATCCCTGGCATTTGCAATGCCAAGTGCGATAGCGCTGCCTAACCGGCCCACTGCCCCTGAAACTGCTACTTTCATTTTGCGCTTATTTTATAATGATTTTTCAATACCTTATCTATTTGTTCTACGGTTTTAATGGCATCTTCCTTCGTAAACCTCAATGGAGGCTTTGACTTTAACACACTTTCAAATGGCCCATCCGTACTAATAAGTATGTATGCGTTTCGCAATTCATTTTTAATATGCTGTGCCAGCCAGGTATCCGGGTCCATACTATGATCCTTGACAATTTCAACACCAAGGTATAAGCCGGATCCCCGTACATCTCCAATGCAAGGGTATTTTTTTTGAAGTGCTGTAAGCATTGATTTGTAATAATCGCCTACATTTTTTGCATTTTCCTGTAAATTTTCATCATCAATAACTTCAAGAACAGCTAAAGCTATCGCGCAGGAAACAGGATTTCCCCCAAATGAACTGAAAAATTCCACGCCTTTTTCAAAAGATGACGCAATTTCCGAAGTGCAGACTACAGCTCCCATAGGATGGCCGTTTGCCATGGGTTTTCCAAGAATGACCATATCCGGGACAACATCCTGGGCTTCATATCCCCAATAATAATCCCCCATACGACCAAATCCTGTTTGTACCTCATCCATAATGCACACACCTCCCTGCTCCCTTATGACAGGATAAATGTGTTTCAGGTAACCTTTTGCCAAAGGTACCTGACCTCCGCACCCCAGCATGGGCTCACAGATAAATGTTCCAATTGGGGCATCCGAATTCTCTACCAGTTTAATTGCGTCTTTGGCATACAGCCTTCCGGCATTTCCATCATCTTTGGTGTACTTACCCCTGTAGGTATCCGGAATAGGTGTCACCACAATATGCTCTTTTCTGCCTGCACCTTTAGGGTTATTGAATTTATAATAACTCACATCCACGGCAGACAAGGTATTGCCATGGTACCCATGCTCCATCACCATGGTTCTTTTAGATCCGGTATGGACCTCAGCCATGCGGAGTGCCAGATCAGTAGCCGCACTACCGGAATTCACAAAAAAAACTTTGTCTAATGAACCCGGGAATTTTGATAACAACTTTTCGGCATATTCATTCAGGGAATCATAAAGGTACCTTGTGTTTGTATTGAGTTTTGCCATTTGCCGTTGCCCCGCCTCCACTACTTTAGGATGTGAATGTCCTACCTGCGGGATATTGTTATAGGCATCCAAAAAGGTGTTCCCATAGGCATCATACATATATTGAAATGCTGCCCCTTTCATATAAATAGGATTGCTATAACTCACAGAAAGTATAGAACTCATATGCTCATATCTCTTTGCCAGCATTGTTTCAACATCTAGTGGATTTTTAACGGGATATCCGGCTGCCTGCCGAAAACAATTTTCCGCCGCAATGGGATTGATGGTGAGCCAGCGATAAATCATTTGCCAGGCATATTTTTCACTTACGAAGGCATATTCATTGTTGAGATCATTATCCCTGGCGTGAGCAGAATTACAGATGCTGATACAAAGTCTGGCGGCAATTAGGTAATAAAGCACTTCCAGTTCTTTCTCCTGTATAGGCAATATTTCATGGTAGGATTTTATAAGTATGGAAGCCCATTCCAAAGGATTGTCCTTATCGTAGCAAGAGTAAGTAATGGCAATAGCCAATTCATTTATAAGTAAGGAATGCGTCATGTCACCGAAATCTATAATTCCTGTAACTTCATCCTTATTTACAATGACATTCCATTCATTGGCATCATTCTGGATAATAGAGGTTCTCAGCTGTGGGAGGGCAGCCACCACATTTTCCTCATATTGCTTAAAAAAATAATAAACAACGCTTCTGGCCTTTTTATCCTGAATATGTTCAAGGTATTGTTTGCTCATATCGAGGTGCAGAATGTCCCATTTGAGTTTCCTGGCTTGAATCCTGTAATTAACAAAACTCTGAAGTTTCCCGTCTAATTGGGCCAGAAATTTCCCAAGTGATTGAATCAATTCTTTCGTATGAGGAACATCACCCAGGAACTCCCCATCCAGATAAGATAACATTCTACAGATATATTCCCGTCCGTCTATCTGTACTAAAGCAGCATAGCTTTGGTTCTTTGACGGAATAGGCATTTGTGTACCCTTCTGTCCCTCATTCTGCAGAAATAAAAGCGCGTCATTTTCGGCTTCTGCAAGAGTAAGTGTATCTTGTGAATAGGGATATGTTTTGAAAATATAATGCTCCGTTTTCGTTTCAACAAGGTAGTTCGCATTGTCTAATCCGCTTAGCCTTGCAACTTTTATGGCGTTTATTCCAAATTGTTCCTGTATGATACTCTTCATGGAAGCTTCAAATGTATTTATTTGTTTACCAAACTTAGTAACCGGCCGCCTGCCCGTCCTTTCGGGATTCCGAGGCCCCGGTATAAACCTTGTTTTCCAAATCTGTGCCAATGGCCTGATAGCCTCCATAAATCCCAACGGCGTAAGCGATGTGATGCCCTTTTTTACGCAATTCACGGATAGTCTTATAATCAAAGCCGCTCTCCAGGTTTAGTGTGCCCCCATTGGTCATAACCGAACCGGTTGGTTGAGAACTCCCCTGATGGCGCATCCGGGGGGCATCTCCGGCTTCCTGAAGGTTCATCCCAAAGTCTATCAGATTAACTACTATCTGAGTGTGCCCCTGGGGTTGTACAGATCCCCCCATAAGGCCAAAGCTCACCATGGGTTTCCCATCCCTGGTTATAAAGGCGGGAATTATGGTGTGGAAAGGCCGCTTTCCCGGTTCCAGCGCATTGGCATGGTTCTTATCCTGCACATTAAACATTTGTCCGCGGTTCTGCAGTACAAAACCCAGTCCGTCGGGCACCATCCCGGAGGCAAACTCCGAATAGATGCTCTGGATAAGGGACACCATGTTCCCATCCTTGTCCGCCACTGTTAAATAGGTGGTATTCCCGGTTTCGATTAAAAGGTCACCTGCAGGATAAGTGTTTGCTGCTTTATCCGGATTGATTAGCGCGCGCCTCTGATCGGCGTACTCCTTGGACAAAAGTTGGTCTAAAGGGATTTTATTAAAGTCCGGGTCCGCATAGAATTTGGCCCGGTCTTCAAAGGCCAGCTTTTTGGCCTCCGTAAGCACATGCAGGTATTGGGTACTTCCAAAACCCATGGAAGCTATATCATAGCCCTCCAAAATATTCAGCATCTGCAAGGCCGCAGTGCCTTGCCCGTTAGGGGGCAGTTCCCAGATATCGTAACCCCGATAGTTTATGCTTACCGGCTCCACCCAATTAGAGGTATGACCGGCCAGGTCTTCATATGACAGGAAGCCGCCGTGTTTTTTCATGTAGCTATCAATAGTACGGGCAATGGCACCTTTGTAAAATGCATCCCGCCCGCCTTTTGCAATTATTTCGTAGGTATTTGAGAGGTCCGGGTTTTTAAAAACCTCACCCTTTTTGGGCGGGCGGCCATTGGGCAAATAGGTGGCGGCAAATCCCGGAAGGTCTTCCATCCCCTCACTGCCATAGTTCATTTCATAACTAATGACTTCAGATACAGGGAAGCCTTCCCGACCATAGTTAATGGCTGGTTGCAACAATTCTTTTATAGGTAGTTTTCCAAATTTCTGATGTAATGCAAACCAGCCGTCTACACAGCCCGGCACAGTTACCGGAAGGGGTCCTGTTAAGGGGACATATTTCATTTCCCGATCCGTATAATATTCGATCGAGAGAGATTTCGGTGCCCGGCCACTGCCGTTAAATCCGTAAAGCTTTTCTTCTTTGGCATCCCAGACTATGGCAAAGATGTCACCACCAATTCCGCAACTCGCGGGTTCTACCAAACCAAGCATAGCATTCGCTGCAATTGCTGCATCCATGGCACTCCCACCCTTTTTAAGAATATCCAGGGCAACCTGGGTGGCTAAAGGCTGACTCGATGCAGCCATACCATTGCGGGCCAGGATTTCAGAACGAGTCGTGAAGGTTTCCCCCGTAAGCCGGTCCTGCGCCCAAAGATGACCGTTAAGGAATACCAATAAAAACAGTGAGAAAAGCTTTGTCATAGGATTTAGATTTAAACACCCTAAACTAGCAAAAAAGTTAGTGGATACAAGGAGAATACCATGAAATATTCATGAATTCCTTGTTTCTAAAAGCCGGAAGTTAAATGCAAAGGCCAATAGCAATTCAACTGCTATATCTGACTTGAATGGAAATTCCGGTACTTTGATTGGAAACTATAAAATATTATCTTGCGGTATGACCAGAAAAATCAACTTCGTAAGCTTACTGCTTATACTGGCTGCCCTATATGGATGCCAGCAACCAACATCAGTTATTTCCATTAATTCACCCTCAGACAAGAATGAAGTCTTGCTATCCTTGGATAGTGATGGTGGTCTTTATTATCAGGTGAAGCACAATGGTGAAATTGTAATCGACACCTCTTATTTAAGTTTTGATTTAAGAGACCAGCCCGCCCTGGCCAAAGGGCTTAAGATAGTAAGTGCTGAAAGTGCTTCTCAAAATGAAACCTGGGAAATGCCCTGGGGAGAGCAGCGTGAAGTGGTCAACAAATACAACCAGGTGACCATACATCTGGAAGAAAAAGAGGCCCCCAAAAGAAAATTTGATGTGATTTTCAAAGCCTATGATGATGGTATTGGCTTCCGCTATCATTTCCCAAAGCAAGAGGCCCTTTCAGAGGTCATCATTACAGATGAAAACACACAGTTTCAGCTTACCGGCAACCCAATGGTTTACTGGATACCGGGAGATTGGGACATTTATGAGCATCTTTATAGTACCACGCCATTCAACAAGATTGATGCAACCAGTAAACGGAACCATCCGGACCTGGCGGCCACCTACATTCCGGAGAATGCCGTGAACACGCCTGTGACCATGAAAACTGAAGATGGCATATACATGAGTTTTCACGAAGCCAACCTTACGGATTATGCAGGTATGACGCTAAAAGTGGACACCCTGAATCTTTCGATGCAAAGTGAGCTGGTAGGGTCAGACATAACCGGATACAAAGTAAAAAGGGAAACCCCGTTCAGTACCCCCTGGCGCACCATTCAAATTGCCGACAGAGCAGGTGACCTTATTGAGTCAAAATTGATTGTAAATCTGAATGAACCGAATGCATTGGGCGATGTTTCCTGGATAAAACCCATGAAGTATGTGGGCATCTGGTGGGAGATGCACCTTGCAAAGAGTACATGGGATTACGCAGGTACACAGGATATGAACAGCTGGGAAAACCTTACAAATGCGAAACCCACAGGTAAACATGGGGCAACTACCGAAAACGCGAAAAGATATATTGATTTTGCCGCTGCCCATGGCATCAAGGGTCTGCTGGTGGAAGGGTGGAATACGGGATGGGAGCATTGGATAGGATTTGAAGACAGAGAAGGCGTGTTTGATTTTGTTACCCAATATCCGGATTATGACTTAAAAGAGGTAGTTCGCTACGGAAAAGAAAAGGGGGTAGATCTGATCATGCACCATGAAACCTCCGCAGCACCAAGAACTTATGATCAGCAGATGGATGCGGCTTATGAATTAATGGAATCATTGGGCATTCATGCCGTGAAGACAGGCTATGTGGGGAAACTGATCCCCAAAGGGGAATACCACCACGGTCAATGGATGGTAAACCATTACAGAAGAGCCTTATTAAAAGGGGCGGAACACAAGGTAGCCATCAATGCGCATGAGCCCATCAAGGCTACAGGGATAAGGAGAACCTACCCGAATGCCATTGCGCGGGAAGGATTGCGGGGCCAGGAATTTAATGCCTGGGCAACAGATGGCGGGAATCCACCGGAACATTTGCCTATTGTGGCCTTTACACGCATGCTTGCCGGGCCTATTGACTTTACGCCCGGTATTTTTAAAATAAAACTGGCGCCGGATAAACCGGATAATCAAATTAACACCACCCTGGCACAACAACTTGCCCTGTATGTGGTTATTTACAGCCCTGTTCAAATGGCTGCAGATCTGCCGGAAAATTATGAAGGGCAAGATGCCTTTCAATTCATTCGGGATGTAGGGGTAGACTGGGAACAGAGCAAGGTATTGGATGGGGAAATAGGCGACTTCTTAACCATAGCCAGGCAGGAACGGGGAACCGAAAATTGGTTTATCGGATCCATTACCGATGAAAATACGCGTGAGGTAACCATCAATCTGGATTTTTTATCCCCATCAAAGAAGTATAAAGCTATTTTGTACACCGATGGGGAAAATGCGCACTGGAACGATAATCCCCTGGATATAAAAATTGAGGAGCAGGACGTAGATCATACAACTACACTAACACTCCAACTGGCAGCAGGGGGTGGAGCCGCTATAAGTTTGGTGCCTGTTGAATAATATGGTGATGGCCCAGACTGTTGACTAAATTGGTTGACTATTTAAACTTTTTCGCCTGAAAATAGAGTGCATTGGGACATAAAAAATAAACCCTGGGACATATAAAGGAGCCATTGGTCCTTTAAAACTATTTCACCTATACTTTTTCTTTATCTTTAATATAGCACAAAGGGATTTTATAAAAGTACCGGCGTTCCCTTCAGTTTTTTGGTCCTAGTAAAATTTCTTTCCCAATCCATCTTTAAAAGAAGACGGATATATTATCCCCCTTTATTGCTTACGCATCATTTTATTAATCTAACACGAAAACATTTAATTATGAAAACAATTGAAAACCCATTTGTAAAGTCACTTCTTAGACTCGGCTTTTTTTTGGCTGTGCTTTTCCTGCCATTTTCCTGCAGTGATGATGATACTGCGCCCGCCCCTGAAGAAGACAATGAAGTAAATTATGTTTCGACTGTTTTTGTGCAGGGCGCCCCCTTGAAAGGAGCCAATGGGATAGACGTTGGTGCAGATGGCAATCTTTACGTCGCCAGTGTTAATAGCCAGGAAATTTTTGTAATGGACAAGAATGACGGAACGATCATCAATCGATTTGGACCACAAAATGGTGTGCTGGGTCCCGATGATCTTGTGTTTGGCCCGGATGGAACCCTCTACTGGACCGACATACTGACGGGCTTTGTAGGACGCATGACCGCTGATGGCCAGCAGTTAGGGTACCAGGAGGTTGCTCCAGGAGTGAATCCGATTACATTCTCACCGGATGGGCGCCTCTTTGTGGCGCTTGATTTCCTGGGCGACGGGCTATATGAGCTTGATCCCAATCTGGTTGAGGCTCCACGTCCGATCATCATATCCACTGAAACAAACCCATTCCCACTTGGTTTTTTGAATGCCTTTGACTTTGGTGAGGATGGGCGTCTATACGGACCGCTGTTTGCAGCAGGCTTGGTGATAAGCGTGGATGTCGACAGAACCGGTGATCCTGCTTCAGATCCTTTCGCAGATGGATCTGTTCAAGTAGTCGCAGGAGGATTTACGAATCCAGCATCTGCAAAGTTCGATCCGGATGGAATACTTACGGTACTTGATCAAACAGGCGAAGTTTTCAAAATAGATATTGCTACCGGAGAAAAAACACTCTTCACCACCCTTGATCCAGCGCTGGATAACATGGTCTTTGACTCAGATGGCAGCCTTTACATGACCAATGCGGACGAAGGATGGGTAGCTGAGATCCTGGCAAATGGGCAAGCTCGCAACATCAGCCCAGGAGGATTGATTTTGCCTATGGGCCTGGCCTTTATAGGCGAATCTCTTTATGAGGCGGATCTCTTCAATTTGAGACAATTCAATGGAAGCAGCGGCCAACAGGAAAATATGTATAAAGGTTATTTGGTCCCGCCACCAGGTACTACGCCACTGATTTTGCCGATGAACATTTCAGCCGATGGGGACAACCTTATTGTCTCTTCATGGTTTAGTGCCGGGGTACAGGTCTGGAACCCTCAAAATGGGGTCCTGGAGAACTTTCCCGGGTTACCAGTTCCTATTGATGCCGTGCGTGTCAATGGAGATATTGTAGTCTCCGATTATGGATTGGGTGGCGTGGTATATGCAAGTGACAATTCGCTGATAAAGGAATTAACTGCGGCCAGTGGTTTGGCTACGGATGGGGAAACCTTATGGGCGGCCGATAGGAGCACAGGAGAAATTTGGAAATTAGATTTTGATAGCGAACCAACAGTTGTTGCATCCGGGCTGGAGAATCCCGAAGGCCTGGCTTTGGATAATGAAGGAGGGTTACTGGTGGTTGAATCAGGGGCTTCCCGTCTATCCCGTATCGACTTGTCTACTGGAGAGGTGACTGTAATTATGGAAGATCTTGAATTTTTTACAGGTGGTCTGGGTGAGCCGCCCACCTGGGGCTTTGATGGGGTAGCCGTCGGTCCATCTGGTGACATCTATGTTTCGGGTGGCGGACCAAATGTCATTTACCGCATTTCTCAAGAATAAAACTAATATAAGGTCATTGAAAGAGAAATTAAATATGGATTATATTTTATAAGTTATTATTCGAATTTCAGATCGGCTATTGAAACTTCTATTCAAAAAACCAGTGCTATGCGCTGGTTTCTTCTTTTTCAAGATGTACAAACCGGGACTCGCATCAGCTTAGCCCCCGTTTAATATACAGTTATGCAAATCCAATGGCATTCCAATAGCATCCCACTAGTTCATAAGTGCCATGGCCCCGTAGTAAGCGGCTCCCAGAAGTGGTGTCTTATCATTTAAAACCACCTTTACCGGCATTAGCTGAAGCAGGGGATTCATACGTCCGGCCTCAACAAAGTTTTCACTAAATAGTTCCCGGTTTATCATTGCAAGTATTTTTGGGACAATCCCGCCTCCTAAATAAACCCCTCCTGTAGCCTTGGTCTTTAATGCAAACTGGGCAGCTTCTATAGCCAGGTACCGCACAAATAAATCCAGGGTCTCTATACAAATCGGGTCGCTTTTTTCATGCGCAACAGCAGTTATTGCGGCAGCGGCATCGCCCTGTTGGATTTTATCGGTAAGCCATTTGGGTTCCGTATTTCCCCTGAAACCCCTTAAAAATTGATAGATACCATAAATACCGGGGCCGGATAAAATTCGTTCCCAGCTCACATGCCCATACTTTTGATGCAGGTGTTTCCATAGTTCCCAATCCAGCTCGTTACGGGGACTAAAATCGCAATGCCCCCCTTCAGTGGCATAGGGATGGTACAGTGACCCATCCCAATACAATCCGGCCTCTCCCAGGCCTGTGCCCGGCGAAATAATGACCGCATTCCCGGGGATATCTGATCCTTCTTTCAGAACTTCAAAGTCCGACTTCCCAAGAGCCGACATTCCATAAGCATTAGCCTCCATATCATTGATGAGCGTGACCGACTGAACCCGGAGTTCCCTGCTGATTTCTGCACTGTCTATTTCCCACGGAAAATTGGTCCCTTTAACTTTGCCCCTGGTTACAGGGCCGGCTACGCCCAGGCAAATGCCATCTATTTCAGTCAGTGAGCCTTTATTAAAAGCATGCACCATCTCTGTAAAAGAATGGTAATCCCCGGTGTGATAAGTTTTCTCCCTAACTATTGTAAGTTGTCCTTTAAGGATTTCAAAAAGTGCCAGGTTTGTTTTGGTTGCGCCAATATCGCCTGCTAAAACAACTCCAATGGTATTAGCTGCATTTTTGTTTCCCAAAAAGGCCATTGGAATTTGAGACTCATTAATTAGGGATAGCGAAAAACTTTCCTGCTTTTTCATGGTAGTGATCAATTGAGTTATGGCAATGCTCTTTCCTAAATAACACAGATCTTAAGAAGGGGCGTAAAACTTTCAATTAAATACCCGGGAAGGCTATTGCCAATACCTGTTCAAATGCAAATATCTTCCGGAAGAGGGAATTTTAAAATGATATATGTCATCAGGAATGAAGTCTTACTAATTACAAAATAAGCTCCCTCCCTCGTTGAAAAGAGTAAGAAAACAGATGCTTTGAGCAAATTTGAAAGCAGGCAAAAAGACAACCGGAACAGGGTTTTTTGAATGTTTGGGTGGTTTGTATGGAAAAGGGGTCAGGCACCTCCTGCTTACTTTAACGATTGAAGTAAAGGTCAGGCTTATAAAATTCTCCTGCCCGAATCCTTAGTTATAGAGGCTTTTCTTAAGTCGATGGGCCTGGAGGCTATCCAAACTTAAATTATTCATAAGTTCATAAACGTTTTTATTCAGAGCTTTTGAAAAGTCTTGTTTAAAACATAAATTTCTTTGAAGTTCTTTTTTATTTTTTTCATACAATTTGTTTTTTTGTTCATATTTGGATTCCAGGCATTCTTTTCTTTTTTTTTCACATTTTGTCAAATCTGCATTTTCAATATTCCCAGATATGGTACCCTTCTTTTTATCGGGACATTCTTTACATTTCCCTTTTATTTTTTTCAGAAAATCTTCTTCAATAATTGCGTTATTATAATTCGCCAATAGGTCATTCTCTTTAATGTCTGTATAGATATAGGGACCATAAACCTGGGTGACTTTTGTCTTATCCGGCAAGACCAATTCAATGGTGTACTTCCTATCCTGAATCGTAATTATTAGGGTATATCTAATGGTAATTTCAACCTCTTTGTTATATTCACCCTTCAAAAACTCGTAAAGTAGGTAGTCAACTTTAAAATTCAAATTGCCCCTGGAAATCAGCTTTCCCCTGTCATTTAATAGAATCGCATCCTGATTTAATGCTGCCCATTCCATTAAATTGAAATATATTTCTTCATTATTATCTTCAACATGATAACTTATCCTATACCCATTTATAGAGGTATCCACCCATTTATCAGTAGCATTCTCCAGTTGCGAGATACCCTGATTACACGCTAAAATCAGCATAAGTTTAATAATGCCGGAATATCTTTTTTTCATGCTATGGACAGATTAATAAATGGCCTGGGGTTTCCCTCCCAATCGTGTCGTCACAATTAGTTTGCCTACAAAATACCCGATAAAAAATACGGCAATGGAAATGGCAACGATAAGGAGCATAGCACTCCATACTTCCTGAAGCGGAATAGTGTTGACAGGAATATTTTCCAGGACCTTCAAGCTACGGAAAAGCCTGAAGGGGAAACTAAAGTAATTAATTAAAGCTTCCCGCAATTCACCAAACTTAAGAAACATATAGACGTTGCTGGAAATGCCATAGGCTATAATACTCAACCCAAACCCGAACATTCTACTGTATGTCTTGCTATATTGAACTTTATAGGATTCTGTTATTTCTGTATGATCAGCAAGTCTGTTTTCGGTTCGCAATTGTTCTAAATCCTGGTTGTGCCTGAATTTTTTTACATATTCCCTGGAATAATAAATCCAGCAGCCTACTAACACCAATGGTGCTATTACCACAATCAATGTTATACTAAAAAGAAGCAGCAAAGACACTACTTCACTAAGTCCCTTATAGTTAAAATAGTTATCCTTCGGAACCTGATAACTTTGCAAACCATATATGGCTTTTACAAAAACGGTGACATATTTTAGAGCTAATTGGTCCATTCCCAAAGTAATATTGGACTAAAGTCAGTTATAGTTAGTTACCCATTCACATAAAATTCGCAAACACCTTCTGAAAATAGTGAATTATTCCTAAACAGAGGGAAAATATCAATAGGTTAGCTATAATAATTTTTATTTTATTCAATACCAAGCCTTAAATGACAGAACTGCTTATTCCATGTCCCAATGGGTGGATTTTTTTATCTAATCTTCGTTCCGTTCGAAATTTTTATAGTTAAAAGTCTGTTCTGCTTTCAAAACTATTTTGGATAACACCCTGACATTTAACCTTGCACTTATTTAAAATACTAAAGACACTTAAGATTATTTATCTTCGAAGGATGGTAATTAAAAATCTATAAAATGAATGATCTTTTAAAAACAGCCATTAAAAACAGAAAAAAGTTATTATTAAGTTTAGCTTTCGGATTAGTTCTCACAACGCATTCGCAGGAAATTCAATATGAAACCAAACAGAATGTTCAGTATTACAAAACCACAATAAACCAGGGGGATGAATACATTAATGAACGCTGTGTTTTGGACATCTATTACCCCAAAAATGCAAAAGATTTTGCCACAATAGTATGGTTCCACGGAGGAGGGTTAACGGGTGGTGAGAAAGAAATTCCTGAACAACTTATGGACAAAGGAGTTTGCATCATAGCCGTCAATTATCGTTTGTATCCAAAAGTCAAAGGGCCCTTATATATTGATGATGCGGCCGCTGCCGTTAGCTGGGTTTTTGATAATATAAATGGTCTGGGCGGTGACCCTTCATTGATTTTTGTCTCCGGACACTCGGCGGGAGGATATTTGGCGAGTATGATAGGTCTGGATAAATCCTGGTTAAATAAATATCAAATTGACGCCGATAGTATTGCGGGCCTTATACCTTTCAGCGGGCAAGCTATTACCCATTTTACCATTCGTGAGGAAAGGGGCATACCCGGATTCCAGCCAGTAATTGACAGTTTAGCACCTCTTTATCATGTTCGTCCCAATGCCCCGCCTTTATTGTTAATTACGGGAGACAGGGAATTGGAACTTTTAGGGAGGTTTGAGGAAAACGCATACCTGATGCGAATGATGAAAATTGCAGGCCATAAAGAGACCAAACTCTATGAATTAGATGGATATGGCCATGGGATGACCGAACCTGCTTTTCCACTGTTATTAAAAGAAGTTCAAAGAATTATTGAAAAGAAAAACAGCGATAAATGAAAACATTAAAAATTACTACCGCATTTGTGCTATTTGCCATAACAGGACCATCTCATGCCCAGGAAATAAATCCCGCTGAGGTAAAAAAAATCATGGAACAAGTCGCAGACTGGCAAATAGCACATTTTACTGATCTCTACAGCGGGCACCAGGAGCCCCATCACCCTTTGGACTGGACAAATGGAGCATTGTACGTTGGCATGGTAAAATGGGCTGCAATGGCTGATAACGAAACATATTACAATTGGCTTCAGGAAATAGGGGACAAAAGTGAATGGAAACTACACTCTCGAAAATACCATGCTGATGATCATACAGTAGGACAGATGTATCTGGAGCTTTATCGCAAGTACCTGGATGAAAAAATGATAAAGCCAACAAAAGAGCAATTCAATTATATCATGCTCCATCCGGCACGAACATCGTTAGAATGGAAAACTCCTTACCATCAGGATCGATGGAATTGGTGTGATGCCTTGTTTATGTCACCCCCGGTATGGGCCAAACTTTATAATATTACCGGAGAACAAAAATATCTCGACTTTATGATGGCAGAATACAAAGCCACCACTGATTTTTTGTTCGATAAAAAAGAGCATTTGTATTACCGGGACCAAAGCTATATTGACCAATTGGACCATGGAACCAAGATATTTTGGTCAAGAGGGAATGGTTGGGTATTTGCCGGACTTGCAAATATCATGAATGAATTAAGTCCCGGAAGTAAGGAGTACAACTATTTCCTGGGAATTTATAAAAAAATGGCCGGAAAATTGTTGCAAATACAAACTCCGGAAGGCCACTGGGCTATGAGTTTATTGGGGCAGAATTTTTATCCTACACCAGAAACAAGTGGAACATCTTTTTATGTCTTTGGTTTTGCATGGGGCATTAACAAAGGAATTTTAGATCGGGCAACCTATGGCCCTTCCGTAAAAAAGGGATGGGAAGCAATGGTAAGCCACGTAACAAAAGAAGGGATGCTGGGTTATGTCCAGCCCATTGGGGCGGCCCCGGGCAATGCCTGGGCAGATAAAACCGAAGTGTATGGAACAGGAGCGTTTTTAAGTGCAGGTTCCGAAGTGTACAAATTGTATGGAGGTAAATAAAACTTTGACAAACACTAAAACAAAAATAAACTTAGCCTCCGCATAACAATTATTGTTAACTTTATCTATAACAGAAAGTCTAATTATGTCAAAAGGTAAAGACGCAAAGAAAAACGTCAAAAAGGAACCGCTCTTAACGGCAAAAGAAAAAAAAGAAGCTAAAAGAAATAAAAAAGCTAAAAGGGGTTAACTCTTCTTTTATTTCTCCATATCACAAGATAAACTTATAGTGGAAATTCCTGAGAAGGGGTGCGGGCATGTGTCATTTTGCCCTTAAGTTCTTCAAATATAAGGGGGTTGTCATTTATTAAGTTAATTTTTTCTTCCTTATCCTTTCTGAGGTCATAAAGCTCGTACTGCTCGTTTTTTATAAAATAGACCAGTTTCCAGTTGTCTTTAAGAAGTGCCTGTTTTCCTCCCTGTTCTGTAAACTCCCAATAGAGATATTCATGTTTTCCCTGCTCGCTTTCACGGCCTAAAAGTGTAGGTACAAATGAAATTCCGTTAGATTTGGACAACCGATGAGCTGCTCCCATCAGTTTGTGATATTTCTCCTGAAGTATTTTCTTTTGTGTTTTCTTTTTAAAGATTCCGGGCAAAACTTGGATTAAACAGCATAAAACCTAATTCAATCTCAGCATTGAAGTCCTGAATATCAAAACTTGAGTGTGTTTAATTATTATATTATTTTATTGCACACATTATTCATAGCACGATTCTATATATTCCCATAAACAAATATGTAATCAGAGTATTTTTTCTAAACATTTAATTTTTTGTTTATTCTTTAACATATTTTGTTAAACATTAATTTTATCTTTACTCTTCTTTAGATGCCTAAACTGTAAAAAACCAGTCCATCATATAGAAAAGCCTGTTGGCTCATGTAAGAGAAATCAACTAATTAATTATACCTCCAAATGAAAGATCAGAATATGTTATTAGATACCCTGATTGAATCAGAAGAATTATTAAACGGGTTTACACATGAAGAAATAGGCGATGATCACCTCTACACCGGATTAGACACCCCAATGAAGCCAGATGCTTTTACAATTAGCAATCAAGTTAAAAAAGAACGCATTGCAGAATTATTTGCCCAAATTATGGATGTTATGGGTTTAGACCTGGATGATGATTCACTTAAAGGTACTCCGCAACGCGTGGCTAAAATGTAATAGATGAAATCTTTTCTAGGTGGGACCCATTAAACAAGCCAAAAGTTGCTTTGTTTGACAATAAATATCAGTACAACCAGATGTTGGTAGAAAAGATATTACCTTTTACTCCAATCGTGACATATTATTTTGTGCCTATTATAGGCAAGGCCCATGTGGCCTATATTTCTTCAGGGAAAGTGATAGGCCTGTCTAAGTTAAACCGAATCGTTCAATATTTTGCCAAAAGGCCACAGGTACAGGAAAGGCTTACCAATCAAATTGCCAATGAATTACAAACAGCGCTTAATACCCGGGACGTTGCGGTAATTATTGATGCAAAGCATTTATGTGTTTCCTCAAGGGGAATTAAGGATAACACTTCTGCGGACCGGTAACCTCATTTTACGGAGGGGTTTTTAATTCTCCGGAGAAAATTGCAGAATTAACAGAATTATATCAACCATTAATTCCCACATTCACTTATACAATTTACGCATTTGCAGTAGTTTGTTTGTCCAAATGCCATTTTAGTGAATTACGCATTTTTTTTGCTAAAATTTTACCCCGGGCTCGGGCCTGAATTTTTCTTCGAGAACGATTTTGATTTTAATGTTGCCGGTAACTTCGGAGTAGAGTATTCCTTTAAATTTCCTTTGACTATTGGTTTTGACTGGAGACCTGGTTTTGCAGTGACCAACGATTTTGATTTTTATACCAATAATTGGGGAATCATGGCAAGATTTCGTTTTAAAGAAGGAGGATTTAAAAAAGTAGATTAAACAACTTTAATTAAAATACTTACACTGTTAAAAAAGCTTGTTAAATTCTAACAAGCTTTTTTAATCCTTATTTAGAATTAACGAAGCAGACACAAAATTGACTAATTAATAAAATCAGATTGTAAGGAATTATACATTTTTTTAGCACATTTTAAACCAATTATTTTACATGACAAAAAAAGAACACTTCGCATTGGTTTGGTCATACTCTTTGTGGGAGTATTATTGGTTGTTTTTACTAATGTAATCCTTGAATCTGTTGTTGGCCGTTACCTCAACCGGGAAATTACTAAAATTAATCAGGAAAAAAATTACATCCTTACTTTAGATGATTTTGACATAAATATTTTTTCTGGGGCGGATTAGCATTGAAGGTTTAAGCATCAATCCTCAGGAGGAATTTCTAGACAGCTTAGTAAATGGCGCTACAGCGGAACGCGCATTAGAAGCCCTATCAGTTTCTAAAGTTACTTTGTCCGGTTTGTCTATACTCAATTATCTTAAAAATAAACAAATAGATGTTAAGCAAATAGTTGTTGATCAGCTTAATTTCAACCTATACAGACCACAAAAAGAACATAATATAGCAGTAGTGGATGAAGAAAAAGAATCTACTTTTTCTATAGATTCCATTCATATATCGGGATTAAAAGAGCTCTCCCTGGCTGAAATAAAAATTGAAAATTATGGATTTCATATCATTGATGCCTCTAACAGGGACACCATATCTGCTTACCAGGGTAAGGAGCTCATTATTGATGGCATAGATTTGGTGCCGGTTAAAGACAACATAGGTTATTTTCATCTGGACAATAGTGAGTTGGAAATTCGACTTCAAAAACAGGAATTCAACCTTCCCGGCGGACTGTATGTCCTGAATTTTGAAAATTTGCTCTATTCATTTGGAGATGAACATATTTCCATAGATGGTCTTAATTTTAAGCCCCGTTTAAGTAATGCAGAGGTGATGAGCACCTTTACATATTCTGGTGAAGTATATGAAATTGCTATCAAAAACATTTCCATAAGTGGTTTTAATGTTGATCCCCTCATTCATTCCGGGGTATTATACATTGATCAGATAGCCATTGATAGCATGACCACCCTTATTGCCAAGGATAAAAGCAAGCCCTTTAATGAGAATAAACGTGCCTTGTTGCCTGTTCAGGGGCTTAAAAAACCCACCAACCCCTTCAGATAAATTCAATCAGTATTACCAATTCTTATCTGAATTACTCTGAACAGGAGAAAATACCAAAAGACCTGTTAGATATTGATATGTCTGATATTAATGCATCCATCAATAATATATCCTCTCTAAAAGACTCTATTTCGATCGATAAAGATTTAACCATTGATTTTAAGGCTATATTAATATCCACTCCAATTGAAACATTTATTAAAATGCCTTATAATTCGGCTGATGGCCGGTTTTATTTTTCCGGCAATACACTTGGTACTACAAAGTTTACCTTTTTCAATTCAACTGTTTTACCGGCCATAGGCGTAAAACTTATAGGCGGCCGTTTAGATGGGATAAACTGGGATGCAGTGGGCAATTCCACAGCTATGGATGGCAATTTCACTATGTTATACACGGATTTGGAAGTTGAACTATTTAAAAAGGATAATTCAACGAATAAAGCCTTGTCATGGATTGCCAATTCATTGGTAAAAAGTTCCAATCCATCCAAAAATGGAAACACTATTGTTTCAACAATGCATTTTGAAAGGGTCCCATACAAAGGAATTGGCAATTACTTATGGAAATCTATCCAATCCGGAATTGTAAATGCCCTGGTCCCAACTGGGAAACACCAGTCTGTAAAAGCCGATAAAGACGGAAAAAAAACCTCGGATAAGAAAAAAAGAAATAAAAATTGAAACCTCTTTGTCCTCACCATATTTATCCGTTAATCTGTTTTTGTTCATATTAAATGGCCTTAAAATTACTTAAAATTAAGTTTTAACTATTTTTATCCCCCCAAAACAATTTAGTATGTTTAAAAGACTACAGATTAGCATAGTACTTATATTCATTGCATGTGCAACGGGTCATGCTCAAACAGATACACTGCTCTTAGATACGAATACTATAATTGTGGGGGAAGTTAAATCTATGAAGAGGGGAGTCCTTACGATAGAAACCAATTACAGTGACTCCGATTTTACCATAGAATGGCTGCAGATTAAAAAAATATATACCCAATCTGTTTTTTTAACAAGCTTAACAGACGGGAGCCGTGTTGTTGGGAGCCTGAGGTCCAATGAGAATAACTCCATTACAATTATTGACCGGGAAGGTGCTGTTGAAACAGAAGTGCAGATACCGGATATCGTATTTCTTGAGCCCCTTAATGAGGGGTTTTTTAGCAGGCTGGATGCCGCAGTTGATTTTGGTTTAAGTTTTACAAAAGCTAATAATTTAAAACAGTTCACCTTTGGCACAAACATTAAATACACAGAAGATAAATGGTCGGCATTGATCAATGCCAATATGCTTCGTTCCACTCAAGACAATGCTGCCGAAATCAGACGGGAGGATGCCTCATTTGTTTTCAATTATTTTCTTCCAAAAGACTGGTATTTGTCTCCGCAGGTATCCTTGCTTTCTAATACAGAACAGCTTTTAGATTTAAGAACTATTGTTTCCATGGGTGTTGGAAAATACTTTGTGAATACCAATAAAATGTATTGGGGGGTTTTAACAGGCTTGTCCTACAACAATGAACGATTTTCAAGTGACGCTCAGGACAGGTCAAGTGTTGAAGGCATATTAGGGACGGAACTCAATTTGTTTGACATTGAAGATCTAAGTATAATTACGCGCTTAATAACATATCCCAGTTTAAGTGAAAGCGGTCGCTGGCGTGTGGACTGGAATTTTGACCTGAAATATGACCTGCCACTTGACTTTTATGTAAAAACCGGAATTACCCTGAATTATGACAACCAGCCTACGGCCGGTGCAAGTGACTCGGATTATTACTGGAAACTGGCCTTTGGCTGGGAATGGTAATCTATTTTGTTGGGTAAATAAGGGGCAGTTTTTATAAATAGGGTTCAAAAATGTTAATCTTGCTGCTGTTCTGGCAATGTGATTACATGAGAATTTGACAAATTATCAGGCTATAAATTTTTGTTTAAACAACATCTGCCAATATTACAATAGTTTTTGACGCACTTCCTCCCAGGAATTTACCCTTTCAAACCCATTTGTATGGATGTTATGAGGAGAACTAAACAGTATGGACCTCCCTTGAAAACTTTCCAGGTTGTATTTCCTGTCATCAATAAGGATATCTCCCCTTAATATGTGTTTATCCCCGCATAATATACGCCGTTTCCAATCAATAAAAGGAAAGTGCTCATCCAGCCAATAATGTTTCTCAATTAATGAATTGGGAAATTGCATAGCAGCCGATGCAATAAAAACATCGTACGTTTTTGTCAAATCTTTTATCACTTCTATACTTCCTTCAATTGGAGGCAGAGAGCGGAAAAAACCTTCTTTATAACAATGCTGGTGAATATGGTTCCTTCGATGTTCAGGGACACTTTGCCATACTTCACCACCAAAGCAGTCATCTACGGTAAGGTTTTCCCTGAATTCTTTATTATACAAAGTTATATGTGCCCGGTAGGTATCGGCAATTACCTCGTCCATGTCTATAAATATGGTCATTATTGAATTTATTTATGCGAATTACGTAAAAATCCCGGTATTTAGAAATTGATTACAATAATGTTAACCTATTTATAAAGCATTGCGTATTAAAAACAACCATGCGACCCTATAAAACCCATTCAATTGGTTAAAATTAATTTTCTTGTTTTTGAGATCCCCCTAAAAAGAAAGCAGCCGTTTCATTACCTTTAAAATTGAAATGAGAATAACTATTAAGAGGAAATATCGTTTTTTAGTGGCCATTGCCCTCCTTTTATCCATATTGGTAGTGGTGATTTCCAATTATACCATTGAATTTTCAGCCCAGGGCAAAACTTTTACCGACACCATGCTTATTCCTAAAAACAAAGTTGGCCTGGTACTTGGGACTTCAAGAATGCAGGTGGAAGGTGGTGTAAATCCATATTACGCCCATCGCATTAATGCAACCATAGAACTTTATAAAGCCGGAAAAATAGAGTTTGTTTTAGTTAGTGGAGACAATGGAAGCATTTATTATAATGAACCCAATACCATTAAAAAAGACCTGATAAAAGGAGGTATCCCGGATGAAAAAATATTTCTTGATTACGCAGGTTTTCGTACTTTGGATTCTATGGTTAGGGCAAAATATATATTTGGCCTTGATAGCGTTACCGTAATCTCTCAAAAATTTCACAATGAACGCGCTATATACCTGGCCGAGAAAAAAGGCCTTAAAGCCGTAGGATTTAATGCCGAGGGGATTTCGGGGAAACAAGGTGTTAAGGTTCAGTTTCGGGAATATTTTGCAAGAGTAAAAGTTTTTATCGATCTGCTTCTAAATACACAACCGCGGTTTTACGGTGAAAAAATAGAGATAAAATAGAGTTTCCGCTTTTTGTATAAAATAACCTATTTTAGTCTCTCGAAGTTAACCAAACCATACATGTCTAAATTAAAAACCCTGCTTAAAAACCTTGGACCCGGGCTTTTGTTTGCCAGTATGGCAATTGGCACTTCTCACCTGGTGTTATCAACCAAAGCAGGGGCACAATACGGCTGGGTTATGGTCATCCCTATTATTCTGGCAAATATTCTGAAATACCCGTTCTTTGAGTTTGGGATTCGATACACCAATGTTACCAATAAAACACTCATAGAAGGGTATCTAAACAGGGGTAAGGGTTATTTATGGCTTTATGCCTTTATAACTCTGGTAACCACCTTTACAATCCTTGCAGCGCTGTATGTGGTTACCGCAGGATTGTTCATTAACCTTTTTAATGTGCCGGAACTTTCTGTAGCCATGGTAGCACTTGGGTTGTTTGCATTTATTAGCACCTTGTTAATTATAGGTCGTTACCGATTTCTGGAAACCTCTTTGAAATTTGTCATCTCTATTTTATTTGTGGCCTTACTCGTAACCACCTTATTGGTGATTTATAAAGGACAGGTGGAAGGGGTACCCGGCTTTGTAAGACCTTCCATATTTAATGAGGTAGGTATCTTGTTTTTAATTGGGTTAATTGGATGGATGCCGACAGCTGTTGAAGCTTCGAGCTGGATCAGTCTCTGGAGTCTGGAAAAATATAAGTTAAATAAATACAAACCCTCCCTAAAAGAGGCACTACAGGAGTTCAACTATGGGTATATGATGACAGCTATACTCGCCATCTTCTTTTTAATAATCGGATGGATGACCCTTTATGGTACAAATACTGAATTGAGTGGCAATGCCACCACTTTTGCAGATCAGGTGGTGCAATTGTTTACCACCCATATTGGGGACTGGGCATATATCTTTATTGCCGTTTCTGCCTTTGCCACCATGTTTAGCACCTGTATGACTGCCCATGATGCCATATCAAGGGTAAGCGTAGACATCATTGGTTTGCTTACCCCAAAGCATAAAGATTTTTCAGGCAGAAAGTACTACGCTTCCGGGGTTGTACTTCTGGCGCTGGTCAATTTTATCGTAATTACGGCTTTTGGAGCAAATATGGGTACCCTGGTAGCATTGGCTACTTTTGTCTCTTTTGTATTAGCTCCAATCGTCGGCTATATGAATCTGAAAAACGTAATGAGCCATGATCTTCCCAAAAGCTTTCACCCGGGAAAAGGGTTACAGGTCCTTACTTTTGCAGGAATAATATTCCTGTCACTTTTCGCGGTATATTATTGCTGGATGGTTCTTTTCTAAATTGGTGATCAAAACTTATAACGCATTATCCATAATATCCTTTACCACTTCAGGGTTTAATAATGTGCTAATATCTCCGAGGTTTTCAGTGTCTTTGGAAGCAATTTTGCGTAAAATACGCCTCATAATCTTACCACTTCGTGTTTTAGGTAAACCAGGAACAAACTGAATCTTGTCTAATTTGGCAATTGGGCCTATATGTTCGGTTATTTGCTGATTTATCTCCTTCTTTAGATTATCCCTGTCCCTTGTTTCTCCAATTTCTTTTAGGATCACAAAACCATATAAGGCGTTTCCTTTAATATCATGAGGGAAACCAACAATGGCTGATTCGGCCACTGCAGGATGTTCATTAATAGCATCTTCAATGGGTGCCGTTCCCAGATTATGACCGGAAACAATGATTACATCGTCAACCCGACCTGTAATTCTGTAATAGCCCACTCCGTCTCTAAGCGCACCATCTCCTGTAAAATATTTGTTTTTATAAGCTTTGAAATAAGTATCCCTATACCGGTCATGATCACCCCAGATAGTCCTGGCCATGGAAGGCCATGGAAACTTAATACACAGTCTGCCGTCTACCTGAATACCCATTATTTCGCGACCTTCTTCATCCATTAACGCCGGTTGTATTCCTATAAATGGCAAAGTAGCGTAAGTAGGAGTTGTTGGAGTTACATAAGGTATTGGTGAGATCATTATTCCCCCGGTCTCTGTCTGCCACCAGGTGTCTACAATAGGGCTCTTACCGTGTCCGATATTATTATTGTACCAATGCCAGGCTTCTTCATTAATTGGTTCGCCAACAGTTCCCAAAACTTTAAGAGAGGAGAGGTCATATTTTTCAACATAATCGAGGTTTTCCTTTGCCAAAGCCCTTATCGCTGTAGGTGCGGTATAAAACTGATTTACTTTATGCTTTTCCACTACCTCCCAAAATCGTCCATAATCGGGGTAAGAGGGCACACCTTCAAACATCACCGTAGTTGCCCCGTTCGCAAGTGGGCCGTAAATAATATAAGAATGACCTGTAATCCATCCAATATCAGCGGTACACCAATACACATCCCCGTCCCTGTACTGAAATATATTTTTAAAGGTATAGGCCGTGTAGATCATATAACCGGCGCAGGTGTGTACCATACCCTTCGGTTTGCCTGTTGACCCTGATGTATAAAGAATAAATAGCGGATCCTCAGATTTCATTCGTTCTGCGCTGCAGTCGGCATAGGCATTATCCAGCAAAGGTCTTAACCACAAATCCCTGTCTTTTTTCATTTTTATTTTTTCTCCAGTACGCTCTACTACCAATACCTTTTTTACCCCGGGGCAATCTTCAAGGGCTACATCTACAATCCCCTTCAGGTCTATAGTTTTATTACCCCTGTAAGAACCATCAGAGGTAATAACCATTTTACAATCGCAATCATTTATCCTTGTGGCCAGCGCATTTGAAGAAAAACCGGCAAAAACGACAGAATGTATAGCTCCTACCCTGGCACAGGCCAAAACAGTATAAGCCAATTCGGGTATCATTGGTAAGTAAACACAAACACGGTCTCCTTTATTTATTCCGTTTTCCCTGAGTACATTAGCCATCCTGCACACCCTCTCATGCAATTGCCCGTATGTGATATGCTGCGCTTCTTCTTCAGGGTCATTAGGTTCAAATATGATGGCTGTATTGTTTCGTCTGGTAGGCAGATGCCTGTCCAGGCAGTTCTCGGTAATGTTAAGCTCTGCACCCTCAAACCATTTAATCTCCGGTTTTGTAAAATCCCAGCTTAACACCCTGTCCCATTTTGTACGCCAAACAAAATGTTCTTCAGCTATTTCTTCCCAAAAAGCTTCAGGATTCTGTACTGATTTGCGATATACCTGAAAATATTCCTCTAAATGTTTAATGTGATAATTACTCATGCCAATTATATTTTAATGAGATTCTGGTTCCGTAACACCGCTGGGTATTCGAATATTCTCCACAATATCCTGCACCTCCTTTGGAGGATCCGGGGTGAACAAAGAGATAATTATGGAAACCATAAAGTTAAGCAACATAGCTACAGTACCAAAGCCTTCGGGAGAAATTCCGAACCACCAATCCTCAGATGTGCCCCCGCCAAACATGTCGAATTTAAACTTCAGCATATAAAACAACATAGCGATTATACCTACCACCATCCCGGCCACAGCACCTTCTTTATTCATCTTTTTATAAAAAATCCCCATTAGCAAAGCCGGAAAAAAAGAAGCCGCCGCCAAACCAAATGCCAGGGCAACAGTGGCCGCTACAAAATCTGGTGGGTTAATTCCAAAATAGCCTGCAACACAGACCGCAAAAACAGCAGACATTCTTGCAATAATAAGTTCGTTCTTATCAGAAATATCAGGCTTAAACTGTTTTTTAATTAAGTCGTGTGAGATGGAAGTGGAAATAACCAGCAATAATCCCGCCGCGGTAGAAAGTGCCGCCGCCAAACCTCCGGCGGCGACCAGGGCAATTACCCAATTAGGTAAATTGGCTATTTCTGGGTTAGCAAGGACAATAATATCCCTGTCGACCTCCAATTCATTAATTTCGGGATCCGCTACATACTGAATAATCCCATCGGAATTTTTATCATCATATATTAAAAGGCCGGTGGACTCCCATTTAGAAAACCATGCGGGCATATCAGAGTAATTCTTATTACTTACAGTCTCAATTAAATTTGTTCTCGCAAAAACTGCAATTGCAGGGGCAGTAGTATACAGGATGGCTATAAAAAACAGGGCATAACCGGCAGATTTTCGCGCATCCCTTACTTTGGGTACCGTAAAAAATCTGACGATCACATGAGGTAATCCTGCAGTGCCCACCATTAATGCAGCCGTAATAAAAAATACATCAATCATTGACTTGGAGCCTGAGGTGTACTGATGAAATCCAAGATCTGTAGATAAGCCATCTAACTTGTCCAGAAGGGAAACACTTTCCCCTATTACATTACTGCCCATTCCCAACTGGGGAATGGAATTACCCGTCATTTGAATGGAAATAAAAATGGCCGGTACCATAAAGGCAAAGATCAATACACAGTACTGGGCCACCTGGGTATACGTAATTCCCTTCATTCCCCCTAAAACTGCATAAAACAATACGATGATCATCCCTATGATTACTCCCGTATTTATTGGGACTTCCAAAAACCTTGAAAAAACGAGCCCTACCCCACGCATTTGCCCGGCCACATAAGTAAATGAAACCAAAAGTGCACAAACCACAGCTACTGAACGCGCAATATTGGAATAGTAGCGGTCTCCAATAAAATCGGGTACCGTAAATTGTCCAAATTTTCTAAGATAGGGTGCAAGCAAAAGTGCCAGAAGTACATATCCCCCGGTCCATCCCATTAAATATACTGAGCCGTCGTAACCACTAAATGATATTAGTCCGGCCATCCCCAGGAAAGATGCTGCCGACATCCAATCTGCGGCTGTGGCCAATCCGTTAGCCCATGCAGGAACGTGGCCCCCGGCAACGTAAAAATCTGCCGTAGAACTGGCCCTGGACCAGATGGCTATTCCTATATATAGTAAAAAAGTAAGGACAACAATGGTTAATGTCCAGTTCTGTACATCCATAGAATATGGGTTTGGTTGGTCTGATTTATTCGTCGAACCCGTACTTCTTATCAAGGCGGTTCATCAATCTGACATATATAAATATCAGGACAACGAATACGTAGATGGATCCCTGCTGGGCAAACCAAAAACCAAGTTTAAATCCCCCCAGGGAAATAGTATCCAGCGCTTCCTTGAAAAGAATTCCAAAACCATAGGATACCAAAAACCAAATACCTAACAAAATTGATAGGTATTGCAGGTTTTTTTTCCAATATCCCTTAGCTTTAGAAGTGCGACTCATATAAAATTTATTTCCCTAAATATAAGTATTCCCAATAATTAAAAGTTATACCGGAGTAAAATTTTGGTTAGACCGTATTAAAATAATATAGCAATCATCACGGCCCATCCTGCTAACGTGCCATTGTAGATTGTTAAAGAAATTTCCTGAAGGAATGGAAAGAACCTTAATATAAGAGGTCGTAATTTAAGACAACTATTAACTGCCGCTCATTCTGATTATGCAATTGCTCCAGACAGTATACGCCATTTTTACAAGAATTGATTATTTTATCCTCTCCGTAACCTATGGAGTACAAAATATTTGAACTAGAAACACCATGCTGTTCCAGGTAGTCCTTTATAGCGTCTGCACGTTGCTGCGATAATTTAAAATTTGTAGCACTTCCACCACGGCTATCGGTATGGGATTCTATTCGCAATTGCAGTTGAGGAAAACTTTTTACCACTAGCACAGCTTTGTCAAGTTCAGCGGCCACCTCAGGAGTTATGGCGTACCTGCCTTTTTGAAAATAGAACTTATTTAACTTGATAACCGTCTGATCCTCCTTTTCTTCCACAAGATCATCCAGAAATAACAATTCTGCATCCACTGATCCATTCTCCATAAGGCTTTCGATTGCAGCTTTATCAAAAGACCGGATTTGTGCAGAATACCGTTCTTTGGAAACCTCAAATAAAAGTGATTCTCTCAATGGAATTTCCAATCTGTACGTGCCATCTTCCTGAGTATATATTTCCCTGATCAGGTTTTGATCCATATCGTAAACCTTTACTGCTGCCTTAGAAACTGCTTTTTTGGAGTTTGTATTGGTAACCAGACCTCTCAACACCAATGTTTTAAGACCCGGTTTATCGGCAACGTGTAAACCCATAGATATCATCCTTGCCTTTACCTTCAGGCCTGTTGGATGAAAAATATCCTGTAAGTCCCTCGGTTGTATTGTTTTTAATAATGAACCCAAAATCGTCTTCTTCTGAATTAAGGCCTAAACCTAAATTAACGGGGATGCTAAAAGTTTTATCACCTTGTATTTCCGATTTATATATATCCATACCTCCCAATCCGTAAAAGATGTCAGAAGCAAAATAAAAACTATTTTCAAAAATAAATGGGGAGACTTCATTCCCCGGAGTATTTATCCTGGGTCCCAAATTTATGGGTGCAGACATAATCCTACCTTCACTTGTATTTACATAATAAAGGTCTGTACCACCAAATCCTTCAGGGAAATTAGCTGCAAAATAAAGCCTGTCCGTATTTGCATCATAGAACGGATAATAAAAAGAGGTACTTGGGTCCCTTAATAGGTATTGCGAAGATTCTATACCCTGGCAGCCATCATAACGGCCAGGCTATTTTTTCCGTTTTCATCAAAAGTCAGCTGATCATCTTCTGCATTGGAGCTTACATAAAATACAGCATCCTTGGTTTCAGAATAAAAAGGGGTCGCCTGATGAAAATCAGATGCAGGAATATCTAAAAACGGGTTAGGGTTGAGAATCTGTCCATCAACCCCTACTTTGGCAACAAAGATTTCCAGGAATTCACTTTCTTTGTTTGCATTTTTCCTGTTTGCTTTTGGACTTCTGGTACTGGTAAAAAGCAATTTATCATCCTTGTAAAATGATGGTGAAAAATCAGAGGCCGGGCCATTGGCATTAATATTAAATATTTTATAATCCAGGTCATTGGCTATTTCAGACTCCTGAAGTTCATAATTAAATTCCGCGTTTTCCAAGAGCTCATTGGATAAGACATCTGTCTTTGTTGCAAGAAAGGCCTTCACTCTTTCCTGGCCGGAAGTTTTGGCCATGGCCTGCAACATATTATTAAAGTGATAAGTAGAAATTTCTAGTATCCTCCTTATATATGGAAAGATATGTGTCCATGGCATTTTTATAACTGTCGGTGCGCAAATAAGCATCTGCCAGGTTGAGTGTCTGTCTTTTACTTAAGGGTTTATCATTTTTTTCCTTTTGGTATTCCAAAATAGCCTGGGGATATTTGTACATAAAAAAGAAGTCATCACCTTTCGATTTTTCATCCTGGGAATAAGAAAAACTGTTTACAAACAAAAAAGCTATCAGAATTAAGAAGTTATATTTCATTGCCTTTACGTTTAGAAAAACCTTGGTGAATCTATTTGTTTTGGTTTGCCCTTTAGATTTTCGTTTTTATCTGATTTAGTTTTAGCGCCTCTTCCAACATAGAACTTTAGTATTATTTCGTGTGAACCGCTACTATATTTTCCAATAGGATTGGTGTTATAATCATAGGAATATCCAACGAACATACTATTGGACACCTGAAATCCTGCCAGCCCGCTTATTGCATTGTCCACCCTGTAAGAAGCTCCTACGGTAAATACATCATTAATTAAAAAATTGGCAGACCCGTTTATGGTCGCCGGTGCCCCCGAAATTGTATTTATCAAAAATGCAGGTTTAAATTTAAGTTTTTCAGATAAATCAAAAACATAGCCCCCTATAAAATTAAACTGCAGCTTATCATCTAAAACCTGGGCCACGTCATCATTATATAGCCCTCCGGGCAAAAAGTTAGGTGCTGATACCCCAAAGTACCATTTCTCCTGATACAAAAATAAACCCGCTCCTACCGTAGGGTAAAAATTGCTGATTTGCTCCCGTCCTAAAATAGGCTCCCCGGGGTTTTCAAAATCCCCTTTGGAAAAATCCACATTTAAAAATGACCCCCCTGCCTTAACACCAAAAGACAATTTTGTGTTGGCTGAAAGCATTAGTTGGTAGGAGTAAGAAATATCTACAAATGTATTTGTCGTTGGACCCAGCTGATCACTTTGCACATTAAACCCAAGACCCATTTTATCGTTGGTAAACGGATAATTAAGCCCAACTCTTATCGTCCTTGGCGCACCCTCTATATCAATCCACTGGGCCCTGTACAGGCCGGTAATATCCATATTTTCAACCGTACCCACATAGGCAGGGTTGAAACTGCCAATATTGTACATATATTGGGTATACTGTGGTTCCTGTTGAGAATAACTTTTACTAACTATGGCAAGTAAAAAGCCCAGTATAAAAAAGACGTTTCGAACTAAAGATCTGCTTGTTTTACAAGTCATTATTTAAATTATCTTATGAGCTGAATCCAGCCTTTTCTAACTTCTGAACCATCACCTAAATCCAGTATATAAAAATACGTGCCTTCCGGTACCTGTTCCCCGTTTCTTGTCCCATCCCAGGTATTCCCATCTGTCATACCGCCGGCTTCAAATATTTTATTTCCATATCGGTCAAATATCTGAAGGAAGTTGTTGGGATAATTCTCCAGGTTATTTATTTTCAGTAAATCATTGGTGCCATCCCCATTGGGTGAAAATTCATTGAAAAGGAATCCCGGTTCGGTGTTGGTTGGTTCGTTTATATTGACACGGACAAATGCTTCCGGATTCGCTCCTGGCACAAGAGTAGGACTGATAATTTCTGCGGTATTGCCGTAAATACCTGATTTGGTAACCACTACCGTAATCTGGAGTATTGCCGTCTGGTCAAACTGTAAGCCGGGTATTACCCATAAGCCACTTGCACGGTCATATTCCCCCAGGTTTTGCGTATGAGATACATACTGGAACTCACTATCAGTACCATCCGGTATTATATCTTCAACTACAATTTGGGATACCGTACCTTCCAGTGACTGGTTGGTGACACCTATGGTAAATACCACTTCATCCCCTACCAATGGGTTTGCGCTCTCAGCAGTTTTTTCAATTAACAGGTCCACTCCTTCTGGCACCCCAATATTAACCGTTACCGTTGCGGAATCATTATTGGGATTCCCGTCTACAGGAAATGAACTTATAAGGGCCGCGGTGTTGGTATAAACTCCATCATTTAATACTACTGCAGTAATTTGCAGGGTGGCACTTTCCAAAGCCAGTATTTCATCAATCAGCCATTCCCCCAGAACTTCGTTGTAACTGCCAGCAGAACTGGTTTGGGAAACAAATTCAAACCCACTTTGCAAGACATCCTCAATAACCACATCCTGCACCCCGCTATTGGAAAGATTGTTTACGGTAACAGTAAAAATCACTTCCTCTCCAATTATGGCACTTGGAGTATTTACACTTTTTGTAATTTCCAGGTCCGTATCTAAACCTGTACTGCAATCGCTCACAAAAACCGTTACATCAACTGATTGGTTGGTACAAGGCAGCACAGCTCCTGATGTGGTAAAGGTAAATACATAATCCCCATCTGCCAGTCCTGTAAAATCCACGACATTTTGACCGCCAATTACAACGCTTCCCGAAGGGTCTGTGGTTACCGCCCAGGTGCCGGCATCGGCACTCGTAAGCAGGTTATCCAGATCAACAGTGGTTGGGCCGTTGTCTGCAACACTGCATGCAGCACTATTAACCGGGGTTCCCGGAGATGGTTCAAAATTTACGGTAACGGTTACCGCCTCCCTGGCAGAAGTACAGCCATTAGCTGTAGCCTCTACCCAAAAGGTAGTAGTCTCCGTTAAAATAGGTGTGGTATAAGTGTTAGAATTAGATAAAACAAGTGTACTGGTCTCTGTGGCATACCAGTTAAAATTGGGATCATTTGTGCCGTTGGGAATATCTCCCTCGACAGTTAGTACTGCCTGCCCGGACCCACAGAGAGTGTCACTCGTTGTGCCCGTTATTACAGGTGTACTATTAATTACAAGCGTAATGTTTGAGGAAGGACTCCAGCATAAGTCATTGGTAGCATAAAAAAATGCATAGTATGTACCAGCGGTGGGGTTGTCTTCCTCGGCCTGAGTCAAATGATCACTCGGATCCGTTGGGTTGGGATTCCTGCTCCAGACTAAAATGGTATTTGAAGGTGCGCTGCCATCCGTATAATCATCCAAACTAACAGCAGCTGGTATTTCGTCACAAAATGCTGTAGGTACACCTGGTATAATTTGCGGAGGTGCAACATCACAATCGAATTCACATGCGGTTACAGTTATTGCAACAGTGCTTGTGGCCTCTGAGCAAGCTCCCTGAGCTGTATTGGTGGTATAGGTATATACATATACCCCCAGGTCATCATCATCAACATCATCAAACTGAACCCTATTGAAAATATCCGGAGTTACCTCCGTCGGGCCGCTGGTCCAGGCCCAATCCCCAGGATCTTCCCCTGTAATGAAGTCGTCTAAATCTACTCTTGTTCTACTATTGTTTCCTCGATTACAGGCCGCTGTATTTGTAGTAATACCAGCAGAAGGTGTGGTATTAAATACCAAATCAATCTGCAATACAGGACTGGCGCAATCATTTATGGCATCATAGAAAAATCCATAGTATCTATCATCCGAAGTAACAACGCTACTTCCTAAATGCGCCCCTGTATTTAATGGGTCTGAATTAGTACTCCAGATTAGCTCGGAGTTAGGTGGTGCCGGTGTATTTGTATAGGCATCTAAATCCTGACCGCTGCTATCACATAATTCCGTGGGTACCGCAGCATTTAAAACCGGGGCAGAAGTGCCAGCAGCACAACCGTCATCGTTAGTTATTGTACCAATTGAAGTCGCAGTACCAAGGATCGCTCCGCCACTCGGACCACTCAAAGTGACGGTAAAAGTTTCGTTCTGTTCTATTGTAATATCGCCGCTTACATTTATATTGAGGGTTGCTGTAGCGGAGCCCGCAATAAAATTTGCCACATTGTTAGGCAAAACACCGCCAACAAAGTCCGCCGCATTTGCCGGGTTTGTACCACTGCCTGTGACAGCATAATTAACCGTGGCAGCTCCGGATATATTCCCAGTACGGTTTAGCGTAAAACCAAAGACCGTTGTACCACTGTTGCCTTCGTCACGTGTTACATTGCCGCCAATGGAAATTACATTGTTGTCATCATTAGTTATTGTGCCAATTGAAGTCGCCGTACCAAGGGTCGCTCCACCACTCGGACCGTTCAAGGTAACGGTAAAAGTTTCGTTAGCCTCTACGGTGACATCACCACTTACATTTATATCGAGGGTTGCTGTAGCGGAGTTCGCAGTAAAACTTGCAGTACCATTAGGAAATATACCGCCCACAAAGTCAGCCCCATTTGCCGGGTTTGCACCACTGCCTGTGACAGCATAATTAACCGTGGCAGCTCCGGATATATCCCCGGTACGGTTTAGCGTAAAACCAAAGACCGTTGTACCGCTGTTGCCTTCGTTAAGTGTCACACCGGCGCCAATGGAAATCTGGCTGTCATCATTAGTTATTGTGCCAATTGAAGTCGCCGTACCAAGGGTCGCTCCACCACTCGGACCGCTCAAGGTAACGGTAAAAGTTTCGTTAGCCTCTACGGTGACATCACCGCTTACATTTATATCGAGGGTTGCTGTAGCGGAGTTCGCAGTAAAACTTGCAGTACCATTAGGAAATATACCGCCCACAAAGTCAGCCCCATTTGCCGGGTTTGCACCACTGCCTGTGACAGCATAATTAACCGTGGCAGCTCCGGATATATCCCCGGTACGGTTTAGCGTAAAACCAAAGACCGTTGTACCGCTGTTGCCTTCGTTAAGTGTCACACCGGCGCCAATGGAAATTACATTGCTGTCATCATTAGTTATTGTGCCAATTGAAGTCGCCGTACCAAGGGTCGCTCCACCACTCGGACCGTTCAAGGTAACGGTAAAAGTTTCGTTAGCCTCTACGGTGACATCACCACTTACATTTATATCGAGGGTTGCTGTAGCGGAGTTCGCAGTAAAACTTGCAGTACCATTAGGAAATATACCGCCCACAAAGTCAGCCCCATTTGCCGGGTTTGCACCACTGCCTGTGACAGCATAATTAACCGTGGCAGCTCCGGATATATCCCCGGTACGGTTTAGCGTAAAACCAAAGACCGTTGTACCGCTGTTGCCTTCGTTAAGTGTCACACCGGCGCCAATGGAAATCTGGCTGTCATCATTAGTTATTGTGCCAATTGAAGTCGCCGTACCAAGGGTCGCTCCACCACTCGGACCGTTCAAGGTAACGGTAAAAGTTTCGTTAGCCTCTACGGTGACATCACCGCTTACATTTATATCGAGGGTTGCTGTAGCGGAGTTCGCAGTAAAACTTGCAGTACCATTAGGAAATATACCGCCCACAAAGTCAGCCCCATTTGCCGGGTTTGCACCACTGCCTGTGACAGCATAATTAACCGTGGCAGCTCCGGATATATCCCCGGTACGGTTTAGCGTAAAACCAAAGACCGTTGTACCGCTGTTGCCTTCGTTAAGTGTCACACCGGCGCCAATGGAAATCTGGCTGTCATCATTAGTTATTGTGCCCAACCCAGTCCCATTAGTAATAGTAGCATTTCCAGGATTACTTAGGTTCACAGTAAAGGTCTCATTACCTTCGACATCTGTATCTCCATTTACAGTCACAGTTATTGTAGTGCTAGGGTCACCATCTAGAATTATGCCGTTACCCCCTGCAATAGCAACATAATCTGAGCCTGCAGTTGCACTAATATCAGTTGTATTAAAATTAAAACTTATATCACCGTTCGCCGTGCCTGCCGCATCTACGCTTACTGTAAAAATAAAAATCGTCGTTCCTGTATTGCCCTCAACTGCAGTAACATTGGAAATACTGATAGGATCCTGCCCGTACCCACTTACATATAAAAGCAAAAACAGCCCTAAAAAAGAAAGCTTTTTTAAAAACTTCTTGATCTGACATCCACAAATAAAAATATATCTCGAAGGTTTTCACCCATAATTATCATCATTGAATTCATAAAAATTCAAACCATAGCAGTTAACGCAGGTTAGGTAAAATAGGGAATCAATATTACTAAAAATGTAGTCTTCTGACTAATAATAAGGCTTAAAACTTACTTTTTCGGTTGAACTACTAAATCTATGTATATTTCTTCTAAGATACCTCAGCCGAAGTGGCTTCTGCCGCCGGTTCAATTTTTTTGACCAGTCCCTGCAGTACCTTACCCGGGCCCACCTCTGTAAACATGCTTGCACCATCTGCAACCATATGCTGTACACTTTGCGTCCACTTTACCGGAGCCGTAAGCTGAGAGATCAGGTTTTGCTTAATTTCATCCACATTTAAAACAGCCGTGGTGGTCACATTTTGATAAACAGGACAGCTGGGATCACTAAAAGTAGTATGCTCAATAGCTGCCGCCAGTTCTTCCCTGGCAGGCTGCATCAAAGGTGAATGAAATGCCCCGCCCACCGGCAATACCAGGGCCCTGCGGGCACCGGCTTCTTTTAAGGCTACGCAAGCTCTGTTTACGGCTTCCACTTCGCCGGAAATAACCAATTGCCCGGGGCAATTGTAGTTCGCGGGAACCACTATACCCTCTGTCGCTGCACAAATTTTTTCTACAACCCCATCTTCCAGGCCCAATACAACCGCCATGGTGCTAGGAACCAGTTCACAGGCCTTTTGCATGGCTGCTGCCCTTTTTGAAACCAATAGCAAGCCGTCCTCAAAACTTAATACACCATTAGATGCCAATGCAGAAAATTCCCCCAGGGAATGGCCCGCAACCATATCGGGCTTTAAATCTTCTCCCATAATTTTACCCAAAATTACCGAGTGTAAAAAAATAGCAGGTTGCGTAACCTTGGTTTGTTTTAAATCTTCCGGAGATCCTTCAAACATGATATCTGTAATCCGGAATCCAAGTATTTCGTTGGCTTCTTCAAATAGCTCCTGAGCTAATGGGTACTTTTCATACAGATCGAGTCCCATTCCCGAAAACTGTGCCCCTTGTCCGGGAAAAATAAATGCATTCATTCCAGTGAATTTTTTGAAGTTGTAAAAATAATCATAATAAGTTTTTAAAGCTAATCTTCTTTAAACCAGCCGGAATATTTTACATAATTATTTGCTATCCGGTCTATTTCCCCGGAACTCAATTCCGTGCTGATATCCTTGATTTTTTTAGCCGGCATCCCGGCAAAAACGGATCCTTCCGGGACATGGGTCCCTGTGGTTACCACCGCACCGGCAGCAATAATGCTGTTGCTTTCCACCACACACCCGTCCATGACTATACTGCCCATACCTATTAAAACATTATCTTTTATGGTACAGCCGTGAACCAGGGCATTATGGCCAATGGAAACATTGTTTCCTATAATAGTCGCTGATTTTTGATAGGTCCCGTGTATAACGGCGCCATCCTGCACATTAACCTTGTTCCCCATGGTAATATAATTGACATCCCCCCTTACCACGGCATTAAACCAAATACTGCACTGATCTCCCATGCTAACTTCACCCACTATAGTTGCATTCTCGGCGATAAAACAATCCTTTCCCATCTGTGGCGTTTTACCGTTAACTGTTTTTATAATCATACTAATTGTACTCTTTAAATGCCCTGTTGAAAACCGGAAAGTTATTCAAAATACGATAATAATTGTTTCTTTTTAGAAGCGGAAACCAATAATTCTTTTCCATTGGATACCAACACACTACCCCCCTTACCTTTTCTATATTTTACAACTTCATTTACGTTCACAAGATACGATTTATGGATGCGTGCAAAAGGAAAATCGGCAAGAGCGTCTTCAAAATACTTCAAAGTCTTGCTTACCACGAATTTTTTGTTTTCCAGACAGATTTCGGTGTAGTTGTCATCGGCCTTGCAATAGATGATCTCGGCAATATTTAACACCTGAAATCCATCCTGTTGGGGCAGTGTAATTTTACCTTCGGCTTTATTCAATTTTGATTTAAGAATCCGATCTTCCAGTGCATTTTCCTTTTCTTTTATTTCTGTAACATAGGAGACCGCTTTGATGAGTTCATCTATGTTAATTGGCTTCATCAAATAATAGGCTGCATGATTGTTCAAGGCTTCCAGGGCATATGTATTGTAAGCCGTTACAAATACCGTTTCAAAAGCTCTTTCCGGCAACTGATCCAGGAGATCAAAGGCATTTCCAAAAGGCATTTCCACATCTAAAAACACAATATCAGGCTGCATTTGCTCAAGAAGTTGTAGCCCCTCCCTAACACCGGCGGCCTCACCCAGCAAGCTTACATTTTTACAATATTTGGCGAGGTAATTCCGTAGAATTTCCCTGCTGCTGCTTTCGTCCTCAATAATAACTGCCTTAAGTTTCATCCCGCCTTTCTTAATGTTAAAATCACCCTGGTACCCGTTGTATCTTCATTCAGGTCTGTTACAGAAACAGACACCTTATCTTTATACATCGCATTGAGAATTGCTATCCGTTTTTTAATATTTCCCATCCCTTTGGAGTTTTGGTTTATCTGATTGCTTGTTTTTAACTCACGTGACCTATTTCTTCCTATCCCATTATCTGTAATCCGGATTTCAATTACCTCCGTCCCTTTTTGAAACAATTCAATTTTTAGCGATCCTTTTTCTTCTTTGTATCGAAGTCCGTGCCAAATTGCATTTTCTATATAGGGCTGAAGCAGCATAGGAGGAATCTGAAATGCTTCTGTATCAATTTTTTCATCTAGCTCTATCGAATAATCAAATTTTTCTGGAAAACGTGAATGTTCCAGTTTTACATAAAGCTCAATTAGCTCCAATTCCTTGGCCAACGTAATAAAATCTTCTTCAGAGTTTTCAAGCACAGCCCTCATTAAAGTCGAGAATTCACTTAAATAGCGATTAGCGCTTCGTTCATCATTTTTGGCAATGTAATTATTTACAGAATTCAGCGCATTAAATATAAAGTGCGGATTCATTTGAGAACGCAATGACTTCAGGGCCAATAAATTATTTGCCAATTGCTGTTGTCTGTTGCTTCTGTAAAAAAAGTAAGCGGCCAGGGCAGTCAGGAATATTACCAGCACGAGAGAGTAGATTATCCATTTTTGCCTTTTATTACTTTCCAGGGCCAATTGCTGTTCTGTTAATGCAAGGTCGTATTTACTCTGTGAAAGTTCCCGTTCTTTTTCCAGGCCTGTAATCCTGCTTTGACTGGTTGCAATTTCCCGGCTTAACCTGGAAGCCTGAGAAATCTCCTGTTCTTTTCGAAGATATAGCGTATCTACAATGGCAACATATTTCTGATAGGTTTCAAACGCTTTGGAAAAATCGCCTTTGTCCCTGTACACCTCAGAAAGTTTACGGGTGGCATCTTTTTGTACAATCAGGTCGTTTTCACTCCGGGCCTCTTTTATACTCTCTTCCAAATACGGTATGGCTTCAACAAATTTATCCTGTGCGGCATAGGCATTTGCAATCTTGTAATTAATGCGTTGCGAAGTAATAGAATCTGAATCGTAGGAAACTGCTGCAGATTTGGCAACCGACCCCGGCAGTGCCTGTAATTCATTCAGGCTTTTCTTCCTCAATTTTATTTCATCGTCATACTGATTTTTCTTATTGTAGAAATCCGCTACCTTTTCCTTTTCCTGTATAGCCCTTTGAGGAGCCTGTTGCCCGGAAAGCTCCAGTGAATTCCCGTAATAACTTTCCGCTTCTTCCAGCCTGTTAGCCTGGGCATAAGCATCCGCTATTTTAGAATTTAAATCGGGTATTTTTGGACTAACCTGGTTTTTCCTGGCCACTACCAGGCCTTCTTCATAATAGGTTATGGCCTTATTAGTTTCGCCAAATCCCTTGTAGGTATCTCCCAATAACTCATATAATTCGATTTTTTGATAAGGTACCAATCCCGTTATTTCCTCGAGGGGATGCAATACCGTTGCAGCATTTTCGTAGGCTCCGGATTGAATGCAGGCCTTACCAAGCAATAAAGCTGTCCTGGATGTTTTATAAGCCTCCTGTGCGTCTGTGTAGTTAGAAATGGCGAGATCGTATTGCTTGTGATATTGATAAACCTCACCCAAATTTGTCAGAGCCAGGGCGAGTTGCTGCTTATTTGGGTCTTTGCCGAGGCTACCAATTGCCTGTGCAATAAAGTCTATGCTTTTGGCAATATTGGCTTTCCTGTACAATTTCGCTGAATCCAAAAAAACCGAATAGGAGGTTTCACCTGAATCTTCCGCCTTCTTTTGAGGCTGAGAAAAGCCTGTAAACAGGACGAGACAAAAAACCATAAACAGGTAGCGGTTCTTTTTCATGATTTGCATTTATTAGGATAAACTTACTTGATTTATATCGCATTAAAAAATGCGGATATTTCAAATCCTGCTGTGTTTAGACCTGATTAACAGGCTTTACACAATCATCGTTCCATTTTACTCACTCAGATGGCCCTTTGGCTCATTCCTTATTTTTTTTGAAAAATTTCAGGCCTACTTTTAGTCAGGAATAATCATTAAAAATTGACATGATGAAAAATTTAAAACACATTACGGGTCTTATACTTTTAAGTCTCACTATTGGAACTGCTTTCGGTTTTACTGCCAAAAGCGAGAAGGTAATAAATGGTTCCGGGGTGGAACAAATCCTATTTGGGAAAAAGGACAATGACAACAATACGGTAAAAATTGCACTGCTGCTGGATACAAGCAATAGCATGGATGGGCTGATTAATCAGGCCAAGGCACAGCTATGGGACATTGTAAATCAGTTCTCCTATGCAAAATGCGGAAATGGACACAGGCCCAATTTAGAGATTGCGCTTTACCAATATGGAAATGACGGGCTTTCCTCAAGGGAAGGCTATATTCAGCAGGTTATCGGATTCAGCAGGGATCTGGATGAGATTTCCGAAAAGCTTTTTTCATTAAGCACCAATGGCGGGGAAGAATACTGCGGAGAAGTTATTCAAACTTCATTGCGCCAGTTGGACTGGGGTAAGAATCCTGACAATTTAAAAATGATATTTATAGCGGGAAATGAACCTTTTACACAAGGAAAACTAAATTATAAGGATGCAGTGATTAATGCCAAAGAAAAAGAGGTTATTGTAAATACCATCTTTTGTGGCGATTATCAGCAGGGGATTAACACGGAATGGAAAAAGGGTGCCACCCTTACCGGAGGAGAATATATGGCTATAAATCACAACAAACAGATTGTTCATTTCAGCACGCCTTACGATGACATCATCATTCAACTTAATTCTAAATTGAATAGTACTTATATTTCGTATGGTGCAACGGGAAATGCAAAACTCGAATTGCAATCCCGACAGGACAATAACGCCATGGAACTGGAAGAGGCGGTAGCAGTGCAGCGGGCAGTTAGTAAAAGTTCCGCGATGTATAAGAACTCAACCTGGGATCTTATAGATGCCTCCGAGGAGGATGAATTTGATGTTACTGCGCTAAAAAAAGAAGAATTACCGAGTTCCCTTAGGAATAAGTCCAAAGCAGAACTAACTGCATTTATAAGTGAGAAAAAGGTAGAACGCAGGAGGATTCAGGAGGAAATACAGGAACTGAATGCAAAGCGGGAGGTCTATATCCAAAAAAATGCTTCACAGGAAAAGGGCGAGCTTGAAAGTGCTATGTTAAATGCCATAAAAAGACAGGCTTCCGGCAAAAATTTCAAATGGGAGTAAATTAAATCTGTAGTATCAAGTAAAAATGGGTTTGGCAGCATATGCTGTTAAGCCCTTTTTTAGTTTGCGCTTGGGCAGAAACAGTCGTATCTGTTTTCCCTTGTAGGGCCAAAGTCATATCCCAGTGTAATCTGATGAAAGCCACCGTTATCCAGTCTAATATCTCCGGATTGATAGGAATAGTTATAAGAGAACATAAATCTATTTACATTAATACCAACAATAGGGGTAAACAGCTGAAGCCGCTGTTCTCCAAGAGTCCCATCCACCTGGAACTGGGCACCATCAAAACTCCTTCTGTAAGACAGTCCTGCCCAAAGGGTGCCAAAGCCTAATTCTCTATAGACCTTTGCATTAATATCTACCGTTTTCTCTCTCGTAAAATCTGTTAATTGAAAAAGGACAGATGGTTCAACCTTCCATAAGCCTTTACCAAATATGTAGCCTGCATTAATCAGATATCTTCTTAAATTATCAAATTCGATAGCTGTATAAAGGTCCCGTCCTGTACCCAGGATATTCAGGGCGGCAAAGTTGACATAAAATTCCATATAGTTATAGGACATCCCTAAATCTATGTTGAAATACCCCACACTATTTTTCCCTCCCGTAATTATGGGATCGGGGATTACGGACCTGAATTCGGTTTCATCAAGGCTACTCTGAATAAAGCCAGCGTTCAAACCGAAGGACAGCTGGTTTAATATTCTGATTTCGGGGCCCAGCTGTAAATGGTGGGCGTAAGTCAGTTTTGCGCCTGTCTGTGAGTGATACCCATTGGCATCATTAAAAATAATAACCCCTACTCCACTGGGGCTCTCAGGAATCCTGTAATTTGCGCTAAGTGTCTGCATACTTGGTGCCTGATCTACGCTGAACCATTGTTTCCTCGCCGTGAGTCTTATTTTTCCTCCCTCACTTATACCTGCCATAGACGGAAATACCAAATAGTAATTGTCTGCCAAATAATCAAAATACACAGGAATGCCCTCCTGTGCCTTTAAAGAGGTGGAAAAAGCCACAAAAGTAAACAAAGCGAACAGGAGTTTTTTCATCAAGGAATAGGGCGTATTTGTTGCAATTTCATCCAAATATAAAGTATAACGGCTGAAATACAACATTATTATATATGTGGAAGAAGGGAAAATGGTTGTATTTTTGTGGAAAACAAATACTATGAAAGAATACGTAATTACAGTTATAGAAACCAATAACCCCGCCATTTTAAAATTTGAAACAAATCATTTTCTCACGAGTGGGAGTAATTTCGAATTCAAAAATATTGATGATGCCAAAAATTCTCCACTTGCTCAGCAATTATTCTACCTTCCTTTCATAAAAACCGTATATATTTCAGGGAATTTCATAGCTCTGGAGCGCTTTGATATAGTGGATTGGCCATCTGTTAAGGATGAGGTTGCACAACAATTGGTTGAATATTTAAACGCAGGGGAACCTATAGTTAATGAAGAGGTTGATCAAAAGAAAGTTGCCATTACCATATATGCTGAAATTACACCAAATCCAGCCGTAATGAAATTTGTAGCAAACAGGAAAATTGTCCCTGCCATGTTTGAATTTAAAAACCTTGATGATGCAAAAGGTTCTGATCTTGCCCAAAAACTTTTCCACCAGCCCTATGTAAAAGAGGTTTTTATGGATGAAAACTATGTTTCCATTACCAAATATGATGTGGCCAGCTGGGATGAGATTACCATGGAACTCCGTGAATTGATCCGAAATTTTATCGCTGATGGAAATGAAGTCGTTTCCAGTGAGGTGGCTTCTGTACAATCTGTCAGCGAATCAAATCCCCAAACGGTTAATGAAACTTTGGATGACACTTCACTTGAGATCATCAATATTCTGGAAGAATACGTAAAACCTGCCGTGGCCAGCGATGGTGGCAATATTCTTTTTCAATCCTATGAGGAAGAAAGCAAAACAGTAAATGTCATTCTCCAGGGGGCATGCAGTGGCTGTCCTTCCTCTACCTATACACTTAAAAATGGCATAGAAACCATGTTAAAAAATATGTTGGGAGATAAAGTATCAGAGGTGGTCGCACTAAATGGATAATTTACCAATGATTTAATGGCCCTTCCCTTTTTATTTGCTATCTTAACGAAACACCAAAAAAAAAGAATTATGTCCATTTTAAAAGTTATTGAAGTATTGGCTAATTCCAGTGAAAGCTGGGAAGATGCTACCAAAAATGCACTTGCTCAGGCATCCAAATCCGTTAAAAATATCCGTTCAATTTATTTAAATGAACAAAGTGCCACTGTGAAAGATGGGAAGATAGACGACTATCGCGTTAATGTTAAAATCACTTTTGAAGTCAAGTAAGCTGAATAAAAAATAAAAATAGCGCCTATTTGGCGCTTTTTTTATGCTCTATTTTTAGTAGTAACTTTGTATATGTCCAAATTCAGACACATTGTCCTTTTATTATTAATAACCTTAAATGGCTGTTCTCAAAAAAAAGAAACTATGTCATACAAACACACCAATGCCCTCATTAATGAAAGCAGTCCTTATCTTTTACAGCACGCTCATAATCCGGTAAACTGGGAGCCCTGGAGCGCAACTGTTCTGGAAAAAGCCAAAAATGAAAATAAATTAGTGCTCATCAGTATTGGCTATGCAGCCTGCCATTGGTGCCATGTCATGGAAAAAGAATGCTTTGAAGATGAAGAAGTGGCAAAACTGATGAATGAAAACTTTGTCAATATAAAAATAGACAGGGAAGAACGGCCGGATATTGATCATCTTTATATGGATGCACTTCAAATGATGACGGGCAGGGGTGGATGGCCTTTAAATGTAGTTACTTTACCTGACGGACGTCCTTTTTGGGGAGCCACTTATGTAAAGAAAGAGGATTGGATGAAGGTATTGAATGAACTCACACGACTGCACAGGGAACAGCCCGATAAAATTAATGATTACGCCAAAGACCTCGCCGAGGGAATTAAGGCAATTAACCTTTTGGAAGTCAATTCTAACTCCAATTTTATAACCGAAGATCAATTAGATGATTATGTAAAGAAATGGTCCCGCTATTTTGATCATAATTATGGTGGTTACAACCGGGCTCCCAAATTCATGATGCCCGGAAACCTCGACTTTTTATTGCATTATGGAATTGCCAGAGAAAATAATGATATCCTGGAGTACGTCAATTTAACGCTAACCAAAATGGCCTATGGAGGAGTTTTCGATCATTTGGGAGGTGGATTTTCCAGATACTCCGTTGACGTTAAATGGCATGTCCCTCATTTTGAAAAAATGCTGTATGACAATGGCCAATTAATAAGTTTATATTCCAAGGCGTATGCCGTAACGAAAAACCCCCTGTATAAGAAGGTGGTGGAAGAAACGATAGCATTTGTAACAACAGAGCTTATGGATGATAATAATGCTTTTTATGCCTCATTGGATGCTGATAGCCTAAATGAATCCGGAGAATTGGTAGAAGGGGCATTTTACGCCTGGCAGAAGGCAGAATTACAAAACCTCCTCGCCGATAAATTTGAGCTTTTCAAAGACTATTACAACATAAACGACTATGGCCTTTGGGAACATGGCAACTACGTATTAATCAGGGACGCTTCGGAGGAAGAAATTGCCAAAAAGCACAAACTTTCTGTTCCAGAGCTGAAAAAATCCATTGCAGAATGTAAAGAAATATTAAACAAGGTCCGGGACAAGAGACCACGCCCCAGATTAGATGATAAAATCCTTTGTTCATGGAATGGATTGATGCTGAAGGGATTGACAGACGCCTACAGGTTTATCAAAAATGATAATTATCTGAAACTGGCTTTAAAAAATGCCGCTTTTATCAAGGAAACATTTTTAAAGGAAGATGGCAGCCTGTACCATAATCATAAAAATGGCAAAAGCACCATCAACGGTTATCTGGAAGATTACGCCTCGGTAATAGATGGGTTTATCGGACTTTATGAAATTACCTTTGATGAAACCTGGCTGTATGAGGCAAAAAAATTATCCGATTATTGTATAACTTATTTTTCAGATGACAGTAGCGGATTGTTTTTTTTCACTCCAAAACAAGATTCGTTCATTATTAGGAGAACTATAGAAATGGCCGATAATGTAATCCCCTCTTCGAATTCTATCATGGCAAGAAATTTGTTTAAATTATCCAGATTTTTTCCCGATGAAGAGTACGAAAACATCTCACAGCAAATGGTCGCGAATATGCAGCAAAGCTTTGAGAAAGACACAGCCAGTTATGCAAACTGGTTGCATCTGGTATTGTATTTCCAAAAGCCATTTTACGAAATAAGTATTGTGGGTGAGGACTACTTACAAACGGCCGGCGCCATGCAACAGTCTTATTTACCAAATGTGGTCTTTGCAGGTGCAAAAGAAGAGAGTGGGTTATCGTTAATTCAGGATAGGTTTGTAGCCAACAGTACCCTGATTTACCTCTGTGAACACGGTTCCTGCAAATTACCCACCTCAGATATTGAACAGGTATTAAATCAACTTAGATAGAATTTCCGAATTCGCGGGTTTTTTCATTGTATTTGTTTAATAGATTTGAATTATTTTAATATTATTGCCTAAAATTGACACATATGCAAGATTTATCGCAATATGACAAGCACGTGGAAAGTGCCATAAGCTTGTTTTGGCAGGTTTTACCTGATTTGATTACAGCTATTATCATATTAATAGCTGGTTTCTGGTTTATTAAATTTATCAACCGCATAACGCGCAAATTTTTTGAGAAAAAGGATTATGACCCCACCCTGGAGTCTTTTCTAATGAATTTGATTAGCGTAGGTTTAAAAGTGATTCTCTTTGTTGCGGTGGTTACACAATTAGGGGTGGAATCTTCTTCATTACTCGCCGTTTTAGGTTCTGCCGGACTTGCCATTGGCCTAGCGCTACAGGGTTCTTTGGCCAACTTTGCGGGAGGGATATTAATACTTTTATTTAAGCCCTTTAAAGTAGGAGATTTTATCTCTGCACAAGGAATCGATGGAACGGTTAAGGAAATCACTATTTTCACTACCAAGATAAATACTTTTGGGAACCAGTTGGCTATTATACCAAATGGCCAACTTTCTAACAATAACATCATAAATTACAATGCAGAAGAAACGAGGAGGGACAAAATTGATGTTGGTATTGGTTATGGCTCCAATATTAAAAAAGCCAAAGATATCCTGTTGGAAATATGCGCGGAGCAGGAAATTATACTAAAAGATCCTGAGCCACAGGTATTTGTGGGCGAATTGGCCGATAGTTCAGTAAATCTGACATTGCGCTTTTGGGCTAAAAATGAAGACTTTTGGACCGCTCATTTTTTTGTGCTGGAAGAGCTTAAAAGAAGGTTTGATGAAGCCCATATCGAAATTCCATTTCCTCAAAGAGTCCTACATAATCCTGCCTGAATTTAGGAAAAATAAGATAGATTTTGTATATTTAGAAGTGACCAATGTCATTAGCATATGAAAATCATTTGTCTTCTTACTTTTTTGGTTTCTGCCTTGAGTTTTTCGCAGTACAATGGAAATCCTCAAATAATGACTCATGGACAGCTGGAATTATCATTCTATGCTGCACCCATTACAGGTACGCAATATCTCAATGAAATTTATCAAAAAGGAACGGCCATCATTGATAACTATAGGGAAGAAAGCAGGTTAATGCGCTATAATGCCTATACTGATGAAATAGAGTTTTTAAGCAAGGAACAGAAGCCATTAAAACTGCTGAAAAGAGAAAACATTATTGTAATCCTGGATGGTATAACATATGAGGTTAAATTATATTCCTTTAAAAATAAACTAGCAAAAGGCTACTTTAATCCACTCAATACAGGGGAAGTTGTTCTTTATCTCCAGCCTAAAAAACGTTTGGTTTATGCGGAAGCTCCCGATAATGGATATGATGATCTTAACCCCGCAAAGTATGAGGTTAAATTTGAATATTTTTTAAAGAAAGGAGATCAGCCAATAACCAAGATTGAACTCGGTAAAAAAGATATCTTTTACCACCTGAGTGACCGCAGCGAGGATGTAAAAAGTTTTGTGCGTTCAAATAAACTAAAATTAAGTAAAGTTGAGGACATTATTAGCTTGTTGAATTATTACAACGGGGTATTTGAATCGCAGGATAATCCACTTAGTTTTTCTTTTGCTGAACAATAAAATCCTTTAAATAATCCGGTTCAAAATATGCGGTGTTTTCGAAGTTATTCAAACTGAACTCTTTATAGGATAACTGGCACATTTCTTTGGCTGAAGGCACAATGGAATCATCAAAAACAAAATTCTGATGTTCTGATATTTCCTTACACTTAATAGCTCCGCTGCCAATGATATAAACAGGTCCTTGCCCCTCAAATTCAGCAAATGAATCTGATATAACTCCCTCTACCCTGGTTTCCCTTATCTGCTCATTTTTGGCATTATATACTGCAGAATACACTTCCATACGCCTTGCATCCAGAACTGGAATAATAGTACTATTGCGCAAATTAAGCTGAAATGCCATACTCTTCAATGTGGAAATCCCTATAAGAGGAAGGTCCAGTGCAAAACAAAGTCCTTTTGCGGCAGAAACACCTATGCGCAAACCGGTATAGGAACCGGGACCCTTGCTAACTGCTATAGCATTGAGATCACCCATAGAAACAGAAGCAGCCTCAAGGGATTCTTTAATAAAAAGGTGTAAGTTTTGAGAATGTGAATATGAATCACTATTCTCTTCCCTCAGAGCAATCATCCTACCATCTTTACCGATGCTTACTGAACAATTGGTGGTTGCCGTTTCAATATTTAAAATTAGTGACATAACTGTGGAGCAAATATAAAAAGACCTGTTGAGTATTAATAACACAACAGGCCCAAACTATTCTTTTATTTAACTTTAATCAAGAGTTATAGGAAGTCCAAAGTAGAATTCCAATACTTTTATTCTAAAAACATAGTCGTATTTGGTGCGTATAACTTCTGCTTCGGCATTATCTACCCTGGCCTGGGCCTGGCTATAATCAAATGAATTCATAATACCAACATCAAATCTTTCTTGGGAGTATTCCAATGCCAATCTCCTGGCTTCTCTTGTTTTAAGGGCAGCCTCATAAGCTTTAGAGCTGTTTACTACATCCACATAGGCTTGATTTATATTGGTTTCCAGGTCCAGTTTATTCTGTGCCAGGTCCAATTCGGCCTTTTTGACATTAATTTGTGAGCGTTTGATGTTATTTCGTGTGCTCCAACCATTGAAAACAGGTATATTAATTTGGGCTCCATATCCAATACCATCATTTATCCAAAGCTGCTCTTTAAAAGGGATTATCTGGCCTGTTATAGGATCCAAAAACTGATCCGAGTAGCGGGTATTGTAATTAAAGAAAGCACTTAAAGTAGGATAAGATGCCCCTTTAGCTATGGACAGGTCTTTTTCGGCCAGTTCCACATTGGTTTCAAAAAATTTTGTCTCATACCAGTATGTCATGGCTTTATCAAAAATAACCTTTGGTGAATTTTTCAATATGTCTGCGGCAGGTACTTCAAAATCCACATCTGAAATATCAAAGTTTTCATAATCCGTGATCTGTAGCAGCTGTGCTAAACTAATACGATTAATAAGCACATCGTTTTCGGCATTGATAATTTGCTGTTCCCGGGTTGCGGCCGTCGCTTCAATTTCCAATAAATCTCCCTTAGCGACCACACCAGACTCCACTAATTCCCTGGTTTTGTTTAAATCCTGTTCGGTAACGGCATATAGGGCTTTGGCTACTTTTGCAGCTTCCTTACTGGATAAAATACTTAAATAGTTTATGGCCACATTTAACCGTATATCATTTACAAGATCATCTAATCGGTATTGATTTGCAATTGCGTTAAGTTTAGCCCTGTTCAGCCTGTGTATATTTCTTAAGCCATTAAATAAAGTCGCTGAAGAAGTAACACTTCCTGAAGAGGTTAATTGTGTGGTATTAACCGGTTGATTATTAGTTGGGTCAAAAGACAGTCCCGTATTGCCCTGCCCATTTAAGGCCCCGTTTAAATCGGGAAGAAAGGCCCCAATGGCATCCGATTTATCAATCGTGGAGTTTTCCAGGTCCAATTCGTATTGTTGAATGGTAAGATTGTTTTCAACCGCGTAGTTGACACATTCTTCAAGTGTCCATATCTTCTTCTGAGCCGTTCCCATTCCAATACCAAACAGGAATAACAATACAGTTACTTTAAATTTCATATGTCGTTTTTTGATAATTTTAATTGATTGACTATTCTAATTTCTGCTCGTTAGGCCTCATCTTCTTTGCTTTCCTTATCTTCTTCTCCCTTTTTAATCGGCTCCGTTTTATTCCAGACTTTCACTTCATCATCTACCGTTATACCTGAGACAATCTCCACATTAACACCATCAGAAATTCCTATTTCAACATCTTTACGCTCAAATTTCTGATCCCCAACCATCACCTCAACATAAGGTTTGTCTGTTTCCTTATCAAATTGCAGAAGTGCTTCCGGAATCACCATAACGCCGTCTTTTTTCTCCAGTACAAGCGACGCATTGGCACTATAGCCCGCTCTGATCATAAAACTATCCCCAACAACCACATCTCCTTCTATTTTAAATTGTACGGCACCCGATTCTTCTATACCTTTTGGTGCAATAAACTTTAGTTTTGCTTCAAATTTCTGATCTTCAATAGCACCCAAACTAATTTCAAGGGGCATGCCGATCTCCAGTTTTCCAACTTCCCCCTCATCAACTTTTCCTTCAAAAATCATTTTACCTAAATCAGCAATTGTAGCGATGGTTGTCCCGTCGTTAAAATTATTACTCTGAATTACCTGATCGCCTTCTCTAACCGGAATTTCCAACAAAGTTCCCGTAACAGTTGCTCTGATGTTGGTATTGGCGCTAGAGGAACCCCCGGCAGAACCTCTTCTGATTATCTGATAGTCTGCACGGGCATTATCCAATTCCTGTAAGGCCTGATCATATTGTAACTGCAGAACGTTAAAGTCCTGGCTGGAGATAACCCCTTTATCAAATAAAGCCTTATTCCTCTTATATTCAACTTCCGTATTATTCAGGGCAATCTCAGCATTCCTAACCCTTCCGCGAGACTGATTTAAGGATTGTTCATTAGGTACTACTTTAATTGTAGCAATTAAATCTCCCGCCTTAACCTGAGCCCCTTCATCCAGGTAAATCTTTTCAATAATTCCTGAAATTTGAGGTTTTATCTCAATCTCATCTTCAGGAATAACTTTACCTGTAGCTACCGTTTTCTTCTCTATGTTGGAAGTAAATGGCTTTTTAGTTTCGTATGTTATTGGCGATTTGCTGTTGGATTTTATGAAAAAGGCAGCGGCCCACAACGCTCCCAAACCCAGAATCCCAATCATTACATATTTTACAATTTTGTTCATCTTAATTTATTAGTATATAGTTAATGGTCATGTTTATTCTTCTCTCAATGCATCTATAGGCTTAATACTTACAGCTCGCTGGGCTGGTATTGAACCAATTAGTGTTCCCAATACCACCATAAGCGCTAAGGCTCCCAAAACGTATGGTATTGGAACTGTAGGGTTCGTGTACGGAAAATCAATATCCTTTGTAAGGTTGTTTATAACACTTAAAACGCCGGCTCCAAGAATTATACCCACAATTCCCGCTATCATGGTCAAAAACACTGATTCTAAAATAATAAGGGAACGCACTTCCCTTGGAGTTGCACCTAAAGCCCTTCGAATGCCCAATTCCTTGGTGCGCTCCTTAACGGATATCAAGAGGATATTTCCAATCCCTATTACCCCAGCAAGAATGGTGGCAACCCCAACGATCAGCGATAAAAAAGTAATCCCATTGGCAAACCCAATAATCTTATTAAAAATTTCACCCAGGTTAAAGGCACCAAACGCGCGTTCATCTTCCGGATGCACCTTGTGTATGCTTTTTAAAACGGCCTTAATATCTTTTTCTACCTGAACCACGTCAGCATCATCATATGCCGCTATTGTAAAAAATTGTGCATCTTCCCCTGTATTATAAAGTTTTTTAAAGGTAGTAAAGGGAATAAAAATATCCCCGTCTGTTCCAAATGGGGTGGTTTGTGTAAACTTATGCACCCCTACTACCTGAAAATAAATGTTCTCAACCCTAATGTAGCCACCGATAGGATCCTCATCTTCATCAAATAGTTCCTGTTGCGTGCGATCACCAATAACACAAACTTTCCTCGCCTGGGCAATATCTTCATCGTTGATAAACCTTCCGTTATCATAAATTTTTTGGGTGGCAATCTTAGCAATTTCAGGAAAGTAGCCATATACAGCATAGCTATTGGATTTAATTCCCCGTATCGTCAGTGCCGAAGCCCCTCCAAATGCCCCTTTTGTATTTACAGGTGCTATGTACTGAATTTCGGGAATACGATTTTTCAGGATTGTAGCATCCTGTACTTTCAGGCGCAGTGTCCTGCCGGTTTTAAAACCTGCATAAGGTATACTAGTGCTCTGTGACCAGGCCCAAATGCTATTTTTAGCAACAGATTCAAAGTTTTTTTCAAAACCATTATCCATTCCCTTTGCAGCACCGGCAAGTGCGATATAGATAAAAATACCCCATAATACACCAACAATGGTAATTATGGTCCTGGTTTTGTTTTTTCCAATAGATCCGAAAATTTCCTGCCAGGTATTTTTGTCAAATAGAAAACGAATGCTATTCATCTCGAAGTGCTATTATAGGTTTTATACGTGCTGCTCTTTTGGCAGGAATATAGCCGGCTACTGCCCCGAATAGTACCAAAAGAAGGGTAGCAAAAATAGCCACCGCTATATTGATATAAGGATTCAAAATAAAATAATTTTCAGACAAGCTCTCTCCTAAAGAACTCAGCAGGGCAATCCCAATAAGCATCCCCGTAAAACCTGAGATGGTGGTAATAAAAACCGATTCCAGTAAAATAGTACTGATAACTTCCCTGGGAGTTGCCCCCAAAGCTTTTCGTATGCCCAGTTCTTTGGTACGTTCTTTAACAACAAACACCATAATGTTGCTAATCCCGATAATCCCGGCAATTATGGTCCCAAAGGCAACAAAAGCAACTATAATTTGCAGCACCCGGGCAAATTGCTGATTTTGCTGTAATTGATCTGCCACATTTCTGATGAAAATTCCATTTTGATCCTTCGGGCTTATAAATTTCTTGTCTTTAAAAAATTTATCAAGACTTCTTTCGAATGCCATAGCTCCCATATAACCAAGCTCCGGTTTAAAAGCTACCACAATCTGGTCTATTTTATCCGTGTTTTTTTCAATCAGTTGAAGAGTGGTATACGGGACATATATTCCACGTTCTTCCCTGTCTCCTCCATCGTCCTGGAAAACACCTATGACTTTGAAAACACTTCCACCAATATCCAAATATTTACCAAGGGCATTTTTAGATCCAAAAAGATCTTTCTCCACCAAACGCCCAATAACTGCATACTTAGTGCTGTGTTTTATATCCTCAACATTCAGGTAGCGCCCTTTCATCATAATTGTCTTCTCCGCAAATTGATGACCCCAATCCACACCGGTGGTAGTGTAATTATCTGATTCTTCCCTGAATTTCACCAACCGGTTTCTTGAAATTCTTGGGGTTACATATTCAAGAAACATGGGAAAATTTTTTTTAATATCTGCCAGGTCACTATTCTCAAATTCAATTCGCCTTGATGATTTATAACCCTTGTACGGGACAGTGGTTTTTCCCGGAAAAAAATAGAGTACATTAGTGGCATCTTCCTGGAAAAATTTATCAAAAGTGTTTATCAGACCATTTCCGAGTCCAAAAAGTGAAACAAAAATAAATATCCCCAGAGCCACCGTAAAACCGGAAAGAAAGGTCCTGAGTTTATTTTTTTGGATAGTTTTAAATATCTCGATCCATGTATCTCTGCTAAACATATTTTGATGCCCTTACTTGCTTTACTTTCTTATCTTCAACAATAACACCGTCCTTAAGGTAAACTATTCGTTTACACATATGTGCGATATCATCTTCATGGGTAACCACCAAAATGGTATTCCCCTGGTCATTAATTTTCTGAATTAAGTCCATTACCTCATAAGAAGTAGTGCTGTCTAAGGCTCCTGTTGGTTCATCTGCAAGCAGTACCTTCGGTTCTGAAGCCATAGCCCTTGCAATGGCAACACGTTGGTTCTGCCCCCCCGATAGTTCACTTGGTAAATGTGTAGCCCAATCTTTGAGACCTACCTGCTCCAGGTATTTTAATGCCCTTTCCTGTCTTTCTTTTCTGGGAACTCTCTGATAATATAAAGGCAGAGCCACATTCTCCAGGGCGCTTTTATAATTAATAAGGTTGAATGATTGAAAAATAAATCCTAAAAATTTATTCCGGTAATTGGCAGCTTTAGTCTCATTGAGGTTTTTTATCGGGACACCATCCAGGGTATATTCTCCGGAATCAGCCACATCCAGCATCCCCAATATATTCAGTAAGGTCGATTTTCCAGAACCGGATGAACCCATAATTGCAACCAATTCACCTTCCTCTACAGTAAAATTGATTCCTTTTAAAACATGAAGAACATTACTCCCCATCTTATAGGATTTGTGCAAATTTTTTATTTCAATCATGGTTAGTGTCTTAAGTTATTCTTCAAATCCGTTTATAGGACAGAAAAGTTCTTAATATGTTACAAATAAACCTCAAAAAAATGTGTTAAAAAGCTATCCTTTTAATTCATCTGGCTTTACTTCATTCCATACTTTTATCTCATCCTCCTTGTCGATTCCTGACTTCACTTCCACATAAATCCCATCACTTATTCCTAATTCTATTTCTCTTCTTTCAAATTGCTGATCCCCCGTAGCAATTTCCAGAAATGGTTTTTTTGTTTCCGAGTCAAATTGAACAAGTGCTTCTTTAACAGAAAGAACGCTATCCGCCCTATCCAGGATTATGGATGCATTTGCACTGAGACCCGCCCTGATAAAGACCGAATCCTGTTTCTTCAGGGTACCTTTAATTTCAAACTGAATAGCTCCATTTTCTTCATTCCCTTTTGGTGCGATATAATCGAGGATAGCGTCAAAAGTTATATTCTCAAGCGCCCCAACTGTAATTTCCAAAGGCAGGTCTTCCTTTATTTTACCCACCTCAGATTCATCCACCTTGCCTTCAAATATCATTTTCTCCACATCAGCAATAGCCGCAATAGTAGTTCCCTCATTAAAGTTATTGCTCTCAATCACCTGATTACCCACTTCCACCGGCACTTCAAGAACCATCCCTGTTACCGTAGACCTGATTAATGTGTTAGCAGAATTACCATAGCCCTTGGTAGTTCCAGTTTTTACAATATCATATCTCTTATTTGCGGCACTGTAGGCTTGCTTTGCCTGATCATAAGTTACCTGTGCTCTTTCCAGATCAACTTTTGAAATTACCCCTTTATTAAAAAGACTACTTTGTCTGTCAAAATTTCTCCTTTGGTCATCCAAAGCAATTTTAGCCTCATCAATACTATTTCTCGCATCATTAAGCGCGTTAAGGTTTGGAACCACTTTTATTTTAGCCAGCAAATCCCCGGATTTTACAAAATCTCCACCCTCTACAAATATTTCTTCAATAACTCCCGAAATATTCGGTTTTATGAGAACTTCTTCCAATGGCAGAATACTTCCTGTAGCAACCGTTTTTTTGATGATCGTCTGCGTTGAGGCTTTTTCAGTTTTATAGACAATAGGATCTTCATCATTCTTTTGATAGAGGTAATACATAGAACCTCCAAAGGCCATAAAAATGACGATTAGGATGATAATGGTTACTGACTTTTTCATTTTTTTTATAGTTTTAATGATTGATCTTCTCAAATTTATTCTGTTCTTAACGCATCTATGGGCTTAACTCTTATCGCGCTTTGAGCAGGAATAAAACCTGCCAGTAATCCGGATAATACGAGGATAAACAGTGCTATGGTAACCACCCCTAAACTCACACTTGGATTTAGAAACATATCCACGGGGCCATTAGCATCTAATAATGCGTTAACTCCATAAATAAACAGAGCTCCAATTATAATTCCCGCCATACCGGAGATAATGGTAAGAAAAATTGATTCCATAAGAATCTGCTTTTTAATAGACCAGGGATCTTCGCCTAATGCCCTGCGTATACCAATTTCTTTGGTTCGTTCTTTAACCACAATCAACATAATATTGCTCACCCCGATGATTCCGGATAACAATACTAAAATTCCCACGAAATAAGCAATAAAACTCATTGCGCCAAACAAACTCTCCACTCTGTTATACTGCTCATACAGATCAAAATAACCCACTGCCCTTGTATCCTCAGGATGTATTTTGTGTCTGGTTTTCATCAAATTGATAATATCTTCCCTGATACTGGATATGGAAGTTCCATCATGAGCCGTAATAGCCATCCAACTTACATCATTACCCATATTAAATGCCTGCGAGAAGGAAGTAAAGGGCACAAATATTTCTTTTTGAGCCTCTTCCCCATCCCCATCATTGCTCTTTTTTTTATAGGTGCCCACCACCATGAAATTTACTCCTTTTATCTTGATATAGCTTCCCAGTACTTCTTCCTCTTTGTCGTACAATTCATTTTTTACACCGGCCCCGATAATTGCTATTTTTCGTTTTTCCCGAATATCATTCTGATTTAAAAAACGCCCTTCGGTAACGGTCATGGGGTCCTGGTTAATAATTTCCGGAAAGTCGCCATACACATTATATGCCCCTGTATTTAAACCTCTAACCACATTGTTATCATTACCAAACCCACCTAGTTGATTTCTGGGTGATACGAATCGGAGATTGGGTATATTTTCGCGGATAGAGCTTACATCTTCCACCTTAAACCGGAAATTTCTTCCTATTGGTAAACCCATATGGGCTTTTGTGGTACTTCGGGTCCACATGAACATGGTGTTTGTGGCAATATCTCCAAAATCTGCTTTAATTCCGTTTTCCAGCCCTTTTCCTGCAGAAAGTAAAATAATGAGTATGAGTATTCCCCAGAAAACACCAAAAGCAGTAAGTACTGTTCTGAACCAATTAGTGGTCAGTACTTCCAATATTTCTTTCCATCGATCTCTATTAAACATAATAAGGATAAATTATTCGTCTCTTAATGCATCGATTGTATGAATACTCGCGGCTCTCCAGGCCGGAAAAAATCCTGCGACAGCACCGGCAAAAATGAGCACCAAAACGGTAGAAATTGCGACATTAAAATTAACGGAAGGATTGAGTATGTAATCCACTTCTATATGCGGACCTACTATTTCCAAAAGCCCCATACTAAAAATTAGTCCGGCAAAACCTGAAATAGCTGTCACAAAAATAGATTCATGTAAAATCATTCCAACTATGGACCAGGGCTTTGCGCCCAGGGCTTTTCGGATTCCTATTTCTCTTGTCCTCTCTTTTACGACAATCAACATAATATTACTTACCCCAACCACCCCGGCAATTATGGTACAGATCCCTACGAACCAGAAAAAAAACTTAATATTTCCAGTTAGACTGTAATAACGCTTTGCTTCCTCCAATGCACTCCAAACCTGTATTGCTCCTGTATCTTCCGGTGCTACTTTATGAACCTGCTGAAGATGGGCCTGTAAATTTTCCTTAAAGGCTATGGCCTGAACCACAGCCTCATCAAAATTGTCCATTACAGGGAGTGTGAAGCTCATATTGTTAATTCGGTCGCCACCATTAAATACTTGCTGAGCCGTAGTTATAGGAATATAAATGCGTTCTTCTTCCCTATCTTCCCTCTCAGAGTATATCCCGACAATCTTAAACAGTACGCCCGATATATTGATGAACTCACCCAACGGAGTTTCTATGTCCTTAAATACATCTTGTTTAATTTTGTTTCCTATTATGGCAACCTTAGCTGTATTGACTTCATCCAGGTAATTTAAAAATCTCCCTTCAGACATTTTCGCATTTTCAATAAATTGAAAATCATAGGAAACTCCCTGAATACCATAGACCAAAGCTTCCTTTCCATAGTTCACCTTAACATCCCGGACAAATATCCTCGGGGATTTATATTCAATTTGATCTCCATACAAAGCAAGCGAAGACGTATAATTCTCGTTTCTTAATTGTATGGACCTACCTGGGTTAAGTCCTTTAAATTCTTTGGAAGTAACACCTGGCCATACCCATACACTGGTAGCGGAATCTTCCTCAAACTCATGGGCAATTCCATTTTGCATACCCTGACCAAAACCCAATAAAATTACCAGTATAAAAATTCCTGAAGCAACAGATAAGCCAGTAAGGAAAGTCCGTAATTTATTCTTACGGATCGCGTCAAAAATTTCCTGCCATCTCTCGAGATCGAACATGGATTAGGTTGATTAGTGATTGATGATAAGGCCTACTTTAATAAGACTTCCCCAACCTGCAATTGTTACAGTTGGAAGTGCTAAATAATGTTAAAGTTTAGCTATATTTTCATGATCTCATTTTCCTGTAAACAAAGTAAAATAGAACACCTAACAAGACATACGGAATTGCCATTAAATATACAATCCCATTGTTAATCCCCTCTGCCATGGAATTGTCGTCCTGACTTTCCAGTACAGCCCTGCACATGGCACACTGCGCGGTTAAAAGCCCGGGCAGTATCAGGAATAAAATTACGAGTAACGGACCTTTAATTTTCACTTTATTGTATTTCTGTTTGATGGTAGTTTAAGAACATTATTTTTAATAATTATAATATGGTGAAATCATTAAATAAACAATGACCCCTGTAACTGCTACATACAGCCAGATAGGAAATGTAATTCTGGCAAGTTGTCGGTGGCGTTTAAAATTTTTTAAATATGCACGGGAATAAGTCTTAAGTACCAGTGGTATTATAACAACAGATAGGACGATATGCGAAATAAGTATAAAATAATAAACATATTTAAGCACGCCCTCTCCTCCGTAAGAAGTGGAATCAGCTGTCATATGATAAGCAATGTACATGAGTAAGAAAAGTAGAGACAATAAAATACAAGCGCTCATAATATTCTGATGCAAAACCCTATTGCCTTTCTTTATAGCCCAAATGGCATAAATTAACAAGATTGCTGTAAGACCATTAACTGACGCGTAAATTGGAGGAAGAAAACCCAAAGGTTCAGAATTTGGGATTTTAACACCAAATAAAACGGCAACCACCAAGGGAACCAATATTGATATTATAGTGATGATCCTATTAAACTTCTGCTCCCTTATCTTAACGTCCGCCTTATTCATTTAGAAGTTTTTTTATGTCCTCCTTTAACATACTGATCTGTTGCTTTTCTCCTTCTTCGTTTTCTCCCATAGATTCGCTTATTGTTCCCCTGTAATAGATAATTGGATTGCCAAAATCATCAGTTCTTGAACGGAGGTATCCATTTTTGTCTACAAGTGCAAATAACCCGGAATGCTCAAACCCTCCAGGAACACCAATATCCTTTGCGGCAAAAATATTAAAGCCAATATTTGCAAGGTCATAGATTTCCTGACGATCTCCTGTCATTAAATGCCAATCCATATCCTCTATACCATATTTTTCTGCGTATGCTTTTAACACGCCTGGCGTATCGTATTCAGGGTTAATGGTAAATGAAGCTATGCCAAAATCATCAAAATCCCTGAATTCTTTCTGAATTTCCACTAAATTGGAATTCATTATCGGACAAATGGAAGGACATGTGGTGAAGAAAAACTCGACTAGATATACTTTTCCATTGTAGTCATTTTGAGTAATCAACAAGCTATCCTGATTTAAAAATGCAAATGCAGGAACTTTCCTCTTCTCATTATTCAAATAAATAAAGCCAAGTGCTTCACTATTGTCATTATGATTCATTCGGTCATGCTGAATGATGGTGCCTGTCTTTATGCGTTCAATAATCCGAGGAATAAATATGATACCAAAAACCAGAACAATTAATGATACCCAGACATACGTATATTTATTTTTCATCAATGGGTTCTTTCTGCGTTGTTTTTCTTAAGTGCCATGCGGTATTCTGCCAAAATAATTTTGACATCGTCCTCCATTTTATTATTGAGTTCAGCAACAGAGGTGGCATTAAAGCCATACTTGATAGTTTCCTCTTCATCATCCATTCTGCCTCTGAGATTTTTTTTCTTATCAATTATAAAAACATGATTTGTCCCCAAATTTTCATCAAGAATAAGGTTTGTCTTAAGTGAACTGAAAACCTCCCGGATCTGTTTATCAGATGCAAATACAAACTTCCAGTTTCTGATATCAGCCAAACCACCCAGTTCCCTTTTTAACTCCTCAACTTTGTCCTCTGTTCCAAAAGGCATTATCATTACCATCTGAAAATCATGAAACTCATAGAAAGGTTTGTAAATTTTTTGATTGAGATTAAATGCATTGCCTTTTTTAAGTTCAACATTATTTCCCAAAAAACCTAAAATAGTGATTTTGCCCTCAAAGGTTATTTCGTTTTTATTTCGCGGAACATCCGATACCTCGGCGGTTAGCACAGGGAGATTCCCAAATTTGTTTACCCCTGAGGCAAAAAATAAATAGGCTACCAATGGCAGAATAAAAAGTACCACTAAGACAAATGTCTTTTTCATTAGTCCATATTAAGACATTACAAAAATAAAAAAGACGGCTGTTATACCGTCTTTAAGTGCTGTTAATTCCTTGTTAGAAATTCCAGGTTACGTAGCCATCTTTAAAGACGCTGTAAATATAATCTGCTTCGAACAAGAGAATAAAAATTAGGTAAGCCACTAAAAATATTGGGGTCCATACTATAGCCCTTCTCAACGAACTTTTTTCATCACGTAAATGCATAAAATCCCATGCAATATAATACGCCTTTACCAGGGTAAGGATTATGAATATCCAATTCAGAAGTTTCATTCCCAAAAAAGTATTAGTAGCCAGAATATGTGGTTTTGATATCCCCAATGCTACTTCAATTGCGGTGACTATGGTCAGGAAGACCAATACACCCCATATTTTTTCTGTGTTCGACTTAAATTTTAGGAGTCCTCTAAAAATCTCCAGTTTGTGCGCATGTGCCATTCTAAATCGTGTTATATTTTATTATGATTCTCTCTTTATACTTCTTTGATTTTTTCTCTAAACCAGATAGAAAAACGTGAATACAAATACCCAGACCAAATCAACAAAATGCCAGTAAAGTCCCACTTTTTCCACCATTTCGTAATGGCCTCTCCTTTCATAAGTCCCCAGAATAACATTAAAGAAAATAATGATATTGATAATTACCCCGGAAAACACGTGAAAACCGTGAAAGCCGGTAATAAAGAAAAAGAAATCCGCAAAAAGTCGGCTTCCATATTCGTTTCTCACCAGATTGGCCCCTTCAACCACTAATTCCGCGTCTTTGATTTTAGCCAGGGATTCCTCCCTGCTCAAGAGCACCTTTTCACCTTCCGAATTTATAGTTTCTGTCCTGATAAGGATATTAGGATTCGATTTTAATCCTTCTGTAACCTCATTTACGGAATATGACGGGAGAGCTTCACCTTTGTAAAACCATACCCCGTTCCTCTTTTGATGATCAATGCGTTCAGAAGGTAAGGTTTTGGCAAAATCTGCCAGGGAAGCCCTCTCACCAGTGTCAGCTTTTACAAATTGTAATATTCTTCCCCCCTTCGTTTCAATCGCTCCATGATCGCCCTTAATGAACGTAGCCCATTCCCAGGCCTGAGAACCCACAAAGATGGCGCCTCCGATAATGGTCAGGAACATATAGACAATGGTCTTATTCTTCATCATCCTGTGGCCTGCATCAACAGCAAGTACCATAGTTACAGAAGACATAATCAAAATAAATGTCATAAATGCCACATAGTACATAGGAAAATTTCCATGAAAAAATGGCACGTGAGTAAATACCTCATCAGCTATCGGCCATGTTTCGATAAACTTAAATCTAGAAAAACCATAAGAGGCCAAAAATCCTGAAAACGTCAAGGCATCTGAAACTAAAAAGAACCACATCATCAGTTTTCCATAACTTGCTCCCAAAGGTCGGTTTCCACCACCCCAAACGCTTTCTTCTGTACTCGTTACTACCGTAGAATCCATAAAAAAATTTATCGTGTTATAAGAATATTGGCAAATTTACATTTTTTTCAACTATAGAAAAGCCGAATTATGATACAAATCAAAATTTGTAATCATTTATTATCCAAAGTAATAAAAAAACAGTACAAGGTAGACCCACAAAAGGTCTAAAAAATGCCAAAAAGTTGCCCCAAGTTCAACTCCTAACATGTTCTCATCCGTGTATTTATTCTTAAGGTTATTATATATTACCACCAAAAGTGAAATAAGTCCTGCAATCACATGAACGATGTGCACGGCCGCTATTAAAAAAATGAAGGACATTGTAATGTTGCTGGTAGGCCCGGTAAAATAGTAACCCTGACTAATCAGTTGTGAAAAACCGGAGAATTGAACAAATATAAATGCAATGCCAAGCAGCAGTGTTACCAGCAACCATTGCGTACCCAGGCTGCTATTGTTTGCTTTTATTGCTTTCTTTGCAAGAATGTACGTGACACTGCTAATAATTATAACAATTGTACTATAAAAAAATGCCGAAGGGAATTCAAAGTCTTTTAGCCAATCTGCCCGCGAGCTACTTACAATATAGGCACTGGTCCATCCTGCAAATCCCATGAGCAAACTTGCAATTCCAAACCATAACATCATTTTCTTTGCTCTGGTTTTCTTTTCTCTGTTTGTACCTTGCGTAAGATCCATATACTACAAATATTTATCAATAACATAAACCAACTGCATAAGTGTGATATAGCTTACACTGATCAACATGAGTTTCCTAGCCGATTTATTATCCCTTTTTTCAAATAATTTAAATCCAAAAACCAACATTATTAATCCCATAATCAGGATCAATACAGCAGCCGGAATGGACAAATACAGGCGACCGGTAATTCCAAAAGCAGGAATTACGGAGATGATTATCATCCAAATTGTGTACATGATGATTTGTATTGCGGTACCTCTATCCTTTTTCCCGGTAGGCAACATTTTAAATCCTCCTTTTTGGTAATCCTCATCCAACATCCAGGCCAAAGCCCAAAAGTGGGGAAATTGCCAGAAAAATTGTATCATAAATAATGTTCCCGGCTCTATTCCGAAATTATTAGTGGCAGCTACCCAGCCCAGCATAAATGGAATTGCCCCGGGAATTGCCCCTACAAAAACTGACAATGGTGTTATTGTTTTCAATGGGGTATACACACTGGTATAAAGAAATATTGAAACTGCACCGAACATGGCCGTTTTTGGGTTGAGTATATACAGGCTAATCACTCCCAAAGCTGTCATGAAGATAGCAAGGGTCATCGCTTTATTAACGGACATCCTCCCTGCCGGAATAGGCCTGTTCCTGGTTCTGTTCATCAAAGCATCAAGATCTTTTTCAATCACCTGATTAAAAGCATTAGATGCGCCAACCATACAGTAACCTCCAAAGGCCAGTAGTAGAATTGAAAGCAGGTCTACCTCATAAGCCCCCAGGAAATAGCCAGCCAATGATGAAAAGACAACGCTAAGTGCGAGTCTTGCTTTGGTAATCTCCTTAAAATCAGCAAAAGTAAATACACTTTTAGTATCGTTTGCCGCAGAAACAGCCGTCTTCATTTGAAATCCTTAATCTATAGACAGCGAAATGTAATATTCGCTTTTGTGAGGTGGCAAAGATAAGGCCCATTAAATTTTCCTGCAACCAAATATGTTTGTTTATAGTATCTTTAAAGTATTCACTCATAAATATTTAATTCTATGAACTTTTATAAAACCAAAGTTGCGTTTCTGATCTTCATGTCCTCTGTTTGTATTTCGATTTTATCTGCACAAGAACAAGAGGAAGTGGTAATAACCATTGATAAACTCTCAGATGAAGTTTATATGCTTACCGGACAGGGAGGCAACATAGGTATCTACATCGGGCAGAAGAACGTATTTATGATCGACGACCAGTTTGATCGATTGAGCGGTAAAATAAAAGAAGCTATTGCATCCCTGACCAATAAACCTATTGCATTTCTTATTAATACACATATGCATGGCGACCATACCGGGGGTAACGCGAGTTTCAATAACGATCTAACCACTCTGGTGGCACATAATAATGTCCGAAAACGGGTTATGGAGAATGAGCAGAAGAAATTGGATGATAAAAAAATTAACGAGGAGTATTACAATAAAATGCTGCCTGAAGTTACCTTTTCAGACGATATTACATTTTACGACGGGGAGGAAACCATTATGGCATTTCATGTTCACAATGCTCACACAGATGGTGATGCTATGGTCTATTTCGTCAACAACGATGTCCTTCATATGGGTGACACTTTTTTTGACGGCAGGTACCCATATATTGATTTAAATAGCGGCGGCAGCATAGATGGGTTTATCAATGCACATAAAAAAGCATTAATGGTTATAGGTGAAGAAACAAAAATTATTCCGGGTCATGGAAGGCCTTCCACAAAAAAAGATCTCGAAGATTATGTCGGTGTTATAGAGAAAATAAGAACCAATATTCTAACTGCCATTGAGGCTGGAAAAACCCTTGATGAAGTGAAAACAGCCACTGACATTAGCTCGGAATATGACAACACCTATGGCAATGGCTTTATTAAACCAGATGTCATGCGGGAAACCTTCTATAAAAGCCTGAAGAACAACTAATTTTACACATTAAAAAAACCCTGCCGATTAACGGTCAGGGTTTAAATTTTATTATAAAATTCGCGCTTATTGTAATTTGAAGGTAATTGGTATACTAAAAGGTACCCTAACTGCTCTTCCCCTCTGTTTACCAGGTGTCATTTTGGGAAGTTTTTCAATAATACGTAAAGCTTCTGCTTCCAGGTTCTTATCCGGTCCTCTGTATCTTATATTTCCAATGCTTCCATCTTTCTGAATCGTAAACATGACGTTTACTCTTCCCTGCACGCCCATCTCCTGTGCAATTTCCGGATATTTGAAGTTTTTACGAATATGTTTTTGCATCATTTCGTTAAAACATGCCCTTTTATCGCTGGCTCCTTCACAACCTGGAAATATTGGCACATCTTCAATTACAGCAAATGGAACATCAACATCATCTTCCATTTCATCCACTTCTACTTCCTCAACTTCTATAACTTCTTCTTCCTGACTGGTTTCAGTGGATTCAATTACAGTTTCTTCCACTTCTTCTTCATCCTCAACAACTTCAATTACTTCAGGAGCAGCCGGTGGTGGTGGTGGTGGTGGAGTTTTGATCTGTTCTGTCATGGGAACTTCCTCATCCAAATTATCCTCTACATTTAAAGAAATGTCATATTCATTAGATTTATCGTAAGTTTTCCACTCAAATGCACCCCAGACAATTAACATAACAACGGCCAGTCCTAAAACAAAATAGAGGCCACTATTCTTTCTCAAATCGGCTTTTGGATTCTTTTTTAGTTCCATATTCAAAAATTTTAATGATCGCTAATTTAACTATTAATTTGATAAAAAAACAATTAATCTCACCATTTTAACGGTGATTTACCAGAAAAAAGGATAATTATTAAGCCTGCTCCAAAAAAAGCACCAAGGGCGTTGGCAAGGACATCATATATTTCCCCGCTTCTGTATTGTGTAAACGTACTTTGTATTACTTCAATAATTATACCATAAACAATTACCACAAGCGATGCCAAAATAGCAGATTTGGATTTGCTAAATTGTCCTTTGCTTTGTTCCCTAATCAAAAGTGATCCCAGGATGGCGGCTACAAAATAGAAAAAGAAATGCACGATCTTATCCAGATTAGGAATGTTTATTCCTTCAGAATCGAGATCATCAAACGAGATTAAGCTAAGGATTGTAATGATTGCAATCCAGCCGGTAAAACCTATGGTAAATCCATAACGTTTAAGCACCAATGAGCTCCTTGTACTCTGTTACACTCATCAGGCTCTCAATCTCTGAGGCATCACTGATCTTAACTTTGATCATCCAGCCATCACCATAAGGATCTGTATTTACTTTTTCCGGTTCATCCTCAAGCAATTCATTTAATTCAATGATCTCACCGCTCAATGGGAGAAAAAGATCAGAAACAGTTTTAACGGCCTCGACAGTTCCAAAAACCTCATCCTTTTCTAAAGTTTCATCCAGGGTCTCTACCTCAACATAAACGATATCACCAAGTTCGCCCTGTGCGAAATCTGTAATGCCAACAGTAGCAATGTCTCCTTCTATCCTTATCCATTCATGATCTTTGGTATACTTTAATTCGGACGGTAAATTCATTTTATTTCGTTTTGATTTGCCCGCAAATGTAGCAGATAATCTGTTGGTTTTCAAAAAAAAAGGGCATATGATGAGATGTAATAAACAAAATGCCCAAATATCAAATGAAAACAATATTTGAAAAAATACGCTCCAGTCTTTCGCCTCAAGATCGTATCAGATACTTTTAATTTCCGAAGTTGTATCGAATGGTAAAACCGGTATTGATGGTAGTTTGCGGAAATGCTGTGGAAACCGCGAATTGTGAGAAGGAATAATCAAAAAAGAATAGAGCGTTCAGGTTTTTACTAAGTGCATAGTCTGCAGTGAATTTGGTAGATAATAAATTCTGTCCGGCAGTTGTCTGATTATCATCAATATTCAGATTTCTAATTATTGTAAGGTTATCTCTTAATGTAAAATCTGCCTTTAAATTTAAATCGCCCTTTAGTCGTTGTTTCTGTCCGCCGATATTTGTTACAAATTTCACATCCTTAAAACGATATCCAAGTCCGAGTGTATAATCTTTACCGCTAATCTCTGTGAGTAAGTTATTATCAAAACTAAAAGAATAGGCCCTGTCTGTTCCTATTTCCGCAAGGACACTAAGTGAATTTTGCATTTCAAAATCTACCCGCAATAATGGATTAAACTGATCTGTAAGAACAACATTATTTATAATGTTTTCAGGGAGGTAATCCTGTGTTTCCGAATCAATCGGCGGAAGATTATCATTAATTAGCTGTGATCTTTCAAGGTTGCTTTGGAACGTGTTTATACTATAGGCAGATCGGTAACCATGGCTCAATGAAAAACGCTTGAACTTCTTTTTAAAGGATTTAATGCGCATTAACCCCGTATATTTTATATTCCAGTTAGGTACGGGTATATCTCTAAAAGCATCTAAATTCACCCTGTTAACGTCCTGTCCGGTATAGGCTGCAAAGAAAGCGGGCAAAAGTACATCCTGGCTGGTTGCCCCGTATCTTAAAGGATATCCATCCTCATCTAAACCTTCGTCAGGACTGGACCTGTCTGAAAACAACCTGTCTGCAACAACAATCCTATTATTTTTGAAAGTGTCGAAATTCTTTGATTGAAATTCATCACTCTTACTAAATGTAGTGCCAATCATTATTGTTGATATACTAAAGTTGCCAAAAGTGTTTGGAGTTTGAGCTATATACTCCCCGGCACTGATCTCAAAATTCTCCTGTAAACTGCTGGAATATTGCCTGTCCGCCAATAAATCAATAGTAAGATCCTGAACCGGTTGTGCCGTAGCTGTGACATTCAGCTGTTTGTTGGTACGTTTTATAAATTGTTCATTAAACTCATTATAGGGTGTCAACCATCCGTTACGCGCCGCTTCAAATCGCACATCTGCCTGGCTACCAAAGACAAAACCCAATGATGGCTTGGTAGTACCAATAAATCCAATAGATTGGGTATATCCGGGCAAAACTGTACCGTTATTCTCTCTGTAATTCACATTTACTCGTTTTACCATGGTGACTACGTCAATAACGGTATTAAACGCGCCACTGCTTTTCTTTTTTGTTTTATCCCCGTCATCGGCCGGATTTCCCGCTTTATCTCTTCTAATTGGGGCATTCCCGGCATCGCCTTTACCATCACGTCTTTTAAGGCCTATTTGATCATAAAAGCGTTGCATACTTAATGCAGCCGTAATAGTATGAGTATTGGCATTCTGGATAGTGTTAATGACGGCATTTGGATCCCCGAGGGCGTCCTGGACTACCTCATTTAAGGCATCGCCACCCCTCTGCCAGTCAAAATTACTGGTATAGGAATACTGCATATTGATAAAGTCCAGGACTGGTATTTTATTTAGCGGAATATCATAATTTAACTGAAACTGCTGGGCATGCCTGTTTGGTTCTCCTATATCAAAGAAGCCATCCCAGACATTCAGGCTTTGGTTAATTTCTGAATCAGGATTACCATCCTCCTGAAAATAGTTTCGAACAATATTGTTGTTTGAGGAAGTAAGGTTCAGACGCAATGATTTGGATAAGCTATAGTTCAGCGCGTACTGCCAGTTAAAAAGATAGTTTCTCTGTTGAAGTAAAGGTAATTCCAGCTTTTCAACCCCAGGTTCCAAAACATCTCTAAACCTTTGCTGGTTGAATTGACGATTGTAATCTGACTGAACAGAAAAACTGGTTGGCAATAAATTAAAATTCATGTCTTTCAACCATTTTAAATAGCTGCCTGTGAATAAGGAATCCTTTTTTTCAAAAGGCGCAACTGATGCGGGCTTAAAATTATAGTTATAGACAAATCCAGTCTTTATATTCTGATCTTTTAAACCCGCAACTTCAAAATCCCGGTGATCTGTCTGGTTATAGGAATAATTAAAAGTGAAATTTTCAATATCATAAATATGGGGGTTAGCTTCAGGGCCACGGTTCTTGCGTACTCCTATAAAATTGATACTTTTTCTCTTTGTATAGTCTTCAGCCTGCTCTAAAATTGCATCCTTTTCAGGCTGAGTATCTGCGGCATCTATCCTGTCTTTTAGCTTTAAATCGTCATATACGGGATCAAATTCCGGAGTTATTAATTGTTCAGAAATTCCATAATTAAAAGGAATTTGAACATTCCATTTTTTAGGAAGAAGTTGTCCGAGAGATACATTTGTCACCACATCGTAGACTACTGCATCTTCTCGCGAACGTTCATTGGGCCTTTGATCTATTGAGCCAAACCCCGGAGTACTTTTGCTGCCAGTTGCACTGACATCGGCAAAATCGGCTAAATTGGCGTCAACGGCAGCAAGTGCGGCCCAACCTCCATTATTATCCAGACCGGCCATACGTAATTCGTTAAACCAAACTTCCCCACGTGCAGGAACATTATCAATATTTTTAATTCCCAGCATCGCACTGCGCAGCGTTCCCAGTGAAGGGTTTCCCCGAATTCCAAAACGGATCTGCCCTAAAGCTCTTGGAGCAAATTCATCAACAGAAACGACTTCACCGTCAATTATTTCATAAAAACTAAGTTCATTCAGCGACTGGTCTGCAATACCTTGTGATTTAATTTTTGTCAGATCACTCAGGGAAATATCCAGTTCATTTATTTCAGGCCAAATATCATCCGGAGATGAAGAACCAAAAGAAGTAAATTTCAAAGGGACTTCTATTTGATAAAAATTCTCGGAGAAATCTGTACCAATCCTTAAAAATGCCACAAGTGGCACATCATCATCCAGGTAGTCAGATTCTGCAATCTTTTCAGCATGCAGGAACATTTTCAACCTTTTGTATTGCCGTATATCAATATTTACATTTTTAAATACACCTCGTGAATCCAATGGTTCCAGATTCTCCACTTTAAATGATAAAGACTGTTCATTCTGGCGAATGATAGTGTTATTGTTGTTTAATTGTTCTCTTTGCACCCCGGGAGGCAAAACATACGGTATGGGGGTTCTTGAGTTATTCTCTTCTATGTTTACAGTATTGACGTCTACAAGAGTTGCATCATCTGCGGGGTCATCATTATCTGAAGACAACGTCTTTGTATAATTTCTCCAATCAATGCGCACCAGATCCAGAGTAGCAAATCGCAGCACTACATCATCTGTAAAACCCGTAAGGTACATACGCATAAAACTGATGGATCGAAAATCTGTAATTCCTCCCACAGCATCCGTAAAAACACTAAGCGGAATTTTATACTGAATCCATCTGCGGTTCAATTGAGATCCATTAGGCAAATCAGGCGTAGTCCCTTCACTGATATCAGTTACGTAAGGATCATTAATGGTGGTATTGGGTCTAATTGGAATACGGTACTCAAAATAACTGTTGATGGTATTCATGGTAAGGTCCCTGTTAATATCTTCCACGTCGGGCAGCGTTGTGGACCCCCTGTTGGTATCAGTTACACTAACGGGTGAATTTCCATCGGTATTATTGAAGTCCTGGTATCGTTCCAAAATTCCCCCGTCCCTGTTCAGGTAGTATTGGTAATTATCCAGAGCAGGATCTCCGGCAGGTCCGTTGTATCCTTGTGCAGATTCCTGGCTGTCATCCAGGCCATCTAAACCAATATCCTGAAGGCCCCTGTTAGTTTCACTGGCATCAAAGGCATAAACCAGGGACTGAGTAGCCGGAACAACACCCCAGGGTGTTGGTGTAGTGAGATCATTGCTGTTTTGACCAGGTAACCCATTTTCATATTGCTTTCTTCCATCATTCAGAATGTCCTCAGAAATATTCCCTAAGTTAATAACCAATTCTCCAGGACCGTTGGCAATACCGTCCACATATGGATCCATGACCCAGAATTGAACAAACTCAACGTTTGATTGTTCAAAATTAGTGCTGCTCAGAGACCGCATCATTCCGGCCCACTTTTGATTTGGCTGAAGCCCATCAAAATTGGCACTTGCATTATAGGGTCCTTTCAAATTTGGATAATACGCCATATCCAAAGTATTTTGAACAGTAGTTTGCCCCTGTGCAATATCTACCTGAGGAAAAATTTCATCTACATAAATCCTTCGTGTTTCATTCGTAGAAATATCATTGTCATTAATACCGGAAGGACGCTGGTTCGTATAAAAAATAGGATCTATGGTATACCAAGCCATTTTAGCTCTTTCAAAACCTGTTTCTATATCCGGCTCGCCATTAACCTTAAACTCTTCCGGAGTACTGGCCAATGACCAGCCCAAAGAAGAGCGGATATCTATCAACGCCTGAGCACCTTCAAAATCATCTAAATAAGTTGTGGTTTCTCCTTGAAAATCTGCATTTTTAGGGGAATTGGGGTTGAGGTAAGCGGCTTCACCACGAACAGATACATTGGAGGCAACATCTGTATCTATATTGGGCAATTTGTTGACCAGCCTGGTTAAAAAGGGAACCTCTGTGGAAAAATTTGCATTAAGACCAAAGATGCTATTATTTACCGGCTCAACACCGTAGTTGGACTTTTGTGTAAGTGGCCTTTCATTGAGGTTTTGAAAAGTCCCTCCTAAAATAAAATTCTTGTTGAATTGATGTTCAATATTAAAACCAGTAAATCTTCTGGTTTGCTGTCCAAAGACTGCATTATTTTCCACAGAGATATTTATTGGAGTATTGGAAGCCTGCAAACTTGGGTCCAGTATCTGAACTGTTCCAGCCTGATAATTTACCGTGTAATCTATTCCTTCCTGCAATTGGCGTCCGCCTGCAGTTACACGTACAGATCCTCTGGGTACATTAAAGGCCCCTATTGGTATACCGCTGGAGCCTTCAGATTTATAGCGCCCCTTGAGCTTAAATCTGTTTTTTTCAGCATCCTGCAAAGATGCCGCTTTTGTAAGGGTATACATGTTTCTGAAAACATATTTTTGCTGGTTTTCATTATACCCCTGGTCATTATCCACATCGTAGTTACCACCGCCCAATACGTCAAACAAAAACTCGCCAAAAGGTTCCACTTTGCTGAATAATATTAGACCACTCTGAGTATTTACGGTAATTCCGGGAACAAAATCGAAGAAACCATCGCCGCCTCTCTGAACATCATTAAATGTATTTAAACGATCGAGATTAAAAACATTAAGAAGAATTCTATCCTGTAATGCCCCGTCAGGAGAATTCTCATCAGGCCATCCGGAACCCGGACCTTCAACCACCGGTGTAATATAATTTCTTGGGGTGGGATCCGCATATAGGATATTGAATATAAAATCTTCCTGACTTAATTGAAATGCACCTGTGGCATATATATTTTTCATCATCAGATCCCAGATAGGGTCGCCGACATTCGTAATATTACTTTTTAGTAATTTCAGTACAAGTGTATTGTTACTGATTTGGGGAACCTCTGCTCCGGGAGTTACAGTGGTGGCATCTATTCCTCCATTGGCAAATTCCCCAACCTGGAATACTTCGCCATTGAAGGTATACTGATAGGCTACCGCCAGTACTTCATCATTACTCAAACGCTGGTTCAAAGAAATATATCCCAATTGAGAATCAAACTGGAAATCCCTACCTGCTTCAAGTTTTCTTGCGTTTTCCAAAATAGCATAGTCAAATCCCTGATTCACCTGATATCCGGTGTTTATATCAAAACCATCATCCACCGTAGAAATATCCCTTATTGATGAGTTAAGTACCCCCCCATTATCAATTAATTGAGGATCGTAGTCATTGGCATTATTTCTGGGTAATTCCTGGTTGGAAGCCGAGGTATTAAAAAACCCTGCCGGTTCACCGTTGGCTAAACCAATCCTGGTTTTCTCCTTAAGGGGCTCACCCAGATCCTGGAGGGCCACTATATTCCTGACGTTAAGTGTCTGCTGACCTCTGTTTGTTACCCAAACTTCAAGTCGCGTAATTTGAACCTGACTTTGGATAAAAGGATAATTAGTCAAAGCCCCGTCATACTTATCCCTGAAATACTGAGAAAGAAAAAAGTGTTTATCCTCATCATAATCCAGGGCAGACAGTTCAAAGTCATTTAAGGTACCCCCACCCTGTGCCACCACTGAGCTATTCTGGGACTGCTGTTCAGAGAATACTGCTGTAACTGTAGTCTTCCCGAACTGCAATTGAGTTTTTACACCGAAAAGACTTTGTGCCCCTCTGATCAACGAACTGTTAAGTGGAAAGCTTACATTACCAACTTCAATTTTTCGTATGATATCATCCTCTGTGGGTGTATAGTCTAATTTTATTAAATTCTGGAAATCGAAGGTAGCTTCAGTATCATAATTGGCCGTTACCTGTAAACGCTCACCAATTTTTCCCAGCAAGCTCAAACTAATCCGCTGATCAAAATCGAACGAAAGATTGGTCCGGTTCCTTGGGGAAAGTGCCGGGTTATCATTTTTTTGCCAAATAACACCCAGATCCATAGCTACAGAACCCTGTGGTATTACTTCAATAGTATTTCCACCAAAAATAGTTTCAAAAAAACCGCTGTTTACATAAAAATTAGGAAGCAGGTTTTTCCGTGCTTCCTCTGATCCTTCTTTTTTGCCTGAGAAAGCATCTATCTTTTCCTTAAAATAAGACTTCATATTTTCCTGCTGCACCATGTACATGTACTGCTCAGGGGTGAGTATAATAGGATAGCTAATATCAAAATCCCCAACCATTTCGGAATAGATATATCTGTCAAGTACAGGATCATAAGTATATTTGGAGACAATGCTGTCAGGGTTTTCCAGTAAAATTTTCCCTAAGGCAAATCCGGTCTGTACAGAATCAATCTGTACAGAATCTGTCTCCTGTTCATTAGTCTCCTGGGCCTGTGTAGTATTCCAAACTCCCAGAAAAATAAAGGATAGTAGAAAAAGCTTAAATGAAAATGATTTAAGATTTGATTTTGCCCCTTTTTTCAAACTTATTACAAATTTTTAAGCGCGTGTTTTATAATGTCCTCTGCGCTTAGTGTGGAGTCCAGGGATAAAACCTTGTCGACGGCCTTTTCTGACTGTCTCCTGGCAAACCCGAGAACCTCTAAAGCAGATAACGCTTCTTCTTTATTTGTATTGTTTGAATTTTGTGAAACTTCGTCAATATCATAGATTTTTAAAACCTTGTCTTTTAGGTCTAAAATAACTCGTTGAGCGGTTTTGGCACCTATCCCCTTGATCGCCTGAATTGTAGGAACATTCCCACTGGCGATAGCGTCACGAATCTGAAAGGGAGTAAGTGAAGAAAGCATGGTTCTCGCAATATTTGATCCTATGCCTGAAACAGATAGCAACAACCTGAATATTTCTCTTTCTGAGATTTCCGCAAATCCATAAAGGGTGTGTGAATCTTCCTTGACCTGCAGATGTGTATAAAGCTGGATATTTTCAGTATCCGCAATTTTTGAATAGGTGTGGAGTGATATATTTACAAAATAACCTACTCCGGCACATTCTATTACCACATGAGTGGGGTTCTTTTCTACAAGTCTGCCTTTTAAATGGGTGATCATTCGTGCTTAATTTGTTCTTGAAATGGTATATTAATCCGCCTCATTGTTCAATCCCATTTTCACCTTCCTTCTTTTCTCACGCTCCTGGGCGTCAATTACTGCAACGGCTGTCATATTTACCATCTCCTCAACGCTGGCCCCCAATTGCAAAACATGTACTGCTTTTCTAAGGCCCAACATAATTGGTCCAATGGAATCGGCTGCATTAAGCTCTTTAAGCAATTTATAGGTAATATTTGCAGATTCAAGATTTGGAAAAATTAATGTATTCACTTTTTTACCTGCCAGAGTGGAAAATGGGAACTGACTTTGGCGCAGTTTTTTGTTCAGGGCAAAATCAGTTTGTATTTCTCCATCAACTATTAATTCCGGATTTCTAGTGTGCAATATTTTAATAGCTTCCCTTACCTTAATAGCATGCGGATGATTGGAAGTACCAAAATTAGAATATGACAGAAGTGCCAATATAGGATCAAAACCAAAGGCCATCCCCAAATTGGCAGTCATTTGTGCTATTTCAGCTAATTCTTCTGAATTGGGATCAATATTAATAGATGTATCCGAAAGGATTAAAGGACCTCTTTGGGTTATCATAATATGGGCTGTTGCCGCCCTTGAAACGTTATTCGCTTTCCCAATGACCTCAAAAATGGGCTTCACCACATTTGCATATGCCCTGGAATGCCCTGAAATCATTCCATCAGCATCGCCTTCCCTGACCATCATAGCCCCAAAATAATTGCGCTCCCTCATTTTAGTATTTGCCCCGTATAAGGTAACTCCGTTTCTTTTCCTTGAATCGAAGAATTTCTCAGCGTAACTTTTTCTTTTTCCTTTTGAGTCTTCATCCTTAGGGTCAATAATTAGCACATCCGCATCAAACTCCAATTCCTTCTTCAACTCTTTGATGACTGCTTTGTTTCCTAATAAAATTGGAATAGCGATACCTTCTTCATAGGCAATTTGCGCAGTTTTCAATACATCCAGATGATTTGCTTCAGCAAAAACAATTCTCTTTGGATTACTTTTAGCTCTGCTCATCAAAAGGCGCATCACCTTATTGTCATCTCCGGATCTTTTCAGGAGATCTTCAGTATACCTGTTCCAATCTTCAATGGGCGCCCTGGCAACTCCGCTTTCCATTGCTGCTTTGGCTACCGCTGGGGGTATTTGCGCTATAAGCCTTGGATCAAAAGGTTTTGGGATTATATAGTCCTTTCCAAAGGTTAATCTTGTTTCACCATATGCAATATTCACCTGTTCCGGAACCGGTTGTCTGGTCAATTCGGACAATGCCCTTACAGCGGCCATTTTCATGGCTTCGTTAATTTTTGTTGCTCTAACATCCAATGCACCTCGAAATATAAAAGGGAAACCTAAGACATTATTTACCTGATTGGGATGATCAGATCTGCCGGTAGCCATAATTATATCATCCCTGGTACTGCAGGCAAGGTCATACTTAATCTCGGGGTCAGGATTTGCCATGGCGAAGACAATTGGTTTTTTTGCCATCGATTTAAGCATGGCCGGAGTAAGGATATCAGCAATAGAAAGTCCTATAAAAACATCAGCGTCTTTAATAGCTTCCTCCAGGGTATTAATCTTTCGGAGTGTTGCAAACTCACGTTTTTCCTGTGAAAGGTTTTCAGCATCCTGGCGAATCACTCCTTTGCTATCCAACATTACGATATTTTCCGCAACTGCGCCAAAGGCCTTATAAAGTCTGGTACAGGAAACCGCTGCAGCTCCGGCTCCACTAACAACAATTTTTACTTTTTCAATTTTTTTATTAGTTAACTCCAATGCATTTAACAATGCAGCAGACGATATTATTGCCGTTCCATGCTGGTCATCGTGCATTACCGGAATATCAAGCTCTTCTTTTAATCTTCTTTCAATTTCAAAAGCTTCAGGGGCTTTTATATCTTCCAGGTTTATACCCCCAAAAGTAGGTGCAATGATCTTTACCGTTTCTATAAACTTTTCTATGTCTTTGGTGTCAAGTTCTATGTCCATCCCATCTATATCGGCAAAAATTTTAAAAAGTAAACTCTTGCCTTCCATTACTGGCTTGGAAGCCTCCGGGCCAATATCTCCAAGCCCTAATACGGCAGTGCCGTTGGTAATAATAGCAACAAGATTTCCCTTGGCTGTGTATTTATAAACATTCTCCTTGTCCCTTGCTATCTCCAGGCAGGGTACAGCAACACCGGGTGAATAAGCGAGCGCCAGATCACGCTGAGTGGCATAGGGCTTAGTCGGAACAATTTTTATTTTACCAGGTTGAGGTTTAGCATGATAGATCAATGCTTCTCTTCTCTTTTTCTCGTCTGCCATAAAAAGGATTTGAATCACAAATTTAAGAGTATTTCTTGGGATAAGAACATATCTTCGAATACAATTAAAGTTAGGTCAATCTTTGGATGAAACTTTAAAACCTTCATTAATTTTTACAGAAATTAAGAAAATTCTCATAATGAAATATCCACCTGAAGATATGGATATTTGTGTTTAAGTTTCCAGCATTATATTATGCTTGTATTTCTTCCGAGGTTACGTTTAAGCGTAAAGCCAAAAGTGCGGCAATAATGAAGAAAGTGCCCGCAAAAAGCATTGCGTTTATGGCATTACCCCCCAGGAAGGTTTTAAAGACTGATCCGAAGGTAAGTGTTTCTATTCCCATAGGAATCACGATCATCATGTTCAAAATACCCATATACACACCGCGTCTATCCTGTGGTACAATTTTGGAGACCATGGTATATGGAATACCCATCATTGCTGCCCAGCCTATGCCAAAAAACACCATCGGAAAAAGCACATAAATTGGATCTGAAATATATGGTATCATCATTAAGGCCAGTCCTGTACCAAATAAACTTGCTGAATAAATCTTCTTCCCGCCAAACTTCAATGTCAATGGCACCAGGGCTAAAGCAACGACAATAGTTGCAATATTATAGGTGGTACTCATTTTCGCCGATTGAGCAGCTGCCGATGAGAGATCATAACCCATTGTTTTTATAAACAAGGGGGTTATAAACTGCCAGTAAACAAACAGCGCATACCATTGGAAAAGATAAACGATTGAAAGCTTCCACATAAACTTAGGCATTTCCTTAACCGCTTTTGAAATTTCAATAAACGGCATTTTAAAACGAGCTGAAAAAGGCAGTTTCTTATGCGCATTAATTTCCTCAAGCTCTTCATCGCCGGGAGGAATTTCAGGGGTTTTAAGAACGGACCATAAAATTGTGGATACCGATAAAATCGAACCTATAAAAAAGGAATAGTATAACCATTTAGGAATCGACCCTGCCACCTCTGTAGTAGCATCTCCCCCAAACCAATCCTGGAACAGGAATATGGAGGCATTGGCCAGGACAATTCCCGCACCAACAAATAGACTCTGCATCTGATATCCCAAACTCAATTGCTTATTAGGCAACTTGTCACCCACAAAGGCCCGATAAGGTTCCATTGCCATGTTATTTCCCACATCTAATATCCAAAGTAACCCAACAGCAAACCATAATGCCGGACTTAAAGGAAATGCGAACAGGCACAGACTTCCAATTATAGCACCTATAAGGAAAAATGGTTTTCTCCTACCCCAACGTGGCGACCAAGTTTTGTCAGAAATAGCCCCAATAAGAGGCTGAATGATCAAACCTGTAACCGGCCCGGCGATATTTAAGATAGGCAGCATATCTTCTGGTGCACCTAAAAAAAGGAAAATAGGATTGATTGCGCTCTGCTGTAACCCGAAACTGAATTGTATGCCGAGAAAGCCTACATTCATATTAAATATTTGCCAAAAACTTAATTCGGGTTTTATAATCTTCATAGCATGGTTTGGTGTAGAGGAATTAAATTTTGTCGTTCTGTGAATACCTGGTAAACCGACCTTCAATATAGGCCTTTATCTTTGTTAACTATAAAATCTTACTGAAAAATTGATCATTTTACTTACGAAAACGTTGTAGTCCCCAGGGTCCTTTATTTTAAATGATCAACATTTCGCATTAAACCTGCATATTTCGTGCGTTTCACCGCAGATTTTTGAAATACCTTTTTAAAAACATCTTCCGTGATTTCTTCCCAATCCTTTTTGGTCATGGACAATAGTTCAGGATGTGGATTAAACAGGGGTTCATTATGAGCTTTGGAAAACCTGTTCCAGGGGCATACATCCTGGCATACATCGCATCCAAATACCCAATCGTCAAACTTGTCTTTTACAGAGAGGGGGATTTCGTTCTTTAGCTCAATGGTAAAATAGGATATACATTTACTTCCATCAACCACATATGGCTGCACTATGGCCTCTGTCGGGCAGGCATCCATACAAGCCGTACAGCTGCCACAATGATCCGTTACCGGGGAATCGTATTCCAGTTCCAGGTCTACAATCAGCTCTGCGATAAAGTAAAAGGAACCTATTTGTTGGGTGAGCAGATTGGAATGTTTCCCTATCCAACCAAGCCCGCTTTTAGCCGCCCATACCTTATCAAGCACCGGTGCCGAATCTACAAAGGCCCGGCCATTCACCTCCCCTATCTCGGTGGTAATAAATTCTTGTAGTTGTTTTAGCTTGGATTTGATAACATCGTGATAATCCTGCCCATAAGCGTATTTGGATATTTTATAGGTATCATTTTTTTGTGTTTCCTGAGGATAATAATTTAGTAAAAGCGATATAACAGATTTGGCACCATCAACCAATAAACGCGGATCTAAGCGTTTATCGAAGTGGTTCTCCATATACTGCATTTCTCCATGCATTTTTTTATTTAGCCATTGCTCCAGCCTGGGTGCTTCTTCTTCGAGGAATTCGGCCCTGGAAAACCCACATGACAAAAAACCGAGGCGTTTGGCTTCGGTTCTTATTAGTTGTGTATGTTGACTTCTTTTATTTAACAATGTGTCTTAACCTTTTATAGGATGGGTCTTTTTTATGCCACAAAGCTAAGATACGATTTATCGTGGTTCAAAAAAGACAGGCACCTCCCTGGGTTTTAATGAGATCATTGGATTAACTTCAACGGTTTTAAGATTGGTGCTAATTCGATACTTCTTAATGATTTGACCTACGGCAATTATCATTTCATACATGGCAAAGTTGTTCCCCACACACATTCTTGGTCCTGCACCAAACGGGTAATAATGACTGGAATAGTCCTTTTTTAATGTGATATCGAAACGGTCCGGATTAAATTCTTCAGGAGAATCCCAAAAAGCAGATGACCTGTGTAATTCATATATAGACATTAAAACCAAGGAGCCTTTTGGAAGGTTTTGGCCTTGAACAACATCATCTGCAATAGCTTTTCTATCAATGACATATGCCGGCGGATAGAGTCTTAAGGCCTCTTCTATACACTGTTTGGTATACGTTAGCTGAGACAGACTCTGTATCAGGTCATCAGTTTCCAGATCTATATTTTCAACTTCCTTTAAAACTTTATTCTGAATGGCCGGATGCTTCGCTAACAGAAATAGTGTAAAACTTAGCGCATTTGCCGTAGTCTCATGACCTGCTGTAAACAGAATAAGAACTTCATCTATTAACTGATGCCTGGGCATATGCGTACCGTCTTCATATGTAGCATTTAGAAGCATATCCAGCAAATCATCCTTCTCCTCCCCTGAAGCCAGGCGCTCTTCGATAATATTGTTTAAAATGTGCCTTCCCTTTTGAGCTAAGGCCAGATGCCTTTTAATTTTACCACTCACATTAAACCACCATTTGAAGTAAGGCTGCCTCATTTCTGTAATTAACATCTTTTGGTTCCGCTCAGTATAATCCTGAAGCTTTTCCATGTTTTTTTGGATATCAAAACGACTAAAAAGGGCCTGGGCTACAACCTGAAATGCCAAATCACCCATTAACGGAAATATATCCTGATTGGTTCCGGGTTCTATTCTTTTTAGCTCCGAATCAATGGCTTGCTTCATGATCCCCAATAAACCCTGTAGCTTCTTTTTATGAAATGCAGGTTGTACCATACGACGGTGTATGCGCCAGTGCTCTCCATTTGAAGTCAGAATACCATGCCCAATATATTTTGCAAGATCTTCTGTTTGAAGTTCCGATTTCTGATACTTTTTATGTTGCTTTTGAAGTATATGCCTGATTATAGCAGCATCCCTGGTGAAAATGATGGTCTTCCGAAAACCAACCATAACCTTAAAAATATCGCCATATTTTTCAAAATTAGCCCTGTGGAAAGGCAATGGGTTTTTAAGAATAGTCTTTCTGTTTTTAAAAACCTGAAGTTGCGAGATGGTAGGAAGTTCTTTCATAGATAGGTCATCTGACAGGCTGACTTATTGGAATCTTGAATTATTTAAGGTTTCGAAAGCGCTGCGACTGACATACTATAAATAAGCTAAAACAATCCCGTCTGTATCCCGCCTTTGATCCTGCCAAGGTGTTTGTAGGCCAGTTCAGTAACCTCCCTGCCCCTGGGTGTTCGCATAATAAATCCCTGCTGAATTAAAAAAGGTTCGTATACTTCCTCAATTGTTTCTGCACTTTCCGAAACGGCTGTAGCGAGTGTTGTAATCCCAACCGGGCCTCCCTTAAATTTATCAATTATAGTGGTTAGAATTTTATTGTCCATTTCATCCAGACCATAAGAATCCACATTCAGGGCTTTCAATCCATATCTGGAAATATTGATGTCGATTTTCCCATCTCCTTTAATCTGAGCAAAATCCCTTACCCTTCTTAGCAGAGCATTACTTATTCTTGGTGTTCCCCTGCTCCTTCCGGCAATTTCAATGGCTGCATCATTTGTTACAGGAACTTTTAGAATGTCCGCGCTTCGAAGTACAATAGTAGAGAGTAACTCTGTTCTGTAGTATTCAAGTCGGCTCGTTATCCCAAATCTGGCTCGCATAGGCGCCGTTAACAAGCCTGAGCGTGTGGTAGCACCAATTAATGTAAAAGGGTTCAAATTTATTTGCACCGACCGGGCGTTGGGGCCGGTTTCAATCATAATATCAATTTTATAGTCTTCCATAGCGGAGTACAAATACTCCTCAACTATTGGGCTTAGCCTGTGAATTTCATCAATAAACAGCACATCACGTTCATCCAAATTGGTTAGCAGTCCTGCAAGATCCCCCGGTTTGTCTAAAACAGGCCCAGATGTAATTTTTATTCCAACTCCCAATTCATTTGCCAGAATATGTGCCAGCGTGGTTTTTCCCAATCCTGGAGGGCCATGAAACAACGTATGATCCAGAGCTTCATTACGCTGGTTGGCTGCCTGTACAAAAACTTTAAGATTCTCCAATACCTGCTCCTGACCAGTAAAATCATCAAAAGTAATGGGCCTTAATACACGTTCTATATCTAACTCCTCTTGTGAAAAAGTGGAACCGGTAGGATCAAGATTATCATTCATAATTTCAAAGATAGTAAAATCCAAAGGGGTAATTATCACTTTGAGATTAGTGCTTCTCCAAATTGGTAAAATTCACTCTTTCCAAATGACATTTGTCATCTTTTTTAGTTAGATTTATTCCCTTCTTTGCATAATAGTTAAATAGTATCACTTATTTATTAGTGATTAGAAAATTAAAATTTTAAAAACAAAAAATCAATGAAATCATCTTTTAATCTTCAAAAATATGGAATAGAAACGGCAGAGGTATATAGGAATAGCAGTGTTCCTGTACTTTATGAATTGGGCTTGCGATTAGAAAAGGGGACAGCTATTTCAAATGTAGGTGCACTGATGACTTACTCCGGTGAAAAAACCGGCCGTAGTCCAAAGGATAAAAGAATTGTAAGGCACCCCGATTCAGAAAAAAATATCGACTGGGGTAATATCAATATTGGTTTGGATGAGCATACTTTTATGGTCAACCATGAGCGCGCTTTGGATTATCTAAATATTTGCGATCGCTTATTTGTGGTTGATGCATATGCCGGTTGGGATCCAAAATATAGAATTAAAGTTAGAATTATTTGTACAAGGGCCTATCATGCGCTGTTTATGCAGAATATGCTGATAATGCCTACGGCAGAGGAATTAGAAAATTTTGGAGAACCTGATTATGTTGTCCTTAATGCCGGTGGATTCCCGGCCAACAGGTATACTTCTGAAATGACTTCGAAAACAAGTGTGGATCTGAATTTGGAACGAAAAGAAATCGTAATTCTGGGAACACAGTATGCCGGGGAAATGAAAAAAGGTATTTTCTCTGTTATGAATTATTTGATGCCCCTGGAAAATGTACTCCCCATGCACTGCTCCGCCAATGTAGGAGAAAAAGATGATGTTACTATTTTATTTGGTTTATCCGGAACAGGAAAAACCACACTTAGTGCTGATCCTAAGCGTAAATTAATAGGGGACGATGAACACTGCTGGACAGATCAGGGTACTTTTAATATTGAAGGAGGCTGTTATGCAAAAGCCATAAATCTTTCAGCCGAAAAAGAACCGGATATTTTTAACGCCATTAAATTTGGTACGGTCCTGGAAAATGTGGTATATGATAAATTTACCAGGGAAGTAGATTATACAGATACCAGTATTACGCAAAATACGAGGGCTTCTTATCCTATTCATTATATAGATAATGTCCAATTACCTTGTATTGCTGGTCATCCTGAAAATATTATCTTCCTTACCTGTGATGCCTTCGGGGTATTGCCTCCGGTGAGTAAACTAACACCAGAACAGGCCAGTTACCACTTTATTTCAGGTTATACCGCCAAGGTAGCGGGCACCGAAATGGGTGTGACTGAACCACAGGCAACATTCAGCGCTTGTTTCGGAGCTGCATTTATGATGTGGCATCCCAATAAATATGCAGAATTACTTGCAGATAAAATTAAGAAACATAAGGCTACAGCGTGGTTGGTAAATACAGGATGGACCGGAGGAGCTCATGGTGTAGGCTCAAGAATGAGCCTTAAGTATACCCGCGCAATGATTGATGCTATTCACCATAAGGATTTTGATAATGTAGAATTTACACAGGATGAGGAATTTGGTTTTCAAATTCCACTTAGTTGCCCGCATGTGCCTTCAGAAATTCTCATTCCAAAAAATACCTGGGAAGACAAGGAGCAATATCAACAAGTAAAAAAGAAACTTGTTGAGCTATTTAAGGAAAACTTTAAAAAGTTTGAAGCTAATGTAAACTCCAGGATTGTGGAGGCAGGACCTAAAACGAACTATTCCTTGCAGTCTTGACAAAATTGAGGTTTTTAAAAACCCCATCGACTCAATATCGGTGTGGGTTTTTTTTAACCTTAAGGTTTTCCTGTAAAACCTATTCCTCTCTCTTATACAACTCGGAACTATTCAGGAATTCATGAATGATAATCTGCGGATTTCCCCATAAATAAGTCTTTGCCGAGCCTCTGGATGATAATTCAATACTCTTATATGCGTACAGCCTTGCTTTAGTGGTTTCTTCCAGTTCTGCGCTAATTACTCCGGTTTCCATTTTTTCTGCCCTGAAATCACTGTTTCCAAATAACTTAATATTCAACGAATCTGCGGTACCTTCGGAAATAGCGAAGGCATTGTTATACATTTCAAGGTTGCTTTTCCCAATTATGCCATATATATTCAGATCTATTTTATCCTTTAACACTAAATTTAATGAATCAGCCTGCAGGTTAAGGTTCCCGGTACTGTTTCCTTCCATATGTACATGAATAACGGAAGCCTTGGCATTTAATTCAATCTTAGAAGTTCCAAAGGTGGTGATATTAAGTTCATCGGCATTTATCATATCCCTCGCAATTACACTACCCTGTTGTATAACCATTCGCTTAAGGTCATTGCAATTTACTGTTATTTCCAGCTTCTTTTTGGCCGTGATATTGTAATATGACCTTATAACAAGAGTGCTGTCAACCACATTAAATCTTAAAATATCTATCAGATTATCATCTGCAGAAATCGTATAACCCGGAACAGTGTTCTCTTTGAGAAATATTTCGAGATCATCCTGAAGTTCTATGGCGTTAAAGAATGGCAGATCCTCACTAACATCCACGATAGATTTATTTCCCTTTATTTTAGGTTTTCGCTGGGCACTTGCTGCGAATGTTGCAAATGCTAAAACTAATAGAATGATATTTTTCACAATAACGAATTTAATAATTATTCCCGCTAAAATTAAGGCCGTCTAATTTTTTTATAAAAATCCATGTGTATAACTTTCCAATGATAGCATAAAAAGCCCGTCAAAAGACGGGCTATATAAATATTAAGAAGCATATTTTACCTTTAATGATTCAATTCCTCTTCATCCTTTTGCATTGGTATGTTCTGAGGAACGAAATCCTGACCTGGGATTACATATTCCCCATTTTCCTGAGTTTTACTGTAATCATAGGCCCATCTGTGTACGTGCGGAATCTCCCCTTCCCAGTTTCCGTGGAAGTGTTCAATGGGGGCAGTCCACTCAAGGGTATTGGATTTCCAAGGATTTTGTTCTGTAGGTTTCCCATAGAAAATGCTACTTATGAAATTATATAGGAATACCAATTGAGCAAGTCCTGCAATTAACGCAAATACGGTCATCAACACCTGTAAATTAGTTAATTCGTCGAACATCGGGAAAGCCGTATTTTCATAATAACGCCTTGGGACTCCTGCCATTCCGACAAAATGCATCGGAAAGAATACACCATACGCACAGATAGCAGTAATCCAGAAGTGAACATAACCCAAATTCTTATTCATCATTCTCTTAAACATTTTTGGGAACCAGTGATAAACTCCTGCAAATAATCCATATAAGGCCGAAATACCCATCACCAGGTGAAAGTGAGCTACTACAAAATAAGTATCGTGAACATTGATATCCAGCGTACTATCTCCAAGGATAATACCGGTCAATCCTCCTGTAATGAAGGTTGACACCAATCCTATAGAGAAGAGCATAGCGGGATTTAGCTGTAAATTACCTTTCCATAAGGTGGTTATATAATTAAACGCCTTAACCGCAGACGGGATAGCTATTAATAGTGTTGTAAAGGTAAATACGGAACCAAGGAAAGGATTCATCCCTGAAATAAACATATGGTGCCCCCATACAATGGTTGACAAAAATGCAATTGCTAAAATTGACGCGACCATTGCTCTATAACCAAATATGGGTTTACGGGCATTGGTGGACATTACTTCAGAAGTAATACCAAGTGCAGGCAATAAAACTATATATACTTCGGGGTGTCCTAAAAACCAAAATAAATGCTCAAATAGTACGGGAGATCCGCCCTGATAATGCAACACTTCACCCTGAATAAAAATATCAGACAAAAAGAAAGATGTTCCAAAACTTCTGTCCATTATCAAAAGCAAAGCAGCAGATAATAATACGGGAAATGATACTACACCTATTATTGCAGTAACAAAAAATGCCCATATAGTTAAAGGCAGTCTGGTCATAGACATTCCTTTGGTCCTAAGATTTATGACCGTAACAATGTAATTTAACGAGCCTAGCAATGATGAGGCTATAAAGATAGCCATTGAAACCAGCCAAAGAGTCATTCCCATTCCGGATCCCGGCTGCGCCATCGGCAGTGCACTAAGTGGGGGGTAAATAGTCCATCCTGCAGCTGCAGGTCCTGCTTCTACAAAAAGTGAGATAACCATAATAACACTGGACAAAAAGAACATCCAATAGGATAACATGTTGAGGAAACCGGAGGCCATATCCCTTGCACCAATCTGTAATGGAATTAGAAGGTTACTAAAAGTTCCGCTCAAACCGGCTGTCAGCACAAAGAAAACCATTATAGTACCATGTATGGTAACCAATGCGAGGTACATATCCGCATCCATTACTCCTCCTGGCGCCCAATCTCCTAATAATGTTTCAAAAATAGGAAATGATTGCCCAGGCCAGGCCAATTGCATTCTAAACATTAGAGACATGGCAATGCCAATAAAGCCCATGATCAAACCAGTAATAAGATACTGTTTTGAAATCATCTTATGGTCCTGGCTGAAGATATACTTTGTTACAAATGTCTCTTTGTGATGATGTACGTGATCATCTGCGTGATCATCAACGTGGGCATGTGCAGTAACAGACATAATCGAATTTTTTATTAATTAATTTCCTTTGGTATAGCTCAATTTATTGTATAGATGCCATAGTCTGACTAAAGGTTTGCTGACCTTCTATCCAGGCATCGTATTCTTCCTGGCTTTCAACTATAATCTTCATCTGCATATTATAGTGGGACTTACCACAAATTTTATTGCAAAGAAGTATATAATCAAATTCCCATGGATCGGAATTCTCCTCTCCGTTGGCTGCGCGTTCTGCTCTGATTTTGTTCGTTCTATTTACTTTATCGACCACATCAGGATTCATTCTCATCTCAGCGGTTGTGATAGTTGGCGTAAAAGAAAATTCCGTGATCATACCCGGCACACAGTTCATCTGAGCTCTGAAATGAGGCATATAGGCAGAATGCAAAACATCCTGAGAACGCATTTTAAAGTTTACTTTTCTTCCAACGGGAAGGTGTAATTCTTTGACAATAACATCATCAGAAGCATTAGGGTCAGAAACATCCAAGCCCAAAACATTTGCCTTATCAATATCTATCATTCTAACATTTGCGCTTCCTAAAACATTATCAGACCCACCATATCTCGCAGTCCAATTAAACTGTTGCGCATATAGTTCTACAATCAATGGGTCATCTTCATCATTAATATCCATGATGTTAGTCCAGGTATATAAGCCCCATAAGATTAATCCGGCCAATACAATCACCGGTATTATTGTCCAGATGAATTCCAGTCTGTCATTATCCGCAAAGAATAAGGCCTTTTTCCCTTTTTCACCGCGATATCTATATCCAAAATAATGCAGCAAAGCCTGCGTAATGGTTTGCACAAAAAAGATGATGATAAATGAAACCAGCATGAGGTAATCATAATCACCGCCATGGGCCGAAGCTGCTTCTGGCAATAAGAATTTACCGTATTTATAAAAACTGAAAATGGTGATTCCATAAATAAAAATCAAAAAAGCAAACATCAAGTAACCATTGTACTTGTTATCCTTGTCAGTTGCCACTTGTGAATCTATTGTCTTTAGTCTGGACAATTCAAAGATTTTGGTCATTTGCCAAATTGCAATTGCCACTAGTACTAAAACAATTAAGATCAATAATGTAGTCATCGTATGTATTGATATTATACTTTAAAATTACTAATAATGAAAATGTCTGCTTTCTTCTATAAAAGGATTGCGACTCGGTTGCAGAGGAGCATGGGTTAATGCCCTGAACACCCAAAAAATAAAGGCTCCTGCAAAAAAGAGGATAGCACCTATTTCCGGGATTCCGATATACCACTGGTCACCCACCGTTGCCGGCATTATCATATTAAATATATCCATATAGTGGCCCGCAAGTATAACAATCCCTGCCATAATTACAAACCAATTCACCCTTTTGTAATCGCTGTTCATTAACAATAAAACCGGAAATATAAAATTCATAACCACCATTCCAAAAAACGGTAGATTATAGTCTTCAATTCTTGTTACGAAATAGGTTACTTCTTCCGGGATATTTGCATACCAGATCAGCATAAACTGGCTAAACCAAAGGTAAGTCCAGAATATACTAAAGCCAAACATAAATTTAGCCAGGTCATGAATATGACTGTCATTTACATCAGGTAAATATCCTTTGGATTTTAAGTAGATAGTCACCATGGCAATTACTGTTATACCAGAAACTACCATACTGGCAAAAATGTACCAGCCAAACAGCGTACTAAACCAATGCGGATCCACACTCATAATCCAATCCCAGGACATTATGGATTCCGATATAAGATAAAAAACAAGAAAAGCCGCTGACAATCTGAAGTTCTTTTTAAAATTGGAATTATCATCAGATTTATCCTGAGCAATTGAAAGCTTACGTGATATTTCACGATATCCTATCCATCCTCCAAGGAAAATGGCTGCCCGTATCAGAAAGAAAGTCGGATTTAAATAACCGGCCTTGTTTTGCAACAATTTATCATGAGCTACTACATCAGCATCCATCCAAGTAAACATATGATTAAAGTGCAATACAGAAAGAACAAGAATTACAAAAACTATTATCCCTCCGGGAACAAGGTATGCAGTAATCCCTTCCATTACCCTAAATAACATTGGGGACCATCCTGCCTGCGCAGCCCTTTGAATTCCATAAAATGCCAGGACCCCCAAAGCAATCATAAAGAAAAAGAAAGCTGCTACATATAACGCAGACCAGGGCCTGTTTTGTAATTGATGCAGCAGGTGCTCATCATGAGCTCCATTGTGATCGGCAGCTTCTCCATGATCGGAAGCCACAGCATGAGATGCTTCTTCCCCGTGTGATTCCCCGTGCCCGTCATCATGTGCTGCTACCATAGCTTTGGCTTCCTCTACTGTTGCGGGTGCAGATACAAAGCCAATGCCAATCCCCAATACCCCAATGGCCATGAGAATAAAGGAAGCTATTTTTAGTCTGTTTGAAAACGTGTACATATTAAAGGTCTATGTATTATTTTGTTAAGTCTTGTTTCAATTGCATTACGTACTCAGATACCTGCCAACGCTCTTCATAATCAAGTTGTCCTGCATAAGATCCCATGGAATTTAACCCGTAATAAATGGTGTGATAGGTACCCCCTACTGTAATGCTCCTTGCGGCATCGGCATAACTGGGTACGCCCAGTATTTTTTCCCTTTTTACAAGGTTTCCCTGGCCATCGCCCCTGTTCCCGTGGCATATGGCACAATATATATCATAAAGCTCCTTGCCCTTTGCAAGATTGGCTTCCATTTTCAAGGTGTCCAACGGGCTGCTTTGCAATTTTGCCATTTCCTTACCTTCCAGGTCATTGGCAAATTCATAGGGCATCCATCCTCTGTGAATTGTATTTTCCGGAGGTGTCATGGCTTCCGATCCATTTGGAAGAAAATCCACCTGCTGATAGGTTTCATAACCAACCGGTTCATACATATTGGGCATATATTGATAGTTGGGACTATTGCTATCCGCACAGGCAGAAACAAAACCAATTACTACCAGAATCATTACTATTTTTATAAAACCTTTCATTATTTAATGACTGTTTTTAATAATGTTCAACTCTACTGCTCCAGTGTCCAGCAACAAATCCTTTAATTCAGCCTCATTATTATGTACTTCTATTTCCATAATAAAATGGGAATCCGTTGTGCGTATATCCGGGTTCTCTGCTTTTTTAAATGGCCACAACCTACTGCGCAGATAAAATGTGATTACCATTAAATGTGCTGCAAAAAAGACTGTTAATTCAAACATAATTGGCACAAATGCAGGCATATTTTCTATATAACTGAAACTGGGCTTGCCTCCAATATCCATTGGCCAATCATCAATCATAATGTATTTCATCATAACAACTGAAACTATTAAACCCAAACAACCATACATAAAGGATGTGATTGCTATTCTTGTGGGGGCTAATCCCATTGCCTTGTCCAGGCCATGAACCGGAAACGGACAATAGACTTCCTCAATGTGATGTTTTTCAGCTTTTACCTTTTTAACGGCGTGCATCAAGACATCATCATCATCATAGTATGCGTGGATAACTGTAGCGGCCATAATTATTTATCGTTATTTAAAAACATTCTTGCCTGACCCGCCCAATCATCTCTCTGAGCTCTCCCGGGGAAAGCATCAGTAAGGGAATCAAGTAAATCGTATTCCTTCTGTGTCATTTTACTAAGCTGAAGAAAACTAAAAATGCCTAATTTATTAAGGGTTTTTTCCATTAGAGGACCAATACCTTTTACTTTTTTAAGATTGTCAGCTTTCTGAGTTTTTGAATCAAAACCACCCAGCGTACTAAGTATATCTTCTTTTTTAACCGTTCCTGAAGAAACAGAAGTCACCGGATTATTTTCAAGAATTGTTTCTCTTACAATTCCATTCTTACTAATAGTATATAATGGTTTCCCGGCATCCCTAAGCGCTTTATAACGCGCCCCGGATGATTTTAATATTGATTTTACCTCAGCCTGTGCAATCACAGGGAAAGTTCTTGAATATAATAAAAAGAGCACGAAGAAGAACCCTATAGTGCCAATGAAAATTCCAATGTCCACAAAAGTTGGAGAAAACATAGTCCAGGATGACGGTAAGTAATCACGATGCAACGACGTGACAATGATCACAAATCTTTCAAACCACATACCTATGTTAACAACAATGGAAATAATAAATGAAATGACAATACTTGTTCTGATTTTCTTAAACCACATAATCTGAGGCGAAACAACATTACAGCTCATCATTAAAAGATAAGCCCACCAATATGGTCCGGTTGCCCTGTTTAGAAAAGCATATTGTTCATATTCCACTCCTGAGTACCAGGCAATAAAAAGCTCTGTAATATAAGCACAGCCCACTATTGAACCAGTAATCATGATGACAATATTCATCAGTTCTATATGTTGAACTGTAATATAATCCTCCAGATGGCTTACCTTCCTCATAATTATCAAAAGAGTTTGCACCATGGCAAATCCTGAAAAAATAGCACCTGCAACAAAATAAGGCGGGAAAATAGTGGTGTGCCATCCCGGAATTACTGAAGTCGCAAAATCAAATGATACTATAGTATGAACGGAAAGCACAAGTGGAGTAGCCAAACCAGCCAGAACCAGGGAAACCTCTTCAAAACGTTGCCAATCTTTGGCACGACCAGTCCAACCAAAACTTACAAGACCATAAATTTTCTTCTGGAAAGGTTTTACTGCCCTGTCACGTATCATACCAAAATCAGGCAGTAATCCTGTCCACCAGAATACCAACGAAACCGACAAGTAAGTAGATATTGCAAATACATCCCATAACAGCGGGGAATTGAAATTAACCCATAGTGAACCAAATTGGTTTGGAATTGGCACCACCCAATATGCCAGCCAGGGCCTACCCATATGTATGATTGGAAACAGGCCTGCCTGGATTACAGAAAAAATGGTCATTGCCTCCGCAGACCGGTTAATTGCCATTCTCCATTTTTGCCTGAACAGTAATAGTACCGCAGAAATTAGTGTTCCGGCGTGCCCAATACCTACCCACCATACGAAGTTTGTAATATCCCAGGCCCAGTTTACCGTTTTATTCAGTCCCCAGGTTCCTATCCCGGTAGAAATGGTATAAATTATGGCACCAACACCCCAAAGGAGTGCTGCCAATGCAATGGAAAAAACAATCCACCACTCTTTATTAGCCCGTCCTTCAACCGGAGCTGCAATATCTACCGATACATCATGGTAGCCTTTGTCCCCAAGAACTAAGGGTTTACGTATTGGTGCTTCGTAATGCGACGCCATATAGTTTTATTATAGTTGTATTCTTCCTTAATTATTTATGCTTCATTTGTGTTTCTCACTTTAACCTGATAAAACACATTAGGTTTTGTTCCCACACTTTCTAATAAGTGGTACATCCTGTCGTTTTTCTTTAATTCCGTAACCTGGCTTTCTTTGTCATTTGAATCTCCAAATACTATAGCTCCATTGCTACAGGCATTGGAACAAGCTGTCTGAAACTCGCCATCTTCTATTTCCCTTCCTTCCCGCTTGGCATCAAGAATTGTTTTTTGGGTCATCTGAATACAAAGGGAACATTTCTCAATTACACCTCTGGAGCGCACAGTAACATCAGGATTAATAACCATTTTACCCAGATCATTATTAAAATGGTAATCAAATTCCTCATTATTATTTAGCAGGAACCAGTTAAACCTCCTCACCTTGTACGGACAGTTATTTGCACAATATCTGGTACCAACGCATCGGTTATATGCCATATGATTCTGGCCCTGTCTGCTATGTGAAGTAGCGGCGACCGGACAAACAGTTTCGCAGGGTGCATGGTTACAATGCTGGCACATTACGGGCTGAAAAGCAACCTGTGGGTTAGCCGCAGCGATCTCCATTTCTTCAAACCCGGACTTAGTCTCAGAAGCTCCTGAAAATTCATCCTTTTTAGTGTTGTCCTGGTCAAAAGTGTCTTCTGATGAATAATACCTGTCTATTCGCAACCAATGCATATCTCTTGATTTACGAACTTCCTGTTTACCAACAACAGGGACATTATTCTCTGCGTGACATGCAATAACACAAGCACCACAACCCGTGCAGGCGTTCAGATCTATAGACATATTAAAATGATGTCCAATAGACCGGTCAAAACTATCCCAAAGATCAACCGTAGTGGCAGGAACCTCCTGATGATTCAATGATACCTGAGGCACATGATTCCATTCCGAATGATCCTTTGTATTAAATATTTCTAAGGTAGTCTCCTTTATAATGTCTCCTCTTCCCATAAGGGTATTATGAAGCTGCATACATGCAAATTCATGCATTCCGCCTGCCTTTTCCAATGTGACATTTTGAATTCTATTAAACTCCTGATAAAGATTGTAGGCATTAACACCGGTCAGCATTTCGGTTTTCATACCTACTTCTCTTCCATAACCAAAAGATAATCCTACAGTACCCAATGCCTGACCTGGTTGAATAATTACGGGAACATTTTCCAGTGAGACACCGTTTACGGTAAGTTTTACATAACTTCCGTTAAGCCCGCCATTAGCTACATTTTCATTTGCCAAACCCAAAGCGGTGGCATCTGTTCTAGATACTGTTACATAATTATCCCAGGAAACCCTTGTGATGGGATCCGGGAATTCCTGCAACCAGGGATTATTAGCCTGAAGACCGTCACCCATTCCTATTTTAGGATAGAGCACCAATTCCATTCCTTCAGATGATGAATTGGCCAATGAGCCAACTGCTGAGGAAATTGTTACTGCTGCTGCATCCCCTCCTGATTGTTCATCCGTTAATTGACCAACAGAGTTATCATTTATTGTAGCAACAATACTTTCCGGATTTGATTCCAAAACAAAAACACCATCATGAAGTGCTTTATTCCAGGAAGCTTCACCCAATATAGCAGAACTCCATGTATCTTTAATATAGTCGTAATAATTTAAATCGCTACCCATCCATTGAAGGAGCGCCTGTTGAAACTGCCTTGTATCAAAAAGTTGTTTTATGGTAGGCTGCATAAGGCTGTAATGTCCTTTTACCAACTCTGCATCTCCCCAGGATTCCAAATAATGATTGGAAGCAGCGGTAAACTCTGTAATTTCTGTAGTCTCATTCCAATTTGCAGAGAAAGTGACAGTTAAATCCACTTTAGCTACTCCTTCCGAAAAGTTAGTAGCATTAGGCAAAGTGTACATTGGATTAACACCATCCATAATTAAAGCCCCAACCTTTCCAGAATTCATATCCTGAATAAGCAAATTCACGGCTTTGCTGTTTCCCTGTCTTATATATCTTGGCGCAGTTGGTTTAAAAGCCATACTGGAAAGCATCTCATTTATAGACAAAGCAACCTCCTGGGCGTTTACATCATCCAATCCTGTTACCACAATCGCCTTATTTCCAGCTTTCTTTATTTCCGCTGCAGCATCGTCAACCGCCTTGGTTATCACATCATTAAGATCAACACTAACCGAGCTGTTGTTCAGCTTCCCGAATAAACTGGCAAGTGCCTTTTTTTGTTCTGAAGGCTTTAGTGGAATTCGCTTATCTGCATTGGCTCCGGTAAGTGACAAATTGGATTCAAACTGTATATGCCTGGACATCTTGCCATTTTTAGGAATACGCCCTTTGGAATACCCACTATCATAACCGCCTCCCTGCCAATCACCTAAGAAGTCCGCACCAAACGACACGATTAGCTCAGCCTTTTCAAAATCATAATCCGGTAATCCCCTTTCTCCATATTTCGCTTCATAGGCAGATAAGGCAGCATCTTCACTTATTGCATCATAGGTTATATGGTTTACGTTACCGTAAGTTTCCTTGAACTCCCCAATTAATTTAGTAGTAGATGGGCTTGCATAGGTTTGTGTGAGCAAAACTATCTGCTTCCCGGAGTCTTTTAATGCCTGTAACCTATTCCTTACTGAAGTATCCATTGCAGACCATTCCACAGGTTCTCCATTTGCTAACGGACCCTGTAATCTTGTGCTGTCATATAAAGAAAGAACAGATGCCTGAATTCTGGCATTAGTATTGCCATTTGTTTTTGCATCCTTATTACTCTCAACTTTTATGGGCCGGCCTTCGCGTGTTTTTATCAGAATACTAGCAAAGTCATAACCATCTGCAATAGTGGTTGCATAATAATTTGCAATCCCGGGAATTATTTGTTCAGGTTTAACAACATAAGGTATCGACTTTCTCACCGGACCTTCACAAGCCGCCAAAGAAGCTGCAGCGGTGCTGAACCCTACATATTTCAGAAAATCTCTTCTGTTTGTGGTACTGGCAGACAATTTGTCCTTATCTCCTAAAAATTCATCAACTGGTATTTCTTCCGGAAATTCATTTTGTCTTAGCGTCTCAACAATGGAATCGTTGGGATTTAATTCCGCTTCGTTTTTCCAATACTTTTTTGATGCCATATTATATATCTGTAATTAGATGCTTCTTATTATATTATTAATAATGGCATTTGCCACATTCCAAACCGCCCATTTGAGCAGCTGTAAGGTTTTCAACGCCATATTTTTTAGATAACTCTTCATGTATTTTGGCATAATAAGCGTTATCCTCTACCTTAATGTTTGTTTCTCTATGGCAATTAATGCACCAGCCCATTGTCAATGGAGAGAATTGATACATGATTTCCATTTCCTCAACAGGGCCGTGACATGTTTGACATTCAATACCTGCAACGGAAACGTGTTGGGAGTGATTAAAATAAGCCAAATCGGGAAGATTATGTATTCTTACCCATTCTACAGGACTACTTTCACCCGTATATTTTTGATTCTCCTCATCCCAGCCTACAGCCTTATACAATTTCTTTATTTCCCCTGTGTAGAATTCATTTGTATACCCGTTAGCCAAATCTTCAGGACTTGGACCTTCCGGATTCCCTTTATATTCATATATAGATTTATGACAATTCATACAGACATTTAAGGAGGGAATTCCTGAGTGCTTAGATACCCTGGCCGATGAATGGCAGTATTTACATTCAATTTTATTATCCCCTGCATGCACCTTATGTGAATAATGAATAGGCTGAATAGGCGCGTAACCCTGGTCCACCCCTACCTGCATCATCCATCCATAGGCAAAATAAGCCCCCGCCAATAAAAGGAAAATGACAGATACCAGTACCAGGAATTGGTTTTGGGCAAAAGCCTTCCACAATGGAGTGCGTTTGGCAGCTTTCTCCTTTTCAATGGCGATGCCATTAGCCTTGGCTATACGTTGTAATGTACTGTTAACTAAAAACAGCATCATCACCAGCAAAGCAAAAACCAGTATAAGTGCTCCTAAAATAACTTCATTGGTAATGCCTGAAGAACCAGGCCCTCCCTGGGCTGTCGCCTCTGCGGCAGTAGCCTGCACAGGTGCAGGAGGGGGGGCTGCTGTATATGCCAAAATATCGTCAATATCTGCGTTTGAAAGTGTAGGGAAAGCAGTCATTGCAGCCTGATTGTATTCGTCGTATACTTTTTTCGCATAGGCATCCCCGGAACTAATCATTCCAGGACTGTTCTTAATCCATGCATATATCCAGGCCTTGTCCAATCCTTCATCTTCTGCAAGTCTGGATTCAACATTTGCAAGGGCCGGCCCAGTCATTTTTCGATTTAAAGCGTGACAGGCAGCACAATTCTGATTAAATAATTGTTTTCCTCTTGCCACATCTCCAGAACCTGAATCAATTTGATCAGCTGACACCTCAGTAGCCGCTACTGCGATTTGTTCCGGATTTTCTTCCTGCGCTAAAAGGGAAGTCGACAGGAGTAGATTAACTACTAGACTAAAAGCAAAAAATTTAGAAATGTGATCGCGGTACGGAACCTTTTTCATATTTAAAATATTTCTATCTTAATTCTGGCACGATAATTACTGTAATAAATAGGACAAAAAGCAAATTTATCGCCGCTCAAATTGACGACAAAAATAAGACTTTGACTTTATTTGGGAAATGTTAAGGGTTTTATAATTAATAATTTATATTAATTCTAAATAAGCATAAAAACTTTTGTTTAATCTTCAATGAATTACTTTTGCATTTAAGGTTGGACATCTATAAAACTAATATCATGAGAACAGCAATACTATCAGTAATATTACTCGGATTCATTGCCTTCGGAGCGGCACAAAACGGAAAAATAAGCATTGAACAAGATGCTGATATTACACGCCTACTGGAAGTGTATAAGATAAGTAATTCAATATCTAATTTTTATACAATTCAGGTTGGGTTTGGCTCTTATTCCAAGGCAGAGCAACTTAAACAGCAGGTAGAAATTGATTTTCCCGACTTAAAATCGAAAATTATTTTTGATTCTCCTACCTATCGAGTTCAAATTGGTCAGTTTAAATCAAAGCTGGATGCGGAACGTAAATTTAAAGAGGTACGTATAAAATATCCGGAATCACTTTTATTAAAACCAGAAAAAACGACCAAATAGGTCGTTTTTTATTTTATCATTAACAACATTGCCTATCTCCTCCTAATGGATTAGCCACAATGGTAATTCAAAACTAAACCAGGATAACGGCTAAAGTTTCTTCTTAACCGCCACTTCCTGGAAGGCTTCTACAACATCTCCTTCTTTTATATCGTTATAATTTTTTACCTGAAGCCCACAATCATAACCTTTGGCTACTTCCTTAACATCATCCTTAAACCGTTTTAAGGAGGAGAGTTCCCCGGTATATATAACCACCCCGTCCCTGATAAGTCGTATACTGGAATTCCTGAAGATTTTTCCGGTAGTAACCATACAACCGGCAATGGTACCAATTTTGGAGATTTTAAATGTTTCCCTGATTTCAGCCGTGCCGCTGATCTCCTCCTTCATCACAGGAGACAACATGCCTTCCATTGCATCTTTAAGATCATTGATAGCATCATATATAATAGAATACATTCTGATATCAATTTCTTCTTTATCAGCAATATCCCTGGCATTACCCATTGGCCTGACATTAAATCCGATGACAATAGCATCTGACGCAGAAGCCAGCAACACATCAGATTCGGTTATTGCACCTACTCCTTTATGAATAATATTGACCTGTATTTCATCTGTTGACAGTTTCTGGAAAGAATCTGTTAAAGCCTCCACAGATCCATCAACATCCCCTTTCAGAATTATATTCAATTCTTTAAATTCCCCTAAAGCAATTCGCCTTCCAATTTCATCGAGGGTAATATGACGTTGAGTCCTTACAGATTGTTCTCGTTGTAACTGACTCCTTTTGGCAGCAATTTGCTTGGCTTCTTTTTCATCTTCAAGCACATTAAATTTATCTCCGGCCTGTGGCGCACCGTCTAATCCCAAAATAGATATTGGCGTTGAAGGACCTACCTTTTTAACAATCTTGCCACGTTCATCCTGCATTGCCTTAATCTTGCCACTGCATGTACCCGCCAAAACATAATCTCCTATTTCCAATGTACCTGTCTGCACCAAAACGGTGGAGACATATCCTCTTCCTTTGTCCAGAAATGCCTCTACTACAGTACCGGAAGCTAATTTGTCAGGATTAGCTTTTAATTCCAACAGTTCTGCTTCCAAAAGCACTTTTTCCAAAAGGTCTTTTATCCCTTCTCCGGTTTTAGCTGAAATATCCTGAGATTGAATTTTTCCACCCCAATCCTCTACCAATAAATTCATAGCCGCCAAACCTTCCTTAATCTTTTCAGGATTTGCGGTTGGCCTGTCTATTTTGTTAATTGCAAAAATCAATGGAACACCGGCAGCCTGTGCGTGACTGATGGCTTCCTTGGTCTGTGGCATAATGTCATCATCAGCCGCAACAACAATTATGGCAATATCTGTTACCTGGGCTCCACGTGCACGCATTGCTGTAAATGCTTCGTGGCCGGGAGTATCTAAAAAGGTAATCTTCTGACCCCCTGATAAAGAAACACCATAAGCTCCTATATGCTGAGTAATTCCACCACTCTCTCCCGCAATCACATTTTCCTCCCTAATATAGTCCAACAATGATGTTTTACCATGATCCACATGACCCATAACTGTAACTATGGGTGCTCTGGGTTTTAAATCCTCAGGTGCGTCTATTTCTTCTTCAATAGACTCTTCCAGGTCTGCGGTAATAAATTCAACATCATAGCCAAATTCCTCGGCAACAATAGAGAGTGTTTCGGCATCCAGTCGCTGATTCATGGTAACCATAATTCCCAGGGACATACAGGCAGAAATTATATCTGTGGAGGGAACATCCATCATGGTTGCAACTTCTCCTACAGTCACAAACTCAGTTACCTTTAGTATTTTACTTTCCAACTCCTGTTGTTCCAGATCTTTCTCAGTCTGTTGTCTGTGCTGGTCTCTTTTATCTCTTCTATACTTTGCGCCTTTTCCTTTTTTAGATTTGCCCTGAAGTTTTTCCAGTGTCTCACGCACTTGTTTTTGTACTTCTTCTTCTGTGGGCTCTGCTTTTGGCGCAGATGCAAATCGCTGACCTTTTTTAACAATGGTTTTCGACCGGCCACCACTGCCTTGCGTACCATTTTTACTAATAATCCGCTTCCTTCTTTTGCGTTTCTCCGCTTCTGATGCTTCTTTTGTTGATTCTCTTACCGGCTCCTTCTTTTTCTTAGGCTTATCAAATTGAGATAAATCAATTTTATCTCCCATTATCTTGGGTCCGGACAGCTTTTTATATTGTGTAGTAATAGATCCGGTATCCTCCGGTTTTTCTTCAACAGGCATCTTGTCTCCTGTCTTTTTTATCTCAGGAACTACTTCAGGTTTTACCTCCTCTATTACTTCCTCTTTTACCTGCTCAACTACAATTTCTTCCTTTACTTCAGCAACTTTCTCTTCTTTGGGTGCTGGTTCATCTTCAACTTTTTTAACCGCCGGCTTTATTTTCTTCTTCGGCTCGAGGTCTATTTTACCAACTTGTTTAGGTCCGGTCAATTCAACCCTGGCTTTCACGACTTCACGTGAAGCTGCCCTTTTTTCTCTTTCCAGCCTTTTTTCTTCCTGCTCCTGTTCTAATTGCAGTCTTATGGCTTCTTTTTCCTTTCGTTTTTCTTCACCAACTTCCTGGGATGCAGCCTTCTTGCTCATATCCGTCTGGAATTCGTCTAAAAGAACCTGATGTATGTCTTCAGAAATTTTTGTGGTAGGTCTTGCATCCACCTTATACCCTTTAGATGCAAGGTATTCTACCGCTCTATCCAAAGAAATGTTAAGTTCTCTCAAGACTTTATTAAGCCTTATTGTTGCATTGTCTGCCATAAATACTGTTTACTCTCTACTTTTAAGTTGCTAATATATAGCTTAATCTTCAAATTCTTCTCTTAGGATACGCACGACGTCTGAAATAGTTTCCTCCTCCAGGTCTGTTCGTTTTACCAAATCATCTATATCCTGTTCCAGTACACTTCTTGCCGTATCCAGTCCTATTTTTTTAAGTTCTTCAATGATCCAGCCTTCAATTTCATCCGAGAATTCTGTAAGTTCCACATCTTCTTCAACTCCTTCTCGGAATACATCTATCTCATAACCTGTAAGTTGGCCGGCAAGTCTAATATTATGACCGCCCCTCCCTATAGCCTTTGAAACTTCTTCCGGCCTCAGGTAAACCTGGGCGGTCTTTTTTTCATCGTTTAACGTCACTGTAGAAACACGTGCAGGACTAAGTGCTCGCGTCACCATTAACTGAGGGTTATTTGTCCAGTTAATCACATCTATATTTTCATTTCCAAGTTCACGTACAATCCCATGAATACGACTTCCTTTCATCCCGACACATGCTCCCACTGGATCAATCCTGTCATCATAAGAATCTACTGCCACCTTAGCTTTTTCTCCTGGAATTCTAACTGCCTTTTTAATGGTAATTAGTCCATCAAATACTTCAGGAATCTCCTGGAAGAACAATTGCTCTAAAAAGACCGGTGAAGTTCTGGACATGATGATCATCGGCTTATTACCCTTTAGCTCTACGCTTTCTATGATACCCCGAACGTTATCTCCTTTTCTGAAAAAGTCTGAAGGTATTTGTTTATCCTTGGGAAGAATTATTTCATTTCCTTCGTCGTCCAACAAGATAATTGCTTTATGCCTTATATGATGCACCTCAGCTGTATAAATCTCACCTTCTAGATCCTTGAATTGTTTGTATATGGTTGTATTGTCGTGTTCGTGGATTTTGGATATCAGGTTCTGGCGCAATGCCAATATCGCTCTTCTCCCGAGGTCTATCAGCTTAACTTCTTCAGAAACATCTTCCCCAACTTCAAAATCCGGTTCAATCTTTCGAGCTTCTGTGAGAGAGATTTCTTCATTTGGCTCTTCTACATTTCCATCTTCCACAACGATCCGATTTCTCCATATTTCCAAATCGCCTTTATCCGGATTAATAATAATATCAAAATTATCATCGGAGCCAAATTTCTTCTTCAAAGCATTCCTAAAAACGTCTTCTAAAATGGCCATTAAGGTTACACGGTCAATAAATTTATCATCTTTAAATTCCGAGAAAGACTCGATCAATGCAATATTTTCCATTTTGCGCTATGATTAATATATTAATTTAACTTTTGCCTCTTCAATTTCAGAAATGGCAATTTTCTTTCTTTTCTGAACGGTTATTTTTCCTTTTCCCACCGGTTTAGGCTCTCGTGCTTTCCATTCCAGGGTTATGCTCTCATCGGTTGCTTCGGCAAGTTCGCCTTCGTAATTATCAGTCGCTGTCCTCACAACTAACTTCCTGCCAATATTTTTAGGGTACTGACGGGACATTATTATAGGAGCAGTGGCATCAACTGAGGTAACTTCCAGGGAAAAATCATGTTCTTCCCTGTCCAGATTGTGTTCAATAGCCCTGCTGACAGCAATACAATCCTTCAGACTTACTCCTTTATCTCCATCAATTACTATTCTTATTGTATTATCGGGGGTAATTGAAAAATCTATCAAAAATAAGGATTCATTTTCCTTCAGAGCTTTTTCCAACAAAGCTTCAACTTGTGCCTTTAACATAACCATAGGTAACAAAAGAGGGGACAATTTGTCCCCTCATGAATACAATTATATCCTTTCAGTGGCGCAAATATACAAATTATTTTGATTATTAAACAGAAGCTTACCCTATTTATGTCACATACCATTAGCAACCTTCCCCTCGTTGATTTTTTAATAGTACTTTTAGTATGTCTAAGTTAAATCTAACAGTAAAGCCACATTTTATATGGACGTCTTTAATTCCTACAACCTAATTATTGAAGCATCGGTAATACTTATTCTGTCTTTCCTATTTAATGGTATAGCAAAAAGAACAAATATTCCTTCCGTATTATTACTTATACTTCTTGGTTTTATTTTGCAGTTAGTACTTAAAGCCTTTACCTCCGAGGAAGTTGACTTCTTCCCTGCATTGGAAGTACTGGGTATAATTGGGCTTATAATGATCGTCCTTGAAGCCGCCCTGGAACTTAAATTAAAAAAGGAAAAACTGGTCCCCATATTAAAATCAATGGCCATAGCCCTCACCGGCCTGATTGGGTCTGCTTGGGTAGCTGCCTTGATTTTACATCAATTTATACCGGATATGTCTATGCAGGCGGCATGGTTATATGCCACACCTTTATCCATTTTATCCAGTGCCATAATTATCCCAAGTGTTAGCGGACTTGCCGATAAGAAAAAGGAATTTCATATTTACGAAAGTACATTTTCAGACATTATGGGGATCATGATGTTCTATTTCCTGGTCGGTGGACTAAATCCGACAGCGGATTCAGGTGCCACAGGTTTTGCTCTAAATATAATTCTGACGATAGTAATCTCACTAATCGCCAGTTATGCGATTATTCTTATTTTCCAGCAGATAAAAAGTCAGGCCAAATTATTTCTGCTAATTGCTGTCCTGCTTCTTTTGTATGCTATCGGGAAACAACTGCACCTCTCCTCTCTGCTTATCATATTGATATTTGGGTTGGTTATTGCCAATATGAAGTTGTTTTTTGGTGGAAAATTAGCTCATTTCCTGCAGTACGATAAAGCACATCGTATTTATCATGAACTTCATATTGTAACCCTCGAAACTGCATTTGTAGTGCGAACTTTTTTCTTCGTTATTTTCGGATTGACCATAGCCGTAGCATCCTTATTCAATTTTCAGGTAGCCATGGTTAGCCTTCTTATTATTATATCTGTTTATGCCATAAGATTTGTGATCTTAAGAACTTTTGTAGGAAGTGATATTTTACCGCAACTTTTTATTGCCCCAAGGGGACTTATAACAATACTCCTTTTTTATGCAATTCCTTCAAAAATACAGGTAGCCTCATTTGAGCCGGGGATTTTACTATTTGTAATAATGGGCACAAGTCTGATCATGACCTGGGCTATGATTAAGGATAAGAAAAAAATGAGTACTATTTTGGATCTGGCTGACCAGGAAATGGAGGCTTTACAACAAGAAAAGGAAATGATCAGGGAAAAAGATCTCCCCCTGCCCTCTAATCCTGAAATGCCTGAGGAATTAAGTGAAGATTACTAAATAAAACCCAAAAACCTAAACAGTACTGGAATAAATTTTCTCTTTTTTTTTGGTCTGTCGGGACTCAAAATCTAGATCCTGGGAGAAATGCCCCGCAAAATGATTTTTGCTGATGAAAATATTGTGGCATTCAACTTGTTATTTATAAGTAATTGAAATAACTCATCATAATCAGATTGTATCAAATTCCTAATATCTATTTAATAATTAAAGATCTTTCCCAGGGATGACCGGTATCATTTGATACCAATGATATTGTTGCTTCCTTAGTATTATAATATTATCAAAGCAAAACTTTTGAACATATGAATTCTTTAAAATTCACGGCCAGATGCAAAACAAATTTGGTTTATAAGCCTCCAGGATGACAGCGGGTGGGCAGTCGGGGTATTTGCCAAAGACCATATATGAAACCGCAATAGGACCTTCAAAAAAGTCTTAGGACAGAAATCGTAATCCTACCCAATCCAGGGCCCCTTATTAAACTTATGTAACCGGTTGTAACTCGCACCTATTTAAAAAAGTAAATGTTTTAGAATGTCAATCTTCTTTCTTTTAATTAAAAACAGATCAAATGAATACTATTATAACACTTACCATGAACCCCGTTGTGGACAAGGATACCTCCGTTGCTGGTATTGTCCCGAATAAAAAATTACGTTGCAGGTCTCCCGATTATTATGCAGGCGGAGGGGGTATAAATATCTCACGCGCACTCAAAAAATTGGGTGGTGATTCACTCTGCATATATGTGGCGGGGGGACCTTCGGGCATGCATTTACAGCAATTGGTATCTGAAGAAGGCATCCCACAAAAAGTGATTCATATCCAGGGATGGACACGCGAAAATCTTTCTGTTACTGACACCAACACCAATCTGCAATTTCGTTTTGGGGTACCGGGCCCAAATGTTACGAAGGATGAATGGGAGGAAGTACTCAGGCAGGTAGAAGATAATGTTGGCGAAGGTGACTATTTGGTAGCCAGTGGAAAACTTCCTTTGGGAATTCCGGACGATTTTTATGTACAGGTCTCAGAAATCGTAAAAATGGAAAAAGGACGGTTTATCCTCGATACTTCCGGCACAGCCTTATTACCTAGTATGAAAGCGGATATTTTCCTGATGAAACCTAATCTGGCCGAATTTAGCATACTCTGTGGTGTGGAATCCATATCAGTTTTGGAACTGGAATCCCTGGCTAAAAAGTTTTTAGACGAAAATTCCGTAAAAGTACTTGTGATTTCCCTTGGAGCCAAAGGTGCTTTATGGGCTACCAAGGATGAAATGGAATATATTGCCGCCCCCACCGTACATCAAAAAAGTGCCATTGGTGCCGGCGACAGTATGGTGGCAGGTATGGTGTTTGGCCTTATACAGGGTAAATCAAACAGCGAAATGGTGCAATATGGCGTAGCCTGCGGTACAGCGGCTACCTTGCACCCCGGTACGCAGCTGTGTAACATGAAAGATGCAGACCGATTATACGAATGGATTTCTTCTCAAAATGTTAAAAAAATAAAAAAAAATGCCTGAACTGATCTAAATCATGTTATACCTGGGTGCGGCAGTGTATTTTTATTGCCTATTAAACAAAATGGTTTTTTAAAACAAATAAATAGGTGGGTTTTTAAATCGGGGGGATAAGAAAACCCATATTGTATAGAAGCAGTCAGGGACACCCTTTAAACCATTTGAATTGCGAACGGATCTAGCGATAGAACCTATTAGGGATCAGTGTAAGAGGTCATTGGGCAGAAATGACAGTTTCTTGGAAACCGGGATATTTAGGTATCTCGGTTTCTTTTTTGATCAATAAACTCAAGGTATTCTTTGTGTCTGATAAAAGCAATATTTTCAATAAAGAGGGAATGTCTGTTTATTTTGCCCTAATTAATGCCATGGTAGGATTTAGAAATAATAGGCAAATTATTCGATGAGAACGATACTCCCAACAAACGGATGATCCCAATATTCATATATCACTTTCCGAAAGCCCATGCGGAATTATTTTACGGAAAACAGGAAGACAACGACTTGCCAAAATTTACCGAGTTTTTAGCGAAATAGGATATTAGTATCTATAAAGGGCATTTACCTTTGAATGGGGGTTAGGCATGTCATCATTTTCCAACAAATACACTTTGCCGCCATTCAAAAAGGTCCTGATTGCGGCCTTGTTCAATAGTGACACACTTGATGGTAGTGATTCTTCATCGATCCGAACATATCTTTTTTCCGGGTCGTAGATACCCCAGAGATCTGCCCCATTTTCAACGAAAAGTGCGTCAATTTTTCCGTCCAAAGCTGCAGGAAGTATATGCCCGATATCCGAAGAGGTTCTTCCGGAACCATCATATTCTTTAAAAAGTTCTAATTTATCTTTTCTTTCACGGTCGAATATCGGGGCCACTTCGTTCCATGCCAATTTGTGCAACAAAACCTTATCGGTCACCGAAAGGTTACATGAAATATGGTTTTCCAGTATATGTTTATAGTTGGTTTCTTCCTTATAGATTGAAAATAAATAGTCCTGAGATGCAACGATCATTGGAATTTGATCTTCTTTTAATAAGGTCATCAACCCCTTGTCTATCGCCCTGAAATAATCTGCAATTTCGCTTTTTCGATTGCGGTCAGCTTCAGCATGGCCATGGTAAATGGCCCTACCCTGTGCATCGGCTCCACTTTTATACTGAAGGCTCTCCGGCTTGTAGTCATAACCTACGCGTTCTTCCATCCGAGAAGGTATCATATCTTCTATGAACACCTCCACAATACTATGACGAGTTCCCTTGTAGAGTTTGACATTCTCCAATTCTAACGCCAGTACATAAAAGGTACCATCACCCGTAAACATGGGAAATAAGGGTTTGATATAAAAACCATTCGCAACAAAGTTGAATGCCCCGAAATGAATAGGAAGCGTGAATTTTTTAAAGAAAAAATCAGAACAAAAAATGGCGAGTCCATCAGATTGGTGCCGCCAGAATTTTCTATCGTCAATCAGTTCCTGGATGGGTGCGACCAGCGTATCGATTTCTTTTAGGCCCAATTCCTCTTTTTCCAGTTTATTTTTTACCTCCTTCAATTGACTTTTTAGTTGCAGTACGTCCTTCCTTTGCAAAACTTCCTCCCCTGTCTGGTGGGTTGGGATAAAAATAGAAATGCAGCTTTTACCATGGATGCCATCCAATTCTTCGATTTCCTTTTTTGTGATTAATACCATTTCAGATAGTTTTAAAAAATTATTTACTTCTGTCAAAAATAAAGATGGTTGCTGCTTTATGAAATGATATAGGTCAGTATGGAGAAATATCATTTGACTAACACAAAAGTCAGGATCTTTTTTAAATGGCTTCCTCCATTTGAAAAGAAAGGAAAAACGTGCAATTGGAGCTGCATCTGCACCGATCTTGGCAAACTAATTTAGATCAAAACTAATTTGTTACTCACATATCAATAAAAAAACCCTTGATTTCAAAATAAATCAAGGGTAATAGATGTTGGCCTACTAGGACTCGAACCTAGAACGACTGGACCAAAACCAGCTGTGTTGCCAATTACACCATAGGCCATTAGTGCATAAGGGCCTGCAAATTTAAGACAAACTTTTGTTTGCACAAATATTTTGAATACAATCAACTAAAAAAAGAACAGCAGCCTCCTGTTAAAGGTTTGAAAAAATTATAAGTCCATATCTATTTTAATTAGTAAATTCGCCCAGATTGGTAAACTTCATAGTACATGTTTTCAAAAAACTTCGAAAAATGGGATACCATCCTTGGATGGGTTGTTTTTTTTATTGCTCTCATCACTTACACCATAACCGTTGAGCCTACCGGCAGTTTTTGGGATGCCGGAGAATACATAACCACTTCAGCAAAATTGCAGGTGGCTCACCCACCGGGCGCGCCATTACTTCAAATGATTGGTGCTTTTTTCGCCATGTTTGCCTTTGAATCTGACCAGATTGCAAGGATGGTAAATTATGTTTCGGGGGTATCAAGTGCCTTTACCATTTTGTTTATGTTCTGGACAATTACCAATCTTACACGTAAATTAATACCCAGGAAAGAAAGGTATACCAACAGCAACGCAATAGTTATTTTAGGCAGTGGCTTAATTGGCGCTTTGACGTTTACTTACTCAGATAGTTTTTGGTTCAATGCCGTAGAAACTGAAGTATACGCCATGGCCAGTTTTATCATGGCACTACTTTTATGGATGGGATTAAAATGGACAGATGACCTTGAAGATCCCAGAGGTAATCGCTGGCTGATTCTAATCTCCTATGTAGTAGGACTAACCTTTGGCATTCAGTTTATGGGCTTTTTGGCAATTCCGACCATCGGTTTATTATACTATTTCAAAAAATATAAGACCACTACGGTTAAGAATTTTCTTTTGGCCAATATCACAGTAATAGCCATTTTAATGTTGGTGTATAAATTTTCGCTGACCTATGTGCTAAAATTATTTGGCTGGAGCGAAGTATTTTTTATCAATAGCATTGGATTGCCCTTTAATTCGGGCACAGTGATAATGCTCCTGGTTTTTGTCAGTTTTTTTTATTTTGGATTGCGTTATACCCGAAAAAACAATTTTAGGATAGCCAATACTTTAATGCTCTGTGCCATGTTTTTGTTCCTTGGCTTTTCTTCCTGGCTTATGTTGCCTATAAGAGCTAACGCCAATGTGATTGTCAACGAAAATAATCCGTCTGATGCCAGGTCATTACTCGCCTATTACAACAGAGAACAATACCCTCAGGTAGACAGCCCTATATATGGGACTTACTATTCAGATACTTTTGCCCCTGCAGGTGATGAGATAGATGATAAACCGAAATATGAAAAGGATAAAGAACTGGGTAAATACATTATTGTAAATAAATACAAGAATGCCATGCAGGGCCCTAACAAGGATCACAGAGGTATATTGCCCCGCATGTGGAGCGATCAGAATGCTGAAAACTACATGAAATATTTTGGCCCTTTAGATTTTAGAATGAAAACATCTAATGAAGAGCTGCGTAAAGCGGTTACCCAGGTTAAAACGGGTCTTGCCAATGGTGAAATAGATGAAGAGCAGTACATTGGGTTTCTAAGGCAATTTGGTGAATATTTGGAAGTAGAACCCCCAAGTGTTTGGCAAAACGTAAAATATATGTTTCAGTTTCAGTTTGGCTATATGTACTGGCGTTATTTTATGTGGAACTTTGTAGGGAAGCAAAACGATTTGCAGGGTCGTTATAATGGTAATGGTGAATGGTTGAGCGGGATTGGGTTTATAGACAACCTTCGTTTGGGAAGTCAGGAAAATCTCCCAAAGGATGTAATGAAAAATAAAGGAAGAAATACGTATTTCTTTTTGCCTTTAATTCTTGGAATTATAGGTTTGGTTTTCCAGCTCACTAAGAATCCCAAGCAATTCTGGGCTCTTTTTGTGTTTTTTATTTTTACCGGGATTGCAATTCAATTCTATACAAATCCGTATATTTTTCAGCCACGTGAACGGGATTATTCACTGGTAGGTTCTTTTTATGTTTTTGCGCTGTGGGTAGGAATAGGAGTATATGGGTTATATGAAGAATTTAAGAAATTAATAACTCCTAAGATACTTGGACCGGCAGTTCTGGTGATCTGTCTTTTGGCTGTCCCGGGAGTGATGGCCTTTCAGAATTGGGATGATCACGACCGGTCTAATAGGTTCACGGCGCGTGCAAGCGCTACGGCTTATCTGGATTCCTGCCAGGAAGATGCGGGTGCTATGCTATTTACAATTGGGGACAATGACACTTTCCCGCTCTGGTATGCCCAGGAAATTGAAGGATATCGTACTGATGTACGAATAATCTGTACCAGCCTTTTCGCCACAGATTGGTATGTAGATCAAATGAAGCGCAAGGCCTATGAAAGTGATCCCATTCCCTCACAGCTTACACATGACCTATACAGATATGGCAACAGGGATGTAATATATTACCAGGGTCTTCCGGGTTTGTCTGAAAAGCGTTGGAACATCAGCGATTTTATGAATTGGGTGGGAAGTAATAAACCTCAGACAAAATTTAAGTATATCCTTGAAAAACAAGGCGCTGACCTTAGTGAATATTCGGAGAGCACCTTGGATCTCGTATATTATCCGACCAACAAAATAAGAGTTCCGGTTAATAAGAAAAATGTACTTGAAAGTGGCCTGGTTAAAGAAAAAGATTCTGCATTAATTGTTGATTATATAGACATTGACCTGCCGAAAAGTGCACTGCCCAAAAACAGGATTATGATGTTGGATATACTTGCCAACAATGATTGGAAACGTCCTATATATTTTTCAGGAGGCAGCTTTGACAATGCAGAATATATCTGGATGAAAGAGTATTTACAATTAGAAGGATTGGCCTATAAGTTAGTGCCTATCCATACGAAGAATCAAAGTTCTTTTGAGATGGGAAGAATTGACACAGATCTCATGTACGATATAGTCAAAGGCTGGGATTGGGGCAATTCAGGAAGTTCGGAAATCTATCATGATCCTCAGACCAGAATACAAGGCTTATCTTTCCGGGGTAATCTTGCGAGATTGACGGAAGCCCTTATTAAAGAAAATAAAATTGACGAAGCCAAAGATGTAATAAATATTGCCATGACAAATATACCTTTGGAATATTATGATTTTTATGCGTTTGTAGAACCTTTTGTGGACGGATATTACAAGGTAGGCGAAACGCAGAAAGCCAGGGATCTGTTCTATAAATTAAGGGATATTTACCAGGATCGGCTTGATTATTATTCGAGCATTCCATTGGATGAACAATATGACAAAATTGAGGATATTATTGGCGATATGGAAGCATACAGAAGAAACATTGATATTCTTATAGAAAATAATGACCGGGAGATGGCAGAAAAGGAAACCTTGCTATTTAATGAGCTTATAGATATGTTCAGCCATTTTTATAAGGATGAGGTTTTAGAAGAACCTGCTTTACCAGAGCAATCTAATCCGGATATATTGGATACCCTGGAGTTTGAAGAGGATTCTTTTTCAGGTGACTCATTAAATCCCGGGATGGAATTGGACTCGTCTGCCGGCGGAAATTAATCCTCCTGTTTTAGTACTAATGCAAATACGAAGGTGATTTTTTAAAGATATTCATTAAGAATGCCAATAAGCGTGTTTGCGTCCTGCTCCCCGCTTTGTCGCCAAACCATTTCTCCTTTTTTGTAGATCATCAGGGTAGGCAGTCCTTTAATTCTAAGGGCCTGTGACAGCTCTTTATTTTTATCCACATCTATCTTAATAACCTTCCCTTTATCTCCTAATGCTGCGGCTACATCCCTAAGTACAGGATGCATAGAAGTGGATTGTTCGTTCCACTCCGCATAGAAGTCAAGTAATACGGGGATATTCAGATCTATAAGTTCGCCAAATTTAGACATATAAAACACATTGGTTTATGAATCAAATGTATGAAAAAATGTTAAAAAATCAGGTATCCCCTTAATTTTGGATATAACTTGAAAGTTAAATTCAAGTTAAATCTTTCTTTTTAAGTGTAATCACGGTGATTTCCGGGTAGATCCCAACTCTACCCGGGTAGCCTAAAAATCCAAATCCCCTGTTGACATTTATAAATTCCCCCAGTTCTTCATAGATGCCTGCCCAGTATTTATATCGCCATTTGACCGGACTCCATTTGACCCATCCCGGGATTTCTATCCCAAACTGCATCCCATGCGTATGACCACTAAGTGTAAGATGATAATGATAATCATCCTTTAAAACGACATCTTCCCAATGAGATGGATCATGGCTTAATAGAATTTTAAAATCATCTTTACCTATTTCAGCAGCTGCTTTTTTTAAGTCCCCGGACTTTCTAAAACCCCCTCTTCCCCAATTTTCCACACCAACTACGGCCAGTTTATCTTCCGCTTTTTCAAGGTATCTGCTCTCGTTAAGCAAGAGTTCAAAACCCATTTCCTTTTGCATAAGTTTGAGATCATCCAAATTTTTCATCTTATCCTCTTCAGTGTCCCAGGTGACATAATCACCGTAATCATGGTTTCCAAGGATTGAATATTTCCCGTCCACCGCGTTCAAACTGGAAAACAATTCAGCCCAAGGCTTCATTTCCTCTGCTTTATTATTTACCATATCTCCCGTAAAGAAAATAACATCACTCCTTTGCTTATTGATCAGATCAACGGCATATTCAATTTTTTCTCTATTGTCAAAACTTCCACTGTGAATATCTGATATTTGAGTAATCTGATATCCATCAAATGCAGGAGGAAGATCATCAAATTCCATTTTGTATTTCAAGACCTTAAAATTGTATTTACCCCTATACATGCCATAAAGTAATGCCCCAAACGGAACTGCTGCGATACCCATGGCCATAAGGCTTAAAAACCTCCTTCTCTCGGGAAGGCTGAACTCCCTGGCAGTACCATAATATTTCTGATACCCTCCCGCAATAACTCTGAAAATATCTTCAGAAAAAAGAAAAATAATTGTGATGATTTTAAAAGTAAGGATAGCTGCCAAAAAACCAAATGCATAACTTTTAGGCCTGCTTAAAACCCTCCCGGCAGTTTCACCCCAGGTAAACTGAAAAATAAAATTACCAAGTACGATTAAAGATATGGCGGCAAAAACAAAATATACCCAGGGGAACCTGGTTACAGTCTTAAGCGTTTGTAAGCTATAGAAACCCAGTATAAGATAAATTATGATAAAAACAATCCAGCGCAGCATATGTTTTTTTTACAAATATATTTCATTAACGGGGTATCCCTTTACATCTTTGCCTTTATTTAACGCTTTGGATTAATGCCCGAATAATCTCCGGATCAGTTATGGCTATTTCATCATCACGGAGGCAAGATGGGTTATTCATTGAAATATCAGGTTTTTTATCCAGCGTTTTACTAAATTTTATGCCAGACAGGTGTATGGCTTCAAATCCATTATTTTTAAAATAAAATGCATTGTGTTCGCGTATTCCACCTCCGGGCATGATCACACACTTTTCAGCTTTATTCTTCCAGATGGTCAGATTATTTATGGCTTTTTCCGCTGATTGCTCCCCTCCCGAAGTTAAAATACAGTCAACCCCCAAATCCTCGAGTTCCATAAGAGCCTGCAAAGGATCAGTAACCCAGTCAAATGCCCGATGAAATGTAAAGTGCAAATCTCCGGCCTCAGAAATCAGTTCCCTCGTTCGTTTGCTGTCCAGGGTACCATCAGAATGCAAAACTCCTGAAACTATTCCGGAAACACCAAGATCTGTGCAGAGCGAAATATCTGCTTTCATGATCTTAATTTCATCCTGGGAGTAGGTGAAATCTCCGCTTCGCGGCCTGATTAAAACATGAATGGGAATACGAAGATTTTCTGTGACCTTCTTTATCAAACCATAGGACGGTGTTAAACCCCCCACAGCTAATTCTACACAAAGCTCAATCCTGTCCGCCCCGGCTTTCTCCGCATTGATGGCAGATTGATAGGAATTAGCACATACTTCAATGATCATTTCATATATTTAGTCCCATAAAAATAAGCAACCCAACCTCATGAAACGCAGAAAATTTTTAAAAAATTCTTCCTTAAGTACAGCCGGAATCTTTTCCTCAGCCTTCCTAAACTCCTGTGAAACTGAGAAGAAACTTATGCCTGTTACGGAAATCATTAATCCAATTGTCATTGCAACATGGAACGTGCCTAATGCCACCAATAAAGCCTGGCAGGTTCTTAGCAATGCCGGTACCGCTTTAGATGCCGTTGAACAGGGCGTGATGATTGAAGAAGCAGATATACACAATCAATCCGTAGGTAAAGGAGGCAGGCCCGACAGGGATGGCAACGTTACCCTGGATGCCTGTATAATGGACAAAGACAGTAATTGCGGGGCTGTTGTTTACCTTCAAAATATAGTACATCCAATTTCGGTGGCCAGAAAGGTTATGGAAGATACGCCTCATGTAATGCTTGCAGGGAAAGGTGCAGAATTGTTTGCCTACGAAAAGGGTTTTGAAAAAGAAAACTTACTTACTGAAAAGTCCAGGGCAGAATGGTTGGAATGGAAAAAAACTTCAAAATATCAACCTGTAATCAATATCGAAAATCACGATACTATTGGGATGCTGGCTATTGATGCCAATGGGGATATTGCAGGTGCCTGTACCACAAGCGGAATGGCTTATAAAATTGGAGGCAGGGTCGGAGATTCCCCAATTATTGGAGCCGGATTATTTGTTGATAATGAAGTTGGTGGGGCAACCGCAACGGGTGTTGGTGAGGAAGTTGTTCGTACTGTGGGCAGTTTTCTTATAGTTGAATTGATGAGGCAGGGTAAAACCCCTCAGGAGGCATGCGAAGAAGGAGTCAAACGCATCATATCCAAAAACGGGGAGAAACCGGATTTCCAAATTGGCTTTATCGCCATCAATAAAAAAGGAGAAACCGGAGGGTATTGTATACAACCCGGCTTTTCCTACAGGGTGTATTCTGAAAAGGGTCATATAAATAATACTGCGGGCAGTTATATTAGCAGTTAAATACTTTACTAAAGGACATAAACTTTGTAGTTTTGGAATTCTACATACACAATAAATATGGCAGACCAGAAGCGACTTTTTTTATTAGATGCATATGCATTGATATTTAGGGGATATTATGCCCTGATAAAAAATCCCAGGATAAATTCCAAAGGAATGGACACTTCCGCGATCATGGGTTTTATGAATTCTTTGTTTGATGTGATAAAAAGGGAAAAACCGGATCACCTGGCCGTTTGTTTTGATAAAGACGGCAGTACGGAGCGTACTGAGCTGTTTCCAGAATATAAGGCTCATCGTGACGAGACGCCAGACGCCATCCGAGTAGCTATACCCTTAATTAAGGACATTCTTAAAGCCATGCATATTCCCTGTATAGAAGTATCCGGTTTGGAAGCAGATGACCTTATAGGCACATTAGCCAAGCAGGCAGAGAAAGAAGGTTACATGGTATATATGGTGACACCCGACAAGGATTTCGGACAATTGGTATCAGAAAATATTTTTATGTACCGACCTTCCCGTATGGGTAATGGAATTGAAATTTGGGGCATTCCAGAAATTCAAAATCGATTTGGTGTAGAACATCCCGAACAGGTAATTGACTATTTGGGGATGATGGGGGATGCCAGTGATAATATTCCCGGACTTCCGGGGGTTGGTGATAAAACCGCCAAAAAATTTATTGCCGAATTTGGAACGCTTGAAGGCCTGTTAGCGAATACCGACAAACTGAAGGGCAAAATGAAAGAGAAAGTAGAAGAAAATGCGGAGTTGGGGCGTCTCTCCAGAAAATTAGCAACTATATGCGTCACCTGTGATGTTACTTTTGATGCCACAGACTACGAACTCTCTGAACCGGATAGTGAAGAAGTACAGAAAATATTTGAGGAACTGGAATTCAGAAGACTAAAAGATCAATTTATAAGAATTTTCTCTAAGGACGTTCCTTCTGAAGATCAAAAAACCACTATTGAAGAACCTATTCAAAAAAATACAACTCAAGCCGCTGGCAGCGGTCAGTTTTCTTTGTTTGGAACTGAAGGGGATTCGTCGGCTACCCTAAAAGAATTTTCCAGCAGAAAAACCATTAAGGATGTACCTCACGTTTATCAAAGCGTCTCAACAGGGATGTCCATGCAATTGTTCCTGAAAAATTTAATGAAGCAGCCCATGGTTTGTTTTGACACAGAAACAACTTCTATTAATCCTATAGTTGCAGAACTGGTTGGAATTGCATTCTCCTGGGAAGCCGGTAAAGGTTTTTATGTTCCTTTTCCGGAAGAACGGGAAAATGCCCAGGAAATAATTGAACAACTCCGACCTTTTTTCGAAGCTGAAAACATAGAGAAAATTGGACAGAATTTAAAATATGATATTAAGGTACTTCACAAATACAATGTTGCTGTAAAAGGAAGTTTGTTTGATACCATGCTGGCACATTACCTCATAAATCCTGATATGCGACATAATATGGATGTGTTATCAGAAACTTATCTGAACTATACCCCAATATCTATAACAGAACTTATAGGAAAAAAAGGTAAAAACCAATTGAGCATGCGCGAGATTAGTCTTGAAAGACAAACGGAATACGCAGTGGAGGATGCCGATATAACATTTCAGTTGGCCAAACAGTTCGACAAGGAACTTAACGATACCAGGACAAAAGAACTTTTCAGGGATATTGAGATTCCTTTGGTAAATGTTCTGGCTGATATGGAATTAGAGGGAATAAACCTGGATAAAGAATTTCTTCATTCGCTATCAAAAGATTTAGAAAATGATTTGAAAAACCTGGAAGTGAAAATCTACCGGGAGGCTGGTGAAGAATTTAATATTGCTTCTCCTAAACAGTTAGGTGATATCTTGTTTAATAAGCTAAAGCTTGTGGACAAGCCTAAAAAAACAAAAACCGGGCAGTATTCCACTTCGGAAGACGTGCTTTCATATCTTGCGAAGGAACACCAAATAATCAGGGATGTATTGAATTACAGGGGCCTTGCCAAATTAAAGAGTACTTATGTGGATGCTTTGCCTGAACAGGTTGAAGAGAGCACAGGCCGAGTGCATACAGATTATATGCAAACTGTAGCCGCCACAGGAAGGCTAAGCAGTAATAATCCCAACCTTCAAAACATACCAATACGCACAGAACGAGGAAGACAGGTACGTCGTGCTTTTATTCCCAGAGATGAAAATTATGTCCTTTTAGCAGCAGATTATTCCCAAATAGAGCTAAGAATAATTGCGTCTTTAAGCGAAGAAACAACCATGATTGAAGCCTTTAAAAATGGTGAAGACATTCATGCTTCAACCGCTTCAAAAGTTTTTAATGTCGCCCTTAACGAAGTTACCAGAGATCAAAGAAATAATGCGAAAACTGTAAATTTTGGAATAATTTACGGGGTATCGGCATTTGGGTTGAGCAATCAAACAGATCTATCCCGGACAGAAGCCAAAGAATTAATTGACACTTATTACAAAACGTATCCTAAATTACGTAACTATATCAGTGAACAAATCGACTTTGCCAGGGAACATGGATACGTGCAAACGGTACTTGGCAGGAGACGATATCTAAAGGATATAAATGCAAGTAATGCCGTTGTCCGTGGTGCTGCCGAAAGGAACGCAGTGAATGCACCAATACAAGGTAGCGCAGCCGACATTATAAAAATAGCAATGATCAATATCCACAGAAAGCTTAAAGAAGGTAATTTTAAAACCAGGATGCTTCTCCAGGTTCATGACGAACTGGTCTTTGACGTTTATAAACAAGAACTGGAAGATCTCCAGGAAATGATTAAAACAGAAATGGAAAACGCTTATGAACTCCTTGTACCATTGGACGTAGAATTGGGAATCGGGGAAAATTGGCTCGAAGCCCACTAATTATCAGACACCAATAACTGCATGATGGAAACTTTGTTCCCTTTTTCAGCGGCTTTACTGGCTGCTATGCTCCATGTAATTGCAGGGCCGGACCACCTGGCAGCAGTAGTTCCATTTGCTATTGAATCCAAAAGGAAAGCCTGGAAAATAGGCTTATCCTGGGGGATAGGGCATTTGACAGGCATGCTGTTTATTGGCGTGCTCTTTGTAGTATTTAAAGAACTTATCCCTATAGAAGGCATCTCTGATTACAGTGAGGAACTAGTAGGCTTTGTACTAATCGGAATCGGGGTCTGGGCCTTCTACAACATCTACAAAAGAGAAAACAACCATGTACATTTGCATGTCCATAGCGAGGAGGTTCCTTTAATTCATCGCCATACGCATGACCATGGTAAGGAAATTACTCATGCGCACCACCATAGCCCCCAGCTTAAACAATCGCATTGGGCTTCCTTTTCGATTGGATTTCTGCATGGATTGGCCGGTATTGCTCATTTTCTTTTATTCCTACCTGTACTTGGGTTTGAGGATCAAACGGATGCTTTTAGCTATGTAATAGGTTTTGGAGCTGGGATAGTTTTGGCCATGACGGTTTTTGCCTTTGTAATTGGTACAGTAAGCAGCCTTTCCAAAAACGGGCACAATGAAGTTTTTTTCAAGGGGATCCGCATGGCAGGGGGTCTCTTTGCAATAGTGATAGGGGTATATTGGATTTTCAGCGCCTAACAAATACGCGGTAACTGCTCTCCGATAAGGGGGCTTACAATACGTTTACCTCCAATGGCACTATGCATCACAACTTTGCCAGGGTGTTCCGTCGTAACTTCACCTACACAAGTAGCATATTTTCCCTTGGAATCTTTCCGCATCAGGGCTAATACCTCTGCCTCGATTGCCTTGTCTACAATGACAACAAAAACCCCTTCGTTGGCAACATATAAAGGGTCTAACCCTAGGATTTCGCATGCAGCTGCCACCTGTTTTTCAATGGGAAGACTGGTTTCTATTAGTTGAATACCCTTTTCTGTATCCTCCGCAATTTCTGAGAGTATGCTGGCCAGCCCTCCACGGGTTGGGTCTCGCAATAAATGTATTTTTGATCCAAAGGCATCCAGCAGGTCTTTCACTATAAAGTTTAAGTTAGTAGTATCACTTGAGATGGTCGATTCAAATTCCAATCCCTCCCGCTGTGACATGATGGCCATACCATGCTGAGCCAGATAACCGTTGACAATAATTTTATCCCCTGATTTAATATTAGATACCCCAATATCTGCCTTGGCGTGTACCGCCCCAAAACCTGTAGTATTGATAAATATTTTATCGCCTTTACCCCTTTCTACCACTTTGGTGTCTCCGGTTATAACCTGCACTCCACTGCTGTCCGCAGCTGACTTGATGGAATTGATAATTGTAGTAAAATCTATCATAGACAGTCCTTCTTCCACAATAAAGGAAAGGGTAATAAATTTTGGGATGGCCCCACACATGGCCACATCATTGACTGTACCATGAACTGCCAGTTCCCCTATATTACCTCCTTTAAAAAATATAGGGGAAACCACAAAGCTATCTGTAGATACCGCAATAGGCCCCTCCATATTAATAATAGCCCCGTCGTGCTTCTGGTCCAGATATGGATTACTAAACGTTTTGAAAATAAGGCTGTCCAGTAATTCCCTGGTCATTAACCCACCGCTACCATGGCCTAAATTTATACTTGTATAACCCCTATTTGGACTGTCCATAATTTAAGATGAAATTAGATTGCTGGAATAATGATAATATGCCGCACAGGCTCCTTCAGAAGAGACCATAGGAGCTCCAAGTGGATTGGCAGGCGTGCAGCTCTTACCGAACTGACTGCACTGATGAGGTTTTTTAATCCCCTTTAAGATTTGTCCCGCAATGCAATCTGGGTTTTCCGGAGCAGTCATTGCCTGTATCCCGAATTTAACTTCCGCATCATACGCCTGATAAGCTTTCTTTAAAACATATCCACTTTTAGGGATCACCCCCAGACCCCTCCAGGCCCTGTCGCCAATTTCAAATACGGTATCAATAATCTTTTTAGCTTCCAGGTTGCCAGCTTTCTTAACCACCCTGGCGTATTGGTTCTCTACTTCATAACGACCTTCCTCCAACTGTTTTACCGACATATAGATCCCTTCTACTAAATCCAAAGGTTCAAAACCTGTTATAACGATGGGAATCTTATATTTTTCTGCCAACGGATAATACTCATGCATTCCCATTATAGTACACACATGTCCTGCCCCTAAAAAGGCATTGATATTACAAAATTTATCTTCCAGGATCCCTTCCATAGCCGGAGGCACCAATACGTGCGATACCAGGATGGCATAATTAGTAAGCCCTTCATTTTGGGCGTGTAATACAGATAACGCGTTGGCCGGAGCTGTTGTTTCAAAGCCCACTGCAAAGAAGACAACCTCCTTATCCGGGTTTTCTCGTGCAATTTTTATTGCTTCCATGGGTGAATAAAGGATTCTAAGATCGCCACCAATGGCCTTGGCCTCCAGCAAGCTTTTACTGCTGCCAGGCACCCTCACCATATCACCAAAAGAACAAACAATAACATTCTGCTCTAATAATGCCACCGCCTTATCTATGAGTTGTAAGGGAGTTACGCAGACTGGGCAGCCCGGACCATGGATCATTTGTACTTCTTCCGGTAGTAATTCAAGGATACCATTCCGGACCAGGCTATGGGTTTGTCCTCCACAAATTTCCATGATCTGCCAGGGCCGGGTCACGGTTTGTGCAATGAGTTTAAGATATCCCTTAGTAGCTTCCAAATTTCGGTATTCATTGAGATATTTCATTATTGTTTAATTAGGTTTATATAATACATGAGTTGGCCTAAGGCAATATTCTCATCATTTGGAGATATATTTCTATTAAAATATAGTATATAATCGTCTTTACCAATTTCCTTTAGCATATCTACCAAAATAGCATTTTGAAATACCCCGCCACTAAAGGCAATGTGCATAAGTCTCTGCCGGCGAGCTACCTGAAAAATTAGGGTGGCCAGGGTGAATAAAAAATTACATATTATTGCAACCCTTGGTACGCCAAGCCTTACCTCAGCAAAGATATTTCTGATAATATCAAAAGTTGGTAAAGTTCCTGTTTCAGAAATTACAGCATACGCCTTACAATTTGAAAGTTGGTATGTCCCAATATATTGTTCCATCAGGATAGCAGCCTCCCCTTCATATGTATTCGTATCACAAATACCCAAAAGTGAGGCTACGGCATCAAATAGCCTACCTACGGAAGAAGTTTTTAAAGAATTCTTCTGTAATAATGTCCGGTAAATACCAAGAATATGAGAATCAAACTTTGATTCCAAAAGTTCATCCATACCATCGCAGGCAAGTGAAAGCAACGATAATTTAGGCTCCTTAGCCATTTTATCCCCGGCCACCCAATCAAAGTAATCAAAATGAGCAATTCGCTCCATCTTTTTCCGTTGGTAGCGAAAGAATTCACCACCCCAAATTTGACCATCGTCTCCATAACCAGTACCATCCCAGATAACACCCAACACAGGTGTTTTCTGATCAAATAACTGATGCTCCCCCAATACTGAAGCAAAATGTGCCCTATGGTGTTGTATTTCATGACAGGCTACACCCCATTTACTGACAAGCTGCCTGCCATATTGGGTACTCAGATAGGCCGGGTGTTTATCCACCAACAGAACCTCCGGATTTGCTTCAAAAAGTTGTACAAAAGTAGCAATGGTATCCGTAAAACGCCTGAATACTTCATAATGGTCAAGGTGTCCCAGATAGTGGCTTAGGTAAAGAAAATCGTTGGGGTAAAATGCGATGGTACTTTTTAAATGCCCCCCCAGTGCCATGATTTTTTCAGTAGTAAAGGGAAGGAGACCATAGTAATTGGGTGCATAACCACGGGACCTGCGATATATTATTTTTTGTTGAAATCTGGGAGTAAATTTTACTACCGAATCGTCCTGCGCATTGCTAATGTCAAGGTTGTGGTGCAGGAAATAATCGGCAACCTGGGCCAGCGATATTTGTGCATCTTCCAAATTGCTAATGATGGGTGAACCATGAATGTTTCCACTTGTAGCGACAACGGGCGTTTGCACTTCTTTCATTAATAACTCAAGGAGACCCGAATAGGGCAACATGACCCCAAGTTGGTTCAGGCCTGGCGCCAGGGCCTCAAAGACCAGCCTCCCCTTGAAACCTGTAGCTGTAATAAGGACTATAGGGCGCTCAGTAGAAGTTAATTCTGCTTCCTGGGCCGCGTTTACATTAACTTCCTCCTGAAGCTGTTTGAGGGAAGCATACAGGATGGCAAAGGGTTTTTTAGGCCTGCGCTTTCGTTTACGCAGGGTCATTATGGCCATTGTATTCCGGGCATCGCAACAGAGCAAATAACCACTGGTATTCTTAATAGCGATGATCTTTCCTTCCTTTATTAAAGCTACTATTTTTTTAAAAATCTCTTGTGGATCTGTCGCTAATTCCTTGCCCTTGGCATCTGAAAAGGAAAGTGTAATGCCACAATTTGGGCAGGAGTTGGTTTGCGAATGAAACCTTCGGTCCAAAGGGTTGGTATATTCTTCCTGACAAGCAGGACACATCTGGAAAGAGTTCAGATTGGTATGTGCCCTTTCAAATGGAAAAGTATTGGTAATCGCCCAGCGCGGACCACAATATGTACAAGTAGTAAACGGGTAATAATACCTGCGGTTTTTCACCATTAAAAGTTCCTCCCGGCAAGCATCACACAGCGCAAAATCGGGTGTTAATTGCAGGTTTAGCTTACCCCCTTTTTGGGAAGGGACAATAGAAAATTCGTCAAAAAACATAGCCGGCACTTCTTCTATTCGGTGCCCTTTAACCCTGGCTACCCTTGGTGATTTTTGGGTGATTTCCTGATAAAACCGCTCTATAGTTTCCCGGGTTGCATTGGCTAGGACAATTACCCCTTCTTCATTGTTCGAAACGGTTCCTGTAATCTGATACTTTTGGGCTGTAACATACACAAACGGTCTGAACCCTACGCCTTGAACCTGACCTTGGATAATAATTTTGGAGGTCATGAACGCTTTAGGGATGAACCGTGGTTAATTTCCCGGCCAGGTCCAAAATTTGATCAACAGCCAAAGGGATGGCAGCGGCTACTTTGGAAGATAAGGTAACTGTCATCGGTTTTATCTCTTCAACGGAGATGGTGAATAGATGGATATCCGGCTGTGAATTGGTAAGGTAAACGGCCTCTATCATATCCTTCAAACCAACATCATGCACACTGAGTGCAGTTGGAAAATCGGACGCAAATTTAGGACGAATCAAATCAATGGTACCCGCCTCTTTGCCATCCATAGTAGCATCTACAAAAATAACTGATCTATAGGCTTCAAAACAATTGAGGAGTAATAGACCCCCAGTCCCACCATCTAATATATCTATATTATCAGGCAGGGGTCTTTGGGTCATTTCCTGGATCAGGTGTACACCTACTCCCTCGTCTCCCATCAGGTAATTTCCAACCCCCAGAATAAGGACACTACCTGTTTTGTCTTTTTCAAAGAAAAAAGCATCACTACTTACCGCAACGGGTGGTTGGGCTATATTGTCCATTAGCTTGTTATATTTAAAGTATTCCTTTAGTATCAGTTAACTGAATCGGGTTCTGTTTCTACCGGCATTTTCACATTCGTAATATTCACTTTCTTTTTGGAAAGGCGCTCACTACTTATAAATTTATATCCTCCAAACATAGAAGAAACCTCGCCCCTGCCTTCCAGCCAGTCATGATAAAATACCAGATAAACATGAATTAATGTGAACAAAATAAACAGCCAGGTAGCCGAATGGTGAATGGTCCTTACCATAAAATCACCTCCCAGGAAAGGCACTACCCAGGCAAAGAGTTTGGGAAGCCACCAACCTGACATTGACGAATAAAGGCCAAAGCCGGTAAATACCTGGACCAGGGCAATTAAAAATAAGGCTACATAAGAAAGTGCTGCCATAGTGTTATGACCAACACTAATATTCCTGACATCTGGGTTTTTCTCGTTCCCTAAAAATATATCTACTTTTAATACATGCCATAAATTAAGCCACATTTTCTTATCTCGAGGGATAAAGGCCTTCCAGCTAGAAAATCTGTTTCCAACAAAAGACCAGTAAATCCTTAAAATCATATTAAAGAAGAAAATATAGGCTGTGCCAAAATGAATAAACCGAACTGTACCAAACCAGAACCTTTCACTTGCTTCCATGTTCGACATTATGGCTGGCGGATCTGCAATGATAAAGCCAGTAATTGCAAGGGTGGTAATAGAAAGTACATTAATCCAATGAAAAATACGGACGGGTAATTCCCAAACATATACGCGTTTATAAGTTCTTGTTCTCATGATCCGTTACTTTCTAAATGTCACAACTCGAGATGTTTTGTACCTGGGAAATATGATTCCCATGTTCGTCATATAAATGCACAGCACACGCCAGACAAGGATCGAAAGAATGAATGGTCCTGATTATTTCAAGTGGCAATTCCGTATCGGCCACAGGAGTCCCGAGAAGGGTAGATTCATAGGCTGAACGCTGCCCTTTTGGATCTCTGGGTGATGCATTCCATGTAGAAGGTACCACCAATTGATAATTGGCCGTTTTACCGTCTTTAATTCTGATCCAGTGTGCAAGAGCCCCTCTTGGTGCTTCTGAAAATCCCACCCCTTTGGATTCCGGCTCCCATTTTTCGGGTTCCCATTTGTCCATATTGGCCATACGGGTATCCCCATTTTTTATATTCTGAAGCAAGGTGTCATAAAATTCCATAGTCCAATTTGCCACCAACTGCGTTTCAATGCCCCGTGCAGCTGTCCTTCCGAGGGTAGAAAACAATGCATCAACAGGTACATCCAAATGACTTAAGGCACCATTTACAGCATCCTGAATTTCCTTGTTCCCCCTGGCATAGCCTACCAACAAGCGGGCTAATGGTCCTACTTCCATGGGTTTGCCTTTCCACCTTGGTGTTTTGATAAAACTGTATTTCTGGCTGACATCCAAATGTTCATATGGTGGTTTAGGTCCTGAATAGTTGATGCTGGTTTCCCCATCCCAGGGATGCTTACCTGTATCTGCACCTTCGGTATAATTATCATACCAGGAGTTATTTACAAATTCTTCAATATCCTCATTTCGGTGATCTACATCGTATACCTTGGAAAGGTCTCTGTCTAAGATAATCCCCTGTTGAAATTTAAACGCGGAAACATCATTATAGCCATTGGTAGGGAAATCACCATAGCTCATATAATTTCCAAAACCTTTACCGATAGCGCCCCAATCTTTATAAAACGAAGCAATAGCCAAAAGATCTGGAATATATACCTGTTCAATGAATTGTTTACCCTCTTTAAGAAGTCGGCCTACATAGGCAAGACGCTCAGCGTTTATTCCTCCGGGGCTTTCAGTATTGATGGCACAGGCCATGCCCCCTACCAGATAATTAGGGTGCGGATTTTTACCGCCAAAGATGGTATGCACCTTAACGATTTCCTTTTGCCATTCCAAGGCTTCCAGATAGTGTGCAACGGCTAGGAGGTTCACTTCTGCAGGGAGCTTCATTTGCGGGTGGCCCCAGTATCCATTGGCAAAGATGCCCAGTTGTCCGCTTTCAACAAATTTGGTTACTCGTTTTTTTACATCAGAAAAATAACCTGGCGAACTTTTGGGCCAGCTGGAAATACTCTGGGCGAGCTGCGAAGTTTGAACAGGATCAGCTTGTAAGGCATTCACCACATCTACCCAATCCAGTGCGTGCAGGTGATAAAAGTGAACGGTATGGTCATGCATATACAGAGCACCTTCCATAATATTCCTAACCATTTCCGCATTCGGCGGAACGGTAATTCCCAAGGAATCTTCTACCGCCCGTACAGAGGCAAGGGCATGTACTGTGGTACACACGCCACAGGCCCTTTGTACAAAAGCCCAGACATCGCGCGGATCACGTCCTTTAACAATGTTCTCAAGGCCCCGAACCATAGGGCTCGAACTATAGGCCTCGGTAATTTTACCATCTTTTACTTCCACTTCTATTCGCAAGTGACCTTCAATTCGGGTGATAGGATCTACCACTATTCTATTTGCCATGATTTTTGTATTAGGAATCTAATTTATTCACATTCTGTTTACCTTTCGATATTTCGCCTTTCAGTTCCTTTCTTTTGGAAACATTCGCGGCAATTGCATGGGCTGCCAAACCTCCGGCTAATACACCGGCAGCCACTTTACCAATGGTATCTGCGGAACTTTCAATTCCAAATCCTGCAAGTCCTGTTAAGCGTTCATAGAATGGCCCGTTATCCCAGAAATCTTCCTCGCTGCATCCTATACAACCATGACCGGATTGTATGGGGAAACTTACCCCGTTATTCCATTTGATAGTACCACAAGCATTATAGGTCATAGGACCACGGCAGCCTACTTTATAAAGACAGTAGCCTTCTTTGGCGTTTTGGTCATCAAAGGTTTCCGCAAAAAGGCCGGCGTCGTAATAAGGTCTTCGGTAACAACTGTCGTGTACCCGTTTAGAATAAAAGGCTTTAGGCCTTCCCAAACCGTCCAGTTCGGGTAATCTTCCAAAAGCGACAACGTGTACCACAATCCCGGCCATAACCTCGCCAATAGGCGGACAGCCGGGCACCCTGATGATCGGTTTATTTTTGATGATCTTATGAATGGGGGTAGCTTCGGTGGGGTTCGGATAGGCTGCCTGAACACAACCATTGCATGCACAGCTTCCCCAGGCGATGATGGCTTTCGCTCCCTCCGCTGCTTCCAGTAACAAGTCTTTGGCAGACCTTCCAGCAATACAGCAATAATTACCGTCATCTCCGAGGGGTACGGAACCCTCCACACAAAGAATATACTCTCCTTTGTATTTTTCCATGGTTGCCTTTTTGGCGGCTTCGGCCTGATGCCCTGAGGCGGCCATAAGTGTCAAAGTATAATCCAATGAAATCTTGTCCAGAATAATATCCGCGACAATTGGGTGGTCTGAGCGGATAAAGGATTCACTGCAACAGGTACATTCCTGATAGTGCTCCCAAATAACCGGCAATCGGTAGGTGGTTTCCAATGACCTGGCAACCTGCGCAATCATCGAAGTTTCCAACCCCATGTAGGCAGTGATATAAGTGGCAAACTTCATGAAATCCCTTCTGGAATATCCCTGCTTTATGATACTTTCATAATAGGTTTCTTTAATTTCTGTTTTTGTGGCCATGATGACATCATATTAGCGATCCATATAAAGTGAGAGAAACGATAGCTTTAAATTTATAGATACCATATAGTTTAAAAAATGATATTTGTCATGAATGCAAAAAGATTATTTCCCTACTATTGTAGTTTGTAGCAGTTCAATCCCTGATTGAAAAAATACTATGCATGAATTGTCTGTAGCATTGGGAATCGTAAAAATAGCAGCTGAAGAAACCGCGAAGGCTAAGGCCAGTAAAGTTTCATTGATAGAACTTGAAATAGGCATCCTGGCAGGTATAGAATTTGAGTCGCTCAATTTTGTTTGGCCAGCCGCCGTGAAAGATACCGTTCTGGAACATGCAGAAAGAAAAATATACGTAATTGATGCCAAAGGCAAGTGCATTGATTGTGATACGGTTTTTGAGATGAGGCATTTGTACGATGCCTGCCCTGAATGCCATAGCTATTTCAAGGGCATCCTTCAGGGAAAAGAATTAAGGGTAAAAGCATTGGAAGTAGTTTAATTAACATTCATCATTATGTGCGGAACTTGCGGTTGCGGAAGCGAAGAACACGGCATTAGTATGCTAAGGCCGGCAGAACAAAGGGAAGATCACGGACATGATCATATCCATGAGCATGGACACCATCATCATCACGGACACCATCATCATCATCATCATCATGATCATGAACAAGAGCATGAGTACCACACTCACGATCATACCCATACTCCTAAAAAAATACTTGAGATAGAGAAGGATATCCTCCAACACAATGAGGTCATGGCTGCCCGAAACCGCGGATATTTTGAAGCTAAAAATATTATAGCCCTAAATCTGGTGAGCTCTCCGGGTTCAGGCAAAACAGCCCTTTTGGAACGTACCCTTAGTGACCTTAAAAATGAAATGCCTTTCTATGTTATTGAAGGGGATCAGCAAACTCTCAATGATGCCAACAGGATCGCTGCACTCAATGTTCCCGTAATCCAGATCAACACCGGCAAAGGATGTCACCTGGAAAGCGATATGATTTTTGAAGCAGCCAAAAAATTGAAGATGCAGGATAATGCAGTACTTATGATTGAGAACGTAGGCAATCTGGTATGCCCCTCCATGTTCAACCTGGGAGAAGATAAAAGAGTGGTCATCATCAGTACTACTGAAGGAGTGGACAAGCCCATTAAATATCCTGACATGTTCCATAGTTCAGATATCTGTATCATCAATAAAATAGACTTGTTACCATATCTTCAGGTCGATATTAATGCCCTGAAAAACTTCGCTTTACAGGTAAACCCCAACCTAAAGTTTTTTGAAGTATCCGCGACCACAGGGGAAGGCATGGAACAATGGTATAACTGGTTGCGGGCCACGGTAAAAATGGTCTCGGCATAAAAAATAACTTAAACCACCTGGTATGTGTTTGGCAATCCCCGGGAAATTAATAGCAATCACCTCACAACTGGATGATACTTTCCGGCTTGGCAAAGTATCATTTGATGGGGTCATCAAGGAAGTAAGCCTAACACTGGTGCCCGAAGCCAAAATTAATGACTATATCATGGTACATGTAGGGGCCGCTATAAGTGTGGTCGATGAAGTTGAAGCCAAAAAAACTTTTGATATATTAAAACAGTTGGGGGAATTGAACGAATTAGACCCTCCGGATCTCAATACTTAATTTTAGCCGCATTGCCTTATTTTGAGCTACAAAAGGACGAATTCAATCTACCTCCGGCCTATTTTGCCGATATTGACGGGTTATTGGCTGTTGGCGGGAAAATTACGGCCGAAAACCTCTTAAAAGCCTATAGCGAAGGTGCATACTACTGGCATCACCCCCTAAAAAGAGTACAATGGTGGTCTCCAGATCCAAGGGTAGTACTATATCCCGAAGCCTATCCATGGGATCAGGAGGCCCATAAAAAACTTTTCGAAAAATATGAGATAAGGACCAATTCGTCCTTTGAAAGCCTGCTGCGATTTTGTCAGGCATATTATAACCAGGAGACACAAATGAGTGCACACTGGTTGTCTGAAAGGATGTTTCGCATATTTATTGAATTGCACCAACAAGGATCTATACAGTCAATAGAAGTCTGGGATCAGGATGAGCTGATAGGGGGTATCTTCGGAGTTACCATTGAGAAATTATTCTTTGGAGAATACCTGGCAGGTAACTCCGATGCTATTAAAAACTTAGCGCTTAGCTCCCTTATAAAAGAACTTGGTGAAAAAGAATATAAGTTAATGGATATGCAAAAAGAGACCGTTTTTTTTCAGGGAATCCCCTATGAAGAATTGGCCAGATTAAATTATGTTACCATTTGCAAAGAGAATGCTAAAGCTATAACCAATTAGACCATAACGACTTAATTTCTAATATAGGCAGGTATGGAATCAACTTTTAACGAACAACTACAAAAAGGGGCGTTTTTTTTAGAACAAGACAGGTTCGAAGATTCCATCACGGCGTATACACTGGCCCTTAAAAAGGCCATTAACAACAAGCATAAACTAGACCTTAATATGGTATTGGGCAGGTTGTACCAAAAAACCAATAAACCCGAAATGGCCGTGGCATCCTTTGAAGCGTCTTTAAAACTTTACGACTTTTTTAGCCCAGAAAAGGAATCTTCTGCAAAAGCAGCACTACACAACAACCTCGCTACGGCCTATATGTCGCTTGATATTGAGGCAGCTATCGGCCATTATCAATCTGCCCTGTCACAATATAGAGTCCTTACTGGTTTGGCACAAGATGGCTTGCTGGCCCATATAGCCAATACCCATTTTGCCTTAGCGGAGGCCTTCCTTCAGAAAGGGTCTATCTCACAAGCAAAAACTCATTTTAAGGAGGCCATTAAGGGCCATGAAAAACTTCCGGAATCAAAAGTGATTAAGGCAAGAGCACACTATCAGCTGGGGCTTATTTACACCGAGGAATTCAACCTCTATGATGCCAAAATACAATATACCAGGGCTTTGGAAATTTTTGAAAAGGAAGACGGCTTTGGACAGCCGGGCAATAAAACTATTGTGGCCGCCCTGCATAACAATTTAGCGGTTACCTTTAAATCCCTGGAAGAACATCAGAAAGCTATAACATCCTATAATAAGGCACTGGAATTGTACGAGGAACTGTCCAGAAGCCAGGCCACTGTTTTTCTGCCCTATGTAGCCGCCACGCATAGTAGCCTTGCCATTGTGTTTGCGGAAATTCAACTTATGGAAAAGGCAGTAGATGAAACCAGTAAAGCTTTGGCAATCTATAATGACCTGGCTGACTCCTACCCAGACGATTACACCCATTATCTCGCCACTTCCCTGCATAATTTAGGGTTGTTTTATTTTGAGTTAAAGGAGATTGATAAGGCTGAACATTTTTTTACAGAGGCCCTATCTTTAAGGAAAAAAATTGCGGTTCAATTCCCGGAATCTTTTGATGCCGATGTTTGTGCCAGTGCCCTCAACCTGGTAGAACTTTATCAGCATCTTTTGGAGAACAATATAGATATATCTTATAAAGAAAAAAGCCTTTACTTGTTAGAGGATGTAAAAGAACGCCTCAAAACTTTGGACGATAAGCGGCTTGTGATAAAGAATATGAAGAGTGATTGCACTTATTATCAGGAATATTTCAATGCAATTAAACTGGAAGAGCTTTCTTTGCAAAGGGCAAAAAAAAGCGTACGTGCGTTACAGGAAGAGATCAATGGGACACTCTCCCCAAGTGAAAAATTAACTTATCAGGAACAGATCGTGAACCTATTGAAAATACAATTTGAACAATTCCCCGATAATAAAGAATTAAAGCATCTGCTGGCCTATGCCAATAATGATCTCGGGTGGCTGTACTTACGCCTGAAGGAACCAGACAAGGCCCTAATACAGATCAGGCAAGGTGAAAGCCTGGATGGACAAATCGACTCATTAAAATGTAACCGTGCTCATGCCTACCTGCTTCAAGGGCATCTGAAAAAAGCAGAGATACTGTACCGGGAATTGATTGATACTCATCAAGCCATATCTGAAAACTATATGGAAATCATTAGCAAAGATCTTGAGAAACTTAAAGCTGACGGCATTGAAAACAGCTTGATAATCAGTATCAAAAATAGGATCCCACTCCCAAGGTAGTTTGACAACAAAATAAGCCCTTGAAGGCTATGCGATATATCATTTTTAGCTGATATTCTTATTCTTGTTGAATTTCATTCAAAATTTTTAGTCATTCGCTTGATCTCAAAAATTGGCCAAAAGCAGATACGGTAATATCCCATAAATTTGGAACCACCATTCATCAATTTAGATGTGAGATTCGCAACCCCATCCTTAAAATTTCAATTGCACCCTTCAAGCCGGTCATATAAATAATTACTATATCATTTAAGATAAAAAATATACTTTGTAAATTGTATAAAAAATAAAACCTTCCGAAATAAATCAGAAGGTCTTTATTATTTCTTTAATTCTTTCTTACCTTTTTGTGAATATCAATTGACCGCCATCATTAAAATTGGTAAAATCTAATTCCGCAGCACTTACGGTCATGGTATTACCTGAAATAGTCACATTCAGAGTAGTCTCCATTTCGGTCTCATCTATATAGGTGAGCACACCACTTTCATACATATAACTGCCAACACTTGTATCTTTCTGCGTAGGGCAAGGTACATCAAGCCCGGTACCACCAGGATTTACATTTATTTCCAGATAATTCCCTGAGTCTTCAGTAATAACGCTAAGGTCTGCATTAAAAGTAATTGTCATAATAGAACAATCCATTGCGGATAAAAAACTTAATATATCCTGGGCATATATTTCTTCATCACTTGCCGTGCTGTTATCTATTTCAAGTGCAGTTAGTTCCCATGATCCCACGATACCATTTTCTTCCTGAATGACATCATCTTTGTCTGATGAGCATGAAAACAGAAGAGTTGTTGCGACAAAAAGGAGTACTAAATTATATTTCATTTTTTTTTGTTTATATATTGTTAATATATTGAAAAACGTTAAAAACCCACTAATAGTATACGCAAGATTGTTTCGTTTTTGGATAAATTTGGAGACAATACAACGCTATTCGTAAATTGTATTTTTAATTTTGCTTCATTTGTCAGAATTAATCCGTCATAAATATTTTCAAAAATTAGAGAAATAACGGTTTGCATTTCAACTTTATAGTTGTACATTTGCAGCCCGTTAAACGGGATTGAAGTGTTTAATTAATAAAAAAAAAGTAGTGGATACATTAAGCTACAAGACCAAATCTGCTAATAAGAGTACTGTTGAGAAACAGTGGTTATTAGTTGATGCTGAAGGCCAAACATTAGGGCGTCTCGCTTCTAAAGTGGCAAAAATCTTAAGAGGTAAATACAAGCCAAGTTTTACGCCACACGTAGATTGCGGTGACAATGTTGTTATTGTGAACGCAGAGAAAATTCAACTTAGTGGCAACAAATGGGAAGACAAAACTTACCTTAGATATACCGGATATCCTGGTGGTCAGAGATCAACCACCGCAAGGGAACTGTTAATCAAAAATCCTGCAAGTATTATTGAAAAAGCAGTAAAAGGTATGCTTCCTAAAAACAAATTAGGCGCTGAATTATTTAGAAACTTAAGAGTTTATGCCGGAACTGATCATGATCAGGAGGCTCAAAAACCAAAGGCTATTAACTTAAATGACCTTAACTAAATGGACATAATTCATAAAATTGGCAGAAGAAAAACGGCCGTTGCACGCGTTTATATTTCAAAAGGAAAAGGGAACATTACCGTTAATAAAAGGAATTTAGAAGATTATTTTTCTACGGCTACCCTACAGTATAAAGTAAAACAACCTTTTGCCCTCACTAATACCGTGGACAATTATGATGTAAAAGTTAATGTTTACGGAGGTGGAATCACAGGACAGGCAGAAGCCGTGAGACTGGCTTTGTCAAGAGCTCTTTGTGAGATTGAGGCCGAAAACAGGGAAGTTTTAAAACCGGAAGGGTTACTTACGAGAGATCCCAGAATGGTTGAACGTAAAAAGTTCGGTCAGAAAAAGGCACGTAAGAAATTCCAATTCTCAAAACGATAAAATTATATTCTGATCCTGGAATGAATTCAGGATTGTTAACCCAAGTTCATTGAAAGTCTCCCTTGAGAGGGACAATTAAAAATCAAATCCTATTTAGAGGTATCTTATATAAGATGTCCTTAAAAACAGGAAAAGGTTAAATTTAGTTTAGCATCTAAATGTTGGAGGCTTTCCCTTTAGAAGGAATACCACTTCAATATTGCTAATTCAAAAGAACGTAAACTAAGTATTAAAATGGCTAAGAAAGCTGAAGTTAAAGAATTATTAGAAGCTGGTGTACACTTTGGACACCTCACAAGAAAATGGAATCCAAATATGGCTCCTTACATCTACATGGAGCGTAATGGAATTCATGTAATCAATTTATACAAAACGGTTGCTAAATTGGAAGAGGCTAATGAAGCCCTGGCCAAAATTGCGGCATCTGGCCGGAAAATCTTGTTTGTAGCTACAAAAAAACAGGCCAAAGATATTGTCGCTGAGAAAGTATCCAACGTAAATATGCCTTACATTACCGAAAGATGGCCCGGTGGCATGTTGACAAACTTTGTCACCATCCGAAAGGCGGTTAAAAAAATGGCTTCCATTGATCGGATGAAGAAGGATGGGACGTTTAATACCCTTTCTAAAAAAGAACGTTTACAGGTAGATCGCCTCCGTGCTAAATTAGAAAAGAACCTTGGTTCTATATCGGATATGACACGTTTACCCGGCGCGCTATTTATTGTGGATACCATGCGCGAGCATATCGCTGTAAAGGAGGCTCAAAAATTGAATATTCCCATCTTTGCCATGGTGGATACTAACTCAGATCCACGACCCATTAATTATGTGATTCCTTCAAATGATGATGCGTCTAAATCTATTAATGTGATTTTAACTGAGGTTACAAATGCAATTGCAGCAGGTCTGGAAGAGCGTAAATCCGAAAAACAATCTGGAAAAGAAGAAGATGAGGCCGATGAAACTACTCCAAAAGATAAATCATCAGAGGTAAAGGTTAAGGAAAAAGCAAAGAAAGAAACAATTGTAGCGGCTAAGTCACCTGAAAAAGAAAAAACAGAAGTTAAAAAGGCGGCGAAAGAAGATTCAGACAATCTGACAAAAATTGAAGGTATTGGCCCTAAAGCAGCCGAAGCTCTTATTAAAGCCGGGATTGATTCTTATGCGAATTTAGCAAAAGCAGATGCTGAAAAGATCAAGGAAATCCTTACCGAAGCGAGCTCCAGAATGGCTCATTTAGATCCGGGCTCCTGGCCAAAACAAGCAGAAATGGCTGCTGAAGGAAACTGGGATGAGTTGAAAGCCTGGCAGGATAAGGTTAAAGGTGGAGTAGAGTAATTAAAGTTAAATAATAGACAACTGAATACGAGCAGTCGTGTTCTATAAAAAATAAATAAAATGGTAAAAATTACCGCTGCAGAAGTTAATAATTTAAGAAAGACCACAGGTGCAGGCATGATGGATTGCAAAAATGCGCTGGTTGAAGCAGAAGGAGATTTTGAACTAGCTATAGAAATCCTTAGAAAAAAGGGGCAAAAAGTGGCTGCCAAGAGGGCAGACAGAGATTCTTCTGAAGGTGCTGCAATAGCCGCCGTAAATTCTGACAATACAAGTGGAGTTATTATTTCGCTCAATTGTGAAACAGATTTTGTTGCCAAGAATGATAGTTTTGTTTCCCTTGCCAATGAGTTGGCTGAACTTGCACTTAATTTTGACAGCAAGGATGAATTTCTAAATGCAAGTTACAATGGTATATCTGTACAGGAAAAACTGACAGAACAGACTGGGGTAATTGGTGAAAAAATTGAAATTGGCGGCTTTAAAAAACTGAATGCTCCATTTGTAGGATCATATATTCATGCCGGTAACAAGATTGCAACTTTGGTAGGGCTTTCGAGCGCAGTAGAGGGTGCGGCTGTCGCCGCCAAAGACGTGGCTATGCAGGCAGCTGCAATGAATCCTGTTGCATTGGATGAATCTGCCGTAGATCAATCAGTTATTGACAAAGAGATTGAAATTGCCAAAGAGCAGTTGCGCCAGGAAGGTAAGCCTGAGGCCATGCTGGATAATATCGCAAAAGGAAAATTAAAACGTTTCTTTAAAGATAATACACTTGTGAACCAGGATTTTATTAAGGACAATAAACAAAGTGTTTCTCAGTACATCAAATCTGTAAATCCAAAGTTGGAAATCACAGGTTATGAGCGGGTAGCTTTAGGATAAATCACTTGTTAAAGAACAGGTACAAACCACTTTTCAAAAAGAAAAGTGGTTTTTTGTTTGATCTACTTTACCCAATCCTGTTCTTCCAGTTCAAAAAGTTCATTTACAGAGATTTCAAATATTCCAGAGAGACGCAAAGACAGTACAGTGGACGGAACATATTTCCCAAGCTCCATGGCATTGATTGTTTGTCTGCTTACTTTAGCCTTATCAGCAAGCTGAGCCTGGGTCATATTTTGTATTGCCCTATGAATTTTAATACTGTTCTTCATAACTCACAGATTTGCTTAGTCTCCAAAGTTTGACATTGAATCTAATAATAAAGAAAAACAGCATAGTGAACATATTGAATACCATCGCCCAAAAAAAGGTGAAGTCATAAAGTATTAAGAATGCTACGAGTAAAACGCCATAATTCAAATACATGGCCCAAACTAGAGATTCCAATCGCGTTTTGGTAATTAATTCATCTTCGTTCTTTTCCTTTGAAAATGCCACTATAATGCCTCCAATTATGACTAAAACACCAAGTATTTCGTTTAATATATTATTTTCGACCAGACCAACAAGCTCATAGTTTCCCAAAAAATCCCTTCCAATAAACATTCCTATTACACGAACATCAAAAAATGGGGGTTCCCAATCCGTAATTATGGTAATTAACCCTAAAATCACTGAGGGTACTAAAATTATCCAACCTAACTTTTTGAACTTCGATGAAAGTAAATAATTTGTTTCCATGACTAACTTTTAATCAAATGTAAAGTTTATTTTACTTTTAGACAAATTATTTTTACATTATGCCGAATTCTGTGTTTTAGCATTTATTCAGTTAAAATTCAAATGTTGAATTGTTCTAATGGTTAGCCTTTGAGCCAGGCTTTCCTAAGCAAGGATTGCGGAGTATTTTCCAAATCATCTATTGGTGCAATAATGGTCACTTTAACAGTTGGCTCCCCTACTTTGCCCTGAAGTATTAATTCTTCCTCACCCCGTTGAACAACCATGTTAATTTCTCTGTTAGCAGTCCATCCAAAACTTTGTCCAATAATTGGCCTTATTGATTCCAATGAAATGGGCATGCCATCAATACTCTTTATGGTATCACCTCCCTGTGCCCCAAGGTCTGTAAAGAAGGTATTTAATTCAATGCCGTTTCTGATAAATATCGCATCATTGTTATTTTGATCAATATCTATGAAGGGTATTTCTCCGTTTAAAAAATAACCACTTTGCTCTTGTACGTCTACCATTCCTAATCCCACTGAAGCCAGAATATCTTCATAATCCAAAGGCGTATTACCTATAACATATGTTTCAAAAAATGATTTTATTTCGGGATAGGTCATTGCTGCAATCTCGTCAATAATATCCTTGTCTTCAAATGGGGTATCATTATCATATTTTTTTGAAAGTTCTTTCATTAACCATAGTACACCCTTTTCGCCATTACTCAATTCCCTGAGTTTAATATCCAGGCTCATATTTATTAAGGTTCCTTTTTCATAAACATTGGCATAATTCCCTTTATAAGGATTTTCAAAAATGTTTTTACTCATCGCTGTAAATGACATTGCATCATCATATGCCATAGAGTTATAGATTTTATCTGCAATGCGTTTATAAAATTCAGTTTCATCTATTAGACCCTGCTGGATCTGAAAAAGGTTCGCGAAATATTCGGTAGTCCCTTCGTACATCCATAGGTGTTCAGACATTTTAGGGTTGTTAAAGTCAAAGTATTGTATTTCTTTTGAATGCACATTCAGCGGGGTAACAATATGAAAAAACTCATGCGAAACAACATCAACCATTGCCTTTTCCAGATCTTGTAATGGCATTTGTTCAGGCAGCACAACTAAAGTAGAAGTATGATGCTCCAAGGCTCCGAATCCGGAGGCATCCCGTTCATCCAATGTGGATAAGTACAACAAAATATTATATTCTTTTGTGCCATCAATATCGCCAAGAAAAGCCTTTTGAGCCCTCATCATACGTTCCATACTCTCTCGCAAATCTGCCGCGGAATAAATATCGTTTGGAGAATAAACACTCAGATTAACGGCAATATCATTAATGACAAAAGAAGCGGTATTTGATTTTGCATAAAGGATGGGGCTATCTACCACTTCAAAATACCTTGCCGCCAGAAATGTATCTGTGATACTATTGGTATCATCCTGCTTTTTTGTCAATGATGTCGTAGGCACTAAATCCGACGGAGCAGAAATAATTAACTCGTAAGGTACTTCTTTTAATCCCTCAAAATAGCCAACAAAGCCGTGAAGATTCAATACAAAATTTTGATCTTTTAAAATATTTGTCCCTGCAGGAGAAAATACCGGGTCATCCAATTCAGTTTCTGTATCATAAGTGTCTGTTACATAATAAGCGATCTTATCTAATTTTGTGGCATCGGAGATGTTCCATTCATTGACCCCTACTGAAGTAACCAATAGTTCCTTGCCCTCATAATCATAGGCCTTGAGCTCCTGAATATATTTTCCATAATCATCCAAACTATAAGTCCCGGGAACTGTCTTTGGTATAAAAAAAGAAATATTTTGATTACTAAATGACCCGGGATTTACGGTTACGCGTACTCTGTCATTAGTGACATTCACCAAATCAATATTTGTGACTATAACTGCTTTATCTGCTGATTGGACAGATTTTGAAGCGCCACATCCATATAAAACAGCAAGGGAAATATAAAGGATTATTAATTTTTTCATTTTGAGCATGAAATAGTTTTAGTTTAAAACAAGATTATTAAAATTAAACAAGATCAACCTAGTAATTAGGAAATAATTAGGATGAATTTAAACCTAATAACGAAGAGTTACCGTAAATATTTTTGATTATTTTTGTTTGCAAATCAGGGAAAGACAATATGTTATACAAAAGAGTACTTCTTAAACTCAGTGGTGAAGCACTAATGGGTAACAAGCAATATGGGATAGATGCTACACGACTGGCAGTTTATGCAGAAGAAATAAAAGAAGTAGTAGACTTAGGTGTTGAATTAGCAATTGTCATTGGAGGTGGAAATATATTTAGGGGTTTGGCAGGCGCTAGTAACGGCATGGACAGGGTTCAGGCAGATCATATGGGGATGCTGGCAACGGTGATCAATGGTCTGGCATTACAAAGTGCTTTGGAAGACAAAGGTGTACAAACAAGATTACAATCTGCTATAAAGATAAACGAGGTCGCGGAACCTTTTATAAGAAGAAGGGCAATGCGCCATTTAGAAAAGGGAAGAGTAGTTATTTTTGGAGGTGGTACTGGAAATCCATATTTCACTACAGATTCAGCCGCAGTTTTAAGGGCAATTGAAATTGAAGCTGACGTTATATTAAAAGGCACGAGGGTTGATGGTATTTATACCAGTGATCCTGAAAAAGATAAAACCGCCACTAAATTTGATACTATTAGCTTTAATGATGTACTAACCAAAGGTCTTAAGGTAATGGATACTACAGCTTTTACACTTAGCCAGGAAAACAAACTTCCAATTGTAGTCTTTGATATGAATAAAACAGGTAATCTCCTTAAAATTGTATCAGGGGAGAATATTGGAACGGTAGTAGATCTTTAGTATAGTATAATTTGTGTAATAAAGTATAAAATTGATTATGGACGAAGACGTTAAATTTATTTTGGAAGCTACCCAGGAAAGTATGGATGCAGCCATCCAACATTTGGAAAAAGCATTAATAAAAATAAGAGCAGGAAAAGCGAGCCCAGCCATGTTATCTTCAGTAATGGTGGAATACTATGGGTCACAGACTCCGTTATCACAAATGTCCAATATAAATACGCCGGATGCCCGAACATTATCAGTACAACCCTGGGAAAAGAATATGCTATCAGAAATAGAAACGGCTATTATGAATGCCAACCTTGGTTTTAATCCTATGAATAATGGTGAGGTTGTAATTATAAATGTCCCTCCCCTAACTGAAGAAAGAAGAAAACAACTGGTAAAGCAGGCAAAATCTGAAGCGGAAGATGCCAAGATAAGCGTTCGCAGTGCTAGACAGGAAGCTAACAAGGAAATTAAAAACCTGGGGATCTCTGAAGATCTGGAAAAAAATGCGGAAATCGATATTCAGGAAATGACCAACATTTATACTGAAAAAATAGACAGTATACTTCAGCGTAAGGAAACAGACATCATGAAAGTCTAATCCTATATTATTTTCAATTCCTCAGGCAAACTGTTCAATTTGGTTATTTTTAAGATCAACATGGAAAAACAGATTGCTGTGAAGCTGTTGGCAAAGTTCATTAACGCAGTTTAAAGCTATCCCCAAAAATAAATTGCAATAATGGCAACAATTACAATAACTGCGCAAATTATTATTAAGGTACGGTATAATATAATGGCAATTCTACTATAATTTTTCTCATCAGACATACTTTAGTTTATTTAAATCTTTCGCCCATAAAGGAGATTACCCATTAGTGATTTGCAGCCTACTTCAATTTACACAATTTCCTATTCAAATATCTAATCATACTACAATTGATTGCATCCTCTATTTTATCTGAGGATTCTAGGTACAGTCATGGTTGTTTTCTACCTTTGCCGCGATAAAAAATACAACAGTCCAAAGAGAATGTCCACATTGAACTGGTCATATGACTTAAACATGTTTAAATAACATTCAATTGATATTGATGGCAGTATTTAAAAATCAGGATTCATAAATACAATATGGTTGCAAAGATAACGAGAGGGTTTTGGGCAAAGACTGCAAGAATTATTCTTAGGAACAGAATTCTTATCCTTTTAATTATAGCTGCCATTACTGTTTTCCTGGGGTTCCAATGGAAAAATATGCAATTCTCCACTTCCGAGGCCAATCTGCTTCCGAATGACCACCCATTGAATATAGAATATGATGCCTTTCTTAAACAATTTGGTGAAGAAGGAAATACAATTGCTTTTGCTATAAAAGACAGCTTACTTTTTGAAGTCGAAAATTTCAACAATTGGAATAGATTAAGTAAGCAGCTGGCTGCCTTTCCCGAGGTAGATTATGTAGTATCCACGGATAACCTGAAGGAACTCATCCGGGATAAAGATAAGCAAGAATTTGTGCTACGCCCGATTATTCAACAAATTCCGGGTAATAACGTGGAGGTTGATAGTATTGTTGAATATATGTTCAATAATTTACCTTTTTATGATAACCTGCTCTACAATAAAGAAACAGGAACGATAAGAACGCTTGTCTATCTTGATAAGGATATTGTTAATACTTCTGTTCGAAAAGATTTTATTTTAAAAGACCTTCATATACTAATATCCAATTTTGAAGAGGAAACCAACATGGATGTTCGGGTCTCGGGAATGCCTTATATAAGGACCATGAACACTCAAAATATTATTGATGAAATAGGAATATTTATTGCAGCGGCTCTTATTGTTACCTCCTTAATTTTCTTTTTCTTTTTCCGCAGTATTCGTGCTACGTTAATCTCCATGTGTGTTGTACTTATTGGAGTTATGTGGGCTTTCGGCATCCTGGGACTTTTGAGATATGAAATTACAGTTCTCACAGCATTGATTCCACCTTTAATAATTGTTATTGGAATTCCTAATTGTATTTTCCTTATCAATAAGTATCAGCAGGAAGTTAAAAAGCATGGAAATCAGGCTTTATCCTTAAAAAGAGTAATATCCAAAATTGGTAATGCCACTCTAATGACTAATGTTACCACAGCATGTGGTTTTGCAACTTTTATTATAACAGACAGTAAACTTTTAACAGAGTTTGGGATAGTCGCTTCTATAAATATTATAGGCATATTTATACTTTCCATACTTATAATCCCAATCGTATACAGTTTTATGTACCCCCCTAAAACCAAACATCTGAAACACCTTAACAAAAAGTGGATAGATGCTTTTGTAAACTGGATGGAACATATTGTAAGAGAAAAACGGATATCTGTTTATGTGATTTCTTTGATAGCATTAATCATTAGCATAATTGGGATTTATCAAATTAAAATTTCCGGGAGTGTCATTGAAGATATGCCTAAAAAAACTGGTTTTTATAAGGACATTCGCTTTTTTGATGAAGAGTTTAACGGTATAATGCCCATTGAAATTGTTATAGATACTGAAAGGAAAAAAGGGGTCCTAAAACCAGTTACGCTTAAAAAAATGAATGAATTAGGGGATATGATTGATGAAACACCTGAATTATCAAAACCCATTTCTGTGGTAAATTTGGTCAAATATTCCAAACAGGCTTTTTATAATGGTATTCCCAAATACTATCAATTACCCACATCTCAGGAATATAACTTCATTATGGACGTTGCCAGAAAATCAGAGGGCAATGAAGGCTTAATTGAGAATTTTGTGGATAGCACAGGGCAGGTAGCCAGAATTACAACTTTTATAAAGGATGTTCCGACAGAACGAATGGAAGAAATCAAAAAATCCATGCTTGATGAAATCAAAAAGAATTTTCCTGCCGATCGCTTTAATGTCTACATAACGGGAAAGGCATTACTTTTTTTAGAAGGGACCAAATATTTGGTAAAAAATCTGGTGCTTTCATTATCTCTCGCTATTGGCTTAATTGCCTTATTTATGGCATATTTATTCCGTTCATTCAGAATGATTGTTATTTCTCTAATACCAAATCTTTTGCCATTGGCTATTACTGCTGGCATTATGGGTTTTGTGGGAGTCCCCATAAAGCCTTCAACAATATTGGTGTTTAGTATCGCTTTTGGGATTTCAGTAGATGATACAATTCATTTTCTTGCAAAATACAGGCAGGAACTGACCGCTAACCATTGGAGAATTCAAAAATCGGTGTATGCTGCTTTACGCGAGACAGGGGTAAGTATGTTTTATACTTCTATTGTCCTTTTCTTTGGTTTTTCGGTATTTACAATTTCCAGTTTTGGTGGCACCGTTGCTTTGGGTGCTTTAGTTTCTGCAACCTTGCTCTTTGCTATGCTGGCTAATTTAATTTTACTTCCTTCACTTCTTTTATCATTGGAGCGGAGTATCGCCAATAAACAAGTCCTCAAAAAACCTCAAATTGATATTCTTCCAAAAGAGGAGTCACGCGGGCGAAGAAATGAAGATTGAGTTTTAGATTCTTTGCCGGTATATTATAAAAGGTTTAGAGGTATATATTTTTATCAAAAAGTTATCTTTGCCATTAAAATTTAGAATTGGTCTCATATGAAATCGCACAGTATTAAAGAGCTGCTACAGACACTGCCCTCAAAAGATGAGATAGAGGTAAATGGATGGGTCAGAACATTTCGAAGTAATCGATTTATTGCTTTAAATGACGGCTCGACCATTAATAATATTCAATGTGTGGTTGATTTTGAACAATTCAATGAAGACTTACTAAAGAAAATTACCACGGGTACTGCCCTGAAAATAAAAGGCATCCTTGTGGAAAGCCTTGGAAAAGGTCAGAGCGTGGAGATACAGGCCCATGAAATTTTTGTTCATGGTGATGCTGATCCGGATAGCTATCCCATTCAACCCAAAAAACATTCCATGGAATTTTTGAGGGAACAAGCACATTTAAGAATTCGAACAAATACATTTGCAGCTGTTATGCGTGTAAGATCAGCCCTGGCATTTGCCATTCACGCCTATTTTCAAAAAAACGGATTTTATTATTTTCATGCTCCTATAATTACAGGCTCAGATGCCGAAGGCGCAGGTGAAATGTTCAGAGTAAGTACGCTAGACCCCAAACAACCTCCATTGACTGAAAAGGGTGAGGTTAATTATAAAGAAGATTTTTTTGGTAAAGAAACAAATCTAACGGTTTCCGGTCAGCTTGAAGCGGAAGCTTATGCAATGGGATTGGGTAAAGTATACACTTTTGGACCTACTTTTAGAGCAGAAAATTCAAATACTTCAAGACATCTTGCAGAGTTCTGGATGATTGAACCTGAAATGGCTTTTTATGATCTAAAGGACAATATGGATCTGGCAGAAGATTTTATAAAAAATATTATTTCTAATCTGTTGGAAAATTGTGAAGAGGATTTGGTATTCCTTGAAAAAAGACTACTTGATGAAGAGAAAACAAAGCCAATGACGGAAAGAAGTGAAATGGCACTTATAGAGAGGTTGAAATTTGTAGTAGACAATAAGTTTGTAAGACTCACTTATACCGAAGCAATTGAAATTTTAAAAAACAGCACCCCTAATAAAAAGAAAAAATTCCAATTCCCAATTGACGAGTGGGGGGTCGATTTACAAAGTGAACACGAGCGGTATCTGGTCGAAAAACATTTCAAATGCCCGGTTATTTTATTTGATTACCCCGCTAAAATTAAGGCCTTTTATATGCGGTTAAACGAAGATGGGAAAACTGTCAGAGCAATGGATATTCTATTCCCCGGAATTGGTGAAATCGTAGGAGGCTCACAGCGTGAAGAAAGACTGGACGTCTTAAAAGAAAAAATTGCCGCCTTAGGTATTGATGAAAAAGAACTTTGGTGGTACCTTGATCTAAGGAAATTTGGTACAGCTATTCACAGTGGATTTGGACTTGGCTTTGAGCGAATAGTGCAATTTGCCACCGGAATGGGTAATATACGAGATGTAATACCTTTTCCAAGAACACCTCAAAATGCAGAGTTTTAAGACCTGAATTTTTACATCATATTAATTCTTTAACTTTATAGTCAGGAAAAGAATATAAGCTTATGCTCAAACAACACTTACAGTTTAAATTATCGCAGAAGCTATCTCCACAGCAAATTCAGTTGATGAAGCTTATTCAGCTTCCCACACAGGCTTTTGAGCAACGTATAAATCAGGAACTCGAAGAAAATCCTGCATTAGAAAGTGGCAAAGATGAAAAAAGTTCATTAGACGATGATTTTAATGACGACTATGAAGGGGAAACAGACAGTGAAACCATTGCTGCGGAGGATATTAATATCGATGATTATTTAAGTGACGATGAAGTTCCCGATTATCGCACCAGGGCTAATAATTACAGTGCGGATGATGATGAAAAGAGTGTACCTTATGCCGCCGGCATTTCGTTTAACCAATTCTTAATTAATCAATTAAATACCGTCACGCTGAATGAACTGGAGTGGGCTATTGCAGAATTTCTGGTTGGCAGCGTTGATGAGAGCGGCTATATACGGAGGCCTATATCAGATATAGCGGACGATTTGGCATTTACACAAAACATACATTGCGAAGAAGAGGATATTAAAAGGGTTTTAAAAGTGGTTCAGGAATTGGATCCTCCCGGTGTTGGGGCCAGAACATTGGATGAATGTCTCATACTTCAGCTTAAACGCAAAGTACGAACACCAAGTGTTGATTTGGCAATCAACATACTGGATAAATCTTTTGAACAGTTTACCAAAAAGCACTACGACAAACTACTTCAGAAATACGATATAACTGAAGATGAGCTTAAAGATGCCATATCGGAAATTGAAAAACTAAATCCTAAACCAGGGGGGTCTTATGCCGGCAGCAATAAGGTTATTGAGCATATTGTACCCGATTTTTCCATTAAGATTGTTGAAGGGGAACTGGAATTGACCTTAAATGGAAGAAATGCGCCTGAACTTCATATTTCCCACGAGTATAGTAATATGTTAGCCGGGTATAAAAGCTCAAAGGACAAGTCAAAAGCACAAAAGGATACAGTCATGTTCATAAAACAGAAGTTGGATTCTGCAAAGTGGTTTATTGACGCAATAAAACAGAGGCAGCAAACACTCTATATCACCATGAATGCCATAATGCAATATCAAAAAGAATACTTTCTTAGTGGTGATGAACGCAAATTACGGCCAATGATTTTAAAGGACATTGCAGATGCAATACATATGGACGTAAGCACGGTATCTCGAGTCGCAAACAGCAAATACGTAGACACCCCATATGGCACCAAATTAATTAAAGAATATTTCTCCGAATCAATGAAGAATGAAGAGGGGGAGGATGTCTCTACTAAGGAAATTAAAAACATACTGGAAACTGTAATAAGTGACGAGGAAAAGAAAAAGCCCCTAACTGATGATAAATTGGCTGCCCTGCTTAAAGAAAAAGGTTATCCAATTGCAAGAAGAACTGTAGCTAAGTACAGAGAACAATTGGGTATTCCTGTCGCCCGTCTTAGAAAGCAGATCTAATGAGGTTGTTTTTTACGATAATTTCTTATTTATTTCATCCTATTTTTACAGCCATAGCGGGTACTATTACATATTTCGTTATAACACCGAAATACAGTCCTTTAGAACTGCAAAGTGGTAATATTTTACCAATACTCATCCTAACTATAATCATCCCCATCATCAGTTTTTTTATTTTGAAAAACCTGGGAGTTGTAGGCTCCATATTTTTGCCTGATACATATGAGCGTAAATATCCGTTAATTATCCAAATTTCCTTGCTCCTGATGATACTATTAAAAGTCATCCCAAATAATTATATTCTGGAAGTATATTTTTTCTTTGCCGGATTGCTCACTGGGACAATAGCCTGCCTGGTATTGATTTTTTTTAAATTTAAAACCAGTTTACATATGTTGGGCATGGGAAGTTATCTTATGTTTTTAATCGCGCTGAGCATTCATTTTGAAGTTAATATAATTATTGCCATAAGCCTTTTCACGCTATTAACCGGAATAGTAGCAACAGCAAGACTCTATCTAAATGCACATAACAAAGCCGAAGTACTTATTGGTTTCCTAATAGGTTTTGGATCTCAATTATTAACTATCAAATTCTGGCTTTAATAATTTATAAAATATAAAAAATAATGCCAATTCTCAAGGGTCGGAATTCAATTGGTGTTCCCTCAACGGTAGTCACATTGTCGTTAAACAAATTACTTAAAGCGTAGTAGACATGCACATTAAAAGTACTATACCCAAAATTGAGCATAACACCATATCTAAAATTACGGGTATCAGTGTTGTAAAAAGAAATCTTTTCCGTATTAGACACAAATTTAGATCTGCTTCCTACAATATAACCCAATTTCATACCCGCATATATCCTCCAAAATTTATAATCACTTGGTGTAGATGTACGCCATCTGAACTCTATGGGTAATTCTATTACATGAGTGTCCAATTTATTCCTCTTATAAGATACGTCAGAATCAAGAATGGTATAATCAAAACCACTGTCAGTTTCATTAACGAACAAATTGGAATAATACGAATTATATGCATAACCGAGACCAATTCCAATTCCAACATTTCTTCCAATATTCAAAGGGATATCCTTTATTATCCCTCCCTGCAAACCATAGGAAAAATTACTTTGCGTTACTCCTTCCGGTTTATTGAGTATTAAATTATAGGTTATCCCAACATAAAATTGATCCTCGAGATACTTAAGATCCTCACCCTCAGAATTCTGCTGTGCACAGAGATTAATCGTGAAGCCCAAAATCAAAACCAGACAAAAATATTTCATAAGGCTTTAAAGGTAAATATTATAAGAAACAAGTGTAAAAAAAAGCGCTTCAAATATATTTTGAAGCGCTTTTTATAATTAATTTAAAGATGAAAGTTAATTCTCTATTGCAAATTTCTAAAAGCATCACCCTCATAGGTGGTATAATTAACCTTTAGCGCATTTACCTTTCGTAACTCCAGTTTTATATCAGATATAAGTCCCATGTTTGCCTCTTTATCCACCTTAAGGGAAGTAGTAAGCACATTCTGCAGTTCCTGAGGTTTTTTAGCTCTTTCCTGTAAAATGAAATCTCCAACTTCTGAAACATTCGCAAACTTATCATTAAGTTGTATTTTTGGTTCAGTACCAAAAACCTTTTGATACTCCCGAGTAGGTTTGCCCACATAGATGTATAATACTCTATCCTTTTTTTCCAACTTCTTAACCTCACTCGCATTTGGTAAAACGTTATCGACCATTAATGAGCTATCCTTCATAACAGTAACAGTCATAAAAAAGAACAATAGCATAAAAACAATATCCGGTAACGAAGCCGTAGATACTGCGGGTAAATCCCCATCTTTTTTCTTATTAAATTTTGCCATAATTAAAACTTAACTTCTCGTTAATTGCTGGTTGATGTTTCTGCCTCAGATAATTTTTGAGGAAAGAGCTCCTGTACTTTCTGAACTTTACCTTTTAAATCTTCTCTGATACTTGACGGTGTTTCTGGATTTAGAAATTCCGCTTCCATATCTGTGAAATTTTTGCCATACAAACGTTGTGCTTCTCGATTTCGAAGATCATTATAAGCTCCTACCAATTCATTTTGTACGGTTATATAAGTGCCATAACGTGTTTCACGATCATTCTTTAGAGAAATAATTGCTTTTGTAGGATTATCAGAAGAACTCGCATCTTTTTTACCTTTACAATAGTTACAACTACCATCACCCCCATTGTCCAGAAAGGCAATCGCTCTTTCCCTGAGTTGTTTAAGATCCAACAATTCTTCTTCAACCAGTAATTGACCACTTTTATTGATATTAACTGTAAAAATATTTTTTTGTTTAATAACAACATCAGTATCCGGCGGCTCCATTGGTGGTAGCATCCTGTCCAGTCCTGCATCTGTTTCAATAGTTGTAGTTACTAAGAAAAAGATAAGCAGTAAGAAGGCAATATCTGCCATAGATCCTGCATTAACTTCTGGTGGTCCTCCTCTTCTAGGCATAGCTTTAACGTTTTTATTTGTTTGTAATTTTTTTAATTCCTCCAAGGAGCATAGCTCCTACGGCTATAAGAACCAGGAGAAAAAACATATTGAGACCAGTCCCAATTCTCCTTATCGTTGTTTCAGAGGTACTGATACCCCTGCCAGCCATTTCTTCTATACTAACATCGGTACCACTTGCAAGAACATAAGAGATAATTACAACTACTATAAACCCGCCTAAAACCATAAGCGTTTTTTTAAGACTCGCTGGGTTGGCAAATAAATTTTTGAGTGTAAATAAAAGACTTACGGCTACTGCAATTGCCAATAGAAGGTAGGTAATAATAAACATGAAGTTCATGGCCCCGCTTCCTACTGCTTCTGCAGCCGGAACATCCCTTCCTGGTAGTTGATACCATAATATCGCAGATAACGCTCCTAAAACAACCAATACTATTTTAACAATTTTATTCATAATATTTATGATTTAGTGTGCGATTTATTTTTTGTGGTCTACCAGCATATCGATCAAAGTGATCGAAGAATCTTCCATGTCATTAACAATACTATCAATTTTAGCAATAATATAATTGTAGAAAATTTGAAGAATAATAGCCGTAATAAGACCAAAAACTGTTGTTAATAATGCAACCTGAATATCCCCGGCAATTAATGACGCACTTAGGTTACCAACGGCACTAATCTTTTGGAAGGCCTGAATCATACCAATTACCGTTCCCATGAATCCTAGCATAGGTGCAATAGCAATAAATAGAGATAACCAGGATACATTTTTCTCTAATTGTCCCATTTGAACTCCGCCATATGCAATAACTGCCTTTTCAGCTGATTCAATGCTCTCTCCTGCCCTATCCAATCCCTGATAATAAATAGAGGCGACCGGACCTTTAGTATTTCTACATACTTCTTTAGCAGCTTCAATTCCTCCAGTTGCAAGAGCATCTTCAACTTGTTGTTTCAATTTTGTGGTATTCGTACTTGCCATATTCAAATAAATGATTCTTTCAATGGCAACAGCCAATCCCAAAATCAAACACAACAGTACAATACCCATAAAACCAGCTCCACCTTGAATAAACTGTTCTTTTAAAACCTGGGTAAAACCCTTATCTGATTCCGCCATAGCCTCATCCTGAAGCATAATTGTAGCAGTAGCTACAGTTGAAGATAAATTGGAAACTATTGCGTTCGCTTTTGCGCTTACCGTATTTGTACTTAGAACAAATAGCCCGGCCATAGCCAGGATCGAGAATAATCTTTTCATTTCTTTCAAACTTAATTTTAGTTAGTTAATAGGGTTAAAGATAAAAAAAAAATACAATTAAAAAATTAAAACTTTGTACTATTAGAAGGACAACTCTACTGAATGTGCCAATTGCTTCTTAATTATAACAAAAATGCTAAATTCAACTTCAGTACATGTCTGAAGTCTGATAACAAATTTAACATCTGTTGCAGAGAGGAAGGGATTCGAACCCTCGATACACTTGTGATGTATACACACTTTCCAGGCGTGCGCCTTCGACCACTCGGCCACCTCTCTATACTGTAAATTACAGGGCGACCAATAAACAAAAAAAAAGTTAGTTTAAAAAACTTTACCAGTTTAATTTTATGTCAATTCTCCTCTTAATGAAGTTTCAAAAATTGTTCTGAACGATTTATGTGAGACACCACTGCCCAATAAGTACATGAGTTTGGTAATTGCCGCTTCAGAAGTAATATCTCCACCATTTATAAGTTGCATTTTTTTTAGCTGTTCGCTCGTACTATATCTCCCCATAATTACTGAACCTCCTGAGCATTGGGTTACATTGACAATATGTAATCCTCTCTTAATGGCATCACTGAGATCTGACAGCAACCAATCATCAGTAGGTGCATTACCTGCCCCATATGTCTCCAAAACCAACGCCTTCAAGTCGGGGATATTTAGTATGCCCTGCAGCAATGCCCGGTTAAAGCCCGGAAACAACTTAAAGATTGCCACATTGGTGTCCATAAGCTTGTGGACGATTAGGTGCTTACCCTTTTTATTTTTTAGAAGATAATTTTGGTTAATTTTTAAATGAACGCCAGATTCTGCCAAAGCCGGGAAGTTTAATGAAGTGAAGGCCTGAAAGTGCTCCGCATTAATTTTTGTAGTTCTGTTAGCACGATATAATTTGTATTCAAAATACAGGCAGACCTCCTGCACTACGGCTTGGTTATTTTCCCGCAAAGCGGCAATTTGAATCGACGTGATCAGATTTTCTTTAGCATCTGTGCGAAGATCTCCAATAGGTAATTGTGAACCAGTAAAAATTACAGGTTTAGAAAGGTTCTCCAGCATATAACTCAAGGCAGATGAAGAATAACTCATGGTATCGCTTCCCTGAAGTACTACGAAGCCATCATACTTTGCGTAATGTTTCTCAATTATAGTGGCTATTAAAACCCAATGTGTTGGGTTCATATTGGAAGAATCTATTGGAGTTTTAAATGAAATGTTTTCAATTTCACACTCCAACTGACTTAATTCCGGAATATTACTGACTAACTTATTAAAATCAAAAGCCCTTAAGGTTCCCGAAGCGTAGTCTTTGATCATTCCTATGGTCCCCCCGGTGTAGATTAGTAATATGTTAGGTTTTTTACTCATTTAAAAGAGTGCTGTTTATTGGATATGATAATATAATAAATGTCTTTAAAGATTTGCAAAAAGCACTAAACTCCAAATACATCTTTGGAATTCTGTGTAGTAATTTCAGCTATCACCTTTTTATCCAGTCCATAGAGCAGGGAAAGCTTTTTTAATACCTCCAGTAAATATACACTTTCATTGCGTTTTCCTCTGTAAGGCACAGGAGACAGATATGGGGAATCTGTTTCGAGAACTATATGGTTTAAATCAATCTTTTTTAAAAACTTATCAATTTTTCCATTTTTAAAGGTTACGACGCCTCCTATTCCCAGCTTCAAATTATAATTTATCGCTTTTTTAGCTTGTTCTTCTGTACCTGTAAAACAATGAAATATACCATTAAGCCCTTCCTTTTCTTCTTCAAGGATTTCAAAAATCTCATCAAAAGAATCTCTGCAATGAATTACTATGGGCAAGCCATACTTTTTAGCCAAATGTATTTGGAACTTAAAGGCTTCTTGTTGTTCTGTTAAAAATGTTTTGTCCCAATAAAGGTCTATTCCTATCTCACCAACGGCATAGAAACTCCTGTTTGACAACATTTGGTCAACATGCATGAGTTCTTCTTTATAATTCTCCTTAACATGAGTAGGGTGTAAACCCATCATCAGAAACATGTTTTCAGGGTATCGCTTTTCAAGATCCAACATGGACTTAGTATAGGTGGAATCAATAGACGGGATAAAAAAACGTTCAATCCCTTTTTCAATAGCTTTTTGGATAACTACATCTCTATCTTTGTCAAAGGCTTCGCTATATAAATGTGTATGTGTATCTGTTATAACCATAAAGCAAAAATAGAATTATCTTTGTCAAAAAACATCCTGGATGTGCAATCTGAAAAAAGTTTTAAAAAATAAAAGATATATCAAAATCCCCCTGACTCTGAGTGGTACAAATCATTTGGAGATCAAAGCCAGCATTAATGGGGTTAAAGGGCGATTTATTCTGGACACAGGTGCATCCAATACCTGCATAGGCGTTGACAAAGCGAGCTATTTTAAATTAATCTCCAAAGATTCCAAAATAAAAGCGGCAGGCGCTGGTGCTACGGATATGGAAACTCTGGTTTCGTCTAAAAACGTAATTGAGATTGGCAGTTGGAAAAAAGAAAAACATAAGATAGTGGTTTTCGATCTGGTACACGTAAATGACGCCCTCAAAGCTCACGAATCTCCTCCCGTTGACGGCATAATAGGCGCAGATATACTAATTAAATCAAAGGCTGTGATTGATTATAAATCCAGAAATTTATTTTTGAAAAATAAAAAATAATATTCCATTTACACTTCCCCTACATTAACTACAACTCAAGCGCTTTTTCCGGTGACCCATCCATTAATAATTCTACTGGGTTTTCCAAAGACTCTTTTACGGCAACCAGAAATCCCACAGATTCTCTACCATCAATAATTCTGTGATCATATGAAAGAGCGACATACATTATGGGCGCTATAACTATAGCCCCTTCCTTAACAATAGGTCTTTCCACAATATTATGCATCCCGAGGATTCCGCTTTGTGGTGGATTTATTATTGGTGTTGATAACATTGAACCAAAAACCCCACCATTGGAAATGGTAAAAGTGCCTCCAGTCATTTCGTCAACTGTAATCTGGCCATCACGGGCTCTTAGCGCAAGGCGCTTTACCTCTGCTTCTATACCTCTGAAAGTAAGATTTTCAGCATTTCTGATAACAGGTACCATAAGACCCTTTGGGCCCGAAACTGCGATGCTTATATCACAAAAATCAAAAGAGAGCATCTCCTTACCGTCAATCATCGAATTAACGGAAGGGTACATTTCAAGTGCCCGTATGACCGCTTTGGTAAAAAATGACATGAACCCAAGACTAACATCATGCTTATCTTTAAATAGATCTTTGTATTGTTTTCTCAAAGCAAAAACTGCAGACATGTCTACTTCATTAAAAGTAGTAAGCATTGCGGTTTCGTTTTTAGCGGCAACAAGGCGTTCCGCTACCTTGCGTCTCAACATTGAAAGTTTAGTACGGTGCTCTCCACGACTACCGCCTGTAGGACTACCCATGGAAGGTACAGATTTCACTGCATCTTCCTTGGTAATTCTGCCATCCTTTCCGGTCCCTTTTAAACCGGTTGGATCTATTCCTTTCTCGGTAAGTATTTTTCTTGCAGCAGGTGAAGGAACTCCTTTTGCATAAGTTTCTTTTGCATCTTCTTTCCCGGAGGGTTCTTCCTTAACAATAGCTACCTTGGTTTTATCTTCCGCTTTTATTTTGGTTTTTGCCTCGCCATCTTTCGGTTTTTCCGCACTGGTGTCTATTAGACACACAACCTCTCCAACTGCTACAGCGTCACCCTCTGAAGCTTTCAAAGTAATTATTCCACTTTCTTCAGCGGGCAGCTCAAGGGTTGCTTTATCTGAATCTACCTCAGCAATTGCCTGGTCTTTTTCCACATAATCTCCATCGCTTACCAACCATGCTGCTATTTCCACTTCGGTTATGGATTCTCCCGGTGAAGGGACTTTCATTTCTAAAATCATGCTTTATACATTTATAAGTATTGTCTATTCATTACGAACAAAATCTTCTTTAACAGGGAGATAATCCACACGAATTTCTCCATTGACCTCAATACGGTCAAAATACAGCTGAGCCCCAATAGCTTCCTCCATTTCCAAGGTATTCTGAAGGCTTAAATGCAAGTGTGGTTCCGTAGAATTCCCGGAATTGCCACATTTCGCCAACAAGTCGCCCTGCCCTACTTCCTGTCCTACTTCTACTTCAATGGAGTTTTCCATTAAATGAGCCATTAAGACAAATTCATCCTGGTCTGTTTGCAAAACTATGGTATTTCCTGTTAGTTGCTCAGGATTAGTTTGTCCTGGAATATTATCTGGCACCCCGTCAATAACTTCTACTACACGACCATTACAGGGAGCAATAATTTCTTCCCCAAAGGCGTAGTAGTTTTCTTTTAATAACGGGTCCCCCTCATGGGAAGCTCCTTCCTTCACCTTTAGCAAGTCGTAGGCATATTGTTGGCTCACTTCTTTTACATGGTAGTTTTGAGTTTCATTCAGTCCTCCCCAAAAAACAAACCATTCTCCAATAACCGGCAAGATCATTGGTGTAGAATTTCTTTTTAAAATAGGTACACCCAAAGGTTTAGGGGGGGAGATAAATAATCCGTTAATTTTATTTTGAGAGGTTAAGGATAGCGTGACATCTGCAACCGATTTGTCAAAAACAACTCTGTAGACATGAGCCCCTTCTCTAAAGGTATAAAACTCCATTGATTTTATATCCCCTGTTAATCGGTTAACATTTTCCCCGAAGAAATTTCTTGTTTCCATCCGGGTGAAAGTTTTTTTCATTCCGTCATCATACAATTCATAAATCCCGTCATAATTACCATTGTTGAATAATTCCGTGAAGACTGAGACCAACCTGGCATAATTGGGCTGTTCTTCCTGCGCGAAGGTTTCCACCGAAATTAAAAACAATAAGAGGAACAATGATCTCATTATTTCTTGTATTGGTTCTTGGATACCTGTTTGGTCATATTGTCTTTCTCCTTATCAAAGACGTAATCTATAACCTGTTGTTGTCGTAATCTTGATCGGACGGCACTGCCCGCTGCAGGTGAAGCATAAAAGCGTCTTGATGCTACGCGAAATTTTTGAGCCTTGCTATAATGTGTAAACATATGGCTCCAGGCTCCCATATTTCTGGGTTCTTCCTGTGCCCAAACCCAATCATCAGCATTTGTATACTTATTAATTATAACGGTCATTTTTTGCTCAGGTACCGGAAATAATTGCTCTACCCTTACCAAAGCTACATCATCCCGTTTATTCTCTTCTTTAAATGCCAGCAGGTCATAATAGAATTTTCCGGTACAAAAAACCAGGCTTTTTACCTTATTAATTTCAGCGCTGACATCATCAATAACTTCCTGAAAACCACCGTTGGAGAATTCTTCCACAGAGGAAACCGCTTTTGGATGACGCAACAAACTTTTTGGCGTAAATACAATTAAAGGTTTTCTGAAATTTGCTTTCATTTGTCTTCTGAGCAAATGGAATATGTTTGCCGGGGTTGTGCAATCCGCAACATACATATTGTCTCTTGCGCATAATTGGAGATATCTTTCCATTCTCGCCGATGAATGTTCCGCACCCTGACCTTCATATCCGTGTGGCAAAAGCATTACCAATCCGTTCTGTAATTTCCATTTATCCTCCGCCGCAGATATATATTGATCGATCATGATCTGAGCCCCATTACTAAAGTCGCCAAATTGTGCTTCCCATATAGTTAGTGTATTTGGACTTGCCATAGCATATCCATAATCAAACCCTACTACCCCATATTCTGATAAAAGAGAATTGTAAATCTGAAATCTTCCCTGATTATCGGTTAGGTTATTTAATAACATTATCTCTTCCTCACTTTCTTCAACTTTCATCACCGCATGGCGATGTGAAAAAGTTCCTCTTTCTACATCCTGTCCGGACATTCTAACATCAAAACCCTCTTCCAAAAGAGTTCCATAAGCCAGCAATTCCCCCATGGCCCAATCAAGCTTATCCGTTTCGAAGAACATTTTTTCGCGATCCCCTACAAGTTTTTCAACTTTGCGCAGAAATTTCTTATCCTTCGGAAGCTGAGTAATTACTTTGGCAATTTCTGTTAGTTTTTGCTTGTCATATGATGTATCTATGGCATCTAACATTTCCCATTCACGTACATTTTGAAAGCCACTCCATTCATCCGCCATAAAAGGGGTAATAATGGTTTTATCTTCTTTTCTTGAATCTTCCAATTCTTCTTCTAAACTGGCTTTGTACTCCAGTTCCAAATTATCTACAAAACCCGTATCAATAATTCCCTCAGAGATTAATCTTTCGGCATATATATCCCTCGGATTCTTATGCTTGGCTATAGTTTTATAAAGTTTTGGTTGCGTAAAACGTGGTTCGTCCCCTTCGTTATGTCCATACTTTCTATACCCCAATAAGTCAATAAAAACATCCCTTTGAAAACGCATTCTATATTCCAGGGCAAAAAGGGAAGCGTGAACCACTGCTTCGACATCATCTGCATTTACATGCAAAACAGGGCTCAAGGTAACTTTGCCTACATCGGTACAATAAGTAGAAGATCTCCCATCCAGATAATTAGTAGTAAAACCAATTTGGTTGTTTACAACAATATGAATGGTGCCATTGGTTTTATAACCATCCAATTCTGCCATTTGCACTACTTCATAAACTATTCCCTGACCTGCAATAGCAGCATCTCCATGAACTACTATAGGCAGTACCTTAGAGAAATCTTCAGGATAATGCCTGTCTTGTTTTGCCCGGGTTATACCTTCTACCACAGCGCCTACAGTTTCCAAATGAGAGGGGTTAGGCGCAATATTCATGTTAATTTTGTTGCCATTATCGGCCAGACGCTCAGAGGTCCAGCCCAAATGATATTTTACATCCCCGTCAAAGATTTCCTCCTCATAGTCCTTCCCATCAAACTCACTAAAAATATCTTTTGCAGATTTTCCGAAAATATTAGTCAATACGTTTAGCCTTCCCCTATGGGCCATCCCCATTACAAATTGCCTAACACCCATTTCAGCCGCTCTTTCAACTACAGCATCTATTGCTGGAATAAGTGATTCATTACCTTCAAGCGAAAACCTTTTTTGACCTACATATTTTGTGTGCAGGAATCCTTCAAAAGATACAGCCTGATTAAGTTTTCTCAGTATATGTTTTTTTCGGTCGCTATCAAAATCCGGGTGATTGTCATTGACGTTCAGACGGTCCTGCATCCATTGAACCCGTTCAGGGCTTCTAATGTACATGTATTCAACACCAATAGCATCGCAATAAATATTTTGTAAATGCCTAATAATATCACGTAATTCTATGGGACCCAAGCCTATAACTTCCCCGGCATTAAATATGGTATCCAGGTCGTTTTGAGACAGGCCAAAATTTTCAATATCAAGTGTAGGCGTATACTTTCGCCTTTCTCTGACAGGGTTCGTTTTAGTAAACAGGTGGCCCCTGCTGCGATAGGCATCAATCAATTTCACTACCTGAAACTCCTTATATAGTACTTCAGGTATAGGCAAGGCCTGACCTTCAACAGGTACAGATAATCCATTATGCCCGTCAACTCCAACTTCATCCAGTGCGCTTTCCATTCCGAAATCGAATCCCTGGAAAAATGCACGCCAGCTTGGTTCTACACTATCAGGATTTATGAGATACCTGTCATATAACTCTGCGAAAAAAGAAGTATGCGCCGTATTTAAAAAGGAATATTTATCCATGAACGCGAATCAGTATGTTATAAAAAATAAGGTCAAAAATACAATAATTAATAGTTTATGAGATTATATAGGAGTGTATAAATTAAAAATCATAGCTTATGTCTTTGAATATTACATCCGGATATAAATATTTTATATTAATAGTGGTTTTCATGTCTATTGGTTTAACCAGTTTTGCGCAAGGGTCAAAACCACAGAATGATTTTTGGGGAAACGTAAGATATGGCGGGGCATTAGGCCTGGGGTTCGGAAATAATAGCTTTAATATTGCTGTTTCTCCAAGTGCCATCTATCAGGTAAGTGAGAACTTTGCAACAGGATTAGGCTTGAACTTTGAATATTCAAAATTCGGAGATTCTGAATTCACAGCATACGGAGGAAGTATTTTAAACTTTTATAATCCTATCAGGGCAATTCAATTATCCGCGGTGCTTCAACAATTAAGAGTAAGTACCAATTATAGTTCAGCTTCCCCATACCTGGATGAAAACTACTGGACCACAGCCCTTTTCCTGGGAGTTGGATACAGTACCAGGAATGTTACTTTTGGCATCCAATATGATGTGCTACATAATGACAGAAGTATATACGCCGATCCCTGGGCTCCTTTTATTAGGGTCTATTTTTAAAAGAATATTTCTTGTTAGTACTATTTATATTTTTGTCTGAACCATACTTTTTGCCATACTCTCTTCAAAATTAAGAAGGTATAGTGTTCACTGATATTTTCCTTATCGGCATTTACAATAATTCTTGCCTTGTTTTCGGGAACATCCACTATATACAGTAGATTCAAAAAATCAGAAAATTTTTCCTCAATGAGGAAATGAATGTTTTTTTGCAATAAATATTTGAGTTCATTTGGATTGCTGTCAGAAGGTAAATCAAGAGACAAATTTGCCAGACTAAAATCCTTTTTTAATTGAAGTACAAGTTCTTTATAGAGATGATGTGAATTGACATACGCTATTAATTCTTCACTTTTTTTAAACTCAGGTATCATAAAAAAACTGACTACTTCATATTTAATCTAATTATTGGACCAGACTATACCATCCAACTCATAAAGACCACTTTCTCCGGGGTTTATTTATTTTAATACGTGAACTTGAAGTATTTAATTTCTAATTTTTTGTTCCCAGTCCCAGGCAGACTTCATGGCTTGATCCAACGAAGATTCTGCCTTCCATCCTAAAATTTCATTGGCTTTCCTGGTATCGGCATATGCCGAGATTATATCACCTGCCCTTCTATCTACAATACTATAGTTCAATTTTTTTCCTGCAACCCTTTCAAAACTCCTGATAACTTCAAGGACTGAACTGCCTGCACCGGTACCCACATTGAACACTTCGTAATTCTGAAAGTTCTTTCCCTCCAAAAGGCGTTCTAAAGCAACAACATGGGCCTTTGCCAGATCAACCACATGAATATAATCCCTTATACAGGTACCATCTGGTGTCGGATAATCATCGCCAAAAACTGAGAGTTGTTCTCTTAAACCGGCACCCGTTTGCGTAATAAAAGGCACCAGATTCTGCGGAACACCAATGGGTAATTCTCCTATCTCCGCGCTTGGATGCGCACCCATCGGGTTAAAATACCTCAGAGATATTGCCTGCAGTTCGGGATTTACCTTACAAGTATCACTAATTATTTCTTCCCCAATCTGTTTTGTATTCCCGTAAGGTGATTCCGCTTTTTTCACCGGAGCATCCTCTGTAATAGGCATTTGGTCCGCTTGCCCGTAAACAGTGCAGGAGGAACTAAAAATAAAACTCTGCCGCCTGTTTGCAGATATTTCCTGAAGCAGGTATATGAGCGTATTTAAATTGTTCTCATAATATAATAAAGGATTTTCCACACTTTCTCCAACTGCTTTAGAAGCGGCAAAATGTATCGTTCCTTTAATATCAGCATGCCTCCTGAAAAAATCCCGGACCTTTTCCTTCTCACGTAGATTAATTCTCTCAAAAACAGGTTTTTTTGCAGTTATTGCAAAAATTCCGTCCAAAACCTTTTCAGACGAATTGGAGCAATCGTCAATAATTAGAACTTCATAGCCAGAATTTTGCAGTTCCACTGCGGTATGCGACCCAATAAATCCCAGTCCGCCTGTTACCAGTATTTTCATATAACTATCATTAATTTAAAAGGACGATTCGAAAATTGTAGGTATTCAGGTGATCAATTAATTTTGTAAAAATTGAATTATAGTATCAGAGACAAAAGAGATTTGATCATCTTCCAATTCCGTATGCATAGGCAGTGATATAACTTCTTTAATGAGCTCATTGGTCACCGGAAAATCTGATTCATTATTCCTTTTATCCACATAGGCTTTTTGTCTGTGTAATGGAATGGGGTAATAAATTCCAAAAGGGATATGCTTCTCTGCCAAATGGTTTGCCAGATCATCCCTTTTACCATTCATTATTCGTATAGTAAATTGATGAAACACATGACAATCACAGTTCTCGCAAATTCCTGAACAATTAATCCCAACTTTCGGCAACCTGATAAATTCATTACCCTGAAAAGCCTTCATATATTTTCGTGCGGCCTCTCTTCTCCGATTGCAATAAGCATCAAGATGTGGTAACTTAGCACTCAAAACAGCCGCCTGAATGGTATCCAGTCTGGAATTCACCCCAATAACATCATGATGGTATCTCGTATACATTCCATGATTTACAATTCCTCTTATGGTATGTGCCAGGTCGTCGTCATTGGTGAATATTGCCCCACCATCTCCATAGCAACCCAGGTTTTTAGATGGAAAAAATGAGGTAGAAGCGACATGCCCAATAGAGCCGGCTTTTTTCTTTTTTCCATTTTTAAAAGTGTAATTGGCCCCTATTGCCTGGGCATTATCCTCAATTACAAAAAGCCCGTGCTTTTCCGCTATTTCCATTATGGCATCCATATTTGCGCATTGCCCAAAAAGATGAACAGGCACTATAGCCCTTGTCTTTGGGGTTATAGCCTTTTCAATGGCAACCGGGTCAATATTAAATGTTTCCGGCTCAACATCTACCAGTACCGGCGTTAGTCTTAATAATGCAATTACCTCAACAGTGGCTGCAAAGGTAAAGTCGGCAGTAATTACTTCATCCCCAGGCTGAAGTCCAAGACCCATCATTGCAATCTGTAGTGCATCTGTGCCATTGGCACAGGGAATTACATGCTTTACTTCCAGATAATCCTCGAGTTCCTTTTGAAAAGTATGGACCTGAGGTCCATTAATAAACGCTGTAGAATTCAGAATCTGGGCTATAGAGTCGTCAACTTGCTTTTTAATCCCCTGGTATTGGCCTAGCAGGTCCACCATTTGTAGCTTTTTCATCAGTACTTGTTAAGTGAGCAATAATACAAAAATAAGGAACTGTTACCAATGAAATTTAGCAAAGAAGCGTATTTTAGCTGCAAATTCCTGGTACGTGTATATCTTATACAATTTGGCAATTTATATTGCCTCCTTAATTCTCCAAATAGTTGCCTTCTTCAATTCTAAAATTGGTCTTTTTGTCAATGGCAGAAAAAACGTCTTTTCAGATTTGGAAAAAGTTATAACAGAACATGACGCTACAATCTGGATACATTCGGCTTCTCTTGGTGAATTTGAACAGGGTCTGCCAATAATAGAAAAATTAAAATTTGAATATCCCGACTACAAAATTGTAGTTTCTTTTTTTTCTCCCTCGGGATTTGAAGTAATAAAGCATACCAGCAAGGTTGATATTGTAACTTATCTCCCGCTGGATACACCTAAAAATGCCAGAAGATTTATTAAAATTTTACAACCCAGGATCGCCATTTTTATTAAGTATGAAATATGGCCTAATATGATTAATGAACTTAGTAATAACAGTATTCCCATCTTGCTTATTTCCGCAATTTTCAAAAGTAATCAGATCTATTTCAAATGGTATGGAAAGCTAATGAGAAATGCCTTGCAAAAGTTTTCACATATTTTTGTTCAGGATGGTGAATCTGAAAAATTACTGAGATCTATTGGCCTGGAAAATACCACAATAAACGGTGATACAAGATTTGACCGGGTTTCTGAGTTCCGGCAACAGGATAATTCTCTGGAATTTATGGATAGGTTTAAACAAGACTACCCATGTCTTGTAATGGGCAGTACCTGGCCTAAGGATGAAGAAATATTGCTGGATTATATTAATACTTCTTCCCATAAAATAAAATATGTTATTGCACCACATGAAATAAAGACAAAAGAGATAGAGCGTTTGCGAGAAAGTATTCATAAGAATAACATTTTATTATCTGAATCTTCAGAAAATGATATCGGAAATGCGGAAATTCTGATCGTAGATACCATAGGACTTTTAACCAAAATCTACAGCTATGCCGATATAGCCTATGTTGGCGGTGCATTCACAAAAGGACTTCACAACACCCTGGAACCTGCAGTATTTGGTGTTCCCGTAATAATTGGCCCGGATTTTTCCGGGTTTAAAGAAGCTGAAGAATTAGTTGCATTGAAAGGAATCTTTCCCATAACTAACAAAGCAGATTTTACAAAGCTTGCCGATAAACTGATTCTGGATATTGATTTCAGAAGATCGACCGGAAATATAAATGCCTCCTATATTTCTAAAAACAAAGGAGCAAGCATCCAAATAATGAATCACATCCGTACATTAATATAGTTATTCATTGAATATCGGATAAAAAATCATGGCATTTTACAGTTAATAGCGTAGTTTTTTAAAAAATAGCCCGGTTAAAAAACTGGAACATTTTTTGTGATTAACCTCAAAACAAGAAAGATGAAATTTGCCCCTTTTCATATCCTGCTGTTGTTCCTTTTGTTTTGCTCTAATTCCTGCAAAGAAATTGCAAAAGATGCGAATAACTCAGATGCAAAACAAAATATGACAACAGATTCTCTTCCTGACAAGGATCTTAATAAAGATCATGGTTTAAGACCGAAACCGGGCACTATAAACCCGAAACAAGAACAGCTCGACCGCTCAATTAAAAAGAAGAAAAAAACAAGTATAATAGACTCTTTGAAACCTAAGACTGCCTGACTTCCAATCCAGTAATATTTTCTGTTCCATTTTTTTGCTAGATTTACCAAAACCAGCGAACTATGGACAAAAGAATTTTTAAAATTTCACTAACCGCCGCACTGGCAGGTTTCTTATTTGGTTTTGACACCGTAGTTATAAGTGGTGCAAATTTGCCCATTAAAGAATTGTGGGACACTTCACCATGGTTCCATGGAACATTTATTATGTCAATGGCCCTGTGGGGTACTGTAATAGGTTCACTTTTTGGAGGTATCCCCTGTGATTTTTTTGGCAGGAAGAAAACCTTGTTCTGGATTGGTGTATTGTATTTTGTATCTGCCATGGGATCTGCGTTGGCGGTAGACCCATATATGTTTTCCTTCTTCAGGTTTGTTGGTGGTCTTGGTGTAGGAGCTTCCTCTGTAGCGGCTCCAATTTATATTTCCGAGATTTCATCATCCAAAAATAGAGGGCAGTTGGTAGCCTTATACCAGTTTAATATTGTTTTTGGGATTTTTATTGCTTTTATTTCCAATTATTTCCTCAAAGGTTTTGACGGTAGTAACGACTGGCGATGGATGCTTGGCGTAGAAGCTCTTCCTGCTTTAATATACAGTTTAATGGTCCTGAAAATTCCAAACAGCCCTCGCTGGCTGGTGATAAAAAAACTGGACGACACCAAAGCTCTAAGTACCTTGGAATATCTTTCAAACAAAGAAGACGCGCAGTTAAAACTCCGGGAAATAAAGAATTCCTTTAATTCTGATGATAAAAAAGAACGGCTATTTACAATTAAATATAAGAAGCCCCTTCTTTTCGCTTTTTTAATCGCCTTCTTTAATCAGATGTCCGGGATTAATTTTGTTCTTTATTACGCACCTGAAATTTTGGAAAGGGCCGGTTTAGCTGCCAGAGAATCCTTATTCAGTTCTATTTCTATTGGTATTGTCAATTTGATTTTTACACTGGTAGGAATACGATTAATTGATAAAATGGGAAGGCGGGAATTGATGAAAATCGGTTCTGTGGGTTATATTATAAGTCTTGCTGTGGTAGGCTGGTGCTTTTATAGCGGAGCCAGTTCTACCTTACTACTTGTTTTTATACTCATTTTTATCGCATCCCACGCTATTGGACAAGGTGCCGTTATATGGGTTTTTATTTCCGAGATATTTCCAAATAAAGTAAGGGCTTTTGGCCAGTCATGGGGAACTGGAACGCATTGGGTGTTTGCCGCATTAATAACGCTGCTTACTCCAGTATTCCTTGATGGCAATGACGGAATATTCAAGGACAATCCATGGCCCATATTTATATTTTTTGCGTTTATGATGGTGCTTCAGCTGTTATTTGTATTGTTTATGATGCCTGAAACCAAAGGAATTTCTCTTGAATACATTGGAAAAAAGTTGAGCCTGGATAAAAATCCGTAAAAAAACTAAATTACCTTTTACCGAAAATTCAGGTTATACATCAAAATTAGCCCCATTCTGATTGACTTTTAGTCGAAATAAGGCAATTCAAATGAAATTTATTGTCATAAATATGTACATTGTAGGAAATTATATGAATTATGGAAGAACAATTAACATTTGGCACAAAGATCCTTAATGGGTTCCTAAGCATAATGGTAGTGGTTTTGGTCTTAATTCTGGCAGCAGTTGTGATTTGCCTTATTTTGGCAGGTTTGGGCTTCTTTTAGAAAAGACAAAATCGGGATTTCCCAAATCTTGCACTTTTATATTTTTCTGGTAATTTATTTTTTCCTTCTTAGCTAAATTTATTTCAAATCTGACACATTCGGTCCATGTTTTATTATGGGTTGCAATAAGATGTTGTATTAAAAAGGCGCGTTAAGAATTCAACGACCTTTTATGATTTGACCGATAGGTAGTTTCTGACCTTCACCCAAAGTTCCGGATCTCATGGTGGACACTTATAGACAAGAATTTCAAATTTGAACAAGTCTTATTCATAATTATTTCCTCCAATAAATATTCCTGTCAATAACAATCTACTTATGTATATTGCATATAGATACAAAAACAGGATTTAATGCGCTTCCGGACTCTGGTATATTTTATTTTGACTATTTCATGGCTGTCGGGTTGTGGGCAGTTAGAGAAAATCAGGACCATTAAATTGGCCCATGGCCTTGATGTTAATCATTCTGTTCATTTAGCTATGGTGAAAATGGGAGTGGACCTTCAAGAGCTTTCAGGAGGCAGTCTGAGGCTAGAGATTTACCCCAGTCAGCAGTTAGGAACGGAACGTCAATGTCTGGAACTTTTACAAATCGGCAGTCTGGATATGACCAAAGTTTCTGTCGGGGTTTTGGAAAATTTTGCTCCAAAAATGAAGGTATTAGGACTTCCTTTTCTTTTCAGGGACAGACAACATTCATTTGATGTTTTGGACGGGCCAATTGGTAAAATGCTTCTGAATGATGGTGAAAAATATTGGCTTAAAGGTCTGGGTTATTACGACGCAGGCAGCAGAAGCTTTTACACCAAAGACAAACCCATAAATTCGCCTGAAGATCTTAACGGCCTAAAAATAAGGGTAATGGAAAGTGTAACATCAATGGATATGGTGACTAGCTTCGGCGGTTCCCCTACTCCAATATCCTGGGGCGAATTATATACAGCTTTGCAACAAGGAGTAGTAGATGGTGCAGAAAACAATCCGCCCAGTTTTTACCTTTCCCGTCATTATGAAGTCTGCAAGTACTACTCGCTGGATGAACATACTGTTCTGCCGGACGTGCTTCTGGCAGGCACCCATCTATGGAATAGGCTTTCACCCCAAGAAAAGGGGTGGTTAACCCAGGCAGTAGAAAATTCTATTAATTATCAGCGAAAATTATGGATGGAGTCAGAAGAAGAAGCTTTACTTGCAGTGCAGCAAGCTGGTGTTACAATTATCAGACCAGATAAAACCTTGTTTTCAGAAAAAGTCAGAAGCAATTATGAGCAATACAGAGAGGATAAAGAACTGTACAATTTAATACAGGAAATTCAAAATACCCGATGAAATGAACTTGAGGAAAAAGATCGATAATATTCTGGCCACCCTATTAGTAATCATAATGAGTATTATGGTTATTAATGTATTATGGCAGGTATTCAGCAGATACTTTCTGGGGGCCCCCAGTTCCTTTACCGATGAACTGGCCAGGTACCTTATGATATGGATAGGCATACTTGGGGCAGCCTATGTTTCCGGACGAAATAAGCATGTTGCCATAGACGTACTCCCATCCCGCTTAGGGCTTACAACTCAAAAAAAATTGAGACTCATCGTCCGTATATTGATTATTTTATTTTGCTTTTTTGCTTTGGTTATAGGAGGTTCCCGTTTGGTTTATATCACCCATTTACTCGATCAAAATTCTCCCGCCCTGCAGCTCCCATTATCCGTGGTATATATGATCATCCCTATTAGTGGCCTCCTTATTATCTATTACAAGATTTCAGATATCTTAAAACTATAAAGCCCATGGAGTATATCCCTATACTTGTTTTAGTGATCAGCTTCATTTGCCTCCTGGCAATAGGCACCCCTGTTGCATGGAGCATTACCATTTCTGCATTGCTGACCATTCTGGTTAGCATTCCTGCTTTACCGGCATTTACGACTGTGGCGCAGCGAATTGGCACAGGCCTGGATAGTTTTGCGCTTCTGGCTATACCATTTTTTATTCTCTCCGGTGAGTTAATGAACAAAGGAGGAATAGCGCACAGGTTAATTGCTTTTGCAAAAACATTGGTTGGGGCCTTACCGGGTGGCCTGGCCCTTATTAATATCATTTCTGCCATGTTAATGGGTGCTATTGCAGGTTCTGCCATGGCATCAGCATCTGCTATGGGCAGTATTTTAGGGCCGGAAATGGAAAAGGAGGGCTACTCAAAAGAATTTGGTGCTGCAGTAAACATAACTTCGGCGACAACCGGTTTGCTTATTCCTCCCAGTAATGTGCTAATAGTATATTCACTGGCAAGCGGTGGTGCATCTATAGCGGCTTTATTTTTAGCCGGTTATATCCCAGGAATACTTACCGGTTTGTTATTAATGCTGGTAGCTTCCTTTTGGGCCAGGAAAAAAGGATATAAGGTTGGAAAGAGAAGTACATTCAGTAATATCATCAAAACTTTTATTGAGGCAGTGCCAAGTTTGTTTATGTTGGTAGTGGTTATTGGTGGAATTGTTGCCGGGATATTTACAGCTACGGAAGCATCGGCCATTGCAGTGCTCTATAGCCTCATCCTAGGTTTTATATATAAGGAGATTACCTTTGAGAAACTTCCACGGATTTTATTGGATTCATCTTCTACAACGGCAATTGTAATGCTATTGATAGGTGCTTCAATGAGCATGTCCTGGGCGCTGTCTTTTGAAAATATTCCTCAGGATATAAGTACAGGTTTACTGAGCATCAGCGATAATAAGATCATGATATTGCTGATCATAAATCTTATATTGTTGTTTGTTGGAATATTTATGGACATGACGCCGGCCGTACTTATTTTTACACCCATATTTTTGCCGGTAGTGATGAAGCTTGGTTTGGATCCAGTACATTTTGGAATTATTATGATTTTAAACCTTTGTATTGGTTTGTGTACCCCTCCTGTTGGATCTGTATTATTTGTGGGCGTGGGAATTGCCAATACCACCATCGAAAAAGTGATTAAACCGCTTCTTCCCCTATTTGTGGTTATGATTATTGCCCTGTTCCTGATTACCTATATCCCTCAATTAAGCCTTTGGTTACCTGGTCTGTTTGATTTGTAGAAGATTAGGTTATGTGGATCTCACAACAAAAATTAAGGAAATGAGCATTTCTGTGGCAGGTTATTTACTGGAGTTTTAAGAACCTCATATTCTAGCAAGCCCTTCAGAGGGTGGTTGAGGGAGTAGTCTGCCATATCCAATTCCCAATAATAACGCTTCTGGATATTGTTTTAGGATAATTCCTTCGAAGACAGGTAAAGAGTAACTATTCCAGCAAGAAAGGCAGGGATAGCAAAAATCATAAAATTCGCAGCCATCGATAACCCCATACCTATAAGTAAGCCTCCCAATGCGGGACCAAATACAGCGCCGAGTCTTCCAATGCCAATAGCCCAGCCCAGCCCGGTAGTCCTGAACTCTGTGGGATATATCCTTGCGGCAACAGCATACAAACCCACAAAGCCCCCCTGTAGAGTAAAGCCCAGTAGACCAATTACGAAGAGTAAGGCATCGGAGCCAATAAACAATTTAAATATTGCCATCAATATGGCCGTTGCCACCAGGAAAAAGGCCACTGTTCTCTTTAATCCCATTCGTGAGGAAAAATATCCCTGGGTAATGATCCCAAAAAAGGCACCCACATTGAAAACAGTTCCTGCATAAATGGCCAGTGATATCGAAAGACCGGTAGCCTCGGTCAGCTTTGGTATCCAGCTTATTAGAAAGTACAAACATCCAAATGCCATGAATAGGGCCGTCCAAAGCTGAAAGGTAGGTATCCTATATTCTTTTTTTAACAGCATATTTACCGGAATACCTGAAGATTTCACCTCTAGTTTTGGGAGTTGTTCGAATGCCTCATGTCCTAGTTTTCCTAAAATAGTATTTACCTTTTGTAATGCCGCTCCGGGTTGTCTTTTCAGGTAATAATAAATAGACTCGGACAGTGAAAAGTAAATAAGGGGTAAGGTGATAAAAGAGGCAAGTCCGGCCAGTTTGAACAATATAGGCCATCCATTTGCAGGCATAATACTTGCGGATACCATTCCTGAGAGCACTGCCCCTACCGGATAGCCAGACAACACAAAACTCACCCAAAGATCCCTTTTACGGTCAGGCGCATATTCCGCTGCCAATGCTGCGGTACTAGCTAACATGCTTCCTATGCCAATACCACTCATAAACCGGAGGTATATCAACTGGGGAACTGTTTGGGTCCAGCCGGTCAATAGCATACTGACACCCATCAACAAAGCACTGATCAGAATCATTTTTTTCCTTCCGATCTGATCCGCAAAAGGTGCCAAAAACATTGCACCTATCATCATTCCCAAGAGTCCCGAGCTAAAAACAATGCCTAACTCCTCCGGACTCACATCCCATGATTTGGCAATTGTAGATGCGCTATAAGAAATCACCATGACATCTATACCATCCAAAATATTCATGACAAAGCAAACAAAAAAGGTTACATATTGCAGTTTGGACAACGACTGTCCGTCTATTAGCTCCTTGATAGTTTTTTGCATCCTTCAATTTTTATAGTCTATTCCCCTTGACAAGACAACTTTACGATATAATTTTTTGCAAAATAGTATTCTTCCTGGATTAAATGGTTAGTTGATGTTACGGCATACGCATTTAGTGTTAAATTTCTCCGGACTGCTACCTGAGTAGCTTGGGATATTGATTTTTTCATGCATCTTGTTATCAATGTCTAAAATACGGCATCCAAAATTTGTAAACTCTTCAATTCTTTGAATTATTACTAGGTACAAGCCGATAACTCAATAATTAATTGTTATATTTTAAAACTTATACTTTCAGATGTAAGGTGTATAGCAAACGAATAATTTAATTTTAACACCTGTGTTTTAATAACGCAATAAAAAAGACCATTGACATGGCCAAAGTAGATTTTACGAAATACGAAACCACAGGCTTTTATGACGAAATGTTCGAAGCGACCAAAGGTGTAAGGCCAGGTTATGAACAATTCAAGACACGATTAGAAAAATTGAGTAAAAAAAAGCTCAAGTTTTTACAACACGCCACAGATAGGGCACAGCTATCCCTTGGTATGACATTTAATGTTTACAATGACAATCAGGGTGTCGAGAGAATTCTTCATTTAGATATTATACCACGAATCATCGGGGGAGCCGATTGGGACAGGCTGACAAAAGGTTTGGAACAACGAATTGTAGCATTAAATCTTTTCATCAATGATATCTACAACGAACAAAAAGTCCTGAAAGACAACATCATTCCCAAAGAGCTTGTACTTTCAAGTGCCGGATATCTCAAGGAATGTACGGGATTACATCCCCCAAAAAATGTATGGAGCCATATTTCGGGAACGGACCTTATAAAAGGGGATGATGGCAATTTTTATGTTTTGGAAGACAATCTTAGGTGTCCTTCGGGAGTATCTTATATGCTCGAAAACAGGGAAATTCTCAAACGTACCTTTCCGGAAGTATTCGAAAAACTGAATGTAAGGCCAGTTCATGATTATACCCATCACTTAAGGGATATGCTGGAGTCGCTTACTACGGCGTCCCCTGCTTCCATAGCCGTGCTTACCCCCGGTATTTATAATTCAGCCTATTTTGAACATGCCTATCTGGCACAACAGATGGGTGCCGAGCTGGTCGAGGGACGGGATTTAGTGGTAAAGGACAATTACGTATATATGATAACCACTAAAGGCCTTCAAAAAATCGATGTGATTTACCGAAGAGTGGATGATGATTTTATTGATCCGTTAGTCTTTAAAAAAGACTCAATGCTGGGCACTCCGGGACTTTTCGAAGCCTATCGCCAAGGCAATGTTGTTTTGGTCAATGCCCCTGGTGCAGGGGTTGCTGATGACAAGGCAGTTTACGCCTATATACCGCGATTGATTAAATATTATTTGGGTGAAGAGGTGCTTTTACCGAATATAAAAACCTATATCTGCGCGGAGAAAGACGATTGTAACTACGTACTGGAAAATATCCATTCCCTTGTTGTAAAACAAACTGACGGATCAGGTGGATATGGCATGTTAATTGGCCCCAAAGCCACAAAAAAGGAATGTGCAGAATTTGTCGCCAAAATAAAAAACAACCCCAGAAACTACATTGCGCAGCCTATGATCAATCTTTCAAGAGTGCCAACGTTGGCAGATGATACGATTGAAGGTAGGCATGTGGATTTAAGGCCTTATATTCTCTATGGCAAAGACATTAAAATTGTACCCGGTGCCCTGACACGGGTAGCATTAACCAAAGGCTCACTGGTAGTTAACTCGTCGCAAGGAGGAGGAAGCAAGGACACCTGGGTGTTGGATTCAAAATTAAAATAAGTAGCGTATGTTGAGTAGAGTAGCGAATACGATGTATTGGATGAACCGGTATATTGAGCGGGCCGAAAATTACGCTCGGTTTATGGACGTGCACTTCAATCTTTCTTTGGAATCTCCTCCGGATGCAGCTGAACAATGGAAACCATTAGTGGTTATCACAGGAGATTGGCCTTTGTACAAATCACTTCATAAAACAGTCGATAAGCATAGGGTCATTTACTTTTTAGGCTTTGATCCAAAAAATCCGAATTCTATTTACAGTTGTATCACGAAGGCAAGGGAGAATGCCCGATCCATTCGCCCGGAAATTACCAAGGAAGTTTGGGAACAAATCAATTCGATCTACTTCTTTGTAAAAGAAGGGTTGGAAAAAAAACACTGGAAAAGCAGCGACCCAAGAATGTTCTTCAAAAAAATAAAGGAAGATTGCCAATTACTATATGGTATTTTTGATGCTACCATTTCAAGGAATGATGGTTGGCACTTTGGTAAGATTGGTCAATTAATCGAGCGTGCCGATAAAACATCACGGGTAATGGATGTAAAATATCATATTCTCCTGGCCACTCCGCAAGAGATTGGCGGGCCTCTGGATTTGATGCAATGGGCGGCCTTGCTTAAATCGGTCAGTGCCTATGATATGTATCGGAAAAAATATGGCAAGCTAACCGCCTTAAACATCTCTGAATTTTTGATTTTAGACAAAAAATTTCCTCGTTCCATGCTTTGCTGTTTAATACATGCGGAGCAGTCTTTACAGGAGATAACAGGAAGTACGGGCGGCTTTAGCAACGAAGCTGAAAAGCAGTTGGGAAAACTAAAATCAGAACTCGAATTTGTCGATATTAATGATATCTTTGAAAGCGGACTTCACGAATATCTTGATGAATTTCAACAACGTCTGAATGCGGTTTCGATAAGTTTTTATAATTCCTTTTTTGCCGCACAATCGCAAGTACAAATACAACAATAACTATTCATTTTTACTTAACAAAATTCAATGACATACTGCTTAGGAATCAAATTAAAATCAGGATTCGTAGGAATCTCTGATACACGGATCACTTCGGGAAAAGAGACTACAAAGGCTAAAAAAGTCTTTACCGTCAATAAAAAAAATCATTCTTTTTTTATCATGACCTCGGGGCTTCGATCTGTCAGGGATAAATCATTGACCTATTTCAAGGAAATTATCGAGGAAAGTGACGAATCGTTTAACAAGCTCTACAAAGCGGTCAACGCATTTTCCGATCAGGTAAAACGAGCAGCCAGCGAAGACAAAGATTCATTGAAGGAAGCAGGCCTTAGTTTTAACCTTTTTTCAATCATAGGAGGCCAATTGCAGGATGATGATGAACATAAAATTTATTTATTATACCCGGAGGGGAACTGGGTTGAGATATCCGAAGGCTCTCCCTTTGTGATTATTGGCAATAGCGGCTACGGAAAGCCAATTTTGGATCGGGCCATCAACTATGACTCCACGATTAAATTTGCCTTAAAAGCGGGATTTTTATCTTTTGATGCCACGCGTATAAGTGCCAACGATGTAGACTATCCGATAGATGTGATTACCTACGAAAAAGATTCTTTTCTTATCGTAGAAAAAAGATATGAGGAAAATGAGCTTAAAAAAATCTCCAGGCTTTGGGACAATATTTTAAGTGATTCTATAAAAAACCTTCCTGAAGATTGGATAGATAAGTTTATGGAAGATTCTCATCAGGAAAGCGAAAAAGAAATCCTTCCAAAATAGCTTTTATGAGGTTTAAAATCATCCACGAAACCGACTATGAGTTTAGCGAGGGGGTTTTTCTTGAGCCACACTGTCTCAGGTTCAAACCAAAAAACACACCTTATCTTGACCTGGAATCGCATTCCTTAAAATTATCCATAACACCCTCAGGAATATCAGAACAGCTGGATGCCGAAGATAATTTTGTCCATTTCTGTTGGTTCGAAGGGTTGCATAAAAGAATAAGCATCCGGTCAGAGACGGTTTTGAGGAGCAGCCCATACAACCCATTTAATTTTTTGATTCATCCGCCTGAATTCAATACTATTCCTTTTTCCTATTCGGATGATTTAATTGATTTGCTTCAGAAGTATCTAAATCCTGAACCTGTAAATCAGGGCTTACTTATGTACGGCAAGGCAATTCTCGCTGCAAAAAATAATGACACCTTAAATTTTCTGACCGGGCTTACCACTCAGATCCATGATAATTTTATCGTAGAATCACGCGAAGAGGGAATTCCTTTTGAACCGGATAAAACATTCAAAATTAAAAAAGGCTCATGCCGGGACTTGGTGTGGATGCAAATTCAGCTGTTGCGTACTTTGGGTATCGCCTCACGGTTTGTCAGCGGTTACTACTATGTTGATGTTGAAAATCCGCATTATGAACTTCATGCATGGGTTGAAGTATTTTTGCCCGGTGCCGGTTGGATCGGTTTCGACCCCAGTAATGGTATCGTAACAGCACATACCCATATTGCCGTAGCTTCAAGCAGTCACTTTAAAAATACAATGCCGGTCTCCGGAACGGTTCGTGGGGATGCCACTTCAGAACTTAGAACAAACTTGCATATAGAATTACTGGATTAGTAAATAATCCGGGCAAGGGTCTTACGGAGCTCTTATGCCGGCACAGAATGGGTCTATTTTTTTTCAGAGTTCCTTTGCTTACAGCCATTAAATAATCAAAAGTTACGAATATGGAGCTATCATTAATCTGATTTCAAAAACACTCATTATCAGTGCATTTTGGATTATCTTTAGGTAGAAGTTAATAGGATTAAAAGTGCCGAAGAAATAGGGTGAATAAAGTAAACTTTTATAAAACATCCCGTAATGAATAAAATGCTTTTTTGAATTCAGGGCAATGAATTTTGTCTATGACAATACGTTCACTATGATAATTAAGAGCCCGTGCTTGAATATTTAAAAAATTGGAATATGTCCGATAAACTTACTTCAGCAAAATCAAATTTTGGTACCCTTCCGGTATTTTTGACGGCTATTTCAACCATTTTGGGTGCTGTAATGTTTTTGCGCTTTGGATTTGCAGTGGGTTCCGTGGGCTTTGCCGGAACCGTCTTAATAGTACTTATCGGTCATATGGTAACTTTTTCGACGGCTATGGCGTTGGCTGAAATTGCCACGAACCAAAAAGTTGAGGGTGGAGGGGAGTATTTTATCATTTCCCGCTCTTTTGGTGTCAATATTGGAGCAGCTATCGGTATTACATTATACCTCTCACAGGCCATTAGCGTGGCATTTTATGTTATAGCATTCGCAGAAGCGTTTGAAGCAATTAAACCGTGGGTTGCGGCTGAGTTTGGTTATGTATTATATGACAACCGGCTATTCAGTATTCCTGCCTTGTTTCTCCTAATTTGGTTAATGGTGTCCAAGGGGGCTAATCTGGGAATGAAAGCTTTGTATGTAGTGGTCACTATTCTGGCTATCTCCCTGGTGTTTTTTTTTATGGGCTCTACGTCCTATTCCGAAGCTTTTGATAGTTCACTGCTATTTAAAAACATAGCTCCGGATAAAGGCTTTTTTTATGTTTTTGCCATTATATTTCCTGCTTTTACTGGCATGACGGCAGGTGTTGGGCTTTCAGGTGATTTGCGGGATCCCAAGAAGTCAATACCCATAGGGACACTCTCGGCTACCATTGTGGGAATGATAATCTATATATTTATTGCCTATAAATTAGCTTCTTCAGCAAGCCCCGCAGATCTGGTCAATGATCAGCTTATTATGAGTCAAATTGCTGTATGGGGACCAATAATCCCCATTGGCTTGGCAGCAGCGACCATTTCTTCTGCCCTTGGCTCCTTTATGGTGGCTCCAAGGACTTTACAAGCCATTGGAGGTGATAGAGTATTTCCAAGCAAATTTGTCAATTTCTGGCTTGCCAAAGGAACCAAAATTAACAATGAACCCAGAAATGCCACGATTCTTACGAGTGTTATTGCATTGATATTTGTACTCATGGGAGATGTGAATGCAGTGGCGGAAATAATATCAATGTTCTTTATGGTGACCTACGGGTCACTGTGCCTGATCTCATTTATGCAACACTTTGCCGCAGATCCTTCCTATAGACCCTCGTTCAAGTCAAAATGGTATTTATCGCTTTTCGGAGCCATCATGTGTATTTATTTGATGTTTAAAATAAATACTGTTTATGCCATTGCCGCAATATTGGTAATGGTATTGCTCTACTTCTATATTACGTTTAGAAGTAGTAACAAAAAAGGAATGGCAAAAATTTTCCAGGGTGTTATGTATCAGTTTAGCAGAACCATGCAGGTATTTCTTCAAAAATCAGAAAAGGAAACTGCAGAAGAGTATTGGCGTCCTGCGGTTATATGTTTATCAAAAGAAAGTTTCGACAGATACAGTGCATTGGAGATTATGAAGTGGATATCCTATCGTTACGGTTTTGGCACCTATATTCATTTTGTTCAGGGGTATTTATCCACAGATTTAAAAGCCGACGCCGAAAATATGTTGCAGAAGCTAATAAAAATAGCTGCTTCCAGTAAGTCGAATGTTTTTTTGGAAACTATTATTTCCCCATCCAATACGGGTGCTATTGCCCAGGCCATACAGCAACCAGGCATTTCCGGACAGCCAAATAATACAATGCTCTTCGAGTTCAAAAAGGGAGAAAGAGAATGGCTGGCGGAGATAATAGCAAACTATAGCATCCTGAAAGTTGCGGCCTATGATCTGTGCATTCTGGCCAGTTCAGACAGAGGATTTGGTTATCGGAAAAATATCCATATATGGATTCGAAAGGAAGATTATGATAATGCCAACTTAATGATTTTGCTTTCATATATTATTCTTGGGCATCCCGACTGGAAAAAAGGGGAAATAAATATTTTCGCCACATTTCCAGAAAAAGATTTAAAACATGAGCGGGAGTATTTAACGGAACTTACAGCAAGTGGCCGATTACCTATTTCTGCCAATAATATTAGCGTGCTGCCAATTGAGGCTGGTATTAATAGAAAAGACCTGATAAATGAGTATTCTATTGACGCAGATCTTACACTGATTGGGTTTCACAGTAGTACGATGAAAACCGAAAAGGCCATTGAACTATTTGAAGGATATGATAAAATTGGCAATGTTCTGTTTGTTAATACTTTAACCTCCAAATTCATTAAATAACCGCACCTTTAGTTCGCTTTAGCATTTGAAATCAATTGGCTGTATCAGCTATTTCATCGGCATGCGTATTCGCCTGATACGCTTCCACATATTTAAACTCGTAAAACCAATAATTTGATGAAATAATATCAAAAACTTGTTCTTGATTACTGATAGATTCTGTTTTAAGCTGCCAGATAATATCCCTGGCATCTTTAAAGTCCTCGCCATCGACTTGCTCTTCGAATAACCTATATATTAATGTATTATCGGGCATTCCGGCAACCAAAAGCCGAATAAGAGGTGCTTCCGGAAATTTGTTAAAAACCGACAAGCCATCATTTTGAAGGGCAGTTACCCTGACCTGAAATTTTACCGCATCGGGCTGGGGAAACTTTCCGTTATAGGCGGCATAAAGCAACTGGTTTACATTAAAAAACTCCTCATGAAGGGCAAGGTCCGCATACTCCTCCCACATTTTTTCATCCAACATTTCGTTTGAAAGGTTTTCAATCTGACCTTTGGTCAGCCTATCCTTAAAAATATATCCAAGAACTATTTTGGCCGCATCCTCAGGGTCATTGTCAGTCAATGACATGAGACACATTTCCTTTAGCTCTTCTGATGCTAATTCAGATATGTCACCATAATCCATAATTTCAAGCAGGTTTATAAAATCCTGATTCGTCCACGAATTGGGTAGTTCATGAATTGTTTTGAAATTCAAACGCTCCACTTTATAAAGATTTTTCATCGGTTACGATTTACTTTTTTATTGTGTTCAGACCAGCCTTGCGGCCAACATTATTATATTTAATCAAAAACTGAAATGGTTTTAAACCTGTAGTGATTTTTTTATTTTTAAACGTTGCTTTTACAACCATTTTCGTTTTCTAAAATACACAAGCATTCCTAAAGCAAGTATGATCATAACACCCCACATAATAAAATAACTATATTCATATTTCAGTTCGGGTACAACATCGAAATTAGTACCATATATGCCTGCGATAAAGGTCAAGGGAATAAATATGACCGAAAAAATGGTCAGGAATTTCATAACATCGTTTAATTTACTACTAATGGTTGTATGATAAATATTCAACTGATCGGAAAGAATTTCGCGATATGTTTCTGATGAATCGATCGCTTGATTGATATTATCCAGCAATTCCTTAAAATGGATATGGGAACTTTCCCTGATCAATTCAGATTCTATTTTAGATAAGGCCAGAATCATTTCCTTTGCAGGGGTTATATTTTTCCTCAAAAAATTCATTCCCCTCTTATAGGTGTAAATTTCATCGATTACACTTTTTCTCGGTTCCTGCAATAAGGTTTCTTCCAATGTCTCTATTTTTTCACCCAAAACACTCACTATATAGATATAATTATCAACAACAATGTCCAATAATGCAAAGGTCAGGTAATCTGTACCACCTGTTCTAATTCGTTTTTTTTGGTTTCTGATTCTTTCGCGTACGGGCTCAAAAACGTCTCCCCTTTTTTCCTGAAAGGACAGCAATACTGATTCGGTTAATACGACACTCAAATTTTCAACAGAAATAAGATTATTTTCCTCATTTTGTTGGAGCATTTTAATTGAAAGCAGAATACAATCCCCGAAATCATGAATTTTTGGTCTTGATTGGGTATCCATGACTTCTGCAAGAACAAGTTTGTCAAAATTGAACCCTTCACCAATGTCTTCGATGACTTTCGTATCATGCAGGCCATCAACATTGAACCAGGTTACTGTTGGTTTTTTTTGATGCTCAAGCAGGGTATTGATATTCTCTACAACTATTTCTTCCAGATTTTCAACGTCGAAATCAATGAGCCGAAGCAAGGTCTTATCCATTTTTTGCTCTCCCCTAAACGATATATCGTCTGGAGAAAGACCTATATCTTCCTTACGCTTTTTTACAATTCTTGACATGGTTTCTGATTTGAAGATATTCTTTGTGTTAAATTTCATTATTTTTTACTCTTAAAATAATCTTAGAAAGTTAATTGTGGGGCAGACCTATTTCTTCGCATAAATAATATCTGTCGGGGAAATTGGAATTCTGAATTTGCATATGTTTCTATTAGTGATTAAAGAGGTGGACATCTCTCTGAGGGAAAGGAATGGTGACCTTATTTTCTCTAAAAAGACGATCTATTTCAACATGCAATTCGCTCTTACGATGAACCGCCTGAAAACTATCCTCAATGGTAAATACAAGCTTAAAGTTTAACGAACTATCCCCAAATTCCGTAAAAAAACAGTGGGTTCAGGAGTATTTAAAACTCTCAATCTTTTGATATATGAAGAATCCCATCACCCTGATTTACAATGGGTGACTCATTTACGCAAATTACATACCCGGCGTACAACGATTTTATCTTGCGTTCAAAAGAGCCAAAGGGATCCGAAATACTCCCCAGACAATCTCCTTTGTTTACGTATTGGCCCAATTGTATCATTGGATGAAACAATCCTGAATATTTTGCCCGTATCCACACAGATGAACTAATTATAACAGGGTTTGTGACCTTGGTATCCCATTGGGGCAATTCTTTGGTAAAATTGCGCATTCCTAAATGCTGCATTACCCTAAGTGCACCCCCAACCCCAATTTTGGTAACCTCATTATCAATATGTAATGCCTTTGCTCCTTCAAAAACCAACACTTTTTTCCCAAGCTTGTGCATGGTCTCCCTAAAGGATTTTTCACGTCGTTTAGATTTTATGATAAAAGTAGCTCCAAAAGCCTTTGCCAGTTCAACGCTTTCAATATCGTTAGCCCCTACCCGCACCTGTGGAGTGTTAAAACGGCTGTCACCACCCGTATGAAAATCAATGCAGTAATCAACCAGGGGTACTATTTCTTTGACAATATGATAAGCAAACCTACTTGCCAAAGAACCCCTTGCACTGCCTGGAAATACCCTGTTCAAATCCCGGCCATCAGGAAATTGTCGTTTTTGATTTAAAAACCCAAATACATTGACTACAGGTATACAGATAACCATGCCATATTCAGGTTTATTATATTTTTTCGATATCAACTGGCGTACAATTTCGATACCGTTTATTTCATTGCCATGAATGCCTGCAGTAATCAACAAAGTGGGGCCTTCTTTTTTGGCACGTTCTACAATAATCGGGACCTGTATCCTGGTTCTGGTATGCAATTTAGCAATGTCCAGATTTAGCTGTACTCCTTTTCCATTGGAAATAGCATGCCCAAGTACTTCAATCTTTTTACTCTGCATTTCGTTCAACGTACTTAATGATTTGACCCGCAATGTCCTTTCCTGTGGCCAACTCTATTCCCTCAAGACCGGGTGAAGAATTTACTTCCAAAATTAACGGTCCCCTTGCCGATTGTATCAGATCTACCCCTGCGACTCCCAATCCCATGGCCCTGGTTGCCTTTATCGCAGCATTTTCTTCCTCATCACTAAGTTCGATAATGTTTGCAGTACCTCCGCGATGAAGATTCGACCGGAATTCACCTTCCTTGCCCTGACGCTTCATGGCTCCCACCACTACACCATCCACCACAAAAGCTCTGATATCCGCTCCCTTGGCTTCCTTGATAAATTCCTGTACGATAACACGGGCCTGCAATCCGTTAAAAGCTTCAAGGATGGACTCTGCCGAATTTTGATTGTCTGCCAGGACCACACCCAGCCCTTGCGTGCCTTCCAACAATTTGATTACTACTGGTGCTCCACCTGCTTTGTCTATAATTGCACCTACGTTTTTAGAATAATTACTAAAAACCGTCTTGGGCAAACCAAGTCCGGCCCTTGATAAAATTTGAAGACTTCTTAATTTATCACGCGAACGTACCAAAGCCTGAGATTCTACAGCAGTGAAAACCTTCATCATTTCAAACTGGCGCACGACGGCCGTGCCGTAAAAGGTTATAGATGCACCTATACGGGGAATTACCCCATCTACCCCTTCTATTTCTTTCCCTTTATAAATCAGTCCCGGTTTCCTTTTTTCAATGACCAAATCACATTTGGAATGGTCTATAACATGCATTTCATGCCCTTTCTTTTTTCCTGCTTCAATTAACCTCCGGGTTGAATAAAGGTTTGGATTTGTCGATAAGATTACTAGCTTCATTTTTCGAATTTAAGATTATATTCTTTAAAAGTGAAACACAACCGACACTCCTTTTAAATTTGATTATACAATTAACTTTCCTACGATTTTTCCAGAAATATTATACAGCACTTTCATTACAATAACACCATTGCTCCATTGTATCTCATAAATATCGCTGTTCGGTGTTTTTACATATTGAATTTGCTGAAGACCGTCAGTACCGTATTTTACCTCAAAACTTTCCTGCACTTGTTTTGGAGCATGGCTCAAGGGTAATTGGGTGACTGTTTCTAACCAAATACCTTCACTATTGAACAAGGCCGAAAAGTCATGATCTTTCAGACTGAAATTTACCTGCCACTTAAACACATCTATCTGGTTCCACCGAACAAATGCAGCCTTAGGGTATTTTGACTTGAATGCACTGGCCACAGTGATATTTGGCATATTTATTTTAGTCCTGGTTACTTTCAAAAAAGAGGAATTAAAAATGTATTGGAGTTTTTCAGTCAGGATCATCTTGTTATATTCTTTGTCAGCATAATTTTTTAAATACTTAGGTCACCTATCGACAGAATTATCAAAAAAAATTGGTTGACCTTCGATAGAAGAATAAAAGCAACTCAAAAACAGGATTACAGGAGTGTTTTTTCGTGTTATATTACCCAAAGTGAATACCTAAAAATATCGCTTTATGAAAACACTAACAGCTACTTAGGTAGCACTCATGCTAAATCATAAGCTTTTAAAAAAAAAGAATCTGTAAAAGTTGGAGGGGCTGAAGCCCGTAAAAATTGTTTTAAGGGGTATATTTTTCCTCTGCAATAGACAGTAAAAGCTCCAAATCCTTGACATTAATTTGCTTACGGCTCACAGAAATAGCACCGCAACGTTTCAACTCCTGGATATGCCTGCTTACAACTGCTCTTGTAGTGCCAATGAGGCCAGCAATCTCTTCATTGGGCAGGTTGTTGATCAACTCTAGTTTTCGGGTTTCGCCATTTATGTTTTTAAGGAGTAATGATGATAACCTAACCAACGTACTATGAAGGGTTACATCTGTAGCCACATCCATAAGCTGTCTCATTCGATTGCCCAAATAATACAATATTGCCTTGTGTACAACTGGATACTTATTAATCCAATCGCGCATTTGGTTCATAGATATTCTTAAGATCTCTGAGGTATCCAGGGCTTCCCAATAAACGTCATGGGGTTTTGTATCGAGCAAAGACAATACATCAAAAACATCTCCCTCCGACAAAACAAAAACGGTATGCTCCCTGCCCGAATCCGGGTTCGATTTAAATACTTTAATTCGACCGGAAACAATAAAATGAAAAGTGGCCGATACCTCAATGCTACTTTTAAAACTTTTTACATTCCAATTTTCTGCGGTCATTAAACCCAGTAACTTATCAATTGAAGGGATACTTGAATCTTCAAAAAAAGGGGAGCTATGTAAAGCTTGCTGATATCTTAAAAAATCCGGATTTTTTGGATTCATTATCTTTAAAACAATTTTGTGGTAAGTTACTGAAATATGAATACTAACCGAAATTCACCATAAATTAGATTGCTATAAAAACCCAAAAGCAATAGCTATAGATTACCCGGAAACAAAAAAGCCGACTCTCAAAAGTCGGCTTTCCCTTAATGTACAGGGGAGAGACTTCCCGCCTATGGCGGGATAAACTTCTCGTCTCTCCCCCAATAGCAGCTTTTCCAAAAAAAAAACCTCCGAAGACCGGAGGTTTTCTCTAATTGTACAGGCGGAGAGACTTCCCGCCTATGGCGGGATAAACTTCTCGTCTCTCCCCCAATAGCAGCTTTTCCAAAAAAAAAACCTCCGAAGAACGGAGGTTTTCTTTAATTGTACAGGCGGAGAGACTTCCCGCCTATGGCGGGATAAACTTCTCGTCTCTCCCCCAATAGCAGCTTTTCCAAAAAAAAAACCTCCGAAGAACGGAGGTTTTCTTTAATTGTACAGGCGGAGAGACTCGAACTCTCACACCTTTCGGCACTAGATCCTAAGTCTAGCGTGTCTACCAATTCCACCACGCCTGCATTTCCCGCATAACCAAATATTGGTATTACGGGGTTGCAAATATAAAGCAAAATTTCAATTTAAAAATAATTGAACTTTAAAAATATCTTCCTTCTTTTCGTAAATTTAGTCATTCTTGAAAATATTCATAATGCAAAACATAAAGGCTTACCTGGATCAACACAAAGAACGATTTATTAATGAGCTTATAGAACTTTTGAAAATGCCCTCCGTAAGTGCAGATTCTGCTTATTCCCAGGATGTCCTGGATACGGCTGCAGCTTTTGCTGTTTCATTAAAAGATGCCGGTTGTGATGTTGTGGAAATTTGTGAAACTCAGGGATATCCTATAGTTTATGGAGAAAAAAAGATTGATGAGAATTTACCAACGGTTCTGGTATATGGGCATTATGATGTACAACCACCGGATCCGCTAGACCTCTGGGATTCCCCTCCTTTTGAACCCGTAATTAAAAAAACAGAACTTCACCCCGATGGTGCAATCTACGCAAGAGGAGCCTCTGATGATAAAGGTCAGGTTTATATGCATGTAAAAGCCCTGGAGTTTATGGCCACAAACAACTCGCTTCCCTGTAATGTTAAATTTATGATTGAAGGCGAGGAAGAAGTAGGAAGTGAAAACTTGTCAACCTTTGTTAAAGAGAATCGTGAAAAACTGGCCAATGATATTATTCTGATTTCCGATACCGGGATGATTGCAAATGATATTCCTTCAATTACTACCGGACTAAGGGGTTTGAGTTATGTGGAAGTCCAGGTAACCGGCCCTAACAGGGACCTACATTCAGGATTATATGGAGGGGCAGTGGCCAATCCTATCAATATCCTGGCAAAAATGATTGCCTCATTGCACGATGAAAATAACCATATTACTATTCCCGGATTTTATGATAAGGTTGATGAACTCACCCGCGCAGAACGCGATGCCATGGAAAAAGCTCCCTTTAACCTGGAAGCTTATAAGGCAGCTCTGGATATAGAAGATGTATTTGGTGAATCCTCATATACCACTAATGAGAGAAACTCCATTAGGCCTACCCTTGATGTAAATGGTATCTGGGGCGGTTATACCGGCGAAGGTGCAAAAACGGTTATCGCGAGCAAGGCATATGCAAAAATATCCATGCGCCTTGTCCCCCATCAGAACTGGCATGAGATAACCCAGCTTTTTAAAACCCATTTTGAAAATATAGCGCCTGCGGGAGTCAAGGTGAAAGTTGTACCACACCACGGGGGTGAAAGCTATGTAACACCTATTGGGAGTATAGGCTACAAGGCAGCAAGTAAGGCTTATGAGACCACATTTGGTAAAGTACCGGTTCCAAAAAGAAACGGGGGAAGTATCCCCATTGTTCCATTATTTGAAAAGGAACTTGGATCCAAATCCATTTTAATGGGTTTTGGACTGGACAGCAATGCCATTCATTCTCCCAACGAACATTTTGGGGTATGGAACTTTTTAAAAGGAATTGAAACGATTCCTTATTTTTATAAATACTACACAGAACTTTTTTCTTCAGGAAATTAAGGGGTCTTTAGGCAGGAAATTACACTTCAAATTGTTCAGAAATTATATGGACAAATCATAAATCCTTCTTAACGAGTTGTTTTTATTGGATTATGGTGTAACAAATCTCCACAAATTGCGTTCTAACCCATAGAATCAAAAACGAACACTATAATGATACAGCGCTTTTTTATCCTCTGTTCCGGAGCGGATCCCGGTATTCTCAAATCCTGTTCTTCGGGAGAACAAAACAAATACGCAGGTATTGGTGCTACTGTTTTTTTTACTGCTGTAATGGCGTTTATTGCCAGTAGTTATGCACTCTATACCGTATTTGACAACGTCTACACAGCTATATTTTTTGGCCTTATCTGGGGCCTTTTAATCTTTAACCTGGACCGTTTTATTGTCTCCACCATTAAAAAAAGGGATAACCTTAAAAGTGAATTTCTACAGGCTACTCCCAGAATAATATTGGCAGTTATTATTGCCGTAGTAATTTCCAAACCCCTGGAAATGAAAATTTTCGAAAAAGAAATCAACCAGGTTTTACTGGAACAGAAGAATGAACTCACACTTGCAAATAAAGATCAGATTGCACAACAGTATACTCCCTTGGTTACGGGTTTGAATGAAGATATTACGGCCCTGAAAAATGAAATAAACATAAAGGAAACAGAGACCAATACCCTTTACGACACCTATATTTCAGAGGCCGAGGGAAGAGCAGGCACCATGCTTTTAGGTAAAGGGCCGGTATACAAGGAAAAACGTGAAAAACACGATGCTGCTCTTCTGGAATTAAGACAATTGAAGGAAGCCAATGCAAAAAAGATTACAGATATAGAAACCCAGATCTCTGCTTTAAATGCAGAATATACTCAGGTTGTTAATGACTCCCAACCCATTATTGATGGTTTTGACGGCCTTATGGCACGTATTAATGCCTTGGGAGAACTTCCGTGGTTTCCATCCTTCTTTATTTTCTTACTGTTTCTTGCCATTGAAACTTCACCAATAATTGTAAAACTCCTGGCTCCAAAAGGGCCCTATGACCTAAAACTGGAAGATGAGGAAAGCGCGGTGGAGACCTGGGTAATGCAAAAAGTATTACAGCGGCAAAAAATCCTTGCTACGGATACCGCTCTGAATGAAAAAATATATGGCGAAATAGCAGAAGAACAAGCTGTGTATGCTTATAAAAAACAGAAAGCAGAAGAGTTATTGCGATTGCAGGCAGATACATTTCACGATCTTCAGATAAAAAGCTTATAGAAAATATACATTAATAAATATTGAGGAATATCGCCATTTAATTTCCCCAGATCCTGGCCCACAATTCTATTAAAACATTTTGTGCGTCTTCTTTAAATTTAGGGGTTTCTTCAACTATGACCTCATTGTTTATTTTAAGCAGCCTGTAGCTAAACGCAAATTTAGGGTCAATAGGATTCAGGTTTATCAATCCAAAACGGAGATCATTAAATAACAAGATCCCATTATCGAAAGAAATGGTATACCAGCCTTCAGCAATTTTGATTAAACGCTTGAGTTTATCCTCGCCCGCCATTTTCCCCAATAACCCATAGTTTTTGGGGTAGCTTCTGAACACAATCGGTTTGGTATCTAACAAGGAATATTCGCCTATCAGGTATTCCTCCCCGGTATCTATGTTTGCAGTCCATAGTATCGTATTAAAAGGAGTAGGCCTGGTCTGTATTTGTTTATATGCTATCTTTTGATCCTTCAAATTATCGGTAAATTTCCTATAGGTTATCCCCTTCAGAAGTAAGGTTGCTGCCAGATAAAAAGTACTGACTATAAGCCCGATTTTATTAAATTTTCTTCTGTCGGGCGACAGCCTGTGTTTTCTCATCGTTAAAATCAAAAAGAATAAAAAAGGGAATGTGTATAAAGGATCTATTACAAAGATATTCTGGAAGGCCAACCGCAGATCAAAAGGCCAAAAAAGTTGTGTCCCCCATGTGGTAAAAGAGTCTAAAATTGGGTGTGTGAATAACCCCCAAAACATAAGTTTGGTCCATTCCTGCCAGCTTACCCCCGATTTTTTTTCGATTTTGGAAATCAACCACCCACAAACAGGTGCAAAAAGAAGGCTAAACAGAATGGAATGACTAAAACCCCTGTGCCATTCTGTGGCTGTAACCGTATCTACAAAATACCTGCTCAGAACATCCAGGTCGGGAATTGTACCAGCTATTGCACCGTAGAGCATGGCCTTGTTCCCTACCTTTTTACCTAATACCACCTCCCCTACTGAGGCGCCTAAAACTATTTGTGTTAGTGAATCCATAGGAGGTGCATTTAGTCAACTATATTCATTTTTTTTAATAAAAAGGAGGCATTCATGTTTTGGCAAATCCCTTTTTTAAATTGGTAATCAAAATGCAGCTCTTCATTTATTATTTCGGCATCAAAATAGTAGTTCTCTACATTTTCCAGGCTATCGGCCACTTCACAAAGACTTAAATCGTGAGTTGCTATTAGACCGGTTGAATTAGAACCGACTAATTTTTCAATAAACTTTTTGGATCCTATTGCTTTGTCAATACTGTTGGTGCCTTTTAAAATTTCGTCCAGTACAATAAAATATTTTTCTTCATTTATACTATCAATGACAAACTTTAAGCGTTTTAATTCAGAAAAAAAATAAGATTCATGTTCGGTTAATGAATCTGTAGTACGCATACTGGTTATCAATTTAATGGGATGATATATAACTGATGAAGCGCAAACCGGCAAGCCCATATTAGCCATAACAATCTGAAGGGAGATTGTCCGCAGGAAGGTACTCTTCCCGGCCATATTAGCACCGGTAATAATAAAGAATTCCTCCCTGTAAATTTTAAAATTATTTGCAACACCTTCTGCGGGATCCAACATTGGGTGTGAAACATTTACAGCCTCAATAATAAGATCACTTTTTGTGATTTCAGGAAAAGTATAATTGGGATGGTTAAATACAAAATTTCCCAGGCTATTATAGGCGTCAAAAAAGGCAATGGCATTTAGCCAGCGCCCTGCACTATTCCCGTGAATACCAATCCATTTTTCTATAGCGTAACCATACCGCAAGTCCCATAATAAAAAGGCATTTGCCAACACGCCAAACAACATATTATTCCTTTGGTCGAAGGCATTAAGCATCCCGGAAAATTGTTTTAACACTTTGGATACCTGGAGGCCATCTTCCAAAATATATCCCTTTTCATCATTTAATAACCCGGAGTTGAAATTGATATCCTCCAAAAGCAGAATCAATTTTTGATACTGTTGAAAACTGTTCTGTGCCTTGGAGGTATTCTGGGAAAGCACATTAACCCTCCTTAGGTATTTACCGGAAATACCCAGACCAAGAAAAAACCAAAACAGTAACCCCCATCCAGGAAGGTAATCAAAATAATAGAAGCTAATCATACCCATGGACAAAACCGAAAATACGTTTGGAAGTGTTTTCATTATTTTAGGCACAAATGGCTTATATGATTTCAGCCAGTCCAGCAACTGGACTGAGGATAAATCAGTTTTTATCAATTGGGCCACTGCCGAAAATTCCTGCCTCCATTCCGCTATTGATCCAAGTTCTTTAATGGCTTCCTGTTTTGCCTGTACATTTTCAATATTGTTTTCCGTAAGCAGAGCTGCGAGTTTTGTGCTGCCTTCCCTCAAGGCTGTGCGATTGCAGTATTGGTAAAAGGATCCCTTACCAAATAAATCAATATCCTGACTATAAAAATGTTCCCGATCTATAAATTCATTTCCCTCCGACAATTGATAAAATTTTCTATCCAATACCAGTAATTCAGTTTCATTTATGGAGATCAGGGTGGATAATCTATCTTTTTTGTAATTCAGGTTGGCATGCCGGGAAACCAGAAAAAGGAACGCAATTGCCGTAAAAAGGACAATTAAAAGAATGTAATTTGTGTGGTGATAAAAAAGGTATATCGCGAAAATTGCAAATATAAAAACCACAAGTCTCAGCATACTGGAGAACAATAACTGCTTTTTTACCTCTACAAGCAGATTGCTCAATTTATCCTTTCTTTCTATATAAAACCCTTTGGGATTCTGCATTTAAAACTCGCTCTTTTAATTGAGCTCGTAAAGATATAGTTTTCTTAAAGGGATTGGAAGACTAAATAAGAGCTTTCAGCTCCGTTTTTTGTTTTTTGGTTAACTTGGAAACGACCAATTCATAGGAATGGTCTACAAGTTCTGCTATCAGTTTTGCGGGCAACTGTTCCAGGAATAACGTATTCCAATGCACCTTGCTCATATGATACCCGGGAGTAATAATCCCGTCATAGGTTTCCCTTAGCTCAATAGCCCTTTCCGGGTCACATTTTAAATTAACCTGCGAGGGAATCCTTTCGAGGGGGGCAATGGTAAATATTTTCCCCATTACCTTAAAAACCAAGGTTTCCGCATCAAAAGGAAAATCTTCGGTAACTCCTTTTTTTAGCAAACAAAGTTCTCTGAATTCTTCAATGTTCATTTTCAAAAGCCATTTAATTGGCATCCTGGCTGAAAAAACTTCTTAAGCGTTTTGGCAATTCCCGTGAAGATCACAGTTTGATCCCCTGGGAATCATATACGATCACCTTATTCCAAAGGCTCTGCGCCTCTTCAATAAATTCCAGATGTGCCTTTTCCTCCTGATATTTCTCCTGATCTTTGGCAGATTTAAAACTTACGATCAAAGCATAGGTAAATGAATCGTCTACTACATCCCGTGTGGCCTTTGGAGGTTTTCCTACATAATGCGTATCTGAATGTTTAGACTTTTTCATGAACTTGCCGATCGCTTTTTCAAACTTCTTCTGGTCATCCTTGCTATCCGGATTGTTAAGCCAAAAATACACGGTGTGTACGAACGCTGGATTTAAATTTTTCATTTTCTTATCTTCTTGGCTGTATGAGGTTATTGATATTAATATTAGGGTTAAAATACAAAATGACTTTTTCATGTTTTTATAATTTAAATTTAGAATACTATTTTTCAATGAAGGGTTTATCCTGGGCACTTAATTCCAAAGCTGAATAATCCAGTTTCCAACCAATGGTTTCAACTATCTTCTCAATCAGTAAAACCGCCTCCAAAGCTTCCCGACGTGCGGTATCCATAAGTCCGCTTTGAGGGATTTTCTCCATGACATGTTTTTTAGCTTCCAGGTTTAAAGCAGTCAGGTCTTTTGGTGTAAATGAGTTGAATAGCCCATTTTTTATGTCGTAAAATTCCAGTTCGGGTTCTATTGAAAGAACTTCCGGCTGAGGAAAGTTAGTGAGAATTATTTTCTTTTTATCTGTATCGGCATGCATTAGCACTTTTTTAAGGTCATACCCTATTTGAGCTTTGGCATTAATTACAATCAGGGCTTTTTTCTTGCTGCTAAGCAAGCTCATAAAGTGTTCCCTGGTATTCTCATATTTGTAAATCTCTGCAAAATCCCCTTCAACCGAAATTAACTTACAAACGCTCTTAATCTTTTCCAGTATTATAGTAGACTGATGTTCGGTTAATTCTTTGCTCCTCTTTATACGAAATAAGGAGAACATCCAATACATCAGGATAGCACCCAATATTAATCCCAAAAAAAGTTCAAAAATATTATCCATTATGCCCTCCTAATTCTCCCAAATGTGTGTACTTAAACCCTTTCTTAAACTTCAGGCCATACCCCAATGCCCTGTCCAAAGATGCATGTGAAAATATTATTATCCCGACTCCCTGCAACAAAGGAAAAGATAAATAAGCTCCAAAAATATAAATAACGATTGCCAATCCTTTATGATGGAACGTATTATACACAACAGCCCCTGATTTATTTCCAAAAATATATCCTAACATGCCAACATCGGGTGCCAGAAGAAACACAAAAAACCACCACCAGGCATAGGGCAGCAGGGTAAACAGGTAGAACCCAAATCCCAACATCACCCATTCCTCCAGTTTAATGAAATTTTTCATAGCTCTGTTACTTTATATAATACCGGCCTGCTGGGGCTGGCGTCATTTTCCATTGGAGCCAGCTGTAAATTCAATAAATAAGTGCCGTCAGCAATAAAATTATCCACAAAAACAAATTCTGTAATTGTTGCCATTGTGCGCTTCTGACCCTCAACCTGCCAGTAAGCTCTGTGCGCCAGAAGAGCCCCATGGTCTTTTTCTTTATCGATAGAAGGAAGGTCTATAAGCAAGTGGTTTATCCCCGTATCCGCTAAAAACTGAGCTGCTTCCTCCAGTAAATAAGGCGGATTTGTATTGGAATAATGCCTGGATAATTTATCCTTAAGATTAGGTAAAGTTCTGATGACGAGCGCTTCACATTTTTTATTTCCTAAAGCATATTGCACTTGTTTTCTGGATATCACAAAATCTTTCTGATATTTTTCCGGCGCAATGGTAATGACTTCTGCAAGGAAAAAAAAGTTGGGCAATTGTTTATTTATGGAGTAACTCTCTTCTGTGATATGCCCTATGCATTCCGTATGCGTTCCATGAGCATGGGGATTAAAGCTTATATCATTAAAATTCGTGGAAGCCCCTTCTGACACTTTCCCAATAAATCCTTCTTCTCTATGCGGTTCTATTACAGGTGCACCGAGATTCCAGGCCCTAACACTGGATTCATTTCCCTTCAAAGGAATTGAAATATCCAGGGGTCTGGAAAAATCGATCTCGAAATCCCCACTATCATGTTTTATAATTGCACGCATAGGCCTTAATCTAAAAATCTTATTTCAATTTAATCATAAATAAATCGCTGGCAATCCCATCGCACAAAAACTTTCCCTTTTTGGTAACCGTTAAACTATCCCCATCCATAAGGAGCAATTCACGGTTTACATATTTATCTGATTGCTGCAGTAAGTACTTATGATACCTGTCACCGAATTCGGTCTGTATTCGGTTGAGTGAAACACCCCAAATTGTTCGCAGTGCCGTCATAATATATTCATTAAACTTGTCTGTTTTAGTGAGCACTTCTTCTTCCTTTGGAAGTGTCTTCTGAGAAATGGACTTTATATATTTCGAATTATTATTGATATTCCAACTCCTTTTATTCCCATCGTAAGAATGTGCAGAAGGGCCTATGCCCAGATATTTTTTCCCAAGCCAATATGCAGTGTTGTTCCTGGAAAAGTAACCCTTTTTTCCAAAATTGGAAATTTCATAATTCAGGTATCCCTCACCTTCCAATTGATCCAGCAGCATATAAAACTGCTGTTGTGTTATTTCATCATTTACATCCGGAATTACTCCTTTTTTTATAAAAGCATTTAATGCCGTTTTAGGTTCCACGGTCAATGCATAACTGGAGATGTGAGGCAAATTATATGAAAGGGATTTGGTAATATTCTCCTCCCAACGTGTATTCGTCAACCCGGGTATCCCGTAAATCAGGTCGATGGAAATATTATCAAAATGATTCCTGGCTTCACTAAGGCAAATATGGGCCTCATCAGCATTGTGTGCCCGGTTCATCAATTTTAAATCCTCATCAAAAAATGACTGTACCCCAATACTTAATCTGTTAATTGAAGAATCACTCAATTGCTTTATTTTAATTGCAGACAAATCATCGGGGTTGGCCTCTAAGGTAATTTCAGGAGATTCAATCACCTTGTAATTCCTGTAAACCGTATCAATTAATCGCTCTATTTCCGCAACCTGCAAAACTGAAGGTGTTCCACCACCAAAATATATAGTTTCTACCTGCTCCTTATTAAATACCTCTTTGCGCAACAACAACTCCTGCTCCATTGACAAAATCATCGCATCTTTTTTAGCCAGGTTTGTTGAAAAATGAAAATCACAGTAATAACAGGCCTGTTTGCAAAATGGAATATGAATATAGATACCTGCCATAGGATACTCAATAATAATAGATTTAATCACTGGGAATATATCTTACTTTAACCGGTCTCCGTTTTGTTTTACGAAGGCAGACCACCCGGTATAACCCTTGCCTGCTTCCGCCCTTCCTTCATTATAGAAATGGCAGACTGCTGCCGCCAGACCATCCGTGCTATCCAGATTCTTCGGAAGTGATTTTAATCCAAGTGTGCTCTGAAGCATTTTCGCCACCTGTTCCTTACTGGCATTACCATTCCCTGTAATGGCCATTTTTATTTTTTTGGGCATATATTCTGTAATCGGAATTTGCCTGGAGAGGCCTGCTGCCATGGCCACTCCCTGCGCCCTTCCCAGCTTCAGCATAGATTGAACGTTTTTACCATAAAAAGGTGCTTCAATGGCAATTTCATCGGGATGGTAGGTATCAATCAGTTCAATGGTACGTTCAAAAATGAGCTTGAGTTTGGTAAAAGGGTCGCTGTATTTTTTGAGCATCAATTCATTCATTTGAACAAAAGTCATTTTCTTCCCTGTGACTTTTATGATTCCGAAACCCATAATGGTAGTTCCGGGATCAATACCCAATATGATTTTTTCGTTCTGCAACTTATTGTATTTACTCTGAATTTAAAATAATGGGGATCCTGAATTTAGCATTCACCGGTATTCCCCTTTTTAAAGCCGGCTCCAACTTAGGCAAATTTTTAAGGCTTCTGCTGATAATTCCATCAAATTCCGGAATCTGTTCCTGTATAATCCTGTTTTTATCAATACGTAACACCGTTATTTTGCCGTCATTATCCACCAGGAAATCTACATATACTGATTCTTCCACATCTTTGTCCAATATAAATTCGAATTCCTGCAGGGTCCTGGAAAAATGTAAAAGCAGCGTATTTTCAAAACACTCTCTCTGAGTATTTTTGGAAGCTGTTTCATCACAATTCTCAAATAGCGGATATTGATCCACATCATTCCAATTGATTGCCTGTAACTCTTTATCCACCAGTTTTTGTGTTTTCAATTCAGTGGAGGTAAATAAATTACAGGAAGACAGTAAGCATAGACATAACAAAAATATCAACTTCCTCATAAAAGCGGTATTCATGCGGAAAATTACGATTTTTTCAAGCAATTTAGCCTCAGAATATCCGGATTTCCCCATTCTCTAAAAAGACTTGTAACAAATAGGCGCTATCTTAGTCCAATTGTAAATAATTTTTTATGGATATTGTCCTATTTTTATTGGGTTTTGTATTTATGCTTACGGGTATACTGGGAAGTTTTTTACCCGTATTACCCGGACCTCCAATTAGCTGGATTGGCCTTTTACTATTGATTCTAACAAAGGCTATACCCAATGATTGGTGGTTTTTGGGGATTACATTTGTGGTAGCGGCTATTGTATTTGCATTAGATTACATCATACCTGCAATGGGCACCAAAAAATTTGGTGGAAGCAGGTCCGGAATGGCCGGAACCGTAGTTGGCCTTCTTGTGGCAATAATATTTCCTGTTCTGGGTGTTTTTGGCATTATAATTTGGCCTTTTGTTGGCGCATTGATTGGAGAACTACTGAATAAGGCCGATAATAAAAAGGCCCTGAAGGCTGCATTTGGTTCCTTTATTGGTTTTCTTACGGGAACCTTCTTAAAATTTGTGGTAACTATTGTTTACTTGGGCCTGTTTATTGCCAAATCATCGGAATACCGTGAAGAATTATTTTCGTTTTTTTATTAGTACTAATTAAACCAGGCCACCTTATCCTGAATGGGCTTTCTCTCGCCATCGGGGATTTCTCCCTCGTAATGTCCCATATATAAAAATCCCAGGCATTGTTCCCCTGCTGCCAGATCTATAAATTCATCCATATATTTTACCAGACCCGGGGAGCTCCAGTAACATCCAATACCCATTTCAGTACAGCAAAGCCACATATTCTGAACTGCCATGGAGGTAGCGGCAATCTCTTCCCATTCCGGAAGACTTTTGTTTGGATCTCTTTGCATGCAGATCGCAATAACCGAAGCCGACCTGCCTGTGTTTTCAAGGAATTTTTTTACTTTAAAAGCTTTTGGGTTCGATTCAGTTTCCTCATACTTTTTTGCAAGAAACTGCCCCAATTGGTCTTTTGAAGCATCCAAAAAGACTTTAAACCTCCAGGGTTCTGTTTTTTTATGGGTCGGTGCCCAGTTTGCTGCTTCCAGAATTTTCTCAATCTCAGACCTTTTGATAGGCTGGTTTGTATACTGCACAGGAAAAACAGATCGCCTTTTTTTGATCAATTCAAATACCATTCTAAATTTTTTTATTTTCCAAAGTTAGAACTTCTGCGTGTTATATTAGCTTCAAATTAAAGTCAGGTTGTAATTCCACTTTTCTGAAACTTAATGAATACTTTTATAGTATTAAAATCAAAAATTAATGGTTTCATCAACTCATACCTTTTTGTATGGTGAAGAAGTACTTAATTGCAGCCGTGCAATGGCAATTGCAAGAGGTAAAGTAAAGGGCCAATTATCCGAAGTTGCCAGAAAACGTGTCCGGGAGAGTCAGCTTGTGGTGGAAAAAATAGTTGAAAAAGGTGAGGCTGTGTACGGGATAAATACCGGGTTCGGACCTTTGTGTACCACCAATATTTCCAAAGCGGAGACAAGGATTTTACAAACAAATATCCTCAAAAGCCATAGCGTTGGTGTTGGTAAGCCCATTAAAAAGGAACTGGCAAAATTAATGCTCATTCTAAAAATACATTCACTTGCCAAAGGATATTCCGGCATTGCTGAAGAAACATTGGACAGAATTCTCTGGCATATAGAAAATGATGCCATTCCAATTGTGCCTTCACAGGGTTCTGTGGGTGCATCCGGAGATTTAGCGCCTCTATCGCATCTTTTTTTACCCCTAATAGGCCTTGGTAAGGTCATATTTGAAAACAAAATTGTCAAGACTGAAGAATTATTTCAAAAAACGGGTTTGAAACCTCTGGAACTTGGTCCTAAAGAAGGATTGGCGCTTATTAATGGAACACAGTTTATCACTGCACATGCTATAAAAGTGGTTGAAAAATTGCACAATTGCCTCTCTCATGCAGATATTATCGGAGCCATGATGATTGAAGGGTTGCAGGGCTCTATAAAACCATTTTACCATGAATTACACAGTCTGCGGCCATTTAAGGGTAACATTCATGTAGCGGAGAGGATTAAATTGCTCCTTAAAGGTTCTGAGATCATGGAGAATCATATTGATTGTGAAAAGGTGCAGGATCCTTACTCTTTGCGTTGCATCCCTCAGGTGCATGGAGCTTCCAGAAATACCTGGTTACACCTCAAGGAATTGGTGGAGATAGAACTGAATTCTGTAACAGATAACCCAATTATTATCAATGAAGAATTGACGATTAGTGGCGGTAATTTTCACGGACAACCCCTGGCTATGGCCTTGGATTATGCATGCCTGGCCGCATCGGAATTGGGAAACATTTCGGACAGGCGGATTTATCTTGCTCTGGATGGAAATAGTCCGGGTGTTCCTGAATTGCTCATGGAAAATACGGGGATAAATTCCGGCTATATGATCCTGCAATATACCACAGCGGCACTGGCCAGTGAAAATAAAGGGTTGTGTTTTCCTTCGAGTGCAGACAGCATCCCTACCTCTATGGGGCAGGAGGACCATGTTAGTATGGGGTCTATTGCCGCGAGAAAGGCACTAAGGGTACTTGGGAATCTAGAAAAGATATTGGCAATTGAATTATTAACCGCCACACAGGCGTTTGAATTTAGAAAACCGCTAAAATCGGGAATATTGCTTGATGAAGTACATAAAGAAGTACGCAAAAAAGTAGCTTTTGCCAAAAAAGACAGGGTTTTTGCAGATGATATCGAAAAAGGAATAGAACTGGTAAATAACCAAACCATCATACAACGCATCTCTCAGGTTTGCAAAAAAAAGAATCTTACTTTGCAGACAACCTATTCAGAAGAGTTTGAAAACTATTGAGATCTATGGAGCAATTGACACTTATTGGCCCCTTCTGTCAGGTAATTCCCATGACAGGGATCCCTATAAAAGGCCCCGCTTCAGATGGTCAGCTTGAAATCATTGAAAATGCCGGGATACTTGTTGCTGATGGCTACATCAAAACTATTGACACCTATAAAAAGTTGTTATCCGAAGTAAAAGACCTCCACTTTGAATTAATTCATTTGGAAGGAAATCACATCTGCCTTCCGGGATTTGTAGATGCTCATACCCATATTTGTTTTGGAGGTTCCAGGGCGAGGGATTATGCAATGAGAAATGCCGGCAAAACCTATTTGGAAATCGCAGAGGAGGGTGGGGGTATCTGGGATACTGTACAACAAACAAGAAAGGCCACTAAAAAAGAACTGGTCAGAGGAATACTAAAAAGGGCCAAACAACATCTTAAAAACGGTGTCACTACCATAGAGGTAAAAAGTGGTTACGGTCTTTCGATAAAGGAAGAAATCAAAATGCTGGAGGCGATTAAGGAGGCCGGCGAACAATTTCCATTGGATTTTGTTTCCACTTGTCTGGCCGCACATATGGTGCCAAGGGATTTTAATGGGACTCCGGCAGCATATCTGTCGGAAATAAGTGAACAACTGTTGCCTTTTTTAAAGAAAGAGAACTTGACCAACAGAGTTGATGCCTTCATTGAAAAAGGGGCATTTAGCCCATCGGAAATAGCGCCTTACCTGGCTAAAGCTATGGAAATGGGTTTTGACATAACCATACATGCAGATCAGTTCTCGGTAGGAGGAAGTAAAGTAGCTGTCAATTTTAAGGCTGTAAGCGCGGATCATTTAGAAGCAAGTACGTCCCGTGAAATAGAATTACTGGCCAAAAGTGATGTCATTGCCACTGCATTACCCGGGGCCTCATTGGGCTTAGGTTGTAATTTCACCCCTGCCAGGAAAATTCTGGATGCAGGTGGCGCGCTGGCCATTGCGAGTGACCATAATCCGGGATCTGCGCCAATGGGTGATCTTCTTACCCAGTCCGCCATATTAGGCACTATGCAAAAACTAACAAATGCGGAAGTACTGGCAGGAATAACATTCAGGGCCGCGGCGGCCCTTAAATTGGCTGACAGAGGAAAATTGAAAGCTGGCTACCTGGCTGATTTTTGTTTATTTCATACTACAAATTTTAATGAAGTCCTTTACAACCAGGGGGCATTTAAGCCATGTATGGTTTTTAAAAAGGGTAAATTGATCTACGACAAACACAATCCATAGGAAAAATGCAAAGTTCCAAAACAGAATTAAGTTTTAGCGATGAGATCCTATTGGGAATTCCCACTGAATTACCACAGCCAAGACTTCGGATCCCTGAATTTAATCATGCACCTAAGAGAAAAGAAATTCTAAGTCCGGAAGAAAAAAAGTTGGCTATAAGAAATGCGTTGCGCTATTTTCCATCGGCCTGGCATCTTGATCTTTCTTCAGAATTTGCCATGGAATTGGAGAAATATGGAAGAATATATATGTATCGATTTAAACCGGCTTATAAAATGTACGCCCGGCCAATTTCAGAATATCCGGCTAAAACCAGAGAAGCAGCTGCAATAATGCTTATGATACAGAATAATCTGGATCCTGAAGTAGCACAACATCCGGAAGAATTAATTACTTACGGAGGAAATGGTGCGGTCTTCCAGAATTGGGCGCAATATCTGCTTACCATGCAGTACCTCGCCACCATGACCAGTGAGCAAACTCTTCACATGTATTCGGGACATCCAATGGGATTATTCCCTTCTTCCAGGGGAGCTCCAAGAGTGGTAATTACCAATGGAATGATGATTCCTAACTATTCCACCCAGGACGATTGGGAAAAATTCAACGCCCTTGGGGTAACACAGTACGGACAAATGACTGCAGGATCCTATATGTATATTGGACCGCAGGGAATAGTGCATGGTACTGCCATTACAGTTATGAATGCTTTCAGAAAGGTTTTACCAAAATCTGAATCCCCAAATGGAAAAATTTTCCTTACTGCCGGGTTAGGCGGCATGAGCGGAGCTCAACCAAAAGCAGGCAATATTGCAGGTTGTATTACTGTTTGTGCCGAAGTAAATGAAGCAGCGGCTTCTAAAAGGTATTCGCAGGGCTGGGTTGATGAACTCCATTCCCAGATGGATACTCTGATTAACAGAACAAAACAGGCCATAGCTAAGAAAGAAGTTTTATCCCTGGCCTATGTGGGCAATGTAGTGGAAGTCTGGGAACGGTTTTATGAAGAAGGCTTGTTTATTCACCTGGGGTCAGATCAAACCTCATTGCACAACCCCTGGGCTGGCGGTTATTATCCGGCCGGATTGTCTTTTGAACAAGCTAATACCATGATGGCGGAAAATCCGGAATTTTTTAAAGAGTTGGTTCAGGCATCTTTGAGGAGACAGGTACTCGCAATTAATAAACATGCAGCAAAAGGAACTTATTTCTTTGATTATGGTAATGCCTTTTTACTGGAAGCCTCCAGGGCTGGTGCGGATGTTATGGCCGAAAATAATGTCGATTTTAAATACCCTTCCTATGTTCAGGATATTTTGGGGCCGATGTGCTTTGATTTTGGATTTGGCCCTTTTCGATGGGTATGCACCTCTGGTAATCCTGATGACCTTCATAAAACTGATGAAATAGCTTTAAATGTTATGGAGAAAATCAAGGAAACTGCACCGGAAGAGATTCAACAGCAAATGCAGGACAATATCAAATGGATTAGTGAGGCTGATTCAAATAACTTGGTAGTCGGTTCGCAGGCCCGAATCTTATATGCTGATGCCGAAGGAAGGATTAAAATTGCAGAGGCTTTTAATGAGGCTGTTGGGAAAGGTATAATTTCTGCGCCCGTTGTCCTTGGAAGGGATCATCACGATGTAAGCGGCACCGATTCTCCTTTCCGGGAAACCAGTAATATCTGCGATGGAAGCCAGTTTACAGCAGATATGGCTATTCACAATGTTATTGGAGATAGTTTTAGAGGAGCAACCTGGGTTTCCATACACAACGGTGGTGGCGTTGGCTGGGGTGAAGTCATTAACGGTGGTTTCGGGATGGTGCTCGATGGTTCTGATGAAGCAGATAAACGATTGAAAAATATGTTGTTCTACGATGTAAATAATGGCATATCACGTAGAAGCTGGGCTAGAAATGAAGAAGCACTTTTTGCTATAAAAAGAGAGATGAAACGCAGCCCTGATTTAAGAGTTACATTGCCCAACATGGTGGCAGATGAATTATTAGAAGGATTATTTGATTAAAACCAATGAATCTTTACAAACCAACAGACAATAACGTTTGGACCGGACGTGAATCGGCTCAGGAGCTGTATATCTACCAGAGGGTAAAACATATTGACCTGGAGTTGCAAAATATCCCCATTTCAGAGGATAAGACATTCGTGCTCCTGGGATATGAATGTGATGAAGGTGTAAAGAGAAATATGGGAAGAACGGGCTCCAGGGAAGGTCCTCAGACAGCCCGCCGGCAGTTGGCCAGACTACCTCATCATTTAGCCGAAAACACAGCCATTTTAGATGCCGGTAATGTAGTATGTGTGGCGGATGACATGGAAAAAGCACAAAGTGTCCTTACCGAAAAAGTAATGCAGATCCTGAGTCAGCAGGGAATTCCCTTATTGATTGGAGGAGGTCATGATATAGCTTACGGACATTACAATGGAATTAAAAAATTTGTTGGAAATGAACAAAAGATAGGGATAGTAAACCTGGATGCACACTTTGACCTAAGGTCCAACGAGGATGGCAATAATTCCGGAACGCCGTTTTTTCAAATTGCAACCGACAGCAAAAATCAAAATTCGGACTTCCGCTACTTATGCCTGGGCATAAGAAATGACGCAAATGACAGTGTATTATTCGAGCGGGCGCGTGAATGGGAGGTAAAATATATTGAAGCCGAACTTTTTCATAAAGAGAATACTTCCTATGTAATTAATAAAATTAATGAGTTCTGTAAGGATGTTGATTTTGTATACCTGACCATTGATTTAGATGGTTTTTCTTCGGCCTTTGCCCCCGGCGTCAGTGCTGCCTCTCCTATGGGGTTTTCCGTGGACATTGCTTTGGTTGCATTAGATACGCTGATTGCAACCAATAAATTAATAAGTGTTGATGTGGCAGAACTGAACCCGGCCTTTGACCGGGATCATCAAACGGCAAAACTGGCTGCAAGCCTGCTTCATTTTATCATACATGAAGTTGCCCTACTCTAACCAGGACTGATAATAAGTACCATCGTCAATTTCCATAGCCATTTCTGTTAATTGCAGTGGTTTAAATGTATCTACCATTACAGCATATTCCTCTGTGCCACTCTTACCAATACTCGCCTCGTATGTTCCTGGGTGTGGGCCGTGAGGTATGCCTGCAGGGTGCAGGGATATATAACCCTTGTCAATGCTTTTGCGGCTCATAAAATCGCCTTCCACATAATAAAGCACCTCATCCGAATCAATGTTTGAGTGGTTGTAAGGTGCTGGTATGGCCTTTGGGTGGTAGTCATAAAGACGCGGGCAAAAAGAACAGACCACGAAGGCACTTGTTTCAAATGTTTGGTGAACAGGAGGCGGTTGATGCACCCTTCCTGTAATAGGTTCAAAATCAAATATGGAAAAGGCGTACGGGTAGTTATAGCCATCCCAGCCAACCACATCAAATGGATGTGATGCATATATCAGATGATGCAACTGCCCCTGTTTCTTGACTTTTATTAAAAAATCTCCGAACTCATCATGCGTTTGCAAATTTTCTGGCAACCTAAAATCGCGTTCGCAAAACGGGGAATGTTCCAAATGTTGTCCAAACCAATTCCTGTAGCGTTTTGGGGTATATATTGGATGATAAGATTCTGTGATAAAGAGTCTGTTATCCTCATCTTCAAAACTTATTTGATAGATCATTCCCCGAGGTATTAAAATATAATCCCCATAAGCAAATGGAATCTCCCCCAACATGGTTTTAAGGGTTCCCTTCCCCTTGTGAACAAACAGCAATTCATCCGCATCTGCATTCTTATAGAAATAATTCGTTATTGATTTTTTAGGGGCGGCAAGACTGATATGAACATCAGTATTAAACAGAACAACCTTGCGACTCTCCAGATAATCATCCTCAGGTGATACCTGAAACCCCTTAAGCAATCTGGATTTAATATTATACTTAACTGCTGGCTTTGGTGAAATGTCAATTGTATCACCAACCTCTTTTATCATGGTTGGCCTGTATAAATGGTACATAAGGGAAGACATCCCGTCAAACCCAATTGTTCCGAACAACTCCTCATAATGCAAACTGCCATCTTTTTTCTCAAAAATCGTGTGTCTTTTGTGTGGTAATTTTCCAAGTTTATGATATAATGGCATAGGCAGATCTCTTTAAAAGTCAACACTAAAATTACGACAAATTGAAGGTTTTGTAAAATAAAGCCAGATAAATATCAGGCAATTTGTACATCCCTTTTAATGATGATATGCTCGAAACAAAAAAAGCCTCCCAAATTGGAAAGCCTTTCATTGGTAAGCACCGAATCAATAACGGTATCTATACACAAGCACCAGTGTAACTGATGCACAACACAACATGGCAAAGATATAAAAAGGAATCCAGATTAGTTGCTATAATCAGGCTGTTTTATATTCTGGTTTTAAATGGTCTGACTATTAACCGGGCGGCTTTATCATAATTTATGTAATTATAAACCCAGTTAAAGAAAACGACTACTCTGTTCCTAAACCCTACAAGAGACATCAGGTGAACAAACATCCATATAAACCAGGCGAAGAAACCACCAAATTCAATTCCTGGGAGATCTACTACCGCCTTATTGCGTCCTACAGTTGCCATATTACCTTTATTCTTATAGATAAAAGGCTTCATTGCACTGCCATTTAATAATCTTCCTATATTCACTGCCAAAAGTTCTCCCTGCTGTATTGCGGGCTGTGCCATTTGAGGGTGCCCTTTAGGATATGCTTCTGTTTCCATATAAGCGATATCTCCAATTGCAAAAATATTCGGGTGCCCCACTATTTGATTATAGCAGTCTACCCGAAACCTATTGACTCTTTGTATCAGCGCATCATCACTTAGGCCCTCAACCGTAGCCCCGGTAACCCCGGCAGTCCAGATAAAGTTCCTGGTTCTGAGCTGCTGGCCGTTGTCCATCTTCATCAGTTCACCATCATACCCCTTTACTATGGTATTCAAATGCAGGTGAACTCCAAAGTCTTCTAAAAACTTCCTTGCCTCTAGTGAGGCTTTGCTGCTCATAGGCGGTAAAACAGCCCCGGACCCCTCGAATAGATGAATTTCCATTTCATCAATATTAAGATGTCTGTAATCTTTCGGGAATACATGCTTCTTCAATTCTGCAAACGCACCGGCAAGTTCAACTCCTGTGGGACCGGCGCCAATTATGCAAAAATTCAGGAGTGCCTTACGTTCTTCCAGATCTTCACAATTATCTGCCAATTCAAAATTCTGAAGCATAAGACTCCGGATATTTAATGCCTGTGGAACACTTTTCATTGGCATGGCGTTTTCCTCTATTTCCTTATTGCCAAAGTAATTGGTTCTTGTTCCGGTGGCAATTACAAGATAATCATACGAGATTTTACCTATATCTGTATGAACTTCTTTTAGTTCGGGTACTATTTTGTCTACAATAGCCAGCCTGAAATAAAAATTTTGTAGCCTTTTTAAAATCTTCCTTATGGGATAAGCAATCGAATCCGGTTCTAAACCTCCTGTGGAGACCTGGTATAACAGGGGTTGAAAAGTGTGGTAGTTGTGTTTATCAATAACCACCACCTGTACCTGGAGTTTCCGGAGTTTCTTGGCAAGTGAAATTCCGGCAAAACCAGCGCCAATAATTACAACTCTCTTTTTTGTGGTCCCAGGAAGATTCATAATAGAATTTAAAGCAAAAATAAGGAAACGCTTACCGTTCATCGATGTTTTTTAACTGAGTTAAAATATTCAGATTTCAGCTAAAAACTCTTTTCCCGGATAAGTTGCTGATGACAGAGCTTTTGGTCGGGAATACTATTCTTTGATCGTCATCCAGATGCAAGCCGGTTATTTGGCACTAATTTTAGTAGACGATTACCCCAAATCGCTTTAACCGTCAACACCATGCCTAAAAAGATCCTGTGTATAATACTTTTAGAGTTTTTTATAACTTCCTGTACATTAAATTCAGTTGATGAATATATCGTTATTGAAGAGGCTGAGGCTGTTGCTACAAGCCTTCCAGAAAATAGCTTTGATCATAGTCTGAAAGAGGAAGAACTGGAAATCTATAAATGGATCAGCCATGTTCAACAGAACAATGGCCTTTTAACGAGCACTGAAGGTTCAAATTTTGTTTCGCTATACGATAATTCATTGGCCGCTTTAACCTTTATATCTGTAGGAGAATATAAAAAAGCTGAACAAATTTTTGATTATTTCCAGGGACAGATCGATACTGAATTCATTCCAAATGGCGGAGGTTTTTTTCAGTTCAGAGACGGCGATGGAAATAATGGAAGCAGCATATGGCTTGGAGATAATGCCTGGCTGTTAATAGCCCTAAATAACTATCATCAAATAACCGGGAATAACAAGTATAGTGAAATGTCCGGGTTACTGGAAATCTGGATTAGGGGCTTGCAGGACAAAGATGGAGGCCTGTGGGGAGGATTTAGAGAAGATGGAACACAAATACATAAGATAACCGAAGGAATTATAACTGCCTTTAATGCAGTCGATGGCTATGATAATTTCCATAAAGGCATATTAACCTATTTGAAACAGGAGCGATGGGATTCTATTGATGAGCTTCTGATAGCCTGGCCGGAAAACAAAACACATTATTATGCTATGGACCTGCATTCACTGGGATATTTAATTTTTGAGAATTTTCCCAAAGAAGTGCTTATTAAGGCCGAACGATATAAGAATATTCAGGTGGCCAGCTTTAACGATAAGGAAATTTCCGGTTACTGCTTTGATGAAGATAAAGATGTAATTTGGTTAGAAGGTACCGCGCAAATGGCCATAGCTTTTAAAGTAGCCAATATGGCTAATGAAGCAAATGCCACTCTGCAACAACTGCATAAAGCTCAAATGACCGGTACGGATCCTGAAAATTTACCGGGTATTCCGTATGCTACAAATGCAGGTACGGGTTATGGCTCTTCCTTATTATGGGAACATGCCTCCCAAACTCCCGCAATTTCATCGAGCATATGGTATTTGTTTAATATGCTCAATTTTAATCCTTTGGAGGCTGGCAGGCAAAAGAATATTCCGAATGAAGATAAATTCTGGATTCTCTGATATTTTGTGGATTTATCATTGTATTAACATGCATTTTTTCTGATTTTAAATAACTTTAAAATAAAAAATGAAATCTTCCGCTATGTTTTGGGTTGGAGCAACCACCCTTGTATTAATATTGGTAACTGTAATGGCTACTATGAATTTTTCTTTCAGCTGGGTTTTTTACATAACCGTTCTCGGTCAGTTAATGATAGTTTTTATGGTTTATAAAGTTCTGACTGACAATTACAAAACCTTAAAAACATTTGAAGACTTTTATGAGGATTATCCAGTTGGAAGATAAACGACATATTTTTTGGGGTACTCTAAAGATGAAGGTATTCTTCTCCCAAATAAAGTAGCTAGTCGGGTAATACCAGAAGTGGTATGCGGGTATGAAATGCTATGCGTTTTACAACGGGTTCTCTAACCAATTCTTCTAAAAATCCATGCCTGTAATTTACGAGAGCCAGCATTTGTATCCCAAACTCATTAATAAAGAATTCAATTACGTCAGATTTACTGGCAAAATAAGGCATTGTATGAAACCTGTGTGAAACTGAAGTCACGTATTCCCGCAGGATATTCTTATTGGACTCCTGATACTTTTCTAATTGTTCTTCCTCATTAATATGCATTATATGAATAGTGGAACCAAATTTATCGGCCAGCTGCAGTACGGGCTCAAAAACTTCCAGGCTAAAATTTCTTTTAAAATCGGTTGGAAAACCAATTTCAACTGGCCTGACATATTTAAAATCTTCCGGAACAACCACGATAGGACATTCCCTAATTGCCTTAATGATTCTTACCGTATTGCTCCCTAAAAAAACTTCCTCAAAGCCAGATGCTCCTTTTGTGCCGGTTACAATAAAATCAATATTTTCGGAAGCTACAAGTTCTTTGATTTCTTCCGTAAGCAGGTTAAACGAAGAAACGCAGTTGAAGCCGTGTTTCGGATATTTATAATTACGATTTATTTGATTCAGGAGTTCTTCCAGTCCCCGTTCAGAATCAGATCGAACATTATCTTCTAATATGCCTCCATGAATAGTGGCAGCCATAAAACGACTGTGTACAATGGCAGGGGTGTAAGTATTTAAAAGGTGAAAAACACATTCTTCATCTTTAAAAAATTCTACTGCAAACCTGGTGGCATTCAAAGAATTTTCGGAAAAATCTGTTGGTATTAATATATTTTTCATACACCAAAATAAAGTAACATCGGTGTAAAAATAAACCTGTGACTAGCTGTAAACAATGATATATGTCAGGTTTTAAAATCCCTGACAAGTTGTGATAAGTATATGTGTTTATTTAGCCAACCCAGAATTGGGGTTTTGCTAGAATCCCTCTGCAAGCTCTCTTAATGCCTTTTCATCTAAAATGCTAAGTTTCTTACCCGAACTCTTTAACAACCCTTTTTTCTTGAATTCCGAAATTATCCGGATACAGGATTCTGTTGCGGTGCCCACAACATTTGCAATATCCTCCCTTGACAGAGTAAGAATTAAATAACCGTCCGCGTCTTCCCCATAGTTAGCTTTAAGATATAGGAATGCTTCTGCAATACGCTGTTTTACAGTTTTCTGTGAAATATTTACAATTACATCATCTGCTTCTTTTAAATCATGTGCCATAAGGCGGAGTAATTCATATGCAAAATCAGGATTCTTGTGCAAGGTGTTCACAATAACATCTTTCGGAATAAAGCAAAGCTCCATATCGTTTACGGCAACCGCGCTTAAATTTGAAGTCTCTTCTGCAATAACTGAACGCTGGCCCATAACTTCACCTTTGGTAGCCAATTTTACGATTTGATCTTTTCCATTGGAGCTTAATTTGGAAAGCTTAGAAACTCCGTTCTTTACACAAAAAACCCCATTTAATTTTTCTCCTTCTTCAAAAATTGCCTCACCCTTTTTAATGGATTTTGTAGTTTTCGAATCCGAAACCTGCTTCAATTCATCCTTGCTCATAGCGCGCAGTGAATTAAATTGACGTATTATACAATTCTCGCACCTATTATCAGAACCCATTAATTTTGCTTTATACTTATGTCTTCCAAAATTATCGAAAAGGTGACAATTATCATATATATTTTGAGTAAATTACTACAAATTCGCATTCAGGCAGTAAGCAAATGTTTAAGAATATGACTAAATGTTACCACTGTGGTGATGATTGCATCACTTCAGCGATAGTATTTGACGACAAAAATTTCTGTTGTAACGGCTGTAAAACAGTCTATGAGATTTTTGAAACAAATGATCTCACCTATTATTATGATCTTCAATCGGCTGCCGGTACCACTCCCTTGGCATTTGAAGGAAAATACGATTTTCTCGATTCCGAAAATATCGCACAGCGATTAACTGAATTTGATGATACTTCTATACAAATAGTAAATCTTTACATTCCCGGGATACATTGCAGTTCATGTATTTGGGTGTTGGAAAATTTAAAAAAACTACATTCCGGTGTCATGCATTCGCAGGTGGATTTCCCCAAAAAAACCATACGAATTACCTTTAAGAGGAAGCTTATAACATTTAAAGAGTTGGCTATACTATTGGCAAGAATTGGATATGCCCCTAATATTACTCTGGACGACTATGACAAAGTAAAGAGCACTACGGACAGAAGCTTATTGTATAAACTTGGTGTTGCCGGCTTTGCCTTTGGAAATATTATGTTTTTGTCTTTTCCGGAATATTTTGAAGTAGGCGAGTTTTGGCTGGAACAATACAAAGGTTTATTCAGGTGGCTGATGTTCGCTTTTTCACTACCTGTGGTATTTTATGCAGGCAGTGATTATCTAATCTCCGCATATAAAGGACTGCGTTCCGGGCTTTTAAATATTGACGTGCCCATTGCCCTGGGTATTCTGGTTCTTTTTCTGCGCAGTAGTTTCGAAATATTTTTCGCCCTGGGATCGGGTTTCTTCGACAGTCTTACTGGATTAATTTTCTTTCTGCTTGTGGGTAAGTTCTTTCAACAAAAAACGTACTCATTCCTTTCTTTTGAAAGGGACTACAAGTCCTATTTTCCTATTGCAGTTACAAGATTAAATAAAAAGAGAAAAGAGGAAACTGTACAGGTTTATGATATTAAAAGTGGTGATCGCTTACTGATAAGAAATGAAGAATTAATTCCGGTAGACGGGATTCTGATAAGTGGTAAGGCCCAAATAGATTATAGCTTCGTTACCGGAGAATCAGAACCAGTCCAAAAAATATCTGGTGATAACATTTTTGCGGGCGGCAGGCAGTGTCAAGGAGCAATGGAAATGGAAGCTTTGAAAAGTGTTTCCCAAAGTTATCTTACCCAATTATGGAGTAATTCTGTTTTTCAAAAAGAAAAGGCCACGATTTTTCAGACTTTAACGGACAGTATTGGAAAACGCTTTACTATTGCGGTATTGACTATTGCTATAATTGCAGCATCCTTTTGGCTTGTCCAGGACAGCAGTAAAGCATTAAATGTTTTTACAGCAGTGCTCATCATTGCCTGTCCGTGCGCCATTGCACTTGCGGCTCCATTTACACTGGGCAATATGTTGCGAATTTTTGGACGTAAGAAACTCTATCTTAAGGATAGTGGAATTATAGAACAACTGGCGCAAATAGATACCGCTATTTTTGATAAAACAGGTACAATAACTACTGCGGAATCCGGCTCAATCACTTATGAAGGTCTGGAGCTATCCACCGAGGAAGAATCACTGCTTAAAAATACATTGAGGGCATCAAATCATCCGCTGAGCAGATCGCTCTATGCATTGCTGAAAGAGCACAATATAGAAACCCTTGATGACTACAAAGAATTTACAGGCAAAGGAGTATATGGCGTTAAGGATAAAAGCGATGTCAAAGTTGGATCAGCAGATTTTGTGGGACATCAACAACAAAGTGATTACAACAACACTTCTGTTCACATAAGTACAAATGATTCCTATAAGGGGCGATTTGTTTTTCGCAACACCTACAGGGAAGGGGTTTCGGAAGTATTTAAAAGTATGGAACGCTATATGGATATTGCCATATTATCGGGCGATAATGCTGGTGAAAAAACCAGGTTGGAAAAGCTTTTACCAAAATTGACTCCTTTATATTTTAATCAAAAACCAACTGATAAACTGGAGTTTATCAAAGAATTACAGGCCAGCGACAAAAAGGTGTTAATGGTGGGTGACGGTCTAAATGATGCCGGCGCTCTGGCACAGAGCAATGTGGGTCTGGCCATTTCTGAAAATATAAACGTATTTTCACCGGCCTGTGATGGAATTCTGGATGCCACAAAGTTTAAATACCTGAACGATTATATTCTGGCCTCGAAAAAGGCCGTAAAAATTATTAAATTGTGCTTTGTTTTTTCCTTGATGTATAACCTGGTTGGTCTCTATTTTGCTGTAACCGGCCAGTTAGAACCTGTAATTGCTGCTATACTAATGCCAATGAGTTCTATTAGTATTGTTGCTTTTGCAACCCTTGCAACTAATGTGATAGGAAAGAAATTAAAATAACTATTAAACCTGACATATGTCATTTTTTGAACTTGTTAACAAATGTAGTTTTACGCCAGAATTCAGGGAGGTATGAGTGTTATTTATATATTGCTTACAATTAGTATTGTAGTAGCACTGGTTTTCTTTGCTGCCTTTATTATTTCCGTTCGCAGCGGCCAGTATGATGATTCGTATACACCCTCGGTAAGGATGTTATTTGAGGATGAAGTTGTAAAATCCACTACTATAAATTCTGATCCCAAAGTCAAAAAATCAATCCAACTAAATAAAAAGCAAAAATTGTAATTATGGAAGTACAACAGTTCTATTACGACAACAAAATCGTAAAAAAATTCCTCTATGCAACCTTGTTTTGGGGAATTATAGGTATGCTGGTAGGCTTATTACTGGCATTTATGTTTTTATTCCCTAATATAACAGATGGGATATCATTTCTGAGTTTTGGACGACTTCGTCCGTTACACACCAATGCTGTAATATTTGCATTTGTAGGAAACGCAATCTTTGCGGGGGTTTATTACTCGACCCAGCGTTTATTAAAAGCGCGAATGTTTAGCGACTTCCTGAGTAATTTTAACTTTTGGGGCTGGCAATCAATAATTGTTGCAGCCGCAATAACACTTCCTCTCGGATTCAGTACTTCTAAAGAATATGCCGAACTGGAATGGCCAATAGATATTGCTATTGCCCTGGTATGGGTGGCTTTTGGATGGAACCTGATTGGAACAATGGTTAAAAGAAGACAACGTCACCTCTATGTAGCCATTTGGTTCTATTTGGCCACCTTTGTAACCGTTGCCGTACTCCATATCTTTAATAGCCTGGAATTACCTGTCAGTGCCTTAAAAAGTTATTCGGTATATGCAGGAGTTCAGGATGCACTTGTACAGTGGTGGTACGGGCACAATGCTGTTGCTTTCTTCCTCACCACTCCCTTTCTGGGACTGATGTATTATTTCGTTCCCAAGGCTGCAAACAGGCCTGTATACTCATACAGATTATCCATAGTACATTTCTGGTCTCTGATTTTTATATATATCTGGGCCGGCCCTCACCATTTACTATATTCTGCATTGCCTGACTGGGCGCAAAATTTAGGTGTGGCATTTTCAGTGATGTTAATTGCCCCATCCTGGGGTGGAATGATAAATGGATTATTAACCCTTAGAGGTGCCTGGGACAAGGTACGTACAGACCCGACCCTCAAATTTATGGTAGTTGCAATTACAGGATATGGTATGGCCACTTTTGAAGGCCCGATGCTATCCCTCAAAAATGTAAATGCCATTGCCCATTTTAGCGATTGGATTATCGCTCATGTGCATGTTGGTGCCCTTGCCTGGAATGGCTTTTTGACTTTTGGAATGATCTACTGGATGGTGCCAAAAATGTTTAAAACAAGATTACATTCCACACCTTTGGCTAATTTCCACTTTTGGATTGGAACTTTAGGGATCATATTATATGCATTGCCTATGTATGTGGCAGGCTTTACGCAAGCATTGATGTGGAAAGATTTTAACCCGGACGGATCCCTGGTTTACGGTAATTTCCTGGAGACGGTTAATGAAATTATACCTATGTACTGGATGCGCGCTATAGGCGGTACGCTCTATATTGTTGGATTTATTGTAATGCTATACAATATAGTGGTTACGGTTCGCTCCGGCAGCAAGGTGGAAGATGAACTTGCCGAAGCAGCAGCCTTAACACGGGTATCCAAAAAAAGAACAGCCGGAGAAACCTATCACACCTGGCTTGAACGCAAACCTATAAAACTGACCATATTTGCCACTATTGCCATTCTTATTGGGGGGATTGTACAGATTGTACCCACCATACTTGTAAAATCCAATATCCCAACCATTACAAGTGTAAAACCGTATACCCCTCTGGAACTGGAAGGAAGGGATCTTTATATACGTGAAGGCTGTGTAGGTTGCCATTCTCAGATGATTCGCCCATTTAGAAGTGAAGTAGAACGTTATGGTGAATATGCCAAAGCCGGAGAGTTTGTTTATGATCACCCATTCCTTTGGGGCAGTAAACGTACCGGACCTGATTTATTAAGAATAGGGGGTAAATATTCTGATAGTTGGCATCTTAACCATATGTATGACCCCCAAAGCACTTCATCAGGTTCGATCATGCCGGCATATCAATGGATGGTTCGCAATGAACACGACAGAAGTAATATACAGGGCAAAATGCGGGCTATGGTAAGCCTTGGTGTTCCTTATACAGAGGAGGACATTGCAAATGCTGCCGTTTCAATGGCAGAACAGTCCATTCAAATAGAAGAAAACCTTTATGCTGATCCGGATTTTGTCAAATCCTATGAAGCAGATAAAAAATATGCTGCGGAAAACGGATTGGAATTTGTGGAAATGCGCGATCGTGAGATCGTCTCACTAATCGCTTATTTACAGCGCTTAGGTACAGATATAAAAGTTAAGGAAACGGACGAATTATTGTCAGAAAACAAGTAGATCATGCTGAAATTTGTAAAAAATCATATGGATAGTATGGACGGCATTGCCACATACCCCATGATATCACTGCTCATATTCTTTGTATTTTTTTCTATTCTTTTTTGGTGGGTTTTTACCGCCTCCAAAGAGCATATCAAGGAAGTAAGTGAAATACCATTAGAAGATAATCAACCAAAACAATTAGAGCCATGAAAAATATGTCACCCTGGTGGATCAGAATCCCAGTAATATTCTTTATCATCTTCGGACTCATGGAGTACTTTATTGACTCAGGAGAAAAACCTGCATTTATTGAATACCCCATAACACAGTTCTTTTTATTAATGGCACTATTGATTTTAATAGCCATAGAGCTCATCTTGAAGTCCATAGAAAATGTGATGTTTCAAACTCTTTCTGAAGAAGCTAAAGAAAGGTATTTGGAATCCAAATCAAGCAAATTTGAATGGAGCTGGGGTAAAAAAATATATCAAAAACTATTAGGCTCCAAACCATTGGAAGCCGAAGGTGAAATCATTTTAGACCACAACTATGATGGAATAAAAGAACTTGACAATAAATTACCTCCTTGGTGGGTATACCTTTTTTATGCCACTGTTATTTTTGGGGTAATCTACCTTATAAGATTCGAAATCTATGGCGATTATGACCAGGATTTGGAATATGAGATGGAGGTAGCAGAAGCTCAGGCGCAAATTGAAGCCTATAAAAAGACTGCAAAGGATCTGGTAGATGTAAATACAGTTGAATTATTAACAGATGCCTCAGATATTAGTGCTGGAAAATCAATTTTTGAAACCAATTGCGTGGTTTGCCATATGGCTGATGGCGGTGGTGGTATTGGACCTAACCTCACGGACGAATACTGGATTCTTGGTGGCGGAATTAAAAATGTGTTTAATACCGTTTCTGAAGGTGGTCGGGCCGGCAAGGGAATGGTCTCCTGGAAAGCAACGCTCAAACCTCTCGAAATAGCACAGGTTTCCAGTTATTTACTTAATTTCCAGGGAACTACTCCCGCAAATCCCAAGGGGGCCGAAGGGGACCTTTGGGTGGATGAAAATGCCCCGGAGAAAAAAAGTTCTCCTGATCAGGCAGCTCCTGAACAAAAGACTGATTCGACTTCGGTTGTTGTGAATGAATAGTTCGTACACAGGTATGAATTTGGAATAGGAAATAAAGCTTAGCTATGGAAGAGAATTTCAGGGATACCATCGGGACCATTAACGAAGAAGGAAAACGGGCCTGGGTATTTCCTAAAAAACCTAGCGGCAGGTATTATAAATACCGGAAATGGGTAAGCTACGTTTTATTGATATTCCTTTTTTCTTCGCCATTTATTAAGGTAAATGGAAATCAGTTCCTGATGTTTAACGTTTTGGAACGAAGGTTTAATATTTTTGGATTTCCCTTCTGGCCGCAGGATTTTCATTTGTTCGTTATCTCTATGATCATAGGGGTGATTTTCATCGCACTTTTTACCGTTGCTTTTGGTCGTATTTTTTGTGGATGGATGTGTCCGCAAACTATATTCATGGAAATGGTCTTCAGACGAATTGAGTACTGGATAGATGGAGATCGCGGGGCTCAGATGCGTTTGGCAAAACAATCCTGGAACACGGAAAAAATACGCAAGCGAATGCTAAAATGGTTTGTCTTCTTTGTAATTTCCTTTTTAATTGCCAATGTATTCCTGGCCTATCTTATCAGCAGTGACAGTTTAATCCAGTACATCACAGAAGGTCCAATGGCCCATATTAGCACATTGGTTTCTCTTCTGATTTTTACGGCAGTATTTTATTTTGTTTTTGCATGGTTCAGGGAACAGGTCTGCATTATTGCCTGTCCTTATGGAAGAATGCAGGGGGTATTACTGGATAATAAGTCCATTGTAGTTGCCTACGACCATAAAAGGGGTGAAGCCGAAAATGGTCGCAAGAAATTTCGGAAAAATGAAGATCGAAAAGCTCTTGGACATGGAGATTGTATAGACTGCTTCCAATGTGTGAACGTATGCCCAACGGGTATTGATATTAGAAATGGCACTCAATTGGAATGTGTGAATTGTACCGCATGTATAGATGAATGTGACACTATCATGGAAAAAATAAATCTTCCGAAAGGCCTTATTCGCTATGCGAGTGAGGACAATATTGAAAAAAATGCAAAATTTACATTTAGTCCAAGATTAAAAGGGTACTCTGCCGTACTTGTTATATTAACAGGCATATTTATTGGCATGCTTTTCTTACGAAATGATTTGGAAGCTAATATTTTAAGGTTACCCGGGCAACTATATGAACATAAAGAAGGTAATATTATAAGTAATGTGTACACGTACAAACTTATTAATAAAACTTCCAAGGACATTGAAGATGTAAGTTTTAAGCTGCTGTCACATAAAGGAAAGATTGATCTGGTTTCGCTCCAGAGTTTTGTAGTTCCTGCACAGCAATTGGCAAAAGGCACTTTGTTTATTGAAATTAATAATGCAGCACTCAATGGCGATAAAGACAAGCTGAAAATCGGCGTCTATAGCGGAGATAAATTAATTGAAACAACAACAGCCAGGTTCCTGGCACCAAGAAGTTATAATTAGGGAATTCATTAGTGACAAAAGTGAAAAATATGAAGTTTAATTGGGGAACAGGAATAGTATTGTCATTTGCAGCATTTATAATATTCATATTGTACTTTGTAATAATTGCCAGTACAGATAATAGAGCTAATCATGATCTGGTTACAGAGGACTATTATAAGGAAGAATTAGCCTATCAGAATGAAATTGATGCCCAATCCAATGCTAAAATTTACGCTTCCCAATTCAGCTTTGAAAACCAGGAAGGTGGGCTGGCTATAACTTTCCCGTCAAAAATGAATTATAAAGAAATAAAAGGTAAAGTGTCCCTTTATAGACCATCCAATAAACACCTGGATTTTGACTTTCCGATAAGTCTGTCCAATAAACATTTGCTCATACCTGACAAACGTTTGTTGGATGGTCGCTGGGACATAAAAATTTACTGGAATTATCAAGGGAAAGACCATTTGATAAAAAAGAGTATCACCTATTAATTAATATAATGTTGTTTTCTGCCTTACTCTTAGGTTTAATGGGAAGTTTGCACTGCGTAGGTATGTGCGGCCCCATTGCATTTATGCTGCCGGTAAGTCAGGATAACAAGTACAAAAAAGCAGGTCAGATTTTTATCTATCATTTTGGCCGACTAATGGCTTACGGTATTATAGGGGTATTATTTGGGCTGTTAGGTACGGGACTTTACCTATTTGGAATACAGCAAAAGCTTTCCATATTAATTGGTGTATTAATGATATTAATTGTAATTCTTCCCTATAAATACCTGAGCAGGCTCGGCCTTTCAAAACCTGTATATCGAATTATCGGTAAAATCAAAAGCAGTTTGGGTAAAGCGCTGAAGAAGAAGACTTCCGATACTTTTCTAACTATTGGTTTTCTAAATGGGTTTCTTCCCTGTGGTCTTGTTTATATGGCCCTTTTGGGGGCTGTCGGGATGGGCAATGCAGTTGAAGGTTCATTATATATGATTCTGTTCGGATTAGGAACAGTTCCATTAATGACTGCAGCAGTTTATCTGGGTGGGGTCTTAAAGGATTCTGCAAAACATCGAATACGTCAACTAATACCTGTTTTCGTAATAATTATCGGAGTACTTTTCATTCTGAGAGGACTGGGTTTAGGCATTCCATATGTGTCTCCGAAACCAATGGCAGAAATGGTATCCACAGAAATAGAATGTCATTAGCCATAAACCTGTTATAAATGAAAATCATATCGATACCATAAAAAAACTAACATGAAAATTGTTACGGCAGCCGAAGCTGCAGCCATCGTAAAATCCGGGGATCGGTTATTTCTTCAGGGTGCAGCTATGACTCCAAATACATTAATAAACAGTATTTGCGAAAGATATGAGGAACTAGAACAAGTAGAGATTATCTCAATTCACACCGAAGGGGATGTTAAATACGCGTTACCGCCTTATAACCAGGCCTTTAAAATAAATAGTTGTTTTGTGGGAGGTAATGTCAGGAATGCTGTAAATACGAATAAAGGTGATTATATTCCTATTTTTTTGAGCGAAATACATTTTCTGTTCAGGCGAAATATTTTACCCCTGGATGTTGCAGTAGTTCAGGTTTCTCCCCCTGATAAGCACGGGTATTGCTCTTTAGGTGTTTCTGTTGACATTGCTTTACCGGCAATACAAACTTCAAAAAAGGTTATCGCCCAGATTAATCCGCAGGTACCAAGAACTCACGGGGATGGCATAATCCATAAGGATAAGATTCATCTGGCCATAGAGGTTGACGAGCCTATCCATGTTGCACCCTCGGCTCAAATATCAGATATAGAGCACCAGATTGGAAAAAATGTTTCGGAACTTATTGAAGATGGCGCTACTTTACAATTGGGTATCGGGAATATCCCAAATGCCGTTTTAAGCAACTTATATAACCATAAAAGACTAGGCGTACATACAGAAATGTTTTCCGATGGTCTTTTGCCTCTGGTAGCTAAGGGCATTATTACAGGAGAGGAAAAAAAAATAAAAACCGGAAAAATTGTAACTTCTTTTGCTGCCGGAACAAAAAAATTGTACGACTTTGTAGATGACAATCCGCTGGTACATTTTAAAGAGGCAGCTTACACCAATGATACCGGTTTAATTGCAAGAAACCCTAAGGTAACTGCTATAAACAGCGCCATTGAAATAGATCTGACCGGCCAGATCTGTGCAGATAGTATAGGACAACGCCACTTTTCGGGAGTTGGTGGTCAAATGGACTTTATAAGAGGGGCTACCATATCAGAGGGAGGGAAGCCAATTTTTGCTATTTCCTCGGCCACAGTCAAAGGGGTTAGCAAGATTACCCCTACCCTTAAAAGCGGTGCCGGGGTAACTACCACCAGGGCGCATGTCCATTATGTGGTAACCGAGTACGGAGTGGTGAATCTTTTTGGGAAAAATTTATACCAAAGGGCAAAAGCCCTGATTTCAATTGCGCATCCGGAGCATCGTGAAATGCTGGATAAAGCCGCCTATGAGCGCTTTGGACGTGCTTAAATAATTTAAATGAACATAGAGCGATATATTGACCATACTTTATTAAAACCAACTGCTACCTCCAGCGAAATAAAAGCGTTGTGCTCTGAAGCAATAAAATATAATTTTTATGCGGTTTGTGTCAATAGTTGCTATGTGTCTCTGGCCAGCGAAGAACTGAGAGGTTCTGAAATCAAAATAGCCGCTGTAATTGGTTTTCCTTTAGGGGCCATGTCTACAGAAGCTAAGATATGCGAAGCGAGATACAGTTTGGAAAACGGGGCAGATGAAATAGATATGGTTATCAACCTTGGTTGGCTTAAATCCAAAGAATACAGCCGGGTAAAAAATGAAATAGCTCAAATAAAAAAAACCATTATACCAGGAAAATTGAAAGTAATAATTGAGACCTGCTACTTAACAGCCGAAGAAAAAAAAATAGCCAGTATGCTGGTTGTAGAGGGGAAGGCAGATTTTGTAAAAACCTCAACCGGATTTGGCACAGGAGGGGCTACATTTGAAGACATTGAATTAATAAAGCGTGTAATTCAAAACAAAATTAAGATCAAAGCCTCCGGCGGGATAAAAGATAAAATTACCGCAAAGCGGTATTTGGATATGGGCGTTTCGCGTTTGGGTACCTCCTCTGGAATTGCTATAGTAAAAGAATCTAATCCATAATTTATGAGCACCCACATTGATGCCAAAACGAATGAAATTGCCGAAACAGTTTTAATGCCGGGTGATCCGTTACGTGCTAAATGGATTGCAGAAACGTTTTTAGAAAAACCTTATTGTTACTCCAATGTGCGCGGTATGCTGGGATATACCGGGGTATATAAAGGGCATCGTATTTCAGTACAGGGAAGTGGTATGGGGGTCCCCTCCGCCATGATATACTATCATGAACTCATTAAAGATTATGGTGTGAAACAAATAATCCGGGTAGGCACAGCAGGATCTTATCAGGAGGATGTTAAGATACGTGATGTCGTTCTAGCCCTGTCGGCTTCCACCAATTCAGGGATTAACAATGCCCTTTTTAATGATGTTTGTTTTGCCCCTGCCGCAAGCTTCAGTTTAATCATGAAGGCCGCTTTATATGCACAGGAAAATAAAATTCCTATAAGAGCCGGGAATGTACTTACTTCGGATCAGTACTATGATGATGATCCCTTGGCATACAAAAAATGGGCTAATTATGGAGTGCTATGCGTTGAGATGGAAACCGCAGGTCTTTATACAATTGCAGCTAAATACAATATTGAGGCTCTGGCCATTCTTACAATTTCCGATTCTTTGGTTACAGGAGAACAATGCAGTTTTGAAGAACGAGAAAGAACTTTTGAAGAAATGGTCCAAATAGCGTTGAACATTTGTTTGGCATAAGTAAGTTTATATGACCTTATGATATATAAACATATCCAGAATGTACTCGTAAAGGCGAAATTTTCCGCTTGTAAGAAATTTCGATATCAGCTTGCCATACTAAATCGAACAAGATCAAAAGGCGAAACATTGTGTGTTATTATGCAAAACCCCAGCGTCGCAGATGCTTCTATTGCAGATAAATCCGTTCAATTTCTGGAAAAACTCATTTTTGAAAAAGAAATTGAACTCTTTAAGAATGTAAGAAAAATAATTGTCGTCAACCAGTTTGGCTTTATACAAACCAAAGGGTTTGTAGGATCGCCACGTAAAATCGGCAAAGAGAATGACAGTTATATTAAGCAGGCCCTAAAACTTTCCGATATGGTCCTCGTTGCCTGGGGTAAGACCAATCCTTATCCGGAGCGCCGGAATACAATAAATACCATTTTAAAAGAGTATCCAAAAAAAGTTCTATTTGCCACAAAGGCTCATCCGTCAAGGGGAAGATATAAAGATTTTATAGTGCCTTATTCTTTCTAAAAGTCCTTTTTGCCCGCTTTTCTGATTAACAGAAATAAAGGAATAAATGTCCATAAAGCCAACATGGAGATGGATATAAATAATCCGGAATTAGTGCCGAAAAATGACTTAAATACAGCCCCTGTGTAGCCCATAAGTGCGGATATATCCAATTTCAGAAGAATCAGTGTTCTGGAAAGATCTATGGGATTTAACAAGGTAGCCAACAATGAATAGGTATCCAGGGGGTACTCTTCAAATACAATGAGTGATAACAGAAACAATCCATCATAAATTACCGCAAAAAACAGCCATAGCAATACTGCGTAGCCAAACCCTTTAATTTTATTTTCATTGGACAATGCAATATTGAATGACAATGCTGTAAAAATCAGGGTCAGAAATGCTCCTACGACCAATAGCAGAGTAAAATCCCAAATGGCATTACTCCTGAAAAGTCCGTATAGAATAAAAGGAATTCCAAGCCCCATTACCAAACTTAAGGTGAGCGAACCTGCCACGCCTAAATATTGACCCGAAAAAATTGAAGATCGCTTAATGGGCAATGCCAGCAAAAGTTCTGTAAATTCCTTGGAATTATAAAAATACATAACCCCAAAGATGGTGCCTATAAGTGGCACAAGGACTATGATTACATTCATTAGAGTAATAACCGCCTTGGCTACATCATTATTCAGAAATAACAGGACAAAACCAAGAGCCAGATAAAACAGAAAATACACATAGCTCCATCTGCTGCGCATCAGGTCATAAAAACTGTATTTAAGTATTTTAAACATTCTCTAATTTGGTTGCTATTGCCGCAATGGCCTGATCAAAATTATTTTCTTTAGTCAATGTCTTAAGTTCCCCCACGGTTCCCTTAAAATAAATTTTACCCTCCAGGAGATATACAATTGTATCGGCCATTTCTTCGACCACCTGCATAATGTGAGTTGTAATCAAAATGGTTTTACCCTGCTCCTTTTCTTTTTTTATAAGTTTCTTTAGACTAATTAATGCAGCAGGATCCAAACCGGTAGTTGGTTCATCTAAAATAATCAGTGGGCTGTCAAACATAAAGGCAAGAAGTATGTTTACTTTTTGCCTGGTGCCTCCTGATAAAGAGGACAATTTAATATTCAAATAAGGTTGCAATCCAAAAACTGAAATCAGCCGATCTTCCTGACTTGGTTTTTGCCTTAGATCTTTAATCATTGCTATTAATTCATACACTTTTAAATTGCCCGGAAAGTTGGCAATTTGAGGCAGGTAATTTATCTCCTGTCTGTATTTCCAGTTTTTTTTAATTGTATTACCGTGAACTTCTATTTCACCCTTAGAAGGAATGACCATGCCCAAAATACATTTTATAAGTGTTGTTTTACCCGAACCATTTGGTCCCAAAACGGCATAGATGCCTCCATTTTTAATAGAAAGATCGGTTCCGCTCAGAATCTGGTTCCTGCCAAAATTTTTATAAAGGCCTGTTATTCTTATCATTTTACTCTTTTCATTAAAGGGCTATTATCCATTAGATTATCAGGCGTAAAAATGGGCGATACTTTTTCTGAAAAATCTATGATATCCATAAACAAGCTGCGCAGCAGGACAATAGTTTCAGGAGTTCTGTTCACGATGTAGGAAAATAATTTTACAGGCCTGTAAGGCACATCTCCCACCCCATCCTTGTTTAAATCATAACCGGCGTAATTACTCCAATAATTTTCCTTGAACACATTATCGTTAATCTTACTGTTATAGGAAAGATCAAAGGAATTATGTAAAAAGTTATTGTGTACAAATGAATTTTCATAACATGCTCCCCTTACCTTTAAGGCCCAACCATTGCTCACAAATTCATTGTTGTAATATTCTATTCGGTTAGAACCCTCAATATTTATTCCTATTGTATTATTCTTAAACAGATTGCCCTTTATTTCAGCGTCATTAATCTCCTTCAATAACAACCCGAAGGAGGCAGTGCCCCAATTTTTTGAAAAAGTGTTGTTATACATCTTGATCTTCTTCGAAAACATTACCGCCACTCCGGCTCCATTATTATCGAATATATTATTCCTGTACATATCGTCATTGGAGAACATAAAATGAAGCCCATATCGCACATTGTTTGAACTTGTGTTGTCACTTATTTCTATATTATCTGAAAATTCCAGGTAAATCCCGTCCCTGACATGTTGAATACTATTTCCTTTTACCTCAATATTTTTACAATACCATAACTGTATGCCATTTCCTGAATTAAATTCTTCCACGGCATCACCAAGTATACTGTTTCCAATCACTTTGCCCTGCTGAGCTTTTTCTAAATAAATCCCGAAGAAAAGCCTCTCCAGTTGTACATTGCGAATGATAAAATTTTTTGCCTTTATAACTCTTATAGCTGCATAATCTGTTGTATAGCTGGTGCCGACATTTATAATATGAAGCCCATCTATAATTACCTTGTCTGAAACGATAGTAATAATCTCACCCTTCTCCTGCCCATCAATCAAGGGAAGATCTTCGCCTAAAATTGTCAGGGGTTTATCAATGATAATATTGAATTCCCTGTAAGTGCCTTTTTTAATAAGAATAGTATCATATTCTGTAGAGGTAGCTATCGCAACCTTAATAGACTTAAACTCGCAGTCCATGCAGACCACCAAAGTCTTTGCTTTTAAACTTATTAAACTGAGAAACAGTATTCCAAACAGGAGAAATCTTCTCATAATTGGTGTCACCTTATTATAAGGAATTTGGAATTCTCTTTGGATTTTACCCAATGTGATATTTCTTTCGGAAAGCAAAAGTGTTGATGTTTCACCAGGTGGTATTCCTCATTATTAATATGAAAATCTATAGCCCCCTCCAGGACGATAAGTTGTACGTCCTTCGGAGACACATGTTCTGGGAAGATAGCACCTTTTTCCAGACAAATACTTATTATTTCCAGGTTTTCTGTCCGGGCCAGTTTATTAATCTGGAGCTTGTTATACTCTTTAATATTTATGGTATTATTTACTGAATACATCTCCTTAATTGTTCATATGGTTTAAAAGTTCATCCCAGGTATACAGGACCCCGCCATTTTCTTCCTTTGCCATCCCTGCCGATTCCATACTGTCAAATGCCGTTAAGAATTCCCCCATCGGACTTGGTATGTTATCACTTATCAGGTAGGTTGCTTCTTCGGATGAAATAAACTCTCCAGGCTCTGAATAATAATTGCATAAATAAAGTGCAATAGTACTGTTATCTATTTCTTTCATATAATTAAGCATGCACTCAATAGCGTCGAATTTAAAAGTTTTGCCCTTTTTTGTAACCAATTGCGCGGCATGTTGCCTGTCTACTATGGTCATACTGCAATAATGACAGCCATCGGTTCCATAAATAATGGGTTTGGGGCTTATTTTACAGGAAATAGCCATCAAAAACAGCAACGATAAAACTCCCATTAGTATTTTTTTGGATAAGGGCATTTTTGTTTGGTTTTAACTATTTCCTGTTTTCCTTTTTACCCACAAAATAAGCCGTAAAGGCCAGAGCCATACCTGCCGCCAGGCCAAATGCACCTAGTTTAGGATAAGAATGCGCTCTGAAGTTAAGAATATCTTTGGATCCGAATAAGGGTGGCTGAAAACCCATAACGGACCCATCGGGATTGGTAAATTTCATTATGGCCTTTGGATCAAGGTTATGGCCATAATCATGTTCCCATAAATAAAAATCGTATAGCCCTGCGCTACTGAGTACGACCATTAAAATAAACCAATATAAATACCATTTATAATTGGCCTTAAAAGCTATTAAGAGGCCTAAAATTGTGGTAGCAATAATCCCTGCCGGAAAAATCTTGAATTCCGGAATCGCATCAGGGATATACTTCATTCCCACATAATGATTCATTAAATTGATGTTTTTAATGTCATGCGGATTGGCATCGGCAAAGTCATTTATATAGATATCCATTCCCAGCGGAGTAGGGTATTGTGGTGCTTCTAATGTAATGTTCCAAAGCGGAAATACAAAGAGTAATAAGGGCAACAAAGCTCCGGCAAACATCAATAATCGTGATGTCTTTTTCATTTTAGTCTTTTTATTGATTAAAATCAGCGGGAGGAAGTTTTCCTCCCGCTAATAGCTGCTATTTTGGATTTCTGCACTACATATAAATCGTTAATCTTCGCCTAAAGACCACGATAAATCGAGAGCGGAATTAGCCGGAGATACGCGTACATATCCCTGCATTTCCTGGTGCAAAGCAGAGCAAAAATCTGTACAATAAAACGGCCATACTCCAACTTGCTTTGGTTCCCAGACAAAAGTTTCTGTTTGCCCCGGCATGATCAGTAATTCTGAAGTATTGGCTCCAATCATACTTACACCGTGAGGAACGTCGTAATCCTGTTCCAGATTGGTAACATGAAAATATACTTTATCTCCCACTTTGATTCCTTCAATATTATCCGGATTAAAGTGACTGCGAATCATGGTCATATATACATGAACTTCCTTGCCGTTCCTTTCCACCCTAACATCGGCATCTGAGGTGGCAGCATACTTGTGTTTATTTTCAGTAAGATCAAAGATTTTTCTTGATCTTCCCTGTATAATGTCTGCAGGAATACCAGCGGCATAATGGGGTTCCCCAACAGTTGGAAAATCCAGCAGCAATTCCATTTTATCGCCGGAAATATCGTAAAGTTGAGCCGATTGCGTTACCTCTGGTCCTGTAGGCAAATAACGGTCCTTTGTAATTTTGTTCATGGCAACGACATATTTTCCAAAAGGTTTTCTCGAATTACCCCCTGGTATCATGAGGTGTCCTACAGAATAGTAACAAGGTTGCCTATCAATAACTTCCCATGTTCCCACTTTCCATTTAACAACTTCAGATGAGATAAAAAAGGTAGTGTATCCATTTCCATTTGCGTCAAATTCGGTATGTAATGGCCCCAATCCCGCTTGTTTAACCGTTCCTGCCAGTACATCTTCAAATTTTAATATTGGAATTCCATAGGCATCTCCATCAAACTTTTTGTTTTCAATTGCATCCAGCATTTTAGTAAATGAGTGAACGGTCAAATCGGCAGACAACTTGCCATTACCTACGATGTATTCTCCCGTAGGATCTACATCACATCCATGAGGAGATTTGGGTGTAGGTAACAAATAAACAAGCCCGGGTAATTCAGAAGCGTCTAAAACCCTGACTTCTTTTTTCATTGTAGAAGTTGCAGTATGAGTTTCATCGCTATAAACATTATGCGCATAATTTGCGGGTATAGTTTTAAATTTACCTTCTTTGATATATTCTTCTGCTTTTTTCCAGTTTACTGCGGCTATAAAATCCTTGTCATTTTGTGATGCGTTTACTTCCAACAAAGAATTGGCTTCTTCAGAATTATATGTAGAGAAGAACATCCATCCATGAGAAGCACCCCTGCCCGGGTGTGCCAAATCGTAATCAAACCCTGGCATTAATACTTGAAATGACAAATCCATTCCTCCATCTTCAGGATCAACACTAATAAATGATAATGACCCTTTAAAATTACCTTTGTAATCTTTGATGGACATATCCCTTTGGGGAATAGGAACAGAAAAACGGGTACCGGCTACTACATACTCTGTATTTTCTGTAACAAATGCGGAACTGTGGTTCCCTGCACTGTTTGGGATCTCAATGATTTCAGTAGTTTCAAATACAGAAAGATCAATCTTGGCAATACGGGGTGTGTTATTCCCATTTATAAATATGAATCGTCCATCCAATTCTCCATTTGTCTGAGAAATATCGGGGTGGTGAGAATCATCCCAGGGAATAAAACCATGGGAAGTGTTTAACATGGGCTTGGTTTCTTCATTATAACCCCATGCTTTTTCTGCGTCCTGAGAAAATACAGGAATGACTTTAAATAACCTCCCTGACGGAAGTCCATAAACAGATAACTGCCCGCTAAATCCCCCGGAGATAAATGCATAAAATTCATCATGTTCCCCCGGTGCAACATATACTTTTTCTGCAGCACTTGAAGCCAGTGCCCCATTAGTTTTTTGAGACTGGTTATTACAACTGCTTAATGTAATTCCCAACCCAAAGAGGATACAAATTAAATAGCTTAAATTTTTCATTGTTTTATTTTTAGTTTTAATTGATTAATGTCTTTTATTCTTGAGGTGGCAGCATTACTTTATCTACTACGTGAACAATTCCATTCCCTGCTTTGACGCTCCCTAGGATTTTAGCGCCTCCGACAAAAACGTCATCCCCTTCTACCACAACCATTACATCCTGATTATTGGCCTGTCCTAATTTTTTAAACTTCTTTAAAAAATCCTTGGAATAATTTCCAGGGGTAACATGATATTTTAAGATATTGGCCAGGGCCTCTTTATTTTCAGGTTTCAACAGGTTTTCCACTGTTCCCGCGGGTAATGCATCAAAGGCAGCATTAGTAGGTGCAAACACCATTAACGGCCCTGCATTTACCAAAGCATTTTCGAGTGATGCAGCCTGTACCGCTGCTACCAGTGTTGTGTGATCAGGGGAACCAATTGCAATATTGAGCACATTGGGTGTAGATTCATCATCCTCAATAAAGGCCTGTCCTTGTTTTTTGTCAACTTCTTTTGCCTCAACGGATGTTGATTCCACAGATTTGGCCTCATTCCTGCAGCTCACTATCATAGTTAATACTAAAAATGAGCCAATCAATAACTTAAGATTGGTGATTGTTTTCATATATATATATATTATAGGGTTCTAAAATATTCCAGTACAGCTCTGGCCTGCTCTTCGGTAAGGCTTTGATTAGCCATTGGTGAGCCATTAAACTCAATTAATAAATCTTTGGCGAGAGGATCTTTAACTACCATCTCATCCGGGTTTAAAATCATATTCATGATCCACTCCGGGCTTCTTCTGGACAAAATACCATTCGGTGGTGGGCCAATGAATTTTTTCCCTATACGATGACAGGCCAGACACATTTGATCATACACTACTTTTCCTGCAGCAGCCATTGTCTGATCTATTTCCGGGTTTAATGTAACTGAAGAAACAGGGCCAACACCTTTATTTGTTAGGTCTATCCGCTCTGATGCTTTTGCTGAAGTTTCCGGTGTAGCAACTGACTGTTCTGTATCTGTTTTTTGCCTGGTGACACTAAATCCCTCTTTTTGCTTTTCTTCCTTTCCTCCACAACTTAGCATCAAAAGTGCGAGCAGGAATACAGTATTGGTAACTAGTAATTTCATTATATGTTTTTTCTATGTTAGTGTTCAAAAATAGTAGGGGAAAGAGTAAAAAAACATGATATTAGTCATATTTAAGATAAAAATATCTTTTTATCCTTATATTTAAATTTGAAACACTGAATATGCTCTCAAATTCTTCTAAATATGCATTAAAAGCTGTCCTGTACCTGGCTCTTCATTCCGATGATGAACATAAAATGATGGTTAAAGATCTCAGCGAGAAAATAAACGTCCCGAAAGCCTACATTGCCAAGCTGCTACAACAGCTTGCCAAACGTAAAATTATTTCTTCGACAAAAGGTCCTAAAGGCGGATTTTATATCGACGAAGCCAATAGAAAACAACCTATAATAGCAATTATAGAAGTGATAGACGGCAAAAGAAGGATAGAATCCTGTATGTTGGGCTTAGAAGATTGTAATCTGCACAAACCATGCCCACTCCACAGTTTAATAAGCCCATCAAGAACCAAAATGATCCAGCTTCTTGAAAGTAAAACCATAAATGATCTCGCACTAGATTTAGAATTAAACAAATCTTTTTTACCTGATTAATACTCTTCTTGGAGTACTTCTGAAAAAAGCGTAATTTGAGCTTCTATAACAATTAAGTAAGAACCTAAGTACGCTATCATGAATAAAAACCAATCACGAAGATTATTTTTAAAGCGCGCCGGTTTGGGTGCAGCTGCAATTTCTGCAGCACCACAAATTATAGCCTCGTCTTATAATCAAAAAATATTGCTTAATAGAAGCTATGAGGAAAATACCTATACCATAAATGATCAGATAAATCTTGCACTTATCGGATCGGGAATTCAGGGTATATATGACACCACCGCTGCACTAAAAGTACAGGGTGTCAAACTCGTTGCAGCCTGTGATCTGTATTTGGGCAGGTTAGACAGGGCTAAAGAACTTTGGGGTGATGATATTGCTGTTACCAGAGATTACCGGGAAATCCTGAGTCGTAATGATGTTGATGCCGTAATTGTAGCGGTGCCGGATCACTGGCATAAAAAAATCACCATTGAAGCTATGAAAGCCGGTAAGGCGGTTTATTGTGAAAAACCTATGGTACAAAATTTCACAGAGGGCCATGAAATAATTAAGGTTCAGAAAGATACCGGGATGCTATGCCAGATAGGAAGTCAGGGGATGTCTTCTTTAGGAAATGAAAAGGCAAGGTTGCTTTATGAGGATGGCGCCATTGGCGACATGGTACTTCTTGACATGTATAATGACCGTTATTCCTCTGAAGGGGCATGGCAGTATCCCATTCCACCGGATGCCGATCCAAATACGGTCGATTTTGATACATTTCTGGGTACTGCAACAAAAGTCCCCTTTGATAATACACGATTTTTCAGGTGGCGCAATTACAGGGATTATGGTACCGGGGTTGCAGGGGATTTGTTTGTACATGCATTTTCCACGCTAAATTATATTATTAGTTCTAACGGTCCTTCCAGGGCACTTTCCACGGGTGGGTTGCGCTATTGGAAAGATGGCCGGGATGTGCCGGATGTTACATTAACATTTTATGACTATCCGGAAACCAATACTCATGCAGCTTTTAATGCTTCGTTCAGGGTTAATTTCATTGCCGGATCCGGTGGCGGAGGAGGCTTTAGGCTGGTAGGGACGGAAGGCGTAATGGAGGTTGGTTATAATTCTGTAAAACTTGTTCGCAGCAAATTGGGAATGACTCCGGGCAATTATTCCATGATTGCCTATACCGAAGCAACACAAACAAAAATAAAGGAAGAATACGCCTCTAAAAACCTGGAAAGCAGGAAATCTGATTTGAATACAGGCGAAACACTTTGGGAAGCACCCGACGATTACCCTGGAGGTCATTATGACCATTTTTACAATTTCTTTCAGGCTATCCGTGGTAAATCCTCCATAATTCAGGATCCTAATTTTGGCCTAAGGGCAGCAGGCGCTGCCTTGCTGGCAAATGAAAGTTATTATGGGAAAAAACCGGTTAACTGGGACCCTGTTGGTATGAAATTAACGTAAAACGCAAGTTATGAAAAGTCTGATTCTTACACTTTTTTTAGTATTCACCGTACATTTATGTAATGCGCAAACCAATCCCATAAATGTTATTGTATTTGGTGCCCACCCTGACGACTGCGATATAGATACAGGTGGAACGGCTATATTATTGGCCAGGATGGGGTATAAAGTGAAATTTGTTTCGCTTACCAATGGGGATGCCGGCCATTATGCAAAAGGGGGCGGCGCATTGGCTAAAATCAGAATTGAAGAAGCGAAGGAAGCTGGCAGGCGTTTTGGGGTAGAATATACCGTATTGGACAATCACGACGGAGAACTTATGCCCACATTGGAAAACAGACTAAAGGTCATCCGTGAAATCAGAAATTGGAATGCTGATATAGTAATAGCTCCACGGCCAAATGATTATCACCCGGATCATCGTTATACGGGGATTTTGGTCCAGGATGCTGCTTATATGGTCATTGTACCCAATGTTGCTGCGGATACCCCACCGCTAAAAAAGAACCCTGTTTTTTTATATTCTGAAGATGGTTTTCAGCGTCCGAATCCATTTAACCCTGATGTGGTTATAGCTATTGATGCTGTTTTTGATCAAAAAATTTACGCGATGGCTGCGCATGAATCACAATTTTTTGAATGGCTTCCATGGACTTCAGGTGATCTGGATAAGGTGCCTAAGGGAGAAAAAGAACGTTTAGAAATGCTGGCAAACTGGAGACCATCAGTCCCCGGTAAAGCTGCGATGGCAGCATTGAAAAAATGGTATGGCGATAAGGCTTCTGAAATAAAGCATATAGAATGTTTTGAAATTTGCGAATACGGCAAACAACCAACAGAGGAGGAATTAAGAAAATTGTTTCCAATGCTCAATAATCCATAGGACAATGTTTAACTCCATAGCCTGTCCCAGGCCCTGATTTTATCCCATTCCGGGGTGGGGGCAAATAATTTCTCCCCCTTGATCAGGTATTTTTCAACTACTTCTTCGTTCAATTCCACTCCTAATCCGGGCTTTTCCGGAACTGTTACATAACCGTCCTTTACAATTGGGCCTTCAAATCCCGTAACCAGGTTCTCCCAATCTTTTTTATCCACAGCATGGTGTTCCAGCCACATGAAATTTTCTGTAGCCGCAGCACTGTGTACACATCCAACAAAGGATACAGGGCCTGCAGCATGATGATGCATAAAGCCAATTCCATACTTAGATGCAAAATCACCTATTCTTTTGGTTTCCAGTATACCTCCGGCAGTATTTGGGTCGGGATGGACAATATCCACCGACCTGGTTTTGATGAGTTCCTCAAACCCCCCTTCAAGCCTGTATATATCTTCCCCTGTTTGAGTGGGAGTTGTTGAAGACTGTGTAATTTCTTTCCATTGTTCTGTGTATTGCCATGGAATAATATCTTCAATATAAGCCAGGTTATAAGGCTCGGTAGCCCTGGCAATCTTTATCGCTTCATTAACCCCAAAATGACCCCAATGATCTGTACCCATCGGAATGTCATACCCTATTTTAGCGCGCATTACATCCAGGTACTCCATTAATAAATCTATACCTTTATCCGTAATCTGAACCGCCGTAAAAGGGTGTTTCGTAAGGCTGTAGGGCCTGTATTCATAACGATAAGGATTGTATTCTGCATCAGGGGAATTGATGATCGCTCCCGGGATATCTTTAATAAGGTTTATACCTATATCCATCTTAAGGGCAGTATACCCCTGATCAATTCTGGCCTGCATTCTATTGGCATACTCATTGGCATCTTTGGAGACCGTAGTATCGCAATACACCCTTATTTTCTCTCTGTACTTACCTCCTAACATTTGGTAAACCGGTACATTATAGGCTTTTCCGGCTAGATCCCAAAGGGCCATTTCCACAGCGGAAACTCCACCCCCCTGACGCCCATGAAATCCAAATTGTTTGATGATACCAAAAAGGCGCTCCACATTACAAGGATTCTCCCCCAAAATCCTGCTTTTTAAAAACAAAGCGTATTCTTTGGCAGCACCATCCCTTACATCCCCATGACCTACGATGCCCTGGTTCGTGTAAATCCTTACAATTGGTGTTCTGAATGCAACATCTCCGCCAATCTCGGCAATGCGCATATCCGTTATTTTAAGTGTTGACGGACTTGAATTCCTGTTGACATTTTGGGACACATAGGCCAGCTGATCATTAGCCGAGGCGACTGTTAATCCGGCCAGACTTAATCCCCCCAGGCCCGCTTTTTTTATAAAAGAGCGCCTGCCTTTTGTCTCGTTTTGTATTTGTTTGTCCCCGGGAATTTTCGATTTATCGGTATACATTTTAGTTGGGTATTGATGGGTTATTTAAATAGATATTTAGCAGAATTACCATGTCCTGGTTTTTAGGTAATTATCCAGTTCTTCTTTACTCATGGGAAGTTTATCCTGATTTTGCTCTATCCAATTCAAAAAATCTGCCTTGATGGCTTCAGTCCATTTTGTGTCGATTTCACCCGGCGTATACTTAGCTTGCTGCAATCTCAGATGACCAAATTCATCTTTTAACGCCACAAATTCTGCTTGTGTAATGACCTGTTCTACCAGGTGGGCAGGAATAAAAATAACACCCTCCTTTTTAGCAAGAACTAAATCCCCCGGCATAACCGTAGCCCTTCCTATTCTTATTGGGGTATTTAAACCGGTAAGCATCATATCTTTTATATATGAAGGATCCCAGCCCCTTACAAAAGCATTAAATCCTTCAATTCTTTCCAAACCTTCAAGGTCTCTCAGGGAACCATCAAATACCACCCCATTGCCTGAATTGGCAAAAATGGCATTTCCCAAATTATCTCCAATAAGGGTGCCATCAACTATTTTTCCATATCCATCGGCTACATAAATATCACCCTGCTGTAAAGCATCAATAGGCCACGAATTGGATGCTCCAATTCTTCCATCACCAATACCTTGTGCCAATATTACATCATTAATATCCGGCCTGTTTGGCATATATTGAGCTGTTAATGCCCGTCCGCTCATAGGTACATTTTCATGTATCATCATCCAGTTCCCTTCAAACTGATTGTAATAACCATGACCCCTCATGGCTCCCCAGGCTTCTTCAATAGAGATGTTCTTTGCGCGTTCCAGATAACTATCCGGAATTTTTGGGCGCCCATCTTCAAACCGTTCCCCGCTCCATGCGGAAGTAAAACTAATCATTTGTTCCCTGGACATTGTTTGTGCAACGACCGCCGTGGCCATAAACAAATAAAGTACAAGGGGGAAATATAAAAAACGGGCTTTCATAATTGGTTAGAAATTAAAAGGTTGTACAGATAAATAAGGTAATTAAGATAGCCAAAAAAAATATCTTAGGCAACGTAACTGACTCCATTTTAATGTATAAATATTTTTCAGGAATTTAAACGGACAGTTTACATTTGTCTTGAGAGATAAGAAAGAATTCCATTCATTAAAGCCCGCCCCAAACAAACGTTAAGTCTAGTTTCCTTTGTGTGGGGTAATTGCAAACAAATAAGGGAAATCAAAAACGATTCCCCTTATCCTCTCAATTAATTATTTAACCTGCAATTATATTTTAAATGTCATTACCGGAATTTTGGAATGGTTGGCAACATCCTCACCAATACTTCCCATAAAGAAATGCGATAGGCCTTTCCTGCCATGAGTTGGAATACCAATGACATCGGCATTGATGCTTTCACAAAAATTCAAAACCCCCTTCTCAACACTGTAATCATTATAGATATTCACTTCCATGCCCACACCAGCTTTTTGTAAAAACTTGGTCACTTTATCATAGGCATCCTGAGTACTTAGGAAGTTGTCCCCAGGGGTATTTATATAAACCAAATGCATTTTAGCCAATAATTTATCCGCAAATTCCTTGGCTTTTGCAAATGCAATAAGGCTTTCATCTTTAAATGCACAGGCAAATACAAAATTTTCGACATTGAAATCATCCAGCTCATCTTTTATTACAAGTACCGGTATATTAGAATTTCTGACCACCTTTTCGGCATTGGACCCTACAAATATTTCTCTAAGACCATCACTTCCATGGGAACCCATAATAATCAAATCGGCGCCATGTCTTTCTGCGACGTCATTTACCTCACTAAATACTTTGAAATGCTTAATTATAGGAATTACCTTTTTTACATCCTTCAAATAAGGTTTATTTATAAACTCTGAAATACGTTTTTCTGCCATTTTAATGAGAAATACCGTTTGTTCAGGATGAAATCCTTCAGAAGATGAAATCATGGCTTCATTTAATTCGAGCATATGCAGGGCAATAATCTCAGCACCGTGTTTTTTTGCCACGGAAGCTGCAACTTTTAATGCATTTTCAGATTGCTCTGAGAAATCAACGGGTACTATGATTGTTTTCATTATCTTAGATTTAAGGTGAATAAAACACTACTAAATGGTCATGGAAAACAGCCGCGTTTCGGGTGCTTTCCTATGTAACAACAAATCGAATGCCATACAGATATTTCTGATAAAGGGCCTTCCTTTTTCAGTAACTCTTAAACTATTAACGCTAATTTCAACTAATTCGTCTTTTTCCATTTCCCTGAGTCTCGACAATACCTGTTCCAAAAATTCAATATCTTCACTTTCGGGATCCCAATTTAACTCAAAGCTACACATTAAATTCAATATATACCTTCTGATAATTTGATCTTCTTCGGTTAAAATATGTCCTCTGTAAATGGGGATAATATTATTTCCAACCAGGTGTTCATATTCCTCGAGGCTTTTGACATTCTGAGCAAAACTATACCAGCTATCACCAATACTGGAAACTCCAAGGCCTACCATCAGTTGTGTTTTGGAGGCCGTATACCCCATAAAATTCCTATGAAGCTTACCTGTAACCATTGCAGTGTGCAACGTATCACTTTCCAGTGCAAAATGATCCATTCCAATTTCATGGTAACCTACCTGAGCCAATAATGCCTTACCACTCTCATATTGGTTACGCTTTTCTTCTGCCGATGGAAGATCGCTGTCATTATATCCTCTTTGACCATTACCTTTAAGCCAGGGCACATGGGCATAGCTATAAAAAGCCAAACGATCCGGCATTAATAATTTGGTTTTTAAAATGGTATCCTTAACATGTTCCAGGGTTTGATGGGGAAGTCCAAAGATGAGATCATGCCCCACAGAGGTATATCCAATTCTACGTGCCCACTCTGTAACATCTCTTACCTTGTCAAAAGTTTGAATACGGTGAATTGCTTTTTGGACTGTATGGTTATAATCCTGTACACCAAAACTTACCCGTCTAAAACCAAGATCAAATAACACCTGTAAATGCTCCTTGGTTGTATTATTGGGGTGCCCTTCAAAACTAAATTCATAGTTTTCCGCTCTTTCCGCAAACCTGAATATTCCTTCAATTAATATTTTAAGGTGTTCGGGAGAAAAGAAAGTTGGGGTACCGCCTCCCAGGTGCAATTCTTTTATTATTGGCTTGGCATCAAAAAGATCGCAATATAAACTCCACTCTTTTAGCAAGGTAGCTATGTACGGTCTTTCTACCTCATGTCTTTTGGTTATGCGTTTATGACATCCGCAAAAAGTGCACATCTGTTCACAAAATGGCAAATGGATATAAAGGCTGATGCCTTCTGTTTCATTGCTTTCATTAAAACTTCTTTTTACAGTAGTTTTCCATGCTTTTCCGGAGAACGTATCCAGGTTCCAATAAGGAACAGTAGGATAACTGGTATAGCGCGGTCCCGGAATATTGTACTTGTGTACTAAATTGCACATCTGAATATCTGAATAAGTGTTTGCAACAAATCTATTCGTTTTACAATGAATATAACATGACATAAGTCAGTTTTATGGTTCCAAACCTGCTCCCCCCGCATTAATTCAGGTCTTAAAAAGTCATTAACCCAGGGTTAAGTTTTAGTAAATTCCAAATCGAATTTACAATTTCCATTATAAAAACTTATTTTTGCCGCCATAACTAAAGCATTATGACACTTTTACTAATGGCAGCCGGAAGGGGCAGTCGATATGGCAAACTAAAACAATTTGACGGCCTGGGCCCCAAAGAAGAATTTCTGATGGAATTCAGTATCTATGATGCATTGGAAAATGGTTTTAATCATATTGTAGTAATTACCCAAAAGGACAATGTTGATTTTTTAAAAAACTACCTGTCTCCAAAATTACCGAAGGACATAAAACTCGATGTCCTTTCGCAGGAGCTTTCAGACCTTCCTGAAGGAACAGGATTTAAAGGAGAAAGGAGTAAACCCTGGGGTACCGGACATGCCGTATGGACTGCCAGAAATGTCATTAAAACTCCCTTTGCAATTATAAATGCAGACGACTACTATGGAAAAGAGGCTTACAGGAATGCATCGAATTTCATTAAAACCAAAGGAAACCAGGATGGATATGCATTGGTAGCGTACACCCTTAAGGACACTCTTTCTGAACATGGTTCCGTCTCCAGGGGAGTTTGTAAAAGAGATGGAAATAAATTGCTATCTGTGGTGGAACGGACCAAAATTGAAAGAGTAAACGGAGGACTTACAGACACCGATTCCGGTCTGCAATTCAATGGTGATGAATTGGTAAGTATGAATTTCTGGGTCTGCAACCCATCTGTTTTTGATCATATTGAAAATGATTTGCGAATATTTCTTGAGAATGAGGAAAACATAGCTTCAGGAGAAGTATATATCCCTTTTGTGATACAGAAAATGCTCGAACAAAATGAAGCAACTGTTGATGTTATTCCTTCGGATAGCAAATGGTTTGGGATAACCTATGCCGATGATAAGGAAAAAGCAATGCAGGAATTAAAGGAAATGACAGATTCGGGACAATACACAACACCACTTTGGCCAATTAGTAAATAGATTCAATTTTAATGGAAAGCAATAGCCCTGGCGCTGTTTTGCCTTATTTTTCCATTACGGGAAATGACTATGAAATACAGCTCATAAACCAGGGGTATATTAATGATTCATACGCCATTTCGCATAAAGGAATTCCTGTCTATATTTTACAACGCCTTAATACCGCAGTTTTTAGCAATATTGATATATTGATGCAGAACATTCATCATGCACTACCCTACTTAAATGATGAAAATTACCAGCAAATATCTTTAATAAGCACCATTGATAACAAACCCTATTTAAGAATAAATGAAAGTGAATGCTGGAGACTGATGACAATGGTTCCAAAATGTGTTGCTTTTAACATCACAGAGGATGAGCAAATCGCTGCAGAAGCCGGTAGAATTATCGGCAAATTCCATTCCCTTTTGCAGAAGGCTCCAATAGAAGAGTTTAAGGAATCCATATCCAGATTTCACGATCTTAGCTTTCGTGCCCGGCAGTTTACAGAAGCCTTGGGAAACACTTCCTCTGACAAATTGAAAACTGCGGAAAAAGCAATTCTTTTCGCAAAAATGATCCTGGACGAATTTCATATGTATAATCCTGAGAGCTTACCGCTTCGGATTTGTCATAATGATACCAAGCTAAATAATATTCTTTTTGATAAACAGCACAAAAAGGCACTATGCCTTATAGATCTTGACACCATAATGAAAGGGTATTTCCATTACGATTTTGGTGATGCCGCGCGTACTATAGTCAATACCGTACCCGAGGATGAAAAAGACCTCAGCAAAATAACATTTAACAAAAATCTCTTCGAAGCATTTGTTGACGGCCTTTGCGAAAACCCGGATTTCCTGTCCAAGGCAGAGATTCAGCATCTGGCGATTGGCGTAAAATTGATGCCCTTTCTTCATGGAATCAGGGCATTAACTGATTATTTACAGGGTAATATCTACTATAAGATATCTTATGAAACCCAGAACCTGGACAGGTGTCTAAGCCTCTTTGCATTTACTAAAAAAGCTCAGGAGCATATGGACTACATGCAAGAAGTAATAGCTGACAAATTTTAAATCAAGGATATTATTTAAAGGCGTTTAGTCCTGTAATATCGGCACCTGTAATTAACAAGTGAATATCATGGGTCCCTTCGTAGGTGATGACACTTTCCAGGTTCATCATATGACGCATAATACTGTATTCCCCGGTAATTCCCATGCCTCCCAGAACCTGCCTCGCCTCTCTGGCAATTTTAATGGCCATATCCACGTTGTTTCGTTTAGCCATTGAAATTTGCGCCGTGGTGGCCCTCCCTTCATTTTTTAATTGTCCCAGGCGGAATGCCAAAAGTTGTGCTTTGGTAATTTCAGTAATCATTTCTGCCAATTTCTTTTGCTGTAACTGGGTTGCTGCTATTGGCTTACCAAACTGGATGCGTTCCTTGGCATAACGAAGTGCAGTGTCATAGCAATCCATAGCGGCACCAATGGCGCCCCAGGCAATACCATAGCGTGCGGAGTCCAGACAACCCAAAGGAGCTCCCAGCCCATTTTTTCCGGGTAATAGATTTTCTTTGGGAACCCGTACATTATCAAATATTAATTCGCCGGTTGCAGAAGCCCTCAATGACCATTTATTATGGGTTTCAGGGGTTGAAAAACCTTCCATTCCGCGTTCCACAATTAATCCGTGAATTCTTCCCTCCTCATTTTTTGCCCAAACCACCGCAATATCTGCAAATGGGGAATTGGAGATCCAAAGCTTGGCGCCATTTAATAAAAAATGATCTCCTTTATCTTTAAAATTGGTAACCATCCCACTAGGGTTAGATCCGTGATCGGGTTCAGTTAAACCAAAGCAACCCATGTATTCTCCCGTAGCCAGTTTAGGCAGGTATTTTTTTCTTTGCTCTTCTGTTCCGTAAGCAAATATGGGGTACATCACCAAAGAAGATTGAACCGAAGCCGTGGAACGAACTCCACTGTCTCCACGTTCAATTTCCTGCATAATAAGTCCGTAACTTATCTGGTCCAGCCCGGCTCCCCCATACTCCACCGGAATGTAAGGCCCAAAGGCCCCGATTTCTGCAAGTCCGCCGATAATTTGCTGAGGGAATTCTGCTTTTTGTGCAAATTCTTCAATTATAGGTGAAATATCCCGTTTTACCCATTGACGCGCTGCATCGCGTACTAATTTGTGTTCTTCACTTAGAAGTTCATCGAGGTTGTAGTAATCCGGTGCATCAAACAAGTCTGGCCTCATTGGTAAAATTTTTGTCAAAGGTAGTTAAAGGAAAATAACAAACCAATCCCGGGAAGGGACATTTTATAACAAAAAACAGCCTGGAAATGACGTTTTATTCATTCATAAATTCTGCCAAAAGGCGATGAAAATGATGCACCCCTTTTTCACGTGTTGGTGAAAATCTGCCTGCTTTATAAAATCGCGAACGAATGCCTTTCTGAACACCTTCAACCACGGCTTCATCCTCCATTTCTACCTTATCCAATTGTGAACCTGCGCCTTTATCCAATTTGGAAGGGTCATAAACGTAACTATAAAAGGATATTTTGGTTTTGTTCATTTGAAGTGGTTGGACCATGTTTACCGAAACTCCCCACGGATAAAAATTGAACATCATATTCGGGAAGACCCAATAATAATAAGCAGCTACTTTCTTGCCAAAGTCCGGATGGTGTTCAGGCAGATCAAAGATCTCCTCAGTGCCTTCAGCATAGCCTATCTGTAAATTCATTTTATCATAAAGAACGGTCTCATAGTTACCATAATCCAATACTGCATTAAGGCCCTCATGTACAAAGGGGATATGAAATCCCTCTAAATAATTATCACAGTATAACGCCCAATTTGCTTCAATAAAATAGTCCTTATTTCGCTTTTCATCAGGAATGAATTCCTGCAAAGGCATAAACCCCACTCTTTCATTCATAGCGTCCAACACTTCCTTAATCTCGAAGGCAGGATTTAACCCGACAAATAAGAAGGGGCCCCAGTGCTGCAATGGAAATTCAAAAAGGTCGTCACATGGTCTTGGAAAATTCTCAGTCTTTTCAAATTCCGGCATATGTTCCATTTTACCATGTAAATTGAAACTTCGCCCATGGTAACCACAAATCAGCTTTTTAGTGGTTTTAGTATTTTCAACAACCAAGTTACCGCGATGTGTACATACGTTGGTCAGACAGGAAATAGTATCTTCCTTATCCCGGGTTAAAAGCATTGGCTCCGTTAAAAAGCCGTCTAATAGAATAAATGGATATGCGTTCTTCCCTGAATCCACTAAATCCTGATGTCCTATCCATTGCCAGGACTTGTAGAAAACCAGATCCCTCACAGCCACAAAAAAATCTGGATTGCGGTAGAAAGAGGCAGGTAAGGTTTCAGCCTTGGTTATATCCGGGTCTATTTTAAATTTTTCAGTCACGAGTAATTTAATTTGTACATTTAAAAATATATAATTCTTTTCACAACCAACCAAAACCTATGAACCAAATCGAGAATAAAGAAAAACTAGGGCTATGGATGAGTACCTCCCTGGTAATTGGCAATATGATTGGTGCAGGTGTTTTTCTAATGCCCGCAGCCCTTGCCGCTTATGGAGGTATTAGTATTGTTGGATGGTTAGCTTCTTCAATAGGCACTCTTATTCTGGCATTGGTTTTCAGTAAGTTAAGTAAATTATTCCTCAATAAAAGTGGGGGACCTTATGCTTATACTAGAGTCGGGTTTGGGGACTTCGCCGGATTTTTGGTGGCCTGGGGATATTGGATTTCCATTTGGGTTGGTATGGCAGTAATCGCCATTGCCTTTGTAAGTGCTTTAACAGTGTTGTTTCCGATGTTGGAGGAAAATTCGATCGCTTCTGTCCTGACCGGCCTGGGTGCTATTTGGTTGCTCACCTGGGTAAACTCCAGAGGCCTAAGGGAATCAGGAAGAATACAGGTTGTAACCACCTTACTTAAACTAACCCCTTTACTCATGATTATTGTTGGGGGCTTTTTCTTTTTTAATGTTGACAACTTTATACCATTCAATGTAAGTGATTCAACAAGTTTTGAGGCCATAGCTATAACTTCAACGATGACCCTCTACGCTTTTTTGGGATTTGAGAGTGCAACTATTCCTGCAGATAACGTAAAAGATCCCGGAAAAACCATCCCGAGGGCTACCATGTTGGGAACAATTATTACCACTTTGGTTTATATATTCGGAACAATGGCAGTCATGGGGATGGTTCCACTACAGGATCTTGCGGTGTCACCAGCACCATTCGCCGAGGCCATGGGGATTATGACCGGGGAATTAGGGCGCGAGCTTGTTGCCGGCGGAGCAGCAATTGCTGCCTTCGGAGCCCTTAACGGATGGATCTTAATTGTAGGTCAATTACCAAGGGCTACCGCTAAGGATAAACTCTTTCCGGGAATTTTTAAAAAGGAAAACAAACGAGGAGTCCCTGTTTATGGAATGCTGATAGGTAGTATATTGGCCTCTGTGTTAATGCTGATGAACTATACCGAAGGCCTGGTAGAGCAATTCAGGTTTCTAATTTTACTGGGCACATTGTCTGCTTTAATTCCCTATCTTTTTAGTTCCGCTGCCTATGTCTCTATCCTTTTGGAGAAAAAGCTGCCTTCCCAGCCCTGGTTGGGAATATATGGTATGGGCAGTTTAGCTTTTTCTTACTCCCTTTGGGCCATTTTCGGGGCAGGCGAAAAGGCCGTGTTTTGGGGATTTATTTTATTAATGGTCGGAATACCCTTTTATGTATTTGTGAAATGGAGGAATAAAGATTCCACAAAATAATAATTCGATGAAATATAGCTGTCAATCTGAGTACAAAAAATTGGAATCTGTTTTCATCAAAACCGTGGAGGATGCTTTTATTGGTGAGGAAAAGCTAAAAAATGAATGGACTGCACTTAATTACCTTTCCAAACCGGATTTGACCGGGGCAAATGAAGAATATAAGGCCTTCAAAAATTTATTTGCCGAAAAAGTGCCCCATATAAGTTACTTCCCTAAATCTGATTCTGTTACTATAGATTCCATCTATTGCCGGGATGCCAGCATAGCCACAGATTACGGAATGATTATTTGCAATATGGGCAAGCCTGCAAGGGCTGTGGAACCTGCGGCACAGATGAAATACTTTGAAGCCAATAATATTCCCGTTCTTGGAACTATAGAAAACCCAGGCACTCTTGAGGGAGGTGATGTGGCATGGTTAGATGAAAACACCCTGGCAGTTGGGCATACGTATCGCACTAATTCATCTGGAATTGCCCAACTAAAAGAACTGTTGGCTCCCTATGAGGTTGAGGTCCTGGTTGCAGAGCTTCCCCATTACAAAGGCCCTGCAGATGTCTTTCATTTAATGTCCATCTTAAGCCCGGTAGATAAAGATCTGGCAGTCGTTTATTCCCCTCTGATGCCCATTTCATTCAGAAATGAATTACTCAACCGTGGTTATAAGCTCATAGAGGTGCCGGAATCTGAATTTGAATCTATGGGTTGCAATGTGCTGGCTATAGCACCCAGACAGTGCATTATGGTGGCAGGAAATCCCCAAACAGAAAATGCATTGAAAAAGGCAGGATGTACTGTATTTACATATAAGGGTCAGGAAATAAGTTATAAAGGTGGTGGAGGGCCAACCTGCCTTACCAGGCCGATCTCAAGAATAGCTTAAGTATCACATCTTCAGGTAGAATTCTTTAGTTAGATTTATATAATCTTGCGTATAATGGTGTCTTTCTTTTTCTATGGTTAACTCACTTTTCGAAACGCTTGTTTTTTTCAGATGTAATTCCAACAGGCTTCTTTTAACCTCAGATTCCGGATGGCCTTTTACTCTCAATACACGCATAGGATAGAGCCCGATATTTGCTGCTTCATTTATAAATTCTTTTTCTTCTTTAAAAGGAATAATAATGGCGAAAACACCCTTTTTCGATAGCAAGTCTGCTGCTCCTTTCAGAAGATCTTTAAAAGGGAGAGCACTATTCTGCCTGGCCAAATCACGGGCATCGTCCCCACTGGAAACTTCTTCAGAATAAAAAGGGGGATTGGAAATAATCAGATCATATTTATCATCTACCTCATCCAGGAATTCTTCCAGGGAGGCGTGGTAACAAAACAAGCGATCCGCCCAGGGGGAGCCCTCAAAATTCTCAACGCATTGTTCAAAAGCATCTGTATTTATTTCAATGGCATCTATTGTTTCCGCATGGCATCTTTGAGCCAGCATTAGCCCGATGAGGCCCGTACCGGCACCAATATCCAAAACTGATTCCGGCGAATTTGAAATACCGGCCCAGGCACCTAACAAAACCCCGTCCGTGCCTATCTTCATGGCACAGCGATCCTGATACACGGTAAATTGTTTAAACTTAAACGGCCTTCTCATTCTGTTGTCCCTGCCGGGCGATTTTCAGTTCCTTCCATTTCTCTCAACGAATCACCCAATTTATTTCGCATGTTATCTGCCAGTTGTTTTATTTTTTCTACTATTTCTGGATATTCGCCTGCTAAGTTTTCCTTTTCACCAAGATCAACAGAAAGATCATACAATTCAATTTCCTTTATATCTATATACACATAATCCCCGGGAAGACCATCCTTGCCTGGTTGCTGACCTTCCATTGTTCTGTAATTATGAGGGAAATAAAGTTTCCATTTGCCATATCTTACACCGTGGAGCTCGTTCACCCGGTAATAAAAATAATAAGCCTCCTGTGGACTCTCTTTATGTTCGCCATTAAGTAATTTCCAAACACTTTTACCATCAATAATACGTTCGGGCAATACCGAACCCGTTAATTCGGCCAGTGTTGGCAAGATATCTATTGCCATTACAGGTGCATCAATAGTCCTGCCTCCTTTTAAACCATCGGGATATCGGATTATAAACGGTTCCCTGTGGCCTCCTTCCCATGCTGTTCCCTTACCTTCACGAAATGGCATAGCACTTCCGGCATGATTCCCGTATGCCAACCAGGGACCATTATCTGAAGTGAAGATAACTACCGTATTCTCATCCAGATCATTCGCTTTTAAAGCTTTTAAAATCTGTCCTACAGACCAATCAATTTCCATAATCACATCACCATATAATCCTCTTCCCGACTTACCTTTAAACTTTTCGGAGACAAACAATGGCACGTGGGGTTGTGGATGGGGTACATACAGAAAGAAGGGATGATCTTTGTTCCTGTTAATAAAATCCACGCTTCGCTCCGTAATTTTGCGGGTTAATTGAGTCTGGTCTGTTAAAGTATCTATTATGGTTTCATTCTCATACAGTGGTAAAGGTCCAAAATTAAAAACCGGTCCCTGTTGGGGATGCAAGGGCCACATATCGTTGGAATAGGGAATCCCAAAATACTCATCGAAACCTTGCCTGGTTGGTGAAAAATCCGGATGATCCCCTAAATGCCATTTCCCAAAAATACCGGTGGAATATCCCTTAGCCTTTAGCATCTCGGCTATGGTGGTTTCAGAAGGATTAAGTCCGATCTTGCTTTCAGGCATAAAGGCATTATGGATACCTATTCGATTTGGATAACAGCCTGTCAATAGCCCTGCCCTTGAAGCAGAGCAAACTGCCTGTGCAGCATAAAAACTGGTTAATTTTACCCCTTCCATCGCCATCTGATCCAGGTTGGGAGTTAAAATGTCATTAGCTCCGAAAACGCCAACATCCTGATACCCCTGATCGTCTGTGAAAATTAGTACGATATTAGGCAGGGACTCCTCCTTTAATGTGGGTTTCGGGTCCTTACTCTTACAGGAAAGCAATCCGGCAAAACAGATAAGGATAAGGCTATTTCTGAACATGATATACATTTAAATCAACCATTCTAATTTGGATATCAACAGGTTTATGCCGAACCGATTGTAAAGAACTCTTTTGATAATCAATGTAGTGGTTCATAGTCGATTTCAAGAAAATCGTCAACACCATCTACCCAGTAATCCTTAATGAATTCCTGGTGTTCCGGATGTTGGTTATAGGCTTCATATGCTATGGCCGATTCAAACTCCATGACCAGACCATAGTCAAAAATATTTTTTTTGCTGGTTTGTCTGAATCGTTTAAAGTTCAATACCCCCGGAATGGAGGCCAGGCGCATGGCAGCCTCCATAAAACGTTTTTCAGCTTCGGAACCCTTGGCATGTTTCAATTTAAAAATTACGGAATGTTGGATCATAATGTTCCCTGAGATGAAATTCGCTTCAAATGAATAAAATATTACTGTGAGTCAATTTAATTAATTTTTCATATTTTCAATCTTTAAATTTGAAAATATGCCTTTTCCCCGCATGGCTTTTAATGTAAATGCCAGCCCCCTTGTTGTGTTGCGATTATTACTTGCCTTATATGTTGGCTGCATTACCGGATGTGCCCCAAAAGAAGCAGAGCCCGATAATGTTTCTAAAGTTATAGGATCGATGACAGATACTTTGCCTCTAGTTTCCTTGCCGGAAGAAGCAGACCCGGAAGCACCGGATTGGAAAGGGATAGATTTGGATCCTAAGTCACCGGTTTTACCCTCATATCCGGCTGAGGAGGCCAAGCAGTTTCTGTTACCGGAAGGGTATCATATAAACTATGTGCTCACAGAACCACAGATAGAACAGCCGGGAGCCATTTCCTTTGATGGAAACGGCAGGATGTACGTGTTGGAATTGCGAACGTATATGTTGACTGCTGATTCTGACGGAACCCTGGAACCGGTTAGCAGAATATCACGCTGGGAAGATAAAAATAACGATGGAATCTATGAAAGAGGGACCACTTTTATAGACAGCCTTATCTTTCCAAGATTTGTTTTGCCATATGGGAAAGATTGTGTCCTGACTATGGAGTCCGATGCGGATAACGTTTATAAATATACCGATACCGATGGGGATGGTGTAGCCGATAAAAAGGAATTTTTTACCAATAAATATGGCCGTTCAGGAAATGTGGAACATCAGCAAGCATTTATGTATTGGGGTATGGACAATTGGCTTTACAGCACAGTGAATGCTTTCAGAGTCAAAGAAACCTCAGGTGGTGTAATTCGGGAAAAAACCGGCTTCAACCGCGCCCAATGGGGCATTACCCATGATGATGATGGTAAGCTTTGGTTTCAGGGAGGCGCGAGTGGTGTACCTTCCTATTTTCAATTTCCTATCCACTACGGTACTTTCAGCGTGGAAGATCAATTTGCTGAGGGTTTCGAAGTACCTTGGGGAGCCCCGGTTAAAATAGCCGATATGCAGGGAGGCATGGACGAAGTTCGCCAACCCGACGGCTCTTTGAACAGGGTGACCGGCTCTGCCGGTAATGACATTTACCGGGGAGATCGTTTACCCAGAGAGTTATACGGACAACTCTTTTATGGGGAACCCGTAGCGAGAATAGTCCGGCAGATTAACCCCGTAGTAAGCGAAGGACTAACTACTCTGCATAATGTTTATCAGCAGGATAAATCGGAATTCCTGCGCAGTACAGATCCACTTTTCAGACCTGTTGATATGGTTACCGCCCCGGATGGGACACTATATATAGTTGATATGTACCATGGCATCATACAAGAAGGACAATGGGCACAAAAAGGCACCTATCTCAGAACCAAAATAGAGCAATACCAATTGGATAAAGTAGTGGGTTTAGGTCGGATTTGGCGTATTACTCATGAGGGTAATGAACGCGATAAAACGCAGCCCCGAATGTTGGATGAAAGTCCTGCCGATTTGGTCAGGCATCTGGAACACCCGAATGGCTGGTGGAGAGATAAGGCGCAGCAATTGATAGTTTTATCGCAGGACAGAAGCGTAGCACCAGAGTTGGAAAAAATGGCTCGTGAAAGCAAAAACCTTTTAGCGCGTTTTCATGCATTGTGGAGTCTGGAAGGCCTGGGTGCTCTTGACAAAGAGCTGGTTCGTACCTTATTAATGGATGCAAATCCGCGCATGCGAATACAGGCGCTTAGGGCAAGTGAAACGCTATATAAAAAAGGAGAAAAGCAATTGGCCCAAGACTACAGCTTATTGATGAAAGACACAAATGCAGATGTTGCTTTGCAGGCTATGCTTACCGCTAAATTAACTGATATCCCATCCCTGCGTGATGACATCGCAACATTGATGGCATCCAACAGTACAAAAGGGATACAGGTAGTAGGAGATCAGATCCTCAATCCGGTTGAGATCAGGGGGTGGATGATTGATACGGGTCCGGAATTAACAGTGTCACAACAGAAGAGTATGGAAAGGGGTTCTATTATTTTTAATGAACTATGTTCACAGTGTCACGGCCCCGACGGCACAGGCACTTCCCTGGGTAACGGAACAATTATGGCGCCGCCATTAACCGGCTCTCCCAGAGTACAGTCGCATCCGGAATATGTTATAAAAACACTCCTGCATGGATTGGACGGGCCTTTAGATGGACAAACCTACCCAGGAGGGATCATGGTGGGGATGGGGGAACAGTCCGATGGCTGGATCGCGGATATTGCAAGTTACATTCGTTTGAATTTGACAAATGAAGCTTCACTAATCACACCCGAGCAGGTTTCTGAAGTACGCCAAAAAAGCATTGCAAAAACAGGGCCTTACCAATATCACGAATTATTGGCATCCGTGCCGCAAATTATTACTCCAACTGACTATTGGAAGGTAACTGCCAGTCACACAGCGCCAACAAGAATAGGCGGAAAGGACTCCCCATCCAGTGCTTTTAATTTTGAAGGATGGACCACTGGGGAAACTCAGAAAAAGGGAATGTGGTATCAAATCGAATTTCCGGAAGCCCGGAGTATCACGGAAATCCATTTTAATTCGCCTCCTAAAAGGCGAGGAAGTTATCGCGAGAGAATTCCCCCTTACCAGACCTATCCAAGGAATTATGATATTCAGGTTTCTATAGATGGTACAAAATGGGCCTCAGCATTCAAAGGTGAAGGGAATCAGCAGGATGTTGCCATTTCATTCGACCCGGTAAGAACCAGGTTCATTCGAATTATGCTAACCGGAAGTTTGGAAGAAGAAGGTGAAATTCCGTGGTCAATGAGGCAGCTAAAATTATTTGGGTTGCTTAATGCAGATAAAATTGTAAATTAAATGTCTCTTTGAGTACATTTTGAATTAATTAAACACGGCTTTTATGAAATATCTAGGCAGAAGGAAGTTTATAGGCACTTCAGCTACCTTTGTTGCGGGTACGGCAATTAGTGGTCCTGCCCTTCTAGCAGCACCATCTAGGGTAAAATCCTATAACAACCCAAGTTCAATTATAAACGGGGTGCAGATTGGTGTAATTACCTATTCATTCAGGAGTATGCCGGATCAAAGTGCCGAGGCTACCTTAAAATATATATTGGATTGTGGTATAAGTGCCATTGAACTTATGGGAGATCCGGCGGAAACTTATGCAGGGAAACCGGAAAATACCCTCGACCGGCGTCGCTATTATACGTTAATGCGATCTCAGAGGAATGGGGATGTTTTAAGTGAAGGGCAACAAAAAGAATTGTCAGAACTGCAGCAAGAAATGGCGGCTTATAACAAAGTAGAAGCCCAGTGGCGTTCAACAGTTTCCATGGATAAATTTGCCGAGCTTAGAAAGATGTATAATGATGCCGGAGTCACCATATATGCCTTTAAACCAAGGGCCTTTGGCAAGGAGAATACTGATGAAGAAATTGATTGGGGAATGCGGGCAGCTAAAACATTAGGGGCAAGTCATGTTACGCTGGAACACCCCGGAGATGATGCTCATACCCAAAAACTGGGAGATATGGCCGCCAAACACGGAATTTATGTTGCGTATCACGGTCATGAGCAACAGACACCCACCTTTTGGGATACGGCATTAAAACAATCTAAGAACAATGCATTGAACCTGGACCTGGGCCATTATGTAGCGGCCGGAAATAAAGCCCCGCTGGAAATTATAAAGAGCAAACATAAGCGGATAATGAGCATGCACACCAAAGATCGACAAACACCGGAGCATGGCAAAGGGAATCTTCCCTGGGGAACCGGAGATACTCCTTTAACCCAGGCCCTTCAATTAATCAGGGATAACAAGTATAAATTTCCCGTAACCATAGAACTGGAATACGATATCCCGGAAGGCTCAAATGCTGTAGAGGAGGTTAAAAAGTGTCTGGAGTATTGTAAAATGTCTCTGGCTTAAAATATCTTTAAATTCATCGCTGCTAAAACAATTTCGAAAAACCCATTTCCTGATAGATTAATTTGAAACTTTTAAGTTCCATATAGGAAAGTATGAAACTTTAAGTTTAAGTTCTTTATCGCGGTTGTTGAAGAAATGCCAGCAAATCAGCCATTTGCTGTTTATTAATTCCAGCTTCCAGTCCTTCCGGCATTAGAGATTTTCCGGTAGACATAAAGACTTCAATTGTATTTTTAGGAATAATTACTTCTTCCCCACCTGTCATTTTTAATGCCAGTTCTGTATCTGTTTCATTACTGACAAGCCCAAAATAGATGCTTCCGCCAGTTGTGATTACTTTGTAGTTTAAATATCGCGTATCCACTGCGGCATTAGGGTCCAGAATTTCATGAACCAGAGATTCCTTACTTTTCCTGCTTATTTCGGTTAAAACAGGACCAACTTCATTGCCTGTACTTCCATAAATATGGCAACTTGAACACAAATTTTTAAATACAATGCTTCCCTTTTCTGAATCACCACTGAGGGCTAAAGCAGGTTGCATTTCTAATATTACCTGTTTCCTTTGAACAACTCCGCTATCCGAAAACAATGCTTCCGCTCGTTTTCGAATATCTTTATCATCAGAAAACAATAACACTCTCCTGCGCTCCAGGTCAAGATTAAATTCACCGAGGTTCACTGTACCATCTTCCATGGCAGTTAGAAGTACATCATGATTAAAAGATTTATATAACAGAATATCTGTTGCGTGCTTTCTGGCTTCCGGAGCCAAAGAATTCCACATGCCTAAAAGCCTTGGCCCCACTTCTTTTTCATTAGAATTCCATAATTGTCGAAGGGATTCCCTTTGCAAAACCATTGGTCTTTTACTATCCAGCAGTTTGTAAAGCAAAGAGGCCCTGTTTTCGAAATCAGACAAGCCAATTAATTTTAGTTGCAGCAATTGCTCATCTGTACTCCCCTTTTGCTCTAAAATATCCTTCTGGGATTTCGCCATTATTTCATTGATCTTTTCAGAAGAAGGAAATCCCATGGCCAGGCGAAGTTCTCCAGCGGCTTTTATTATTCCAAGGTCATTGGTGTTTTCCAGAGCTCTCAAAGCCTTTATGATTGAATTCTCACTGTCTTTGTCTGCCATTTGATCCATCCTCTGTATGTATCCTTTGGAGAGTGATTCAATAAACCCGGCTTTTAAAGATTTTGGTATATTGCTTTTATAGATCCCATCCAGGACAGATTTAATACTCGGAACATCCATTTCTTTTCCAATTATTGCGGTCAAAATTCCCAGTACCTGCTTTTGATCTTCTGTTAGCTCCCCGTTATATGTCAATTCTTCTCCTACAAAACGGCTGGCCTGTCTGCTTAATGCAAATGACATTGCCATTCTGTTCCATTGATCGGATTGAGTTTCCTTTAATACCTTTCTCATTGAGGACGCTATTTGACCCCTATGTGTAGAATATAAAGAATCTGAGATAGCAGTAAGAGTAAGAGCAGCCTGCATTCTAAGGCGTGGATTACTTGCCAGGGTCAAACCCAGCAATGGTTCCATAAACTCGTTAATTTCTTCTGGTCTTGTCTCTAGAATTTTCAGGGCATTTTCGGCAATAGGGCTATAAGGATCATTTAAAGCTTTCGTTAATTGCTTCTTATTCAGGCTACCCAAGCCCTCCAGTGTCCATAAACTATGGATTCTTGCTAACGGATTTTGAGTGCTGTCCAATTGTGTTGCCAGTAAAGGAACTGTTTTATAGTTCTTTTGGGTTACGAGTAATTGTTGCGCTGTTTTCCTTATCCATTGGTTTTTGTTCCCAAGGGCTGTTACAAGTTCTATTTCACTGAAACTTTCCAGATCTTTTGGTTTTTCATAGTTATACTGTACTCCGGTAATACGGTAGATCCTTCCTTTCTTTCTCCCGGCATTTAAATCCAATTCGGCCTCAATATCATCCGGAATCCATTCAGGATGTTCAATGACCTCCCTGTGCATGTCTAAAACATAAAGAGAACCATCCGGGCCCACAGTCATATTAACAGGTCTGAATGCCCTGTCACTAGACGCCAGAAATTCGGTTTTATCTCCAACCCTGCTTGCCCTGGAGGCTGCTTTATTTTCTGATAACAGGTCCATATGGACGAGATTCAGAACGCAATCAGCCACTAATAAAGATGAATTAAAATCTTCGGGGAAAATTCCTCCCCCATAAAATGTAATTCCGCATGCACCAGAAAAATACCCGGATTGCTCAGGATGATTTACCCTGGTTTCCTGCTCACCAATGGGATAAATTCTAGACAAACCGTTTTCATCATGGTCGGAGATATTTGTTAATGCATGGACAGGGGTAACAGGTAAATTTTGAAAATAACGATCCTCAAATACCAATTGGGAAACATGTTCCAGGTTATGCGTTTCATACAATCTACCCCACTCGTCAAAAGTAATTTTAAATCCACCGGAAGATTCCCCTACTCTTTCGGCAATTTCATTTTCCAAATCCAGACGGAGATCACCACCTCTTAAATTCAAAACAGCATCAGGTTTAGATGAAAAATACGGTTTTCCTGAGTTTCCTCCATTTGCGGCATAAATCCAGTTATCCATTCCATAAGTCAATCCATTAAAATTATGCTGAAGATTATCATTGCTAAAGCCATCCATAATATCAACTCGTTCATCGGCCAACCCATCAAAGTCCTGGTCCGAAATCCAAATAAGATGAGGTGGGGAAGCTACCAGAAAACCACCTTTATAAAACATAAAAGAGGAAGCTACTCCCAGGCTGTCAGCATAGACTTTCCTTTCATCATAAACTCCATCATCATCGGTATCTTTCAAAAGTATAATACGGCTTTGTTCATCCCGTAGAGGATAACCGGGCATCTCTAAAACATAGGCTTTGCCCGAGGGAGAGAACTGCATGTCCACCGGATCATAAACCAATGGTTCAGAAGCAACTAATTCAATTTTAAAATCAGGGTGTATTTCAAAACCTTCAATAGATTTGGAAGGTTCGTTTGCGCAGCCTAAAAATAAAGCATTAGCCAAAAGATAAAAAACAATTCGGATGTTCATTTTTAAACCAAAATAAAAGATAATGAAAGTTAGAAAAAAAGAAAGAACCTAACAAATACTATCCTTTTCTAATCTCAATTGGAAATACTAGGAAAGATAAAGGTCTACAAGTCCTTCAGGGGTAGTTACGTAAAGAATTTTATTGGCCCTGTCAACTTTGTCAATAATATTATCGGCTACAGGGATCAATAGTTCTTTTTCCCCTTTTTTTAACTCGAAGAGCGCCTGGGAAACAGAGTCATTTACAGCTGAAATACTTCCGATGTTCCCATGCTGGCTATCGATGACCTCAAACCCAATAATTTCATGATAATAGAATTTGTTTCCGGTAAGTTTGGGTAGAAATTCCAAAGGGAGATAAAGGTGACTACCCATGATCCTATCTGCATCAGCCTCACTGGAAATATCTTCAAACCGAATACGCAGCAGGTTTGATTTATGCAGGTAACACTTCTCAATAAAAAATGGAACCAGATTGTTTCCTAATGAAACAAAAACTGATTCCATGTTTTCGTATATCCCGGGTTCATCGGTATCGAGTTTTACAAGTACCTCACCCTTAAAACTATGTTTTGAAACGATTCTGCCCAGGTAGAAACAATCTTCCTTTTGCATCTCGTCCTAAAAATTATTCTTTCTTATCAGAGGCATCCGGCTTTTCTTCCGTATCCCCTTCTGTGACAGCATCTTCTGCTTTTGCAGGAGCAGCTTCCTCTTCAACTTCTTCGGCAACAGGGGTAGCTTCCTCTACAACTTCTTCAGCAACAGGAGCAACTTCCTCTGCTACTTTTTCAGCAACAGCTTCTTCAGTTACTTCCGCTTCAACTGCGGGCTCTTCAGTTACAACAATAGCTTCTTCAGTTATTTCTGCTTCAGCATCTGCATTTAATGCTTCTGAGGCTGCTATAGCTCGTTTTTCGTTTACTTCTTTTTCAGCTTCCAATGCTTTAGCCCTCGCTTCCGCCTTTTCCTTATCTAAACCTGCTTCTTTATTCGCAATTGCTTTTGCTTTTTCTTCCACCCAGGCATTGAATTTTGACTCAGCCTGTTCTTCAGTTAAAGCTCCTTTTCTAACACCACCTAAAAGGTGATGCTTGTATAAAACACCTTTATAAGATAAAATTCTTCTGGCAGTATCTGAAGGTTGAGCCCCATTTACTAACCATTGAACAGAATTATCAACGTTTAATTCAATTGTAGCCGGATTAGTGTTTGGATTGTAAATTCCTAACTTTTCAAGAAACTTGCCATCTCTTTTTGAGCGCGCATCTGCGGCAACTACCCAATAAAATGGTTTTCCTTTTTTTCCGTGTCTTTGTAGTCTGATTCTAACTGGCATATCACATTAATTTTGCAGGGTGCCCGACCCTCGGTTATTAATTCTTTTATTATTCTCCCTTAAAAGGGCTGCAAATATACGCTATTTTAATAAATACCCAATAACTGACACGAAAATTATCCTGAGATAAATAGACGTTGATAACTCATAACAAATACACTTTCCCGAAAGGCCGCATTTAGTTATTTTTAGCTACATTTTTTTAATTTGAAAAACAGCTCCAATGTACCTTATTTTTGATACTGAAACCACAGGTCTGCCAAAAAGGTGGGATGCTCCGATAAGCGACACGGACAATTGGCCGCGTTGTATACAAATCGCCTGGCAATTGCACGATGCACTGGGAAATTTAATGGACCATCAGGATTACCTGATACAACCTCATGGTTTCAATATTCCGTACGACGCTGAAAAAATTCATGGTATTTCCACTGAACTTGCCCTTGAAAAGGGCAGTTCTTTGAACGAAGTACTGGAAAAATTTAATACAGTTCTTTCCAGGGCACAATTTGTAGTTGGCCAGAATGTTGGTTTTGATATTAACGTCATCGGTGCTGAATATTACCGGACTGAGATCAAAACTGTATTAGAAGAGTTGCCTGTACTGGACACTTGTACCGAACAAACCGCAACACTTTGCGCACTTCCCGGAGGAAGAGGGGGTAAATTTAAGCTTCCTACACTTACTGAGCTTCATCAATATTTATTTAATACTCCCTTTGAAGAAGCGCATAATGCAACTGCAGATGTGGAAGCTACCAGCCGTTGCTTTTTGGAACTTCTAAGAAGAAAAGAGTATACCGCAGGGCAATTGAATGCAAAATCAGATTATTTTGAAAAATTTACCGAGGCCAACCCAGGGGAAATCCAATTAATAGGCTTAAAACATATCAACTTAAAGAAGGCTTCCGAAAAGATAGCCAAACGTCTTAAAAATTTGGATGTTGTAGCAGTTACTGAAGAAGACCTAAGCCAAAATATCAAGTCGCTGGAAGATGCAGATTTTATACATCTGCATAACCACTCTCAGTTTTCAGTGCTGCAGTCAACCATTAAAATTAAGGACCTGGTAGCAAGTACTGCAGAAAACAACATGTCTGCCGTAGCCCTTACAGATCACGCCAACATGATGGGGGCTTTTCATTTTGTTAAAGAGGTAAAGGCACATAATAAATTAGTGGAAGAAGCTGCTTCCAAAGGAAATGGAGAAGCAGGCCCCGGAAATTATATTAAACCCATCATTGGATGTGAGTTTTTTGTTTGTGACGACCATTCCAATAAAAATTTAAAGGATTATGGATATCAGATGGTGTTGCTGGCCAAAAATAAGAACGGCTATCACAATCTGGCTAAAATGTCTTCTTTAGCCTACACTGACGGATTCTATTATGTTCCCAGAATTGATAAAAATATTGTTACCCAATATAAAGACGATATCATTGTTCTCAGTGGAAACCTTTATGGTGAAGTAGCTTCCAAAATTTTAAATCTTGGAGAAAATCAGGCTGAGGAGGCTTTATTGTGGTGGAAATCTGTTTTCAAAAATGACTTCTATCTTGAAATAATGAGGCATGGTCAGGAAGATGAGGAAAGGGCGAATAAGGTCTTAGTTGAATTTGCCAATAAGCATCAGGTAAAATTAATAGCGACCAACAATACCTATTATTGTGCAAAGGAAGATGCCGCTGCCCACGATATATTACTGTGTGTAAAGGATGGAGAAAAACAGGCCACTCCAATTGGAAGGGGACGTGGTTACAGATATGGCCTCCCCAACCAGGAATACTATTTTAAGAGTGGCGATGAGATGAAGGAACTGTTTAAAGACCTTCCTGAATCTATTATAAATATTCAGGAAATCGTAAACAAAGTTGAGTCTTATGAACTGGCCAGGGATGTTCTGTTACCTGAATTTGAAATTCCCAATGAGTTTAAGATTAAAGAGGATGAAGCAGACGGTGGTAAAAGAGGGGAAAATGCTTACTTAAGGCATATTACCTACGAGGGAGCCAAAAAAAGATATGGTGAGATTACAAATGAAATAAGGGAACGCATTGATTTTGAGTTGACGACCGTGGAAAATTCAGGTTATCCGGGTTATTTTCTGATTGTAGAGGATTTTATCCGGGAAGCTAGAAATATGGACGTTTCTGTAGGCCCCGGTAGAGGGTCTGCTGCCGGTTCTGTAGTAGCCTATTGTCTTTGGATAACCAATATTGACCCCCTTAAATACGACCTTCTGTTTGAGAGGTTCCTCAACCCCGACAGAGTTTCCATGCCCGATATTGACATTGACTTTGATGATGAAGGGCGAGGGAAAGTCATGGATTATGTCATCAATAAATACGGTGCCAACCAGGTAGCCCAAATTATTACCTATGGCACCATGGCTGCCAAATCTTCCATTAGGGATACCGCGAGGGTTCTGGACCTGCCGCTGAATGATGCAGACAGGATTGCAAAGCTGATTCCAAATATGTCCAAATTGAGTAAAATATTTGGAGTTCCCGAAGCTGACCTTAAAAAGAGCTTTCGCTCGGATGAACTGGAAAAAGTGAATTCACTGCTCAACATTTCGGAAGGAGATGACCTGGAGGCACAAACGGTGAATATGGCACGCGTACTGGAAGGATCTTTACGGAATACAGGCATACACGCCTGCGGCGTAATTATTACTCCGGATGATATCACCAATTTTGTCCCCGTGGCAACGGCCAAGGATTCTGACCTTTATGTAACCCAGTTTGATAATTCTGTTGTTGAGAATGCAGGTTTGCTGAAAATGGATTTCCTGGGTTTAAAAACACTTACTCTTATTAAGGATACGGTGAAAATTGTTAAAGCCAGACATGGCATACAATTAAATCCGGACGAATTTCCACTGGATGACACGGCCACTTATGAGCTATTCCAGCGGGGAGATACCGTAGGGATATTTCAATATGAATCTGTGGGAATGCAGAAGCATTTAAAAGATCTGAAACCCTCTGTTTTTGATGACTTAATAGCGATGAATGCGCTCTATCGGCCTGGTCCAATGGAGTACATCCCGAGTTTTATCGCCCGGAAGAATGGTGAAGAAGAAATTGCCTACGACCTTCCAGAGATGGAGGAATACCTTAAAGAAACCTACGGAATAACCGTTTATCAGGAACAGGTAATGCTTTTATCGCAAAAGCTTGCGAATTTTTCTAAGGGTGAAGCGGATGTTCTTAGAAAGGCTATGGGTAAAAAAATATTTGCATTGCTTCAAAAACTGAAGCCGCAATTTCTGGATGGGGGTGAAAAGAATGGTCATGCAAGGGAAATATTAGAGAAAATCTGGAAAGACTGGGAAGCTTTTGCCTCCTATGCATTTAATAAAAGCCATTCGACCTGTTATGCCTATATCGCCTATCAAACGGCTTATCTAAAGGCGCATTATCCGGCAGAATATATGGCGGCTGTACTGTCCAATAATATGAACGACATAAAGCAGGTTACTTTCTTTATGGAGGAATGCAAGCGCATGGGGCTGGAAGTTTTGGGTCCCGACGTCAATGAATCCTATTATAAATTTGCAGTAAATAAAGATAATGCAGTGCGTTTTGGCATGGGTGCCATAAAAGGTGTAGGACGCTCTGCTGTGGAAACTATTGTTGAAAACCGTAAAGAAAACGGGACATTTAAATCGGTATTTGATTTAGCGAAACGAATAGATTTAAGAGCAGCCAATAAAAAAGCATTTGAGAATCTGGCTCTGGCCGGTGGATTCGATTCTTTTGGGAATACGCACAGAGCCCAATATTTCCATAAAGAGGGCGATGGCAGCACCTTTCTTGAAATGGTAATAAAATACGGCTCAAAATTTCAGGAAAGTGAAAACTCATCACAGGTAAGCCTGTTTGGTGATGCGAGTGACGTACAAATCCCGGAACCTGAAGTGCCGCCTTGTGCAGAATGGGGTACCATGGAAAAACTCCGAAGAGAAAAAGAAGTGGTTGGCATTTATATCTCAGGGCATCCTCTGGACGATTTCAGAACAGAGATAAATGCCTTTAGCAATGCCAATGTATCTTTCTTTACCAATTTGGAAGAATATGTAAACAGGGAGTTGTCTTTTGCTGGGGTTATCACCGATGTACAACACCGTGTATCCAAAAATGGCAAAGGTTGGGCCCTTTTTACCATGGAAGATTATACAGACAGTATGGAGTTTCGCATTTTTGGGGAAGAATATTTAAAATTCAGGCACTTTTTAATGATCAATTCGTTTGTATTTATCAAAGTATTTGTACGCGAAGGATGGACTAACCGGGATACCGGAAAAAAAGGTGATGCTAGACTGCAGTTTGTCAATTTTATGTTGTTGCATGATACCATGGAAAACTTCGCGAAAAAATTGACCATAAAACTTAATATTGATCAGCTCAAAGAAGATAACATCCGCGAGCTTAAGGATACTCTTGTCTCTTATAAAGGCAAGCATCCACTCAATTTTGTGATTTATGAAATGAACGAAGAAATTAAAGTAAACCTGTCCAGCAGAAAACAAAAAGTAGAGATTACCAGTGAACTATTACATGCTTTGGAAGAGAAGGAAGTACACTATAAATTGAATTAAATAAGCTTTTTCAATGGTGTAATAGGAAAAACGAATACTATTGCAGTAATGAAAAGGCAGAATAATTGACTAAATTTGCATAATTCTAAATAAAAACAATATGGCTTTAGAGATAACTGATGCTACTTTTGATGAGGTAGTTTTAAAAAGTGATAAACCCGTAGTGGTTGATTTTTGGGCAGCATGGTGCGGTCCTTGCAGAATGGTAGGACCTATTATAGATGAGGTAAGTGCTGAATATGAAGGTAAAGCCGTTGTAGGAAAAGTTGATGTCGATTCAAATCAGGAATACGCTGCAAAATACGGAGTTCGGAATATTCCAACCGTTCTTGTGTTTAAAGACGGTGAAATCGTAACCAGACAGGTAGGAGTATCCCCTAAAAAAGTGTATACCGATGCTATTGAAGCGGTTCTATAAATAAAAAAGAAACTCCTATTTTACAAAAGGTTTAGCAATTGCTAAACCTTTTTTAGTTTATCTTGGTCCTATGGATTTGCGGTCAGAATTACATAGAGCTCCCTTATTTCAAAACCTGGAATTATTGGCAAATCAGATTGTGGAAGGCTTTATCAGTGGAATTCACAAAAGCCCCTTTCACGGTTTTTCTGCCGAATTTGCGGAACACAAAATTTACAATACCGGAGAGAGCACCAAGCACATAGACTGGAAGTTGTTTGCAAAGACAGACAAGCTTTATACCAAAAGATATGAAGAAGAGACGAATCTGAGATGTCATATGATCCTGGATAACTCCGCATCAATGTACTATCCGGAAATACAAAAGCTTTCCATTGATCATTTAAATAAAATAGGTTTTGGGGTACTTGCCATTGCCGCATTAATGAACATTCTTAAAAAACAGCGCGATGCTGTAGGATTAAGTATTTTTTCGGATGAATATTCCTTTTACGCTTCTGAGAAGGGAAGTGAAAGACAGCACCAGATGTTACTGGCCAAGCTAAGTGAAATAAGCCTGGAAAGGAAGCCAGCCAGACAAACAGAGCTCTATACTTATTTACATCAGATAGCAGAGAAGATAAAAAGGCGTAGTCTTGTTTTTCTTTTTACAGATATGTTTCAGACCGCCACTTCAGATGAAAATCTTTTTGATGCCTTGCGCCATTTAAAATACAACAAACATGAAGTAGTCTTATTCCACTTACTGGACAAAGAAACGGAATTGCATTTTAATTTTGAGAACACCCCTAAAAGATTTATTGATGTAGAAACAGGAAGCCATATTGACCTCTATGCCGACAGCGTTAAAGAAGCATATGAAAGTGGAATAAATGAATATTTGGATGACTTAAAACTAAAATGTGCGCAATACAAAATTAAATATGTGGAGGTAGATATCCGGAATCCTTTTACAAAGGTATTGAATACGTTTATGATAGAGCGCCAGAATTTTTTATAGCTCCGACCGAATTTTAAAAAAATTGTTTGTGGAATTCAATAAGCAGCGTATATTTGCACACGCTAAACGCCACGGTCCGGTAGTTCAGTTGGTTATCCCGAGTACTCGGGACTGCCTGTCACAAGGCAAACATGTTCTTAGAAGTATGTTTTTTGTATATATCATTGAAAGTGCCATAGATAACTCTTTTTATATTGGTCAAACTAAAGATTTGATAAAAAGAGTAAATTATCATAATAAAGGCCTTTCTAAATACACTTCAAAGAAAATACCATGGAAATTGGTGTATTCTGAAGAGTTCAATACAAGAACCGAAGCAATAAATAGAGAACGATTTTTGAAAAATCAAAAAAATCGTACTTTTTATAAACGCTTAATACAAAATTGGTCTGGTAGTTCAGTTGGTTAGAATACCTGCCTGTCACGCAGGGGGTCGCGGGTTCGAGTCCCGTCCAGACCGCAAACATAGAGCCCTTCACGCAAAAGTGTGAGGGGTTTTTTAGTTTCGAAAAGTGAAAGTTTACTTTTTAAGTGACGGAACAAAAAAAGTACCAGCCAACGAAGTTGGCAAAGGGCGGTTGAATTGCGAGGCCCACCCCCCACTGGCCGCTTTTGATCCACTGAAGTAATAATGGAAGTGGAGAGAAAGCAATCCCGTCCAGACCGCAAACATAGAGCCCTTCACGCAAAAGTGTGAGGGGTTTTTTAGTTTCGAAAAGTAAAAGTTTACTTTTTAAGTGACGGAACAAAAAAGTACCAGCCAAAGAAATTAGCAGGGCAAACCTTTGCAACAACGGTAATGCTCTCCAATGGGGTGCCCATCGAATCTGTAGTACAAATATTGGGACATAGGTCGCTAAAAACAACCCGGATTTCTGCCAAAGTAATTGATGGCAAATTGACCGAGGATATACAAATACTCAAGGAGCGATTCAAAAAACAATGGACAGTATCACTCGCAGGTTTCATGAGAATATAAGCAATGGAATAGCAAGAGGGCAATACGCTTGCGCAGTGTTGCAGTATTACATTTACAAATAAATCATTGTTTATCAGGGTTTTAATATAGAATTGGTTCGGAAGTTTACATTTCAAGAAACCCATTTTTGCGGCAAACGACTTTGGAATGCCTATAAATAAGCTCAAATTTGCGGTAAATATGATTTTTACCCCGCAGAATTATATTAGTATCCTATCAACAGAACAATCAAAATTTGTTAAACTATATGTATTATTTTCCACCTTATTACCATTCTATCCTTTGTGGGGGGTGGTACTGATGGAAAAATAATGTTTTGGTAGTGTACCATAAATAGTTCGTTCAATGAAACTTTCTTCACCCGCACAGGGTTTAATAACAAATCCATCAAACGGATCATCTGGTTTTTAATTCTAAAAAAAAAATTTCGACCTTTACATTTGATTATATCAAGAACCCAAAGTATGAATTCTGTCGAGGCAATACTAAAAGAACGTGTAAAGGAGCTGACCTGTCTCTATGAGGTTACCTCCATCATAGTAAATTCAGACTACGACCAATTGGAATCGTCACTCGAAGCGATAGTATACTGTCTAAAAAGGGGATGGCAATTTGTAGGCGACACGGAAGCCCATCTTTCCGTTTGCGGCTATGAGGTACAAACGGAAGATTATAATACCAACAGCGTTTGCTTAACATCCAACATCAAGGTTTTCAACAAGATTGAAGGTCTTATAACCGTTGGATATCCGGCAAGTAAATATACCATTGAAGACTTTTTGGAGGAAGAGCAGACCTTGTTGGATAACGTTAGTCTTGCCGTTGGAAATCTTTTGGAGCGAAAACAGATTCGTGATAGTGAAGCAACAGCCAGAAGACAAATGGAACGCGCGGATCGCTTGCACATCCTCGGCGAAATCACAGCGGGTATAGCCCATGAACTCAATACACCATTGGCCAATATCCTTGGTTTTACGGAATTATTGCAAGATAGCATTGAAAACCCTGATGCCGTCCGGGATTTAAAAAAGATAATGGACAATGCCATCTTCAGTCGTGAAATTGTAAAAAAACTAATGTTCTTCGCCTGTGAAATGCCGCAGGAAATGATAGTGGTAGAATTAAAACCCGTCATAGAAAATGTCTTAAAGTTACTTGGTCCTTCATTGCGAGAAAAGAAAATAGAACTTACGAAGTCCTTCAATAATGATTCCATGGAACTTCGAGCCGATACCGTTCAATTGACACAGGTATTGTTCAATCTCATCATGAACGCTGCTTATTATTCTCCCGTTGGCGGAAATATTGATGTAAGCGTAACCGAAAAAGAAAACAAAATCAGGATTCGAATTTCTGATGAAGGCGAGGGAATAGCACCTGAAAATGAAGATAAAATCTTCGAGCCCTTTTTTACAACCAAGCCCATTGGAGAAGGCTCTGGTTTGGGACTTAGCGTGGTACATGGTATAATTAACAGTCATAAAGGAAGTATTTCACATAAACCGAATACCCCTAAAGGAACTATATTTACAGTTGATTTCCCAAAATTGTAATTATGGCATTGCACAAAGAGAACATTCTTATCGTAGATGATGACATTGATATTTTAGAGCTATTGCAACGGCATTTAAAATCGATGGACTATCATGCATATAAGGCAGTTTCGGTAAAAGAAGCCCTATTTATCTTAAAAGATACCTTTATAGATTTATTGATTACCGATATTCAAATGCCGGAGGTGGATGGTCTTCAATTGCTCAAATACACAAATGAACATTACCCGGAAATGCCTAAACTTGTCGTTACGGGCTATCCTTCAGTAGTTGGGGCTTTGGAAGTCATTAAATCTGGGGCAATCGATTATCTCACCAAACCTTTTACAAAAGAAGAATTAAAACAGGGTATCGAAAAGGCGTTCGCCCATGGTGCGAAACGTGCAGATGGAAAATCCAAAAAAGTAAACTTAAAGGGCAATGCTTATACCGATATGGTAGGCGAATCGGAAGCTTTCCATGAAGTTACAAATATTATTGAACGGGTAAAAGACAATAAGGCAACGGTTCTGATAAAAGGTGAAAGTGGTACAGGAAAGGAACTGGTGGCACGTGCCGTTCACTATTCCGGTAAGTTTTCAAGAGCCCCGTTTATTGCAGTCAACTGTGGTGCCATTCCCGAGAATTTGCAGGAAGCCGAGCTTTTCGGATACATGAAGGGAGCTTTCACAGGAGCAAATGAAAACCGCAATGGATTTTTCCAAGCTGCACAGGGCGGAACACTTTTTCTGGATGAAATTGGTGCGGCATCCTTAGCGGTACAGACGAAGCTACTTCGTGCACTGCAGGAGAAGGAAATTACAAAAGTAGGTGCACAAAAAGCGGAAAAGGTAGATATCCGGATCATTGCGGCTACCAATGCCAACCTTTTGGAGGATATTAAAAACAAAGATTTTCGGGAAGATCTTTATTATCGTTTGACCGTTGTTGAAATCAACGTGCCACCTTTAAGGGATAGAAAATCAGATATACCCTTACTAGTCGAAAAATTCTTGCGAAAATACGGTGTTGAATACAAAGACAGATTACTTCGTATTACACCAGAAGCTTTAAAGGTTTTAGAACGATACCATTGGCCGGGCAATATACGGGAATTGGAAAATATCATACAACGGGCGGTAATCATGTCCGATGGAGTAGTCGACATTAAAGACCTTCCCGACTTCCTGAAATTTCAGATAGACTTTCCTGCTGCCGGTTTTCTTCCCCTTCGTGAAATGGAAAAGGAATATGTGCAACGTGTACTCAATCACACCCAGGGCAATAAGACCAAAGCTGCCAAAATACTTCAGATAGACCGTAAGACCTTACGGGATAAATTGAAATAATCAAGTGGGGAGAATTTCCTCGCCTAAGGAGTTTCTACTCACTCTTCAAAATCATCCTTTTTAAATTTTAGAATTTTAATAATTGATTTTCAATTAGTTATATTTTTTGGTATGCGCTGTAGTTTTATGGGCATGCCATTTGCCTTATATGGTACTAATACAAATGATAGCAAATGATAATGTTTTTACCAGTTACACTGAATACCATAAAAACAATTAGAAAAAAGGAAAGTACGAATTGGAAATTGAAGACACGAATAAGTAAAATAAAGAAGGCTACAGTGGCCTCTAAAAATAGTAATGAACAATTTAAATTTTAATAAACCCTAAATATATAGATATGATCAAGTATGCAATTGCCCTGTTATTTTCAGTAAGTATGTTAAATGCACAAACGACTGTTGAACAAACAGCAACCGACGTTCAAGTTGGCGATGTTTTTGAAATCGGTAAACCCGAAACAAATAGATACAAACACATTAATTTCCCAAGAGCGAACTTCATTATAAAAAGAGGGGGTATCGCCAATTATAAAAGAGTGGAAGGTGAAAAAGTGGTGGTGACATCGATAAAGGAAAAAAAAGATGGTACAACACTAGTTAAAATCAAGCGTACAGATGGCAATCGTTTCTTCGGAAGCCACACCGTGGTATCTGTAGATATTAAAGAAGCCCTGGCGTCCGGCGAATTAGAGCTCCTGTAATTATTTTGGTTGGTTGGTTGATGAAACCCGCCTGGTCCAGCAGCATTTGTTTTGCCTAAATAAAAGACAATGACCAGGTGGGTTTTAAATTAAGACCAACTAAGAATTAAAATACGCCAACGAATAGTAGTAAGAAAAATAGAAGACATGTTTACGAAACTCACAACACCCCAACGAATACAGATAGGTTTAGTACTGGCCATGGCATTTCTATTGGTCCTGGGTTCCAATAGATTGGACCAAAGACATTTCTCAACCATTCAGACCACCGTCAATTCGGTCTACAAGGACAGGGTCGTAGCGCAAGATATGATATATCAGTTGACCAATATCTTTCACGCAAAAGAACTGCGGTTCCTTCTTAAGGAGAATTTCAAAAATAGTGCATCCGAAAATCAAAAAGTAGAAGGGCTATTATCCGATTTTGAGGCTACGGAATTAACTGCAAAAGAATCCAACCTACTTCGTGAATTGAAAGTTCTGTTTTCGAGCATACGGGAATTAGAGAATAGATTAGCCACTTCTTCTCCGGAAACTGTGGATAACAATAATAAAGTGGCAATAAAAACCCTTAAACAAATAGAAGAAAAATTGGATGGTCTCTCCCAAATACAGCTTCAACAAAGTGGGCAGTTGACACAGCTTTCCAATAAATCGCTTGGTATGAACATGCTATTATCCAAACTTGAAGTCGCTTTTCTGTTCATAATTGGTATTGCCGTGTTAGCCCTAATACTTTATCCCATAAGGACAATTAGGCCCACAAATTCATAATTGATGTGTAATACATAAGAAATAGGTAATGGATTCCGCAAGCTTAGTTATTGAAAAAAAAGAGTATATACTGTTAAAAAGGTTAATCAATCTTTCAGGTTATTATAAGGATAGGACCTTGCTAAAGAATCTTGAAAAATTATCAAGCAAATTGGAAACGGCGCAAATTTATTCTGAAGATGAAATGCCCAATAATGTGGTACGCATTAATTCAATAGTCACAATAAATTCAAAGGATAATCATCAGGAGAACTTTCAATTGGTATTGCCTGCCAAAGACAATTCGAACCAAAGCAACGTCTCGTTATTCACGCATTTGGGAGCGGCTTTAATAGGTCAAATGGAGGGCAACGAGATTACAGTAGACTACGCATCAAATAAAAAAACCTTATTAATAACAAAGGTCAGTCAACAGAATAAAAACATCAGTCTTGATATGGTTTTGTAAAGAATAGTAGTCCTCTAAAACGGCCATTTTAAGGGACTATTAAAAAGGCAACCTGTGACCTCTATATGCCGGATATAATCAATAACTCAATATCCTTATATTAGCTAATACCTATATCCGGTTCCTGGCAATCATTGATGTAACAGATTTGGGATATCAGGGAGAAGCCTAAAGCAAATCTTAAATTCAATTAACTCAGAACAATGAAACTAATAAAATTTACCATTTTGGCAATTAGTTTTTCCTTCTTTCAAAACTCCCTTGCACAAAATTGGGAAACTATAAATCTGTCAAGTCCTTGTACCAAAAGACATGAAAACTCATTAGTCTCCATTGGAAATAAAATAATCCTTTTTGGAGGGAGAGGTATTAAACCAACGGAGATTTTCGATATTAATACTCAAACCTGGACAAAACATGCCGATACACCTATCGAATTCCACCATTTCCAGGCTGTTACTTACAATGACGAAATTTATGTTATAGGAGCATTTACAGGTACAACACTATTTCCTAATGAAAAGCCCGTTGAAAATATTTTCATATATAATATTGAGAAAAATGAATGGCGCAAAGGTCCTGAATTACCAAAAGATAGACTTAGAGGCGCAGCGGGTTGTACAGTTTTTAAGAACAAAATTTATTTGGTTGGAGGTGCACTTGATGGTCATTGGGACGGTCACGTGGCCTGGCTTGATGAATACGATCCGGGAACAAATACATGCCGTAAACTTGCAGATGCCCCTCACGCAAGAGACCATGTGAGCGTGGGAGTTGTCAATAATAAACTCTATGTGGCAGGAGGCAAACGTACTTCCGGTAAAATTGATAAATATTTGAATTTAACGGAAGCCGCGGTTGATGTATATGATTTTTCTAAAGAAACTTGGCAAACACTACCCGAAAACCTAAATATTCCTACTCAAAGAGCAGGTTCTTCGGCAGTTGTAGAGGGACAAAAAATTATAATAATTGGCGGAGAAAGTGCCAGCCAGGTACAAGCTCATGCCGAAGTTGAAGCCTTGGATATTAAAAAAATGAAATGGGAGAAGTTTCCTGATTTAGTCCGTGGCAGACATGGAACAGGTGCTGTAATTATAAATGGAAAAATTTATACCGCAGTTGGGCCATTATCTAAGATAGATAAACAAGTTGTAATATATTCCTCATCATATTCTTCGGGAATTGGTTTGTCCCACATAAAAGACCATTCATTCTTTGGAAATTTATGGTAGTCATAACTGTAAATGAGAATTTCTTCTTCAGCCAGTCCTAATAAGTATTTTACAGCATGAAATCGAAATCCTTCTTGGGACAAAAGATTTTCATAGCTTTTTACATCACTTTCGATCGCATCAATAACGTTAATCAATTGAGCTTGTACATTTTCTTGGGTTTTGATTTTTTCATTCCAATTATTGATCTGCAAAGCAATCAATATCCCAATAACTACCAGTACTATCTCGCCAATGGCATACAAAAGGTATTTAGAAATCTTATTTTGACTAAGGAGTTGTTGGCGGATTTTGCGAAAGAATCTAAACATAGAAACTTGATTTGTGTAATTAATATAATTTCAACTCGTCCTCAATTATATCTATAAGTGCATCTATATCCAATATCAAAGGAATTATTCCAAAATGAATAAACTTGTCATTGTTATTTCTGTTGGTTCTAAGCCAGTACGAATAAATTGAATCCGTTCTTATGTTCTTTACATTCTTAGGGCTCATAGAACCTTGACCAATATCCTTAGCATCGATTATTTTTTTATTTGTTTTACTTTTTTGAGTTTCGTCGTTCCATTTTAATTCCAGGTCACCTTTTCCCGTTTGTAATACGGTGATATCTTCGGTAAATTCGAAATACTTTGGATTTACATTTTTGATTATATGATCTAAATTGCTCCTGTAATAATTTTGAAATTCCCGATACATCTTATATCGCAGATCATATATTCTCAGCAAGTCTATTCTGATCGAATCATTAGATAAACTGCGTAATCCGATTGATTTTAACGTTTCAAACGCTCCTTCATTTGATATAAATTCTGTTTGATGATTAACCCTCGCAAAATGGTATGAGAGACTATCAACAAATACCTTGTCATTTTCCAGCCACTCAACTAGTATATCCTGACTCCTTAAGATTTGATTGTGAATTTGTAAGTTCATTTCAAGATCTTCCAGATCTCTGACGAGGGACAATTTAATCTCATTAAGCATATCTTGTTCAATCCTACGAGCTTTGTTCTCTTCATTCCACGTATTAATACTCAAAGCAATCAAAATCCCCACAACGACCAATACAATCTCCCCAACAGCATACCTCATGTATTTTAAAGGCTTGTTATCGTCTGCGAGTTGTTTGCGGAATTTTCTAAAGAAGTTAATCATTGGAAAGAAATGATTTGTTGTATTTCCAAAGGTATGGAATTAATATAAGTGACATAAATCAGTGGAATAATAATTAAATATAAGACCACCGCAATATACAGAGTAACTGATGTTTAGGTAAGGTGAGGTTGACGCGAAGTGGCAAAGGGATGAATGAATTGCGAGGCCCACCCCGTAGGCCGATTTCCGAACGGAGAGAGGAAATTAATCCCGTCCGGACCGCAAACATAAAGCTCTTCACACAATAGCGTGAGGGTTTCTTAAAAACGATTTATCATTAACCAAGGGTTGTCAAATAGCTCTCCATCAACCGAAGGTATTTATCTGCTTCAGACAATGCTTTTGTTCTTTCTTTTTCGTTTACCGCACTTTTTGCCCGCAAACTGTTGACCTTGGCACGCACATTCGCGCGATAGGCCTTGTAAAAAACAAAAAGATGGTGTTCTTCAGACGATCTCATTGAGGGGAAAAATTGATTGTAATATTCTAGAAATAGCTCGGATAAATCATTTTTGCCAAATGCATCGAGATCCATACAAAGGAAGGCCACTTCGTTCAAAACATCGATTTGCCTGAAATCATCATTGAATTCAATACAATCGAAAGGTTGAGGTGACGGTAATAAAAAAATATTTCTGGAATGAAGGTCTCCATGGCAATCCCTGAAGAAACCGGCCCTGAGTCTGCCGGTCAGCAAATCCTTGTTCCTTTTTAAAAAATCATTGGAGACTTTTATGGCGCTGCCAATAATAGTTGCATAGAAGTTACCATTGGTCTGCCTTGCGAGATACCCCTTTTCTCCTTCCAAATCGTTGAAATCTTCCTGAATATCCAGCACGTCTTTTTGATAGATTATAACAGTATTCTCATGAAAAACCGCAATTTTTTTGGCCAGGTTCTGAATGTCCAATTTGGTTACTTTATTTTGAACCAAAAGCCGGTCCATCTGTTTATCCCCGTCCATTTTAAGCATCCTCACGGCGTAATCGACTACCGTTCCCGCATTTCCTCCTATTTTATAATGGTCATTCAATCTATTTATCGTAACAACATCCAGGTAAATGTCATTGGTTAGCCGCTTGTTCAATTCAATTTCCCTTTTGCAATATTTTTTGCGCTTTTCAAGAGTAGAAAAATCAAGAAATGAATATTTAATGGGCTTTTTAATTTTGTAAACATATTGGTGGCAAATAAACACCCATGATATGTGGGTTTCAATCAATTCCCTTTCAGCTGAATCTTCCGGAAATTCCCCTTCCAGGAGCAAGCTATTTATCTGTTCCTGTATCATGCTTCCAACCTATGTATTGTACAGCTTTTAGCAACATTTCCTCAATGTTATTATTTGTCGATTCCAACACCAAATGGCTCTCGCTAAACGGTTCCCATTGTTGCCGGATTAGTTTATACACTTCAAAATCAGCTTCGCTATAAGGCCTGATTTCTTTTAATCGTTCTTTGATCGTACTTTCTGCCGAATGTAATTCAATATAAAAAACCTCTCCCTGATCTGATAATTGCTTTATAAAAGTATCTCTGGTTTCCTTTTTATGGAATGTGGCATCGAGAACCAGATTTTGACCTTTGGTAATTGCTTCTTTCGCCTTGCAGAGCATAGTATCGTAAACCACTTTTTTCTCATGACAGGAATATGTTCTTTGTGCAAACAGGTCCTTCCTTAACTTATCACTATTCAGATAGCTGGCATCTATCATTTTCGCAAGTCTTGAAGCAAAATAACTCTTTCCTGTACCCGGTAAACCAAAAACAAATACAATCATCCTGTTTATTCTTTTAGGGTACTAAGTTAAACCGGCGATTTCAGAAGTTTGATGATTTATATCATAAGCTACATTGCACATAGCCGACACATTTATTTTTCGATTTTAAAGAGAATAAATCAATGAATCGATTAAATGAAAACATATTTTTTTGTTTATTCACCTAACAAGTTAATTCCACTATTCAAACAATAGATCTCTATACCAGGGGTATATAATATCTCTCGGGTTTAGCTTGTCATTTTCCAAAAAAGGCCTTCTGCAATAACATGATCAATCTCATTTTAATTCAAGTTCGACTTATGTATTATTGTTAGCGGATTATAAAAATTCCCCTAATTAATTATTTCAATAAATTTTTCATGGGGATTCGGTAAATATTTTTTCTCCACAACTAATGTATAAATATGAGATACCTTTTTTCGACCTCAATTATTTGTAATGAAAAAAATATTACCCATATTATTAATTTCAATTTCCCTTTTTTCTCAGGGAGATAATTATAATAGTGAGAATTTCGGCAATAGATCCATTTTATTAAGCGGAAACGTTACGGGTAGTGTTGATGATTTGGGATTGACCTATTATAATCCTGCAAGAATCGCTATGGTGGAAAATCCTGCTTTTTCAATTGATGCCAAGGCCTACCAATATATTAGTTTTAATATTAAGAACGCTGTTGGTGAAAACACAAAATTAAGCAGTTCAAAATTTCAGGGAATACCAAGTATGCTCGCCGGGACTTTTGAACTAAAATCTTTAAAAGGCCATAATTTTGCCTATTCTTTTATCTCCAGGGCCAAAACGAATTTTAATATCAACTATTCGACGGGAATTCAGCCTGGGGACCTACTTGAAGAAAATAATGGAGTGGAAAGATTTATTGGAGAAATACAATTAGGATATAAAGAAACAGACGAATGGTACGGCTTAACCTGGGGAAAACTGATAACCGAAAATTTTAGTATAGGTGTTTCCGTTTTCGCTTCGGTTTATGACTATCAAGGGTCAAATTTTTTAACCTATAGCTCCCAGGAAGAAAGTCAAAACGTAAATTTCTTTTATAGCCAATTCCGAATTAGACAGGAATCTTACGGAATGTTTTGGAAATTGGGTTTTGCCTGGAAATTATCTAAAATTAGTTTAGGGTTGAATATCGATTTGCCCTATTGGGAAATTAAGGGTAACGGAAAATTTAAATATCAGCAGACATTGGCAGGAAATAGTGTTGAGGAAGATATTTTTAAATTTGTGGATTTGCAAAACATTGGTTCATCCAGAAAAGTGCCATTGGGAATCGCCATTGGATCCGGTGTTCCAATTGGGAAAAGTATGCTGCATTTAAAAGTCGACTGGCATGCCAAGGTTGATGAATATGACCGTTTAACGCTTCCTGTAATTGAAGATGGCATAGATGAGATTAAATCTTTTGATTTAAGCTCGAAATTACGTTCGGTAATAAATTACGGAGTGGGCACTGAAGTATATATTACAGAGAAATATAAACTTTTTGGTAGTTTTTCCACAGATTTTTCAGCCGCTAAAAGTAATGCCAATATATTTGATATAGTAGGAGACGAAGAAAAGGACGTTAACCTCGATTTTGATTATTTTCATCTTGGCTTAGGATTTGGTATTCAATTTAACTGGGGCCATTTGGTTTTGGGGACTACTTATTCATACGGATCTACAGATTTTATAAAGAAAATAGATTTTCCTTATCCAAATAATCCGGACATTACTACAGATGATGTTACCAAATTATCTCTTGCCAGATGGCGTGGAATAATTGGTGCTAAAATCCCGGTATTTAAGCAAACAGTAGAGATAAAATGAATTGATTAATATCGTTATTTTGTTTTATATCAATATATGTATGCCCCTAAATTTATACAAAATGAAGTACATGAAAGCAGCAGTTACCTTAAAATCGGGCGAGCCGGAAATGATCGAAATACAGGAAAAACCTGTCCCTGAAGCAAAAGAAGGGTGGGTATTAATTAGAGTAAAAGCTTTTGGTTTAAACAGATCTGAATTATTTACCCGTCAGGGCCATTCCCCAAATGTTGTATTCCCCAGAATACAGGGAATTGAATGTGTGGGGACCGTTGAAGAAGACTTATCCGGCACGTATACAAAAGGGCAGAAGGTAGCTGCAATTATGGGGGGAATGGGAAGGGATTTTGACGGAGGTTACGCCGGGTATACCCTGGTGCCTTTACAAATTGTATTCCCTTTTGAGAGCAATTTACCCTGGAGTACCCTTGGTTCCATTCCCGAAATGTTTCAAACTGTTTCTGGATCGTTAACCCAGGCACTGGAGGTCAGGAATGGCGAAACCTTACTAATAAGAGGTGGAACATCTTCCATAGGAATGCTTTCCTGCCAGTTGGCAAAACAAATAGGACTTACCGTAATATCAACAACCAGGAATGAGGCTAAGAAGGAATTTTTAACGGCAAATGGAGCAGACCACGTACTAATCGATAATGGAACAGTTTCTCAGGACCTTAAAGAATTATTTCCACAAGGAGTAGACAAAGTATTGGAATTAATTGGCATAAAAACATTGAAGGATTCTTTAAGATGCATAAAACCGGGGGGTGTGGTCTGTATGACAGGAATACTCGGGGGCGAATGGACGCTCAGGGAATTCACCCCAATGGGTGATATCCCTTCTTTAGGAAAACTAACGGTATATATGGGAGAAGCTTCTAATTTAAAGAAGGAAATGCTTCAGGACTTTATTGATGCCATTGCGGATGGGAAGATTAGCCTTAATGTGGACAAGGTATTCCGTTTCGACCAAATCGTTAAAGCCCATATTTACATGGAACGCAATATGGCTAAAGGGAAACTTGTGGTTGAAATTTAGTTCTGAAAGTTGAACCAGATAGTGATAAAGGAGCTAAATTCTTTGTCCCCAACAGGCGGTCATAGTTGCACTTTAGCTGTGGATATAAAAGTCCTGCGTTGATGTGAGGGGGTTTACCAGTCTATCAATCCCAAACCGGGATTTTCCGTCGGATATAGTATGCCCTTTTCCAGAGTGAAAAGACCCAGAAACGGATCGTTTTCCATATCCAAATGCCCGTCAAGGTCCGCATAATGGATATTGGGTCGTGATAAGGCAAAATGAAGTCCTGCAGAGATTCCTAAACTACATTCATCTATACATCCAACCATGACTTCCAGATTTGCAGATTTTGCCACGGAATTAATATGCTTTGCCACAGAAATACCACCCACCTTCATCAATTTAATATTAACCATATCAATACGCTCATTTTGAGCCAACCGAAAAGCATCGGCCAGTGTTTTTATACTCTCATCGGCCATTACAGGAATATGAACCTGATCTGTTACCTTACCCAATTTCTTTTCCAGTTCCACTTTTGTGGGTTGTTCAAATATCTGGATTCCGATTTTTTTGGTCGCTTCTACAAAGGCAACCGATTCTGGAACATTATAGCCCTGATTTCCATCAAACCTAAGTACCAGTTTTGGATATTTTTCATGCACCCGGATCATTTTTTCAATATCTTCCTGCAAATTATGCCCTCCTTTGATTTTAAGAATAGAAAATCCCTGTTTTACAAAATCAGACGCGCGCCGGAGGGTTTCATCCAAAGGCAAGATTCCTATAGTTATGCTTGTTGCAATAGAATTGCGATATCCACCAAGAAATTGATACAATGGCACCTCTGCCTTCTTTGATATTAGGTCGTGCAAAGCAATATCCACCATGGCAAGAGCAGATGATTTACTCCCTAACAACTCTTTTAATTCTGCTAAAATCCGGGCATAGGTAAATGGGTTTTTACCTTTTAAATAAGGGATAATAATATCTTTAATGGCTTCCTCAACCTGCTCCGGGCTTTCCCCTGTAACGGTAATATCGGGAGCTGAACAACCATAAGCCGTCCATTTACTTTCTGTCTCCAGCTTCAGAATAAAGTTCTTCGTTTCTTCTATGGTCTCATAAGCAATGGTATAGGGTTCCTCAAGTTTTAAATGAAGCTGCTCATAAGATATTTTTGTAATTTTCATTAATACCGCTTTTGGTATAAATCTTTTAAAGGGGCATTTTTAATAGATTCAACAAACCGAATCATATGCAGGATCATGAGGTCCCACATTTTTATGCCTTTTTCGGCAGTAGCCTTTGTAGCATCTCCCATAATTCCACTTTCTGAGATTTTATGGGTATGTACATACCAGTTGACACTGGATTCGCTGTCATAGTCCAGATATTTATTGTCAAACATCATGGTCTCATTAACAGCCTTGTCCATTTGAACCAATTCCGGACGAAGTGCAAGGGTGGTACTGGTTTCAATTTCACCGGCATGAATATCATTAGGCGTATCAATTAATTTATATAGGTGGGCATCACTGGTCTCCCCCGTATCTACACACACAAAAATATTTGTATCCCTGGTAATCATCTGCGCTGCATAGCTCAGGGTAGGAGCATTATCTCCATGTCCATTGAGAATTATCAGCTTTTTTATCCCATTTTTAGCAAGGCTCATTCCCAGATCATAAATAAATTTAGAAAGCGCATCATTTGTAACACTTAGCGTACCTTTAAAATCATCGTGGTGAAAAGACACCCCGAACGGAATTGTAGGCAACACCAATGGTTTTGGATCCTCACAGCCTTCAGCCACTTTGTAAGCCAGGTATTTGGCGTCATAATAATCGACATCCACCGGCAGGTGTGGTCCATGCTGCTCTATGGCTCCACATGGCAGAATAGCGGTATCTACCTTTTTAAGGTACGCCTCTATTTCCGGCCAGGTCATTTCCTCCCAAAGGAACCCGTCTTTTTTAGTTGTTGTTTTCATTTTGCTTAGTTAAAAAATAAGGAATATTTAATTGTTCCCCATCAAATACGAAGGTATGCCATTTTCCATCTTTTAATTGTACCGCCCCCTCAGAATATTGTTGGAAAATACGGAACAGGGGCCCTCTGATGTATTTGGGCATATCTTCCAAATGACTCCGCTCCCTGTCAAAGCGGAGTTTTACAATTTCGGGGTGTTCCTTTGCAAGTTTACTGGTATGTTCGTTTTCTTCTATGAGCTTCTTATTCAGTAATAAATGATATAATTGCGCTGCATCGGAACCAAGCTGTTTAATACTCTGTTTTGTGAGGGCTTCCAGTCCTTTTTTTATTTGTTCATCTGAATAGCCACACCTTTTTGGATCCTCATCCAATGCCTTCAACATACCTACAATTCGCCTGCATTTTTCGCAATTGCCACAGGGCAACATTCGTCCATCCTGCTCGTGTGCGGCATGACAGGACACCTGCTGTTTTTGCAGTTCGGGATATCGTTTTACCAATACCTTTAATATCAGGAGTTCCCCCAGGCTTCGCAAAATAGAATATTGATAAATATTCCACCCTTTTTTATGGTAGTATCGACTAAGGGCATTATCGAAATAAGCACTCTGGTCATATAGGCCCTTATAATGTGTTATCCCATTGTGGTTTGCTTTTAAAGTAGTATCGTATTCATTCCCTATCAGGATATTTCCAATATTTCGCTTGCGTGCAACAGGCAATACCCCGAAAAGAAATACAGCCACTGTCCATAATCTTATAGGATAGATGTCAGCCCTGATATTCTGAAAGTTTTCTTTAATAAAAGGCATTTGTCGCACCATCCAATTAAAGATGCGATCACTGTTGCACCAGGGTTTGGCCGTATTAGGTTCTGTTTTTTCAAGGTATTTAAAGGCATTGACAGCTGTAAACCAATGCCTCCCGGATTCATTGATAAAAACCGGGTGTGGTTCTCCAATTTCTTTGATTAAACCATAAGTCAGCAAACTATCTTTACCTCCACTACTCAAAATCGCGTATTGTGATTTGTCTGTTTCCGACTTGCACTTTTTGAGTTCCAAATGTTCAAATTGCAGGTTCGTGAAATTTAACTTCGCAGCAGTATAGTGATCCATTTTTTCAGCTGTTATTGCATCAAATGGTGGTTTTAAAAATTCATTTTTGGTCAGGAATTTGTTGACTAAAATTTCCCTGGATGTGTTTTCCAGCATATCGAGGAGAAATCGCTTATCAGTCTGATCAAATAGACCATCAAACTCGATGCTCTCAAAAAAAAGTCCGTAATTTAAAGCTACCTGAACCACCATAAGTGAAGCAAGGTTGACATCATCCGGATTTTTTCGGTCAAAATAGGCTTTGTCGTAGGAATAGATCAGTTCATTCTTCTCTTCACTTCCGCCATTTTTTACAATCGTATAAACCGCTTTTACACGTTTGGGCTCAACGATTAAATTATGTACCCTAAGTAAAGGAAAAACAACAAGTGATCTAATGTCCATCATTTAATTTTCGCCTTCAATAAATCAATTAGCTCATCAGCCCCGTAGGCTAAAACATCAAACGCAGGTAAGCCGGTTTCCTTAGTTATAGCCTCACAGGCAGGTAGAATCTCATCTTCGGTCATTGATTCATGGTTAACGGTAACCGCCAGCACCTCTTTCCCTGATATTACTTCAATAGCATTGATCTGTTCTTTTAAGGAATGTAATTTATAGCCCGGAAATCCGTCATACTCCATTCTTTTTGGAGCGTGCTGTAAAATGACATAGTCAGGCCTCCCGGCTGCAAGAATTTCAAAACCCCCGGGGTAGGCAGGATTCATCAAGCTCCCCTGCCCTTCTATCACTACTACATCCGGCTTTTCATTCTCCCACGCGCTCACTACTGCATGTTCAATTTCTCCTGACACAAAATCATTAATACAACTGTCCAAAATCATACTGTATTTGGCCCCCTGCATCCAGGCGGTCTGTCCCGTTCCAATCATCTCAGCCTTAAGTCCGGCTCTCCTGAAGCCATGAACAAGGATCCATGCAGTTGTCCTTTTACCCAATGCAGAGTCTGTTCCCAAAACAGCCAATTTAAGGCAGCCTACCTTTTCTATGTCCCCGGTAAAAAAATGAAGTTTATCCCTGTCGGGGGTCATGCGGACATCCCTAATCACACATGCGCAATCTTTAGCCAGCGCTGCCAGAATTTTATCTTTGGATAAAAAGTCATGGAGGCCACTATCTACGTTCCAACCCATTTCAAGGGCTTCTTTAACGGCAGATTTGGCTGCAATTGGCAATCGTCCCCCATCAGGAGCAAGTCCTATTACAAAATAAGAAGGTAACTTTTTAGTTTCCGTTAAACTTTTTGTAGCTGCCGCCACACTTCTAAATATTGGTATTCCGTTGGGCTTCCCATCTAAAACATCGCCGGCGTCATTACCGGCATATTTGCTGTCCACAACCCCAACAACCTCGTAGCGCTCCGTAAATCGCACCAGTCCGTGAGCAGTTTTTCCGTTGGGAGTATTGAATGCTCCCTCGCAGTATACCAGGGCTCTTCCGTCTATACTTTTTTTCATTTTCTATAGTTTAATACTTAATGCCTGGCAGTTAAAACAGCCACATACCTGTCCGGTTCAAAATCAAGTTTTGCATCAAGTTCTAATAATGCAATTAGTCCAGCCGTCGCCGCAGGAAGAATTCTTAGCCCCTCCTTTTTAAGTAAAAGCGAGCTCATTTCCTTCAGCTTTTTGTCACTTATATTAAATGCTTCACCTTTAGATTCCCTTAAGGCGTAGAGCGCTTCATCCCCGTCAAAACTATGCCAGTTAATAAGAGGTTCATTGTATTGTGTTTCCTTAATAACTTCAGGACTCAAATCTTTACACACATCTAATCCTTGTTTAAAGGACTGAACTATAGGGTTCTTTCTACTGGATGAAGCCGCAATCATCTTTGGAATTCTAGAGGTTTTCCCTCTTTTATACAGACTCACAAAACCGCGGTAAATTCCGGCAAAAAGCGTACCGTTAGATACGGGAGCCGCACAATATTTAGGGGCATCACCAAGGTCCTCCACAATTTCGTCAGCAATTTTGGAATAGGCAGAAATTTGCAATGGGGTATTGGCTCCACCCGGATTTGCATCATACCACTCGTTCTGTATAGCCAGTTTACTGCTCTTCATAACTACTTCCTCATAGCTGGCAGGTAACCGTATAATTTCTGCATTCAGCATTTCCATTTCCTTAATGCGCTCAGTATGATATGCCTCAGGAATGAATATTTTACATTTAATCCCTGCTAAATTGGCCGCCAGGGCCATTGCTACTCCGTAATTGCCGCAGGTTGCAAGTGAAACTACATCAAACTCCCTTCGCAATGCATCGTAAATCTGGGCAAATGCTATGCGGTCCTTTTGGGTTCCGGTGGGATTGTCACCTTCATATTTTGTATAAAGTTGTCGAATGTTAAACTCACGCTCCAGTGTCTTGGCCCTGTACAGCCCGGTATCCCCAACTTCAATATTGGTTATATCCTCATAACTTTCCAACCTGTCTATCAAAGGATTCTCCTTATTCCTGACATACAAACTTAAGTTACTGGTCTCTGCAGAGACTTTATTTTCTGCGGTTTTTACTCCGTCTTTCAAATCCATTTTATAGTACTTCTATTTGGAATAAATGTATACTAAATATAAATTCATCAGTATACAAAAAACAGATTAAATTACATATCATCTAAGCATCTAAATTCCAGAAATGATTATTGTTGCATTGCTATTTGCCTTGGTCCTAAATATACCACTGCAAATTAATTTATACATAATCTTTTGGCTTATTAAAATAACAAAAAGATACCAGTTTCTAATCAATAACGTGCCTAATAGTATTAGGGTGACGCTTGTAAGACTATCCTAAATGACCTACATTGTAATACTATAAGCTCAAGACATGCAAAAAACTGGTACATCAAGAATTGCTAGAAAAACAGGATTAGCCCCGGGCACTGTTGTCTATGTAGGAAAAAAGGCCAATAAAAATCTATTTATAGATGTTTTTGATTATAATAAGGACTATCTGGAAGAAAAGCAACTCAAAAATATTGAGGAAGCCTTTACCTATGAAAATAAGGAGACCATAACATGGATTAATGTGAACGGACTCAATCATGTAAAGGAGATTGAAAAATTAGGGACTGATTTTGAACTGCATCCGCTTATCCTTGAAGATATTACCAATACCAAGCAAAGGCCCAAACTGGAAGAGCATCAGGAATATATTTTCGTAGTCTTGAAGATGCTTTATTTTGATAAGGATCAGAATTTAAAATTCGAAAATATAAGTTTTATTCAGGGTTCCAATTATGTATTGTCTTTTCAGGAAATGGATGGTGATGTTTTTGACTCTGTCAGGTTTCGCTTACGAAATAGTAAAGGCCGGGTGAGGAGTAATGGTGCGGATTATTTGCTTTACGTGCTTATGGACGCCATTGTGGATAATTATTTTAACCTAATTGAGGTAATGGGCGAAAAGATTGAAGAATTGGAGGAAAATTTATTTGAAGAAAAATCAAAAAACGATCTCATCCAGGAAATCCACGGCCTCAAGCGGGAAATTCTAAAAATTAGAAGAGCGGTTTATCCTCTGCGTGAAGTGGTCAGCCGCATAGATAAAGTTGACGACTCTCTCATTTCTGAAAAAACACAATTGTACTTAAGGGATTTGTATGATCATATAATTCAGGTATCCGAAAGTATAGAAATTCAGAGAGAATTGATCTGGGGTTTGATGGATATGTACATGACTACTATCAGCAACCGGATGAACGAAGTAATGAAGGTACTGACCATTATGGCAACCATCTTTATCCCGCTAACCTTTATTGCAGGTATATATGGAATGAATTTTGAAAACATGCCTGAACTTAAATTTCAATATGGATATTTTGTACTATGGGGTGTAATGGTGGCCATATTCCTGGGGATGATCTACTATTTCAAGCGAAGAGAGTGGCTGTAAAAAGCTGGTATATCTAAACACAATGAGGCCAAGAACATACCTATTTATTTTTCTTTTTTTTGGAGGATTTGTTTTTACGGACATAGTATTTCCCGTTTTTTTTGGAAAACAATTCAATGCTAACCCCAACGGTAACCCCGCCTAAAACTGTTGCGGCGAGATCCCCGTTATCCCATTTACTTCCCCTGCTTTTATCAATAGCTTCCTTGGTTAAACCTGCTAAAAGACTGGCAGCAACCGATCCTGTAACTGTCCAAAAACGATTTCTATCCGTTACTTTGGAAGCTATAAATGCACCGGCAGCACCTGAAACGGCACCGGCAGCAAAATGAAGGACCTTATCTTCCTGTATTTGGCCCCTTAGAGAAAATTGAACAAAAAGCAGCAGGACTACTATCTTAGTACAAAATCGTTGCATCGGGCCAATTTAAGAATATAATTTCAAAAAATGTTTCTTCCGACCCAAATGCATATGCCTACAAAAAGATAATAAGTTTAATACTGACAATAATCTTTTTTGATACTCCTTTCCTTCAAACTTTTCCCTATTTTTAAGGGCCTAAAATTTAAAGCACTATGAAAATCTATTCCTATATTTTTATAATATTTATTTCTATAGCCTTTTTTGGCTGTAAGGAGAATAATTCCAATAAAAAAAATGAGGTGGAACATAAAACGTATACCTATTCCAATTCAATAAATCCTGCAGATTTTAAGGCAGTAATTGAGGGTGACAGTGTCGGCTTATATACCCTAACTAATAAAAATGGGCTGCGGGCAGACTTCACTAATTATGGGCAACGATTGATAGCTTTGCATGTACCGGATAAGGACGGGAATATGGGTGATGTTGTTCTGGGTTTGCCAACTCTGGACGGCTATATAAATGGGCCTAAAAATAATTTCGGGGCAGTCATTGGCAGATATGGCAACCGTATTTCAAAAGGTAAATTTTCTATAGGTGGTACAGAATACAAATTGGCCAAAAATAATGGGGAAAACCATTTGCACGGAGGCACAATTGGTTTTGATGCCGTAATCTGGAAAGCCCGACAAACCGAACCCAATACAATTTCATTTACTCGCATCTCTCCCCATATGGAAGAAGGCTATCCTGGTAACCTTGATGTAAAGGTCACTTATACTATTTCAGATGATAACGAATTAAAAATAAGTTATGAGGCCACAACTGATGAAACCACAATTATAAATTTGACAAATCACTCCTATTTTAATCTCAAAGGAGAAGGAGAAGGCGATATCAACGATCATGTAATGTTGATCAATGCAGCAGCTTATACCCCAGTGGATGCAGGGCTTATACCCATTGGTATTATTGAAAGTGTTGAGGGTACTCCTTTGGATTTTACTACCCCAAAACCAATTAAAACAGGCCTGGAAAGTGTTCATGAACAAATGGTTTTAGGGGGTGGATACGATCATAATTATGTGCTGAATGAATCTCCTTCAAATAGTGAGGGGCTTGTCCTTGCCGCCAGGGTAACAGAGCCAACCAGTGGCAGAATAATGGAAGTATATACCTCTGAACCGGGTGTACAATTTTATGGCGGGAACTTTTTAAATGGCAATAGTATTGGTAAAAGTGGTAAGCCCTATCTGAAAAGAGGTGCCTTTTGCCTGGAAACACAACATTTTCCCGATTCTCCGAACCAGGAAGGATTCCCGAGCACTTTGTTAGAACCGGGTGAGACTTACAAATCCACAACAGTTTATAAATTCAATGTGGTAAAATAAGTAATTTTACAGTTTACAACTAATACTTCATAATTATGCAAATACAATGGAAAGGAGTAATGCCAGCCGTAACAACCAAATTCACCGCGGCCGACACCCTGGATCTAAAAATGTTTGAAGTAAATATTAATGCACAGGTTGACGCAGGTGTTAGCGGAATCATTCTGGGGGGTACACTGGGTGAGGCCAGCACACTTACAGACGATGAGAAAAGGATTCTTATAGAAACAACCGTTAGTCTTGTAGACGGGAAAATTCCTGTCATTATAAACATTGCGGAACAATCCACCAAGGGTGCGATAATGGCAGCAAATAATGCCGAAAAGTATGGCGCAAGTGGTCTTATGATGTTACCGCCAATGCGTTATAAAGCAAATGATTATGAAACTGTGACCTATTTCAAGGCCATTGCCCAAAGTACAGATTTGCCGGTCATGATCTACAATAACCCGGTTGATTATGGTATAGAAGTTACTCTGGATATGTTTGAAGAAATGCTAAATTGCGAGAACATACAGGCGGTAAAAGAGTCCACTCGTGATATTTCCAATATCACCCGTATTAAAAACAGATTTGGAGATCGGTTAAAAATACTTACCGGAGTGGATACACTTGGGCTTGAAAGTATTTTAATGGGGGCCGACGGATGGGTTGCCGGCCTTGTCTGTGCCTTTCCCAGGGAAACCGTTGCCATTTACGAGTTGGCAAAAGCAGGCAAAATTACTGAGGCCCTGGAAATATTCCGCTGGTTTTTACCACTATTGGAACTGGATATTAGTCCACAACTTGTACAGAATATTAAACTGGCCGAAGTCGCAACAGGTATAGGGACAGAAAATGTAAGGGCCCCCAGGCTACCGCTGCATGGAGATGAACGCCGAAGGGTATTGAAAATAATTCAGGAGGGAATGCACTCCAGACCAACATTGCCTGATTACAAAACTCTGAATAAAACATCTTATCATACGGCATAACAAACAAAACAATGATTACAGGTAAAAACTATATTGGAAATGAATGCTCCGCCAAAGGAAGCAAAACATATAAAACATTTAACCCTAAATTAAATCTAGAGAACGATTGGCTTTTTTATGAAGCAACAGAGGACGAACTCAATGCAGCCACAAAGCTGGCTTCAGAAGCTTTCGAAAGTTATAGAAATTTTTCAGGTAACCGCAAAGCCGGTTTTTTAAGAGTCATTGCCGATGAAATAGAAGATTTGGGAGATCTGCTTATTGAAACCTATTGCCGGGAAAGTGGCCTCCCGGAAGGGCGGGCTAAAGGAGAGCGGGGACGCACCGTAGGCCAGTTAAGAACCTTTGCGGCAACTTTGGAAGATGGCTCCTGGGTAGAGGCCAGTATTGATACTGCTCAGCCAAACAGAACTCCTGTACCAAAAGCTGACATAAGGAAGATGCTCTTCCCAATAGGGCCGGTTGCCGTATTTGGCTCCAGTAATTTTCCATTGGCCTATTCCACCGCAGGGGGTGATACTGCCAGTGCGCTTGCTGCCGGTTGTCCGGTTATTGTAAAGAGTCATCCCATGCATGCCGGGACCGGTGAACTGGTAGCCTCGGCCATTCAAAATGCGGCTAAAAAAACAGATATGCCCAATGGTGTTTTTTCCAACTTGAATAGCAGCGGAATTGAAGTTGGGCAACAACTTGTAAAGCATCCTGCAATTAAAGCGGTGGGGTTTACCGGAAGTATAAGAGGAGGTACAGCTTTGTATAAATTAGCTAATGAGCGCCCTGAACCAATACCCGTTTTCGCAGAAATGGGCAGTATTAACCCTGTGGTGATCTTGCCGTCTGCCCTCGAAGAAAAGAGTAGTTACTGGGCCGAACAATATGCCGGATCTATTATGTTAGGTGCAGGGCAATTTTGCACTAACCCGGGACTTATTTTGGGCCTAAAAAGTAAATCTTTAGACACTTTTATCAATACCCTGGGAAAAGAAATTGCGAAACTGGAACCCAGTTGTATGCTGCATCCCAATATTTACAGGAATTATGAAAAAGGCAAGCAAACAGCAGCTTCTCAGGCCGGCACCGCTCCTATAGGAAATTTTGAAACACAACCACAACCCTATTTCGCCCAACAACTGATACTTACCACAGACGGGGAAAATTTTAGGGAGAATCCCAACCTGCACCAGGAAGTATTTGGCCCTTTTTCTATTGTTGTTCAATGTGATGATGCCAGGCAACTCACTACAATAATCAGCCAATTGGAAGGGCAGCTTACCGGTACTATTATAGGAAGTGAGCAGGAATTAGGCGCAAATTCAGGTGTGGTGGCTGCCTTAGGTAGTCGTGTGGGCCGGATTATTTTTAACGGCGTCCCTACAGGTGTGGAAGTGTGCCCCTCTATGGTACATGGCGGACCATTCCCGGCTTCAACAGACAGCAGGTTCACTGCGGTGGGACCCTATGCCATAAAACGTTGGGTAAGGCCGGTGGCCTTTCAGAACTGGCCCCAGGATTTTCTCCCGGATCCGCTTAAAGATGAGAATCCGTTGCAAATTTTGCGTTTGGTAAACGGGGTTTATTCCGATTCGGAGATTTAACATCCCTAAAATAAATGGGCATAGCTATTTTTAACTGCATTGATGCACATACCTGTGGTAATCCCGTCCGGGTTGTTGCTCAGGGTGGCCCTGAATTAAAGGGACGGAATATGAGCGAAAAGCGGCAGCATTTTTTAGAGTCTTATGACTGGATCCGAAAAGGCCTGATGTTTGAACCACGCGGCCACGACATGATGAGCGGCAGTATTTTTTACCCTCCCGAAGATCCTGCAAACGACCTGGGTATTTTATTTATTGAAACCAGCGGTTGTTTGCCCATGTGCGGACATGGCACTATTGGTTCCATTACTATCGGAATTGAAGAAGGGCTTATACATCCGAAAATAGACGGAAAAATACGTCTGGAAACCCCGGCAGGGATGGTGGAAGTTACCTATCAGCAAACTGGTGAAAAAGTTGACTGGGTAAAATTTAACAACGTAAAATCCTATCTGGCCGCTAGTGAATTCAGTATAAACAGCTCGTATCTAGGATCGTTGGTTTTTGATGTTTCCTACGGTGGAAATTTTTATGCCATCATAGACCCACAGGAAAACTTTCGCGGGATACAGGACTACACCGCCACTGAGCTCATTCAGTTTAGCCGGGAAATCAGGAAGGCCATCAATACAAAATATCCCAGTCAATTTGTGCATCCCGAAAATGACACCATTAAGGATGTGAGCCATATACTTTGGACCGGCAAAACTATAGCTCCACATGCCACCGCCCGTAATGCAGTATTTTATGGGGATATGGCTATTGATCGATCACCTTGTGGCACAGGCACCTCAGCCCGGATGGCCCAATGGCATGCAAAAGGCCTTTTGAAAGCAGGTGAAGATTTTATTCACGAGAGTTATATAGGTTCCCAGTTTACAGGGCGTATAGAAGAAGTTACTACTTTAGGCAACAAAACGGCCATTATCCCCAGCATTAAAGGATGGGCAAGGGTTTATGGCTACAACAAAATAATCATTGATGATGACGACCCATTTGCAAAGGGGTTCCAAGTAATTTAATATGAGCAAACGCATAATTATCATAGGTGGAGGCATTGCAGGTTTAAGTTCCGCCTATTATCTAAACAAAGCCGGTCACCAGGTGACTGTCATAGATAAGTCCGATATCACCAAAGGGGCTTCTTTTGTTAACGCAGGCTATATTACCCCCAGCCATATTATTCCCCTTGCTTCGCCGGGAATGATAGCCAAAGGCATTAAGTGGATGTTTAATTCTGCAAGTCCGTTTTATATGAAACCCCGTTGGGACCCGGATTTTTTTAGATGGTCCTGGTATTTTCATAAATCTTCCACACCTGGAAAAGTGGCGAAGGCCATTCCTGTGATCAAGGATATTAACATCCTGAGCCGTGGCTTGTTTGAAGAGATCTACGCTTCAGGTGATTTAGGTCAATTTCAACTGGAGCATAAAGGTTTGCTCATGTTATATAAAACAGATAAAGCCGGGGAAGGTGAAATGGAAGTAGCAAAAAAAGCCCGATTCCTAGGTCTTGAAGTAAAAGTCCTGGATCCGGCAGCATTGAGGAAGCTGGAACCAAAAGTGGAATTGGACGTGAAAGGGGCTATTTATTATGAATGCGACCGCCATACCACCCCTACTGAATTTATGCCCAAAATGGTGAAATACCTAAAGGATGCAGGAGTAGATCTGAAAACCAATGAGGAAGTGTTGGAAATTGTCACTTCTGGCGGGCATATTAAAGGAATAAAGACCTCCAAAGAGTCGTACAATGCTGAAGAAGTGGTTTTGGCAGCAGGATCCTGGAGTGGCAAAATTTCTAAACAACTGGCTGTTAAACTCCCCCTGCAGGCAGGGAAAGGTTATTCAATAAATGTAAAGAAGCCCACCGGAATAAGCATACCGGCTGTTCTTATGGAAGCTAAGGCTGCAGTAACTCCAATGCAAGGTTTTACCCGTTTTGCAGGCACAATGGAATTCTCAGGCATCAATGATATTATAAGGAAAGAGCGCGTACAGGCCATTGCCAATGCCGTCAAAAATTATTACCCCGGAATTGAAATAAGTGGGGAAGATATGGCAAACGCCAAAAGCGGTCTTCGCCCTGTAAGTCCGGATGGCCTGCCTTATATTGGCAGGAGTAAAGATTATGACAATCTCATTTTTGCCACGGGTCATGCAATGATGGGATGGAGCCTCGGCCCGGCCACAGGGAAACTCGTTTCAGAAATTGTGGACAACAAGAAAACTTCTATGGCAATTGCGCCATTTGCCCCCGACAGAATATTTTAAGAGGAAAACGAAAAGATCCGAATTAATTAATGAATAATGTCTGAAAAGGTTCTGGATAAAGTGATAGTAGATTCCCCCGGGAGGATTAATATCATAGGGGAACATACCGACTACAATCTCGGTTTTGTACTGCCTACTGCCATAGACAAGAGGATACGCCTTACCCTTAAAAGAAATAATACAGAGACCCGATGTGAAATTAGAAGCAAAGGGTATGAAAAGGCACTTTTTGTTGATCTCAAGCATATTGCCCCCAGCACTACGCAATGGGAAAACTATGTCCTGGGCGTAATATATGAAATTTGTAAAAGAACAAATAAAATAAAAGGGTTTCAATGTAGCATAGAAAGCGATCTACCTGTTGGCTCAGGGGTTAGTTCTTCGGCTGCTCTGGAATGTGGGCTGGCCTTCGGGTTGAACAAACTTTTTGATCTTGGACTTTCAAAATACGAGATAGCGTTGCTTTCGCGGGATGCAGAGCACCATTATGTGGGCACTCAATGCGGGATTATGGACCAGTTTGCATCGGTTATGAGCAAAAAAGATCATGTCATCTTTCTGGATTGTAAAAGCATGGAATATACCCTTGTTCCATTTAATGTTACTCCTTACAAACTGGTTTTATTAAACAGCAATGTGTCACATAACCTTGCCGGCAGTGAATACAACACGCGCAGAAAGGAATGCGAAGAAGGTGTGGCCATTCTGCAAAGAAAACACCCTTCCGTGGCTTCCCTAAGAGATGCTACCCTGGAGATGATAGAGACCTGCAAGACCGATATGAGTCCAAAAGTACTGGATAGATGCACTTTTGTAGTGGAAGAGAATAACAGGGTTTTGGCTGCTGTACAAGCTTTAAAAAAAGATGATTTAAAAACCCTGGGGAATTTGATGTACCAAACACATGAAGGCCTTCACTATTTATATGAAGTAAGCTGTCCGGAACTCGACTTTTTAGTTGATTATACAAAAAGTTTAAAAGAGGTTTTAGGGGCAAGGCTGATGGGTGGCGGATTCGGTGGATGCACTCTAAATCTGGTTCATGAAGATGCCGCGCAGGTCTTCATTAAAGAGGTATCCAAAGCCTATGAAAAAAAATTCAAATTAATACTAACTTCTTTTGAAGGGCATCCCAGCGCAGGAACTACCATGCTCTGATTTCGGGTTAACATAGTGACGCTTTTTTTTGTACTTTAAAAGTGCAATAAATCACTTCTATGAAAGCACCTAAACACAACCGTCGGGAATTTGTAAAAAAAAGCAGCTTAGGCCTTATGGGATTAACTCTTTTGCCTTCTCTTACAGGCAAAGTAGCGGCTAGCGACCGACTTCGAGTGGCTCATATCGGAGTTGGTGGTATGGGGAACAACCATATGAAATGGTTCGCCGCTTTAGATGAGGTAGAAGTCGTTGCCCTTTGTGATGTGGATGAGTTGCATTTGGCAGAAAGTATAAAAACTTTGGAAAGCCTGCAGGCAGGATCAAAGGTGAGTGGCTATAAAGATTTTCGAAGCATTTTGGATCGAAAGGATATAGATGCCATTACCTGCGCTACACCCGATCACTGGCACAGCCAGATTGCCAACCTCGCCTTTCAGGCCGGGAAAGATGTATATGGTGAAAAACCATTGTCTTATGATGTAAAAGAAGGGCAGTTGATGCTTAAAAACCAACAGAAATATAACCGTGTTTTTCAGTTGGGCACTCAAATCCATGCCACGGATAATTATCACAGGGTGGTAGAGTTGATCAGGGCCGGGGCCATTGGAAAAGTGCATACCGTAAGACTTTGGAAAACAGGTGGACCTCCCAATTTGACTGAGACCGTTATTAAACCTGTTCCCAAAACCCTGGACTGGGATATGTGGCTGGGACCTGCTCCTTATGTGGATTACATCCCTGCAAAGTGCCATTTTTCCTATCGGTATTTTATGGATTATTCCGGTGGTGTTTTTGCTGATTTCTGGTGCCACATCGCAGATGTGGTCTATTGGGCTATTCAACCCAAAGGTTTGAAAAGCATCTCGGCCAGAGGGGAAGTGGCAGATGGAATAGCCAATACGCCAAAATGGATAGATGTGGACTATGAGTTTGAGGACCTGCAACTGTTCTGGACTTCTACCCCGCCTAATGTTCCAGGAGCTTCAAACAGGGGAATCGGCGCTTATTTTGAAGGTGACAAAGGTACCCTTATCTGCGATTATGAAACCAGAGAGATCACCATAAACGGCATAACGGTGACCGATATTCCTGAAATACCAAAAAGCTTGCAACGTTCTCCAGGACACCAGCAAAATTTTGTAGATGCGGTAAAATCCCGCAAACCATCGGAATCTAATCTTAGCTATGCCCGGGAAATGACCCTGCCCATGCATTTAGGGTTAATTTCCTGGCAACTGAACAGGAAACTGGAATGGAATGCTGAAAAAGAAAAATTTATTGGGGACAAAGAAGCGAATGCATTGCTCTCCAGAAAACCCAGGAAAAAATGGGATTTGGCATAAGTTGAGAACAAAAGAAACATATGATATGAAAAAATCGATTATAATTCTTTACACCATTTGTTCTTTTCTGGTTATTGGTGTTTTAGACTCCTGCCAGACAGAAATCCACTCCTTAAATCTCAATCCCCTTTTTACAGATCATATGGTGCTTCAACAGCAACATCAAGTTGCATTCTGGGGTACAGCCGGGCCTAATAAAAAAGTAAGTGTTTCAGGAAGTTGGGGAGAAGAGGCTTCCACAACGGCTGATGAAAAAGGGGATTGGAAATTAAACCTCCCCACCCCGGAAGCCGGCGGACCTTACTCTGTAACTATTTCCGGTAATGGGAGCAGTTTGGTATTAAATAATGTGCTTATTGGAGAGGTATGGTTAGCATCAGGTCAGTCTAATATGGAAATGCCTCTCAAAGGATGGCCTCCAAATGACACAATTAACAACTCGGCCCGGGAAATTAAAAATGCCAGCTTTGAAGGAATCCGGATGTTTACGGTGCAGCGAAACTATACAATAATAGAGTCCAAAGAATTTACTGGTGAATGGATGGTTTGTACCCCGGAAACTGCCGGGGATTTTAGTGCCACTGCCTATTTTTTTGCACGAAGACTGCAGAAAGAATTAAACATCCCTATTGGAATAATTCATAGCAGCTGGGGAGGTACACCTGCAGAATCATGGATCAGTAAGGAAAGACTGAAAGAATTGGGTGATTTTGACGAAATCCTGTCAAATATGGATAATCCGGAAATGGCAGACCTGGCGGAAAAATGGTATTCCAGATGGGAAAGCCGGGAATTACCCACCTCAGAAAAAGGTTGGGAACAACTCAATATTAATGATGCTTCCCTGGCACAGACATCCCTGGATGATGCTGCCTGGATGAGCATAGATTTACCTAACAGAACAGACCAGATAGGTGACTGGGAAATGGATGGTGTGGTCTGGGTTAGAAAAACATTTCAGCTGGATGATGTTTCCAAAGACTACAGACTTAGTCTTGGCGCTATTGATGATATGGATGCCACATATATAAATGGTACTCTGGTTGGGGCAATGGCCGGTAGCGGAAAACACAATCTGGACCGGTTCTATACCATACCGGCAAGTCTTCTTCAAAATGGCACAAATACAATTGCCATTAGGATTATCGATACCGGAGGCGGTGGCGGAATTTTTGGGCCCATGGAAATCTCTGATGGTCATAACTCTAAAATCTCGCTGGAAGGGGAATGGAAATTATTGCCAATGGCCGAAATTTATCAGGGAAAATTTTATATCTATACCCCTGACAAAGCAGCGAAGTTGCAACGGCCAAATCTAATACATATCACTCCAAATACGCCTGGTGTGTTGTACAATGCTATGATCAGTCCTTTGGTCCCCTATACGATCAAAGGAGCTATATGGTACCAGGGTGAATCAAATGTAGGCAGGGCATCACAGTATACACATTTGTTCCCAGAATTGATCACTGACTGGAGAACCCAATGGAAAACCAACTTTCCTTTTTATTTTGTGCAAATAGCACCTTTTATATATGGCAACGAAATGTCTCCTCTTCTTAGAGATGCCCAACGCAAAACTCTGAGCCTCAGAAATACCGGAATGGTGGTGACCATGGATATTGGCAATAATACCAACATTCATCCCGCTAACAAACAGGATGTGGGTGGCCGCCTTGCCGGCCTTGCCCTGACAAACGAATATGGGAAAACAATGGTGGCCTCAGGACCTTTGTATCAAAGTCATACTGTTCAGGGAAATAAGGTGATTATAGAATTTGACCATAAAGGCGGAGGTTTGAAATATAAGGGAGGGCAATTAAGTGGTTTTGAGGTTGCAGGTACAGATAAGAATTTTCAAACGGCAAAGGCCTCGATAATGAATGAACGGGTTGAGGTATATTCCCCTGAAGTGGAGAAGCCAGAGTATGTTCGCTATGCCTGGAAAGATACCAGTAGTGCAAGCCTGTTTAATAAGGAAGGTTTGCCGGCTTCCTCCTTCAGTACGGAAAACTGGGAATAAATATCACAATAATAGGTCGATACGGATGGTTTGTCAACTAACCCATAATGGACAATACTCCGCGACTGAAACAACAATCAAATAATTCATAAAACACCAAAAAAAGCCATACTAACTAATTAATCCTTATGAAAGCACTCATTTTTACTTTAACTATTATAGTTTTAACCACATCGTGTAGTAATTCCGACACCAATGTAAAAGCGGAATATATTGAAACAGCCGAATTTTCAAAACATAATTTTCCGTTTTCCCAGGCCGTCCAGTATGGAAACATTATTTATTTATCAGGCCAGGTTGGGGATTTGGAAGAAACCGGTGAACTGGTAAAAGGCGGAATTATACCTGAAACTAATCAGGCAATGAAAAATATTCAAAAAGTACTGGAACAGAATGGTTCCTCTATGGATAAAGTTATCAAATGTACCTGCATGCTGGATGATATTTCTGAATGGGGTCTGATGAGTGCTGAATACATCAAATTTTTTCCCAACCACAAACCTGCAAGATCGGCCTTCGCAACCAGAGGACTTGCTTTGGGGGCAAGAGTTGAAATTGAATGTATGGCATATGTTAAATAAAAGCCCCATCTTAAACTGCTGTTTCATAACGATTTAAAATTCTGTTATAGATGAATAGAAGAAAATTTATCCGGAATACGGCGGCCTACGGCACCTTACTATCCCTACCTTTTCCTTCTGCCAGCCGACTGTTTGCAGCGAATCTTTCTTCGGATTTGACCGATCTAAGTGCCTCTGCCCTCTCGCAAGCAATACTGACAAAACAGGCAAGTTGTGTGGAGGTGATGCAAGCCTATCTGGATCGCATCCATCGTTACAATCCCGTGTATAATGCCATTGTGAGTATGGTTAGTGACGATGCGCTATTGAAACAGGCACTGCATGCCGACCAGGCACTGGCCAGAAATGAATATTGGGGTTGGATGCATGGAATGCCACATGCCATAAAGGATTTGACCCCGGTGGCGGGCCTGCCATATACTAGTGGATCACCTATGTTTGCTAAGCGAATAGCAGAAGAGGATGGTGCTATTGTGGCCAAAATTCGAAGTCAGGGAGCTATCTTTATCGGCAAGACAAATACTCCGGAATTTGGCTTGGGCTCTCAATGTTACAACCCTGTATTTGGAACGACGGGTAGTGCTTATAATCCGGCACTCACTTCTGGAGGTAGTAGTGGTGGTGCCGCATCTGGGCTTGGTACTCATATGCTTCCGGTAGCTGATGGTGGTGACATGATGGGTTCCCTTAGAAATCCCGGTGCTTTTAATAATGTCATAGGTTTCAGGCCGAGCACAACTGTAGTAATGGATGAGGGGGATGTTAATAATCGACTTCTTTGGACCTCAGGACCAATGGGTCGCAATACCCGTGACACCATAAATCTATTACAGACAATGGCACTCAGCCCTGTTTTTAGCGATTTGAAACCCCTGACTCTTGAAAACATCAGGATTGGATGGATGGGTAATCTGGATAATTATTTAGCGGTGGAGCCCGGAATTATAGAATTATGTAAAGCAAGTCTTGCAGATATTACCAGTGCCGGGGCTCATGTCGAGGCTATTCAGGTCAATTTTACATTGTCGGATCTGTGGCAGAGCTGGACCATTCTGCGTCACCATGGGCGCATGGATATGCTGGACTACTATGAAGATCCTGACACTCGGGATTTACTCAAACCAGAGTTGATCTGGGAAATTGAACAGGGTCTCAACTTCAATGAGAAAGATGTAGAGAGGGCAAATATGATTCGAGGGAAATGGTACGCCGAATTAGACAGGATGTTTGGTGAATTTGACTTCCTGGTATTACCATCGGCACAAGTATTCCCGTTTCCAAAAGAGATCCACTGGCCCAAACAAATCAACGGACGGGAGATGGATACTTATCATCGCTGGATGGAAGTGGTTATTTTGGCCAGCCTGGGCGGTATCCCTGTGGTAAATGTCCCGGTAGGATTTGATGCCCAGGGCAGGCCTATGGGCATGCAAGTCATGGGAAAATTTGGAGATGACAAAAAGGTATTGGAATTTGCATTGGCCTATGAACGGATCACCGAACATTTAGGGAAGAGACCCAGATTAATTGCATTTGACGATTAGAATTCTCCTGTATTTAGTCCGAGGCTTGTAAATATGTACTGGATTACAATATGGAATCCTTATTTTAAAAATTATTGTTGTAGCTAACAACCAAATAAACCTTTCCCTTTGAATATAGGATTCATTATCTTCGAACAGGAAACTACATGAAAGAAAATACAATAGCAAAATCATAAATAAAAAACAATATGAATTCAAATTTAGCCGTACTAATCGACGGTGATAATATCCCGTCAGCTTATATAAAAGAGATGATGGAAGAAATAGCCAAATACGGCAATCCTACGATAAAGAGGATTTATGGTGACTGGACCAGGCCTCATTTGTCTAAATGGAAAAATCTGCTCCTCGAGAATGCGATAACTCCCATCCAGCAATATGGCTATACCACTGGAAAAAATGCCACAGATTCAGCGATGATAATTGATGCCATGGATATTCTATATTCAGAAAAAGTCAATGGTTTCTGCCTGGTTTCTAGTGATAGTGATTTTACCCGTTTGGCAACCCGACTTAGAGAAGCCGGGATGCAGGTAATAGGAATTGGAGAAAGAAAGACGCCAAATCCGTTTATTGTGGCTTGTGACAAATTTATATATATTGAAATTTTGAAAAACCAATCTAAAGAGGCAGAATCTGAAAATGAAAAAACGGCAACTAAAGATAGTGTCGATAAAATCACTTTAAAGGAAATTAAATTAATTGCTACAACTATTAACGATACATCTGACGACGATGGTTGGGCATTTTTGGGTGATGTTGGCAGTTTGTTGCAGAAGAAACAACCTAATTTTGACCCCAGGAACTACGGTTTTCAGAAATTGACCCCACTGATTAAATCCCTTGGAAAATTTGAGATCGAGCAGAGAGAAAACCCAAAAAGTAAACATAAATTAATATTTGTCAAAAATAAAAAAGGACATAAGAGTTTTTAGACGAATTACTCTCATTATTAGACGGGAATATGAAAAATAACAGTGTGCTTTTTTTCTTTGGTTTGGTCGCCAAGGCATCCCCTTTGTGTTCGACTGGCAGGCCTATAAATCTGAAACCCCAAATTTATTCCTTTTCTATAATTTTATAACTTTTAAAAGCAGTCCAGGCAAGCGCGACCTGTAATAAAGCTATCACAACACCTATTTTATCAGTAATGCCATGGGGTTCGCCCATATAAAAGAGAACCACCTGTACGGGTATAGGCACCAGTAATAAGGTTGCCCAAAATTTGTTCTTTTTGGTGCCTTCGGTTACAAAAGAATGCTTTCGGTCTTCCAGGATTACTTTCACCACCAAAGCCCCCAGGAATATCATAAAAGGTATAATTATAAAGGAAAGATCTAAATGAACGTTCAGGGTGTCACCATGAAACATATAACCTTCTCCTATAAAGACCTCATAGAAGGAGTTGGTAATCATAGTACCATACCAAATAATCAGTAACAGGTAAAATAAATTTCTACGTCTTACCCAGTAGAAAGAATACATCAGTCCAATACCAATCGCTACATTCAATAGCACATAATAAAAATCGCCTCCCGTACCACTTCCATAAAATAGTATCCCTAAAAAGGTAGTCCCCCATTGGTAGGACTCCCCGTCTGAAATACCTCTTATAAAAGGGAGCCAGCTGGTGGCAAACGTAAAACTGGTAAGGATGAGTAAAAGGTTGAGCTTCCTAAATAAACTTTGCGTTTTTTTTGTTTCCATGGTTTGTTGTTTCAAATAAAGATTGTAATTCTTTAAAAGTGTTACAGTTAAGCCTATGGTTTTTTTGAAACTACAGTTAATTGAAGGCTAGCTCCTCCTCAATAAAAAAGCAATTTTGCGTATTCCGTGGTCTGCAGTATATTCCCTTACCCTTCTAAAATGAAAGCCGTAATATAAATCCTTGGCAGGCTCATTTGCCAGGCCGGTTTCAACGGTAAAGGTCTTGGTTCCATAATTTTCCAGTACATTTTGTACCAGGACACTCCCTATCCCCTGCCGAAAAAAGTCGGGGTGAACCACCAGGCTTTGTATATGGGTGTTATTTTCTTCAGGTTTTACCTCCACCACCCCTGCCAGATCATCTCCTTTATAATATCCGTAAAACACATTCCTGCTTTCCATAAACTCCCCCAATTTTCTTTTAAGGGGAGGAAATTCCGTAACATTTAACAGTTTGGCTTCAATTACATAAGAGGCTTGAAATACAGAGCGGATAGCCATAGCTGTTTTGTGGTCCTTTGAATTTAAAACTTTGATCATTTGGTGGATGTAAATTGTGATACCCTATTGCTTTAATTCAGATCTTCCACAATAGTTATAGTAGCTAACTATTCCCGTTTATGAATTAAAAACAGGGAAGCAGCAAGGATTAAAATAATAAGTGGCAGTATCATTGCATCCCAGCTGCCTGGAGGGTTTTTTACAAAGTTAGTGATGGCAAAAGTGACTAAGGCAAATAAAATAGTGCGCCATAACAACACTTTAAGCTCTTCCAAACTGCTCACATTAAGCCATGCGGGTAGCGCTTTTCCTTGGGTCTTGTCAAAAATAAACAAACGGGCTACCCCTAACCCAAAAATCATAAAAACCAAAGAAATCATGAAGGCATCTAACGCCTCCAGGAGATGTACTCCCGGATGATGACCCGCTGTGATTAAAAAATCCTTTTCTAAAAAAGCCTTGTAGCCTTCTATACTTCGGGCAATCCCGGAACCAATAAAGAAAATAGAATTTATTAGTGTAAAAATTACCGCTATGGTTATAGACATACCTAAATGGCGTTATTTTATTAAGCATCCGGGGTTTTTTTTAAAAATACATAATATATCCTATTCTCAAATAACACCTCCTCTATTTTTTGGCGCCGTCATCAGTCTTTTGTTAGCGGTCTTCATATCTGCATACCTGGGATCCTGAATGACCTCCTGTTTTTGCATCTTTATGGTCTCTATACTTAAAAACCCAAACTCACTCACTACCCTGCCGTAAAACCGGTAAATACCCTTGCCCCTAAAATAATATTTGGCAGCTACCGGAGGAAAAAGAACCGTATCAAACACTTCCCCATGCTGGTCCACGCAGGTGGCAAAATGCATACGCTTGCCCGTATGTGTATTCGTGTTCTTAACGGTGACCAGGTAACCATAAATATCTATATTCCTGTTTAAATACTGCTCCAGATCTCTGCTCCCATTTTCATTTTTAGTAGGTTCCTTTAACAAGTGAAAAGGAGAACACAGACAGAACCCCAGCAACTCCAATTGGGTAAAGGCCATCTCCAGGTCTGTTGTATGCAATCTGGGAATCTTAAATTTTTGGTGGGAAGGCGGAAACAATTTGGGGTGGTCTACTATAGTGCCCTTGGAAAGGAACAAATGTGCCTCCCACAAGAGCTTGTGTTTATTAATTTTTGTAAACCGAAACGCGTTTATACGAATAAGGATACTCAACTGCTCTATGGAAATAGGTACGCGGTCTAAAAAATTTTCCAGCGAGGTAAAAACCCCCTGCAGCTGGCGTTCTTTAAGAATACGTTCCATCACCCGGCTCTCCAGCTCTTTTAAATACATATAGCCCAGATAGATGTCTTTACCATAAATGCAGTTTACCGCAAAACTCATGTTAATGCAAGGCGCATGTATAGTAGCACCCATCATGCGGGCCTCATGTACATAAAACTCGGAACGGTAAAAGCCGCCTCCGTTGTTCAGCACCGCCACCAGGTATTCCAAGGGGTAATAAGCCCTTAAAAACAAGGTCTGGTAACTTTCCACGGCATAGGAAGCAGAGTGCCCCTTGGCAAAAGCATAGCCGGCAAAACTGGCTACCTGATGCCAGATCTCGGAGATCAACCCTTCTTCATAACCTTTTTTACGGCAGTTATCCATAAACTTGTCCTGCACCTTCTGGAACTCCTCCCGGGAACGGAATTTTCCGCTCATCCCCCTTCGCAGCACATCAGCTTCCCCCAGGGTAAGTCCGGCAAAATAGTGGGCCACTTTTATGACGTCTTCCTGGTAGACCATAATACCATAGGTCTCGGGCATAATGTTTAACATTACCGGATGGCCTTTTTCCTCTGCCCTGCCTTTCTCGCGATGCCTCAAAATGTATTCGCGCATCATCCCACTCTTGGCCACCCCGGGGCGAATAATGGAACTTGCCGCTACCAAACCCAGGTAATTATCTACCTCCAGCTTTTTTAACAGCATGCGCATGGCAGGCGATTCTACGTAAAAACATCCCATACACTGGGCGGTTTTTATAAGTTGGTTAATACGGGGGTCTTCTTTAAACCTTTTAATATTATGGATGTCAATTTTTTGAAATTCTCCCGGATTATTATGCTGCAGGATCTGCAGGGTCTCTTTGATCTTTGCCAGGCCACGCTGACCCAAAATATCAAATTTATAGAGGCCTGCATCTTCGGCAATCACCATATCAAACATGGCTGTGGCAAAGCCCTTTGGCGGCAAATGTGTAGCCGAAAAATAGTGAATAGGCCTTTGGGTAATTAAAATACCCCCGGCATGGATACTCAGGTAATTGGGAAAACCTTTGATCAACTGGCCATATTTTAATACCAGTAGGGATACTTCATCTAATTGGGAAAGCTGATAGTGCCCCTCACTTAAGACATCAATCTCTGCTTTTGGCAGGCCAAAGACTTTTCCCAACTCACGGACAATACCCTTTTGCTTAAAGGTTACATAGGTACCTAAAAGGGTAACATGGGCAAAACGGTCAAAAATATACCGGGTGATCTCTTCCCGGTCTCTCCAGGAAAAATCGATATCAAAATCGGGAGGATTGGCTCGGTAGAGGTTAATAAAGCGCTCAAAATACAGGTCGAGCTCTATAGGGTCCACATCGGTAATGCGAAGCAAGTAAGCCACAATGCTGTTGGCCCCACTACCCCGCCCCACATAGAAAAATCCCTTTTCGCGGGCCTTGGAAACAATATCCCAGTTAATTAAAAAATAGGAGACAAAGTTTTTCTCTTTAATAAGTCCCAACTCCTTTTCGAGTCGCTCCCGGACAGGCTTGTCTACCACGGGATAGCGGTAAGGGATACCTTCCTCGCACAATTGCTCCAGAAGTTTTTCATCTTCTTCTTTCCTGCCCAGATAGGTTTGCTGGTTTTGGGGGATTCGGTTTTTGGAAAAATCAAAATGGATGCTACAGCAGCCCATAAGCCATTCTGTGTTTTCGAGAACAAAGGGGAATTCTGCAAAGGCCGCGGCCAGGTTCTGAATGGGAAACATTTTTTCCCCTTCATTGGCCTCTTCTTCTTTAGAGAGCTTGCTTAGCAGTACATTGTTGTCTATGGCACGCAACAAGCGGTGCGCATTAAAGTCGCGCTTATTCCTGAAGGTAACGGGTTGTAACACTACCAGTTTGTCTTTTTTTTCTACTAAGCTAGAGAAGGGGAGCCGCCTGAGGTCAGCAATGGAAATTCCTATAAACTCCTCTTCCCTAAAGTCTTTCTGGTCATTGAGCAGAACTTTTTCAAAGGGGTAGATTATAAAAACATGTTTAAATTTCGGAGCTCTTTGAGAGATTTTTTTTTCCTCGTGGAGGTGAGCAGAGAGAAAGGCATTTAATTCCTGATAGCCCTCGTTGTTTTTGGCAATAGCTACAAAGCACTGGTCAATCCCGTTTCTGAAATCGATTCCCAAAATGGGTTTTATGTTGTATTCCGGAGCCTTACGGACAAAATTCAGGCCTGCTGAAGTATTGTTGATATCTGTAAGCACCAATTGAGTTACGTGGTTTTCCCGCGCCAGTTCCAAGAGGGCTACTTCCGAAAAAGTACCGTATCGAAGGCTATAATAGCTGTGGCAATTTAAATACATGCTGTATAAATTCCAAAGTTCAAAGTTCAAATTCCAAAAAAAGAGCTTGTAAGTCCCAAAATTCAAAGCTCAAATTATAAGGCATCTTTTTTATGGAAGTTTTATTAATAATGGATGATAACATTTTTTTTAGTTTAAAGGCTTCACATACTAATTCTTCTGTTACTTCCTTATGATTAGCATTTAACGCTTTTAAAAGTCTAAGCCAATACTCTGATTCCTTAGCTTCCTTCCTGGCTATTTTGAGTCTCATTTTAAGATTTTTATCCCCTAATTTTTCATTAGCTTCAATGTGATTTTTGTCTATAGACCCCGAAGATCTTATCAGCTGTCTGCCATCCTCAATATTGCTCGTGCTTTTGGGCAACGCCTTAACAAAAAAGCGGCAGTTTTTAGCAAATAATTAGCCCCTTTGTTACATATCATATACTTTATTCATATCTCTTTTTTTGATATTTGTCATTTGTGATTTCACTGTTTTCTATGCGCCAGCACTATAGGCGGTTGGCCGTTGAAGGGGTTATCCATTCTGCCAATAGTTTTGGCCCCCAGGCCGGAGGCTCTTAGCACACTTTTGTCACCAAATCGCTCCCGTATATGATCCATTGCGGCATAGAGGTTCAGGGCTTCTTCAGTATCCTCAAACAGGTTGATCTGGTAATTACCCGGGACCAGATGGCTAAAGCGGATACCTATAAGCCTCACCAGTAAACGCCTGTTATACAAGATTCTGAACAGCTCCAGGATTTTAGGGATAAGAATATGGTCTGCACTTGTGTAGGGGATACGGACTTGTCTGGAATAGGTATTAAAATCTGAATACCTGATCTTGACAGCAATGCAGGCGGTAAGCTTTTCACCCCTTCGGAGCTGGTAGGCCAGATTCTCTGTCATGGCTATAAGAATGCCCTTTAGTTTACTGACATCTATGGTATCACGGTCAAAGGTGCGTTCTGTAGAAATGGACTTACGATCACAAAAGGGGATCACAGGGGTGTTGTCTACCCCGTTGGCCCGTTTCCAGATTACGGTACCGTTGGCCCCCAGTACACGTTGCATAAGGTCCATGGGCATTTCCTGTATGGTTTTTACTTTTCTGAGTCCCAGATTTCTGAGTGTCTGGTAGGTTTTGTCGCCCACCATAGGGATCTTTTTGATTGAGAGCGGTGCCAGAAAGGGTTTTTCGTAGCCAAAATCCACTTTCAGCTGGTTGTTGGGTTTGGCCTCATTAGTGGCTACTTTAGAGACTACTTTGTTTACAGACAGTCCAAAAGAAATGGGGAGTCCTGTTTCTTTAATGATCTTTTTCCGCAATTCGGAGGCATAGTGGTAGCAGCCAAAAAAGCGGTCCATTCCGGAGAGGTCTGCGTAGAACTCGTCTATACTCGATTTCTCAAAAACGGGTACCTGTTCCCTGATGATTTCGGTAACCAGGTCGGAATGTTTGCTGTAAGTGCCTGCATTGCCGCGAATGACGACAGCTTCGGGGCAAAGTTCCCGTGCCATTTTCATGGGCATCCCGGAGTGTATGCCAAAACCCCGGGTTTCGTAGCTGCAGGCAGCCACCACCCCCCTGTCACTGGTACCGCCTACCAGCAATGGCTTATTTTGTAGTTCGGAATTAATGAGCCGTTCTACGGATACAAAAAAGGTATCCAGATCCAGATGAAGGATGGTCTTTTGCATAACTGTCTAAAAAGGATAGCTAAGTTATGGAATATTTCCAATTTATTGGATTATTTCCATAATAATTATACACTATTTTAAAAAGAATAATTTTTTTTAAAAATATTTGGTATTTAATACGAAACGTATTAATTTCGTAGTACGATTCGTATCATTATGAAAACAACTAAAAAACCTACATCCCTGGATTATGCCATCCTCGGATTAATACACCAACAGCCACAAACGGGCTATGGCATCCGAAAAGCATTTGACACAACTGCTTTAGGAAATTATAGCAGCAGCCCGGGAGTCATTTATCCCGCACTTAATAGATTACAAGAACTAGGACTCGTCATTAATTCAGTCAAAGACAACGAAAAGAAAGGTGTGTTTCGTTGCACTAAAAAAGGCGAATCCATTCTTAAAGCATGGCTTTTAAAACCAATAGAAGTCAGGGATATAGCCAAAAACCTCAATGACTTATTCCTTCGATTCGCCTTTATGGAAAACTTACTGAATAAAGAGGCGCAATTAGGCTTTTTAAACTCTTTTCAGGATATACTGAAAATATATATTAAGTCGCTTCAAGAATATCATAAAAGAGCATATGAAGTTATGCCTTTGAATGCCAGATTAGCCTTTGAACATGGCATAGCCTCCTATAAAACTACCTTAAAATGGTGTGGAAAAACGATTTCAACATTAAAAAAATAGAAAAATGAAAACTATCTTGTTTGTAAAATCAATATTAGGAGCACTCTTGCTTACAGTGCTCTACATGCTCTTTAACATGCTCCTTGGAGGAACCTTAGTCTTTGACAATTTGCTTTGGAACATCCTTTCCAACTTCCTTGTTGCCTTTCTGCTGGGATATTATATAAGTCATTCCAGTTTGAATGGTATACGGTTAAGTATCTCGGTTTTTTTAATCTATTTCCTGATCGGTCATTTTAATCTTCTAATTGAGGCCTATATTTTTACTATCACTTCCCGCTACGAAACCGCCCTGGAAATAATAAGGGGGTTTTTAATGTCAGTAACATTTGCCCCCTTCTATGTTTATATATTCCGTAATAAAATAGCGCAGGAAGTTGTGGCTTTTTCGAAAAGACCTCTTATAAGCTGGTTATGGAGAATCATTGCAGCAGATATTTTATATCTTTTTGTTTATATCCTAGCCGGATTTGTCTTAACCATGGTCTATCCACAATTGCTGAAGTTCTATGAAGGTAAAATCCCTCCTTTTGATATTATGATTAATACTCAACTATTTTTACGCGGATTTATATTCATTGGAATAGCATTGTTAATACTCCGAACCCTGAACATTTCACTCTTAAAAAAAGCAATCTTGATAGGCCTGATCTTTTCTGTCCTTGGCGGTGTTGCCCCTTTGATTGCTCCAAGTGAACTTATGCCTTCCTATGTAAGGCTGGGCCACGGATTTGAAGTGGGCATTTCCAACTTTATTTATGGAATAGTCCTGGCTATGCTCTTAAGACCCAGGGGCGTCAATAAAATACCCCTGGATAACGATGTGGTAGCCGCAACATAGCAGGAATCCCAGAATGGGAATCAGCTTTAATAGCATAAATACTTTATCTCATGGCAAGATATGCATACCTAGTCAAAGGCAAACCCGGTAGACACCCTAAAGATAAAAGCATAGAGTGCAAGTAAGAACATTGCAAAACAAAACCATGAAAAAAGTTTAAAATAGCTCCTTACAATCAGGGTTCCCAAATTCCGGAATCCTTCCAAATAAATTTCCTTGAGTAGTTCTATCGTTTTCATATCATTAATTTTAGAATTCACTAATAAGACTTCAAAAGCCATTCTAAATTTGGTTTTTTGCCATTTTTTTAGCCAAGGGAATAGAATTCCCAGATAAAATACACAATTTTCATACAGTAGCAACTGACCCGGACTTTTTCAAAATATGTAGAGAGTAGAAAAAAATCCCTGTAAGGATATACCTTACAGGGATTAATTACATTTAGGTTGGTTATTTATTTATTCCACCACAATTCTATAGGAACTAGGCGGTTACTTTAGAATTTCTCTACCGGACTCCTGCTGCTGTCATTATTATAAACATCATTACGGAAATAAACAAACATCCTGCAGCCACAAAAAAGTCGATTATAGTAAATCCTTTATGTCTTTGATCCATAATATATTATTTTGAGTTAGTAGTTAATCAAATGCGAATCCCGTATATACCCTAAAAATGAAGGCATATAAAACCACAAAAAACATAATAAAACTAAACCAGGCAAATGCCTTAAAATACTTCTGCACAATATAATTCCCCAAATTCCTGAAACCTTCTAAATAGATTTCTTTAATAAGTAAAGCTGTTTTCATATCCCAAATCTTATATGTTAATAACTGAGACCAAATTCACCATTTTAGGAAAGGTTATTTCAAATTATAGATTAAAAACAGAATAAATTGATAAAATGTATTTTCCATACAGAAGAGCGGGAAAAAATGTACTTAATGGAAATTCGGGGTTTTAAATTATATGGTTAAACAAGCAGATCATGTCGACCAACAACATCCGGTAATTCCTTTAGATTGATATGGAGTTATGCATATCCCGTGGATAGTACACGAAAGTGATGATCCGGCTTTCATGCCAAATTGGTCATAAGGGAATTAATGTAGCCAATAAAAATGAGGAGGTATTAAAGGGAGTTTATCCAAAGAATAATCATCGAAATGAAAAAACAGAGGCAGGCAAAGATTACTGCGGCATATCTAGCCAAAATCCTGCTTAATTTACTTAAATTGTGAACATGGAATTTCTTCATATACAAAACGAATTTTATAGATGATTTTCTTTAATTTTTCTATATGCTCGAGAAAGCACTGTAATTAGTAGGTATAAAACAACATGAATAAACCGGGAGGAAGCCGGAAAGACTAGTCAAAGGCAAAGCCGGTTGATAATCTGTAAATAAATGCATAAAGCACAATAAAGAACATGATAAAACTGAACCATGCAAAGGCTTTAAAATACTTCTTGATAATAATATTGCCCAGGTTCCTAAATCCTTCTTTATATATTTCCCTGATGAGTAGTATTGTATTCATAGACGATAATTTAGTTGATTAATTAGAAGGCAAAGCTCGTACCTCTTTTACTTTTTTTTATGAATTTTAGTCAAAGTGAAGATAATCCGGTTGAATTGTACCGAAATGAATTCCTGGTGCAAAAGGACTTCGAGTTGCAATAATTTGGAATAGGATTAGAGGTGTGCTTTATCGATAAACGACCACCATTCAATTGGTTTGAACAAGCAAGGTATAATAGTGCATGAATTACAGGATTATGCTCTCATCTAAAAAGGAAAAATATGATAGAAAAAAAGCAGCCTCAGTTTGAATGGAAAGCTATAAGTTGAGGCAGGCGGCAGGTAAATTTTTTACCGTGAATTGCTGTCAATTATATAAAATAAGCTGCCTGGAAAAATTACCTTGTTGCCAGTTATCCCATTTTGCCGGATTCCTTATAAATGGAAATCAACACAGCGATAATGATGAAATTTTTGATTATATATTGCCCAACCAGAGTAAGCATAAATGGTGCACCATTAAACACCTGGTCAGGCAATAGGAATAAGGGGGAAAAAGTAAGCGTAATATGGATTAGAGCCATCAATACTGTTATCTTCCTGCAGATATTTGCAATTAGAAACACTCCGATCACAGTCTCCCAAATGGCTAACAACAGAATGGAAACATCGGAGGGAATCAGGCCGAAGAAGAGACTGTGAATTGTCTGTTTGGCTAAATTTTCTGCGGGACTAAGGCCAGGGCTAAACTTTAATAATCCAAACCAGATATAGATAATACCAACTGAAATGGGTAACAGGTTTTTTCGAATTGGTTTAGCAATACTTATCATTACTATAAACTTTAATTATTACTAGCCAGATAATCATTCGTCAAAAGTCTTTATAAGGTCAGGGTCGAGTTTAGTTTTTTTATTTGGGAATCTATAGGACACTCCTACATTTAGCACATAGTCGGCAAATGCAGCATCTCCATTTCTTGGAATTCCGGTTTCTTCCTCGGTTTGTTTGTCGGTTACACTTTGCGGACGTTCCCGCCGCAGAGCAATAGGCACGTTTAAATTAAAGGTGAAGTTACTTTTCATATAGCTTATACCCGGTTCTATTGAAAGTACATTACCGGGTCTTCGAAACCCCTCGCTTCCTCCGATTAAATCCTCTACCGGAACGCAATCAAACCTTACACCCAGTGATGATGATACACTGTTTGAAATGGTATAACTAAGACCGGTTCGTAAAGAATACTGATCCGGAACCGACATAATCGCTTCATTTTCTAAAATAGGGCTAAGGGTCTCCCTAAAGGTGCGGATTCCGTTGGTTTCTCTTGGATTAAATAAATAGAAACCCCCACCATAGGCATACAGATCTGTCGCTAATTTTGTATAAAACTGGAAATCCAATATGACACCAAATCCACCATCTCCCGGCTGTATTGACTGATCTACGGGTCGGACTTCAGATTCTCCATTTGGGCCAACGTTGTAAAATATATCCGTCGCGTTATAATTTCCAGTTGGCAACTTTATCCCCAGTCCGAGGGCCATATTGCCATTTGGGGACTTTTCCATATCAAATAGCCAGTACCCAACACCTAATCGGATGTCGGCCAGTCCTCTCGAGAATGTGGTATTCCGTTCTTCTCGTCCATGTTCATATAGCGAGGAACGGGAGTTGATTACAGTAGGTATGTTGAGGCTTGCATATAACCTGTCGGACACTCCATAGGTCAGAAAAAAATCCCATGCATTGGAATAGTTAACAACTTCAGTATTATTTGCTACCCTGTCCGGGACTTCCTCAGTCCCTTTGAAATGGCGAAATGATTTAAAATACCTGTAATTCATCCCAATCATTACATCCCCGGAGTTTAGCAGGTTACTTTCCAGGTTATTCCCCACGCAAGAAGAGAAGTGTCTTATTGCAACACATCCCTGGGCATAGGTTTGATAAGCCGTAATCGCGGTGAAAAGTAAAAATAACAGCTTCTTTTTTTTAAATATAGATTTCATAGAATTGGATTTATTACACTAAATAAAAGCTAACCACTTTGGGTTAGCTTTTATGAACTGCCGATTTATAATGATACTAACTAAACTCCTGACTTTATATAATTCTTGATCGTAAAAATATCCCCAATTACCATTGCTCTGGTTTAATTTATGGGCAAAAATGTTTAATAAGAGGTTAAATAGATTAACTAAAACTTAATGAACCTAAAGAATTGGATATTTTTAAGTTATTTAGTGATAATTATGAAACGGAAAGGTATTTATATTGCTCTATTTATCATATGCATATTTGGGTTGGCCGTGGTACAATATCAGTATCTCAGGATTGGCCTGAATCTCGCGAAAGTCCAGTTCAATAATAAAATAGGAACTGTTACGGAGACCATAAGAAATGAATTGAGTACAAAAAATCAATTAACCGTTCTGGTTGGCAGTGCCTTAGAAAAGGATTCATCATTTTTTACCGTACCTATTGACAGCCTTGAAGATGCCTCCAGTCATTTTTTGAATGACTTTATCATCAGCAAGCTTGTAGAAAATGGGATAGATACGGATTTCTCATACGAATTACATTCCAGGAATACTGAATACTATTTAAAATCTCCCATTTTATTTAAAAAGGATGATAAGGTTGCAGTCTATCCCATCGAGCTTTCGGGCTATTTACCTGAATTGGTTGATAAAAGATTGATCCTGGAATTAAATTTCAGGGATTTGAAGTACTACTATTTATCTCAATTAAATGGCCTCACCGTACCTAGTTTTCTTTTTATTCTGGGAATCATAATATCAGTTATTTGGGTATTGAGAACATATTACTGGCAGCAAAACCTGATAACAACAACAAATGATTTTATAAATAACATGACGCACGAACTAAAAACTCCTGTTTTCTCTATTGGCCTGGCGACCAAATTACTGGCCGAAAAATTGGATGATAATCAAAAACACCTGGTGGATATTATCAGGCAGCAGGTAGAACGGCTAAGCCTGCATATTGATAAAGTTTTGGAACTCGGTAATTTAGAATCCAATAAAAAAGCCATAAAACTTAAAGAAGTTGATTTCAGACCCTATTTGGAAAATTTATGCCGCGAAAATGAAATCCTGGTTTCTATTGAAAATGTTTCTTTTTCTTATGAATTGGTATCGGGAGAATACATGATAAATGCGGAAGTGTTCCATTTAGAAAATGCGGTAAACAATTTGCTGGACAATGCAAAGAAATACTCCGCTAAACCGGTAATATCTTTAAAAGCCACATTGGAACGCGCACAATTATGGATCCGAATTACAGATAATGGCCCCGGTATAGACCAAAAAGAGAAAAAGCGTATTTTTAAAAAATACTATAGGATACCCAGTGGAGATCTGCATCAGGTAAAGGGATATGGTTTGGGATTAAGCTACGTGAAGAAAATCGTGGACGAACATAAGGGTAAAATTATTATGGAAAGTGAAAAAGGAAAGGGCACAATGGTTGCCATTGCAATTCCCCTGCGTAAAAATGGAAAAAGCATATAAAATAATTTTGGTGGAAGATGATGCCACCTTGGGCTATCTGCTTTCAGAGTACCTTCAGATCAAAGGTTTTCAATTGACCTGGGTGCAGAATGGCAAGTTGGCTTTAAAGGAAATGGAGTCCAATTCATTCGATTTAGGAATATTGGATGTAATGATGCCTGAAATGGATGGGTTTAGCCTTGCATCTGAAATACAAAATAGATATTCCGATTTTCCTTTTATTTTCCTCACAGCCAAATCACTAAAAATAGATGTGCTCAAAGGTTTTTCTATGGGTGCAATGGATTATTTAAAAAAACCAATAGATGAGGAGGAACTGGCAATAAGAATTGAGGCACTTTTATCGAGGCTTGGAAAAACCAGGGTCAAAATACCCTCTGAAACGATTTACGATTTGGGGAAGTATAAATTCAATAGCATAAACCTGGAGTTGTCCTATAATTCGCAGGTAATCCATTTAACTTACAGGGAAAATGAAATCCTCAAATTTTTGGTGGTCAATAAAAATCAACTGTGCAGCCATAAGGATATCCTATTACGTGTTTGGGGGAAAAACGACTATTTCAATAAAAAAAGTTTAAATGTATTCATTACCCATCTGAGAAAACATCTTGATAAAGATCCTTCCATAAAAATTAAAAATGTACACGGACAGGGCTTCATTTTAAAAGTTGAGACTACAAAGCCCTCTTAAAATGTTTATGCAATGAATATGGTCAATTAAACCTTTAGTTTGGGAATAACTTTTAAAGTACCCGCAATACAGTTATGGAGATTGTTCGTGTAAGGATTGGAATCCTCCATTATTCTTGCGATGAGTGGATAAATTCTAAACTAAAAAACCCGCTCGGAAATCCCGGCGGGTTAATACATTTTCAGGGCACTATTAAATTGAAATTAATATTTATGCACACTCTATTATATTTATCATAAAATAACGATTACTATACACCAATAATCAATTGAAAAGTAAAATGCCTTAAAACAGGTTTACTGGAAATCAGCATCGCTATCACCTTCACCTATGGGTTCTTTCCCTGTTCTGATGAAGCCCATATTCAATTCTAAAGAATAACTGAAATAAATTGGTTTTTCATTTCTCAAAATGTCCATAATATTCGGATACATCGAAATAGGGTATCGTAAGTACACTAATTTATTTCTTTTATCGTAATTATTTTCAGGCACGCTTTTGCTATCAGGATAGAAATTCAGCTGTACAATAAAATCATCATGATTATAACATTTTATTAGGGCGCGAGGGTAAACACGATTCTTATCAGCACCGCCAGCCTGAAAGTGAACCCAATAATGGTCTATTTCGCTATCTATTAACTTCATTGTATCTAGGTTTAATTGATTAATAAGGTAACAAGTTAAAGATAATTTTACAACCTAAAAATGGATATCGCAAAAAAATGTTTTTTTTGAACTTTCAGCATAGCATATTATTTCGATCTGGGGTCTGACAAGTGCAGCATTTATCTCAATTCTTTTAAAATTGATTATTTTTTAAATAACAAACCCTCCGGGAAATCCTGGAGGGTCTTTAAATGTACCTCGGGTGGGATTGCTTTCCTGCGGAAAGCTTCCCTTCGCGCTCGTTTTGAAAACCAAAAAAAGAAACGTTTCGCTTACCTCCCAAAAAGAAGCGAGCTTCCTTTTGGGAAGCCCGCTCACGTTTCACCATTTTCTTGGTTTATCCGTACCTCGGGTGGGAATCGAACCCACACGTCCGAAGACACTGGATTTTGAATCCAGCGCGTCTACCAATTCCGCCACCGAGGCAAAGGGTTTGCAAATCTAAAAAATTATTTCGTTTGCAAAACTAAAATAACCCACATTTATCCTTTAGCAACCCAAATAAATTTTTAAATTTGCACCTCCTTAAGAATCAGGGGATTTAAGAAACTAGAAAACAATAGATTAAGTATGCCTTATCAAGTACCCGAACCTAAAATTTTTGCTTGTACCCAGAGTATGGAACTAGGCAAAAAAATTGCCCAATCTTATGGCGCAGATTTGGGTAATGTTTTGTTTTCTCATTTTAGTGACGGGGAGTTTCAACCTTCGTTTGAAGAGTCTATTCGCGGGACTAGAATTTTCGTAATAGGTTCTACCAATCCAAGTTCTGAAAATCTTATGGAAATGCTGCTGATGCTGGATGCTGCCAAGCGTGCATCTGCCAGGCATATTACTGCTGTTATTCCTTATTACGGTTGGGCGCGGCAAGACAGGAAGGATAAACCCCGGGTTCCTATCGCAGCCAAATTAATAGCCAAAATGTTAGAAACAGCAGGGGCGACAAGGATAATTACCATGGACCTGCACGCAGACCAGATACAGGGGTTCTTCGAAAAACCGGTAGATCATTTGTTTGCTTCTACCTTATTCCTGCCATATCTGAATAGTTTAAATTTAGACAATCTGACTATAGCCTCTCCGGACATGGGTGGTTCAAAAAGGGCATATGCCTATTCCAAGGCACTCGAATGTGATGTAGTGATCTGTTATAAACAAAGGGCAAAGGCAAACGAAATTTCCCACATGGAACTCATTGGTGACGTGCAGGATAAAAATGTAGTTCTTGTAGATGACATGGTGGATACCGCAGGCACCTTAACCAAAGCTGCCGATCTCATGATGGAACGCGGTGCAAAAAGCGTCAGGGCAATTACTACTCACGGATTGCTATCAGGCAATGCCTACGAAAAAATAGAAAAATCACAATTGTTGGAACTGATCGTAACAGACTCTATTCCCATCAAAAAAGAAAGTGGCAAAATAAGGGTTTTAAGCTGTGCGGACTTGTTTGCTGATGTTATGCACAGGGTTCATCACAATACCTCAATTGCCTCAAAATTTTTAATGTAAATATTAATTAAATATAAATAATGAAATCAATTACAATCAAAGGATCAGAAAGAGAAAGCGTGGGCAAAAAGGCAACGAAGGCCCTACGTAATGCTGGAAAGGTTCCTTGCGTGGTATACGGAGGGGAAAAACCATTACACTTTTCAGCGGATGAATTAGCATTCAAAAATTTAGTGTACTCCCCAAACGCCCACACTGTAAAGGTTGATTTGGATAAAGGTGCAAAAGTAAAAGCCGTTATGCAGGATATTCAGTTTCATCCTGTTACCGATAAAATTCTACATATTGATTTTTATCAGCTGTTTGACGATAAAGAAGTATCCATGGATATTCCTGTTCGTTTACAGGGAAATTCCCCCGGGGTACGAAACGGGGGTCGCTTATTATTCAGAAATAGAAAACTGACTATAAAAGCCCTGCCGGACAACCTGCCGGATTTCTTTGACATAGACATCTCTAAATTAAAAATTGGAGATAACATTCTTGTAGAATCTTTAAAAAATGATGCCTTTTCAATTTTACAACCAGATTCTACGGTAGTAGTACAGGTTAAAACTGCACGGGCCGCCGTGGAAATTGAAGAAGAAGATGAAGAAGGAGTAGAAGAAGGAACTGAAGGAGCAGTTGAATCTGCTGCCGAAGGTGGAGAAGATACTACGGAAGCTACAGAATAAATAACACAAGAGCAATTCAATATAAGCATCCCTTCCTGATAATTATCAGGATTCGGGATGCTTTTGTATTTTTACCTTATGATCGGTAAAGAGGTATGAGCAAATTCTTTGAATTTCTTTTTGGGAAGAAAAAACAATTTTTAGAAGTCACAGATCCTATGAAAAAGTATCTTATAACCGGCCTTGGAAACATTGGAGATGAGTATGTTGATACCAGGCATAATATTGGTTTTCAGGTGCTTAATAAATTATCTGAAAAACAAAACTTCTCGTTTGAGACCAGGAAATTAGGGGATTTGGGTTCTTATAAAGTAAAAGGCAGAAATGTGTTATGTTTAAAGCCCTCTACCTATATGAACCTCAGTGGCAAGTCTGTAAAATACTGGATGGAAAAAGAAAATATTCCATTGGAAAATATCCTTATCGTTACTGATGATATTAATCTGCCTTTCGGAACATTGAGGTTAAAAACAAAAGGAAGTGATGGCGGCCATAACGGTCTTAAGGATATTCAAAACAGCTTACAAACCGTCAATTACAACCGATTGCGAATAGGGGTTGGTTCTGAATTCAATAAAGGCAGACAAGTAGATTATGTGCTGGGAAAATGGAATGAAGAAGAAAAAAGCGCACTCAATGAAAGACTGGAAAGGGCCAATGAACTAATCAACTCTTTTATACTGGCAGGAGTCAGGATTACCATGAATGATTATAACAATACTTAGCCCATTTTATATCAGCAATCTGTAGTGGTGATACTACTTCATGGTTTGAACCTATAGTGCTCTAAAGGAATAAACACCTGAATCAGAACGGTTTCCTTCACTATCTATCGTAATCACCTTCCAATAATATACAGAATTGGCTATGGCAATTATTTTAATAGTGAAAACGGAAGATGACGGGGAAGCAGCCAAAACCTGCGGCGGAGATGAAGTATCAACAAATACCTCATAACCTTCTATATCGTTATCCACATCCGCACCGGACCATTCCAGCGTAATTTCTCCATTAATATCCCGTACAACCGAAGCCCCGGATAGTGGGGCAATTATTTGTGCGGGAAAAGGCGCATGCGTGATTTGAGAACCTGCATTGAAAAATTGCCAGGTGCTACTTGATGCAGTTTCCTGTACTTCCGTATTTCTGGTAATAATTACCCATGAAAAAGGCGCGCCTTTGTCTAGTATAAGTTCTGCACTGGTAGATTGGGTATTCACTGTTTGGGTATTACCGGTTAAAAGATTGGTAACCCTTAATTCATATGTATTGGTGTTATTTGCGGTTTGCCATATAAACTCTACCCTGCTGGTTGTAGGGGTTATAGTGACCCCGGTCGTACAGAGAGAGTTCTGCTCGGGGGAAATTAATACAGCGGCTTCAGGAGGTTTGGGAGAATCCTTTTTACAGGCCGTAAAAATCAGGCTAATAAAAACTATTAAAATAATCCTCATCGCTTCATCACTTTATAAGTTCCTTTGATATTTTCTCCCCTGATATTTACATAATATAATCCTGAAGGTAATTCTACAAAACTGAGCAAAAGTGTATTCTCAGTGCTATCATACTTTTGGCTGCTTACTAGTCTTCCATCAGTGGTAAAAATGGAAATATCCACCACCTGAGAAGTAGAGCCCAGAAATATATTCAAAGTCTCAACAACCGGGTTGGGATAAAGAATAGGAGCAGCCGGGATAAAAACAGTCTCGTCATATGCACCCTGACAAGGCAGATTGGTTGATACTTTTAGGTTATTCAAACCTTGTTTCAAATCCAACACAATTTCTGAGGCATCTGTCTGGATAAAGTTCCCATTTAATTCAATATTATATAGGCCGGAACCAGATAATGTAAGAATTGTCTGCAGCCCATCCAGTGAAACCACAGAACTTACACCTAAAGGTTCAGGCTCAGTAATTACCACATCAAAACAAATATCCTCAAAGGTGATTACTCCATCTGTTCCAACAATACAAACGGTATAAGTACCGTTGGCCAAGTTTTCCAATTTATAGACTTTGCTAAAGTTCTCTGTAATATTCAGCCCGTTCCCTGTAACATTCGCCGTATAATCCATGGACATTGCGGCTGTAATTTCAAAAGACCCATTATTACTGGTTATGCAGGATTCACTTTCAATAGCCAGGTTAAAATTCTCAGTTGAAAAACGATAAACCGGACAACCATCGGCATTCACCTCGGTTCCCACTGGTGTACCAAGGCAAAGATCATCTCCATCATCAAAAACCCCGTCTTCATCATTGTCGGGTCTTAATTCCCCTTCCCCACAGATTTCAAGAGAAAAACTATTTATGTTCCCGCCATCCGCAGGGGCCGTATCCATAACCGTCAAGACCCATTCACCAAAAGAAGATTCCCCGTTAAAGGATGCCAATGAACCCAGAGGGCGCACCACTCCACTTATGGCAGCAGCTCCACCACCACAGGTAAATGGATCGCCGTCATCATCAAAAATGGCATCAATATTCTCGAGTTCCCCACAAGAATTAGAGGTTAAAGTAACCACTGTTCCCTGGGGTGAAGTAAGGCTTATTATCAGATCTGCCAGAAAAGTATGCTCTAATTCCAGGTTCACATTTACATCGGTAACCGGTATATCATTCAAGAATGTGATTTTTGAAGTAACCGTAGGTGTGCCTATAGAAGATATAGATACAGGCAGATCTTTTGCCGTTTCAATATCGCAGCTTATGGTTATAGTCGTGAAGCTAAATGATGGGCTAAAAGTACCCTCACCACAGGAATTTTTTGGTTTTACCCTCCAATAATAAGTGGTTTCTTCCTGTAGGTTTTGCGGTAAATAAGTATTAAAAATAATATCGGTGGCAGATTCAATGACTGCCGTGAATAGCGCATCTGTTGCAATTTCTATATCGTATGCTGTATACTTCGTATTGACATCCCAGGTCAAAAGTGGCTGAGTGCTAACCGCTAAAGCCATATCTATGGGAGCCTGGAGGGCCACATCCGGGAAATTGTTATCGCTAATATTTATATTTATTACAACATCTTTAGTAATGCTCAATGAATTGGCCGTGACAGTCACCGGATAATTCCCTGGAGACACAAGGTCCGTATTTGAGAATGTAATGGAAACCGGAGTATTGTTAGTTGTGGCGGTCTGCGGGCTAAAAACCGCTGTGAGGCCTGCCGGCAAGCCTTGTACGCTAAACACTACCTCTTCGGCAAATCCCAAATAGGTTTCATAAATAAATGGCACAATGAGATCATTGGGTTCACAAACATCAAAATCGAGCTTTTCAAAATTTAAGATTACCTCAGAATCTTCAATGACAAAATCAGAAGAATTTATAGCGAAAAATATATTGTCGGTCCCTTTTACCATGATACGAGCCCTTGTAGTCCCATTACCGGGGATAATAACTTCATGACTCCCATCATTTGGAACCGCGGTTGCTATACTTATTGGGAAAGTGAGCCCTCCGTCTGTTGCTAAGAATATATCTACCTGTTGCGCATTTATAGGTGTAATATTTGTGTTGGCAACATCCCAGCTAATAGTTTGTACAGAACCCGCGGTATAGGTCTCTGCCGTATTTTGGGAGGTTACAACAAATGGTCCTGCGCTGCCCAAAACATCAAGTTGTACCAGTTCTGAGGCTACCTGCCCCCCTCCGGCTGCATTATCCCTAACGGTTAAGGCAAAGTTCATTTCACGCTCCACATTGGAAACCGTCTCCCAGGCTGAATTCATTTCGGGATTTGTCTGGGTAAGATTTCCAAGGATTACCTCTTCTAATTTTGGAAAATACCTTGAAGTTTTTTCCGTTGGTGGAAGCGATCTGAAATTAGCCCCGCTTGGATTGTCCGGCCCGAAGTTTTCTGCAGTGATTACTCCATCATCTACCTGCTCCCATGCATAGGTCAGTACATCAGCTACGTCCGGATCTGTAGCATTCCCGTTTAGAACAAAAGCCGTTCCTTTGGGAATTATATAATCCTTTATCGGGTCAATAACCGGAGGGTTGTTTGTTAAAGAAATAGCCACTCCACAAGTTGTGGTCTGAAGATATTCCATAATTTGGAATATACTGTAGTAATGGAAATAATCATCCCCGTTTGGGGCAACGTTTTGACCGGGTATTATTCCTGCATATCCCATAATTGTGGTTCCGGTTCCAGGTTCTGCCTGTACCAATGTGCCTTCAGATTCAAAAGACCAGGTATGATTAGCTCCAAACTGATGCCCCAATTCATGGGCAACAAAATCCAGATCATAAAGATCCCCCTGTGGATTTAAAGCGGCAGCATATGCACTTCCTTTTTGGTTATCCTGGCATACAGACCCGATAAAACCCGCATTCCCTCCATCTATATCCTCGTGAAACAAATGACCCACATCATAATTGGCTTCGCCAATAGTAGCTGTAAGCGTATTTTGGACTTCCGTATTTAAATTCCCGCCATATGGATCCGTTGCAGGATCTGTAAAAATTACAAGGTCTGTGTTTGCAATAAGTTCCAAATTAACACTCAAATCGGTTTCAAAAACCTGGTTTACCCTTGTAAGAGTTGCATTGATAGCGGCCAATGCATCTGCTACAGTGCCTCCATGAAATTGGGTATATTCGCCTGTAGTTGAAATCGCAATTCTGTATTTTCTCAATACCTGGTCATCCACGAGTTTTGATACAGATCCATTGCTGTTTTTTTCAAACAATGATTGGGTGAAACATATAAAGTCACTATCAGCTTTCGCATTTAAATTCCTGTCATAAACCACATAGCTGCTTCCCCCATCCGAGACTTTTTCCATAAACGTAGTCCTTTCGGTTCCAGTATGAACAATCATACTTTGAACGCCCTTATGTGAAATGCTGAAACGAATACGATCTTTATTTCCATCTATACTATAACCGGAAAAGGATTTAATACCGGGATATTTTCGTGCCAGTTCCGGAGCGAAGACCGAATTTTCTGAAACCCTGAAAGCCCTTAATTTTCCTTTTATATCCGGAAAATAAACAACTCCGGGAGCATTCTTCAAAGCTGATACAGTTGCCAATTCCCTATATAAAAATGCCTGGTCTAAATTAAACACCTTTGCCTTTTTTACGTCCGTTTTAGATAAAGAGGGTGAAGAAATTTCCTTTGCAGAAATCTCCTCCTGCCAATATTTGGATTGCGCAGATCCGTAAAAGGAAAGAAAAAATATGGTAATTGATAAAACAAGACGTAGTTTTGCCAGCATCAAGGGATTTTTAAATCTTCAAAAGTAAGTCTTTTTATTATTTTATTTGTGTGGTCACAGTTCAAAGCATTTCCAATTACGATAAAAAGCACCCTACTGCTATTACCATTGGTACTTTTGACGGTGTTCACATAGGTCACAGGAAAATACTTGAACGCCTCATAAATGATGCCAAAAAAACAGGTCTGCAATCTACAGTACTTACTTTTTTCCCGCATCCAAGAATGGTATTACAGAAAGATACCGAAATAAAACTCCTTAATACCATTCAGGAAAAGATAAAAATCTTAGAATTAATTGGACTGGATTGCCTGATTATTCAACCTTTTACGATTGAATTCTCACGCCTTTCTGCCACAGAATTTGTTCGGGACATCCTGGTGAATAAATTAAAATCCAAAAAAATTATAATAGGGTATGATCACAGATTTGGAAGAAACAGAAATGCTAATATTCAAGACCTTATCGCCTTTGGGAATGCATTAAATTTTGAAGTGGAAGAAATAGCGGCAGAGGAAATAAATGATGTATCGGTAAGTTCTACAAAAATTAGGAATGCCCTTATTAATGGAGATATAAAGACCGCAAATGATTATCTGGGGTATAATTATATGCTCACCGGGGATGTGAAAAAAGGCAAAGGTCTGGGGCGAAAATTAAACTTTCCCACGGCTAATTTGTTTATTGAGGAAGAATACAAACTGATCCCAAAAAATGGGGTTTATGTAGTAAAAAGTATCCTTAATGAACAACTTTTTTACGGGATGATGAACATTGGTTTTAATCCTACGGTAGGTGGTTCAACGAAGAATATTGAGATCCATTTTTTTAACTTCAAAGCGGATTTATATGGGCAAAACATCCAGGTTGATATCCTTGAACGCATCCGTGATGAACACAAATTCAACTCGCTGGAGGAACTTAAAGTGCAATTGGAAAAAGACAAAGAAACTTCAATGGCCATAATTTCAAGCTAGATGTTTAATACCATTTTCTTTAAAAGAATAGACAATAGTCCCTTAATTATTTTTCGAATATTAATGGGCATTCTCATTAGCCTGGAGTGCTATGGCGCCATTCTAACCGGATGGGTAAGGAGAACTCTGATTGAACCCACATTTACCTTTTCATTCATTGGTTTTGAATGGCTTAAGCCCTTGCCGGGTCCGGGTATGTATATCTACTTTTTAATAATGGGCACCCTGGGAGTTTTTATTGCTCTGGGATATAGGTACAGATTCAGCATCATTTCATTTACGATTTTATGGACAGCTGTATACCTGATGCAAAAAACATCGTACAATAATCATTATTATTTGCTGATACTTATCTCGCTAATCATGTGTTTTTTCCCTGCTCATCAGGCTTATTCATTAGATGCCAGAAAGAGGCCCGGCCTAAGGAGTGAAAGCATGTACAGTTATGTAAAATGGATTATTGTGCTTCAACTTTTTATCGTATACACCTATGCGGCCCTTGCCAAACTATATGCAGACTGGCTCGATTTTAGTTTTATCGGAATTTTAATGCAAAACAAGTCAGATTATTGGCTTATCGGAGGGCTATTACAGGAATCTTGGGTCCATAAGTTCATCTCCCTGATGGGAATATTCTTTGATTTACTCATAATCCCTGCCTTATTGTGGAAGCGCACCAGAAATATTGCTTTTGCTTTCTCCATATTCTTTCACCTTTTCAATTCCATAGTCCTTCAAATAGGAATCTTCCCCTATCTGGCATTGGCCTTCTCCGTTTTCTTTTTTGATCCCGGGACAATAAGGCGGATATTCTTTAAAAATAAGCCACTGCCAACATCTGCCCAGGTCATTGTACCAGCCTACAGGCACATTTTTTTACTGGGGTTTGGAGTCTACTTTTTGGTTCAGCTAGTTCTTCCCCTAAGACATCATTTCATTGAAGATGATGTGCTATGGACAGAAGAAGGGCATAGAATGAGCTGGCGCATGATGCTGAGAAACCGTTCCGGAATTATCAGCTTCAGAGTCCTAAATAATGATAATGGCTATATTACCAACGTGAATCTGAACGATTATCTTACCAGGAAACAAAAAAGCAGAGTTGCAGCATATCCTGATTTTATTTGGCAGTTTGCCCAATATCTTAAAAAGATCTATTCTGAAGACGGTGCCGATATTTCCATTTACGTAAATTCCAGAGTCCGGATAAATGGCAACGAATTAAAGCCTTTTATAAATCCAGAGGTAGATCTCGGCGCTGAGCGCTGGGACCATTTTAGGCATCATAACTGGATACTGCCTTCCGAAAAAAGTAAAGCTGAACTATCAATTGTTAAATAGGTCATTAGATTCCTATTTAAATTTATTATCCGGAATTTAAAATAATGTTGATGCCCCAAATTGATACATTAATCAATTAACCCTAAATTTGCGCCTTAAAACGTTTAAACATGTTGCAGCTGCAAACCCTTAGAACAAATAGAGATCTGATTGCCAAGGCTTTAAAAAAACGCAATTTTGATGCAGAATTTCATTTGGATAAGGTAATTGGCCTTGACGAGAAACGTCGTTCACTGCAAACAGATCTGGATAATACACTGGCGGAAGGCAATAAACTTTCCAAAGAAATTGGTTTGCTTTTTAAAAGTGGTAAAACAGAAGAAGCAAACATGTTGAAGCAAAAAACAGCGCAACTTAAAGAAGATTCTAAAAGACTTACGGAAGAATTAAATACTGTTTCGGTTGATTTGGAAGATGCTCTGTATCAAATTCCTAATGTTCCGCATGAATCTGTACCGGCCGGAAACAGTGAAGAAAATAATGAAGAAATATTCAGGGAAGGAGATATCCCTGTACTCGGGTCCAATGCCAAACCGCATTGGGAACTTGCAAAAAAATATGACATCATAGATTTTGAGCTGGGCGTAAAAATTACAGGGGCAGGGTTTCCTGTATACAAGGGTAAAGGTGCCCGTTTGCAACGCGCCTTAATTGCCTATTTTCTGGATAAAAACACGGAGGCAGGATATACTGAAATGCAGGTACCCCTCCTGGTGAATGAGGCTTCTGGTTATGGCACAGGACAGCTCCCGGATAAGGAAGGGCAGATGTACCATGTTACGGAAGATGATCTTTACCTGATCCCCACGGCAGAAGTACCTGTCACAAATATTTTTCGAGATACTATCCTTGACAAAAATAATCTCCCTGTTTGTTATACCGGATATACCCCCTGTTTCAGGAGGGAAGCTGGCAGTTACGGGGCACATGTAAGAGGCCTGAACCGTCTCCACCAGTTTGACAAAGTAGAAATAGTTAGGGTAGAACATCCTGATAATTCTTACCAGGCACTGGATGCCATGGTTGAACATGTGAAAAATATCCTAAGGGAATTAAAATTGCCTTTTCGCATCTTGCGTCTTTGTGCCGGCGACCTTGGTTTTACATCAGCGCTGACTTATGACTTTGAGGTGTTTTCAACGGCCCAGGACCGTTGGTTAGAAATTAGTTCGGTCTCAAATTTTGAAACTTTTCAGGCGAACAGATTAAAGCTTCGCTACAGGGATGAAAACAATAAAACCCAATTAGCCCATACGTTAAATGGCAGCTCATTAGCTTTACCAAGGGTTTTAGCGGGAATTTTGGAAAATTACCAGACCGAAGAAGGGATCAACATCCCGGACATCCTGGTGCCCTATACCGGTTTTAGTACTATAGATTAATTATTTTGGACACTTTTGTGAATTGTGGGATGTCTTTGAATTAAGGCAATCCCTGCATTAAAGTTAATTGGCTCAAAGTTCAATTCAGCGATATTATGCTTTCTTTGACAGTGTTTTTTATTGAGCTTGATTAAATTTGATAAATTTCCCATATGAGATTTGCCTTTTTATTTATCAGCCTTATCTGCAGCTTCCTATGCTGGACACAGGAAGATTTTCTGGCAAAGCAGTATTTTAATGATGGTGAATTTGAGAAAGCCGCGGTCTTTTATGAGAACCTGGTTGAAAAGAATCCCAGGCGAACCGATTATGCAGAAGGCCTGATTGAATGCTATCAGCAGTTGGAAAAGTACGAGGAAGCCCAGGCATTTCTCTTAAAGAAAATTGCATCGGGTAACCCATACCCCACTATTTATATTGAATTGGGATACAATTACCGACTGCAGGGACTGACTGAAAAAGCCAAAGAGAATTATGAAATCGCACTTTCAAAAATTGATACAAACCCAAATTATGGTTACGGAATCGGGTTCAGATTTCAGCGATACACCCTTTTAGATTACGCACTAAGAGCTTATTCAAGGGCTATGGAACTAAATCCACAACTGGATTATAATTTTCAAATGGCCCGCATTTACGGAGAGCAAGGAGACATCGAAAGGATGTACGGTGCCTATTTAGAGCTAATTTCTACTGGGAAAGCCACCCAAACAAATGTGCTGCGAAATCTTGATAATTTTATCACCTCAGACCCCGAAAACCCCAATAACCTTAAGCTTAAAAAAATCCTGCTGGAAAAGGCTCAAAAAAATCCCGATATCCTATGGAATGAAATACTAAGCTGGTTGTTTGTACAACAAAAACAATACAAGAGTGCCTTTAACCAGGAAAAAGCCATTTACAAAAGATCAGGGGAAAGTACGCTCGAACGACTTATTGGTTTGGGGGATATTGCTCTGGACGACAATGCTGTTGAAGAGGCCAGGGAAATTTTTACGTATATCGATAAAAATTCTTTTGATCCGGTTATCAAACTTAACGCTCGATTGAATCTTATTGATATTCAACTTTTGGATACAAGCGAAAAACAGCTGGATGAAATAGAGGGACAGTTTGATGCATTAATGGAAATTTACGGATACGAAAATCACACTTTACAATTGCAAATTGCCTATGCCAATTTCCTCACTTTTAAAAAAGGCAAACCAGAAGAGGCTGTTGCTATCCTAAAAAATTGTTTAGAGCTTCCTCTGGAACGATTTAGCATAGCCTATATTAAACTTGCCCTTGGCGATATCCTTGTTTTTGATCAGAAATTCAACGAGGCACTTATAAATTTTTCCCAGGTACAAAAAAGTTTAAAAAATGATGTATTAGGTCAGAACGCCAGATTTAAAGTGGCGCAGACCAGTTTTTACAAGGGAGATTTTGATTGGGCATTTACCCAGTTAAAGGTATTACGAGGCTCTACTTCGCAACTTATTGCAAATGATGCAATGCAGTTAAGCCTGTTAATCTCAGATAATTCATTGGAAGATTCAACGCAGACCGCATTAAAAAAGTATGCCAGAGCGGACCTCCTCGCGTACCAGCAAAAAACTAATGAGGCAATAAAAGTATTCGATGATATTCTAGTTAACCACAAAGGAGAAAAAATAGAAGATGAGGCTCTTCTAAAGCAAGGCGAACTTTTAGAACTTATCAAAGATTATGAGGCTGCCGAATTTAACTATCTTAAAATAGTTGAATTTTATGGAAATGATATTTTGGCCGATGATGCTCATTTTGCGCTGGCAGAACTCTATAGGAACATCGTAAATGAACCTGAGAAGGCAAAGGAACATTATGAGAAGATAATTTATAATTACCAGGACAGTTATTACTTTCCCCAGGCGCGTAAATATTTTCGAATTTTACGCGGTGACAGTATAAACTGATTTTTCATTTTCCGATTTATATATTTGAAATATGATTATCTACAATGTTACCATTAATATAGATGAATCAATACATGACCAATGGTTAACATGGATGCAGGAAACACATATTCCTGAAGTGATGGAAACCGGGAAATTCATAAATGCGAAGATGGCAAAAGTACTGGTGGAAGAAGAAATGGGTGGACTTACCTATTCTATACAGTACACTGCTGAAAACAGGGAAAGATTAAATCAATATTACACTGAAGATGCGGATAGAATGCGGAAGGAGGTGTCAAAACATTTTGGAGATAAATTTGTCGCCTTCAGAACAGAATTAGCCGTTGTATGGGAACATCAGGCACCTAAATTAAATGCAACGGAATATCTGTTTACCTATGGCACTTTACAGCAGGAAAATATCCAACTAACTGTGTTTTCAAGAACACTTTCGGGATTTAATGACCACCTTTTTGGCTATAAGCTGTCAGCTGAAAAGGTAGCAGGTGCCTATCCTCTAATACAGAGTTCGGACAAGCCTACAGATTTTGTGACCGGTCAGGTGTATATGTGTACCAATAAAGAAATTTTAGAAGCTGATAAATACGAAGGACCGGCGTATAAAAGAATAAAGGTATTACTGAACTCCGGCAAAAATGCATGGGTTTATATAAGTAATTCCGAGGAATCAGATTAAACCATGGCTAAAAAACGCAAAAAACACAGCGCATTTAAAAAGAGCACCTGGCAGGAAGAAAGTCCGGTTAAAGCTAAAAAGTATCTCGGGCAACATTTTCTTAAAGATGAAGAAATAGCCAGACAAATTGCCGATACTCTTTCTATGAACGGGTATACCAATGTACTTGAAATTGGACCCGGCACCGGAGTTCTTACAAAATATCTTCTGCAGCGTCCTATGAACCTGGTGGCCATGGAATTAGACGAAGAATCGATCATTTACCTCAACCATAGCTTTAGATTGGAACATAAAGAAATTCTGCTGCAAAACAATTCTCTTGAAATAATTCAGGCCGACTTCTTAAAATACAATCTTTCAACATTATTCAATATGGAACCTTTTGCCATAACCGGCAATTTTCCCTATAATATTTCCACACAGATTGTTTTCAGATTACTTGAAATCCGACACAGGGTTCCCGAATTTTCAGGAATGTTCCAAAAAGAAGTGGCTCAGCGAATATGTGCCAAAGAAGGAAATAAAACCTATGGCATTCTTTCAGTATTAGTTCAGGCATTTTATCATGCGGAATATCTTTTTACCGTAAATCCGGAAGTTTTTGATCCGCCTCCGAAAGTGGAATCAGGTGTATTAAGACTAGTAAGGAAAGATGATTTTACCCTCGATTGTGACGAAAAACTACTCTTCAAAGTAGTAAAAACAGGATTTAATCAACGTCGTAAGACATTAAGGAACAGTTTAAAACCATTTAACCTTTCTGATAATCTAAAAGAAGATGCTATCTTTGACCGGCGCCCTGAAGAATTGACGGTTTCCCAGTTTATTGCGCTGACCAAGAAGATAGGTGATGACTCCATTTAAACTCACAGACGAACTACTGGCAGAAATTGAACTGCTTATAGAATCCAGGAAAGACACTGAGCTAAAGTCTCTAATGGAAGAGATTCACTATGCTGATATTGCCGAAATAGCAAATGACCTCAGTGAAGATTCAGCAACCTATCTCATTAAACTGCTGGATAGTGACAAAACCTCCGATGTACTTATTGAATTGGATGAAGATGTTCGGGAAGCTATTCTTAACAACATGTCTTCCAAAGAAATAGCTGGAGAATTAGAAGAACTGGATACAGATGATGCCGCGGATATTATCGGAGAGCTTCCACAGGAAATTGTTGAGGAAGTTATTTCAGAAATAGAAGACCGGGAACATGCCAGGGATATTGTTGATCTTTTACGTTACCATGAAAATTCTGCTGGTGGACTGATGGCTAAGGAATTGGTTAAGGTAAATGAAAATTGGAATGTACTCACCTGTGTTAAAGAAATGAGGGCCCAGGCCGAAAATGTAACCAGGGTTCATTCCATTTATGTTGTAGATGATGAAGACAAACTCATAGGCAGGCTCTCACTTAAGGATCTTCTTACAACCTCTACAAAATCTCCGATTAAAGATATTTATATTCCAAAAGTGGATCGGGTTAATGTTAATGAAAAGCCGGAGGAAGTGGCAAAAATTATGTCCAAATATGACCTGGAAGCCATTCCTGTAGTAGATGAAATTGGCAGATTGGTTGGCAGAATTACTATTGATGATATCGTAGATGTTATAAAGGAAGAAGCAGAGAAAGATTATCAGCTGGCAGCCGGTATCTCTCAGGATGTAGAAGCAGATGATAGTATTTGGGAATTGACAAGAGCCCGATTACCCTGGTTATTTCTGGGTCTAATGGGTGGAATAGGTGCAGCGGCCATCATGGGTGGCTTTGAAGAAATGATAAGCAAGCATGCCATCCTTTTCTTTTTCACACCTTTAATTGCAGCCATGGCGGGAAATGTTGGGGTACAATCCAGTGCTATCATAGTGCAGGGTCTCGCTAATGACGATCTCAAGGGAAGCATAAGTAACCGACTGATTAAGGAAATGCTTTTAGCTGCTTTGAATGGAATTATTCTGGCCATTGTACTGCTACTCTTTACCTGGTTCTGGAAAGGAAATTTTCCTGCGGCCGTTGCTATCTCAATTTCCTTGGTTGCTGTAATTGTCGTTGCCGGAATCATAGGAACATTTATTCCTTTGTTTTTAAATAAAAGAGGCATAGATCCGGCTATTGCCACCGGGCCTTTTATTACCACAAGCAATGATATTTTCGGGATCCTGATTTATTTCTGGATAGCGAAAGTTATTTTGGGAATTTAGACTTCACTTTTATTTAATTTGGATACCTTAGAGTCCCCGAAATCTGAATTAAATACGCTATAAGAATTTCAGTTTATGTCAATAAAAGTAGGTTTAGTACAGGAAAGCCCTGTTTTTTTTAATAAAAAGGAAACCATTTCCAAAATTGAAAGGCTCACTAAAACTTATTCGGGTGAAGGCTGTCATTTATTAGTTTTTCCGGAGTCATTTATTCCGGGTTACCCACGGGGATTTACATTTGGAGCTACTATAGGCAGCAGGTCTGAAAAGGGGCGCAAACTTTATGCCGAATACTATGAAAACAGTATTAATGTAAATAGTAAAGATCTTAAAAAACTCGAATCCATTTCAAAAAAAAACAAGATCTACCTGGTAATTGGGGTAACTGAAAAAGACGATATAAGTGGCAGTTTATACTGTTCAATGTTGTACATATCCCCAACTTCAGGATTGCTCGGTACGCATCGAAAAATTAAACCTACCGGAACTGAGAGGATAATATGGGCTGAAGCTTCAGGCGAATCACTAACTACCTATCACACCAAAATTGGCAAGTTGGGGGGCCTGATCTGCTGGGAAAATTATATGCCTCTGGCCAGGATGTCCATGTACAGAAAAGGAGTTGAGGTTTATATAGCGCCAACGGCCGATGCAAGGGAAGAATGGACCTCCACGATGCAACATATAGCCCTGGAAGGTCGTTGCTATGTACTTGGTTGCAACCAGTATTTTACAAAATCCATGTATCCGGAAAACTACCGGTCCCTTGTCTCCGATGAACCTGAGGCAATGTGCCGGGGAGGCAGTCTTATTGTAGCTCCAAACGGGAAAATTATTGCAGGGCCTCTCTATGATAAAGCCGGTGTTCTCATGGCTGAAATAGATCTTGCGGAAATTAAATTGAACAAACTCGATTTTGATGTTATAGGACATTACGCCCGTAATGATATATTTCTATTTGACGTAAAAGATCAACCCGAAATTACTAAGGAAAAGTAACGACATTATGAAAATCCTTATGCTTTATCTTATTGTCCTATTCTATTTGATTAATGGTTGTACAAATGAAAACAAGGAGATGTTAGATCTTGAGATTAATCCTGAACAGCTTGAAGTATTTGGCCAGGATTATATTTCAACCCCCTTATATGAAAGAGATATTGCAATTTCACCAGAGGGAGACCAATTGGTCTATACCCTTGGAAATTACCAGCAGACCGTCAGGAGTTTGGTAAGCTTAAAAAGGAAAGGAGATAAATGGGGAGAAAAAAAAATCTTACCCTTTTCAGGGCAGTACAATGATATTGAACCTTTTTTTGCTGCTGACGGCAGTAAATTATTCTTTGCTTCCAACAGACCTATAGGTGAAGACAGTACAAGAACCGACTATAATATCTGGTATTCAGAACTGGTAAATGGCGAATGGAAAAACCCCCGCGCATTAGATACCCTTGTGAATAGTCATGCGGATGAATTTTATCCGTCTGTAAGTGCTAATGGTAATTTGTATTTTACGGCAACAAGAACAGACGGAGTAGGCAGAGAAGATATATTTGTCAGCACTTATTCTGAGGGGAGGTACAGTGTACCCATCGCGCTGGATTCAGCAATTAATACCAAAGTCTATGAGTTTAATGCCTATATAAATCCTAAGGAAGATTTATTGATTTTCAGTTCATATGGAAGAGCTGATGGCTTAGGAGGCGGAGACCTTTATTACAGTAAAAAAGATAAAGCAGGAAAATGGGGGGATGCCAAAAATTTAGGTGATCTCATTAACTCAGATAAATTGGATTACTGCCCGTTTATAGATATTCCAAGAAATAATTTTTACTTTACCAGTGACAGGAGCAGTCCTGTGGAGGGTAGGATTAACACCGTTAATGAACTAGTTGTGGAAGCCAATAAAATTATGAATGGTATGGGTAATATTTACTGGATACATCTGGATAAATTAAATCTAAATTAAAAAATATGAAAGCCATTAATTTGAAAGAAAAGCATTCCTCATTTACCAAAAAATGGCATCCACATCAAATTGCGCTGGTAGATGATATGCAGGTAATCCTTGCAAAGATTCAAGGGCAGTTTGTATGGCATTCACATGAAAATGAGGATGAACTGTTTCAGGTTTTAAAAGGAACCCTATATATGCAATTCAGAGACCGCACAGAGGTGGTAAAAGAGGGCGAAATCATTGTTGTTCCCAAAGGCGTAGAACATTGTCCGTCTACAAAAGAAGGTGAAGAGGTACATCTATTACTTTTTGAAAAATTAACGACAGCACACACAGGTAAAGTACAACATCCAATGACACAAACTCATTATCCTAAAATTTAAACAAGTATGAAAATCCTCCATGTAGACACCAACCATCCTTTGCTCATAAATGAATTCAACGCCATGGGTTTTCAAAATGTTGAAGAATATAAAGCATCCAAATCTGAGGTTGAAAAGACTATTCATTTATATGACGGGCTTATTATCAGAAGTAGATTTACAATAGATCAGGCTTTTTTGGACAAAGCAGAAAATCTCAAATTTATTGGCAGGCTGGGAGCGGGATTGGAAAACATCGATGTGGAATATGCAGCGTATAAGGGAATTTATTTAGCCGCTGCACCGGAAGGTAACCGCAATGCGGTTGGGGAGCACACGCTTGGATTATTGCTGGCACTTCTCAATAATCTGACAAAAGCAAACCATGAAGTAAAATCAGGGATATGGGATAGGGAAGGTAACCGAGGGATTGAATTGGATGGCAAGACTGTTGGCATAATTGGTTATGGCAATACGGGTAAAGCCTTTGCCCAAAAACTCAGAGGTTTTGATGTTGAAGTCATTTGTTATGATATTATAGGCGGCGTCTCTGATGAAAATGCCAGGCAGGTAGGAATAATGGAATTGAAGCAGAAATCTGATGTAATAAGCCTCCATGTACCTCAAACCCCGGAGACCTTAGGCATGATTAACCACGAATTTATAAGTTCATTTCAAAAACCTTTTTGGCTGTTAAATACATCGAGAGGAAAATGCGTGGTGACAGAAGATTTGGTTTCAGCTTTAAAATCAGGGAAAATAACAGGAGCCGGATTAGATGTCCTGGAATATGAGAAAGCCTCTTTTGAGAACCTTTTCATACAGGATGAACTCCCTAAACCTTTTCAATTCCTGGTCGATTCTGAGAACGTTATTCTTACTCCTCATGTAGCAGGCTGGACTGTTGAAAGTAAGGAAAAATTGGCACAGACCATTGTTGATAAAATCAAGTCCAGATATTGTTAAATATATAGAGTATTAAGAAATTTATTGTGAATTTTTAGATATGCGACTGATTCTGACCGCATAATTAATATCCATGCTCCTAAAACCTGATCAACATGATAGTAAAATGTCAATCAGGAACATTTTAAATTACTAAGCTCATGAAAATCATTTAATTAGTGAATTTTAGACGCCAAAAAAAGTAAATTAGTATTTTAGCATGAATTGATTTCCACCCCTCCTCTTGAATTTTGTAAATATTAAAATTCAAAAACATGAAAAGTTCAATATTAAAATTTGGAGTTTACGGATTTATTTTTGCACTTATGGTCTTCCTTTTGGTGCTCTACTTTGGGAAAAACCTGGAATCCACCATTCAGGTTGCGATTGGATATCTGGCCATGACTGTTTCTTCAAGTTTCATTTTCTTTGGAATAAAACACTTTAGAGATCACCAGAATAATGGTAAAGTTAGTTTTGGAAATGCTCTTCTTATTGGGATTCTTATTGCGCTTATCACCTCCTTTGGAATCGCTATTGCTGATTATATTTACACTACGGTAATAAACCCTGAATTTTTTGAGGAATATAAGGCTATGATGCTGGCCGATGGTTATGAAGGGGAAATCCCGGAATACAGCAGCGCTTTTATGGCCGTACTCATGAGTGTTACCGTACTAGGCATTGGCTTTATCATTTCATTACTATCAGCTCTCCTGCTTCAACGAAAATAGATAACAATGCAGTCCACCGCCAAAACTCCGGCCGAATACATTACTGAACTTCCCGAGAACAGGAAGCAACCTGTATCCAGGTTACGGGAAACCATCTTAAAAAATCTTCCTGAGGGTTTTCAGGAAATTATGAGCTATGGCATGTTAGGCTACGTAGTACCTCATTCTCTATATCCGAGCGGATATCATTGTAATCCTGCGCTCCCTTTGCCTTTTATAAATATTGCCTCCCAAAAAAACTTCATAGCCCTTTATCATATGGGCATTTATAGTGATAAAGATTTATTAAACTGGTTTGTATCTGAATACCCCAAACACGTAAAAACCAAACTAGACATGGGCAAAAGCTGTATACGATTTAAAAATACCAAATATATTCCCTATACCCTTATAGGCCAACTGGTATCCAGGATGACTGTAGAACAATGGATTAAAACGTACGAACAAACTTGGAAAAAAAGGTAAATTATTATGAAATCAAGGGTGACCGGATTAGGTGGATTTTTTTTAAAACCAAAGATCCAGATAATATCAAAGACTGGTATAAAAATCATTTAGGATTAAATACAGACCAGTACGGTTGTACATTCTGGTGGAAGGACAGGGAAGGGAATGATTGTTCTACACAATGGAGCCCCTTCAAGGAGAATACTTCCTATTTTAAGCCTAGCAAAAAAGAATTTATGATGAATTTTCGGGTAGAAAATTTAGCAGAATTGATGGCAGTATTAAAAAGTGAGGGCGTTACCATTGTCGGAGAAATAGAGGAATATGAGTATGGCAAATTTGGATGGATTATGGACCCGGAAGGGAATAAGTTAGAGCTCTGGGAACCAGTGGATAAAGCATTTCTTTGATTCGAAAATAATTGTTACATTTAAGAGAGTATTAACCAACAACGTACAACTATGTCAGAAGATAATAAAGATCCCGAAGACAAAGCAGAGGATGCCTTTGATAAAGCCAAAGAAAAAGCCAAGGAATTTGCAGAGGAAGCAAAAGAAACGGCTAAGGAATTTGCGGAGGAGGCCAAAGAATCTGCTAAAGAGTTTGCAGAAGGAGTAAAAAGTGCAACTGATACTGATAATAAAAAGATACTGGCTGGGATCCTGGCTATAATATTAGGTTCCCTGGGAGTTCATAAATTTATATTGGGTTATCAGAAGGAAGGTCTTATCCTACTGGGAGTAACAATAGTTGGCTTTGTGCTTAGCTGTGTTGGAGTGGGTGTATTTATAGTATGGATAACAGGAATGATCGGATTAATAGAAGGGATCATATACCTTACCAAGTCTGATGAGGATTTCTATAACACCTATCAGGTGGGCAAAAAGCCATGGTTCTAAAATCTTAAAAGTCGGTTTTTTTACAATCCGGCTTTTTTTATTATAAATAATATCGTAATATTGCAATATACAAATATGATATGGGCACGACCAAAACACAAATATTTACTGCCAACCAAAATGAACTGGCAACTATTCTAAAGGTGCTGGCCAATCCTGCACGGATAGCTATTTTACAACATATAGGTAGTCAGAAAGCCTGTATCTGCAATGATATAGTTGAAGAAATTGGACTCGCACAACCAACTATTTCCCAGCATTTAAAAGAACTAAAAAGCATAGGTTTGATTGAAGGGGAAATAAGCGGTAAAAAAGTATGCTACTGTATCAACTCCGCGAAATGGCAGGAAATATTGGGGTTAATTAATGATTTCTTTGAAAAAACAAATGTAAAATGCTGCTAAAAACGAAAAAATGAAAACAAATGAATTTTTATCCCTGTTGCGAACGAACGGAAACAAGGAATTACAATTTGACTACAACAAAGGAGCTCTAGTTGGGGCTAATTATCACCTTACTGAAGTGAAAAATATCACCATTGATTCTGTGGACTGTGGTTCAGGTTCTGATTTTTGGAAAGAAACCATTATACAACTTTGGGAAAGCCCTGCCGAACCAGACAAAACAAAATATATGTCTGTTTCCAAAGCGTTGCAAATTCTTAATAAAGTAAACGAAATTAAGCCCATGGATTTGGAGGCCGAACTTAAGATTGAATATGGTAACGCTGATTTTCACACCGCTCAGTTATTTATTGACGGGCACGAATTTTTTGATGATACGTTACTTTTTAAATTGGCCGTGAAAAAAACCGATTGCAAGGCTAAGGAGGAGTGTGGTATCCCTGTTGAAGCTTTCACAGAAAATGAAATGTGTTGCCCTCCCGGAGGGGGTTGCTGTTAACTGATCCCAAAAAAGTAAGAATGTCCGGAAACCACTTTGAACTGCCCGGTCTTTTAATCAAAGAAATGTGCGAATCCCATTGGCCGGAAGTTGCACAAATATACAAACAAGGTATTGTTACTGGTTTTGCCACATTTGAAAAAGAAGTCCCTTCCTATGTGAAATGGAATAAAAACCATCTTTCAGTTTGCAGACTGGTTGCGATTAGAGATGATAAGATCGTTGGCTGGGCTGCGTTATCTCCTGTTTCAGGCAGGAGTGTATATGGTGGGGTTGCTGAGGTAAGTGTTTATGTGGCTGAATCAGACAGGGGATCAGGCATAGGCAAACTTCTTATGGAAGAACTTATTGTATCCAGCGAAAAGGAGGGTTTCTGGACTTTACAATCGGGTATATTTCCCGAAAATAAGGGTAGTATACAACTGCACGAGAAAGTTGGATTCCGCTTTTTAGGAAAACGTGAAAAAATAGGCCGGCTGGATGGCACTTGGAAGGACAATTTGTTATTTGAAAGACGCAGTAAAATAATTGGAGTTAATTAGTAAGTGTCATCTTGTAATTTAAATAATCAAAATAATTATTATGAAAAATATCCTGGTTTTATGTACCGGAAACTCGTGCAGGAGTCAGATGGCTCATGGTTATCTAAATGCCATGCAGCATAAAAAGGCCAAAATCTACAGTGCGGGTATCGAAACCCACGGACTGAATCGCGGTGCAGTAGCAATTATGAAAGAAGATGGAATGGACATATCTTCACATACTTCAAATCACATAGACGAATACGACGGCATCTCCTGGGATTATATCATTACAGTCTGCGACCATGCACGGGAAAACTGTCCATTTATTCCCTCAAAGAAGGCAAAGAGGATCCACCATAACTTTTTTGATCCTTCTAAAGTAACCGGAACAGAAGAAGAAAAATATGAAGCATTTTTAAAGGCGAGAAATGAAATACGTCAATTTTGCAAGCATTTTATTGAGAGTGAATTGAACTAAGTAGTTCCATTATTTTCAGCAAATTTTCTTTCCAATTCTGCTTGAAATTCCTCCATTACCGGTTTCACAGTACTCTCAGGCAGATCGGCTATTTTAATATACATCAATCCGTCAACCGAATTATTAAATAATGGATCCACGTTAAATGCAACCACTCTGGCATTCTGCTTAATATACTTTTTAATTAAAACAGGAAGCCTCAAACTTCCCGGTTCCACTTCATCAATTAAACGGTCAAATTTATTTAGGTCTGCCTCTGTTTCATCAAATATAAACTCCTTGTCCGCATCATTTAATTTGACTTTAAATTCTTTTTTGGGCCTGATATATTGCGCTACGTAAGGATCCCAATAATTAGATTTCATAAATTCAATCATGAGGGATTTGGAGAAATTGGAAAATTGGTTACTTATACTAACCCCTCCTATTAAATATTTATGTTCAGGATACCTTAATGTTGTATGAACTATACCTTTCCAAAGTAGAAATAAAGGCATTGGTTTCTGCTGATATTCTTTAACAATATAGGCGCGTCCCATTTCTATGGACTGACTCATCATTCCGTATAGTTCTGGTTCAAACCCAAACAGATCCTGCAAATAGAAACCATCAATCCCATATTTTTTAAAAATCTGGGATCCCATTCCCATTCTATAGGCCCCTACTATTTTTTTTTCGTCATTATCCCATAGAAATAAATGGTGATAGTACAAATCAAATTTGTCCAGATCAATAGATTTGTTTGTTCCTTCACCTATTGCCCTGAATGTTACTTCCCTTTGCCTTCCAATTTCCCTAAGTATAAAAGGCATATCCTTTTCCTGAGCCAAAAACACCTCATAATTCTTACTTTGCAATAAACGGCAATCCTTTTCTCTTAATTTTTCTAATTCTCCTTGTATTACCTCAGTCCGCATTTCGTTAGCAATCTTTCTAGGAGGTTTAGGGATTTTTAAGGAACTGGGTATTTGATCTATCAACCGCTCTTTTTCATACGCATTTGCAAGGATATATGTTTTTTTGCGCAACAGTTCTGAAAACTCCTCTAAACTTTCATGCTCCTTCTGGGATTGAACTGTAATAGGCTGTCCTATTCTTACTTTGATAGCCCTGTTTCTTTGAGTGGTAACTTCTGAAGGTAATTTGGCGGTCCTGAATATATCATTAACCTTTGACAGATAATAGAATAATTTACTGTTCTTTGCATGGAAATAAATAGGAACAACTGGTACTTCAGCCTTACGAATAAGCTTCAATGCCGTTTCTTCCCATGGCCTGTCTACTATAAGTTTTCCATCTTTGTAAGTAGAAACTTCACCGGCTGGAAAAATACCCAAAGGATGACCACCCTTTAAGTGGCTCAACGCATTTTTAAAACCTGCAATACTGCTTTTTGCATCTTTATGGCTTTCAAAAGGGTTCACAGGCATAATGTAAGGTGCAAGTGGTTCCACCCTGTGCAGCAGAAAATTGGCAATAATCTTGAAATCCGGTCTCTCATGCAGCATTAATTTCAGCAGCAGAACCCCATCAATACCTCCCAAAGGATGATTGCTAATCGTAATATAAGCCCCTTCTTTCGGAAGCCGTTTAAAATCATCCTCAGGAATTTCAAAATCTATTTCATAGTGATCCAGGATGGCCTCCAGGAATTCAGGCCCTTCTAATTGTTTGTGATTATCGTAAAACTCATTTATGTCTGACAATTTGGTTAACCTAACCAGTATCCATCCCATAAAAGTTCCGAAAAACCCATATCGTTGAAGATTTATTGCCTTGGCTACTTCTTTTACGGTTACTAAACCCATTAACTATGTGACTATATAAAAGTAAATATAGGAAAATCAAGTGCAGAGACACCTATTTTAACATATGAAAAGTTTGCTTTCAGATTACTGCTTTACCACCAGTTGCAAGGTTTCTTTCCCACGCTGTTCTAACAGAACTTCCCGGCCATTCTGCAGTGATTTTATTGAATCTGCATCAAAATGTCGGATAGTATACAAGGAAACATCTTCATGACAGACCACATTAAACTTACCTGATAGTTGATTTAATAAATCACTTAGCCGGTTATATTTATTATCAACACAAACAGAGAAGCTAATAGCAGAATTCTGAATAAGATCCACCTTCATCTTATAATCGTGAAGTAATTTAAAAAGATCACCTATACTATCTTCCACGATAAATGAAAAGTCCAGGGAGGAGAGTTTCATCAACACCTGATTTTTCTTGACAATAAAACAAGGTATCTCAGGTTCAATGCCAATGCCTTTAGCAACTGTAGTTCCGCTGTCTTTAGGTTGAATAAATGATTTTACATGCAGAGGAATCTCCTTTCGCTGTAATGGCTGTAAAGTTTTTGGGTGGATTACAGAAGCTCCGTAAAAAGCCAGTTCAATAGCTTCGCGATAGGATATTTTATTTAAAAGACGTGCTTCTTTAAAATACCTTGGATCCGCATTAAGAACTCCGGGTACATCTTTCCATATGGTAACAGAATTTGCATTTAGGCAATAGGCCACAATAGCCGCAGTATAATCGGAGCCTTCTCTGCCTAGTGTAGTTGTAAAATTATTGTCGTCACTAGCCAAAAATCCCTGTGTAATATATAATTTATTCTTTTCTATGCCCTCGGAAATCAACTTTTGTGTTTTTTCCCAATTTACTCTGCCGTCCCTGTAGTTATTGTCAGTCTTAATAAAATCTCGTATATCCAGCCAGTGGTTTTCTATCCCAATTTCATTGAGGTACTTACTGACGATGGTAGTTGAAATCAATTCTCCATAACCTACTACCTGATCATAAACAAAACTGTAATTTGGCGATTTATTCCATGTTAAAAAGCCCTGTACTTCTTCAAAAAGAAGGTTAACTATTTTATATACGGAATGTTCCCTATTGGCAAATAAGTCATTCATAATTGCTTCGTGATACAAAAAAACTTCTTCAAAAGCCTTTTCCAATCCAACCCTATCATCAAAATAGGCCTTTACCACAACCTCCATTGCGTTGGTCATTTTTCCCATCGCAGATACCACCAAAAATGTGTTCTGATGTCCCGTCTCCTTAAGAACTTCTACCAAATTCCTGACCCCATCAGCATCCTTAACTGATGCTCCTCCAAATTTAAATACTCTCATAAATTGTTTAAATATTGCTGAATACCTTTTTCATCTAATTGCACAACATCCCAATCTCGCATAACTCTGGCCCCTTTCTTTTCATAAAATGCAATGGCCGGGTCATTCCAATCCAGAACCTCCCACGATATGCGTTTAACTCCTAATTGCGCTCCGTATTTTACAACCTCTGTAAGCAGGGCAGTACCCAGGCCACTGCCGCGCATAGCTTCCGATACAATTAAATCTTCCAAATGCAGCACGGGACCTTTCCAGGTTGAATACCTTGGATATAGCAATGCCATTCCGCCAATAGTATTATTCACAACCCCCACGAAACAATGAAATAGTTTCCTGCTCCCAAATCCATCATTTACAAGACCTTCCACCGTCATCTCAACAGCACCCTCTTCTTTTTCAAAACTTGCCAATTCCTTTATTAACTTCAAAACTTCAGGCATATCCTCTGCCTTGGCTTCCCTGATATCAAATTCCATAATTGTTACAAATAAAACACAAAGTTATATATTTCAAAAACTTGAAGGTTACGAAAACGTTTTAGTTTCACAAAATAACCGATATTTGTACTCAAATAAAACATCCCTCCTTAATGGATAAAAAAAATAAAACTCTAGGGGAATTTATTATTGAAAATCAGGATTCATTCCAGTATTCTTCCGGAGAATTATCTAAACTGATAAACGCCATCAGACTTGCCTGCAAGGTAGTAAATCACGAAGTGAATAAAGCGGGACTTATTGATATTCTCGGAGCAGCAGGAGATACTAATGTCCAGGGGGAAGATCAACAAAAACTGGATGTCCTTGCCAATGAAAAATTCATTCAGACGCTAAAAAACCGGGAAATAGTTTGCGGTATAGCTTCTGAGGAAGAAGATGACTTTATAAGTGTTAACAGTAATGATGAACTGCATCAGAACAAATATGTCGTCCTTATTGATCCTTTGGATGGTTCCTCAAATATTGATGTAAATGTTTCGGTAGGTACCATTTTCTCCATTTATAGAAGAATTACCCCGGTTGGCACCCCGGTTACCCTTGAGGATTTTCTTCAGCCTGGCATCAACCAGGTTGCTGCTGGTTATATAATCTATGGCACATCCACGATGTTGGTATATACCACAGGTTACGGGGTTAACGGATTTACGCTCAATCCGGCTATCGGTACATTTTATCTTTCCCACCCGGATATGCAGTTTCCTGAGACCGGTAAAATATATTCAGTAAATGAAGGTAATTATATTCATTTTCCACAGGGGGTAAAGGATTATATCAAATACTGCCAAAAGGAAGAAGATGACAGGCCATATACCTCCAGATATATTGGTTCCCTCGTTTCAGATTTTCATAGAAATATGATAAAAGGAGGTATTTATTTATATCCCAAAAGCAGTGTTGCTTCCAATGGCAAATTACGACTGCTCTACGAATGTAATCCCATGGCTTTTATCGCCGAACAAGCCAACGGAAAGGCCAGTGATGGTTTTAAAAGAATATTGGAGATAGAACCAAAAGAACTTCACGAACGCGTCCCATTCTTCTGTGGAAGCACTAAAATGGTAGAAAAAGCGGAAGAATTTATGGCCCGTCAAAGGGCCCTTGAAGGCAAGTAATCCCCTGGTAGTTAAATTATTAATTACTCCTGTTCTTCAGGATATATAGATAATCTTCAAAATTAATCCTTCCACTAAAGATAGCTACAGATCTTTCTATTATTCCCTTGGCTTTTTTGGTAGGAAATCCCAGCCCTATGGCATATTTATACAACAGTACTATTTCTTCTTCGTTCACATTGTGATCCACATATATTAACCTGAAGAGATCATATAAGCGCTCAAGACGTTCTTTTAAACTGTTCGAGGGGGTTATAGGGTATTTGTTGGTTTTTTTCATTACCTCCTTGTATTCCCCATTGGTAATATCAAGTTTACGGGCAAAACTGTCTAACAAGACTTTTTCTTTGGGATTAACCTTGCCATCCACAGCTGCAAGAGATGCTAAAGAAGCAAAATGTGCTAAATTTCGACGATGTTCACTATGAAAATATAAATCTACTATAGGCATAAAACAGTGCTAATTTAAGTTACAAAGATACTTTTTTTAAAGGTCATCCTTTTAATAAATATTCAAAAAAATTAACAAATTCCCTCTAATTGTAATTCTATATTCCTCATCGGTTTCAAAGAGTATTTTGTAAATTCACTGAACTATTTCTGACCACATATTGTACTCCAACGATTTAACAATACCTGGTGCGGGAGAAGGGAAAAAGCATCCAATATTTATGAAGTCTTAAATCCGAAGCCAGAGGGCAGAGAATGACAAAACAGCAACTTTATAATCTGGCAGAGGACTGGTTTAGGCAACAAAATTGGAAACCCCACGCATTTCAGCTAAAAACATGGTCGTCCTTTTTAGATGGAAAACACGGCCTCTTAAATGCACCTACAGGGAGTGGCAAGACCTATGCCTTATGGTTTCCCATTGTCCTGGATTATATTAAAAATAACCCGGATTATAAGACCAAACATTCTAAAGGGCTTAAAGCTATATGGATTACCCCTTTAAGAGCTTTGTCTCTGGAAATAAAACAATCTGCAGAAAGGGTAATCCGGGATTTGGATACGCAACTTACTGTAGGCATCCGTTCGGGGGATACCTCAGCCAAAGAAAGGGCTCGCCAGCGGAAAGTAATGCCCGATCTGTTAATCACCACTCCCGAAAGCCTGCAACTGCTTTTAGCTACAAAAGGATATGATGTAATTTTTAGGAACTGTTCTGCTATTGTAATAGATGAATGGCATGAATTGCTGGGTACCAAACGTGGTGTACAAACAGAGCTTGGTTTATCTCGTCTTAAAACAATTTGTAAAAACTTGCGCATTTGGGGTATTTCGGCTACTATTGGCAATCTTGAACAGGCAAGAGAAGTACTGTTGGGTCCTGAATCTTCGGCTCACCAAAATTCTGTGCTCATAAGGGCTAATCTCAAAAAAAAGATCACGGTTAAGAGTATTATTCCCAAAGAGATGGAAACTTTTCCCTGGCGGGGTCATCTGGGCCTTCACTTGCTTGAAGAAGTTATCCCCATAATACGCAACAGCAGAACAACCCTACTGTTTACGAATACCAGAAGTCAATGTGAAATCTGGTTTCAAAAAATCCTGGAAAAACATCCGGAATTTGCTGGAGAAATTGCCATGCATCACGGAAGTATAAATAAGGAAACGCGGCAATGGGTGGAACAGGCCATAAGAAATGAAAGCCTCAAAGCGGTAGTATGTACTTCCAGCCTTGATCTTGGAGTAGATTTCGCCCCGGTGGAAACTGTGGTGCAAATTGGCGGGCCTAAAGGCGTTGCACGGTTTTTACAACGGGCAGGGCGAAGCGGTCACCGGCCCGGTGAAGAAAGTATTATTTATTTCCTTCCTACACATGCCATTGAACTCGTGGAGGCCTCCGCTTTAAAACAAGCTGCAAAAAAGAAAGCAGTAGAAGACAGACTCCCCTACCTCAACAGTTTTGACGTATTGGTTCAATACTTAACCACACTTGCAATTTCGGAAGGTTTCTTCCCTGATAAAATTTATCCGGAGATTAAGCAAACCTTTTGTTACCAGGACATTACATTAAATGAATGGCATTGGCTTTTAAATTTTATTGTTCTGGGGAGTCAGAGTTTACAATCCTATGATGAATATAAAAAAGTAGAGGTAGATGAAAATGGGAAATTCAAAGTAACCAATCGCGGGGTTGCAATGAGGCATCGGTATCAAATAGGCACAATTGTCAGCGATGCGAATATTACAGTTCGTTATCAAAAAGGGGGCTATATAGGAACCATAGAAGAATCTTTTATTTCCAAATTAAAGCCAGGTGATGTATTTACATTTGCCGGAAGAAACCTTGAATTTATCAGGATTAAAGAAATGCAGGCACATGTGCGAAATTCATCGAAAAAATCTTCTAAAGTACCCAGTTGGATGGGTGGCAGGTTAACACTATCTGCACAAATGTCAAAATTATTAAGGGAAGAACTGTATACCGCCCAGTTAAGTGCAAAAGAACAGACCCCTGAAATAAGAGCGCTCCACACTATTTTTACAAGGCAAAAACTGGAAAGTATTGTACCTAAACCCGATGAATTCTTAATAGAAACCTTTCAAACCCTGGAAGGATACCATCATGTTTTTTATCCGTTTGAAGGCCGATTTGTTCATGAGGCCATGGGCAGTTTGTTGAGTTACCGAATCAGCCTGTTGGCACCTATTTCATTTTCACTAGCCTTCAATGATTACGGTTTTGAACTATTGTCCGACAAAGCAGTGGATATGCAACAGGTTCTGGATAACGATTTATTTACAACCGCATATCTGTTTGATGATCTCCAAAAAAGCCTGAATTCAACGGAGATGGCACGCCGTAAATTTCGGGATGTTGCAGTGATTAGTGGGATGGTATTTACCGGATACCCGGAAAAAGGCATCAAAATGAAACATTTACAAAGTAATTCACAGCTTCTGTTTGATGTTTTCAGGGATTATGAACCTGACAACCTGTTATTTCAGCAGGCCTTCAGAGAGACTTTTGAGCACCAGCTGGAAGAGGGCCGTTTGCGAATTGCGCTCGAACGTATTGCAGGTCAAAATATAGTATGGAAATCTTGTACCAACCCCACACCATTTTCTTTCCCTATAATCACCGACAGATTGAGGGAAAAACTATCCAGTGAAAAGCTGGCAGACCGTATCAAAAGAATGACTGCGATTTTAACAAAAAGTAAATGAACTTAAGAATATCCGAAAGGAATTCATTTATTGTATCCCCTTACATTATCTATCTTTGAAAAGATGACCCAAACCATAATAATCCACGATCAGAACTTTGTCCTTCATCCAAGTGGCACCCTATTTTGGCAGGAACAGGGCACACTCCTGATCAGTGACATACATTTTGGTAAAATATCCCATTTTAGAAAATTTGGAGCTGCTGTACCCCAACAGGCCATTTATAGCAATTTTGATCTGTTGGATGCCACAATTGCCTTTTTTAATCCGAAAACAGTTTGTTTTTTAGGTGATTTATTTCACTCTTCATTAAATCGGGAATGGGAACTCTTTGAAACCTGGGTTAAAAATTCCGAAGTAAAGTTTATATTAATAAGAGGAAATCACGATATAATTTCACCCCTCAGGTATGAACGAATTGGAATTCAGGTAGTCCTAGAATTAGCCTCAGATAAATTTTTGCTGACACATCACCCGGAAGAGCGACAGGGATATTTTAATTTTTCCGGACACATTCATCCTGCAATTAAACTTAAAGGCAAGGGAAAACAATCGCTTCGCCTCCCTTGCTTTTTTAAAACACAAGATCAGTTAATCCTTCCCGCATTTGGTAAATTTACCGGATCTCATACTATGAAAAAAGCGGAGAAAGACGAGGTTTTTGCCATAGCGGATAACAATATTATAAAAATTTGAGACAATCTCTGGTCTTCCATACTTACAGCAATTATATTTGCACAAATTTTAGCGGTTGACCAAATCTTTATTGCAGCAACTGTATGCACAGTCTCCTCAACTTGGGAAACTGCAGGATTTTATTGCCCAAAAAAAACCCAATATTACTCTTAATGGCCTTAACGGATCCTCCTTATCTTTTGTAACCTCTGAGCTATTTCACAAAACAGATCGTCCTTTTCTCCTTGTTTTGAATGATAAAGAGGAAGCGGCCTATATACTGAATGACCTGGAGCAGCTTATTGGTGAAAATGATGTGCTTTTCTATCCGGGAAGTTACCGAAGGCCATATCAAATTGAAGAAACCGACAATGCGAATGTTTTGCTTAGGGCAGAAGTTTTGAACCGCATTAATTCCCGAAAAAAACCGGCAGTAATCATTACCTACCCCGATGCGCTTTTTGAAAAAGTAGTCACGAGAAAAGAACTGACCAAAAACACGTTGAAAATAAATAAGTCCGATACCCTTTCACTGGATTTTTTAAACGAAGTTCTTTTTGAGTATCATTTCAAAAGGGTGGATTTTGTCACTGAACCTGGTGAATTCTCCGTACGTGGCGGCATTCTGGATGTCTTTTCCTTTTCACATGATGAGCCTTACAGAATAGAATTTTTTGGAGATGAAGTAGAGAGCATGAGGACCTTTGACGTGGAAACCCAATTATCCACCGACACCGTCAACCGGATTAGAATAATTCCCAATGTGGAAAATAAACACCTCGATGAAAGCCGTGAAAGTTTTATCAAATATATTAGCCCGGATACAGTCATATTCTTAAAAGATCCCGTATTAACTTATGACCGGATTGATTTGTTTTATGAAAAAGCTGAAAAGGCATTTGGAGAACTCAATTCTGAATTAAAACAATCTAAACCTGAAGAATTATTTGCACATTCCGGCTTGCTAAAAGAGCAATTAACAGGATTCACCTTAGTTACCATGGGTGGTTTTAATAAGGCACAAAATTCTGAGAGCATAACTTTCAACACTACCCCTCAGCCTTCCTTCAATAAAAAATTTGATTTACTCATCGCAAATCTCAATGAGAACAACCTACAGGGTTATGAAAATTATATTTTCTGCTCCTCAGACGTTCAAACCAAAAGATTTCACGACATATTTGATGAAGTAGATGAAAACGTACATTATAAAACCAGGGTGTTTCCGTTATACCAGGGCTTTATAGATCATGACCTTAAAGTGGCATGTTATACAGACCATCAGATTTTTGAGCGCTATCATAAATTTCATTTGCGAAATGGTTATGCGAAAAAGCAGGCCATTACCCTAAAAGACCTCAATAAATTGGAAATAGGCGACTATGTTACGCATATAGACCATGGCATAGGCATATTTGGTGGTCTTCAAAAAATTGACGTGGAGGGTAAAATGCAGGAGGCCATTAAATTAATGTATGGTGAGCGCGACATTCTGTATGTAAGTATTCATTCTTTACACAAGATCTCCAAATACAATGGAAAAGATGGAGCCGTTCCCAAAATATACAAACTGGGATCAGCAGCGTGGAAAAAACTTAAACAGAAGACAAAATCAAGGGTAAAAAAAATAGCCTTTGACCTTATTAAAGTCTATGCCAAAAGAAGGCTCGACAAAGGTTTTCAGTACGCCCCGGATAGTTACCTACAACTTGAACTGGAAGCTTCTTTTATTTATGAAGACACTCCGGATCAAAGCACTGCTACTGAAGATATCAAAAAAGATATGGAAAGTGAGAGACCCATGGACAGATTAGTTTGCGGGGATGTAGGTTTTGGTAAAACTGAAGTTGCCATACGGGCCGCATTTAAGGCTGCAGAAAACGGAAAACAAGTCGCAGTGTTAGTACCTACCACTATCCTTGCCTTTCAGCACCATAGGACATTCACAAAACGACTGGAGGAAATGCCTGTAAAAGTAGATTATCTGAATCGTTTTCGAACCGCCAAAGAAAAACGAATAATCCTTGAAGAATTAAAATCGGGCAAGATTGATATCATTATTGGCACTCATCAATTGGCCAACAAAAATGTTCAGTTTAAAGACCTGGGATTACTTATCGTTGATGAAGAACAAAAATTTGGAGTAGCCGTAAAAGACAAATTAAAATCAATAAAAGAAAACGTAGACGTACTTACCTTAACGGCAACTCCTATTCCAAGAACCCTGCAATTTAGTTTAATGGCTGCCAGGGATTTGTCTGTGATAAATACCCCTCCACCCAACCGGTATCCCATAGAAAGTCATGTGATACAATTTAGCGAAGAAATAATACGTGATGCCATATCCTATGAAATTGAAAGAGGCGGGCAAATCTTCTTTATTCACAACAGGATAGAAAATATAAAGGAGGTTGCCGGAATGATTCAGAGGTTAGTTCCTGATGCTAAGGTTGGTATAGGCCACGGGCAAATGGAAGGCAGGAAACTGGAAACTTTAATGCTCGCCTTTATGAATGGGGAATTTGATGTATTGGTCTCTACTACTATTGTGGAAAGTGGTTTGGATGTGACCAATGCCAATACTATTTTTATCAATAACGCCAATAACTTCGGATTAAGTGATCTGCATCAGATGAGGGGGCGAGTGGGACGAAGTAATAAAAAAGCATTTTGTTATTTGATTACTCCGCCTTATGAGGTAATGACCCCAGAGGCCAGAAAACGAATTCAGGCTTTGGAACAATTTACCGCATTGGGAAGTGGATTTAATATCGCGATGAAAGACCTTGAAATCAGAGGGGCAGGAGACCTTTTGGGGGGTGAACAAAGTGGTTTTATAAACGAAATTGGATTTGAAACCTATCAAAAAATATTATCGGAAGCTATTGATGAACTAAAAGAAAATGAATTCAAAGACCTCTATGAGGAAACTGAAGGAAAGGAAAAAATATTTGTGAAGGACACGCAATTAGATTCAGATTTTGAATTGCTGTTCCCGGATGATTATATTAACAATACTACAGAACGATTAAATCTTTACACAGAATTAAACACGCTTAAAACAGAAGAAGAACTTTCCAAATTTGAAGTTCAAATAATTGACAGATTTGGCGCATATCCGACGCAGGTCGAGGATTTATTGAATTCCGTAAGGATAAAGTGGATAGCCACCGCCATAGGCTTGGAAAAAATTGTTTTAAAGAAAGGAAAACTAATGGGCTACTTTATTTCAGATCAGCAATCCGCCTTTTTTCAAAGTCCTGAATTTTCCAAAGTTATTTCCTATGCACAGCAACATAAGGAAACCTGCAGGCTTAAGGAAAAACAGACCCGCAATGGGCTTAGGTTACTTTTGATTTTCGATCATATTAAATCTGTAAATAAAGCCCTGGAAGTACTTGAACCACTAGCTGCTAAACATAAGATCAGCATATAATCCAATTTTTCTATTTAAGTTAATCCGTTTTGGCAATCATTTATTGATGGTTTCCCTAAAATGTATTCCTTATCTTTAACTACATCAACAACAAAGCAAGAAAAATTAATTTCTTGCTCAAGATTCGATACCATTCTAAAGTAAACCATCATGAATAAAGCAAAAAGTACGAATACAAACTCGCGCAGGTCATTTATAAAAAAAGGAGCCATCGCTTCCTCAATTTTTATTGTTCCCAGGCATGTACTTGGCGGCATTGGATATACGGCCCCCAGTGATCAATTAAATCTGGCCGCAATCGGCGCTGGTGGAAAGGGCACAAGTGATATTCTGAATGCTTCGGTAAATGGCAGGGAAAGAGTTGTTGCGCTTTGCGATGTAGATTTTTCAGGAAATGCTTCAGCTTCTGTGACTAAATTCCCGAAAGCAAAATTATACGAAGATTTCAGGGTAATGCTCGATAAAGAAAAAGATATTGATGCTGTTACTATCTCAACTCCGGATCATGTTCATGGCCCCGCTGCCGCTTTTGCGATGGAAAGGGGTATACATGTTTATGTCCAAAAACCACTGACCCATAATATCAGGGAAGCAAGGATGCTTACTGAAATGGCCAGAAATAATAAGATTGTTAGTCAGATGGGCAACCAGGGAGGATCCAACCCGCTTTTGGGAATGGTTCAAAAATGGATAGATTCCGGTGTGCTTGGACAAATATCCAAGGTGCAGGTTTGGACTAATCGTCCTGTATGGCCCCAGGGCTATGCCATGCCGGAACCAGATGAAAATTTAAAGCCCAAAGATTTAAATTGGGATCTATGGCTTGGGCCTGCTGAATACAGGCCTTATACACCAAATTTACATCCATTTAACTGGAGAGGTTGGTGGGACTATGGGACCGGAGCACTTGGTGATGTAGGCTGCCATCTTATAGATATCCCTTTCAGGACCCTGGGACTTAAATATCCTACCGATGCGGAATGCAGTGCCGGTACAGTTTATACTCAAATGTGGAATGCCGATTATCACCCGGAAGGATGTCCGCCTTCTTCATTCATTACCCTGCATTTTGAGGCGACCGAAAAAAGTAAATCCAACATAGAAATGACCTGGAGTGATGGCGGTATACGACCCTCACATCCGAAAATAATTCCTGCAGATAGTGATATTGGAGGGCCGGGAAGTTATAATGGTGTACTTATAATAGGAGAAAACGGTATAATCTCGACTAATATAAATGATAGTTCTCCATTAACTCCTAAACTATATCTAAATGATGGAACCACGGATTTTGGTCCCGAAACAGAAGAAAACGAAGAGCCTGAATACGGCCATCAGCGCAAATGGGTAGACGCCTGTAAAGCTGGATTTAACAGCCCGGAACACCTTGCATTAACTTCGTCCTTTGATTATGCAGGACCAATGACGGAAACTGTCTTAATGGGTAATCTTGCTATTCGCAGCTATATGTTGAGAAAAGAGAATGGTGAAGGAAAAATGGAGTTTTTTGCGCGTAAGAAGTTATTATGGGATGGAGAAAATATGAAAATCACCAACCTGGAAGAAGCAAATCAATTTGTGGGCAGGACCTATAGAAAAGGCTGGGAAATGTAAGATCATCTTAAAAGGCAAAATTCCAACTACAGGATCGACTTATTCGATTTTGGGAATATTAACAGTATTTATTCATATACCATTTCCACATCATCAACAACTAAAATACTCCCAATAGCTCCCGCAAAATTAGCACCACCAAAGCTTGAGGCTCCCACAAAGGTAATATGCGTAGGTAAAACAAAGTTTGCGGAATCTCTGCTCACAAAACCATGATCTGTTGGGAAGGTGTAATCCGGAAAACTGGCATCCAGAGGGCCATAAGTAAAAGGTATTTCAAGGGTGGAAAGCTCGTTTTGAGCTGTACTGCTTCTAAACCATGCCGTGGCAAGCCTTTCAACGGTGCCTCCACTTCTTATTTCCAATAAGGCATATATGTCGCAAGCATCAGGGAATTCAAGGATATTTCCATCCTTATCTTTGTTTTCTGTTCCTGGTGTGTAAGAATATTTAACTTTTAATACCTGTGGGCGGCCTGCAAAGGGGGTGCCGAATTCTATTGCAGCCTCCGGATTAGAGGGATCAATTTTATCTGAATTAAAAACACCGGTAAAAATAGACCCTGAAGATATTGGGGCACCAAATACCCCTGCAATAGGACCGTTATCTAAGGTTTCCATTTTGGCTGCCAGATTATCATCACCCAAATCGATAGGGGTAGTTGCCAGTTTATTTAGTATTTGAGTTCCTGGATTTCCCGTTCCCCATATGGTGGAAGATGCATCCGCTCCGGGCTCAAAATAATTTGTGCTGGTCTGATACCATAAATTAAGCTCATAATTGTCTAGTTGCGGGTTTTCTGAGGCTATAAAGGCTTCTATTTTCCAAACGTATTTACTACCATCTTCCGCAACTAATTCAATAGTTTGAGGATTGTTTAAATCGAGAAAGTCCCCAACTCCTTTATCTGAGGTAGCAAAAGAGGAAATTTCCAGTACTTCTATGGCGATGTTCGAAAGATCAACACCAGAGGGTATTTCAACTTTTACAGTAAGACTGTCGTTATTAATCACAGCATTTTGTGCCTGGTTACTTACTTCTATATTCTTTATATTCCCGATGCTGGACAAGCCAAAATAGTCTTCACTAACACAAGAAAACGCCAGCAAGAGACTTCCTGCAACTATCCACTTATACTTTCTCATCTTTTGGTCTTCTTACTTTTTTTAATGGGCTTAAAATAATAGGCCAATCCAAGCTTTAGGGATAAAATATCTATATTAAAATCCACATTATTTCTCACATCCTTGGATTGCTCCACCCCATTTATTTCACTTTTTCTTACTTTTAATTCATACCCCAGTAAATCTAATTGAACTTCCAGGGCAAAATTTTCTATTGCAAAGAAAGTTACCCCCGGACTAATTCCCACACGCAGTTTAAAATCATCCGAGTATACCTTTTCTATTTCATCCAGATTTTTGGTATTTCTGGTCAAACTATTTCCCAGGCCAACTGAAACGCCCAAAATGGTAAAAAAACTAAGTCGTTCATTCGCCGTGAGAGGAACGGTTGATCGAACATTTGGAGTTATGCTATACAATCTTGAAATAGAATTAGACACTAGGGTATCTGGTTGTCTAAAAACAGTTCCTTCAAACTTTTCTTCTTTATATTCAAAATCAAGTCCTACCATTGCGTAGTCTCCGGTATAAAACCCACCTTTAAAAATTATTTGGTAACTTAAATCATTCCCGTCAATAACATTTTGAACAAGTTGATCTACATTATTTAGACTTCTGTCGCTCAGAGACAATGCCAGTCCGGTATAAAAACTATGTTTTTTAAACGGTCTGAAATCGTTGGCATAATAACTAGACATAAGCTCATAGGGGGTGCTTTTATCTGCAGGAGTTTCTTGCTTTTGAGAAGCCAAACACAAGGGAATCAAAAAAAGAATTATAAAAATGACTTTAAGATGAAGCATAAATTTCAGTAGATAATCTTTGACGCTTAAAGATAAAAATTTGACTCTAAGTTCCCAGCTAAATATAGAAATAAGTAAAAACTAGTTGTTGCTTTTGGGTTGAAAAAAACATAGTCATTCATTGGTAAACATTATCTATTAAAGCGCTGGCATTCCGAAATGTATTTGTAAAGCTGGTATGAAACCAGCATATTTAAAGACTTTTGCTTCCTTCGAAATTGTAATATTGTGAAACGTATAAAGCCTTATATTAGCTGTTTTACAAATTAAATAGCAAATAAAAAAAGTAAATAGCTTAGCTTTAGGAATAGCATTTGGAGTAGCCATTGGAACTGCAATAGGAGTTGCTACGGATAATTTGGGGTTGTGGTTGAGTTTAGGAATAGCGATAGGTGCTGCAATTGGGAATGCACTCACACAAAAGAATAAAAAGGCTGATGATGGTAAATCCTGATTTGCTATACTTCGAAGATGCAGAAAAATAAGTTGGTATAATATAGTTGCAGATTTGTTTTCAAATATCAGCAAGTAAAAAGCATAGCTGCTATCTATCTGTATGAACTATTGGGTTTATTAGCCCACACACTGTCTATGCCAAGGCGATCGAAACTAAAATGAAGAAATATCCATCAAAAATCAGCTACGGTCTTGTACTCATAATTCTGGTAATAATTATTGGAAGTACTATTCCTATGATTTCACCACCAATATGGCCGGCCCTGCTAATTAACCTAATGGTTCTGGTCTTTATTTCCCATCTGCTGTTGAACACCTATTATGCAATCTCCGGAAATTTTTTAGTCGTCAAATCAGGATTTGTGGTCAACAAAAAAATTGATATAAATACAATTATAATAGTATCAGAAACCAATAGCGTCATAAGTGCTCCGGCTGCATCCTTTGACCGGCTGGAAATTATTTACAACCAGCACAATAGCATACTGATTTCACCCATGGATAAAACTGAATTTATTGAACATATTAAACGCATTAACCCCCGAATAGAAATTCTCTATAAATCAGAAAAAGATGCTGTAATTAAACGATGATATAATACTTTTTTTTAAACTTAAATGAATTCATAATGAATAGGTTAAAGCTTTTTATTGCAGGTTTCCTGCTAATAGGTATTGCATGTAAAGAATCTGATAAATTACCTGACGAATCCAAAAATGCTCCCGTCGTAATTGATAATATAGCGGTTCAAAGAATAGACTCTACCCTAAAAAGTTTTGTTGATTCCGGTAAAATAGCCGGGGTTTCCGCGCTCATCTACGAAAAAGACAAGGAAGTGTATTACAATGCTTTTGGTTATGCCGATCTCAAGGCTAAGAAACCAATGGACCGCAATACTATTGTACAGATATATTCCATGACCAAACCTTTAACCGGTACGGCACTCATGACCTTGTTTGAAGATAGGCCTTTGAGCTAGACGACCCGGTTTCCAATTACGCCCCGGAATTTGCCCAAATGAAAGTCTATGAGGGTGAAGATGCCTCGGGGAATCCTATTCTTGCAGATCCCAAACGCCCCATGACTATCCGGGATCTTACCCGGCATACTGCCGGATTTGGAAGGAACGCAGACATTCCGGGTCTTGGTAAAATGATAGAAGAAGCAGATGCCTTAAACAGGAACAATACCCTGGTGCAAATGGCTCAAAAAATGGGCGAAACACCGCTGTATTTTCACCCCGGGGAACAATGGGAATACGGGCCATGTGTTGATGTCCAGGCCTTTATGGTAGAACGGATTTCCGGGCAGCCATATGGCGAATACGTCAGGGAAAATGTATTGGATCCGCTTGGCATGGAAGAGACGCGCTATTATGTCCCTGAAGAGGATCGGGATCGCTTTTCCGCCATGTATTTCCGGAATGACCAGGGAGAACTCAACCAACTGCCCGATGAAGAAGCAAAATCGGACTATTTTAATCATTGGCCCCTGACCAGGGGTGGGTCTGGCCTAACTTCAACCCTGGACAATTACATGCGTTTTGCGCTGATGATGGTTAATGAAGGAACATTAGATTCTGTAACCATTTTAAAACCTGAAACTGTAAAACTAATGTCTACGAATCATTTGGATGAAAGTATTGAAAAGCGGTCCTTTCTGCCTAGTAAGGGACAGGTGGGTTTTGGTATCGATTTCGCAGTCCGACTCCGCCCTCCGGCATCTAAGGAAGAGAACAATGGAGTAGTGGGAGAATTTTTTTGGGATGGTGCCGCCAGCACGTTGTTCTGGGTTGACCCCGTAAATAAAATTACGGCTGTCCTGTTTGTGCAGCTATTTCCATATGATCAGATAGGTCTTCATAAAAGTTTCCGTGACGCCGTATATGGGCCCATCAAGGAAGTTCAGCTTTAATTAGGGTTATTACTTTTTACAAAGATTTTAAATCCTTTATTGTACTGAATGCAATATCTACCTGGTCATCATTTACCAGGATTGTGAATTCGTTTGTGGTAGAAATTACTTCATATAAGACAATCCCTTCCCAGGCTAATCGCTGAAAAATGAAATAATATATACCCGGAACAGAAACATTTTCTGCCGGTAGCTTTACAGTAATAGAGGATAGATTTTCGGCCTTTTGAGTACATTTCTCATCTTTAAAAAGCGTTTCTATAGTCTTGTCCAAACTGTTACTAACCACAATATTGAGCTCATTTACCCCTCTGGAAGACGTATAAAAAACATCTTTATTTTTATTTACTTCATCCAGGAGTTTTGTTTGGTTTTCCAAAATGGAATCAGATACCAGAAAAGTAAAATCGGTAAGTGAGGAACGTACTGTGATTTCCCCTATATTTTTAAGAACTTTTATAATTCTGTGGGTTGCCCTGAATTCAAGATCATCCGATAAGCGTTTAAGGGCCATCACAATTGCCCCATTGCGTATATCTTTCCCCAATTCTTCCTGAATCTCAGGTTTGATAAGTCGGGATAGCGAAGTAAGGTTTATAATTCCCTGAGCAAGTGCACTTTGTAAAAACGGTTTCTTTTTAATGTAATGTTCTACAACAGACGAGATTGTTTTCATATTTTAAGAATTGCTTCAAAAATAACATCTTGTTATAAATAAAACAAATTTTTAAAAATGATAGAATGCATTTTCCATATGCTCAATGAGAAATTTGTTATTTGTCTTGAGGACAGTAATGATATCAAACCTTACCTCCGCATCAAGATTATGGGTTGTAATATAATTATCGGAGGCAGTTACCAGCAAGTTTATTTTCTTTCTGCTGACCGTTTCAGCTATATTTTTAAAATACTCGGAACTTCTTGACTTCACTTCTACTATAGCTATAGTATTACCCTTTTGTGCAATAATGTCAATTTCAGCTTTCAAATAACGGTAATTACGACACCTGATATGGTATCCCTTGTCTTCTAAATAATTGACAGCCCATTCTTCTCCTTCCCTCCCAAATTCATTATGCGTACCCATAAATCCTCCAATTTCTTAAAAATTGTAGCAGTTTGTCGAAAATACAGACCATTCACCCCTAATTTAAATCTGAAGATTGTAATTTCACTGCAGCATAACGAAAATACCTGGATTACCATAATATCCATAAAGTTTAAGCGTTAAGAATTTGCCCCTAAACACATGAACGTTCTTAAAGCCTGAAAAACTATGGAATACTTCGTTAATTGTAATACCTCTACATTAGCGCCGTACACAACACCCTTGGATAAATATAGGGCGGCGCATTTGTACAGAAGACTGGGTTTTAGTGCCTCAGTACAAACTATAAACCAGGCAGTGGGTCAGACAGCCGGCACCTTGGTAAATAGTTTAATAAATGAAGCGGTCAACATGGCCCCCACTCCTGCTCCAGCCTGGGCGGATTGGAATAACAGCAACTATCCGGCAGATGATGATCTGGCAGGACAAATTAAGCGTGCCCAAAGTGAGGAATGGAGAATAAGCTATACCAATGGCCTGTTGAACAACAATCTCAGGGAGCGGCTTAGCTTTTTCTGGAGCAATCACTTTGTGACAGAACTGGACGTTTATGATTGTAATTCTTTCCTTTATTATTATGTGAATTGTCTTCAAAGGAATGCTATTGGTAATTTCAAAACCTTTATTAGCGAAATTGGTCTTACCAGTGCAATGCTTTATTACCTTGATGGAGTATATAATAACGGTAACAATCCAAATGAGAATTATGCTCGGGAATTGTATGAACTGTTCTCTTTAGGTGAAGGCAATGGTTATACCGAACAGGATATTATCGAAACAGCCAGGGCACTGAGCGGCTATGTGGAAAGAGGCGAGTTGGGTTGTGAACAGGTTGCATTTGATCCTACCAGTTTTGATGCAGGCTCAAAAACTATTTTAGGTCAGACCGGAAATTGGAACTATAACAATGTAATAGATATCCTTTTCCAGCAGAGACCAAATGAAATAGCCGGATTTATTTGTGAAAAATTATATGAATATTTTGTTCATCCGGATTCCAGTGATGATGCAGGAAATGCACAAACTATAATTTCAGGAATGGCAAGCACCTTTGTGTCCAGCAACTTTGAAATTGCCCCGGTACTTTCCCAATTATTCTCAAGTCAGCACTTTTTTGATGATGAAGCCATAGGAGTCATCATCAAGAGTCCGTTTGATATTTACCTTAATCTAATTAATGAAACCAATTTTGCGTATGACAATGGAACTTTACTTAATGTGATTGATACAAGCCGACTTTTGGGTCAGGAACTTTTTGATCCTGTAGATGTTGCCGGCTGGCAAAGAAACAGGACCTGGATTAACACCAACTTCATGATTGGACGATGGCTTTCTTCTGAGGTATTTCTGGAAATGTTTTATCAGAATAACCCGCAGCAATTCCGCACACTGGCCATGGATGCAGTTGGCTCCGCTGACAGCAATACAAGTAATCCTGAAACTGTGGTCAGGGCCATAGTTGATAAAATCACTCCCAAAGGATTACTTACACCACAGGATTTTGAAAACGCGATGTCTGTATTCAAAATTGAAGATGTACCGGAAAACTATTACGGTTCCGATTATATTCCTGGCGGACTTGGGTTATGGATGCTTTCCGTTAGCCCGGAAGTTCCTTCGCAAGTATTCTTATTGCTAATGCATTTATCCAGACAGCCTGAGTTTCAACTTAAATAAATCCTACGACTATGTGTAACAATCATTTACCTATCAATATAAAAAACAACAAAGGACACGACGAAGAGCATGTGTATTGGAGCCGTAGATCCTTTTTGCAGGCATTGGGCATCGCCGGGTCCGGCTCTATGATGCTTGGCAGTAATATGCTTACCGCATCAGCACCGTCCCCACTGACCGCTGCCATTGCCAACGCCGACACAGATAGTATACTTATCCTTATACGCCTTTCAGGGGGTAATGACGGATTGAGTACTGTGATCCCAATTGAGCAATACGATATGTATGCCAATGCAAGGCCCAATATCTATATTCCGGAGAGTAAGATCCTAAAACTTACAGATGAATTTGGTATCCCTACCTACATGAATGCCCTGGAACCCATGTGGGGTGCCGGACAGGTAAAAGCCGTTCATGGTGTAGGCTATGAAAATCAAAGTTTGTCTCACTTCACGGGATCTGATATTTATGCGAATACCGATCTGACAACCACCGGTTTTGATGGACTGAATACAGGTTGGATGGGTCGTTATTTTGAAAATATTTACCCGGATTACCTGGTAAATCCACCCGCGGCACCTGCGGCTATCCAAATTGGAAATTTTGGTAGTCTGGTATTCCAGGGCGAAGAAACCAATTATGCGTTTGTTACTTCAAATATTGATCAGCTGGAAGAAATTGCCGAATCCGGAGTTCAATATAGCCTGGATGACAGTTTATTTAATAATTGTATGTACGGAGATCAGCTTAAATTCCTTAGGGGAGTTGCCAATACAACCTATGAATACTCCGGTCTGATCCACGAAGCCTATGAGCGTGGACAAAACCAGGTTCAGTATCAGGACAATGGATTTGCAAGGCAATTAGCCCTATTGGCGAGGCTTATTAAAGGTAATTTGGGCACAAAGGTTTACATGATCTCCATGGGTGGTTTTGATACCCACGGAAATCAGCCACTTGCCCATGAGCGATTGATGTCTAATTTATCAATTGCCATCAATAACTTTTACGAGGATATTGCTTTTACGCAACAAGACGAAAAGGTGTTAAGCATGACATTTTCAGAGTTTGGAAGACGGATATTTGAAAATGGTTCTAATGGAACTGACCATGGGAAAGCCGCGCCTACTTTATTCTTCGGTTCCGGGCTTAACGGAAGTGCTTTTGTTGGGGAGCATCCCTCCCTGGAAAGCCCTAACGGACGTGGAAACCTTGAATATACCATGGACTTCAGGGATCTGTATGCAACAGTCCTGGCTGAATGGCTATGTGTTCCAATTCCTTTGGTGGAGCAACATTTACTAAATCACCCATATGCCCCTGTTAATCTTGGATTTAATTGTAGCGGTGTGCAATTTCCTGATATTGTATATAGTGATGAACCTCCAACACCTCCAATGCCTGAAGATCCTATTGCCGAAGATCCAACTCCTGAATTGCTGGAAGCCATAGTTCACAAACCATTTTATCCTACCAAAAGTACACCTCATATCTATTTGGAGATGCCTTTTACGGCATTGGTGGATATACAATTGTATAACATTCTGGGACAAAATGTCGGAACCGTCTATAATGAGATCATGTTGGCCGGGTCAGCCGAAATTAATATCAGGGAACGTTTACCCATGCATTTGTCCACCGGTAAATATATTTACAGGATACAGGTTTCTGATAAAAAAATGTCTAAATCCATAATGGTAGCTTAGGCTATACCTACTTTGCATAAGTGCCCCCGGACACTGGTAATACCTTATATGAGGATCCGGTGTTCCGGGGGTTTTCTTTTTCCAGGGTACTTGGTGTTTGGTCTGAAATATTAGTTATTTTTGTTCCTTAATCCAGTTTTGATGTCGGAACACCTACCTAAACCTGCCAGATATACAATTACAGCAGCATTACCCTATACAAACGGACCTATACATATAGGACACCTGGCAGGGGTCTACGTCCCTGCAGATATTTACGCCAGATACCTTAGGTTGAATGGTAATGATGTGGCTTTTGTCTGTGGAAGTGATGAACATGGAGTAGCCATTCCAATGAAGGCTAAAAAAGAAGGAGTTTCACCAAAAGAGCTTATAGACAAATACCACGGGATAATAAAAAAATCATTTGCAGATTTTGGAATTTCATTTGATAATTATTCTCGTACTTCAGCGCAAATACATTATGAAACGGCTGGCGATTTTTTTAAAACTTTATATGAACAGGGTGATTTTTTAGAAGAAGAAACCGCTCAACTTTACGATGAGGAAGCCCGGCAGTTTCTTGCAGACCGATTTGTCATTGGAACCTGCCCAAAATGCGGACATGAAGAAGCTTATGGAGATCAGTGTGAAAACTGTGGCTCTTCTCTAAATGCCACAGATCTGATCAATCCCAAATCGACAATTACAGGTGCAATTCCATCCCTAAAAGAAACCAAGCACTGGTTTCTTCCATTAGACCGATATGAGGAATTTTTAAAAGAATGGATCCTGGTCGGGCATAAAAACGATTGGAAACCTAACGTCTATGGGCAATGCAAATCATGGATAGACGATGGGCTAAAACCAAGGGCTGTAACACGCGACCTGGATTGGGGAATTCCTGTACCGGTAAAGGGCGGTGAAGGCAAAGTACTATATGTCTGGTTTGATGCTCCAATTGGGTATATTTCCTCTACCAAAGAATGGGCCGCCAGAACTGGAAAAGACTGGGAATTGTATTGGAAGGACAAGGGCACCAAGCTGGTACATTTTATTGGTAAGGACAATATCGTTTTTCACTGTATTATTTTTCCAAGTATGCTCAAAGCACATCAGGATTTTATTTTACCGGATAATGTTCCGGCAAATGAATTTCTTAACCTGGAGGGCAATAAATTGTCCACTTCAAAGAATTGGGCAGTTTGGCTTCATGAGTATTTGGAAGATTTTCCTGATATGCAGGATGTTCTCCGCTATACCCTTACTGCCAATGCTCCTGAAACCAAGGATAATGATTTTACATGGAAAGATTTTCAGGCACGCAACAATAATGAACTGGTTGCTATATTTGGAAATTTTATAAACAGGGTTGTGGTCCTCACCAACAAATATTTTAATGGGGTTGTGCCAGATCCCAATCATTTTACGGAAGTTGACAAAGACACTTTGAAAACCCTTAAAAAATATCCCGGAATCATTTCAGACTCTATTGAACGATACCGCTTTCGTGAGGCAAGTCAGGAATTAATGAACCTTGCGCGACTGGGAAATAAATATCTGGCGGATGAAGAGCCGTGGAAAGTTATCAAGGAAGATAAAGAAAGAGTACAGACCATTATGTTTGTGGCACTTCAAATAGCCGCTGCCCTTGCAGTCCTGAGTGAACCTTTTTTGCCTTTTACCTCAGGAAAATTGAAAAGTATTTTATCGGTCCGGGAAGATATGGCTACCCGTAAAACCAATCTTATTGAACTTTCCTGGGCAGATGTTTCCAAAAAAGAAAACCTTCTTACCATAGGCCACAAAATTGGTGAAGCTGAATTATTATTCCGTAAAGTAGAAGACGAGGAAATACAGGTGCAACTGGATAAACTGGAAGCCACAAAAAAAGTCAACGAATCTGAAAATAAAACTGTAATGCCGCAAAAAGAGACCATAAATTTTGAAGATTTTACCAAAATGGATTTACGTGTGGGGACCATTATAGAAGCTGAAAAAATGCCTAAAACCAAAAAACTTCTCGTTCTTAAAGTAGACACCGGGATAGATACCCGGACAATCGTTTCTGGTATTGCCGAAAGTTTTAGCCCGGAGGAAGTTATAGGCAGACAAGTAACCGTTTTAGTAAATCTGGCACCAAGGTTACTTAGGGGAGTAGAAAGCCAGGGTATGATATTAATGACGGAAAACAAAGAGGGTAAATTAGTATTTCTAAATACGGATGAAAAAGGAGTAGAAAACGGAGAGACCATAAATTAAGATAGTGCTTAAGATTGCCTGTCACCAGATTTACAATCATCCCCTTCCCGAAGGCCATCGTTTTCCCATGCTCAAATACGAGCTACTACCTCAGCAACTGATACATGAAGGGACCTGCACTCATGATAATTTTTTTGAGCCTTCCGTCCCTAATGATAAATATCTGGTAGCAGTACATGACCCGGAATATTACTATGATCTTCTTAATCTGAAAATTCCATATAGAGAAGCCCGGAAAATTGGTTTTCCGCTTAATGAACAATTGGTAGAGCGGGAACGCATTATAGCAGACGGTACCATGAAAGCCTGCGAATATGCCATAGAACATGGCATCGCAATGAATATTGCAGGGGGTACGCATCATGCCTTTTCCAACAGGGGGGAAGCCTTTTGCATGTTAAATGATCAGGCCATCGGGGCCCGTTACCTGCAATCCAAAAATATTGCCCGTCAAATCCTAATTGTTGACCTTGATGTTCATCAGGGGAACGGCACCGCCCAGATCTTTAGAGATGATCCTACGGTCTTTACTTTTTCAATGCATGGCGCTCAAAATTACCCCTTTAAAAAGGAAACATCAGACCTGGATATTGCATTAGAAAAAGGAACGACCGACAGGGAATATCTCTCTGTTCTAAAAGACACTTTGCCCCGCATTATCCGTGAAATCCATCCGGAATTCATTTTCTATCTCTGTGGAGCAGATGTCCTCGAAACAGACAGGTTAGGAACCTTATCCCTTTCGCCGGAAGGATGTAAAAAACGTGATGAATTGGTTTTCGAAAACTGCCTTAAATATCAAATCCCTGTTCAGTGCAGTATGGGTGGTGGGTATTCTGTCGACATTAAGAAGATTGTGGAAGCTCATGCCAATACATTTCGATTAGCACAGCAGATGTATTTCTGAATTATAGAAATGGTTGATATAATTCTATCATTCCTCTTTCCGCTTTTTTTGTATTTTAACCACTCAAACTAAATAACACTTTTATGAAATTGGAAAAAAGGCAACTATCGTGTATTACTTTTATTTTCGGTTTTGCAATCCTTACCCTTTTCAGTAGTAGTTGTCGAGATAAAAAAATTGAAACAAAAACCATCATGGCTCCTTCAAAACTAAAAGTTATTTTTGATACCGACGCCAATAATGAGTTGGATGACCAGCATGCTCTGGCTTATTTATTATTTAATGGCGATACTTTTGAAGTTGACGCCATTACCGTAAATGCAACCTATAACGGAGGAGATATACAGGGGCATTATGATGAAGCTCTTCGGATATTAAAATTGTGTAATTTAAACAATGAAATCCCATTACTGAAAGGAGCAAATGGCAATTTTACAGAAATTACCAATCCATGGAATCCGAATGATTTTGATGGCCATGAAGGTGTAGATCATTTATTGGAGGCAACTGCAAATGATACAGTAGTCATTGTGGCTGTAGGCAAATTGACAAACATTGCGCTGGCATTAAAAAAAGACCCTTCTTTTTCTGAACGCAGCAAAATAGTTTGGTTGGGGTCTAACTATCCTGATCCCGGAGAATATAATCAGGACAATGATACCATAGCCATGAATTATGTGCTCAATAGCAACATACCTTTCGAAATGGTTACTGTACGATATGGCAAGCCTAGCGGAACAGATGCCGTAAAGGTTACAAAGGAAGAAATAAATCAAAAAATGCCGAGGCTAGGGCCAACAGCTAAAGAACCCATAACTGGTAGGCATGGAGGTCTGTTTTCAACTTTTGGCGACTATTCCGTTAGTCTTTTTGAACATATTGATTACCATGGGGAGCCCCCATCGAGACCTCTTTTTGACATGGTAGCAGTGGCCATTTTAAAAAATGAAAGCTGGGGCGAACGGATAGTTATTCCTGCACCAATTCTTATAAATAATGAATGGGTTGAGCGCCCGGGTAATGAACGTACGATTACCGTTTGGCAAAACTTTAAAAAGGATAAAATTTTGGAAGATTTCTTTAGCAGCCTAAAGAACCCTGTTCCTGTTACGAAATCAAAATAAAATAAATGTCAGAAATTGTTGTCGTTGGGAGTTCTAATACCGATATGGTGGTAAAAACACCCAGGTTCCCTGAACCCGGAGAAACCATACTAGGTGGTGATTTTTTTATGTTCCCCGGAGGTAAAGGTGCAAATCAGGCTGTGGCAGCCGCTCGTTTAGGAGGTAAGGTTAATTTTATTTGTTGCGTTGGAGATGATATTTTTGGTAAAAATGCCCTCGAAGGTTATGCAAAAGAGGGGATAGACATTAATGGGGCGCTGATAGCACAAGGTGCACCTTCAGGAGTGGCTTTGATAACTGTTAATGCTGAAGGCGAAAATGAAATTGTTGTGGCTTCAGGCGCAAATAATTTGTTGTCAAAAACACATTTAGAAGGTGTTGCCCATAAGCTTCAGGCTGCTTATATTATTTTAACCCAATTAGAAACCCCCATTCCTGTTATTGAACATTTGGCAAATCATTGCCGGAAAACTAATCAAAAGCTGATCATTAATCCCGCCCCCGCCCAGAAACTGTCAGACGACATTCTTAACGGACTATTTCTTATTACGCCGAATGAAACAGAAATCAGAATTCTCACAGGGATTGAAGTAAGAGACGAAACTACTGCGCGCGTAGCTTGCGAAGCTCTTTTTCAAAAAGGGGTGAAAAATGTTATTATTACTATGGGCAGCAATGGCGCGTTTTTTATGAATGATGAGTTCCGATTTACCGCCAAGGCTCAAAAAGTGACTGCGATAGATACAACAGCGGCGGGTGATGTCTTTAACGGAGCCCTGGCAGTTTGTCTTGCTCAAAAGCTTCCCTGGAAAGAAAGTATCGATTTTGCCAATAAAGCGGCGGCCTTGTCAGTCACTAAAATGGGGGCACAAACCTCGGCTCCTTTTGTCAATGAAATCAACTAATTTTTTATCATATGTTTATCATAGAATCCTATCCAATTGCTGTTGTTTTCTGTTTAATTACAATGTTGGCCTGGGGGTCATGGGCAAATACACAAAAACTGGCTTCCCATGATTGGCGTTTTGAACTATTTTACTGGGATTATGTTTTTGGTATTGTAGTTTTTTCACTGCTCCTGGCATTAACGGCCGGAAGTAGCGGGGATGCAGGTCGTTCATTTTTGGAAGACTTAACTCAGGCAAGTCCTGAAAACCTGGGTTCTGCATTTTTGGGGGGCATTTTATTTAACGCTGCCAATATACTCCTGGTAGCGGCCATAACAATTGCAGGTATGTCTGTCGCTTTTCCTGTTGGCATTGGCCTGGCATTGGTCATAGGGGTGATTGTGAATTATCTGGATATACCTGTTGGTAATGCGGTTATGCTTTTTGGAGGTGTAGCACTTATTGTTCTTGCCATTCTGCTCAATGCAAATGCCTATAAAAAGCTTACGGTAAGCCAGGACAAAGTTCCAACCAAAGGCCTGATCCTTGCAATTATAGCTGGTTGCTTAATGGGCTTTTTTTATAAATATGTGGCCAATTCCATGTTTCCTGAATTTGTAACCCCGATCGGAGGAAAACTAAGTCCGTATACTGCGGTTGTTATTTTTGCCTTAGGCATTCTGGCTAGTAATTTTATTTTCAATACGCTCCTGATGAAAAAGCCATTTGAAGGAAAACCGGTAAGTTTTAAAGATTATTTTGCCGGTGGGAGCAAAAACCATCTCATGGGATTCTTAGGTGGGGTTATTTGGTGCGTTGGTATGTCTTTTAGTATTTTGGCCTCTGATAAGGCAGGGCCGGCTATCTCTTATGGCTTGGGCCAGGGGGCTACGGTAGTTGCCGCTTTGTGGGGCATTTTCATCTGGAAAGAGTTCAAAGGCGCTCCAAAAGGAGTGCCCAGAATGCTTAATATTATGCTGTTAGTCTATATAATTGGACTGGCACTAATAGTTATGGCCAGATAATTCAATAATTAAATTATTGACCAACAGGATTAAATTCATGGCGTTTCAGAAAGTTGTTAGGCCATAGATTTTGTAACTTTGTTAAAAACCATTGTCATGCTAACAAAAAAAATGGAAAAAGCGCTTAACGACCAAATAAGGGTCGAGGCGGAGTCTTCTCAGATATATTTGTCTATGGCTTCCTGGGCGGAAGTAAAAGGTCTCGAAGGGATTTCTTTATTTATGTACAAACATTCCGATGAGGAAAGAATGCATATGTTGAAGCTTGTTAAATATGTGAATGAACGGGGTGGTCAGGCTACCATATCAGCATTAAATGAACCCAAAGCGCTTTACAGCTCTTTTCAAAAGATGTTCGAAGATTTATATGATCACGAAATATTTGTTTCGAAAAGCATTAACGAACTGGTACATGTAGCCCTTCAGGAAAAAGATTATGCCACACATAATTTTCTACAATGGTATGTAGCCGAACAAATTGAAGAAGAGGCTCTGGCGCGCACAATTTTAGATAAGATAAACCTTATTGGAAACGATAAAGGCGGGCTCTATCTATTTGATCGCGATGTACAGCAGATTGCCGTACAAAGTGCGGCCGCAGATACCCAGCCATAAAAAAAGAGGATCAATGATCCTCTTTTTTATATTGAAATAATATTTGGTTTTCACCAATTGGTGTACTACTTATTTCCCCAACATCACTAATTCATTGCATTTAATCTCAGTGATATATCTTTTTTCACCTTCTTTGTTTTCATAGGAGCGATGAATAAGCTTCCCTTCTACAGCAACTTCATTACCCTTAGCCAGGTAGTTCTCAACAATCTCTGCGGTTTTACCCCAGGCCACCACATTGTGCCATTGCGTATCCGTCACCTTTTCTCCCTTACTGTTTTTATAAGTTTCATTGGTAGCGACAGAAAATTTGGCCAATTTACCTCCATTATCAAGGTTTACAATTTCGGGGTCCTGCCCCAGGTTTCCAATCAACTGTACTTTGTTTCTAAGTGCGTTCATAATTACTAATTTTAGGATTAAACAGTTAATACTATCGGTTCTTATCCTCCGACACTGCAAACATAGAACTAAGGTTATTGACTACTCGGTTAGGAAATATTTATTTTCGTTTGTAACCGTTTGTAGTCACTTGTAAATTTTTATAACTTTTTTGAGTTTCCTATTTAAATAATGTGTCATGAAAAATAAATGACTTTTTGGAACTGGGATATCAATTTTGTAATCTTATGTTCGCCAAGTATTGATTTCATAACACTAGTCAATCCATAGCTGAACAGAGAAATATGTTCCTATGAGTACTTAATGCATTTCACTGTACTGTTTAATTCCATTATCTTCAATCTCCGAAAAAAGTCCTCAATTCAAACCTAATGACCAGTTTCCCCATCAAAAAGCAGGAAACTTTTTTAGATTTCCTGAGGATTTGGCAAGACAATTTTTAATTTAGAAATGATATTGAAACTATGGTCCGACTCAATTAAAAACTTTTATTCCTATATTAGACTGCTTTTCCTAAAACACCTCTATGAATATGCTTAAAACTCACTCCCTATTTATTTGTTTCCTCCTATTGAATGTAAATTTACTAATTGGCCAGTCTGCCGAAAAAGTGGTAGATCAGCTAAAAAAAGAGGCCACAGAAAACTCGCAGTTAAAACAACTTGCTCATGAATTAATGGATGTTATCGGTCCCCGGCTGGTTGGTACTCCGCAGATGGGCAAGGCACATGATTGGGCTGTAGCCACTTTTAAAAAATGGGGAATTACTGCCCGTAATGAGGAATGGGGTACATGGAGAGGCTGGGAACGCGGTATTACCCATGTAGATCTCGTTTCCCCAAGAGTAGTATCGCTCAGGGGAACGCAACTGGCCTGGAGCCCCGGCACTTCAGATTCAGGAATTACCGCAGAAGTGGTAAACCTCCCTGCCGCGGAAGATTCACTGGCCTTCGCCAAATGGCTCCCAAATCTAAAAGGCAAATTCGTAACGGTCTCTATGAATCAGCCTACAGGGCGTCCGGACTATAACTGGGAAGAGTTTGCAACCGAGGAATCATTTGAAAGAATGAAAAAGGAAAGAGACCTTCAAACCAAAGGCTGGAATCAACAAATAAGGAATACCGGATATAACAGCACTACTTTAAACAGGGTCCTGGAAGAAGCCGGCGCACTTGGGATCATACAGTCCAGGTGGTCCGAAGGCTTTGGTGCCAATAAAATATTTAGTGCCAATACTAAATCTATTCCAGTAATAGATCTTTCCCTCGAAGATTACGGGATGATATACAGAATGGCAGAAAATGGAAACAAACCGGTACTGAAAGTTGTTTCCAAATCAAAAGAATTGGGAATGGTACCTGTTTTTAATACGATTGCCACAATTCCGGGCACGGAATTCCCCAATGAATATGTGGTTCTTTCAGCCCATTTTGATTCGTGGGATGGCGGTACCGGGGCAACCGATAATGGCACAGGCACCATTACCATGATGGAAACTGCACGTATCCTTAAAAAAATATACCCTAACCCTAAAAGAACTATTATTATTGGTCTTTGGGGTAGTGAAGAACAAGGACTTAACGGGTCTCGTGCCTTTGTGGAGGATCGGCCGGAAGTTGTAGAAGGGTTGCAGGCACTTTTTAATCAGGATAATGGAACGGGTAGAGTTGTTAAAATTACCGGGCAGGGATTTCTACATGCCTATGACTATCTGGGTAGATGGCTGGAAGTGGTCCCTAAAGAAATTAAAGAACATATTGAAACAACTTTCCCCGGATCACCTGGTCGTGGAGGATCGGATTATGCCTCTTTTGTTGCGATGGGAGTTCCTGCATTTTCGCTGAGTTCCTTAAGCTGGAGCTATAGCAATTATACATGGCATACCAATTTAGATACTTATGACAAGATTGTTTTTGATGATGTCCGCAACAACGCAATCCTTACTGCAATCCTAACTTACATGGCTTGTGAAGACCCTGAAAAAACATCCAGAGAAAAAGCAATATTACCAACGAGTTCCATTACAGGAGAAAAACAAAAATGGCCAACACCCCGTTCTCCGGAAAGAGCCGGCGGGCTGGATAAAAATTAAATTATGAGAAAAATAACCCTCCTTCTTTGTTTGGCAATTTCAGTTTTAGGATTTGCCCAAACACCATCAGTAAAAATTTCGCCTGATCTTATCACGGCTTCACCGGCCACAGTTGGCATGTCTGATATGCGGTTAAATCGAATAGATGCCATGCTTAAACAAGCTGTAAAGGATGGTGATATCCCGGGTGCGGTGGCTTTAATCGCACGAGATGGAAAAATAGTGTTCCATAGCGCATATGGGCTGGCCGATAATACCGATGGAACAAAAATTTATAACGATGCTATTTTCAGGATCGCATCGCAGACTAAGGCCATAACTTCAACCGCGGTAATGATGTTATGGGAGGAGGGAAAATTTCAATTAGATGATCCCGTTTCCAGGTATATTCCGGAATTTAAAAATGCACAAATTCTGGAAACTTATAATGAAACAGATACTACATATACCTCCATTCCCTCAGAAAAAGAAATTACAATACGTCATTTAATTACACACACCTCTGGCATAGGTTATGGTGTAATTGATGGTGATCCAAGGTTCAAGGCAATCTACCACAAGGCAGGTATTACAGATCTTTTTACCACTGAAAATATTTCCATAGCAGAAAGTGTTAAAAAACTCGCAGGCCTACCCTTACATCATACCCCGGGCGAGAATTTTACCTATAGCGAAGGCCTTGATGTTCTTGGTTATTTTATTGAAGTAATTTCTGGTTTGCCTTTTGATGAATTTCTCAGAACCCGGATCTTTGAACCTTTAGGCATGAAGGACACCTGGTTTTACTTGCCACAAGATAAACACGATCGCCTGGTTAATGTTCAGCATAAAGTGGGCGAAAATTGGGAAAAATATCCGGTTACATTTTATGATACCGATTATCCCATCAAAGGGGCAAAACGATTTTTTTCCGGTGGTGCAGGTCTTTCCAGTACCGCTAAAGATTATGCAACCTTCCTCCAGATGTATCTGAATCAAGGCGAGTTAAATGGTGTAAGGTTATTGAGTCGGACCACTGTAAGAAGTATCATGGAAAACCAAATAGGAGATATTTGGAAAGACGGACCAAAATATTATGGCCTGGCATTTGGCCTGGTAAACCAAAAAGGAGAAGGTTTGGGCGGACTTGGAAGCGAAGGAACTTTTGATTGGGGAGGTTATTTTAACACACAATATTTCGCCGATCCGAAAGAGCAGGTCATTGGCATCCTCATGAAGCAAACACAAGGGGCATCAAATGACAATACCGGATGGAAATTCCGTCAAATGGTATTTAGTGCAATAGATGATTAAGCTATTTTATCATTTCAAACTAAATAAAAATAGTCCCTGTTTTTGGGGGTTTCTTTTAGTGCCTTTATTTGGATTGGCCCAATTAACTTCTATTGAATCCGAGGAAGGAATACTGATAAAAGAGGACGGCATTAGCGTCCTTTTTTATCAAAAACAAATAAAATCTATCGCCGGGGAATACGCCCGGAATAATTATGTTCATCCACTCTATGGAATTGATGGATCTGTACTCACCGAAGATTTCCCCAAAGACCACCTCCACCACCGGGGTGTTTTTTGGGCGTGGCATCAGGTTCAAATAGGAAGTAGCCCAATAGGAGATTCCTGGGAATGCAGAGATTTTAGCTGGAATCTTAAGGACGTTAACATATCCGAGTCAGGTAAAAGTCTAAAGTTAACGCTTGCCACACATTGGGAATCACCCCACTGGCTGGATCAGGAAGGAAATCAAAAACCATTTCTTTTAGAAAATACAACAATTCTCATTAGTCCAAAAAAGGGTAACTATCGCATAGTCAGCTTTGAAATATCCCTTTTGGCTCTGGAAAAGGACCTGAGAATTGGTGGTTCTGATGATGACAAAGGTTACGGGGGATTTTCTGTAAGGATGAAACTTCCCGCGCAGGTGCAATTTACCTCCGATAAGGGCAAAGTGGAACCTGAAATTAATGCCGTTGCGGCCGGAAAGTGGATAAATACTTTCGGATTATTAGCCGGGGGAGAGCATAATTCGGGAATTGTAATAATTTCCCTCCAGACCAATCCAAAAGATAAAGAAAACTGGATATTAAGAGAAAAAGAAAGTATGCAGAATTGCGTTTATCCAGGCCGAAATACAGTCCCGGTCTCAATGACAGATCCGACTATTTTAAAGTATAGCCTGATTGTCTATGAGGACACTATTACAGGGGAAGATATACAGACAATTTATAAAGAACTGAAATAAACATTTATTATATTACCAGATATCTAAGCATTATGAAATCCATCAAACTATTTATTATTGGCTTACTGTTAATCCCGGTAAGTCTGCAGGCCCAAAAACGCAAAACGAAAACCAACACCCCGGTTTATACTATTCATGATTCCCTTTTTCACGGACTGAAATGGCGTAATATAGGTCCCTTCAGAGGAGGTCGGAGTGTGACAAGCAGCGGTGTAGTTGGCCAACCCATGACCTATTATATGGGCTCCACCGGAGGTGGGATATGGAAAACCAACGATGATGGAATCAGCTGGGAAAATATTTCTGACGAATTTTTGAAGACCGGAACAGTTGGTGCCATTGCAGTATCTGAAAGCAATCCAAATGTAGTTGTAGCAGGAATGGGTGAGCACGCTGCCCGGGGGGTCATGACCTCTATGGGAGATGGGGTTTATAAATCCACAGATGCCGGAAAAACCTGGAAGCATATTGGCCTGGATAAAACCCGGCATATTTCTGATGTAATCATTCATCCAACAAATCCGGATATAATTTTTATTGGAGCACAGGGTGCACAATATGGACCCTCCGAAGACCGGGGGATCTACCGGTCAAAAGACGGAGGCGCAAACTGGGAAAAAGTTCTTTTTGTAAACAGTACCACAGGTGCATCTTCCCTGTCCATGGACATGAAAAACCCTTTGATTCTTTATGCCGCATTTTGGGAGCACAGCAGATATCCATGGACCATGAAATCCGGTGGCAAAAGCTCCGGCCTTTATAAATCAACAGATGGAGGTACTACCTGGAAAAAGTTAATAGAAGGCCTCCCTGAGGAATTTGGGAAAGCGGGTATTTCCGTATCACGTGCTAATCCTGAGCGGGTGTTTGCTGTACTGGAGGCCAAAGGAAATAAAGGCGGTGTCTACAGATCGGATGACGCAGGCAAAAAATGGACACAGGTGAATAAAGATCGGATAAATATTACACGCTCCTGGTATTATATGGAAATATTCGCGGATCCACAGGACGAAAACCTGGTATATATTTGCAATGCCCCTATGACCAAATCTATTGATGGGGGTATAACATTTAGCCAGATACCAACACCTCATGGCGACAATCATCATCTGTGGATAAATCCTTTGGACAATAGTAAAATGATCAATTCAAATGATGGTGGTGCCAATATTTCCAATAATGGAGGAAAAAGTTGGAGTACACAACAAAATCAGCCCACTTCACAGTTTTACAGAGTAATAACCGACAATCTGGTGCCATATAATGTATATGGTGGCCAGCAGGATAATTCCTCAATAGGCATTGCCAGCAGAACCAACGATCAGGGGATAGACTGGAAAGACTGGTACTCCGTTGCGGGATGTGAAAGTGCTTATCTGGCCTTTGACCCGGACAATCCTGATATTGTCTTCGGAGGCTGCTATCAGGGGATTATAGAAAAATGGGTAAGGGCTTCCAGGGAAAGCAAAGAAATTAAAGAATACCCGGAACTGGCTCTGGGGAATGCGCCGGAAAACTTCAAATTTCGGTATAACTGGAATGCCCCTATAATTAGTTCTCCACATGACCGAAATACAATTTACCATGCCGGAAACGTAGTTTTCAAAACAACGGACAGAGGTATGAGCTGGACTGTAATAAGTCCGGATCTGACCCGTAACGACAAAAGCAGGCAGGGGCCTGGAGGTGGGCCTTACACCAATGAGGCAGCCGGCGGGGAGAATTACAATACGCTGATGTACCTGGCAGAATCCCCACATGAAAAAGGAGTTCTTTGGGCCGGAAGTGATGACGGTCTTATACATGTGACCAAAGATGGAGGTGAGAACTGGGAAAACGTTACCCCTCCCGGTTTAGAAGAAGGTATAATTAATAGTATTGAGGTGTCCCCACACAATGCTGCCACCGTTTATGTGACAGTGATGCGTTATAAATTTATGGACTTAAAACCTTACATATTCAAAACTACCGACTACGGAAAAACATGGTCTAAGATAGTAAACGGAATTACTGATGAACATACATTTGTACGTGTAGTAAGGGAGGACCCGAAACGAAAAGGACTTTTATATGCCGGTACAGAAACCGGACTTTATCTTTCTTTCGATGATGGATTAAACTGGCAACCCTTTCAACTAAATTTACCGGTAGTCCCCATTAATGACCTTACTATTCAGGACAATGATTTGGTAGCTGCCACAGCCGGCAGGTCATTCTGGATTTTGGATGATCTTGGGGTAATCCAAAATAGTGCAATAAACAATACCACTGTTTCTATTTTTAAACCAAAAGACACCTATCTGATATTTGGCGGAAGTTCTGAAAATCCCGTTCCCGGACTAGGACAAAACCCTAAACAAGGGGTTACTTTTGATTATTATCTAAATGAGGATGCAGACAGCCTGAATCTGGAATTACAGGTGCTCCAAAATGGTAAACTAATCAGGTCCATTACCAACAAAAATCAAAAAGATTTTAAATCATGGCCGGGAGGACCAGCTAAACCCGCAGTCTTGCCTTCAAAAAAGGGGTATAACAGATTTACCTGGGATTTTAGAAAAGAAACACTTCCCGCTGTAGATAAAGTATTTGTTTATGGTGGTTATTCAGGATCCAGTGTGGCTCCCGGTACTTATACACTGCGTCTCTCATTGAACGACATAGTAGTAGAAACGACTGTGACCATCCTTCCTAATCCGAAAGTAAGTGCGGCCAAAGCCGATTTTGATGAACAACAATCGGTACTGGACCAAATTGAAAATACTATAAAGAACATTCATGAATCTGTAACACAAATGCGATCAGCCCAAACACAGTTGAAAGATTATGAAGAGCTGCTTAAAGAAAATAAAATTGCGAAAGATCTCCTTGAAAAGGGTAAAGACTTAATAAAACGGATAGACAGCTGGGAACAAAATCTTATCCAGCCTAGTCAGAAAACTTTTCAGGATGTCATCAACTACAACAACCAGCTTAATGCCGAATTAATGTACCTGAAAGGATTTGTGGACAACGCGGAACCAAAAGTAACACAAGGGGCCAAACAGAGACTTGCTGATTTATTAGATGATTGGAAAACCTATGAGGATGAGAAAAATGCTATAATAAATACAGAGATGTCGGCCTATAATAAGATGTATACAGATCTGAAACTGCCAGCCTTAATCCTACAGGAATAAACCGGGAGGTTTATAAAATTAGTATATTAAGCAGGGCGGAAAAGAAAGGTTTTATTGGAAAAAAGGACAATTCAATTATGAAAAGCCATGAGCGAATTATTTATTGAAGATATAACATACAAAGATCATGACTTCACAAAAGTGAGGTTGGAAAAAGCCGAGTACGAAAACTGTATTTTTAAAAACTGTAATTTTTCTGATGGATACCTTGATAATACAAATTTTACGACTTGTCAATTTGCATATTGTAACCTAAGTAATACCAATATAAAACATTCTATTTTTAACGATGTTTCTTTTTCACACTGCAAAATGATTGGCTTGCATTTTGAGCATTGCAATCCAATTTTACTATCATTATCCTTTGAGCATTGCGCCTTAAACCTGGCCTCATTTTACCAGTTGCAACTTAAAAATATTGTATTCGATACCTGTAATTTAAATGATGTCGACTTTGCAGAAACCAACCTTAGCCATGCTCGATTTGAAGGATGCGATTTAAACAATGCAATTTTTGAAAAGACAAACCTGGAGCATGCAGATTTGAGCGCGGCCACCAATTTTAAAATAGACCCGGAGCAAAATAGACTTACCAAAGCCAGATTCTCCATAAATGGAGTTGTAGGGTTGCTTGGAAAATACGATATTGTAGTAGTTTAGCTTGCTCATATTATAATATAGAGTGGCTATTTTCCTTACATGCCTATGGAACAACAGGAAGAAAAAAAATGCCTGGAATGCGGAGAAATAATCAGGGGCCGTGTGGATAAAAAATACTGCTCTGACTATTGTCGTAATGCCTATAACAATAAACTGAATAAGGACAGTAAAAATCTTGTAAGAAATATAAATAACAGGCTGCGAAAGAATTACAGGGTCCTAAGCAGTTTTGTTTTGAAAGACGGAAAAACCCGCACAACTAAGACGCGTCTTATGGACAAAGGCTTCGACTTTGACTATATTACCAATTTATATACCACCAAAAAGGGTACCACCTATTACTTTGTGTACGATCTGGGGTACCTCCCTCTGGAAAATGATTACTATATGATTGTAAAAAGAGAATAGAACTATCAAATCCCTATAGGAATTTCCATTTAAGATCTAAAAAAAAATTGTATTTCGCAGTCACTTATGGCTATTTATAGTTGTGGCCACTAAGTTTAAGTGCTGCAATTACAATATCCTTTCTACTAATCTGACCTACCAGCAAACCATCTTTCATCACCGGCAATCTTCTCCTGTTGTGTCTGTCAAAGATACCTGCAGCATCAAATATACTCATATCATGTGGGATGGTCTCGACCTTTTTTGTCATAAAGCGTTCAACACTTTTATCGAGGATAGGCTGATTAAAATAACGGCTTTCTGATATTTGCTTCATGCAATCTGCTTCGGAAATAATCCCAACTAAAAACCCGTTGTCATCCATAACAGGCCCTCCTGAAATATGGTGTTTGGCGAACAATTCCATTACCTCCAGAATAGATTGTTCAGGGCTAAAAGTGATCAGGTTGGTGCTCATATAATCTTCCACCAATATTGGCGCATCGTATGCCTTTTTGGACACCGCTTTGGCTCTTCGGCCCATAAAACTCTTTATCCCCATACCGATTTATTAATTAGGTTAACATTAAATATAGGTATTTCTTGCCTATTTATTAAATAAACTTGTCAAATTGAATCAAACTATTAGAATTTTATACTTTTAACTGGTAATTCCACAAGATGAAAACATACACCCAAATAATCTCGTTTTTGCTCATTCTATTGGCAATATACCTGAGCTTTGATACTACCATGCCCAAGTATAATTCGGATTTGCAAATCGCAGCGACCGAATTTTCAGCAGACAGAGCTCTACGGCATGTTGAATTCATTTCTAAACAACCCCACGGAGTAGGTTTTGAAGCACATGAAACCGTTAAAATGTATATTATTGATCAGTTAAATCAATTGGGGTTGGAAACTTCAATACAGAATGGTTATAGTGCAGGGGATTGGGGTAATTTCAGCAAAGCGGAGAATATAATAGCAAGAATAAAAGGTTCCAGGCCGGGAAAGGCCCTGGTGCTTCTCTCCCATTATGACAGCAATCCCCATTCTTCATTGGGTGCCAGTGATGCCGGCAGTGGTGTGGCCACCATACTGGAAGGTCTCCGGGCCTATCTGGCGAATAAATCGATTCCTGAAAATGATATTATTATCCTTATTTCTGATGCCGAAGAATTAGGTCTGAATGGCGCTGACCTCTTTGTCAATAATCATCCCTGGGCGAAAGATGTTGGTTTGGTTTTAAACTTTGAAGCTCGGGGAAGCGGTGGCCGGTCCTATATGCTTATTGAAACCAACAGGGGAAACGGAAGGTTAATTGAAGAATTTACGAAGGCAAATCCGGATTTTCCGACAGCAAATTCTTTGGTATATAGTATTTACAAATTACTTCCAAATGATACAGACCTTACTGTTTTTAGAGAAGACAGAGATATTGAAGGTTTTAATTTTGCTTTTATTGATGATCATTATGACTACCATACGGTTCGTGACAATTATGATCGCCTGGACAGAAACTCTCTGGCACACCAGGGAAGTTATCTAATGCCCCTATTGTTCCATTTTAGTAAGGCAGATCTGTCCAATCTGAAAAGTCTGAACGATTATATTTATTTCAACGTCCCATTTTTTAAGTTTATCTCTTATCCTTTTGAATGGATATGGCCTATGTTCTATTTGGCACTTGTAATGATGTGCCTGTTATTATTTTACGGTTTTAAATTAAAACGCCTTGATCTAAAGGAAATTGGGAAAGGGTTCCTGCCGCTGCTGATAGCCTTGGCTATAAACGGCTTTGTTGGATGGTATAGCTGGATAGTATTAAAATGGTTTTACCCGGAGTATAGTGATATGTTACACGGGTTCACGTACAACGGGTATTTATATATCCTTGCCTTTGTATTGTTTTCACTGGGTATTTGTTTTTGGGTTTACCACAAGTTCAGGAATATAAGCAGGTCAAATCTATTGGTAGCCCCATTGGTTATCTGGCTAATTATCTGCTGGGGTTTAGCATCCAATTTACAGGGAGCAAGTTATTTCATTATCCCGCTCTACTCACTTTTAGGGTCTCTTCTAATAAGTCTGAATCAGGAGAAACCCAACGTTTATATTTTAGTTATTCTGACTCTACCGGCCATATGGCTTTACACACCGTTTATTGAAATGTTTCCCGTAGGATTAGGGTTAAAAATGATGGTGGCAAGTACTGTGCTCACAACATTAACTTTTTTGCTGCTCCTTCCGGTATTTTTGTCCTATAAATACCTGGAACGCATTGCCTATCTGACATTCCTTTTATTCCTTGGCTTTATGTTTTCTGCTCATATGTACTCCGGTTTTAGCAGCGAAAGTGCCAAACCCACAAGCCTCTTGTATGTGCTCAATACTGATCAGAACAAAGCGCAATGGGCTACTTATGAAAATGAGCTGTCGGCATGGACATCCCAGTATCTGGGGGAAAACAAAAAAAAACCAGACAGTCTGGCATTCTTTACAATTAGCAGTAAATACAGTACCGGATTTACCTATGTAGCTGATGCCCCTCTGAAGGACCTTTTACCCCCAAAAGTTGAGGTCATAAAAGATACCATTATTGAAGACCAACATCTGATTGGATTTTCCATTACCCCGCAACGCCATATAAATCGATTGGATATCTTTACTAACGATGTTAACATTTTAGCTGCAAGGGTAAATAATTTGGCCTTATCCGATTACTATCTTACCAACAGGCAAGGAGGCAGATTAATAACACATTTCATAAGCAATAATGATTTTACAGAAATACAACTGAGCATTCCAAAAGATGAGCTTTTAGAATTAACCCTATATGAATCCTCCAATGATCTCCTCAATAATCCGTCATTTACGGTTCCCGAGCGACCAGATACAAACATTCCCATGCCCTTCGTTCTAAATGATGCTGTTTTATTGATTAAAACAATTACATTTTGAAAAATAAAATTGGAATTATAGGATGTGGATGGCTTGGGTTACCTCTTGCCAGATCGCTCGTACATTCAGATTATAAAGTACATGGTAGTACTACCCGAAAGGATAAACTGGATATTTTAAGGGAAGGAGGTATAAATCCATTTTTGGTTATTTTGGGAGAAGATAGGATTATAGGGCAGATTGCAGAATTTCTGGATCAGGTTAATATCCTTATCATAAATGTACCTCCGGGGCTTCGTGGCAATCAAAAGGAGGATTATGTTCGAAAAATGATGTTGTTGCATCATGAAATAAAAAAATCAGGTGTCAAAAAAATTATATTTGTGAGCAGTACTTCAGTTTATGGGGGAGTTGAAGGTGAAGTCACTGAAGAAACTCTTCCCAGGCCGGTAAGCGAATCTGGCAGGCAATTGCTGGAGGCAGAAAAAGTTTTTCAAGACGACAAATCTATTCACACGACCATCATCAGATTTGGAGGCTTGATTGGTCCGGACAGACACCCGGTTAACACACTGTCAGGTAAAAAAGGACTAATCAATGGAAATGAACCAGTTAATCTGATACATTTAAATGATTGTATTCATCTGATAACAACTGTGCTGGAAAACAGTTGGTGGGACCAAATATTTAATGGAGTCTATCCGGAACACCCTACAAAAAGAGACTATTATTACGAAAAGGCAGATAAAAATAGGCTGCCAAGGCCCGAATATCAGACCCCTGAATCAACAACAAATGGCAAAATTATTATTAGTAGGAATTTTCTTAATAAAGGAGAGGTGTTTTATACTGGAATTAAATAGTAATTCACAACAGTTCCAAGCACTTTTACAACAAAAACATCGATAAAAGGTTAATTTATACCGTTGATTTACAGCTTTTTATCGGTATTTCGTACCTTTATATAAACATTAAATCCCAAAATGTCATGGAAAAAACAAATTTACAGGGGAGGATTTTAATGGATCTGGAAAGTCTTATCTCCCGGAGTTGTGCGAAAGCCAAAATCAACAATAACTTTCAAAGCCTTCACCAGGCTATTGTAAAGAATCATTACAATGCCACAGACGTGTCTATAGATTATCACAGGAAAAGGATTGTTATGGATATTGTAATGAACGACAAGGACTATGATCCTAAAAGAATTAATTTTAAGTTACCTACTTTCTATGCCAACCTGTTCTTTAGTAATTTATGTGAATTTTTAAAATCATGTATAGACAAAGATAGCAGGAGTCTGGCATTTTATGCCGGGTTGTTAAATTCCTTTACCAAAAAGGAGAAAGAATTTAACCTTGCATAAGCTATTCTAAACTAATAACCACCATATTAAAAAGGATGCCCCCGGGTATCCTTTTTTCATATATCCGGCCGCATCCGGTAACCTGACCACAATAAATATTGCATCTTGTTGATTTTTAAGAGTTTCCTTATGTGAAGACCAAAAAAAATGTATTAGTTTTGCCGCACGAAATTTATACGATGATGAAGAAATTTATATTTATTGTTTTACTTAGTTTGGGATATGTTTACAGCGGTTATTCACAAACTACCTCCGACCTTCAAAAGCATTTTGAAGCGTACTATGCGGAAATGAGGCAACAGTCCGATATTAATGGCGTAATCAATGCATTGACTCATTTGAATGTACTATCCCCTTCCATTGAAAGGAGAGATACACTTGCTTATGTATATGCGAATAACAATCAGCATCTACAAGCATTGAATACTATCGGCATTGAAAAAAACGATACGGATTCTGATCTTGCGGTCCAGGTTAAGGCCATTTCCTTAAAAGCATTGAACCAGCCTAAAAGGGCTCTGGAACAGTTCGAAGTTTTATATTCCAGACAACCTAATGCATACCTGGCCTATGAACTGGCAGATCTAAAAATACAGACAGGTGATAATGAAGGGGCCAACGTTGACATTGAATATGGTATTCTTAACTCCAAAGATGACATGAAGTATGCTTTCTATGAAAGACAGCAGCCCTATGAAGTGCCTTTAAAAGCTGCCTTTTATCATTTAAAAGGACTTGTACAATATAATATGAACAGGGATAATATAGATCTGGCTATATCTACTATTGACGAAGCATTAAAAATTGATCCTAATTTTAATCTGGCCAGCCTGAGTAAACAAGCACTGGAATCCAGGAAAACTCAACCTGCCGAAAAACAGAATTAGACCAGTAAGGAAAATAATTATCAGAGCGGACAATAACTTGTTCGCTTTTTTTATTCCAGACCTTCCATTTGTTCAACCAAAGCCTTAAATCCTAACGCCACCCCATTGGTCCAGCCAAATCCATCCTGAGTCTCGTATTCCCCACCTCCAGATAGTAAACTTGTATCCTCCACATTATACTTTTCCATCATTTTACCTGTATTCTCATAAACTCTTTCATTTATAGTCAGCCACCTTTTCATAATATCCAGAGCTTCATCTTTATAGCCGTAATTAAGCAATCCATGAACCGCCATCCATTGTAAAGGCGCCCATCCGTTCGGCGCATCCCATTGTTGCCCTGTATTTTTTAGCGTAGTAAGCAGACCGCCATCCTTTAAAAATTCAGCGACCAGTTTATCCTTTACTGACTCGGCCTGTTCATTTGTGGCAAGCTGAAAGAACAAAGGATAAGTACCGGCCAAAGTCAACTCATCAGTGTTGCTTTTTGTATTAAAATCATAATCCATAAAGAATTGCTCATCCTTATCCCAAAAATATTTCTGAATTAAATCCTTCCGATTCATTGCCTTTTCCCTATAAGCCAATTCCCCTTGCTCATCCCCTTTTAATCGATATCCTTTGGCAATTTGAATCTCCATAAAATACAGCAAACAGTTCAGGTCCACCGGTAAAATATTTGCAGTGTTGGTTGACCCAAAGGATCCTTCCTCCGCGTACCAGCGACTGCTAAAATCCCAGCCGGAAGTAGCTGAGGCCCTTAAATTGGTAAACAGATCGCCTTTCTCCTTCTCGGTTACCAGATCATCTGCCAAATGATAATCTTCTTTATAGCTCTCCGGGCGGGGTGTATGGCTACTGTCCCAATATCGGTTAAGAAATAAATCGTCTTCAACGCTAACTACATAATTATTGGCCTTAAATGGTTCGTTAATATCATCCCCTCCGGCCATCCAATATTCGTATTCATTTGTGATCATTGGTAAATATTCCAGTAGCACCATACTATCCTTTCGGGCAAGTGCATTGACCATTAGCGCAAAGAATGGCGGTTGTGAGCGGCTTAAATAATAGTTCCTGGTGCCATTTGGAATAAAGCCCAGTGTATCTATTAAATAAGCAAAATTATCAACCATATTCCTTGCAAGGCGTTCCTGGTTGTCTACTAACAAACCTTCTATAGTAAAATAACTGTCCCAGTAATAAATCTCCTTAAACCTGCCTCCGGGAACAACATATTCATTGGGTAAGGGGATTCTTGATGAATACGGAATCACAGAATCCTTACCCCTGGTTAATTTACCCCAGATACTACTAATATGCTCATACATAGTCTTGGAAGTATCCGTTTTAAAGGTGAGGGTGGCAGTCGCTTTATCACTGTAATTTTCTTCAACAAACTTTTTCAAATCAAAATCTGCTTTTCCCTTTTCAGCTTCATATTTCCTGTTTAGTGCATAATATGATTCTTTTGGAACCAAATCTGCAAATGTCTTGGAATCCTCAAATAAGCCATTTAACTGAACATCAATAAATAAAGGAGAGGAATAATAATCTATTTTCTTCTCTACGGGCTCCGTTCTGCAGCCCAGAAAAACAATAAATAGAAAAATAAAAGGGAGAAAGATTCTGTTCATTTTCATCATATATTAATTTAATACCAAATTAATTTGTAAGTCATACTATCCGTCCTTAGTTGAGCTTCTTATTTACTATGAATAAGCTGTCCTTTTCCTTTTTTAGTTTACTGACATGATCTACCTGCTCATTTGGAATTGTTATGGATAGCACGTAATGTTTTATTTTCCATTGCCCGTCTTCTTTTTGAAGCACACCCGAGCCTCTGCAAATTTCCATACGGGTGTCCAGCAATTCATCAAACCAGGCAAAACTATCTGATTCGTCTACATAAATATTTCTTTCGATGGCAGTAAAACTCCAGGCCTTACCTCTGTCAAAATAAGGCTTTGAAAAAGCCCTGAAATCATCATTTTGCCAATTTTCTGAAGCATCTGTTCCAATAAATACTCCGTCATCTGACAGTATCCCAAAATAAGTGTCAAAATCAGCTTCAGACGCCGCCTTATGCCATTTATTTAAGAGTTTATCTAATTCCTGCCTGGAATTTTCCTGGGCCATTAATTGCCCGAAACATATCATTATGAGTATAAAAATTATTTTATTCATCTAAAATCATTTTTGTGTCCAGAGTACTATTTACCACAACATTAAATTGATTGCGCATGCTATTAAAAGCAGTAAACATTTCAATAGTAGGTTCAATAGGATCTTTGCGGTATTCGAGGGTTGCCTTTACCTTTAAAATATAAGTCTTCAATACCTTTTGCCTGCTTTTCACCTGGGGTATATCAAATGCTTCTGGATATGTGGAAGAAGTCAGCGCATTTTGTTTCTCTATCAACTGATCAATGAGGAGAATAAGTTCCTCATTATTTTCAACACTGTATAAGGCTTCAAAAGCAACATCCAGTTCTTTAAATTCCGGCCATGCGTCAAGAATGGCTGTAGCTTTACCATTCAACAAGGATTTCTTGGGTAACTTCTGAACATCAAATTCCAGCTTGTGTGCCTCAACTATTTGCTCTGTATTTTGATTGTTGCCACAGGAAAACAAAAGCAATACAGTCACCCCAATAACAAACAATTTTCTCATAGGACGAATGTACAAATTTTAATAAAAGCTATCTTTACCAAGGAACTATATTTACTTCATAATTATGCAAAAATCAATCCTGATTATAGGAGCTTGCGGGCAGATTGGAACAGAACTAACCCTGGCATTAAGAGAATTATACGGCAATGAACAGGTAGTTGCCAGTGATATTCGGGAAGGCAATGAAAGTTTAATGTCCTCCGGGCCGTTTGAGTTGCTTGATGCCACCAATTATGAGGCCATAGAGGATGTTGTAATGTATCATGAAATTGAGGAGGTATACTTAATGGCCGCAATGTTGAGCGCTACCGCTGAGAAGTTTCCAGAAAGAGCATGGAATTTAAACATGAATTCGCTTTTTAACGTACTTAACCTGGCCAAAGAAAGAAAAATTGAAAAAGTATTCTGGCCTTCAAGCATAGCCGTATTTGGCCCAAACACCCCCAAAGATAATACCCCCCAAAGTGCCATTATGGAACCCAGCACCGTGTACGGCATCAGCAAGCAATCCGGTGAAAGATGGTGTTCCTACTACTACCATAAATTTGGGGTCGATGTAAGAAGCACAAGGTACCCGGGTTTAATTAGCTGGAAGACACTCCCGGGTGGAGGCACTACCGATTATGCCATAGAAATCTACCACGAGGCTTTAAAAAAGGGCAGCTATACTTGTTTTCTTAAGGAGGATGTAGAACTTCCCATGATGTTTATGGATGATGCCATCAGGGCAACCATTAAACTTATGGAATCCAATCCGGAACAACTAACGGTGAGATCCTCCTATAATCTGGCGGCCATGAGTTTTTCCCCGGCCCAAATAGCCGAGAGCATAAGAAAACATATTCCTGAATTCAAAATATCTTATCATCCGGATTTCAGACAGGCCATTGCAGAATCATGGCCCCGGAGCATTGATGATTCCACGGCCAAAAAAGACTGGGGTTGGGAACCAGAGTTTAACCTTGAAAAAACCACAGCAGAAATGTTAAAACATCTGCCCTCCTAAAGTTTTAAACTTTTAACCCTTTGCATTATAACCATGGAAAAAAAAGGAATAATCCGTATTTTTATAACTTTAAAAGCATCACTTATGAAATGGACTATTCTCTTCTTTTCGGTATTTTCTTTAGTAAATATTCAGGCGCAGCTGGCAACAGGTGTTTATCATGCAGATGAAATTGTGGACGGACTCAGCATGACTCATGAACTCAAAATTGACGACACCTATTTTATTCATACAGTTTACACCAAATCGCCTGCAGGTTTTATAAAGACCCTTGGGGGTTTTTATACTTTGGAGAATGGTAACTTAAGTGTGAAACTGGAGTTTAATTCTACTTATGAGGAGAATACTATTACCTCTGTTGAATTGCCTGTGCAAGTTGTTGGAGAGGATTTGATAATAGGCGGGGATAGCAACCTGAGCTTCAAGAAAGATCCTTCTTTTACACAGCCATTGGATGGTAAGTGGCTGTTTGGCACACGTGGCCCGGATGAAGGGCAGGAACGACGCGGCGAAAGTGTTCCGAGAAAAACCATGAAGTTTTTACTGGACGGGCATTTTCAATGGATTGCCTATAATACAGAAACATTTGAATTTTCCGGCACTGGAGGTGGAACCTACACGGCAAAAGATGGAGTTTATTCCGAAAACATCCAGTTTTTTTCCAGGGATAATGCCAGGGTTGGTGCCGAACTAAATTTCACTTACGAAATAAAGGGTGATGACTGGCATCACAAGGGGAAAAACAGCAAGGGTGCTCCAATGTATGAGATTTGGACCGCAAGGAAATGATACTATTTAAGTATTATTAATATCTGATTTACCTCCTGTTTTTTGAAGTAATTTTATAGAACTGATCTCTATTCCTTTATCAATTGGTTTAAGCATATCATACATATTCAGTGCAACCACACTGGCACCGTGCATGGCTTCCACTTCAACACCGGTTTTGTAATTGGTTTTTACGGTAATCAGAATTTTAATTTGATTGCCCTCTATTTCGTAATCAATATCTGTGAATTCAATGGGTAAAGGATGGCAATCCGGTAAAAGATCTGAAGTTTTTTTCACCCCTAATAAGCCGGCAGCCTTACTCATGGCAAAGACATCGCCCTTGGGTACCGTTTTGTTCAAAATGGCTTCTATAGTATTGGACGAACTCACATGGACTATTGCCTGGGCAATGGCCGTTCTTAGCGTAATTTTTTTCTGTGTAATGTCGACCATCTTTAAGTGTTTACTTTCCATTGGTAGGAATCATCCTCAAATAATTCTTTCCCAAAAACAGGAACCTGTTTTTTAATTTCCTCAACCACTTCATGCAATGCTTCAAAAACCTCTTTTCGGTGAGGTGAAGAGATGAATACAAACAAACATATCTCACCGGCCTTAACAATCCCCTTACTGTGGTAAATATGCAGGCAACTTAGTTTAAAACGCTTTAATGCTGCCTCCTTAATCTCATGGAATTTGAGATTGGCCATTTCCTCATAGGCTGAATATTCAATGGCTTCAACTTTTTTACCTTCTATTTCATCCGCGCGTACCTGCCCTAAAAATATATCATGTGCGCCAATCTGAGTCCTGGATTGGTGGTTGGAAATGGACCGGGCTATAAATTCAGGGGTTATGGCTCCCTGAATAAATACACTTTTTACCTTTGAAGCCTCCATAAACTACTTTTTACACGAAGATAAAGAAGATTTTAGTAACTGTTTACATCTTTGAAGTGGACAGATTAAATCGTCCTTATTAAAGTGATGCCATTACTCCAGAACTTCATACACAGTAACAGGAGTTGTCTTATTTTTCATGTTTATACTGCCAATTTTTTTACACTGGAAAGATTCTTTCACCACCTCATAACAACTCTCAGAAATCAGTATCTGGTTTTCCCCGGCGGCATCCTGCAAGCGGGCTGCCGTGTTTACGATATCGCCAATAACCGTATAGTCTAACCGCTTTAAACTTACAGATCCTATGTTTCCGGAGATCATCTCACCACTTTTAATCCCTATGGATACTCTGGGTTTAAAACCTGGAGATTCCCCCAATGAGGCTAATTGGTTCAACTGGTTTCTTACGGCAAGGGCCGTGTCAATGGCCCGGTCCAAATGATATTCTCCCCGGAAAACCGCCATGACGGCATCACCCATAAATTTATCCACAAAACCTTCCTGTGCCATAATTTCCTTTACCATGACATCAAAGTAGGTGTTAATCATCTTTACCACGGTGTCCGGAGGAGTGTTTTCACTTAAGGCCGTAAAACCACAAACATCAATAAAAACTACTGTGGCCTCAACAATTTCATTGGCCATAATCGTGGACTCGTATTCTTTGCTTCCCATAAATTTCAGGACGTTTTCGTCCACATACATCTTGAGGATATTGTTTTCCTTCACAGCTTTTAAGGTCTCTTTGATTTGATGGGCATGTTTTAAGGTCTTTTCCATGGTAATGGTAAGGTCCTCAAAGTTGATGGGTTTGGTGATAAAGTCAAAAGCTCCACGGTTCATGGCCGTGCGTATATTTTCCATATCCCCATAGGCTGAGACTATTACCGATTTAAGGAGGGGGTTTAATGCATTGAGCTCAGACAATAAAGTGAGCCCGTCCATTTCCGGCATATTAATATCACTGAGTACAATGTCCATATCAGGTTCTAGTCGGAGTTTGTCAAGAGCATCCTTCCCGTTGATGGCAAATACAAATTCGTATTCGTTTTGCCGTATTTGCTTTCGGAATTTTTGTTTGATAAGCACTTCCAGATCCGTCTCATCATCAACCACCAGTATCTTAGCCATCATTTTAAAGTTATGAGTTTGTCTTTTAAAAGCTTAAAATCCAAAGGTTTGGTTAAGAAATCATCGGCACCCAAACGTTTGGCTGTATTGCGGTTTTCCTCGTCCCCATAGGCCGTAATCATCATCACCACCGGTGGTGGCTTTTCGTATTCTCTTCGAATATTTTCCAGCAAATCCAGCCCGCTCATGCCGGGCATATTTATATCCGAGAGGATGAGAACGGCCTTTTGGTCCAGGGTTTTTAAGGTTTCCATGGCTTCCTCACCGGAAAAAGCGAATACAAAATTGAGCTCGGAACTTTTAATTTCCTTTCTAAATCGCTGCTGAAACAACAATTGTACATCCTTTTCGTCATCGACAACCAAAATTTTCATAAGGTGTTGTTTTTTTATTAATTATTTATTTTAAGTTGCTGGTCTTCATATTAGTTAATCATTTGGTAAAGAAATAGTAAATGTTGTTCCTTCTCCCTCATCCGATTTCAAATCCAATTTGCCACCGTGTGCTTTTACAATATCATAGCTTAAAGATAGTCCCAATCCCGTGCCCTGACCTGTTGGTTTGGTCGTAAAAAATGGCTGAAATATTTTTGAGATAACTGATTTGGGAATGCCATTTCCATTATCTTTTACCGAAATTAAAACATTTTGGCCCAACTTTTTTGTACTAACTGTAACTGTTGGTTCATAATCTTCCTCTTGTTGTTTTTTCTCTGTTACGGCGTAGAAGGCATTGGTGATTAAATTTAATACCACCCTCCCTATATCCTGCGGAACAATACTGACGCTGTCTATACTTTCATCAAAATCGGTTTTGATGGTGGCATTGAATGTTTTATCCTTTGCCCTTAATCCGTGGTACGCCAGACGCAAATATTCATCTGCGAGGACATTGATATCCGTAGCCTCCTTTTGTCCGCTGCTGGCACGACTGTGCTGTAACATCCCCTTTACAATACCATCGGCCCGCTTTCCGTGAAAGATAATTTTCTTTTCATTTTCATCAATGTCATTGGCCAGGACTTTTACTTCATCCAGATTGCCCTTAGCCAGTTCATCCTTCAACTCTGAAATCAACTCGGAATTAACCTCTGAAAAATTATTTACAAAATTCAGTGGGTTCTGTATTTCATGGGCTATTCCCGCGGTCAATTCCCCAAGGCTGGCCATTTTTTCGGACTGGACGAGCTGGGATTGGGTATTCTTCAATTCAGAATAAGCCTTCTCAATTTCCTTGGCCTGGGCCAATTCCTTTTCACGGGAGCGCTCACGTTCCTTAAGTTTGATTCTTCGTCGCAAGGTTCGATCCACAATAAAAACACCTAAAATCAATAGAACAGCGTAAAGTATATAGGCCCACCATGTTTGCCACCAGGGGGGAGAAATAGTTATGGACAAGCTTATGCCTTCCTCATTCCAAATACCATAGGCATTTGAAGCCCTAACGGCAAATTCATAACTACCCGGATCGAGGTTGGTATAGGAAGCAAAATTTCTGTTATCATAGATCCAATCTTCGTCATATCCTATAAGTTTATGCGCATACTGGTTTTTTTCCGGATTGGCAAAATGTAAAGCTGAAAATTCAAAACTCAAATTATTTTGCTCACTGGACAGTCCTATATTTTTTGCATTGAGTAAGCTGGTCGTCAACGGACTGTCTTCACCCATATCAAGTACTGACTTATTGGAAATCAAGAAATTGGAAATAATCAACTTGGGAGGAACATTATTTGCCGTAACGCTGCTGAAAGTAGTAAGCCCGTGATCCCCGCCAAAATAAAATCGTCCGTCCGGTGCACGTGTAGCCCCTAATGGCAGAAAAATATCTGCCCCAAGGCCATCAGACGAATTATAATTTATAAAGGTCACTTTATCCAAAACCTCATTGGTGACCATTTGTGAAAGACCGTTTTGCGTTGCAATCCACATTTCGCCATTATCACCTTCAAGTATTGCCTCGGTAAGGTTGGTAGGTAGCCCGTCTACCTCTGAGTATCTGGTGATTTTTTCAGTTGTTGGATCCAACTTGTTGATTCCCTCTGAGGTCGCTAACCAGATCATTCCCCGGCTGTCTTCGAAGATATCGCCAATGTTGTCGCTGCTCAATGAATTTTCATCATCCGGCTTGTGCAGAAAATAGGTAACTGAATTGGAATCCGGATCTATTCTGTTGAGTCCCTGGCCATTTGCACTTACCCAAACATATTTTCCCCCAATTTCAATATCGGAAATATTATTTCCGCTAATGAAAAGCCCTTGTTGGTTTTCCTGAATCCTGTTTCGGAAAGATTCTGATTGGGCTTCATTTTCAGGTTGGATAAGCAGAATTCCGTATAATGATGACTGGTCAGGTTCCTCCGAGTTCCATTTGCCATAGGCGTGGCTGTCATCTGTCTTGTAGTTCAAAGTATAGTTGCCGGGTTGAAGATTCACCGGACTAATGATAATTCTATTTTTAAGAGCTCCTCCGGCATAAAAATTGTTCTCAAAATCCGGGAATTTCCATATCGTATCATTGGAGGCATTTTGGATCCAACCCACATCGGCCATACTTACCTGATCCCCCTCACCTACCGACATTAACCAGTAAGTGCCCGCCGATTTTATTTCAATGGGTGATGACCGCTCTTCAAAATCACGCACCTGATCAATGATAGCCACATTTTGATCTGTACGCGAAAGGGTTTCCATTTCTTTAATAAGCGTTTCAGGATACGTTTTGGTATTCTTGCTTACTACCCTTTGAAAATTACCCGTATCAGGATTTAAAATATTTAATCCGTTATTCGTACCTACCCATATCTTTCCGTATTGATCCGGCTTAATGACCCGTACCTGGTTGTTGGAGATTGTATTTGTGGTTTGGGGAATGTATTTATACCGTGTGACTTCCTTATAATTTTGATCCAATTTTATAAGGCCATCACCCCAGGTACCCAACCAAAGAGTACCGTCCTTATCTTCTGCAAAACTTCTTACCGATCCTCCAAACAAATCATCCACCACTTTGTAGGATACTTTTTCGAAAGTCCGTTCTTCCGGATCAAAAATATTAAATCCCTCGCCCCGGACCCCCACATAGATTTTACCGGGCTTTATTTTTGACGCCAAAATTCCAAACACCCCATTGGGGCTAATACTACCCGGGTCATTATCATCATGAGAAAAATACGAAAAGGGTTTATTCACCGGATCATATTTCAGCAATCCTGCTCCCATGCTTCCAAACCAAAAAATACCACTTTTATCAATAATAAAGTCTGATAAAGTGATATCCCAGCCATTTCCCCGCATATATAATCTGCCGGCAATCGTTATTTCCTGAAATTTATCTGATATTCCATCAAACTTCAACATTCCTCTATAATTATTGGTAATCCAGATATTCCCTTCTGTATCGGGTAAAATTCGGTTCCAGTTTTTCCAATTATTATTTTGCGTCCCGTCATATTGTTTAATGCTCAACATTATGCCTGTTTCAGGATTGTACTTATATATCCCGTCGCGGGTTGTAATCCAAAGGATACTACTGGAGTCAGAATAGAGTGATGTAATAATGTTTTCAGATTCAGAAAAGTTAAATCCCTCAAGCTGATTGGAAGGTACCGGCTTGAAAGCCGTTTCGTTTTTGGGAAGGTGCATTAAGCCGTAAGCTGATGACCCAAACCAAATGCCTCCTTTCAAATCTTCGGTAATACCTATTGAAAATCCATAATGAATGAGCTGATCCGAACCGGGAACATCATATTTGGCAAAAACCCATTGGTCTGTTGCAGGATCATATATAATCAATTCCAGATTTTGGGTAGTGGCCCAAAGCCGCTGCTGTGAATCCATGAAAATATTAAAAATACGACCCCCTTCTATCGGGATATTAAAATTCGATATCAAAGGGTAATTCACAAATTCATTTTTCTTTCGATCAAATTTGGATGCACCTATGTCAGTAGCTACCCAAATGTTATGATCGGCATCTTCCTCAAGACCCCATGCCTGGTTACTTTGCAGACTGGATGACTTCCCCGGAATATTTTTAAAAGTTTCAAACCGATAACCATCATATTTTTGAACCCCGTTGAAGGTTGCAATCCATAAGAAACCATAGCTATCTTGCAGGACATCAGTAACATTAGGAGATGAAAGGCCTTCCGAAACAGACAGAAAGGAGGGACTGATTTGCTGTGTTTCAACCTGGGTAAAACCAGGAATAGTGCATAAGCAGATCGCGGCAAATAGTAACAAATTGGTAATTCGCATGTTTTTCAAAATGGTTGGATAATTGTAAATATACTGTATTAAGCAAAATAATAACTACTTGCCTAAGGTGAAAGTATCCTTATTATGCTTTGTTGTAATTCTCTCATCCCTATCTTTATTGTTTTGACTTTTAGGGTTAATCATAGTCTGTTTTTGTTTATATACTAATCGTAAAATTTGTTACTTCCACTTCCCCTGGTCTCCACTTTCAAATCCGCTCCATAGGCATTCACAATATCATAGCTCAGAGACAAGCCCAGACCAGTGCCCTGCCCTGTTGCTTGTTGGCAAAAAATGGCTTGAAGATCATATCCAACACCTTTTTTGGGATGCCGTTGCCATTTTCCCTTACATTGATTGTGATTTGGTTTTTGTCGTTTCTGGTACTTATCCAAATGGCAGGCCAGATACATGGATTTGTCATAGAGTTCATTTACATCTGTAGGTTTCCTGGTTTAGCCGTGGCAAGCAATTTTATTTCCTCAAGAATACCTTTAGCCATTTCATTTTTTAGTACAAAACTAATTTATGGATACACTGACAGTATTGGCTTTAATCAGGGTCTGGTAAACCACACAATATCGTTCTGTTAGCTTGATCAGGGTTTCAATTTTATCCCGGGGTTCGTCGGTTTCCAGCTGAAAACGCAGCCGAATATCCTTAAAGCCCACAGGGGCATCCCGGTCTACTGATAAAGTACCTCTGAAATCCAGATCGCCTTCTACCTGAATATAGGCATCCTGCAAACTGAAATTTATAGATGTAGCCACTGCTTTAAGTGTTACCCCTGCACAAGCGGCTAAAGCCTCCAGCAGCATATCTCCCGAACATACCGACAGGCCATCACCTCCGGTAGCCGGGTGCAAACCAGCCTCTGCCATCATTTTTCCAGTTTCAATTTTACACGTAACGCCTTCCCCGCAGTGGGAGGTAGCGCTCAATGTTATCAAAGCAGTATCCGGATTTGTTCTGTATTTTTCCTTTAAGGGTTCCTGTAATCGCTTGAGTTCAATAAGGTCCATACCAATAATTTGTATTAAGCGTAAAGGTAAGGTAAGAAATATATCATTAAGTCTGTATGCTCTGTATCTATTAATAGCTGCTTTAACCAAATGGAATTTGAATACTGAATTCCGTCCCTTCCCCTTCTTTCGTTTCCACCTTCAATTCCCCGCCATGCGCCTTTACGATGTCATACGATAAGGATAATCCCAGCCCTGTTCCCTGACCGGTGGGCTTGGTGGTAAAAAAGGGCTGGAAGATTTTATCCAGTACCTTTTTGGGGATGCCATTTCCATTGTCCCTGACATTGATCATGACCTGGTTTTTGTCTTTTCTGGTGTTTAACCATACGGTAGGTTCATAGTTATCCTCCGAAGCTTTAGCGAAGGAGGATTTCTCGTTCACTACATAAAATGCGTTTGTGATCAGGTTTAGGATCACCCGGCCCATATCTTGCGGAATGACATCGACGGTGCCGACCGAAGGGTCGAAATCGGTATTTATGGTGGCATTGAAGGTCTTGTCCTTGGCCCTTAAACCGTGATAGGCCAGTCGCAGGTATTCGTCGCAGAGTGCGTTGATATCAGTGGGCTCTTTCACCCCACTGCTGCTGCGGCTGTGCTGCAGCATGCCTTTAACGATGGCGTCGGCCCGTGTGCCGTGGTGGTGTATTTTTTCAAGGTTTTGCTTAATATCACTGGCAATGGCCTTTGCTTCTTCCAGATCCCCTTTTTCTATTTCTTCATTCATCTCATCCAGTAACTCATTACTTACTTCGCTAAAATTATTGACAAAATTCAGAGGGTTTTGAATTTCATGAGCGATGCCTGCTGTAAGTTCCCCAAGCGATGCCATTTTTTCGGACTGGATCAATTGCGACTGGGTGGCCTTTAAGTTGGCCAATGCAGTTTCCGCCCTCAGTTTTTCTTCCTTCAGCTGCTGCAGGTCAAAACGTGCCTGGGTTAAATCCTTGAACCTCGAATAGGCCAGCGAAAAGACCGATGCCGCCCTTCTAAGCAGGTCCCAGCTTTCAGTAGAGATTTCTCCCGCAGCGGCTGCCCCGATGGCCCCATGGGTGAATTTATATAGGTGATAGGTCCGGTCCGGTATTGCATCACCATAATAACCGCGAACGGGCACGGATTTTTCTTCACAATAGTTGATCCATTCTTTACGCGCATTGCCTTTCATTACTATGGAAACCTGCTTTTTCCCTGTTCCATAGAACTTTTTCATTTCCCTTCCCACCCATGTATCCTTTAAATCAAGAGGAAAATGGTCTGACACCAGTTTCTTTTTTGTGGTACGGATATCCTTCAGGGCATACCAGCATTCCGTTTTTCCGGTTTCCTCATCATTGATATAAATACTACAGGTTTCCAGTTCTTCCACACCCAGCAATCCCATTTCATATCGCAATACTTCGGCCACTTCGATCAATTCTTCCGGTTGTTGCATTGCCAGTGCCCTGGCGCGAACCCTTTCGAGGGCCACTTCTATTTTGGCTTTGTGAGCTAAGATCTCAGCATTTTTCAGGTCCATAAAACGGATATAAGCCTGTTCAAAAACCTTTGCGAACCGTTTCATGATCACCTGGTCACTTTCCGTTGGAAGAACGCCTGTATGGGACGGAACAAGGATGGCGGAGTGCCTGGCCCATGCAAAGGAAAGCGCGTGCTTGTCATTTTGAAATATCCATTCCTTGAATTCCTCAGGGAAATTTTTATAATCGGTTTCCGCAAAGGCGTATTCATAAAAACTATTCTTTTCTTCCACTGAAAAGGATTTGGAAAAATAGTCGGCCCCGCTGTTTTTGCTTTCCCAGGCCGCATTTAAAATAGGATGGTCAAAATAGGAAAGCAGATAGCGTCCCGAAGTGGAAAAATCGGGCGCGGCAATCCAGTGCATTATATCTTTCGAATCTGGGAAATAGGTGCAAATAACTACCCCATTTGCGTCCAGGATTACCCCAAGTTCCTGTAATTTTTCCGCCACAACGGCAACCACTTCCACCAATTCCTCCGTTTTATGCATGGCCATACTTCGAGACCGTACCTTTTCCAAGGCAGTTTCAATCTGGGCTTCCCTTGCCTGTTCCTCGGCTTTTTGGAGGTCATTAAACCGTACATAGGTTTGCTCAAAGACTTTTGCAAAACGCATGAGTGTGCTATTCTCTTCTTCTGAATAAGGGATTGCATCCAGGTTATAGATCCAAAGGGAGATATTTTTTAAAAAAGCCTGTGAGATGGCCAATCCGGGTTTACTCAATAATTCGTCTTTTTCCTCCTGGGGATAATCCCCCATAAACCCGAACATATAGCTAAAAATGCTGTTTTTTTCTTCAAAGGTGAGCGTATTGGCAAGGAAATCCAGTCCCTTTTCTTTTGCCTGTTTGTAATAGTTGAATTGCGGATGATCTATATAAGGAATAAACATGAGGGAAGGAAGTGAACCGCTTTTATTGGCGATCCAGGTGTTCCAGTCATTATTTTGATGATAATCCAGGGTAAAACCTGCAGCATCTATCTGGAAGTTCAGATGAATGAGTTGGTCGTGGATCACCTGTATGACCTCTCTTAACTCTTCACTTTTCTGCATGCCGATTGACCGGCTACGCACCTTTTCCAATGCCCCTTCTATCTGCGCTTCCCTGGCCTGTGCTTCCGCTTTCTGCAGGTCAAGGAAACGGGTATAGGTCTGCTGAAAAACTTTGGCAAAACGCATGAGGATATCATTTTCCTCCCCTGAATAAGGCGTTCCGGAGAAATTTTCAATATAGAGACCGATATCCTTTTGTATGATCGTTGATCCGGCAAGTCCCGGACAACTGAAATAAAAATCCCGTGCCTTTTTGGTCAACCCTTTAATATGGGGCAGCAGTGCTTTGTAGAAGCTGTTCTTTTCTTCAAAATCCAGTAGCGTTGTAAAGAAATGCTCCCCTTTCTTTTTCGCTTGGGTGAATTGACGGTCCCAGACCAGGTCCAGATAAGGGACAGTAACCTTCGCCGGAATATCCTGTGTGTCGGCTATCCAAAAATGCCAGTCCTTTTTAGGTTCATAATCAACGACAATACCTGCATGCTCCGCATTGATGCCCAGCTGCGCCAGTTGGTCGAAAATGACCTTTACGACATCTTTGAGCTCCTCGCTTTTGTGCATACCCATGGAACGACTTCTTACCCTTTCCAATGCTGCTTCTATCTGTGCTTCCCGTGCCTGGGCCTCTGCTTTTTGGAGGTCGAGAAAACGTTTGTAGGCAAGGTCGAATGCGTTGGTTACCCGTCTTTGAAGTTCTTTTGATTTCTCGCTGGGCATTTCATAGGAGGTCATCAGTATGTGGCCTCCGGAAAATCGGGTAACAAAGTGTATGACATTTTCGGGGAATTCACCTTCATAATAGTCAACCACTGCAGGGTGTTCTTCTGTTAGATCTTTAAAGAGCTCTTCCAAATCCTTTCCTTTTACATTGAAGGTTGATTCAGTTACACCCGATTTATATATTTTAAAAAGCTTTTTTACCACTTCGTTCGCGTCCAATGGCCATGTGATGATTCCCGTAAGGACTTTTTTTCCACTGTTCTTCGGGGGCAAAAATGCATACCAATCCTCTTCCGTGAATTTTTCTTCATCATATAGGAGCACCATTGATGATTCAAGTTCAGGTTGTTCTAGAAGCCTCATTTGTTCGCGTATGGTGTCAGCTACGCCCCGCAGCTCATTTGAAGTTCTCATGGCCATCGCTTTAGCCCTGATTCTTTCTAACGACACTTCTATCTGTGCTTCCCGTGCCTGGGCTTCGGACTTTTGCAGATCGAGGAAACGTGTATAGGTCTGTTCGAAGACTTTCGCGAATCGTTTGAAAATATCATGTGATTCAGGTTCAGGTTCAAAAGTGATAAACATCAGGTAGCCTTGTGAAAAATAAGCACAGTGCGTTATTTGAAATTTTGGCATTTCAAACCCTGAGTTTTGCAAATTTCTGAATATTTCTCCGGTACCGGGAAGGCTGAACATATATCGGTAAGTAGCTGCAAGTGATTCTTCTTTCGATTCCATTACCAGAAGATCTTCTTTCTTTTGCCGTGCTTCATAAATGCTAATAAAGAAAGGGTCTTCTGTAAGGGGTGTTCTGAAAGGCGGCAATATACCGCCCGCGCTCATGTATTGGGTGACTGCCTTCTCATCTTTATCGAAAATATTAAAGCCACAACCCCATGGCTGCATCCCTAATGCCTGAATTTGCTGAAACATATCGGCAGCAGTTTCATTCAGGTCTTCACTTTTTTGCATCGCCATGGTGCGGCTTCTCACTCTTTCCAAAACCGCTTCTATCTGTGCTTCCCGCGCCTGGGCTTCCGCCTTTTGGAGGTCGAGAAAACGGACGTAGGCCTGATCAAATACCTTGGCGAAGCGAACCAGCAAGGATGATGAAGCCTCACTTAGCTCGTTGTCGGACATCAACTCCAGATATCCCATGCAAAAGAAAGCGCAATGAAAAAAGGTGGGATCCGGCATGTTTTTAATGGCTGCATCCTCCTTTACTGTTCTGCTTGCTTCTGGGAAAACGAAGTCGATGTGCTTCCGCAAGGCTTTACCCTCCACCTTCACGGTAAAGAATTCTTCCTCCTGACGCCATGCATCATAAAGTTTTTGGAGGACTTGATCCCCCAGAAGTGGAAAAACCGACTTTTCCAGTGAACCGGAGCCTGTTCGCGCTCCCCAGACAATTAACTTCTGACTTGGCTCATCATGGATTATGATTGAAGTTTGTGAAAACTCATGGACATTCAAGGATATCAATTCGCTGTGAAGGACGGTTGCCACTTCCCCCAATTCCTCACTCCTATGCATAGCCATTGCCTTTGAGCGGACACGCTCGAGGCTTGCTTCTATCTGTGCTTCCCGTGCCTGGGCCTCGGCTTTTTGCAGGTCGTGGAAGCGGGTATAGGTCTGTTCAAAGACTTTGGCGAATCGTTTGAAAACATCATGGAAAGCGGTTACCGGTTCATAAGAAATGAACATGAGATACCCTTGGGAAAAAAAGGCACAGTGGATGATCTGAAAGGTCGGAAAGGACATTCCGTTACGTTTTAAATTTTTCAAAATAATGTCCCGGAACGTTGGGATGGTAGCTAAATAGGCATAATGGTTTTCCAATTCCTTACCGGCCTGTTCTATGACAAACAGCGATTCGCCCCTTTGGGCGGCCGAATGAATGGGCAGATATATATCTTTTGAACTGTCTGTCTTGAAAGGAGGCTGCATCCCGGCTACCGAGCCCATATATGCCGTGGCGGCCTTCCTATCGGCATCCCAGATGTTAAACCCACAGGCAAAGGGCGGCACACCCAAGGCTTTAACCTGCTGGAAGAGGAGGAGTGCGGTATCCTGGAGCTCCTCGCTGCTCTGCATGGCCATTGCCCGGGCCCGAACTCTTTCCAGGGCGGCTTCAATTTCCAGTTGCCGGTTTTTTTGTTCGAGTTCAACGGTCCTTCTTTTGATAGCTTCCCGGAGTTCAAGGTTCTCCTGTGTAATTTTTTTGGTGCCTAGGGTCTCTCCTTCATCTGCCTTTGTATCCGGTGCAGAAAAATGCTGATAGATAAACTTCCAGCCATTTTTATTTTTGCGAAGCAAAGAGGTAAACCTGAACCTGGAGTAGAAAACCCATTCCGTATCACTCAGCACATATGCATCTGCCAGATCGGTGATGAGAACAAGCCCGTCTAAAGTTTCAATATTTCTTTTGAGGTTCCTTAATTCGGCTTTTCCCGCGAGCTGATCGGCCGTTGCTTCAAAAAAACTGGTAGTGTCTCTCCTGTTTAAAAACTCCTCCCCATTGGTAGACCCCACAAATCTATAATCTTCATCCAGATAGGAATCATAGGTTTTTACGTCCCCGTTCAGATAACTCCTCCACCAGGTATCATAGGTTAGCAGTAATTGCGATTCTTCTTCTTTGGTCAGTTTCATGATTGGTGGTTAACCGGTAATATCATTGTAAATTCAGAGCCTTCCCCTTCTTTGGTGTTTACTTTTAATTCCCCGCCGTGCGCATGTATAATATCATAACTTAAAGATAGTCCCAATCCCGTTCCCTGCCCGGTAGGCTTTGTGGTAAAAAAGGGCTGGAATATTTTTTCAAGGATCTTTTTGGGGATCCCATTGCCATTGTCTTTTACAGAAATTAAAACCTGGTTGCCGGTTTTTTTTGTGCTGACAGAAACTGTGGGTTCATAGTTGTCCTCGGAAACTTTAGCGAAAGAGGATTTCTCCTTCACCGCATAAAACGCGTTGGTAATCAAATTCAGAATGACCCTTCCAATATCCTGGGGAACAACTTTGATCCTGCCAATGTTTTCATCAAACTCAGAGTTCAAAGTTGCGTTAAAGGTTTTGTCCTTGGCCCTTAAACCGTGGTAAGCCAGGCGTAAATATTCATCGGCCAGTACATTGATGTCTGTAGCTTCTTTTTGTCCACTGCTGGTCCGGCTGTGCTGCAACATTCCTTTTACGATCCCATCGGCCCTTTTACCGTGGTGGTTAATCTTTTCAAGATTCTGTTTTATATCTGCGGCAAGTGCTTTTGCTTCTTCATAGTCTCCTTTATGCAGTTCTTCATTCATTTCATCTATAAGTTCTGAACTCACCTCGGAAAAATTATTGACAAAATTCAATGGATTCTGGATCTCATGGGCGATACCCGCAGTGAGTTCCCCCAGTGATGCCATCTTTTCAGATTGCACTAACTGTTCCTGCGTTTGTTTTAAGTCGGTCAGCGTTTGTTCTACCTGCAGTTTGGCCAATTCAAGTTTGTTAAAATCTTCATAGCGCGCATAGGCTGTGGAAAAGGCATCAGCCACAGATTGTACTAGTTGGAGGTTGTCCCTGGTTAATTCTTTGGTGTTTCCGACATATAATATCCCCTGTAAAAAAGGAACATAGTGCAGTGAGAGGCCGCCCTTTGGAACCGTGCCCAAATATTGTTGCCGCGAGGCAATCTGACCTTTCTTTACCAGGGTATCTGCAAGGTCTGAAAACTCTTCATTTTTCCACTGGATAATCTGGATTTTCTTCGAACGCCAGTTTTCTATAGCACCCACAAAAGGACTGGAATCATATGGTAAATGAAAAGCTGCAATGGCTTTACCATCCGGTTTTGATAGAAACGTATGAATCTGTTCTTCCTTTTCATCAAAAATAAATACCCCACAGCGTACAAAAGGGACACCTAATGTGGTAAGCTCATTCCAGATCAAGGGGGTTATCCTGTCCAGATCTGCTTTGGTTCGCATGGAGGCTATCTCGGCGCGGACCCGGTCTACGGATGAGCGCCTGACGGCATCCAGTGCATTGGCCTCTGCTTTTTGCAATTCTATATACCGCCTGAAGGTAAGATCTATGATGGCGTTAAACCGCTTCAGAATGGTTATTTCTGCTTCTGTAAAGGGCTCATAAGACCAGCCATAAAACACGCCCTCTGAGAATGGAAGGAAGTGTCCGTATTGCTTATTGCTTTCAATATGGGAAGAAGGCACCTTATATTGCGATCCAATTTGTTCATAATACCGCTTTAACAAATCGCCTTTTAAAGTGGGGTAATATTCCTCATTGTTTAACCAACTGCTATAAATTTGTGATAATACAGGATGATCTTTCAGATTTGTTTTGCCCACCAATGAAAGTCCTATTCCTCCCTCTGTAGAGGTAGCACCATATAATTCTACCTCCGTGTTCTCTTTATTAAGCAGGCCTACCCCGCTTCTGAAGGTATTGATTCCCAGATTCTTTAATTCACTGAATACAACACTTGCAGTAGCTTCCAGATCACTACTGTGATGCATAGCCATGGCCTTGCCCCTCACTTTTTCCAGGGCGGCCTCAATCTGTGCTTCACGTGCCTGTATTTCTGCCTTTTTCAAATCAAGGAAACGGGTGTAGGTTTGTTCAAAAACTTTGGAAAAGCGCTTTAATATAGAGCGATCATTATTAGTGATATCACTATTCTTTGCCATTGTCAAAACACCGTATTTATGGTTGGAATCAATAATTTCCATACGCTCCATTCTCTTCTTTTTCTGGATTCTTATGAAACTTTCATGCCCGGTCATTTCACTCAGAGATTTCGAAATTTCATCTACTTCCTTCAGACCTCTCCAGGAGAGATATGAAAATTCTTCTCCTGCTCTCCAGCTCTTGATGGAAGATTCTTCAAAAGGTGCAAGTGGCACTATGGCTGTATAAACTTCTTCTATAACCCCTTCTACGGGAGAAAACCAGCAATTGGAATACCCTTCTTCAATAAAAAATATATTGATCCAAACCTGATAGAAATCCAGTTCCAATTCAGAAAATTGCTGAAAAAGAACCATTACCACCTGAGCAAGCTCACTGGTTTTATGCATGGCCATAGATGCTGCACGCACCCTTTCCAAAGCAGCTTCAACCCTTGCTTCCTTCGCCTGGGTTTCTGCTTTTTGCAGGTCCAGGAAGCGCGTATAAGCCTGGTCAAATACCTTGGCAAAACGGATCAACAACTGCATGATCTCATCAGCGACAGGTTCATTTGTTGTACATAGCAGTATTCCTTTGGAGAAAAAAGCAGCCTGTTGTACCCTTCTTCCTTTTATATGGGAAACATCTATGGGCAACCTCATTTCTTCCTTAATATAGCGTACCCAGTCTTTTAGCTTTTGACCGGTAAGGTCAACCACTATAGAATCTTTACCTTCTTTCCAGGCTTTATATGTTTTAGAGATGGTTGTAGCTTCATTCAATGGCCCGCTATAACCATGATTAAGCTGACTGCCAATTTGATCGGTCGCCCATAATTCTATAATATTCTCCTCTTCCTTAAATATCCCGATGCTGATCCGGTCCGGGATATTTCCAAGCAATGCAAATTGTTCAAAGAGCACCTGAGAAGTCTCAGGAAGTTGCTCACTCTTATGCATGGCCATTGAACTGCCACGAACCCTTTCCAAAGCAGCTTCTATTTGTCCTTCCCTGGCCTGGGCTTCAGCTTTTTGCAAATCCAGGTATCTCCTGTAAGTTTGCCCAAAAACATTGGTAAATCTTTGTAATACAGCAGCTGCCTCTTCTAAAATTGGATTCTCCGTAAAAGCGAAGAGAATACCTGAAGAAAAAAAGAAACTATTGTGAAATTCCTTTTCGGGAAGTGTCTTCAAATCTGCATTAAACGGATATCCGGGTTCTTTATTCAGTGCGCGGTAATAACGGATAACATCCTTGCCTATAAATTCATAGGCATATCTTTTCTCTTTCTTTTTCCAGGCTTCTTTAAGGTTTGCCAGCATGGGGTGAATAGTCATATTTAATTGCCCCATTCTCAATTCAAATTTACCACTGAGCGAATAGCTTGCAGACCAGGTTTCCATTAGTTCATTTCCTTCAAGAATTCCTATGCCACATCGAATAGTTTTGTCAAGGCCCAGTTTTAATACTTCATCAAATAAAGTAACTACAGTATCTCCTACATCTGCACTATTGTGCATTGCCATTGTTTTTGATCTCACGCGTTCAAGGGCAGCTTCAATTTCCAATTCCCGGTTTTTATCATGCAATTCTGCCACTTTCTCCTCCAGGCTCTTTTCCAGGAAAGCCGTTCTTTTTTTCAATTCCTCCACCGGCCATATTTCGTCATCAGTTCGCTGTGAGTCCGGGGTTGAAGTATGCGAATGTATCAACAGCCATTGGCCATCATTATATTCAAAAATAAAACTGAGGCGGAATTTAAGTTCACTTTTTATATTGTTAACCCAAACGGTATTCACAATATCATCTGTGTAGATTGCACTATTGCCCCCGTTTATGACCTTGCGCAGAATTGGAGTAAACTGAAAGTCCATTTTTAAACCTGAAGCTAGTTCTTTCTGGTTCTTAATTTGTTTCAGGAAAGCGGCTTTAGTTCTGGTGAGCTCCTTTTTGCCTGCACCAAAATTCATCACATCCTCTGCAAGCAGTGGGGCCATTTCCTCAAGAGGTTTGTCAAACAAACAAACCTGAATTACGGTGTGATAAGCTTCGTCTAAAAGTTTTTGTTTGATTTTGGTCAGTTTCATCCTAATTTGCTCCCGGAACCCCGGTCATAGATACTATTCCTTGTCGCAGTTTACAATTTCGTTTATCCCTGAATAGCGTTGTACAGGGAACAAGAGCAGCCTGCAATTTACAAGATCACTCCCTGCTTACTAATATACTTAAGATTTTGGAATTTGTGAGCTATTGAACAAGATAGTAGCCTCATCAGGATTAGTCGCACTGTCGCTGAGAAAGGCTCGCACTGAAAATGCAGAAGCCCAACTGGAATCAAACCTTGATCTGAGAACCCCTTATATTAAGGGATTTTGACTTTTTCTAAGTTACAGTGTTGACCCTCTGTAAACTTTTTTGATAATTTTTCTCGTGTCATTACAAATGTACTCAAATGAATGGAAATGCTACGATTTGGAAAGGAACCGACCGAAAAATCCTTTTGTTTAGTGAAGTTTTATTTAACTATATGGGATTATAAAATCAGGGTTGTACTATGACTAAAACTACAGCAGTAAATCAGCTAAAAAAAGTTGTTTTCTAACTCAGTTCTTTGTTGGCTACAGTTTTTTTCATGTGCATTCGACTTTTAAAAAATCAAAACATTTGCCCTTTTTGCTATAGCCATTGTTGAGTATAATTTTTTATTTATAAAATTCACGTTCATTCACTTTAATTGTTGTTAATTCAACTGTATGTCCATCTATATCTTTTGTGTATATAGAATCAAAGTAATGATGGTCCTGGATATTAAATTCCAAGTTCAATTCGACATATCTTTTTTTAGCTTTTTCAAAATTTTCATTTGTCACATTAAATGCAAAATGGTCAATTTTCACATTTCTTGAAGTTGGTTCATGTTTAGTATCAGTTGTATTTGCAGGAAACAATGCGATTCCTGATTTTCCAGAAAGTAAAAAGACTGGAAAGTCTCCCCATTCAGGTAATTTATATCGTTTAAGTCCCAATACTTTTTCATACCATGCTGCAGAAGCTTCCATATCAGCGACACGAATTGCTACGTGGTCTAAAAATTCAATTTCTATTTTATGCTCTTTATCTGTCATTTGTCAAATTAACCACAAAGGTTAATGTAAAATGCGTTTTAATGCATTTTTTACATAGTGTTGTTCGTTGAACTTATTCATCTCATTCAGCAATGGTTTTTCTAAATTTTCTAATTCTTCTACCTGATTTTTCCGCAAGAAAAGTATTGTTGTTAAAATCTCAGGCATTTCAGTTAATCCGTTTAGCCTGGGTTGTGAAAGATAAACCTTGTTGTCCCATAGTCGATGTCATTATTCCTTCAAATAAAGGTTCTGGACAATTTTTAGGAATTTTCCATTCAAACATGAAATTAGAGCCAGTTCCGCCAGATACGTCATTTTCTTCAATAATTATCTCTGTCGTTTCCATTGGCGCCAAAAAAATTGGCGAGTCAAAATATTTTCTAACCGATTTGCCGTAGGTGTCATAATACTCAGCTCTCAAAAGATAAATTGTGTCTAAATCGCTTATGTTTCTAATACTTATCATTGATGTCAAGTTGTGAGTTCTATGTTCAGTCATACTATATATTTGAGAATAAACCGATAGGTAAGATTTTCCAAATTCAAGCGAATCTTTTGATTTTATATCAATAGCCCGTTTTGACCAATTTTCAGGGTTTATTGAACTATTTTCTTTCTTTTGGTTGCAACTAAAAAGTAGGACAACTATTATTATGCTTAAATACTTTATTTTCATTTCAGGAATATGTTTTTTGATGTGTATGGTAACGTCTAGTAAAATAATTGTAACGGAATTTTACGCACTGAATTTTCGGTTTAATACTTACCTTATTAATATTTACTTACTTCTGTTTTAGCATTTAAACCACTATTATTTTTGTACATCGTAGTGCCTTCATTTTATTTCCTTTTTTAGTTTTTTGAATGCATCACTAAAGTATAGTGAATAAGAATTGTGTATAGTCAATCATCCCAATATACTCACCGTTTTCTTCAACAGGCGCAATCCTTACATTGTAATTATGCATTAACCTCGGCACATACTTAACATTCAAGTGAGCTGAGATTGAAAACACGGGTTTGGTCATAATTTCATATACACTTACTTCATCAAGGGTTTTGTCTTTAATTATTACGCCATTTATGATAGAATTCACCGTAATAATTCCGTTGGCATCTGCACTATTTCTTTTCTGAATTATAAGCGCCTGAACATTTTTATCTTTCATTAATTGAACAGCATCCCTTATACTTGCCAGACCATCAATAAAGTACATTTTGTCAGAAGCTATCTCTTTTGCTTTTTTAAAAGTTTCCATAATCAAATAATTATAATTGTATTGTATTAAGATTCTCTCTAATTTTCTTGATTTGTTTAGATAAGCCTGCAACTTTATCAATATTTAGAGCAATTAATATACCGTTGCCAGGTTCTTCAAGATTAAATTCTTCTGAAACAGATTCTATTATTTTTTTAGTATGGTGTTCCTCTACCACAAATAGAATTATATCTGTTTTATCTTGTATAGATAACCCTAAAAAATTAGCTGTTTCTATACCACTACCCTTGCCCTGGATAATTACATCGCCAGTGGCCCCTGATTTTTTAGCTGTTTTGACAACCTTTTCAGTGATGCTTGGATTAACAAACCCTACAATTAGATCAAATCTCATGTTTTTAATTTTTTAAATTTATTTAAATACGATATTAAGTCATTTACTTGTGCATATCCTAAAACTGTAATTATAGGGAAAACACTAGCGAAGGCAATCAACCCAAATCCATCTATTGCCGGGTTTCGCCCTGGAACAACTGAAGCCAGTCCCAACCCCAAAGCAGCCACAATAGGTACAGTGACTGTTGAGGTTGTTACGCCTCCCGAATCGTATGCTAATGCTACAAGGTCCTTTTTTACAAACAAGGTTTGAATTACTACTACAACATAGCCTACCATAATATAAGTGGCAAGTGAATCACCTACTACAATACGATAGGTTCCAACTACCAATGCAAAAGCAACGCCAATAGCCACAACCACACGAAGATAAAAGGCGCCAATAGTTCCTCCGGATACTTCATTAGCCTTTATGGCAACTGCATACAGTGAAGGTTCGGCAATAGTTGTAGCAAACCCTATTAATGCTGCAAATATGTAAACCCAATAATAAGCCTGCCAGTCTGTGAGTGCACCAGAATAATTTTCACCTATAAACACTGGATCAGATAGTTGCTTGGCCATTAGTTCTCCAACGGGAAATAATGCTTGTTCCAATCCCATAAGGAAAAAGGCCAGTCCTAGAATTACCAATACAACTCCAAAAACAACACTTTTTAGATTTGGAATAGATCTTTTTATTATAAAAATTTGGAAAACGGCAATTAATATTACAATAGGTGCTACATCTCTGATTGTATTTAATAAAGTAATTCCAAGTTCTTTTATCATCCTAATAATCTTAGAAAATTATCATGCCATAGCCCATTACAAATATCATGGGTAAGAGCGAAGCAAATGCTATTAATCCAAATCCGTCTGCCAGCGGACTTCTGCCTTCAATAACCGCAGCCAAACCAACACCAAGAGCAGCAACCAAAGGTACTGTTATCGTAGATGTTGTAACACCGCCTGCATCGTAAGCAATCCCAATGATCTCTTCTGGTGCAAATAAGGTCATTATAATTACCACTATATATCCTCCAATTACTAAGTAATATATTGGCCATCCTTTAATGATTCTCCATATTCCAATTAATATAGCCAATCCAACAGAAATAGCAACGGATAATCTTAAACCAAAGGCGTAGCTTGATTCAATATCGGGATTTATTAAATTATATTCTACGGCTACTTTGGCTGCTTCTTTTGCGACAGCAATCAATGCCGGTTCTGCAATGGTAGTTGAAAACCCAATTAGAAAAGAAAATGACAAAAGCCAAAACAAACTCCCTTTTTTGACCAATGCCTGAGATAAATTCTCTCCAATGGGAAACAACCCTATTTCAAGCCCTTCTATGAAAAGCATAAGTCCAATAACCACAAATACCAATCCTACAAGAATTTCAAATAGATTTGGAAAGGGCCGTTGTAAAACTACAATTTGAAAGAATGATACTACCACAATAATGGGTACCAAATCCAAAAAAGAGATCTTTAGTTTATATGCTATATTACCTATTAGTTTCAGAATCATTAATTTAACCCCCTTTTAACTTCATTTTAGTTATTTTGTTCGATAACGATTTTTCTTTACCCCATAGGACTGAAATCGAAATCATCAAACTTACAACAATGAAATGGTGAAGTTTTAAAATCCTATTTATTTCTAATATTTCTATTTCCATAAAAGATTATGTTTAAGCTTTTTTAAAATGAGGTACAAGGGTCTCGGCTATGAGCAGCAGCGTGTCCCGATAGCTTTTGGGATAGTACTCAACTTTACAATTACGTACCAAACTGAAAATCCCCGAGGGTTTTCGGACCTAGGCGGGAACCAGCCATTAATTATAGGCATTGTTGGCAACAGTATTCTGTTTTTTGTATTTATGGTCCTGGGCTGCCACGATTTGCCATTTACCATTACGATATATCCATGTGTCAGTCCATATACTTTTTGTGCTTGTAGAGTCCGATAATCTTGTCCATGTTTCATAACCCTGAGCAACAGCAGCTTTACCAAAAAATCTTATAGTTACATCATACACTTCTGGTTTAGATAAATTTTTTCTCTCAATCGACCACTGTGTCATTGTTTTCTTGTCATATAGTTCACCTCTGGAACTCACTCCACGAAAATCATCTGCCATAATTCTGTCAATGGTCGTGGTATCACCTTTTGAAATAGCCTGAGCCCAGTCGCCTGCAGATTGTGTTATGTACATCTCTGCATATTCGTAGTCAATTTTTTCAGTGCAGGATACTAAGCTTAAATTGAATATTACGATGAATAAAATGTATTTCACGTTCATATTTTAATATTATTGCCAACGGTCTTGTATATGAAAAAATAGCGCGTTAAGCTGTCTCTATCTTTTCGGCTAGCATAAATATATTAAAAAAGCGCAAGCTATAATGACTGCGCTTAATTAGCTGAATTTTTTATATGTTGTTGGCATTAGTAATTTTATATATCAGTATTTTCAATTATTTCTATGGCGCTCTTTAAAAATCCAATTAAGCCTACTCCAAGTAAAATAAGTCCAAAATAAAGTTCGTTTAACATATCATTTCCTGAAAAAAAGATACCGAAAATTCCGAGCACCAAAATTAGAAACGTGATAACTGACATTAAAATAATAATTGTCTTGCCCGTTCTTGGATTTTTCCGAATCAGTTTGAATAAGTTATTTTGAGTTTTAGTTATGTCTTCTAAAGTAGATAAACTAATACCCAAACCAACAAATACAAGTCCATTATTAAGGTTTTCTAAATCAACGTTACCTCCATCGAAAAATGGCTTAAGAGCGTAAAATAGTCCTGTTATCATAGCAGGATACTGAAGATAACTGATGAGATGAAAAATTTGTTTTATTTTACTCATTTTGATTGGTACATTCTCCTTTAATGCTCAAATATACTTAAGAAACTATAAACTTTTTGTTCAAGGTAATTCCAGCCATGAATATTAATGCCAACGTTTAGTATACGAACAGTAGTCGACTTCTAGCTTCATTGCTGTCAAATTATAAGAAAGTGAAATTGGGCTGCCGCCCTTGAATAAACCGCTGAGCAGGCCATTATTTTTATACATCTTAAGTTTACTCTCCTTAACTTTTAAGGTTTAAACAAGAAAGAACAAAAGAGGGGATTAAGGTTAATATACACGTGGAAGCCTAGACTTCGTCAACATTGATAATCCCCTCTCTTTTCCTACATAGAATTCGTTCAGTTCTGTGAGCCTTTCGTTATTTTATAGAGTTAACTTTTGTTAATCTCTATATCTATTAGTTTAAGGATTAATATATTTTTCTTTTTAACAAGATTTAATTCATTTAATACTTCATTCATGGACAAGTAACGTTCCGTTAAATAGTCTTCGAATAGTGGGTCTCTAAATAATGATTGGTAATCTGACAGAAATCTACTTTTACCAAGTTCAGGTAAATAGCTATTTCGATAATCTATATTTCTAATATGCCTTTCAGTAATAGAATTTGAAGCTTTTAGTGCTTCAATAGTTCGAACCTCTCCCTCTTTCGCATCAGAAACAAAGTCCTGCCAACCAAAAAGTAAATTTGCAAGCTTATCGTTTTTTATTAAATGAATTTCACCTGATGAAATACCTGACCTCAATGCTCCGTTAAGCGGATTGTAAGTCCATCTGAATGATGAATTTTGAAACCAATTTGGCATAGAATCATTAGTCATTTCTAATAAATTATCTGGGTCTAGCTTCATAAATCTTTGAATACTTTTAAGCACTTTGCCGTCATAATAAAGTACCGTATCCAATTGTTTTAGGTTGTCGGTGAATTCTATTTTTAGGGCTTTAAGAAGTATTTCTTTTTTTTCAATATTTTTCCTGCTTTCGTTCCAGCTATTTATAGAAAGAGCAATTAAAATTCCAATAACCACAAGTATAATTTCGCCAATAGCGTATTTGAAATACTTTCCAGTTTTGTTTTTTTCCATAAGGTCGTATCGTATTCTTCTAAAAAACTTAATCATGCTATTATATTTTAATTCCCTCGCATCATCTGGCTCCTCACTATCAACGTTCTACCAGACCTTTGCTTACCGTTCGGCCCTCTAAAGAATTTTATCATTGGTTAGTTGTTGCTCGAAAGGTAGGACAATTTATTAAATCTAGTTTTCGATAAAGCCTTTGCTTATATAAAGGCCGGCTCTCCTTATCCGTAGCCTCACCAGGATTAGCTGCGCTGTTCCTGAGAAAAGCCCGCGCTGAAAAACAGAAGCCCAACTGCAGCCCGGTTGAATTTATTTTGGAACCAGACCTTAACTAAACAAGCCTCTCCCGGCCGGTTCCAAAATAAAAGCCTTTGCTTTTGCAAAGGCCGTCTGTGATTATCCGTAGCCTCACCAGGAATCGAACCTGGATCTAAAGTTTAGGAAACTTCTATTCTATCCGTTGAACTATGAGGCCAATTACTGCAATTCAAAAGTTTACAGGGGCACAAAAATAAGAATTTTTCTTCCGAACCGGGAACCTCCTATTTTATTTTTTAATCTTTTGTCCTCCATCAGCTTTACCGGGGATCAACGGAGGCCTCAGGACATTCTTTGGAAATCTTCGCAGAAGCATTTGTAATTTAGGGTCTATATAGGACTTGCAAAAGGGTTTTTCCGGGTTTTTTAAATAGTAATTTTGATAAGGCTCCGCTGAAATTTTAAATTCTTTAAAATCAAATACTGTCGTGATCAGTTTATCCCTAAAATTTTTTTGCAGCAATCCTAAAATCCTGTTTGCTTCTGCTCGTTGCCCTCGGTTAAAAGTATAGACTGCAGAACGATATTTGGTGCGCATTGAATGATTGGAGGTGGAGTTATGTGTATAGAGGTGTACCTCTATTAAATCTTCAAGGGAAATAACCTTTGGTTTAAAATGGAGTACTACCGCCTCATGAAAATCCACGGCGTCTACGGCTGAAATCCATCCCTGCTCCACATTTTGAACCCCTTTTAGAGTTTGAAACACTGCCTCTGTGCACCAATGGCAGCCTCCCCCCAAACCAATCTTATCTATTTTCATTTTACCCTGATACTATCTTTGACAAAAGTATGATCCAAGACCCTGCGATATGATAACATGCTTGTATTCTGACGTAAGTTATAGTAAAAGTTTACAAATTATACGACTGAAAATTTACTCCTGTCTGAATAGCCCGATTTCCTTTAACCTCTTTTTAAATAGACAAAATCATAAAAAAACGCCTATATATTTTCAGTATCTTTAGTGCCCATTGTAAATGACTCATCATCCCTGATTTTGAAATGGAAGGCAGTAGTACGGCACCACTAATTGGTTACTTTCATAAGTTAGTTAGTTTCCGTACTACATTGGTAATGGTTAGCTGCTCTTTTCCAAAAGGGAGACTTTTACTACTTCTTTTATTCCTGGTAAATTCACTTTGCTGGTCTCAGGATGTACATCAAAAGGATTCGCTCAAAACTATTAACCGCCTGGATTCATTATTTATTGATCGAGATCTGAATAACTGGTCCATCAGACTTTTTGGGAATATTAAAGCACAAGGTTTCAGATTGTCCAATGATAACTTACGTCTCTCCTATATCCCAAATGACTTATATGGCATTGGTGTTGGAGTTGCAACCAGTAAGCTGATCCTTGATTTTACGTATAATTTGAAAAATAGAGACCCCGAAAGGACAGATCGATTTGACTTAAGAGGCGGATTAATATTAGAGCAGAATTTAATTGACTTTTATTTCCAGGTCTATAGGGGTTTTAATATCGAAAATTCTATAAATAATACCAGCATATTCAGGGATGATATCAAATCTATAGCCGGTGGTATTGATTATCTATACCTGTTCAATGCAGACGGATATTCACAGACCTCATTAAATGCGGGTCTTTCAGCTAAAAAAAGCAAGATTTTTTCATTTGGCCTGGGAGGTTTTATACTTTATAACCAGATCTCCGCAGACCAATCTATTGTGCCGGAGGAGTTTATCCCGGATTTTAATGAACAGGCAAGAATTACCCATTTAACTAATTATGGAATTGGCATAATGGGTGGCGTGGTTAGTATCTTCAAGTTACCGGGGAATTTTTATATAGCGCTAGGAGCAAAAGCAGGCCTTGGCTTAACTATTAAAAACTTAGAAGCAGAGACCGTCTCCTATACTCCAAAAAACCCTATGGTTTATAAACTAAATGGATCGGCACTTTTTGGCTATAAATGGAACCGTTTTTATACGACCATTAGCCTGATTACTTCTACCGATATGTCCTATATTGGCTATGGCAATAAGGGCGCTTTTACCCTTTTAAGCGGAAAACTTGCGCTGGGTTATAGGATAAAAGGAAACAAAAAATCTGGTTCCAACCAGAACCATAGTTTATAGCTATGAGTTTTCAGCAAATCCAATTTTCAAAAAAACCTGCTATTGAGCATGTTTAGAAATTGATAATCATCATAATAAGTTTTAGCTTTGATATGTTCACTGTAAACTCTTACCGGGATGGCACATAATTTAAACAACTACTTTAAAGCAAAAAATCTGCTTTATACGGCAGTGCTTTTTATCATTTTTATCATATCATCCTGCAAGGAGCAACCCAAAAAAAGTGGAGCCGCTGAAGAGTTTACTGCCATCAATTATCTTGAAGAATCAGATGAATCCTTTGACGAACGGATGCAATGGTGGCGCGATGCCCGTTTTGGAATGTTTATCCATTGGGGGGCTTACGCCGTACCTGCAGGAATTTATAATGGCAAAGAAGTCAATAGTACCGGTGAATGGATAATGAACACCGCTCCTATTTCCATACCTGAATATGAAGCATATGCAAAGCAGTTTAATCCTCAGAAATTCGATGCAAAAAAATGGGCCCGGACCATGAAGGAAGCGGGCATGAAATACGTGGTGATCACATCCAAACACCATGATGGTTTTGGTTTATGGGATTCAAAAGTGTCTGATTATAACATTGTCAGTTTCTCTCCTTATGGCAAGGATGTCCTAAAGGAACTTTCAGAAGCATGCAAAGAAGAGGGTATCCGGTTTGGGCTATACCATTCCATAATGGACTGGCACCATCCGCAGGCCCAGGGGCCTAACTATCCCGAATACAATACACGGGATTCATTAAAGATGAATTCTCAATTCCCGGAGTATTATGCCAACTATTTGAAGCCACAGCTAGCAGAACTTATGGAAAACTATGACCCGGATATCATCTGGTTTGACGGGGAATGGATACTGGAATATACCCATGAAATGGGGCAGGAGATATACCAATACCTTCGGGAGTTGAAACCAGACGTAATTATCAATAATCGGGTGGATAAGGGAAGACAAGGCATGCAGGGCATGAACAAGGATGATGATGATTATGCGGGGGATTTTGGTACCCCGGAACAGGAGATACTGGAAGGGGCTGCCAATGTAGATTGGGAATCCTGCATGACCATGAATGATACCTGGGGATATAAATTGAATGACCATAACTGGAAATCCGCTGAAGAACTGATACATAATTTGATAGATGTGGCATCCAAGGGGGGGAATTATCTTTTAAATGTGGGTCCCACTGCCGAAGGAGAAATTCCCGAGCCTAGTCTGGAAAGGCTTCAGGAGATGGGTGATTGGCTGGGCACCAATGGGGAAGCCGTTTATGGCACGGAAAAACTGAAAGCGCATTTTAAGCAGGGCGATCACATCCGCTTTACAAAAAAAAGGGGGGAACAGACTATCTATGCCATTTCTTTAAAAGCTCCGGAAAAGGATTTTTTAGTGAACTACGTGAAACCCGTTGAGGGCAGTAAAATAAGGCTAATTGGATATGCCCCTCCCATAGAATATAGCTATACTGAAAAGGGAGGGCTTGTATTGCATCTACCTGAGGATGCCATAAGTTCCACGGGGACCAAATATGCATGGACATTTAAAATAAATGGTGTCGAAAAAACTACAGAATAGGCTTGTTCACATAGTACATTTTCATCATTCCCTTGTTTTTAACTTTAATTTTGCCTCTGTATTCGCATTCAAACTGATCCTTTATCAATTCATAGGTGTTTTCAGAGATATTAATCCTTCCGGGCTCTGAATTTGACTCCATACGGGCAGCCACATTTACGGTATCTCCCCAAATATCATAAGCAAATTTTTGGGTGCCAACTACTCCGGCCACTACAGGCCCGGTATTGATGCCAATGCGGATTTCATAAGGCATTATATTAGCCAGGTTATCATTCTTAACTTCTTCGGTGATTTGGACTATTTCAAACGCAGCGTGCACCATTTTGACCGCGTGGCCCTCTTTATGGAAATGCAATCCCCCTGTACACATGTATGAATCCCCTATGGTTTTGATCTTTTCCAATCCATGTTTCATCATAACTTCATCAAATTTGGAAAAATAGTAATCCACACTCCTCACCAGACTTTCCGGGCTTAAGGCCTCTGAGGAGCGGGTAAAATCTTTGAAATCTGTAAACAGGACTGTGACCGATTCAAATTTTTTAGCTTCCACATGCCCGGTTTCTTTCAATTCCTGGGCGGTTTCTTTGGGAAGGATATTAAGCAGCAGGGAATCGGATCTGTTTTTTTCCTCCTCTATAATTGTATTGGCCTCCTTCACAAAATTATAGCGCCTGTAGAGAAAGAAAACAAACACAAATATGATAACCAAAGCCAGTACTGTACCATAAATTATACTTTTCTGCCTTTTATCTTTTAACTGCTGAATTTCGGATTCCTTTTGCAGCAGGTCTACTTCACCCTGCTTTTGGGCAACTGCAAAATCTGCCTGCAAATTTGCCATTTCCCTGACCTTATCAATATTACTTACACTGTCCCTGAATGTGATATGGTTCTTGTAATATTTAAGGGATTCTGTGGTATTTCCCTCTTTTTTCATAGAGTTCTGAAAGCTTTAAATAGGCATCGCTAATCTGCTCCTTTAAATTATGTTGCAGTGCCAGGTTTAAACTTCTTTGGGCTAAATCAATGGCAGTTCTCCAATCACCCTTTTCCAGATAAATGTCGGACATATAGGTAAGATATACACAAATCGGATAATAATCACCAAGTTCCTCCAGCATACTAATTGCTTGAACAAAGTTAGATTCGGCAATACCATTTTCATCTTTTAACCTATAAGAGATCCCAATATTTCCAATGTTGTAGGCTATTCCCATTTTATAATCCATGGCTCTATAAATTTTTCCCGATTGTTCTAAAAATAATAAGGCCGAATCAGGCTTAGCCAATTTCAGATTATAGAGATCTCCTAAATTTTCTAGCACCGCTGCATAGCCGACAGAATCATTGTCAGCTTTAAGAATAGGAATAGCATTCTGATAGTTGAAGATTGCGTTCTGATCATCACCCATAACAGCATACAATAGGCCAATGTTTAAATAGAAAATTCCCAAATCCCCCTTATTTTCCAGTTTATCGGCAATTTTCACACCTGCCAAGAAACTTTCCAAAGCATGACTGTGATCCCCTTTAAGCCTATAGGCATTTCCCCTTTCTTGATATGCCCCAAGGATGCGTCTAGTAGAATCTGTAGCTGTAGCCCTAAGTAGAAGTTCATCACTGTATTGCAGTTTCTTTTCTGGATTGGAATGATTTTTGGCAAGCTCATACAACAATTGTAATCGGTCCTTTTCCTCAAAGTGCCCTGAATGATATATCAATTCGAGGCTATCCGCAATAACCTGGTTCTGCCCATAAATGGAAATGACAAAAAAATAAAAAAAGCCCAGTGTTAAGCAGGCTTTATTTTTGAATAATCTTATTCTAAATAAACGGGTTGACATCAGACTTGGTAAACATTTAATAATTTATTTTTTTTGATGCCCCTGAACCCCAGGATCAATAATTAATGTGTCCACATTGTTTGACATGGTAAACTTCAAAATGTATTTTTCTTTTATATATGCTTCTCCTTTGCCAGGCCCTAATACAACTTTTCCTCTAACCAATTCGTCACTACCTTTTTTAGAAACAAGTCCGTCCACTCCCCTTATAGCTCTAAACGGCTTTCGTTCAATAATTCTTTTTCCTTCTTCATGTTCTATGGATGTGATCTTGACAATATGATCAGGATTACTGATAGACTGTCCCTGCCAGATAATCAGGTCTCCCTTTCTCACATGAGTTATATAATCTTTATTCGCTAGGCCTGCTGGCTGTCCAAAACTGGCATGATCGTCTATGCTGGTACTGTTAATTTGATCTGTGTCTACATAAAGGGTTACTACATGCAATTGATTATTGCATGCAATAAAGCTTATGACAGCCATTAAAATTATAATTAGATTAGTTGTTTTCATAATGATGTGCTTTAAGTTAGTATGTGGGGGAATAAATTTGTTCTACAATCCGGTCTTTCATAGTGAAGTTGAATTACAGGATTTATAGTAAATGCTTTTTCAACTTCTTTTGCCTTACTTAGCAAGGGATAAAAACCTACACTTAATATAGTGAAATTAAGCTAATTCGTAAAATAACCTTGGATGAATTGTCTGTTTTTATGTCCGAAGGTGGCATTTTACTTACCTACTGACAATGTTAAAACCAATGGCTCCTCTATAGACTTCTAAATCTCAATCTCATGTCCCTGAACAGCAAGTTCTATGGGGAAATCAAAGCTATGGGTATTCATAAATTCCTTAAAAAGTAAAAACCTGTCCGCATCGGTCCGCGCCGGGTCATGATGGAACAATACCAAACGCCGGGCCCTGGTTCTATCGGCCAATTCCGCGGCAGTGTCAATTGAGCTATGTCCCCAGCCTACTTTGACCTTATACTCCTCCAGGCTGTATTGTGAATCATGCACCAAAAGGTCTGTATGGTCACAGAGATCAAATCCCGAGATCCATTCATCCTCTTTAAATAAATGTGGACTGCTTAATATAGGTTCATGATCAGGAATATAGGTAACCGTTTTCGTTCCCGCCTGAATTCTAAAACCAACGGTAGGACCCGGATGGCAAACAAATTTGGAAGTGATTAAAAATTTTCCAAGTTTAAAAGGTTCGTTTGGCAATTCGTGTATGACCAGTTTACAGGGAATATCCCTCAGCATTACCGGAAAAAGAGGAGGGGATAAAAATCTGTTCAACCTGTCTTTTAAAGGATAGGAACTGCCGCCGGGGCCCCATATATGTACCTCTTTTTTTGGGTCGAAAATGGGCTTGCAAAAACCCAACCCCTGAATATGATCCATATGCAGATGGGTTAACAGAATGTCTACCCTATGGGAAGTATAATGGGTCTCAAAATCTATTGCCAAAATCCCTGTGCCTGCATCCAGTATTAGTCTTTCGTCTTCCTCTATAACTTCAATACAGGGAGTATTTCCCCCAAGCTTTTGGTTTTCCCTGGAAGAAGTTGGATACGAACCACGGGTGCCATGTAGATGGATTTTCATACCTTGAGTTCATTATTCCAAAAAATGGCTAAGGCCCCGGAAAACTCTTTGGATCTGCCTATGATAGGTATTGAAGTAACCGATATTTCATAGGATTTACCTTCCATATTTTTTATCCAGAAGGTCTTATGGGCAGGTATGTGAGATTTTATGGTGCTGACTAAAGGAAGGTCTGAAGGGGGAATGGCATTGCCTTTGTTGTCATGTGCATAAAATGCAGTACCCCAGTCGCCAACCTTCATTACACCGGTATCCTGGAAACGCTTTCCCAGAATTTTTTCTGCCGGTTCGTTGTAAAATATCAAAGTTCCTTCCGGATCAACAATAAAAACAGGAACCGTAAGACAATCAGCCAACTGCCTGCTTAAGATAATTTCAATTTCGTGTGCTGACATAGGCAGACTAGTTTAGTGCTGTAGCCTTTTAAATATATAAAAAAAATTCTGATTTTGCGTAATAATGCAGGATAGAACAGATAGTTACTCCTTCTGATATCCCCTGTCAGAAAGGAATCTTTACAACATAACAACTCGCCAATTTTTTTATTGAGGAATAGCCATAGAAAGTTTAAAGTTTCAATGTAAAAGGATAGAAACAAAGTTACTGCCAAAAGTAGTTCCCTGTATTCAGGAATACATTTTAGTTGCCATTATTTCAGTATTTGGTTTAAGGCTTTAACTCCTCTTTGAGTTCATCTACTAATTCCCGCGCCATCATACGTGCGGAGAGCGCCCAGTTGATGTGATAGTTTACTTCCATTGCCAAATACCTAAGTCGTATTTCCACATCGTTTTTACCCGCAATTAATCCTATAGGATCTTCCAATCCACTAACGTCAAGAGTAAAAATACCATAGTGGTCACGGAGATAATTAGTTACCTCATTGGCCCATTGCTCGTGTTCCTCAATAGCATAGCCTTCCATTCGCTGCTGTAAATGCCGATAATACCTGGCAATAAATGACTTGAGTTCCTGATTATAGATGTGTGAAAAAGAACCTGTACTGTGAAGTTCGTTAATAACTGAATAATTAAAAGCCACACTCCCAAATCCGCGTCCTAATTGACAAAAGGCCTTGTCTGTGAAATCCCTGTTTAAAGAATCCGGAATTTTGCCTTCCCACAGGATTCCACTTTTACCCTCCAGTTCCAGATCCGTCCTCCACTCTACATCGGCAAATTGGGAATCGTTGAGACCTGCGTACCTGAGGATATAAAAAATTCCATTGAGACGAAAATTATTGTAATTGATTGTGTTATTCAGGAATGAAATATCATCCTCAAGTGCAACTATCAGGTTTTGAAGGTAAATCTTAGTCTGTTCATCTGCCCTGCGGTTTTCATTCCAGTTGTTAAACTGCAACGCAATCATGATGCCTATAAAAATTAAGGTAATTTCGCCAAGGGCATACAAAAGATACCTGTTTACCGATGGGTTCTGGATCACCTTTTTTTTCATTTTCCTAAAGATATTCACCATCTCATAAAAATACAAAATTAAGGGCTTTGGGCAACCGGGCAGATTTAAACAAAATGCCCAAATGGAGATTAAATTAACCTAATCTTTGAAATGGAATTGTTGGTTGTCCTTCCTAAGGTAATTGCTCATTATAAGAGGACAAAAATCTATCTAAAAATATTTAGAATCGGTCCCGCATTATAAGTAAAGCCAAACACCAGAAGTCTCTAATTAAATAATAAGGAGAATGAAAATATTGAATATTTTAAAGCACGTTTTGCAAAATCCCAAGGTGGAAGGATATATTTCCAGGTTCTTTCTTTCATTATTTAATTATCCAATATTCACATTAAACAGATATCCAACTAATGCTGTTAGTCCCATTGCGACAGTTCCCCAGAATGTAATTCGGATAATCGCTTTTCCAATACTGGATCCGCCTGTTCGGGCTGCCATTGCTCCTAATACTATGAGGAAAAACAGTGCAAAACCGTAAAGTGAATATTCCATACTTTTTAAAGGAAGAAAAAGCGTTACTAAAAAGGGAAGCAATCCTCCAACTGAAAATGCTGCACCTGAAGCAAACGCGGCTTGCATGGGTTTGGCTTGACTAATTTCATTAATTCCTAATTCGTCTCTGATATGCGCTCCCAGTGAATCGTATTCCGTTAATTCTTTGGCTACTGTTAAGGCAGTTTCTTTTTTCAGGCCTCTCTTTTCATAAATCTCTGCAAGCCTTTGTAATTCAATTTCGGGCATTTCATATAGTTCCTGCTTTTCACGTTCAATGTCGGCTTTTTCCACATCTGTTTGTGAACTTACAGAAACGTATTCTCCGGCTGCCATTGATAAAGCCCCAGCCACCAGTCCGGCCAATGTTGCCAAAACAACAGGTTCTCGAATGTCACTGGCAGCAGCAACGCCAATTGCAATACTGGCCGTTGATAATATTCCATCATTAGCTCCAAGAACAGCAGCTCTTAACCAATTACTTCGGTGAATGTAATGATTGTCCAAATAATTGTCCAGCTCTTCCAATTTTTCTGCCATTTGTTATTTTTGTTCAAATTACACAAAAGGTTCGGATCTCCATGGATTTCAAAACATTGTACAAAGAATCCATTTGACTTAAATGACCCTTATTGTTCTCCACGCATCGTCTCAGTAATTCCAGGTTATCTTGGGACTCAGCTAATAATTCATGAATAACAAAATCTCTTTCCAATTTTCTTTCCGTGCCTCATTCCATTTATTAATCAGAAACGCAATCAATATCCCCACAACAACTAATGCAATCTCCCCAATAGCATACCCCATTTATTTTAAAGGCTTGTTATCGTCTGCGAGTGTTCTAAGTAATTGTCTTAAGAAGCGCATTGTTTTTGAAGATAGTTGTCATAAATATACCCAAAATTTTGGTAAGCGGGTTAATCAGATTTCACTGCGGCCCATAGGGTAAATCAAGACCTTTAGGTGCAAGTACTTCCAATTCATCGGACACCAGCTGCAGCCCATAGTTGAGTGTGCTTTCGAAATATTTAAGTCTGGAAATGAAATTGGATGCCATGTCCTGTTCAATTTTAATCCGGTCCAATAGTTCTTTTTTGTCAAGGATCCTGTTATCCAATGGGGTGCTGACTATTTTATAGGTACTGTCAGGTAGCCGGAGCAGAGTGCGCTTCCAAATGGCATCGTGTATTGTGCTGATATCGTGGTCTTCGCGCAGCATATTTATAAATCCATTTGTAAATTGGTCTACCCTGGGTAGCTCGAGTTCGTAAATTGTGGTGAGTCCTGACCGGACGGAATCATTACTGATCTTATCCAGACCAACAGATTTGATGGTTTCATAAGGTCCTTTGTTATAAATCAGATAAAATGAAATTGTCATTTTATTGTATACCTTCAGGATGACTGTATCCGGGTAGGATTCTTTAGACGCAACCATTTGCAACATCTCCTGTATGCCTTGTAGTTTTGCCTCATTCCTCTCTTTTAAAAGTTGGCATATGCCCAGATCATCACTAAGAGCCTTTCTTATTTCGGTGAGCATACGGATTTCAAATTGTCTGGAACTCCTGTCCTCATTCCAGTTATTCACCTGTAATGCGATAAGTATCCCAACTACAACCAGTAATATTTCGCCTAAAGCATATAACAGGTATTTGGACACTTTGTTTTGGGTAAGGAGTTTCTTGCGGATTTTACGAAAGAAGTTAATCATAGAAAGGAAGTGGTTGGTTGTTCTTCCCAAGGTAAGGAATTATCTAGAAAAGTATTAACCCGATTACTATATCTAAAAACTTGCCTTTGGAAAATACAATGTCATACTGCTCATCTTCTGAAAGCATTTTGTATTCGTAAGGGTCATTAATCTAATTTAATTATGTTGAGTGCAGTTATAATGCAGAATTAGATTGTTTTAATTATAGCCATTGTTGTGCTTTCGTTATTTATCAGGATTAATTACAAAATTGTGGTGCTTTTGTTTTTTTATTAATTGTAACCTTTATCTTCTTCTTTTTGAAAGTTCTTTATTGATTTTGAAAAGCAAAGATTTTGATTTTATTAATAAATCTTCAAAGTGCCTAATCAAATAACCATGCTTGATATAATAATTTATTTGCGTGTCTTCAATGAGTTTGAAGGATTCTGAGTTAGGGTCATTTATAAATTTCCAATCTGTCCCTTCAAATAACCTTTTTTCATCATACAAATCAGGGACATAATATTTTGAGCCAACACTTACTGATTTACTGAATATTTCTCTAGCAGTAAAATTGTTGATTTCAATAAAATGGTCAGCTGCAATCTGATATTCGCGATATAAATCAAGTATTTCTATTTTTAAACTGTCATTTTGAAATATATTTATTAATCCAGTGTTTTTCAATTCCTCATAAGTACTTGTCTGCATCACTAAACTTTCCGTAACAAAGCTTTGTAAAAAATATAATTGTTTGAATTCCTCTTCTGTTTTTTGAACATTATATAATTGATGGACAAATTCATAAATCTTAGCTCTTTCACCTTTTAAGTATTGCATCTTATTTTCTAGATATAAAGTGTCCATTGCAAGATCATTTTTGAGTCTGATTAAATAAGTCAATTCAATTTTTTCTGCTTTTCTATTCTCGTTCCAATTATTTATCTGCAAAGCAATCAATATCCCGATTACCACCAAGACGATCTCCCCAACAGCATAATTCATATATTTTAAAGGCTTGTTATCGTCTGCAAGTTTCTTGCGGATTTTTCTAAAGAAATTAATCATATGGTTTGGAGGTTTTATTTAATTCCTTATCAATTTCAATTACCAAATTCCTTGCTTGTTCTCTCAATGTATTTACACTAGAAGCAATGTACCAGGAATGTCTGATAAGCCTTTTGAATCGGGACACGGCTTCGGGATTAGACTTAAAAATTTTCAATGGGTCTTCCTCCTGCGAAATATCCTGTGCCAACATACCATTTTGCCCTAAGAATTCTATCCATGCTGCAATCTGCTCAGGATCATATGTTGGGCCTATCCGACGTTCTATTTCGGAATAATATTCATTAATAGCATTTTTTAAATTTTGATTTTCTATTAGTGAGAAATAACCAGTACTTTTTAATTCTTCCAAGGAAGATGTATGAATCATAGGAAATCCAGGCCTCACAGACCATAAAAAAACAAGTTTAACAAATTCATCGTCAAATTCTGCAGGTAATGGTTTATTCCATATAGAATTTTCTTCTGAATATGGTTTTACAGGATCATCATCTTTACGTAAAGACAACATTGATTGTCCTGCCCAAAGAAGAATAATTTGATGCGAATGAAAGGTAAAAAGAGCAATATCTTCAGTTCTTTGGTACTCCTTGATATCTTTATAAATATCTTCCTCAAGATTATACAGGTAGGTGTTTACGATATTATTTTGCTTTCTTTCCTCATTCCAATTATTGATCTGCAATGCAATCAATATTCCAATAACCACCAGTACAATCTCCCCAATGGCATACCTCAAGTATTTTAAGGGCTTGTTATCATCTGCGAGTTTTCTGCGGATTTTTCTAAAGAATCCAATCATGAGAGGTAAATGTTAGTTGTTCTTCATAAGGTAAGGAATAAATACAAGGGACTTTAAATCATATAAACTATATTACTAAAATACCATTAAACCTGGTAGCGAATAACAACTGGTTTTTAGGACGCACTCCCTGGTTATTCTTCCAGTATTTTCAGTTCATCCTCCATTTCTGCAATCAACTGATGGATGGATGCTTGTACATTTTTTATATTATTTGACATGTAATAGTGATGCCTGTTTTTAAGGCTTTTCAAAAAATATAGGTATTCCTGATCCTTTTTTAAGGATTCAAAATCAATAGGTACCATTTCCGGATTCAGGATGCTTATATTTAAAGAATCCGAATTAGTAGTTTTGTCAGGTCGCAAAATGTTTGTGCTGGTATTCCAAAATGCATCAAACCGGGTGTCATAAAGATGAATTGATGCATCCTCCAAGATGTCTCGATACCTTTCATTCATATACTCCATCCCACTTTTATCCGTATCGAATAATTGAACGATATTTTGTCGCAACTCTTTATTTGAGATCAGGTTCAAATCTCGGGATATTAGCGTTTTAAAAACACTTGAATTTATAGAAGGGGTAATAAGGGAATTGGTATTTCCAAAATGGTATTTCAGGCTGTCCTGATAGATTAAATCCTGTTCCATCCAAGACAACAGGAGCAAAATGGAATTATCATTTCGTTCGCAGTAACTTAAGGACATATTAAAGGAAGGAAGGTCTTCCTTAAGACTTTCAACCAAATTATTCAGGATATTGATTTCATACTCTTTAAACTTTCTCTCCTCATTCCAATTATTCACTTGTAAGGCAAGTAGAATACCAATCATAACAAGAACAATTTCACCAATGGCATAAGTCAGATATTTTCCGAATTTGTTATCTGAAAGTAATTTTTGTCGAATTTTTCTAAAGAATTTTATCATTGGTTATTGGTTAGTCATAATGAAGGCTGGCAAAGAACTACTATAAGGAATGGCTTATACACTGTGTTGTGCGTTCGTTATTTGTTGTCTTTACCAAGATTATTAATTAGTTCAAGGTTATGTTGTTTTAGTTCACTTAAGTATGTTTTAAAGCTTTCTGTTTTAAGCCGTCGTTCAAAGAGAAGCTGTTGAAATATAACATTTTCCAATTGCTCACTTAGTATTTTAGGATTAAGAAAATTGAGCGGTAATTCACCAGGTTGGGCTTCATATAATGACTTCAGATTGTGCATCCCAACCTCACGTAAATATGGCCTAATTTGCTTATGAATAATGTCTTCGTATTCCAAGAAAATGTCACTCACCCGTTCTTCCATTAAAAAATAGTTTTGAAGAATTTCCCTGTTAGATTCATTCTTCATGTTGCTCACAGATTCAGCATGGTTTTGTTGCGTTATAGGCCTGAAATCAGATGAATATCGGATAAGTTCCGTTGAGTCATAATTCAATACATTTTCACTGTCAAGAACTTTAGCAATCAAATGGTCTGTAATATATAATTGACTCGTTAATTCATTTAAAGATTGATTGATATGCGCTGAATCTAAACGAAGATCTTCAACAATATTTTTTACTAATTGAGACTCTATTAAGATATTCTTCCTCTCTTCATTCCAGTTATTGATCTGCAGGGCGATGAGAATTCCAATCACCACCAATACAATTTCCCCGATGGCATACCTCATATATTTCAATGGCTTGTTATCGTCTGCGAGATTTCTGCGAATGCGCCTAAAGAAATTAATCATTTTTGTCTTTCCTTATTTCCATTGGTTAGAAATATTATTCGATCTAACGCTTTTCTAATTTTATCTTCTTCATCCTCTACAACATTTAACAAAGTGCTCGCATCGCCACGTCGATCAATAATTAAATTTTCAAATTCTATCGAGTTCATAAAAGATAAATCTACCCTATCATCATTAATACCTTCAATATAAGGCCGTGGTATTCTTTTTGCCAAATATGGAATTATAGTTTGCCGGGTATAATTTATTGCCTGCCCCTCTCTTTCGAAATAGTCAGATATCAGATCATCCCATTGAATTAGCAAAGATCGAAGTTCAGTATTCGAAATAAATTCAAAGGACGAGGTATTGATTAAAGCTGAAATAGATCCCATTGATAAATCGGCCGTGCCGAGATTTCGAATCTCACTCAATGCTCTTGATAAAGAGTCCTTATTCATTTCACTTCGGATAACAGGTAGTGATTTTAGCAAATAGTTGCACTGCTCCCGAATGTGTACATAAGTTCTGACAGTGCTTTCCAACTCTTCTTTGTTGAATTTAAATTCAATATTAATTTCTCTGAGCAACAGACTTTCCCTGATGGAGTTGATTCTATTTTGATTCCAATTATTGATCTGCAAGGCAATTAAAATACCTATAACCACCAGCAAAATCTCACCAATGGCATATAACAAGTATTTGGAAATATTGTTCTCTTTGAGGAATTGATGACGGAGATGTCTGAAGAATTTGTTCATTTAGTCCTGGTTATTTGTTTTTTAACTTTAGATCTTGCTCACAAAGGATAATTATTTCCTCAATACGCTTTTTGAGTCGTTTATAATTGTTTTCATTTTTTTTATTCCATATTCTGTGGCTATTCACAATGTTTTCAAATTCCTGCAATTTATAAATGTCCCGGTAGTCCGTGTTGAACCCGGAGGGAATATCAGTTATGTAGTTCATACCTCCGGAAATGTTTGTATAGTTTGAATTTCTGTAAAGGAATGGTAAAGTAATAGTATTCCTTTCATTTACTGCCCAAGTCTCATCTTCTTTCACATCGTTAAGTATTCCGCCCCAATTGGAAAGAATATTTTTTAATTTATCATTTTTTAAAATATGTATTTTGCCCGAATTGATAATGTCTTCCAGTATGCCACCGCTTGCATCATATGTAATAATACCCAATAAGCCGGTGCTTATAAGTGAATCACTTTCATGTCTGGATAATTTCATTTCATGGGTTCCTGTGTTTTTTAATAATGTCTCAGACTTTTTCTGAATTACTTGTGCTTTCTCGATAGAACGATTCAATTCAATTTCATTAAATTTAAATTCTTTATGAAGAGACTGTAAAAGCTCTATTTCTTGTTTATTTGTTTTCCTTATTTCATTCCAGTTATTTACTTGTAATGCCAATAATATCCCTATCATTACCAGGACAATTTCACCCACGGCATAAAATATGTACTTTGAAAACTTATTTTCAATAAGAAATCGCCGACGTAACCGATGGTAAAATTTTATCATAATTTATCGCTCAAAATGGTTTGCAGATTTTTGTTTTTTTCCTTCAGTGCGCCCAGCGTAATCAGGGCATTCGATGTGCTCATTCTGAGAGTTATCAGCAACCCTTTAAAATCTGAATCCTTAAAATGTTTTGAAATCACATCCATGTCCAATGTATTCCCAATATCGCTGTTATCATACCTTTCCGGGGTAAAATAATTCTCAATTTTCGTGGCACTTATATTGCCAAAATAATCCCTTACCTCATTTTTTATAATACTTTCAAGACGAACGGCGTCTGAGATGGCGGCATTTTCATATTTAATATAAACATTGACCTCTCGCCTGATATGGAGATCTTTAATAAATTCCAATTCGGTTAACTGATTCTTGCCGGAAATCAGATTGAGTTCGGGAGCAGCATTAACCCGTCTTATATTAAATGTGCTATCCTGTATACCATTGTTCTGCGATAGCTGATACAGGTAATAATGCAAGTCCTGCTTTTTAGTAAGATTTGTTAGCATCTGGTTGATGGTCTGCTCATCGTTTTGCAGGTCATTAAGTATGTTTTGATAACGCTGTTTTTCAACCAGCTTTTCTTTATTTTCTTCATTCCAGTTATTGATCTGCAGGGCGATGAGAATTCCAATCACCACCAATACAATTTCCCCGATGGCATACCTAAGGTATTTTAAAGGCTTGTTATCGTCTGCTAGTTTCTTACGGATTTTACGGAAGAAGTTGATCATGGAAAGGAAGTCGTTGGTTGTTCTTCCTAAGGTAAGGAATTATTATAAGTGAATTTAAATCATGTTTATATACTCAAAATTGTTGATTCGTTTTGGTAGAAATCGCAAGACCTGTTGCATAAACTTGCCGACATTCATTTTACGTAAATATCCTTTAAAAGAGGAGAAAATAGGCGTAGTTGTAAACATCAGATTTAAAAAAAGTTGCCCAATATAGTGAATGACCTGGGTTATCTTGGATAATTGACTTTCAGAAGTGTATTTCGGATAATTAATTTCAGCATCCTTTTCCCCTGGGTGGTTTTGAAATATGATTCACGCCGAACAGCGTCATTTTTACTAAGGAAAAACTCACAATAGATTAGTTTAAGAGGCCTTCTTTTTGAAGTACTGATAGTTTTTCCTGCATTATGATTTCGTATTCTTTGTTCCAGATTGGTGGTAAAGCCGTGATATAGTAGAAGGTCCCTTTGGCTTTGAAGGACATATACACAGTAAGGAAGAATCATGCTCTTAAAATAGGTCCTGTCAATGCATAATAAATGCATAAAAACAAAAAACCCATGCATTTTACATGGGTTTTGATAGTGATGGCTATGAAGTAGAGCAAGCTCACTACATAGCCATAAAGCGAGCTTGTCTCTGCTTTATAGCTCGTCCTCTTGGGCTTCCCGCCGGTGGCGGGATAAACTTCTCGCCCAAAATTTTCTCACAAAAAAAGCCACTCGCTTTCGTGAATGGCTTTGGTGTTGCGATGAAGTGAGCTTTGCTCTACTTCGGCGCTCCTCCTCTTGGGCTTCCCGCCGGTGGCGGGATAAACTTCTCGCCCAAAATTTTCTCACAAAAAAAGCCACTCACTTTCGTGAATGGCTTTGGTGTTGCGATGAAGTGAGCTTTGCTCTACTTCGGCGCTCCTCCTCTTGGGCTTCCCGCCGGTGGCGGGATAAACTTCTCGCCCAAAATTTTCTCACAAAAAAAGCCACTCACTTTCGTGAATGGCTTTGGTGTTGCGATGAAGTGAGCTTTGCTCTACTTCGGCGCTCCTCCTCTTGGGCTCGAACCAAGGACCCTCTGATTAACAGTCAGATGCTCTAACCAACTGAGCTAAGGAGGAATGTTACCCTTTTTCGGGACGCAAATATAATAGTTTCTTTCAAATACCCCAACAAAAAAAAACGGTTTTCTACTTAGAAAGCCATTTATAAATATCATTTCCGTTGGCAAATAATAATAAAGCTATTAAAAGGAAGAATCCAATCATCTGGGCATACTCTAAAAACTTATCGCTGGGCTTCCTGCCCGTCACCATTTCATACAATAAAAAAGTAACATGGCCCCCATCTAAAGCGGGTATAGGCAAAATATTCATAAAGGCCAGAATGATAGATATCAATGCCGTGGTAGACCAGAATGCGGGCCAGTTCCAGGTATCAGGAAACATACTCCCAATAGCGGCAAACCCTCCTACACCCTTATAGGCACCTGTTTCCGGGTTAAATATTTTCTTGAGTTGTTTTACATAGCTTGTGAGCGTTGTAACCCCTTTGTCTATTCCTGCGGGGATGGACTCCGCAAAAGTATAATTTCTGGTCTCTAGCCTAAGATAACCTAACTTTTCCATCTGGTCAAAAGTCAAGGCCCCCATAGAAATTCCAATGGTTGCGGAATCACTTATGACCACAGGGATCTGTTCTTCCCGCCCATCACGACTGACTGTAAGGTTTACCTTTTGATTGGTAAACTGTTCGATGGCCTTCCTGGCTTCATCAAAATAAGTGATCCTTTGATCCCCTATCCCAACTATATGGTCCTTTACCTGCAATCCGGAATCCTTATTTGCAGAATCATCGGATATGCCACCCACAATAAAAGGAAGCCTGGGGCTTATAAATCGTATTTTATCCTCATCTTCCAGCAGTGTCGCTATAAAATCTACGGGGATCTCCTTTTCAATGGTGTTGCCATCTCGCTCAATGGTAATCGTATTCCCATTGATGATTTCACCCAGCAAACTATCAAAATTTTCAACCTCTTCCCCGTCTATGGCAACAATTTGATCTCCGGTTTGAACTCCTAATTCGTCACCAATATTTTTTTCGGTAACCCAGATACCATCCCTTAAACTATTCATGGGGATGTACTGGTCTCCGTAAGAATACGCCATGCCAATATAAATGATGACTGCAAGAATAAAGTTTACCGTAACGCCGCCCAGCATAATTACAAGTCGTTGCCAGGCCGGCTTGGATCGAAACTCCCAGGGCTTGGGTTCTTCGGCCATTTGAGCCGTGTCCATGCTTTCATCAATCATACCCGCAATTTTAACATACCCTCCAAGCGGAAGCCATCCGATACCATATACGGTCTCCCCTATTTTCTTTTTAAAAAGGGAAAATTTAATGTCAAAAAAGAGATAAAATTTTTCTACCCGCGTCTTGAATATTTTAGCGGGGATAAAATGTCCTAATTCATGAAGGACAATTAAAAAGGAAAGACTAAGAAAAAATTGAATAGTCTTTATAAATATGGGAGCCATTAATAGATTTTATAAGTAAAGCGCACAAAAGTACACTTTTAAGAGGTCTTATGAAAAGAAACTATTGCCATGAGCAATTATTTAAGAAAGTTTTAGCAGCAAACCGTTATCAAAGTTTTTGAATGCTATCCTTTGCTGCAGTACCTTTGCCCAAAACAGGAAATGCTTTCTTTCTTCAGTAAATACAAATTTTTTGGGATCGTACTTCTGCTGCTTTCTGCAATTATCATTTATTTATTTTACAATGCATTGCAGCCCAAGAAAGTACTCCAGGTATATCAACCGGCTGATTTTAATGCCGAATTGGTAGACAGTACCCTGGTACATGTTAAAAAATACCATACCATTTCCAACTTTTCACTTACCAACCAGAATGGGGAGAACATTACCCAGGATTTTTACAAAGACAAAATTTATGTGGCCGACTTTTTCTTCACTACCTGCCCAACCATATGTCCTGTTATGACGGATAATATGGTCTACCTGCAATCGCATATAGCAAACGATGATGAGGTGCTGCTTCTTTCGCATTCCGTTACACCTGAAATAGATTCCGCAGCCCAACTTAAGAAATATGCTCTGGAGAAAGGAGTTATAGACCAAAAGTGGAATTTAGTTACCGGTGATAAAAAACATATTTATGAACTCGCCAGAAAATCCTATCTGGCAGTAAAAACTGACGGTGATGGCGGGCCTTTTGATATGATACATACCGAAAACTTTATTTTGGTCGATAAGGAACGTAGAATAAGGGGTACCTATGACGGTACCAGCAAAGATGAAATGGATAGATTACTGAAGGATCTGGAGGTTTTAAAATTATCATACCTTAATTAAGTGCCTTTTCGCCTTAAAACCAACCTTCTTACTAATTGAAATTACCTGTTTTTCTTTTTTTGAAATTTGCCTACTTACCTCATCTTTTTCTATTATTTTTGTCCTTAATTAAAATCAATCTAAATAAAAATTGGCTACAACCGTTGCACATTTAAAACGAGGTGAAAGGGGAATTATCAAAGAATTTACCAAGGGAATGCTGCCAATAAAATTATTGGAATTAGGGTGCCTTCCCGGTAATGAAGTAGAATTGATACAAATCGCCCCTTTTAAAGATCCCTTATACATAAATGTTAACGGCTCTCATATTGCCATAAGAAGATCCGTTGCTCTACAAATAGAGTTGGATCTCATTGAAGATAACGCCACATTATGAGTAAAAATATTAATGTAGCACTTATAGGCAATCCCAATACAGGAAAGACCTCGGTTTTTAATCAATTAACGGGTCTGAATCAAAAAGTCGGGAATTACCCGGGGATCACTGTTGAGAAGAAAGAAGGCGTCTGTAAATTGCCCAGAGGGGTAAAGGCACATATTCTTGACCTGCCTGGAACCTACAGCCTTAATACTACTTCGCTGGACGAAAGCGTAGTGGTAGAATTACTGCTGAACAAGAATGATAAAGATTTCCCCGATGTAGCTGTAGTTGTAAGTGATGTTGAAAACCTAAAGAGAAATCTGCTGGTATTTACGCAGATAAAGGACTTAAAAATCCCCACAATTTTAGTCATAAATATGTCGGACCGTATGCCTAAAAAAGGCATTACTTTGGACGTATCGCTACTGGAAAAAAAATTAAATACCAGGATTGCCCTGGTAAGTACCAGAAAAGGTACAGGAATAGACAGAATTCGTCAACTGATTGCCGATTATAAGAATCTTTCTGTTCTTCCAAACCTGGACACCACCATTATTGCACCGGATTATTTTGAAAGATTACAGCGCACATTTCCCAATGAAGATCTCTATAAATTGTGGCTGGTCATTACACAGGATGTCAATTTTATGCCTATTGAAAAAAAGGCGGTAAAAGATTCTTCTTCATTTACCACCAAGACAAAGGCCGAGTTAAAAAAACTACAGCAGAAAGAGACTATCCTCCGGTATCAATTTATAAACGGGGTATTAAAAGAGACCTATAAAGTAGACAGGAATGCCGCTAAAGGTTTCCGGGCTTCCGTAGACAGAATCCTTACCCATAAGGTATTCGGGTACTTAATCTTCATGGTCATTTTATTAACCATTTTTCAGGCAATTTACGATTGGAGCAGCTATCCAATGGATTTTATTGACGAACAGTTTGCGGCCGCAAGCAATTGGCTAAAAGGCACCCTTCCGGCAGGAATGTTTACCAATCTTATTGCTGAAGGTATACTTGCAGGCATTGGGGGAATAGTCATATTTATTCCTCAGATAGCCTTTTTATTCTTATTTATTTCCCTGTTGGAAGAATCCGGATATATGAGCAGGGTGGTCTTCCTGATGGACCGTATCATGAGGCCGTTCGGGCTAAGCGGGAAAAGTGTCGTTCCTTTGATTTCAGGTACTGCCTGTGCCATTCCTGCAGTAATGGCAACCCGTAATATTGAAAACTGGAAAGAACGGCTGATCACTATATTAGTGACCCCTTTTGTTACCTGCTCGGCAAGACTCCCCGTTTATCTCATCATTATAGCATTGGTTATCCCCGAAGGCAGAATCATGGGGCTAAGCTACCAGGCACTTACACTTACCTTACTTTACTTAATTGGGTTTGGAGCCGCAATTGTATCTGCAATGATCCTTAACAAGGTGCTAAAGATAAAAAGCAGGTCGTTTTTTATGGTAGAAATGCCCAGTTATAAATTACCCCTTCTAAAGAATGTAGCGTATACCGTTGTAGAAAAGACTAAAAGCTTTATATATGGCGCAGGTAAAATCATCCTTGCCATTTCTATAGTTTTGTGGTTTTTGGGTTCTAATGGATATTCTTCCAACTTTAAAAATGCCGATGAAATAATCAATGAAAAAATTGAAAATGAAGGCTTATCAAAATATAATGCTGATGATATCCAAAATGAATTAAGTGCATATGAAACGGTTTTAAGAACTTCAGCAGGCCAAAACCGGATTAATCCCAACGCTATAGCCGATTCCCTAAGTCAAAAAGAACTTGTCCTTTATGAAAAAGCCCGTAAACAGGAAATTGCAGGCTATAAGCTTGAAAATTCATATATCGGCAATATTGGCAAAGCCATTGAACCCGCAGTTGCACCTTTGGGATACGACTGGAAGATAGGAATTGCCGTACTGACTTCCTTCGCTGCCCGTGAAGTTTTTGTGGGGACTTTGGCAACTATCTACAGTGTAGGCAACGACGAAGAAGACACCATTAAACACAGAATGGCCTCAGAAATAAATCCTGTTACAAGAAAACCGTTGTTTGATCTGGCATCGGGTATTTCACTGCTCCTGTTTTATGCCTTTGCCATGCAGTGTATGAGTACCCTGGCTATTGTTAAACGAGAGACCAATAGTTGGCGATGGCCACTGGCACAATTGGTGTTTATGAGCGTTTTTGCGTATATTGTAGCTTTAATTGCCTATCAGGTTTTGAAATAAAATGAGCGTATTACAACCCATATTAGTTTATCTTACATTAGCCATTGCTGTATTTTATATAGCGAAAAAATACTTTTTGCCTAAAAGCCTTTTTTCTTCCAAAAAAACACCCAAAGGTAATTGTGATCAGGGAAATTGTGGATGCCATTGAGATTATATCAAATTGGCTATAAAAGAATAGAAAAGTAAACTCCAACCTATTATCAAAAGCAATCCCCCCAGAGGGGTGACAGGTCCCAGAAATTTCAGGGATTTCCCTTTTGAGGCTCCAAGAGACAGGCCATATATACTAAAAGAGAAAAGAATAACGCCTGTTATAAAGCAGTAGGCCATATTTTTCTCCAAAGCCGTAGTAAAACCAAAATTGAACCCCAGGACCAGTAATAGAATGGCATGGTACATCTGATACTTTACGCCGGTATCAAAACTCCTAAGCTGACTTTCTGAGAGGGTTTTCTTTAATGCATGTGCTCCGAAGGCCCCAAAAACTACAGCAAGTAATCCAAATAAAGCCCCCGATAACTGAACAAGTAGTATAGTCTCCATATCTGCTTTAAATATACAGATAGTCCGGGAAACCCTCAACTTACAAACAATAAAAAACCCGTCAGTAAGATACTGATGGGTTAAAGTTTTTCTAATGCACTTTAAATCCGGCTATATACCAGATTTTATAGTATAAAGCCCTAAATGTTTGACTCAAAACCTAATTAAAAGTAACCTGAATTTCCTTGTCTCCTTCTACTTTAAAAACGCACTCTTCATATTTAGGAGGCCCGAAGGTTTTCATTTTTCCAATAGAAAAACAAATTGGCTCTTTTGGAATTCCAATCCAGTTAGTGTTCAATTCATCATTGCCATCTTCATCATGAAAAATAGCCAAAGCATATTCCCCATCAGGTAAATTTTCAATAGTTACATTGGTACTCCCCATATGTGCCTTACTACTGCCGCCCGAGAACATTTGGTCTGAATCCAAAAAACTGTCATAGCTATTATATACGGCCACCAATACACTCCCTGCATTGCTTTTCACTCCCGTTACCTCAACCGAAAGTTTGTTTTGTGATAACATCAAAAATGGCGACAGCAGTAGAACTAAGAATATAATTTTCATCAATATAATTTAAGTATTTTGTAGTAGAAACTCTGTTTTACTGTTTTAATTGTGTCGGCTGGGCAGCGATTTTATTTTCGAGGTAAAGATATAGTTCTTTGGTTTTAACAGAGTCGGACAAATTGATAAAAAGCAAAAGAGAATCATTGTACATTAATCTTATCTTCTGATGACGTAAGTTGTCCACATAAACATAAACCAATTTTTCTTCATTAAGCGAATCTTTAAAAACACCCTTTTCTTTCTCCCAGGCTGAGAAGCCATTTTTGCGTTCCAAAGAAGGTATTTTACTAACCATTGACACCTCGTTCATAGAAGTAAAAGGCAATTCTATATAATATACCCCGGATAAAATCTGGATGCTATCTTCATTCATCCTTATCCAGTTTTTATAATGTTCCAAAAAGCTCAGTAAACAGACTATGACAGTAAGTACTATGAGTAAATTCCAAAACCAATGTCTTTTTTTCCCTTTCATTGCTTAGTCATTTGTATTCTCATTGCGATATTTCTCAAACCAGGCCAGGGTATGTGCGATTTTTGTAATTAAATTACTCGGCTTGTTTGCAATTCCATGTCCTGCCCCCGGAATCTCTACCAAAACTGTTTCAATTTTTCTAAGTTTTAAAGCGTGATAAAGTTGCTTGGCTTCGCTGGGAGGTGTTCTTAAATCTTCCATTCCAACCATTACCATCGTTGGAGTTTCTACATTGCCTACCAGAGATAGGGGAGAGAATTTCCAGTATCCTTCAAAATTTTCCCATGGCTGGCCAGGGTAACGAGAATTGGCATACCCAAAATAATTATCCGCAACCAGTGTTTTGCTGATCCAGTTCATCACCGGTTTGGCAACCACGGCAGCCTTAAATCTGTTGTTTTTACCAATAATCCAGGCTGTCATAATACCTCCTGCACTTCCCCCGGTAACATACAGCTGATCCTCATGGGCAATACCTTTTTTAATACAATAATCTACTCCGTCCATAACATCATTATAATCCTCCCCGGGATAATTATTATATAAAAGATTGCCAAATTCTTCGCCATAACTTGTACTTCCTCTCGCATTGGGGTAAAACACTATATAACCTGCAGCTGCATAGAGCTGCATCTCTGCAGAAAACCTGTCCCCATAATTAAGAATTGGACCGCCATGATTTTCAACAAGAAACGGGTATTTCTTGTTCTTATCGTATGAAGGCGGGTAGACTACCCATCCCTGAATTTCCCTTTGGTCTACTGAGGAGTTGTACCATATTTCTTCTACATCACCAAGCGTCCTATAATCTAATAAGGCCTTATTAAGCCCTGTAATCTTGGAGGTTGTTTTAGACTTTGGATTCACTATGGCCAGCTCGGCCGGATAATCAGGTCTGCTTTGTGTAAAGGCGATGGCGCCATTTCTGGAAACACTAAAGGAGCCACCAGAATAGGGACGCCCAATAGAAGTACCTCCAAGGTTATCGGCCAGCTTCGTAAATGTACCTTCCAATGAAATATAGCCCACTTTGGTATTTCCCTTATCATCATATGAAATGTAAAGTCCCTCATTCTTTTCGTCCCAGATCATATTGTCAATACTCCTATCCAGGTCTTTTGATAAAATGCGGCTTCCCGTGCCATCAGTATTCATTATTTGTAATTTTTGAACCTGGTAGGCCTGTATTCTATCTTCATATCCCGTATAGGCAATATATCTGCCATTTGGAGATACTAAGGGATTCTGGTCCGGCCCGTTTCTTTCTGTCAGGGCTTTTATCTGCCCGGTTGAAACCTCCACCTGGTAGACCTCACTGTTTCTAAAATCATATTCCCAGTTAGCTGTCCTGTTTCCTGAAAAAAATATTTTATCCCCTTGTGCGGACCAAGAAAGCTGGCCACTGTGATGGTAATCTCCGCTGGTAATCTGCCGGGCTGCTCCCCCCTGCGCCGGAATTATAAAGATGTGACTGAAACCCGGGTTTATATATCCCCGCCCATCCTCCTCATGATAGAGGCGATCCGTTATTCTTGGCTTTTCGGCCCATTTTGCGCCTTCCGGTTTCTTAGGGATTTTTGCAATAACCGGAGGTTCCTTTTCAACATTCATTGAAAATGCAAGTTGATCACCTTTTGGCGACCATGTCAATGAACTTGGACTAAAAGCGAGTTGACTAATTCTTGCCAGCTTACCAGTCTCCAGCCAATACATATATATTTCAGAGCCCTCATTGGTTGTGCTAATAAATGCAATCCTATCTCCTTCTGGTGACCATCTGGGGCTGTACTCACTCATTTCACGCGAAGTGAGTTTTTGATGTCCCGAGCCATCAGATTTAATTATCCAGAGATTTCCATCGGCTTTATCATTTATAATGTCAAAACCCATCCTCCTGTATATTATGCGGGATCCATCGGGTGCTATTTCCGGTTCTGTGACATATTCAAGCTTAAATACATCCAAATAATCGAATTGTTGCTTTTGACTGTATGACTGGAATCCAATTAATACTAAAATAGCGAGGTGAAATACTTTCTTGAGATACATCCTAATAGATTTTGAAATTGGCCTTAAACTTAAACATTAACAAGCATTAAAACAATATTCCTGCTTCTGCGGGCAATAGGTATTTGTCCGTAAGATAAAGTGTGTGAAAAGCTTTCAAAGTGTTAAAATTGTAGGTCAAAATTTGTATCTTTATTGTTACGACCAAATTTTTAAAGGCAATAAAATTTTTGTCTATATATTGATTCCTATACTTAAACCAGGTACCAAATGTTTTTACCGGAAGATCTTAAAAATGTTACAAAGAGAAAAGACCTTATTGCTATTGCAGATGAAAAGAACATCAATATTTCCAGGGTACTGGAATCTGTTCGCTATGAGGAAGAATTAAGACTTTTACAGGCAGAATTGGTAAATTTACAGCAGTGGGTGACCAAACATAAACTTAGGGTGGCCATACTTTTTGAAGGCAGGGATGCAGCCGGCAAAGGAGGTGCTATAAAACGTTTTACCGAACACCTTAACCCAAGATCAATGAGGGTCGTAGCACTGTCCAAACCAACTGATGTTGAACGCGGGCAATGGTATTTTAGAAGGTATATAAAAGAACTTCCAAATCCTGGGGAGATTGTTTTTTTCGACAGAAGCTGGTACAACAGAGCCGTTGTCGAACCCGTAATGGGTTTTTGTAACAAACATGATTATAAGCAATTTATGGTACAGGTTCCGGGTTTTGAACATATGCTTTATGAGGATGGCGTTGTACTTATAAAATTTTGGTTTTCTATCTCCAAAAAAGAGCAAAAAAAACGTATTGAAAGTCGGTTATTAAATCCCCTGAAAAAGTGGAAATTTAGTCCGGTAGATAAAAAAGGACAGGCTTTATGGGATAAATACAGCCATTATAAAGAACAAATGTTCTCCAAAACCCATACCACTTTCAGTCCGTGGATTATTGTGAAGGCCAATAACAAAAAAATAGCCCGTCTGGAGAGTATTCGGTATGTGCTTTCAAAATTTGATTATACCAGAAAGACAAAACACAAAACAACCATATTACAGGATCCCAATATTATTCTCAGGTATTACAGGCATATTGAACAAATTGATATTTAGGCTATGCAAACGAAAAATCCCAATCCTATATTACTAAATGAAGAAGAAATTAGTTTGCTTAATTCCTCTATTGGTTTAAAAAGCCTATTATCTGATAAAAAAGTCAATATTGAAAAGGCGTTGCGTTTAACCAGGCACGAATTAAAATTTAAAGAACTTCAGACAGAACTCATTAAACTTCAAAACTGGGTTATCACAAAAAACAAGAAAATAGTAGTCCTTTTTGAAGGCCGGGATGCGGCAGGTAAGGGAGGAGCCATAAGAAGGATTACTGCACATATTAATCCGCGGCAATACAGGATCGTTGCATTGCCCAAACCTACTATCGAAGAAAGAGGGCAATGGTATTTTCAGCGCTATGTAAATAAACTTCCAAAACCCGGTGAAATAGTCTTTTTTGACCGAAGTTGGTACAACCGGGCTGTTGTTGAACCCGTCAATGGTTTTTGTACAAAATCACAGTACCAGAATTTTATGAAACATGTCAACAGTTTTGAAAGAATGGTCATGGATTCTGATACATATTTAATAAAATTCTATTTTTCAATAACGAAAGAGGAACAAGCTTTTCGATTTAAAGAAATTAAGTCCAATCCATTAAAAAAATGGAAAATGACTGATGTAGACCGCAGAGCCCAGGAGTTGTGGGATGAATACACCACCTTTAAGCTCAAAATGTTCGAACATACAAATTTAAAGGATTCCCCATGGGTAATTATAAATGCAGACAGAAAAACAGATGCCAGAATTAAAGCCTTAAGCTACCTGATAGATACCATCCCCTATGAAATTATTGAAGAAGACTTGGATTAATTATCCAGGGTATTTTGAAATACTTCGGGTTCTTGGTAATCTCCAAAAAGAATTCAGGGGTAAATGAAATCAATGGTTTTGTATGATTTAAAATTCCCTAATATGCCTATTTACTCTAAGTGTTTTTAACTTTTTAAAAAATATCGGGGAAAATAGTATCTTTACCCTAAGAGTATGGCGGTAAAATCAGTTTCCATATTAGCTTCTTTCCTTATCCTGATACAAAGTTTTAACATTTGTATCAGCGATCTTATTGATCTTAGTGAATTAATAGAGCATGCCAAATTTCATTCTGAAAAATATGGCGACAACTTTTTTGTCTTTATCTCTAAACATTATGGGGAGCTTGAAGCTGACCATACCAAAAAACATCAGGAAGAAAAACAGGAGCACGAAGAATTGCCATTTCAGCACCAGGCACACATGAACCTTTTTTCCGCTTTTGTCATTAAAGATATGCCGGCATTTCATATTAATCTTATAGACGAAATAGCAACTTCTGCCGCAAATTACTTTTACCAGGTCTCATATCTAAATCATGAGCAGGAAGGTCCTTTCCAACCACCCCGTGTAGTATAAATCATTTTGGTTATTTTTTTTCATACGCATAATTTCCTCAGAAGATTATGCATGAATATCAATTATTATTCCATGGATTATGTTATCACGTATTATAGAATTCAGTATTAAGAAGAAGTTCATTATCCTCCTATTCACCCTGTTTTTAATTGGATTTGGGTTGTTTTCCCTGACCCAGATATCGATTGGAGCCGTTCCGGATGTTACCAATAACCAGGTGCAGGTAATTACCACATCAAGGAGTTTATCCACCCAGGACATGGAGCAGTTTATTACCTATCCTGTGGAGCTGGAAATGGCCAATTTACCTGGCGTACAGGAAATCAGGTCCATTTCTAAATTTGGCCTTTCGGTAGTAACCATTGTCTTTGATGACCGCATGGGTACATACCTCCCCCGGCAGTTGATCGCGGAAAAGATTAAATCAGCTTCCGAATTTATTCCAGAAGGCTTTGGAACTCCGGAGATGGGACCGATTACTACGGGACTTGGCGAAATCTACCAGTATATCCTGGATGTAAAACCGGGATATAAGGGAAAATATTCGACTACAGACTTAAGGACAATTCAGGATTGGCTGGTAAAGAGACAGCTCTCAGGGATTCCCGGAGTTGTTGAAGTCAATACCTGGGGAGGTTTTTTGAAGCAATATGAAGTTGCCATAAATACGGAGCAGTTAAATGCGATGAACATCACGTCAAAGGAGGTAATAAATGCCCTGGAACTTAATAATAGTGTTACAGGTGGCGGGTATATTGAAAAGGTGAATCAGGCTTATTTTATCCGGGGTGAGGGTTTGGTTTCTTCTTTACAGGATATTGAAAACATAGTGGTAAAAAACGAGAATTCCATTCCAATTTATATAAGGGATGTGGCCAGCGTCAGCTTTGGAAGTGCCACTCGTTTTGGTGCCATTACAGGAAATGGACAGGGCGAAAAAGTCCTGGGTCAGGTAATGATGCTTAAAGATGCCAATTCCAAAGAGGTAATTGATGCCGTTAAGGATCGAGTAAATTTAATTTCAAATTCACTGCCAGAGGGGGTACAGATAAATGCCTTTCTGGATAGAAGTGAGCTTATCAGTAAAACAACTTTTACGGTGACCGAAAATTTAATTTTCGGTTGTCTGATCGTAATTTTTGTTGTTGTCCTCTTATTGGGTAATTTAAGATCCGGGTTGGTGGTTGCTTCAGTAATTCCGCTTAGTTTATTATTTGCCCTGTCTTTAATGTATTTGTTTAAGGTAGATGCCAATTTAATGAGCCTGGGCGCCATAGATTTTGGAATAATTATAGATGGGGCAGTAATCATCGTGGAATTCATTGCGTTTCAAATCTCAGGAAAACGTGATGAAATGAGTAAATTAACACGTGCTGATAAGCTTAGTTTTACGGATAAAATAACTTATCAGGGGGCGTCGAAGATGATGAACTCCGCAATTTTTGGTCAGTTTATCATCCTGATCGTTTTTATACCCATTCTTTCACTGAGCGGAGTAGAAGGTAAAATGTTCAGGCCAATGGCGTTAACTTTTAGTTTTGCCCTTATGGGTGCAATGCTCTTGTGTTTTACTTATGTTCCGGTAGTTTCATCTCTGTTCCTCAAACCTTCTGATCCATCTAAAAAGAACATTTCGATACATTTAATGCGTTGGCTCAATAATTCTTTTGATCCTACTATCCGTTGGGCATTTAGAAGTAAAAAAACGGTTTTAAGTCTGGCTGCGTTGGTTTTAGTGCTAACTGCACCTCTTTTTATATCTCTTGGAGGTGAATTTGTCCCCACACTGGATGAAGGCGATTTTGTAATACAACCGGTTTTAAAAACCGGCACATCACTAAGTAAAACTGTGGAAACGACAACCAGGATAGAGCAAATTTTACTGAATAACTTTCCAGAAGTAAAACAGGTAGTGACACGGATTGGTGCTGCAGAAGTTCCTACCGACCCAATGTCTATGGAAGAAAGTGATGTCATAATCATTTTAAATTCAAAAAAAGAATGGGTGACCGCAAACTCGAAGGATGAACTGGCCAATAAATTCAAAGAGGCACTTTCAATACTTCCAGGCATAGAAATAGAATTTACCCAGCCTATTGAAATGAGGTTTAATGAGCTAATTACGGGCGTTAAAGCAGATATTGCCATCAAAATCTTCGGTGAAGATTTGGAAGTCCTCAGCAAAATTGGCAACCAAATAAAAACATTAATTGCAAATGTGAACGGGGCCGCTGATATTACCGTAGAAAAAATTGTAGGCCTTCCTCAGATGAACGTCAGATATAAACGTGAAAAAATTGCGCGATACGGACTGAATATCAAGGAGCTGAATGATATGATCGCTATGGGCTTTGCCGGAAAAAAAGTGGGTAGTGTTTACGAAGGAGAAAAGAGGTTTGACCTAGTAGTTCGATTGACCAGCGAAAACAGGCAGGACATTGACGATCTTAAGAATTTATTTGTTGATCTGCCTTCCGGTGGAAAAGTCCCATTGAGTGAGCTTGCTGATATCTCCTATCAAAAAGGAGCTGCTAAAATATCCCGGGATGACACCAAAAGGAGGATCGTGGTAGGAATAAATGTCCGTAACAGAGATTTACAGTCAGTAGTAGATGATGTCCAAAACTTAATCAATGACCACATAAAGTTGCCTGCAGGATATACGATAAGTTATGGCGGGCAATTTGAAAACCTGCAAAGTGCAAAATCAAGATTAATGGTTGCGGTTCCTATTGCACTGGTATTAATTTTTGTCTTGCTTTACCTGGCTTTTAAATCCATTAAGGAAGCCTTGATGATTTTTACGGCAATTCCACTGGCATCTGTTGGTGGCGTAATGTTGTTATGGATAAGAGATTTACCATTTAGCATTTCTGCAGGGGTAGGTTTTATAGCCCTTTTTGGTATTGCCGTTCTCAACGGGATTGTATTAATAGAACATTTTAAAGAACTAAAACCAGAAAATTTTGAAAGTATGGAGGCGCTAATTATTCAGGGTACCAAAGACCGGCTGAGGGCGGTTGTATTAACCGCCGCTGCAGCTGCTTTTGGGTTTCTGCCTATGGCAATATCCACCAATGTGGGCGCGGAAGTTCAACGTCCCCTGGCTACCGTTGTGATTGGAGGGTTGGTATCTGCCACCCTTTTGACTCTTATTGTCCTTCCGGTATTATATTGGCTCTATAACAAACCTGGAAAACCCGGGATAAAGGAACTTATCAAGAAGAAGAAATCAAATACTCTTTTGATTATAAGTATTCTTTTTACATCCCTTTTGGGGGCTCAGGAAAATACTGTAAACCTTAACGGTTTAATGGAAATTGCGTTGGAGAACAATGCGGGCCTCAAAGCAGAATCATTAAAGGTGAGTGAGTCTGATGCTCTAATATCGAGTGCTTTCTCATTTGACAAAACCAGGATTTACTATGAATTTGATCAGAATAACCTGGCTATCAATAATGAACCCCTGAACGTCTTTGGTGTGCAGCAGGATTTTCTTTTTCCAACGGTTTATTTTTCGAAAAAAAAGCTAAATAAAGCGGACTATACCCTGACGTCAAGTGCTTATGAAATTCGTGAGAAAATCCTGAAAAAGGAGGTCACATCACTATTTTATGAGTATCAATATGCCAGAGAGAAGGAATCTGTTTACAGACAAATCGATAGCCTGTATAGCAATTTTGCGGTGATAGCTTCACGGCGATTTGAACTTGGAGAAACCAATTACCTGGAAAAAATAACCGCCGTGTCCAGACAAAAACAAATTCAAATTAAGCTGGAACAGGCAAAACAGGATGTTGTATTAGGCTATATGAATTTGATCAAAATGGTCCAGGTTGAAGACAGCTTAACTATTGCATTGGCAACACAGAAAAAGGTCGAATTAAGTCCTACGGAAGTGGACAAGAGCATAGAATTAAAATACTACCAGAACAAAGTGGACCTTTTTGACATCCAACACAGCTATGAAAAACAACTCTTACTGCCGGACCTGAGTTTGAGCTATTTTGTTGGATCGAACAGTAATTTGAATGAAAATTTATTTGGATATTTTCTGGGCCTTAAAATCCCGTTGTTGTTTTTTGGGCAATCTTCCAAAATTAAGGCATCCAGCATAGCCCGGGATATCGCAGTTGAACAATCAAGGGAATTTGAAATTCAGTTAAATGTACAATACAGTTCATTATATGCCCGGTTAACAAAGCAGGAAAAGGTGCTCAAATACTATGAAGATGAAGGTACTGACCTATCCGATGAAATTTTGAAAACCGCTACGCTAAGTTTCAAAAACGGTGAAATCAATCATTTCGAGTATATCCTGAGCCTTGAAAAAGCCTATGATATTAAACTGGATTATTTAAGTAGTCTGAATGAATACAATCAAACCGTCATTGCCATTAATTACCTAACTTATTAAAATCTTAGTTATGAATCGCATTTTATACTATTTCATTCAATTCATTTTTGTGATCAGTATTTTAAGTTGTAAAAATTCAGATCCGGTTCACAGATCAGATGTGCAGGAGGATGTAAATCCTGAAGATACCATTATTGAACTTTCGAGTGAACAATTCGAGGAAAACGGCATGGCAATGGGTAGCCTGGAAGAAAAATCTTTTCCTGAACAGGTACAGGCCAATGGAACTATTGATGTGCCACCGGCAAATAGAGCCACAGTTAGTGCACCTATGGGCGGATATATAAAAAATACACATCTACTCATTGGAGATCGCGTTTCAAAAGGGCAAACACTGGTATTAATAGAAAACCCCGAATTTGTAACCTTACAGCAGGAATACCTGGAGACAAAGGAACAATTAACCTATTTGAAATCAGAATACGAACGCCAGCAAATTTTGAACAGGGAAAACATTTCATCACAGAAAAGTTTTTTAAAGGCGGAAAGTGACTATAAAAAAGCAGAAGCCACTTATTATGGGCTTCGAAAACAATTGGATCTGTTAAAAATATCGCCTTCAGACGTTGAAAAAGGCATTATAAGTACAACATCTTCTTTAAAGGCACCTATAGGTGGTGATATTACGAAGGTCAATGTCACACTCGGGATGTATGTTTCACCGGCAACACCTATTATTGAAATTGTAGATAATGACCATATCCATCTGGAATTGTCAGTTTTTGAAAAGGATATAATGAAGCTTAAGAAAGGGCAGGAAATTAAATTTAAAATTCCGGAAGCATCATCCGAAGAATATACCGCTGAGGTTTATTTAATAAGTACGTCAATCGAAGAAAACAGAACGGTAAAGGTACATGGTCATCTTAAAGATCTGAACAAGCACAATTTTCTGACAGGAATGTTCGTCAATGCAACTATAATTATTTCAGATAATGTTACTATGAGTATTCCCTCGGAGGCAATAGTAATCAAAGAGGGCGCTTCATACCTCCTGCTACTGGAAGAAAAAAAAGGTGATGTGTATAATTTCAAGCCGGTAAAGGTGGAAGTAAGTGCAGTTCATGATAGCTATACAGTCGTAATAAATGCAAATGACTTTCCTGACGATTCAAGATTTTTAACAAAGGGCGCATTTGCCTTAATGGGGGAATGATGAAAAGCGAAAAATTAATTATGTGGAGTATTAGCTTAAACCCACATCCAAGGCCATCATAATAATAAACCCCCCAATGAATCCCATTGTGGCAATATCTGTGTATTTGTCTTGTTGGGTCTCAGGTATAACCTCTTCCACAACAACAAAAATCATCGCCCCGGCCGCAAATGATAAGGCATAAGGAAGAATTGGCTGGAAAGTTAGTACGGCCCATGCGCCTAAAATTGCGGCTATAGGCTCTACCATAGCAGATGCCTGGCCATAGGTAAAACTTTTTAGCCTGCTCAACCCGAGTCTTCTTAAAGGCATTGCTACCGCAAAACCTTCAGGAAAGTTCTGCAAACCAATCCCCAGTGCCAAAGCCACTGCGCCTCCTATGTTCGCTCCTTCAAAACCTGAAGCCACACCACCAAAAAGCACACCTATTGCGAGACCTTCGGGGATATTATGCAAAGTGATGGCCAGGGTAAGAAGCGTTGTTCTGTGCCAGGGTGTTTTAATTCCTTCACTCCGCTTAAAATTTATATGTAAATGAGGTAAAACCTTGTCCAGGCCGTAAATAAAAACAGCCCCAAGCAAGAACCCTACTGCCGCCGGTATTACCTTGACAAAGCCTTCGCCCGGACTCATTTCTATGCCGGGGGCCAGAAGGCTCCAAAAACTGGCAGCTACCATTACCCCTCCGGTAAATCCAAGCATTCCATCCAAGAGAGCTCTGTTCATGCCCTTAAAAAAGAAAACAAGCCCGGCACCCAGGGCGGTAACCCCCCATGTAAAAAGTGTTGCGTATAACGCTGCTAAAATGGGATCAATTGATTCTAAATAACTAATAACATTTTCCATCACAAGTTTATCTTTTTAATAAATAAATTGGAAGCTATCTGCTGGGAAAGGTGCAATTGCCTGTGGTCTATCAGAATGCGCACTGAATTATCAAACTCTTCTTTTTCAAGTATCTTAATTTTATTTCCCAGTGCTATTTCGTTTTTATCCAGGAATCTTAAAAATGCAGCAGATGAATCTTTTACCCCAACGCAAATCCCTGAAGAATCTATGGGCATTTGACTTAATAGTTGTTTATGGGCCTCCATCAACTCGCCATTTTTACCAGGAATAGGGTCGCCATGAGGATCCAATTTTGGATAGTTTAATAATTCATCAAGTTTATCAATAAGTTTTTCACTCTTAATGTGTTCTAATTGTTCAGCTATTTCGTGCACTTCATCCCAGTTAAAATTTAATTTTTCAACCAGAAAAACCTCCCATAATCGATGTTTCCTAACAATAGATAAGGCTGTCTTAATGCCCAGATCAGTCAGTGATGCCCCCTGATATTTTTTGTACTTCACCAGCCCCTTTTCAGATAATCTTTTCAGCATATCTGTCACAGAAGAAGGTTTGGTTTCCATCCGTTCCGCCAAAGCATTGGTTGAAATCACTTCCAAACCCTCAAAACCCAAATGGAATATTGCTTTTATATAATTCTCCTCAGAATGGGTCATAAAAAACATTTTTACAAAAATACATTTTTATTTCTAAAAACATATATTTAGATTTGTCTAAATTATTTATTTGGCATATGAAATTTTTAGCCTTTTATTTAAAACTAATCTTATTAGGGTTTATAAGTATAGTGAGGATATCCAATATATACTCTCAGGAAAATAGTATAAAAGGTATTATCATAGATGGAAAAGGACCTGTTCCATTTGCAAATATATACCTTCAGGGAACGGATCTTGGTTCGTCCTCAGATAGGAAGGGTGAGTTTACCATAACTAATATTCCGGATGGAACCTATAAAATTAAAGCTTCTTCAGTCGGTTACACCAGCTTTTACCAAGAAGTCACTTTGGCCAACAATGCCTCACTGGTGCTTACCATTTTGCTCAAAACTTCATCAGAACAGTTGGATGAAATGGTGGTTACCGGCACTTTAAAACCCGTGAATAGATTGGAAAGTCCCGTCCCGGTTGAAGTGTATACCCCTGCATTTTTCAAAAAAAACCCTACGCCAAGTATTTTTGAAGCCCTCCAAAACATCAATGGCGTAAGGCCTCAGATTAACTGCAATGTTTGCAATACCGGGGATATCCATATCAATGGTCTGGAAGGGCCATATACCCTGGTGCTGATAGATGGCATGCCTATAGTGAGTGGTTTAGGTACTGTCTATGGTCTCTCCGGCATCCCCAACTCCCTGATAGATCAAATTGAAATTATTAAAGGCCCCGCATCCACTTTATATGGAAGTGAAGCTGTAGGGGGTCTTATTAATATAATTACCAAAAATATGATTAGTGCACCCATATTTGCTGCAGACAGTTTTATGAGTGGCTGGGGGGAATACAACCTGGATATAGGGTCCAAAATTGAATTGGGCAATAAGTCCAACTTATTGTTAGGTTTAAATTATTTCATATACAATAACCCCATTGATGACAATGGAGATAATTTCACAGATTTAACCCTCCAGAATCGCATTTCATTCTTCCAAAAATGGAGTCTGAACAGGGCATATAACCGTATTTTTTCATTGGCCGGCCGTTTTTTTTACGAGGACAGATGGGGGGGTGAAATGCAATGGACGCCTGAATTCAGAGGGGGAGACGAAATTTATGGTGAAAGCATCTACACCACCAGGTGGGAAATATTAGGAAAATATCAATTGCCGTTTAAAGAAAATATTCTGCTGTCAGTTTCATACAATGACCACCACCAAAATTCCGTATACGGGATAACTCCATTTCTCGCAGATCAGCGAATAGGCTTTGGCCAGGTAACATGGGATAAGGCCATTGGCAAAAATGATTTACTTATAGGAAGCTCAATAAGATATAACTATTATGATGACAATACGACCGCTACTTCAGAACAAAGTGTAAATAAAGCAGATAATGTCTGGATCCCAAGTCTGTTTATTCAGGATGAAATAAAATTTTCCAATAAACACTCTTTACTTACCGGTATCCGTTACGATTATGACAAGAGACACGGTTCAATTTTCACTCCACGACTGGCCTATAAGTGGAAGTTTTCAGACAATGATATTATCCGCTTGAATGCCGGTACGGGTTTCAGGGTTGTAAATCTTTTCACTGAGGAACACGCCGCTTTAACCGGGGCCAGAGAGGTAATCATTGCTGAAGAACTGAAACCGGAAAGATCTGTCAATATCAATCTTAACTACCTCAAAAAAATTTATAGCACTAATGGAACATTTATAGGTCTTGATGCCTCGGCTTTTTATACGTATTTTAATAATGTCATACTTCCTGATTACGATACAGACCCAAATCTGATCATTTATAGGAATTTAGAGGGTAAATCCGTCTCCAGGGGTTTAAGTGCAAATGTTGATCTGGCTTTTCCTTCCGGACTTAAAGTGCTTTTAGGAGCTACCCTTATGGATGTAAGCAATACCAAAAACGGGATCACTCAACGGCAAATCCTGACCGAAAGATTTAGCGGAACCTGGGGTGTATCCTACGCCTTAAGAACCATTAATCTCAGTATGGATTACACCGGCAATCTATATGGGCCAATGCGTTTACCCCTATTAAGCGACCTTGATCCCAGACAAGAATTTTCGCCAATTTGGAGTATTCAAAATATTCAATTCACTTATTCCGGTTTGAAAAATTTTGAATTTTATGGTGGAATAAAAAATCTCCTGGACTGGACCCCAAATAAAGGGAATCCTTTTATAATAGCACGAGCAAATGATCCTTTTGACAAGAATGTTGAATTCGATAGTTCAGGTAAGGCAATCCCAACAACAGACAACCCCTACGGGCTTACTTTCGATCCTACTTATGTATATGGCCCAAATCAAGGAATGAGAGGATTTATTGGAATACGATACCAATTGAACTAAGGACCCTATCTACTTGAACTGTAATTTGTACTTTTGATGTTTTTCGAACTTGTGCAGACAGATTACGACTTTATTATAATTGGTGCCGGTGCGGCAGGTTTAATGCTAGCCGATGCGCTTGGTAGTGATCCTTATTTTAAGGATATGACTGTATTATTACTCGACAAGGATGCCAAAAAGACTAATGACCGCACCTGGTGCTTTTGGGAGAAAAATGCCGGGGACTTTGATAAAATAATTTATAAAAGCTGGAGTCAAATTCAGTTTTACGGTGAAAATTATAAGGCCGATCACGAAATATCACCATATTCCTATAAGATGTTACGCGGACTCGATTTTTATAATAGTTATTTGCATCGTATCCGGTCTTATGGCAATATTACATTTTCTCAATCTCTGGTTACAGATATAACGGACAATAAAATCCATGTCACTGTAACTTCGGAAAATGGAAGTTTCCGCGCTAAGAAGGTTTTTAACAGCACTTTTGATTATAAATCCTTTTATAACCAAACAAAATACCCCGTTTTGCAACAGCACTTCATTGGATGGTTTATTAAATCTGATAAAGCTGTTTTCAATCCTGAAAAGGCCACTTTTATGGATTTTTCAATTCCACAAATGGGAAATACCCGTTTTATGTATGTTCTCCCCTTTTCAGAAACCGAAGGTTTGGTTGAGTATACCTTATTTTCATCGAGGTTATTACCGGAAGAAGAATATGAAAGTGCCATTAAGGCGTATATTGAAGAAAAACTGGAGTGTACCAATTACAAGATACAGGAAAAAGAAAGGGGTAATATACCAATGACCTGCTTTAATTTTTCTGCAAACAACAGTGATAACATATTACATATAGGAATAGCAGGTGGCTGGGCCAAACCCAGTACGGGATACACCTTTATGAGTACCAATAGAAAAATCAAAGAATTAGCAGTTTTTCTCAAAAGGAATAAACCACTCCATTCTTTTAATTCCAAAGACCGCTATTGGTATTATGATTTGCTATTATTAGATATCCTTTATGAAGACAACAGCAAGGGTAGGCGTATTTTTGAGTCACTTTTTAAGGGTAGCAACCCACAGCTTATATTTAAATTTTTAGATGAGGACACCAACCTAAAAGAAGATCTTCAGATTATCTCAAGTTGCCCTAAAACTTATTTTATAAATGCGCTATTGAAAAGGTTGTTCTAAACTTCCCTGTTCATGAGCTTATTCCCCAGTTCCTCAAGAATTTTCTTTTTACTATCAGGGGCCTCCAGGGATTCCAGTATTTTGAATGCCCGTTGTGTAAATTTTTTAATTTCTTCCCTGGTAACATCTGCCGCACCACTTTGAACAAATATTTCCTTCACGGTTTGTATTTTTTCCTGAGGGTTCTGCGGTTTAATGGAAAAAAGGTTTTTCAATTCATTTATTTCTTCTGTGCTCCCTAATTCTATTGCTTTAAGATAAAGAAACGTTTTCTTATTCTCAATGATATCTCCACCTACCTGTTTCCCGAAATTCTCGGGATTTCCAAAGGCATCCAGATAGTCATCCTGTAACTGAAAAGCTATGCCGAGGTTGATTCCAAAATTGTAAATTGCATCCTGAGTGTTCCTCGAAGACTTGGCAATTATTGCTCCCATTTTCATGGCTGCCGCAACCAATACCGCCGTTTTATAGGTAATCATTTTCAGGTAATCCGGAACACTAACCGCATTACTAATTTCAAAGTCCATATCATATTGCTGCCCTTCACAAACCTCAATTGCAGTCTTACTAAAAACTTCAATCAACGATTTAAATAAATCCGCCGGATAATTTTCAAAATATTGATACGAGTTAATAAGCATTACGTCCCCTGATAAAATACCTGTGTTAATATCCCACTTTTTATGGACAGTCTTTTCTCCTCTTCTAAGTGGAGCCGCATCCATAATGTCATCATGTACCAAGGAAAAATTGTGAAAAACTTCAATTGCCAGAGCCGCATCCATGGCCTCCTCATAGTTACCTCCCAAAACATCCGTGCTAATAAGCGTCAGTATTGGTCTGAGCCTCTTGCCTCCAATACCCATGATATAAACAATGGGCTCATACAAATTGATGGGATCTTTGGTCGTTAGTTTATTTTTGAGATAGGTATTAAAACGTGCCCGAAAGAACTCGATATCCAGCATTTTTAATTTTTTTTTCAAAAATACATTAAAAGCTTCCATTTAAAGGCTTTTATGTAAACTTCCTGTTAACAAAAAATGTCATAAATCCAGGAATTGTTAAATAAAAGTAAAACTTTGGAAACTTTTTATGTTTTTATAGTTTCCTGTTTATATTTGTTGCTAATTATGAAGGAAAAAATTCTAAAACAGGCTACAGACCTCTTTTTAAATCTCGGGTTTAAGAGCGTAACCATGGACGATCTTGCCCAGACTATGGGTATTTCCAAAAAAACAATCTATTCCCATTTTGAAAACAAGACCAGGCTTGTTGAGGCTTGTACTATGCAAGTATTTGATTCGGTTTCCTGTGGAATTGATCAAATATGCTATCTCAAAAAGAACCCTATTGAAGAGCTTTATGAGATCAAAAAACTAGTGATGGAACATTTAAATGAGGAAAAAACCTCTCCACAATACCAGCTTCAAAAATATTATCCAAGAATTTACAATACCCTTCGTAAAAAGCAATTTGATATGATGCATGGTTGTGTGGTGAATAATGTGCATAAAGGTATAGAGCTAGGTATTTACCGGAATAATCTGAATATAGAATTTGTTGCCAGAATCTACTTTTCAGGTGTCTCCAGCATCAAGGACAACCGACTATTTCCACCCAATAAATTCCCTGTGGCAGAACTCATGGATGATTATTTGGAATATCACCTCCGTGGAATTGTTACATCCCGGGGAAGGGAAATACTAAACGAAATAATCAATTCAAATCAGGATTAAATGAAAGTTCAATTTTTAACCCTCTTAACATTTATCGGCACTAACCTGACTTTTTCACAGGACCTTCCTAAAAGCTTTTCACTTGAAGAAGCTATAGTCTATGCGCTGGAATATAACTACAGCGTCATTAATTCAGATAGGGAAATATTAGATGCTCAAAAACAAAAGTGGGAGATTATTGCCACAGGACTGCCTCAAATTGATGGTACTCTTAGCTATCAAAATCAATTAAAACAACCCGTAACACTTATACCGGGTGAAATTGTAGGAGGTGACCCCGGGTCTTTTCTTCCCGTTGTATTTGGCCAACAAAATCAGGTTAATGCAACCGCAACCCTTCGGCAGCAAATATTCGACGGCTCCTACATCGTGGGAGTTCAAGCCACTGAAGCCTTTCTCAGATATAGCCAAAATAACAAGGAAAAAACAGATCAGGAAGTAAGAAAAGCAGTCATAGAAGCATATGGCAATGTATTACTGGCCAAGGAAACCGTCGCTATTCTTGAAAACAATAAGGCTACATTGGAGAAAAATCTTTTTGAAACCCAAAAATTATATGAGAACGGCCTGGGCGATGAAGAGAGTGTTGAACAACTTCAGATTACGTTGTCTTCCATTAGTAGTGCATTAAAAAATTCCATCCGGTTTGAAGATATTACACTGCAAATGTTGAATTTGATGATGGGGCTTCCAATTGAAAACCAAACGGAACTAACAGAAAATCTTGACGATCTCGTTCTCAAACAAATAGATTTTAATCTTTTGGAATCTGAGTTCTTCATGGAAAATAACGTGGACTATAAATTAGTATCCAACCTCAACGAACAAAGATATTATGAATTAAAGCTGGCCAAAAGTAAAGCTTTGCCCACACTTAATGCCTTTGTAAACTATGGAACTTCTGCCTTTAGCAATACGTTTACATTTTTTGAAAATGAACAACAATGGTATGGGGCATCTGTTTTAGGCTTTGATTTGAAAATTCCCATATTCAGTTCACTTAATAGAAGTGCTACCACCCAAAGAGCCAAAATTGCCTATGACCAGGCAAAAACACAATTGACAGAGACCGAGGAACAGATCAGACTTCAACTCGAACGGGCTAAGAGTGATTACATTTTCTCCATTGAAGAATATGAAACCACCAAAAACAATCTCAACCTTGCAGAGCGGATTGAAAAGAAAAACGAAACTAAATATTTTGAAGGTCTGGCTACCAGTTTTGAATTAAGACAGGCACAGGTTCAACTTTATAGCGCACAACAGGATTATCTGGAATCCATGGTTCAGGTAATCAATAGAAAAACGGAACTTGAAACAGTTCTTAATAATTAAACCCTCAACTTGCAAACCCTTACAAAATGAAAAATATATTTTTCCTGATTCTAATTTCACTGATTATTACATCTTGTGGGAATGGAAATATAAAATCTGTTGAAACCTTGATTGCTGAAGGGAATTTAGAGGCGATTAAGTTAAAAAAACAAGAAATCAGCGAGCAACAAAAAATATTAAACAAGGAGCTCAGGCTTCTGGATTCCGTTATCCAACTAAAGGACAGTAATTCAAAATTAGCCCTGGTTACTACCTTAAAAACAGAAGAACAACCATTTCGTTATTATCTGGATTTGCAGGGAAATGTCATGACCAAACAAAATGTGCTGATTTACCCTGAAATGAATGGCAGCTTGCTTCGCGTATTCGTAACAGAAGGTCAAAAGGTGAATAAGGGTCAGCTTCTGGCAACCATAGATGATGGTGGCTTAAGTAGTCAACTTGAACAATTAAAAACTCAGGCTGCACTTGCGAAAACTACATTTGAACGACAAAAAAGACTTTGGGAACAAAAAATAGGATCTGAAATTCAATATTTACAGGCTGAGGCAAACTATATGGCGGTTGAGAATTCTGTTAAACAGGCGCAAAGTCAGTTATCGAAATCTGAAATAAGAGCTCCTTTTTCCGGAATTATCGATGATGTTATTCAGGAACAGGGAACCGTTGTTTCACCGGCGAATGGACAAGCCGTATTTCGCATTGTCAATCTGTCAGATATGTATATCGAAGTAGATGTGCCGGAGACCTATTTGAATGGTGTAACTGTAGGTAAGGATGTACAAGTCTATTTCCCTGTCCTGGGAGACAGTATAACTTCAAAAGTACGTCAGACAGGAAACTTTATAAATCCAACTAACAGATCTTTTAAAGTGGAAATAGCTGTTCCTAATAATAAGAGTAATATTAAGCCCAATCTTACTGCCCGCGTGCAAATTAACAATTACAGTAATGAGAAGGCAATTTTAATCCCTCAGAGTGCGATATCTGAAAATGCCGAAGGCGAACAATATGTTTATATAGCCACCGATGTTGATTCCAACGATATGGCAACAGCAAAAAAACAGATCATTGTTACCGGTAAAACACAAGGAGACCATGTGGAAGTATTGTCCGGAATTAATCCCGGGGTACAGGTAATAATGGAGGGAGCCAGAAATGTCAGGGAAAATCAGCAAGTTAAAATAATCCAATAACCCCTATGAGTAAACAACAGAAAAACGTCGATAAGGAATTTAGATTGTCCTCCTGGGCTATTGATAATCCTTCCGTGATATATGTAATGATAGGGATCTTTTTATTCATTGGATTATCTTCCTATTTTTCAATGCCCAGAGAAGACTTCCCTGAAATAAAAGAAACCAAAATATATATCAGCACAATTTATCCGGGAAATACAGCAGAAGACATTGAGCGCCTGCTAACAGATCCCCTGGAAGACAAACTAAAGAATGTGAGTAATCTGGTGGAAATTACATCCACCTCACAGGAAGACTATTCCATGATTGTTATTGAATTTGATGAAGATATTTCTGTCGAAAGTGCTAAACAGAAAGTAAAAGACGAAGTTGACAGTGAAAAGGCGAGTGAAGACTGGCCCATTTTCAATGGCGCAAAGGTAGAGCCCGATGTTTTTGACCTCAATTTATCTGAATCATTTCCTATTATGAATGTCAACCTTACTGGAGATTATCCCGTTGATAAATTAAAGGAATTTGGGGAGTACCTGGAAGACGAAATTGAAGATTTACCGGAAATAAAAGCTGTAGACATTAGGGGAGCCCAGGAAAAAGAAGTGGAAGTAGCCGTCGACATTTATAAAATGATGGCAGCCAAGGTAAGTTTTGATGATGTAATACAAGCCATAAGTAATGGGAATATGACCATGTCCGCAGGAAACTTAAAGACCAGCGGACAGCGCCGCACCATTCGGATATTAGGTGAAATAGAAACCCCCGGTGAACTTGAAGACTTTGTAGTTAAATCAGAAAATAATGATGCTGTATATCTTAAGGATATTGCTACTGTTTCCTTTAAGGAAGAAGAGAAAATTACCTACGCCAGAGAACAAGGTCAAAGCGTAGTAATGCTCGATATAAAAAAACGAGCAGGTAAAAATGCTATTACTGCAGCAGACCGCATAAAGGAAATTGTAAAGGATTCCAGGGAGAACTATTTCCCTGCGGACCTTCAAATAAGTATAGCGAATGATTCTTCCAGCCGGACTTTAAATCAGGTCGATGACCTGGTGAATAATATTATTTTTGGAATCATATTGGTGGTAACGGTATTAATGTTCTTTTTAGGATTTCGCAACGCATTATTTGTTGGTTTTGCTATCCCAATGTCCATGTTCATGTCCTTCATGATCATATCAGCACTAGGTTATACTTTAAATACCATGATCTTATTTGGCCTGATAATGGGACTGGGAATGCTGGTGGATAACGGTATTGTGGTTGTTGAAAACGTCTATAGACTGATAGAGGAAGAGGGTATGTCCCGTATTGAGGCGGCCAAAAAAGGTATTGGAGAAATTGCTTTCCCCATAATCATATCTACGGCCACCACGGTAGCGGCATTTGTACCCCTTGGCCTTTGGCCCGGTCTTTTTGGGGAGTTCATGATCTATTTCCCAATAACATTATCTATCGTCCTCGGCTCTTCATTGTTTGTGGCCATTTTTATGAATTCCATGCTGGTATCCAGTTTTATGGAGGTTGGAGATAAAGAGCTGACGAGAAAACAACTTATTCGCCTCAGCATCGTGCTTGGAGGAATTGGATTATTTATCCTCATATTTGGTGGAGCAGTCCGTGGATTAGGTTCGGTAATGATCGTAGTGGCAATTTTGTTCTGGATATATAAGTTTGGACTTAAGAAAGCAGCTTTGAGTTTTCAGAAAAAATACCTTTCCCGATTTGAAAACTGGTACGAAAATCAATTGAGAACCGCACTGAAGGGAAGAAATGTATATGCTTACTTTGGTTTTACCGTGCTCTTGTTGATAACAGCCTTTATTGCTTTTGGCATATCCCTTGGAAGTGGCCGGACAAAAGTGGAGTTTTTTCCCGATAATATCCCTAATGAGATTTATATCTACATAGAGTATCCACAGGGAACAGCAATAGAGAAGACTAATGAAGTTACTAAGAGTATTGAAAAAAGGGTTTATGCTATCGCAGATGATTCCAAATATATGGAGGGCGCAGAAAATTTACTGGTGGCTTCCAGTGTTTCGCAGGTAGGCAAGGGTGCTGAAAATCCGTTTACTGAAGGAGGATCAGCAGCTGAAATGCCGCACAGAGGTAAAATAACCATTTCTATGAAGGAGTACAAGTTCAGGAATGGCAGAGATACCGAAGCACTTCGGAAAGAAATTCAGGATGGTTTAAAAGGTATTTATCCGGGTATAGCCATTTCTGTTGAAAAAGATCAGATGGCACCCCCGTCGGGATATCCAATAAATATTGAAATTGAAGGAAAGGATTATGATGTTCTAATAAATACGGCAGAGCAGATACGTAATTTTCTGAATACCAAAAATATTGATGGTATTGAAGAATTAAAGATAGATGTCAATACGGGAAAACCGAGTATGCAGGTAATTGTAGATCGTGAAAAAGCGGGCGAGCTTGGGGTATCCGTAGGACAGGTTGGAATGCAGTTAAGACGATCCCTTTTTGGAGATAAAGCCGGTATTTATAAGGAAGGTGGTGAAGATTATGACATAAATGTTCGCTTCAATAAAGACCTGAGATATAATACCAGTGCCTTGTTTAATCAGAATATCATCTTCAGGGACCAGGCCACAGGGAAAATAAAGGAAATCCCTGTTTCGGCGGTAGCGTCTCAGAGAAATACATCTTCCTACAGTGCAATAAAACACCGTGACACAAAGCGCGTTGTCACCCTTTATTCGGGACTCAGACCTGGATTTACAGATGCCGGGGCAGTGGTAACGGCAATAAAAAAGGAAATGGAAGATTATAAAGCTATTCCGACCAATGTAAAGATTGATTATACCGGGCAAATTGAGGAACAAAATAAACAGATGCAATTTTTAGTTGGCGCATTCTTTTCAGGGTTAGGCCTGATCATGCTGATCCTTGTTTTTCAATTCGGTGGTATTTCAAAACCGGCTATTATAATGACTGCTATTTTCTTAAGCTTTATTGGTGTATTCGGAGGGTTAATAATTACCGGATGGCCTTTTGTAATTATGATGACTATGATGGGTATTATCTCCCTGGCCGGAATTGTGGTAAATAATGGAGTGGTCCTTTTAGATTATACCCAAATACTTATTGATCGTAAAAAAATCTCTCTGGGCATGAATGATAACGAGCTATTAAGCAGAGAACAAGTCACCGAGCTAATTGTATTAAGTGGTAAAGCCAGAATGAGACCGGTTTTGTTAACCGCTATAACCACAGTACTGGGCCTGATTCCTTTGGCTATTGGCCTTAATATTGATTTCTTTTCTCTGTTTTCAGAGTTTGACCCTAAAATTTATATTGGTGGGGATAATGTCATTTTTTGGGGGCCCCTTGCCTGGACAGTTATTTTCGGATTAATTATAGCTACCTTTCTTACTTTGGTTATAGTTCCTGTTCTTTTTAATATCGTATACAGGATTAAGATCCGGCTGAAAAAAGGAGCTGGAAAAACACCTATAAAAAAGAAGGATCTTGAAATAGCTGCTTAAGATTCTAAAAAAAAATCCCTGGCCTTGCGGTCAGGGATTTTTTTAATCCTAACTTCTTTTTATTGATTTTCATTTTGAGGTATGGGGAACTGCTCTGCAGTACCATCTCCGGCCCTATCTAATGGCAAATCTCCTAATCTGCCAAATCTCCTTACATCAATCCAGCGATGGCCGCCTTCAGCGAATAAGGAGTAGCGCCGCTGCTGCAATATTTCATTAACCAAATCTGCCGGAGCTGTTCCCCCAGAATAATTGGGCAACCCAGCGGCATTTCTAATTACATTTATGGCGTTAACGGCCTCTGTAGGATTGCTTATGTGATTCGCTTCGGCATAGAGCAGAATCAACTCTTCATTTCTGATAATACCTACCGGATCAACATTGCTCTGGTATATAAAAACATCATTCTCTCCGGTTAAACCATCTGCAGTTAAAGGAGCATCTCTTAACGGGGCCTTATTAAGCCTCGTGTCACCTGCCTCAGCATCTGTAATAAAAGTTGGATGTGCAATTCTGGCATTCGCGATAGTTGAATTTTGCGCAAAGAACAATTGGTTAGATAAATCAGCACCGGTTAACGAAAAAGTGAAATATGCTCCATTATATAAATCCCCGCCTAAATCAAGAAATGATTCAGAGAGCAATGTCAGAGCATCAGCATAATTTCCCTGATAGACCGCTATTCTGGCAGCCAACGCTTTATTAAACTCATCGAAAGTTGACGGTGTGTCAAAACCTGAAAATCCTGATGGAACGGAAAAAGGAAATTCTGCCCCGGCACTTAAAAGATCAGAAGAGGCCTCAGATAAGATGTTTGATATGGTTGACAATGCCTCGCTATAGCCGACAAATGGTCCCAAATTATCCGGATCCAATACTTCTATTCTTATCCCGTTCTGATACTGCGCATTTAGTACCATCAAAAGCTCATGTGCTTTTAGCGTATTGATGAAACCACGTGCCGCGGCCTTTTCAGCATCAGAGAAATCTGCTGTTGAATTATCCAAACCTTCCAATACAAGATTTATGTTTTTAATGGTAGCGTATCTTGCAGAATATGGAGCCGTGGTATAGAATGTATTATCGTCGAGCAGCCCTGTTAACAAATCTCCTGTCCACCTTGGATCAGACGACTGGATTCGCCAGTACTCCCTTCCAAGGACGGAAGTTGCATCTATCTGGGTTTCGATTCGCACCCTCATATCCGAAAGAATACCCCCTATTGCATCTCCCAGTTCTCCTCTGGAAACATCTTCAGATATCGAAGTGGTATCAGCTCCATTTAAGTTCTTACCATCTTCTATTTCACAAGAATTAAGAACCAAGAAACTAAGAGTTACTATTAAAAATTTATTTAATGTTTTCATTTGTCCTATATTATTATTAATTAAAAGTCTGCTGAAAAGTGAAACATAAAGCGCTTGGATGACGGGAATGGCGTTACCTCAACACCCGTTGACAAACCACCGGAACCAAAATTGGAAACCTCAGGATCATAGCTATTATAATCAAATATATTTATGAGATTATTCCCGGATAATCCAAATCTAACATTAGATACATAGCCATTAAATGCCTTCTCTAAAAAAGTTTGTGGAAGCGAATAGTACAACCCTATTTCCCTCAATCTTAAATAACCTGCATCTTCAACAAAAGCGGCCGCATTCCCTGCAAAAAATGAATCTATTCTATAGTCCCCATTGGATAAGGTGCCCGAGGGATCTAATGTGAAATCATCATAATCCCCTGACGTCTGGCCAAAATCGAAAAGCAGATTGGATAAGTTAATATTATCTCCTCCTTTTTTCCAATGCCAAAGAAAGGATAAGGTAAAGTCCTTATATCTGAAATTGTTGTTGAAAGTCATTTGGAATTCCGGTTCTGCATCGCCCAGAACTATTATATTTCCATTACCATCATTACCAACAATTTGAGTTACACTTTTCCCTTCTTCTATTCTAAAAGTGCCAAGTCCGGTCCCAAATCCGCCAGTGTCAAAAGGATCAACATCTAATTTGGTAATTTTTGATTTGTTTTTGAAAAATAAAATTCCCGTATCCCATCCAAAATCCGGATTTGCAAATACGCTGGCATTTATTCCCAGTTCAACACCTTTGTTCTCCAGGTTACCGGCATTGGCAAATCTAAAATCAAAACCAGATGAAGGCTCATTGTTGGCTTGTAAAATCAGGTCATCTACCTTTTTAATGTAGTATGAAAATTCAAGGGATATCCTGTTTTCCAATAACCCGGCATCAAGTCCAAATTCCAATTCCTTCTGAGTTTCAGGTTGAATATCGGGATCTCCAAGTGTATTGGGAACCACAATCCCGACAATACCATCTATAAGTGAATTTTGATAGGCTGTGAAGAGCGCCCCATTAGGTGCAAAATTACCTGCCTGACCATAAGCCACTCTAAGTTTGAACTGACTTATAACGTCAATATTCCAAAAATCAAAATTATGCAGGTTTGCCGCCCCGGAGGCCTTGGGATAATAAAAAAGTTTGTTGGCATCGCCATTATTGCTGGATTTATCTCCTCTTAAACCTAAAGTTCCAATTAACTTATCCTGATAATTAACTTCTTCCTGTACAAAGAATCCGGCATCTTCCTGTTCTAATCTAAACTGAGTTACAGAACTATTGGCTCCCTGGTCCAAATTTGTCTCTGAGGCAATCAGGTTAGACGTTGTATTCCTTGTGGTGTTTTGCGAAAAAGTCTGCTTGGTTATACCCGCCTGTGTTGTAAAATTTATGTTGTTATCGGTATAATAATTATGAACCAAAAATGCTGAGTAATTGGCATCCTTATTTTGTGTGATTCCCTGTGCTGTTAATCCGTTCAATCCCCCATTGGAAGGTTTCTGAAATTGTAATTCTTTTGGAAAGATTGCTGTAGTAACTAACGAAAAGTAATCAACCCCGCCACTTAGAATCAGTTTTAAATTAGATCTTTCTTTTTGCATAAGCATGAAATCCATTGTACCGCCTATGATAAACCTTTCGATTTTCTCATTATTGGTGACTAAGTCCCTGGTTTGCAAAGGGTTTGACGCTCCATAAGGATTGTCCGGATAATTTCCATTTTCATCAGGAAACAATTTTGCCCAGGGAGGAGTAGATGTTAGGGATACCCCAATAGTTGTACCCGAGTTGTCGTTGTTAAAGAAACCCCTGTCAGAAGAAGAATTAATATAATTCGTGTTCAGGGATAGGTTTGCCTTATCATTCCAGAATTTATGATTCAGATTCAACCTAATTGACTTTTTGTCATATCCGGAATTCTTAACGATCCCATCTTCCTCATTATTAGTAAAACCGGCATAGAATTGAGTTTTTTCAGTACCCCCGGATGCACTTATATTGGTATTGGAAATAAAACCTTCCTCCCCAAAAATTTCTTTTTCATAATCTACCAAACTGCCATCATCCCTGGCCTGCGTAAAAAGAGCACCTTGTCCGGCTCCAAAACCATTTTCTGCAATATCCGCTGTATAATTTCTTAACCCTCGCAAATTAATTACCTTGTTAAAACCTATGCCCTGAGAAAACGAAACCTTTGTTTTTCCTGCTTTTCCCTTTTTAGTTGTGATTATAATAACCCCTGCGGCGGCCCTGGCACCATAAATAGCTGCAGCCGATGCCCCTTTAAGAATTTCTATATTTTCAATATCGTCAGGGTTAATATCTGCAATCCTGTTGGATGGATTATCCTGAGTTTGTGTAGTAGAGGTGCTGGCCCCTCCGGCTGCTGCACGGGAAACATCATTTAATCCAGGCGCAAAAATACTGCTGTTATTAACATAGACCCCATCTACAATATACAAAGGTTGGGCATTACCATTAACGGACGTCACCCCCCTTAACCTTACAGATATACCACCTCCCGGAGCTCCTGAACTTTTAGTTATCAAAGCCCCTGCAAATTTCCCCTGCAAAGCTCCATCTAATGTTTGAGGCGGAGTAACCCCGGCAAGTTCCTCTGCCGAGACCGTAGCAACAGCATTTGCTGAATTAGATCTTTTTACAGAGGATGCAAGCCCTGTAATTATAACTTCGTCAAGCCCTGTTGCAGATGAACCTAAGGATACATCTAAAGTAATTGGGCCTGTCACCTCCATTTCCTTAGTTTCATAGCCTAAAGAAGAAAAAACCAAAGTAGACGGAAAATTGTTTACTTCAATCTCATAGTTACCATCAAAATCCGAAGTAGTACCTATAGTGGTTCCTTTTATAACCACATTAACTGCAGCTAAAGGGGCCCCATCGTCAGAATCTGTAATTTTTCCATTCACCCTTCCCTGCGAAAATGCCAGGACAGGCAAAATCAAAAAAATCCATAGGAATAATTTTCCAAGTAGAAATTGTTTCATTTTTATATAGATTTGAATTGGTTATTAGGTAACAAGGTAGTAAAGAATTTGGTTACTTCTCATTTTTTGATTTTTATCTGATGAATTCAGTTATTGATAAAAATATTTTTGTATTGAAAATTGTAACTATTTATAAAGGAAACAAGCTTATCTTCTTACATTTGCGGCTGTAATACAAGGAACAAAAATGTATAGGAGTCATACTTGTGGTGAATTAAATGCATCACACATTAACAAAGAAGTCGTTTTGTCTGGTTGGGTTCAAAAAACCAGGGATAAAGGGTTTGTAATCTGGGTTGATCTTAGGGATCGGTATGGCATTACACAACTGGTATTTGATGCAGAGCGAACTGATTCGGCCATACTGGAAAAAGCAAGAACCTTAGGTCGGGAATTCGTACTTCAGGTGGAGGGCAAAGTAATTGAACGATCTTCTAAAAATCCAAACCTTTTCACAGGCGATATAGAAATCTTGGTTACAAAGCTTCACGTATTAAACGAATCCTTAGTACCTCCATTTACAATTGAAGATAAGACCGATGGTGGTGAAGACCTGAGAATGAAATTTCGCTATCTGGATATTCGAAGAAATCCGGTAAAACAAAACCTGATTTTTCGAAGTAAAGTGGCCATGGAAGTTAGGAAATACCTTTCTAACCAGGGGTTTATAGAAGTAGAAACCCCCTATTTAATAAAATCAACTCCGGAAGGGGCACGTGACTTTGTAGTGCCCAGCAGAATGAATGAAGGTCAGTTTTACGCGCTGCCACAATCTCCGCAAACCTTTAAACAATTACTCATGGTTGGAGGTTTAGATAAATATTTTCAGATTGTAAAATGTTTTAGGGATGAGGATTTGCGCGCAGACAGACAGCCTGAGTTTACACAGATAGATTGCGAAATGGCTTTTGTGGAACAGGATGATATCTTAAAGGCATTTGAAGGACTTACCAGGCACCTGCTCCTTGAGATTAAAGGAGTGCAAACAGGAGAATTTCCGAGGCTAACCTATGACGAAGCCATGAAAAGATTTGGCAACGATAAACCTGATATCCGGTTTGGAATGGAATTTGGCGAATTAAACGAAGTTGCAAAACACAGAGATTTTAATGTGTTTAATTCTTCTGAGCTGGTTGTGGGTATTTCCGTACCCGGGGCTGCCCAATATACCAGGAAAGAAATCGATCAATTAATAGACTGGATACGCAGGCCACAGATAGGTGCAAAAGGAATGGTATATGTAAAATGCAATGAAGATGGCAGTTATAAGTCCTCTGTTGATAAATTTTATAATCAGGAAGATCTTTCCCAATGGGCTAAAATTACGGGTGCGCTACCGGGAGATCTTATATGTGTTCTATCTGGCGATACTGCAGAAACCAGAATGCAGTTAAGTGCTTTGCGTATGGAAATGGCAGAGCGTCTGGGGCTTAGAAACCCCAAAGAATTTGCGCCATTATGGATTGTTGATTTTCCATTACTGGAGTTAGATGAAGAAACAGGCAATTACCATGCAATGCATCACCCTTTTACTTCGCCCAAACCCGGGCAGTTAAAATTGTTAGAAACTGATCCTGCGGCAGTAAGAGCCAATGCCTATGATTTGGTGTTAAATGGGAATGAAATTGGTGGTGGATCCATTAGAATTCACGATAAAGAAACACAGGCAACCATGTTCAGACACCTGGGTTTTACACCGGAGGAGGCCAAGGCACAATTTGGTTTTTTAATGGATGCTTTTCAATATGGCGCACCACCACACGGAGGAATTGCATTTGGCCTGGACAGACTGGTGGCTATTCTCGGAGGACAGGAAACCATTCGAGATTTTATTGCATTCCCTAAAAATAACAACGGAAGGGATGTAATGATTGATGCACCTGCTTTTATTGATGATGCACAATTGAAGGAACTAAATTTAAAGTTGGATATCCAATCTTAATATCAATCCCGTAAAATGCGGCATTTTTTAATACCATTTAACGTATAAGCACACAATGCCCAGCCAAATAACGACCTTATTTACCAGATTTCTGAGGTGGAGATACAAAAATATCTCCAATAAAACCTTCACTCAGCTAATGAGTGTGGTGGTGGGATTTTTAGCCGGACTTGCCGCAGTAACACTTAAAAACATTACTTATTTTATAGAATCCCTTTTAGAAAAAGGGATAGTCTTTTCAAATTATCAGCTGTATTTTGTAACCCCAATTATAGGTCTTACACTCGTTTATTTATACGTTAAGTTTGTACATAAGGAAAAATTAGAGCACGCCATTTCCTCTATCCTGTTTGCCTTGTCCAAAAAGAAAGGGCTAATAAACGCAAAGAAGATATTTTTACCTTTAGTGACAGCCCCTTTAACAGTTGGTTTTGGGGGATCTGTTGGGCTTTTAGGCCCTGCCGTTGCTTCTGGTGCGGCCATAAGCTCTAATGTAGCAAGGTTGTTGCATATAAATGCTAAAACAAGATCCCTTCTGATTGCCTGTGCCTCAGCCGGGGCCATTGCATCCATTTTTCAATCCCCTATAGCAGCCATTATTTTTGCTGTGGAAGTTTTTAGTCTTGATCTCACCATGATTTCTATGCTTCCCCTATTGCTGGCGTCCATTTCAGGGGTTCTTACCTCCTATTTTTTTCTGGGAGATGAATCTCTATTTAGTTTTTCCATAACAGAAAAATTCGAGATAAAAGACACATTCTTCTATGTGGTTTTAGGTGTGGGTACGGCCATTGCATCTATTTATTTTACAAAGATGTATTTTGCAATATTGGCTTTTTTTGAAAGATTCAAAAGCCCAAAATATAAACTTTTGGTTGGTGGATTAGCTATTGGAATCATGCTTTATTTTATTCCGCCACTCTATGGTGAAGGGTTTGGTTTTATTAATAAACTTTTACATGGTGAGCATATTGATGCTTTGGGAAAAACACTTTTTGATGACTATACCAGCAATATATGGGTGGTAATAGCGCTACTTTTCGGAATTACAATTTTTAAAGCAGTTGCTATGACCACAACTTTTGCAGCAGGGGGGGCAGGGGGAATATTTATACCAACTATGGTCATGGGAAGTGCATTGGGGAATGTAGTGGCAAAGGTGATTAATAATCTGGGGCTGGGTCTTTATGTGAATGAAAGTAATTTTACTTTAATTGGAATGGCCGGGCTTATTGCCGGTGTTCTGCATGCACCATTAACAGCCATCTTCTTAATCGCCGAAATAACCGGAGGCTACGAACTTTTTGTTCCGTTAATGATTACTGCAGCCATTTCATTTCTTCTGACAAAAAATGCAATTGATTATTCGATTTATACACGCGAATTAGCAGAACAGGGTGCCCTCATCACACATAACAAGGATCAAACTGTACTTACATTAATGCATCTTGATGAGATTATAGAACAAAATTTTAAGCCAATTAGACAGGATATGACTTTGGGTGAAATGGTTTATCAGGTGGTCGCGAAATCTACACGAAATATTTTTCCGGTTTTGGATGCTGAGGACGCACTTGTGGGGATCGTATTATTGGATGATATCAGGGAATTCATGTTCGACACATCCATACACGATAAAATAAGGGTTGAATCCTTTATGCACAATGCCCCGGAACTTATATTTTATGAAACCGATTCTATGCAGGAAGTAATGCGCAAATTTCAGGATAGCAGTGCCTGGAACCTGCCGGTTATTAAAGATGGGAAATATTTGGGATTTATCTCAAAATCCAAGTTACTTACCGCCTATAGAAGGAAGTTGATTAACTTTACCAAAGAAGATGCAAATTAAACTCAAACATATCATTGTCTTAATCGTATTGGCGTCTCTTGGGGCCATTATTTACGGTTTTTCTCTCGGGGAAGCAGATGCACAAATCGCCAACAAATGTATTGGTTTTGGTACTGTAGGCCTGTTTTTGGTGGCAATGCCCTTATTTCTTATAAAAGAGAGCAAAACCAGGAAAGTAAAGGATTATATGCTCACTGAAGAAAATATTCTGAAAATGCAAGGCAAACTTCCGAAAAAGCCTGAAAATCAATAAATTTGATCGAATTTTCCCTTTTCTTTAAAGAGGTATGCGCAAAAAATCATACTTTCGTAACGTAATTTTTTTATTTTAATACTTATTTTAATGACAGGAACTGTAAAATTTTTCAATGAATCTAAAGGATACGGGTTCATTACCAACGACGACACCGGGAAGGACATCTTTGTTCATGCCACTGCATTGAACGGAGTGGAATTAAACGAAGGCGACAAAGTAGAATACCAAGAAGAAGAGGGAAGAAAGGGCATGGTTGCGGCACAAGTGCAGGTAATCGGATAAAAATATTTTATTTTGAATTGAACAATCCCCGATCAAATATCGGGGATTTTTTTTATTCCTAATTCAACCTTCGTTTCAGTATAAAAAATCGTTTTATTAATTCTGAACACTCCTCTTCCATAATACCTCCGGTTATGGTAGCTTTTGGATGTAATTGCCCCCCTAGGGCAGAAAAACCCCTCTGAGGGTCATAAGCTCCAAAGACAATTCTTGGAATCTGACTCCAAAAAAGTGCCCCTGCACACATTTGACAAGGTTCCAGGGTAACGTACAAAGTACAATTGTTTAGATATTTTCCTCCCAAAAAATTGGCGGCAGACGTTATTGCCTGCATTTCGGCATGTGCCGTTACATCATTAAGTTGCTCCGTTAAATTGTGAGCTCTTGCAATTATTCTGTCTTGTACTACGATAATTGCCCCAATAGGTATTTCGCCTTTTTCAAAAGCTGTTTTGGCTTCCTGCAATGCCCTTTGCATAAAATAGGCATCGTCAAATTTAAAATCAATAGACATAATACTGCAATATTAGCAATAGATGTGGTTATAACAAAAAATGAATTAATGTACATTTGCAACTTCTTATGGAACTATTGAATACCATTAATTATCCCTCTGATCTGCGCAAACTGAAGGTGAGTGAATTGCCTCTGCTTGCTAAAGAATTACGGAAATTTATCATAGATATTGTGGCTGTCAAAGAAGGGCATTTGGGTGCTAGCCTGGGTGTGGTAGAATTAACTTTAGCTATACACTACGTATTTAACACCCCCTATGACAGACTAATCTGGGATGTAGGGCACCAGGCATATGGTCATAAAATTATCACAGGCCGTAAAGAAGTATTTGATACAAATAGAGAGCTGGGCGGAATTAGCGGGTTTCCTAAAAGAAGTGAAAGCGAGTACGACCCCTTTGGTACCGGACACAGTTCCACCTCAATTTCCGCAATTCTGGGTATGGCGCTTGCCTCACAATTAAAAGGTGAGGATAGACAGACAACATATTGCCGTCATAGGAGATGCTTCTATTGCAAGCGGAATGGCTTTTGAAGGATTAAACCATGCAGGAGTTACGAATACCAATGTTCTTATTGTCCTGAATGATAATGCAATTGGCATAGATCCCAGCGTGGGTGCCCTCAAAAAGTATCTGACTAATGTAAAAAGGGGGACAGCAAAAGATGAAAATATTTTTGAATGCCTGAACTTTGATTATACAGGTCCAATAGATGGTCATGACACGGATGTTCTGATCAAGGAATTAGAACGGTTGAAAGCAGTAAAAGGCCCCAAATTGCTTCATATTATTACTACTAAGGGAAAAGGTTTAAAAAAGGCAGAAGAAAATCAGGTTACTTATCATGCCCCGGGTAAATTTAATATTCAGACTGGCGATTTAATAGCCGTAAAGGCTGAAAATAAGCCGCCTAAATATCAGGATGTGTTTGGACAAACACTTGTTGAACTTGCATTAAAAAACAAAAAGATCATAGGCATAACTCCTGCCATGCCCACGGGAAGTTCCTTAAAATATATGATGGAACAGATCCCTGAAAGGGCATTTGATGTTGGTATCGCCGAGCAACATGCAGTCACCATGGCCGCTGGAATGGCTACCGAAGGATTTCTTCCATTTTGTGCCATTTATTCTACTTTTTTACAGAGGGCTTACGATCAGCTCATTCACGATGTAGCTTTACAGAACCTCCCGGTAGCTTTCTTTCTGGACAGATCAGGGATTGTGGGGCAGGACGGCGCTACACATCACGGCGTTTTCGATTTAGCCTATTTACGGTGTATTCCCAATCTTACTATCTTTTCCCCAATGAACGAAGCGGATCTCCGTAATATTATGTTTACCATTCAAATGGAGCTTTCCGGGCCTATTGCTATACGTTACCCTAGGGGACACGCTACTACTACTAATTGGAAACGACCTTTCCAAAAAATAGAAATTGGCGCTGCTGAAGAATTGGTCAAAGGAAGTAAAATTGCCATACTGTCTATAGGCCACATCGGAAATTCTATTGCTGAGCTTGTCAGAGAATTGAATATACCGGGAAAAATTGGCCACTATAATATGCGTTTTGTCAAGCCTCTGGATGAGAAAATGTTGTATTCTATTTTTGATACTTATGATCATATTATCACGGTAGAAGATGGTTGTAAAATTGGGGGATTTGGAAGTGCCATTACAGAATTCGCGAATTCTTTAAATAAGCCGGTTCCTATTTCAATTTTTGGAATAGATGATGTTTTCATGGAGCATGGAACTGTAGAACAGTTGCATAAAAAGGCACACATTGACGCGCTGTCCGTCAAAAAAAGAATTTTAGAATTATTATAGGAATCAGTAATGTCAAGAAGTTTACTATTATTTTGGCTCTTATTATTATCTACTAATTATATTTATCTTCAGGATAGCATACCGCAGGCCGTCGCAGTTGATACAACAAAAATTGACACCATAGTTATCCGGGCCACCCAGTATAAAATAAAAACTATTCCAAGGGGAGTACGTCTTACCAACCCCGTGGTCTCATTTCATCATACCAAATCCCTCAGTGAGCCTTATAAGCCCTTTAAAATCCCTTCTTTTTGGACAAAGGAAAATAAAGTGGGTTTAAATATCAGTGAAATAGCCTTTGTTAATTGGAATGCGGGTGGTGATAATGCTGTCACTGCCATAGGTAATTTGAGGCTGGCCAGAAATTACAAATTTAGATATATTACCTGGGATAACGAGTTGATACTCAGATATGGTGTTAACGTACAGGAAGGCAGGAAGCCCAGAAAAACAGAGGATGTAATCAGGTTTTCTTCTACTTTTGGATACCGACAGGACACATTAAGTAAGTGGTATTATTCAGTTAATACCAAATTTAATACTCAATTTTCAGCTGGTTTTAAGTATCCGGACAGGGATACCCCCATCTCCAAATTTATGGCCCCCGGGTATTTATTCTTTGGTGGAGGTCCATCTTTTATCCCCGAAGGCAAGAACTTTAACCTCTATTTATCGCCCACAACCGTAAAAGCCACCTTTGTTTTGGATGAAATCCTTGCAAACCAGGGTTCTTTTGGAGTTACCCGTGCCGAATATGATAACGCTGGAAATCTGGTGAAGAAAGGGGAAAATAAGTTTATTGAATTCGGTGTTTTAGTAACAAACACATGGGAAAAGGAAATAGCGCCTAATATAATTATGAATCATCGCCTTGGTCTTTTTACTGATTATATAAGGCGTTTTGGAAATATTGATATTGACTGGGAGTTGAATTTTACCTTTAAAGTGAATAACTTATTTGAAGCCAATTTGGGAACTCATGTGATTTATGATGATGATATCCGATTTGATCAGGTACTAGGTGACAATGGAAATATTATCGATCCGGGGATACCGAAAATTCAATTCAGGCAGGTACTGGCCATAGGCCTGGCTTATAATTTTTAAAGTTGCCTCCCGCTTATTTTATTATGGATGTGAACTGCAGCACTGTCTGACAAACTGGCCACGTAGCAACAGGCATTCAGTAAAATGACATAATAGGAGCCTTCTGTATTTCTATAGGCATGCGGCAAGGTTTCTATTAATAACTTGTCATAATTAGTAGATTTCCCTTCCTTTTGTCTTACCAACGCCCTGGTATAGACCTCCAGAATATCCGAGATAATCTTATATCCCGCAATTTCTTTTTCTATTACTCCGGGAGAGCAATATATTTGACTGACACTTAACTGAATTATATCCTCAATCTGCGCTTTATAATGGCTGCGATCCAGCAGTGAGACGGCAAATTCGCCTTTTAGGATGGCCTCTTCATTTACAAGAAAAATGGATACGGCATCACTGATAAGCGTGTTTATGGCCAAAGCCCTTAAGTAGCTTAGCCTGTCAGACATGATGGTCAATGAATTATACTTTGCGGTATTTATAGAGTCTTTAACCAGTTTAATCAAATATTCCAAGGCATATTCTTCGGAAATTAAACCCAGGTTTATACCATCCTCAAAATCAATAATCGTGTAACAGATATCATCGGCTGCTTCCACCAAATAAGTCAGTGGATGTCTGGAATAAGACAAGTCCGATCCTCCTCTGGTACAAATCAATCCTAATTCTTCAGCAACTTCTTGAAAAAATTTCTTTTCTGACTGAAAAAATCCAAACTTCTTATCCGAAATATGGGTTGTGGGTTTCTTTGGAAGGGATTCTTTCGGATATTTCATAAAAGCCCCGAGGGTGGCATAGCTTAATCGAAGTCCGCCCATTACCCCTTCCCTCGATTCAGTAAGTAATTTAAAGCCGTTGGCATTGCCTTCAAAATCAATTATGTCCTGAACCTCTTTTTGAGATAAAACCGATTGGTATTTTTTACCTTCCCCATGTGCAAAGAACTCCCCTATGGCCTTTTCACCACTGTGTCCAAATGGGGGGTTCCCAATATCATGGGCAAGGGATGCGGCGGCTACAATAGCCCCAAAATCTCCAAATTTATATCCATGGGTTTCATCTAAAAAAGTGTGCTTCTTTAATAATTTTTCACCGGCAATCCTGCCCAGGCTTCGTCCTACAACAGATACTTCCAGACTATGCGTCAATCGGGTGTGTACAAAATCTGTTTTTGAAAGCGGAATTACCTGTGTTTTGTCCTGCAGGCTTCTGAACGCAGCCGAAAAGATCACCCGGTCATAATCAACTTCAAAACCCAGACGGGTCTCGTTCTGTTCATTTCGAAGTCTCTTATGCGTATCCCCAAAGCGCTTTAAAGATAAGAGTTGGTCCCAATTCATAGGTCTTAAATTAAGCAGGCAAGATACAGATTTTTAGAGGTGAATAAATAGTCCCGTCACTCCTTTTTTTTATGGAAAAATAGACAGCAAACAGGCTCCTTAACATTTACATAATCTCCTAACCTTATGATAACCTTAAAAAAATAAATGTTTAACCTGCAGCTAACAGGACTTTTACAACTCATAGCGTTATTTGCAGCTGAAAACGTAACTCAATTAGATGAAACAAGTTTTTATTGCACTGCTTATTTTTGCCCACTATATGGGTTACACCCAGGAAACGGGGAGTATAATAGGTAAACTAACAGATAAAGAGGTAAATAACGAGCCTCTGGCTTTTGCAAATATTCTTATAAAAAATACAACTAAAGGAACTACCTCAGACTTTGATGGCCTTTATGAAATTCCCGCCGTAGCGCCCGGGGAATATACGCTTGTTTTTAGCTTCTTAGGCTATGAAACCCTGGAGATTCCTAATGTGATAGTAGAGGAGGGAAAAGTAACCGAAATTAACACTGCCCTTGGAGCAGGTAGTGTTTCCTTAGACGAGGTGGTTATTACTGTATCCACACGAAAGGATTCAGAAATAGCCTTGTTACTTGAGCAAAAAAATGCCCTGGTCATTCAGGAGGCTATTAGTGCTGAAGCTCTTAAACTAAAGGGAATTGATGATGCAGCCGCGGCTGTATCCCAGATTTCAGGGATATCCAAACAACAAGGTTCCAGCAATGTATATGTAAGAGGTCTTGGAGACAGATACCAGAATACAACCATGAATGGACTTTCACTGCCTTCCAATGATGTAAACAAAAAGAATATTGACCTTGATATTTTTGGATCAAGCATTATAGAAAATGTATCTGTAAGTAAGGCATATGCCTCAAACTTTTATGGAGATTTTGCTGCCGGGAACGTTAACATCAATTCCAAAGATTATACTGGTAATGGTTATTTGGAAGTTGCACTTGGTAGCGGTATAAATACCAATGCAGCAGGTGAAGATTTTGTGCGTAGTGAAGGACCCAGCAACTTTGGTTTCTATAATAGATATAGCAATGACCCATTCGCTATTGTCCTTGCTCATCCCGTAGATCCTCGAGCGGCTTGGGACCCAATAAACATTTCAGGAGCAATTGAAGGAGGGTATTCATTTTCATTTGGAAAAGAATCCCGTTTGAGCTTTTTTGGTGCAACTTCCTTTAAAAACGGTTATGAATACCTGAATGGTCCCGCCCGCGATTTTACAAATGTTCTTAAAACAGATTTTCCAAATGTCAGGGAATATTCATATAACACAACTACTACTGCACTGGCAAATATCGGCTATAGAATAAATACAAATCACAAGGTCAAATACAGTTCCTTATTTATTAATAATTCCGCGGATGCTGTTGGGTACTATGGTATAAACGGTCTTGGAACAAACAGAGATGCCATATTAAATACTGATGAAGGATTTTATGTTATGAATTCACAGTTCAATCAGGACATGATTTTTGTAAATCAGCTTACCGGTATTCACAAGTTTGATGATAAAATTTCTATGGAATGGGGCATTGGGTATAATAACGTATTCTCCGATGAACCAGACAGGAAACGAATTACACTTGAAAATTACCAGCTTGCCTTAGATGGTGATGACAATACCAATCCCGTTTTTTACACCAACATACCTTTTGATAATCAGAGGTTCTTTCAAAGCATAAAAGACAATGAACTAAATAGTTACGTTAATTTTGGATACAAACTATCTGAAAAAGTTAAATTAAATGTTGGGTATAATGGCAGAACCAAAGAACGTAAGTTTAGCAGTATCCGATATGGATATGAAATATTAGACCGGGACAATACTCCAGTTACAGATGTAAATGATTTTAACTCCATTTTTAATGTTTCAAATATTAATATCCCAGAGGGAAGTGGATTATATGATTTAATTGTTCTGAACCCGATTAACAACGAAATAGGTAATAAAAACAGGCCGGGATTACCGGAAAATACCTATACAGGAAATCTTGATATTCATGGATTATTCGCCTCAGCCGAAATAGGCCTGGGAAATAAATGGTCCCTGATTCCCGGTTTCAGAGTTGAGTCATTTTCCCAGAATGTAGAATATGATGTCATAAACATAAGGCCGGATGACCCGGGTTTCAGAAACGTTTATGAAAATATATACTTGCCCAGTTTAAATACACGCTATGCTCTAAATGATGATTCAAATTTGCGATTTGGTTTTAGTAAAACTGCATCCTTTCCAGAATTTAAAGAAGTAGCTCCATTCGTCTATGAATCTGTAACTCAGAGAATTGGTGGTAATCCTGATCTCCTGGGCGGATTGAATGGTCAAGGGGCCACTTACTCTGATGTTTATAACCTGGATTTAAAATACGAATTGTTTTTAGAGCAGGGTGAAATTATCTCTCTGGCCGCCTTTTCAAAAACTATTAAAAATCCTGTAAACAGGGTTGTTGCGGCTGACGCAACAGGTACGCAACGTTATTTCAGAACGGGTGATCAGGCTGATATATATGGAGTAGAGCTTGAATTACGTAAAAATTTGCTCTACAATGCCGATGAAAACCCGGTACTGTCTTTTGGCATCAACGCAGCTTATACCAGTACGAAACAAGATTTAAAAGATATTCCTGCCGGAGCCGATAATACCTTTGGAACTTCCTTCGACAGAGATTCTGATAACCTGGAAGGAGCGTCCCCTTTTGTTATAAATACCGACCTTAATTTTAGCCCGGTGTTTGGTAATTACAAGCCGAAAGCTACTGTGGTATTCTCATATTTTTCAGACAGGATCTACTCATTGGGGGCCGGTAGCCTGGGTAATATTGTGGAAAAATCAGTACCTACCCTCAACTTTGTTTGGAAAAACGAAATTGGTGAACATTTTGAAGCTAATCTTACAGCAATGAATCTCCTGGATCCTGAAATTTCATTAATCAGGGAAAATACAGGCTTAGGTGATATAATTATCAGAGAGTATAACCTCGGGGTTAATTTTGGACTAACCCTCAAATATAAATTTTAATTCTTTTTAATCTTAAAACAATGAAAAACAAGTTTTTACTTTTAAGTATAACCGTCGCAGTATTATTAGCCTGCGAAAAGGATAATACGCCCGATATTGTTATAAATGATAACAGTATTACCAATAATGTTTCAGGCGGTGGTGAGACCCCCGGTGATACCACAGTCAATTTGAGTGGTGTTTACCTTGAAAATCTTGTCCTGGATTCCGCAATTGACTATATCATAACCGGACCGGTACTGATGGCCAGCGGAACTACTTTAACCATCCCTGCCGGTATGACTATTAAGGCACAACCTGTTGGGGTAAATGCATATATAGCTATCCAACAAGGAGCTCAAATTAATGCATTGGGTACGGCAAGTAATCCAATTGTTTTGACTTCTAATGCCAACAGCCCTTCTTCAGGGGATTGGGGGGGACTTGTCCTTTGTGGAAAAGCGCCTATCAATTCAACTGCAGATGGTTCGGAAGACACTGCAACTTCTGAAGTTGGTGGTTTATCCTACGGAGGAAATACTCCATCGGATAATTCCGGCACGATGCAATATGTAAGAATTGAATATGCCGGTGGTGCCATTGATGGAAATGCCGAACTAAACGGCTTGTCTCTATATGGTGTTGGTGATGGTACAACTATTGATTATGTCCAGATTTTTGAAGGATCTGATGATGGTATAGAATTTTTTGGTGGAACTGTAAATGTAAGCCACGTTGTAATTGTAAATGCCGAGGATGATTCCATGGACTGGACAGAGGGTTATACAGGAACACTGACTGATATATATATTCAACATGGTGTAGCTCATGATAAAGCTTTTGAATGTGATGGATACAATACTGATTTCAGCAACGAAGGAGGCTATTTCTCAGCTCCAAATGTATTTAATGTAACAGTAGTAAGTGCTAATGATGCCAGTGAAGCTATACGCCTTAGGGCGGGTACTCAGGGGATTTTCACCAATATAGTACTTAATGATTTTGATGAAGGATTTGATCTTGACGGTGATACAGGTGACAACCCTACCGGCCAGGGTGTTTTAGACGGAGCTCTTGGCGTAATTGATGTTACTTTTAATAATGTAACCACCAAATTACAAAATGATACGGAGTATATTTTTACTGAGGCCGATTTTATATCAGGCGATGGCAATGGTACCGGTACAGATGTGTCAGCCTGGGGAACAGGATGGACAGTGGGTATCAATTAATTGATAAAATAATATATAGTTTATATAAAAGCCCGGCCTTGCCGGGCTTTTTATTCTTATAATGCTGAGGGTTATTTTTAGATGGAATTGAGCGGTTTTAGCCAATGAATTTATTTACGGTCCAAGTTTTAATAACCTTTTTGTTACCAAACTTTAATATTGAAGTAACCTTAGCTTTACATAGATGTCTTTTTTTTGCATTAGAAATAATCATTAAATGAAAAATTTAGCATTAGTCTTTTCCTTATTGTTTACAGTACTCTTGTTTTCACAGGAACAGGGAGCAGTTACTGGAACCATCTTAGATAAAGAGATGAATAATGAACCCCTATTATTCGCTAACATTCAAATCAAAAATACACCAACTAAAGTTCAGACTAATTTTCATGGAAATTTTGAAATGGTTGATATTAATCCCGGTGAGTATACTTTAGTAATCAGCTATTTAGGATACGAGACCCTGGAGATTCCTATCACTGTAAAGGAAAATGAGACTACAGAAGTAGTTAATGAACTCGAAGCCATAAAAATAAGCCTTAAAGATATTGCCAGTATGCAAAGCGCATCAGAAGAACCTGCGTATATTACTGCAAATACTGAAAATAGTTCGCGCAAATAAAATTTACTTAAGATATTAAAATAAAACATCCCGCTTTTTTAGCGGGATGTTTTATTTTAAAAGATGGTATGACTATTAATTCTTGGCAGCCAGTCCTTTAGAATTCTTTATCCCATTAATACTGGCAATTTCATTATTACTGTATTCTACTTCCTTTACGGCATCATTGGCCCAGAAAACCCACTTGCCAGATTTATGTCCATTTACATAACTCCCCTGTGATATCTTATTTCCGGAAGCATCATAACTAATCCACTCACCGTGCAATTCGCCCTTTAAATTAAAGGTCCCTTCCTGGCTGATTATTCCATTATCATGAAAGTCGGTAACTTCAATTAAGTTCGTATCTGTATTCAGTTTATGTACTTTCTTATCCTGACCATAGACCAACACTGTGGTAAATACCAGTACTAATAAAATAATTGTTTTCTTCATGATTTCTCCCTTTTATTAATTTATTTCCATACAAAGATAAATATTTTTAACCTTAAATCAACTATTACTTAACATTAAATTTACATAGATAACGAAACATATTGATTTATAGTATTTTACGTGTTACCTTTTTATTGAAAATATTAAAAAAGATATCGTATGTGCCTAAATTTAATAGCTGAACCTGGAAGGTACTAAGTCAAATTACAGCGCGAATTTCCTAACTAAAAATACTATTGAGCATATAACCTTAAATTCTTATCGGCAACAAATTAAAACTTAAGGAGATTATAATTACTTTGCAATCGACTTGCGAACAGATGTTGTATTATTCTTAACAGAGATGCAACTCTTTTCTTATTTACAAATAATAACCTTAAGGTAACACACCAAAAATACATACTTAGGATATTTACCAATTAATCCTCTGCGCAACTATATGGATAACATTTACTTGATTATGATAATAGCACTGGCTTTTCTGGCCGTTGCAGATTTAGTGGTAGGGGTTAGCAATGATGCGGTAAATTTTCTCAATTCAGCTATTGGATCCAAAGCTATTTCATTTAAAACTATTATGATAGTGGCCAGTGTAGGAATTGCATTTGGCGCCATGTCTTCCAGTGGAATGATGGAAGTGGCACGAAAAGGGATCTTTAACCCGGGTGAATTCGTCTTTGCCGAAATAATAATAATATTTATGGCTGTCATGATTACGGATATCCTGTTACTGGATTTCTTTAACACATTGGGTATGCCTACTTCAACCACAGTTTCGATTGTATTTGAATTATTGGGAGCTGCAGTGGCTATAGCCCTGCTCAAAATATGGTCAGTTGATGGTTCCTTAACAGATTTAGGCTTGTATATAAATACGGAAAAGGCCACAGAAATTATTTTTGGAATTATTTTGTCGGTAATAATTGCTTTTTCTATTGGTGCCCTTATACAGTATGTTGTCAGATTACTTATTACTTTTAAATTTGAAGATAAACCAAAATGGCGTGGAGCAATTTTTGGCGGTATTGCTTTAACAGCTATTGTATATTTTATCCTGATAAAAGGGCTTCAGGACGTTAATATTTTTGGAGGTGTAATTGCAGATTCCGTTGCCAGCCAACCCGAACTATTTATACTGGGAAATTTATTTTTTTGGTCAATTATATCACGTATTGTTACAGGTGTATTTAAATGGAATATTTATACCGTAATTATTGTTGTAGGTACATTTGCTTTGGCCATGGCGTTTGCGGGAAATGATTTGGTAAATTTCATTGGTGTCCCCATTGCTGCTCTTCAATCCTATCAGGATTGGCAGGGAGCTGGAATTCCGGCTTCAGAATATACAATGGACAGTTTATCCAGTGCAGTTCAAACCCCTGTGATACTTCTGCTTCTTTCGGGAATAATCATGATAATCACATTATGGTTTTCTACAAAAGCCAGGAAAGTTGTAAAAACAAGTGTTGACCTGTCCAGACAGGATCAGGGAGAAGAAAAGTTTCAACCGAACTTCCTGTCACGGCAGGTGGTCAAACATTCAATTAAGGTTTTTGATAATATAAATAGCATTGTTCCTGAAAGTTGGCGAAAAAAAGTAGATCAACAATTCGAACAATCCTATGATTATACCATAAAAAGCAAAAAAAAGGATTTACCTGCTTTCGACTTAGTCCGTGCGGCTGTAAATCTTATGGTAGCAAGTGTTTTGATTTCTATTGCTACCTCTATGAAATTACCCTTATCCACTACTTATGTAACCTTTATGGTTGCAATGGGTACTTCCCTGGCAGATCGTGCCTGGGGAACTGAAAGTGCCGTGTACAGGGTGGCAGGTGTATTAAACGTAATTGGCGGTTGGTTTGCAACGGCAATCAGTGCATTTACGGCAGCAGCATTAGTTGCAGTACTCATTTATTTTGGAGGGATTGTCGCAGTTGGACTTCTATTATTGTTTGCCGCAATTATCCTGGTTAGAAGTTATGTGAATCATAAGAGAATGAATCGAATAGCAAAGCTGGAAGACGGTCTTAGAAGGGCTGAAAGCAGTTCTATTCAAGGCGTAATCCAGGAAAGTGCCGATAATATCACCAATGTTATAAAACGGAGTAACAAAATATATACAAATGCCATAGATGGCTTAGCAAGACATGATTTGGAATTGCTTAAGAAAAGTAAGAAACAGATTTTAAAGCTTTCAGCTGAAATCGATGATCTAAGGGATAATATATTCTATTTTATCAAAAATCTGGATGAGAATAATATTGGCGCCAGTGATTTTTATTTAAGAATATTGGACTACCTCCAGGATATGGCTCAATCACTTGAATATATTGGAAAGATTAGTCATAAGCATGTTAACAACAATCACAAAAAACTCACCTACAGTCAGATTAAAGACTTGAGAGAATTGGATATTGAAATCGAATCCTTGTTTGATAAAACCAAAGAGGCCTTTGAAAATCGGGCATTCGGGAAAATTGGAGAAGTTCTGACCCATCAGGAACATATTTTTAGTTTGTTGACTCAAAAAATTTCAAGACAAATTACAAGAACTAGGACAGAAGAATCCAGCCCTAAAAATACTACCTTGTATTTTAACCTTTTAACTGAGACCAAAGACCTCATAACCGCAACAATAAATTTACTTGAAATTTATTACCAACAATACGACAGCAACGTTAAGCCGCCGGCTATTTGATAAATTGAACATTCCCTTTGAATACTCTATATAGCTGGATTATTCTTAATAATTGCCATAGTTCATATTAAATCCCTATCCTGAAAATAAAATTAATTATCGGATTTTGAGCCTGTTAAAATGTGTGCGCATTTTACTGTGAGTAAAAAGGAAGGTTACGAAATTAAGCAGCATTATGGCTCAGGCCGGATTCTTCCTGTGTCTCATTTAATAATGGATCCGAGGACACATATAAAATTTGTGCCACCTCTATCAGTTTTTCAATAAGAACTTCTACATTGTCATGATCATTAACCAGAGATGACGCCATATCTGTTGTAATAAGATCTTCCCTGATTAATTTTTCAATTTCAATACTTCCTTCTTCTAAACTTCTTTCAATTTTACTATTGAGAACCTTTAATTCTTCATGGAATTCTGTTTTTTTTAGTTCATCTCTTAACAAAAAGATCACCCTTAATACGGTAATTACTATTTTTCGGTAATTGTCATATCCCTTCCTGATGTATATATTATCTGATTCTAAATATTTTGAAACATTTCGGCTTAATTCACCCACATTTCGTATGATTTCCACCATCTTCCTATTGGCCAGTTTAATTTGCATAATTCGTCTATTCTGGGCTTCAGTTAGCTTTAAAGTGCTTTGAGCCAGGGTTGCGTATTTAATAATTTCACCATAGATAGTCTTTACCTTGGACAGATATAAGGCCCTGACATCTGTCATAAAATCCACAACAGATTTTTTTACAACAGTTTTTGCTTTTATATCAGACAAAATATCCTCACGATGAATATTCAGCGCATGAGTGACAATTTCAAAAATGGCGTTCCTGTATAAATAATCCGTCTCTTTAAACAAACTTGCAATAGCAGTTTCCGGATATTCCAGCATTTTCCTCTCTAAAAATTTTGGCACATCAATAGCCTTTTCCGGACTAATTATTTCAGGGACTATTTTTTCTGCCAATAGAGAAATAGGCTTAATAAACCAGACCAGAATAAAGGTATTCAGAATATTGAATAATGTGTGAAACAAGGAGATAGCAACCGGTATTGAAGCAGCAATTACAAATGGAGATGAAGCACCTAACTTTTGAACCAACCAGCTTATCATCTGTAAAAATGGATAGAACAAGGCAAGCATCCAGATTACTCCCAGCACGTTAAAAATTAAATGGGCCATTGCTGTCCTTTTTGCATGATAATTGGCCACAAATGCAGCAATATTAGCCGTAATAGTGGTGCCAATATTCTCTCCCAATACCATAGCGGCAGCCAATTCAAATGGAATCCATCCCTGAGCAGTCATTATTAAGGTAAGCGCCATAGTGGCACTGGAAGACTGAATGATCAGGGTAAGAATAGTACCGATTAATAAAAAAAGAAGTACAGACCCAAATCCGGCATCCGTATACTGCTTAAGAAATTCAAGTATTTGGGGATTCTCGTCAATATTGGGCATGGCATCCTTCAAAAACTGCAATCCTATAAACAAAATTGCAAATCCAATGATAAAACCTCCCCAGTTTTTTGCATTCTCTTTCTTTGAAAACGTAAATAAAAAGCCAAAGCCTACTAAAGGCAAAGCTATGGCACTCATGCTTACCTTAAAACCAAGGAGCGTAATCAACCACGCTGTAATGGTAGTTCCTATATTGGCCCCCATGATCACACTTATAGCCTCTGGCAAGGTTAACAAAGAAGCATTAGAAAAGCTTACGACCATAAGCGTAGTTGCTGAGGAAGATTGTATGACGGATGTGATGAGGAACCCGGTTGCTATTCCTAAAAACCGGTTTGAAGTCATGGTAGCAAGTATGGAGCGCATTTTATTCCCTGCCAGTCGAAGCAAAGCGTCACTCATTACTTTCATTCCAAAAAGGAATAAGCCCAAAGAGCCAACCAGGTGTAAAATATCTGTAAATCCGTATGCCATCTTTTTGCTAAATGTTTATTTTTTAAATCTAAATAAACAACTTGTTGATTCTACGTAAATTTATGATATTGTAAGTCTTTAAACAGAAAAAAACAAATTGTGATTAAATCTTTCTTACTATTATTTTGCACATTGAACGTAACGGTCATTTTTGGACAGGGCCTCACAGGTCCACAGCTGCTGGACAAAAGTATAAAATATCATGACCCTCAAGGAAATTGGGATACATTTAAGGGGCAATTATTCATTACGATGAAGACACCGGATAGCGGCGATAGGTTAAGTAAGCTAACCATTGATCTGCCCAACCAATATTTCAGGCTGGTTGCTAAAAAAGACAACATTATTACAGAGCAAATCCTGGAAAAGGGAAGTTGTAAACTTCTGCTCAATGGTTCTGAAACAGTTTCTGAGGATGACGTTACAAAACATAAATTAACATGTGAACGGGCAAACCAATGAAGAATTATTATACTTATTTATACGGGCTGCCAATGAAACTCAAAGACCAGGGAACCCTAATAGATCCAAAAGTATACCAAAAAACATTTAAAGGGAAAATGTATAAGGTACTTAAAGTAACCTACAAAGAGTCCGTGGGAAACGATACCTGGTATTTTTATTTTGATCCTGAAACCTATGCCATGGAGGTATATCAGTTCTACCACAATGAAGAAAAAAATGATGGCGAATATATTATTCTTAATGATCTGCAAGAAATCAACGGGATTAAAATGCCAAAAATAAGGGCATGGTATTATAACAAGGATGATACTTATTTAGGGACAGATACGCTTACCACCATATCCGCATTTAAGGACTAAACATCATACCTGAACCCTGCATCAAAAACAAATGCATTTTTAGGTATGTGGCTACTATACATATCGAATCCCATTATCCTTAAAGATATAGCAGATTAACCGGTGTTATGGATTGTTCTTACCAGGTAACCCCTTATTTGATCCTAATAATTGAACTGACCAAGATCATTTCATAAGAATAATAGCTTTTTTAGATTTACACTAAATTACGCTACAAAGCGTAAAATTTATCAACATCTAAAACCTGGAATTATGAAAAAATTTATTCTTAGTTTATTGGTCATTGGCCTAACTAGCCATGCATATTCACAAATTACCAAAGTTGAAGAACTATCCGAAGTAGTTGTAACTGCTGTGAACTATAAGTATTTAAATCAGACAGATAACAAGGTGGCTGCTATTCCTGTTCAAATGCTACAACGAAAAGCAGCGGCTTATGATGTTACGACCAAAGATTATTATCAGGATGACTACGATTACTATACCGTAGAATTCTATATTCCTGATGGGAAAATAGTGGCAGCTTATGATCCTGACGGCAAGATTTTAAGAACTATTGAGAAATTTAAAGACATTAAATTGCCGGAAGCTGTAACTAAAGCATTGTGGGAACGATTCCCCAACTGGGAGATAGCAAGTGATGTCTATCAGGTTACTTATGTAGAAAACAAAGGAGCCAAAAAGACTTACAAAATTCAATTGCAAAATGGGGATAAAACAATGAAGGTTAAGATGAATGAAGATGGTGAGTTTTTATAAGATATACACCGCCAATGGTTTTAACCATAATGCAATTGTCTCATAGAATTAAGAGGTTCTGTTATAGTTAGCGGCAGAACCTTTTAATTTTTATATGGTTTTTGACTATTCTTGAACTAGTCATAAACACAACTGATCCAAATCATTTCATATGAATACGGGCTTTTTTACTTTTAGCCATAGTTACGCAGAAAGCGTAAGATTAATCAATAACTAAATTCTTATATCATGAAAAAATTTATTCTAAGCTTACTGGTTATTGGCTTAGCGAGCCTTGCATATTCTCAGGATGCAAAATTAGAAGAACTATCTGAAGTAGTAGTGGAAGCTGTGAACTACAAGTACTTAAATCTATCTGATAACAAAGAAGCTGCCGTACCCGTAAAAATGCTGGAACGTAAAGCAGCTGCATATGATGTGACTACTAAGGATTACTATCAGGACAATTATGATTATTATTCTGTTTCATTTATGATTCCTGAAGGGAAATTAGTAGCCGTTTATGATCCTGATGGTAAAATACTAAGAACCATTGAAAAATATAACGATATCCCATTACCCGATGCTGTAAGAAAAGCAGTACAGGACAGGTACCCCAATTGGGAAATTGTTAAAGATACTTATCGAATCAGGTACGAGGATAACAGAGGTGCCAGAAAAAACTTTAAGCTTAAGTTGGAAAATGGGGATAAAACAATAAGGGTTATGATGAGCGAAGACGGAGAATTTCTGTAATTCCCGTCCGTATTGAAAAGTTAAATTTTATTCCTTAAGGTAATCTCTTTAAAAAGGCCCGGTGTTCATTTCACCGGGCCTTACTAATTCATAGCTTTATCTATAAAAATTCATTTCATCTAAATAAGTCCAGACTGCATCTGGTAGCATCGGCCTGATATTTTTTCCTAATTTGTGTTGTTTTCGAATAAATGTCGAAGAGATTTCCATGATGGGAGCGTTTACCAAATGAACTTTGGGGTGTTCTTTAAATTGGTGATGCGAAGATTCATTGGCAATTCGGGGATACACGTAGATGTCATGATTTTTCAGTATCATTTCATAATTTTTCCATTTATGGAATCCAACAAGATTGTCTTCTCCCATTATCAGGCAAAATTGGTAATCCTTACCATACTTCTCTCCCAAATGGACCAAAGTATTGATAGTGAAATTGGGCTGAGGTAAATCAAATTCTATTTTGCTTGCTTTAAGCTTAGGATATTCCTTTACCGCCTCAGAAACCATTTGATAACGATGGTTATTATCCAGAAGGGTGTTTTTTGCCTTGAAAGGACTCTGTGGAGTAATCACAAACCAGACTTCATCCAGATCTGAAAATTCAACCAAATAATTGGCAATCACCAAATGGCCAATGTGTATAGGGTTAAATGTCCCAAAATAAAGACCTATTTTTTTCATGAAGAACCGCTATATCAAATTCCTTTTATTTCGAAACCCAAGAGAATTTGTCCCAATCATGGGAGGTCAATTTCCAGATGTTCTGTTAGCTTTTACCCCTACAAAATTTGCAACTAATTCATATGCTTCCTTAAGCGCAGTATCTAAATCGTAGTTTTTTATCACTTTATCAAACTGGGGAGCAGTAGCCAATTCCACAGAAGCCTTGGCAATGCGCATATTAATTTTATCATCGCTCTCAGTACTGCGTTTTTTAAGTCTTATCTTTAGTTCGTCTACACTTGGAGGTTTTACAAAAACTGCCAGTGTCCTTTCGGGATACTTTCTTTTTATGCGCAATCCTCCGGCAACATCAATATCAAAAATAACATTCTTCCCTTCTGCCCATAAACGCTCCACTTCACTTTTTAATGTTCCATAAAAGTTATCTCTGTATACCTCCTCCCACTCCAGGAAATCATCATTTTTTATATGCCTTTTAAATTCATTAATTGGCATAAAATAATAATTAACCCCATGTTTTTCTTTACCCCTTCTGGGCCTTGAAGTGGCGGATACGGAAAATGCCAGGTTCAGCTCTTCCTGCCTCAACAAATATTCAACTATCGTTGTTTTGCCACTTCCGGAAGGAGCGGCAAAAATAATAAGTTTACCTTCCTTCTTCAAAGTACATTCAGCATTTGTTCCTTAATTTTTTCAAGTTCATCCTTCATTTGCACAACAAGTTGTTGCATTGGCGCGTAATTCGCCTTAGAACCTATTGTGTTTATTTCCCGCCCAATTTCCTGACTGATAAACCCAAGTTTTCTACCATTGGAATCGGCAGATTTCATGGTCTCAATAAAATAGTCTAAGTGGTTTGCCAATCGCACTTTCTCTTCCGTAATATCATATTTTTCCAGGTAATAAATCAGCTCCTGTTCGAAACGGTTGGCATCTACCTCAGTTTTTAGATCTGATACTGCTTTTTCCAATCGTTCACGAATAGTACCCAGCCTGTCCGGGTCCATTCGAACCACGTTTTCCAAAAGCACTTTTATAGTAGAAATTCTCTCTATAAAATCCCTTTCTAGCATTACTCCTTCTTCTGACCTGAAAATATTAATTTCTTTTAAAGCTTCCTCCAGTGTATCCTGTATGATCTTATATTCCGAATCATCAATATCTTCCCTGTCCGTTTTAAGAGCATCGGGCAATCTCAATGCCATTTCCATAAGTCTTATGTCCTCACCATCTGCAATTGTTCGAAGTTGTTCCATATATTGTCTTAACACGCCTTCATTTACAACAGATGAAGTTTCGCTTCCGGTATTTTCGACATATAAACCAAAATCTATTTTCCCCCTGACCAACGAATTTGCTATAGTCTTTCTCAGCTCCAATTCCTTTTCCCTGTAGGCCGAAGGCATCCTGGCATTAATATCCAGACTTTTGCTGTTCAGAGACTTTAATTCTATGGTTATTTTTTTAGATGGAAGCTGTACCATATGCTTCCCGAACCCTGTCATGGATTGAATCATAAATTTTGTTTAATAATGGTAAAGGTACTAAAATCTCAAAGCCTATATTGGGAGCCCGGGCATTTATGCTATAATTCCCTAATCCATATATTTCTATAGCTTACCCGGCTATTATCGCCATGATCCTGAAGTGTCAGAGGTCCTTTTCCATGGGGCGGGTTTTTTGGCCATCCTATATAAGGAGTAGTCCCTTTCAGTTCCACATGATCCTGTACCAGGACCCCATTATGAATAACTGTTATTGTTCCGGATTTAGTTTTGCCTCCTTCCGAATTGAATTCCGGAGCGTGATAAATAATGTCATAGGTATTCCATTCTCCGGATGGGACTGAAGCTTTTGCCAAAGGAACATGCTGTTTGTAAATTGATGCCACCTGCCCATTTACATAGGTGTCGTTATCATTGTTATCCAGAACCTGAACTTCATACAGACCTGATAAAAATACCCCGCTATTTGCCCTGTGCTGGCCATCCTTCTGGACCTCAGCCGGTGACCTCCATTCAATATGCAACTGTACATCCCCAAATTCCTGTTTGGTTTTGATATCACCGGACTTATCCTTGACCGTCATGCTGCCATCATCATTGAGATGCCAAACCACAGATGAACTATCTTTTACCATCTCCCATTTTTCAAAGCCACTACCATCAAATAGAATTATAGCATCGCTTGGAGCACCGTTATTGCCAACCGGGTTTACAACGGGAGGAACGGGTTCATAAAATTCAGTCTGTTCCGGTTTGGTAGGTTCTTCCCCTACATATTCCTGGTGTATAATTACCTCTGGGGATGTGTCTTTATATAGCATTGGCTTATCCTGAGATTCCCCTTTGCAGGCTATAAATAATAATCCAATGAAAAACAAATAACATTTTTTCATAATTACAATTCTTTTATCTTAATATTTCTAAACCAAACTTTGTCCCCATGATCCTGAAGTCCAATTTTACCGGTGGTATATTTGCCGAAGGATTCCCAGTCAGCAAATTTTGATTTTGAAACCATAGCTTCCCAGTCTTCACCATTTGGAGAAAATGTTACAATTTCAACTCCGTTTAATACTACACTGGCTTTATTGGTTTTCTGGTTTACGGTAAGCACGCATTCATTCCATTCACCAACTGCTTTGGTAACATCTTTTGATGGAGCTACCATATCATATAATGACCCGGCCTGGTGTGTGGTCCCTGCCCTGGCATCAGGGTGTTTTTCATTGTCCAAAACCTGAATTTCAGGACCTGTTTCGTAAGGTTCATGCAATTTATCATCCTCATTTATACCCCAAAAAATACCGCTATTTCCTGCTTCAGATATCTTCCATTCCAGAGAAAGGACAAAACTGGTATAGTCCTTTTTTGAAACCAGATTAAATCGCTCTTCATTTTCTGAATCCCTGGAAGGATACAATACCATGGCTCCATCCTCAATTTTCCATGCCGCCGGAACTTCATCCATTAGATAACCTTTCCATTCTTCAAATGAAGTGCCATCAAAAAGTACTGTCCATTCTTCCTGGCCTGGAGGGAGCTGCTTTTCACTTTCAGCTATAGGGTGAGAATCCATTTCCTGTAAGTTATTCTTTTTCTCCTTGCACCCAAAACTTATGGCAACTATCAGAATAAGTACTAGTATTGGTTTCATTGTTTGTGTTTTATATTCCTAATATTTTCTTTAATACCTCCTTATCAATAGCCCCGCCGGCAAAGTCATCGAAGGTTTTCTGAGTAGCCTCTATGATATGATCCTGAATAAAGACAGCACCTTCCCGTGCTCCCTGTTCCGGGCTCTTTATGCAACATTCCCATTCCATAACTGCCCAAACATCACAACCATATTGTGTTAATTTAGAAAAAATGGATTTAAAATCGATCTGCCCATCCCCTAAAGACCGGTAACGACCTGCACGTTCACCCCAGTCGTTATAGCCGCCAAAAGCGCCCTTTTTACCGGTGGGATTAAACTCGGAATCCTTTACGTGAAAGGATTTAATAAATTCGTGATAATGGTCAATATATGTAATATAATCCAATTGTTGCAAAACAAAATGGCTGGGGTCATAAAGTATATTTACCCGCTTATGATTTCCTGTGGCTTTTAGAAAACGTTCAAAAGTATCGCCGTCATGAAGGTCTTCTCCCGGATGAATTTCATAACAAACATCTACCCCTTCCTTGTCAAAATGATCCAAAATAGGCAGCCATCTTTTCGCCAGTTCTTCGAAGCCCATTTCCACCAAACCGGGTGGTCTTTGTGGCCAGGGATGCCATGTGTGCCACAGTAATGCCCCTGAAAATGTAGCATGCGCACTAATCCCTAATCTTCTGCTTGCCGTAGCCGCTTTTTTAACAACATCTATAGCCCATTCAGTGCGGGCTTTCGGGTTATTTTTTACAGCGTCCGGAGCAAAATTGTCAAACATAAGGTCATAAGCCGGATTTACAGCAACCAACTGCCCTTGTAAGTGCGTAGATAGTTCTGTGATCTCCAGGCCATATGAATTAATGGTCCCCTTTAATTCATCACAATAAGTCTGACTATCCGCTGCCTTATCCAAATCAATTAAAAAGTGCTCCCAGGTAGGTATTTGAACTCCTTTATACCCGAGTTCCGATGCCCATTTGCACATTCCATCGAGGGTATTAAACGGGGCTTTGCTATCCACAAATTGAGCTAAAAAAACGGCGGGTCCTTTAATTGTTCTCATGATATAGTTCTGCTTGGTTAATCAAATTTGTCTTTTGTTAGGTTTCAAGAATTAAATCCTATATTTAATGGGTAAAAATTCAACTTTTGATTCTTCACGGGGGAAGTGTTAAATATAGCAAATACATTAGAATTAATATAACAATAAAGCATGAATCAGAACAAGAAATATGATGCAATAGTTGTAGGGACAGGAATAAGTGGGGGATGGGCAGCTAAGGAATTATGTGAAAAAGGATTAAAAACCCTGGTCCTGGAGCGAGGTCGTATGGTAAAGCATATTGAAGATTATCCCACAATGAATATGGATCTATGGGACCTACCTAACAATAATGAACTTTCAAGAGAGGACAAGAAAAAATACCACAAGCAAAGAAGGGTAAATTGGGCACCCAAACAGGATGTAAAACATTTTTTTGTGAATGATCTGGAACATCCTTATGTAGAGACAAAACGTTTTGACTGGATACGTGGTTACCATGTAGGAGGACGCTCCCTAACATGGGGCAGGCAGAGTTACCGATGGAGTGATCTGGACTTCGAAGCCAACCTTAAAGAAAACATTGCTGTAGATTGGCCCGTTCGGTATAAGGATATCGCACCCTGGTACGATAAAGTAGAGGAATATATTGGCGTAAGTGGAGAAAAACTGGGCTTAAGACAACTCCCTGATGGAAAATTTCATCCCCCAATGGAACTTATGTGCCCCGAGGAGGAGCTTAAAAATGCCTTATCTGAGGAATTTGATGACGGCCGATTGCTCACCATTGGGCGTGTCGCCAATATTACGGACAAACAGGGCGCAATAGAGGGTAGAACCCCTTGTCAGTTTAGAAACAGATGCTGGCGCGGATGTCCTTTTGGAGGGTATTTCAGCAGTAATTCTTCTACACTACCTGCAGCAGAGCGAACGGGAAACCTGACATTACGGCCAAATTCAATCGTTCATGAAATAATTTATGACGATACTACCAAAAAGGCCACAGGAGTAAGAGTTATTGATACAGAAACCCATGAAAAATATGTGTTTGAAGCCAGGGTGATATTCTTATGTGCCTCTTCAATGGCCTCCGTTGGAATTCTTATGCAATCAAAATCTGAACGTTTTCCAAATGGTATTGGAAATAATCATGACCAATTGGGTAGAAATATAATGGACCATCACTATCAATTAGGCGCTTCTGCGAAGGTTGAGGGCCATCTGGATAAATATTACAAAGGCAGACGCCCGAATGGATTTTATATTCCCCGATTTGTAAACTTAGATGCAAAAACTGCAAAGAAAGAATACCTGAGGGGATTCGGATACCAAGGCGGAGCGAGTAGAGAGGATTGGACCGCTTCAGTGGCTGAATTAAATTACGGAAAAGCCTTAAAAGAAGCCATATTAAAACCGGGTAGCTGGCAAATTGGCGCTACAGGTTTTGGTGAGATGCTGCCGTACCACGACAACAGAGTTACCCTGAGTGCCACCGAAAAAGATCAGTGGGGACTACCTCAGTTAGACTTTGATGTTGAGTTTAAGGAAAATGAATATAAAATGCGTGAAGATATTATCAAACAGATTACAACTATGTTTACTGCTGCCGGGTTCAAAGATGTTCAGCCCTATGACAGAACTACCGGTCCCGGACTTGGTATTCATGAAATGGGTGGCGCACGCATGGGTCGGGACCCTAAAACTTCTGTAGTGAACCAACATAATCAAGTTCATGATGTCCCTAATATTTATGTGACTGACGGAGCGTTTATGACATCTTCGAGCTGCGTTAATCCATCACTTACCTATATGGCTTTTACGGCCAGAGCGGCTAATCATGCTTCAAAAGAGATCAATGCCGGAAAATTTTCCTAAACAAAAAGTGTACATACTATGAAAAATGCATCAGCTAGAAATTTATGGGGAGACTATTTAGATAAACACCTGGAGTATGCCTTTTCACATGAACCCAGGGTAATGCAAATTGGTGAAAATGAAGAAGAGGTAAAGGAAACGCTTAAATTAATTTTGTCCGGAAAAAAAAGAGCTATATCACATTCATTGTTAGGACTGCAATACAGAAAGGAACCATTGCCAAAGATTGGTGATTTTACCGTCTTAACAGATTGGGATGGAGAAGCAAAATGCATTTTAAGAACCGTAGCGGTAAGACTAAAACCATTTTTTAGCATTCGTGAGTCCTATTCCAAAATAGAAGGTGAAGGTGATTCGTCCCTGACTTACTGGAAAAACAAGTACTGGGATTATTATACCAGAGAACTGGAACCATTTGCACGAGTCCCACGGGAAAGTATGATCGTTGTATGTGAATATTTTGAAAAAGTTTTCGAGAGATAAATTCACTGGTAAAAAAAAGACTCCAAAAACAGGAGTCTTTTATAAGTATGTCCCTTTCTTTTATTCCATATTAACCCAAACATTGCCTTTACTATTGGATGCGACAGTAGCTTCAATAAAATTAAGGCCCCGAACACCATCTGACATAGTTGGGAATTCTCCGTCATTGTATTTTTCACCCCGAATTGCCCTTGCAGCACCTAAATAAATATTGGCCATTGAATCAAAAATACCCTCAGGATGCCCGGGTGGTAATTTAGTTCCATCAAGGCTTAACTTAGAATTATAGCCATGCCCTGGTTTATATATCTGAGTTGGTTCTGTATCACTCAACTTATAGAGAAAATTAGGTCTTTCCTGTTCCCATACTAAAGCCGCTTTTTCCCCATAAATTCTAATGGCCAGGCCATTCTCTTCACCTGTAGCAACCTGACTGCCCCTTATAACCCCTTTAATATGTTCGCCCATACGGATTAATACGGTACCGTCTACATCCATCTGGTTGTCATCATAGAGATAATTGAAATCACACAACAGAGATTTCACCTTTAATCCTGTGGTATATTCAATCAGATTAAAAGCATGTACCCCAATATCCCCCATACAAGAACTAATCCCTGCCTTTTTGGGGTCCAGTCTCCAGACAGATGAGCGCTTATCTTTGTCATGGATTATTGGGTTAATCCAGCCCTGATAGTATCTCGCATCTACTTTATGAATCCGGCCTAAGGCACCCTCCCTGATCATCTCACGCATTTGTCGCACCATAGGATAACCCGTGTATGTATGAGTTACCGCAAAAACCGTCCCAGCTTTTTTATGGGCAGCCTCTAAAATTTTTGCTTCTTCCAAAGTAGTCGTCATTGGCTTTTCGCAAATCACATGAAACCCGTTGTCCAACAATTTCTTAGCCATGGGAAAATGAAGAAAGTTTGGTGTTAAAACAGAGCAAACCTGCATCCTTTCTTCTTTTGGCAGCTTCATTTCCTCCTCTATAAGGGTATCAAAATCCCTGTATATCCTATCGGTAGGTATGTCTATTTCCTTTGCGAATTCTATGTTTGCTTTAAAATCGGGATTATAAACCCCACCTACAATCTGGTAATTATCATTAATATGGGACGCAACTCTGTGCAGCACTCCTATAAGAGAATCCCCTCCCCCTCCTATTACCCCTAATCTAATTTTTTTTGCCATTTTACTTTTACTTCTTTAGTTTATCATTTATACAATTGTAATGTCTCCCAATACTTTATAGTATTAAAAAATATATATGTTATTGTTTATTAAACTCACAATTATGCCGGAATAGTCGCCTCAATTTATATAAAATATCTAAGATTTATAGGCAATTTTTTCGTTTTTAAAAAAGATCGCGAACAAAATAGATACACCTAGTGAAAATACTGCCGGAAACAACCATATCATTTCCCAGTTATGTGAGCCTTGTTGAAGTGTAAAATAATCTGTTATTCTTCCCGCTATCCAGAACCCTATTAACATACCTACTCCATAAGTGGCAAGGGTAATTAATCCTTGTGCTGCACTTTTGTATTTTAGCCCTGCCTTACTATCTGTATATATTTGCCCGGATACAAAAAAGAAATCATAACAAATTCCATGTAAAGCGATGCCGAGGAGGAGTAGAAATGAAAGTTCACCTGCATTGCCGTAAGCAAAACAGATATATCGAAACGTCCAGGCCAGCATGGCAACTATCATTGTCTTTTTAAACCCAAACCTCTTAAAAAAGAAAGGTAAAAGAAGCATAAACAGAATCTCCGAAATCTGACCTATAGTCATTTTCCCTGCCGGGTTTGAGATCCCAATTTCTCCCAGGAATTGTCCGGCATGCTGATAGTAAAAAGCCAGAGGAATACAAATAAATACGGAAGCGAGAAAAAACACTAAAAAATTTCTGTTTTTTAAAAGCTTTAAGGACTCCAATCCAATAATATCCCCAATGGTTATTTTTCTTCTTCCCATTATTGAGGGTGGTGTTTTTGGTAAGGTAAAACTAAATACTCCCAGTGCACCTGAAGCAATTGCCGTCATCAAAAATGTATTTCCAAGATGTCCTTTTACCACTCCTTCAGGGGAATCCCAATGAAAGAGATAACTAATGGCTAAGCCAGCAACTATCCAGCCTGCCGTTCCAAAAACGCGAACAAAGGAGAACTGTTTTGCCGGGTTATCCATCTGGTTAAAGGAAACGGAGTTAACCAAAGCCAGGGTTGGCATGTATAAAATCATGTAACCTAACATAAAAGGGTAAAACCGGCCAAAATTTGTTGCATAGGCCAATTGCAACATTAAAATCGCCCCAAGAAGATGCAATACTCCCAGAATCTTTTCTGCATTGAAGTAGCGGTCTGCTATTAGTCCGATTATAAATGGAGCAATTATTGCCCCCCAGGATTGTGTGGAATAGGCCATGGCAATCTCCGGATCACTTGCCTCGAGACTATTAGGCAAATAAATTCCCATAGTAACGTACCAGCTGCCCCAAATAAAGAACTCCAAAAACATCATTACGGAAAGTTGAACCTGAATCTTTTTATTCATGAAAACTTCCCCTAACGTTTATAAAAAATATAGTCTAATGAAAGAGGTTCTAATTCATTATCCCTGAAATTCATTGCTATTTGAGACCTGTGATGTGTAGAATGATTTATAATATGAAATAATATGTCTTGTAGCGTATTTGTAAAAAGCCTGCCTTCTGTGTTTTCAAAATCTATCCTTACATCAAAATCTATGGCATTTGTTGCTATTTCAAAAGAACTTCTCTGATTTTCATAATGAATATCACCCCAATTTTCTATAGGGTGAATTTGCCAAACTTTATAATCCGCGGCTTTCCCCAAAATTCTAGAATTCCATATATGATGGGCATTTAAGATATGACTGAATAACAACATACTTTTCTCCGGAACCTTATCGAGCTTAATACATTCCTCAATGAGCTTTTTATTGCAATAAAAATTATAATCAAAAAGTTGATTAAAAAAATCTTTCATAGCGCATTCCAGGTGATTAAGTAACTTCTTTAGATGCTTTTATCAATAAATCTCTTGTGGCAATAATCCCTTCTTCTTCACTTAATTCTCTTCCTTCGTATTCAACACCCACATAACCTGTATAACCGGCATCCTTGACAATTTGCAGCATTTTAATGTAATCTATTTCAGTTTCATTCCCATTGGTGTCAAAATTATGAGATTTGGCACTTACTGCTTTGGCGTGTTCCATCAACTCTTTTACACCTTGATAGATATCATAATTCTCAGCACAGCCGGCAGTGTAATCTTCCGGGTCTTTCCTTCTTATACAGAAATTACCGAAATCGGGCAAGGTTCCACAATTTGCCATATTAACCTGGTTCATAACTTCAGTAAGCATAGCGGCATTTGAAGAAAGGCCTCCATGATTTTCTACAAGCACGTTTATATTCTTTGTCTTTGCATAAGTAGAAAGTTGTGTAAGGCCATCTATTGAATTGGCTTTCCATTCCACCGGATCGGAACTCCCTGCAAGGTTTACTCTTATAGCATGGCAGCCCATAGCCTCAGCTGCATCAACCCATTTATGATGATTTTCAACTGCTTTGTTGCGTTCTTCAGCATCAGAGGTTGCCAGATCTCCCTGCCCATCAATCATGATCAGGATATTCTTTAAACCGTGTTTCTCTGCTTCTGCATTGGATCTGTCCACAAAAGATTGCATGGCCTCTTTGGAATAATTGGCAGGTTTCAGCTCTTTATTATACAACTGGCTTACATATTCCAGTCCTTCAAATCCCCAATTTTTGGCTTTTTCAGCAAAAGTATAAGGATCTACACCATCCGAATTGATCATATTGTGTATAGACCATTGTGCAAGTGATAATTTAAAAAAAGGTGCTGCCATCTTACCAGCAATTTCTTCTGATTTTTCTGCCCCTTTTACAGTTTTCTTATCATCCTTGCAGGAATATATTCCAAGCAATGATAAACCTATCCCTGCCTGGGAAGTATTTCTAATGAACCTTCTTCTTTTCATAAGTCTGTTTCATTTTTAGAGTTAGCATAAACTTCAACCTATGGAATCTTTGTTTTTGATATGAAATAATAATGGTTTGAGGTGTTTATTTTGTATTTCAACCTTTATTAAAAAAACTATTTCTTTATTCTCAGTTTACTTTGTTTTCTAATGCAGACTCCATAAGTTAATAACCCTTTAAATGTAGAAAATATATTTTATATTTGATACTTTTAGCAAGTAAACAATAGTACTGCATGAGCAAATTTTATTACAATGAAGAACAGGACTCGTATGATGCGATTGTTGTAGGAACCGGTATTAGTGGTGGTTGGGCAGCAAAAGAATTATGTGAGAAAGGACTAAAGACACTTGTTCTTGAACGAGGTCGAATGGTAAAGCATCGCGATGATTACCCTACCGCAAATATGGACACCTGGGACTTTCCGAATAATGGTGAATTGCCCCCGGAAGAACAGGCAAAACAGTTAAAACAAGCTCGTACAGGCTATACCGCTAAAGCACCACATAATTTTTGGTTTGTCAATGACCTGGAACATCCCTATAATGAAACAAAACGATTCGACTGGATGCGTGGCTACCACGTGGGTGGGAGATCATTGCTTTGGGGACGGCATAGCTACCGTTGGAGTGATCTGGATTTTGAAGCTAATAAAAAGGATGGCATAGCCGTAGACTGGCCTGTCCGATATAAAGAAATAGCACCGTGGTATAGCAAAATTGAAACTTATATAGGAGTGACAGGCGAAAGTTTAGGGCTTCCACAATTACCTGACAGTGAGTTCGAACCCATGATGGAACTGAACTGTATTGAACAACATGTCCGTGAAAAGGTAGCCGAAAATTTTGGGGGGCGCGTTATCACTGCTGGCCGAGTCGCTCATATCAACAGTGCTAAACAATTTGATGGGGACGGTAGAACCCGCTGTCAATATAGAAACAGATGTATCCGTGGATGCCCTTTTGGCGCCTATTTTAGCAGTAACTCATCAACCTTGCCAGCAGCAGAAGCCACCGGAAACATGACCCTGAGACCCGATTCTATTGTTCATGAGGTTATGTACGATGCCGATACCAAAAAAGCAACCGGCGTGAAAGTAATAGACAGGATTACCAAAGAAACCTTTGAATTTAAAGCAAAGGTCATATTCCTTTGTGCCTCTGCTATAGCTTCTGCATCAATATTGATGCAATCAAAATCGGATAGATTCCCAAACGGAATGGGTAATGATTCTGATCAGTTGGGCAGAAATATTATGGACCATCATCTTGGAGTAGGCGCCGCTGGAAAATATGATGGTTATAAGGATAAATTTTACAAGGGAAGGAAACCTAATGGAATCTATGTGCCGCGCTTCCGGAATATTGGCGGAGATACTAATATGAAAGAGTTTATACGCGGATATGGTTATCAGGGAAGTGGCAGCAGGGGTAATTGGGAAGATGCCATTTCCGAATTATCGCATGGAAAAGACCTAAAAGAAGCTATCTTAAAACCAGGTGGCTGGACCTTTGGGATGGGTGGTTTTGGTGAAGTATTGCCCTATGAAGATAACCGGATGACATTAGATTACGACAATTTGGATGGTTGGGGGTTACCAACAGTAACATTTGATGCTGAATTTAAGGAAAACGAATGGAAGATGCGGGAAGACATGAAAGAACAGGCATATGAAATGCTGAAAAAAGCCGGACTCAGGGACGTTGAGGCTTATGACAGGCCGGGGGCCCTTGGGTTAGGTATCCATGAAATGGGAACTGCCCGGATGGGAAGAGACCCCAAAACCTCGGTCCTTAATGGTTACAATCAGGTACATGAGGTTAAAAATGTTTATGTAACAGATGGGGCATTTATGACCTCAGCCTCCTGTGTAAACCCTTCATTGACATATATGGCATTTACGGCACGAGCTGCCCACCATGCTGCAGAACAACTTAAAAAAGGATTATTATAATGGACAGAAGAGTAGCGTTAAAAAATATGGGGCTTGCCCTGGGTTACACTGTAGCCACCCCAACATTATTAAGCCTTGTTCAAGGATGTAATGATATAAATACAATTGACTGGAAACCTGATTTTTTTACCAAAGAGGAGGGCAATGTAATTTACAAGTTGGTAGATATCATCCTCCCTAAAACAGATACGCCTTCAGCCACTGAGGTGAACGTACATGTATTTATAGATCGTTTTACAAATGAGGTTATGGAAGATGGGCAACAAGCTATGATCAAAGTGTCTTTTGAAAAATTTATTGAGACGGCATTGCAGGATTCCGGCAAAAAGAAAGCGGATGATTTAACCTCTGAAGACCTGGAACCGGTCTTAGCAGCTGCGCTGCAAGTCAGCGAAGAAGAAGACATAAAGAATATGGAGCTGACTATTAAAAATACATCGGCAATGGCTAAAGGAGAAAATGAGGCCCTGGCTGATGAGGTAGTCAGTTATTCCTTTGCAAAGAATTTGCGCGATATGACAATTTGGGGATACAAAACATCGGAATACATTGGAGAGGAAGTGCTCGCATACCTTCCGGTGCCAGGAGAATATATAGGCTGTGGAGATGTAAATGAACTCACAGGGGGTAAAGACTGGTCTATTTAAACTATATCTTTTGAAAAGAAGGAATTTTATTCAAACAACAACATTTGGAAGTTCGGCAATTTTAATGGGAGGTACGTCTGCTTTAAATGCCAAAGAAAATAGCACTGAAACCCATAAATTCAATCTTAAATACGCCCCCCATATTGGCATGTTTAAACATCATGCAGGAGAAGATCCGATAAATCAGTTAAATTTTATCGCAGATCAGGGATTTACGGCTATTGAAGACAATGGCATGACCGATCGCGATATTAACTTGCAGGAAAGCATGACCAAAACCATGCAGAAACGTGGTCTGGAGATGGGTGTTTTTGTAGCACATAAAATTTATTGGACAGAACCCAATCTTGCTTCCGGAGATACTGAAAAACGCAAAGAGTTTTTAGACTACATTAAAAAATCGATTACTGTAGCCAAGCGGGTAAATGCAAAATGGATGACCGTTGTTCCCGGGCACTTAGATTTGAAATTGTCTATGGGGTATCAAACTGCAAATGTAATTGAATCTCTGAAACAAGCCAGTGCACTCCTGGAACCACATAATTTAACCATGGTACTGGAACCATTAAACTTCAGAAATCACCCGGGATTATTTCTTAAAGAATCCCCTCAGGCCTATGAAATATGCAAGGCGGTGGATTCGCCTTCATGTAAGATTCTTTTTGACATCTATCATCAACAAATCCAGGAGGGTAACTTAATTCCTAATATTGAGGCCAGCTGGGATGAAATTGCCTATTTTCAAATAGGGGATAATCCAGGGAGAAATGAACCTACTACAGGAGAAATAAATTTTAAAAACGTTTTTAAATTCATTTATAACAAAGGGTATACCGGTATTTTGGGGATGGAACACGGAAATTCTATACCAGAAAAGGAAGGCGAATCAGCCTTAATTAATGCATATAAAAAAGTAGACGCTTTTATTTAAAACTCCTTTGGCCTACTGTTGTTTCCACTGTTTACCATTTTTTAATTTTACTTAGCAAAACATCATTGATTATTTTTTACTAATTTGGAGCTAAAATGATGATTTAACATTTTTTATGCTTTTATTTTACAATTTGGTAATCTAAATGTCGCTTTGTTGCGTATATAAAATTATTAGTTATTTTATTTTTTCCTATTTATGGACAATTATTATATTCTTTTATTGATTTACACAGCATTAATTTTTATCTCATATAATGTTGTAAGACCTATTTTCAAAAAATAGTTACAAAAGCATTATTTAATTACTATTAAATTAGCTTTAAAGGATTCCTTACCCCAAAATTTAAATAAATAAATTTCCATAAAATAGCCAATCATTACGTATTTATTGATTCCGTTTCTGCTTATTTTTCCCAATAAATTCATATATAATTTTCTATCCCTTTCCATGGAAGTAATTCGTTCTAATACTAACTCTATATCGTTAGGATGAGATAATTTCATAGCCCGGATTAAAGTTGTAAAATCTGTTGACAGCTCATAAAAAAACACCTGCTGATAGGTCTTTAAGTTGGGGTAGACCTACCCGAGGTGTCTTTTAATCAATAAACACTATTTACACTATAACTGAAAAAGCATAGTATCCACAGCCAAAAGCATTTCAGTTTAGGTTACGTTCATGAACCGCACATCAGACAATCATCATCTGCCTGCCCTTCTTTGGCCCGTGCGATCAATTCTTTCATCTCAGCCTGCGATAATGGCTCTATATCTATTTCCTGTTGCTTTACAGATGTTGTATCTACCGGCAAGGCCACAGCGGCCTCAGGAGTTGCCGCAGCAACTTCTGCTTCTGCAGCGATACTAACAGGAACCTCTTTTTTCTTGGTGTTATCCAGGGTGAATTTAATAGCGTCAACCGCCGCCTTTGTCCGGAGGTAATACATTCCTGTCTTAAGCCCGCTCTTCCAGGCATAAAAATGCATTGAAGTCAGTTTTCCATAATTAGCATTCTCCATAAAGAGATTCAGAGATTGGCTTTGGTCTATAAAATAGCCCCGTTGCCTGGACATATCGATAATGTCCTTCATGCTTAATTCCCAAACAGTTTTATATAACTCTTTAATTTCCTCCGGAATATTTTCAATCTGTTGAATGGAACCATTAGCTCGCATAAGTTCCTGTTTGAGATTTTCATTCCATAATCCAAGTTTAACCAAGTCTTCCAATAAATGTTTATTCACTACAATAAATTCCCCTGAAAGCACTCTTCGGGTATAAATGTTGGATGTATACGGTTCAAAACATTCATTATTACCCAAAATTTGTGAGGTAGAAGCAGTAGGCATAGGTGCAACCAAAAGCGAATTACGTACTCCGTTCTTTTCTATTTTTTTTCGCAATTTGTCCCAATCCCATCTTCCGGATAGTTCTTCATCCTTAACACCCCACAGGTTATGTTGAAATTGCCCTTGAGAAATAGGTGATCCTTCGTAACTTGAATATGCACCTTCTTCTTTTGCCAGTTCCATTGAAGCTGTGACAGCTGCATGGTAAAGTGTTTCAAATATATCCTGATTTAACTGTTTGGCTTCATCACTTGTAAAAGGCAAACGCAACATGATAAAAGCATCCGCAAGACCCTGCACACCTAAACCTATAGGCCTGTGACGCATATTTGAATTCCGGGCTTCTTGAACCGGATAATAATTACGATCAATTACTCTATTGAGGTTTTTGGTAACCCTTTTGGTTACCCTATGAAGTTCCTTGTGATCAAATTCCCCGTTTTTTATAAACATGGGCAATGCAATAGACGCTAGGTTACAGACGGCAACTTCATCCGGAGAGGTATATTCCATTATCTCCGTACATAGGTTCGAAGAGCGGATTGTTCCAAGATTCTTCTGATTGCTCTTCCTGTTCGCTGCATCTTTATACAACATATATGGTGTTCCGGTCTCTATTTGTGATTCCAGGATCTTTTCCCACAGTTCGCGGGCCCGGATTGTTTTTCTGCCCTTACCTGCAGCCTCATAGCCCGTATATAACTTTTCAAATTTCTCACTATGGTTGGTGAATAATCCAGGGCATTCATTAGGACACATTAATGTCCATTCCGCATCGGCCTCTACCCTTTTCATAAAAAGATCTGGCACCCACATGGCATAGAAAAGGTCCCTTGCCCGCATTTCCTCTTTCCCGTGATTTTTTTTAAGGTCTAAAAAATCGAAAATGTCTGCATGCCAGGGTTCCACGTATATGGCAAAACTCCCTTTGCGCTTTCCTCCCCCCTGGTCAACATAACGTGCGGTATCGTTAAAAACCTGTAACATGGGTACAATTCCATTAGATGTGCCATTTGTTCCGGCAATATATGACCCTGTTGCTCTCACATTGTGTATGGACAATCCAATACCCCCGGCCGACTGAGAAATTTTAGCTGTTTGCTTTAATGTATCATAAATTCCATCTATACTATCATCTTTCATTGCCAATAAAAAACACGAAGACATTTGTGGTTTAGGAGTACCTGAATTAAATAATGTAGGTGTAGCATGTGTAAAGTACTTCTTGGACATCAGCTCGTAAGTCTCAATGACTGATTCCAAATCATCAAGATGAATACCAACAGCCACCCTCATTAGCATGTGCTGAGGCCTTTCAGCTATTTTTCCATTTAACTTCAGAAGGTAAGATCGTTCCAGGGTTTTAAAGCCAAAATAATCATATCCAAAATCCCGATTATAAATTATGGTGGAATCCAGCATATCAGCATTCTCAGCAATAATTTTGAAAACCTCATCAGATAATAAAGGCGCTTTTTTACCTGTTCTCGGATTTATATATTCATGTAAATCCTTCATTGTTTCATAGAAGGACTTTTTAGTGTTCTTATGCAGGTTGGAGACAGAGATTCGGGCAGCCAGCTTAGCGTAATCAGGATGTGCTGTTGTTAATGTGGCTGCAATTTCAGCTGCCAGGTTATCCAGTTCAGATGTGGTTACACCATCGTATAGACCTTCAATTACCCTCATGGCAACTTTTACCGGATCTACCAGTTCGTTAAGCCCATAACAAAGTTTGCGCACTCTTGCCGTGATCTTATCGAACATCATCGGCTCTTTTCTTCCGTCTCTTTTTACTACATACATGTGATTCTACTTATTTTTAAGTCTTATGTTGGTTATAGAAAGCTTTTGCAAAAGCTTAATATGTTATTAAATGATATATAAAAAAACCCTATAGAATAGGAATAATACTATGTTCTATTCTTTAGAAATCAGCATCGAAACTGATTTTCTGAGCATCGACATCCTTATCCTTGTTAAGCACCCCGGCCTTTTGATATTCAGAAACACGTTTCTCAAAGAAATTGGTTTTCCCTTGCAAAGAAATCATATCCATAAAATCAAATGGATTAGTAGAGTTGTAAACCTTCTCACATTCCAATTCAACCAATAACCTATCGGTGACGAACTCAAGGTATTGTGTCATGAGTTTGGCATTCATTCCAATAAGGCTTACCGGAAGTGATTCAGTAATAAATTCACGTTCTATATTCAGGGCATCTACAAGTATTTCTGTGATTCGCTTTTTTGGAACCTTGTTAACCAGGTGTTTATTATGCAGGTGTACCGCATAATCACAATGCATTCCCTCGTCCCTTGATATAAGTTCATTCGAGAAAGTAAGTCCAGGCATTAAGCCTCTCTTTTTCAACCAAAATATAGAACAAAAAGCACCTGAAAAGAAGATGCCCTCAACTGCTGCAAAAGCTATTAATCTTTCCGCAAAGCTAGGAGAATCAATCCATTTTAAAGCCCAATCTGCCTTTTTCTTAATCGCTGGGAAATTTTCGATTGCTTTAAACAAAATACCCTTTTCCTTTTCATCTTTAACGTAAGTATCAATCAATAAAGAATACGTTTCAGAATGTATATTTTCCATCATAATCTGGAATCCGTAAAAGAATTTTGCTTCTGAATATTGAACTTCATTTACAAAATTCTCGGCGAGATTTTCATTTACTATTCCATCTGAAGCTGCAAAAAAAGCTAATATGTGCTTAACGAAATACTTTTCGTCCTCACTTAGTTTATTGTTCCAATCTGTTAAATCCTCATGAAGATCTATCTCCTCAGCGGTCCAAAAACAAGCTTCACATTTCTTATACCATTCCCATAAATCATGGTGCTGTATCGGAAATATTACAAATCGATCCTCGTTTTCTTGTAAAATTGGCTCAAAGGCTGCAGACATTTTTTCTTTTTTTTAGTGTTAATGTAGGATGTGATTTCCGATTGGTTGGGGTTAACAAAGATTGAAAAATGTTATCAAATTGGAAAGAAGGATTTATTAAATACTACCCAAAGTTTTTAACACAGTATGTTGAAATCTACCCTCGCCATTGATGTTTGCTGCCTTTTAGGGAAGGTAAATTTTTTGATAAAAGAACACTATGATGGCACATTAAATATTAAACCAAGAAGTATGTTTTATTATACTTTTTGGTTTTTTACACAAGTAATCTAGAGCAGAATTTTTTTAAACTGATGCGGGTGAGCTTATTACAAAAAATAAGTTGCAATATTTAGGGCGTGGAATGCTTTGCATACATAAAATTAACACAATCACCTTTGCAAGGTCAGATTCAAATTCCAAGCTATAGAAATGCCCCTAACGCCTGAAAACTGTTGAAAATATTTAATAAATGATTTTGCCTCAAAAATAATTGAATCGTGTCCAGTCGGGATTCCCTTTACAGAATTGAAGTAGTATATCAAAAAACCCCGGCGAATTCCAAGGTCATTTATTAAATACCAAAAAAAATACTGCCAAACCGCACGACTCAAAATGGTGTATATATTTTAATTACCTCTTGGGTCTGCTGATCTAGGTAGTTCCCCCGAAACCTAAAAATCGAGCAAATTTCATGACCAACATGATTGGTATGGTTATCCAATTAGCAATTACACCTTTGGGATTGCATTATAGCAAAAGTTCATCTTTACAGATTTACTATCCCGGAGTCGTACTTATGGTTTGACAGTTTTATATGTTCCTTAAAATCTAAAACCGCACTAATTCTTCAATGAACTTAATTTTGTTGTGCAAAGATATGTCTATATCAATCAATTCAATTACCCTTCTTTTATTTTCTCAAAGCACTGAAATTACCCTTTATATCAATTCTGTTTTTAGTGGAATTTTCAAAAACCACATTTATACTTCCCTCCACTAATTTCTCATTAATGTTATTGATGCTAATACTGCCGTTTTTTGTAAAAAATGGTAATTCCCCATATTGACTGATATTAGCATATCCGAAAACACCGTTAAAATTAATTAGGAAACCTTTGATGTTCTCTGAGATTTTATATCGTCCATTGTCAATTTTAGTTGAGCTGTATTGTGAGGAAACAAAAAAGCCCAAAGAATGACTTTGCAAATTTTGCTGATCTGTTAAATTTAATTTTAAAATTGTATATGATGTCCCTTTGGAAGAACGCTTCACAGTAGTTTCAAAATTAATCGCTCCATGAAGCTGTAACTCGCTTTCTCCTGATACATTTAATAAATAACTTCCTTCCGATAAGAGAACCTCATCGGCCATAAATTCAGTAGTCGAATTGGCGGTGAAAATGAAAGACAAAATAACCCATAGACCAACCTTTAGGGATTTGATTACGAATTGAGGCATGGTAGATTATTTTAAGTTTTTATAAAGAATATTATTCAGCATCCTGGCTTTGTTCGTCTGCCAAAAGTTGATTAATGTTATTCTCTCCAATTACTATTTCATCTATCGTTACCGAACGCTCCTTATTTTCGGTTAAAACCGCTAGCAATATTGCCAAAATTAAAAAAGCGAAAAATATGACACATTTTTTCATTGGTTCACTGGTACCTTTCAGCTGTTCACGTTCAATAGTAATCTTCAGAGAATTTCTCCAAAGCCAAATTATGTGGTTTCATACAACGCTCACAATTGATTTGTATAATTGGTATTGAATTATGTATAAATTGCGCATACCAAAATTAATTTCAAATTAAAAATTTTATTTTATTGATTATCAGTATCTTATAAATCTAATCTTCCTTATTAGTTTATCTCAATAATTTCTATAAACGGCCAATATCTTCTGTGAAATGTCAATTTTAAGTATATTCACGCCAACCATACTCCTATTTTAACTATCTGTACAAATTTTAAAAAGTCCCGAGAGCAATATATCTAATTTTGTAACTTACGTGAATTGAAGAAGTAATGTTAGAAGCCGTACTTGTAGACGATGAAAAAAAAGCACTGCAAAGTCTTTCATGGGAATTGACTAATTTCAGTGATGAAATACATATTGTTGCTTCATTTACTGATCCCTTCGAAGCACTTAACTATCTTAATACCAATACCCCGGATTGTCTTTTTTTGGACATTGAAATGCCTACCATGGATGGTTTTCAGTTTATTCAAAAATTAAAAAATAAAGATTTTCCCGTGGTCATCACTACAGCCTACAATCAATATGCGATTAAAGCACTAAAAAACGAAGCCATAGATTATCTGTTAAAACCCATTGACTCCGATGATTTAAGTGAAACCATTGTCAAAATTAAAAAGTTTAATTCTAAAAATTATACGGCCGAAAGACTGGAAAAAATTCTATTGAATTTTAATTCTGTTGAAAAACGAAAAAAAATTACCTTCAACACTGATGGGAAATTAGTATTTCTGGAAAATGATCAAATCCTATATGCCGAATCTGACGGTAATTACAGCACGATTTACCTCACTGATGGCCACAAGATTGTCCTTACCAAAAAATTAAAGGAAGTTAACGAATTGCTTCCAAGTGATTCTTTTTTTAGAATCCACAATTCTTATATAATTAACCTTACCAAAATCAAGGAGTTTCTTAAAACTGATGGATATGTAATACTTGAATCCAATCAAAAGATACCTGTATCCCGTAAAAAAAAGTCGGATTTTTTAGATTTGTTATAATCAATTCGGAAATTATCCATGGTAATTAAATTAAAAATCCCTCATATTCCTTATAATTTGGCTAATTATTCCATCCTTCTTTATGCTTTTATTGTTGTTTTTTTAAATGAAGCGAAAGCGCAGGGCTCATCCAATAATTTTAGAGAAACAACGGAAAGCCTTATCTCAGAAGCCCCTCAGACTTATAAAGATCTGGATATAGTATTAAGGCCGATACTTCGTGATACCAGTTTGATACGTTATTTTGCAAATGCTTCAATTAAGGAAAATTACCATGCAGGAACCTCCTATGCATTAAATCAATTGGGTATTTACTACCGGGACTACTCCATGTATGATAAAGCCATTCGACTTCACCAAATGGCTTTAGAGGCAGCCGAAAAAATTGATAATGAAGAATTTCAAATTTATAGTTTAGCTATGTTGAGTAAGGTCTATCGCCAAACAGAAGCTATAACATCCGCTTTAGACCATGCTCAAAAGGCCATAGAACTCGCAGATAAAATTAATAACCCTAACGAAGCCATTAAAAGAAACTTAAATATTTCATTGAACAGTATTGGCCATATCTATAGAACTTTAGGACAATACGAGCTTGCTATTGCTTTTTTTAAAAAATCAATAGTGTTGGAGGAAGATTTGGGCAATAATCTGGGGCTTGCCACAAATTATAAAGATATTGCCGAATGCCTTGAGGCAGAGGAATTTCTGGAGGAAGCCCTGATAAATTATGAAAGGTCGTTGGCCTATAATGAAAAGATCGGGTCAACAAGAATTAATGTCCTGTCAAATCTGGGAATTGCTCATGTATATGTTCACCAGGGTAAAACACAGGAGGCTCTTGAAATTTTTAAATCCATTCTTATGGATGCAGAAGAACTGGGCGACATGAAAATCATGTCTGGAATATATTTGAACATTGGTTGGGCACAGATTAAGAATCATCAGTTTGATAAGTCCCAATACAATCTCAACAAAGGGTTGGAAATTGCACAAAAATATAACCTCCTAAGCGAAATGGAGGAGGCTTACTCCTTTCTTTCCGATTTATGGGAAAGTCAGGACGATTTCGAAAAGTCTAAAGAATTCTTCATCAAAGCCTCAGAAACTGAGGCTCTTATGTCCAATGATCGCAACAAACGTTATGTCGCCGATTTAAATGCCCGTTCGGAAGCAGAAAAAAAGAATAATCAGATACAAGTACTTGCAAAGGAGAATGAAATAATGAATTTAAAGCTGCGCAGAAACCAAAACACTTTATTGCTTGGTGCATTGTTGCTGGCACTAATTACTCTTATCTTATACATTCTATACAGGCAATCCCAGCTCAAAAGTGATAAGAAACTGCTTACCCTGGAACAAAGTATGCTTCGCAGCCAGATGAATCCACATTTTCTTTTTAATTCGCTGAATTCAATTAAGCTGTATATCATTAACAACGAAAAAAAGAATGCAGTCCATTACCTCAATAAATTTTCTAAGTTGGTACGCAAAATACTTGAGGCCTCTTCCCTAAAGGAAATTCCGCTTGCTGAGGAATTGGAAACCGTTGAACTGTATATGAATATTGAAAATATTCGTTTTTCCAATGAAATTGATTTTGAAATAAAGATCGAGGAAGGTATTGATATTCATATTATTAAAATTCCTTCTCTTATTCTTCAGCCATTTTTAGAAAATGCACTATGGCATGGCCTTTCTTCAAAAGAAGGCGATAAATCTATTTTACTGCATATTGGCCATGAGAAAAAAGGATTTATAACTATTTCCATTACTGATAATGGTGTTGGAAGAGAAGTTGCTAAAAAATTGAAAGAAAGTAAGATTCTAAAACGCAAATCCATTGGGATAGCTGTTACAAAAGAACGTTTGACCAATTTTTCCAAGGATTTTCAAAATTCATTTGAGATGGAAATTATGGATCTTTTTGATAAGCAGGGATTAGCCTCCGGCACAAAGGTAATATTACATATTCCTATTATTTAAAATTGTCTTCAGCTATCTTTTCTAATTCGACATACCATCCTTTTCCAAATTTTCTAATGAGTGCTTCTTTAACAAACTTATAAACAGGTATTTTCAATTCTTCCCCTAAGGAACAGGCCGGATCGCATATTTCCCATTTATGATAATTCACCGCCGTTAGTTCCTCGTATTCCGTAATTCTCACGGGATATAAATGACAGGAAACCGGTTTTCTCCAGCTGGTCACACCCTGATTATAAGCTTCTTCGAGGCCGCATTTTGCGATCCCATTTTCCGAATAAATTACATAAGCACATTCTTCATTATTAATTAAGGGTGTCTCCCATTCGCCATCTTCACCCTTTACAAATGCACCCTGCTCTTCTATTGCCGAAACTCCTTCAGCCCTGAGGAAGGGCTTAACATCTGCATATATATCTACTAAAATCTCGGTCTCCTTATCCTCCAATGGGGCTCCCGCTTCACCGTCTATACAACAAGCTCCTTTGCATGCAGATAAATTACATAGAAACTCCTTTGACAAAATATCGTCGGAGATAATGGCTTTACCAATTTCAAACATTTTATAAAATTAAGACGGTAAAGATACTTTATTGCATTTTACCTTCGCAAAATATTTGGTATTCCGTAACCCAAAAACGTCTGGCATAGCGTAAATTTGCATCCCAATTAATTGGATTATATAATGAATTTTAACTTAAGAGAAATAGCTTCGGCGAGCATGATCCTTTTTGCCGTAATCGATATTATAGGAAGTATCCCTATTATAATCAGTTTGCGAAATAAAGTAGGGCATATACAATCCGGGAAGGCGACTATTGTGGCAGCGTGCATTATGGTAGCTTTTCTTTTTATAGGTGAGGAAATTCTAAAGCTAATAGGGATAGACGTTAATTCATTTGCCGTGGCAGGTGCTTTTGTTTTGTTCTTTTTGGCCATCGAAATGATTTTGGGGATAGCACTTTACAGAGATGAGGAGCCCGAAAGTGCATCGATAGTCCCAATTGCATTTCCACTTATCGCCGGCGCAGGTACGATGACGGCCCTTCTTTCTCTAAGGGCAGAATTTCATGTAGAAAACATTATTGTGGCTATCTTCGTAAATATTATTTTTGTTTATCTCGTTTTGAAATCATCAAAAACAATAGAAAGAATACTTGGAAAGAACGGGATTAACATAATAAGGAAAGTTTTCGGGGTTATCTTATTGGCTATTGCGGTTAAGTTATTTACTTCAAATATTAACCAACTTTTTTAGGGACAGATGGTAGCGGGAAAATATTTTATGAAATAAAAGAAACAACTTAAATGAACAAAACACTCACGATTGTACTTATCGTTCTGGCTTTGGTCCTTATTACGTATAATGTTACGCTTATTGATTTTGATGATCCCCTTAAAGGGAATAGTGTTGTTGCAATAATAGGGATTATAGCACCTCTTTGTGCTATTTTATTACTTTTGATATATCTCACTTCCAAAAAAATTCAAAAAGAAATAGAAGATAATTAGTTGCTGGATTCAATCATCTCTTTGCCTTTCTGCTGAATTGTAGGTTGATCCAATTCAAGTACCTTTTGAAGCATACTATCTGAACTCGCCTTTATTTTCGCATTGATATTTGAGGAAAATAACTGTTCCGCCAAAGCACCTTTCAGGTAAAGCTTTATCTTATCCTCAAAATCGTAGAAATTAATTTTAATGGTGCGGTCTATTGAATAGTCCACAAACTTTTCAAAAAGAATATCATCCACATGAAAATCCCTCACAAACTCCGCATCGGTGTAACTGGAATATCTGTTTCTGTCTTCCTCCAAATGTTCAAATATAAACCTTGACATAAAGCCAAGACTCTCAAGGCTTTCAACTGCTTCCTCTTCATTTGTTCCTATCGGCACAAAAACATCGGGAATTATTCCTCCTCCTCCATAAACTACTTTTCCTTTAGGGGTGGTAAACTTTAAAGAATCTGCCACTTTTATGCTGTCCACAGAAATCAGCTCCCCATTGTGATAGCGGTCTATGAATTTTTGATAATAATCCTTATTTCCATTTTTATACGTCTTCTGAATAGAACGTCCTGTAGGTGTATAATATCTGGATACCGTCAAACGAACAGCTGAACCATCACCCAATTCCATTTCCCGTTGAACCAGCCCTTTGCCAAAGGATCTTCTTCCTATAATAGTTCCTATATCATTGTCCTGCAAAGATCCTGCAATAATTTCACTGGCAGAAGCTGAGCGCTCATTTATTAAAACAAAGACCGGTTTATCTTCAAAACTACCCTTTTTGGTGGCAAAGGATTTTTCTATTTCTCCTTTTTTGTTTTTAGTATAAAGGATAAGTTTTCCATCCCTTAAGAATTCATCGGCCAACTGTTCTGCGATTCCCAGGTAACCCCCCGGATTATCCCTAAGATCAAGAGTGAGTTTTTTTGCTCCCTGGCGCTGTAATATTCGCAAGGCCATAATAAATTCTTTATAGGTGGATTCAGCAAATCTATTTATTTTAATATAGCCCATTTCAGGTGTTAGCATATAATAGGCCTGAACACTTTTTATTGGAATTCTGTCCCTCTTTATATTAACTGTAAACACTTTATTTTCTGATTTTCGCAAAACCTCAAGTTTAACGGATGAACCACTTTGCCCCTTAAGCCTGTCTACAATAAATTCACTTGGCAACCTCTTGCCGTACAGCGTATCATTACCCGCCATAAGAATTCGATCACCGGCCTTAATCCCCTTAAGGTAGCTGGGGCCCTTTTCTATGGTTCGAATGACAGTGATAGTATCTCTAAACATATAAAAATTTATACCTATTCCCACAAAATCGCCTTTCATATTTTCAGCTACACGCTTCATTTCACTTTTGGGAATATATACAGAATGGGGGTCCAACTTGTCTAAAATATTATTTACGGTAACATCTACAATACTGTCGGTATTAATCTCATCTACATATTCATAATCAATATAATCTATAAGTCTGTTCAGCTTATCTTTTTTGGAATTAGTGGTAAATAGTTTCTCAGGGGTGTCGTTAAAATGAAGCTTTCCTCCCACAAATATTCCCAGCGCTAAAGCAAGGGCGATGATTGTAGGCCATATATAATAATGTTTCTTCATTCTTTCAATTATAATTTAAACAGTATTTTCAATGCTAGGTAAATGGTGCAATTCCACCCCTGCCCTTTTGAGAAATTCCAATCCTGAATTATCCTTATAGGCGATTTGATATACCACACGCCTTATTCCAGATTGGTGAATAAGTTTGCTGCATTCGCGACAGGGAGATAAAGTGATATACAACGTAGCGCCTTCACAAGATTGGGTAGAAGCAGCCACCTTGGAAAGGGCATTAGCCTCAGCATGTAAAACATACCACTTGGTATATCCTTCATCGTCCTCGCAAAAATTTTCAAACCCGGTTGGTGTGCCATTATAGCCATCTGAAATGATCATCCTATTCTTTACTACAATAGCCCCAACCTGCTTGCGCTTACAAAAGGATAATTTACCCCATTCATGAGCCATTCTCAAATAAGCCTTATCGTACTTTTCCTGTTTACTTTGTTTCACCAAACAGAATCTTTATATACCATTTTATTCCGGTAAAGCACTAAGATACCTGCTTTGGGAAAGTCCCGCAACCTTAAACGGTTAATTTTTAATTAAAACCGATGTCCGGTATACCAAAACCCTGAAGAACATTCTTTTCATCCTCATCAAAGTTAAAAATAGCAAACTATAAATCGTCTTTACCATGGCCAGCTTTTCATAAGCATAGGAATGGTAAGCAAAACAATAGCTGAAGAAACTACAACTACAAAAGTTAGCTTTTTTACCTTAAGCGAATTTTGAAAAATATAACCCATTAGCAGTACCGAAAAAATAACCAAGATCTGGGAAATTTCTATTCCACTGGCAAAACCCACAAGAGGACCTAATTTTTCCTGTTCCCCGCTCATCAGCATATTAAAGTAATTGGAAAATCCAAACCCATGTATTAATCCAAAAAAGGTTGTTGTGAATTCTAACAGGTATGCTTTCCCTTCGCGCCTGATATTTAAAGCCAGAAGTATATTATATAAGGCAGTTGATAAAATTGTCAAAGGAATTAAAAACTCAACTAATTCTACATTCACTCTGACAAAGTCATAAGCTGATAATAATAATGAAAAGCAATGGGCTATGGTAAATAGTGTAGCTAAAACAAGGACTTTCTTCCAGTTCCTGAATGTGAAAGGAACCGTAAGGGCCGTCAGAAATAAGACATGGTCATAAGCTCCCCAATCCAGAACATGGTTAATTCCAAGCTTGCAATAGAACCAAAAATCATACATGAACTATTCTTTTATAATAGATGTGTTTTGAAATTTATCTGCAGCAAATACCCGCAATATTCCCGGATGCTGAATATTCCTTAAATTCCCCTTTCCTTTTGTATTTGTTCATATGCTCTTTGAACTTCCTTGAACTTTTCCTCTGCCCCTTTTTTAATAGCCTCATTTTCTGTGATCACCTTATCCGGGTGATACTTTTTGGCCATTTTTCTGTAAGCCTTTTTAACATCATCATCCGAAGCCGCCCTTTCTATTTCCAATATCTTATAGGCATTGTCAGCAGATTTTATAAACATTGCCTTTATACTTTCAAAATCATGTATTCCCACTCTGAGGTAACCAGCTATCTCCTTAATTTTTTCAATTTCGAGGAGACTTACTGCACCATCTGCCTGTGCAATCCCAAAAAGAAAATGCAATAATTGTAATCGTACCTCATAACGCGTGCGCTGACTGAGATAAGTGCAGATATGCTGAGCAGAGATCTCTCTGTTTTTAATTACCTCATTGAAAGTCCTAAAAATAGCGTTGGCTTTATCTTTTCCATAGGTGCTGAGAAAGTATTGCCTGACATAATCCAATTCCCGCTGACTTACCTGTCCGTCTGCTTTAATAACAATAGAACACAGGGAAAGAAGGTTTAGCTCAAAGTCTGCCGGGGATACTTTTTGTCTTGTGAAATCACTAAAAATAGTCTTAGCGCCCGAACCACTATTTATATTATCCAGAAAACTCCCAATTAAAAAGCCTAAAATAGCTCCAGGCAGTCGAAAAATAAAATAACCCAAAATTGCGGCGAACCACCTAATCATAACAGTAGTAAAATTTGCGCAAATATAGGATAATATGAAAGAATACCCGGCCTAAAGAATGGTTAAGCTTTTCCAAAGGAATATTACAATTTCACTATCTTTGCCAATAATTTAATTAAAAAATATGTCTATGTATCCCGAAGAATTAGTAAGACCAATGAGAGCAGACCTGGTATCAGCCGGGTTTGAGGAATTATATACAGCAGATGCCGTTGAAAGTGCCATTAAGCAGGAAGGAACTACTTTAGTGGTAGTTAATTCAGTATGTGGTTGTGCTGCTGCGAATGCCAGGCCGGCTGCAAAATTAAGCCTGGAAAGTTCAAAAAAACCAGATCATCTTATCACCGTTTTTGCAGGTGTAGATACTGAAGCGGTGGACGCTGCCAGAAATCTTATGATACCATTTCCTCCTTCATCACCTAGTATGGCGTTGTTTAAAAATGGCGAATTGGTACATATGATTGAAAGACATCATATTGAAGGAAGACCTGCAGAATTGATATCTCAGAACTTGATGCAGGCATACGAAGAATTCTGTTAAAAACCCGGGGGGATGATCCTGGATTTACCTCATATTATTTAAGATTTCATTCTGGCTCAATGACTTTGATCTGGCCGAAAAATTTTTAGTAGTATAATTATTTATAAAAAACCGCTTCTATGGAGGCGGTTTTTTATTTTTGTGCAATGCAAAAAATATTGGCGTATCCGCTTACCGTAATTTATTTTATCTTTTTTGGGATAGTCCTGGTAGTCTTTCATCCCATTCAATGGATTTGTTTTAATCTTTTTGGCTATAATGCGCATAGAATAAGCGTCAGTATCCTCAATTTAGTATTAATGAGGTGCACGCATATTCTGGGTACCAGATACACCTTTAGCAATCCCTATCAAATCCCAGCCAACAGACCCCTTATTATTGTGGCCAATCACCAAAGCATGAATGACATCCCGCCTATAATATGGTTTCTGCGTGCTCATCACCCCAAATTTGTCAGTAAAATAGAATTGGGGAAGGGTATTCCCAGTGTTTCATACAATCTAAGACATGGGGGATCAGTACTTATTGACAGAAAAGACCCCAAACAGGCTCTTATGGAAATATCCAAACTTGGTCAGTATATTGAAAAATACAACCGGAGTGCGGTCATTTTCCCCGAAGGTACGAGAAGCCGTGACGGTCATCCTAAAAAGTTCCAGACCACAGGCTTAAAAATTCTTTTGAAAAAGGCACCTTCGGCATTAATAGTGCCACTAAGCATCAATAATTCATGGAAAATGCTACGCTACGGTAAATTTCCATATGGGATTGGATCACATCTGATCTTTAAGATACATAAGCCTATTGAGATTACCGGTAATCCGGAGGAAGTGATTGAAAAAGTGGAACAGGTGATAACCAGCAACGTAACTTCATTTAAGTGAATCAAAATACAATTATAAAGAAGGCTAAAAACTTTGTCCAACAAAGATTTAAAGGAGCTGAAGGTGGTCACGACTGGTTTCACACAAAAAGGGTCTTGGCCAATTCTATCCACATAGGGAAAGAAGAAAATGCCGATTTATTTGTAGTTCAGCTCGCTGCAATTTTGCATGATGTCGCAGATGCCAAATTTCATGACGGGGACGAAACCCTGGGGCCTGAAATAGCTTCTCAATTATTGACAGAATTAAATGTAGATGAATCGAGGAGGGAGCACATTATTAAAATTATAGAAACTGTTTCTTTCAAAAATAGTCTGTCCGCCACTGAGAAGCCTTTTAATTCTATTGAATTACAGATAGTGCAGGATGCGGACCGATTAGACGCGATAGGGGCTATTGGTATTGCAAGGGCGTTTAACTATGGTGGTTTTAAAAACAGGGAACTCTACAATCCTAAAATTGCTCCAAATGTGAAGATGAGCAAGGAGGAATATAAAAATTCCAGTGCCCCTACAATCAATCATTTTTATGAAAAATTGCTGCTTCTAAAAGGAAAGATGAATACCTCTGCCGGTAAAAAACTCGCTGAAAAACGTCATGCTTTTATGCTCAAATATCTGGATCAATTCTATAAAGAGTGGGAAGGTAAAAAATGATTTAAGTTAAATTTCAGTTGCTGCTTTTAAAATAGACTGTTCTAAATTTTCATCAAAAATTTTTAATTCCCGTTTTTTTGTATATTCAAGCCTCATTTTGAAATCCAATCCTTTATGAAAAGAAGAGTATTTGTTAAAAAGGCAGTAGCATCTTCTGCTGTTTTCTCAATTGTCCCCAGTTTTGTTTTAGGTAAAGGTCACATACCCCCAAGTGATACATTATATGTCTCGGCCTTTGGTGTGGGTGGACGTGGATCCAGTGTTATGAACGGTCTTGATAGGACCAACAAGGTAAAGTATGTTACTTTGTGTGATGTTGATGACCGGAGAGCGGAAAAGAGTTATGAAAAATACTCAAAAGCAAAAATCTACAAGGATTTCCGAAAGGTCTTTGACAATCATTTGAATGAAATAGATGCCATAATGGTTGCTACGCCAGATCATACGCATGCTACTATTGCATTACCGTTTATGCGTGAAAAAAAACATGCTTATGTAGAAAAACCATTAACCCACAATATTGCAGAGGCGCGATTAATGACAAGGGTCGCCAGGGAAAATGGTATAGTTACTCAAATGGGAAATCAGGGTGCTTCCAGTGATGGAAGCCGGGAAGCAAAGGAATGGATACAATCCGGGATAATAGGCAAAGTGGAAAGAGTTGATTGTTGGACAAACAGGCCCGTATGGCCTCAGGGCGTTCCATTGCCAACCCAGGTAGATCCCATTCCAGAAGGACTCGATTGGGATTTATGGTTAGGTCCCGCAGAAATGCGGAATTATAGTGATTCCTATCTTCCATTTAAATGGAGAGGTTGGTGGGATTTTGGAACAGGGGCGCTAGGTGATATGGGTTGTCATATTATGGAAACTCCTTTCGGAGTGCTGGACCTTGGATATCCCACCGAGGCTGAGGCTAGTTGTACTACCAATTGGGTAGGAGACTTCATTGAAGCTGATTATAGTGAATCCTGTCCTGCTTCTTCCCTGGTCAGGCTTAAATTCAATACCCCCGAACATGGTGATATAGCCTTAAACTGGTATGATGGTGGGCTGATGCCTGATCTGCCCGATGAATTAAAAGATGATGAAACCATCGGAGATTCTAGTGGAGGTACTGTTTTTTACGGGACAAAAGGTATTTTGATTTGTGACACCTATTCCAGAAATGCAAGACTGTTACCTTCTGAAATGATGAAGAACATAAAACCCCCAAAACCTTATTTGAAAAGAATCATAGGTGATACCGGTGGGCATCAACAAAATTGGGTGGAAGCTTGTTTAGAAGGCCTTGAGACTTCCTCCGATTTTAAACGATCAGGACCTCTGACGGAGGCTGTTTTAATGGGAAACCTTGCAATTAAGTCATTTCAGTACAAAGAGGCAAATGTAAATGGCCGTGGATTTATATATCCTGGCAGACGGAAAATACTTTGGGATGGAGAGCAGATGAGGGTCACTAATTACGAGAAGGCCAATGAATGGGTAAAGGGAACTTATAGAGAAGGATGGGAACTTGGTTAGCAGATCTTTAGCTTTTTCCCGGCTTAAAGCTCATAAAGGACATTTATAAAAAAGCCCTAGTTGAACAATTTCCATTGACCCTGTTTATATTGTTCGTGTAATTCCCTGTTTAATGCGGGAAAAGATCTTCCCTTATAATATTTTAATTTGGCCAATTTAGCCATTTCCTGTATTTGTAGTGCAATATGGCCTTCACCCTTACTGCGCAATCCAAATCTACTGTCATTTAAAGTCCCCCCATGGCATGACGCAATAAGGCTCAAAACCTTTTCTGCCTTATCAGGCATCGCCTTCCGGATCCAGTCTGCAAAAATAACGCCAATGGCTCCGTTTAACCTGACTATGGTATAGGCAAAAGAAGAAGCACCGTGATCTGCCGTGACTTTTGCTAAATTTATAATTTCATGGCTATTTATACCGGGAATAATTGGAGCCAGCATAGCATTAACAGGGATATTATTCTCGGCTAACGCTGCAATCGTATTCAACCGTTTTTTTATGGTTGTAGTCCTTGGTTCCAAAATTCTTCTGGTATTTTCTGAAAGTGATGTAATTGATATATTTACCCCTACCAGTCCGTAAAAATTCAATTCCTTTAACAAATCCATATCCCTCAGTATCAAGGAATTTTTGGTGATGATCCCTACAGGATGTCGGTATCGCAAAAATACTTCCAGACATGCCCTCGTAATCTTAAATTGCTGTTCTGCAGGTTGGTAACAATCTGTATTTCCTGAAAGTACGATGGGGACCGCTTTCCATTTTCTGTTTTTTAATTTGGTTTCAAGCAACCGGGGCGCTTCCTTTTTTATTAAAATTTTTTGTTCAAAGTCCAATCCAGCACTTAGACCCCAATATTCGTGGGTGTTTCGGGCATAGCAATAAATGCAACCATGTTCACAACCCTGATATGGATTCATTGAATATTCCAGACCAACATCCGGACTGGTTACTTTATTAACAATGGATTTAGGAAAAACCGGCAGGTATTGAGTTTTTGTCCGGCTTGCATCTTCTCCCTCCTTCCTGCAAAATTCAAGAAAGTCCTGTTGTAATTCGTGTATGTGTTTAAGAAATCTGTTTGGTGTATTTTGCTGGGCACCCCTTCCTTTAATAAATTTATCTTGTTTCAATATATGGATTTATTCCAAATTTATGGATTTATTCCTATTGAGACAAATTTATTTAATTGATAGAGACATTCACTAATTGTTTTTTTGTTCCTCTTTTGGCGTAAAACAAAACTGCGTCATCCTTATAATCCATCAGAGGTTTTGAAACCATAAGTGGCAGGCGAGCTTCTTTATCATCAATGATTTTTTCATAACTCATTTTACCCTGTTTGTTCAATTGGATTACAAAAACATTTCTATTCCTGCTCAGGCCTTGTTTAAAAATAAGTCGTTCATTATTCAGCAACTGAGGGTTTTCAGCCGAAGTACTTATAAAAAAGTAGGTGTTGTCATTCTTAGTGTATGAACTGTAGGACGCATAGGCTCCATCACCCTGTGTTACCTCAGATTTATTTATGTTTCTTGCCCAAAGCATTTCACCATTCAGATTAAGTTTTGCACTTACTATATCATTATGATGAAAACGTTCAACCTTAAGTCTACCCCCGCTGGAATTTGCCTGCACACTTGTAGTAACAAAATACTCCTCGGCATTAAACAGGATTTCATTTTCCTGAGTAAAGCTAACATTTTTAAATATCAGGTTCTTCACCTGCTCGGCATCCTCGGTTCCAAACTTGTCTTTCATAAATTGATCTGAAAAAGGATTGTATTTTTTTATTAGGAATCCGAGCGTTACAGGGTCCAATTTAAAATATCCCAGCCCATTATACCTGTTATCTTTTCTATCCGCGTAAAACCCAACACAAATTAAGCTGTTATTCCTTAAGATAGGCTTTAGGGCTTCTGAGTATTTGTCGGGGCCATCAAAGACCTGAGTGCTGGCGCCTTCTTTGGTTAGCATAATCAGCTCATACTGAAACTTTCGTTCCAAAGCGCTAAATCGCTTCTTCTTAAAATATGCCTTACCTATTATGTATGCACGATCCATGTTTGGCGAGACAACTATATTTTCAAAAGCATAATTCTTTTCCTCTATTTCATTAGAAAAATCCTGCTCGAAGATTTTTTTGAGCGAAGCATTAAACAAATAGATATTGTGTTGGTTTATCTTTCCCTTCTTATAATGCACACTGATTATAAAGGCGTTTTTATCATCATTGAATAAGGCCGTTGTAGTAAATCCCGAGGAGAAATTTCTGTTGTAGTAGTTGTGGTCATAAGGTTGTTCTACTTGCTCTGACTGAATTGAAAGCAACTTCTCCTGGGTGAAGTTAAAATTTGTAATTGGGCTGCGATGAACTATATAATCATATGATGTATTCTCCAGATTATACTCTAAAAACAACAAATACAATTGCCCGTTTTTGACGTATCCTTCAATAAGATCAGGTCCTTTTAATTTGTAATTGTATTCGGAAATCAGTTCGAGATCCTTATTATAATGCTCGATAAAAAACCCTTTAGGTTTCAGGATCATTCCTGTATAGTAAGCTCTTACCAAGATAGTACCGCCAGTACCGTCTTCAGAAATGGAAACCAAATTGGAATACTTATATATGTCGTTATACTTTTCTCCAAAATCATAGGAAATAGGCATTTTTTGCCCATTAGAAAACATGGCGGTAAAAACCGCAAATAAAACGATAAAACGACTTTTCATGATAGATGATCAATTTTAGGCTCATCGGGTTCCGGGAAATTCTGCTTTTCTTTTTTCTAAAAAGGCTGTGGTGCCTTCTTTAAAATCGTCTGTTCCAAAACAGCTTCCAAATGCAATTATCTCGGTTTCAAACCCTTTCGCATTACTCTTAAAACCCGCATTTATTGCTTTTATTGCATAAGAAATTGCAACAGGTGAGTTATTCGATATCTTGCCAGCTATTTTTGAACAAAGAGGTAATAGTTCCTCCTGGGGAACCACATGGTTTACAAGACCGTAGGACAAAGCCTTTTCTGCATCAATCATTCCGGCAGTCATAATCAGCTCCATAGCCCGTCCTTTTCCAATTAATTGAGGTAAGCGCTGTGTGCCGCCATATCCGGGAATCACTCCCAAAGAAACTTCGGGCAAACCCATTTTGGCACTATTGCTGGCCAGTCTAAAATGACAAGCCATCGCTAATTCCAGTCCGCCTCCTAGTGCAAAACCGTTGATAGCCGCAATAACCGGGGTAGACAGGTTCTCTACCAGGGTAAAAAGGTTCTTCTGTCCTTTTGCAGAAAGCTCCCTGGCTTCTTTTTCATTATAGTTTGCAAATTCTGAAATATCTGCGCCTGCCACAAAAGCCTTTTCCCCACTTCCGGTAAGTATAATAACCCTTATCAATTTGTTTTTGTCCAGTATCTTAAATGCCTTGCTTAGGTCTTTAATTGTAGACCTGTTTAATGCATTTAATTTATTTGGTCTGTTAATGGTAACGGTTGCCTGTTTATCTTTGAGCTCAACAAGGATATTTTCAAAGTTCATAGGAATTTATTGTTTTATTTTTTATTGTTTTCGGAAAGATAACCGTAAATACCGTTCCCTTCCCGGGTTGGGATGTAAAATTAATACTCCCGCTATAGGTCTCAACAATATTCTTTACCATTCCCAGGCCTAAGCCCATTCCACTTGATTTAGTTGTAAATTTGGGCTCAAACACCTTATCCTTAAACTCGTCCTGAATACCGATACCATTGTCTGCAACTGAAATCTTTACTTTACTTCCTTCAGACACTACCGAAACCAATATTCTTGGTGAATTCACTTCGGGAATCGCCTGGATAGCATTCTTCACTAAATTGGTAATTACACGAATTAATTGAGTGCGGTCTAACTTTGCAATAATTTCCTCTTCATCTGCCACAAAGTGTATGTATTTTTCATTAAAAATGTCCAAAGCCAATTTGACTATTTTAACCACATTGATATTTTCATTCTGCTGAGCAGGCATTTCTGCAAAACTTGAAAAAGCGGAAGCGATGCTGCTTAATGTATCGATTTGCTGGATCAAGGTCTTGGAATATTCCTTTACCTTTTTGTGCACATCAGGGTCTTCAGGATTAAATTTTCTTTCAAAACTTTGTACACTCAACCGCATAGGAGTAAGTGGGTTTTTAATTTCATGGGCCACCTGTTTGGCCATCTCACGCCAGGCCCTTTCCCTTTCGCTCCTGCCAAGTTTTGCCGCACTTATTTCTAATTCATCAATCATATCATTATAGGATTCGATAAGTTTTCCTATTTCGTGTCCCGGATTTTCGATAAAGATCTTTTCATTTCTTTTCGTAATGTCTGTCTGGGTAATCTTATCTGAAATAGTTTTTAAGGAGCGGGTTATGTATTTGGAAATGAAATAAGCTAAAACAATAGCAATTAGCAACATTAACAGATAAACCACCCCCAGGCGCATCAGGAATTCTTTGAGTTCCATATCGTTAAAGGAGTTATCCTGATAATAAGGCAGATGTAGTATCCCAAGTGGTTTAAATTTATCGTCAAGTATATACGTATATGAAGCCTGATACTCATCCCCTGCAGCCATATCCTCCTGCACATAACGCTTTTCAGCCGTATTGGATAGCATAATGATTATTTGTGGCTCCAGGTGAAGGCTAATGGAATCATTTCTGAATCTTGGTTTTGAGCTTTTAATCAGATTCCCTTTAAGGTCATAAATATTAAAATTAACATTATGAACATCTGCAATCCGATAAATTTCATCTTTGAATATCAGCGAAAGATTCTCAGTCGTCACCGGATAGGTGGTTTCCTGTAAAGTATAGGCTATACTCTGTTGTATCTGACCTTCTTTACGCTCCAATCGATCTTGGTGGTAATCTTTTGATTGTTCTCTGTATTGGTATATAGTAACCCCGGCTATTAACACTGATGCGATAGCTACCAGTAAAATCATAGCCACAAATATTCGGGATCGAAGGGATAACTTTTTAAGCAAGGACTCTTTATTTAAGTTTAAAGATAACAATAATCAAGCCAAAGCAACTTATCAAATTTCCCGGACAGAAGCAGATTAAGCATTGGGATTTTTATCCCTAATCCTTTTGTATAGACGTATCCCAAGCATTAATAGAATTCCAAGTACAATAATCCCCAATACTCCAAATATCCAGCTGAAAGTACCCTTTAATATGACCAAAAAGGTGACTGCAAATAAAATTACAGTAGCCCCTTCATTCCAAATACGCATAAAATTGGAAGTATATTTTATTTCATCGCGTTGTAATTGAAGATAGATCATATGGGTTTTCAAATGATAAATAATCAGTAATACCACAAAGAACAATTTAATATGCATCCATGGTTGCTCTAACCAGGCTGGAATCAGCAGTAACAACCAGACCGCAAATATCGTACTTAAAATAGCTGAAGGCCATGTAATAATATACCAAAGTCTTTTGGTCATTAACTTCAACTGATCAGAAAGTATTTCTTTATCCGGGGATGGCTTTTCATCCGCTTCAATGTGGTATATAAACAATCTGGGGATATAAAATAATCCAGCAAACCACGTTACTACAAATATGAGGTGAAGTGCCTTAATATAATTATAGTATTCCTCCATTATTTTTTAGTTCTGATTGCTCCTATTCCAGCAGCCCATAATTTTTGATTAAATTCAGGAAGAAGCTTGTTTAAAAATTCATTCCCCTGAACCTTTAATTGACTCCATTCCTTGTCCAATTCATTTTTACGAGTTCTTGATGATGTATTGACCCTGGGTATTGTACTGTTGCTTTCGTTAATCAGAAATAAGTACTCTGCCGTAAATTTGTTCGGGAAATTTTCAACGTCGTCATAGGCCTGGGATTTACGTTGTATCATATCCTCATCCCACTTCTTCAATTTATTAAACAAAACCATCCCATCTTTCCTAAGAATATTTTCTTCCATATCTTCCAGAATTCTTTTAAGCTGCATCTGTGCGCTGTGAAGTGTATTTACCATCTGGTGCATTTCGGTGAGATTTTGCTCCATTTCCGTCATAAATTCGTCGTATGCTGCATACTGTCCCTGTTGAGTTTCAAAACCGGGGGTTTCAAGGATTTTGGCTTTGGCACTTGCTGTTTTATCCCCCATCTTTAATTGGAAAGTATAGGTTCCCGGTGGTGCCTTATGCCCCCGGAAGTCAGCTTCCATGTATGTGCCGGGAATCCCGGGCATTATAGGGTAATGCATATCCCATACAAACCTGTTCAATCCGGCTTCCTTAGGCAGCAACGGAGCCGGAGGCGGACCTCCTCCGTTATGCTTCTTATAATTTGGATCTTTTTCAGAGCTTAATTCCCGAATAATTTTACCCTTTTCATTAAGTATTACCAGAGAAATTTCGATAGAATCAGCTACTATTGGCAATTCATAAAACAGTACCACCCCATTTGCCGGGTTGACTCCATTAAAAGGATCCGTCCCTTTAAAGGTTTCAGAATTACTATCTAAAGGGCTGTACCATAATCCATTGTAGGCATCCTCAGGTGCTGTTATTTTTAAGTCTCCATTTTGTGTTTTGTATTGGCCAAGGGCGTTAAGATCATCTAAAATCCAAAAAGATCTTCCTGAGGTAGCAATAATCAAATCCCCTTGATGTACTTTCAGGTCAGTTATTGGTGTAACAGGTAAATTAAGTTGTAACGACTCCCAGGAAGTTCCCCCGTTCCAGGAAATAAACACTCCTTTTTCGGTACCTGCATAAAGCAGGTTTTTACGCGAAACATCTTCGCGTACTACTCTGGTGAATGAACCATAAGGTATTCCGGCGCTAATATTTGTCCAGCTTTTGCCATAATCAGTAGTTTTGTATAAGGCAGGAGTGTAGTCATTAAACTTATAGCGTGTGGTTGCAATGTATGCAGTGGCAGGGTCATGCGGAGAAACTTCAATTGCATTTACCAAACACTCGTTCAGGCCCTTTGGGGTTACATTCTCCCAGGTTTCCCCACCATTCCTGGTCAAATGAACCAGACCATCATCACTCCCTGTCCAGAGTACACCCTTTTCATGTGGTGATTCCATAATATGTGCTATAGTGCCATAATTTTCAGCACCCACTGCTTCGACGGTATAAGGTCCTCCTCCTTTACCCTGTTTATCATCCATATTACGTGTAAGGTCAGGAGAAATTTCCTCCCAGTTAAGGCCTTTATCCCTTGTTCGTAAAACCAATTGGGCACAGTGGTAGAAAGTATCGGGTTCATGCTGAGATCTAATGATAGGTGCGCTCCAGTTATAAAGGTATTTCATATCACGGGCCGCTCTTCCTAAATACTGTATCGGTGCCGCCATTATTTTTGTTTCCGATTTGGTATTCATATCAAGTATCTCTATAGTACCCAGGTAATTCCCCCCCATAACATACCTGGGGTTATCCGGGTCGAAGGCCAGAAAAGCACTTTCACCACCGGCAGCATAAGTCCAGTCCTGTTCAGAAATAGCCTCTCTGCCCAGGGACAGACTGGCTATTTTTACAGATGTGTTGTCTTGCTGACCCCCATAAATATTATAAGGGAAAAGATTATCCGTATTTATGCGATAGATCTGCGCAGTAGGCATAATATCCTGGGAAGACCAGGTTTTGCAATAGTCAAATGTAATGGCTGCACCACCATCGTCTGCTATAATCATGTTTTTGGAATTCTCGGGATTAATCCAGAGATCATGATAATCCCCATGAGTGCCTGTCAACAATTCCCACGTTTTGCCACCATCAATAGATCGTAATGCCTGAGCACTCATAATATAAACGGTATTTTCATCATTTGGATCCGGAAATACCTCTATATAATACCATGCCCGTTGCACCAGTCTGTTGTCTCCACTTACCATGGTCCAGGAATTTCCCGCATCCTCGGAGACAAACAATCCGCCTTTATCCTGATCAGAATCACTTTCAATTACCGCATAGACTTTATCAGAGTTTGCAGGGCTCACTGCAATAGCCATCTTACCCTTTTCTTCCGGCAGGCCTTCAATTAATTCAAACCAGTTTTTTCCTCCATCCACAGATTTATACAACCCACTTCCGGGGCCCCCACTAACTATCATATTTGGCATCCTTTGATGATGCCACATAGCTGCATACATCACTTCCGGTGTGTTGGGGTCCATAGAAAGTTCTGAGCAACCAGTAAGTGTATTGACAAACAGTATCTTTTCCCAGTTTTCCCCTCCATCAATGGATTTATATATTCCACGTTCTTCATTGGGGGCGTAAAGAGCTCCCTGTGCAGCCACATAAACAACATCCGGATTTTTTGGATGAACTACAATTCGGGAGATGTGCTGAGTTTTACTCAATCCCATCTTTTTCCATGTTTTTCCTGCATCGGTAGATTTATAAACTCCATCTCCATAAGAAGTCATTACACCCCTTGGTGCGTGCTCCCCCATACCGCAGTAAACAATATTTGGATCAGATGCGGCAACGGCAACGGCTCCAACAGAACCAGTTTCAAAAAACCCATCGGATATATTTTCCCAACGTTGGCCTGCATTGGAAGTTTTCCAAAGACCGCCACCTGTAGTGCCCATATAATAAGTTAAAGGGTCTCCTATAACTCCAACGGCGGTAACAGATCTTCCTCCTCGAAATGGGCCTATATTCCGGTATTTAAGGGGTTTAAAATAAGTGTTCGCATCCTGGGAAAAGCCCATACTAACGCTAAATACAAGAACAAGTACTACGTAAATTCGTTTCATAATATACTAATGGTATAAGATCTTAAGTGTAAAAAATTACTCTTCAACAAATAGATAATTTAGGTTTAAATCATTAAAAGCTTTATTAAATTCTTCGATCTCCTTATCAACCATTGAATCAAAAACCTTTAGTTCTGCGTTAATCTTTGTAGTTAATTCATTTTTTACCGCAATGTCCTGGTCGGTAGGTGGAAAATCATCTATAGAGACCAATCTATTCAAATGTGCCAGTTTATTGGTAAGCCGGATTGGAAAATTCAATGGATCCTGTCCGCTTCTGTTTTGGGTTTGGTATAATGCCTTTTCAATTTCCTCAAATCCCTTCTTCATCTCACCTGCTTTTTCCACCAATGCTTTGGTCGTGGAATTCTCTTTGTACTGTTTAGTAAAGGCATCCAGCTGCGATGTGATTTTTCGTATCTTTTTTATGGATTGATGTGCTTTATCAACCGTTGTATTTACATCGCTGACAAAATCATACTGTTTCTGCATATCGGCGACCGAAACTTCAGCTCTTGGATCGGCCAGAATAGTAAAGGTTTCAGATATATCCGTCCCATTCCTGTTTAAATGGACCTTATAGGATCCGGGAACTGCCTTTGCCCCATCGAGGTTGGCCGACCATAAAATCATACCCTCCAGTTTTTCTGCTCCTTTGCCCCGCGTATCCCAAACATGGGTATTTCCTTCTTTTTTAACTTCTAATTTTTTATCTTTTTCATCACTAAAGGTGCTGAAACTGGCCAGTGTATCACCCGACATGGACATATAAGTAAGGGCAAGGCTATCTTTTTTATCCCAGTCTTTTAAATAAAACTGTGTCACAACACCTTGCGGATGATTTTGTCCTTCTGTTTTAGAAAGTGTCGCAGCCGCCTGGCCTTTGGTCCTGTAGGCCGATTTGGGCTTATATAGTATAGTAGAAGCATCTTTTTTCGATGCATCAAGTTGATGTAGCACCGTAAGGTCGTCAATAATCCAAAGGCTTCGACCCTGGGTGGCGACAATAAGGTTGTCATCCTTGATGGCAAGATCCGTTACAGGAACTATTGGTAAATTTAGTTGGAAAGGTTGCCAGTTTTGCCCTTCATTAAAGCTTATATACATCCCGGTTTCTGTACCGGCATATAACAAACCCTTTCTTTTCGGGTCTTCACGAACTACCCGGGTGAAGTGTTCTTTATTTATCCCACTGGTTATTTTTGTCCAGGTTTTTCCAAAGTCATGGGTTTTATACAAATAAGGTTCAAAGTCACCCAACTTATAACGCGTAGCTGCTACATAGCAGGTCCCCTCGTCAAAAGCAGAAGGATCAACGCTGTTGATCATACTCCATTCGGGCATACCGGAAGGGGTAACATTCTCCCAGCTTTCTCCCCCATTGCGCGATACATGAATAAGTCCGTCATCACTACCTACCCATAGCAGGCCTTCTTTAAGCGGACTTTCATTTGCTGCAAAAATGGTACAATAATATTCAACTCCCGTATTGTCCTGGGTAATAGGTCCTCCGCTGGACACAAGCTTCTCCGGGTCATTTCTGGTTAGGTCTTCACTCAAAAGTTTCCAGCTTTGTCCCTCATTCTCACTCATATGCACATGGTTGGAAAACGTGTATAATTTTTTGGGGTCATGTTTACTGAAAACAATAGGGAAATTCCATTGAAAACGATATTTCATTCCTTCAGCACCATAGCCCATAGGATTATCCGGCCACACATTCACTCCCCGAACGGAACCGGTCTTATGATTTACCCTGGATAAAAAACCTCCATAACTTCCCCCGTAAACTATATCGTTATTTAAAGGGTCTACGGCAATATGAGCTGATTCACCTCCTGCCGTTTCTTCCCAGTCATCTTCACTTATACTATTGCCATCACTGCGATGTTTAATTCGGATAGTTGAATTGTCCTGCTGGGCTGCATAAATTCGATAGGGAAAATCATTATCTGTGGTCAGTCTGTAAAACTGCGCAGTGGGCTGATTGTAATAGGTACTCCATGTTTTTCCCCCATCATATGAAACCTGAGCTCCCCCATCATCACCTATAATCATACGATTCGAATTTTCAGGTGCTATCCATAAGTCGTGATGATCCCCATGAGGGGCATTAAATGTATTAAAGGATTTACCACCATCCGTTGACTTATGGTATTGAACATTTAAAACATACACGACATCCTCATCTTCCGTATCAGCATACAACCGGGTGTAATACCAAGCTCTTTGCCTTAGCTTTCTTTCACTATTAACCTGTGTCCATTTTTCGCCGCCGTCTTCACTCCTATAAAGACCTCCTTTTTCTTTATGTTCCACTATCGCCCAAACTCGATCAGAGTTTTTAGGTGATACAGTTACACCAATAATTCCGAGAGTATCTTTTGGGAAACCTTCATTTTTTGAAACCTCATTCCAGGTTTCCCCGCTATCTGTACTTTTCCACAATGCAGAGCCATCCCCACCACTGCTTAAACTGTAAGGTGTCCTTTTTGCCCGCCAGGTAGATGCAAATAAAATTCTGGGGTTGTTTGGGTCCATCACCAGATCAACAGCACCAGATTGTTCATTCACATAAAGTGTTTTACGCCAGGTAGTACCCCCATCTGTACTCTTATAAATACCACGCTCTTCGGTTGGTTTATAAATATTTCCTAAAACTGCAGCATACACAATTTCAGGGTTGTTGGGATGAATTCGAATACGTGGAACGTGTCTGCTTTTTTCAAGGCCAACAGACTTCCATGTCTTACCGGCATCCTCGCTTTTCCAGACACCATAACCGGAAGAAACATTGCCGCGCAAAGTTTTTTCTCCGCCTCCAACATATATAACGTTGGGATCACTTTTTGCCACTTCCACAGCGCCAATACTCCCTCCAAAAAATCCATCAGATATATTTTCCCAACTCCTGCCGCCATCTGTTGTTTTCCAAACTCCACCTCCGGTAGCACCGAAATAAAATATATTTGGCTCTCCTGGCACCCCTGTAACCGCCGCAGAACGCCCCCCACGAAATGGTCCTACGAGTCGATATTCAAGACTGGAATATAATACTTCGGGAAATTCGGGTTCGGGATTGTTATGTTTCTTTTGAGCGTATATATGCATAGTGAAAGAGAATGCAATCAGAAATAAGATGGTTGCTCTTGCAGTATTGATCTTCATATTAGCTTTATTTGAATTAGTCGGGCTAAATGTAGGGAAAATGTAGGGAATTGAAAATGTATATTTGGAACAGATTTTTTATTTAGACAAATTAATTCGATATACTTTTTATGCCATGAAAGCACTCATTTACGAGTGTTTTGAATACTATATGTAAATATTCGCTAATTTTATCTTCCGGATATTTTTTTGATAACTCAACGCTTTTATGTAAGTAAATTAATAACAGTATCCCAGAAAGCATTGGTTACTTAAAAAGTATTAGAAAATTTAGGTAATAGCATATGATATTAGAGAAGAGAATTCCATTTCGGTATTGGTTAAAACAAATAAAATGGGATATACTCATAGTCAGTGCGTTTTCCATATTTATCTATTTTTTTAAACTTTATGTTATTAACATTGATATCCCGTTAGGTATTGGAACATTTTTAGGAACAGCCATAGCTTTATTATTATCATTTAAGCTTTCACATTCCTATGATCGTTGGTGGGAAGCCCGCAAAATATGGGGGGCCATTGTTAATGATTCCAGAACTATTGTGATCCAGCTCAAGCAATTTATCCAGGACCCCGACAATATTATCGTAAAAACTATGGCGTATCGTCAAATCGGCTGGTGCTACTCACTTGGACAGCATTTGCGAAAACTGGATCCCCTTTGTGATCTTGAAGACTTTATTTCAGCAGATGAAATGACTCTAATAAGTCAAAAAAATCATGTCCCCATGACATTGCTTGACAATCATGGGCAAAATATAAAAACTCTCTATACCACAAAATCAATCAACGATTTTCAGCAGATACAGTTAGATAGTACCTTAATGAGACTTACCGCCTCAATGGGTATGGCTGAGCGAATAAAAAACACCGTGTTTCCCAGAACTTATAGAAATGTCCTGCATTTATTCATCTATATCTTTTTGATACTGCTGTCTTTAGCACTTGAAGATGTCTATGGAGTTTTGGAGATCCCTATTTTGATCTTGATTTCCATACCTTTTCTAATGCTGGAGAAAATAGCTTTTGTCATTCAGGATCCCTTCGAAAACATAGCAACAGATACCCCTGTGACCAACATAGCAAAAGCCATTGAGATTAACATTAAGGAATTGCTGGGAGAAGAAGATTTACCGGAACCGTTAAAGGAAATTGGGTTTTATATTATGTAAATGTTTTTAATGTCAAAAATGAAATGTAAATCCTATGACTGCATCTTTTTTTAAAAATCTGGCGCAACTAATTGTTCGTATTAATTACGTTCTCGACAAAAATCACACATTGTGTGGGCTTCTACTTCTTCTGTTTGTTCTAATAAACTGTAAAGGACAAACCAATTCAGAAGACTCCGAACCAGAAGCTATCTTATATAGGACTTCGCTCGACCAATCCCATCTGTTATCCAAAGTCAAAATTGAGAAGAGGGATCTTTCCAATTCGATCTCAGTTGGATCGACGATTATCCTGAAACCCTCTGTAAGATATCAGGAAATGGATGGTTTTGGTTATACACTTACAGGTGGAAGTGCATTACATCTACAAAAGATGAGCGCTCCCGCCAGGGCCAATATTTTAAGAGAACTTTTTGGCAAAAGCACTAGCAGTATTGGCGTAAGTTATTTGAGAATAAGTATCGGTGCTTCGGATCTGGATGAATACCCCTGGTCTTACAATGATCTTCCCCCTGGTAAATCTGATCCTGATTTGGAACATTTTTCACTGGCATACGATACACTTTACCTCATCCCAACTTTAAAGGAAATCCTTAAAATCTCCCCCACAATAAAAATAATGGGCTCACCCTGGTCACCACCGCCATGGATGAAAGACAATAGCGATACCCGTGGCGGAAGCCTGCTTAAAGAATACTACCCCGTATATGCTGATTATTTTGTAAAATACATAAAGGCCATGGAAGCTGAGGGTATAACTATTGACGCTATTACAGTTCAAAACGAACCATTACATCCGGGCAATAATCCAAGCCTGTTAATGTTGGCAGAGGATCAGGCTGAATTCGTAAAAAATCATTTGGGGCCCGCCTTTAAAGAAAACAGGGTATTAACCAAAATTATTCTTTATGACCACAATGCAGACAGGCCCGACTATCCCATTTCTATACTGGATGATCCAAAAGCGGCACAATACATAGATGGCTCTGCATTTCATTTGTACGGGGGAACAATAGATGCTTTATCCAAAGTGCATGATGCCCATCCCGGGAAGCATCTCTATTTTACAGAACAATGGATTGGAGCTCCCGGAAATTTCGAAGAGAATCTGGATTGGCATGTAGAAAATCTAATTATTGGAGCCCCCAGGAATTGGAGCCGTAATGTACTGCAATGGAATCTGGCAGCCGATGAAAATCAACAACCGCATACAGATAGAGGTGGTTGTACACGTTGTCTGGGAGCTATTACTATTCAGGGCGATAACGTAACCCGAAATCCAGCCTACTATATTATTGCCCATGCTTCCAAATTTGTGCCCTCTGGTTCTGTCAGAATAGATTCCAATCAGGAAGGGAATGTGCTAAATGTAGCCTATACCACACCTGATAATAAAACGGTTGTTATTTTACAGAATAAGAACGGTAAAAACGTTACCATCGAACTCATTAAGGAAGAAGAAAAGTTGCAACTAACTTTAGGAGGGAAGGATATAGCCACCCTGGTTTGGGAATAATAAAAATTATAGGAGTACCTTCTTTACTTCTTTTTGTAAATATAGACCGGTAACCAGGGTTGATAATACATCTGCTATTGGGAAAGAGATCCAAATCCCCAATTCTCCCATAAAATTTGGCAGAGTCAGGATTAAAGGGATGAAAAAGAACCCCTGTCGGGTTAATGTAAGGAGCAATGCAGGAACCGCTTTTCCAACTGCCTGAAAATATGCTGCCCCAATAAGTTGTAGTGCGATAATTGGTGTTGCGACAAAAACCAGCCTCATTGCTGTAGGAGTATGTTCTAAAACATAAGCATTGGTAGCCAATTCAAGTGAGGACATATCTGGTTTATTACTTAAAAATAAAGAGGTAATCTCTGCCGGAAAAATCATAAGAACCACAAAGACCAGTGTCGCTACAAAAGCCGCATAAGTTATTGCTGTTTTAATGGATTCCCTTACCCTGTCATATTTTTGTGCTCCATAATTGTACCCAGCAACCGGAAGGAATCCCTGAGTAACACCAAAAACCGGGAAGAGGGCAAACATTAGCATTCGTCCAATAATGGCATATACAGCAACCATAGGTTCGCCACCAAGGACAAACAATATATTGTTCATAAGTAAATAGGTGATGCTGGTTACGGCCTGTCTGGAAAGAGTCACAAACCCCAAAGCCCCTATTTCACGCAATATATTTATATCTAAGCCAAAATGAGACCAGCTAAGTTTTAATTCAGAATTTTTTGAACTGAAAAAATAAAAAATATATGTAAAACACATAAGGTACCCCGCTGTTGTAGCCCAGGCAGCCCCTGCCATTCCCCAATCAAAAACATATATGAATATATAGTCCAGAACAAGATTCCCAACAGATGGGATGATCATCGCAATCATTGCGTACTTGGGTTTACCTTCAGCGCGAATAACTGTATTTCCTGTCATACAAAGTGCCAGGAAGGGCACCCCATATAAAACTATGGTGTAGTAAATCTTTGCCGGATCAAATATGGCGCCTTTGCCCCCGAATGCCGGAATTAGGCTATCGACAAAATAAAGCCCCAAAACCACCATGGAAATAGTAACCAGCAAGGTTAGGGTTATCTGATTTCCAAAGGTTTTTAATGCCTTCTCTTTGTTATCCCCTCCAAGTGCGCGGGAAATAATACTGCTACCGCCTATCCCAATTGCCATTCCCAGTGCCGCAATAAAAAAAGAAACCGGCAGCACTACATTAATTGCCGCTATTGCAATTGAGCCTATCCAATTACCAACAAAAATGGTGTCCACCAAAATATTTAATGACATCACCAGAATGCCAATGGAAGCGGGTACAGCTTGTCTGATAAGGAGCCTCCCAATAGGTTCCCTCCCTAATTGATCCGAGGAGACTTTTGCCATAATTGGGTTAGGATTCTGAAATGATGCATATTTTAGTTAAATGATTTTACCTTTTGCAAGTCCGGGTTATTTCTATAAAGCAGATGAAGTAAAAATAAGAAAGGAACATAACAAATAAACCCGTCTTATGAAATTAATAGACCATAATACTGATCTAGAACGGAAGCGCTTCTCTCTTATGCCAATTGTTTATCCATTGGGCCATAAGAGCCACCCAGGAATCACTTTCATTTAAGCAAGGAATATGAATGTAATCCTCACCTCCCGCTTCCAAAAATTGTTTTTTTCCTTCCATTGCTATTTCTTCAAGTGTCTCAAGACAATCACTTACAAATGCAGGAGTTATCACGGCCAGCTTCTTTATACCTGCTTTTGCCAGTCGTTCAAACTCAAAATCAGTATAAGGTTTTAACCACGGATCCCCTGCAAGGCGGGATTGGAAAGAAGTACTCACTTTGTCTTCGGACAAATTCAATTCCGCTTTTACCAATTCTGTAGTATCATAACACTGATGTCGATAACAGGTATTATGTGCTACCGAGTTTATCTGACAACAACTTTCATCTATTTTGCAATGGAATTTAGTTGGATCGGACTTTCGGATATGCCGTTCCGGAATACCGTGATATGAAAATAATATATGATCGTAATCAAAGTTATTTAATCCCTTTAAAATTTGCTCAGAAAATACTCTGATGTAATCCGGATTTTTATAAAACGCCGGAAGGGTTGTAATTCTTAATTCGGGATAATTCGCCTGTTGTTCCTCCATCGTTTTAACCACAACCGTCTCATAAGAGGACATCGCGTAATGGGGATAAAGGGGAACCAGTAAAATTTCACTAACTCCTTGTTCTTTTAGTTCCCTTAAGGCATTTTTTATACTCATTGAACCGTAACGCATCCCCAGGGCAACAGGTAATTCTGTTTGCTGCCGAACTTTAGCTGTAAAGCGTTCGGAAATTACCACTAAAGGAGATCCTTCTTTCCACCAGATCTTGGCGTAAGCCTTTGCCGATTTCTTAGGGCGGGTTTGCAGAATAATCCCCCGGACAATCAGGTTCCGCAACCATCTTGGCACATCAATTACCCGCTCATCCATTAAAAATTCGTCCAGATAGGGTTTTACTTCTTTTGCTGTGGGACCGTCCGGAGATCCTAAGTTTACTAATAATACACCCTTCATAATTTCTTTTTAGACATTTTTTTAACAATGCAAAAATACTACTTGGAATGAAAATCCGTTAAATTTAGGCGAATACTTTTCTGATGCCCTGATAAGTAATCCCTATAGAGCTTACCACTCTTACAAGGAAGTTATTCAAAATAAAACCGGGATAAGAAAATATTATTTCCGTGGTAAGCTTACCCGGGAGCCCAAACAAACCAAAATAATGCGCTTAACTTTTATTGTCATTTGCTTTGTTGTAACACAGATAAGCTATTCCCAGTCGGAAAAAAGCTTACTGTGGGAAATTTCTGGTAATGGTTTAGAAACAACTTCATATTTATATGGGACCATGCACGTCAGTAAAAAGATCGCCTTTCGATTAGATGACGTATTTTATGAAGCATTGGATAAAAGTGAAATAGTTGCTCTCGAATCTGATCCCGAAACCTGGCTGGAGAGTGAAGAACGTTTTGGTTCAAGTTCACAGAAAGAAGGATATGGCTTTACTACCAAAGGATTTTATACGCATTCCTTTGCATTGCAACATCCCCGAAAAAAAGACCTCGCATCTTACCTCGCATTTGAAGAGAAATTAGTAAACAGTATCCTTTACAGAACAAATGAATACTCGCAAAATTTTGAGGAGGATACTTATTTGGATATGTTTATCTACCAGGCTGGGGCCCGCTTTAATAAACCTATTCTTGCATTGGAAAAACTGGAGGAATCTGCTGTCCTCGTAGGAAGGGCAAGTTTAAATTCCATGAAAATGAAACCAGATGAATGGCTGCAAAAGCGGATGCAACAGCAAGACCTTATGTTTTTAATGCAGGATGCCTACAGAGAACGGAATTTAAGCTTATTGGATTCTATAGATAAAGCCATGTACACTGACCACTATTTGAAGAATATGCTCTATATCCGCAACGAAAACATGGCGAAAAGCCTGGATTCGGCAATCCAAAAAGCCAAAGTTTTTGCAGGTATAGGGGCGGCGCATTTACCAGGAAAACATGGAGTAATAGAATTATTAAGGGAAAGAGGATATAACGTAAAACCCCTGGTTTCGGATGCCACGGAGAATGGACGAAAGCTCAAAGATAAATTTACTAAGAAAATAAGGGAGCATTCCTACAACACTTATGGACCGGATGATAACTTCTTTACCGTTTCATTACCTGCTAAATTATATCCCATATCTGAAAGAATTACCACAATATATGTTTCTCCGGATTTGGCCAATGGCAGTTATTTTATGGTGAATAGGATCCCCACTTATTCCAGCCTGAAACCAGGAGGGGACTACACTTTGGAAGATATTGAGGAATTGTTGTTTGAAAATATACCGGGAAGTATATTAAAAAAGACTCCTATCATCCACAAAAGATATCAGGGCCTCGATATTAGAAACAAATTAAAGAACGGTGATCATCAGCGATACCAGATTTATGTGACCCCTTTGGAGATTCTTATATTTAAAATGGGAGGGGAGGGTGATTATGTCCTAAATTATTCAGACTTAATATTTAATAGCCTCAGCTTTAAATCTCCTGAAGAAGGAAGTAAACTCATTACCTCCACTTACAGGGACTTTGAGATTTCCATGCCAGGGCTTCATACATTTACAAACTCATCACGCGTTGGCAGTCGTAATATTGAAGGATATGATCCACAAACCGATTCCTATTATTTCCTTAAGAAAACTACGCTCAACGATCTAAATTTTATTGAGGTAGATACCTTTGAACTCAAACAAATTCAAAAACGAATATACCAGGACCTAGGTTTACAACCCAGATACGATTCTTTTAAAAAAAAATCTCTTGTATCAAAGGCCGTTTGGGATCCTGAAACAGGTCAGGACTTATACCTGAAAACTGTAATTAATAGGAGCGATTATTATTTGCTGGGAACCCGCACCAGTAGTGAAGTAAATGCATTGGAGTTTTTTAATTCTTTTAATATAAGAGAAGTATCTTACCCTGAAGAATTCAGAAAGGTAGTGGATACTGCTATGCATTTCAGTACGGTAACATCTGTTAATCCACCTAAATTTGTCGAGCACAGCGATTACCAATTCGGCAGTAAGAAAAAAACGAAAGACTATAGTCCTTATTCCAAAAAGACCATTTATCAAAACAAAAATAATGAGGCAATCGAGGTGGAGATTACAAAATCTCATGATTATCTAACATTTTCGAATATTGATTCCATTTGGATTTTACGCAAAAAACAATATTCGGACAAACAATTTCATGTCCAAAATGAGAAAATCAAAACCTCAGGTGAAGGATATCATGAAATGCAATTCGTAATCACAGATACTGCCAGTACCAGAGGTATTTTAATAAAAAATATCATCCGGGGTGGGTTATTTTACGAATTGAAAACAGTAATAGATACCATTGCACAACCCAGTCCTTTTATAAGTGCCTTTTTTGACAATTTCAAACCGGAAGGCAGACTTATTGGAAGAGACCTGTTTGAAGACAAAACAGCAGATTTCTTCGCTGCTCTAAGGGAAAATGATAGTATTGTATTAAAAGGCTATAGGTATCTCTTGTTTGATGAACGCCATATAGATTCATTAACATACTATATTTCAGAATATCCCTTTGATGAAGACCAAAAGCATATACAATCTTACCTCATACAAAGATTAGGGGAATTGGAACACCCCAAAGTTGTTCCATTCCTGATGGATTTATATGACCAATCCTATAATAATTCCAGTGCACAAATTAAAATTCTACAGTCCATTGCACGAAAAAAAGACGAAGCCTCAGTCAGTCTCTTACTCAAGCTAATGTCGCAGGATTTGCCTCTGGTATCAAATGCTGCCGAAATCAAAAGTATTTTCAAACCATATCACGACAGTCTGGTACTAGCAAAGAGATTATATCCGGAATTACTGGAATACAGTTCTATTACGGAATATAAGGCTCCAATTTTCTCACTTCTGGCACAGCTTAAAAGAGAGGAGTTGGTAAAACCGGCACAATATAAAAAATACCGGGACCAGCTTTTAAGTGACGCGAAGATTCTTTTAAAAAGACACCTTGGTGAACAAAATAACAGTGAATTAAAAACTAGGCAGGCCAATTACACCAGACTTATAAATAACGATATTTTAGAAGACTATGTGGTTTTACTCTATCCTTTTGCAGGTGAAAGAGAAATGAGTCAATTTTTTAACCGGCTCCTATTGGTAAAAGATCCGCAAATACGAAGTACTTATATTACGCAGCTTGCATCTGAAGGGAAAAATATCCCAACTGCAGTGATCAATTCTATGGCATACGATATCAATAGCAGGCTATTGCTGTATACTAAATTAAAGCAAGAGGGAAAGTCTGATATTTTCCCACACCAATACAGTTCTGAGCAATATTTGGCAGAAGCCCTCATTTACAAGGATAGAAGATTTGACAGTAATAAAGACAAGATTATTTATATTGGGGACAGACAAATAAATTTTATGGGTGAACCTTATACCGCCTATTATTTTAAGTCGAAAAACAGCCAGGATTACAACAAGAATTTTATAATCCATATGGTAATATTTTCAGATGAAACCCCTTTTAATGCAATTCCATATTATATGAATGATGGGCTGCGGATGGCCGATACGGATACTGAGGAAGAGTCCATAAATTTTATTACAGAAACCTTTTTGTTAAAGGATCGGAAAAGAGCCATTGCCTACAGGCCAAACCAATATAGGGGCTATGGAAGTATTGGCTTCTAAATCGTACTTTTGCAGTAAATGCAAATAGTTATGAAGTTAATTCCCGGATTTTTTATTTTTTTCCTTTCTATTCAACTTGGTGCCCAGCAACTTATTTGTACTGAGCAGGACAAAACAGCTTTCGATCTTAAGGTTAATGAAATTAAAAATATAAAAAACTCAGGTTTTGGCGATGCCATGGTCTCTATCGGCAAGACATTTCTGGGAACCCCATACGTAACCCAAACCCTGGAAATAGGGGAATCAGAATCTTTAGTCATCAATTTAAGGGAAATGGATTGTACTACTTATGTAGAGAATGTGCTGGCGTTCGGCATTTTGTCAAAACAGGATAAAATGAATTTTAATTCATTCGTGCAAATTCTGGAGAATATTCGATATAAAGATGGTAAATTGGATGGTTATGCTTCACGATTACATTATTTTTCTGAATGGATTTCGGATAACGAAAAGAAAGGATTATTAAAAGATATAACGCTGGAAATAGGTGGACAGGAAATCAATAAGGACATTAATTTTATGAGTACACACAGGGATTTGTACCCTTTTTTAGAGGATGAAGATAATTTCAGGAAAATCCAGCTTTCAGAAAACTACCTTAACCAGCAATCAATTTGTATTTTACCACAAGACCGGATAGAAGCTAATGAAGACCAAATTGAGAACGGTGATCTCATTGCTTTAACCACGACTATTCCCGGCCTGGACATCACTCATACAGGAATTGCCAGCAGAGAAAAAGACGGTCGTATTCACTTACTACATGCCTCTTCTTCCGGAGAGGTAAAAGTCTCGGAATTACCGTTAGTGGATTATTTAAAAAATATTAAAAAAAACAGTGGGATAATAGTCGCAAGGCCATTATAGGTTGTGAGTTGGTTGATGTGCTTTTTATACTTGTATTTTAAAATCATTCCGTTATGACAAAGTCATCGAACTAATTGTTAGAATGATTTACATCATTTAAATATTTATCCTACTTGTCGAGATCATTTGCTGCCCCAAACTAAGCCACAGCAACTGCTCCTACCCCGGACTTGACACAAAACTTTCTTCAATCCATATTTCCCCTACAGGCACGTCAAATCTTTTCTTAAAAAAATGTACTTATCTCCCCAGGCAATAATTTATTCCTCCAACCAGGTGTTTCTGAAAGTCGGGTTCATCATAGGATTCGGACGTATGACCTCCGCCAGTGTAAAAAACACGGCCTCCATCAAACTCCTGATACCATGCAATAGGGTGGTTATCACCGTTTGTTCCTCCTTCATACGAGGTTTCATCCAAATAGATAAGCACCTCCATATCTGGATTTATATTTTTATAATTGTACCATTCATCATTACGTACCCAGGTGTCCTGCAAATGAGCTGTTGACAAATGTTCCTTGTTCACGACATTCATTTTAGCCTCCCTGACATTGGGATCGTTTGGATGGCTGGTAAAATATGCCCCAACCAGTTTACCATACCACGGCCATTCATATTCGGTATCGCTGGCAGCATGAATTCCCATATAATTGCCCCCATTATTAATATACTCCTTAAAAGCCTGCTCCTGTTCTGTACCCAAAACATCCATAGTTGTACTTAGGAATAGCACCAGGCCATATTTTTTTAAGTTCGCAGCATTAAATTGTAATGAATCTTCAGTTTGTGTAATTGAAAAATTGTTCTTTTTTCCCAATTTTACTAAAGTTTCCACCCCCTTTTCAATAGATTTGTGCCTATAACCCATGGTTTTTGTGAAAACCAGGATTTGAGCTGATTCTTTTTTAATAATGTCAGTATTTTCCTCCTGCATTTGTGGTTGAGAAGATGCTGAAAACGAAATGCAAAAAAGTAAAGCGGCAATAAATGTTCCGAGTGATTTCATAGGTGCGTTTTTATTGTTTGTTAAATATCGAGAATTCTTCTGACTGTTGCTATTAATTCCCCAATGACATTAAATATTTTTTGGGGGTTGTTCCGTACTTTTTTTTAAATGATGCAATAAAATGACTGGACGTACTATATCCAATCCTATGTCCCACTTCATTTACATTATACTCACCAGACTCCAGCATTTTACGGGCAAAATCCATCTTATATTCAAATAAAAAACTAAAAACAGGTTCTCCGTATACATGTTTAAATCCTTCCTTCAGCTTTTTAAGTGAAAGCCCTATTTCCTCGGAAAGCTGAGCAAGAGTAGGGGGTTCTGCCATGCGGGTTATCATAATTTCCTTGGCTTGCCTTATTCGCTTTATATTATCCTCATCCACAAGGAATGGACATTGTTCTATATCCGCATCTTGGCTTTTATTAAAATACAAAGAAATCAATTCATACACCTTGGCTTTAACATAGAGTTCCTTAATGGAGGGATGGAGGTTGTAATTAATTATTTGACTTAGAATAATTGCAATAGCAGGAGTAACACCTTCCTGTGCATAATATTTTTTCTCCTTATTATCTTTACTCAAAAAAGGAATATAATCTGCTTCCCTGGAAAATAGAGAATGAAATCTGCGAATGGTCATTACAACGGATACCATCCATGAATTGGCATTGAGTTCCAGATTCATAGGGAGGTCTAACTGGGTATTATACAGCAGCAGGGAATTTTCTTCAGACACCTCTAATGCATAATGTCCCTCATTAAAAATAAATTTGGCATTTCCTTTTAGACAAAAATGGAATTGTATAAAACTGCTATCGATATCACGTGTGACCTTTTGAACAGTTGAACCTTCATTTTGAATCTTTAACACGTAAAAATCATCATCTATCCAGACTTCCGAAAATGAACCTTGAACGATATTTTTGTAATCCATATTGGGATATTTTACACGTATTCTATTTAGAAAGATTCTAAATAGAAAGTTTGTGAATGTCTGTTAAAACTTTAAAAGTAACGGTTTTTTAAATATTTTCGATAAAAAGGCAATAAAAAATCTTAAAGCGATATATATTGTACCGCTAGCGTTATTTTTATTAAAAGTATGCTATTAGTTTTGTGAGTCATATTGATATTGCATGAAGAGGTATAATATCTCCAAACATAATTCTTTCTATACAGTTGGGTTAAGCTATAAAAATGCAGATGCCATAGTAAGGGGAAAATTTAGCTTGGACCAGGAAGCGACGGATGCGCTTTTAATGGAAGCTAAGACGTTAGGTGTTGATGGTCTTCTTATTAATTCTACTTGTAATCGCACTGAATTACACGGTTTTGCACAGCACCCCTTTCAGTTGATTAAACTACTTTGTGATCATTCTCAAGGTACCGTTGAAGAATTTCAGGAAGTAGCCTATGTATTAAAAAATTATGAGGCCATTAATCATTTGTTTCGCGTAGGCACAGGATTAGACAGCCAGATTCTGGGTGACTTTGAAATTATCAGTCAATTAAAACGCAGCTTTTACAACTCCAAAAAACATGATCTGACCAATCATTTTTTAGAACGTCTGGTTAATTCTGTCATCCAGGCCAGCAAGCGAATAAAAAATGAAACCGAAATTTCATCCGGAGCTGCCTCTGTGGCTTTTGCATCTGTTCAGTACATTTTAAAAAATGTAACCAATATTTCAGACAAGAATATTCTACTTTTTGGCACAGGCAAAATAGGCAGAAATACTTGTGAAAATCTAATCAAGCATACAAACCATTCCCATATAACGCTTATTAACCGAACCAAGGATAAAGCCGAAAAAATTGCCGGTAAGTTTAATCTTTTAGTAAAGGATTATGGAGATTTGCAGGCCGAAATCCGTCGTGCAGATGTTCTTATTGTAGCCACTGGCGCACATACTCCAACCATCACTAAGGAGTTAATATACACGAAGAAACCTCTTCTGATCCTGGATCTTTCCATTCCTAAAAACGTCGCGGATAATGTATTGGACTTAAATGGGGTGTCTCTGCTGCATCTGGATCACCTATCGCAAATAACAGATGAAACTCTTGAACGAAGAAAACGATTTATTCCCCAGGCTGAGAGCATTATTGACGAAGTTAAATTGGATTTTAACCAGTGGTTGGAAACCCGAAAATTTGCTCCTGTTATAAAAGCCCTTAAAAAGAAATTAAAATCCATGAAAGAAGAAGAACTGGATTTTCAGTCTAAAAAGCTAACCGGTTTTAATTCAGAACATGCCGAGATTATTTCTGAAAGAATTATTCAGAAGATTACCAAACAATTTGCGAACCATCTGAAAGAATCTGAAAATGATGCGGATGATAGCTTGGAACTCATCCAAAAGGTTTTTCAACTAGAATTAAATTCCTAATGAAAAAGGTCATTCGTATTGGTACACGCGATAGTGAACTCGCACTATGGCAGGCTAACAACGTTAAAAAAACACTTGAACAACTAGGGCATTCCACAAAATTAATCCCCGTGAAATCTGACGGAGATTTGGAGCTAGACCAGCCGCTATATGCGATGGGTATTACTGGTATTTTTACAAAAACACTGGATGTGGCATTGCTCACGGACAAAATTGATATTGCCGTGCATTCCATGAAAGATGTCCCCACTATTTTACCTAGTGGTATTGTTCAGGCCGTCGTCATGAAACGCGCCAATCCTAAAGATATATTGGTTCATAAAGGCCTGGATTTTCTAAACACGGAAGGAATTATTGCCACCGGAAGTTTGAGAAGAAAAGCACAATGGCTTCATCGTTATCCTTTACATGAGGTTGCAGGTCTAAGGGGTAATGTCAACACGAGACTCAGAAAACTGGAAGATAATTCCTGGAACGCTGCCATTTTTGCAGCGGCCGGACTTGAACGTCTGAATATAGTTCCGGAAAACTATACGGAACTACAATGGATGATCCCTGCTCCTGCTCAGGGTGTAATGATGATAGTGACAAAAAGCGACGACAAGTTTTGCCTTGAGGCACTGCAACCTTTAAATCATAAAAACACAGCAATATGCGCCGGGATTGAACGAGAGTTTTTAAAAGAATTAGAAGGCGGTTGCACAGCACCTATTGGAGCCTTAGCCACCATTGAAAATGAAATTTTAACCTTTAAAGGTATATTATTGTCCCTTGATGGACAGCGCACAATTGCCGTTGATAAGAAAGTTAGACTAACAGAAGTCAAGAGTTTTGGCAAAATTTGCGCAAACGAGATTCTATTGAATGGAGGAAAAGAATTGATGCAGGACATAAAAATCCATATGAATCAATGAAAACCATTCTTTCCACAAAACTCCTCACACCGGATCAAAAGGAGATTTTAACTGATGCCGGCTTTCATTTAACAGAATATGAAGCCATAAAAATCCATTTCAACGAGTTTGAATTGACAGAGGGTTTTGATTATTTTATATTTACCAGTCAAAATGCAGTCAGGGCTTTTTTAAAACACAAATTGGACTTTTACAAAGAAAAGGAACTGGCACTCGGTTGTTTTTGTGTAGGAGAAAAGACTAAATTACTTTTGGAACAAAATGGCCAAAAAGTATTAAAAACCACTCAAAATGCATCAGATTTAGGTCATTTTATATCCAAATACTATAAAAATGAATCATTTTTGTTTTTTTGTGGTAATAGAAGAATAAATGATTTGCCGGATATTTTGCTAAATAATGAAATACGTTTTGAAGAAATTGAAGTGTATCAAACTATACTTAAACCCCACCATTTTTCTGAACCCTTTGATGGGGTTTTGTTTTATAGTCCAAGTGGAGTCAAGAGTTTTATATCTGAAAATGGTTTAGGTACGAGTACAGTATTTTGCATAGGGGATACTACTGCGAGGGAGGCTGAAAAATACGCCGATTCTATAGTAGTTGCAGATACACCTTCGGTAGAAAATCTAATGAAAAAGGTGATATTACATTATAATTTGAATATTGAAAAATAGAATGAGTATAAAAAATGATTTGTTTTTAAGGGCGCTACGGGGCGAAATTGTTGAGCGACCTCCTGTATGGATGATGAGGCAGGCAGGTAGATACCTCCCTGAATTTATGGAGATTAGGGAGAAATATGATTTCTTTACAAGATGTCAGACTCCGGAATTGGCCGCTGAAATTACTGTCCAGCCCATTCGGCGCTTTGGAATGGATGCTGCCATCCTTTTTAGTGATATCCTGGTTATCCCGCAGGCAATGCAAATTGAAGTGCAAATGAAACCTGATTTTGGGCCCTATTTACCCAGGCCAATTCGCTCTCAAAAAGACGTTGACCGGATTTTGGTTCCTAATGTCCATGAAGAATTAGATTATGTAATGAAGGCCATTGCTGTAACCAAAGAGAAATTACAAGATGAGATCCCTCTGATTGGCTTTGCAGGATCGCCATGGACTATACTTTGCTACTGTGTTCAGGGGCAAGGCAGTAAAACTTTTGATAAAGCCAAGGAATTCTGTTTTACCCAGCCAGTAGCCGCCCATAGCTTATTGCAAAAAATTACAGATACCACTATATCATATTTAAAGGCCAAGGTAAACGCGGGTGTTAATGCTGTTCAGGTATTTGATTCGTGGGGTGGGATGCTATCTCCTTTGGATTACAAAGAATTTTCCTGGTACTATATCCAGCAAATCATTGATGCATTAAAGGACGAAACAGAGGTAATTGTATTTGGTAAAGGGTGCTGGTTTGCTTTAGGTGACATGGCCAAGTCCGGAGCAGCTGCCCTTGGGGTGGATTGGACCTGTTCTGCCCGAAATGCGAGATATCTTAGCGGCGGTAAAATAACCCTACAGGGTAATTTCGATCCGGCTCGCCTCTTGTCCCCACCCGCAGTCATTAAAAAAATGGTCACCCAAATGATTAATGAATTCGGAAAGGATCAATATGTAGTTAATCTGGGACATGGAATTTTACCCAACGTGCCCGTGGAAAATGCTAAAGCCTTTATAGATGCTGTTAAAGAGTATAAGCAATAAGGTAAATTTGGGTTTTTAAATTAGATGAGACCTGTCCTTAACTAAAGCAGAATCTAATAATTGATGTCGGATAGCGCTATAAATGACCCGTTTACATTAGTAACATTAACAATAGCTGACGCCCCTGGTCTTCATACTCTGATGGCCGTCAATAAAAATTTATTTAAGCGGTTTTTCCCTATTACACTTGCTCAAAACAAAACTATTGAGGCTTCTGTTAAGTACATTCTAGATAAAAATGACAATAGAAAATCTAAAACGGAATATATTTTTGGCATGAAAAGCAAGTCCAATAATACTCTTGTGGGCTTGCTAATATTAAAAAATTTGAATTGGGGACTTAAGCGCGGGGAATTAGCCTATTGTATAGATGAAAAGTATCAGGGCAGAGGTTGGATTACAAAGGCGATAATGAAAATTACTCCCTTTGCATTAAATGATCTGGGTTTAAAAACCCTGGAAATTATGGTGCACAAGGAAAATAGAGCAAGTATGAGGGTAGTAGAAAAATGCGGTTTTCTTTGGAAAAAAACATTGATTAAATCCTATACTCCCCCAAATGAAGAGTCACTTGATATGGAATTATATGAAAAATCACATGAAAACTAAATTTTACAGCTACATTGAAGAACTGCAAAACACGATATCTTCCAGGTTAGAAGAAATCGATGGTTCTGCTAAATTTCGTGAAGATATTTGGGAACGTGAGGAAGGCGGCGGTGGCAGGACCAGGGTTATTGAAGACGGTACTGTCTTTGAAAAGGGCGGAGTAAATATTTCCGCAGTTCATGGCGAACTCCCAAAAAGTATGCAATCCTACTTTGGGGTAGAAGACGCGGATTTTTTTGCATGCGGACTTAGTTTGGTACTCCATCCAAAAAGTCCCATGGTGCCAACTGTTCATGCCAACTGGCGCTATTTTGAGATGTATGATAAAAAAGGTGAATTAGTGGATCAGTGGTTTGGCGGAGGCCTCGACCTCACCCCTTATTATTTGTTTGAAGAAGATGTAAAACACTTTCATTCAATTTGCAAAGAATGTTGTGACAGGCACAATCCTGATTTTTATAAAATTTACAAAGAGAAATGTGATGGTTATTTCTGGAATAGCCATAGAAGTGAAGCAAGAGGCGTAGGTGGATTATTCTTTGATTACTGTAAAGCCTCAGGACAGATGAGCATGGAGGACTGGTATAACTTTGTAACAGAAGTCGGGGATAGGTTTCTCGAAGCATATATACCAATTGTTATAAAAAGAAAATCGCTTAGTTATACCCAAATGCAAAGGGATTGGCAGGAAATTCGGCGGGGACGTTATGTAGAATTCAATTTGGTTCACGATAAAGGCACACTGTTTGGATTAAAAACAAACGGGCGCATAGAAAGTATTCTTATGAGCTTACCTCCGCATGTTCAGTGGAGGTATGACCACCATCCTGAAGAAGGTAGTGAGGAGGCCAAATTATTGTATGTTTTAGAGAATCCAAAATCATGGGTTTGATATATTTTAATTGTAATTTTGAATAGTATGCCACATTAAAATGATACAAAAATTATTTCAGATAGATGCTTTTACAGATAAGTTATATTCCGGGAACCCTGCTGCGGTTTGTATCCTGGAAAACTGGATAGAAGACAGTGCAATGCAAAATATTGCCATGGAAAATAATCTTGCGGAGACCGCTTTTGCCGTCAAAGATGATTCCAAATACATCATACGATGGTTTACCCCAGAGCTGGAAGTGGATTTGTGCGGCCATGCAACCCTTGCAACAGCTTTTGTTCTTTTTAATTATTACAGCCACGGCGAATCATCCATTCAATTTTTTTCACCGAGAAGCGGCAATCTTCTTGTGGAGAAGGGTGATAATGGTTTATTAATAATGGATTTTCCAGCCGATGAAATTAAATCCGTAGAACCTTTAGATTTACTGAACGAAGCCATAGGTAAAAATCCGGTTAAAACATTTAAGGGAAAGACGGACTTTCTGCTCATTTATTCTAACCAGGAGGAAATAGAACAATTGAACCCAAATTTCTTTCTGTTAAATCAAGTAGAGGCCCGTGGGATAATCGTCACTGCACCGGGAAATCATGTAGATTTTGTTTCGCGATTTTTTGCCCCCAGATGTGGCGTGAGCGAAGATCCTGTTACCGGTTCTGCACATACCAGCCTGATACCATATTGGTCCAAAGTTCTTGGAAAATCAACACTTAGAGCCAAACAGCTCTCCAAAAGAAGTGGTGAAATACACTGTGAATTCCTTGGTAATAGAGTAAAAATTGCAGGTAAGGCTGTCCCCTATTTAAAAGGTGAGATAATTATATAGAATATATTCATTTCTATTACCTTTAAACTTAAAATAAAGCCAATGTACCCACTCCGAAGAAATAGAAGGTTACGAGCAAACAATTCGATCAGAAATTTAGTTCGTGAAACGATTTTAAGGCCAAGTGATTTTTTAGTGCCTTTATTTATTGTTGAAGGTCACGGAGTTAAAGAGGAAATTCCTTCAATGCCAAATTATTATAGACTAAGCCTGGATAATTTAGGGAAAGAAGTGAATGAGCTATGGAGTATGGGCCTATGTGCTGTTTTACTATTTGTAAAAGTTCCTGAAGCACTTAAAGACAATAAAGGTACGGAAGCACTAAATGAACACGGTTTAATGCAGCGCGCCATTAAAACGGTCAAAAATACTTGTCCGGATATGTTGGTCATGTCTGATGTGGCACTGGACCCTTATTCCTCTTACGGACATGATGGAATAGTGGCCAATGGACAGATTCTCAATGATGAGACCAGTGAAATATTGGCACAAATGAGCATTTCGCATGCAGAGGCGGGTGCAGACTTTGTGGCTCCCAGTGATATGATGGATGGAAGGATTCAAATTATTAGGGAAGCTCTGGAGGATGAGGAATTAACTAATACGGGGATCATGTCTTATTGCGCCAAATATGCCAGTGGTTTCTACGGGCCTTTCCGTGATGCCCTCGATTCAGCTCCTGTAAACAAAGCAAATGTCCCTAAGGATAAGCAAACCTATCAGATGGATCCGGCTAATAGAATAGAAGCTATAAAAGAAGCCCATATGGATGTTGATGAAGGCGCGGATATAATTATGGTTAAACCGGGAATTTGTTATCTGGATATTGTAAGGGAAATTAAAGATGAAGTGGAAGTTCCGGTGGCTGTTTACCAGGTTTCCGGAGAATATGCCATGCTTAAGGCCGCTGCTGAAAAAGGTTGGCTGGATCATGACTCGGTTATGATGGAGCAATTAATTTCCATTAAAAGAGCCGGCGCGGATATCATTGCCAGTTACTTTGCCAAGGATGCCGTAAAATTAATGGGTTAATGAGCCATATTTCATGACTATATGTTACTCTAATATAGAAAGATTTGTTTACCGCTATTCCCGAAATTATATTTTAATACTATTTGGTATTTTTACTTCTATTGCTTATTCGCAAGATAGTTTCATAGAAAATATTAACCTGAGCACTGAGCACAGGGAAAATTCTAAAACTCTTTTACCTATTGATCTTGTTTCAAAAGTAACCAACCGCAAAGTTGATTCTATTATTGCACATGGTATTAAGAACCATGCATTTCCCGGGGCCCAGGTTTTAGTGGCCAGAAAAGGTCAGATCGTTTTTCATAAAGCTTATGGTTTTTATACTTATGACAGCATTCGGCCGGTGGCACTTAATGCCCTATACGACCTTGCGTCTGTTACCAAAATTGTTGGTCCGTTGCCCGCCTTAATGAAACTATATGATGAAGGTAAACTGGATTTAGATGTACCGTTTAGTACGTATTGGAAACCCTGGAAACACATAAAAAATAAAAAAGAAATTACCCTCCGTGAAATACTGGCTCATCAGGCAGGGTTGAAACCTTATATCGTTTTTCTAAATGAGGTTCAAAAAAAAGGCCGACATAAAACGAAGATATATCCATTCAGAACCATCACCGGGATATGAAAACCAGGCCTATGATCACATTTTTGTAAAAAACACATTTAATAAGAAAATAAACAGGGAAATTAATCGGTCACAGGTAAATGATACTAAAGAATATCTTTATTCCGGCCTTGCCTTTCTAATTTTTCCTGAACTCATTTCGCAACTTACAGGGCATTCCTATTCCTATTACCTACAAAAAAACTTTTATTTACCAATGGGTGCAGCAACTCTTGGATTTAAACCAAAATCAAAAAAGTTTACTAATGATATTGTACCAACCGAGGTAGATACTGTATTCAGGAAATCCCTCGTAGATGGATGGGTCCATGATGAAAATGCGGCACTTAAAGGAGGTGTTTCAGGAAACGCAGGACTCTTTGGAACAGCAAGGGACCTGTTACATAATAATGCAAATGTATCAGAATTACGGCACCTATGATGGCCATCGGTATCTTTCTGAAGCTACCCTTAAAGAATTTACCAAAGTACAGTATCCTGAAAATGAGAACAGACGTGGCCTTGGATTTGATAAGCCACTATTAAATAATAGGAATTTGTCTATTTCCGAGGCTTATCCTGCGATAGATGCAAGTGCGGAAAGCTTTGGACATACGGGTTTTACAGGGACCTTTATATGGGCCGATCCAATAAACCAATTGGTATTTATTTTTCTTTCCAATCGGGTTTACCCCACCCGGGATCAACCGAAATTTATACGAACTTAACCTCCGGCCCCAATTGCATCAATTATTCTACGAGGACCAGCATATAGAGTAATATTCAAAATAGTAATTTATATTATTAGTATTTTAGTATTCTAATTATATCATATGCAATTACTTCTCTTTTACGCTTTTGTTTCTATCTTTTTCTCTTTTTTATGTTCCATTTTAGAAGCAGTTTTATTAAGTGTAACTCCAACTTTTATTAATTTAAAGAAAAAAGAAGGAAAGCAATATGCATATTCCCTTGAGGAATTAAAAAAAGATGTAGACAAGCCACTCATTGCCATCCTTACCTTAAATACTATTGCCCATACCGTTGGAGCCATACTTGTAGGTGTGCAGGCCAAAATAGCGTACCAGGAAATATATGGCAGTACAACCTATACACTTTTTGGGTTTGCTTTTACCGATGAATTAATGGTGGGCGTTGTGTCAACTATTATGACGATCTTAATTCTTGTGCTTTCAGAAATTATACCAAAGACTATTGGCGCGACTTATTGGAAAAAACTTGCCCATTTTACGGCAAGGGCTTTAAAAATAATGGTCCTGGCCTTAAAGTGGACCGGCCTCCTTTGGATACTTCAGGTATTTACCAGGCTTATTGGAAAAAAAGAGGTACATGGCAGTGTATTGAGCAGGGAAGATTTCACTACAATGGCAGATATAGCCCATGAGGAGGGTGTATTTCAGGAATCAGAATCAAAAGTGATAAAAAATCTTCTGAAATTTGATGAAATTTGGGCAAAGGATATCATGACTCCAAGGGCAGTTATGAAAATAGCTGAGGAATCCATGTCTATTAAAGAATTTTTTGAGGAAAATCCAAAATTGCGGTTCTCGAGGATTCCCGTATATGGGGAAAGTGTAGACATTATCACCGGATATGTTCTAAAAGATAACGTTTTAGAAGAGATTATTAATGAAAATGGGGGTATTCCTTTATCTGCCATTAAAAGAGATTTGCTGGTTACTAAAAGAAATACTCCTATCCCCCAGCTTTTTGAAAAATTGATCGCCAAAAGAGAACATATTGCGCTGGTTGTAGACGAATACGGCTCAGTCAGCGGTCTTGTGAGCATGGAGGATGTTATTGAAACCTTATTAGGTCTGGAAATCATGGACGAAAGCGATAATGTTGAAGATTTACAGCTTCTGGCAAGAAAAAATTGGGAAGACAGAGCAAAAAAAACCGGTATAATTGAATAAAAAATGGCAACGGCTTATATGAGTACCCCATTGGGGAGCGCAAAACTGGAAGGAGATGAAAATGGCCTGACTTATGTTACCGTACTTGAGACTGACGAGCCTGAAAGTGAGATAATTCCGGAAACTTTAGAAGATGCAGTATATCAACTTAAAGAATACTTTGAGGGAAAACGTCAGAATTTTGACCTTTTGCTAAACCCGGAAGGTACTGAATTTCAAAAAAAGGTCTGGGCAGCATTGTTGGAAATACCTTTTGGAAAAACAATTTCATATTTGGAACTTTCAAAGAATCTTGGAGATGTAAAAGCCATCCGGGCAGTTGCTTCTGCCAATGGGAAAAACCCTTTATGGGTAATTATCCCATGTCACAGGGTTATTGGTTCTGACGGTTCATTAACCGGATATTCAGGTGGATTGCACCGTAAAAAATGGTTGTTAAACCACGAGAGCCCAGCTAAGCAACAATCATTATTTTAAAATCCCCAGACCATTTGGTTTGTACAAGTCTGACTTTTAATGCTAAATCAGTAATAAACAGGTAATTGTCGGCATTTCTATGCGGTTTATCTTCTTCTGCCAAATAGTAAGGTTAAGGAGAACTCCTATTAAACAAACTACATAGTTGGTTGTTGGACTTTTTTAATTATCAATAAAACGTGTGGGCGCAAAACCTAATTTTGTGTTCCGTAATAATAGACCTTCTTCAGATATAACCAGTATCCCTCCTTCAAGAGTTTCGGCGTTTGTCAGTTTAGCATAACCCATAAGAAATGTCCTGCTTTCTTCATTGTAGTCAAAGGCCGTAAGGTCTATCTCCTGTCCAAGCTCATTCTGAACCTGCAGTACAATAGAGATCATATCAATGATCCTGTTTGTTTTGGTGTTAAAATCGTAGATCGCCGGTCCAAAAGGAATAGATGAAGGTTGTGCATAAAGATTCAGATAATACAACTTCTCATTACTTATACTGGCCTCAGTTTGGATAGGACCTGCAGAGAAATACCTGTTGATGGAAAAGGCCTCTTCCCGTATTATTTCCAGGGTTCGAATATCATAAACGGTAAATTCGTAATCGGACTCCGTATTGCCATTGAAAATGATCATATCCCCGTCTTTATTAATCATAATACTAGGGACTGTTTTGCCAAAATCAAAGGTCTTTATCAGGTTATTGCTGTCCGTATCCAAAACGGCAAGTTTGTAATTGGATCTTTCGTCTAAAAAAGTAATCAGCAATCGACCCTCATGATACAAGGGCTCAAAGACATCTGTAACATTGTATTCTAAAATTAAATCGATCTCCTGATCAGAAGATAAGTCTATAGTCCTGATACCATAATTAGTGGTACCGTCGGGGCTGAAATATCCAAGAAAAAGTTTGTTTTCTGAATTAGCCCCCCAAACAACTGATCTTTCCTTAGACACGGTATAAAACTCATTTAGAAAAGTGCTCTCCCCTGTTATATAATTCCTCTGAATGGCAGAAAAACTGCCAGCAGCATAACTAAAAAAAGTAAGGACTTCAGACACCTGTCGTAAAGTGAGATACTCTCTATTAACGTTATTTACCTCCGTTAAGTTGATTAATTCCGATTCTTCAGGTGTTCCTTTATAGTTAAACTGAAAAACACTCTGAAAATTTTCACCTATTACCGTGTAATTGGGCATTTGGATTTCCGGAACTGTATTAGGTTGATCATCATCGTTAGTACAACTTAGAAAAAGTGTGCAAATAATGGAAAGGTGGAGCACACATAATAACCTATAAGATTTCATGCAATTTTTTTTTAAAGTTACACAATATCCTATAAATTCAGCTTAAAACCAAAGTAACTTGATTTATAGTTTATTAAAATGGTCAGATTTTAAGAATAATAAAAAATAAGGAAGTTCGGATTGATTTTGCATCAGAATTAATTGTTGGAGAGGGTATCCCCAATTTTGCTTTCATAATCCGAATGGATTCCTTTCTTATCCGTTGGAGTGATAATATCCAGATCACCTTCGTTATCGGAATCATCATTTGTACACGAAATCATAAAACAAAGTGTAAATCCACAAACCAGTGTAAGCAGCCTTTTTATCCAGTTTATATAAAGTACAGGTTTCATATTAGCAATTATTTTGGTAAATATTTAAACGTTTTTCCATTCGTTTTATTTAATGTTGACCTTCGAATTCGATAAACTGCAAATATTTTTCATTAACATTTATTATCTTGGATCAGACCGGCAACAGGCAAAACATGAAGGTTCTTAATATTGTTCAAATCTTTTTTAATAAACCCCAAGATCAAAAACTATCTATAATGTTGTATTTTAATTATAAGGTGAAGTTTATTAAAAGCTGTTTAATATGTTGCAGAAATTAAATCTTGAACATATCCTTTTTTTAGACATTGAAACTGTTCCTGAGGTCGCAGAATATGAACAGTTGGATGAATATAAGAAGGAGCTGTGGGAACATAAATCACAATATCAGCGGAGAGAAGAGTTCACTGCAGAAGAATTTTATGTAAAGGCCGGGATTTGGGCCGAATTTGGTAAAATAATATGTATTTCTGTAGGATACTTTTCAATTAAAAATGATACCCGTAATTTCAGGGTTACTACTTTTCAGGGTGACGAAGAAAAGATATTAAAAGACTTTAAAAGTTTACTTAACGATCATTTTAGCCTCCCCAAAAACCTGCTATGCGCACATAATGGTAAGGAATTTGATTTTCCCTATATAGCACGCAGATTAATTATCAAAGGCATGTCACTCCCCTATAAGTTAGACCTTTTTGGCAAAAAACCCTGGGAAGTTCCTCATTTGGATACTATGGAGCTATGGAAATTTGGTGATTTCAAGCATTACACCTCCTTAAAACTTATGGCAAATATTCTGGGTATCCCTTCTCCCAAAGAAGATATGGATGGCAGTATGGTGAGAGATGTTTATTATGAAGAAGGTGATTTGGATCGCATAGTGACTTATTGTGAACTAGATGTTATCACTTTAGCACAGATATTTCTCAGGCTTCTCAATAAGGACTTATTGACCGAAGACCAAATCTTTCATATTTAGAATTATTCTTCCAACAAACTTGTGATCCAGGTTTCATAAAGATAACCACTGAATCACTCTAGCAAAAGCAGGGTACTTGTTTCTAGATGTATTGTGCATTTAAAACTTGGTTGTACTATCTTAGTTTATATAAAAGATATATAGTTAATAACTTTATCCAATTGTTGAGCTTAATTATGACCAGCCAATATTCAATTTTTGATATCTCATGGACCAAATAGCGAATGTTATTATATGGGCAATCGTAATTCAAGGAATATTCCTGGGGTTTATCTATATATTCTCCAAAAAATCCAAAAGCAATGCAAATAAGATTTTAGGTCTTTTTTTGCTAGCCTTTGTCTTTGAAGCCTTGTCAAGTGAATTCTTTCCGTACAATTATGTCGGCAATTACCTTATGGGGGATTATTTCGGGATTCCTGAAGTAAAGCTTTTTTTTCCTGCACTATTTTTAAACTACGTTTTAGAAAAACTAGATCGAGTATCGGCCTATAAAACATACCTAAGGATCAATTATTTCTTTGCCTTTCTTATTATCTCTTTAACACCTCTAAACATTGTTTTGCATTTAACATCGGGTGCTTCAATTAGAGATATTTTTGGAGTAGAGGTTACGAACACAATATTTATGACATCACAGTATTGTGCTTTTGTTTTAACCGTTGCGGCATTCATCATTTCAATTTTAGAGACCTATAGATATAAAAAAATAGTCCAGAATGAGTTTACAGACTTTGGAATGCTCCAAATTAACTGGCTTTGGCAATTAATTTTTATTTTATTTCCCATTATTGTCCTTTGGGGTTTTGAATTAGGACGCATCATATTGGGAGGGGCAGGACCCTCAGACTTTTTACTTATAACCTGGATCTTCGTTTTTATATTTCTTTATTTTTTCAGTTTTAAAGCTTTTAGAAACCCAAACCTTTTTGAGCACGTACCCTTGAACCCTCTGCAGGGAAAAGTTACTCGAAATGGAGAAAAAGAAAGTCATCCATGTACAGAACAGAACAGTGAAATAATAATTTCAGAAATGGAAAATCAACAATTCTATTTAAATGAAGAATTGACAATACACTTATTTGCCAAAGAAATCAATATGTCTTCAAGACTCATTTCATCCTGTATTAATAAAAATATTGGGTATAATTTTAATGAATGGGTAAACCATTATAGAGTAGAAAATGCACTTCAGTTAATCAAATCAGATAAAAAAAATACGCTTTCAATTGAGGGTATTGGAAGTGATTCCGGGTTTAAATCGCGGTCTGCCATGTACGCTGCTTTCAAAAAGAAACTAGGTCATTCTCCGGGTCATTATAGAAAGAATTGATGTCCTGAATCCTGTAATCGGTAATCATTTTGTCCTAATTATTGTAAAAATGATCTGGGTTTGTCCTATACCCAGTATCTAGTACATACTTCATTTTTTTAGTGTTTTAATAACGTATAGTTTCGGTATAACTTTTTTAACTAAAAGAAGTTTAATTCTAAATTAATACGATATGAAAGCTCTATTTAAACCAACCAACAGCTCTAACAGAATTGAAGTTGTTGATGCCTTAAGAGGATTTGCTCTTCTTGGGGTTCTTTATGCAAATATTCCAATTGGAGGCAATCCTCCGATAGTATCTGCCTATGATGAAATAATTCATTTTTTATTTAATTTCTTAATCTCGAAGAAGTTCATTACTATATTTTCAATGCTATTTGGCTTTGGATTTTACATCCAGTTTTCAAGGGCTCAAAAAAAGGAAATTGATTTCAATAGTTATTTTTTAAAAAGAATGGGCCTACTTTTTTTAATTGGCTGCATACATTCTTTTGTGCTCTGGAACGGAGATATCATCATGTCGTACGCATTTGGTGGCGTATTCTTATTGTTGGTTCGAAATTGGTCTGTTAAAAAATTAGTTAGCCTGGCTGTTGTATTTAATGTCGTTTTGACAGGAGTCGTATTCATTGGTAACAGTGCCTTGGGATGGGCCGTTTATGACTATGATTACGCCTTAATAACTGACTTTGCATTAACCAATTCATACTGGGAATATTTAAAAATTAATTGGATTACATCTCCCTGGGTTAACTTTTTAAATGACATGCCCTTGACCTTGTTTTTCACTTTCGGAAATATGCTTATTGGAATGATTCTGGGGAAAATTAATTTTTTTAATCCTGAGAAGGGATTGAAGCCGTTAAAGAGATGGTTTGTTATTTTAGGGGTGATTCTTGGGATTCCGGCAAGCTATTATTTTCATTTGGTAATGACTGGAAATTTGGAATTAGACCTGCCCTTATTGTGGGTTCCATTTGCGATCATAGTTGGGATGTTGTTTCAAAGTCTGGCTTATATCACTCTATTTGTAGAACTATATAGAGTTCTATTCATTCAGAAGGTTTTATCGGGATTTAAGTATGTTGGAAAAACGGCTTTAACGAATTATTTGAGCCAATCCGTATTTTATCTGATAGTCATTTACCATTGCACGAATCTATTTCAGTTGTATGGAAAAATATCTGAGCCTGAAACCTACTTGCTAGCTTCACTGTTTTTTATTCTTCAATCTATCATCAGTTATTTCTGGCTAAAGAGATGGCGTCAGGGGCCAATAGAATATTGGTGGAAAAGAATGAGTTATTCAACAATTAAAAACAGATTATAAAATGAAAATCATCTCTAAGATACTAGCGTGCTGTTTTAAATATATTCAATGTGAGTTAATTGAATTCTAATTGAATATATACTGGAAAATGGTCACTGTATCCCCCTAAATATTTTTGGCCTGCAAAAGTTCTAAATGGATTTCCTGCATATTTGCCGACCTGTTCTTTAAGCTGATGGTCATCAAAAATATTGGCATGCGCAAAACTATGAGTCCCTTTTTCATAATTGAAAAAGTTATGAGACACGAGAATCTGATCAAAAAGTGACCAGCTTCTTCGGTAATTGGCACTGCCTCTATCCGGAGTCCATAGTTTTTCCATAGGATTGTACAACGATTTTGATTCAGTAAGGGTACGGATACTTAGTGCGTCGGGTCCATCATTAAAATCGCCCATGACAATATAATTTGGGCTTGTGTGCATCTTTTCAATTTCAGTCATATAATCCCGGATGGTTTCGGCTGCCTTCATTCTCTTATAATCAGTTTCAATTTCTCCATCCCGGCGTGATGGCCAATGATTGACAAAAACATGCATTTCTTCTCCGTTTAAAACACCATGGACATAAAGAATATCTCTTGTGGTGTCCCGATCCCCTTCTGAATCAAAAATCAGCAATGGAATAGGCGCAGAATAAAGGACACTAAAATTGGATTTCAGGTACAACAATGCGGTGTCTATACCCCTTTCATCGGGAGAATCATAATGAACATAATCGTAGTCTTCATTTTTTAAAGCGCCTGTCGAAATAAGGTCCTTTATGGCCTCTTCGTTTTCCACTTCAGCAATCCCCACCAGGGCGGGTGCCTTTTTAGTGGTTTTAACACCTATTTCATAAATGGTGTTCGCCAGTTTAAGGAGCTTTTTTTTATACCTCTTTCTGGTCCATTTATTTTTTCCTTTTGGGGTAAAATCTAAATCCAGGGTTTTGTGATCATCTTCTATGTCAAAAAGATTCTCCAGGTTATAGAAGACTATGGTATGAACATTTTTGAGTTTATTTCTTTGCAGAAACGAAAAAATCATGAATTTTTTCTTTTGGTTATCAAATTTACGAAAATCACTTGGTTTCAATTACTTAGATTTGCACTTTAATTTATAAGATGTTAGAGAAGCAGAATATAGAATATGAAAAAGCAATTCTGGTGGGCGTGATTAGCAAACATCAGAACGAAGTGAAGGTACAGGAATATCTTGATGAACTTGAATTTCTGACTTATACTGCAGGCGGTGAAGTGATTGAAACGTTTTGTGCAGCGAATGGATTTGCCCAACCCCAAAACGTATATTGGCAGTGGTAAAATTATGGAAATTGCTGACTTTGTGGATGAGAACGAAATAGGGGCAGTGATATTTGACGATGAACTTTCAGCAGTTCAGCAGCGGAATATTGAGAAAATAATGCGCTGCAAAATCCTGGACAGAACAGGGTTAATTCTGGATATTTTTGCACAAAGGGCACAAACCAGCTATGCGCGTACACAAGTAGAACTTGCTCAGTATGAATATTTATTACCGCGGTTAACCGGATTATGGACACACCTTGAAAGGCAAAGGGGAGGTATTGGAATGAGAGGCCCTGGAGAAACCGAAATTGAAACAGACCGTCGGATAGTCAGGGATAGAATAGCACTATTAAAAAAGAAGTTGACTAAAATAGACCGCCAAATGGATACCCAGCGGGGAAACAGGGGGGCTCTTGTCCGTGTTGCGCTGGTGGGATATACCAATGTAGGGAAATCAACACTTATGAACGTCATCAGTAAAAGTCAGGTTTTTGCCGAAGACAAATTGTTTGCAACCCTGGACACTACTGTTAGAAAAGTAGTATTGGGTAATTTACCCTTTTTACTAAGCGATACGGTTGGGTTTATACGTAAACTACCTACTCAGTTAGTGGAGAGTTTTAAAAGCACCTTAGATGAAGTTAGGGAAGCAGATCTATTGCTGCATATTGTTGATATTTCACATGCAAATTTTGAAGATCACATTAGTTCCGTAAACAAAATTTTGAATGAGATAGGTTGTTCTGATAAGAAAACGATAATGGTTTTTAATAAAATTGACCTTTATGAGCAGGAAATAGTAGAAGCGGATGACCTGATGACTGAACGGACTTCAAAACACTTTACGATTAACGAATGGAAGCATACCTGGATGCATCAATTGGGTGAAAATGTCATTTTTATTTCTGCTCTTAAAAAGGAGAATCTTGAGGAATTCCGAAAAAAAGTATATGATGCTGTAAGGGAAATTCATATTTCAAGATTTCCGTATAACAATTTCCTTTACCCTGAACACCTGGATGAATATTAGGTGAAAATGTGATTTTTTTAATTCATTCCGCGGAAATTACCGGTTGATTATGACCCCTTATATAAATGGCAGGCAAGTCATTCATCTGACTATTAATACACTTCATATTTTTCACAACATTTTAACTTCACTTCACAACAATAATTTAGAGATTTCAAAGAAGCTGTCTACATTTACTTTATAATTAAGTGTAAGTGTTCAACCCCAAATCAAAGCATAACTTAATTTAAGTGTTATTTATCCTGATCGTATACAGGATGATCGAAACCCAAATCGGCACTTGAACATAAAAGTAGATAGGAAACCAGATTTTACAAACCTACTTTTCTAATAAAGCCCCGACAGCAAAGTCGGGGCTTATTTATATTCAGAACTTTGCAGTGCCTATTTACCTCAAATAGCAGCCAAAATAAATTTTAAAAGCCATTTATGGCCTGCGGAATACAGGAGGTAAAATTGATTTATTTAAAGGTGGCATCCCATTCACCGAAGAAAACAAACCACTCATATTTTTCACAACATTCAGAGATAGGTTCACAACATATTTTTTGCTCAAAATCTCACCTGACCTATCTTTACATTGTAATTAAGTGATAGTGTTCAACCCCAAATCTGTGCCTTCTCTTAGTTTAAAGTGTTATCCCGTATAATCGGGGTTTTCGAAACCCAAATCGGCACTTAACCAAAATAGTAGTTAATAACCAAATCTTATAAACCTGCTTTACTAAAAAACCCCGGCATATCTGCCGGGGTTTTTTAGTATGAATACTCAGTCCTATTTAAAACTTATAGCTTAAACCAAGTGTGTAATATGTTTGAAGCTTGTTATCGATATTGTCAAACGTGGCATTTGTGTCTCCTAAAGTTGTAATAGCATAGTTAAGAGCTTCCTGCTTATTATCCCTTAAACCAAAATCAAACCCAATCCCTATCTTTTTCCATATAGTATAACTAAAGGAATTAGTCCAGGTCCAGTTAGACAAATCAGAGCTCTCGTAACTTGCGAATAAGGATAGGTTTGTTTTAAATTTAATTTGCCCTAATTCCTTACTGTAATCGGCTACTATTTTTGCGCCAAAAGAGGATTCAAAAATTGTATCTCCACTACTGAAAACAAAGTTGTAGTTCAATGGATGGATCACTACAAAGAGGTCTTTTACCGGAGTCCATGTTGCACCCACACCAAGATCCAGATAACCGGGATCATTAAAGTTACTTAAAATGGTGGTCCTGTATTCTGCAAGGCCTGAGAGGGCAAACTTTTCGCTTAATTTATATCCGTATAATGATGATATATTAAAGACATCGGTAGCCTGCCTAAAGCCGCTTTCATCATTGGGGTCATCCTTATCATCGAATTTTACCCAGTTAAGATTCAGAGTTAAGGCATTCCTCCAGAAGTATTTGCTTTCATTCCGATTGGCATAGCCATTCACCGTAAAACCTATTGTTCCTGCAGAATTATTGGGAGTCCCCTGAGCATACCAGTTATTAAAGCCTGAGAAACTTCCTCCAATTGTTCCAAAAGCCCCTACTTTCCAACCGGGTAAAGCATCTATCTCGGCCTGAATAGCATCTACTCTTCCCTGGATGGCGGCTATGGAATCTTGCATACTAGCCTTTGTGGCTTTTAATTCGTCTTCAGTCTGCGAAAAGGAATTAGAAACGCTCACTATTAGTAATAGTATTAATAATATTCTTTTCATAATGTTTAGTGTTTTTTCGTTTAGAACCGCAAATGTAATGATTGATTACAAAAATCAACAAAAATCATTACTATTTCCTTTTAAACAGGGGTACGGAAGAGCATGCTTCCCCGTACATTATACTTTTCACAACCGGCTGGAGTTTAATAACAGCCCATAAATAAGCATTAGGTGGTATTGGTTTATTGCTACACCCCTTAATTATAACTGGTTTGTCCTTAAACTTGGAGGCATCCAGATTTTCAATAACGGATTGAAAAATACTTGTTTCCAAATCAGTCAAAGAGCCTAAAACCACTTTCTTTGCATAGGGTTGTAATTTTGTGGAGATTAACATATAGGCCCATCCGGGAATAATGGCATCTGAAGAGCAGTTTAAGGCTATATAAGCATCTTTATATTGTTCCCAATCATGTTCCATTATTTGGCTTCTAAATTCCTTCTCTTTAAGTATAAGGTCCTGAAAAAGCCATTTCTTGATGTCTATTTGCAGCCTGCTTCCCTTCGGATAATAATCCTCCAAATTGAGAGTAACCAGTTTACTTTGGGCTACGCGATTTACGATTTCAGACATACTTTTGGTATTTTCTATCAGCAATAATCTAAAGAAGCCCCAACTCCAATTTGGCCTCTTCACTCATTAATTCCTGCGTCCATGGAGGATCAAAAGTAATTTCCACTTCGGCATCTTTAACCAGATCCAGGGATTTCACCTTTTCTTCTACCTCAACCGGTAAAGTTTCCGCTACGGGGCAGTTGGGTGAGGTTAAAGTCATCAATATTTTTACATCCATATCCTCATTCACAAAAACATCATAGATCAATCCCAGTTCATAAATGTCTACCGGAATCTCAGGATCATAAATTGTTTTCAGGACAGTTACTATTTTTTCTCCAAGTTCCTTTGTGTTTATAGCCGTTTCACTCATATCATTAGGATTAACTTTTTTAATTCAATTGTGTTTGATAAGCAACAGCATACAATTTCAATTGCTTTATCATACTTACCAGACCATTCGCCCTCGTTGGCGATAAATGCTCTTTAAGCCCTATTTTATCTATAAAATCTGTATTTGCCTCAATAATATCCATTGGTTTTTGATTGCTAAATGCCCGTATCAAAATGGCTATTATGCCCTTAGTGATTATGGCATCACTATCCGCAGTAAAAATCAGTTTGTCTCCCTCCAATTCCGCATGTACCCATACTTTGCTCTGGCATCCTTTGATTATGTTGTCCTGCGTTTTATATTGCTCTTCAATTAAAGGAAGTGATTTCCCTAATTCAATCATATATTCATACCGCTGCATCCAGTCATCAAACATGGAAAACTCTTCAACAATTTCGTCCTGAATCTCTTCAATTCTCATAAAAAGGATTTTCGCTAAAATACGATAAGTATCAGTGGTTTTCAATAGTTTGGGGAAAATGATACGATGCTAACCCTAACTAAGCATCTGTTTGGCCTTCTTAACACCTTCTACAAGAATATCCACTTCTTCCCTGGTATTATAAAAGCTAAAGCTCGCCCTTACAGTTCCAGGAATTTTAAAATAATCCATAACAGGCTGTGCACAGTGGTGTCCGGTTCTTACAGCAATCCCCAATTTATCAAGAATCGTCCCTATGTCATACGGATGAATCCCTTCAATATTAAATGAAATGACTGGCGTCTTATGCTCAGACGTACCATATATTCTTAGCCCTTCAATTGTCAAAAGTTTCTTTGTTGCATAAACAAGAAGTTCCTTTTCATAACCGGCAATTGCCTCAAAACCCAAAGAATTCATATAATCCAGTGCTGCTCCAAATGCAATTCCTCCACATATATTTGGAGTCCCCGCCTCAAATTTATGCGGCAATTCCGCATAGGTGGTTTTTTCAAATGTAACTTCTGCAATCATCTCTCCTCCGCCCTGATATGGCGGTAATTTCGTGAGCCATTCTTCCTTTCCATACAACATCCCAACCCCCGTAGGCCCGCAAACCTTATGCGCCGAAATCGTATAAAAATCAACATTCAACTTTTGTACATCAATTTTAATATGCGGTGCCGCCTGAGCGCCGTCAATGAGGACAGCTGCACCCACTTCATGGGCCGATGAAATAATTGACTCTATTGGGTTTACAGTACCTAACGCATTGGATACGTGATTACAAACCACCAATTTAGTGTTACGTGAAAGTAGTTCAGTGTATTCCTCCAGAAGGAGCTCCCCCTCATGGTTCATTGGGATCACTTTTAAGACAGCCCCGGTTCGTTCGCACAACATTTGCCATGGTACTATATTGGAATGATGTTCCATAGCAGACACCAATAACTCATCTCCTTTAGTTAATATTGATGTAAAGCCGTTAGCCACAAGGTTAATACTATCTGTCGTTCCTGAAGTAAAAATAATTTCAGAAGGCTTAGCTGCATTTACATGTTGCTGAATCTTAATACGAGCCTTTTCATAAGCATCTGTGGCCTCCTGAGATAAGGTATGTACACCTCTGTGAATATTTGCATTATAATGAGAATAATAATCTACAATGCTATCTATTACCTGTTTGGGAGTCTGTGAAGTAGCCGCATTATCGAGATAAACCAAAGGATATCCATTAACTTTCCTTTGGAGAATCGGAAAATCCTTGCGAATGGTTTCAATATCCAAATTGGTTAGAATCATAAGACTGCTGCTGTTAGTATCTGCACTACATATTAAAGATCAAATCCCAGATGAACACCCAATTTGTTGGCTATCAGTCTATTAATCCTCATTTTTAATTCGGGGATTCGAACACTTTCCAAAACATTATTGGCAAACGCATACATCAAGAGGGCGGCGGCTTCTTTCTTGGGTATTCCTCTTGTTTGAAGATAAAAGAGCGCATCTTCGTCTAATTGTCCAATAGTGCATCCATGCGAGCATTTTACATCATCTGCAAAAATCTCCAATTGCGGTTTGGTATTGATAGTAGCATTATCACTTATCAAAATATTATTGTTCTGCTGGAAGGCATTGGTTTTTTGAGCAATCTTATCCACTATGATTTTGCCATTAAATACTCCGGTAGATTTTTCTCCATAAATTCCTTTATAATCCTGGTGACTTTCACAATTAGGCTCCCTGTGATGTACCAGGGTATGATGGTCTACATGTTGTTTTTCGCCGAGTATGGTTACCCCTTTCATGGTAGAATCAATATATTCCCCGTTCTGATAATAATTAAGATTATTCCTTGTTAACTTTCCTCCAAAGGAAAATGTATGAACCTTCACTACGCTATTGCTCTTTTGAGAAATGTAGGTATTATCTATTAATGAAGCATTTTCAACATCATTCTGAACTTTATAATAATCTACAATAGCATTCTTCGCCGCAAAAATTTCAGTAACAGAATTGGTCAGTACGTCGTTGGAAGTAAGACTTTGATGGCGCTCTATTACCTGAAGTTCGGCATTTTCTTCAGCAATAATAAGGTTTCGGGGTTGCAGCAACATGGCCGCTTCGTTTCCCGTAGCAAAATGCAATATTTCTATAGGCTTTTTGGGCATTTTGTTTTTGGGAATATAAATATAGGCCCCCTCCTTACTAAATGCCGTATTTAAGGTAGTTAGGGATTCATCCTTTGATGCTACTTTATTAAAGTATACATCTATTACCTGCTTATACATGGGTTTGCTGAGCGCAGCACTCATAAGGCATATATCTACCCCATCATGAGTTGTTTCAGATAGAAAGGAGCTATATACCCCATCAATAAATACAATTTTATACGTATCGATTTCATGAAGAAAATACCGCTTAACATCCTTGTACTCCAAAGTATTTGAATCTTTGGGAAAGATGCTGAAATCTATTTTCTGCAGACTGCTCAAAGAAGTGTATTTCCAGGCTTCCTGCTTTTTGTTGGGAAAACCTTTAAGTTCAAAGTTTTTAATTGCCTCCGTGCGTATGTCATGAATCGGATGATCCATATCCACATTGTTCTCAAATGCCAGAAACGAAGAAACCATTTTATCCTTTAAATCCATTATTTTGTTTTCTGTTTATTGCCCTATTATACAATTTGAATTCAAATTTATCTTTCCGGTCCTTATACTACCGATTCATTTTTTAACCAATCGTATCCTTTGTCTTCCAATTCCAATGCTAATGCTTTGGTCCCGGATTTCACAATTTTACCATCGTGAAGGACATGCACAAAATCCGGTACAATATATTCCAACAAACGCTGGTAATGGGTAATAACAATTATGGCGTTGTCTTTATTCTTTAGTTTATTCACACCGTTGGCTACAATACGCAAGGCATCGATATCCAGTCCGCTATCTGTTTCATCCAGTATGGCGAGTTTTGGTTCCAACATAGCCATTTGAAAAATTTCATTACGCTTTTTTTCTCCACCGGAAAACCCTTCATTTAATGAGCGAGATAAAAACTTTCGATCTATTTCCAGTAATTCAGATTTCTCGCGAATAAGTTTCAACATCTCGTTGGCAGGCATATCATCCAATCCCCGTGCTTTTCTGGATTCATTTATAGCAGTTTTCATAAAATTGGTAACTGAAACACCCGGAATCTCAACAGGGTACTGAAAGGAAAGAAAAATTCCTTTATGAGCCCTTTCTTCCGGAGAAGCTTCTTCCAGGTCTTCTCCATTGAATTCAATGTTCCCTTCTGTAATTTCAAATTCTTCCTTTCCGGCTATTACTGAAGCAAGGGTGCTTTTACCTGAGCCATTGGGACCCATAATAGCATGCACCTCCCCGGCTTTTACCTCCAGGTTTATTCCATTCAATATTTCATTTCCTTCTACACCTGCGTGCAGGTTATTTACTTTTAACATACGCTCTTTAGTTTAAATAGTAGGGTGCTTTTGGCATTTTATTAAAGTCATCCTTTTGGTGTTGCAAATATACTTTCGCGCTCATTTGTTCGGCAAAAGCTTCAAATTTTTTCATGCTCTCCCGGGTTTGTGCCACGTCGTAATTAAAAATTGGTATTCTCTTATACTCCCTGTTTTCATAAAAATGATACAGGTCCCCGGACAAAAGAAGAGGCCCGTGCTCTTTTAAATCAAGAAATAAAGCCTGATGGCCTGGTGTATGGCCCGGCATATATTTTAGAACCACAGTGCCATCGCCAAACACATCGTAATCTCCATCAATCTTTTTAACCTTTTTTAAGTCCTTGATAGCATTGTACATGTCCGGATTTTTTTCTTTAACCTCTTTTCCATTTACAAAATCGAATTCTGTTTTCTGCACAAGCCAGGTCGAATTCCTAAATTCATCCGCATGCCCACTATGATCAAAATGAGTATGAGATAATGAGATATATGCAAAATCCTCCGGGGTCAATCCAATTTGTTTGAGCTGACTTAAAACAGAATCTTTTCGTGAAACAGTAAATGCACCATCGGGTGATGTATATGGTTCCTCAAGGCCAACCAAAGACTGTGGAAGTCCTGCATCCCACATTAGGTTGCCTTTTGGGTGTTGAATTACATAAAAAGCATCTGCAAATTCTTTACTTTGCCCTTTATATGTCTCATCCTGAGCAAAAAGTCCTAATGTATTAACGACTACAGTTCCCCCATCAAATGTATACAACTTCACTTCAGGTTTGTAGATTAACTCTTTGCCGTCAGATACATTCGCAACTTTTTTATTCACTTTTTTACAAGCAAATACAAAGACAATTAACAATAATGGCAGATACTTTTTCATAGTAATTACCCAACGGATCCTTCAAGGCTGATTTCCAAAAGCTTTTGTGCCTCAACGGCGAATTCCATAGGAAGTTTGTTAAGTACTTCCTTGCTAAAACCGTTTACAATTAGCGCAATAGCTTTTTCTGTTTCTATTCCTCTCTGATTGCAATAGAAAATCTGATCTTCACCAATTTTACTGGTGGTGGCTTCATGTTCAATCTGAGCAGTCTTATTTTTCACTTCTATATATGGAAAAGTATGTGCTCCGCAATCATTTCCCATGAGTAATGAATCGCATTGTGAAAAATTCCTGGCATTTTTGGCCCTGCTGTTTACTTGTACCAGCCCCCTGTAACTGTTTTGCGATTTCCCTGCGGAAATACCTTTTGAAATAATAGTACTTCTTGTATTCTTCCCTAAATGAATCATTTTAGTCCCGGTATCCGCCTGCTGATAATTATTAGTCACGGCAATAGAGTAGAATTCACCTATGGAATTATCCCCTTTTAATATACATGACGGATACTTCCAGGTAATGGCAGATCCTGTTTCTACCTGCGTCCAGGAAATTTTTGCATTCTTTTCACACAACCCTCTTTTAGTGACAAAATTGTAAACCCCTCCTTTTCCTTCTTTATTGCCGGGAAACCAGTTTTGAACTGTGGAGTATTTAATTTCTGCATCATCCAGGGCTATCAATTCCACAACGGCAGCGTGTAATTGGTTTTCATCTCGTGACGGTGCCGTGCAGCCTTCCAGATAGCTAACATAACTTCCTTTATCAGCAACAACCAGCGTGCGCTCAAATTGTCCTGTGCCAGCCTGGTTTATTCTGAAATAAGTGGACAACTCCATAGGGCATCTGACACCTTTGGGGATGTAACAGAAAGAGCCGTCTGAGAATACCGCAGAATTCAAAGCTGCATAAAAATTATCCATTTGTGGAACCACAGTGCCAAGATGCTTTTTAACCAATTCCGGATGCTCTTTAATTGCTTCTGAGATAGAGCAAAAAATTATTCCTTTTTCAGCCAGTGTTTTTTTGAAAGTGGTGGCCACAGAAACTGAATCCATCACGATATCTACTGCTACACCTGCCAGCTTTTTTTGTTCATCCAATGAAATCCCTAATTTTTTAAATGTATCCAATAGTTCAGGATCAACTTCATCCAAACTCTCGTATTTAGGTTTTTTATTAGGTGCTGAATAGTAGGATATGTCCTGAAAATCCGGTTTTTTATATTTGATATTAGCCCATTCCGGCTCTACCATTTGCTTCCAGGCCCGAAAAGCTTTCAGGCGCCATAAAGTCATCCATTCCGGTTCTTCTTTCCTTTTGGAAATAGCAATAACAATGTCTTCATCGAGCCCTTTTGGGAAGGTGTCAGACTCAATGTCGGTATAGAAACCATATTCATATTCCTTGGTTTCCAGTTCTTTTTTTAATTCTTCTTCGGTATATGCCATAGGCTAATAAACCCCTTAAAGGGGCCATAATTTTTTATAATGAAAAACTCTCTCCACAGCCACATGTGCGCTGTGCATTTGGATTATTGAAAACGAATCCTTTACCATTAAGCCCACCGGAATACTCCAGGGTAGTGCCTACCAGATATAGAAAACTCTTCTTGTCTACAATGATTCGCACTGCGTTATCCTCAAAAACCTTGTCAGCCTCATCAACTTTGTTATCAAATTTTAATTCATAGGATAACCCGCTGCAACCGCCACTTTTTACACCAACCCGAACAAAATCTTTTTCAGCATCAAAACCTTCCTCTGTCATAAGTAAGGTTACCCTCTGTTTTGCTGTTTCTGATACTTTGATCATATTATATCCTTATTTGGTTTTATTCTAAATAGTTTACAAATATAGGGTATAGTTGGGGTTTTATCATAATTCATAACATTATTATAACGTATAAAACCATAGAGCTTATCTATGGCTGTTTTTGGGTAAAAAAGAGCTTACAGATAGCAATACAAAAAATACTATTAAAATTTTAGCCGGGAAGAAGCTGTCTTCTGTTGGGTATTTTTATTTGATTTTCAGAACTACAACATCTGAAAGCCCTTTATTTATTAGGCCTGGGAAGTCATTGCCAGAGCTTTCTCCAACCAGGAGTATGCTTTTATCCTTATTCTCCACCGCATCAAAACCATAATCCAGGCCTGAGCCTCCAAATGATCCCTGCCAGATTAGATTTCCTTCACGATCTGTTTTTATTAACCAAATATCATTTTCTCCGCTATTTTCTTTAGCATCCCCATCATTGCTTTTTGAGTTACCGGCAATTATAAATCCGCCATCCTGTGTAGTGCTTAACCCCTGAGCCGCATCAAACTGTGAACCTCCAAAAGTTTTTTCCCATAGCAGCTTCCCATTATCATCTACTTTAATAAGCCATACATCAGACTCACCATGATTTATGAATACATCCATATCGGTGCTGAAGGTATTCCCGGTAACTACATAAGCACCATCATCAGTTTTAGCAATATCATAGGCAACTTCAATACCGGACCCTCCAAAGGACCTTTCCCATAACAATTCCCCGGCAACTGATAATTTAATCACCCAAAAATCATAGCTCCCCTTGGTATTGGAGACATCATAATCATCACTTTCAGAAAAGCCGGCCATTACGAAGCTTCCGTCATCCGCTTCAACAACAGCGTGAGCCCTGTCATTGTTGGTTCCACCATAATAACTTCTCCATTCCAGATTCCCATTCGCATCTATTTTTGTTCCCCAAAATTCCCCCACACCATGTCTTGTTATCGAATTCCCTTTAGTGTAGGTACCGTCGGACAAAGCTGCTGTAATATCCAAAAAGCCGACAAAGAAAAATCCTCCGTCTGCAGTTTGCAGCAGATCATAAGAATGGTCATGTCCGGAAAACCCATAGCTTTTTTCCCATTCTATATCTCCAAGCGCATCGAGTTTTAAAATCCAGTTATCATGGAACCCTTCATTATTACTCGCATCTCCATCATCACTCATGGCATAGCCCGTGACGGCATAACCGCCATCTGAGGTCTGGATAATAGACTGCCCCCTGTCATCCTTGCTTCCGCCATAAGTCTTACTCCAAAGTACATCGCCCGCCGGGTCCAATTTCAAAACCCAATAGTCATTTGCGGCATCAGGCCTGCCACTAAGGTCTCCGTCTGTACTTTGTGAATACCCGAGAATTGCGTAACCGCCATCCTGAGTATGTATTACCGACTGCGCCGTTTCTTCATCTGTTCCTCCAAAACTTTTCACCCAATCAATCTCACCAGAAAACACTGCCTCATCATAGTCGCCTTCAGGAATCGTTGAATCGTCATCTGAACATGAAAACAGAAACAGCATTATGCTAAAAATTAAAACGTTTTTCACTGTTGCTCTAGTTTGACTTTTTTATTACAAAAAGACCTGAATTGATATCATTCACAATGACCTTTTCACTTTCAAAATATGGGTATACACTCCATACCCCTTCAAAAGCGGCTGTATTATTAGACGGGTATGTATCAAAAAACCCTTCTTCAATAATACTTTGCCCTTCGACTCCGGAAATATCAAGAATTCGAATACCCGCAGTATAATTTGCGAGATAAAAAGCATCCCCTTTAACATAACCATTGTGATCAATGGCACCGGTTTCACCTAAATATGTAGTATGTAAGAGCGGATTGTCCAGGTCTGTAAGGTCAAAGATCAATGTCCTCGAATCAAAACCAAAATTGATCTCATCTAATTCATCCCCCAAAATAAAAAAGCGTTGATCATCGGTAAACCATCCCTGATGGGTATATCCAATATTGGCATATTGAATGGTACTAATTTGTTGAGGATTATCTTTATTTGTAATATCCACAATTGCCATTTGATTTTCATTTGCCCCAATAAAAATTTCTTGTCCAGTATAATCAGTATCCGGGCCATTGTACGTAACAACCTGCGCGTCATGTGTATACCCGTTTGCGCCGTATCCACCTGCAGCTATTGGGTTTTTGGGATCCTGAACATTAATAAAATGTGCGCCGCCTCTGTAAACGTCATTTCTGGAAGTGCCAACTGCATATGCATATCCGCTAACTTCATTGACAACAATATTATGGGCATTGCCAAAACCAGTGTAACGGGCGTCTGCCTCAAAAGTTTCCGGGGCATTCGCCACATTTCTCAATTTGGTTAAATCAAAAACCTGCATCCCATGGCCACCTGCCTCAGAGACCACAAATGCATGGTCCTGGTAAACCTTTATGTCCCTCCAGGAGCTGGAAACGGTTGCCGAGGGTAATTTTCCGAGATATAATAGCTCTTCCGTATCGGTTATATCAACAAAGGCGGTTCCATTATCCAAACCCACCAAAGCATATTCTTTATTTGTAAAGGTATCTGTCCATCCCCAAATATCATTTGCCGACATAGCACCGAATTCGGCTAAAGAAATTTGCCCTAAAAAGTCATAGCCACTGCAGGGATATATGCCTGCCATTCCATTTTCACAAGGCAAAAATCCCGTTTGGGGGTCTCCAATTACATCACCCGGCAGGGTATCATCTATTATCCCTGAATCGTTATCATCAACAGAAGAATCATCATTATTGGAACAACCTGAAAGAAACATCAGGCTCCAAATAAGCAGGAGCGATTTTTTCATGGGGCAAAAATTAATTATTCTTTTTCGGGATAAAGATAATATATTATTCCCATCCGCTTATTTTTGTACTATGTTTGAAGATAAGAACCAGGAGAAAACCTCACTAGAAGAATTAGGTGAATTTGGATTAATAGATCATCTCACCGGGAATTTTAAATTGCACCATAAGTCTACCGTTAAAGGAATTGGTGATGATGCGGCAGTGCTTGAATTTGCCGATAGAAAAGTGCTTGTATCTACAGATTTGTTGATCGAAGGGATACATTTTGATCTCAGCTATACGCCACTTCAGCACCTGGGTTATAAGGCCGTCATGGTAAATTTGTCTGATATTTACGCCATGAATGCAAGAGCTACACAGATTACGGTATCTGTTGCGGTCTCCAATCGATTTCCTTTAGAAGCCCTGGAAGAATTCTACAGCGGTATCTCATTAGCCTGTGAGCTTTACAAAATAGATCTGGTTGGTGGAGATACTACTTCCTCCAACAAAGGAATGATAATTAGCATTACAGCTATAGGCGAGGCAGCAAAAGAAGATCTTGTTTACAGGAGTGGGGCAAAACCCAATGATCTTTTAGTGGTTAGCGGCGACCTTGGAGGTGCCTATATGGGATTGCAGGTTTTGAAACGTGAAAAGGAGGTATTCAAAGTTAATCCAAATAATCAGCCGGACCTGACAGCATATAGTTACATCATTGAGCGGCAATTAAAACCTGAGGCCAGAAAAGATATAGTGGAATTATTGATGAACCTTGGTATTCATCCCACTTCCATGATAGATATTAGTGACGGCCTATCTTCTGAAATTCTCCATTTGTGCAAAAACAGCAATGTTGGATGCAATCTGTATGAAGATAAAATACCATTGGATCCAACTGTAATATCGGCATGTGAGGAGTTTAATATAGATAGTTCCTTAGTTGCCTTAAGCGGGGGAGAAGACTATGAGTTACTGTTCACTATTGATCAAAAAAAATTCCCGGAATTAAAGGGCAATCCTAACTTTACTGTTGTGGGGCACATAACAGAAAAGGATGAAGGTGCACACTTAATATCCAGGAATAATTCTAAAATTCCACTTACCGCTCAGGGATGGAATTCATTTGCCAAAGCATAATTAGGCTACCTGTTGGGTAGTCCTGTGTCTTTTTTGGTATAAATCTTCCAGAGTATCGTTAATCTCCTGAAGTTCAGGTGTCAGAACTGAAAGATTTCCGCTGACATCTGTAGTGACTTCTTTGCCACAATGAACACACTTATATTCTTTTATGTGTAAGGTTACCTTCTTGGAGACAGAATAGTGGTGGCCAAAAATATTGCAAAATATTTTTTTCATAATGTAGGTTTTAGGTCTGCATTGATAGGGTTTGGGAATCCGTAATATGCATTGATAAACAATCAGTAAAAGTTAAAGAGATTATATTTTCAAATAACTTAATTTCAGAACGCTACTACCTTGTGTTTTATTGGGTACCCCATATGAATTTTATGCTTTTTTCGACAAACGTCTCTTTTTTCGATCAATTGCAGGTTTGCCAAGATGAATTTTGTATTCGTTTTAGTCCATTTTTGGGTTATCTTTCCCCTTTAATTATTCGATGAATAGAATAAAAGAAACCTTAGTTACAGCTTTTGCATTATTCTCACTTTTCTTTGGCGCGGGAAATTTGATATTACCCCCTCAATTGGGATTTAAGGCAGGGGAACTTTGGTGGTTAGTTGCTCTTGGGTTTGCCCTTTCAGCCGTTTTAATCCCGATATTCGGAATACTTGGTCATGCCAAACTTCAGGGAACCATGTATGATTTTGGCTCTAAAATATCATCTTCCTTTAGCCTTATTTATTGCTTTATTATTTATGGCGTATCCATTGCATTGCCTTCTCCCAGAACGGCTTCCGTTACACATGAAATAGGTATTGCACCCTTATTTCATAATTCCGCTTTAAGTACAAGTATCGTTTATTTTGTATTAGTCTTCATTTTTGTAATGAACCGGACAAAAATATTGGACATAATAGGGAAGTATTTAACTCCGGCCATAATTCTTATTCTCTTGTTTATTATGGGTGTAACTCTGTTTTCCTTTCCACTTAATTTTGCGGCGAACACTTTTACCAATCCTTTATCAGAAGGAATACTCGAAGGTTATCAAACCTTTGATGCCATTGGCGCCATTGTTGTTGGTGGGGTAATTATAACTTCGATTAACCTTACCCATAAAAAAGATACATATGAAAGTAAAAAAGCTTTGATAACAAATGCCGGCTGGCTGGCCGGATTGGGCCTAACAATGATATATGCCGGATTAATTTTTACCGGAGCAGTGATGCACGGACAATTTGATAATTCAATATCACGTACCGCCCTAATAATCGGTATAAGTAAGATTACCCTTGGGACAACTGCGAACCTATTCCTGGGTATCCTCGTGAGTCTGGCTTGTTTTACCACTGCAGTAGGAATTGTAGCTGGCACAGCAGATTTTGTGAAATCCCGTTTACCGGATTCAAAGAAAGCATATTTGATTACTGCCCTGATAAGTTGTTGTCTGGGAGTCTTAATGGGGCAATTTAATGTGGGTTACATAATTGCTATTGCATTGCCTGTTCTAATGTTTGTTTATCCAATTACCATTGTTTTAATATTGCTCAATGTAGTTCCCGAAAAATTTGGATCTCCCTATGTATACAAGGCAGTGGTTTTTACCGCTATCCTTTTTAGTATTCCCGATTTTTTGGGAAGTATTGGTTTAAGTAGTCATATAGAAGCCATTACAATATGGATTCCCTTCAGTAAATTCAGTATGGGTTGGGTATTGCCCGCCTTTGCCATTTTTATTTTCGCTAATATTGGTAAACAGGTATGGTCTAAAACCTCCTGATTTTAATGCTTTAAGATTCTCGCTATCGCATTTGTTCTACAACTAATTATTCATAAGATCTTCTATCTCCTCTGCTTCAATCGGGATATTTCGCATTAGATTAAACGGAGATCCTTTGTCTGTAATTATCACATCATCTTCTAATCGAATACCCATCTTTTCATCCGGAATATAAATCCCCGGCTCTACTGTAAAGACCATATTGGGCTTCATAGGTTTTTTTAGTTCTCCATAATCATGTGTGTCTAACCCCATATGATGACTCGTGCCATGCATAAAATATTTTTTATATGCAGGCCAGTCCTTATTTTCCTTTTTTACATCGGCCTTGTCCAATAGTCCTAAACCAATTAGTTCAGAAGTCATAACTTTCCCGACCTCTTTGTGATAATCTGCCCATAAAGTACCCGGCACCAGCATATTTGTAGCTTCATTTTTTACCCTAAGTACCGCGTCATAGACCTGGCGCTGCCTTTTATCAAATTTTCCATTCACCGGAATTGTACGGGTCATATCACTTGAATAATTTGCATATTCAGCTCCTACATCCAAGAGGATGAGGTCGCCATTTTTGCATTGGTTTTTATTTTCTATATAGTGCAAAACATTTGCATTATTCCCGGATGCTATTATTGGAGTATACGCAAATCCTTTGGATCGATTCCTTATAAACTCATGAAGAAATTCTGCCTCTAATTCATATTCCCAAATGCCGGGTTTTACATATTTCAATATGCGCCGGAAGCCCTTTTCAGTTATATCGCAGGCTTTCTGAATCAGGTCAATTTCCTCAGGCTCTTTTACACCCCTTATCTGTTGTAAAATGGGATTGCTCTTGGCCACCTGGTGTGCAGGAAAATCATTCTTACATTTAATAATAAAACGGTCTTCCCTTGTTTGAGTTACTACAGACTGCCTGTAATGTTCATTGGTATTCAAATAAATAACCTCTGCTTCTGTCATCAGATTAAAAAAAACCTTATCAAAATCTGTTAACCAATGAACAGTTTGAATGCCGGAAACCCCGGTTGCCTGAGTCTTATCCAACTTTTCTCCTTCCCAGATGGCTATGTGCTCATTTGTTTCCCTTACAAATAATATCTCTTTATTTATTTTATCAATGGAATCCGGAAAAAGCAAGAGGATAGATTCTTCCTGATCTACCCCACTGAGATAAAAAATATCTCTGTGCTGCTGAAAGGGCATGGTACTGTCCGCACTGATAGGGTAAATGTCATTAGAATTAAATATCGCAATACTCTTTGGCTTCATCTGGGCCATAAATTTTGCCCGATTCCTTTTAAACAACTCACTGCTTATTTGTTCATATTTCATAAGACCAAGTACTTTCCCCAAAAGTAGACATAAGCAGGTTTATTACAAAAAAGAAGGCGTAAATATGATGTATACAAAATAAAATAACCTATCCCTAACTTTTGATTCAGCTATGAGTCTTCTAGGTATATAATTTGATATATTTATTGCTAAGGTTTCATATTATAAATTCATTGGTACGTCCATTAATAATACACGAGTATTATCTGTGGCCTTTACATGTATGGTTTCTGTATCCCAGATTCCCATTCCATCCCGTTTCGAAAGTTGTTCGCTATTTATTTCAACGTCTCCTTCTAATACAAAAACATAAACTCCATTGCCTGGTCTTTTAATTTTGTATTCGTCTGAATTTCCTTTAGAAAATTTTCCTAGACTGAACCATGCATCCTGGTGTATCCATACGCCCTGGTCATCTTCATTAGGGGATAATACCTGATAGAATTTATTTTGTTTCTCAATATCTCTGATCGAAATCTGGTCGTACCGGGGTTTTACATTTTTTTTATTGGGGATAACCCAGATTTGAAGAAACTTTACATCTTTATCTTGATTTTTATTGTACTCACTATGATAAATTCCGGTTCCTGCACTCATTACCTGTACATCTCCCTTTTTGATTATTGTAGTATTGCCCATACTATCCTTGTGTTCTAAATCTCCTTCTAATGGAATAGAAATTATTTCCATATTGTCATGTCGGTGCGTACCAAAACCTTTTCCGGCATGAACCTGGTCGTCATTCAATACTCTTAATACTCCAAAATTCATTCTTTCAGGATTGTGATAATTGGCAAAACTAAAGGTATGGTGAGAGTCTAACCAACCATGATTTGCATGTCCTCTTGTCTCTGCTCGGTGAATTACTGTATTCATAGTCATAACTTATTTATAGGGTAAAAGATAAAAGCTTCCTTTTTGTATGAAGCATTTATATGTCTGTTATTTTGGCTCAATATTTATTGCTCTTAACGTATATGTGCCTAAAGCACCTGCTCTATGTGATTTTCTGATAAATCATTTACGGTCCATATGCTTTTAAATGAATTACCATACAAAGGTTGGTTATTATACTCAGATAAAGAATATGAGAAATCGGGATTAACTTATGAAAATCCGATGTGGTCGTTTTTTTCTATTGAGAAAGCTCTATTTGCCGAAAGTTTGACGGAGATAAACCTGTACATTTCTTAAAAAAAGCACTAAAATTTCCGGGTTCCTTGAAGCCTAGTTCAAAACCAATTTCTTTATTGGATAACTTGGAAAAGAATAACAACCTTTTTGCTTCTATAATAATTCGAGATTGGATGTATTCTTTAGCTGTTTTACCAATTGTTTTTTTTATAATTCTGTTTAAATGGTCCGATGAAATGTGCAATTGATTGGCATAATGGGATGTAGAATGCTTCGTTTTATAAGTTTCATTAACCAGGTGCTTAAACTCCCGAATAATACGATTTTCTGAGATATTGGTATACGATGCTATTGGGTTAATGGAACATACATTATTACATTCAATTAAAAATAATTTAAGGTATGCCCCTATTGACAGCGCTTTCATTTTTGCCGAACCAATAAATAATTGAAATATTTCGTTTGTATACCCCTCTATTTTTATAAACTGATTTTCACTTGGTTTTAAAGGAGGACTTTGACCGTAGTCTTCAAAGAGATTTAGACTTTCAATAAAAGATAAATGAATGGAATTTTCTACCAAGAACTGAATAGAAAAAGTCATTGCGAACCCAGTGGAAACTTCTCTTTCAATTACCTGATGTACTTGTCCCGGGGAAACAAAATAAATTTGATGATTATGCAGTTCATAGGTGTTGAAATCTATTTTGTGTTTTCCTTTTCCTTTTTTAACGACTAATACCGTAAAATAATCGTGCCTATGGGGTTCGTCAGTTTGCCCGTTTCTCTTTCTATAAATGTCTTCCATCCTGGATATCCCAAAACCTGCATTCTCATTGGTTGCATCAACTTTATGATATGTTTTTACGGTATTCATTTAACTTACCTCAAACATTTAACATATGGCTTGTGGCGGATTGGAAGCACTTAAATGCCCACACAAAACCAATTTGGTTAAAGGCCCAAAACATCGAATTTACTATTTTTCTCGTCATAAGGTATATGCCGTGTTATAGCATGTTTATTTTTTTGCTTCCTTCAGAAGTTTTTTTGGCAATTCTAAATACAAGATTTTCCCACCTTTAAAAGTGACAGGTGGTGAATTCATAAATACAACAGCCGCTATTTTATTTTTCGGATCGTAAGTAGCGACTGTAGCTAATCCAGGGTTTCCACCCGTATGTGATGGTAATCGCTGAAATAGAAGATAATATAGCCAACTTTCAAATTCGTCATAATTCCATGCAACCGCCTTGTACTTATGAACTCCAGAGTATTGTACTACATTAAACTGTTTAATAATACCCGAATCAATAATTTGTTTATTATCAATTTTACCTTTAGTCAGAATGATACAAACAAATTTTAGATAATCCTCCGTGGTTGTTCTCAGCTGTCCATCGGGAAAATCCGGATAACCATAATATGGAAGGGTTTTTAGACTATGTGATTTTTTATCTGGTAATACATGCGGTTTTGCAATATTATCATTAGGGATTTCTTTTAAAAACCAATATGAATTTCTCATTCCTAATGGGACGAAAATGTCTTCCTTCATGTATTCAGAAAATTCTTTGCCTGAAGTATATTCAATGAGTAATCCGAGAAGAGCGCATCCCATACTGAAATATTCCCAAAAATTTCCTGGTTTTTTATTGAAAAAATTAGCAGTAGTATTATAATACTTTCCTTTTTCCGCAAAATAATGTCCATTGCTATAACCTCGGCAGGAACCGGGCGGTTGAATCGGAAAGACCGACCGCTCCCTGGGTTTGGTGCAGGCAGTCACGCCATTGGCGTAATGTGCGTATCAGACGAGCCTTATAGCCAACGATGCAAAATAGTCCGATGAATTATTAATTTTTAAATGTAGGGGGTTTTCTTTAGAGGGTGGTGCTCAGCTATGGGGTATAGGCGCTGTTCGGTGCTTTGTATATCAGTGAATTTCAGCTAATTATCATTAGTCAGTTCTTCAGAAAAGAATGGCAAAATTTTGGTCTTGATTCTTTCTCCAACTTTATCGCCATGTCCACCTTCAAAAACTTCAAATTTGTTTTGGACATTTAATCGGTTCAATATCCCGGAGAAATTTTGGTTGGATTCAAGTAATCCCGGAATATCCTTGTTTCCGGCATCAAAGGATATGCCATGTAACCGTTGCAAATTTGTTACATATTGATCGGCCATCCAGCTTGGATAATTTGCCAGCCACCTGGCCTTTACATTTTCAAGTATTAAGGGGGAATCATCTGTCATTTTAAAAGGAAAGTCAGCATAAAATGGCGGATTATCAGGATTGGGAGAGAATGCCGCTCCCGAAGCCAGAAAAGTCTTAGATCCAAAGGAAGCTTCATCTATATCTTCCAAAGATTTTACCGACATGGCTTCAGTTACCCGGTTTGTGCTGAAATTTCCGGGATTTTGATCCATGCAACAAGAACTTGTTCCATACACGGATCGAAAAACATCCGGGTGTTTCATGGCAATTTTGATAGCACCATATCCACCCATTGAATGACCGGCAATTCCACGACTTTCCCTATTGGGTATACTCCTATAGTTGGAATCAACAAAATCAGTTAAGTCATATGTGATAAAATCCTCCCAAAATCCCGTAGTTATAGAATTGGTATACATACTACCTCCAAACTGATTACATGCATCCGGCATTACAATGATCATGGGCCTGATCGTTCCAGAAGTAATAATTTTGTTTACATCCGCGGCGTTGAATGCCCATTCCCAATTATTCGCACCCGTTTTATTCCCTGAAAATCCATGCAAAAGATATAGTACCGGATATCTCTTATCCAAATCTTTATCATAGTCCGGAGGTAAATAGATCGACACATTACGATCCGGAGAATCTCCGATTAAATTCCCTTCCAGTGATACCGCATGAATATTCACTGTTATTATCTTTCCCTCCTGCGCATTTGCCTGAAAAACAAGGATAATCAATGTCAGGATACTTACGAATAGGCCTTTCATGACGAAATTTCTTAAAACTTAAATATAGTCAATTAAGCCTAGCAGCCAACGGCTCGTATAAGGTTTGTGTGAATATGCACCTAAACAAGCATTAATTTTATAAAATGTTGGTGTGCAATTATTCTTTGTCCGTCTTGATTTCTGTTCCTGTTTTTTTCAGTCTAAGAGTGAAATCTGTTGAAGAAATTTTAATGTCAAACTGGCTTTTTGGCTTTCTTTCTGCCTTTATAAGTATTAAACAATATACTTGTCATCATATTAATAATATTTAAGAGTCTCAAAGTCCAGGACAAAAAATTTTGTAGCTTAGGTAATTAATTGTAGAGGGCTTCTCAAAACCTAAAATAGCTTTATTCTAAATACATGCAAAACAAATCGAACACATTCGATGCCATCGTTATAGGTTCTGGTATTTCAGGAGGTTGGGCAGCAAAAGAACTATGTGAGAAAGGTCTCCAGACCTTGGTCCTGGAACGAGGAAGAAATGTTGTACATTTAAAAGATTACCCAACAGCGAACATGAATCCGTGGGAATTCAAGTACCGTGGCCTAATGCCCAAAGAGTTCAATGATAAGAATCCCTTAATTACCAGAGCAGCGGGGTTTGGGGCCGATACTTCTCATTTCTTTATCGAAGATGCAGATCATCCGTATGTACAGAAAAAACCCTTCGATTGGATCCGAGGATATCAGGTGGGTGGTAAATCATTGACCTGGGGCCGCGCCTGTCAACGATGGAGCAATTATGAATTCGAATCACCAAGTAAATTTCAATATGGCCTGGCCTGGCCAATTGATTATGAAGATGTGGCTCCCTGGTATTCTCATGTCGAAAAATTTGTAGGGGTATGCGGTAAAAAAGATGGTATCGAGGCCATGCCGGACGGCGAGTTTTTACCGCCTTTTGAATTTAATTGTGTTGAGAAGCATATGAGTGATGCCATTAAGCAGCATTATCCTGATCGGCATTTGGTGCAAGGGCGTTGGGCGCAATTGACCCAACCACAGGAAATACATTTGCAGCAAGGTCGCGGTAGTTGTCAGGCGCGTAACCTGTGTATGCGTGGCTGTCCATTCGGGGGGTATTTCAGTTCGGTATCTTCGACTCTTCCCTGGGCCGAAAAAACTGGAAATTTGACAATACGGCCGCATTCTGTAGTTCATTCCATAATTTATGATCAAAAAACCGGCAAGGCTTCAGGTGTAAAAGTCATAGATGCCAAAACCAGTGAAGAGATGATCTTTGAGGCACGTATAATTTTTATGAACGCCTCCGCTTTGAATACTACTCTTATTCTGTTGAATTCAAAATCAAAGCGTTTCCCCAATGGCCTGGCCAATGACAATGGCCTATTAGGAAAATACATTTGTTTTCACATTTATCGAGGAAAGGCGGGCGCCAAAATGCCTGGCTTTAAAGACAAGTATATTTATGGTAGAAAACCCTCCGAGCCTATTTTGGCCAACTTCCGTAACCTCAAGGAGAAAGATATGGACTTTGTTGGCGGGTATACCACCTTCTGTGGTGCCTATCGTATTCGAAATGAATCTATTGAGAATAGTGATGTGCAAATAGGGGCTGACTATAAACACGCATTGAGCGAGGCAGGTGACTGGTACATTTACATGTATATGCAAGGAGAGACTATTCCAAAAATAACAAACCAGGTGTACTTGAGCGAAACTGAAAAAGACCAGTGGGGTATCCCTCTTTTGGTAACCGATGTTGGTTATGATACAAACGACGATAAGATGGTTGCCGATTTTTTAACCGAAAGCAAAGCTATGCTCGAGAAAATAGGTTGCACAGATATTTATGTTGAAGATAACAAGCAACCCCCTGGACTTGATATTCACGAAATGGGAGGGGTGCGAATGGGAAATAACCCTGAGGATTCCTTACTTAATGAATGGAATCAACTGCACTTGTGCAAGAATGTGTTCGTAACCGACGGGGCTTGCATGACAAGTACTGGAAATCAGAGTCCTTCAATTTTGTATATGGCGTTGACGGCCAGGGCGGCGAATTTTGCAGCAGAAGAATTTAAAAATGGAAATCTTTAATTATATCAGGACATGGAAAAAAAGGTTGGCATTGGGCTTATCGGCTCGCAATTTATCTCGACCATACATGTAGAAGCTTTAAGATCGGTGCCCGATGCAGAAGTGCTGGCAGTTATGTCTCCATCGAAAGGCAATGCCAGGGCCTTTGCGGCGAAACACAATGTTCCGAATCACTTTACAGATCTCGATGCACTCCTCGCTATGCAGGAAATTGACATGATCGTAATAGGGGCGCCAAATATGCTGCACTGCGAAATCGCCTTGAAAGCTGCAAAAGCCGGGAAGCACATCGTTGTAGAAAAACCCATGTGTATGAACTTGCAGGAAGCAGACCAAATGATAGCGGCCTGTAAGACGGCAAAAGTAAAATTAATGTATGCCGAAGAGCTTTGCTTTACCCCAAAATATGTGAGATTGAAGGCCTTGTTGGATGAAGGTGCTTTGGGGCGACCTGTTTTGCTAAAGCAATCAGAAAAGCACGATGGCCCGCATGCAGACCATTTTTGGGATGTGGAACGTTCGGGAGGTGGTGTTACAATGGATATGGGCTGTCATGCCATTCAATTTTTTAGATGGTTGAATAAGAACAATCCCATAAAATCAGTATATGCTCAACTATCTACGTCCGTGCATACGCAAAAAACAATAGGTGATGACAATGCGATCATCATTCTGGAGTTCGAAAATGGTGTAATCGCAATGGCAGAAGAAAGTTGGACAAAACTTGGTGGTATGGATGACAGGGCCGAAATACATGGTACAGAAGGCGTAGCCTACGCAGATGTGCTTCAGGGTAATTCCATTCAAACCTATAGTGCCAAAGGCGTGGGATATGCTGTTGAAAAAGCCGGAAATACAATTGGTTGGAGTTTTACTATGTATGAAGAAATCTGGAATTACGGTTTTCCACAAGAATTCGCGCATTTTGTAGATTGTGTTAAAAACGATAAATCCCCAATGGTTACGGGCGAGGATGGCAAGGCTGTTTTAGAAGTTATCTTCGCTGCTTATGAATCTGCCGGAACAGGTAAAAAAGTCCACTTGCCTTTTCATACTAAAGTAGATAAGCCTTATAAACTATGGAAAAAAAGAATTTAAGTTATGGATCGTAGGGAAGCGTTACACCGAACCGCTGGTATTCTGGGAGTTACACTTATTGGCTCTGAACTGTTCCTCTCGGCATGTGTGCGAAAAGCGACTGCCAATGAACTTCTATCGTCAGGCGACGTACTTTTACTGGACGAAGTTGGGGAGACCATTTTACCCGAAACCGAACGTTCGCCAGGTGCAAAGGCTGCGAAGATAGGATTGTTTATAAAAAGTATTGTTACTGATTGTTATGGTGAAAAAGAACAGGAAATTATTAAGCAGGGGATCTTGCAATTGAATCAATTGGCCAGAAACCATTATGGCAGCGATTTCATGGCTATCAGCTCAATTCAAAAACACGCAATCCTGAACCAACTCGATAAAGAGGCTCTAAGCAGTTCAGTTAAGACAGATCTACACTTTTTTCGGATGATTAAAGAGCTGACATTGTGGGGTTACTTCTCTTCAGAACCAGGTGCGACAATTGCCCTGAGGTATAGCGCCGTGCCAGGAAGATATGAAGGTTGTGTACCCTACACTGCAGGAGATAAAGCATGGGCAACATAATTTTTACTCAAGGTTTATAAATTAGAAATGAAGATCCACTATTGTTCCGATTACCATGAAATGAGTCATTTGGCCTCGGAATCTATTCTTGCTGATATAACATTGGAAACCAGATCCTGGCTCGGTGTCGCCACCGGAAATTCACCAAAAAAAGTCTATGATAATCTGGGTAAGTTATACAAACAGAACTTCGACCGTTTCAAAAACCTGGGTATAGTAAAGTTGGATGAGTGGGGTGGAATTCCTATGGATGCGGCCAATTCATGCGAGACTTTTATCCAAAACCGGATCCTCTTACCCCTTAAAATACCCAATAAGCAGTATATCGCTTTTGCAAGCAATCCCCTTGATCCACAAAAAGAAAGTGATCGCGTACAAAATGAAATAGACTCAATAGGGGCACTAGATGTCTGCATTCTGGGGCTGGGAAAGAACGGTCATATTGGTTTCAACGAACCTGCCGCATTTTTGCAATCTAAATGCCATAAAGCAACACTTTCAAAAGTGTCAATGCAGCACCAAATGGTAGATTCTCTTTCTGACAAACCAACCTACGGTTTGACTTTAGGTATGGGGGACATTATAAAGTCTAAGAAAATTATTCTTTTAATAACTGGGGTCGGAAAAGATGACATTGTAAGAGAATTACTAACCTCTAAAATAAGTACATATCTGCCGGCATCGTTTTTATGGCTACATGGTAATGCAGAATGCTATATTGATTCAAATTCGATGCCTAAACTCAAGCCATAATTATTAATTTGAATTGCTCTTTTATTCCCTTTCGCACTTACCTAATTTGCATATAGCTGCCTAGATAAAATGCGTTGTATTTATTGTAGGATTAAGTTTTATGGTGTATTGCTTCCTTTACGGGTTCATAAAGGTTTTTGTACCATATGTGAATGTTGCTATTGGTATTTGATTAAAATGAATCTAAATACCATTCTAATAAGTCCGGAAATTTGTTAATGAATTACTCTTACCTTAAATTTGGTCCACTAAACTTTAACTAATGAGTTCTCTGATTAAATCGTCTATAGCCCGGAAAGTGGTCATGGCCCTTTCGGGTCTTTTTTTGGTTTTGTTTTTGGCACTCCATGTAACCATTAATCTCACCTCCGTCATTTCACCCGACACTTTTAACGAATGGTCTCATTTTATGGGGTATAACGGGCTGGTACAATACATGATGCAGCCCATTTTAATTATTGGTGTAATTGTACATTTTGTCATGGGAATAGTCCTTGAGCTTCAAAATATGCAGGCACGGACAATTAAATACACCAGGTACAAAGGCGCTGCCAATTCTCCCTGGGTATCACGGAATATGATCATAACCGGTCTGGTTGTACTTGCCTTTTTGGGGTTGCACTTCTATGACTTTTGGATACATGAGATGACCTATAAATATATAGAGGTCCATCCTGAAGACCCTACGCGATATTATACTGAAACTGTCGAGAAATTTGCGCCTATGTGGAGAACAGTCCTTTATATCCTTTCTTTTGGTTTGCTCAGCCTTCATTTATGGCACGGGTTTGCCTCTTCATTTCAAAGTATGGGTTTAAATAATAAATACACCCCTTTTATAAAATCATTTACCAGGATCTATTCAATAGTAGTTCCTTTGGTATTTGTCTTCATTGCTATTTATCATCATCTTAACCCTATAACTCATTAATTATGGGAATTCTTGATTCAAAAATTCCATCAGGGCCCCTGGCTGAAAAATGGACAAAACATAAAAATGACATAGATTTGGTAAATCCTGCCAATAAACGGAATATCGATATCATTATCGTAGGCACTGGCCTCGCCGGTGGTTCCGCGGCTGCTTCACTGGCCGAATTGGGTTACAATGTTAAAACTTTTTGTTATCAGGATTCCCCAAGGAGGGCGCACTCCATTGCCGCCCAGGGTGGAATAAATGCTTCTAAAAATTATCAGGGAGATGGCGATAGTGATTACCGCCTTTTTTATGATACGGTAAAGGGAGGTGATTACCGGTCGCGCGAAGCCAATGTCTATCGCCTGGCGGAAGTATCCGGTAATATTATTGACCAATGTGTTTCACAAGGAGTGCCATTCGCACGTGATTATGGGGGGCTGCTGGATAACAGATCTTTTGGTGGGGTTTTGGTCTCCAGGACCTTTTATGCTAAAGGACAAACGGGGCAGCAATTATTGCTGGGTGCTTATGCTGCAATGAACCGGCAAATACATCGTGGCAAGATTAAGTCCTATACAAGACATGAAATGCTGGATTTGGTTATCGTTGATGGCAAGGCCAGGGGTATTATAGCAAGAAATCTGATCACAGGAGAAATAGAACGTCATTCTGCACATGCCGTTGTAATTGCTTCAGGAGGGTATGGAAATCTGTTTTTCCTTTCTACCTATGCCATGGGCGCAAATGTGATGGCTGCCTGGCGTACACATCGCAGAGGTGCTTTTTTTGCCAACCCTTGTTTTACACAAATCCATCCTACCTGTATTCCTGTTTCAGGCGAGCATCAGTCTAAACTTACCCTGATGTCTGAATCTCTCAGGAATGATGGTCGAATATGGGTCCCAAAACGGTTGGAAGATGCCCAGGCGATACGCGAAGGAAAATTAAAGCCAACGCAATTAAAAGAAGAAGACAGGGATTACTACCTGGAACGCAGATACCCCGCTTTTGGGAATCTTGTGCCCCGGGATGTAGCTTCGAGAGCCGCAAAAGAGCGTTGCGATGCAGGTTTTGGAGTTAATAAAACAGGCGAAGCCGTTTTCCTTGATTTTGACGCTGCAATCATGCGCTATGGAGGAGAAAAAGCACTGACGTCCGGTCTAAAAAATGCGGATGATGCTCATATTAGAAAGCTTGGGGAAGAGATTGTAGAAGCTAAATATGGAAACTTATTCCAGATGTATGAAAAAATTGTAGATGAAAATCCATATAAAACCCCAATGATGATATATCCTGCGGTACATTATACCATGGGTGGTTTGTGGGTCGATTACAATTTGCAGACTACCATTCCAGGATGTTATGCAGCAGGAGAGGCTAATTTTAGTGACCATGGAGCAAACAGACTTGGAGCCTCTGCATTAATGCAAGGGTTGGCAGATGGATATTTCGTTTTACCATATACCATAGGTGATTACTTAGCAGACGATATCCGCACTGGACCTATTCCTACCGACTCTGAGGAATTTAATAAGGCTGAGAAGGATGTTCTGGACAAGATCAACAAATTAATGTCTGCAAAGGGTATTAATTCCGTGGATTACTATCACAAAAAACTCGGCAAAATCATGTGGAACAATTGTGGCATGTCTCGAAATGCTAAAGGACTGAAAGAAGCCATTGAGGAAATTGCTGCTTTGAGAAAGGACTTTTGGGAAAATGTGAAAGTCCCCGGTGAAGCAAATACCAAAAATCAGGAATTGGAAAAAGCAGGTCGTGTGGCAGATTTCTTAGAGATTGGAGAGCTTTTTGCGATGGATGCCCTGGAAAGAAATGAATCTTGTGGTGGTCACTTTAGGGAAGAATATCAAACTCCCGAAGGGGAAGCATTACGTGACGACAAAAATTTCAAATTTGTGTCGGCCTGGGAATATAAAGGTGATCCGAAGGATGCCAAATTGCATAAAGAGAATTTGATATATGAAAATATTGAGTTAAAGACGCGTTCCTATAAATAATAAGCTATGAAGATTTATCTTAAAATATGGCGTCAAAAAGATGCTTCTACAAAGGGGAAAATAGTAGACTATACCTTGGACGGTATTGAAGGCGATATGTCCTTCCTGGAAATGCTGGATATATTAAATGAGGATTTAATATCAAAAGGTGAAGTCCCGGTTGAGTTTGACCATGATTGCCGGGAAGGTATCTGCGGGACCTGTTCTCTTCAGATTAACGGACGACCTCACGGTCCTGACAGACTTATCACTGCCTGTCAATTACATATGCGAAGTTTTAATGACGGAGACACTATAGTAATTGAACCTTTTCGAGCCAAAGCCTTTCCAGTAATAAAGGATTTAATAGTGGACAGGAATGCTTTTGAACGAATTCAACAGGCAGGAGGATTTATTTCCGTGAATACTTCGGGAAACACAATAGATGCGAATACGATTCCCATAAGGAAGGAAAATGCAGACAAGGCATTTAATGCTGCTGCATGTATTGGCTGTGGTGCATGTGTGGCAGCCTGTAAAAATGCAAGTGCCATGTTATTTACTTCTGCCAAAGTATCGCAGTTTGCACTACTGCCCCAGGGACGGATAGAAGCGATGGAGCGCGTGCAAAATATGGTAAGACAAATGGATCTGGAAGGCTTTGGAAACTGCACAAACACAGGTGCTTGCGAGGTAGAATGCCCAAAAGGCATTTCTTTGGAGAATATTGCCCGTATGAACAGGGAGTACTTAAGTGCCTCACTAAAAGGTTAAAAAATAATATGTTTATTTCAAAAATCCCGGGTATTCTTATCCGGGATTTTTATTTGGATTATCCCCGTATCTTTTTTGCTATTTTTACCATAATTATTATGCTATGAAATCTTCTGCACACAATCTTCCTACTAAATTGCCTCAGCTCCCGGAATCCATCTTCAGCACCATGAGCAACCTCGCAAAGGAGTACAGCGCTATTAACATCTCACAGGGTTTCCCCAATTTTGAGCCTGATCCGTTACTTATTCAATTGGTTGCAAAAGCAATGAAAGATGGTTATAATCAATATGCCCCTTTAGGGGGTATCTATCCTCTTAAAGAAGTTATCGCTGAAAAGATTGCCTTTTTATATGGAGCCAATTATGATCCACAATCAGAAATAACGATTACTGTAGGGGCTACACAGGCAATTTTTACAGCCATATCCGCATTCGTCTGGCCTAATGATGAAGTAATAGTGCTTAAACCGGCGTATGATTGCTATGAGCCGGCCATTAAAGCAAATGGCGGGATTCCTGTTTTAATTCAGTTAACGGGAAGGGATTATGCGATAGATTGGGAGGTGTTTAAATCGCACTTAAATGACAAAACCAGGATGGTCATTGTTAATACCCCACATAATCCCAGTGGAATGGTTTTTTCAAAGTCCGATATGCTCAAGCTCCAAAGTTGCCTGAAGGACACGAATATTATTTTGTTGAGTGATGAAGTGTATGAGCATATTGTATTTGATAGCAACACACATGAGAGTGCTTCCAAATATCCTGATCTGGCATCCCGTAGTTTTGTATGCGCTTCATTTGGTAAAACTTTTCATGCAACCGGTTGGAAAATGGGGTATTGTACCGCACCGGCTGAACTGATGAAGGAGTTTCAGAAAATACATGAGTTCAATGTTTTTTGCGTGAACCACCCCTTCCAGCGGGCACTTGCCGAATACCTCAAGAACCCGGCTCATTATTTGGATTTAGGTCCATTTTATCAGGAAAAAAGAGATATGTTTTTATCGGGAATCGAAAACTCCAGATTCAAATTCACTCCGGCTCAGGGAACTTATTTTCAACTTTTGGATTTTTCAGAAATCACTATGGAAAGTGATATCGATTTTGCAGAAAGACTCGTTAAAAAATTTGGTGTTGCCTGTATCCCAATATCAGTTTTTAATAAAGACCTTACCGATAATAAACAGATTCGTGTCTGTTTTGCAAAAACCTCTGATACTCTATTAAAAGCGGCTGAGATCATCTCTTCAATTTAGCTGACCCTTTAAATAAAAGGGGCTTTTAACTATAACACCATTATTAATCATCTATGGCGTCCTCAATGAGAGCCATCAAATCTCCAATCTTAGAAGGTTCCAGCCATCTGGTAACCACAACTAAATTATTTGCCTTATCAATGACAATGAAGTTACCTCCAAAACCAGCAGCATAATAAATATCCTCGGAGAGTCCTTCCCAATGCCGGCTGCCTTTTTTGTTAAGCCACCACATATAGCCATAGTTAGGATTTGGTGCTGATGGTGTAATTGCCTCTGTTATCCAGGCCTCGCTAATGAGCTGTTCTGTATCCCATTTTCCATTATTAAGAAATAACAAACCAAACCGCGCCATATCTTCTGCGCTGATAAAAATTCCCGCGCCTGAATGTCCCCCACCAGTAACTGATTTCATTTTAATTCCATCAATTACCGTCCAGGCGTGGTCGTAGCCATACCAACGCCAGGTGGTTGAAGCCCCAATCTTATCCATTATCTGCTCCTTGAGAACAACAGGAACCGGCTTTCTCCAAACATGAGTCAAAGCATAGGCCAGGACATTTACACGGACATCATTATATTCCATTACCGTTCCGGGTTCGTTTAGTTTTCTGAATTTCCACTCATCTAAACCTCCTTCATTCGGGGGCCTGTCTGCCCAGTCCTTTCCACCCCATAATTCTCCGGACCAATCGGAATTTTGTTGCAGGAGATGCTTCCAGGTTATTTTGCTATTGTGTTCGCCGGCAAATGTGCCATCCCAGATATATGAAGAAACGCTGTCATTAGTCCCTCTAATCAAATGACTATCTACAGCAAGGCCTGCGACCGTGGACAGAAAACTCTTAGTCACGCTAAAAGTCATGTCAACGCGCTTAATATCACCCCATTTTTTAACTATATAACCATTTTTCAATATGATTCCAGCCGGACCTCCTCGTTTTTTGGTAGGTCCTAAAATTTCATGAAATGGTTCACGCTCAAAACCTTTTAAAATTGCAATCCGTAAATCTCTGGAGCCGGAATATTCATTATTCTGGGCATAATCTACAGCTTCAAGCAGCTTATTTTCGTTAATATTTAAAGCAGAAGGGGTCTTTTCTTCCCATAGTACGTTTCTTTCAGGGAAATAATATTTTTGTTGGGCAATAATAGTATTCAGGGAAAATACCAAAATTGCAGGGAGTAGAGTTTTTGTATACATTGTTGATTTAATTATTTTTTGAAGTTAGTCAAATCCAGCCTCATTAGCCAATCCATTTGTCTATCCTTACCGATGTAATAGGGATGTCTTCCAAACTTTACAAATCCATTCTTTTCATAGAATCTAATGGCATTTGTGTTTTTCTCCCAAACCCCAAGCCATAGGTAGCTGATATTTTTATTGATGGCAATATGTTTAACATGGTTTAGCATCAAATAACCAATCTTGTTTCCCTGAAATTCACTTTTCACATAGATTCTTTCTAATTCAATTGCATTTTTATCTTTAATATCAGTTTGAGCTTCATTTTCATTTAGTTTAAAATATCCCACTATTTCTTTATCTGAAAAAACAAAATAAAATGTCATTTGAGGATCGGCAAGCTCCTTCAAAAGTTGTTCTTTAGAAAAAGAATCTTGCATATAGGTTTCAAAATCATCCGGGTTATTGTCGGCCTCAAAGGCATCAATAAATGTCTTTCTGGAAATTGAAATAAGTCTGTCTATATCGCAACTGGTACATTTAGACATCTGAATTTTCATACGCTCATTAAATATCCCCCTAAAATAAAAAAAGGAGTAAAACATAATGCCTTACTCCTTTTTTTATTTTGGGAAAATTGACTAAAACATAAACAATTTTCTGGTCAATAGAATTATGCCACTAAAAAAGTCATTTCTATATACCTGAATTTCTTCTTCAATAGGTCTGTGGTTAATTTGTGCATCCATAGTTTTTTGGAATTTAGTAAAATAAGATTTGGGGTTTAAATATTCTGGCTTAAAGATAATGACTGATTCTCAGGCGTCTAAAAATATGTTGTGAAATATCTTCAATTTGTTGTGAAAAAAGTAACTCATTTTAATTTATCGACCAAGTGTTTGCTTTGATCGTTAAACGGTCATCTCGTGAATGTCTCCTTCAATGATTAAAGTCCCTTCAGTTGCCTGCTTAATCTCTTCAACACTCACTCCGGGTGCCCTTTCAACTAAAAGGAATCCTACCGGGGGTAACTTGCAGAACCGCAAGATTGGTAACTATTTTTTTTACACAACCAACGCCGGTAAGTGGAAGTGAACATTTTTTCAACAGCTTTGATTCTCCTGCCTTATTGGTATGCATCATAGCTACAATGATATTCTCCGCGGAGGCCACAAGATCCATAGCTCCCCCCATACCTTTTACCATTCTTCCAGGGATTTTCCAATTGGCAATATCACCATTTTCAGCTACTTCCATAGCTCCAAGGATTGTAAGGTCCACATGCTTGCCACGAATCATCCCAAAACTAGTTGCAGAGTCAAAGAAGGAAGCTCCGGGAAGGGTGGTAATAGTTTGTTTGCCCGCATTGATTATATCAGCATCTTCTTCACCTTCATATGGGAATGGGCCCATACCCAAAACGCCATTTTCACTTTGAAATTCAACGCTTATATTATCATCCACATAATTCGCCACCAAGGTTGGAATGCCAATCCCCAGGTTTACATAGTACCCGTCTTTTACCTCTCTCGCAATTCTTTTTGCTATCCCTATTTTATCCAGCATTCTACAGTCATTGATTAGTAATTAGTTACGGGTTCTTACGGTAAGTTGTTCAATTCTCTTTTCAAAATGAACCCCCTGAAAAATTCGTTGAACAAATATCCCCGGGATATGTATTTCATTTGGATCCAGATTCCCTGCCGGCACCAACTCCTCTACTTCAGCAACTGTAATCTTAGCTGCTCCGCACATACAAGGGTTGAAATTTCGTGCAGTTCCTTTAAAAATCAAATTACCTGCTTCGTCACCTTTCCATGCTTTCACAAAAGAAAAGTCTGCTTGAAAAGCCTGCTCAAGAACATACATTTTGCCATTAAATTCCCGAGTTTCCTTTCCCTCTGCTACTTCAGTACCATATCCCGCAGGAGTGTAGAATGCAGGAAAACCGGCTTGCGCCGCCCTGCATTTCTCTGCAAGCGTACCCTGAGGTGTGAGTTCTACATCCAGTTCCCCACTTAACATCTGCCTTTCAAACTCATCATTTTCACCAACATATGAGGAGATCATTTTTTTGATCTGATGTTTTTGCAACAATAAGCCTAGCCCAAAATCGTCAACCCCAGCATTATTACTAATACATGTAATATCTTTTACTCCCAGGCGTACAAGCTCCGAAATAGCGTTCTCAGGTATCCCACAAAGCCCAAAACCACCCAGCATAAAGGTCATTCCGTCCTCTACTCCAATTAATGCCTCCTTTACATTTGCTACTGTTTTACGTATCATATGCGCTAAATGATGAAATTAATAGTGCTGTTTCCCATAACCACTAAAATACATTATTAAATAAAAAAATCCCGCTAAAAAGCGGGATTAGTTCAAATCATTAAAACGTGAAAAATAGTGCCGTTAATTAAAAATCAAGCTCGTCAAGGTCATCCTCAAGGTTGTCCTTTACTGGTGCATCTTCACTTTCTTTGGAGCAATCCACATTAATAGTAAGTTCTTCCGGTCTTGGAAATTCCTCCTTCGAAATTCCGAGTTCCTCAATGGTATAATTTTCTTTCATATATAAAGCCCATATAGGTAAAGCCATTGACGCTCCTTGCCCATATGTAATGGTCTTAAAATGGGTTGCTCTGTCTTCGCCTCCAACCCATACCCCTGTTACCAGATTAGGAACCATCCCCATAAACCAGCCGTCGCTCTGGTTCTGTGTTGTTCCTGTTTTACCTGCTATCGGATTTGTAAATTCGTAAGGATAACCGGTAATTATTTCTTTATATACCGTTTGGTCTTTATTGGAAGAATGCCTTAATCTGGTTCCTGAGCCGCCCTGGGTGACCCCTTCCATCAAATTAATCATAGCATATGCCACCTCTTTGCTTAATACATCTTTTGTTTCCGGAACATATTCATAAAGAACAGTTCCATTCTTGTCTTCTATACGGGTAACCATTACAGGTTTTACATACACCCCCTGATTTACAAAAGCACCATAGGCCCCCACCATTTCATATACATTAAAATCGGGGGTTCCCAAGGCAATTGAAGGGACTTCAAGAATTTCTCCCGTTAAGCCCAGATCTTTTACCATGGCTACAACCGGTTTAGGCCCGACTCTGTCAATTAACTGAGCCGTAACCGAATTGACCGAGTTGGCTAGGGCGCGTTTCAGAGTATACATCTGTCCTGAAAACTTTCCGTCAGAATTCTTGGGGCACCACGGCTCCGGGTTTCCGTGTTTACCGGCTTCAATACAATACTGACTATCAGGAAGTGAATCACAGGGTGATAGTCTTAATTGATCAATGGCGGCAGCGTAAACGAAAGGCTTAAAGGTTGAGCCGGCCTGTCTTGCTCCCTGAATTACATTGTCGTATTGAAAATGCTTATAGTTTAGCCCTCCTACCCATGCTTTCACATGGCCTGTTTGGGGTTCCATTGACATCATGGCCGCCCTTAAAAAGGTTTTATAATACCTTATAGAATCTAAAGGCGTCATTATTGTATCCTTCTCCTGGGTATCCCTGTTCCAGTCAAATACGGTCATCTCAGTTTTTTCGGAAAAGGACGCCTTTATATCTTTCTCCGATATGCCATTGGCCTTCATAATGCGCCATCGTTCTGAATTTTTCATAGCACGCTCCATGATTCGGCTAGTTTCTTCTGAGTTTAAATCAAGGAAAGGAGCGGTACTATTTCTATCCGGTGTATTTTGATGAAAAAACTCCTTTTGAAGTCTTTTCATATGTTCTTTAACGGCATCCTCAGCATTTTTCTGCATACGGTAATCTACAGTGGTATATACTTTTAAGCCGTCTAAATAAATATTCCAACGGTCCCTTTCACCTTCAACTGCAGGTTTAGGGTTTTTTTCAATCCAATCATTCAGAAACCCTTGTAAATACATCCGGAAATAGGTAGCAAGTCCATCCCTATGAGATTCCGGAGTAAAATTTATATCCATTTTTAAAGCCTGTAGAGAATCACTTTCTTTTTCGGTAATAAAGTCATACTTAGCCATTTGACTCAACACAGTATTCCGCCGATTAAATACCAATTCTTCCCTTCTAATAGGGTTATAGAGTGAAGAATTCTTTAACATCCCAACCAATACAGCTGCTTCTTCGGTTTTTAAATCAACCGGTTCCTTGCCAAAATAAATTCTTGACGCAGAACGTATTCCGTCAGCATTGTTGATAAAATCATAGGTGTTCAAATACATTGCAATAATCTCCTCCTTAGTATATTGCCTTTCCAGACGTATTGCTATTACCCATTCCTTTACTTTTTGAATAATTCGACCGGCAGCTCCTCCAGATATCCTTTTAGTAAAGAGCAATTTGGACAATTGCTGTGTAATCGTACTTGCACCTCCCCGTGTTCCAAGAAAAACCATTGCCCGTAATGTTCCTCTTGCATCTATTCCGGAATGTTCGTAATATCTTGCGTCCTCCGTCGCAACTAAAGCATGAACCAAATTCTCGGGTAATTCATCGTAGGAAACGGGCGTCCTGTTGTCATCCAAATAAAACTTTCCAAGAGTTTGACCATCTGAAGAGATGATCTCAGTGGCTAAATTTGTCTGAGGATTTTCGAGTCTCTCAAAGGTTGGCATCTCTCCCAAAAACCCCCAGGAAGCGAGCAGAAATATAAAAAATATCAGGAACAGACCTGAAGCAAACAGTATCCAAAACCATTTAATAATTTTAGAAAAATTGGAAGAAATCTTCTTTTTCCGGGCTTTTGCCATAATTTATTTACGCTTTTCAATTAAGAAACCAACATCGATGATGCCTTGAAGTTCCATAATCCCCTCTGCACTGCCATTTTTACGCATCGCGTGGGAAATTTGTAAAGTATATACGCCCTTAACGGGAAAAATGATGTTTTCCTTATACCAAAGTTTATTTTCTTTTATACTCCCATATCCTTTACCAAGCCATTTGCCATCAGGCATAGCCATTTCATACTCCAGTGTATCCCTTTGGATATCGCCATTAGGATATTCTAAATCTGCAATTAAAAAAAGATTGCTGAAAGGATAAGATTCATCATTTCTTATAGAAATAAATACATCATTCGAGCTAATAGTGTCATTTTCCGTGAATCTAAACACTTTAGTGTCACTATTAGCCCATATTCCTCCGGGATTAGACTGAAATTCAGAATGCGTAAGATTATCATTACATGCCAAAATCAACAAAACCAACATTGAATAAATAATCCCTTTAGGCATTTTTGGCAGGTCTTTTTCTGTTATTCCTTCTTTTTTTATTATTTCCGCCTTTGTTTTTTCGTTTTGGACGGTCAAACCTTGTAAGACTGTCTTGCCCTACAACATTTTCAAAAATTAGTTTTTCTTCTTCAATATTTTCAACAGCAAATTCTTCCAGGCTTGCTACTGGTTTTTTTACTTTATTTTTATCCAGTATCTCCTTAACCTGTTCCTTTGTGAGTGCATGCCAGTTAGAGGGATCGTCTTTATAAGAGAACCATAACATCCCTTTAAATATGTCTGTCTTCTGGCAAAAAGCTATCCCTTTTTCTGTGAATAACCTACTTTCCTGAGAAGGAAAATCTTCCAATGCTTCCAAATATAAATCCAACTCATAGTTCAAACAACATTTTAATTTACCACATTGTCCAGCTAATTTTTGGGGATTAAGTGAAAGTTGCTGATACCGTGCTGCAGAAGTGCTGACTGAACGAAAATCCGATAACCAGGTAGAACAACACAATTCCCTTCCACAGGAGCCAATACCCCCTAAACGCTGTGCTTCCTGTCTATATCCGATTTGCTTCATTTCTATGCGAATGGCAAAAGCCTTAGCCATATCCTTAATCAGTTGCCTGAAATCAATACGTTCTTCTGCGGTATAATAGAAAGTAGCTTTAGAACCATCCCCCTGAAATTCTACATCAGAGATCTTCATTTGTAATTTTAATAAAATAGCCATTTCGCGGGCCCGCTTCTTAATTTCTTCCTCCTTATCCCTGCACTTCTGCCATTTGTCTACATCCTTTTGAGTTGCCTTGCGATATATTTTCGGGATTTCCTCTTCTGAATCGGATACTTTTTTTCTCTTCATCTGTACCCTCACCAATTCTCCGGTTAAGGTAACCATACCAATATCATGGCCAGATTTAGCCTGCGTAGCCACAATATCGCCAATGGATAATGACAGATTTTCCGAATTCCTATAAAACTCTTTTCTGCTATTTTTAAACCGAATTTCAACACAATCAAATGGCTGAGAACCACTTGGCAGAGACATATTTGAAAGCCAGTCAAACACGGTTAATTTATTGCAGCCATCTGTGCCGCAAGTTCCATTATTTTTGCATCCACGCGGCTGCCCATCCTTGCCGGTTGAACAACTGTTACAACCCATATTTTATATATTGTTTTGGTAAAACCACAAATACGTTTTACCAAAGTAGGTTCATAAAAATTTCTTGAAGGTAAAGATAGTACTTTTTTACTGTGATGTAAAGTGCCAATAATTGTTGAATAATTCTCTGTTCAGCTCCGAAAATATAGATAAACTGTTCTATTTTTTAAACTTTAATACTTCTGATCTGCCCTTCTTAAAAATCTTATTGCTCACCTCTTTTCCCTTTCTTAGCCTTTTCTGCTCCTCAAAAGGAAGTTCATGAATTTCTTTGCAATGATCTGAACAACAATTGTTCATTTCCTCAGCACAGGCTTCACATTGTATAAAAAGAAGATGACAAGCTTCATTAGCACAGTTTACATGGGTATCGCATAATTCACCGCACTGATGGCACTGGGCTATGATATCGTCGGTTATACGCTCCCCTCTTCTGTGATCAAACACAAAATTCTTTCCCAAAAATTTATTTTCAAGATTCTTTTGTCTTACCTGACGGGTATATTCGATAATCCCCCCTTCAAGTTGAAATACATTTTTAAACCCTTTGTGCTTATAATATGCGCTCGCTTTTTCACATCGGATACCGCCAGTGCAATACATTACCAGGTTTCTGTTTTCCTTATATATGGACAAATTCTTTTCTATAATATCCAAAGAGTCTCTGAACGTGTCAACATCTGGTGTAATCGCATTTTTAAAATGTCCTATTTCACTTTCATAGTGATTTCGCATATCCACCAAAATTGTATTTGGGTCATCAATCAACTCATTAAAATGCGAAGCATCAACATGGATTCCTTTATTAGTCACATCAAAAGTGCTGTCATTCAAGCCATCTGCCACAATTTTCTTCCGCACCTTAATTTTAAGTTTTAAAAAGGATTTATTATCCTGCTCTATAGCGATATTAAGACGAACATCTTCAAGAAATGAGATACTGTCCAAATGTGCTTTGAATTTTTCAAAGTAATCTGCCGGAACGGACAATTGGGCATTGATTCCTTCGGGGGCTACATAGATTCTCCCCAGAACATCTAGTTCACTCCAGTGAATAAACAAATGATTCCTGAATAATTTTGGATTCCGAATATGTGCGTACCTGTAAAAGGAAATAGTCAGACGATCCTGTCCGGCTGCCTCAATAAGAGATTCCCTTTCTTTGGCACTTAATGTATTGTACAGTTGCATGCTATACTAATTATTAAGTTTAAGAATGTTTAATCCTGCAAAATTAAGCATAATCCACTTTTGCACAAGAGAATCTTCCTGATTTTGAGGCCAGTAAGCTAATTTAAACGATTCTTTCCTGTCGGAATAAAAAAGAGTCTTGAAGTTTCAAGACTCTTTATAGACCACTCCTGGGAATTTTCTTTTTCATAGATCAACCAGAGAGGATGCGGTCACCGTTGCCCAAAGTTCCTTGGAACATTGGTTTATTTTGTGTTTCAATTTAAACTCTTACCAGTGAGATGCAGGATTTCTAAAAAGGTTGCTTTTGGCGTTGTTATATGAAAAAAGAAATGGTAATTTAGCTGTCCTAATATCATAGAAAATCACAAATGAGCAACGATAAAGAAGCGAAACTTAAGGCATTAAAACTAACTCTGGATAAGCTGGATAAAACTTATGGTAAAGGTGCCGTCATGAAAATGGGCGACTATGTTATTGAGGATGTTGAAGTTATACCTTCCGGTTCACTTGGATTAGATATTGCTCTGGGGGTGGGTGGCTACCCTCGTGGTAGAGTTATAGAAATATATGGTCCTGAATCTTCCGGAAAAACCACTCTCACATTACATGCAATTGCAGAGGCGCAAAAAAATGGCGGTATTGCCGCCTTTATTGATGCAGAACATGCCTTTGACAGATTTTACGCTAAGAATTTAGGTGTTGATATTGACAATCTTATCATTTCACAACCAGATCATGGGGAACAGGCATTGGAAATTGCAGATAATCTGATTCGATCCGGCGCTATTGATATAGTGATTATAGATTCGGTTGCTGCTTTAACTCCAAAAAGCGAAATTGAAGGAGAAATGGGCGACTCTAAAATGGGTTTACATGCCCGGTTAATGTCTCAGGCGCTTCGAAAATTAACAGGTTCCATAAGCAAAACACATTGTACCGTAATCTTCATTAATCAGTTAAGGGAAAAAATAGGAGTGATGTTTGGAAATCCCGAAACAACAACAGGGGGTAATGCACTCAAATTTTATGCCTCCGTAAGATTGGATATTCGAAGATCTACACAAATAAAAGACACAGATGGTGCCGTTTTGGGTAATAAAACGAGGGTTAAGGTTGTAAAAAATAAAGTGGCCTCTCCTTTTAAAACTGCAGAGTTTGATATTATGTACGGAGAAGGAATATCCAAAGTTGGTGAAATTCTGGATCTTGGAGTGCAATATGAAATTATCAAAAAAAGCGGGTCCTGGTTTAGTTACGGGGATACAAAGCTCGGACAAGGGAGAGATGCGGTAAAATCGCTTCTGCAAGATAATCCGGAACTCCTGGAAGAATTAGAAAGCAAAATAAAAGAAGCAATCAGTGCCGTAAAAGCCTAATTCCGGTTAGCTGTTATTTTTGTATTATACTTTTTTTAAGCAACCATTGTCTAATGTTATCATCTTGTACAAAAGATTTTAATTGATAATGATGAAAAGGATAGTCTCCCTAATTTTCGTAGTATTTGTATTTTTTCTGTCTTCCTGTAGTTTGGATGATGATCAGCCAAATTTTTATTTTATCCCGCTACAGGTTGTTAGTGCAGAGTTACCTGATTCATTTAATTTGCATGAGACCTATCAAATTAAAGTAACTTATATTTTACCTAATGGATGTGCCTCTTTTGAGGGTTTTGACGTAACCCCCATTGAACAGACGACGAGAAATGTAGTTCCTATAGGTTCTCAATTTGATGATCCGGAGTGTGTGGAAGGCATGGGCGAAGCAGAATCTTCATTTAATTTTATTTGTCGCTATTCAGAAACTTACCTCTTTAGGTTCTGGACCGGGGAAAATGAAAACGGCGAACAGGAATATTTGGAAATTGAAGTTCCTGTAAACCAATAATCTACTATTTTAGGTTTTAATAATCTAACCACTATTTTGAGTCTAAAAAAACTCATACATAATTGTAAAAGAGGAGATAGAAAAGCGCAGGAACAATTGTATAAAAACTATGCACAATTATTGTTCGGTATCTGCCTTAAATATTCGCGTAATAAAACGGAGGCCGAAGATAATCTTCATGACAGCTTTATGACCATATATGAAAAAATTGGTCAGTATAAGTTTAAAGGGTCATTTGAAGGTTGGATTAAGAGAGTTACTGTTAATACGGTACTTCAAAAATATAGAAAGGACGAATATTTGAAAGTGGTTACAGAAAATGTAGCGCAAGTATCTGAAATTGATTCAGATTCAGAATTTTTGGATATTGAACTCCCAACCCTGCTGGGCTATATACAGGAGCTTCCCAATAAATACAGACTTACTTTCAATATGTATGTCCTGGATGGATATACCCATAAAGAAATAAGTGAAAAATTGGGAACATCAGAGGGGACATCAAAATCAAATCTTGCCAGGGCCCGGATGATTTTAAAAGAAAAAATAAGAAAAAAAAATATAAACATTGCTTAACTACCTAAGGCATGAAAAAAGAAACTATTGATAAATTGTATCAGGAGAAGTTGAAAGACTTTAAGGAAGTTCCGGACGAAAAAGTTTGGAAGGCAATTTCTGCCTCACTGGACAAGGAGAAAAGAAAACGTCCAATAGTTCCGCTTTGGTGGAAATTGGGAGGCGTAGCAGCTCTTTTAGCCGTATTATTATACCTTTTTATCCCTTCGGATAACAACAGTAACTCAGATGAAATAATTACCGATGTTGAAAGTGTTACTCCAATAGATAAAACCAGGACGGATGATACAGATGAAGGCAGTAGTGATGAGGTAAATACAACGAAAACCGATAATACAATCCCGTCAAATACCTCTATTGTTAGGTCTGATGAAGAAAATAATTTAAAGAAGAAAGAAAGAACCGACATATCCAAAACTACGGTCACAACAACTGCAATTTCATCGGTTCATCCTGAAAATAGCAGGAGTGAGGTTAAGAAAGATAAAGTTCAAGAAACAAATACGGAAACCCGGTCCTCTGAAAATATAAATACTGAAATGGCTACTATTATTTCTACTCCTCCATCCAAGGAATCATCGGATACTGTGAGCCAGCAAATTCTTTCCAATAAAAAACCTAAAATGGAAATCCCTGCTATGGAAACTGACAAAACTGCTGGAATAGCCAATAATATTCCAGAAGAGGAAGTCTTTGAGAATGAGAAACCTAAGAAATCTATTTTCGACGAAATTGAGAATTCACAGGAAACAGAATTGGCCGAAAGTAAAAGCAATAAATGGTCTGTGGGTCCCAGTATTGGACCAGTTTATTTTAATTCATTTGGGAGCGGTTCCCCAATCCATTCAAATTTTGTGGCCAATTCAAAAACCGGAAATGTCAATCTAAGTTACGGTTTGACAGTTTCGTATGATATTAGTAAAAAGTTAAGTGTGCGTTCCGGACTCCACAAAGTAGATTATAGCTATGATACAAATGAAATATCATTTTCTGCTTCAATTTCCGCTTCTACAAATAATCAAATTGATAATATAAATTACGTGTCTACTTCAAAAAATTTAGTGATCAGGAATTCAGAAGACAGTAAATTATCCCAGCAGACCATTAGTTTGGAAGTTGCCGCTCAAAACCCGGCTCGCGATGGAAGAATGATTCAGGATTTTGGTTATTTGGAATTACCGGTAGAAATTAATTTTGCGTTGCTGGACCATAAATTTGGTATTAACCTTATTGGCGGATTGAGCTCCCTATTCCTGGTCGATAACTCAGTTGTTCTTCAAGCAAATGGTAATACCGTTGAGATGGGTGAAGCCAATAATATCAATGATGTGAATTTAAGTACAAATATTGGTTTTGGTTTGAATTATAAATTTTCACCAACTTTACAATTGAATCTGGAGCCAATGTTTAAATATCAATTAAACACATTTTCACAATCAGCCGGTAATTTTCAACCTTTTTCTATTGGAGTCTATACCGGTCTGAATTTTAAATTTTAGCACACAGAATAATTTGGTCTTAAAGCCCTTATTTGGGAAAAGGCTGTTTATAATATGGTAGTACCTGACATTGGTTTTGTTTTTTTATAAACCATTTGGTATTTTCTAGACTTAATGCCCCATATACTTTATCCTTCGCGTGTTGCTCCCTGTAGCTCTTTTAGGATGTCCGTTCTTACCTGTTCCCGCAATTCCGATTTTTGTGCTTCCTTTAATTCGTCCGTCTTGTAAAAAGGATGAACCTTTACTCTGGTTATCCCGGGACCGCCACTAAAAAATGTAAAAGGAAAACGCTTCTTGTTATCGTAAAAAGTTATTGGTACGACCGGGATATTATGGGCTATTGCCATTTTAAAAGCTCCATCCTTAAATTCATCCAGTATTATATGCTCTTCAGGAACCCCTCCTTCCGGAAAAATGCAAATACTGAGCCCTTGATTTAATCTTTTCTGCGCCCTTCTATATACCGCAGTCCTGCTCCTACTATCTTCTCTGTCAACAAGAATACAAACACGTTTATAAAAAAATCCAAAAACCGGAATAGTAACCAACTCTTTCTTACCCACAAAAACAAATGGATTCCTACTGGTCTTCAACATCATCATAATATCGAGCATACTGGTATGATTAGCCACCAACATATAGCTCTGACCTTTTTCCAGTTTTTGTTCATAGTATATCTTTGGAAAGCAAAACATCCCGTAAATAATTGTATTTGCCCATATATTGCGCGCCAGCCAAAAAAATTGTCCATATGTCCTTTCTGTGAGGGTTGTAAGGAGAAGTAATGGAAAAAATATAAAAATAGGAAGGCTAACCAGGATATAAAACCAAATTCGATAGAGCAGGTGCCCCATTTTTTGCAGAAGTAAGCGCATAAATCAAAAATAACAATTTTAGCAGGGTAATCGTATTTCTTTTACTTTTGCCACTGAAATATAATTGAAATGGCAAGAATATTAACTGGTATTCAAAGTACAGGAACACCTCACCTTGGAAATATCCTGGGTGCTATTATACCTGCAATAAATATGGCTAAAGATGATAAAAATGATTCTTTCCTTTTTATTGCTGATATGCATTCCCTTACTCAAATAAAAAATGGCGATGAACTGAGACATAATACCTATGCCACAGCCGCCACCTGGTTAGCATTTGGGCTTGATGTTGAAAGTACTGTGTTTTATAGACAGAGCGATGTTCCGCAAGTGACTGAACTGGCTTGGTATTTAAGCTGTTTTTATCCCTATCAGCGACTTACCTTAGCGCATTCATTCAAAGACAAAGCAGACAGACTTGAAGATATTAATGCCGGGTTGTTTTCATATCCCATGTTAATGGCTGCCGATATATTGTTATATGATGCAAATATTGTCCCCGTTGGCAAAGATCAGTTACAGCATTTAGAAATGACACGTGATGTTGCATCACGTTTCCAGTCACAGATGGGTGAGACTTTTGTAATACCAGAAGCTCAGGTTCAAAAAGACACTATGTATATTCCAGGGACAGATGGTGCAAAAATGAGTAAAAGTAAGGGCAATTTAATAGACATTTTTCAGACGGATAAAAAACTGAGAAAACAAGTGATGAGTATTATTACAGATAGCAAATCACTTGAGGAACCTAAAGACCCGGACACGGATACCACTTTTTCCCTATACAGCATCTTAGCTTCCAATACCCAGATTGATGAAATGCGGTCAAAATACATAAATGGGAACTACGGGTATGGACATGCAAAACAGGCATTGTATGAATTAATCCTTGAGCAATTTAAATCTCCTCGTGATAAGTTTAACTACTATATGAATCATCTTAATGAGGTAGATGATGCTTTGGCGTTAGGTGCAGAAAAAGCAAAAAAAGTGGCTGATACAGTTCTGGCAAGGGTCAGAAATAGATTAGGATACTAGATTTTCGTAAACCAACTATCGGGTTTGTAATTAATTTTTGGTATTAATCGTCCTATGATTAATCGGGGGCTTTATATGTGTATTTAATCGATGAACTCCTCATACAGAAGGCTTACAGATATCAAATACACTAATTACAAACCGCCCGGTCTGATTAAACTTAAATAGCTTCATACTGTTTCCCCGGTAAAGGCTTTATCATTCCTTTCATTTCCATGGTCAATAAGCTGGACATTGTCTTAAATACAGGTAATTGACAATTCAATGCAATTTGGTCTATCAACTGTCGCCCATCCTTTTGTAAAAAAGTGTAAATTATTTTCTCGTTATCATCCAATTCCACAAAAAGTTGTTTTTGCACCGGGGCGGTATTATGTTCCTCAAGTTGCCAATCCAATAAATAAATGAGATCAGCTGCGGAGGTGAGCAGATGGGCTTTTTGCCCCTTTATAAGGTTATTGCATCCGAGACTATATTTATCCTTTACCCGGCCAGGCACAGCAAAAACATCCCGATTATAACTATTGGCAATATCGGCAGTAACTAAACTACCTCCCCTTTCCCCGGATTCAATTACAATGGTGGCTTCACTTATACCTGCAATTATTCTATTCCTTTTTAGGAAATTCTCCCTGTCCGGGTTACTTGTGCTCCAGAATTCTGTTATGAAGCCCCCCTTTTTTTCAATTTCATCAACATACCTGTAGTGGGTTTTCGGATATATTTGATTTAGGCCGTGCGCAACACATCCAATGGTCTGCAGCCCATTCTTTAAAGCTGCCCTGTGCGCACATATATCAATTCCATATGCAAAGCCACTTACTATTACCGGATCCATATGTGCAATATCTTCGATAAATTTTTCACAAAAATCCCTGCCATAACTTGTGCTGTTCCTAGTACCCACTATGCTGATTGCTTTTTTATTCTCCAGCTCAATATTACCCTTTTTGAAAAGCAGGACAGGACCATCAATACAGTGTTTTAAATAAGAAGGATAGCCCAAATCCTCAAAATATGAATATGATATCCCATTTTTAATTATAAATTCGTATTCAATCTCTGCTTTTTGAAGATGTTTTTTGTTGTGCAATCCACTTAAAGTTACAGATCCGATTCCTTCAATTTTTTCGAGATGACCCTTTTTATCTAAAAAAACAGCCATTGGACTGCCACAGTGAGCTATCAGCTTTTTAGCCGTTATATCCCCGATATGGGGTATATTTTGCAATCTAAGAATTGCAATTAACTCATCCTTAGTCATTTATGATGTCTTTTAAGTTATCCACAAATTACACAAAATATTATGTTAATAAAAAAAATCTCTCTCTAGTTTGAAGCCCCCTAATTTTTATTGATCTTTGTGTTTATGGCAATTGAGCATTACATTCAACAACTTTTATACCGCTACAACTGCGTTGTAGTTCCTGATTTTGGTGCCTTTCTGACCCAGATGAAATCGGCTGTACTTCAAAAACCTACCAATACTTTTTATCCTCCCTCAAAACAAATATCCTTTAATGAACAGTTGTCATCTAATGATGGTTTATTGGTTTCGTATATGGCTAATGCCGAAAACAAGTCATATGAGGAGATGCTCAAACAGATCCTGGAGGAAGGCAAAGAATGGAGGAGACGATTGCATTCAGGAGACAGGCTAAGAATAGCAGCTATAGGAGAATTATGGTTAAACAGAGAAGGTAAATTACAGTTTCAGCCTTCGTATGAGGTAAATTATCTGACCTCTTCTTTTGGCCTTTCGCCATTTGTGTCTTCAACGGTTACACGTGAAATCCTTAAAGAACAGGTTGTTGAATTAGAAGAAAAGATTCCATTTATAATTACCCCCGAACAACGAGAAAGGAATTCATTCAGACCTTATTTAAAATATGCTGCCATAATATTATTAGCCTTATCCACGGGACTAACTTCTTATCGCTTTTACAGTGAAACACTGAACACCAAACAACTCGTGCAGGAGGAAGCTCAAACACTAGTGTCCAAAAATATTCAGGAAGCTACATTTTTTAACTCAAACCCCCTTGAATTACCCGAGCTCAAGCTTCATGTAACCAAAAAACCCAAAGGTAATCACCACATCATAGCCGGGGCATTTAGAATTCAGGAAAACGCGGATAAGAAAGTGAAACAACTTCGCAAAAGAGGCTATGATGCCACATACATTGGAATAAACAGTTATGGCTTGCATCAAGTTACTTATGGAAGTTACGAAAATGCCGAAGAAGCTCTCATCTTTCTAAAGAAAATTAAGCATACAGAATCACAGGACGCCTGGATGTTATCTACAAAATAGTTTCTTTCTTCTACTTCAATACAATTGCTGCGTATCTTTGAAAAAAAATCAAATGAGGTCCAAGACACCCAGTGAATCCAGAACAATAATGACAGATATGGTTTTGCCCAGCGAGACAAACCCATTGAATAATCTATTTGGTGGTGAATTGTTGGCTCGTATGGACAGGGCTGCCAGTATTTCCGCCAGACGTCACAGCCGTAGAATTACAGTAACCGCATCTGTTAATCACGTGGCTTTTAACCGATCTGTTCCCCTGGGAAGTGTTGTGACTGTTGAGGCTAAAATATCACGTACTTTTAGAACTTCAATGGAAGTTTATATTGATGTCTGGATGGAAGATAGATTTAGTGGGGAAAGTATTAAAGCCAATGAAGCCATTTATACTTTTGTAGCAGTTGATGATACAGGCAAGCCTACCGAAGTTCCACCTGTAGTTCCTGAAACTGAACTTGAAATTGAGCGCTTCGAGGGTGCATTGAGAAGAAAACAACTAAGTCTTGTTCTTGCGGGTAAAATGAAGCCCTCTGAGGCTACAGAACTTCGCGCCTTATTCGTGAAAAAATAATTTTGATTCAGTAAATCATGTCTAAAAATCGAAGTTGTCCGGATCCGGACCAAAGCGTTTTCCTCTGTTTAAACTATCTAAATTAGCCATATCCCCATCGGTTAATTCAAAATCGAAAATATCGGCATTTGCAATAATTCGTTGCCGATTAGAGGACTTGGGTATAGTAATAACTCCCTTTTGCAAATCCCATCGCAAAACTATTTGAGCGATGGTTTTGTTGTATTTATGTGCAAGTTCTTTAAAAATATCAATGTCAAAAATGTTGCCCTGCATCATTGGAGACCAGGCTTCATATTGAATATTTTTGGTTGTACAAAAATCCAAAAGATCCTGCTGGACTAAATACGGGTGGAATTCCATCTGATTTACCATGGGAATAATCTTCACTGAACTCAATAAATCCTCCAGGTGGTGTTGCAAAAAGTTACTCACCCCAATAGCCCTCACCTGCTTCTGTTCATATAAATATTCCAGGGCCTTCCATGTATCTGTATATTTTCCTAAAACCGGCCAGTGAACCAGGTAAAGATCCAAATATTCCATATCCAGTCTTTCCAGGCTTTCATCAAAGGCTTTTAGGGTAGTATCATAACCCTGGTCTGAATTCCAAACTTTGCTAACAACAAAAATATCTTCCCTTGATACATTACTTTCTTTAATTCCGATTCCTACCCCTTCTTCATTATTGTAAACAGATGCAGTATCTATATGACGGTAACCGGCGTCCAGAGCCCATTTTATAGCATTTATTACTTCTTTCCCATCTTCCGAAAGGTAAACACCCAAACCGAGGTACGGCATTTTTACCCCATTGTGTAATGTAAAAGTTCCCTTAATATCAGTAATTGGTCCCATAATCCATTTATTGTTAAAGTCGATAAATCCATTCTTCAGGATTTAGCCTTGTAGCGTCCTTATAAAGGTAAAATTTTAATTGGGTTAATCCATTATACCGGTTAGTATATATTAATCCCAGTTCTTCTTTTAAACTTACTTTATCTCCCTTTTTTACATACAAATCAGATAGGTTATAATAGGTGCTTATGTAGTTTCCATGTTTAATCTGAACGCCTTTATTTCCTCCTGGTATGGCCAAAATGGCAATAACCTCTCCTTCAAAAACCGCACGGGCTGTAGCTCCTTCATCCGTCACAATTATTACCCCGTTGCTTTGATGTTTTATTCCCGGATAAACTGCATCTGTATAAATGCCAAAACCCTGTTGTTTAATTCCCTTTTCAACCGGCCAGATAAGTTTGCCTTTATTGGCGGAAAAATTGTTTGCCACTAATGTCGCCTCCGGTGTTAAAACAAACTTATTTGTTGATACACTTTTTCCTGCCTCCTTATTCGATGCGGCAATAGCAGATCGGATTAATTTTTCAATTTGTTGATCAATTTTACGCGCTTCCTGCTTCTTCTTACTTATGGCAGCAGCATAATTACTCTCATTTTGTCTAATTGTCTTTAAAAGGTCCTTCTGAGCCTTTATTTCGTTAAGCAATTCTCCTTTGGCCTTTAAATTTTGAGCCAGCAATACTTCCTTCTCCTTTCGCTGGTCATTCAAATTATTATTTAATTGTGTTAGCTCTTCTGTTTTTCTGACAATATCCTCTCCTTGTTCCTTTCTAAACTGAGTATACTGTTTCATGTATTGTAACCTTTTAAATGCCTGAAAAAAATTTTCTGAAGATAAAAGAAACATTAGCCTGCTTTGTTGCGATCTATTCCGATATGATTTTTGGATCATAGTGGCATACTCTTCCTTCAAAGCATCCAAGTCTTCCCGAAGCTTTGAAATATTTCTAATGTTGGCATTTATTTGCCTGTTAAGAAGGTTGGCCTGCTGATTGGTAACTCGGATCAATTGCTGTCTTACATTTATTTTTTGATCAAGTACCTCCATTTGATCAAGAACAGTTCCTTTTTGCTTTTTCTCGGCGAATAGCAATCTGTTTATGTCCTCAATTTCCTTTTGCAGCTGCTCTCTTCTGGTTTCCAGTGCCTTTTGTTCATTTGTTTGCCCATAAACCATTGAACATAGCAAGGCAAAAATAATGAATGGTAAATATGTAGAATATTGCTTTGCAATTCTCATTTTATTTCAAGACTATTTCTTCAAAACCTTTTGGTATTTTATATGGGAAATTCAATGGTTTATTTAACTCTACATTCCTTAGTTGCAAGGCAATGGTAGTGGTTTGATCTACATCAAGTGCGGTAATCTGAATTTCATCCGGTAAGATTTGATCATTCTTTACCTGATAGGATTTGTAATAAACCTCCAATAATCTTTTATTCCATGGCTGAGATAACTGCTGTGTAGCAATTTTAAAATTCTTGGGTTCTAGTAAGAACAGGGTTTTGAACAAATCACCTGCGTTTTTAGGTTTAAGTTCGTAGTAGTCTTCAAGAGCAACAGATATATACTTTTCAGTCCGCAGATCAAATAATGCCTGGCCGAGTAATAGATTTTGGACTTTGCTAAAATCTAAATCCGTTCCTAATAAATTACTCAAATAATCGAAGTCCCCATCAAAATACTCATTTTGTAGTTTATTATAAAAAGTAACTCTTTTTGGAGTAATCAATGCCTTAACAACCCCCAAAGGGGCGCTAAGCCATATTGCTTTATCCTTTTCAATCCTTAGGCTCACATTAATACTCTGAACGGCGCTACCATCATTATATTCAACTTTCATCCTCCCGCTTATGGTCCTGAATGCCAATTGATTTTTATAATGATTTTTGATTATTACCTTGGTGGTCAGCCTTTCATCAACCTTTCCTTCAGAATTCACCTTGCTTGATTTACAAGATAATGAAAGCATTGCCAGGACAATTATTATCAGCCAGCTATTCCAACTATAGGTATTGTATTTCATTAGATCAGGAACCAGATTTGATTTTACTAAGATACATATTTGCCTTTGATGAGTTTCCCAAAAATGTATATGCATCAGCTAATTCTTTGTAAATATTATTCCCCAGTTCTGTATCGTCGATAAGAAAATCCAGGGCAATTTCCAATTCACCTATTGCTTCCTTTTGTTTTCCGCTTTTGTTTAAACCCATGCCCTTAGCATAATAAAAATAAGGTTGTGAAGGAAATTCCTCCATAGCTTCATCCGCTTTAGCAATCAGGGAAGGATAATCCTTATTGCTGATTAATTCCGCAATTTCATCTTTATAATTCAAAAGAGGATTCATGTCTGTGTTTTCTTGAGGAGGCTCTTCATCTATTTTCTCAACGCTCTTATTTCTATCCAAAGAATCTTTGATCATGAGTGAAAGTTCATCTTTGAATGAAGAATTCTTCATTTCTTTTAAAATATTCAATGCCTGCTCATACTTCATTTTTTGAAAGTAAATCAGGGCGAGATTTTCTTTTAGTTTACTATTATCAAATGCCACTTGCTCTTTAATCATCTCTATATCGCTTCCCTGTTGTTGCATAATTTCCACTACTTCATTCAAATACCACAGGTTCTCCGGTTCTGAACTTAATGCATCTATTGCATATTGCTGGGCCAGGGGATATTCCTTGTTAGCTCTATAGGCCTTTGCAAGTTCAAAATCTACCACTCTGTTTGTACTATCCAGCCTTTTACATTTAAGAAATAAATTAATAGCCTTGTCAAAATTTTCAATCCCCTTTTGTTTTAATGCATCAAAAAAAGCTTCCTGAAATTCATCGGTATAATCTTCCAAAAAAACCTCAGCGCTTTCCTCTTCCTGGGCACGGATTAGTTGTGAGAAAATAAATATCCCAAGTATATAAATAACCCATTTAAGTCTGAAGTTCATATAATCATTCTGATGTGAATCCAAATTTATGTAACATCACTATTTTGTACCTGTACTTCCAAACCCTCCTTCTCCCCTTGCAGTTTCAGATAATATTTCCGTTTCAATCCACTCTGCGCGCTCATGGGCAGTAATCACCAATTGTGCTATGCGTTCCCCATTAACGATTGTAAATTCCTCTTTTGACAAATTAACAAGAATCACGCCAATTTCTCCTCGGTAATCTGCGTCAACTGTACCTGGTGCATTTAGCACAGTTATTCCATTCCTGGCAGCCAATCCACTACGCGGCCTTACCTGTGCTTCATAGCCCACCGGAAGTTCTAAAAACAGGCCGGTTTTAACTACGGCCCTGTCCAATGGTTGTAAAGTAATTGAATCAGATATATTGGCCCTGAGGTCCATACCTGCTGAAGCCGGTGTTTCATAACCCGGAATAGGGTGTTCTGATTTATTGATAATTTTAATTTTCATATTACTAATAGTTGTTTTTGCTTCTTATGCTTCCCAAAAAAATCTTTTTTAACGTTTCATTTTCCATTTTGTAGAGTAGAATTAAAAATACTAAAAGCAAAGCACTGCCTATTATTAAATTTCTGTTAAACACATAAAAAGCCAGAAAGGCAAATAAAACTGATACTCCCAGGTAAAAGGTTATTTTCCGAAAATTATAGGGAATAGGATAGAACTTTCTTCCAAAAAAATAAGAGATCAGCATCATACTCCCATAGGCCGCAAGGGTAGCTAATGCAGAAGCGTAATATCCCCAAACAGGTATAAATAAATAATTTATGCCTATTGTAATTAATGCCCCAATTATAGAAATATAAGCGCCATATTGTGTCTTGTCAGTAACCTTATACCAGACAGAAAGATTATGATAAATTCCAAGGCAAAAGCTGGCCAGTACTATTACTGGCACAATAGGCATTGCCTCCCAGTACTCGGGATTCTGTATAAAAATCACCTTTAAAACATCTGCAAATACAACAACCGCTAATAAAATTACACTCCCCAGGACAACAAAATAATTTGTAATTTGGGCATAGGCACGTTGAGGATGGTCAGAAGAAGAATGGCTAAAGAAAAAAGGTTCTATCCCAAGGCGAAAAGCTGTGGCAAAAAGGGTCATAAATAACGCTAGTTTATAACAAGCAGAATATTTGCCCATTTCACTTTTCGCGATATCCTGAGGTAATAATTCCGCAAGTAATACTCTATCAAAAACCTCATTAATCGTAAATGCGATTCCGGCTATCATTACCGGCATTCCATATTTTATCATCTTAAGCCAAAGTGCCTTGTCAAAGCTATAGGGCCTTTTTGCATAAAGACGCCCCATCATTACTAAGGTAATACCGCTAGCTATCAAGTTTGAAATAAAAATATATGATATTTCAAAATCTGGAATAAATATGGCATTTAACAAGCTTTCAGGATTCCCATCTGCCAGACCCGGAAGTAAAAGAAGGAAAAAGATATTCAACCCTAAATTCAGGGCTACATTAACTGTTTTGACCATGGCGTAACGCATGGGTCTTTCATTTGCCCTTAACCAGGCGAATGGGATGATAGCAAGCGCATCAAGGGCGAGAATAAAAATAACATACTTAATATAACGCTGTTCAATATTCAGCAATTCCACCATTTGGTTTTGAAACAGCAAAGCCAGAATAGTAAATAACAAGGTGCTAGCTGTCAAAGATATTAATGCCGTAGTAATTACTTTATTCTTATCATTATCCCCATTGAAGAATCTAAAAAAAGTAGTTTCCATCCCATACGCCAAAATCACATTAAAGATTGCAAACCAGGAAAAAATTAATGTTACCTCACCATAAGATCCCGGTGGCATAACCTTGGTGTAAATAGGGACCAAAATAAACGACAGCATACGGGGTAACACGGTAGCCAAACCATAAATGAATGTTTGCTTAAAAAGTTTTTTAAATAAACTCAATGGCTTTTAGATTTGGGTTTAAATTTAGGTATTTAAACCCATGGTACAAAGTCTGTTATTGGGTGTTCATTGATATGAACGTATAGGCTTATCCTTTATTCCGGTAATTTTGAAATACATGACTTCACTTTCCTGAGCACCCTCGCTTGTAATTTGATAACTTAAAACCGCTTCATCTTTCTTTAAATCAAATGGAAAATCTGTATTTTTTTCACTTATTGATCCAGGCAACTGATTTCCGACTTCCTTTTTGGGGTCTGAATGCATTATAATATCTGGTTTGTCATGTCTTCGGGTGTCTTTATAATTACAGACAATCAAAAGGTTTTCCTCTTCGGCCTTTGTCTCTGTTTCCAATTCATGTCCCCGGAAATACACTTCTAAAAATACTATTTCATCATTGCCTACTATAGATACCGGCAATTCCAAAACAAAGCCTGTACCGCTCTCTTCCCTGCCCCCGGCATATTGCTGACATATTGGATTATTTATCTTAAAAGGCGGAGTGGTACTTAAGTTTTTTTGGGAAGAACAACCGTAAAAGCCAAAAACCGTTAGTATTATCAATATTGATGCGCTTTTCATAATTATCTTTTTAATGATTTAATAAAAATATAAACCCAAATTTGGTGCCAAAAAAGTAGCATTTCCTCATATGAATTTACAGAATATAAAAAATCCCGCGTCATGCGGGATTATATTTTTTATGAATTCGATACCTGTATAAAATTTCTAATTATTCAATGCCTCCGCTCCGCCAACTATTTCAAGGATTTCATTGGTGATTGCAGCCTGACGGGCCTGATTATATGTTAATTTTAGCTGATCCCTTAATTCAGTGGCATTGTCCGTTGCTTTATGCATTGCGGTCATCCTGGCCCCATGTTCACTTGCAAAAGAATCCCTGATTGCCTTGTATAACTGTGTCTTTAAAGATTTAGGAATAAGTTGTTCTACTATAGCCGCCTTTGTGGGTTCAAAAATGTAATCTGCAGTGCTGTTTGTAACCTGCTCTGTTGGTGTAATGGGTAAGAATTGCTCAGAGGTGATTATTTGAGTTGCTGCATTTTTGAATTTATTATATACCAATTCTATTTTGTCATAGGCTCCTTCCATGTATAATTGCATCAATTGTTCTGCGATTTCTGCGGTGCTATCAAAAGTAAGTTCATCAAAGATTTTGCTATGGTCAGAAATCACTTTATGCTTTTTTCGAAATACATCATTGGCCTTTTTACCAATGGTCAAAAAATCAACTTGCTGTGCTGCGTAGCTATCTTTTACCATTGACAGGCACTGTTTAATTACGTTTGAATTGAACGCGCCACACAGCCCTCTGTTAGATGTAATTGCCACAATAAGAACCTTGTTCACTTCTCGCTTGTCGGTATAATTACTTCCGGTTTCACCATCCAAACTCCCACTAAAATTTTGCAATAGTTCGGCAAGCTTATTGGCATACGGCCGCATTGCAGTAATGGCATCCTGCGCTTTTTTCAGCTTCGCAGCAGACACCATTTTCATAGCACTGGTTATCTGCATGGTTGAGGATACCGATACTATTCTATTTCGTATTTCCTTTAAATTTGCCATTTCTTAAATTGTGATCCAAAAATTAGCTCCGATATTTACCTGCCAGATCTTTACATACCTCAGTTAAAGTATCAATTACCTCATCAGTTAATTTACCAGCCTTCAGCGTATCCAATACATCTCTGTGCTTGGCACTTAAAAATTCCAAAAAGTCTTTTTCAAACTCCTTTACTTTATTAACCGGAACATCTCTCAATAAGTTTTTAGAACCGGCATAAATGATGGCTATCTGATCCTCTACTGTAAAAGGGTCGGCTTGAGCCTGTTTTAATATTTCCACGTTACGCCTGCCTTTTTCAATTACATTCAAAGTGGCCGCGTCCAGGTCTGATCCAAATTTTGAAAATGCCTCTAATTCCCTAAATTGAGCCTGATCCAGTTTTAATGTTCCTGCTACTTTTTTCATCGACTTAATTTGAGCATTCCCTCCTACTCTGGAAACCGATATCCCCACATTAATAGCCGGCCTAACTCCCTGATTAAACAAATCCTGCTCCAGAAATATTTGCCCGTCCGTAATAGATATAACATTGGTTGGAATATAAGCCGAAACGTCCCCCGCCTGAGTTTCAATAATCGGTAAAGCCGTCAAAGAACCGCCACCTTTTACCATAGGCTTTAAAACTTCGGGCAAATCATTCATGTTCTGCGCGATAGAGTCGTCATCAATTATTTTTGCAGCCCGCTCTAACAATCTTGAGTGTAAATAGAAAACATCCCCTGGATAAGCTTCACGACCCGGAGGTCTTCTTAACAAAAGTGATACCTCACGATATGCCACAGCCTGTTTGGAAAGATCATCATAAATAATTAATGCCGGACGACCTGTATCTCTAAAATATTCTCCTATGGCAGCGCCTGCAAAAGGAGCATATACCTGCATTGGAGCTGGTTCGGAAGCACTAGCAGCAACAATAGTTGTATAAGCTAAAGCTCCTTTATCTTCCAACATCTTTGCGATAGCAGCAACATTGGAAGCCTTTTGGCCAATTGCCACATATATACAGTAGACTGGTTTACCTGCATCATAAAATTCCTTCTGATTTATGATAGTATCAATACATACAGTTGTTTTACCTGTCTGACGGTCACCAATTACCAATTCACGCTGTCCTCTTCCTATTGGTATCATAGCATCTACAGCTTTAACACCAGTTTGTAATGGTTCATTTACAGGTTGGCGGAAAATAACCCCTGGAGCTTTGCGTTCCAAAGGCATTTCATATAGCTTCCCGGAAATGTCCCCTTTCCCATCAATAGGGTTGCCCAGAGTGTCCACAACACGACCTACAATTCCTTCGCCTACTTTAATGGACGCAATTCGCTGCGTACGCTTAACTACGGCACCTTCTTTTATTTCTCTTGAGGGTGCCAGCAGTACTACCCCAACATTATCCTCTTCAAGATTCAGAACAATACCTTCCAAACCACCTTCGAATTCAACCAATTCACCATATTCAGCATTAGAAAGGCCATATACCCTGGCTATCCCATCACCTACTTGTAACACGGTACCTATTTCATCTAATGAAGCTTTGGCTTCAAATCCGGATAATTGTTTTTTTAAGATTGCAGATACTTCTGCGGCTTTTACTCCTGCCATTTTATTTAAGATCTAAGATGATAAAAAGGAATTAGCTCCTTTTACATTCGTAATTTCTAATTAAATACTATTTGTAAATTCTCTTTTTAAATTATTCAACTTGTTGGAAATACTTGCATTGTACTGCAAATCCCCAATGCGCAAAATAAAACCCCCTATAATGCTTTCATCAATTTGATTTTCCAAAGTGATTTTGTTACTAGTTATTTTCTCTACTTTTGCCAGTATCTTCTTTTCCAAAGCCGGAGTTAAAGGAACCGCTGTAGTAACCAAAGCCACATTTTCCCCTTTTAATCTCTCATTGAGAGCAATATATTTAAGTGCAACTTCATTTAACAAGGCAATCCGCTTTTTTGAGACAAGTAATGCAAACATTTCCCTGGTAATATCGTTGACATTCTTAAAAATCGCTGTTAATACCTTCTCTTTTGATGACCCCCCGAGAATTGGACTTTCAAGCATGTCCTTTAGCTCATCACTATCATAAATAGTTTGAACTACATCACGCATATCACTTTCCACAATGTCTGTAGCTTTTTTATCTACCGCCAGGTTTAAAGTCGCTTTTGCGTAACGTAGGGCTGCTCTTGATTCGTTCATTTTAACTTAATTCAATTTAATATCACCCAGCATGTCATCAACCAGTTTCAATTGTTTTTCTTTATTGGACAGTTGTTCTTTGATCACTTTTTCAGCAATTTCCACGGAGAGTTTAGCCACCTGGTTCTTAATATCGGCAACTGCGGCTTTCTTCTCGCTTTCAATAGTAGCTTTAGCCTGTTTTATTAATTTATCTCCTTCAATCTGCGCCAGTTCTTTGGCATCGGTGACAATTTTATCCTTTATCTCCCTTGCTTCCTTTAAAAGAGTTTCACGTTCAGTCCTAGCTTCCTTTAACAACTTCTCATTATCCGCCGTTACATTCTGCATTTCTTTTTTGGCTTCTTCTGCAGAAGCCAATGCATTTTTAATTCCTTCCTCGCGATCATTTATTGCATTGAGGATTGGTTTCCATGCGTATTTCCACAATAAAAATACCAATGCCAAAAACAACAGTGTTTGCCAAAAGAACAAGCCTAACGAAAAATCTTCTATTAATTTCTCCATACCTATTTTATCTTAATTGTTCAATTATTGAAATAAACTAATGGCAGTAACCAACCGTTACCACCATTAGCTGTTTTTCTAGTTTTCTGCAGTTGCAAAAAGTGCAGCAAAACCAATACCTTCAATAAGCGCCGCAACAATAAGCATCGCCGTTTGAATTTTTCCGTAAGCTTCAGGTTGACGTGCAATCGCTTCCATAGCCTGGCCACCGATTCTTCCGATACCCACTCCTACACCGATTACGATTAATCCTGCTCCTACAATTCTTGGAATTGTCATAGTATATATAATTAAAAATTAAACATTCAATTTAATGCGCTTCTGCATGCTCATGTTCCTCAGAAGCAAATCCAAAATACAATGCAGACAGCATTGTAAATATATAGGCCTGTAATAAAGCCACCAGTATTTCAATTAACGAAATGGCAAATGCAAGTCCAAAGGACAATGAACTGCCTATCCAATTTTTAAAAATGAACATTAGGCCAATTAAACTCATTATAACAATATGGCCTGCCTGCATGTTTGCATAAAGACGAATCAATAATGAAAATGGCTTTATAAATATCCCTAAAACTTCAATAGGGATTAATATGATATATAAGGGAATTTTAGCATACCACGGCATAGAATCACCCAGTGGATCAAACAAATGTTTCCAGTAGGTTTTTGTGCCAGTAAAATTGGTAATCAAAAAAGTCAGAATTGCCAAAGCAGTCGTTATAGCAATATTGCCGGTTACATTTACTCCCAATGGGGTGAGGCCAAACATATTCAGAAACCAGATAAAGAAGAAAATAGTAAGCAGAAAAGGCATATATTTCTGATAGCTTTTTTCTCCAATAGTGGCGATGGCTATATCGTCTCGTATGTATAAAATTACCGGTTCAAAAAACCTGCCCACTCCTTTGGCAATTCCATTATTTTTGGAATAAGATTTAGCTAAGCCGCCAAATAAAAGAAGCATTAAAAACCCTGTAATTAGTATCATCATGACACTTTTGGTTATCGAAAAATCCAAAGGTTTCAGGTTGGACGGATGATGTTCCGCATCATAATTAATGGTCCCGTTTGCGTCCGTTCTATAAATTTTTTCGTGATATAATTTATAATGATTATCCCCTATAGTGGCTACCTCTTCACCATGATGAAATTTGGAAGATGAAAAAACAACCAGTCCATCATCCCAAAGAATAATAGGTAATGGAAAACCTATATGATGTTCATGTCCCTCGCTGTCGGAATAGGAAAATAATGAGAAATCATGAGAATCCTTAAGGTGATGTTGAATATAATCGTCTATTTCGGACTTTAGATCTGTTTCAGTTTCTTCGCTACTTATCTCTGTGTCTTTTGCGAAAACAGTCACGCTAAATAAAATTGTAGAAACTAAAAATAATTTTACCAAAAGAGGATATCGCATATCGCTTATAAAAATTGGGTCTCTAAAAATCGGTGCAAATGTAAGCTATTCTCCTAAAAAGAAAAAAGCATTTAGAACTTTATTTTTGCCTGAAAATCAGTGATAGCAATTCTATTACTGATCCATTTCCCGCATTAGTTTTATTAGTGCAAATGTCTCTACCAGCAGACAACTAAAATACGGCACAAAAAACATAAAAAATTCAACTTTGGAGAGCTTGCCATCCAGTAAAAAAATTGGATCAAAAATCAGGAAGTAGACGATGAACTTTAAGGTGCTTCCGAACATAAATAAAAACCCAAGATTTTTATTCTGTTTTTCAGAAAAATATAGCAGAGTTGAATATATCACCAGTGCCATCGCAAAATTTATTATATAACCCAAAAGTATTAATCTATAATCAAAACTCAGGTTGCGAGCGAATAAAAATCCAGCATGAAGCAGGCCAATAAATAAAAGTATGCCAAGAAGCAGGCCGGTGAAAATTAAAATTTTTTTATTCAAATCAGGAGTTTAATTTTTTTGTTTGCTGTATGACCAGGTACATGGAAATTGCGACAGCAACTAAGGTAAGAATTATGGTATAGGTGTTTTTTTCGTTTTGATACCTGATATCGAGCCATTGACCCAATTTCGCCCCTAAATATATAATAACTCCCATTTGAACAGCTATCCCGGTAAGACTTAGCCAGTATTTTGCTTCATTTTTCCCTTTTGCCATTTTTATTGTGATTGCATGATAGTGCCAAAAATATCTAAATAGAAATAGATATACCACTAAGGTGGTTAACAGATTAAGTAATGACTAATCGCCAAGTGGTACTTATGTAAATTCCGTTTTAAGGCAATGCGCTTATCCGGAACTCAGTGGAAATGTATAAAACGTTTTATCAGGAAACTTTGGCCGGTTCATTTTTACTGCCAGATCCGCTGGTAATGCCAGATTTATAACTTCCGGATTCTGAACCCGAATTCCCAGGGCTATTTCCTGTTACTTTGCTAATAGTATCATTGGAACCTGTTCCTCCTTTACCTTTCATTGAACATGAGGCATTAAAAGTAGCGCCGGGTTCTACAGCCAATTTAGCTACAGTTACTGTGCCTTCTATAACTGCTGATTCTTTTAGGGACAGTAAATTGGACACTTGCAACTCTCCATTAAAGCTTCCTTCTATATCAGCATTTACACATTCCACCTTGCCATGAATATAGCCATCTTTGCCGATTACTACCTTTCCGGAGGTCTTAACATTTCCATCCAGTTTGCCATCTATCCTAAAATCAGCTTCAGATATAATGTCGCCTTTGATTTTTGTGTTCTTTTCAATTCTGTTCGGTTGTCCGCCTACTTCGTTCATAGTGCTAGGTTTTTTGTTATCAGAAAACATTTTGTTTATGGTTTTGGGGTTAAAACTTGATTAAAATAATCCTGTAGGTTTTTATGTACTTGAATTATTTTATAGTTAGAAGATAAAATTACAAAATTCTCATTAGCAATTCTGTAATCCTTATTTTTATTTAGCAGCTCTACATAGCCCAAAGCATAATCTTTGGATTTAAATCCATGAACTACCACAAATTCCTCTTCCAGGTTATAAATATCCTTGGAAACGATATTTTTATAATTTAAATCATTAATAGATTTCTCCAGTAGTTTTTTAAGTGCTACTGCCTTATCATCGTTCTGTCTTTTAAATGGAAATATAACTTTCCAATTAGCCGTTCCTTTTGAATCAATTTCTAAAGAAAAATCCTTTGGTTCCAATTTGGGCAACTGTTCAGCAATCATTTGTTGAGCCTTTTTACCCTCCGGATTATTTGGATAATTCAGCGCTACATAATTGAGGGCTTCCTTGAAATCATCATAACCCTGAAGTCTGCCAATAGCATTTGCTTTAAGCATCTCAAATTTCGGTACAATTGGATCCCCCGTGTATAAACTTATATTGCCTTCAGCACCCGTTATAACTGTCAGGTAATCCTGATTTTCATATAGTTTGTACAGCTGGGCATATTTGGCTTCAGGACTGTCCAATGTCCCTGCCAAAACTGCCTGAGGGTTTACCAAAATTTCGGCATACCTTGAATCCGGATAGTTTTGGATAATATTTTGCTTCATACTTGTTGCAAGCGGACTACCCGATTCCTCATATATCTTGTACAAATTATACATAGAAGGAAGTACAAGGCGTTCCTCAGGTTCTGATCTTAAAACATCTTCCAATTTACCGGAAGCCAGGAAGTTTTCTTTAAATTTTTCCTTATAGATTATACCCAATTGATAATTTGCAAAATTTCTTTCTTTTTTAAGACTGTCAATTACAGCGATATCTGTGGGTATTTGATCCAGGTAATATTCCACCGAATATTTCTGTTCTTCCGATAGATCCAGCTTTGCAGTCCCTCCGGCTACGATAACTGAATCTCTTGTATCCTCTAAAAGCTGTGCCGTATTTCTGTTGCTCCAACGCCATTCATCCTCCAAAACCCGATCTCCCCATCTGGTTTTGAATTCATTTTTTCCATATCCCAGGCTGGTAATATTGTAAAAGTAAAATTTGCCTTTATTTTCTTTACCCCCCTCAGATTCGGCAAAAGCTGCAAACCCTGCATTGGCCTGGCTCTCCTTCTTTAAAGCCGCTTCTTCTTCCGCCAACTTCATTTTTGCAATATACTCTTCGAAAAATGTCAATTGTTCCATTTTTGGAAGATTGTAAAGGGTTATTACACTATCTGAATATTGGACAATATCTTCATATATGATGACATCTTCCAGATTATCCAATTTCTTTTTAATGGCCCTGAATTTTTTGGTGTTCTCAGGTAAGTTATTCAAAACGCTGTCGTAATAATTACCGGCTATTTTGTATTCATTGCTGTCGAAATTGTATTCCGCAAGATTTTCATAATTAATGGCGTTTAACTGAGGCGAATTAAGAGTTGCCCTTAGAGACTTGTTAAAATAAACTATTCCCAGGCTATCGGAACCGGTGGCCATATAATATTCTGCCCTCTGGTTATATATCTTATCCAGAAATGGCCTGTTTTCCCTATTCTCTTCAAGGTTAATTAGTTGCTCAAGTAACTCTTCTTTATTCTCCTCTGTTATTTCTGTATTTTGAATTTTATGCAAATGTGCGTTAATCATGTACACCCTTGGGGACTTCCTGTTTAAATCTATGATCTTTTCAAATGCATAATTAGCACTATCCCTATACCCCAACTGATTGAACAATTGACCAATAATAAAATAATACCTCCCTTTCTCAGGGAGCTTTTTGGTATAGGCCGAAGCTATTTTCAATTCTTGAATTGCAGTATCCGGAGCCTTTAGGTTTATGTATGCCTGGGCCATCATGGAATGGGTATCTGCGTATTCCTGATCACTAAGCTTTTCATACTTCAACAGGCGCTTCAAATTTTTTAGAGCGAGCTCCTCGTTATTCAGTCTAATATTCGTTTTCTCTCTCCAGATTGTAGCTTCGTTTAACTTATCACTTTTTGTATATTTCCTTAATATATAATTAAATGACTCAATTGCGGGTATATAGCGCTGGTCAAAGTATCTGGCTTTGCCCAGGAGAAGGAAGGCCTCATCAGTTTGGGGATTGCGTTCTTCGTCCTCAATGTCCATGCTGTGCTTTTGAATAGCTTTGGTGGCTTTTTCCTCAGCAATTATAAAATTTGGGTTGTTGTTTTCAGAATCCAGTTTTAATTCATCCTTCACCTGAAGTCGTTCTACAGGTAATATTTCCCAATAATTATCCTGATAAGAAATATTGAGTTCGTCTCTCCCTTCCTCAAAAGCAATATTACCATTGTACAATGTATTGTACTTGGTATTCAGCGCATGCCAGTTGCGGTTTACAAAAGTGTCTTTCTTGGTAGAACAAGCGTTAAAAAGTATGCCCCCAAGAACACCAGCCAGAATAAATTTTATACGTAGCTTCAAAATTGTTGGTATTCTATCTAATCTTAACTTAAAAACACCAGGATTATTATGCCATTAGACTTGAAAAGGTGGTAATAATTTTAATCCAGGACTAAAAAATTTGGAATGGAAATGATTTTACCTAAATCTCACCTCCTTTGAAAATATAAACCCCAACATTACAACTATTGGAATTTCAGCCTCCAAAAAACAACTCCAGCTCCTTTAAAGTTTCTTTGGAGGTTTGAATGTCTTTAACAATTTCACCCTTATTTAATACCACTATACGTTCGCAAACCTCAGTAACATGAATAAGGTCATGACTGGAAACCAATATGGTAACTTCCCTGTCCCGACCCAAATTTTTAATAATTTCCTTAAGTCTTATTTGTGTGGTGGGGTCTAAATTGGCGAAAGGTTCATCCAGGATAATGACCTGGGGCTTCCCTATAAAGGAAGCGACTATTCCTACCTTTTTTTGGTTCCCTTTGGATAAATCCCGTAAATATTTCTTCTGACCTAAAATCTCTCCGTGGAAAAAATCCTCAAAGTTGCCTAAAAGTTCATTAACATCTGCTTTGCTCTGGCCCCTTAACTCTCCTATGAAATAGAAATACTCTTCAGGAGTTAGATATCCAATCAGAAATGTTTCATCTATAAAAGCTGATGTAAATGGTTTCCATGCTTCACTTGTATTTACCTGGACTTCATTATTTATTACTTTTCCGGTTGTAGGTTGAATCAGGTCCAACAGCAAACTGAAAAAAGTAGTTTTCCCTGCCCCATTGTTACCTACCAGTCCGAAAATTTGGCCTTTGGGTATTTCCAGACTATCAATATTCAATACTGTCTGATCTCCATAGATTTTTGTAAGGTTTTGTGTGTAAATCATGGTAACTTCAAATTATAATTTATCATGCCTTTTGTTTGTAGGCCAATAAGGTTTTATATTTTTCTTTTTTATAAATCTTTTCAATCTTGTTGAATACCACATTCTTAAAAGCAAAGCCCAATACTCCGGTAAGTGCAACGAATATGTATCCCGCAGCGGGATTAATAAGGTAATGACCTATCCCGTAAATCAATATGGGCAATAACAATTTGGGCAACGTTAAAAGAAGTGTTTTTACATTGAAGGCCTGTTTATCTCCAAAGGCCTTTTTATTGGAGGTCAAATCAATTGGTGTTTTAATATAGGCCCCTCCCCATAAAACCAGATAAGAGTTGACCCCAACATTGTAAATGGCACCAACTATTACTGCCAAATAGGCGTCCCATCCGAAATAAAGATAGAAAGCAGACAAAATTGTACTAATTATAGTCGCAATAATAATAAGGTACCATTTAGAAGAAAGATATTCTTTATATTGAATATTCTGACTCATCATAAGAGGATAATAAGAACTATCCCAGCTCGGAACGAATTGGCCAAAACTAAACAGGAATCCTCCGGAAACAAAAATGCCGGCAAAAATTTTCCAAACCGGATTGTTATAAGCCTCAACACTGCCAGTAAAAAAAAGAAGCCCATAAAAAATAAATACAAAGCTCATAATTACGGTGGTTTTAGAGCGCTTGTTCCTTTTGATTAATTTAATGTCATTTTTAAGAAAAGTTCCCAGGTTTCCAAAACGATTGAGCCAGGTATAATCTTCAGATCTGGCTATATCGTGTTTAGTGGCCAATCCCCCATCCAGATACATATTTCTTTTAAAGTAATTAAAAGCGCTAACGTAAAGACTAATTAATGCAACCCAAGAAATTAAAGAGGTCCAGGGAATATCATAGAACATATTGAAAATGGGAGCCGTATATATTGTGATGTCAAACCATTCATAATATTGACAAATGCCCAAAACGGCCAAAAAAGCAACTAAAGGATAAAAAACAATGTCTTTATTATTCATCATGATATTTACGAAATTATTGCAATAAAATAATGCCATGATGCCTAAGTGCCAGCCAATGACCCCCAAGGGATTATATCCTTCAACAATAAGGACGATGGAAAATGGCACAAAGAAAAAAGCGTGTGCCCAGTTAAAGAAGGAAAAAATGGTTTTCCCAAGGGAGTAAGATACCACCTGACCCTTTTTAAATGGCAGATATAACAAGGGTTTGATGTTCAGAATTGGCATCTTCTGGAGCATGTAACGAATATATACATCCATGACCAGGTAATAAACCATGTATTTATTTACAACTATCAATGGATCTCCCAAGCCCTTTTCCTCAATAATAAAATATGAGCCTACTCCTAAAAAAAGAAATATGACCATAAAATACAAGGCCCCAAAAATCATTAAAATCTTAAAAGCCAGGTTTGTTTTAAAAGAAGCCGCCCTGAAAAATGATTTCCATTGCAGGTTAAAAAAGTGTTTGAACATAAAAATGCGTGTTTTTGTTCACAAGGTTCGTAGCTCAAATATATCTTTTGTTACAAAGAGAGGCTAATTTCCCTTTATTAATCCAAAGCAATCCTTAATTTTGCAAAAATTTTTATTGATGAGTGATTTTTATTCCCTGACTATTGACAAGATATCTCAATTAACCCCAAATTCGGTTGCAGTAAGCTTTGCTATTCCTAAAGAACTGGAAAAAGTGTTTGCTTTTGAAGCTGGCCAATATATAACAATTAAGCACAAATTAGAAGGTGAAGAGGTTAGGAGGGCCTATTCCATTTCTTCAAGCCCACAGGACAAACATTTAACCATAGGAATCAAAAAAGTGCCTGAAGGGCGCTTTTCGGTTTATGCCAATACTACTCTGAAGGAAGGAGACCAATTACTGGTAATGCCTCCTGAAGGCCGTTTTGTTTATAAACCCTCTGATCAACCAAAAAAAATATGTGCATTGGCCGCAGGTAGTGGAATTACTCCCATTATGAGTATTGCAAGAAATGTACTGGAAAGTCATCCAGAAAATATCTTTGTTTTGGTTTATGGTAATCAAAATAAAACCGAAACGATGTTCCGTGAAGAAATTTTACAACTCGCAAAGGACTACAAGGACAGGTTTACAGTACAGTTTGTTTATAGTAAAGCCCGGGAAGAGGATGCTCTGTTTGGCAGAATTGATACCTCTGTGGTCAACTATATTCTTAAAAATAAATTTAAAGAGACTGATTTCAATACATTCTACCTATGTGGTCCTGAGGCAATGATAAACCTGGCCAGCGATACATTAAAGTCAAATGGGGTACCTGACGATGCCATTTATTTTGAACTCTTTACTGCCAGTGAAAACAACGAATCTGAAACTTCAACCCTTGAAGGCAAAACCAGGGTAGAAGTCGTATTGGATGATGAAGTACATTCTTTTATTATGGACAAAAAGGTTTCCGTATTGGATGCCGTTCTCAATGAAGACATAGACGCTCCCTATTCCTGTCAGGGAGGTGTTTGCAGTACATGCATTGCCAGAATTACTGAAGGTGAAGCCAAAATGGATAAGAACCAGATTCTTACAGATAGTGAAATTGAAGAAGGGTTGATCCTTACCTGTCAGGCTCATCCAATAAGCGATACGCTGAAGGTAGATTATGATGATGTTTAGTAGTTGAAGTTGCTAACAAGCTCCAAAAACTCCACTCTTTTCCATGGTTATTTATCAGGGAACTGACATTTGCATATAAATCCCCACAACTCAAATTAATATTTTAGAAACCATCCGGTTGGTTGCTCCTGCTGTTTTTTAATTACTATTAAAAATAAATGCCTTTTATCCTTAAGAGCAGGCCATAAATCGTATTTTAAAATTTATGGCGTCAATTTTTCACATACTATTATAAACTTAGCAGTTTGTTTTGTGCTAATTGAGATCGATTAAAATGCAATGCTCTTATCGGGTAATATTTTAATCCTTGCAGTGCCCTTGTTAGGTAGCTCTTTGTAATAAGATACCAATTCCAAACAATAAATAACAGATTATTGATTGTGATATTTTTGGTTTTTAAACTGATAACCATGACTGATCTTGTTCGGAAATACAAAAAAATTACCATTTATCGATATTTTTTACCGACTAAGTGGTCGGTAAAAATTGAAGCTTAGTTATGCAGTTTGTCGGGAATTCAACCTTTTAACGAATTTTTAAAGTCATACATCCTTTAATATTCAACCTCCTGCGGTTTCAGGGGTTCTTTGTTTATAGACTTAACGGTCTGTTTAACCCTAAAACCCAAATCTAATGGATAAGAATTTAAAACGCATGGCTACCATGCACAGGATGCAAGTTACCGGATTAGAGTTATTTTATAAAAATGGCTATTATAATACCAGTATAGACGATATCTTAAAATCTTTGTCTCTTTCTAAAGGAGCTTTTTACTATCACTTTCAATCCAAAGAGGATTTTTTTGTAAGTATTGTTCAAAACCTAATTGTTCGTAAAGTTTACAGTTTACTTATTGAACCTATTGAAGGTAAGGAAGATCCTTTTCAGGCTATCGAAAAGTGTTTTGAAAATGCATTGGAAACCGCAGAACATAATGAAATGGATTATGGCTTTGTCTTAAGTAATTTTATCTCTGAATTCAACAGGAGAAATACAGTTATATCCAGTTACTTAATGGATATTTATAAAGTTTGGGAAGTGAATTTAGTTTCAATCCTGCAAAAAGGTAAATCTGACGGCTTTGTAAACAGGCATGTGGACAGCGAAGGTGTGGCAACATATTTAATTTCATCGTACATGGGTGTAAGAACCCTAATGGTCCAGGGTAACTGCAGAAATTTAAGATATAAGTACATGCAGCAATTGCGCCATTATTTTAACTCATTAGCTCAAAAGGAAGCTGTTTGATATAAAATTACATAGTGCCAAGTAAGTTGGTGATTTTGGAAATTACCGTTTCAGGTTCTATAGTAGACATTGCATGTTCATATCCCTCAGGCATTTTGTTTCCGTAGATTGAAGTTGGAATAAATGGATATTTTTCCCGGTCTGCCAGCAGACTGTTATCCAACGGCTGATTGAAAGGCGAAAAACCGGCATAGGGATGGGTAACACCCCATAGGGTAATAGTTGGAATGTTAAATAAAGCAGCCAGATGACCATTCCCGCTATCCATGGATAACATGAGATCCAAATTTGAGATCAAGGCCAATTCGTCCTGAAAAGAAAATGCGCCAATAGTGTTTATGCAATTATTACAGGCATTGGTCCACTGTTCCCCCTGTTTCTTTTCATCGTCACCCCCTCCAAAAAGTATTATTTTATACTTATTGGTATTATTAAGAGTAAAAATTATTTTTTCCATTAACTTTTTAGGATACGTTTTTCCCGGATAGGCCGCGAAAGGTGCAATGCCGATCCACTTAAGGTTATTCGCCCCAACTAATTGCAGTACATTTTCAGGCAGGGTCCTTTTAGGTAAAAATCTGACTCTTTCCAGGTCTATTGGGAATCCAAGTTTATAAAAAACATCGGCATAACGCTGGAATGTAGTTTCTAATGGTTTAAATAGCTTATTATTATATGAGGTAAGGGCCTTTTTATCGGCTCTTCCCTTATCAATCTGTACAACCGGGATACCAATAGACGTAAATAACCATCTCAAAATGGAGCTTCTAAGAACATTGTGAAGATCTGCTACAGCATCAACTCCAATTACTTTTAATTCCCGAAATAATCTCCAAAGACCCAGGATACCCTTATGTTTCCCATCCACGTCCGCCTCATAAACGCGAACGTCCGTTAAATCAATAAACATTGGCCTAAAAAAGGCTCTGGTAAGGACTGTTATTTTTAAATCTGGGTATTGAGTTGTAAGCGCGCTTAAAACAGGGATTGTCATTGCCACATCACCCATGGCCGACAAACGAATGACTAAAAGATGTTTGAATTTATTTTTGCCCACGCAATACCGGATTTAACTCCTCGTCGTTATACATTTTCATCTGTTTATAGGTCTTCATTAATATCTTTCCCTGTTCAATATCGGTCAGCAATTGATCTATAGCTGTTGACAAATCCTCTTTCTGTTCCAAAAGAACTTTTAGCTTTTGATCACATTTCTTAATGTGTTCATCGGATGCATCCGATCGAGTGGCTTCTTCCTGCATATGATAGATTTTCAATGCTAAAATGGAAAGCCGATCAATCGCCCAGGCAGGGCTTTCGGTGTTGATTCTTGCATTGGGAAGTGTTTGTACCGAATGGTATTTATTTAAAAAATAGCTGTCAATATATTCAACTAAATCCGTTCTGTCCTGATTGCTGGCGTCTATTTTTCGCTTCAATTCCAGGGCTTTGGATGGATCTATTTTGGGATCTCTTATAATATCTTCATAATGCCATTGCACGGTATCAATCCAATTTTTTTTATATAACAGATGATTGATATCCGATTTGGGGTATGGGTTCTTAAATGACTGATTAATGTCATCCTTTATGTGATAGGTATTAATACTTTCTTCAAAAATTTTGAAGGCTGAATTACTGAACATGGTAGCTTGATTTTGATACAAATATACCCTATTATTTGATAATCATTTCTGTAATTAATATCAGAATAGGAGTTACAATAGAAACCATAAGAACAATTTCCCGAAAAGTAGCTTTTTTAATTAATTCTACATATTTGCTTAAAAAAATCGCTCCTGGAAAAAATGCAATCAGCACGGGATATGTATCATTATTCGTTTTTATAAAGGTGACTGTCAGGCCCAGGGCCAGCGAAATAGCAATAATGCGCATGGTAATTATTTTGCCCAGGCCTAATTTCCCCATTTTTATAAATGACAAGGCAGCAGCAATTATCGTAATTATAGCATAAATCGCCAGTTTGGTGCTATTCATCCAATAACCGACTATATCAATATCGAAAGACAGTTTATAATGATTTTTTAAAAAGTCCAGATTATCACTTATGATCAGAAAACATACCAGGATAATTCCAAAGACAAAAATTCCTGTAAGGGGTACTAACCAGTTCTTTATATTCTTAGGTTCGTAGAAATAAATAGCTATGTAAACTAAAATAAGGTATATAATTGCCCAATCGTAAAAAAGACTTGCAATAAGGGTCCAGATTGTGGCATCAAATACCTTTAATTTAATATTTTTAAGCGACTTAAGACTTATAAGTCTTCTTATAGCCAATAAGAGGAAGAAACTGCAGAAGACAGCATTATTATCGAGTAAAATTTCAGAATAAACTACAATAAGCAGGGCATAATAGAGAATCGCAAATGAATTTGTGGCAGTAATTTGATTCCGCTTTGCAATAAAATCAACTATAAAAACGCTAAATAACAGAACCCCCAATACCACAAATTGAAGTACCAATTGTTCAGGTTCCATGTAATTATTATATAGTACAAAATGAACAAACCAATAGAATAGAAACAAAAAACCAAGAATTATTATAAAGTTTATCGGTTTTGTTTTGCCAAAAATGCCTGAAATCATCCTGGGTTTTTATATTTTTGTACTGTAAATATAACCAAGATGAGAGCATTTTTTGAAGGCATACAAGATTTATTCGTAAACGGACTTTTCTGGCCTTATGATTTTTTTAGATTTATGTCTAACTGGTGGGCCTCTAATGCCGTGAATTGGATCTTTGCCCTTTTAGGGGCCGTGGCTATGATATACTGGTTAATGCAACTTAAAAAGTTTGACGATAGCGGAGAAGAGGATAAGAGTATTACTGCCCACTCATACTTGTAAATTTTTTGAAGGTTTTTTCATTGAAAAGGTATGGATCATTGATCCTTTTCCTGTAGATTCCTAAAGATCAAAACCCAGGTCTTTCCTGTAATACATATTATCAAAATGGATTTTATCAATATTTTGATAAGATTTTTTTAATGCCTCATTAAAATCCCTTCCATAGGACGTAATAGCCATAACCCTGCCACCATTGGTTAGGATGTTTTCCCCCATTAATTTGGTTCCGGCATGGAATACAATAGAATCTTCCACTTCCTGAATGCCTTCTATTACAATTTCCTTTTTATAAGCCTGTGGATAGCCGCCGGAAACCAGCATAACCGTGGTCGCGGTCCTTTCGTCAATTTCCAAATCAATGGAATTCAACTTGCCGTGAGCCACTGCATCAAATAAGTCAATCAAATCATTTTTTATTCTAGGAATCACAACTTCGGTTTCCGGATCTCCCAGTCGGACATTGTATTCTATGACAAAAGGATCATCTCCTACTTTTATCAAACCAATGAAAATAAATCCCTGGTAGGGCAGATGGTCTTTATGTAAACCTTCTACAGTTGGTTTTATAATGCGTTTATGAACTTTTTCCAGGAATTCCTCTGTAACAAAAGGGACGGGTGAGATAGCTCCCATGCCCCCCGTATTCAATCCTGTATCACCCTCGCCAATACGTTTATAGTCCTTGGCCATAGGTAAAATTTTATAATTTTCACCATCTGTCAAAACAAAACAACTGAGTTCAATTCCGGATAAAAACTCTTCTATTACTACAACTGAGCTGGCCTCACCAAACTTGCCGCTTATAAGCATATCATGCAGTTCTTTTTTTGCCTCATCGAGGTCATGAAGAATTAAAACCCCCTTGCCGGCTGCCAGGCCATCTGCTTTAAGGACATAGGGTGGTTTCAAAGATTCCAGGAATTGGAGCCCTTCTGCAACATTGTCTGGGGTGAAACTTTTATAAGACGCAGTAGGAATATGATGTCTCATCATAAACTCCTTGGCAAATTCCTTGCTTCCTTCAAGAGTAGCGGCATCTTTGCGTGGTCCTATGACAGATATGTGTTTTAAGTCAGGGTCCTGAAGAAAAAAATCATGTATCCCTTTTACCAAAGGGTCTTCAGGTCCAACTACTACCATATCTATGTTTTCCTTTAGTGCAACTTGCTTAATTGCTTGAAAATCATTTACATCAATTGGAATATTTCCGGCAATCTCAGCAGTTCCGGCATTGCCTGGTGCAACAAACAATTTATTTAATTTGGGGCTTTGCTTTAGTTTCCATGCAAGAGTATGTTCCCTGCCACCTGCACCTATGATGAGTATATTCATGAGTTAAAATTCTTGCTTAGTATTTTGCTTAGAAATTCGTCATCTTATTTATGAAAATTCACGATGTTCTTTATTTTTTAATTCTTCCGGAGATAGCGAGCGAAAATATTCATATACCCGCTTCAAACCTTCAGATCGCTCTACTTTAGGTTCCCATTTCAAAATATCCCTGGCCCTTGTAATATCAGGTTGTCGTTGCGTGGGGTCGTCTTTAGGCAGAGGTTTATAAATTACTTTCTGGTTGGTCCCGGTAAGCTGGATAATTTCTTCAGCAAATTCATTAATGGTAGTTTCATGTGGGTTACCAATATTAATAGGATCTGTATAATCACTCATAAGCAACCTGTATATCCCCTCAACCTGATCATCAATATAACAAAATGAACGAGTTTGTGTGCCATCCCCAAAAACGGTAAGATCCTCTCCTCTGAGTGCCTGTCCCATAAAGGCTGGTACCACACGTCCGTCGTTCAGCCTCATTCTTGAGCCATAGGTATTAAATATCCTGACAATCCGGGTGTCAACATCGTGAAAGCGATGATAGGCCATGGTGATGGATTCCATAAAACGCTTGGCTTCGTCGTAAACACCCCTGGGTCCTATGGGGCTCACATTGCCGAAGTAATCCTCATTTTGTGGATGAACCAAGGGATCCCCATAAACTTCAGAGGTCGAGGCCACTAAAATAGTTGCATTCTTTTCTTTGGCTAATCCAAGAAGATTTAGAGTTCCTAATGATCCTACTTTAAGCGTTTCTATTGGTATTTTCAGGTAGTCTATTGGGCTTGCAGGTGAAGCAAAATGCAAAATATAATCCAGCTTACCCGGAATATGAACAAAGTTGGTTACATCATGATGGTAAAACACAAATTGTTCCAGAGGAAATAAATGCTCAATATTTTTTAGGTCTCCTGTAATAAGATTATCCATGGCAATTACATAGAATCCCTCATTGATAAAGCGATCACATAAATGAGATCCCAGAAATCCTGCTGCACCTGTTATTAATACTTTTTTCATTATTTCATTTAATTAATATTTTCCACGTCAATACGCCTTCTCTTCTCCTGAAATTCCATTTATTATAGTTTGAATGATTATTTTAACATCCAGGAAAAATGACCAGTTTTCAATGTAGAATATATCAAATTTAATCCTGTTTAAAATATCACTGTCTTTTTCTATTTCCCCTCTATAACCACGTACCTGGGCTAATCCCGTAATTCCCGGTTTAACAAAATGACGTAACATGTATTTATTCACCTTGCCTGCATACTCATCAGTATGTTTTATCATATGCGGACGGGGTCCCACCACAGACATATTCCCAAAAAGTACATTGTAAAATTGAGGTAATTCATCAATACTTGTCGTCCTTAGAAACTTCCCAAATTTTGTTACCCGCATATCATTTTTCCCAGCCTGTTTAAAATCCGCAGTTGCATTTATAGCCATTGATCTGAATTTAAAGCAAGTGAATTCCTTGTTATCATAACCGGTTCTTTTTTGTACAAAAAAGACCGGCCCTCTGGACTCTAATGCAATTAATATCGCAATAATTGGTGCAATCCATATTAACAGACCAAAAATCACCATTAAAGAAAATATAATATCGAAAGCTCTTTTAACTAAAGCATTGATTGGATTGTGAAGTGGAATATCCCGTAAAGAAAGAATTGGAAGGTAGTCATAGTATTCAAACTTTAATTTTTTAGAAAATATATTTTTATTGTCGGGTAAAAATTTAAGTGTTTTTAAATTATTATCCGCGAAATCAATAAATTCGGCAAGTTCATCATTTTTTAATTCAGAAACCGAACAGTATATTTCATCTATTTTTTGTTCTACTATATAAAGAAAACACTCGCGAATATCAAAATCTTTTCGCCTTGGGCAGAATTGTTTTTTAAATTCATAGCCGTATTCTGTTCTTTCGTTAAATACATTTATAAGCTGTTCCGTTTTCTTGTTCTTCCCGACAACAACAACGTTCCTGGTATTTCCTTTAACCTTCCTTCGGTAATTTAATAAGAGAAAATAGCTGATAATTTTAATGGCAGACACTGCAATAAATACAAAAATCGCATATTCGGCCAAGGCCAATCTACTCATATTGGGCTGCTTAAAAAACCCAATAAAAGCATATAAAATAAGGAAAAAAAAGAAGAATTGTCTGAAAAGAAGAATTAGAATAAAAGTTACTTTGGTATATCGGTATATTACATAAAATTTTATTATCAGGGCGATAATAATCCAGGCCAGAGAAATATAGGTGTGGAATAGAATAATTTCAATCAAATTAATGGGTAAAAAAAAAGCAAAAAGATTAATAACCAATAAATCGATTAAGTAAGAAATCGGGGCTATTACGCCAGAGTACCTATCCTTTCTAAGGAACATATTCCATGTTTAATTAAAATAATTAAAGATATTAAAATTTAAATCGACCCTTTAAGACTAAAAAAAGGAATTCTGAATTTCCAATCAAATACCTTCTCCACATTCGCCGAGGTTCTTGTAAAAATCGATAAAACCATTCGAGACCAGCCTTTTGCATCCAGAGTGGTGCCCTTTTTACTTTCCCGGCTACAACATCAAAACTACCCCCGACACCCATTATAAAATTTACTTTTTCTAATAAGCCCTTATTTTCATATAGAAAGTTTTCTTTGGTAGGCGAACTTATCGCTACGAAAAGAATATTTGCACTACTTTCAGAAATCTCTTTTGCTATTGATTGCTCCTCTTCCTTTTTAAAATACCCATTTCTGTATCCAGCAATAATGCCAGATGAATATTTATCAGTATACGTCTCAACTACCTTTTTAACAATCCCCTCCACTCCTCCAAAAAAGAATATTTTATATTTTTTTTTGTGTGCCAATTGAACTAATTTTTCCATAAGGTCGATCCCTGCCACGCGTTCTTTTAAAGGTTTACCCAATACTTTAGATGCCCAAATCACTGCCTGGCCATCCGCATTGATTAAGTTGCTCTCATTCACGCTTTTTCGCAATTGTAAATCCTTTTGCATTGATACAATTTTGCCCGCATTGACAACCACATGATGAATTTGTTTACCCGCCTGAATCGATTGCTCAATTATCCTAAGCGTTTCATTCATGCTTAAATTATCAATATTGGTATTGAGTATGTTTATCCGTTGCATTCAGAAATTAGTTTTTCTTAGTTTTACCCTTAGTAATTAGGTTGTACATAAACAGAGAGCTGAAAAAAGTGTAGAAAGTAATTCCCTTATGAACGTCCAATATAGATTCCGTTAACCCTACTCCCAAAATAATACAAACAAAAATAAAAAATAGCAAATCTCTTCTTGTATATGAAATATAGGCAGGAAAGATATAAAGTGAAATAATACAAATACTACCCCCTAAAAATCCATTTCTAGCCAAATTGCTTAATATTTGATTGTGAGGGTTGTATTTATATTTATAGCCCATTGTAAAATTCATCCTTATATATTCCTGAACCAATTCATCAGTCAAATCTCCAGTGCCAATGCCTAATAGAGGGTTTTTTTTAATTATATTAGTAGAAGCTTCTAACATACCAAAGCGAGAAGAAATACTTTCGTAATTATCTTGGTCAAAGCCAATTTTATTGATTTCTAAAATCTGTTTAAATTTCTGATTCAGGCCTGGCGAATAAAATAATATTGCCAAAGTTATTATGGCGGATGTCAGCACCAAAAATAGTCTCTTCGTTCTTGATTCAACTAATAATAATGTCGATATTATTAAGGAAATAAAAGACAATAAAAATACAATTCTAGAGGCTGTTAAAATAGATGATATTAAAAAGAAAATTGAAAAAGCCGCTAAAAATTTTGATTTGTTTTTTTTGAATTCCAAAAAGCTGATCCAAAAGGCTAGTAAATTAAACATCCCCAGGTAAGTCGAATGATAGATTTCATGTTGAATTATCATATAAAACCTCTCTCCGAAATTAAAATAATAAATAAATAAATACGTAAGGTACAGATCTATAATTACTACAAAGATTAAAAATGAATTAAGTACAATTGACTTTTTAACAAAATCCCCCAAGCTTAAAAATATAACAGGAAATGCAATGAAACTCAAATTTCTTGAAATAAAACTTAATCCCGAACTTAAATTTTGGGTATTGAGCATCCCTAGCAAATAAACAAATAAAGGAATAGTTAAGATTAAAATAAAATACTTGTTTTTAATAGTTTTTAGTCCGCTATAAAACAAATAAACCAAGGACACAGCCAATAAACCTATTATGGCCATACTGCTGTAATTTAACTTGACCGGAAGGATACTAAACCCTAAAAAAAGGATTATTAAAATATTAGCTAAAATCGAGAATATTTTTTTTATAATCATAAATCCAAATCATTAAAAAAGCAATATTAAAGGGAAAATTTACAATTGTATTGCCAAATAATAGTGGAATAGTTAAAAGAATTATTAAATTTAAATTCTTCTTATTTAAGTAATAAATTCTCACAATAAACCCTATAAATAAAAGCAGTCCTAAAATCCCGAATTCTACTAATATTTTTAGAAAATCATTGTGAGGGTCTTTATACATGTACTCGTAAGGCATATTCCCTTTTGTTAAAGAATCTACGCCCAGCCCAAAAAATATTTTATGTATAGGTTCTGCTAAAAATGAGGTTAAAATTTTTAACCAGTAAACAATTCTCCAAATAAACGAACCGTATCCACCGAATTTAAGTGCTTCTACACGCTCTATTAAAAAGTCCCAATTCAAATAATCAATTGTATCAATCTGACTTGATATTTTCTCAGAAAAATTTAATATGAGCAATGACAAACCTATAAAAACAGATATGAATATAAGCTTTTTTATATAAGAGATCTTTTTTGTTTTAATCAAATAAAATGCCCATAAGCCAAGGAGTACCAACATCGCTCCTGAAGATTTTGTGAGAATCAAGGAAACAAACAATGAGCCAAGAAATAAATACTTCCACCAGGAAATAAAAGGTTTATAGAAATACAAAAAATAAATGCACATGACTAACACATAGGCCAAATGATTTGCGTGGCTGAATATGTTTTGATATCTGCCTAATTCTAAAAATTGATAAACACCTAAAGGAATTGATAAAGTAAAATATACTATTAACAATTTAAAAGCCTTGGCAATATCTTTCAATTGAAAATGGGACAGCATTATAGCAAACATAAAGTAACTTATGTATCGTGCAATTCCCTTAATAGAATAACTTTCAAATGAGAGATATAATATGGAGTGTAAAAGAAAAAAGGATATTACCACCATAACCAAACTGAAATAAAGTTTGATTACGCCATTTAATTCTAATTTAGACTGTCTATAATATGATAAATAAAAAAGTGTGGTTATAGGAATTAAAATATAGAGTGCCTGATGATATACTGCGGCTAAAAAAAAACATATAATTATATATATTATTTTCACTATTCAAATTTCTTTACTATTTTATTATATAGATAATACTTAAAATACTTCTTAAGTTGGTCATCTTCAATTTGAGGTTTTCGATGACGCATACCTTCCAAATAACCGGCAAAATATTGATACCCCATCTTATTTTTGCCTTTCATTATTGCCAAATACAAAGATTTTAAAGTTACATAGAATAACGTATGACCGCGATAGTAAGCGTGATATCCTTTGTTATAGGAGTTCGCGATCCTAACATTCACTTCTCTTGAGGTTACTTTGGCACTCTTTAAGGTTTTTGTCTTCCATCCTTTCAAATGAGCTAATGCAAGGGAAACTGTATCCGCCGTATGTGCAATTATATAGCCCGATTCCTCAAGACAATCCTTTTTCCAAACCCTACATCCGCCACGGACAAAATTTTTGTTGGTAATATGCAGCTTTCCTTCTTGGGTATAAATTAATCCGCTGCAGATACCTATCTCGGGATGATCATTTAAAAACTTCACAAGCTTTTCATAGTAAGTGTTTTCCGGGAAAATATCAGCGTCCAATATGCCTATGAAATCAAGTGATTTATAAAAATCAAGTTCCATCAAATAATTCATCCCCGTCTTGATTATTGTAGCATACTTTTTCCCAACCTTATATGACTTATCATCGAAGCTTAAATTTATCACCTTAAAAAATTGGACATTTTTAACTGATCGTATCCTTTCAAGATATTCTTTACTGCCGTCAGTGCTATCGTTCTCAACAATTATAAGACATTTTATGGGTATTGTTTGGTTTTCAATATGACTAATAAATCTGTCAATATTTCCTAACTCGTCTTTTAAAGGAGTAATTAAAGCTATTGCATTAATACTTTTAGTCATTATACGTAATTATGTTATTTAATTTCAGAGTTCCACTAACAATTTGTTTCGCGGGATCATTAGTTCGATAAAAAAAAGGGTCATTTGTTTAATCTTATCCTGAGGCACATCTATTTCACTAACTAGATAATAATGCTGATTTATTGTTGTGAGCTCAGGTTTAAAATCCAAATTTTTTTTTAAGATCTTTTTGTCTTGTACAATTTGAGCTTCAATACCTAATATATGCTCATTTAAAAATTCCTGATTAACCGGCCCATCCAGTTTAAGTATCAATGTTTTTTTATTTTCTTTCTGGTCTCTTATTATACCTATTTCTGCTACTTTTATATCTTTTCCAAAAGAGAAATCAACTTCTTTCTTATTACTCAGTATATCCAATCCGCGTTCAAGGTATAACTCAGTCTTCGTTTTTAATTTACATGAGCTTAGAAATAGAAATAATACAAGCAAACTGCATTTAAACATTTTTCCAATTTTTGATTTCCTCCCTCTGAAGAAGACTATATAATCTATCAATTTCGCCGGAATAAATTTCAATTAATTTCATTTTAGTATCAACATCCATTTCCTGTTTCTCCAGGGCCCTTTCCATTATTTTATTGCTGAAATTCTTTCGAACGCGCTGAGGAAAGATTTTCTTAAATTTCTTTAAAGACCTCGCATTTACATTGATTTCCCAAAGTTTTCCGAATATATTATTCTTAGGAACGCCAGACGGATTATAAATTCGATTTGTGTCTATCTTAAAGTTTGGTATTCCTATATAGTTGCTAAGGTCGTTAATTAATTCCTGCGGAGAATTCTTTAAATCTTCCTGCAAGTATATTTTTACATTATGAAAAAATTTTTGATAGCTTTCAATCTGTTCTGTATAAAATCCAAAATCGATATAATTATAATAAAAGCTCCAGTCATTTGTTAATCTCCTTTTTACGATCTCTTCATCAATGGCTTCTAAAAAATTTAAACCCTCATTAAAATTCTTTCGATTATGCCAATATTGAGACCAAGCTCTTTCAACTGGGTTCCTAAGGATAATAACAATTTTAATATCCCTTGCCTGTGCGCCATAGATTTTCTTAATGTTCCTGATAGCTAATTCATGCTTGTATAAATAGGATGTCGATGCGTCACCAATTTTTTGATTGTTTTTTACTTTATTTAGTTCTCCGGCATATTCCTGTAAATTTGAGACTGCAGTAGGCAGATAACTAGGGCTTTTAAAATTTGGGTGGTTATTGTAGAAGGTGAAAAAATGAGATTCCTTTTCTTTGGGAAAAAGAATATCTTTGCTGCTTTCCAAATGGTAATACATAGATGTAGTCCCGCTTTTAGCTGCACCTACAATCAAAAAATCAGGTAAATTAACCTCTTTGTTTTCAAATGTTACTTTCATTTTATTTTTTTTAAATGGAGAATAGTAGCTTTTGATGTTAAGTTTTTGTTTAAGATAAACAGCCCCAATTAAATTCCAACTCGAGATGCTGACTACGGTAGCAACAGCTGCCCCAAGGATTCCATATAAGGGTATTAAAGTGAAGTTTAGTGCGATATTTAAAATTAAGGCAATTAGAACTATGTATTGATAAACTTTTTGATGGCCCGTCATCTGCATAATGACTCCAACGGATCCTGACATACTATTAATTAATTGGCCTATACATAATATAATCAAAATACTTCCCCCTGTGACGAACTCAGCACCAAAAATTTCCAATATCCATTTGTGAAATATGATAATCAACAATACAATAACCAGAGTCGAAAAAAAGTTTAATCGTGTAGTAAAATGAATTAATTTATGAAACTGTTTCTGATTTCCTTCATAATGACTGCTAGCCAGTTTGGGTGCCAGAATCGAATTAATTGCTTGTAATGAAAAGCTCGTCAAAGTAGCTACCTTAAGGGCAACATTATAAATTCCGATCTTATCGACTGATTCATAGATTCCCAAAACAAAAGTATCTAACCAGCCTAACAGAACGAGTATAGTTGAGGACAACATCATGGGCAATGCTTCTTTGAGAAATGCCCATGAATTTTGAACCGCGCCAAGAGTCATTTTTTGTAAGCTCTTCGCAGATAGATAAAAAGAAAGTGCAAACAATGTGCTTACGCCGAAAAAATGGGCTTTAATTGCATTAATTGGAGAGTCTGCAATAGACCATAAAATCAAGAAAAATAGTACCGTAAAAGAAAATCTGCCTGGATTGTTTAGAAAAGCAAACCATTTATTATTTTTTCTTGCCCTTAATAATCCTGCACATACCAAAGTGCCGGACCACATAGGTACTGCTAAAACAGTCCAAATAAAATAGGGTTCTAATTGAGGTTTTTTAAATATATCATAAATGATATATCCCTTTAGTAAAAATAATATAATTGCTATTATAGATGACCCTATGAATGATTTCAACAATACCTTATAAAATAATCCGGTATCATTAAGGTTTGCTTCAGTAGCGTAGTATTTAACTAAATTTACATCGAGACCTAACCTACCCATAATACCTGCAAATAGGAATATTGAAAAACAGAGCGATATTAAACCGAATGTTGCAGCTCCGTAATATTTAGCCACCAAAAAAGTAAACAAATACCCCATGAAAAGGCCTATGGCACTTATAGACAAAAAAGAAAATCCTTTGGTAAGGATTTCTTTGAAATCAACATCATTTAGAGCGTTCTGAACTTTTTTTTTCATAACCTATTCATGTTTGATGCCACGGTATTCTCCTTAGTTTGAAATTTTAAAGCCCACTGCTTTTTTGGAAAATGGTTGGTCGAGATGCCTTTAATACCAGGTGGTCAATCTTCAGAACCTGGGTTGCTTGGGTAGTGTCACCAACCAAAATCTTGAGTCCATTAATCTCCATAAATGGGCAATCCGCCAGAACGACTTTAAATTCCTTTTCTTTATACTTAAATCCCGTGTAAGAACTATTCTGTTTCATGTCGGGCAGGAATTCCTTCTGTGTATACCTATTTTCAATAATCTTTTTACTTACAGATGGCGGGATATTTCTGGTTTCATATAAAGGCATCTCATATTCTAGTTTAAATTGAATGTCCTTTAAACTATCCCCTGTCAATACAATTTCCAGCCTTTCATTTGCATCCTTAAAGATTGCAATTTCGAGAACCCCTGTTTTCTTGCTGATGGAATTATTCATTATCCTTTTATGCCCCAGAACATATTTAAAACCTGTATCCATATGGTAATATCTGTTCGCTATCAGCCTGGTGCCCTTTGCGGCTTTAGGTTCCTCCAGGGCTTTATAATGCTTTTTTATATAGTTCGCAAGATGTCCTGACACCTTTAAGGCACCGCTGCTATTCAGGTGGCTAATATCCGCAAAATCATAAAGGTGGAGATTTAATTCGTCCCATAAGTCATTATAATCTATATAAGCAACTCCTTTTTCATTGCAATGCTCTTTGATCAATTCCAGATACGTATAATATTTGTTACTCATATACTTCCGGTAGATAGGAGCACTCACAAAAAACAAAGGAACATTCTTATCTTTAAAAAGCTCGATAATATTATCAATTACTTCCTTCTGTCCTTCACTTAGTTTTTGACCTAGAATTATTTGAGGGGTAGCAAATGTCTCCTTGTTCCTGGTATTTTTTATCCAACTTTTCTTGTCAAAGTACATTTGGGTCTTAAAGCCCTTGAAATAATCATCATTCCTGTTCAGAACGAATCCTGGCTGAAAGAATCGCTCTTTCCAAAGTATATGTTCCCGTATAGCAGGAAACACATTTAATAGGTTTTGTCTTCCATATAATCTATTATGCACTTCAATCTTGTCTAATGAGAAGTCCATATAGTCCAGTGTACTGTACTGAAAAGATGCCGTACGTTCGTCCATTGGAGGTTCCATAATCGTGGATTGGAAAATATCTACCACCCCCAAGCTGATATTTCTCTTGGTAATTGCTTCCTCAACGACGTGAAATGTAACCATTAAATTTTGAACAGGTGCTCCATAATTGAAAGTGTTCACTTTAATTTCATTTTCAAATACCCTCGGGTCAAATGCGGTATATGCATGTGAAGACCCAAAAAAAGCAATGACAACGTCCTCCTTGTCATTGCGATGTTCCTCACTTTTTATCGATTGCATATTTTCCTTGTTCAGGAATAATCTACTGGAAAACACAATAAGTCCAAGGACTAAAACTGAAAAAAATATGATCCTTATAAAAAACTTGAACATCCTAAAATTGAAAATAAATGAATTCCGTTGGTGCCATTTCCCCGTAGACCCCAAATATTAGAATAACAAACACAATGCAAACATACACAAAGTATCTAAAAACCACGTTTTGAGAGGACAACCATTGTATGGCCGCTTTCTTTTTATGAAAGAGATCGAAAAGCAATAATACGGCAATAGCCACAATGGCAACCGAAAATTCTACTCGATCCAACCCTAGCTTAAATAAACCACCATAATACAGGCCTTTATAGTTGTCTACAAGGGAATTTGAAATGATGGAAAAGGCATCTTTAAGGCTGTTCGCCCTGAAAAAGACCCAGGAAATACATACCAATAAAAAAGTAATCCCTGAGAATACAAGTTTGTTGGAGAAACTATCCCTGTTTACACTAAGAATATTATAGGTATAGGTTCTAAGGGGAATTAATGCCTTTTCAAGCATGATGATCAATCCATGAATGGCGCCCCAAATTATAAAGGTCATAGCGGCCCCATGCCACAGGCCACTGATCAAGAAAACCGCAAACAGGTTAAAATATGTCCTTGCTTCCCCATTCCTGTTGCCCCCTAAAGGAATGTATACATAATCCCTGAACCAAGTGGACAATGAAATATGCCACCTGCGCCAAAATTCCGTGATCGATTTGGAGAAATACGGGTTGTCAAAATTCTTCATGAGGTCAAAGCCCATGGTCCGTCCAATCCCAATGGCAATATCCGAATAGCCCGAAAAATCGCAATAAATCTGAAAGGCGAAAAATACCGTTGCCACTATGGTTTCATACCCGTGGTACTCCAACGGATTATTGTACACCTGATTGACCAGGATACCTACACGGTCTGCAATTACCATTTTCTTAAACAACCCAAAAGCCATTAAAAGCAAACCACTTTTTACGAGCGCATAGTTAAACCTGTAGGTTTTGTAAAATTGGGGCAATAAATGGGACGCCCTTTCTATAGGACCAGCTACAAGTTGTGGAAAAAAGGCCACAAAAGTAAAAAAAGACAGTATGTCTTTTGTTGGTTTAAGCTGGTTTCTGTACACGTCTATGGTATAGCTCAATGTTTGAAAGGTGTAAAAGCTGATGCCTACCGGTAGTACAATTTTCAAGGTACTGACTTCTATAGATCTTCCGAACAGCCTAAAGGAATCTACAAAGGTTTCTATAAAAAAGTTGGTGTATTTAAAGTAACATAAAAAACCCAGGTTGACCAGTAAGCTAAGCCCCAGCAATAATTTCCTTCGTTTGTTATGGCTGGTTTGAGACAATTTATAGCCCACGAAGTAATCTACCAGGGAGCTGATGGCAATCAAAAACAAAAAACGCCAATCCCACCAACCGTAAAAGAAGTAACTGGCAACGAGCAGGAAAATGTTTCTTGCCGTTTTATTTTTTGCAACGATCCAATAAAAAGCAAAGACCAGCGGAAAAAATATGGCAAAATCCAGAGAGTTAAAAAGCATATGTTACAGTTAAATAAGTCCAAATTCCCCGTAGAATTGCTGTTTGGTTCTCCGGAGGTAGTTCAGCACCAAAGGATGAGCTTTCCTTAAATGCCCGAATTTTAGTTAAATCGTAATATAAGGGCGATTCCTATATGGACAATCGCTTCGTTCTTAAACCCATGGCCTACTACTTGGCTTCCCGGGATATAGCAATCCCAGTGTAAATTCCCTAGCTCATCCAGGGAGGCAATTTTCTTTGTATTCTGCTCTCACTTAAGATTGGGGTTAAGCTGATAATACACTATTTGTGGGCCGAGCGGCAAAAGTACGATAATTCTTAGCTTTTTCGACTCTAACCTTCCCATCCAGATTGTTTTCCTTTAAAATTCTTTTTGCAAAACCATACCAGGTCAGAGCTTTCCCATCTGTAAAATGATAAAGACCGTATTTTGTGATTCTGAGAAGCAATTAAATTTAGAATGTATTTTGCCAAATTATTGGCATCTGTTGGGCAGCCGGTTTGTTCATCTGTAATTTTTAAATCACGCCAGTCAGTCGCCTTGGTTAAGAATAGTTTTATAGAAGTTGTTTCCGAATTCTGAATACAACCAGGAAGTCCTGATGATGAAATATTTCTCTAAAATGTCTTTGATATAATTTTCACCAGCTAATTTAGACATTCCATATTGATTTATCGGGTTTGGCATATCTGTAGTCACAATAGGCCCCTCTCTTTTTTCCCATCAAAAACGTAATCGGTCGAAATATGTATCAGAACTACATTGTTGTTCTTACAGGCAGTGGCAATATTATGGACTCCATCAGCGTTCACCGCAAATGCCCTTTCTGGAGTTTTTTCTGCTTGTTCGACATTGGTATAGGCCGCGCAATTAATACAATAATCATAATGCCCGGATTCAAATGCTAAGTTTATACTTTTTATATTGGTTATATCTAATGCTTTGGAGTCCTTGAATTTAAAAGCCAAAGAATCGTAATTGCCGGCGATTTTCTGTAAACATTTCCCCAATTGCCCCTCAGAACCTGTTACCAAAATTCTTTTCATAAATCCAGTTCTTTTAAAAAGGGTAGTTTTTTGTCTTTTTCAGAAAGAATTAAGCGATCTGAAGGAAATTCCCAGTCAATATTTAGATCAGGATCATTATAGATTATTCCACCTTCAGCCTCTTTTTTGTAGTATTGATCGCATTTGTAGATAAATTGCGTGTTATCATCCAAAGCAAGAAACCCATGTGCCAATCCTTTAGGTATAAATAACATTTTTTTATTTTCCTCAGAAAGTCTGATCTTAAAATACTCGCCAAAACTTTTACTTTGTTTTCTGATATCTACCACTATATCTATTACTTCACCTCTAATAACTCGAACCAGTTTTGTCTGAGCAAAGGTCCCATTTTGAAAATGTAATCCTCTTAATACACCTTTGGCGGAAATAGAATGGTTGTCCTGAACAAAATCTATAGGCATGCCCAGATAATGCTCTAAAGCCTTTTTATTATAAGATTCATAAAAAGCTCCTCTGTTATCTTCAAAAATAGTTGGTTCTACAACGACACAGCCTTCTATATTAGTTTTTGTAATTGTCAATTTGAATATGATTATGTGGTGTTTTGAATTATTTTAATCCCATCAGGTATTTACCATAACCACTTTTTAATAATGGCTTAGCTAATGCATGCAATTGCTCTTTTGTTATATATCCCTGAGAATAAGCTTCTTCTTCTATTGATCCAATTTTAAGGCCTTGTCTTTCTTCAATAACCTCAACAAACTGCGATGCCTGCATTAAAGATTGAAACGTGCCTGTATCCAGCCAGGCTGTACCCCTGTCTAAAATACTAACTTTAAGTTTTCCGTTCTCCAAATAGGCCTTATTGATATCTGTAATTTCTAATTCACCTCTTTTACTAGGCCTAATGTTTTTGGCAATTTGTATAACCTCATTATCATAAAAATAAATCCCTGGAACCGCATAATTAGATTTAGGATGTTTTGGTTTTTCTTCTATAGAAATAGCTTTGCCCGCATCGTCAAATTCAACCACACCATAGCGCTCCGGATCTTGAACATGATATCCAAATATAATACCTCCAATGGGATTACTATTTTGTTGCAATAAACCCGCCAGTCCAGCGCCATAAAATATATTATCCCCCAATATTAAAGCGACTTTGTCCGTGCCTATAAAATCTGATCCAATGATAAAAGCTTCCGCCAGCCCTTTGGGTTCTTTTTGAATGGCATAGCTAAACCTGCAACCCAGTTGTCTGCCATCCCCCAGAAGTTTCTTGAATAGAGGGCAATTGTCCGGATCAGTAATGATTAAAATATCCTGTATCCCAGCGGACATTAATGTAGCTAAAGGGTAATAAATCATCGGTTTGTCATATACAGGCATAAGCTGTTTACTAATAGCCAATGTAATAGGATGTAAGCGCGTTCCAGATCCTCCCGCTAATATTATTCCTTTCATTAGATTATATGTTACTGATTGGACCCTTTTTCATTATACATTTTTTCATAATATTCTTTATAATCCCCTGAAGTAACATGATCCAGCCATTCCTTGTTTTCAAGATACCAATCAACAGTCATTTCCAGGCCTTCTTCAAAAGTAACGGAGGGTCTCCATCCCAGCTCTTTATTTATTTTACTGGCATCTATGGCATATCTTAAATCATGCCCCGGCCTGTCTTTAACATACCTTATCAATTTCAATGATGCCCCTTCCTCTCTGTCTAACTTTTTATCCATCAGTTTACAAAGAAGTTTTACTAAATCAATATTTTGCCATTCGTTAAAGCCCCCAATATTGTAGGTCTCCTGGTTTTTCCCCTTGTGAAAAGCCAGGTCAATCGCAGCCGCATGGTCTTTGACATATAGCCAGTCACGTGTATATCTGCCATCTCCATATACCGGTAAGGGTTTGTTTTGGATGATGTTGGTGATACATAGTGGAATTAACTTTTCGGGAAAATGGTTAGGTCCGTAGTTATTTGAGCAATTCGTAATGATATATGGCAAGCCATAAGTTTCACCGTATGCCCTGACAAAGTGGTCTGAACTCGCTTTTGAGGCAGAATAAGGTGAATTAGGTTCATAGGGTGTGTTTTCAGTAAACAAACCTTCCGTACCTAAAGAACCATAGACTTCATCTGTACTAATATGATAAAAGCGCTTATTGCTCATATTTTCTTTCCAAAGATCACGGGAGGCATTCAATAAATTAACCGTGCCTAAAATATTAGTTTTTACAAAAGCCAAAGGGTCAGTGATAGATCTGTCTACATGTGATTCGGCTGCAAGATGAATTATTCCATCAAAGCGATACTTCTCAAAAATGGCATTAATAAATATACTGTCTAAAATATCTCCTTTGATAAAAAAATAATTGGGCAGGTCCTCAATGTCACTTAGATTTTCAAGATTTCCGGCATAGGTAAGAGCATCGAGGTTGTATATTTTATAATTCGGATAGTTATTTACAAATCTTCGGACAACATGGGAACCAATAAATCCTGCCCCTCCTGTAATTAAGATATGCTTCTAATCTTCTGACTGGTTCCTGTCATTAAAGTTTATCTTCTTTTGCTCTTTTATTTAGGTACTTTATAATATCTATTAAAAAAAACAAGCCTAATAATATGCTCGGGATGAATATTATTGTCTTACCAAAAAAGGATTTTTCAACTTGTTGTGAGCTTCCAAAATTTATTATACTAATCGGTTTTTTTGTTCCTGGATTTCTAATTTTTTTTGTTCAATATCCCGAATAACAGCATTTTTCAGATTTAAAATTCCTGTAATATCCAATTGATCTTCATTATCCAAAACAATTCTTCCCTCTATCCTTTCACTTTCTTGCGCCATTTTTATTGAATAATTGGTAACCAGATATCTATTTGTTTTACTAAGTCCTGATCCTGTATAATCCTTTTCTCTGCATTTTCAATGGTTATTTTAGCCAATTCTGTATAGTAATCATTAGAATTTATATAAGTCATTAATTTATCTGCATAAGTTTAAACCTGTATCCAAGTTTTTATAATGTGAAGGTAATCCTATGGTTTAATGTGCTTTTATTAAGAATTTCTGTCCTTAGTACATCCTGTAATTAAGGCATCATTTCGAAATTTCTCTAATAATTCCAGATACTAATGTCTTCTTCAGTATTTGTAGCTGATTCTTTTTCAACAGGTTGAATGTCAATTTCAAAACCTTCAAGCTGAAGTACATCTATCCCCAACTTATTGAAGAATACGAGTATCTTTTGCCTTGATATTAGCTGCAATTTCATTTACAACATCATACAAGTAATTCTTGCTCTCCAAATTAGGTTTAACAATAACTTCTATTTTCTGTTTCTTGGTTATTATTTTGTTTAGGCCAAAACCAATCAACAAGCCAGCTAGTACGAGGATCCCCAATTTGATTAAATTTCGCTTTATATACAGAAATAGCCTTAAAAAGGATTTAAAAAGATTGGTAAATCCATTGCCAATCATATTAAATAGCTGCCCCAAATCTATTTCATCAATTGATGTGGTTTCTTTCGGTGTTTGTTGATCTGCCATGTTTAGGAATTAAAAATTTGCTTAAGTATTTTATCCGTGATTAGATACGTTGGTTTTACCCCTGTTGTTCCAAGGCCTCCGGAGGCCAAAGTACTACCGGATTCCAAAGGATTGTCCGATGCGTAATATGCATATCTTACCTTGACTTCTTCCCTGATGCTTTTGCGGATTTTAGCTGCAGCCTGTATAGCTTTCTGATAATGCACCCCCTCCATCTCCAGTCCGATAGCGCGCCAGGTAGATTCGTGAAAAAACCTGAGGATATCCTTATTTTGCAAGGAAGTCCCCAAAACAGTCACCATGGTACCCTCCAAAACCTTTAGTCCGTTACCCTCAAAATCAGCAGCACAAAGCTCATTCTTAAATGGGTAATTATCCGCCGTTCCTTCAAATATATGCGCAGACGGAATCATTAAATCTCCTTTGCCGCCTTCAAGAATGCCCGCTTTCCCCATAATTGAAATTGAAGCTACATCCAGGAAAACGTTTTGACCATTTTCTAAGACATAGGGTTTTAAAAGTTCATCTATTGTTTCATACGCCTGTTCACCAAAGGCATAGTCCATAACAAATATAACAGGTTTTTTATCATCGGGAAGATCCTGATTAAGTTCATAGCAACAGGCTTCCTGCCCCAGTTTTGCCATATCAAATATCTGGACATCAATACTGGTTCCTGATTTGTCTTCAAGGGAAATCATCCCATTCCTTTTTGCACTGGCGATTACCTTATTTCTTAATACAATATTTTTCTCTGAGCTTAGCGCTTCATATATCTCTAAAGACCCATTCGAAGGAAACTCTTTCTTAAGTGCATTTCTGGCATACAAAGAATTTACAACACTGTGCATATTAGCACTAATAATATGAATTGGCCTTTTTAATAAATTATATTTATCCAGTGTTTTCTTTATGGTTTCGGCCCATATTTCACCATGAATATGATGTCCCAGGCGCTCCCTCAGCATACTACTAAAAGTAATTACCCTTTTCTCGCCTCCGGTTTCCTCTTCAATTGATAGTTTTCCTAACCAATACAAAATCTTTAAAAATCTTTCCGGCTCCTTTTTAGTTGCGAGTTTTTCATATATTTCCAATACCTCTACAAAAGATCTTCCAAGGATATTTGCCGTATGAATCAAAGCCGTTTCTTTCTCCTCTTGCGTAAGTTTAGTCTTGTTTGCAGCCTTTTCCAATTTTTGCCAATCGCGAATAGTCTCGTTTGAGTCTTCAATTAAAACCCGAAAGGCAATCTTATCAGCCTCTATGTACAAAAAAGTAAGGTGCGTAAGTATGTCATAAATATCTGAACGTCCCCGGGTGATCTCGATATTCATTTGTTCACTATCAATCCGATAGCAATTTCTTCTCCGTTTTGGTGGAATAATCGCTTTGAAATGCGATTTGCCATAACCTTCATCTGAAGTAAGATTAATATACCTGCACTGCTCTATTCCGGATGGTAAACGTTCCAATACATAGACCAACCCGTCAAGTTCTGCCTTATCTTCCGCTAATGAACCATAGATCTCTGGTCTTAACAGCAACAGCGCATTTCTCAAGGTTTCACCGGAAACGCCGGTAGGTTTATAAAAGCCTCTATTGAATAAATGACGCATTGTAATATACATCCGCTCAATGGCATTTGTAGATTCCTGTGCTCTGGTATTATCCTTAAATTTTTCCATAGACTTTAACAAAATTACATTTTAAATTTATGAATTAATTAGGTCTATGAATTTTAGTGTAAACTTATCATAATTGCTTTTAGTCTCCGTTGAATTCCAAATCATTATTCACTATAAGACAGCAACTTATCCGCTACGGATCTATCATTTGAAAGACGTTGTACTTTATTTTGTCCTCCTAATTTTCCTATAGATTTCATATACTCCTGAAATCCCTCTTTTTTAATTGAAGTAATTTTTAAACGTTGAAGTATTTTGCCTTCGATAAGATCAAAATAATAACTGTTCTGTTCCTGAAGTGAGTTATCTAGTATTTCAACAAATTTTTTCATGTCTGCGGGTCTTCGCTCAAATTCAATAAGCCACTCGTGGTAGGGCAACTCATTTTTTTCCGGAGTAATTTGAGGTGCTACAGTGAACTCGTTAATAGAAGCATTACAAGCTTCCACCGCCTTTTGCATTGCCACCTCCACCTCCTTTGCAATTACATGTTCGCCAAATGCCGAAATAAAGTGCTTGATTCTACCCGTAACTACTATTTTATATGGCCTGGTTGAAATAAACCTAACGGTATCACCAAGATTGTACCCCCAAAGACCGGCATTAGTGGAAATTATCATCACATAGTTTGTGTTTAATTCTACTTCCCCGATGGTTAGCCTTTTTGGTTGCTTTTCAAAAAATTCATCTGCCCTGACAAATTCATAGAATATTCCTGAATTCAACAATAAAAGCATTCCCTCATCCTTTTGGGAATTTTGATATGCAAAAAATCCTTCGCTGGCAGGAAATAATTCTATACTATCTACCCTTCGTCCTATCAGTTCTTCAAATTTCGCTCTATAAGGTTCATAATTTACACCTCCATATATAAAAAGTTTGAAATTTGGGAAGAGTGCACCAATACTCTTGTGGCTCGTGGATTTCAATCTTTCAAAATACATCTGAACCCAGGAAGGTATCCCGGCTATCAGTGTCATATTTTCATTTATCGTTTCCTCTACAATCTTTTCCACCTTGGTTTCCCAGTCCTCAATGCAATTTGTTTCCCAGCTGGGCAGTCGGTTTTTTTGGAGGTAATTGGGAACGTAATGGGCAGAAATACCTGACAATCTCCCCAGTTTAATGCCGTTTTTTTCATGTAATTCCGGACTCCCCTGAAGAAAAATCCATTTTCCATCTACGAAATCTGAATTTCCGGTTTCATGGATATAATTCAGAATTGCATTCCTTGAAGCCAGAACCTGCTCTTTTATTGATTCAGAAGTAATTGGAATATATTTGGCGCCGGAAGTTGTGCCCGATGTTTTTGCAAAATAAATCGGTTTTCCCGGCCAAAGGACATTTTTTTCACCGGCTACCACTTTCTCTATATATACTCTTAGAGCTTCGTAATCTCTTATCGGAACTTCATTCACAAAATCTGAGTGACTGCTTATACGCTCAAAATTATGATCATTACCAAATTTTGTGTTTAAGGCATTCCTGATTAAATTGCGGAAAACTTTTTGCTGACTTTTAATAGGGTCTCCAGCCCATTTAGCAGTTCCTCGGGCTATTTTCTTTGCAAAAATTTTGGCTGCCAGCGATTTTAAAGACATGTTTACAAGTTAAAATCGATATAATCTGTTGGATTTACAGGATTGCCATTGCTCCACAATTCGAAATGCAAATGAGGTCCTGTTGTAAGTTCCCCGGTATTCCCGACCGAAGCGATAACTTCACCGGCCCTTACAAAATCTCCCTGATTCTTATTCAATGAACCATTGTGTTTATAAACAGATAGTATGCTATTTTTATGCTCCATAATTATCACATACCCCGTTTCAGCAGTCCATTCAGAAAAAATGACTGTACCAGCAGCAATCGCTTTTACGGGAGTATCTTTAAGCGCAACGATATCAACTGCGTAATGTTTGATTTTCGCGTCAAATTCCTGAGAAATTGTACCGCTTACCGGGGAAAATAATACAAGGCCCTCTTCCCCCTTATTTGTTTCAAAAAGATTGTACTTATCTTCTAAGGCTACTTCTGCCCTTAGTAGAGAATCTTCCCTGATTGGGGAAAGGTCTACGGTTGAAGGATCTATCTTAAATTGTTCAAAAAGGGAATCCCTGTTAATTTGATTGTTTTCAATATCTCCGCGTAACACCATCCGAATATTACTTAAATACTTATTGGTATAATTTAATGCAGTAACCAAAGAATCCGTTTTATACGTCAGTTCTGTTGCCTGTCTTTTAAGCTTGGTAGAAGAATATCCAGGGATATACTCCCTTAATGGTGTAAAAGCAATAAATAATGTTGTTAATCCAATGAGGCCAATAATAAACAAGGATCCGGTGACAAAAACATTAAGCCTGCTAAGTTTAAAAGAAATTTTTTCCTCAAAAGTACTTTCGTTAAGTATCACTAAGCGATACTTATGCAAAAGCTTTCTCCGAATTTCCTTTCTTTTTTTAACTTTTTTAGCCATAAACACAAATATAAGCTTCGAATTGAATTAAGTAGTAAATACCTGTCAAATTTATCCCGTCGAAAAACTTAAACCGCTTTCTAATATACGGTTTATAAACATTTTTTGGTCTTTGCAATTTAAAATACATCTTCCCGTTACTATTAACAGTAATATAATTACTTTTTTAGTACATTTGTAATGCATTAAATTTAAAAATTATGGTATCATTAATTACCTTTTTAGTAATAGGCCCCTGGCAAATAGCCGTAGTTGTCGTATTAGTTCTGCTTTTATTCGGAGGCAAAAAAATACCTGAATTAATGAGAGGTTTAGGAAGTGGGATCAAAGAATTTAAAGATGCTTCAAAAGAAGACGACAAGCTAGAGGAGAATAACGAAAAATAATCAAGTAATTTCCAAGAGTAAAAAAGCGCCATTATAGGCGCTTTTTTTTTGCAATAGCAATTCATAAAATGTTATATTATACAATTTGTTTTATTTTAAAGCGCAAGGTTTTATTACCTTCAAAGGCCACTTCTTAATGTTAATGCAAGCCATTTGTAATACTTTCCATACAAAATTTTATTTATATTTCGAACTACATTTTATCGATGAAATACATAAGTTGATCGTACACGACATAATACATCTCTTTCACAACAAAAAATAATTCAGGAGCATTAATACATTTAATTTCGACGTTAAAACAATCATATTGGTGAATCTCTGCCTAAACATTCAAAATACTGATTCCATAAGCAGATCATTCTAATTACCAAGTTTCTGAACTGATGAATACTAAAAATATGCGGCTTATTCTCACTACTATATTCCTGATCACAACAGGGGTATATGCGCATTGGAATGATACAAAACATACAAATATATCTTCAGATGAACTGAGGCATAATACAACGCGCATTAAACTCCTCAACGATAATGTCAAAACATTTAGTCCCGATTCTGATCTTGAATTTAAGAGAACAGCCAGGAAATATGGCATACCCGCAAGATTAGTCAAAGATTTCTCAGGTCTAAATAATGGATACTATATTATAGCAGGCGTTTTTGGTGATCCTGTTAATGCCAATAAATTGGTACATAAGTTGAGACTTAAGCAGCTAAATGCTTCCATCATAAAGCATCCGGTTACTAAACTAAATTATGTATCCCTGTCGCGGCATGAAAATTGGAAAGAAGCAATTAATCTCTGTTCCACGGGAATGAAAGGAAAATACAAGCCCGAAGTCTGGATTATGGATGTTCAGGGAATTTCATCGGTTTACACCATTAAAATGTCAGATGCTGATCACAAAACATCGATCCAAAAGACAAAGAACAGTTCAGAAGAATTTATTAAATCAGCCAAGGAAAATAAAATTGCTGCCAGGATAGTCCCGGATTTCAAGGGACTTAAGAATGGTTATTATTTAGTTGCAGGGGTTTTTGGAGATGTCCACAATGTAAAATCCTTTCAGGAAAAACTAAGTAAAAAACATTTGGATTCCAAGGTTGCGATCCATCCCGCAAATAACTTAAACTATGTGTATATAGAGGAATTTCAAGATTGGGAAGAGGCCATAAATTCATGCAGGTCAAATCTCAATGGAGACTACAATGATAAATTATGGATCATGAATGTCCTGGATCCAAATGCAGTTGCTGCATCAAAAGAATTGGCTTTATCGGAAAAGAAAGAGCATTCAATTTCCATTCCCTCCGTCAAAATCAATTCGGAATATGGGTATTCCAACCCGGTTGCAGGGTTGAATAAAAAAAGTTCCGGCCTAATTACAAATGATAAACTGCTTCAAAAGGCTGATTTATACTTTAGTAAGATGTGGTATGCTGAAGCTGCAGAACTATACGAGCAGGTTCTTGAACTTAATCCAAATAATCAATCCTTTGAAATATTAGAAAAAGCGGCAGATTCACACTACTATAATACAAACATGGAGAGAGCCTATTACTGGTATGATAAGCTATATACCAATTACAAAGAGGAGATGTCTTCCGAGAATATCTTTAAATATGCCAGTTCCTCAAAGGGTACCGGGAAGTATGCCAGGGCCAAACGATTAATGCGACTATATGATAAAGAAATGAAAAAAGGAAATAGTCGTGATCTGGATGATTATACCAGGGCAACCCCCAATGAAATTCAATTAGACAATCTACTAAGCGCTGAGGAAAAATATAATATTGCAAATTTGGCTGTTAATTCCAAATATTCAGACTTCTCTCCAATGTTCTACAATGATGATGAGCTGGTCTTTTCTTCCGCAATGGATTCTTCTTTTTTTAATACCCGTCGGTATAAACGAAATAACCAGCCCTATCTCGACCTTTATGTCACTAAAATAAATAAAGAGTCGCAGGAAGTTAAAAATGCCCTGAAATTTTCAAAAAAGATAAATACCAAATACCATGAAGCAGCCGTAACATTCTCGGCCGATAATAAAACCATGTATTTTACCCGGAACAATTACGGTAAAAAATTAAAACGTGATAAAAACGGCGATAACAATCTGAAAATATACATGTCCGAGAAAATAGATGGCGAATGGACTGAAGGAAAAGAACTTCCATTTAATAGCGATGATTACTCAACCGGCCATCCGGCTCTGAGCCCTGATGGAAAACAATTGTATTTTGTTTCAGATATGCCCGGAAGCATTGGTATGACCGATATTTTTGTAGTAGATGTGCATAGTGACGGCTCTTATTCCGAACCAAAAAATCTAGGCCCGGAAATAAACACCGAAAGAAGGGAAATGTTTCCCTTTATTAATGAAAAGAAACTTTATTTTGCTTCCGATGGACATGTAGGCATGGGCGGGCTTGACATATACGAAGTGTCCTATGATGATGAAGCGGGTTTTCTGGAAGTAAGAAATGTTGGCCAACCCATAAATAGCAATAAAGATGACTTCTCCTACATTGTAAATGAAACAACTCAAGAAGGTTTTTTTGCATCCAATAGAAGAGGTGGTAAAGGGGATGATGATATTTATTCATTTCAGAAATTGATGCCTGAAGAGGCTAACGAAAATGCTATCGCTGGTGTTGTCACTGAATTAGTGACGGGAGAAGTAATGCCGGAAGCATTGGTTATGCTTTTAGATGAAAACAATATTAAACTTAAGGAAGTGGTTACCGGAGAGGATGGAAGTTTTGTGTTTGAAGATCTTGAAAGCTCAACAAAATATATATTAAAGACTACTAAAGATGCCTATTTCATGGATGAGCAATCGCTACTAACCAGGGAAAATGAATTAGTACAGGCCGAAGTGTCAATGAAAAAATTAAAAGAACTGATTGCAATTGAAGATGGCATTAAAAAGCTGAAAATAGATATGATCTTCTTTGATTTTGACAGATTCTATATCAGGAAAGATGCCGCTAATGAACTGAACAAGCTGGTTGAAGTTATGAATGAATACAAAACGATGGTTATTAAAATAGAGTCTCATACAGATTCCAGAGGAAAAATGGCTTATAATAAATACTTATCAGATAAAAGGGCTAAATCAACACGGGAATATCTGATATCCCAGGGTATCTCTCCCGATCGCATAGAAAGTGCTACAGGATATGGTGAAGAAAGATTGCTTAACGAATGCGATGGTACAGTTAAATGCAGTTCTGCAAAGCATCAGCTCAACAGACGATCCGAGTTTATAATTGTGAAGATGTAATATAAATACGCTATTAATAAATTAAATGAACTGTATTTATAAATGATAGTCGTTTTTATGAAAATTATTAATGATGTTTAAGAATTTGTATTAATTCATTGATTTTCACCACCCTAGATTACATTTTCACAACAAAGATCCTGCCGAAAATACGCAATAGAAATAATTTTAGTTATTTATATAATGTCTATAATCTAATATCCCAGCCCTATGAAACATATTCTACTTATTAAAGAAATCTATCTTGATGCCTTTAAAAATATTGGCCATGTAATAATAAAAAATTATTTCAAAGCATTCTCGTGGTTTTGTTTTGCCTCTTTTATCATTGTGCTTTATGCATTTTTGTTCAGGGTAGCTACCGGATTTGCTTTTGATTAATACCAAGCAACCTAAATCCTTAAAAGCGCTCTTAATAGAGCGCTTTTTTCTTTCCTAAAGGTTATTCTCCATCTCTTGCTTCCAGATTATACTCTCCGTGCATTTAAACGCCTATTTCAGGCCTTTCAAAGATGTTGGAAAAAGGGCATGTCCCTACGCCAAATATTTATGCTTTTCAACCAATTTTTATATCATATTAAATCCTTAAAAAGATATTTGTACCAAAGAAATTAAAAAAATACACTAGATGGAAAAAATATTACTTTTTAAAGAGCTATACCTGGAAGCTTTCAGAAATTGGACGAACATTTTTTTAAATAAATATTTCAAAGTGTTTTCATGGTTTTGCTTTGCTTTGCTTCTTATTACCATATACGCATTTATATTTAGAGTGTCAACCGGTTTTGCTTTTGACTAATTCATATTAAAATTATATACTTAAAAAGGCCCTGAAGATTAATCTTCAGGGCCTTTTTTAAATACGTATTAATAAAACCTACTTAATTTTCAGTGTTTTGAGAATAGCTTCAAGTTCAAACATATAGTCCCTTTTGTTGGTCGCAGGGGCAAATGTAAAACCCTCCAGGATCAATTTTCTGTTATTGGACTTGTCATTTATAATATAAGTCAAAAAAGGTCCGGCCATAGGATAATTTTGAATTTCCCAGATGCCTCTGGCCTCAACAGCCTTCAAACCAGAAATCTCAGCTGGAAATACGTAAGGGGCAAATGCCTTTTCGGTAACCATATAGGTAGTTTTATTAGGTATGTCGGGCCCTGGGATATACTTTTCCCCAATTGAATCTCTCATCTTTACAATATCTCCAACGAAAGTCGAATCATTTTCAAAACTGTTCCAGGGCATAGCATAAACAATTATATTCATCGTGCCTTTGGGAATCTCACGGTCTATCCAAACAAAATTATCCTCCTCTTTTCCAACCTTATAAATTGATGGAAGTCTAAGAGATATGCCAAATTTTGTTTGCAGAATGGTGTCTTTGTTCAGGGAGCGTAAAAATCTTTTTTGTGCTTCTTCCATTTCTGTGCTCTTGAATGAAGCAATGATTTTGTCTGCACTGGCATCCAGGTTTGTAATGAGTTCTTCCTCTGTTTTTCCCTTTATCACCCCTACTTTTTGAGGAGTTGCATATAAATCCGTCTTTATGTGTGCCAAATCCAGGGTATCTAAACTCACATATAAAACGGAGCGTCTATGCCTTGTCATCCCCGTAAATACCTTAAGTGGCATGTGCTCAATAGAAAATTGGGGTTCGTTCCAGGTAAGCCCGACTATGGGTGCGGCAAAATGTTCTCTAACCTTATCTCCAACCTTTCCTTCCCAAAGCTCATTGTCCATGACAACAGCCAGCGAATTAATGGCTCCTACAGAAACAGGTTTATATGTTTTTTTATTTTTGTCATTACAGGAAAGTAAAATAAATACAGCTAAAAATAGCGATCCAAAGTATTTCATATATTTTATTTTAGGATGAACAATCACACAATTTCAATTTTGTGCCTGGCTTAAGATTGTTACCACTAATACCATTCCATTGTCGCAAATTTTCAATAGTAATTCCAGGATATTTTCTGGAAATCGTCCATAATGAATCTCCTTCTTTCACAGTATGGATTTTGAAGTCCCCGGAAACAACACTTTCAGGAGAAGATTTTACAGCTGTCTTATTGCCGGATGACGCAACAGTTACTGGTTTTCTCGGAAATATCGTAAGGCGTTGACCAATTCTTAAATCATTACTGCTAAGGCCATTCCATTGTTTAATTTGACTAACTCCAACACCATAGCGTTCCGCAATCTTACCCAGGTAGTCACCGCTTCTAACCTTATATCTAATTCTTTCTTCTGCAGTAACCAGCTCTGGCAAAGTGCTTTCCCTGCTTTTGTTCTCTTCTTCTGTGAATGCATAAATGGCTTCCTCATTGGCTACAAATTTACCAATAGCATCCTTTGGCAGACGTAAGGTATATTCCTTGCCTTTAATTTTGGGAATAATATCTAATTTATAAGAAGGGTTTAGAACTTTTAACTCTTCATTGCTAACACCAACAAGTTTTGAAATTTGATCAAATGTTATAAGTTTTCTAATATGTACCGTATCAGTTTCAAAATATGGGCGTTCAACCTTGCTTAACTCAATTCCATGCTCATCCGCATATTCGAATAAATACATTGTGGCCAAAAACGCCGGTACATAACCTGCCGTTTCCCTTGGCAGATTTCTTCTAATATTCCAATAGTTTGTATATCCACCGGATCTTCTTATAGCCTTATTTACATTTCCGGGCCCTGAATTATAGGCCGCCAATGCCAAGTCCCAGTCTCCAAAAATTTCATAAAGTTTAGATAGATATTTGCATGCCGCCTCGGTTGATTTTATTGGATCACTGCGTTCATCCACATAGCTGCTTACATCTAAGCCGTACATTTTACCCGTGCTATACATGAACTGCCAAAGACCTGTAGCACCGACTCTTGACTTGGCTCTAGGGTTTAACGCAGATTCCACGACTGCCAGATACTTAATTTCCAAAGGAATATTGTAATTGTCCAATTCCTGTTCAAACATGGGGAAATAGAATTGGCTTGCTGTAATCATGCGTTCCATAAATTCATGCTTCCGCAATAAAAAAGATTGAATTACTCTTTCCAGCGAGGGGTTATACTCGATGTTAAAAGGTGTCTTCTGATTTAACAATTCCAATCTTTCTTTTAAAACCTCTGTATCAAGTGTAATTTGTTTTAAGGAGTCTGTTTCCAGATTCGAGACATATGCCTGCATTTCGTCATAAAGCCTTGCATTTTCATATAACTCCTTCATCCATAAACTATCGTATTTGGCCGCCTTGACATTGTCATTAAGCCTATAACCCTCAACTATCCCTGTAGCTTCAGCTGAAGGATCTTTTTTGGATAAAGTTTCTTGGAATACGGCATTCAGATTTAGTGGTTTTTTAATTATTTCCACCTTTTCTTTATCTGCCATTTTATTTAAGGAAGAACTCTCCAAAACCGATCGATCTTCTTGTTTTTGTGCCAGCATTGGTCCAGCAAAAACAAGAAGAAAAATATATAGAATAATTTCTCTGGTTGCAGTCATAAATCTGATTTTTGGCCGTAGGGTATAAGCGAAAATCGTTTTTTTTTATGTAACATTAAAATAATGCTTCTTAAAGTAATTATAATAAGCAATAAGTCTGTTTATCGATAACGCCTTTAAGCCTCTAATATTGCCGAAATTCCAGGTAGAGATTTTCCTTCCAGACTTTCCAGCATAGCGCCTCCTCCCGTAGATACATAGCTTACTTTGTCTTCGAACCCAAATTGCTTTACTGCAGCTACCGAATCTCCTCCACCAACTAATGAAAATGCTCCATTTTTTGTAGCTTCTTCAATATAGTTGCCTATGGCTATGGTTCCTTTAGAATAGTTTTCCATTTCAAAAACTCCTACAGGGCCATTCCACAATATTGTCTTAGAGGAAAGTATAACCTCTTTAAAGATTTCCAATGTTTTTGGCCCTGCATCCAATCCCTGCCAGCCATCAGGGATCTTATCAACGTCAACTATTTTTGTGTTTGCATCATTATTAAAGTCATCTGCAGCAATAACATCCACGGGGAGATGAACCTGAACCCCCAGATCTTTGGCTTTCTTAAGAATAGAAAGGGCAAGGTCCATTTTATCATCTTCGCATATTGAATTTCCAACTTTACCCCCCTGGGCTTTTACAAAAGTATATGTCATCCCACCACCTATTATAAGATGATTTATTTTGCTCAGAATATTTTCAATAATAGTAATTTTAGAGGATACCTTGGCGCCACCAAGTATTGCGGTAACCGGTTTTTCGCCTGTCTTCATGACCTTGTCTATGGCTTTGATTTCCTTAGCAAGCAGGTAGCCAAAACATTTTTTATCAGGAAAAAAACGAGCCACTATAGTGGTGGAGGCATGTGCCCTATGGGCTGTGCCAAAGGCATCATTGACAAAAATATCTCCCAAACGGGCCAATTTTTTAGAAAATGATACATCTCCTTTTTCTTCTTCCGGATAAAATCGAAGATTTTCAAGCATAAGGACTTCTCCACTTTGCAATTCCGCCGCTGCTTTTTCTGCCTCTTCACCCACACAGTCCTCTACAAACTTTACCTCAACTCCTAAAACCTCTGATACTTTAACACAAATATGCTCCAGGGATAATCCCGGATTTCGTTTACCATCAGGCCTCCCCAGGTGACTCATAAGGACCACACTTCCACCATCTTCCAGGATTTTAATAATTGTTGGTTTTGCTGCTTCAATGCGATTTGAATCGGTTACATTAAAATCTGCATCCAATGGCACATTAAAATCCACACGTATTAAAGCCTTTTTGTTTTTAAAATTAAAATCGTCTACTGTTACCATGCGGTTTAATTGTTTTTGAGAATCGCAAATGTAAAGATTATTACAATTCAGGTAAAGGCAGCCTCAATAATTTATTGTTAGAAAATCAAATGTCCTATATTTGAAGGTATGTTATTTAAGGATATTCGCGGGCTTTCTCATATTAAAAATCATCTTTGGTCAAGTGCCGATGCAGGACGCATTCCACATGCCCAATTATTTGTGGGCCCTGAGGGTTGCGGTACGCTGGAAACCGCTTTGGCTTATGCACAGTATTTGTTGTGCGGGAATTCGGGCGGTGAAAATATTCCCATTGAAGAATCATGCAACCTGAAATGTGCATCATTATCTCATCCGGATTTACATTTTGCATTTCCGGTTTCGAATTCCAATAAAGTTAAATCGCATGCTGTAAGTAATCATTATTTGCCGGAATGGAGACAATTTGTAAAAGAACAGCCTTATGGAAATCTTTTTGATTGGTATCAATCTATTGGTATTGAAAAGAAACAAGGGCAAATTGGCGTTGACGAAGCATATGATATTGTAAAAAAACTTTCCCTAAAGTCCTATGAGGGTGGATACAAAATAATGATACTTTGGATGGCTGAAACAATGAATATTGCAGCGTCCAATAAACTGCTAAAATTGATAGAAGAGCCCCCGTCTAAAACAGTATTCATATTTATTGCCGAAGATGAAGAACAGATCATACAAACCATACGTTCCAGATGTCAGATTTTACATTTCCCACCTTTATCTGAAGATTCAATTGCCGTGGCGTTGATAGAAAATGGGCTAACCAGGGAAGAGGCGCTGAAAGTTGCTCATGAGGCGAATGGTAATTTCAACAAAGCCATGGATCTTATGAATAAAGATTCAGAAGATTTAATTTTTGAAAAATGGTTTGTGCAATGGGTACGCAGCGCGTTTAAGGCAAAAGGTAACAAAGCAGCTATTCATGAATTAATTCTCTGGAGCGAGGAAGTTGCCAAAACCGGGAGAGAAACTCAAAAAAAATTTCTAAATTATTGTTTGGCTGTTATGAGACAGGCCATGTTGTTAAATTATAATGTCAAAGAATTGGTATATATGCGCATTCATATTGACGGCTTTCAACTTGAGAAATTTGCCCCCTTCATTCACGAAAGAAACATTTTGTCTATTGTAAATGAATTTGAAGAAGCTATATACCATATTGAACGAAACGGGAATGCCAAAATTATTCTGACAGATTTATCCATTAGGCTGACGCGCTTGTTACATAAACGAGCAGCTTAAACATTTCAATTGACTCTAAACAACTGATTATTAATTCTTTATAAGTAATGTGCAATGGAAAACTTACTAAATAATGCTTCCGTCATATTGATCTTGCTGTTTCTGATAATTACTTTTTTACAAAGCGGAATTGATAAGGTAATTGATTGGAAAGGCAATTTGAACTGGTTACAAGCTCATTTTACGGACACTCCGTTAAAACACCTGGTCCCTTATCTATTGGGTACTGTCCTTTTTACAGAACTGGCTGCAGGTATACTATCTTTTGCAGGGCTTCTACAGCTCCTTGCCACAGGCGAACAAACAATTGCGTTATATGGGGCAATTGTTTCCTGTATTGCACTGCTGATGTTGTTATTTGGCCAAAGAATAGCTAAAGATTATGAGGGGGCCAAAACCATAGCAATTTATTTTATCCCGGCAATTTTTCTGGTTTTTCTTCTACAGCCTTAGCGTAAAACAATATTCCAGGGACTCTATTATATTATATGCAAATCAAATTATTGCAACTTATTTTTTATACTTCTCGTTAAGTATTTTTAATATATCCTGAGTAAGATCCTTTGCTTCTGCCCCATACAATACACTGCCGCCATCTCCGCCGCTTAAGATATAGGTATAGCCATTGCTTTTTCCAAAACCATTAATCTCCTCCTTTACCTTACTTATAAGAGTATCCATTTCGGCCTGACCTTCCAATTGAATTTGCTGTTCCTCCTGTTGTAATTGCTGACCTATAAACTGGCCCCTTTGTTGTAACATGCCGTACTCTTCCTGAGCTTTGGTTTGAGACATACTTTGAGCCTTGGATTGAAAAGACTGCGCCTCTATTTGAAAGGCTTGAGAAATACTATCTCTCTTTTTGCCTAAAGCATCAGCCTTTATTTTAAATTTAGCCTCAATGTCAACCCTTTCCTGATAACCTTCCATTAACTTTACATTATCCACAAAGCCAATTTTATCTTGCTCGCAGGCAACTACTCCCAATAAAAAAATTGCTAAAACTATTTTCTTCATCTGTTTTTTAAATTTAAGTTGGGCAAAAATAGGAAAGCTTTTTGTAAAGAATTGAGATTTATTTAATAATTAGTAAAATGAGCCCTCAAGAGCTAAAAGACACTGTTTAACCAGCTTGCTTTATAATAGATATAATTTATAGAATTTTATTATAAGTGTGTAGTTCATTTATAGTATTTGCCTTTGTTTCGATTTGCGAAATTGACGAACTTTTGCATATAGGTATTTTATGTGCTGATATAACTAAAAGTCGCTTAGCGCTCTTTAAAATGCCTTTTGGTCGATTTTAAGAATATAAAGGAGAGATGAATACTCTTTGGACTTCCAGGCCAGCACATTTGACTTCAGCCCAATAAAAAATGCCTTTAAAAGATTTGCTTTGCCGTTTCTATATTTTTCTGAAAGTAGGGAGACGTAAAAGGAATCAAATATCATGGGCTTTATCTTAATTACCTTCATTCCGTGTTTAGCAAAAAGTAGTTTAATTGACAATTGGGAGAAGTGAGACAAATGTCGGGGCACATCATAAGCCGCCCAAAACTCTTTATAATACTTAGCATCATAAGATTGGAAATTGGGAACGGCTAGAATCAATGTTCCATCCTTATTTAAAAGCGATACAATTTTGGCTATCTGTACATCTAAATTGGGTAAATGTTCCAGCACATGCCACATGGTGATTACCTGGAAATTTCGTTTCTGTAGCAGATCAATGTTTTCTTTTAGTTTCAATCCTTTTTTTAGCGCCAGGTCCCTCGCTTTGTTATTTGGTTCTATTCCGTAAGTTTCCCAACCATCGTTCATAGCAGACTCCAAAAATGAAGCAGTTCCCGCGCCGATATCTAAAAGTGTATCCCCTGCTCTGCCATATTTATTTATAAGCCTTATCTTCTTTCTTAAATTGCGTTTTTTTATTTTTTGGTACAACTTTTCAATTAAGGTTTCCGCAGAATCTGTATGTGAAATGTAAGCGTCACTAATGTAATAATGTTCCAGAATCTTTGGCTGAGGGTGTGTTTTTAGCATGTTTAGCTCTGCGTCCCATAACAGCTCAAATTCTTCACCGCTAACCGAAAAATCTTTGGTTTTAATAAATTTCTCCATTCTCCTTTAGTGTTGTCTTCATTTGCCTGTGGCGTTTCGAAGATAATGCAAAACCCCGGCGTGTAAAAAAGAATATGTAGTATCCCTAATTCCAATAATGCGCCTTATTGTATACCTCAAAGCTTAGCTATCTAAGTATTGCTATAAATTTAAATTTTAAAATAGTTTTTGTTTTGTTCCACGTGGAACATTTCCGGACTATCTTCCCATATATACAAGCAAAACACTTATGTCACTTGGCGAAACACCACTAATTCTGGATGCCTGAGAAATAGTAGCCGGCAGTACAGCTGCAAGTTTTTCCCTGGCTTCAAAAGAAAGTGATCTTAGTTTGCTGTAGTCGAAATTATCAGGAATCTTTATGTTTTCGAGACGTTGGAGTTTATCCGCATTATTTTTTTCCTTGGCTATATAACCCGCATATTTTACCTGGATCTCAGCCTGTTCCAATACTTCCCTATTTAAGTCGTTTGTATTTACATAATCTGAAACCTGATCCAATTTCAACATATGAGACATTGTGACGCCTGGCCGGGAAAACACTTTAAACATCTTATCGGATTGCTTTACCGGAGCTGAAGAAACATCTTCCAGAATTGGATTAATTTGTTCCGGATCAAAACTGGTTTTCCTGAAAAACTCAATGAAGTCATTGGATTTTTGTTCCTTTTCTCTCATAGCCATAATGCGCTCTTCTTTTGCCAGCCCAATTTCATAACTCCGGGGTGTAAGCCTAAGATCTGCGTTGTCCTGCCTTAATAACGTCCTATATTCAGCTCTTGAGGTAAACATCCTGTAAGGTTCTTCCGTTCCTTTAGTAATCAGGTCATCAATTAAAACACCTATATAAGCTTCGTCTCTTTTTAAGACAAATGGCTCCCTTTCATTGATTTTTAAATGCGCATTTATCCCTGCCATGATACCTTGCGAAGCCGCTTCCTCATATCCTGTTGTCCCATTAATCTGCCCTGCGAAGTATAAATTCTTTATAAGCTTGGTCTCCAGGGTATGTTTTAATTGTGTAGGTGGAAAATAATCATATTCAATCGCATATCCCGGTCTAAAAAATTTGACATCTTTAAAACCTGACACAGACTTTAAGGCCTTATACTGTATATCCTCGGGTAATGAAGTAGAAAAGCCATTGACATAGACCTCTACTGTATTCCATCCTTCTGGTTCTACAAAAATCTGATGACTTTCCTTATCGGCAAATCGGTTTATTTTATCTTCGATAGATGGACAATACCTTGGACCAATACTTTTTATCCGTCCATTAAACATAGGAGACCTGTCAAAACCCTCTTTAAGCAAATCATGAACTAAAGCATTCGTATGTGTCATATGACAATCACGCTGTTCTTTTAAGATATGAGATTTTAGAAACGAAAATTTATCCGGATCTTTGTCTCCAGGTTGTGGTATCATTTTACTGTAATCCAACGATCTGCCGTCCACCCTGGGTGGTGTTCCGGTCTTCATACGGCCACTATCAAATCCAAAATCCGTCAACTGCTCCGTAATTCCGGTTGCAGGCCTTTCTCCTGCTCTACCTCCCCCAAACTGCTTATCCCCTATATGAATAAGGCCATTTAAAAAGGTGCCATTTGTCAATATTACCGCCTTTGATTTAATATCCACTCCTAAGGAAGTCCTAACGCCAATTACGCGATCACCCTTTACAAGTAATCCTTTTACCATTTCCTGGTAAAAATCAATCAAGGGTGTTTTCTCCAGTGCCATTCTCCATTCTTCAGCAAAACGCATCCTGTCGTTTTGAGTTCTTGGACTCCACATTGCAGGACCCTTAGATTTATTCAGCATTTTAAATTGAATTGCTGACTTATCTGTAATTAGCCCACTATAACCCCCTAACGCATCTATTTCTCTAACAATCTGCCCTTTTGCAATTCCGCCCATTGCAGGGTTACAGGACATTTGTCCAATCGTCTGCAGATTCATAGTCACCAAAAGCGTCCTTGAACCCAAATTGGCAGCTGCCGCGGCAGCCTCCGCACCGGCGTGACCACCCCCAACAACAACCACATCATATTCCTTTTCAAACATCGTACTTCTATTGTTTCACGTGGAACATTTCAATCTTTTCATTTTCCTTTACTCTCATAGATTTCCGTTCCTTATCCTCTTTGTCGTTATATCCCGCAAGGTGCAATACACCATGAGCCATTACCCTAAGTAACTCCCTTTCAAACTCTTCCTTGTATTCCTCAGCATTTTCAATTACCCTGTCTATGGAGATATAAACCTCGCCAGATAAGTTTTCATTTTCAGAATAATCAAATGTTATAATATCTGTAAATGTGCTATGCCCTAAATACTTTTCGTTCAGTTCAAATAAATAGTCATCAGAACAAAATATATAACTCAATTCCCCCAATTTCTTGTTTTCGCTATTAACAATCCTTTTAATCCAATTGGTATATTTATCCTCATCCTTCAGAGCAAATTCACTTTCATAGTAATAATTAATCATCGCTTTTAAAATAATATCTCACCCTTTCCTGATAATTTTGCCGCAAAGGTAAGGCTTGCCTGTTTAAAATTTCTATTTCATTTTTATAATTCTCCAGAAAACCAGGCATGGTCATTACCGGGTTATTATATGTCCTGGTATTACTTTCGCTTTCTCTTTCACTTTTCTTACCTTGTTTTAAAGAAGCATTTTCCAGCTTTAGTAATTGATGTTCGATAAAATTCATCCTGTCCAACGTTCTTTGAGTAATTCCATTTTCCAATAAATCATTTTCGAATTCCTCCATTTGCTTTATAAGCTTTTCTGCAAGCATTCTATCGCTGGCCTTAATCATATCCTGCATTTGGTATTCCAGCTGCTGTTTTAAATATTCCTGTTCCTTATATATTTCATATAGCTCCTTTAATTCATCCTCGCTCAATCCACCATTACCCGTTGACCCATTTTCACCATCCGTATTGTCCTTATCGCCATTGCCTTGCATACCTTCCCTATTTTCACCCTCATTACCCTCCTTACCATTACCTTGGTCCCCTTCCTGTCCATCATCTCCTTCCTTAGTGCCCTTGCCTTTATTTCCTTCTGACCCTTCTTTTCCTTTTTCACCCATTTGACCTATTTTCTCCTTAAGTTCCCCCTGTCCCTTAATTATATCCGGTAATTGAAATCCATCATTAGGGTTTCCGGACCCTGAACCGGCCTTCATGCTTTCCTGCATATTATCAAGAAGATTTGCTAAAAAATCCGCCAAACTATTTGAAGCACTTATCACATACTGTTCATAAGCAGCACCCTGATATATTTTACTGTCCGCAATACTCTCCAGCGACTTATCTATATTGTAATACACCTCCGTAATTTGTTCATTAACAAACTCAGATAATTCTGCCCTTCTCAATGACAAAGCAAACAAACTATCATCTATATGCTCAAATAAATTCCGCAATTCCTGTTGCTTCCTTACACTGCCTGAATAATTTCCCATATCAAAATCTGAACCATCCAGTTGATCAAATAATTTTTCCTGCTTAAAAGAAAATGTCACAAGATTATCCAATATCTGCCTTAACATTTCAGCATCCTCTGTAATAGTTGTTTCCCCCCCTGCAGCGCTTGAAGAACTCAATTCCTCGCTCATTTGCTTTATTTTTTGAGCAGCTGCCTTTTGCTTCTGTTTTGCCTTTGTAGCAGTCTTTTCCTTATCCTCTTCACCAGGTATTTGTCCACCTGACTCATGTTTATTTAATTCATCCAAAGCCTCCTTTTGATCTTCTTTAATCCCTTCCTCCTTGCTTTGATCTATTCTTAAATCAAGTGGCTTTTTAAGTGCTTTATTATCCTCTTTTAATCCCTCCAACTCCTTTTTTAAATCGTCAAATTGTTTATTCATTTCCTTTTGTAATCCCGGACTTTTCGTATCAATTACCGTGTCTGATAAAACTTTTTGTTCATCAGCCAATTTTTCTAAATCCCTGGCCAATTGAGCTGCCTTTTCAGTTACATAATACCGCTTTGTTAATTCCAGCAGTTGTTCTAAATTTCTCTGACTATTTTGTTGTTTTTTACCTAATTCTTCCAGGCGTTTTGACAATTCCTCCTTATCAATCTTGTCCGCTACTTTATTTAATTCCTCCAAAAGTTTCTGGTTCTTTTTTGCTTCCATTTCCTGACGTTCAAGTCTCTCTTTGAGCATCTCATTCAGCTTATCCTCTTTGTCAACAGATTCAAGATTATCCTTTAATTCCTTACTGAATTTTTGCATCAATTGTTCTTGTTCCTGCTGTTTTTTTAAGAAATCCCTGACCTGAACCTGGTCATTAAAATTCAAATTGTTTTTTTCCTTCTGTTCTTTATTTAATTCTTTTAGCGATTCTTCCTGTTTTCTAAACTCCTCCAAGGTATTATCCATCCCTTTGATAATTGCCTGCTGCGTTTCTAATTCTTTATTTTTCAGTTGTTTATCATCCAAGATTGCCGTTGAAAACACTTGTGTCCTTGCAACCTTTCCATTATGAATTTCATCATTGTCCTCCGCTTCAAAATAGTAAGAATATTCCTTCCCCTTTTCCAGGTTTAATCCCGAAGGGAAAGTATAATAAAACTGGTTGTAATTTGCGTTCGGACTACTAAGGTAGAGTATTTGCTTTTCCTCCTTACTATTCCCTTCATAACACATAAGCCTGATAGATCTAAGCCGGTAATCATCAGAAGCCTCTCCAATATAATATACCAAATTAGGGTTCAATGAATCCTTAACCTGCTTTGCGTTTATTGAAGGAAAAGCATCTTTAATTACGCGAAAATGGTAATCGAGCTTTTCATAATTTTCAACATTTTGGTTTGACGTCGCCAAAGTATAGTGAAACTCCTTATAAATAGTTTTACTCATTGAAAACACATCCTGGGTTTTTTCAAATGTGATTGAAGTGTCTTTGTTAATCAAAACTACTTTGTCGGTATTAAGGCCCTTTAACCTCCAGCTGACCTTTGTCCCCTCGGGAAATAAAGCGTTTCCGGTACTTTTGATGGTCTCCGCCTGTCTTTTGGTATATTGTGGATAATCTAAAGTTATTTCAAAGAGTTGAATTGATGGTGTTTTAAGGGATTCCAACATATACATCCGTGATTCAATATTATTAGCTTTGAAGAAGAATTTTGTCGAATTCAAAGGGGGGATGAAAGTATATTCATAGAATTCCTTAACCTTATTAAGTAATATTTCTTTCCCGTTTACCACAATATATACATCTGTCGGCTTTACTTTTCCTTCCGTAGCTACTTGAACTGTATGGCTTTGGTCCTCTAAAACCCTTAAATCACCGGATAATAACCTAAAGGAAAAGGGAGCCGGAGGTTCATAAGCTGTATCATAATTAATTACCCGTTTATATGATCCAAAAAATGTATCTACATTGCCCGAAACCCAAAGTACCATTATGACCAACACAGGTATAATTAAATATTTGAGATATTTATAACTGTCGTTCAGATTTATTGCTTTGGTAAAGGGTACTTTAGTTAATTTGTCCGAGCGTTGTTGGATACTTGCTAACAAAAGTTCAGATTTGTGAGTATCTTCAGCTAGATCAAGAAGGTTCAATAATTTATCCCCCACTTCAGGAAAGTGTTTCCCAATTAACAAAGAAGCCTCTTTGTTACTGATACCTTTTTTAAGCTTAAAAAGATAGAAAATAGGAATTGCTATATAATAATAAAGTAAAAATATTTCAACTGTTAAAAACAAAAGCAACAGCACAAAACGCCCAGTAGAATTCAGCCACAAAAAATACTCAATCCCTAGAATTACCATAAAATAGAGCGCGCCAAGTGTTAAAAAAAGTAATACGCCCTTTATTAATAGTTTTGAGTAATATTTTCGGCTAAACCGGTTCAGTTTATCCAATATGTTACTATAACTGTTCAAATTCTGCTATATTTAATACCAAGATACCTGTTAAACTAGATTTTTACCTCAAATATTTGTTAAAAAGTAATGAATGAAAGATTTAAAGTACCTCGCGGCATTCACTATCCCCATCTCGGCTTTTATTGGAATTTACTTTAAAGGGGGTTGGAGTTTTATTACACCTGTTTACGCTTTTATTGCCATTCCGATTTTGGAATTAATTCTTCCAACTATAGACTCCAATTTAAACGTGAAGGAAAGAGAAGCCAGTCTAAAAAACAAGCTTTTCGATTGGTTGCTTTACCTTAATCTCCCTCTTGTATTTGGGCTTTTAATTTATTCATTCAATCAAATAATTACCCAATCCTATGAAACATATGAATTATCCGGAACTATAATATCATTAGGAATTGTCCTTGGAACAAATGGAATTAATGTTGCTCACGAGCTGGGTCACCGCTCTTATAGTTATGAACGCTTTTTGGGCAAATTATTGCTTCTGCCATCCTTGTATATGCACTTTTATATTGAGCACAATTTTGGTCATCATCTTCATGCCGCAACAAAAGAAGATCCCGCAACTGCCCGATACAACCAATCGGTATATTCCTTTTGGGTAACATCCGTTTACAGACAGTACATAAATGCCTGGTCGATCCAAAGAAAATTTCTAAAATCTGAAAATATCAGTCTATTTTCCTTAAAAAATGATATGCTATGGTATACAGTAATTCAGTTTTGCTATTTGTTTTCAGTTTATTTACTTTATGGTGATACTGTATTACTAGTTGCTATATTAGCCGCGTTTGTAGGGTTTTTACTTCTTGAAACCGTTAATTATATAGAACATTATGGCTTGCTTAGACAAAGAATGCCGTCAGGTCGCTATGAACGGGTTCGGGAAGTTCATTCATGGAACAGCAACCATGTAATGGGCCGTATTATTTTGTATGAACTGACTAGACACAGTGATCACCACTATAAATCTTCCAAAAAGTACCAGATACTGGATTACCATGACATTTCGCCACAAATGCCGTATGGTTATCCCACCTCTATGGTATTGTCCTTCATACCTCCCTTGTGGTTTCGGATTATGAACCCCAGGATACCTGATGAAATGAAAAAGGCAAGTTCATAAATTATTTTATAGTGCTTTTTTAACAACTATATTTGTGCTCTAACATTATTTGAATGAGCAAAAAAGTACGAGTCCGTTTTGCACCCAGCCCTACTGGCCCTCTGCATATAGGCGGGCTTAGAACTGCCCTTTTTAATTATTTGTTTGCCAAACAAAACCAGGGGGATTTTATCCTCCGTATAGAGGATACAGATCAAAATCGTTATGTTGAGGGTGCGGAAGCATATATCATTGATGCACTTAACTGGTGTGGTATTACTTTTGACGAAGGCCCCGGCAAAGAATCTGGTTACGGCCCCTATAGACAAAGTGAACGCAAATTAATTTACCGGAAATATGCCGATCAACTCATAACGAACGGAAATGCCTATTATGCCTTTGATTCTGCGGAGAGTCTTGATTCTCACAGAAAAGATCATGAACAGCAGGGTAAAACATTCATATATAACTGGCATAATCGTATAAAGCTCGATAATTCCTTATCCCTTTCGCGGGAAGAACTGGAAAAAAGACTGGCCCGAGAGGAAAACTATGTAATCCGCTTCTATACTCCACAGGATGAAGTATTGCATTTAACTGACATTATACGTGGCAATATTCAAATTGACACCAATACATTAGATGATAAAGTACTATTTAAAAGTGATGGTATGCCCACCTATCACCTGGCAAATATTGTAGACGACCATCTTATGGACATAAGCCACGTTATTCGTGGAGAAGAATGGTTGCCTTCATTAGCCCTGCACAATCAATTATATGATGCCTTCGGATGGAAGGCTCCAGAATTTGCCCATCTTCCCTTAATTATGAAACCGGAAGGAAAAGGAAAATTAAGCAAGCGTGATGGAGAAAAGGGGGGATTCCCTGTATTTCCTCTTTCATGGAAAGATTCTGTCGGGTATAAAGAAGCTGGCTATTTTCCTGAAGCTGTTGTAAACTTTTTAGCCCTTTTAGGATGGAACCCGGGTACTGAACAGGAGTTTTTTAAGCTGGAAGAACTAATAGAAAACTTCAATCTGGAACGGGTACATAAATCAGGGGCGCGATTTGACCCTGAAAAAACCAAATGGTATAATCATCATTATTTGCAGGAACAGAAGGATTCCATTTTAATAAACGCATTCCAGCCTATTCTATTGAAAAAAGCAGATAAAATAAAGATATTTGATAACAGTCTTTTAAGTAATAAAGCTTATATCGCCGGCGTAATTTCGTTGATAAAGGAACGCGCCTCTTTTGTGAGTGAATTCTGGGAGCTGGGTAATTATTTTTTTCAAACTCCAAGTGCTTATAACGAAAAGGTGGTTAAAAAACTATGGAAAGAAAATACGCCTTCCGTTTTAAATAAGGCTGCCGACTTACTGGAAATTTTAGATGATTTTTCCTCCTCGGCAATTGAAGAGGAAGTTAAAAAATGGATTGAGGAGGAGCAGTTGACTTTTGGACAAGTTATGGCTCCCTTAAGATTGGTTATAGTAGGAGATTTAAAAGGTCCTCATTTATTTGATATTATGGCGCTGGTTGGGCGGGAAGAAAGTGTAAAAAGAATTAGATTAGCGTTGGGTAAATTGTAACAAACCAACAAAATTTACGACTTATCTCATACGTCTCTCAAATTGTATTCACTAACTTAATTTATATGCTATGGGCAATTTCCTTCTAATACCTATTTTATTTATCGGGCTGTTAATTCTATTGGCCTCATTTTTTACTGTTAAACAACAAACGGCAGTAGTGATAGAGCGTTTTGGAAAATTTCATAGCATCCGAAATTCAGGATTACAACTGAAAATACCATTTGTAGATCGTATTGCGGCCAAACTAGGTCTCAAAATACAACAATTGGATGTAATTGTTGAAACCAAAACTCTGGACGACGTATTTGTAAAACTGAAAGTTTCAGTACAATATGTGGTCATCAAAGAAAAAGTATATGAAGCTTTCTACAAATTAGAATATCCACATGATCAGATTACTTCCTATGTTTTTGACGTTGTAAGGGCAGAGGTTCCAAAAATGAAATTGGACGATGTCTTTGTAAAGAAAGATGATATTGCAATTGCGGTAAAATCAGAATTACAGGATGCTATGCTGGACTACGGATACGATATTATAAAAACACTGGTAACTGATATTGATCCGGATGCACAGGTAAAAGAGGCCATGAACAGGATTAATGCTTCAGAACGTGAAAAGATTGCCGCTCAGTTCGAAGGAGATGCCGCGCGAATCCTTATAGTAGAAAAGGCGAAGGCAGAGGCAGAAAGTAAGCGCCTGCAAGGCCAGGGAATTGCAGATCAAAGAAGGGAAATAGCAAGAGGTTTGGAAGAATCCGTAGAGGTACTAAATAAAGTAGGTATAAATTCACAGGAAGCCTCCGCTCTTATTGTAGTAACCCAACATTATGATACACTTCAATCTATAGGTGAAGCTACGCAAACCAATTTAATTTTGCTGCCCAACTCACCACAGGCCGGGAGTGATATGCTGAATAATATGGTAGCCTCATTTACCGCGAGCAATATGATTGGTGAATCCATGAAAAAACAAAATCCGAAAAAATAAACTTCTGGGAAATACAAGATTATATTTAAAATGCCCGTCCTGAAGAATCTTCGCAGGAGTTTTTAAATTATTTCATTTTTTGCAAAATATTTGCCCTTCTTTCACTGCTATCAGCTAAAAACTTAAGAAGGAACTCTTTGCTGGCATATTTTAATAACGAAAGGTATATTGGCAACAAATTATAAAATAAAGCCCGCAGGTGGGCTTATAATTAATCCTATTCTATAAATAATGCCAATTGTAATATTTTTTGAAATAGAACTTCTCTATTTTAGGATTTCTGTTGTATTTTGGCCCATGTATCCCTCAGGGTTACAGTTCTGTTAAATACCATTTTTTCTTTCGTGGAATCTTCATCAACATTAAAATATCCAATTCTTTGAAATTGAAACCGGTCATTAATAGTTGCCTCTTTAAGGCTCGGTTCAACATAACCCGTGATAACCTCCAACGAATTTGGGTTAATAAAGTCCAGAAAGTCCCTGTCCTTATGCCCGTCCGGTGTTTCATCCGTAAAGAGCCGATCATATAATCTGATTTCAACCGGCAATGCGTGTTTAATGGATACCCAGTGTAAAGTTCCTTTAACTTTACGCAAACTCTCTTCGCTTCCACTCCCACTCCTGCTTTTTGGATCATACGTGCATTGAACTTCTGTAATATTGCCTGCTGCATCCTTGGTACAGCTTTCCGCTTTAATGATATATGCGTTTTTAAGGCGCACCTCTCCACCCAGTTTTAACCTGAAAAACTTCCTGTTAGCCTCTTCCATAAAATCTTCCTGTTCTATGTATAGTTCTTTGGAAAAAGGAAGCTGGCGAAATCCCGCAGATTCATCTTCGGGGTTATTTTCTGCCATAAGCCATTCTTCTTTTCCTTCCGGATAATTGGTGATCACCAATTTCAAAGGATTCAAGACAGCCATTACCCTTGGAGCAATTTTATTGAGGTGTTCTCTGATGTGAAATTCTAAAAGTGAAACGTCTACCACATTTTCGCGTTTCGCAATCCCAATAGTATCCGCAAAATTCCGGATAGATTCTGGTGTAAACCCTCTTCTTCTCAAACCGGAAATCGTTGGCATTCTTGGATCATCCCATCCATTTACCAGTCCTTTTTCCACTAATTGAAGAAGTTTACGCTTACTCACTACCGTATGGCTAAGGTTCCTGCGAGCGAATTCTCGTTGTTTTGGTCGGATTTTTTTAGGATCAGCCACGTTGTCCAGAAACCAATCATATAATTCCCGGTGAGGGGCAAATTCCAGCGTGCACAGGGAGTGACTGACTTGTTCAATATAATCACTCTCCCCATGAGTCCAGTCATACATAGGGTAAATACACCAATCGGTATTTGTTCTGTGATGCGAACGCTTCAGGATGCGATACATTATCGGGTCACGCATTAACATGTTGGGTGACGACATATCTATTTTAGCCCTGAGTACATGGGATCCTTCTTCATAAAGACCTTCTTTCATGCCTTTAAAAAGATCAAGGTTTTCAGCTACTGTTCGATCCCTGAACGGACTGTTCACCCCCGGTTCTGTAGGTGTGCCTTTTTGTTTGGCCATCTCCTCCGAAGACTGGCTGTCTACATAAGCTTTACCCTGTCCAACTAGATCCAGCGCCCAATCATATAAAAATTGAAAGTAATCAGAAGCATAACATTCGGTATCCCATTCAAAACCCATCCATTTTACATCCCGTTTGATGGCATCTACGTATTCCTGCTCTTCCTTTATGGGGTTTGTATCATCAAACCTCAGGTTTACGGGCGCCTTATATCGCAGACCAAGGCCAAAATTCAGACAAATAGAACTGGCGTGGCCAATATGCAGATAGCCGTTTGGTTCCGGAGGAAACCGAAATCTTAATGCATTAGCTGGAAACCCTTTAGCGAGGTCTTCCTCAATAATGTGTTCTATAAAATTAAGTGATTTAGGTGATTCACTCATAGATTGAATTTTAATCGACAAATGTAGGAAAAATGAGGTTATAACAACCTATAAAACAGTCTCACCATACAATAACCTGATTTCACAACATATTTAATTGGTGCTACAACATTAAATTCCCAACGAGGTAATTAAATATCATATTTGTTGTTAAATACACTGGTAAATTCGATTAAAGCTTAAGCATAGCATGTAAAACGAAAAAAACAACGAACAGCCCGTACGGTTTACCGAAACAAAAATCCAGTAATAGGTTAAACTGTAGTTCCCCCAAAACTACACTACTTATGAGAGCAAAACTATCCTTAAAAATCAAGTATTCCTTTTTAACCATACTTTTGTTAGGATCCATGCAACTCAGTGCTCAGGTCTTAAATGCTCCTGTTGCCGCACCTAACCAAACTCCACCAATCGGAAGTTCCCCATGGGATAAAGCCTGCGCCTCCGGTTCTTTTAATGACTACTGGGTAAATTTTACCTGGAGCCCACCTTTGGTCAATAGCGATAATGAATTTATTCTTGAGTTATCTAACGCAAGCGGGAGTTTCGCAAGTCCCGTTGAATTAGCCCGAGATGCCACAAAAAATACAAATTTTGACTTCTATATGCAATTTTCACTACCTACAGATACCAGGGGTGAAGGTTACAAATTGAGGGTGAGAAGTACAAGTCCTGCTAAAATTGGGGCAGCATCAATTGCTTATCCCATGTACTATATTGACGTAAATTCAGGCCTAACTGTTAGACAACAAGGCAATGCAGACTTCGGAGATGGAACGGCAGAAGTTTGTGACGGCAACTCAATTACCCTTGAAGTATACAATCTTGCAAATGCAGGTACCTATCAATACAACTGGTACAGAAGCGGAACGCCTTTAGCCGCGAAAAGTGAATCCATAACGGTTACACAGGCAGGGATGTACAATGTGGAAGTTGATTATGGCGCATGTTCCGGATCCGGAAATACGCTTTCCAATATTATTGATGTAACCACTGGTGCCAGTTTAGGCATAGCCATAAACCCACCGGTTAAAACTGATTTGTGTTCTGGTGAAATAGAAACCCTTGAAGCCAACATAAATAATCCCAGTTTAACATATGCCTGGTATAAAGCCGGAGTGGTGATTCCTTCATCCAACAATTACCAATTTACTGTGGATGCATCAACGCCAGGGTTTGAAGGAGATTATCAGGTTGAAATTTTTGGTCCTGGTGCATGTGTAGAACGATCTTCGGCGGTCACTATAACTAATGCCGGGAACTTCACCGTAACCAGAAACAATCCTGCGGACGTAGTAGTTTTACCCGGTCAAAATGCAACATTAAATATTACCACAGATGCCACCTCACCCACATATCAATGGTTCAGAGATGGGAATCCTATAGCAGGTGCCACGAGCAGCAGTTTGTCTGTTAGTGAAACTGAAACCGGCTCATATTATGCCAGAGTATCTTTAAGTGGCGGGCCTTGCTCTTCAACCTCGATAGATTCTGAAGTAACAACCGTAGTTACTCCTGCTTCCTTTGAGATCGTAATAGATTACGCTTCTTCCTATACAGCTTGTGCGAATAACAGCATTGTCCTTGATGTAAGTGCCATCAACGCAATAGATTCGGGTGGAGGTGTTACGGATGTAACTGCTTCCTTAATTTCCGGGTTTACCTATCAATGGAAAAAAGACGGCACTCCTGTTGCTGGAGAAACTTCAGCGAGTATTAGTCTAACCGACATTACCGAAAACGGCAATTACGAAGTTGACGGAAGTATAACAACCTATAACACGACATCCAATTCTCTGGGCGTTCAGTTATTAGTCAATGAGGTGTTAACCATTAACAGCAGCAGTCTTGTTAGTTGTGGCCCTTCCGAGCCTATTACAATAAACACAACCACCAACCTTGCAGGTGAATCCTATAACTGGTTTAGAGATGGTGTAAATCTGAATAATACAGCTACAGATCTAACGGTAACAGAGCCAGGAACATACCAGTTGGTATTAGATCGGAACGGGTGTCCTCTACCTTCTAATGAGCTTGTAATAAGCGGTCTGGATCCATCATTAATAACCCTTGACCCATCAGATACTATAATATTTCCTGAAGGTAGCTCCAAGATAGTCACCGCAAGCGGAGGAGACTCATACATGTGGTACGATTCCAATAATGCGGTAATGAGTACAGGTTCCTCTGTTACCTATACGGAAGAAGGTTCTTATACACTTGTCGCAACTATTGGGAATTGCCAGGTAACCAGAGAGTTGACGGTTGAATATCTGGATAATTTTAAAATTCCGAATGTCATCACCGTAAATGGTGACGGAATAAATGATCTATGGATCATCCCTAATTCCTACTCGAATAAAGCAGATGTTAATGTCATTATTTTCAATAGCGCGGGTAAGGAAGTATTAAACGAATTCAATTATCAAAATAACTGGCCCGAATCTTCAATGGCTTTTCCAAAGCAAAATATGGTCTTTTTCTATAAGATTAAAGATGCTAACGAAGTCCTGAAACAAGGCACAATAACCATAATACGCTAACCGTCAAAATGAAACTAAAATTAATATACCTTTTATTGTTCATCATGGCACTTACAAAAGTAAGCGCACAGGAGGATAGCCCGTTTATTTCTTATGATGTGCCTTCACAGAATCTGTTAAAGTTCAATAGGTTTCTTATAAACCCTACTTTCTCCACGGTTCGTGAAGACCTTTCATATATCAATCTTTTACACAGAAACCAATCGGTATCATTTGATGATAATAATCAGTTATATTTTCTTAGTTACAGTGGTAGAATTAATGACAGATCAGGACTTGGATTAAGCCTATATACACAAAGGGAAGGTGTTGTCAGTAATTATGGAATTTTGGCAAACTATGCCTATGGTATAAAACTAAGTGATAAAAGCAATTTTACTTTTGGAGCTAACTTATCATATTATAGCAGCGGTTTAGATCAAAACAGGGCAAACCCAATAGAATTGGATCCATTTCTGAGTGGTTTTCAGGACAGTTCTTTACTTTCCTTTCAGCCCGGTTTTAATATCTCCTATGAACAGTTTGACTTTGGTCTTTTTGCAGAAAACCTTTTTGACTATAACCTGAAAACGAGTCAATCTGTAACCGACTTTGCGGACAAAACATTCTCAGGACATTTACAATATACATATGAGTTGGAAAATAACTCAGGTGTATTGGAACATTCCCGTTTAATGCCTCTGTTACGAGCAAGGATCGTTGGACAGGAAGATATTGTTTTGGGCGGCAATCTTATTTTCGACTTACCCAAATTAGGTTGGGTCCAGGCCGGATATGACAGTTTTTACGGGGCTTCTGCCGGAATTGGTTTTAATCTTGGAAAAAGGCTTTCACTTGGATATACCATGGAGAAAGGTTTAACGAATAGTATTGACAACTTTGGTGTCACTCATGAAATTTCCTTTGCTTATTCATTTACCCCTAACCTGACTGAAGACAGGGTCATGCTGGAAGATAGTGAAGAGACTGTAGCAAGCGTTGAAGATGAGCAACAAGAGGTAGTTGAAGAATCCTTTGCATCAGAAAGTGAAGAGATTACAGAACTTAAAAGGCGTCTGGCAGAGAATGATGCAATCCTTGCAGAGCTCATATTCAGACAGGACTCTATTGAGTCTAACCGTGAAAAAGATCTTGAAAAAAGATTTGAGATGGTAATGCGCATGGTTCGTAATGAAACTAATGGTGCCCGTCCTGATCTGGAAGAAAAAGCCAGAGAAATGTATTTCATAAATAATGACAAAACCGCACTTGTTGAAAATGTTGAAAAGCCAAAACCAGCTGAATATAGCAAAATTGTCCGAAAGAAAACACAGGCAGACGTATTTATTCAGGAAGCAAAACGCAACAATGTAAAAGGGCAAAAATTCAGAAATCTGGATGGGGTTGAAAATGGATATTATGTAGTTGCAAATGTTTACAAAGGTGAGCATTACATGAATAAGTTCATTGACAATCTAAATGATCAGGGGATAAGTGCTGACTATATTGACAATCCCAACAACGGATTAAAGTATGTATATCTAAAGAGATACGATACCTGGAAAGAAGCTCTGGCAGCACACAAATCCGGAGTAAATGGTTCTTATAGTGGTGAACTATGGGTTATGAATGTAGACAATCGCTATACCAATGAAGCCTATGCTGATAATTCCAGCAAAGTTCGTGAGAAATCCACCGAATATGGTGCCGATGTTCTACAAAAGAATGTGGTAGTAAGAGATAAGGTTGCCGGCGGTGAACCAAAAACCAAAAGTCAATTTGTAAATGGTGTTGGATCAGGTTATTATATAATAGCCAATGTTTTTGCCAACCCAAAGAATGCCAATCGATTTGTAAAACTATTAAACTCCCAGGGGCTAAGTGCCAGCTACTTTATAAATCCTGAAAATAACTATCGGTATGTTTATTTAAAACGGCATGAATCCTGGAATAACGCACTCATATCTTACTACTCAAAACTCAATAACGCATATGATGACAAAATGTGGATCATGCGCGTTACACCAAACTTAATAACCTAGATGAAACCAACCTTTGCTAAGAATTTTCTTTTTACCTGTGTGGTACTCTTTTCCTATATAGGTATTTCGCAGGAGTTCAACACTTTTGATATTCGCTATCAGAATAACTTAAGGGGTGATCTTACTTTTATAGCTAATAATATTGTTAACAGAGACGGAGGCACTGGCAATACGGAACCAAATGACCCCTATAACTCCACAGGGAATTCTTCCACCTATAATGACTGGCTCGACATGCAGTATATTGATGTGGATGGAGACCCTTCAACCTTCAGCTCCAGTACGGCTACCTTTAATTTTCCTCAGGCAAGTTGTAATCTCGTTCGTTATGCAGGCCTTTACTGGTCGGCTACTTATCCAAGCGCACAGGCAGGTCAGCCTTTAGGTACCGGGCGACAAAATGACTTTAACCAGGTAAAACTTATGGTGCCTGGCGGAGCCTATATTGATATTACCGCGGATGAAGTATTATTTGACGGATTTACAAGCGGTGACCCTTCTGTTACACAGAACAGCCCTTATGCCTGTTATGCAGATGTAACGGCGCTTATAACCCCTTTAGCAGACCCTTCTGGGGATTATACGGTGGCAAATATTCGCTCTGTTGTGGGATCATTATCCCCGGGAGGTGGAGCATCAGGTGGCTGGACGCTTATTATTGTTTATGAAAACCCTACATTATCAGGAAAACTTATTACCACTTTTGATGGTTTTGCCCGTGTAAGAAGCGCCAACCCAAGTGTTGATATCAACTATAGCGGTTTTAACACTATACCTGTTGGCCCGGTAAGGGCAAACATTGGTGCAGCAGCTTTGGAGGGAGATAACAGAATTACCGGCGACAGAATGCAAATAAGAGCGGCCAGTAATCCTGGATTTACCACTATTAGTAATGCCGTAAACCCTGCCAACAACTTCTTTAACAGTAATATAACGCTTGATGGCGTGATTACTACTAACCGAAACCCAAACAGTGTCAATACTTTGGGTTATGATACGGATATTTTCCTTTTAAATAATCCATTAAACTCTGTAATCCCTAATACAGAAACGGATGCCACTTTCAGGTTTACCTCTAGCGGGGATCAATATTATCCATTCTTTAACTCCTTTAATGTGGAGATTATTGAGCCCAACATTATTGTTGAAAAAACCGTCGAGGATATCGCCGGTAATGATATTACAGGTTTAGGTGTAAACCTGGGTCAATTATTAGATTATGTTCTTGGTTTTCAAAATATTGGTAATGACGATGCTACCAATTTTGTCTTAAGGGATGTTTTGCCTATCAATGTAACTGTAATTGAATCAGATTTGGTGCTACCTCCGGGGGTAACCTATGTATACGATCAGATCGCAAATGAAATTTCCTTTAATATTCCGCCTAATTTAATTGAAGAAGGGGATCCGCTTTCAGAGATAAGACTAAGGGTAAGAGTAGCTGAGAATTGTTTTGATTTTGTAGATGCCTGTACCGATTTAATCGCAAACCAGGCCTATTCCACTTATGAAGGAGTTATAAATAATGCCCAGATTACAGATGATCCCAGTGTCTCCGATTTTGATAATTGTGGATTTGTTACTCCGGGTGCTACCAACTTTTTGCTGGACGATCTTGATAGTTGCGATTACAGCAGAACGGTACAACTTTGTGGTGATGACGTTATACTTGACGCCGGGGACAATTTTGATTCTTATATCTGGTACAAAGATGAAAATTTAAATGGCCAGATAGATCCGGGAGATACACTATTGAATGATGGAGACCCCGATAATGATCCAAGTACTCTTGTCGTAAATGAAACAGGTGTTTTTATTGTAGACAAAATAGTTGCCGATCCATGTAAAGGATTTCAGGAAATCATAACGGTGGAACTATTTGGAACCACCCAGATAAATCCTATAGTTACTTTAATCAATGATACCACAAATACGGTTGAAGGTGAAGTAGTGACCTGTCCTAATGACGGGGAGCTATTGCCAAAAATATTCCTGTGCGGGCTTAATGATACGGAACTCATACAAATTAACATCCCTGATGCTGCTAGTATACAATGGGAGCGGCTTGATGAAACAAGTTGTGGTGCCTCAGTTGAAGATTGCGCCAATAAAGATTCAGGATGCGGATGGAATAATGTAGGAACCGGAAACAATTTCCTTGCATCAGATGCAGGTCAATACAGGCTGATCATCAACTACCAAAATGGATGTTTTAGCAGGTTTTACTTCAATATTTTTAAAAATCCGCTGGATCCACAATACAATGTTACCGACTTGATATGTCTTTCCCCGGGTAACATCACTGTGACCAATATGCCCGCCGATTACGAATACCAGTTATTAGACGCAACTTCAGGAGCAATCCTGGTGCCTTTTAGCGCATTGAATGGTCCAAGTTTTACGATTAACTCCAATGGCGCCTATTCAGTAGAAATGCGTCAGCAAGGTGTGGTAGACGGCTGTATTTTCAGGTTAGAGGATATAGGTGTTCTTAGCCGTAATTTTCAGGTGGACGTTACAACCAAAAACACAGACTGTATTGGTTTGGGCGAGATCTCTATTTCTGTATTGGACGTAGAGCCTCAATATTATTATGAAATTTCACAGGGAGGTACAACCATAGATACGTATGGTCCATCAGTAGATAATAATTATACGTTTCAAAACCTAAACCCGGGAACATATGATATATTGGCCACAACTGATGATGGTTGCACCTATACTGAACAAGTAATTATTATTGATGAATCTGACCTGGATCTGGACGCCAGGGTTTCACAACATATCTCTTGTAAAGAAGGAAATATTTTAATGGATTCTTATGGAGGTAAAACCCCGCATATCTATGCTATTTGGTCTTTTGTAGATGAACTGGGGAACACCGTTATTTCTTACCCCACTCCAGGTGATATTCCATCTTCGGAATTTCAGACCAGCCAGATCTTTGATGTCTTAATACCCGGTGATTACACCTTTGTTGTGGTAGACAGAAACAACTGTTTTGCCATTTCCAATACAGTTACCATAGTTTTGGTTCCTTCCATAGAATATGACCCAACAACTGTTATAGACGAAACTTGTTTTGGTGATTCTACTGGTTCAATTTCATTTAATATAACTAATAGGAATGGATATCAATTGACTTTTTTCCTTATTGATTCAAGTGGTGTTGAGATTGCAAGCAATTCTTCGGGGACATTTACAGGCTTACCCCAAGGCGATTATACCGTCAGGCTGAATCAACGTAAGGGAAGTGCGTCCTGTGATTTCTTTGAAGATTATACAGTTTCCGGGCCGGTAAATGGTTTATCTGCCGCTGCTGCTCTAATCCAGGATTATACATGTACTCAATTGGGAGTTATTGAGGCACAAAGTGTAACGGGGGGTACTGCTCCTTATGAGTACAGTATAGACGGTGTAAATTTTGTGTCCGGACCTGGTGCCGAAACATTTGCTGGCCTTACCGATGGCACCTATGCTATTACTGTAAGAGATGCCAACAACTGTTTGTTTTTAACCAACCCCATTACCATAGATCCATTAAATGAACCCAGCGATTTAACTTTTGTTTCCTCAGCACCAACCTGTCCTGCACTGACCTCAGATGTAACAGTGACGGTAGTTGACGGGAATACTCCCTTTCTTTTCGAAATTATTGCCCCAGTAGCAATACCGGCAACCTCTATCTCAGGAAATACTGCGGATTTTGATGCTCTTACTCCGGACACCTATACATTCAGAGTTACAGATGCCAAAGGTTGTACTTATGAAGAAAGTTATACGATTGCGCCGGTAGTTCCTATTGGGGTTGTTGGACAATTAATAAGCAATATCACCTGCCTTGGGGATACTGATGGAGAGGCTACTTTTACTGTTTCGGGTTTTGCTGCTTCATATGACTATTCGATTACCGGGCCCCTGGCCTTCAGTGGATCAGGTGAAACAAACGCCACAATTTCCCTGACCAACCTGGCAGCAGGAACTTATGATATTACAGTAACAGATAACGGTTCTAACTGTCTTGACACAGCAAGTGTTACCATAGATGCCCCCGCTGCAGCTCTTAGTCTTTTGGCAAGTGAAACTCAGCCTACGTGCACAAATCCTGGTAACGTAATACTTACCGCCGCTGATGGATGGGGAGGTTATACTTATTCAATAACCTTTCCTGATACGATTACTATTGTGACCAATGCAACCGGAGCTTTCACTGGACTTGTGCAATCAGGTACATATATCGCTTCTGTAACGGATGCAAATGGTTGTGTGGCCACGACTACATTTGATTTAAACCCTGCCTTGCCACCTGTATTAACAATAGTACCTAATGACATTTGTTATGATGCCCTTACCGGCTTAACATTAACCGCCAACGTAACATCCGGTGGTGACGGGAACTTTGAATACAGAATAAACGGCGGGCTGTATGAGGCCAACAATGTTTTTGCAGGACTAGGGCCTGGAACCTATACTATTGACGTAATTGATGGAAACAACTGTACGGGTACAGATACAATTACCATTAATCCCGAATTGTCAGTCACTGCTTCTGCCGGAAATATAACGGCTTGTGGAACAACTACAGATGTAACTATAAGCGCAGCAGGCGGGGACGGAAATTTTGTCTTTGCAATTGTAGCTGATGGTGTGTCTCCAATTCCTGCAGATTTTGGCGTAGTAAATCCAATAACCGTTACCGGGGCGGGTGATTATGACGTATATGTACGTGATAACAATGGAAGTGTAGCTTTTTGTGAAGCGATGTATGATATTACCATACTTCAGGATGCGCCCATAACAATTACCCCAACATCAACTCCTGCTATATGCTTTGGAGAAAGCAACGGAACTATTGCCATAGTTGCCGCTAACGGTACCGGGCCATATGAATATAGTATTGATAATGGTGCAACTTACCAGGTATCGGGGAATTTTGTAAACCTCGCTGCCGGAACTTATTCAATCAGGGTTAGAGATGCGAACAATTGCGAAGAGACCTCGACAATTGATGTGCTTGAGCCAAATCAGCTGGTAGCAGAAGCCATTCAAACACAGGCCTACACATGTATTCAATTAGGTGAAATTACCGTAGGAAGTGTGACTCCTACGACTGGTGGATCAGGTAATTATCAATATAGTCTTAATGGAGGTTCCTGGACGGCTTCTACGACGGGAGGAGCTGTATTCAGTGGCCTGATAGATGGGGTCTATTCAATTAGAGTTAGAGATGCCAATGCGGTATCCTGTTCAATTACGATCCCCGATGTCATTATTGCACCATTACCCATTGAGCCGGTATTAAGCACAACTATCACATACAATTGCGATGGCACTGCCAATATTACCGTATTGCCAAACGATCCTTCCTATACCTACAGTATAGATGGCGGGGCACTGCAAGGATCAAACGTTTTTAATAATATCGCTATAGGCAATCATCCAATTACGGTAGATTATGGTAGTGGTTGTACTGTGGATACTGCTGTCATAATAGTTGCTGGAAATGCCTTTGACGCAAACATCACCAATTTTACCAACATCAGCTGTAATAGCTTATCTGACGGTACCATTACTTTTGAAGTTGAAAACTTCGACCTTGTAAATGGTTTTGAATATTCAGTAAACGGAGGTGCGTTTTCAGCTCCCCAAATAGTTTCTCCGGTGACGGTTAATGGTTTAAGCGCGGGTATACAAACTATTGAGGTACGGGATGTTTTAGATAATTCCTGTTCAGTAATCTTGTCTGAAACTTTAACCGAACCTACTCCGGTAGTTGCTGCTGCAAACATTACGGTACCGTTTACCTGTAATAATACAGGGGCTACCATAACGGCAAGTGCTGTTGGAGGAACACCTAATTATGTATATCAGCTGGAAGATAACGCAGGAGGTATAATTACTCCTTATCAGGCTGGGGTTAATTTTGTAAGTGTGCCGGCCGGAGATTATATCATAAGAGCCAGAGATACAAACAATTGCGAGGACCCGATAGATGCACCAATTACCGTATTGGCGCCAACCAGTCCTATATTTACTGCCGCTCCAACTGCGTGTTACAGTGGCGCAAATGATGGAACTATATTTGTAGATGTTACTTCGCTTCCGGGAAATGGCGGATTCCAGTTCAGTATCAACGGTGGTCCATGGCTAACGCCTGTTCCGCCAACAGCTACCAGCTATACATTTAATAATTTATCTGCCGGTAATTATACCATAGATGTAAAAGATTCCTTTGGTTGTGTTGGTGTTCAACAAAATGTAACCATCAACCCACAGCTCGTTGCTAATGCAGTATTAACTGCTGACCTCACTTGTTTAGCAGATGCAACTATTGAAATAAATGCCAATGGCGGTTCCGGCACATATTCATATGAATGGTCCAATGACGGGGGCACAACCTATTTTGCTACAAATTTTGCAGCTAATGTTTTCAGCAACAACTCTGCCGGCACCTATATTTTTAGAGTAACCGACACTACTGCTCCAGCTGCTTGCGTTGTTACAACCAATTCAGTTGTCATAAGCCCGGCAGATACACCAGTAATAACCAATGTAATCCCTACAGATATTTTGTGTAATGGAGAACTTACTGGAATGTTAGACGTTGTCATCGACACTTCAATTGGAAGTCCGCCATATGTGATTGAGGTAATTGAGACCCTTTCAGCAACAAATTATGGCACCCAAACGACCGGGTTACCTGCGGGTGACTATGAAGTAACCATTACCGACGCTAAAGGTTGTGTTTCGCTGCCATTTGCCGTAACGATAAGTCAGCCAGATGCTATATCTTATAATATAGATCTTGTCCCTATTACCTGTAACCCGTTAACGGGAACAGATCCGGGTTCTATTACAGTTGAAAATTTAACCGGAGGTACCTCAGAATATACCTATTACCTAACCGGTAACAACGCATATTCCGCTATTTACACAACAACAGCCGGGGGGGAAGACCATACTTTCTCAATTCTTGAGTTTGGTATTTATGAGGTAGATGTGGTAGATGCAAATGGATGTTCTTTAAGAACTACAAATATAATTGCATCACCACCAGATGACCTGGATATTGATGTTTCTACTCTTACCGCAAGTTGTGCTGCAGGAGGTACGGCCATTGTAACTGTTTCATCTGCGGTAGGTAGTGGCAACTATGAGTTTGCAATTTTAGACAGCTATACGCTCCCTTATTCTGGTTCATATCAGGCTCCTGACTTTGCAGGGGGAGATACTTCAACATTTACTTCTTTAATTCCGGGTATAACCTACACATTTGTGGTTCATGATCTGACGACTAATTGCTATTATTTTGAAACAGCTGCAACACCAATAAACTCGCCTTCTAGCATGACTATTTCCTCCTTGGTTGAGGCTAATGTGACATGTACAGGAGCAGCTGATGGTAATGTGAGTTTTACCTTTGATAACTATGATGTGGGTGCCACCCAGGTAAACTATGAAATTTTTAATGCTCAATCAAACATAAGTACCGGATTTACCGGGTTCTCAACTGTAAATCCGCCGGCAGGTCCGGTAAATATTGCAAATTTTGCAACTTTACCTCCCGGGGTTTATTATCTTCTATTGACCGAAGTCAACGGTGCTTTTTCCGGTTGTTCCATAGGTTCGCCCTACTTTACAATAGATGAATCCTCAAACATTTTGACAGTTACTGCGGCATCCCCGATAAATGACAATTGCAATGTAGATGCAGGGGTTATAACCGCTACTGCTCAATATGGTTCGGCGCCTTATGAATTCCAATATTTGTTGGATACCGCTCCCGCCCCGACGGCTGCATCGCCAGGCTGGACTTCAAGTACCACGGCCAACGTAGAGTCAGGAAATTATATTGTATATGTAAAGGATGCCTATGGTTGTATTCAAAATGATCCGGTTACTGTTGCTTTGGATACCGCTCCAGACATTTCTCTTTCAATAGTAGATGAATGTGTTGCAGAAGGCATGTTTGAGGTTCTCGTAACTCTTGACTCACCTGGAGTTGCTCCATATCAGTTAAGCATTAATGGAGGTCCGTTCCAGAATATTGTCTTTAACGGCAGCAACCAATACCTGGTTTCCGGATTGAGTTCAGGGGCCGCTCAAAACATAGCAGTTCGCGATTTAAATAGTTGTGCAGATACCGAGCCTTTTACGATAATACCTCCGTTGGAATTTACAGCGCTGCAGACTGCTTTGCTGGATTGTGAGCCAGGGGCTGCTGCCAACGCTGAAATTACGATTGAATTAACTTCCGGTTCAGGTAATTATGAAATTGAAATTGACGGTCCAGGTGCTATTGACCTGGCTCGTATACCATTACCTGTCAATCCTTATGTCTGGACAGGAGCCAGTGGTGCTGGCTCTTATGTTGTCAGTATTTATGACATGAATACTTCGCCGCCTAATTGTACACAAAGTATTATAGTAGATGTTCCTGCTGCTGTGCTTCCAATATTTTCGGAAATACACACTGATGTAACCTGTAATGGCGGAGCGGACGGTACCATAACATTGATAGAAACAGACAATGGCAACAACCCATTAACTTATACCTTAAATCCTATGCCCGTTGGTGTGGTTTTAAATGGGAATACTTTTGAAAATATTCCAGCTGGTACATACGATGTACGTGGAACAGGAATTAATGACTGTTTTATGGATATCTTTTCAATTACCATTACGGAGCCTGCTATTATCAGTGTTCCACCGCCTACCATAGTTGAGTTTGGTTGTGCTTCAGGCAACAATCCTGACTATGCTTCAATAACAGTAGATGATGCATCCATTACGGGTGGAAACGGGATTTATGCTATTTATGAATTTATAAATGATCAGGGTACCCCGGCAACCGGCGATGACGTAATAGTTCAAACAGGGTCCAATACCACCTATATAGAAACAAATGTCGCCGGTGGCAGTTATATTATTAATGTCTATGACGGCAATGGTTGTCTTGGATCAACAACGGCAGTAATTTTACCATTTGATGAGTTACTAACGGCAAACGCAGCCATTACTAATGCCATTAGTTGTAATCCCGGTATGGACGGCGAAATTACCATTACTGTAACTTCTACACTTAGCGATCCGGCTAAATTTGAATACAGTATTGACAATGGTGTTACATACCAGGCGTCAAATGTGTTCAGTGGTCTGGATATTGGTGTGTACAACTTCCTAATAAGACATGTGGATACCGGTTGTATATTAACTGCTACTGAGACCATTACAGATCCCAACACATTTGATATTGTCCTTACCAAATTACAGGATGTTATCTGTTTTGGCACTGAAACAGGAGAGGTTACCATAGAATTAACCGATGCTACCTATGTAGGTCCTTTTGACTGGACGATCTATGATACAAATGGTACCCCGGGTAATCCTGCAGATGATATTATAGTAAAAAACGGAACCAGCCCCACAAACGGGCCTACTCCTGCTATAACCTTATTTTCAGGTGATTATCTGGTAGAAGTTAGTCAAAATAATTTCCCCAATTGTACCAATACACAATTATTCAATATTGCCGGTCCACCATCTGCAATTACAGCTAACATCAATGTAAGCCTTATTACGTGCCTTGGTAATGACGGGATTATAGAAATTATTGATGTCCTTGGAGGATGGGGAGGCTACTCCTATTATGTAGGTACGATTGCACCAACCGGTCCTGGTGATTATGTTCCCGGGCCCAGGTTTGAAAATCTTGTGGCTGGTACTTATGAAGCATGGGTAATAGACTCAGCCGGATGTGAGCAGATCGTACAAAACAATATTGTTCTTGCAGATCCTGCACCCATAACCGCAACTTTACAGGTTAATCAGGAAAACTGTACTAATCTTCAGGGAGAAATTGAAGTGATTGGAACAGCTGGCGGACAAGGCAATAACTATACTTATCAATTAATAAAAGATGCTGCGCCTTTTGGCGCCCCACAGACTTCAACCATCTTTTCAGGTCTTGGAGCAGGAAGTTACGAAGTTCAGATTACAGATCAGTGGTCATGTACTGTTACAATAGGCCCCGAGGTACTTTATGAGGAAATGTCCGTGATAAGCACGGTAGTTAAACCAATTGATTGTACTGCAACGCCTGATGGTGAAATTACCATTACCGTTAATGGTGGTTCTGCTAATCTTAGTTATATAGTTACTTTCCCGGATCTTGTTACTTCAATAGTAAACAATTCCGGAATTTTCACAGGCTTAAATCAGCCTGGAACCTATTCTTTTGTTATTACTGATTTGGATACTGCCAATCCTGTTTGTACAAAAAGTATCACCCAGGTATTGGATGCCCCAACCCCAGTGAGTTTTGACCCACATACAGTAGTTGATGTTTCCTGTAATGGTCAAAGTGACGGAAGTATTACGGTAAATCTGACGCCCAGTGCACCGGGAGTAAATGATAATCCAGTCTATACCTATAATCTTTATGATGCCGCAATATTAATTGCTGGACCGCAAACAAGTCCTGTTTTTAATGGATTACCTGCGGGTTCCTATGAAGTTGAAGCTATTTCAGAAAGAGGGTGTTCCTTAAGAGAAGTGGTTATTATAAATGAGCCGGCTATTTTGACTGTTGCTGCGGTTACCACCGCATTTAGTTGTAATCCCGACAATACGGTAAATACTGCCACAATAACGGCAACAGTCGGCGCGGGAACCGGAACGAGTCCGTATCTGTATAGTATAGATAATATTAATTTCCAGGCGTCAAACCAGTTTAATATTATAGATACCGCGATTGTTCAAAATATAACGGTCTATGCGCGGGATGCTAATGGATGTATGGCTATGGATGCGGTAACAATAGATCCTCTGAATGTATTTACCGTGGCTGTTTCCCAGGATGTGGCAATTTCTTGTGCAGGTCCTGAAGAAATTACTATCTCTGTTACAGATGATGGAAACCCGGCTAATGTCTATACTTACGAATTACTTCCACTTGGAAATCCTAATGGTATCCTGACTGCAACACCTACAAATACTACTGCAGAATTTGATTTAACAATTCCAGGCAGCTATACATTCAGGGTTACGGATACTGCAACGGGGTGTTACGTAGATTCAGTTCCATATGCTATTGCTCCATATGACCTGATAGATGTTACAGCAACAGCAACTTTACCAGTGGTGTGCTATGGGGATACTAATGGAGCCCTTGAAATAAATGTTACCGGTTATACAGGCGCCTATAGTTATGAGGTATTCACAAGTGCGGGAGTAAGTACTGCAATAACAGGTTTAGGAAACACAGGAACAAATCCATTAACTATCACGGGTATTTCCGGTGGTAACTATTTTGTTAGAATTACCGAAACCGCGGCTCCCTTATGTATTGAAGATTCCAATATTATTACGATTATATCTCCTGATATGCCCCTTTCGGCTACTGTGAATGAGGTTGCAAATGTGACTTGTACTAATGATCAGGGAGAGATATTAGTAGACCCTCAAGGTGGATATGCACCATATGATATAGTGTTGACAAACACAACGACTGCGGTGGTTTATACCATTACCAATGTAAATAGTTATCTGTTTACAGGGCTTTCTGCGGGTAATTTTACCATATCCATAACAGATAATGGTGGATGTGTATTGAATGATACTGAAATTTTAGTACAGCCAGTCCCTATCACTGCAGACATTACAGCAACACCTACAACATTAGTCTGTTATGGTGATACGAATGCCACTATTACTGCAATAAATGTAATTGGCGGGCAGGGTACTTACCAATTTCAGTTAAATTATTACGATCCAACAGGAACGGTAATAGATTTCAGTAGTGGTGGTCAAACAAGTCCGGTGTTCAACAATATGGGTGCGGGAATATACAGCATTACGGTTTCTGATGGCTGGGATTGTGATGTGGAAACTATCCAGGTCGCTATTACTGAGCCAACCGATGTTGCTGCCTCTTTAATACAACTGGTTCCCCTGACATGTACAAACCCTGCTCAAATTCAATTGACTGCAGTGGGCGGAACTGCCCCATATGAATATAGTACAGATGCGCTGGCATATTCACCAATGTCTGGTGGTAATACGCATGTGTTCACAGTTCCTGCCGGGGTCTATCAGTACTATGTGCGTGATTCATTCGGTTGTGAAGCCACTATTTCCAACCAGGTCTCTATCGATCCAATTATACCGCTTTCCATTGTAATTGATGAAAGCGCGGCCATCATAAATTGTACCGGTGAAGCAACCGCAACAATCAGGGCACAAGCATTTGGAGGTTTGGGTAGTTATTCCTATGAATTATTTGGCGATGCGGCCCTGACCAATCTAATTGCCGGGCCACAACTAAATGGAAGCTTCTCGATGTTAATTGCCGGAAGTTACTATGTAAGAGTTACGAGTATGGATTGTGTTGAAGTGTCTGATGAGATAGTTATCACGGAACCCGTGCCTCTTCAAATAGACAGGGAAGAATTCACAGATGTTACCTGTGCGGGGCAGGGTGATGGAACAATTACGGTTGAAGTTTCCGGAGGAACCGGCAACATACTGTATGCCATTACGCCAAATCTGAACCAGTTTGACACAGAAAATACATTTGTGGATCTTGAGCCGGGAATTTACGATGTAATCGCTCAGGATGAGAACGGATGTTTTATTGCTTTCCAGTTTACAATCACGGAGCCGATGCCGCTTGATGTTACTTATACCTCTTTGCCTGAAGTATGTGCCGGAAGTGAGGATGGCTCCATTTCATTAAGTATATCAGGAGGAACGGCACCCTATAGTACCGCTCTTAATTCTAATAATGCAGCAGATTATGTATTAGGTCAGACTTCTTTTATGGATTTAGCTGCAGGCACCTACGTTATTTTCGTAAGGGATGCACAAGATTGTGAAACGAATGTAATTGTTGAAATTGATCCTGGTGTTAATCTAAATGCTATTGTAGAGCCTATTTATGAGTGTACAGATATTCTCCCTGAAAATTATTTAAATATAACCATGGAAGATCCTACTGTGCTTGGCTCTGTAATGTACGCGTTGGATTCATCAGATCCGACAGATATGCAATTGAATCCGGATTTTAGGAATATCAGTCCGGGTACCCATTATATTGCCATTTCACATGCCAATGGTTGTATGCAAACTGTGGATTTTGAAATTATGTCTTTTGAACCATTAACTCTGGTGCTGGAACAACAGAACCTCAATGAGATAACGGCAATTACCACAGGTGGTCTTGAAGATTATACGTTCTATTTCAACGATGATAATAATGGCACCGATAACACCTATTATATCAACATGACCGGCACCTATACGGTTACAGTAATAGATGAAAACGGGTGTGAGGTATCTGCTCAAATATTTATGGAATTTATAGATATAGAAATCCCCAATTTCTTTACACCAGATGGTGATGGTATGAATGATTATTGGATTCCTGAAAACATTGAAGGGTACCCTGAAATACTAATAAAAATATATGATCGTTATGGTAGAGTAGTAGCAGAAGAAACGATAGTGCCGAATGGCTGGGATGGAAGATATCACGGCAATGAGCTCCCTACAGGAGATTATTGGTACGTCATTAAGTTAAATGGCGAACGCGATGAAAGAGAATTTGTAGGACATTTTACCTTATATAGATAGAACTAAACCTAATAATGAATTATGCGCAATAGATTGCTATGTATAATGTTGCTGTTATGTGTCTTTGCTTCAAGCGCGCAAGAGCTTACACTTCCTCAGCTATCACAGTATTTGGCCGATAATCCCTTTGTTATATCACCTACTTATGCAGGAATAGGTGACTATATTAAAGTACGGATTAATGGCCTGACTCAGTGGGTTGGGATAAAAGATGCTCCTGATACGCAGTCATTGGCTGCTGACGGACGAGTGGGCAACCGATCCGGTGTGGGTATGATCCTTTATAATGATAGTAACGGAGAAACCAAACAAAGAGGGGCGAGGTTATCCTTTGCACATCATCTGACATTGGACAGGTATGAAGACGAATTCCTTTCATTTGGCATTTCATATAATTTTAATCAGTTTAGGATAGATATTGAAAATTTTGATGATTTCGACCCCAGTGTTACGGACGACCGTTCTACTTCTAACCACAATTTTGATGTTGGTGTTTTATATAGAAAACAAAATTTCTATCTAAGTTTAAATGCTTCCAATATTCTGGATAAAGACCTAAGTAAGTTTAATCCCATATCCGAGCCTAATCAATTGAGAAATTATTATTTGTATTCAGGCTATAGAATCAGTAAGAAAAAAAGCAATTTTGAGATAGAGCCTTCCGTTTTCTTTCAATGGTTTGAGAGTGACGGACGGTCTGTAACGGATTTGAACGCCAAATTCAGGTGGTATGATTTTGAGGATTATTACTATGCAGGCGTAACTTATCGTTTTCTAAATGATCAGGTTGGAAGTCCATTGTATATTGCGCCTTTGGTTGGTCTTAAGAAAAGTAATTTTTATTTTGGCTACTCTTACCAGATTATCTTAAATGAAATTTTGGGGTTCAGTACCGGTACCCATGTGATTACAATTGGAGTGGATCTTTTCCAGGGCATAAGTAATTGCAGGTGTACATATTAAAAATATGGGAGGATTAGATTAAGTTTGCAAAAACTTAAATGAGAGTGGGTAAAATTACGGTAAGCAATATAAGGGTTTATGGCTATCACGGGTGCTTAAATGAAGAGAAAATCGTTGGAAGTGACTACCTTGTTACTATTGAAATATTTGCCGATTTACAAAAAGCTGCCGTTTCGGATAGTTTGTCAGATACTGTGGATTACGTCTTAGTAAACCGAATCGTAAAAGAAGAAATGGCCATTAGTTCAAAGCTTCTTGAGCGGGTTGCGCAAAGAATTTTAGATCGTATTTTTTTAGAAATAATAAGAGTTACAAAGGTTATGGTTTCAGTTTCCAAGGTAAATCCACCCATAGGCGGGGATGTAGAAAAGGTTACTGTAACCCTTCGGGAAAAGAGGCTTTAAGTTTCTTTTTCTTGGTAGGAAAAAAATAGTACCTTTGCCCATTAAAATTTTAATTGGCATCGTGGCCGAGTGGCTAGGCGCAGCTCTGCAAAAGCTTGTACAACGGTTCGAATCCGTTCGATGCCTCAAAAAAAACCCTCAGTATATGAGGGTTTTTTTATGCCAACACCCTGTAGATAAGATAAAGGGAAGGGAAGGGTAAGTTTAAATTTTTTAATATTTGGAGAGCTTGTTAATCCTTAATATATTCAATCCCCTGCTCTATATTTAATTTGTCTTTTGGTAAAAAACCCTTCACAATAAGCACAAGTCCGCAAATAACAAGTATTATACCCAGGACTTTCTTTACCATACGAATCCTTTCTGTAGTAAGTTTACGCCGAAGCTGTTTGGCTAATAGTATTTTAATAATATCCGTAATGAAATAAGCGCCAAGCATGGCTGAAAAGAACACTATAATTCTATTCGGTTCATTATCAAGGCTTGGGCCCACTATTATTATGACACCCAGCCAAAACACAAGCACTCCTATATTTATAAAATTAAGCAGGAAGCCTTTAATAAAAAGGCTTAAATAACCTCCTTTTCTTGGTTTGATGTCTGTTTTTCCTTTTACAAAGTCTCTATTAAAGAACGTGGTAAGGCCGTAAATAAGCAGAATTACGCCTCCAAAAACATAAAGTCCCGGTTGATTGCTTAAATTTTCAAGTAATTGAAAACTACTGAAATAGGCAAGTGTAAGAAACAATACGTCTGCCAGAATGACACCAAGGTCAAAAACAAGGCCTGCCCTGAATCCTTTAGTAGCACTGGTTTCCAATAGTACAAAAAAAACAGGCCCAATCATGAAACTCAATAAAAAACCTAATGGTATGGCTGCCTGAATATCTTCTAACATGAATTATGGAATTCCTTTACATTCTTGTTACTTTGCCACCAAAAACAGTTTTTTCCTCCATTTTTGTCGGATCTCCGTATACTAAAACCTCTCCTCCGGCTTTTACTGTAGCTTTGACATAATCTGATGCGAAAATCTCTGCACTGGATCCGGCATTTACATTTACAGTAGTAAATTTTGTCTTGAAATCCTTCCCTTTATAAGAACCGCCCGTATTAATTGCCACGTCCTGAACATCTGATGCCCCCGCAGCAGTAATGACCCCGCCAGAAACTGATCTGATTAACATTTGCTCCACCTTCGCATTTATTCTTAATTCTCCTCCTTCCTGAGCTTTTAACTCTATTATTTCCTGACTAATTATTTCCTCAGAGGTGATCCTTGCATCTTCATTAACATCAATCACCACTAATTCCTGTGAATAATAAAGGTTTACAAACGTCCTATAGCCACTAAAAATTTTATCTATCCCCATACGGATTTTAAGTACTCCGTCGGTGTTTACAAAATTTACCTTATCCGTATTGGCACCCGTAATTACGGCTTTATTTTCATTTGATTTTATAAGGTTGACAGATAATCCGTCATACGCTTTAACCTCTTTGAATTCCGTCAATTTTATACTGATTTTTTCATCCTGAGGTCTTGCTTTCTGAATAAGAAAGAGGAAGAAAACAAAAAGTATTACTTGTTTCATCATGTTGGTATTCGTGTTTATCTAAATGAAATAAACAAATTTTATTCCAAATATTAGCTATTCTTCCGGTTTACCCAAAAGTGTGAAATCTAAATGGCGTTTTACCAAATCTGTACTTTTTACCATTACCCTGACAGTGTCTCCCAACTGGTACTTTTTATGTCTACGCTCACCAATTATAGCATATTCCTTTTCATCAAAGGTATAATAATCATCTTTTATATCCCGTATACGCACCATCCCTTCACATTTGTTTTCTATTATCTCAACATAAATTCCCCATTCTGTCACTCCGGATATAACGCCTGTAAATTCCTGATCCTTATGGTCCTGCATGAATTTAATCTGCATATATTTTATAGAATCCCGTTCCGCATTAGCTGCCAGACCTTCCATATCCGAAGAGTGTTTACATAATTCCTCATAAGTGTCCTTTTTTGGGGATTGGCCTCCGTCTAAGTAGTGTTGCAATAATCGATGTACAAGCACATCAGGATACCGCCTTATAGGAGAGGTAAAATGCGTATAATAATCAAACGCCAAACCATAGTGCCCGATATTTTCTGTAGTATAAATTGCCTTACTCATACTTCGAATAGCCAACGTGTCTACGAGGTTCTGTTCTTTCTGCCCCCTAACATCCTCCAGAAGCTTATTTAAAGAGCTGCTTACAGCTTTTCTATCCTTTAGGTTAAGCTTATGACCAAAACGAGAAATAATATTGTTTAAAGCTAATAATTTTTCTTCGTCCGGCTGATCATGAATTCTATAAACAAATGTTTTGGTTGGCTTTTGTTTTCCAATAAATTCCGCTACTTTTCGATTTGCCAATAACATAAACTCCTCTATTAATTTATTAGAGTCTTTTGCTTCTTTAAAATAAACACTCTCTGGTTCGTTTTCAGCGTTGAGATTGAATTTTACTTCTAATTTATCAAAGGAAATAGCCCCGGCAGCCATTCGTTTATTTCGCATTTTTTTTGCCATACTATTCATAGTGTTTATGGCATTAATAGTGCTTTTATCAACAGAATAACCTATATTTCGTATAGATACGGATTCAGGAATAAAACTTTCACCTGTTTCTAGTATAAATTGAGCTTCTTCATACGAAAATCGCTCATTTGAATTTATAACCGTACGCCCAAACCATTGGTTTTTTAAATCGCACTCAGCATCCATTTCAAAAATTGCAGAGAATGTATATTTATCTTCATGTGGTCTTAATGAACAGGCATTATTAGATAATATTTCCGGTAACATTGGAACAACCCGGTCTACAAGATATACCGAAGTAGCTCTTTCGTATGCCTCTTGCTCTAATATGGAATCTGATTTTAAATAATGAGAAACATCGGCAATATGAATACCTATAGAATAATTTCCATTATCTAAAACCTCGAATGATAAGGCATCATCAAAATCCTTTGCGTCTTTTGGATCTATTGTAAATGTCAGAAGTTCTCTTAAGTCCTTTCTCTTTATTATTTCCTCCTGTTTAATGGAAGTATCCAATGTATTGGCATAAATTTCCACTTCAGGCGGAAAGGCTGAGGGTAATCCGTATTCCGCTAAAATGGCATGAATTTCAGTATGGTGTTCCCCAGGTTGCCCTAATACTTCAATTATTTTCCCATTCGGTGAATCAGATTTCTCAGGCCATTCCATAATTTCCACGAGTACCTTTTCCCCGTTTTTTGCTTTACCTATGTTTTCAAGGGGGATAAATATATCTGTATACATCCTTATATCAGTCGGTCGTATAAATGCGAATGTCTTCTGTAGATCTACAATACCAACAAATCTCTTCTTTTTACGCTCCAGAATTTTTATAATCTCCCCTTCTGGTTTTTTATTACTTTTTTCACTAAAAATATTTACTTCAACTATATCACCATGAAATGCTCTGTTTAGTCTATTAAATGGCACAAATACATCATTCTCCAATTCATCAACCACCACATAAGCATTTCCTCTGGCCGTTATATCCACTTTTCCTTCAAAATACTTTGCACTGGAAATAGCCTGGTATTTACCCCTCACATTTTCCCGAATACGGTTTTCATTTTTTAATTCACCTAATCTTCTTATTAATAAATTTCTACTTTCCGTATCATTAATTTCAAGTTTTGCTGCAATTTGTTTATAATTAAAACTCCTGGAAGATTCCTTTTCAAGGACAGTAAATATACCCTTGGTAATTTCATTCTTTTTGTGACTCTTTGCCCGTCTCTTTTTCTTCGACATTTATTTCTTTATTTGCCCGGAAAAGTACGAATTATAATCCATAGCATGCTATTGGGTAAATTAGAATTAAGTAAAAATAACCCGTAAATAACATATCAACAGTTATTAATAATTTCATATTTCTTTTAATTGATTTAAAATAAAATATGGTGTTTATGATGGTATGTTAATAGTACTTATAAAAGTTTTAAAGAAATGTTGCTATGAACACATTAAAGACTTTATTGACAATTTATATACTATTGTATATTCTAGTATTCAAGAACTTAACTTTTTTATAAACGACTATTAATAACTACTTTCAACATAAAACTACTTACAAGTAAATTTCATTTTTCTGTTAACTAATATCCTATTTGATTATGATATCTTTATATTAAATTTTAAAAACAAGTTTTTTATATATTGAAAGGATTTGTAAAGCATTATTTTTTGTAAAAAATAAAAAATAGTACTCATTTCTTATCCCCATGTTATTAACAAACCAGGTATATAAATAAAAGCTTCTTATCCAAATACTTATGTTTTTTATAAAATTATATGTTAACAACATTAACAAGAGGGTATCCCAAAGCAATTTGTAACTTTGTACTAAGTCTAAATACCTTTATTATATGAAAATGTCAATTGGTAATGATCATGCCGGTACAGAATATAAGCTGGCTATCATAGGTTTATTAAAATCGATGGGAATAGAAGTAATTAATCACGGAACCGATGGAACCGATAGCGTAGATTATCCTGATTTTATTCATCCCGTTGCGACTGATGTTGAAAACAAGAAAGCAGATTCAGGAATTATTATTTGTGGCAGTGGAAATGGTGCGAGTATGACAGCAAATAAACACCAGGGTATCAGAGCAGCACTTTGCTGGAACAAGGAAATAGTGGAATTGGCAAGAGAGCATAACGACGCAAACATCCTTAGTCTTCCCGCCCGCTTTATTTCTCTAAATCAGGCCCTGGATATGGTTAAAACTTTTATTAATACCAATTTTGAAGGGGGGAGACACGAAAGAAGGGTTGAAAAAATACCTTGTTCTTAAAACAGTTACATGAGCCATTCCCATTCTCATAGTCACTCCCATTCCCACAATCACAGAGACCTAAAAGGGAGAAACCTCTTTATTACAATATTTCTCAATATCTTAATTACCCTTGCCCAGATAGTTGGTGGAATTGTATCCGGAAGCCTCTCTCTATTATCAGATGCCTTGCATAATTTTAGCGATGTACTTTCGCTGGTTATAAGCTACGTAGCTACCTTATTGTCAAAAAAGCAGGCCTCCGTACACAAGACTTTTGGATATAAAAGAGCCGAAATAATAGCAGCTTTTATTAATTCTTCCACCTTAATTATCGTTGCAATAATATTAGTGAAAGAGGCCATTGAACGATTTGCAGACCCAGTAGAGATTAAATCAGATTTGGTTATATGGCTATCACTATTAGGGATTATAGCAAATGGATTTAGCGTTCTTCTGCTCAAGAAAGATGCTAAATCAAATATGAATATGAAATCTGCATACCTGCATTTATTTACCGATATGATGGCGTCTGTAGCGGTTTTAATAGGTGGCTTATTAATGAAGTTTTATGCCATTTATTGGGTGGATCCCATCCTGACCATATTAATTGCACTCTACCTGATTTATATGGGGTATGACTTATTACAAAATTCTACCAGGGTTTTAATGCTTTTTACACCTAACACGATTGAGGTTCAGCAAATAGTATCGACAATAACAAAAATACCGCTTGTAAAAAACCTACATCACGTACATATCTGGCAACTCAATGAAAATGAGGTGCACCTGGAAGCTCATATAGATTTTGAAGAGGACATCAAACTTTCACAGTTTGATCAAATATTAGAAACTATAGAAGAAGAAGTCTTTCATAAATTTGGCATAAACCATTTAAATATACAGCCTGAGTTTGGTAAATGTGATATTAAAAAAGTAATTGTGCAGGATTGATAAATGGAAATTAACATCAAATCATTTCAGGACCTGACCACAGCGGAACTCTATGCGATTCTCCAACTACGGACCGAAGTTTTTGTAGTGGAACAGAATTGCGTCTATCAGGATATGGATGGTAAAGACTCCAAAGCTTTGCATATAATAGGAAAAAATAAAGATGAGATTATTGCTTACACCCGAATTTTCAGGCCAGGGGATTATATGAAGCAAGCGTGTATTGGACGTGTGGTAGTCAGAAAATCAGAGCGGCAGGGTGGATTTGGAAAAGAAATAGTGCTTGCCTCAATCAAAGCTGTGAAGGATAAATTTAAGGTGACCACCATTCATATTTCTGCGCAGACCTATTTGCAGAAATTCTATAGGGAATTAGGTTTCATAGCTGTTGGAGAAACTTATTTAGAAGATGACATACCACATATTCTTATGATAAAGGAGTAGTCTGATTTAAGTAAAGATCTGTTCCTTTATTTCAATCAAAGACATTAGCTAAATGCTTTTGGTCGGGCCTTCTTTTTTTACTGAATAAACTAACAACTATATAGGTTATTAAGGCAAATGTAAAGGCAGGGATAACCTCATGAATATCCTCCAAACCCCGATAGCTGAATCTAAACCCGAATCGCCAGACTATGTTTACCAACATACCCACGACCATAGACGCAAGAGCCCCGAGGTCCGTACCCCATTTGAAGTAAAGACCACCAAAAATAGCAGGAAAAAAGCTTGCCGCAAAAACAGCCCCGGCAAAGGCTGTGAGCTCCACAATACCGGCCATTGGATATAAAGTCAGAACATAAATAATCAGACAATAAATACCCATAAACCACTTGGTTCTGGGAATAATTTTAGCAACCGGCATTGGTTTGAGCACATGCCAAATATCATTTACAAAAGCAGATCCAATAATTATAATTACTGAAGCCAATGAAGACATCCCGGCCGCAAACAGGCCGGCAACACAGATACCGCTTACAAGTTCATTATCAAACTTATCCAACATAAAACCAATAACTTCATCGGTATGGTTAATTAGGTAGTTGGCTTCCTCAGGAGTCGTCATTCCATGGACCAAAGCCCCAAGCCCCATTACACAAACAAGAGAAACACCTAAAAAAAATGGAGTCCAGATCATTGCAAACCGCATACTTTTTGCATTATTGATGGAATAAAACCGAATCAGGTTTTTTGGTTCTGAAATTTGTTTCATACCAATGGAGAGTCCAATTCCGAGGATATAGAGAAAGGATACCAATTTACCAAAAACAACCAGGCCATTACCTATTGGTTCTCCGGACTTAGTAAGGTGTTCTGTAACTGCGATGCTATCCATAACATTATCAACTCCGCCCAAATACATAAAAGGAATCATTAACATTAAAATAGCTACCCCGAACATTATTATTCCCTGGATCGCATCTGTCCATAAAACGCTGTACATCCCACCCCAAATGGTATACAGGCAGGTAATAAAAATAATTGCAAAAGCTCCGTATTCATAAGGAATATCCAAAACAGATGTAAGTACATGGGCACAACCTTTAGCTATCCCCACCATATACCATATGGTTGCAAAAAGGATTATAAATGCAGACAAAACACGAATGCTTTTAGCTAAACTGCTTTTATAGCGCAAATGAAAATAATCTGGAATTGTAAAAGATTTCAGGCGCGCTGTCTGATACCGCATCCTGGGCCCTAACAGTTGCCAGGAAATTACACAAAAAAGAGTCCAAATTAACCCCATCCACGCCCAGGAGAGTCCATATTCAAATGAAATCCCAGCCTGCCCAATATAGGTGTTTGTGCTGGCTGAGGTAGAAAAAAATGCCAGAGAAATAACCCAGCCGGGAATCTCTCTTTTAGCGACATAATACCCTTCTACGCCCTTCTTAGCTTTCTTTTTAAAATGCCAACCTATATACAGACAGCCGGCAACATAAATTGTAGTCAGGAATAGCGTTATGTAATGCTCTTGTAGATAGGCCATTAATTTTGTTGCTTATCGTCCTTTTTCCGATCCACTTTAATATCCCTTTTCATAACCAGAACAGCATTAACAACAACCAATAAGACAATACCTAAATAAGGAAACAGAGTTAAAAAGTCCAAATTAAAAGAGGGTTTTTAGTTCATTTTTAGTCACTTTTCCCAAAACATTTCTCGGGAGTTTATTTTGAAGGATATATTTCCGCGGTATTTTATAACCTGGCAATCTTGTTTTAAGCCAGGTAGAAATTTCGTTAAAGTCCAATAACTTTTTATCAGAAACCAAACAGGCTGCCACAATTTCTCCCCATTCCTCATCTTCCACCCCAATTACTGCGCAATCATTTACATCATGATGTTCTCTTAAGACATCTTCAATTTCCAGTGCAGAAATCTTATACCCGCCAGATTTAATGATGTCAACACTATCGCGCCCTAATATTTTGTACATCCCCTTATGAATCATGGCAATATCCCCGGTCTTAAACCATCCATCATCAGTAAAGGCTTTTTGGGTTGCTTCTTCATTTTGCCAGTATTCCCGAAATACGCCAGGGCCTTTAATTTGAATTTCCCCAGGCAGTCCTTCATGAATAACGTTTTTACCTTTGTCCATCAGACGCAGCTCTACCCCGGGTAACGGAAGCCCTACATAACCAGGGCGCCTTTCACCCCGATATGAATTAGAGAGCCCCATCCCGATTTCTGTCATTCCGTAGCGTTCCAGAAGCGTTTGGCCCGTTATAGACTCCCACTTTTTTAATACAGGAACAGGTAAAGCCGCAGATCCGGAAACCATAAGCCGAAGTTTGGAAGCAGCTTCAGACATCTGGAGTTGTTGCTCGTTATTTGCGCTTTCCCAAAAGTTAATTAGTTTATAGTAAATAGTAGGCACAGCCATAAAAAGAGTCAATCTTTCTGATAAAATAACCCGCCAAACTTCTTCCGCATCGAATTTGGCGTGAAATTCACAGCACGCACCGCTCCAAAGAGCACAACTCAATACATTTATAATTCCGTGAACATGGTGCAATGGAAGAATATTCAGGATATAATCTTCTTTTTGCCATTCCCAGGCCTCCACCAGGGCTATAATCTGCGATTGAATGTTGGCATGAGTCGTGACCACACCCTTGGGTTTATTTGTGGTACCACTTGTATACAGCATCATTGCCCTTCTATTGGGTAATATATCCGGAAGGCCTGTTGAATTTTCTTTGAAGACATCTGTCAAATGAAGGATGAACAAGCCTGAGTTAGCTTTAAGAGGATGAAGAACATCCTGATAATCCTTATGCACAATAATAACTTCAGCGCCGGAATCCTTTATGACATGCTCCAGGGCCGGCAATGGATGCTGCACACACAAAGGCACCGCAATTCCACCTGCAGCCCATATACCCCATTGTACTGCAGTATACTCAAAAGAAGGAGGTATTAAATAAGCTATCCTGGCTTCGTTTAAATCCGGTGAATCACCTAAAATATTGGAAGCTACAACAGAGGACCTGATCAACAATTGCTCGTAAGAATAAGCCACACCATTAGAAACAATGGCGTTTCTGTCTTTATATAATTTCGCTTTTTGAAAAATACCTATCATAGGTTCTTAAATGTCGAAAATTAGTTAAATCAGGAAAATGAACAAGATATGACATTTACAGATGAACTGTTTCGCCTGTTCTAAAAGATTTATCGGCCGCAAGAACTATTTTTAAACTGTTAACAGCATCGGATAAATGACGGGTGAGGTCAAGATTCTTTTGAATAGCATTTAAGAAATACTCCTGCTCCAACAAGCAAAGCCCGTCATGATCGGGCTCATCTTCAGTACTAACCAGCAGGTCCTTTTTCATAAATTTTCCATTTGCATCTAACTCACTAAAATGTAAAATCAGGCCTCCCGTTTTAGTATGGCCCTCAATATCATCTGAATCGCCCTTTTTTTCATCCGCAATAGAAACACATCCTTTTGGGCCAATGACATCCTTAATAAAAAAAGACGTTTCACTTATCATAGGCCCCCAAGCTGCTTCGTACCAGCCAACAGAACCATCATCAAAACGCACCTGTAGCTGACCGTAATTATACATATCAGAATTTATTTCTTCCGTTAACCTGGCTCCGATAGCACTCACACTTAGTGGTTTTGCTGCGGTCATTAAGCACATAATATCAACGTAATGAACTCCACAATCAACAATTGGGGACATAGACTGCATAAGTTGTTTATGGGTATACCACTGTTCCCCGGAGCTTTGTTGATTAAGATTCATACGCATTACAAGCGGTTTACCAAGGGTTTTTGCTATTTCCACAAATTTGGCCCAGGCCGGATGAACCCTTAGTATATAGCCAACAACAAGTTTTTTCTTTTTTTTAAGGGCCAAATCAACAAGCTCTTCTGCCTCTTCAACAGTTAAAGCAATAGGTTTTTCCACAAACACATGCGCCCCGGCAAGAAGACTTTCTCTCACATATTCTGCGTGGGTTTCAGGATAGGTGCTTATAGATACCGCATCAGGCTTTGTGGTTTCAAGTGCCTCTTTAAAATCACCAAATTTGGGCAAGCCCCCTAATTCTATGGAAAGGCGCTCCCGGCTTTGCGGTTTTCGACTAACCAATCCGGCAATTTCAAAACCTGTTAAATTATGGTATGCGCGGGCATGGCTGGTTCCCATATTTCCACAACCCACAACCAGGATTTTAATTTTTTCCATTTTCAGTTCTTTTTATTGCAAAGGTTTAAAGACAACCATTGTCCCTGAAGTTTAAAAATAGCACACATTTTATATATTTGACCACAAGGCGCTTAAATTTAATGAGACTTAAGCCGGCACCAATCAATAATTGGTCATTCTATTCTAAAGAAAAGGCCACAATCTGATTTCCTTTCCCAGTTCCTAACTTTTCGCCTCCACAGGCAATGGCAATATACTGTTTCCCATTTACCTCATACATAGCGGGTGTGGCAAAAGCCGCCGCCGGTAATTTATATTCCCAAAGCATCTTTCCATTATGTTTGTCAAATACCCTGAAGTAACCATCTTTGGTAGCACCTATAAACAGCAGGCCGTTTTCTGTTACCACAGCTCCACCATAATTTTCTGTCCCGGTTGTTGGGTATCCCTGTTCTCTTAATTCGGGAGTTTCTCCGAAAGGAACAGACCAGATAAATTCTCCTGAATTGAGATCAATAGCATGGAGGGTTCCCCACGGCGGTGAAATAGCGGGAAGGCCGTCGCTTGCCAGAAATTTATTATAACCCAAATGTTTATAAGGAATATCTTCTAATTCGGGAAGGTCGGAACCTACCTCTTTTTTGTCCTCCTCGTCCATAAGGAAACTGACAAGACCTTCTTTCTCAGCTGCCGTTAACTGAGGAAAGCCGATCATCATACCTTTTCCAAGTTTAATTTGATTTAGCAATTCTTCTTCACTTAATTTATCACCAATATTTATCAGAGAGGGAAATCCGCTTGCGGCTATTCCGCCCCTGTCTTTTTGATGACAAACCACACAGTATTTTTGATAGACACTTTCTCCGTAGGAGAGACCTGAGCGATCGGCAATATTTTCTTCCATTTGCATTATCCAGGCCATTTCATTGGAATTAACATAGAGAATACCATCTTCGGGATCAGCAGATGCACCGCCCCATTCAGCTGCTCCATCATATCCCGGGAAAAGCAATACAGGCTCGAGCCCCGGGGGAGCGTAAATGCGTTTATCAGCGGCAGTTAATATAGCCTTTAGCTCTTCTTTGTTTTGTGCATAAGGACTGATGTCATTTTCAGTTAATTCTGAGGACTGGCGGGCAAAAGGCTTCGGACTTACCGGAAAAGGCTGTGTTTCCCAGGCTTTTTCCCCTTTAAGACCTGAAGCGGGGACAGGAACTTCATTGATATCAAATAGAGGCTCACCGGTTTCTCTGTGAAAAACATATATATAGCCCTGTTTTGTTACCTGCGCTACAGCCGGAATTTTTTCTCCATTCCTGGTAATTGTAATTAAATTTGGTGGTGCCGGAGGGTCCCTGTCCCAAATGTCGTGATGCGTGAATTGATAATGCCATAATCGCCGGCCTGTTTTTGCGTCCAGCGCCAATAAACAATTTGCATACAAATTACTTCCTTTACGGATGCCGCCATAAAAATCAGGAGCTGCGGAACCGGTTGGTACGTAAATAATGCCGCTGTCCTCATCAACCGCCATCCCTGCCCAATTATTTGCTGCCCCAACTAATTCATTCTTCTCCTCCCAGGTTTCAATTCCCTTTTCTCCGGAGAGCGGAATAGTATGAAAAACCCATTCAAGCTGCCCGGTTTTGACATTAAAAGCCATAATATTCCCGGGAGCTGCTCCAACATCTTCAGAAACCCTTAGAGGCATAATAATAAGGTCTTCAAAAATAGTCCCGGGTGTATTGGAGATTACAAATTTATCTTTTGCCGTTTCAGGCATTCCAACATGCAGGTCAACTTTGCCCTGGACCCCAAAATCTGTGACAGGCTCTCCGGTTATGGCGTTCAGTGCAAATAATTCCGGCCCTTTTGTGAACAGAATTCGTTTATCGTCACCTTCTTCCCAGTAAGAAACACCGCGGCTGGTTGAATGCCATACTTGCAGAGAATCACCGTAGCGCCATATTTCTTTACCCGTACCTGCATGGAGAGCTACTACCCTAAGAGCTGCCGTAACCCCATATAAAAAAGTATCTACAACTATAGGGTTCATCTGCATTTGGCCATAGTCCGGCGCCTCGTATTGCCAGGCAACTTTAAGACGGCCTACATTTTCTTTTGTAATATCGGAAAGCACGGAGTAGTGATTCCTATCCGGCCCGCCTAAATAAGAGGACCATGTCGTATATTTTGTTTTCTCATTTTCTGGCTCTTCTGAATATTTACAGGCAGACACAAACGCGGTAATTACAATAAGAAAATAAAAGCACCGGAAATTCCTAAAAAACATTTTTCTAAAATTTATGGTTTTAAAAGTATCAAAAGAATCTAATAATAACTAGACTTTTTGGCGTTAACCAAACCAAACTTTGTTAAAAATGCCTGTGTAAAATTTCCTTTACGGAGCTATAATAGGTTTTTCCGAATAAGTTGAGATGTACCAGTAAATAATAAAGTTGATACACCACCATTCGGTTAGTTTCTCCGGGCTGAGTAGGGTTAATTTCAAAATAGGCAGCATAAAAAGAAGAGCCAAATCCCCCAAAAAGGCGGGACATAGACAAATCTATTTCATTGTGGCCAAAATATACGGCCGGATCTATAAGATAAGGCACCCCATTTTCAGAAATCAGGTAATTTCCGCTCCACAGATCACCGTGCAGCAGGGACGGTTTAACAGCCGGGCAATAGGAGGCGATAACAGATATGATTTTTTCAAGGCCCGGAACTTCATCTTTACCCAAATATGCTCGAGCGACAGCAGCTTCAAACTGAGGAATTAATCGCCTTTTAGCATAAAATGTAACCCAATTAGCATCTATTTGATTGGCTTGTGGCAAATTGCCTATATAATTTGAATTTTCCCATCCATAATAGTTGGAGCCTGTTTGATGCATTTCCGCCAGTTGCGCACCCAGTAATTCCCAATCTCTTGTCTGGGGGCTTTTTGAAGGAACGTATTCCATTAATAAACAAGCTTCTTTTTCTAATTCATGAACGCCAAAGACTGCCGGGGTTTTTATTGTTTTTGTTTTTGCAATAGCCTGAAGCCCTTCCATTTCAGCCATGAACATGGCATTGGCAATCGGCGAACTATTTAATTTGCAAAAGATTCGATCAGAATCTGTTTCCAGAACATAGGCACTGGAAATATCCCCACCGGAAACGGACACGCAATTGTTTATTTTGATTCCAAGGAGGTCACTTATAGAATCTTTGACCCTTGCTTTCATTCATTAATCACCTTATAAAAATGTGCGGGTATTTACTTTTATTTGTACAGCGCACGGTAATACTCATCAGCCATTCTACGGCTTGTAAATGCGGGTATAACCCCGTCAATTCCTTTAAATACCATATCCTGCCATTTCTTAGGTTTTTCATAAAATGTAGGGATTACCTGTTGTTCCAATACGGTATAGAGATTGTCACTGTCAAATTTATCCTGATCCCATGCCGGAGCCTTGAAATCTGCCTCTGGAAGAACAAATGAATTTTCTCCGTTTTTAGCAAATTCCGGAATCCAGCCATCGTTAATGGTTACATTTATAGATCCATTCATAGCCGCAGTCATTCCGCTTGTACCCGAAGCTTCCCGTGTAATTCTCGGAGTATTCAGCCAGACATCCGAACCTGCTTTCAGCTTTCGCGAAAGTTCCATTTCATATCCAACAAGAACAGCCATATTCGTTTTATATTTTGTATAATTTACGAGATGATTAAAAAGGTCTATGGCGTAATAATCTGTGGGGTATGGCTTTCCTGCCCAAATAATCTGAACCGGATGGCTTACTGATGACGCCAGTTTTTCAAAACGCTCGAGATCATATAGTAAAAGGTCTGCCCGCTTGTATTGAGCAAATCTTCTTGCCCAGACAATGGTAAGGACGTTAGGATCAAAAAGTTTCCCGGTCTGATCCAGTACAATATCAAAAAGGCGGGTTTTTAATTCTAACTTGCGCTTTTTAAACGCTTTTTCATTTAGGGTTTTCCATGCCTTTTCCAGAATACTGTCTTGCCAAAAACGTTGGTTTTGGGAATTTGTTATCGGGATAATTTCGCTTGTTCCTTTAAAACCGTTCCACATATTGTTGGCTACAACCGAGTGGAGCTTCGAAACCGCATTCGCCCTTTTAGCCATTCTAAGCGCACTTACCGTATAGCTTAACATATCATCACTAACTATTTCTTTTTCTAACTCCTCATCTGTCAGTGTTCTCCCAAAAAAGCCACAACTGTTTAACAGATGCCCGTTTCTTTCCATGTTGCCTGCTTTTTCAGGGGTGTGTGTAGTAAAAAACATTTGATTTTTTTTAACCCCAATGTCTCGCAGGTAATAAAAAGCAGGCAATGCATGCCCCTCATTTAAGTGATATATGTCTGAACCTCCTAATTCCTGAACAATTTTGGCGCCGCCAATTCCAAGGACAATATTCTGGGATATTCGTGTTAAGGTGTTGTTATCATATAGGTGATCAGTAATGGTTTTAGATAAGTGATCATTACCAGGGACGTCTGTGGTAAGCAAATAAATTGGCACAGAACCAAACACTTCCGGCTTAAGAACAAATGCCCTTACTTTAACGGATGGGTTATTGTGGATTTTCACGGTAACCTCTAAACCGGAATCTTCAAGGAAACTATAGTTTTTTTCAATAAAATTAGTTTGCAGGGTCTGATCTGTATTCCGGCCCTGATCATAATATCCATATTTCCACAACATGCCAATACCTATCATGTTCTGTTTTAATTCCATTGCAGAAATCATATGTGACCCGGCCAGAAAACCCAATCCTCCGGAATAGATTTTAAGCGCCTGATGAATGCCAAATTCCATACTAAAATAAGCGGCTCTTTTTTGATACTCCGGGGCAATTTTATAAGGATGATACCATGTATTGTATTTACTAGTCATATAGAAGGTGTTTTTTAAGAAGGAACAAATTTAGAATAATAGAAATTAATCACAGATGCCGGAATTATTTTTTTTAGGAATAAACCATATAAGTTAATTCAGGTCATCCGGATAGCGACCAATAGCAGTCCAGCCACCATCAACTACTATAGTTTGGCCATTTATATGAGCAGCCCCTTCAGAAAGAAGAAAGAGACAGGTTTCTGCCACATCATTTGGTTTGCCGACGACACCTCTTGGGATTAGTTTACCCCATGTTCCGGCATAATCGGGCTCTTCTTGTTGTGTACGCTCAGTAAGTGTTGCCCCCGGGGCTATTGTATTTACGGTAATTTGATGAGGAGCAAGGGCAAGCACCAGGCTTTTGGCCAACATTTGCAGGGCAGCTTTGGTCATGGAATATGCAGTTAAATCGGGATACCCTCTAAGGCCCGTAATTGAGGACATCAGAATTACACGACCTCCATCTCCTTGTTTTTTCATAATTTCTCCGGTTTTTTGAACCAGAAAGAAGGCCCCTTTCAAATTTAGGCCTATAACCCGGTCGAAATCACTCGGTTTAAACCTGAAAAAGTCACCAAAAAGGGTAATCCCTGCATTGGGAATAACAAAATCTATACGGTTATACTGGTTCAATGTAAATTGAACCATTTGCTCTATTACTTCAATGTCCCCTGCATCACCAACAAAAACCGAACAGGTATCAGGAAATTTATTCTCCAGGGCGGACAATTTAGTTGCAGCCACCTTTTCATCTGAATCATTTAAAACTGCCCTGACACCATTTTTCAGCAATAATTCGGCAATAGCAAAACCAATACCCCTACCTGCTCCTGTGATAATTGCAACTCTCCCTTCTATTCCTGAATAGTTCATTTGTTGGTTTTAAAACAATTTACCTGAAAGCCTCCAATATCTGTTTTATAGCTAAACAGCCCCCCACTTTCCGGGTATAATTTAAGGTTATCTTCTAATAAGCCACTTCTGGCTGTAGTGATATACAATGTTTTCAGGTCTTTTCCTCCAAAGCAGCAAGAAGTGACATGAGGTGCATTTACCACAATTTCCTGTAACACATTTCCGGTTTTGGGGTTCCAGCGCCTCACACAACCACCTCCCCAATGAGCGATCCAGAGCATACCTTCCTGATCAATTGTCATTCCGTCTGGTCCGCCATAGGATTCAGGGATTTTAAATAAAGTTTTGCGGTTGGATATTTTACTGCCTGAATTATCAAAATCATATTCCCAAACCTCATAAAACACCGTATCAATATAATAAAATTTAGTATTATCAGGCGACCACGCCATTCCATTTGAAATAGTGGTATTCTTAATTTGAAGTGACACTTCAAGATTATTATCCACCTTATACAGATTGCCATATCCCGGCTTCAGATTTTTGTGCATGGTTCCTATCCACAGGTTACCATTAGAATCACATTTACCATCGTTAAACCGCAAATTATGATCGGAATTTTCAAGGACATTCAGGCGTTTGATTTTGTTAGTCCTATAATTAAAGGAGGCTATTCCGGTCTCAAAAGCCACAATCAAAGAATCTTTATCCAATGGGACTACTGCGCCAATTGTTTCATCAAAATCCCATTCAGAATTCTTCCCGGTCTGTAAATCGTGGTTATGAATACACCCAGACTCAATATCGACCCAAAACAGCTGTTGAGATTCATGCTCCCAAAAAGGACCTTCTCCGAGAGTTGCTTTTGCGTCATAAACAAGATTTGCTTTCTGCACCCTCTAAATAATTTAAACCATTTTCTGTTTTTGAACCCCCAGCCCCTCAATACTTAATTCAACCAAATCTCCTTTATTCAGATAGGACGGAGGATCCATCCCTATACCCACTCCCGCGGGTGTTCCCGTGGAAATCAGGTCGCCGGCTTCCAGAAGCATAAACTGGGAAAGGTAATAGACAATAAATGCTGGCCTGAAGATCATAAATGAGGTATTTCCATTTTGCCTTAATTCCCCATTAACACTCAAAGTCATTTTTAAATTAGTGAGATCCCCCAATTCATCCGGAGTTGCCAGGTAGGGGCCAACCGGACTAAATCCGGGGCATGATTTGCCCTTAATCCACTGACCGCCTTTTTCCAGTTGAAATGATCGTTCAGATAAATCATTTACCACGCAATATCCGGCAATGGCCTCGGCTGCTTCCGCCTCATTTTTAAGGTAAACCACATTTTTATTCAAAACTACCCCAAGCTCTACTTCATAATCTGTTTTGACAGAATTTTTTGGAATGGCCACATCATCATAAGGGCCGTTAAGGGTGTTGGTGGCTTTACCAAAAATTATAGGCTCTTCAGGAATGGCCATATTGGATTCAGCGGCATGTTCGGAATAGTTCAGGCCGATACACATAATCATTCCCGGCCTTGCAATACAGGAGGCAACCCTTTGGGATTCAGAAATTACCGGTAAATGAGCCGCATTGGATTCAAGATATCCTTTGAGTTTATGCAAGCCATCATTTTGAAAAAAATCCCTGTCCCAATCTCTGAATTCCGCGGAACAGTCCAGTCTTTTTCCCTGATAAAGAACCCCGGGCTTTTCATTTTCTTTTTCGCCAAATCTTATTAATTTCATACTTGGGTTTTTAATGTTGGTTATTCACTTACCAATCTAAGGTCCTGAATTAATGATTTCTAAAACTAAAAAAGTAAATGTATAATTCCTTTACTTATTTTATAGTTAATACAACCAGATTTATCCCGGCTTATTAATATAACCGGAAAAAGGCATTCCACAGGAATACCGTACACATTTTAAAAACAAGGTACTAAAATCCGGGAAATTAACATTCTTTGAGGAATAAGAATATCGCAAAACAGTAAAACCCCTACCGCGATTAACCCCTATTTTAATATAGACTGGTATTTAGCTTTATCTTTCATAAGGGCATCTGCTGTTAAAATGGCCTCATCATTTTTTAAATAATACTGATAAAGGCCTTCCCTATAGAAATACCGCTTAATAATTTCATCCTGCAGGTTTATCTGAATTTCGTTTTGATACGTTTCAAGCGCATTGAGTTTACGCTTATTTATTTCTGCCAGCAGGCTTTTGTAGCTATCCTGAATATCGGCACCATAAACAGCCTTATCATCACCGGCAATTGCTTCTTTTAAAGCTTTTTCCGTGCTCGTTTCAAAATTAAAATTACTGCGGGATACGAAGCTTTTAAAAGCCTCATAGTCCACAGAGTTAAAGTTGAAATCATCTATACTGGCCACAGTATTTTGATAGTAATAATCAGTAGCGAAATCAAAAACAATACTATTGTTTAAGAGTGCTTTTGTAAGGGCATTAGTTTTTAATGCCGTTATTTCAATATCGGGCATCACTCCTCCGCCATCTTCAACTTTTCTTCCATTCCTTGTCCTAAACTCATTAAATTTTGTGGTTTTTACAGCATTGCCATTTTCATCTCTGTTCCAATAATCCAAAGATTGAATACAGCGTCCTGAAGTGGTATAATACCTGGAAATAGTCACTTTTAACTGGGTGCCATAGGTAAGACGGAGAGGCCTTTGCACCAGGCCCTTGCCAAAACTTCGGGCACCAATGATTACCGCACGGTCCAAGTCCTGCAAACTACCCGAGACAATCTCACTGGCCGATGCACTTCCGCCATTTACCAATACAACCAATGGAACTTCTGTATCTACAGGCTGATCTTTTGTTTTGTATTCACTGTTGAATTTTTTTACCTTGGATTTAGTAGTTACAATCAACTCTCCTTTTGGCACAAACAGATTGGTTACGTTGATCGCTTCGGATAAGAGCCCGCCGGGATTCCCCCTAAGGTCTAAAATAATTTGCTGAGCCCCTTTACCTTTTAAATCCAGAAGGGCAGCCTTGGTCTGTGAAGAGGCCTTTGCATTAAATTTAGAGAGCACAATATAACCCGTAGTTTCATTGACCATATTATAAAATGGGACGGCATCAACTTCAATAGCTTCTCTTTCAATTATAGTGGTATTTGTTTTGCCCTGCCTTCTAAAGGTTACTTCAACTTTTGTATTGTTGGCTCCTTTTAATAATTCGCTCGCATCGTCTTTAAAATCAGCAACAGGGATGTCTCCTATTTTAATAATTTCATCACCCGCTTTTAAACCTGCCTTGTCTGCCGGATAACCTTTATAGGGTTCAATAATAACCAGTTTGTCATCATAGGAGCGAACCAATGATCCAATCCCGGAATACTCCCCGGCATTGTTTATTTTATACGCTTCAACGTCCTGTTCGTTCAGGAATTTAGTATAAGGGTCCAGATCATCCAACATATTCTTAATGGCTGTATCCATTAGCTCAGCAGGATTTGTCTCATCTACATAGTTCATATTCAGCTCCTTAAAAAGGGTTGTAAAAATTTCTATCTGCTTGGCAATTTCAAAAAAATCACTTTTAAAACTACTTCCAACAACCAGAAGGACAACCGCAAGTGCCGGAACCAGTACTTTTTTACTTAATAAGGTTTTCATCAGTTACTTGTATTAAAAATTTTTTAAGAATTACCTGCATATGCTTTTCTACTTCTCTGTAATCCGGTAATTCGTTTCCAAGGTATAAAAATAGAAACGCAAAGCTTCCCTCGATGTTGTTAAAAATTTCTTCTTTGTGCAACCTGTAACTTTCCCTTAGAATTCTTTTAATTCGATTTCTTTTCACGGCACTTTTGAAATTTCTTTTGGGTACGGTAACCCCACATTGAATTTTTGCTGCAGCCGGGCCTTTTAAATCCAGATAGATCAATTTCAAGGGATAGCTGGAAACAGACTTTCCTTCTTCAAAAAGCCGGCTTATGAGAATCTCGCTTTTTAATTTTTCTTTTTTTGGAAATTTTGAGGACATAATACAGCTAAATTAAGGAATAAATACCATGCCCTTGCTTATGACAAGTATCATATTTTCCCACGAACTAGGATTTTATCTTGCATTGGATTATATTTCAAAACTATACTTTTAAACAGCACTCATTATGGGGGAATTGAATGTAAAAAAAATTACCGGGGACGAAGATAAAGTTGGATATATTGATCAATTGCTTACAGACATTGAGGCGCTTGAATATATGCTTGAGAATAAAATGTTCATGAAGGCCCCTTATCACATTGGCGCGGAACAGGAATTCTGCCTTACGAATGAAAACTGGGAACCCACAAATAAGGCAGATGAAATTATCAGGGATATTGACGATCCTCATTTTACTCCCGAATTAACCTTGTATAACCTGGAAATTAACCTGGATCCGGTCATATTAAAAGACCGATGTTTTTCTGATTTGCATAAACAGTTAAACGAATTGCTCGATAAGGCCAGATTAAGTGCTGCCAAATACGGGAGCAAGGTTATCCTAACCGGAATTTTGCCTACAGTAGACACCAAATTTTTAGGCATGTCTTATATGACGCCTTTAAAAAGATATCGGGTTTTAAACGAAGCTATAAAAGATATAAGGAAAGATGATATTGAACTTCACATCAAAGGGGTAGATGAGGTAAACCTGCATCATAACACCATCCTTTATGAAGGTTGCAATACTAGTTTCCAGTCACATCTTCAAATAGATCCTGATAATTTTGCAGATACCTATAACTGGGCGCAGGCTATTTCCGGCCCTATACTTTCTATTTGTGCCAATTCGCCTATGCTAATGGGTCAGGAATTGTGGGAAGAAACACGCATTGCTTTATTTGCTCAGAGTGTTGATACCAGAGCAAGCACCTTCATCCTCAATGAAATGGAATCCAGAGTAGCTTTTGGAAATGACTGGGTTTCAGGATCTGTGGCAGATTATTATAAAGATGCTGTGATCAGATTCAGGAGCCTTATAACTACTGATTTTGAAACAGATAGCATGTCATTGCTTCAAAGCGGACAAACACCTAAACTTAGGGCTTTATCGCTTCATAATGGCACCATTTATAAGTGGAACAGGCTGTGTTATGGTGTTAAGGATAATGTACCACATTTGAGAATAGAAAACAGGTACATGCCATCCGGGCCGACCACCGAGGATGAAATTGCCAATATGATGTTATGGGTGGGAGTAATGATGGGAAGACCTAAGGCCTTTGATAAAATTCATCAAAAAATGAATTTTAAAGATATTAAAGGCAATTTCTTCAATGCGGCAAGATATGGTATGGCCGCACAGTTTCATTGGGACGGCAAACTTGTCAGCAGCCATGAATTACTGCTTGATCACTTTTTACCTATGGCTTTCAGGGGTCTTTACAGTATGGGGATAGCGCCAAGAGATGCTGAACATTATTTATCCATTATTGAAAACAGGATTCGTTCACATAATGGTTCCAGATGGATGATTAAGGCATTTAGAAAACTAAAAGAAAGCTACAAGACACCCGATGCGCTTAAAATACTGGTGGCCACGATGCACGAGCGGGAGGAAAAGCGTTATACAGTTGATGTCTGGCAACTACCCAGGGGAGATGAATATGTAATTCCTCAGGACCGCCTTACAGTGAAAGATCGTATGAATACAAAAACAATGACGGCACAGGAGAATGACAGCGCAGAATTGGTGTTAAAAATGATGCTTTGGAAAAATATTCACCACGCTCCAATATTAGATCATAACCTGGACCTAAGTGGCTTACTCACCTGGACAGATGTACAAAATTATATCGATGACCCGGGCATGCTAAAAGAAAGTATTAGGTCACTTATGACAAAAGACCTGATTACGGTTAGTTCAGAAACACCACTAATAGAGGCTAAGGAGCTTATGGCAGCAAACAGCATCAATTGTCTGCCGGTTGTGGATGGGAAAAAGCTGATAGGAATTATCACAACCAACGATTTATGATTCATGATCCAAATCCGGGCTAAAGTAATAGAGGAACTTCAAACTTCACGAATAATTGGTCATATTTCCGGAAAGGAAAAGGGCCCTACTTTGGTTTTGTTTGCTGGAATACACGGAAATGAACCTTCGGGTGTTGAAGCTCTGGAGCAGGTTTTTGGAGAGTTAAAGTCCACTGACCTGGAAATAAAAGGCGCAGTTTATGCAATTAGGGGCAATATGCCGGCACTGCTTCAAAAGAAACGCTATCTGGTGCATGACCTCAATCGGATTTGGACACGTTCGGGGATAGACGAAATTGAAGGTAAAAGTGAATTGGAACGCTCCGTTGAAGAAAATGAATTGGCTGCCATACATCTACTAATTTCAGAAATATTCGCGACTCAATCCCCCCCTTTTTATTTCGTGGATTTTCATACCACTTCCAGCCCCACATTACCTTTTATCACTATTAATGACGCCTTAATCAACCGGAATTTTTCACGCCTGTTCCCTGTTCCTGTAATTCTGGGGATAGAAGAATATCTGGAAGGCCCGCTGTTAAGTTATATCAATCAAAAAGGTTATGTCTCCTTAGGTTTTGAATCTGGTCAGCATTTTACAGAAGAGGCAGTAACAAATACAATTTCTTTTATCTGGTTGGCTATGATTTATTGCGGTGTTCTGGATATGGAACAAATTCCCGATTATAAGAAATACTACAATCAGCTCAGTAAGGCTGCAGAGGGCAATACCATTTTTTATGAAGTTATTTTCAGGCATTGTATTGAGAAGTCGGATAAATTTGAAATGCTTCCCGGGTTTCGCAGTTTTGATAAATTGAGAAAGGGCGACGCTATGGCTTCTCATAATGGGCAGGAGATTAAAGCGCATAAAGACACCATAGTTTTCATGCCGCTTTATCAGGTTCAGGGTGAAGAGGGCTTTTTTCTGATTCGACCAATACCCTTATGGATATTGTCTTTTTCAGCATTTTTACGAAGGATTAAGCTTGATTCTTTTCTGGCATTACTTCCGGGGGTTTCATGGTCAAATCCCGCCAGAGAAAATCTCATGGTGAATTTAAAGATAGCAAGGTTTTTTAGTAAACCTTTTTTTCACCTTTTAGGGTATAGGAACAGAATGGTAGATAAAACCCATTTAAAATTGAATAACAGAGAGCGGGTAGCCAAAACCGAGAATTACGAAAATACTTTTTGGTACAAAAAATAAACATTTCTTGAATATGGCATTCCCTTAAGCATGCCAATTATTCAGATGGCTGCCAAATATTGTTTTCAAGGTTTATATCAGCCATCAACTGTGAAGGATCAATTACAACCGCCTGTATAGAACTTAATGGTTTATCAATCACATATTCCAAAGTAGGGTATGCCCAAGGCCAATCCGGTAAAACTGTTCGCGCAATATTTGGATAAGGATTATCTTTTTGCCCCCGCATCATTCGCAAAGGGGTATAGAAAGTCTCTCTGGTTCCGTCGGCATATACCACAAGAATATCGACAGGCATTGGCATAAGGCCTATTCTTTCGAGGGTTATTCTGGTTTTTGCATCTTCGGCCATCACCTCTTTTATTCCATAGTCAATGGTGTTGGTGGTCTCTGTCCAATCTATAAGATACCAGTCCAGGTCTATTCCGGACACCTTTTCAGCTGTTCTTTTGATATCATTTGGGATAGGGTGTTTAAACTTAAATTCCTCAAAATAGCGCCTCAAGGTTTCCATCAATTTATCCTGCCCGATGACATAACCCAGTTGTGATAAAAATATAGACCCTTTATTATATGCTGAAATGCCATAAGCGGCACTGAGATTATACCTGTCGGCATGAGTCCTCTGCGGCTGCTCTTTCCCCGATTGAACCAGGGAAAAATAGCTGTTATAAGCGCTTTCAAACGGATTTTCTTTTTGCTGATCCATAACCTCATTCATGCATAAACTGGAAATGAACTGGGTAAAGCCTTCGTCCATCCATGGATGTTTTAATTCATTTGTAGCCAATACATGCTGAAACCAGGAGTGTGCCAACTCATGAATCATAACACCTACCAGGCTTTCAAACTTTCGATCCCCGGTAATAAGCGTACTCATGGCATACTCCATTCCCCCATCTCCTCCTTGAATAACCGAATATTGCTCATAGGGATATGTGCCAATATTCTCATTGAAAAAAGTCATGGCCTCCGCAGTTTTGGGCTGTAAATTTTTCCAGTTCTCCAGAAGCTCCGGCTTATTTTTATAAAAGAAATGCAGGGTAGGCCCGTTTTCCATTTTTAGTGAATCATGAATATATTCCGGGTCGGCGGCCCACATAAAATCGTGCACCATTGGAGCCTTAAAGTGCCAAGTAAGCGTCTCACCGCGAGGTTTTTTCACCTTACTGCCCGGGGATTCGTAGCCATGGCCAATTTCCTGAGGATTTTGCAAATATCCGCTGGCCCCAACCACATAATTTTTATCCAGCGTAAGCTTCACATCAAAATCACCCCAGACCCCGTGAAATTCCCGACCAATATAGGGGTCTGTATGCCAGCCCTCAAAATCATACTCGGCTAATTTAGGATACCACTGGCTCATTGAAAGGGCTACACCTTCAGAATTATTCCTGCCGGAACGCCTGATTTGAATGGGGACCTGCCCCTCAAATTTCATATTAAATGTACTTTTACCTCCGGAAGGGATTGGCTTAGCCAATACCACCTCAAGGACGGTACCCTCCAGATTGAAAGAAACATTTTCACCGTCCTGTGTAAGCGAAGAAGCCCTTAAATAGCCTATTTCATCCGGCTTAAGACCGGCGATACGGCTTTTGCCATCTACAAACATCCTGCCATCCGGATCCGGGATATTTTGCAACCGAATATCCATTTCGCTCCCCGGCTGAAAGGCGTTAAAATACATATGGAAATACACACGACTTAAATCATCAGGGGAATTGTTTGTATAAACCAGGTTCTGAGTACCTGTATATTGGTAATTTTCCACATTTAAAAACACCTCCATTTTGTAATCTGCGTGCTGTTGCCAATAGGAATAATTGGTTTGTGCATGTATGCCCGTAAAAAAGGCGAAAAGTATAAAAGCGAAACCTGCTGATTTATAAGGGATATTCATATAATAAAATTTATAAGCTATTAGACATATTAGCGGCCATAATCAGGGCATTATATGCATTGACTATCTTACCTGATTTAGAGACCATGTCAAAGGTTTTGGATTTTGAGGCATCTCCGGATAAGATTACCGTTGCATTGGAGCTTAAGCCAGATTCAATTAATATGCGTTTCACATCAGAAGCTTTAAGCCTGGGGTAATAAGAACGAATGAGTGCTGCAACTCCTGAAACCATAGGCGCTGCCATGGAGGTGCCATCCTGAAACTCATAGTTGTTTTCAGGCATTGTTGAATAGATATGGCTGCCAGGCGCGAATACATCCACATTTATTTTTCCGAAGTTAGAGTAGGAAGCAACCATCTCTGATCCGTATTTGTCTGTTAGCGCACCTATGGTGATAAGATTATCCGAAAATTCCTTTTCACTGCCTGCGGTAAGATCATTTGGGAAGTTTGTATTCCTGGGGTCATCAAGGTCCAGGCCATCATTTCCGGCCGCATGCACTATAAGGACATCATGGTCCGCCGCGTATTTTATGGCATCATACACCCAATCGGAATTCAGAGAAAAGGCCTTGCCAAAACTGGCATTGATAATTTGCGCTCCATTATCTACCGCGTAGCGTATTCCCAGCGCGATATCCTTATCATATTCATCTCCGTTAGGCACTGCCCTGATACTCATGATCTCGACATTATTGGCAACCCCGTCAACGCCCATGCCATTATTTCTTTCCGCAGCGATAATACCTGCTACATGTGTTCCATGACTCTCATCCTTAACCCTGTTTTTAGGGTTTCCGTTGCCATAGCCCAGGTCCATAAGGTCATATGGATTATCGCCTACTATTTTCCTGCCGTCAAAGTCCAGATTCAAGTGATAATTCAAACGCCCGGTAAAATAGGTGATTCCTTCGTTTAGTTCTTTATAGACCTCAGGAATACTGTCGGCAAAATCAAACATCTGATTTATGACTGAAACATATTGCAATAAGGCCTGATCTTCAGTTTTTATGGCTGCAACCTCCTTTTTGGTATAAGTTTCCTTACCCAGGTGTTTCTGGATAGCTGCATCTGCATCCTTTACGACACTCAGGATTTGTTCATATTGCTGCTTGTTTTGTTTTGCTTTGGAAAATTCTTTTGCCTGTTCTGCTGTAGCTCTTTCCCTTATGGCATCATCACCCATCTTCAGTTTCAGGATCCTTACATATTCTAATTGCTCATTATACGCTTCACCTAAAAAATTATAGCCGTGAATATCATCTATATAACCATTATTATCATCGTCCAGACCATTATCCGGACGCTCTTTTTTATTGGTCCAGATTACATCATCAAGATCTTCGTGATCCAGATCGATACCTGAATCCAGCACCGCTACAATAACCTTCTTGCCCTTTTTATTTTTAATGATGTCCTGATAGGCTTTGTTCAGGCTGATACCGGGAATGGTATCGGAAATTAAATCTGCGTGCCCCCAGGATTTGCTCTCTGCATCCGTAAGGTCTGATATTTTCAGGGGGATAGTATCAATTTTTTCCAATGGAGTTAATACCAGATTTGTGCTGCCGCAGCCAGACAAAAAAATCAAGACAATGCTTGCGTAAATAACTGATTTTAAATACTTAACATTCATATTAAATTATATTTAGTGATGTATTTTAGTATAATAATTTCCGGGCGAGGGGGCTGTAAAAGTTTCAATGCAACCTCTGTCTGCCATGGTAACATAACAATTAAGGCCTTTTTCCCCGCCAAAAGTAATATTTGATGGCTTCTTGCCTTTTAATAAAACCTCATGAATAATATTACCTTCAGGTGAAACAATAGCGATAGTACCTTTGTCATAACGCGCAACATACAGATTTCCATCTGTGTCGCACCTCATTCCATCCAGGCCATAATCTGCAAATCGTATAAATTCCTTTTTATTGGTAAGTTTACCATCATTTTGAATATCATATTTCCAAATTACCCTTTGTACAGATTCATTCACATAAAGGGTTCTGTTGTCCGGACTGACTTCCACACCATTTGTGGTACCCATATTTTCTTCCAGTAACAGAATTTCCCTCTCCGGGGTAACCATCCAGAGCCTGCCAGTGCCTTCCTTCCAATTGGGATCACTGAGGTACAGTATACCGCCTTTACCAAGGGCAAGGTCATTAGGCTGGCTCATTGTTGAATCCTGCGCCCATACTTCAGGGTTTTTTGTGCCTTTTTTAATCCTGTAAACTTTATGCCCCATATAATCTGCGATAAACATATTTCCATCAAGATCAAAACGTATGCCATTGCCAATGCTGCCTTCCGGCAAACTAATGAAGACCTCACCTTCCCCTGATTTATTTACCTTCCCAATAGTGCCTTCTTTGGCAAAATTCACTGCAAAAAGGTCTCCGTCTTCATTTACTGCGGGTCCCTCAATACCAGGGGTGAAAACAAATTCCTCTGTAAAATCTTCGCTTTGCTGAGGTGCTTCATTACAATTGTAAAGGGCTAATATAAAAAAAAGACTGACCAGTATATTAATTAAAAATTTCATTGAATGTATAGCTGTTATTAAATCTAACCCCCTTATCGGTATGTGTTACCGTACATATTTCATTATGGGCATCATGCTCCATGAACAAATATAAATTGCTGTCAGCAGCACGATTTAAAAAAGCTGCTTTTTCCGTGAGGGTCAATAAGGGTCTTGTATCATAGCCCATTATATATGACACCGGGATATGGCCTACAGTAGGTAATAAATCGGCCACAAAAACCAAGGTCTTGCCTTTATAGGGGATATGGGGTATCATTTGTTTATCGGTGTGTCCGTTTACAAATAAAATTCCAAATCCTAAGTCCGAATTTTTTACAAAGGTTTGATCCGTATGCTCAATAAATTTTAACTGGCCGCTTTCTTCCATGGGGAACAAATTTTCTTTAAGAAAAGAAGGTTTTTCCCTTAGATTGGGCTGGGTAGCCCAGTTCCAGTGTTCCTTGTTGGTCCAGTAAAGCGCATTTTTAAAGGCGGGTTCAAATCCCGTATGATCCTTATTCCATTGGATACTTCCCCCACAGTGATCAAAATGGAGGTGAGTCATAAATACATCGGTGATATCATTCCTTTGAAACCCTGCTTTATTAAGGGACGCATCCAGGGAATGATCCCCCCATCTGTAGTAATAGCTAAAAAATTTATCGGATTGTTTATTCCCCAAACCTGTATCAATAAGGATGAGCCGATTTCCATCCTCAATAAGAAGGCTTCTGGCGGCAATATCTATCATATTATTGTTATCTGACGGATTGGATTTATTCCACAGGGATTTTGGTACCACACCAAACATAGCACCTCCATCCAGCTTAAAATTTCCGGTTTCAATTGGAAATAAATTCATTCATTCTAAATAAAAGAGCCGCAAATTAATAAATCATTAGGAAATCGCTTGCGGATTAAGAATATATTATCATTTCAAACCATAATTTAAAAAAGCCTATTTTTAGGCCCCATACAAATTCAATTTGAAAAAATTAGAACGCAGCTTATCATTAACCTCCGTAATAGCCATTAGTATTGGCGGTATGTTGGGAAGTGGAATTTTTGTTCTTCCGGGATTGGCCGCGGCTAAGACAGGATCATCAATTTGGTTAGCCTATTTATTGGCTGCCGTATGTATTTTACCAGCCGCATTATCCAAATCTGAATTAGCTACGGCCATGCCTTCTTCCGGAGGAACTTATGTGTATATTGAAAGGGCGTTTGGCCCCAAACTGGGGACAATATCAGGGATTGGTTTATGGTTGTCTTTGCTTCTAAAAAGCTCTTTTGCCCTGGTTGGATTTGGCGCATACCTTACTGTTGTGGTCAATATAGACCCGGGATTTACAAAATATATAGCGCTGATTTTTCTCGGTTTTATTTTAATGCTAAATATTTTTGGGGTTAAAAAAGTGGGGAAGGTCCAAATTGTGATTGTCACCCTAAGTGTACTTACGCTTGGACTGATTTTGGTATTCGGCATGCCAAGAGTTTCCCCTGAGTTATTGGATCCTTTTTTATCAAACGGAAGTTTCGGGCTGATATCAACAGTAGCGTTTGTCTATATATCCTATGCCGGGGTGACCAAAGTAGCGGCGATAGCCGGGGAAATTAAAAATCCAAGTAAAAATTTACCCAGGGCCATGTTATTGTCATTGCTGATTATGGCCTTTATTTATGTTTTTGTGGCTTTTGTTCTGGTAGGTAACCTGCCCTTAGCTGAACTAAAAAATGATATTCGACCAATTTACACCATAGCAGATCTTCTGGGGGGAACCTATATTGGCTATATGGCGGCCGGAATTGGAATTATTACATTGATATCCATGGCAAACTCCGGCGTACTGGCTGCTTCCAGATTTCCTTTTGCAATGGCCCTTGATGAATTGCTCCCTCCATTTATGGGAAGAATACACTCAAAATATCTTACCCCGGTTGTGACAATCATTTTGACCTGCGTGGTCATGGGGCTGGTTATATTATTCCTGGATGTTGAAAAAATAGCAAAATTGGCAAGTGCGTTTATGGTGACGATGTTTATTTTAGTGAATTCATGTGTTATTGTCCTGCGGGAAACGGCAGCGCAATGGTATAACCCACCTTATCGTTCCCCATTGTATCCTTTTGTACAACTATTCGGCATTGTAAGTGGGATAATACTTTTAATATTTTTAGGCCTGGGGCCTTTTGTTGCGGTCATAAGCATATTTGTAATTGGATTGCTCATCTATTCATACTTTGGAAAAAACGTGACGCGTACAGGGATTTTAAAAAAATACGGCCATCGTCCGGCACTGTATTTGCTTTACAAAAGGAAGAATAACAACAAAATTACATACAGGAACAACCAGGAATTACCGGAACAAATGTTAGACAGTAAGCTGGCCTCAGATGCCGGGGTTGTCGTTGCACTTTTGGGGAATGAAAATTCGCCTGAAATGTTGGTGGAAATTGGCGCTGCAATCAACAAAAGAGACATTTTACAGGCGGTTAATATTACGGAGGTTCCCAATCAAACCTTCCTGGCTGCTTTTGTTGATGAAAACCCAAAAATCCTTTCTTTAGGGCGAAGGCTTAATCGATTGGCAGAATCCAGGAATATTTTAATTGACTTCGAATCTGCGGTAACGCATGAAATTTCAGACACCATACACGAGTTGAGTGATCAAACCCACTGTGATTGGCTGGTTATGGGATGGAATGGAAGGGCACATACGGGTATTTTAGTAAGTAACCCCATTGGATGGCTTCTGACACATATAAACTCAGACTTTGCATTGTTTAAGGATAATGGGGTGCGATATATAAGCAAAATACTTTTGGCACTAAGACCGGGAAGGAAGGATAAAAATTTTATCGCTGTAGCCGACAGGATATGCAAGTACTACAATGCGTCATTAACACTTTTACATGTTGTTTCCAGCGAAATGGACAAAAACGAAGTAGAACAAATGGAGCAGCATTCCGTAAAATTACTGCTTAAGGCAGAATCCAGGAGCAAGGTAAAAATAATAGTCAGCGACGATTCTATTGCGGCAATTTCCAAGGCTTCGGCAAGTTATGATTTACTCATTCTTGGGACACCTCAAAAGGATAATTGGATTAGCGTTCTTTTTGGGACAGGGAAAGATAAATTTGCAGAAAAATCGGCTTGTTCCGTTTTACGGCTTACCATGAAAGACTGATATTTTTCTAAATTAATTACAATTCTTTTTTTATTTATTATTATGACTAAATTTAGGGCAAAAGCGTTTCTATGCTAGAACTTGCCGGTATTATAATATTAGGGATCATTGCGCAGTGGATGGCCTGGCGTTTAAAATTGCCTGCTATCCTTCCCCTGATTTTGATAGGCCTTCTGGTAGGCCCTATTGCCACCTTGTATACCGAGGATGGTTCCAAGCTAATTGAACCAGTCTGGAATGGGACCAAAGGGCTTTTCCCGGGTGAAGGCCTTTACTATTTCCTCTCACTTGCGATTAGCATTATTTTATTTGAAGGGGGATTAACCCTAAAACGTTCAGAAATAAGAAATGTAGGGCCGGTTATCACCAAACTAATTACTATTGGTACGACGGTTACTTTTTTTGGAGCCGGAGTTGCGGCCCATTATTTTTTTGACCTTAGCTGGCAAATTTCTTTTTTGTTTTCCTCCTTAATCATCGTTACCGGCCCAACCGTTATAACTCCTATCCTTAGAAATATTCCTCTGAAAAAAGACATATCTGCTGTTTTGAAATGGGAAGGAATTTTAATTGATCCTATTGGCGCATTGGTTGCCGTACTGGTATTTGAATTTATCAGCGTTGGTGAGGGACAGGAATATACCAAAACTGCATTGATAGATTTTGGCAGGATATTACTATTTGGATCTACTTTTGGTTTTGCATTTGCCCATGCCCTGGCATTTGTAATTAAAAAGAACTATGTACCGCACTACCTGCTAAATGTAGTGTCCTTGTCTGTTGTACTATTGGTGTTCGTGGAATCTGATATTTTGGCTCACGAATCCGGCCTTCTTGCCGTGGTAGTCATGGGAATGGTTATGGGTAATTTGGACCTTCCCAATCTTAAGGAGCTGCTTTATTTTAAAGAATCATTAAGTGTTTTACTGATATCCATACTTTTTATTCTCTTGGCGGCCAATATCAACATCAGTGATATGGAGCTGATTTTAAATTGGAATACGGCATTATTATTCCTGGTGATTGTATTTGTAATCCGACCCATAGGCGTGTTTTTAAGCACCCAGGGATCCAGTTTAAAAATCAATGAAAAACTGTTTATCAGCTGGGTAGGCCCACGAGGGATTGTCGCGGCCGGAATTGCTTCCCTTTTTGGCTCAAAATTACTTCAGAAAGGTGAACCCGGGGCAGAATATATCACACCTCTTGTCTTTATGATTGTTTTGGGCACCGTGCTGCTAAATGCCACAACTGCCCGTTTTTTTGCAAAACTGGCGGGTGTCTTTCTAAAACATTCGGAAGGAATTCTTATCATAGGGGCTTCTAAAATGTCCAGACTTATCGCCAGCTACCTCAGGCAAAATAACAGACACGTAGTTTTAATAGATAATAACCAGGTAAATATTAATTTGGCAAAAAAGCTTGGACTTGAGGCAATGGTTGCCAATGTCTTTTCAGACTCATTAACGGACAATATTGAACTCAATGATATGGGTTACCTTATGGCGCTCACCGGAAATCCGCAAATTAATGAATACGCCATAAATAAATTTAAACATAATTTCGGGGAAAATGGTTCTTTCAGACTGGTGAGTTCCGATGAGATGAACGATCCGGAAAACAACCCTAAAGAAGGCCTTTTTTCACATACAGATGATTATGTAAAACTAATGGAAGCTACCAGGCGATACCCGACAATTCATGAAATTCCGCTGAAAAACGGGAAACACTATGAACAGTTGATCGAAATCACCAATAATGACGACGAGATTATCCCTATATTTATTAAAGCCCCGGATGGGAACATACACATCATTTCTTCATTCAGCGAAAATTTTAACAGCATTTCCAAAGGTTATAAACTGGTTTATTTGGGCAAAAAGTTTGACGTAGACAAAATACATTGACGCAGGCGAGGTGTTGCCAAAAACTTATTTAATTATTAAAACCCAGGGGCCATTATCCGGCGCGTAATATTTGGATACTTCGGCGGGGCCGGAATCAAATACCTGTCCATTTTTAGGGTTTATCCAATTAAATTGCAACTCTTTGGGCAAGGATTTAATCTCAATTTCACCACCTTCTTTTAAAAACGAGATATACAAGGAACCCGGTTTAGCCAATAAAGGTTTTCCGCCTGCCAGATCCCAGCGTTTTTCAATGTTGGTCATATCTATAGGGGCCAATATTTTACCAACCATTCCTGCAAATACAGAGCCCTCCATATACAGGGCTTCTTCCCAGGATTTGGGTTGCGATGACCAGGCAGTCCACCCTTCTTCATCTGCTGTTATTTTCCATTGCCAGAGACTGGCTGCGCCATAGACAATTCCCATGGTTCCCCCATGCATTAATTGCATCCAGGCCTCTTCCCCCTGCCACCAGCCCAGTCCATTCATGCCATCATTCATACCTTCATAGGTAGGCTCGCCATTGGCAACACCTTTTGTGGGCATATTGGCATACATTTTCTCGACTTTGTGATAGAGGTGGGCACCATCATGCCCTGTTTGTGCCCATTGAAAATCCAGCCAGTCTTTATCCTGATGCGTTTTATTAAAATGCATACAATGTTTGGCAGGATCATTAACCGCCCATTCAGCAATATAATCATCACAGGGGTTATAATGCAGGCCGGTAGGCTGGCCGTAACTGTCCCATTCCTGTAACATTTCCCCGCTTTCCTTTACCCCGGGATCATTTCCGTCATGATCTCCGGCAATAAGCCAGATAGCAGGTTTGCTGCCGTATCGGGCAAGGAGGTAATTGCAATAGCGAACATATTCCTCAGGGTTGATGGTATTCCCCAGAACTTTAAGCCCTTTCCATCCAAAACCGTGAAATACCGGCTGATACACCGGAACAATCTCATGCCTGATTAATACATCTATAATCTGATCCAGATATTGAAAATAAGAAGGATTTATTCTATTGATATGCCCATCAGACAAATCTTCAAAAGCTCTTTTAAAGCCCTGCAAAGTATTCCTCTCATCCGGCCCTACAGCATTCATATCGGGTTGCAAGGTCATCAATAATGCAGCATTAAATCCTTTTTTATGCCTGTCTTCGGCATAGGTTTTGACCTGGCTTAAAGTGGCGCGGAACGGAATTGCCCATGGGGTATCTCCCACTACTAAAAAAGATTTACCGGAGTGCTGTATGACATTGCGGTTACCCTCGCCCATTTTTAGCAATCCGTTTGCCAGCAATGGGTTATCTCCACTGTAAGGTTTTGATCTGACCGACCCGGTTGCTCCGTGAAGTCCTGTGTCCTGTTCATTGGAGGCGTAAGAAATCCAGGACCAGATGCTGGTGTTATCCGGAGAGGTAAATCTTATTTTCCAAATGTTATCACCGTCCCAAAAAGCGGGCCTTTTGATGGTATCATTCTTTTGATTGGTAAAATCTGCCCAGACCGCAACGTCTTTATAGGGATTTTCATAGTCTGCTTTGCTGATCAGCGTAATTTCAAGCGTGGTCCATTGCTCCATGGTAAGCATTCTTTCCTGAGCTAAAAGAGCTAATGGTACACAAAAATAAAGTATGGGCAACAGGAATTTTCTCATTATTCAAATTCACATAAGCACTGTGAATTTAAAAATAATTAACGAGAAGAGCTATAAAATCTCCAGGACTAACAGAAGTAAAGAAAACTAATCATTTAATTTAAGAACAGCCATAAATGCCTGTTGTGGAATTTCAACGTTACCCACCTGCCGCATACGCTTTTTACCCTTCTTTTGTTTTTCCAGCAATTTTCGTTTCCTGGAAATATCGCCACCATAACACTTGGCGGTTACATCCTTACGAAGGGCTTTTATAGTTTCCCTGGAAATAATTTTAGCGCCAATGGCCGCCTGTATAGGAATATCAAACTGTTGCCGGGGAATTAATTCCTTTAATTTCTCACACATCCTTTTACCAATGTAGTGGGCATTGTCAAAATGTATCAGTGCAGACAAAGCATCCACAGGTTGTGCATTAAGCAATATATCTACGCGCACCAGTTTAGATACCCGCATGCCTATAGGGGAGTAATCAAAAGAAGCATACCCTTTGGAAACAGTTTTTAGCCTGTCGTAAAAATCAAATACAATCTCTGCCAGGGGCATGTCAAAATTTAACTCCACGCGTTCCGGAGTCAGATAGGTTTGATTGGTAATCTGTCCTCTTTTATCAATACAAAGAGACATTACATTACCCACAAAATCCGACTTTGTTATGATACTGGCCTTAATATAGGGCTCTTCAACCCTGGCGAGCGTAGATGGGTCCGGAAGGTCACTCGGATTATTTACAATAACCGGGACATCCGGGTTTTTTGTGGTAAATGCATGATAACTAACGTTGGGTACCGTAGTGATTACGGTCATATCAAATTCTCGCTCCAAACGCTCCTGGATAATCTCCATGTGCAGCATGCCAAGAAAACCACATCGAAAACCAAAACCAAGGGCAGCACTGCTTTCCGGGGTAAACACCAGAGAAGCATCATTAAGCTGCAGCTTTTCCATGGAGGAACGCAGTTCTTCGTATTCCTCTGTATCTACCGGGTATATACCGGCAAAGACCATTGGTTTTACATCTTCAAAACCGGCAATAGGGTTTTTGGTTGGATTGACGGCATCCGTTATGGTATCACCAACTTTTACCTCTCTTGCATCCTTAATCCCGGTAATCAGGTAGCCTACATCTCCCGCCTTAATATTTGGCTTAGGTTGCTGGGTAAGTTTTAAAGTCCCTACTTCATCTGCAAAATATGTCTTTCCGGTGGCAACAAACTTAATTTTCTGGCCTTTTTTAATAACCCCGTTAATCACCTTGAAATAAGTCTCCACCCCCCTGAAAGAATTGTAAACAGAATCAAAAACCAGGGCCTGCAGAGGCTCGTCAACATTTCCTTTTGGAGGAGGAATCCGTTCAATAATAGCGCTTAAAATAGCTCCGATCCCAATGCCTGTTTTGGCACTTGCCGGGATCACGTCTTCTGGTTTGCACCCTAACAATTCCACAATGTCATCTGTTACTTCTTCCGGATTGGCACTGGGTAAATCTACCTTGTTCAAAATAGGAATAATTTCCAAATCATTTTCCAGGGCCAGATACAGGTTGGAAATGGTCTGCGCCTGAATACTTTGGGCTGCATCTACGACCAGAAGGGCTCCTTCACAGGCCGCTATGGAACGGGATACTTCATAAGAGAAATCCACATGGCCCGGGGTGTCTATTAAATTAAGAATATAAGGCACACCCTCATATTCATATTCCATTTGAATAGCATGGCTTTTAATGGTAATGCCGCGCTCGCGCTCCAGATCCATATTATCCAGAAGCTGTTCTTTTTTTTCCCGCTCAGTAACGGAACCGGTAAAATCCAGCAACCTGTCAGCCAGGGTACTTTTACCGTGGTCTATGTGGGCTATAATACAGAAATTGCGAATATGCTTCATTTTCTTTCTCTGGCTATTTCAAATTGGCTGCAAAGATACTGTTTTCTAGTTCTTAATCCTGCCACTCTGCTATAAACAAATTCGTATCCCTGGTTCCACCATTATTGCGGTTACTTGAAAACGCCAGCAATTTACCATTATTGGAAAATACCGGGAAGGCATCAAAGGTTTTTCCGTGTGTTATCCGTTCCAAATTCTTCCCGTCTATATCTATCAGGTAGAGGTTAAAAGGGAAGCCTTTTTCAGCTTCAAAATTACTCGAAAACAAAATCTTTTCCCCGGAAGGGTGAAAGAAGGGACTCCAGTTTGCATTTCCAAGAAAAGTCAATTGCTTTAAACCGCTTCCGTCAGAATTACAGATAAAAAGTTCCATTTCTGTGGGCTGTACCAATCCCTGAGCGAGTAATTCCCTGTATTCTGAAATTTCTGCATCCGTTTTTGGTCTTGATGCCCTGAATATAATCTTTGAGCCGTCGGGAGAGAAAAATGCACCCCCGTCGTAACCCAATTCGTCCGTGATCTGCAGCACTTCCGTTCCATCCAGATTCATGGTATATAATTCCAAATCCCCACTTCGGGTAGATGTAAACACTATTTTATCGCCTTTGGGAGAAACCGTAGCTTCGGCATCATAGCCGGGTTCGCTGGTAAGTTGCCCGGTAATATTCCCTTGCAGGTCTGCCACAAATATATCGAATGAATCATAGACAGGCCAAACGTATTTCCCGTTCTTCCGCAAAGGCACCTCAGGGCAATCTTTACTTTGCAAATGTGTGGAAGCATATACAAAATGCTCGTTATCCGGCAGGAAATAGGCACAGGTGGTACGCCCCATTCCTGTGCTGACCAAAGAGGGTTTGCTGTCTTTGAAGGTCTCCTGTGCATTCATCAGAAACATTTGGTCACATTGCATCCCCCATCCGGGGTTGTTAGACTGAAAAACCAGTTTACTATCGTCAAAACTCCAGTAGGCTTCAGCATTATCCCCGCCAAAAGTGACCTGGCGAATAGATTTAAAATGCTTTTCTTCTTTATAAATCAGCGTATCTGCCCCGGCCATTACGGAAAGGGTATTTTCTTTTTCGGGAAGAGCTGTTTTGGAATCTGGTTTACAGCCAAAAAACGTGAATAAAAGAAGGAAAGGCATTAAAGTTTTCATAGGATGTTTAATTTTAAACAAAATTATACGCAAAACTGATGAAAAAAATAATTCTGGGGGTATTTTTTATACTGGCCCTGGGCTGTAAAAAGGAAGTAACGGTGCCGGTTTCCTTGGAAGAAGAAGTCCGGGTGCTGGCAAGTGATGATTTTGGGGGCAGGGAAACCGGAACTGAGAACGAGCTCAAGGCTGCGGACCATCTCAGGGAAGTTATGAGCGGACTGGGCCTGGAACCAAAGGGAAATTCAGGAACATACTACCAGACCTTTACTTTTAAACCAAATACAGACCCGCATCAGCAAACAGCTTTTCTGGAGGCAGGCGACAGTACGGTTACCGGCACCAATGTCATTGGATTTCTGGACCATAAATCTACAAATACGGTGGTGATAGGCGCGCATTATGACCATTTGGGGTTTGGGGGGGAAAGCTCCTTATACCGGGGTGAGCCACAGGTGCATAATGGCGCGGATGACAATGCCAGCGGAGTGGCCGTACTCCTCGATTTGGCCCATAAGATCCGCGGAGCAGATCTATCCAGCAATTATTTGTTCATTGCTTTTTCCGGGGAGGAAATGGGCCTGCTGGGCTCCAATTATTTCACCAAAAACCCAACGCTTGACCTGAGCGGGGTTTCCTATATGTTCAATCTGGATATGGTGGGCAGGCTAAGGGAAGACAAAACACTTTCGGTGAGCGGCACCGGAACTTCACCTATCTGGCCCCAGGTGTTAAATGCGTCTAATCCAGGATTTAAACTGGTACTAAAAGAATCTGGCGTAGGCCCCTCGGACCATACCTCTTTCTATTTACAGGACATGCCTGTATTGCATTTTTTTACAGGGCAGCATGAGGATTACCATAAGCCCACAGATGATGCGGAGAAACTAAATTATGAAGGGATGCGGATGATAAGCTCGTATTTGTTCAGCCTTGTTCAGGAACTCGATGATGACCAAAAACTGGCTTTCCGGAAAACCAAAAACGAAAGCGAAGAAGTTCCGAGATTTAAGGTGGCGCTTGGCGTAATCCCGGATTATCTGTTCGATGGCAAAGGCATGCGCATTGATGGCATCAGCGAGGACAAGCCGGCACAAAGGGCAGGTTTACAAAAAGGGGATATTGTCATCCAATTAGGGGATAGTGCAGTAGTGGATATGATGAGCTATATGCGCGCCTTGTCGGCTTTTGAATCTGGCGACAGCACCATAGTCCTGGTAAACAGGAACGGACAGACCCTTGAGGCGCCAATTGTATTCTGATTTTTTGTTGCTTGTGGGTTTCAGCGTTAAAAGGCTTGACCTTATAGTTAATGGCAACCTGATCGAAAAGTTCAGAGGAAAAAATAACTTTGTTTTTTTGTTTACAAGGTAAAATATTTAATAGCTTTACCCATTAACCTACCAAATTGTGAGATTCCCCTTACTGTATTTCTTAGCAATTTTTCCCATAGCCATGGCCAGCCAGACCTTTGAGGTCGCCGGATTTGTACGCGATACAGAAGGCAAACCACTTCCATACGCCAACGTGATGCTTCTGAAAGTAACTGATAGCATTCAGTTTAAAGGAATTTCTGCGGATGAAACAGGGCGCTTTAGCTTAAAAGGAATTCCCCCGGAGGTGTATTATTTGCAGGCAAAATACTTCGGGTATAAGTCGCTTTTGGTGCCATTGGAAATAAAGTCGGACATACAAATCGGGGCTGTTGTCCTGGAGCAGGATAAATTATGGCTTGATGAGGTGGTGGTAACCGGACAAAAACCAGTGGTAGAACGCCTGGCAGACCGGATTGTTTTTAATGTTGAAAACACGGTGGTTGGAGAAGGAAGCACATGGGATATTCTCCGAAATGCCCCAGGGGTGATTATCGTGCAGGATAATCTGGAAATCAGGGGGCAACAGGCGACGGTTTACCTCAATGACCGTAAAGTGCAGTTATCCGAAGCCGAGATACAGGATTTTTTAAAAGGGCTTTCCGGAGATATGATTTCCTCAGTAGAGATCATCCCAAATCCACCGGCGAGTTATGAGGCAGAGGACGGGGCCATTCTTAATATCCGCACCAAAGAAAACATTGTGCCGGGCTATAAGGGTAGTGTGAGAGGGCAGTATACACAGGGTGTCTTACCCAAATACAATATTGGAACCAGTCATTATTACAAAAACGATAAGCTTAGTATATTTGGCAATTACGTGTTTAATCCACAAAAAGAGTTTAAAGAGGTAGACAGCCATATCAACTTTATAAATGACCAGGATAACATTTTTGCCCGCTGGAATACGGAATTAGATCAGACTACCCGTTCTCAGAACCATCAGGCGAATGTAATGCTGGATTACAAGCTCACACCGCGCGATTTGCTCAACTTTACATCCAACCTTACCTTTTCACCCAACAAAAGGTTTGTAAATGTTCTGGATACTGAAATGCGAAACGACTCCGGCCTGCTGGATTCTACGCTCCAGACCAACAGCACTGTTGATGATGACCTGCTCAACCTTTCATTTGCGCTCAATTATGAACGCAGCCTTAAGAAAGAAGGAGCGTCTTTAAAGGCGAATACACAATATACCTATTATGAAGGTTCCCGTCTGCAGGAAGGATCTAGTGATTATTTTGACCCCACAGGGGCCTTTATCCGAAATTTTACCTTTACTACAGACGCCCTGCAGGACATCCATATTTTTACAGGCCAGGCAGATTATTATACCCCCATCAAATCGGGTAGTTTTGAAAGCGGGCTAAAAGGTTCCCTGATTGATTCCAACAGCGGGATTGATTATTATGATGTGAATGGCAACCAACCGCCCTTTGACATTGCCTTGTCCGATGTTTTCAGATATGAAGAACGGGTATTTGCCGCCTATGGCAGCCTTTCACAGGAATGGGACCAATGGGCCCTTAAACTTGGCCTGAGAGCGGAACAAACCAACATAGAGTCCAATTCAGAAACGTTGCGACAAATTAATACACAAAATTACTTTGAGCTTTTCCCATCCCTATACCTTACCAGGACCCTGGGGAAAGATTACAGTCTTACATTTGACTACAGCAGGAAGCTTACCCGCCCCAACTATGCAGACCTGAATCCTTTCCGGTATTTTGTCAACGAAAACAATTATGTGGAAGGGAACCCGAACCTGGTCCCAAATTTCAGCCATAATTTTAATTTAAACTTTTCCATAAAAAATACTTATTTCATTGACCTCTATTACAGGGACAATGGAGCCTACATTAGTGCCTTGGGGTTTCAGGATAATCAAAACCAGACTTTTAAAAAGATCAAGCAAAATGTCCTGGATAGTTTTTCCTATGGCCTGGATTTTACTATTTCCACTACTATTACGCCATTTTGGGTGATGTATTTTTACAACTCCATTTTTTATGAAGATGAGACTTTTTTGGCTGAGGAAAGTGCCATTGATACTTATACCAACAGGGTGACCGGTTATTACGGATATATCAACAATGCATTAACGCTCTCGGAGGATGGGAGTTTTAAAGGAGAAATATCTGCCACCTATCTCAGCGGGTTTCTGGCGGGCTCCTATCAGATTTCCGAAACCATTGCCCTGAATATGGGGGTACGCAAATCTTTATGGGACAACAGGGCCGTCATTTCCCTGACAGCAGAAGACATCCTGGGCAGGGCCAATGGCACCTATACCTCCCGCTATGCGAATCAGGATAATTCTATTTTGCAGGTCAGGGAAACACAGTTTGTGCGCCTGGGCTTTACCTACAATTTTGGGAATTACCGGCTTAGCAATTCTGAGCGCAGCTTAAAGAAAAGCGAGCAGCTACGGCTTGAAAATGAATAAAACTCCTTCGAATTGTTTCTTTATTTATAATTTTGCGCCGTTAAATGATACAATATGCCAAAAATCGGTGACATTGTGCTACCCGAATTTCCCCTCTTACTTGCTCCCATGGAGGATGTAAGTGACCCTCCGTTTCGTGCTTTGTGCAAAGAACAGGGGGCAGACCTGGTGTTTACGGAGTTTATTTCCTCGGAAGGGCTTATCCGTGACGCCGCCAAAAGTGTCATGAAACTGGACATCTATGAAAGGGAGCGACCTGTGGGCATTCAGATTTTTGGGGCCAACCTGGATTCCATGCTTCGTTCTGTAGAGATTGTAGAAAAATCCAATCCGGATATTATTGATATAAATTTTGGCTGCCCCGTAAAAAAAGTGGTGAGCAAAGGAGCCGGCGCGGGGATTTTAAAAGATATTGATTTGATGGTCTCACTTACTAAGGCCATGGTAGAGCACACCTCATTGCCCATTACCGTAAAAACCCGACTGGGCTGGGATCACGAATCCATTCGGATTGTTGAGGTGGCCGAACGACTGCAGGATGTGGGTTGTAAGGCTATTTCCATTCACGGGAGAACAAGGGCACAGATGTATAAAGGGCAGGCAGACTGGGCCCCGATTGCCAGGGTAAAGAACAACCCCAGAATGCATATCCCGGTCTTTGGAAATGGGGATGTGGATACGCCCGAAGCGGCTAAAAAAATGCGAGATATTTACGGGTTGGACGGGGCTATGATTGGACGAGCCAGCATTGGCTACCCCTGGTTTTTTAAGGAAGTCAAACACTTTCTTAAAACAGGTTTCCACTTGCCGCCCCCTACTATGGAAGAACGGGTACAGGCTGCGCGCAGGCATTTACAGATGGCGATTGACTGGAAAGGGGAGAAGCTGGGCGTTTTTGAGACCCGCAGGCATTACACCAATTACTTTAAGGGGATACCTGATTTTAAGGAATACCGTATGAAAATGGTCACCAGTGATGACGCCCGTGATGTGTTTGCCGCTTTTGATGAGGTTCAGGAAAAATTCGGAAACTACCAGTTTGTGTAATCAGGCAAGCAGTTTTCTGGTTACCCTGCTGCTGGCAATTTTAGAGGCAATGACACCCAATACCAGAATAGTTAGCAATACAATGAACACATTCATCAACCTGTATTCCACAGGATAGGCCAGTGAAGGCGTTATTTTTAACCATCCGAAAGCCAACTGGGACCAGATAAGGACAGAGGCCAGAAACAAGCCGATGATCCCGCCCAGGCCGGTGACTATAATTCCCTGAACAAAATAAATGCGCCTTAATTCCCGGATGGTCGCTCCCAGGTTGTAGAGGGTTTTGGAATTCTGCTGCTTGTCCAGGATCATCATGATGATGGCGCCCACCACGTTGAACAAGGCAATGATCAATACCAGGGTAAAGATCAGATAGGTGGCCAGGTTCTCCGTATTTAACATGCGGTACAGGGCATTGTTGAGCTGCTGCCTGTTTTTCAGGATAATTTTATCGCCCAATACGGCGGTGATCTGGTTGCGCACTTCTGTCATATCAGATGCAGGGTCAACGCCAAAATTAATGCCTGAGATCTGGGTGTTGTCTTTTTCCAGCATCACCTGGGCCAGGGCCAGTTCTGTAATGACGTATTTTTTATCCAGGTTTTCTTCAATGGCATACACCCCGCTCACCACAACCGGCATTTCGTTATAAGGGCGGTCGCCAAAACCCTGCTGGGAGCCAGTTCCCTTTCCCGGTTTAGGGGCCAGTATCCTTAGCGGGTTCCGGTAATCGTTAATGGTGAGACTGAGCGAATGTGCAATTCCGAGGCCCACCACGGCCTGCTGATCCTTGATGGCCCAATGGCCCCAATAGATGGCGCTGTCTACTTTGGTAGCTATCCTATAGGCCGTATCCACCCCTTTTATATAGGCCACACAGCTTTTTTGCCGGTGCGTGAGGTATACCTGTTCTTCCAGTTCCTTGGAATAGGAAACCACGCCGGCGATTTGCAAAAGTTTTTGTTCTTCCTCGGGGCCTATGGAAAAAAATTTCCCTGTTCGGGCCTCTGCTTTTAAGTCGGGGTCAAAGGTGTTGCTAAAGGAAAGGCTAAAGGTTTTAAGTCCGGAAAAGCCCGATAAAACAATAAACAGGGCTGCGGAGCCGATGACGATCACCAGGAAGGTGATAAAATTAATGATGTTAACGGCATTCTGGCTGCTTTTGGAGCGAACGTATCTTTTGGCTATATAGAAGGGAAAATTCAAGCTCAGGTTTTTTTTCTTTTGGGCAACAGATCCGGATTGGTGATAGGGTTTTCACCGCCCTTCAGCGATTTGTCAATATTGTCTATATATTCCAAAGAATCGTCGATATAGAACGTCAGTTCCGGCATGCGCCTGAGCTGGTGTTTGGTTCGCTGGGCCAGTTCGTGTTTGATAAGCGGCTGGTTAGACATTACGCCTTCCAGTAGTTCCCCTGCTTTATTGTTGGGAAAGATGCTCAGGTATACTTTGGCGATAGACAGGTCTGTAGTCACATAGACTTTGGAAACCGAAATGAGGACCCCGTGAAGGCCGCCATCTGTTGCCGCGCGCTGCAGGACATCGGCCAGGTCTTTTTGAATGACCCCTGCAATTTTTTTCTGTCGTTGTGTTTCCATAGGGCAAAAATACGTACTTTAGGGTTCACTTTAAAACAATCCCTGACCAATTGGCGCGCAATGAATAAAATAGAGCATATAGGCATTGCTGTAAAGGACCTCGCGGCCTCCAACCTGCTGTTTGAAAAACTGTTGGGCACGGGGCATTACAAAGTGGAGGAAGTGGCCTCTGAAGGCGTAAAGACGTCTTTCTTTAAGGTGGGCCCCAACAAGATTGAGTTGCTGGAGGCCAGCAGTGCAGACAGTCCTATTGCAAAGTTTATTGAAAAGAAAGGGGAGGGGATACACCATATTGCTTTTGAGGTCACGGATATTGTGGCCGAAATAGCGCGTTTAAAGGGTGAAGGATTCCAGGTGTTGAATGAAACACCCAAAAGGGGGGCAGACAATAAGCTGGTCGCTTTTTTGCACCCCAGGAGCAGTAATGGGGTTTTGGTAGAGCTTTGCCAGGAGGCGAAGTAGCACAAGAAGTGTTTTGTGCTTGCAACCTTATAAAATAAGTAGTAATATTGCAGTCCAAAATTTGGTATAACCGGTCCTATAGCTCAGCTGGTTAGAGCACCTGACTCATAATCAGGGGGTCCCTGGTTCGAGCCCAGGTGGGACCACATCAAGCGCAAAACCCATGCCAGAAGGCGTGGGTTTTTTTCATGTCGACAAAGAAACCGAGCTTGCTCGAGTTTTCATGGTGGAATGAAAAAGAAAGTTTACCAGTATGACCCTGAAACCCCGGTAATGTTATGCTAATAAATAAAGGTAGATGTGACATGCAAAAAAATCATTCCAAGCATTTAGTACTTGGAATGAACTTTATATGTAGTGCGCCTATTTAATAGGTTATGGTTCCCTCTCCGCTCATGACAAATGTTCCAGTAGATTGGTTGTCTTCGAAGACTACTACAGTTTCTATGAATACACCCGTGGCATTTTTAAACCGTCCGGTTCCACCGTCAAAGTTCAATGTTTCTACAAAAGTGGTAGGATTAGAACCAATAAATTGAATAGTACTATGATAGCCTCTCAATTCGTCACCATTCGCAGCTGTAATCGTGATTGATCTAGTACCAAGGTCATCTGGTGCATTAGAACACCATTCCTCAAACATTGTACTGCGTCCCAGATGTGTTATAGTTCCTTCACCAATAGCATTTAGGGCCAGAGCTGAGCATGATACACCATCACCGCCAAAGAAGCTATAAGTGCCTTCAATTTTTTTTATTTTAAAGGGACGTTCGACGGCCTTTTTTTCGGCCCTTAAATTGAATACTTCCTGATCATCATTGATCACTGAATCACTGGTGCAGCCAAATAAAGTAGCCGCTAATACGGTTAGGATTAAAATTCGATTTTTCATAATTATTTGTGTTTAGTTGAGATTCGATTGTGCTCTGCTTAAGGGGGTAAAAGAAAACATAGTCTAATCTTAGTTAGTCTTTAAAAGATAATTCAATTATTACCTCCATACATCAAGACAAGGACGAAGTGTAAATAATTATGTCCCGAGACATGTATTTATTTATCAAAGAATTAATAAGCCTGGATAAGTATTCTATTGTTCCTAAGGAGATTTAGTTAAGCATTTAGGGCATAGCAGTATAAAGATTACCCAGGAATACTTTGGGAAGATTGTGAAAAAGAGGGTTAGCGAGAAGATGGAGAGGATTTCAAAAAAGCTTAAATAATCCTCTTCCATCCCTGAAGAGGAGTAAAAAGGTGAGGTTAATTGTTTATTAAGTTACTATCAACCTCAATAAAAAGCGCCTTAATTCTTAAGACTGGGGCTTCAATTTTGTTCATATAGAATTCCTATATCAGGATATAAAGTTTTTATCCGTACTCTTAAGGATTCGGATGCCTGGGTAAGGTAACTTATAGATTCCAAATCGTACTGAGATTTTGTTTTAATCGTTTTCAGGATACTTTTGATTTCATTTGAATGAATAAGTTCTGTTGCTGTTTTCATCTCATTTTTTGTGTAGAATGTAGAATCTGGAATTATTAACTCCTGACCATCATAAGGGGTTATAAGTGCCCTTGGAAGATCATGCTGGTACAAAATGTCATTGAAATCAATATCAATATCAGATTGAAATCCATTAATCCTCATGACGTAATCAGCCAAATCCTTGGCCAATGTTTTTTGCTGTTTGTTTTCAGGGTTATAAATTAAGTTTTGTATAAAGTATTCGGTTCCTGTATTTATCTTAACGCCATGATAATCCCACATTATGTAATGTAAGACGAAGGGGCGCTCTAACAGGTTAAATGTATCCGGTTGATTGATGACAATGTCTATTAGTTTTATTTGATTAGCGAGACCTCTGGTTATTCTCTCATTCTCTTCAACATCAGATTTCAGGCCAATAAAAATTTGCTCTACTGAATCCCTGAACAAATAATCTTTTTTTTTCGACTCATTCCAATTATCCACCTGTAATGCAATAAGAATCCCAATAACCACCAACAAAATCTCCCCAATTGCATATAAGAGGTACTTACTGATTTTATTTTCAGTTAGTAGTTTTTTACGTATTTGGCGGAAAAAACGGAGCATTGGTTTAAGGGATTGGTTTTAACTCATAGTTATTTTCATCCAAATCTATAGTTACCAGAAAAGTACCTGCTTTAACCGGTATGTTAGGTCCGCCAAATACTAATTTATCCTGATCCATTTCACCTATACCCCAATTAAAATTCCAGTTTTTATCTACACGAAATTTTATTTCTCCATCCTTTAATTTGACGGTATCCTGCCAGATGGAGTATTCTTTATTTGACGGAGTTATTTTAATCCCATTATCCCAACTACCTGGCAAGGTCCCAGATCCAACTATTTCCATAGAATAAAAATGTCTGTTCAGAAAATCAAAAGAGTCTTCAATAGTCTCTAGAACTGGACTTTCAGGTGTCGATTCCATAGCCAAAAGATTTCTACATCGCGTCTTTTGCAATTGAAGTCTGGCACGAAATTCTTTGGTAGAAATAAGTTCTTTAAGATCACTAATTTGTTCTGTACTGACTTTTGTATTACTGCATTTACGAATGAAATTTTTAAATGATAGGCCCGGACCAAAGTCGCAGATCGGCATGCTTTGATTTTTCAATAAGTGCATAAAACTTTCCTCCTCCTTTAATTTGTAATATGCTTCAAGATCTTGATAGGATCCATTGAAATACCTGCTCAGACTTTCGTAGATGTCAAATTGAACTGAATCTGTAGGAAAGAAATTCAGATAATCAAGGTACAAATGAGCATCAACATACCAATCTCTAAATAATCCGTCCAGAACCAATAAATTCCCCACCATTCGATTGGGGGGAATAGAATCGGGCATATCGAGCAAGCTGTCTATTACAGCAATTTGATACTTAGCTCTGTCCTTGTATGTTTCCCAATAAAGAGAGCTGGCGAAAAGGCGTTTATGAATTTTTTCAATTCCAAATTCATAGCGATTTAATTGAATACGCCGCTCATTCCAATTATTCACCTGTAATGCAATGAGGATCCCAATCACCACAAGCAGTATTTCTCCAACTGCATACAGGAGGTATTTTCTGAACCTGTTTTCAGTTAGCAATCTTTGACGTATGAAGCGGAAAAAGCGTAGCATGACTTAATAGTTGCTCCTATTAAGATAGTAAAATAATTGTCTTGCACCGAATTATTGGACCAATCCGGCATGAAGTTTACTCAGGTGTATTATGAAAGAATTGTTCGGAGAGGGGTTGGTGAGGAGATGGAGAGGTTGAAGGGAATTACTTAATGGAGGCATATTTCTTCATTTCGGTAGTCACATCAATTAATGCCTGTTCCCAAGCCTTTCCTATCCTTTCTGTGAATAATTCTCCTAGTTCTTCCTTAATTGTTTCTTTAAGCGATTCTAATACTACCGGATAATGCTCTTCCAACACCCCATATCTGGCATGACTTTTACCAAGCAATTTTAACCCTAATTCTAAATATTCTGGCCTGCTCATAGAGTAGACAATGCCTCCTAACATATGTGTTAAAAGTCTGCCTTGGGACTGCATATTATTTTTAAATAGCTCCCTGGTATTAGGTGATTTTGTAAATACCTTATTGTAAAATTTCTCTGCAAACTCATCTTCATTTCTTAACAAATAATCCAAGGAATTCTGTAGTTCTAGTTGAATATCCATTTCTTTAAAACCAATTAACTCATAAAGTATGGTTTCGTGCTCATGCCCATCCATTTGGTTACTGTATTTTTTCCCAAGATTTAAGGTGTTTTCAGGAAATCCTTTATGAACAGATTCAGAAATTAAAAGATTAGTTCCTACCACCTTGTTGAAACCTTGTATCCTACTGGCAGTATTTATAGGGTCACCAACTACTGCAAATTGTTTATGTTTGGGATGTCCTAAATGCCCTACAAATGCTCTGCCAAAGTTGATTCCAATACCCATTTTAATCTCTGTATCAAAATCAATAAGTTCCATACGATTAAGCCTTTCAATTGCATATTGCATGCCCAGAGCGGCACGTACTGCATCTTTACAATTCTTATTTTGCATACCTCCTGAAACCCCGAATAGTCCTATAATTTCATCTCCTACATACTGATAAATAACACCATTATTAATCAAAATGGGATCGCCTAAGACAGTATAAAACCGATTTAATATATACGCAGTATCAAATGTTTTGTTCTCAGAGGCTATTTTGGTGAAACCTCTAATATCACAAAATAAGATGGCAATAGCTCTTTCTTCTGCTGTTCCTTCCGGCAAAGTTTCTAACTGAAGTTTATTAATTTCAGAACTATTCCATACTAACCTTTGAATTGTAATATCATCTTTTACATAAAATTGGCAGGCCAATCTTATAGAAGGATCCCACTTTCGTAATTGAGCTGTTTCCTTTTCCATTCTAGTTCTTGGAGTTATGTTTTGGAGACCCTCCAAAATTCTAACACGGCATGTGGTACATTGTCCACTTCCTCCACATTCATGCATGTGTGGTATCTGATTTGTTATTGAACAGTCCAATAGTGTAGCATCTGGATCTTTTAATTCCACTTGTTGATTAATCCCACTATAAGTTACTATTGGTGCTTTTACTTGTGGCATTTTATCCGCTTTATTAGTTATATAGTTAAAAATAAAAAAAAATAAGTACTATTTACTGATTAACAAATGAGTTTAACTACGAGTATAAATGTTTGGACTCAATCCACTATTCTTATATGCATTATCCATATTGCTTGATAAATTGACCTGGATGATCAAAATAAGTGACCATGATTCGCTGTTTTCACCGCATGAATGGATACATCGACTTCTATTGGAGCCCTGGGCAGGGAGTTTTAACGGATCGCTCTTGTATGCCATTATCTTTGTAGGCATCCATTGGATTATTGCCTTATGGTTATTCAAGAAAAAGATATACATCAAAGTATGACTCTCTGTTCTAATTTCATTTTTCTGATTCTCAATTAGGTAGTTACATTATAGTTTTAGAGGCGTTCTCACATCCGATGTTCCCATATTTACAGCATGGAAAGGCTATCGACGAACTTGATTCTTCGGGATTTTCGGCTGTATAATCGCGCAAATGTATCCACAAGTAAATTGTAACTTATCTGAAAAGGGCAATTTGAATAAATGAAGCACCTGGAAATTGACGGGCAGGCAGATGAAATAAGACCGCATTATTAAAAAAAGACTTCCCTGTTATGCTACTGCAAAAAACTTCCACAGTTGGCATTTTAATAGTATCCATCAGAAAAGAACAGTCCTAAAACCGGGTACTACCCCGGGGTTAGCTGCGACTGTACAATAATGTCGTTTTTTTACAATCATTGCTGTTTATTTGGTAATACCTTTTGGCCAAGATTAATAGTATTTTGATAAGAGTTAAATCATTATTAACCATAAAAACCTAGTCAAATGATCAAAGTTTCAGAAATCGCACCAGATGTATACCGGATTTCGGTATTTGTCAAAGAATTTAATTTACAGTTCAATCATTTTCTGATTGATGATGATGAGCCCTTGCTGTATCATGCCGGGATGAGACAAATGTTTCCTGTTTTACGGGAAGCTGTAAGCAAAATTATCGATCCCTCAAAACTAATGTGGATTGGTTTTAGTCATTTTGAAGTGGATGAGTGCGGGGCGCTCAACGAATGGCTGCAGATAGCACCCAACGCTAAAGCGGTATGCAGTGAGGTAGGCGCTATGGTAAATATGGGGGATTTCGCCATTAGACCGGCGTTTGCCATGGCAGATAATACCGTTTTAAATACAGGAAAACATAACTATCGTTTTATCAAAACACCTCATTTGCCTCACGGATGGGATGCCGGCGTCATGTTTGAGGAAACTAACGGAACTTTGTTGTGTTCCGATCTGTTCCATCAAAATGGGGAAGTGGATGATATTACCGATAAAGATATTCTGGCTTCGCATAAAAGTTCTTTGCTCGATTATGAAAAAGGACCTTTAATGGAGTATGCACCCTATACCACGCGAACGCCAAAATTGCTTAACTCTTTGGCAGATCTTAAGCCAAAAACCCTGGCAACAATGCACGGGTCTTCCTTTAACGGGGACTGTAGTCAGGCCCTGAGAGACCTCAATATCATTATGAAGGAACTTTGGGGAGGTGAACCGAAGTAAAAACAGATCATGACCCCAAACCGCCTGCTCTGCAAGTTTGGGGTTTTATCAAATCATATGATCGGGTTTAATTATTTCCTGTAAATGAACTACCTTGGATATATATGGATAGGCCTATATGAAAAATCTGATAATAGAATACCTGCCACGCCAGGAACTCAGGCCGTATGTAGAACTGTACTGGGAAGGAAGTTTTAATGCAGACGCTGACGGGCGGATGTCCATGCAAATGGTTCCAAACGGCTGCCTGGAATTGATATTCCACCTCAATGATTTGCATTGTGACCTTGAAGCCGACAATACGTGGTCGCAAAGCCCCGACTATATGATAATAGGGTTGTACACCAAACCCTATGAGGTCAGGTTTAAAAATTTTGTAAAAGTGTTTTCCATACGTTTTAAACCGGAAGGTGTTTATAACATTTTTGGGGTACCGGCTTCAGAACTGAAAGACTCCCACCAGGATATGGCATTGATAATGGGTAACCTATTCCGGGATTTCAGCAATAGGCTGAAAGAAGAAAAAAGTGTTATTTCCATGATCAGGCGAACAGAGCAATATTTGTTAAAGAATCTGATGGACAGGAAAATTGAATTGAACTATATCAATTTTGCTGCGGAGTTGATCAGGAACACAAAAGGGGTTAAGATAGAGAATCTCCCAGGCCAGGTATGTATCAGCCAGCGTCAATTGGAAAGGGAATTTAAAAACAAGGTAGGCATTAGCCCGAAGCACTATCTGCGCATTATCAGGATAAACGAGGTACTTCGTTTGCTGAATGATAAGCAGGCCATTAATTTAACAAGTGTTTCTTACCATTGTGGTTATTTTGACCAGGCTCATTTTATAAAGGATTTTAAAAACATAACCGGTGAGAAGCCCAGCATTTTTGTAAGGGATAAAGGTCAGTTTATTGCTGCCCCGGGGCTGGCGCATTACACGCATTAATATTAAAATTCTTTGTAACACCCCACTCCAGAAACGTCAATTCTTTGAATGTTTCCTTTCGGGAAGGAAGTTTTTCGATTTTCATTCCGGGCATCTGTTTACAGGGCGATCAAAACCCCAATCACAACCCACAAAACCTCCCCGACTGCATAAAAAAGTACTTTCGGGAACTGTTTTCAGTCAGTAAGCGTTTATGGATTTGGCGGAAGAGGCGGAGCATTACTTAAGGTTATCCAGTTCGTTATCAATCTTAATAATTAGGCCTCGAACTTCGCTCAACACGTTCTGATTAAAATCAATCATAGCCTTACGAAACAAGGAACACTCATTAAGAATAAAAATAAATTCATTATCTGACCTGGCTCCTTCCGGGTCTTGCAATTGGATAGCCTTTTTGTACAAATCATGATCATAGTAATCTTCCCCACCCGGGAATTTAAGCACGTAATCTGTGGAGTCGGGTATAACGGTAAAATACGCTTTAAAAAAAGGCAATTTTTTCTCGTATAAATCAAAAGATTTAAACTCATTGTGCATTTTGCTCAATGCATTATAATAGAAATCGTAGAAGCGTGCTATATTCTTGCGAAGTGAATTGTTTTGAATTAAACCGACCTCATTGTTCTGCAGGTTTTCAAAGGTTGACCGGTGAAGTGCTGTCCAGAGTGTTATCCCCAGGGCATCGGTCATATTAATATCGTTTATAGAGTTAAGATTCCCCTGTAGATACTCCAACAATTTTTGCTCCTCCCTATAGAATTTGCGATGATACTGCAGGTTAAAGCTAATATCCAGGGTATCCAGGAGGATATCCTCCCTTATATTAGTTAGAAGCATAGTTTCTCTTTCCACCAATTTCCGCTCTTCATTCCAATTATTTATCTGTAATGCAATCAGGATCCCAATCACCACAAGCAGTATTTCTCCAACTGCGTACAGGAGGTATTTTCTGAACCTGTTTTCAGTTAGCAATCTTTGACGTATTAAGCGGAAAAAGCGGAGCATGGATTAGTAGTTGCTCCTGTCAAGATAAGTAAATAATTGTTTTGCAACGAATTAAAGAAGGTGCTTATATGTGGCAGGCTTTATTGCAAAGTGGGATCCCCATTGTAAATGGTACCGATGTACCTGTAGAACCTTTGGACCCTATAGCCAGTTTGTATGCCAGTATAAGCAGAAAAACCTTGAAAGGCACGCCGGAAGGTGGTTATGAACCGGAGCAGAAAATGACCAGGGAGCAGGCCCTTAGGTCATATACCCTGGATGCTGCATACGGCGCCTTTGAGGAAGACATTAAAGGCTCTATTACAGTGGGCAAACTAGCCGATTTTACCATTTATAGCCAGGATCTGATGACGGTAGCGGAAGAGGGATTCTTAAATACTGAGATAGCCATGACCATTTTTGATGGAAAAGTAGTCTATACCAGGGAATAGGTTTGGCTAGCCTCTTTATTTAAACAGTATAATGGTTTAGTTGAACAGTACTTTCTTATGCGATACCAATTTTAGATGAACCGGCATCTGAAAAACTTTGATTTTCGTACATTTTATACACTATGGAAAACAGGATATACAATTGTATGCTTAAAATTCATGTTCAGGGATTGAATTAACAGTATACTAAAAATGACGCCCCTGCTATAAGAACTGTCTTTCAATCAAAAAAACACCTGACTTATGAATCCAATTATATCCTTTCTAGCTATTACGGCCATAATTTTCGCCCTAAGCGTTATTGTTTTTATTCTTGCCGAGCTGCGCAAAAACAGACCCGGTCAATAATAGCGCGCTTATTTTTTTTTTGAACTTTAACGGTTTGGGTATGGTTTCGTCACGCCTTGGCGTGATGAACTATACCCTTCGTTAGCAGCTTTTTATCTATTTTTATTAATGGTTTTGTTATTGTTTTCGAAGAATATAAAACCTCACATAAGTTAATCAAGGAAATGGTAGAAGGTAGGATAATCTGATTAAATACAATTTCTCATTTTCAAAAAACAAAAAGAGAAGACCTTTTTTGGCCTTCTCTTCTAAAGTTTGTAATAAATTCTAACTCTGTTTATTTATTATAATCTTCCACCATGCTGGTGAAAGCCTCTACCGTATCCATTTGGAAGCTGGATTCAAAGACAGGTCCTTTTATAAAAAGATCTCTAAAACCATATTTATTTTTAGCATAATTGGTTAAAACGGTTCTATTATCACCGACAAGCTTCTTTATATTGAAGGAAGACATATTTTTTGCCTCCTCTCCTTCTTTTTGGGCAAGAATTTCAAAGTTATTTTCCTGCCATTCAACATATTTGGCATCACTAACCTTCGTCCGGTCAGGTAAGTGGGAAGAAACGATACCCTGGGTGTGGTGATATTTTTTAAAAACGGTAATCTTTCCTTCCGTAGCAACTTCAAGCATCAACTTTTTAGGTATCTGGTCTTGCTTTCTTTTCGCAAATAGATTGGCATATTTTGCCTGTTTGAATTTTTTACCATTTTCAAGCGTAAAACTTTGCAAGTCGTTGGCATCATAAACCACAGCGTCTTTATGTACGTCTTCCCCTGCTTTGTAAGCCGCATAGGTTTTCTCGTCAATCAGGTAAACCCTTTTTTGAAATAGCTGAGGGTTCATCATATCCATATAGATATAGCCTTCAATTTCATTTCCATCCATAAGAGTTACTGTACCTTTTTCATATTTCCAAACCGAACTTGGGGTTTTTAACTGAGCTTTAGTATGGTTAAATGTTAAACTGAAAAACACTATTAACATTAGTGTAATCGTTGAACGTTTTTTTGCTGTTTTCATAAAATTGATTTTCATTAATATTAGTAATAGTTATTAAACACAAAAAATAGCATCAATTGATAAACGAAATTTATTGCATTAGATTGTTGAATTCTCAATTGAATTCCTGGGTAGGTGGTAATTGTCGCTAACTGGTTATATCATTACTAAAAGGATTCATTAACATTTCGGTTCGCCGGATAAAGAGACCTGTCTTCCTTTTATAACGTATAAATCTCCAAAGGTATATTTAATTGATGCGGTCAATCATGACTTCTATAAATTCTTCAATAAATTTACGGGGTTTTATTTACGAATCGCACCGCGCATTAAAGACATTTCAAATTAATCATTTGTGAATGACTATGGTTAAATGCAAACAATTAAAAATCTATGGTTTTTAGAAAGAAGAAGTTAGTATAAGAAGGGGTTTTTACACTTTACCATAAACCGGTACAATCTATTAAAACTCCACCCCGGGCACGAGGGCCCATCTAAAGAAAATCAAAAGCAGCAGAAGCAATAGGACAGGACTCCAATATACTTTCTCATTTATTCTATTGGGAATATGTCTTATGGGTCTGCTAGGAGCTGCGGCAGCCCATATCCAGGGGATTGAAAAAGCGGAGACGATAAAAGGAGTAACCGCCTGGCCCATTGGAAGAATTCTAAATGGCACAACTAAGATGCTGCCTATAATAGCTGCTCCTACGGCGATATACCGAACATACTTCAGCTTCACTTTGGGATTATTTAAAACGGCATCAACGGGTGCAAATTCCAGCAGATGTTTGCTAAACCAAATACATAGCAAGGCCATAGTAATGGCACTTACTATTGCCAGGATTATCAGCAGGGGTTCACTTAGTTTCAAATATCCTACAAGCGCCTCACCCACATCGGTGCCCGGGCTTAAATACCCGATTATCACTTGAGGAATAGATTGTATGAGTCCATGAAAAGCCATCCACAATACGAATAGTTTCCAAATACTTCCGGAGTTTCGAATAAAATGAAAAATGACCAAACAGATCAATCCGATTAAGAAAATTGCCAGCGCCCCTGAACCCTGCATCAATGAAGCCATGGGATGTTCTCCCACCCAGGTATGATTGTTATGGTATAGAAAAGATTGCAGGCCAAGCGCCTTTTTGCCAAGAACAAGAAATACCTCTTGCAGAAAGAAAATTATATTGAATGCGAGTGCAAAAAATACCGCAGAATTAATCATAGTAGGGTAGTGGATCGCAACTTTAGGCGCGTTAGGACCTTTGTATTTTAGCCAATTGACTATCCCCCATACTATTGGGCCTATTACCAGGGATGCAAAAAATATTTGAACTAAGATCATATTTCCAATGTTTAAATTCTTTTCCGTTGAATGCCATGATTTGGTTGTTCCTATTTGACGATTACCTAAGCTTTATGTTACATAGAGTGGTTGTTCGGGAATGATTCCCCCGCTAGCGCAGGCATCCTACTAGTGTTAAACACCGTGTAATCCAAACCTTGCCCTCCGAAATACAATGAAGGAGGGCTTGTCGTCCACAATAAAATAATGGCAGAATGACTTTAAAGATGAAAGGACGGCGTTTTAGATTTGGAGGATGGTGTTTTGGATCTGATTGCGTTTAGTAAGCAACAACCCTTTTTCTTCTGTTCCAGTAACTATGTTAGCTACAGTCATTGAAGCATTATTGAATAAATCTTTTGCCAAATACTAATTACCAATTCAGAGTAATTCTAACCAATCAGTATGGAACTTTCACTGGTGATTATAGTTCGTTTAAAACTTTGGACGATACACCTTCAATTTCTATATCTGCTACTAAATCAGGAGACAACGAAGTGTTAATAAATGCTGAGGTTATTCCTTCTCCAAACGATACAAATATTACTCGTGTTTATCTAGAATATTTTAATCCAGAAACAAGTGTAACATCAGTAGAACTTGATCCAAATACGCTTACTTATAATTTCAATATTAATGATCTCACTCAAGGACCTGGATATACATTTAGACTGGTCGTAATTAATACCTATAACACATTCAATAAGGAAGCTTATTTTACACTTCCAGTTACATATGAGATAGGCGATATTAAGTTTGGTGGAATTATTGTTGATATTGATGAAACGGGTTATCATGGCATTGTAATGGCAGACATGAGTTATAGCACAGATTTACAATGGTCATCAGATTATCATTATTTCAATAGTTATGTAGATCAAGATAGAAATGGAAAGGAAAACAGTCAAATGGTGCTCGATTATTACAGCAATGTTTCTGAATCTGCACCAGCTTTTGAATACTGTGATAATATTGTAATCGAAGGCTATAATGATTGGTATTTGCCAGCCTACTTAGAAGTGGTTTTAGCTAGCAGACTAGTTAATCTCACAACCGGTGGAACGGAAATTTGGACAAGCACCGAGGCCCCAATGGAGGAAAGGGCTTATAAGTTAATTAGTATGGCAACTATTCAGCCAGCGGATAAACAAAGTGTGGAAAAAGTAATCCCATTTAGAGAGTTTTAATTAATGCTATCTTTTGTAACATTAAATTGATACAGTAGTTCACTACTTCTATAGTGAGTAGTATGGTGTTGTATCAATCTTGTTTTTTTAGATTTTATCAAAGTAGCTTACACAGGTATAGAAAATTGAAATCACGTTAAATGTTCATTTTGAACGTATACTATTATTAACTACTTTATCTGAATACTAACTAAATGCTATAAAAGTTTAAATATTTAAAAGGCAACTTTGTTGTATTGTTCTCTTATATTTTCTTCTATAATCTCTTTATATATTATCTACTTTAATCTAGTATTATCTTTTCTTATCTCTTCTTATCTTATAGCATTGCGTTGGCAATGCGATCGCATAAACTATAATAGATCTATTTTCCTTAAATTGGCGTTACCAACCAATTCCAACCACCTGCAATGAATATCACGAGTATATTAAAGGGAATAGAAAATTTAGCTCTGGAACTTTTTATTTGGCTAATTTTCATACCCAAGACATTATATAAAATAATAACGAGACCTAAATCTATACCTGATTATGTAACCACTGAACTTGAAAAGGAAAAAAGGTTTGAGAATTACATGTCCCCTGTACTTCTTTATCTGACAATTTCCGTAATATTATATGCCTCTTTAAGATATGTAAGCTATGTTAACCAGGATGAGAATTTCATTGAGAACGTCAAGGGCCCTGAAGGTTTGCTATTCCTGTTTATCCCCTTGTCTTTTGTTTTAGTCACAGGAATATTTTATAAACACGGATTCAATAAGGATGTCCTTATTCGGAATTTATACATACAGTGTTATTACTTTTCAATTGTTATGTTAGCACTGATATGCTGGCGCATAGTGGAAAGTACAAGTTTTATGTTGGGATTTCATTTTGGACAGTACACTACTATCAAGGCTTTTATATACAACAAGAGCCAGCTTAATATTGCCAATATCCCATTTTATCTTCTTGCAACAACCTTTGTTTGGCTTTTATCTGTTGAAGTTTGGCTCATTCACAAAGAATTGGGAGTTGGAAAATTGAAAGCCTTTGGGGTTATCATATGCTATATAGTTTTATTTATATCCAGTTCTGTTGGCTATAAATTTTTAGGAGAAACTACACAAAATAGGGCCGGTAAAGGAGAGGCAGAAGAGGGTGCTATTTATGTAAAAAAGGATGGTTTTTATGGATTAATGCTTTATTCAGACAGATATTACAGGGATGAAGGATTAATGGGTTATTCAGATTCTTATTCCGGTGACGAAACTAAAGGATTCATGTGCAGGATAGATATCAGAATAGATCATGATAATGATAATTCTACTTCTGAAGATAACAGGAATTATCTAAAAAGTATGAAAGAGTCACTTGATGGTTTTCATTTACTTCCATCCATGACATTAATTGATTCCATTAAACGTAATAGCAGAGTCAACTTTACAGGTATAGAAGGGGATAGTTTGTATTTTACATTGCGGTTATTGGATAGTATAAAAGGAAGAAATATAAAGGATATTGATTTTGATATCATAGATAGCTCTGATACATCAGTGTTTTATGATTCAATTAATACCAGCAATTCCAATTGGGATGTTAAGCTACGAAATGAAACACTTGTTTTAAGTGGCTTAATAAAAGAGACTGGCGATTATGATTTATTAATTAAATCGAATTTTAAAGGCCTTTATAAATTACGTTTAGATACCAGGAGATATGGGAGGCAGTTAGGATATGATAAAGATTTTTTCGCTATTGCCTCTGATCTTGGAGAATTAAAAACAAATCAATCATACCAAAATGTATATGATGGTGGGGATCGTGGGGCAGAATTAAGAATAAATCAATCATACCAGGGTTTTTTTATTGCTAATTATGAGTTTGCACCAAAGGATTTGAACCGCAGGTACTTTTGGATTGAAGGAAAAAAAGGAGACTATATTCATGTTAAAATTTCACCTTTACCCTGGGATAAAAACACCGATATAAGTTTTGATATTCGCGACCCGGCGCGTAAATCCATCCACGAACCTCAAATTTGGGAAATTTTGAATTATTCTTACATCATCTATTTTATATTATTTGGCCCAATACTATTTCTTTTATTTCGTGCATTGTTTATAAAACCTAAGAAAAATATGTAGTAGGGAGCCCTTGATTAGAGTCCTGTTCTATATCCCAAATAACCTCAACAAAGAACATATCTATGGCATAAAGAACATACTTGGTATTGCCTCTTAAATAAATATCTAAAAACTTGCCTTTGGAAAATACAGGTTCGTACTGCTCATCTTCAGAATACATTTTGTATTCGCAGAGGGTCATTGTACTAAATTAATTATACACGTTATAAGTTTAATTCTCGTTATTTTTTAACTGCCTGTGCCAATTTATGATCGATGAGGGCGATTAGTTTTTCAGCATCTTTTATTTTACCGGACATATTTTCAATGTAGTATTTGCGGTACCCATAAGATTTCTGTAATGTATTTCGAATGCCTCTTTTATTAATAATTTCTTTAAAATCAAAATCAAGCCGGTCTTCCAAAGGATTTATATCATTGTAATCGACATTTGGATGAATTTGAAGTACTTCGAGTTGTTGCAATGTTTCGCCCAATTTGGTAATTGCGGCATTGATCGATTGGGTTTCTTCAAGGTATGTTAGGAATTTGCGATTCAATTCTGGATCAATTCTATCAATTGTACCCTGCGCAATTATTAAATCATTGCGATTGATATTTTTATTAAAAGGCGTAAGCATTTGAAATTGGGACAGCGCCGATACGATTACCTGATGCTCATCAGGAGTTTGCTCGTGATCAGCGCTATCGAATAGCGCAACTGTATTTTTTATATTAGCATTAATACGCTGATATTGTGATATTTTGGCAGTAAGGGCAGCTATATCAACTGTCAATTCAACCTTCAAATTGTTTAGTAACTCCATATCATGAAGGTGAGTTTTCCTTTCCTCATTCCAATTATTGATCTGCAATGCAATTAAAATACCAAAAACCACCAATGCAATCTCTCCAATGGCATAAAACATGTATTTGCTTACCTTGTTTTCAGCCAGCAGTCTTTGACGGATTTTTCTAAAGAAATTAATCATTGGCTTTTGCTGAAGATTTTAATCGTCATTTAGTTTGTCTAATTCTGCTTTAAGCAATATTTTTAAGGCTTTGGCCTGATTATAGATATTGTCATAACTGGTTTCAGCCCCCAACTTGTTTTGAATAACATAGGGTATGAACTCCAAAAATTTGGGTTTGTTCAACATGCGTTCAAATGTTTCTTTTGCCTCAATCGCACTATAATTTTTGGAAATATAATAATCGCCCATGTCTATAACTTGACTTGTTGTAAAAATGCCCTGTTTAAGGTGAGAATAATTAAGCTGAATGTCTTGTTGGAGAAAATTATATTGCCCTTCGTATGATGTCCAAGAGTAATATTTTTGAAGTGCTGCCCTGAGAAACTCATTACTAATTAGAGAAAGATTTCCACTGGATTTAAGTTCTTCAAATGCATTGTCGGAAATAAGTGGTATGTTGGTATAACCAGCATGTTCGATACTTTTCATAAAGTAACTGGAAGAATCTACGGCCAGCTGTGGCTTATCTATCGTCCTCAACAAAAATTCAGCACGATGAATACGGCTTTTATTTAAAGAAATAGCGGTCAAAATGTTTTCTAGATTGGAGTTTAACTCAACTTCAAAACGCTTAAGGAATATTTTTTCTTGAATGCGTTCTTTCCTCTGTTCGTTCCAATTATTAATCTGAAGTGCAATTAAAATTCCAATAACTACAAGAATAATCTCACCAATAGCATATTTAAAATACTTTCCAGTTTTGTTTTTCTCAATAAGGTCATAGCGAATTTTTCTGAAGAATTTTATCATTGGTTATTGGTTGTTTCTACTAATTTACTTAAATAATTGATTTGGAGGTAAATGTTAGGGCATAGCAGTATAAAGATAACCCAGGAATATTGTGGAAAGGTAGTTCAGAAAAGGATTAGTGAGGAGATGGAGCGGATTTCAGGGAAACCTGGGGAACGTTTTTCAAAGCAGCCGATGTTGTGCCTATGTTTATATCCCTTACCCTTGAATAAAATTATGTATTCTTCACTTGAATGCAATTAATACGAATAGTTAAGGTAATTCCTTAATTAAAGGCTATTCTGTTTTAAAATCGTAACAATCAGTTGTGAAATTAAGAGTGAACTATGCGGTGCCCGGAATAAATTTATATATTGTTGATTAATGTCATATGGCATTGGCAAACGGTTTTTGCAATCAAACATATATTAAGGCCCTTGCATCACCGGGCAGTTATTGGCCCGGTTTGAGTATCAGGTCAACATTCCGTCGAATCAACTAAAAATATAAAAATGAAAAAAAATGATCCCACATACGCCCTTGGAAGGTCAGAAGATGAATACAGGCGTTTAACCGAACAGGCCGCATTCTTTCGCCCTTTAACAGAGCGTCTTTTCCGGGAGGCAGGTATCGGTCCGGGGATGCGTGTCCTTGATGTGGGCAGTGGTGCCGGAGATGTAGCCTTCCTTGTCTCCGAGCTGGTAGGATCTGCTGGTGAGGTTGTTGGTATCGATCTTGACGGCAATGCACTCGAGAAGGCTCGTGAGCGAGCTGGTTTGCTTAAAATATCTAACTTGACCTTCGTTGAGGGTGATGTACGCGAAGCAGAACTTTCAGGAGAATTCGATGCAGTAGTCGGACGCTTGATCCTTCTTTATTTTGCCGACCCCCTTGAGGGACTCTCGACAATCGTTCGTCGCATCAAAAAAGGTGGCATCGTGGCGTTTCATGAGATGGATATGAACCAAGACTCCACCGTGCTTTCGTATCCCGGGGAGTCTGTCTGGAACGATACAGCTCGAACTGTCTTGCAGACATTCTCTGGCGCTGGTATGCATTTAAGGATGGGGCGCCTCCTTATGAAAACATTTCTTGATGCAGGACTTTCCTTCCCGTCTTTAATTGAAGAAGCCGTTGCCGGCGGCGGACCTGATTTCTCTGGTTACTCCTGGATGGCAAACACACTGCGTAATATTGCGCCATTGACAGAGAAGCTTGGCATCGCAACGGTAGCAGAACTTGAACTCGATTCTCTTGTTGACCGAATCCGAGACGATGCGGTCACTAGCCAAATTATGGTATCAACACCACCAATGATAGGTGCTTATGCACGACGATTGTAATGGAAATAGTCAGTGGGTTGTTGGAACACTCCGGTTTAAAGATCACCCAGGAATATTATGGAAAAATTGTACAAAGGAGGATTAGTGAAGAGATGATAAGGGTTTCAAACAAACTTAGGTAGTGGTTGATGTATGAAGCTTGGTGGCTTTTAGCCACGGTGTTGTGCTTTCGTTATTTTATCTAGTTTCATGAACTTATATCTGCATCAATGTTATCTATTAGCTTTTTGATAGATTTCATGATAGATCTATAATTAATTAAACCAGATTCTCGGTTAGAAATTATCATTTCTAAAATATTAAGAAACTCATCGTTTTCCTTCAAACTTTCAAAATCATTTGGCTTGGCACGTCGTTTTGAATTTTCTTTGAATATTCTTACATGTTTAGATACAAAAGGATACACGACAGCTTGCATTATTTCCCATTCTGATTTGTCATAATCCATACTAAGCAAATTGTATTCGTATTCATACAGGTCGCTAATGTCAGTTCTTAGGTTTTCGTTTGAAATAATATCTAAGCCCTTTAATTGAAGCGTTTTATATGCAGTTAATATAGGATATGGACTCGCCCAGTTTTGTAAATATCCGAAAGCGCTATCTAGCTCTTTGTTATAAGGTAAATCTTCAATTATGTATCTTTTTATTTTATTGAATTGTTGAATTGTTTTTAGATTGAATAATGTATCGCTTTCGAAAATTTCTAGTGTCGTTTCTAAATTCGACCTTATTTCAGTCAATATTTTGAATTCTTGATTTCTTAATTTCCGGTTTTCATTCCAATTGTTAATTGATAATGCAATCAATATCCCAATCACAACCAATACAACCTCACCAATAGCATACTTCATGTATTTTAAAGGCTTGTTATCGTCTGCGAGTTTCTTGCGGATTCGTCTAAAAAAATTAATCATAGTTTTTGCTTTAAACGCCAGCGCGACAGGCTGGCCCATTCGCTAAAAACATTCACTGAATGTTTTTTTAACGCTCTGTCCTGAAAGAAGTTGATCATGGAAAGGAAATGGTTGGTTGTTCTTCCTAAGGTAAGGAATTATCAGGGTATTCGGGTATAAAAATAACTCAGGAGTGTTATGGTAATATTTCAGAAAAGGGTAAATGAGGAGATGGAGAGGATTTCAAAAAAGCTTAAATAATCCTCTTCCATCCCTGGAGAGGAGTAAAAGGGTGAGGTTAATTGTTTATTAAGTTACTATCAACCTCAATAAGAAGCGCCTTAATTCTTTAGACTGGGGCTTCAATTTTGTTCATATAGAATTCCTATATCAGGATATAAAGTTTTTATCCGTACTCTTAAGGATTCAGATGCCTGGGTAAGGTAACTTATAGATTCCAAATCGTACTGAGATTTTGTTTTAATGGTTTTCAGGATACTTTTGATTTCATTTGAATGAATAAGTTCTGTTGCTGTTTTCATCTCATTTTTTGTGTAGAATGTAGAATCTGGAATTATTAACTCCTGACCATCATATGGGGTTATAGGTGCCCTTGGAAGATCATGCTGGTACAAAATGTCATTGAAATCAATATCAATATCAGATTGAAATCCATTAATCCTCATGACGTAATCAGCCAAATCCTTGGCCAATGTTTTTTGCTGTTTGTTTTCAGGGTTATAAATTAAGTTTTGTATAAAGTATTCGGTTCCTGTATTTATCTTAACCCCATTATAATCCCACATTATGTAATGTAAGACGAAGGGGCGCTCTAACAGGTTAAATGTATCCGGTTGATTAATGACAATGTCTATTAGTTTTATTTGATTAGCGAGACCTCTGGTTATTCTCTCATTCTCTTCAACATCAGATTTCAGGCTAATAAAAATTTGCTCTACTGAATCCCTGAACAAATAATCTTTTTTTTTCGACTCATTCCAATTATCCACCTGTAATGCAATAAGAATCCCAATAACCACCAACAAAATCTCCCCAATTGCATATAAGATGTACTTACTGATTTTATTATCATTAAGGAGTCTTTTACGTATTTGGCGGAAAAAGCGGAGCATGGGTTAGTGGTTGCTCCTGTCAGGATAAGTAAATAATTGTTTTGCAACGAATTATTGTGCTATTCCAGCATGAAAATTACCTAGGAATACTTTGGGAAGATTGTACAGAAAAGAGCGGGTGAGGAGACGGAGAGGAATTCAAAGAATTAAAGTTAAGAATACTTAAAGGGATCTGAAACAGGTACTTGTTGATCTTGTTTTCAGTGAGAAGGCGATGACAGAGTTGGCTGAAGAATCGAAGCATGGGTTGAAGCTGGAGATCTTCAAAATACAAAAATCCTCGATCATTTTGACCTTGTGAATACTCGTAGGTCAGGATTTATTGAGCACCGTTTAATCGATCTATTTCACTCTGAATCTGTTGAAGGAAATCATTGCTGATATTAAACTCAAAATCAAGATAACTATAGGTGATCCTTCTGGCAGTCAGGATATCCTGAAGAAGCCCGGTTAAATCCGGGATCTTCAAAAGGTCATTGACTACATTTTCTTTATTAGATTTAAGGGTATAATTCTTCCATGTGGGGCTCTCCATGTCTGCGTTTGCATTGCCAAATTCAAAGTCTATGAAAGATCGATCCTCCGGATTCAGAATATTACGCACCAACGACCTGTATTGGTGTACCCAGGGATCCCATTCTGCTTTTTCATTATTTCTGGTCAGCAAATATTTGTAATATCCGGACAAAAAATCTTTTATACTCTCATTTTCAATAAGGGTCAGCCTCCCGGTTGAGTTCAGTTCCAGATAAGTGGAACTCAATATTTCATAACGATTTATGGAGGCCGTAAATTCAATTGAAATCGCCAGCTTGAGTATATCCGGGTTGGTTTCTTTTCCGGTTAAGACTTCTAATTGATACTCAGCAAGGTCAATTAACTCAGCCTCAAATTCCTTTTTTAGCTTTACGGTTTCCTGTAATTCTAAAAAATCTTCTTTAAGGCGCAATAAATAGGATAAATAGATCTCGCGCTGCTTTATGGTTTCACTAAAATTGCCGACTTGCAGGGCGATTAAAATTCCGATAACTACCAATACAATTTCTCCAATAGCATATTTTAGGTATTTGCCTGTTTTATTTTTTTGCATAAGGTCGAATCGAATTTTACGAAAGAATTTTAGCATTGGTTTATTGGTTGGTTGTCCTTTCTAAGGTAATAAATAATTAAATATGGCACGAAAGTCCTTTGCATTCACGGTACTGCTATATAATGATGTTCCCATGGAGATAGTAAGTAAACTTTTGGATCATTCCTGTATGAAGATCACCCAGGAGTATTACGGAAAGGTGTACAGAAAAGGCTGAGTGAGGAGATGGAGAGGCTTTCGAGGCAGCTATTAACAATGGCCGGTGTTATTTTTATAATTAATTGTTATCATTTATCAATGCTTTTAACCTTTTTATCATTGCGATATTTAATTTCTCTAAAGCTCTATTTTGCTCCAGTAAGTCGGTTAGTATAGTCCATTTAAGAGTTATTATGTTTCTAAATTTTCTATCCCCAAGGACTTCCAGTATTTTACTATTTTCAACGGGAGATGGTATTTCAAAATCATCAACCCTATAAAAATTAACAGCCTGGAAATCTAAATAATCAATAATATAAGGTTGAAAAGATTCCACGAGTTCTGATTCATGAGTGGTTTGAACTAAATTTAAAATATATAGTGATTCATAATATTTTGCCATAATAGTCTTAAGCTGGCTGTCTTTAATTAGTTTTAAATCACCAGAACCAATTAAATTATTATATACCCTATCAGTACTGCTATAAGAGGGCATGTAATTAATTTTGGAAAAAGCAATGTTTATTGAATCAACTGAAATTGTCGGACTTTCAAGTACAGATTGTTCTAATAATCCAATTAGTGGTGGCAGGGATTTTTCAATCCCAAAAATTATTTCTTGAGATTTTTGATTATTTTTTTCAAAATCCTCGAGCATTTCTTTCAAATAATTTTGCTCAACCAGCTTGTTTTTTTCGGTTTCACTCCAATTATTGATTTGTAAGGCTATTAAAATTCCAATAACTACGAGGATTATTTCTCCAACAGCATATTTTAGGTAATTGCCTGTTTTCTTTTTCTCCATAAGGTCCTTTCTAATGGGTCTAAAAAACTTAATCATATTTTCTTTTTGTATTTTGAATACGTCCGTCCATATAGTTATCGGTAGCTATATCAACCATCCCGATAGTTATCAGGAGTCTGCCAGACCTTTGATCACCGTTCGGCCCTCTAAAGAATTTTATCATTGTCGTTCAGCTCCTTTTGCAATTTACTGTCGATAAAATCCAGGATGTCATATAACGCATCTATTGCGTTTTTTTGACTGATTAGGGTTTCAACTTTAAAGGTTAGTAAATTCCAAAGCTCTAAATTATCATAAAATTGCTCATAATTAGTAGTAGGGCCTCCTGTTTTTAATTCAGATTTTACAGCGCCACCATGCACTACTTCGGCATAATTTATAGTATTGTAAAAGTAAGGTTCTATAGCAGTGGAATATTGATTATCCAGATAGTTATCAATACTTTTTAAAGTGATCAATGCCATGCTAAAACTCTGAAATCCATATTTTAGAGAGTCATTTTTAATCTTTGCCAAATATCCTTCATTTAAAAACTCATTAATTATTGGAAAGGAAAAATTGGCCTTGTAATCCGTACCTAAAGCACCTAAAGTTTCTTTTAAAAGATACAATGAATCTTTGTTTTTTAAATTGATAATGTCAAGGCTTCTATTGTTGTGTTGAATTAGTGTATCCAGTACGGCACTAAACCAGATAGATCTTTTTTGAGTGTATGCAAGCTCTTCATGAATTTTAACATAGTAATTTTTCACCTCTGCCATGTCATTCTTATTGTTATTCCAATTATTAATTTGAAGTGCAAAGAGAATCCCAATGACAACAAGCACAATTTCACCAATGGCGTATTTAACGTACTTCCCGGTTTTGTTTTCCATAAGTAAGTTTTGACGATTTTTTTTAAAGAATTTTATCAATTGGTTGGTCATAGTTTCTATTCCGAAGCTTTAGCGAAAGGATGATGAAGCACAACTCGTTATATGTGGATAAATATACTTCAATATCACACAAATTCACAGGATGTGCGCACCTCCTTAATTTTTTTATCGAGTGACTTTAAAATAATGTTCTTAAACGCGCCGGGGCGAACATCATGCCCGTGTTGAATATTATTTAAACTGGTTTTAAGAAGTAGCCGAAATGCAAACTTAGCCATTTGGCAAAGAGATACTTTGGGTACGGACGTGCCGAATGCGCCAGCCGGGCGAAAAAGAATCCCAAACTATGAAAATAGATAGATTCCTTTGATCTGGTAGTTGAGAAAGGTATGGAAAACAGGAATCAAATGACGACTTAAAATTTAGTAATCATAAATGCTCTCTACGATGGTGACAATTAATACTATTGCTATCGTTCCTGCTACTGCTGTAATTAAGAAAGTCATTTCAAATGGGTTTTAATACTCCCGCAAAATTGATGCTAGAATTGAATCACAACGGTTTCGTATAACCGTCAGTTACGGGTTAATATGCATTAATATTCGGTTTGGCACAGACTTTAGCAATTCCGAGTGGTTTCGGACGTAGTCGAATCTGCCAATACGAGCGAAGCGACTGATGAACACCTCAGGCAAAATATTAATACGCTGTGAATAAATTACGGTTATAGATTGTTGGCAACTGGCTTCTTTTTTCATAATTCTGCTGTCATTCTTCCGAGATTAATTTTTTCGGCTTTTGTGAATTTTATTTCACGAACAAGTTCCATTTTTTTCCATAAATATGTGTTGCCTTTCAGTCCGTTGGTTATTTTCATTCTGCGATTCAGTCGAGTGATTTCTTTTTCAGTTGCCCTTCTCTTTTCACCAAGTTCTCCGTAAAGTTTAATTGCTGGAAAGTCTGTAAATTTTTCCTTAAATAAGGCTTTAATCCAAAAAAATCGTCCGCTATTCACTCCGAGTAAGCACACTTTTGGGTTGGACTTTGCGTGTTCAGGTAGTTTAGAAAGAAATTTTTCAAAGTAAAATCCAGTTTGATTATCATTCAGGAACAATGAACCTATTGGTGTTACAGTCGGATTATTTTCTGAGTCAACTGATGCAACCGAAACATAAAAGTTTGAACTGAAACTTTTATTAAAGTGCTTTCTTATTTTATTCCAATCCGCTTTGATGTCCATTTCTGTTTTTTTCAGCTTGCTGCCAACTCGTTATATGTGGATAAATATACTTCAATATCACACAAATTCACTGCATATGCGTACCTCCTTAATTTTTTTATCGAGTGACTTTAAAATAATGTTCTTAAACACGCCGGGGCGAACATCATGCGCGTGTTGAATATTGTTTAAACTGGTTTTATGAAGTAGCCGAAATGCAAACTTAGCCTGTTCTGGCAAAGAGATTAATTGGGTACTGGTGTGCCGAATGCGCCAGGCAGGCGCAAAAGAATCCCAAACTATGACAATATACAGATGCCTTTGATCTGGTAGATGAAAAAGGTATGAAAAACAGGAATCAAATGACCACTTAAAATTTAGTAATCATAAACACTCTCTACGATGGTGACAATTAATACTATTGCTATAGTTCCTGCTACTGCTGTAATTAAGAAAGTCATATCAAATGGGTTTTAATACTCCCGCAAAATTGATGCTACAATCAATAGAATCCTATGACTTAAATCATAGATCATTAAAACCCCCGCCCTTTTTGGATTTTGCGGGCTCCCCCATGACGTATTTTTTAATATAGGTGACTTTGGTGGTGAGCTTCCCCATTTTGCTGCTGTAGCGTTTTTCTGTTCTTGTTTTTCTTTTGACCTGTACTACTTTCATATTTGATGATTATTGTAAGTGTAAGGTAACAGAATCGGGCCCTTAAACAAGAATAAGGTGTTAAGACTATGTTATTATGCCTGGGGGCTCCTGCCGAAGGAGGACAAAGAATGGCTGGCAGGAATGACTTCCGCGCCGCCGGGGGGTTTCAGAGAGCAGCGTTATTCTTCCGGAAAGGGATCCAAGTCGAGCCCCCAGGGCAGGGTACTTACGATGATTACTGTAGCAATAATAACAGGAATGGCAATGATGGCAATGGTTGCCCAGGTTGACCGCGATGTATCCTTGGTAAAAACCTGCGCCAGCTCTTTTTCATCTATGGGTGTTTTGATCCATTCGCCTGATGTTAAGGTAACTCCAAAAAAAGCGCCATCTTCATAGGTGATGTACTTGTACCGTGCGATCTCCCTGTTGTTGCTGGTCACTTTAGTGTTTATTAGTTCCTTCGAAGCGCTCTCTAAGGTCGTTGGGGTTTTATGATAGACCACACAGCTTTGTAAGAGTAGCAAAGCGGCCAGGAAGCGTGCGAGGGGTTTTATCTGTTTTCGTATTGTTTTCATAACTACCGGGGATATGTTATTCTTCTATTGTTTCAAAAATGGCCGTAACGCGTATGGTTGATATAGTGGCGCTAAGGTCACACGGAACCAGTGATAAAGGGTTTGTTTCACTATCCGCCAGGGGGGAGTGTGGTCCCATTTTACGAACCGGTACCCTTCCCTGAGAATGGCCAGGAACTGGATCACCTGAAAAGGCATAAGGCCGTTAAGCCCTTCTGAATTGACATATGAAGATTTAGTGACACTTCCGGCCCCTTCGGGAGATACGCTAATGATGAAGTCAATAGATCGGCCGCAGGTAGGATCGGCTGAAAGATCAAGATCATCAAGGCCGCAGGCCGTGAAGGAGAAGGAAACCACGAGTACGAAAGCCACATAGGTAAAGAAGCGCCGTGACATGTTCATCATTTTTGGTTTGGTAAAGGTACGCGGTCCTCCGGGGCAAAGGCAATGACCCGCATCATGCGCACCTGAAAAAGGACGATTTAAGCCGGTTCGCCTGCCATTAGGAGTTATTAGTTTATGCTTTTTTGAGGGGCGTATTGTTGCAGCCTGGGAAGGAAGGCGTTATAAGTGGCTCTGTTTCCATTTATCACATACTTTTCCCTGCTTGAACCAACCCCTGTTCCAATTAGAGCCCCAACAGAGGCACCTAAAATACCTCCAGCAAAGGCACCCACATCCTCCCAGCCGCTGCCCGACTCAGAAGCATAGCCAATCAAAGCCCCTGCTACAAGCCCACTTACGGCCCCGATCCACGCACCTTTACCGCCTTTGCCTACCCTCCGAACTTTTATTTCCCGGATGGTTCCGGGGACAAATGTCAATTGGGCAAGATCTTCGCCCAGAATTACAAGCGTATCCTCAGACGCAGTATAAAGGGTTCCTTTTACCTCTTTTTGGTTTACCAGGGTCACCCAAATTTTATAGGTCTTCACCTTTTGAGTATGGCCTGTGGTCATGGTGAGAACAAGGCTCAGCATAGAAAGGAATCGAAGCGTTTTCATGGCGTTGTATTTTAACTTAAAATAAGCGCAAACGGAACGGTAATACTATGATTTTGCTCATGTCGGGCGCTGGCGCGGAATGTTAGGTGAAGCGGCGTCAAGAGGCGATATTTCCAAAAGGACAGAACCCTTAAGTGCATTCGTATCGCTACCAAAACCATAAAAGTTGGCAGTTGCGCATTCTTTCTTTAAAATAGTATCTTCGGTACTATCCAAAAAAAAACAAAATGCCGGAAAGCAACCAATCCAGATCCTGGATAGACATTTTGAGTGAACTTGCAGAGGTCTTTTTTAAAAGTGCGCGTCAAAACAAACGTGGAAGGTCCTGGCACCAACACGTGGTACCCTATGAAAACGGTTGGGCCTTAAGGCGTGAGGGTAATAAACGCATCACGTCTAAACACCGGCTCCAGGATACCGCTATTAACAAAGCAAAACGACTGGCCCGGAAATACAAGGCTGATGTGATTATTCATAGACAGGATGGTACCATACGGGATCGTATTAACTATGATTAAAATGGGGCTGATTTCCCCTGGATTTCTCAGTCGGTACTACGTACCTCTTGTCGAAATGACCTTAAAGTCTTCCCGAACCGAATTCTGGGATCTATATTTGACATTCCTTTGGATTTCTCAGTCGGTACTTCGTACCTCTTGTCGAAATGACATAAAGGTTTTTTGCGAATCTTATTCTGGGATTTATATTTGTCAATTCTTTAGATTTCTCAGTCGGTACTTCGTACCTCTTGTCGAAATGACCTTAAAGTCTTTCCGAACCGAATTCTGGGATCTATATTTGACATTCCTTTAGATTTCTCAGTCGGTACTTCGTACCTCTTGTCGAAATGACCTTAAAGTCTTCCCGAACCGAATTCTGGGATCTATATTTGTCAATTCTTTGGATTTCTCAGTCGGTACTTCGTACCTCTTGTCGAAATGACATAAAGGTTTTTTGCGAATCTTATTCTGGGATTTATATTTGTCAATTCTTTAGATTTCTCAGTCGGTACTTCGTACCTCTTGTCGAAATGACCTAAAGGTTTTTGCGAATCTTATTCTGGGATTTATTTTTGGACCTTTAGATTTCTCAGTCGGTACTTCGTACCTCTTGTCGAAATGACCTAAAGTCTTCCCGAACCGAATTCTGGGATTTATTTGACAATCCTTTAGATTTCTCAGTCGGTACTACGGACCTCTTGTCGAAATGACCTAATGGTAAAAATTTCTGCACCAACCAATACTCCCAGAGCGTTAGCTATAAACCCAACTATAACCTAAATTCTGGTTTCTTATTCGATGTTGCCTCAGGGTATATTGGCTGTTAAACCTGAAATAAACCTTTGGGTATAGCGTGAAAACCAGTAGTCATAACTACATCTTCAATATCTTTAACTTTAACCAATTTAGTTGTAAAGATTGTCAATTCCTTTGGAAATACCTCCGAATTTAAACTAACATCTTTTATTCCTTTTAAAGACAATATTCTATTTTTAATTCTTTCTAAATCCGTATTATCTTTAGCGTTGGTTACAAATATTTTTCCGTGATTTCCCGGTATCAAATTTTCTGATAATAAGCTCATATGTTGTGTTTTTTATTCTTTACTAATTGTATGTTATTCAAAACGGGCATTGCAGTTAACAAGCAGAATGTTTGCTGCCACTCTTCCCGGAACATTTCTCCGCTTACAGTATAAACAGCCCTGTGTGCCGGATCCAAGGTCAGGGTAAAGCGGCCATAAGATTCCATGGACCTATTGGCTGTTCTCCTGTCTTCTGCCACGTCTGCCAAGACATCGTTTACACTAAACCGCACCGTGTTGGTCTCCCCTGTTACGGCGAGTTCGCCGATTGTACCAGTCAATGTATGGAGATTTGCTGCTGTGTGCAATGACACTGATCAGTTTGCCGGGATCAGGGGCGAAACTCCACGGGGGTAATCTTTATAATTTTAAAGTCGGTGAGGTCAGTGCCCTGAAGGTCTATAAAAACATCCTCATTCAGCCCTTTTGCATTCCCCCTTTTGGCAAAATTGATCAAAACCCGGACGATACCCTCTTCATAGTTGCCCACCGTTGCCGAAATCTGGTAAATCTCAAAGTTTTTAGGCGCTGCTTCATGTGTCTGAATATATGCCTTCGTGGGTTCATGGGTATCTATAAAGCGTATGGCATCTAGTAAGGTCTGTGTTTTCATGCATTGCTATTTATATCATTTAATGGTCTATAATATAGCCTAAAGTTCCCGGGGATCAAATTTTATTGTTTTGGACAAGGTGGCGGATTTAAGGCTTACGCCTTTCATAGCGGTCTATAGTACACCCCATTAAAAAATACTACCTTTAACGTACACCCTGAACTTCAGGGAGAAACGACATTAATTTAGAAAGTAAATGAAAACAGTTGTATTTATTGTTGCATCCATAGTATTGATAGGATGCAAAGAACATACGGCCAGGACAGAATTTCTGGGAATGGTAAATCTGGAGGTAAGCGGAAACGCAAAAGCGGTTGCTCAATTTGAGAGGGGACTTTTATTGCTGCATTCCTTTGAATATGAAGATGCCCGGGAAGCATTCAGGAATGCCCGGGAAACAGATCCTCAAATGCCCATGGCCTACTGGGGTGAAGCAATGACCTATAATCATAGCTTATGGGGGGAACAGGACTATGAAGAAGGGGTGGACGTGTTAAAAAAACTGGAATCTGTTGATCTGGAAAAAAATGCCACAGAACTGGAGCAGGATTTTATTGAGGGGGTCAGGATCCTGTTTAAACCAGAAACTGAAAAACCGGATCGGGATGTAGCTTATGCCAATTTTATGGAGGGTTTGTCCAAAAAATATCCGGACAACCATGAAGTGGGGGCATTCTATGCGTTATCGCTTTTAGCCTCGGTACCGGACGGGCGGGATGAAGAGTTATATGGCCAGGGCGCTAAAATTGCGCTGGGTATTTTGGCTGAAAACCCCAATCATCCGGGAGCCCTGCACTATACCATTCATTCCTACGACGACCCTAAGCATGCGGTATTGGCGCTGGAAGCTGCTGACGCCTATGCCAAAGTGGCCCCGGATGCAAGTCATGCCCTGCACATGCCCTCCCATATTTATGTGGCCATGGGGATGTGGGATCGGGTGGTTGCTTCCAATATTGATTCGTATCAGGCCAGCCTCAACAGGATGAAGCGAAAAGAACTGGATAATGATGCCAGGGGATACCATGCCTATCATTGGCTGGAGTACGGTTATTTGCAGCAGGACAACAGGGCAGAAGCCAGGAAAATGGCGTTGGATATGCAGCGTTTTATGAATGAACAACCCTCGGCCAGGGCCCGGGTTCATATGGTGTTTCTAAAGGGCACCTACCTTGTGGAAACCGATGACTGGGAGAGTGAGGTTGCCGATATCCCGGTAGAAATTTCCGATCTGAATATTTCGGTTCGTTCCCAATATTATTTTTTGGAAGGAATGAAGGGATATAGTGCAAAAGACACGGTGCAAATGGATAGCATTGTGGCTCTCATGGAGTCTGATATTAAGAGGGAGCTTTTTGTACAGGAATATTCCAGCGCATCATTGTGTTCAAATGTGACCAGGGCTGAGGCTGCACCATCAGATATTGTTACTTCCAGGGCCAGGCAACAGCAGCTTTTGGCATTGCGGGAAGATTTGGCCGCGAGGCACGATACGGCAGAAGAACATCTGCTGAAATCCATTGAACTGCAGGAAAGCATTAGCTATAGTTACGGTCCGCCTTCTATTCAAAAACCAACCCGCGAACTCTATGCCGACTGGTTAGTAGCCATGGGTAGGTACAAAGATGCGGAGGTCCAGTATGCGCTGGCGGAAAAAGCGGGTCCAAAACGCCGATTGATTAAAGCAGGAATTGAAAACCTGAGCCGGTCTTTTAATGATCAAAGTCTTTAGAGGACGGAGCGTTGACATTAATACCAAAACTATGCTAAATTTTTTCAGGCGAAGACGTAAACAACTCGCAGACGATAACAAGCCTTTAAAATATTTGAGGCATGCTATTGGTGAGATTGTTTTGGTGGTCATTGGGATATTGATTGCACTGCAGGTAAATAACTGGAATGAGGATCAAAAAGAGAAAAAAATACAAATTGGTTACCTAAAAAGAATACATGCTGATATGCAAAAAGACACCACCTACTTGCGTCAAAAAATACAAAGAGCCCAAGACGAACAGCAATCATACTACGATTTTATACATTCGATGTATGAGGTTCAATCTACCAAGGAAGATTTTATAAAGTTGATTTCCTCCGCCGTTTGGGATGCAGATGATTTAATTTTACAGGATCAGACTTTTGCAGAAATTTCAACTTCTGGTAAACTTGAACTAATAAGTGATGATCAATTAAAGAAATCGATCATTGATTACTACCGTAATTACGCTATAACTGGAAAGCACATTACTGAGATGAACAATACGGGCATTGATTTGCTCCAGTTTTTTGCTCCAATTATGTGGAAATATTATGATAGTCAACCTTCTGACGTATTTGATCAGGAACAAATGTTTGACCTTAAAGGATTGGACTTTATCAATGATCCATACTCAGATGAATTTAGAAGGTTCGAAGGAACTGCTGGTTTTTATTCTACAAAGCAATTTATATTTGAACAGTATTACAAAGACATTTTATTGAATGCCACTAAATTGCTTGATCAAATACAGCAAGAGATAAAACAGTGAACTGCAATGTCCGGCAGTATTTGCGTGTAGAATGCTTATTCTGTTTCTGCGAAGTTCAATGGGCCATGAGCAAAGTGAACTAACCCAGCTTGCCCTCCTGAAATTTTATGAAGGTGACCTTGCTATATCAGGCAGAAACCACAAATCCTTTAACCGCTTTTTACTTTAGAAAATCCTTTCTGAAGTATCCTTATCGACTATATAGCCCCTTTAAAGGCATTTCTTTTTTTAACTTCCTTCTTTTCGTTACTTGAGGGACAATCTGCACTCTTTAGAACAGGAGTGCAGGGGATTTTAATCCTGTTGGTGAAAATGGAAAGAAAAAACGATCTGCGTATTTTTTCAGGGATAGTATGGATGCTGTTGGTCATCTCCTTAACGGCTTGTAATACGTCTCAGAATTACTTCCAAAAGGAATATAAAAGAGTTTGGCAGGAAACTACCCACTCCACAGCATGGATCAATTCCTTAAATAGCACTTCTCCTTTGGGTGATATGCCCATTGAGGATGTTTATTCCCCGACAGGGCCGGACATTCTGGCAACCATGAAGCCCCGGGCCCGGGAAAGGGCCGGTTTATTTGTTGAATTGTATGACTCCTATGTCTCAAGGGCCTATTACAGCCTGATAAGCGAGGCAATAAAAGCCGATCAGCACTTGCTGGAAGAATACAATAAGCTGCTCAAAACCTCTAAAAACAGACCGGACAGGGCTGAGTATACTGAAGAATTGGCACTGGCTAAATTAGCCTATGAAGCACATTGGAAAATGCTGGAGGGGCTAAAATCATGGAACGCGTTTAGTGAATATGGTTCTGACGATCTCAATTTCTTTAAACAGGAACATTTAGAAAATGCCTATTTAATGTTTAGCAAAGGTTCTTCTGATACAGAAATCATCAACTTTCTGGTTTATAGATTGGCCGATCTGTACCACTTTGAAGAATAATTTGTTTACATTATCATAAACGCTGCTAACTAAATGTCTATTTATGGGGCTCGCAGCAGGTTCTATTTAATAAAATTGATTTTTCAGCTCTCCCTGGGAATTTTAGGACTTCAATGATATCCCGGGTTACAGCAAGCTAACGTTGCAAGAGGTTTTCTGTTAAAACATAGCCTGTTTTGGCCACTTTTTAATGCATATGTATGTAAATTGAATAGTAATTGTTTATGCAACAGGTTTCACAATTTCCTCCAAAACGAAGCAGCCTTGTTGAATATAGATAAACGGTTTAAAGTCCCGTATAAAAATTCCTTACCTTAGAAATTACATTCAGCCATTTACTATGATTAATTTTTTTAGACGAATACGTAAAAAACTAGCAGACGATAACAAGCCCCTGAAATACATGCGGTATGCCATAGGAGAAATTGTGCTGGTGGTGATTGGAATTTTGATAGCCTTGCAAATTAACAATTGGAATGAGCAAAATACAATTCAGGAAAATATTAAAGCGCAGGTCAGCGCATTAATATCGGACCTTAAGAGGGATAAACTTTCATTTGCTGAAGTGCGGGGGTTCCACGCCTTTCGTGTGCACTCCGTATTGTATTTGATAAAACACTATGGATCTGCCAATACCGCTGTTCTGTTTCCCGAAGCAGGTGAAATCCCGGTATTGAACGAAACAGGTTTATTTAGCGGCCCTGTTCCTGAAACCTATGATAAAGATTTTGTAATCAGGAGTTTTTCGTGGCTGCTTAGGTATATTCCTATGACTGTCAGAATTAATTCTATGGAAGAATTTAAAAATACAGGCTTGTTGGCTCATTTTAAAAATCATGAACTTAAGACACGTATTCTTGAATATTATGATGCAGTTAACTTTACTTTCGAAGGCGATTACAGTGACACCAATCCTACTGAAATGTTAAAAAAAACATTTGCAGACAGGGGTTTTGCCTATTCGGAGGCAGCCGTTTTGGATCAACCCATTCAAATCCTTCTTTCCGAACCCACAATCAGGGCCATATTAATTAATATAATTGACGAATCTGCTTACAGGTCCAATATTTCGAGTGGGCTGATACAAACTGTGGAACAATTGATTCAGGATCTGGAAAAGGAAAATCAAAAACAGTAAACCAGTACCAGCCAATTCCTTAGGTTGCCGGCTTCTATTTATTGGTACGCCAAATGGATTTCTTAATTTCAGGCCTAATAATCGTAAACCCTTTTTCCCGTTTTGACTTTGACCCTTGGATTAAGCAGTACTATTTAAGTAGCTTTTTATTAATGCCTCTCAACGCAATACATTATAGCGCAGGAAAAGGCCGTCTCGCCATATTTAATAATTACTTACTATAGGAAGAACAACCAGAAAAATTTCTCCTATGGCAAATAGAAGGTATTTGAATACCTTATTTTGGGGGTGGAGTTGCGTTTTTAGAAATTCATTTTAATAAAAATTAAGGTGTTTGCTGTATCACTTTTTAGATTTCGCAATACCCTCTTTCGCTTTCTTTGTCTCGAGTTCGCGGAAATTAATGCCGCTAGCCCTAATGTGAACACTACCGAGAACAGGTACCAAAACCCCCGTCCAAATTGAGCCCTGGGGTAGTCTATATGCAATTCAGCGATTCGATCTTTAATTCCAGCAGGGAGGGTACTCCCGGCAACCTGCTTCAGAAACCTGTGGAATTCAATAATCAGTTGGTTTAATTCTTCATCAGTAACCTTTCCATCTTCCAGGAATCTCTCACACTCAATTTTTACAAAGTCCAGGTATTTTAGGCACGTTTCTATGTTCATTTCTCATTGCTGCAATCAGTCGGGTAGATGTGGTCTGGCAGGCTTTATTTAGTTACAATTTCTATGATATTAATTTCGTTATTTTTTATTCCGGTTGTTGATTTGCAATGCGATAGGGATCCCACTAACCTCCAACACAATCTCCCCAATAGCATACAACAGGTATCCGGACAGCTTGTTTTGGGTTAAGAGTTGATGGTGGATTTTGCGGAGTAAAAGAATCATAAAGGACGCAGCGGTTGGTTGTATTTCCTAAGGTATGAAAATATTCGGGCATTGCAGTATGAAAATTACCCTGGAACACTATACTAAGATTTTCCGGAAATGGGTGAGTAAAGCAATTGCCCCGGATAATTAATAAAGCACCTTGGGACACAAAAGCATCTTATTCGTCCTATATATTCCCCCCGGGTATAAACAAAGCATACTTTTAATTATCCTGACTGTGTCAGGATCATCTTTTACTAACCTTTAAAACCTAAATACTTAAGTGATGAAAAAAAACATTGGATTATTAAGCTTCTTAGCAATTATTGCGTTTACGTTTTCTTCCTGTTCCACCGCAGAAAAACCGGAACCCATAGATATGGCGAATCTTAAAGCAGAGATTCAGGCTATGGAAGACGCTTTTGCGGCGGGAGAAAAAGCCAAAGATGCAGATGCGGTTGCTGTTTATTACAGCGAAAACGCCACAAGTTATGGCCGTAATGAACAGCCGGTTTCAGGGAGGTCAGCCATCAGGGATAAGATCGCCGGACGTCTCGCAAATGACACTTTGGGCAATTATAATAAGTACCAGGTCATAGACCTTTTTGCCGAAGGTAATTCAGCGCTGGAGATTGGTTCCTGGACCGAATTTAATGCCGGGGGCACAGAAACTGAGAATGGATATTATATGTCGTATTTCGAAAAACGCGACGGTAAATACCAATGTGTACGCGACATGAGCGTTACAACCATGCCGGTAAGGGATGCTATGTAAACGGCTAAAGAATACTATACCTTAGGCTAAAACTAAAGGAGCCTGCGAGTCGCAGGCTCCTTTTTTTGTCTTAAGTTTCAATTATGCCTGCAATACAGCATTTTATCGCGCGCTGGTAAGAGCCTGTTAACTCTTGTTCGTATCTATGCCTTCTTTGTCAAAGACAGATTGATTACTATTGCCATCAGGAGCCAGATAATAAAGGTTTCCCCATGTGTCATTTCGTAGGTAGACCCCGCCATTTTGGCTGCCATCAATACAATATAAACAAGAACAGGGGATAAAAACAGGCTAATTGCAAGATGGAGAATTGATTTTTTGTAATCCATAATTTATTGATTTAGTTGGTTAATAATAATGATATGATATACGTTGGCAATTTATTGATTTCATAATTTAGAATTTAGTGCAAGATTAAAGAACGGTCTTTCCCCAAGATACATATTTTAGGTTCAATCCGTACTTCGTCTAAGGACCATCTTTATCCCTGTAGCCACCAATACAATTTTCCCAACGGCATGCCTCATGCATTTCAAAGGCTAGCTATCGCCTGCAGTTTTTCGTGTATTCGCCTGAAAAAATTAAACCTGGTTTAGTGATTAACCTTTCATTATTTTTCACCTGATAATATTTTTAATTCTTCTTCAATCTGGTTCAAAATGACTATTGATTTGGCACTTAAGTCTTTTAAGCTTTTAATATTCCAATTCCTGTTTGAAATAATTTCTGCGTTAATACTTTTAAATTTGTCGTCCTTAATAAGGGCATTATAGTTAAAAGGTTTGGCCACTTCAATATCTCCTGAAATACTATCATGTAAAATATACCTCCTAAAGTGATCCACATGATAAGGATAAGAAATATTTTGCTGTAAATTGTTTGCCCAAATTTGATTTTCTTCTTTAATGATTAAATAATCAACTTCAAATAAGACGCTCAGGTTTTTTCGTAAACTGTCATTTGTTATTAAATCAATTCCTTTGGATTTTAAGAAGGTGTAACCTGCTGAAACAGGATTTGAAGAAACCGTCCAAAAATAATCCCCAAATGGCCTTAAGAGTGTATTATCGAAAGGCCTGTTATTATCCAGGTAATCTAAAATCAATAAATTATGATCGAGATATTCCTTTTCTGATTTAATCGCTCTTTCAAATGATTTTATACTGCCATTAATATTAGCTTTAATTTCTTTGAGCAATTCAATTTCAACAAGTTTTGATTTTTGTTCACTATTTATATTATTTAAATACAATGCCAGCAAAATTCCAATGACAATCAGAACAACTTCGCCAATTCCATAAATTAGATATTTACTGAATTTATTTTCTGTCAGTAACAGCCGTCTGATATTTCTGAAGAAATTTAACATAGTAAAAAAGCGGTTGGTTGTACTTCCCAAGGTAGTAAATTATTATAAACCACTTTGGATTAGGCTTATATTGACAAAAGACAGGACTACCACAATATAAGGCATAAGAGTTTTATTGATGGTTCGCGAAAGTAACGGTCTGTAATATAAATGCTCCTGAACTTTCATCATATTGCCAATTCCCTCTTCTTTTTATCGTTCTTTATGATTAATCGGATTTGTTCTTTTCCTCCGTGATAAGTTGGAGGACTCTTCGGGTTTCTGACAAGCCATTAATTGTTTCCTCTTTCATCCATCCATAATTGAAATGCAAATCGGTCAGGGATGAATAGAAGCCATAGGATTTAAAAATTTCATTAAAATCGAATGGTTTTAGGGAATTAGGTTTGTCATGGTAAAAGAGTTTTCCAATAACTTCTTTGTGATAGGCATTGTGCTGCACGAAAGTTGCATCGAAAGAAATTAATGTGCGATAGGTGGTTTCGAATAATCGTAATATTTCATCTTTTAACGCTTTATTTGTGATAAGGCCAAATCCATTATTTTTCAGATCTTCATAGGCTATGTAGGAAATCGCATCAGCCCCTCCATAGCCTCTCATTGCCTGAGAAAAGTGACCCCCCAGGGAATCTTGATTTGGTAGCCTGTGATCAATCACATTTAATATAATCTTACCGGAGTTCTGTCCCCGTTCAAAATATTTGACTCTACCATCAAGAAGTGAAACATTACTTTCAAGATTCAGTATTAGGCCGCTTAACATTTCCTTTTCCAGTACTCTATCCTTCCTCCATTCATTCCAGTTATTAATACTTAAAGCAATCAATATCCCGATAACTACCAGTACAATCTCACCAACAGCATACATGAGATATTTACTGACCTTGTTTTCAGTCAGTAATTTTTGACGAATTTTACGAAAGATACTGATCATTTAAATCATGTGATTGGTTGTACATCCCAAGGTAGTAAATTATTATAACAGGCTATAACCCAACCTGGTCATACTTAATTTATAGACTGCCACATGGCGCGGGGAAATAGTTGTTTGCGCAGTTAGTGTATGCCGCTGTTTGTTGGATCATTCGCCTTTATATTATTTTTTAGCACCTTGGCTTCATGGATGATATAGTTCTTTACATCATTTATCTGGTTTTCATCCAACCGATCCCCAAAATTGGGCATGCCTTTACTAAAAAATGCCCCTTCCCCCACTATTTGGAAAAACATTCCAAATACTGCTTTGTCAGAATACGCAATGTCAGGATAGGCGCCTCCTCCATTTCCGGGTGTGCCATGACATCTGTTACAATATTGGTTAAAGACCAGCTTCCCCTTTTCAATATTGTCCATCGCAACAGTAACCTCCAGATCAATGAATTCTTTTTTTATAGTCGGGTATTCAGGAATAGCTCCATTTTCACCTAATGCAAACGTATATATAGTACCGGGATATAGTTGATCAGTAAATCGTACTGACCTCCCAAGAACTCCACCCCAGCCCGATATCAGGGTAATGTATTGTATGCCGTCCACCTGATAGGAAATGGGTGAAGCGACAACCCCTGATCCCACATTGAAGCGCCATTTCTCTGTTCCATCTGCTGCGTCATAAGCCACCAGGAAACCCTCTGCATTTCCCTGGAATACCAGATCTTCCAGGCTTAGTACACCGGCATTCCAGGTTGATTTATGGGGAGCCCTCCATACTTCTTTTTTCTCAATCGGATCCCATGCAATCAACATCCCTTTTTCTTCAGGAGCCAGGGAATCCATTCGGGTAATGGCGTTTTTATTTCCCCCAAGGGCAATATTGACGGTTCGGATATCTTTGTTGTATTCCCAATTTAAAGGTTGCCCATAAATCATGGACAGATCCCTGGCCGGTATGTAAACCAACTTTGTGACCGGATTGAATGCCATAGGCTGCCAGTTATGCCCACCGGCCGGACCGGGAAATATTTGTGCATTCACCTCCTTATATCTGCTGAAATCGGTTTCAACAGGGCGCCCGGTTTTCAAATCAACACGCGTTGCCCAATTGGTATAGACATATGGGTCTGCAGAAATTAAGGCTCCATTAGTGCGATCCAGGACATAGAAGAAACCATTTTTAGGAGCCTGCATCAGGACCTTCCTGGGTTGATTATCAATCTCAAATTCTGCAAGGATGATCTGCTGTGTAGCGGTATAATCCCAGTTGTCCCCGGGGGTGGTCTGATAAAACCACTCCAGATTCCCATTATCAGAATTAAGGGCAACGATTGAAGAAAGATAAAGATTGTCACCACCCAGAGGACTTCTTAATGCCTGATTCCATAAAGTCCCGTTCCCAACGCCCACATAGATTAATTTAAGTTCCGGATCATAGGCAAAAGCATCCCAGGCAGTCCCTCCACCACCGGATTCCCACCACTTTCCGGTCCATGTTTCTGCCGCTTTTTCCATCGCTTCATTTTCGAAGCCATTTTCCGGGTTTCCGGGGACGGTGTAAAACCTCCAGGTTTGATCGCCTGTCAAGGCATCATAAGCTGTGACATAACCCCTGACACCAAATTCTGCTCCACTATTACCAATGATTACTTTTCCATCAAATACCCTTGGGGCACCGGTAATGGTATAACTCTCAGATTGATCCACGGTTAAAACTTCCCAGGCCTTATCGCCGGTCGCTGCATTAATTGCAACTAACCTTCCGTCCAGGGTTCCTACATAAACGAGGCCTTTATACAATGCCACTCCGCGATTAACTACATCACAACAAGCTATTTCTCCATATTCACGGGGCACTTTGGGATCATACGTCCAGATAAGCTCACCTTTCCTTACATCAACAGCATATACAATACTCCACGGACCGCTTACATACATTATTCCATCCACCACTAAAGGTGTTGCTTCAAATCCTTTTGTAGTGCCAAGATTTAAAGTCCAGGCCAGCCCCAAACTGTCTATATTTAATTTCGTAATCTGTGTTAATGTACTAAACCGGTCTTCACTATAATTTCTGCCATAAGAGAGCCAATCCTGAGGGGTCTTGTCTGCGTTTATTAACCGTTCATTGTTTACAGCCCGGGTAACCTCTTTTATATGTTCAATGGATCCTTTATCAAAACTTTGATTACAACCAACCATAAATGTAAAGCAGAAGCTAAACACCATAATTATTTGAAATCTATTTCCAATAACAAACCTCATGTTCGTTATGGGTTTATTGTTATCCGTTAGTTTTCTTCGCATATGTCTGAAAAATTTAATCATTGCCAATAGTACATTTTGTCTCCAGGAGTTTCGTCAAAACATCAATTTCATTTTTAATGAAATTATAAAGTTCAATTTGCCTGGCATTGGAGGATATATAATAAAGCGCATCATTATAAAGTCTTTTCTTCATGTCTTCACCTATAACACCTTCATTATCTAATGGGATAGCCGCGTAAACGTCTGGCTCCATGCCCTTTAAAAACCGATCTCTGTTCATATATGCTTCAACCCAGCCATTGGCAAAATTATCCTGATGTGAAAAATTGATAGCCACTGCATTCTCTCCGTTCACTTTAATAATGCTAATAAAACCGTCCACTTTATTAAAATAATTATTTAAGGCCTTAATAACATTTTTGTCCCTAATAATATTCAGATTGGCCCCTGATTTCAGGTCTTCAAATGCAGAATTATTGGGTTTAAAGTCGGAATATATAGCCCTTATAGAGAGGCTTATTTGTGTTCCAATTTCTTCTTTTTTGGTATTTTCTTTTTGAAGTAGCCGAACTGCCTGGTTGGAAGCTTTTAATCTTGATTCGGACTGGGCTATTAAATTAGTCACCTGCTCCCTGTCTTGTTTAACATCCTCTAACAACCGGCAATAATATTCTTTTTCTAATTTATTTTGTTTTTGCTGCTCATTCCAATTATTGATCTGCAGCGCAATCAATATGCCAATAACTACCAGGACTATCTCCCCAATGGCATACAACAGATATCCGGACACCTTGTTTTGGGTTAAGAGTCGCTGACGGATTTTGCGCAGGAAAGGAATCATGTCAAAAGAAGGTTGGTTGCATTTCCTAAGGTAAGAAATTATCTAACAAGACTGCACCAATCCGCTATTTGATAAAGATAACACTGGCCTCCGCTGTGACAAGGACATCTGGTGTAGCAGGATTACCATCCAGATCTAATAACAGATCGCCTCCGGTTGTGGCATTCCATGTATTTGCCGTAATGGAATTGATGGTAATAACAATAATATCAGGAACAGGTCCTTCAAATAATGTCAGCGTTGTCTCGTCAGCACTCAGCTCCCATATGCCGCTATCAGAACCGCCAGCGAAATAGGAAACATAGGTATTATCCCCATATAATTCCAGGGTCCCTGTAACTTCATTTGCCAGAGCAGATTCTATAAGTTCTTGCTGAGCTGCAGCATCTCCGGGTGAAAAACCAATGCCAATAAGATATTCAGCTATCGACTGGGTGCCTACCGAAGTAACAACATTTATAACTTCTTCCGTTGTCCAGGTTCCCAACAATAGTTCGCCTATGCCCTGTTCATCATCGCAGTCAATATCAAAAAGCCCATCACCATCCAGATCCACAGCATCCCCGTGTTTTTGATGAGCAGGAACAGCATTAATATTTACACTAATGACCTTTCCTTTATGACAGATATTAATTTTACCGGTCTTTGCTTTTAGGTTGGTCAAAATATTCTCGGTGGCGGCCTGTTCTTTATCACAGGCACCTATAAAAATTAACAATAACAGAACAAACACTAACTTTTTCATAGGGCGAAAGTTTTAAAGTAATTGTAATATAATAATAAAAACGCATGTCAACGATATGGAGATGATGGTAAATCCATTTTTGGTCTTTATTTCAAATTCCAGCGAAATGGGCCATAAGGTCGGTCTTACCCCTAAGGCGTCTTTACAGGATGGGCTGCTTGAGTTAATGATTATATCAAAGATCGGAAGGTTGAAAATGATCTGGCTTGGAATCCTCATCCTGTTTAACAGGCCGTATCTTTTAAAGGAGGTAACCAGTTTCCAGACGAAGAATTTGGAACTGTTCAGCCATGACCGGAAACACTTCGATTCGCAGATAGACGGGGAACTTCATCAACTAAACCATAGCAAGGTTTCTATTGGAATTAGTGACAGGGCATTAAAGGCTATTGTACCTCACTCCAAAAATTTAAGGTGAAAAACATCGAAATCCAATATTCCGGGTTTCCTTTTGCGATTTAAAGGATCCCAACACCGGTTCTTTTTTACATCCTTTTATTGTTTTTATTGATAGGGATGCTTTGCATACTACCCCTGTTTTAACCTTAATCAGGACCACAAATAAATTAAAACCACCCGGGCCCTCCGGCCGGATTTTTTCGGGGGAAAAGATTTATTTTTTTGGAATATAACTTAATTTACTACACTCTCTTCTGCGAATCTTACCATTTGCCAGTAAGGAGGCAGATACTTATTTTCTTCTTTAAAAACCGTTATTTTTGATGCTGTCAATGCTTTACATTTCTTAAACCGGTCAACAAAATCATTGTTTTTCAATGCCGTCACGGCACCCATTCCTTCAGGGATAACCCCTTCCTTTCCTATGGCAGTAAGCAAAAATGAATACGCTTTAAGCACTCTGGCCAATGGCAGCAACCAAATGTTGTAATCGAGTTTTTCGCCGGCATTTGCCCGTTCTATCAATGCATCCATAACGGCATTGTCCAAATGATCCTGAAGCAGCGTTTCTTTATCCCTCCATTCGGCTACCACGCTCAACATGGGGTCGTATTCAAGATCTGAGGGCATTTGGGTTACAAAATTTTCCACACCAAAATTACTGAGCCATTCCATAATCCCATTCGATGAAATGGTAGACTCAAACTCCCATAAGTTAATCCCAAATTGTTTGTAGGCATATGATCCGACTTCTGAACAGAACATTGCCGAATCATCGTAATAATCCATTTTAAAGTCGTAGGGAATGTGCCTGGCCTGGGATTCATTAAAAATATATAAGGAGGCTTTATGAGGAAGCATAGGATCTGCCAGCATTTCTTTCAGGTCTGCCCTGGGTCGCATCACCATAAACCTCAGCTTTTTATCATTTAAATAGGCATCCAGTGAGGCTATGGCCACCCCTTTTTCAATATGTGCTTCCACCAAATAGGGCGCATTAGTCTCTTTGTCTATATGGATAATAGCCACATGTGAAAAATTTCCCGGAAAATCATTTCCCCTGGAAATAAATGCTGAAACTTCTGCTCCGCCCCGACTGACGAGTAAATCCCCGCTATGTACCTTTATTCCCAGAATATCTACCGAAGGGGTGGCGGAAGGCTCGTCATACACATACATGGTTGAAACAAACTGATCATCCGGGGATTGCAATAAAATCTCTTCCACGGCAGCCCTGATCCCGTATAGGATGCGATAAGACAGATTACGGGCCTCCGAACTATTCATATCCCAGCTATGGGTATCTGATTTTAGTTTTTTTCTTAACCGGTTGTAAAAACGGAAATGCCAGTCAGATTTGTTTTCCTGTGCCGCGATCAGCGGGGCAATCCGGAAAAACCTGTTTTCTATCAATGGGTAAAATCCATCTTCAGGCCCTGTTATTTCAGCTTCATGAACATGGAGTATGCTATCCGTTTCCACGGTCATCTCCTGCACCATAGAATCCAATTCTTCAGATGGTAGGGCTTTAGCCTTGAGAAATGTTTTTTCCAAATTTTCCCAAAGGTCATCCTGATCCCAGATAAAAGGGGACTGCGATGCTTTTTGGAGTTCACTTGTATTTTGAGGCAGCGGGATAAGGAGCAGGAAATAGAGCCCGGCAACGATTAATAAAACCTTGAATATTTTCTTCATACCATATGATGAACCAGGGGGAACAGTCCTTTATCCACGCAGTAAATATAGCACTTTAAGACACCATCCGCTTAAATCTTTTGGTGATTCCGTTCCGGCTTCCACATCTGCATAAATGAATTGTAAACAAAGTTGGTTGTGACTCCAAAAGAAAAAAGCCTTCCGCAAGGAGGACTTTTTTTATTTTCTCAATTCCGGATTTTCTTTAAAATAGGAAAACCCGAAATTTAATGCTATAAACCTTCAAAAGGGATCATCACAGCGCTTCCCACAGGCCTATCAGACATCCAAGCGCTATTAATGACAGCAGTGCCTCTAAACCTATATTTAGAACTGTAAGGAGGGTATTTAAAACTTCATTTTTGTTTGAATGATTTTCCATAACTTATTTTTTTTTGAATTTCTACTAGCTATAAGTTACGATTTTAAGAAAAGTACCCCGTCTTAAATGTTGTCAAAAGGCCAAAATTTGTTGTTTAATCGTGTTTTATATGCAGTTTATCGATAAAAACGAGATTCGGAACTTAAATTTAGTGGAATTTTTGCGGGACTTGCAATAGATGTTAAGCAGGGTGATTTGGAAACTTCACTTTCATTGGAGGGGTGGACGGCATAATTAAAAAAAGGTAAATCCAGGAACTGTTTGTTCTTTAGATTTCCGGTTTTAATCAGTGCGGTAGGTAATCTTACATTTTGGGCAGACCAGTTTTTCGTCTTCCTTGTGTAACATAATGCCTGCAATGTGCTTGTTGGCATAATCTTCTACCCAACCAACGTTTGGATTCTTTTGATTTACGTCGGTATCGTAGTTTTTGACTGCCTCATAAAATTTGCCGCCATATTCCTGTCTACCCCAGCAGTTTGGGCATATCCCTTCAGGAGCTTCATTTTCTATGGGCGGTTGCTTTTTCTTTAAAAATTCCAGGAGTGATTTCTTTAGGGTCATTTGGGAAAAATTTAGGGTTTAAAAATCCGTTCGTATTCCTGAGCTTAGCAATAGGGGTTATTCCTTCTATTAAGTTACAAATAATTCTGAAGGAGGCAGGGGTTTTGTGATTTTTTTAATACCATCTTTATGCCCTTTAGGTCCCTAACAGGAAGAACCGGGCATTTTGTTTTAAAAACTATTTATCTTGTGTCTTTTAATGATTAATGCCTTAAAAGTTTTCATCAAAATAGGTGATCACCGATTTCCCTTCATTATTTAGATTCTTGAAATTTTCCAAATTGGCAATTGAAGAGATCGTAACGGAACGGACCATATTTGACAGATCTTTTATTCTAAGCATACAATCTAACTCGTCCCTGTTGGCAGTATAATTTTCAAGTCCATTTGCATAATATCCCTGAAGATTCTCTTTGTTATGACATTTCGCACTCACCTCCCTCAATTCCAATCTTGCCTTTTTGGGCAACTCATTGAAGTTTTCAATTAATCTGTCAAAATGTGCGTAAAAAGCATTTAACAGTCCTGTTAAAGAATCATTTCTTATGATCGCCTGATCGCCACTTATTTTAAGTCCGTCCCAAGTATTTTCTCCTCTATCAGGAAAAATTCCTGTTGTTAAAACCCAATTGATATTATAATTCAGGCGAATAGTATCATAAGTACCTGGTTTTTCTGCATCAATAATAGTTAACACTTCAATCCCGGCTTCATATTGATTATGGAGTATTTTCAATATGCCTTCAATTTTGAGTATATCATTCTGGAGATCCTTGTACACTAGTTTTGTGTAATTGTTCCCTAAAATTTTAGATTTTCGCTCCTCATTCCAGTTATTGATCTGAAGGGCTATTAATATCCCCAAAACCACCAGTACAATTTCGCCAACAGCATACCTCATGTATTTTAAAGGCTTGTTGTCATCTGCGAGTTTTCTGCGTAATCGCCTAAAAAAATTAATCATGGAATGGAAGTGCTTGATTGTTCTTCCTAAGTTACTGAATTATCCAATAATAAGAGTATTGCCTTTTTCAGGCATTTCAGTATAATATTAAGCTCCTGATTTTATGCAGAGTATCCTCATTTTCACTATCTTATATGCCTAATTCTAAATAACAACCAATTATGAAAAAAATTATTTTTGCATTTGCATTGTTTATCGCCTTTTCGGTAAGCGCCCAGGACAGCTATTACACAATGTATAGATTTGCCGTGGAACCACATAACCAGGCCACTGTTTACAAGTTGGTGGAAGACTATTATTCCAAAAACAAGCCTGAGGGTGTTTTTGTGCGTCTTTTTGAAATCCATTTTGCAGGCGGCAACGCCACCCATTCTATTGTTTTTTCGGGCTCGCAGGAGGATCTGGGAAATATGTACGGAGGGGGGCCTAATGACTCTTTCTCTCTTTTTTTAACACGCCTGAACCAGCATATTAAGGAAGGGTCCGGCTCTGCTATGGGCAGGAATATTTCCTTAATTGGGGATACCGGTACCGGTGTGCGCTATTATGCCCAGCGGGTTTATTTACTTGATGTTAAAGACACGGATGCCTTTGATGCAGCACATCAAAAATTCCATTCTGCTCATAATCCGGCAGGTGTGTTGATAAACATGGGTGCTCCCAGTGTTGGAATGGGAACGGGCAATTTCAACCGCTGGGTGATGGTTGGGTTTAAAGACATGAAGGCGTCCATTGGCGGAGTTAATAAAATGCTTACTGGAGATGCCCTCAAAGCGCGGGAGAAAGCCTGGGACGATTTTATAGCAAGTAACGGAGGGGTAGAGGTCGTAGGTTCCGGCCTTAGGATCCTTTTGGGGGCCTGGTAACGTACAAAGCTATTTAAGGATCACATTTAACTTAGAGGGGATTTATCCTTTCAACAGAAAAGACCGGTATTCAGGGAGTACTGGTCTTTTTTGACATATTTATACCAGGTAGAACGGGGGTGTCTAAAAGGTATCGGTAAGCGGCTGTCTCAACATCTTTGTAAGATCAGTTGCTTTAAGACAATACTTTCATCAAAAATCAATGACTTTCAATTTTTTTAATGCTTAATAGGGCAATAGACAGGGATTCTTATTTCTCTTTTAATTTTAAACTGCTTATTGTGGCGTTAATATCATAGGCTGCCCAGTGAAAATAAGTAACCGCTCTATGGGTTAAAATAAAGAATATAATTATTCCTGCTAGTAACGCCCCGGTCCATAGTAATGTGTCTGCTCCACTGGCTATTTTTATGATTGAAACTGCCGCGAAAAAAAGACTTGCCACCATTAAATTATGAGACATTGCACAATAAATATTCCACGATTCAACATATTTAAAATTCATAGGACTATGCTCTCTTAAAAGGGCATATTTGGTAGGAACTGATAGGTTGTTCTGATTGGAATCTTCTAAAATATGATTCCCAAATAATTTAAATCCAATGGTTTTGTATAAGAATCTGCCTACAGGATAAATGCAAAAGCCAATAACGTATGCAACAATAACCATAACGGTACCCAATCCAATATCAAATTGTTTGGTCAATGAAATAGCCGTGTCAATGTCATTTATGGGAACTGCAAGAATTGATACTGAAAAAATAATAAATAATCCGGGAATTACATATCCAAAAAAGTCAAACGCATGTTGTACAAGTTCTTTCATAATAGTTATATTTAGTTAGACCATTAAATGTATGTGGAATATTCCAAATGCAATCGGAATATTCGTCCGATATTTTAGAAATCAGATTATGATAAAGGGGATACTAATGGACAAAACGGGAAACAAAGGGTATTTACAGTGGGAACTTAGTAAATCGGGCTAACGGGAAACAATTATAGAACAGGAAAATTCTAATTGCCTAGTAAGTCAGATTGCGATACTTTTATCTGATATATCATTGATTTCAACCCACTTATGGTGTTTATTGGCTTAATCTAATTTACATTGTTTGGGAGAATAGTATAAAAACATCTTATCAAAATGCTCTATAGCTTTCTTCCACAATTAAAATGGAAAGCATATTGAGCGACTATTTTGTTATCTTGAAGAATGGGAATTTACAGAATTTATGTTTCCAAGATTTAATTTTGATTAACTAAGTGTACAATATGGAAAATGAACTTTCGATAAAAAACGATGACGTGGAAAGCATTATTGCCAGCATTAATGCTGGTACATGTCTTGTGATTTTAGGGCCGAACTTATTAAGTGAAAAAGGCCATAGTATTAATGCTCGTCTAAACAACTACCTTGCAGGTAAACTTTCCAATAAAGTCACACTCGATAAAGCGGAAGGGTTTTTAAGTTTTGACGATCATACAAGAAAGTTTAAGATTCAAAGGCATATTGTAAATTTTTTTGAAAATGAGCTGCAGCCTAATAAAATTTATGAAAAAATTGCAGAAATTCCATTCCCCTTGATAATTAATACAGCACCTGACAGGACACTTAATAGGGTGTTTGAAGAAAAAGGGAAGGGGTATGATTATGGATTTTACCACAAGAGAGAGGCTCCTAAAACTTCAATTAAAAAATATATTACACAGGTCTATAATATTTACGGGGATTACAAAGATTTAAATTCCATGATACTAACCTATACGGATCTATTTGAATATTTGGAGAGCATCATGGGAGTTAAAGGGCTCAAGGCTAAAGATCAATGGAAGGACTTTGAGTTCGAGAAAATTTTGTTTTTAGGGTTTAGTTTTGAGAAATGGTATTTTAGATTATTGCAATGGATTATGAAGCTGGATATTGAAAAATTCAGCTCAGACCTTACCCCTGAAGATACATCTGCGAATCAAGATAGCTTTAAGGAATTATGCTCGGACGAATTTCAAGTTGAGTTTTTTGATGATAACGCCGCCGCAATCATTGATGAACTATACCAAGCTAAACAGCATGGGTTAATAGAGGAAAAACCAAATAATTATGAACCACAACTATTCATTTCTTATGCCTGGGCCGACAAGGAAGGTAGTGAAATGACTAATGGATTAAAAAAGAAACTTGAAGAAGAGAATTATCAAGTTCTTTTAGACAAGGACAACCTGGCCTATAAGCAAGATATAATGGATTTTATGAAGCGTATAGGTAAAACGGATGGTGCTATTGTGCTGATCAGTAAAGATTATTTAGAATCCACTAATTGCATGCGCGAACTCCTGGAACTATATGAAGTATATAAAGATGATGAGTTTTTGGATCGGATATTTCCAATATGCCATGACCCTGATTTTTTTAAAAAGGAAGAATTATTAAATTATCTAAAATATTGGGAAGATAAAAAGGAAGATTATGACAGGATATATAGAGATAAAGGGCAATCTGCCGGGAAGGTATTAGATGAGGAATATATATTTACTAAAAAGATAATAGAAAATTTTCTAGATGTTACAAAGAAACTTACTGAAATAAACCTTTCCTCTGCCCAAGAGCTTAAAGACAATAATTTTGAAGTTTTTATAGAAAACATTAATAAAGTATATAAGGAAACAATATAAAACAAATAGTCGTCTTTCTATCTATAAGCCATAGTTAATGAAAAAAAAGCACAGATACGTTGGCACCCAACCTTTCAAAAATCCAAACAGGGAATTGTTTTTTGGAAGGGATGAGGATATAAATGGACTATCCAAGCTAGTTGCAAAGGAAAAACTGGTGGTACTCGTCGGCAGATCAGGTGTTGGAAAGACATCCTTATTAAATGCAGGGGTGATTCCAAAACTCATTGAGCAACATAAGTATGCGCTATTGAATATCCATTTGGAGGAGCAAGCAATTAGTCCATTGGTTTTGTTGGTACAACACTTGGAGAACTTTACCAATGACAAAACCTTTTTAACAAAAAAATTTAACATAGCCTCTGAATTGCCAAAAGACCATGCTGCGAAATTATGGTATTACACAAAGATCATTCAAATATTACATAAAGACTACCAAGACAAGGCTGTCACCCTGGTTTTTGATCATTTTGAAGAACTTTTTATAAGATACCCCAATGATATTGACACCTTTAGTCAATTATTGGCAACAATGCTCAACTATGAGGCTCCAAAATCCATAAGCAATTTGCTTAGTCAGAAAGTAAATTCTGATCCAAACTATTTCAGTGATGATGAACTAAAACAACTGCTTGAACCTTTGAACCTGAAAATAGTTTTATCAGTACGTAATGACTATATGGGTGAGCTAAACAGGCTTAAAAAGTTTTTGCCGGAAGTATTTAATTATACCTATGAGTTATTGCCGTTGAATGGACCACAGGCACTGGAAGCTATCGAAAAACCAGCTCAAATAGAAGGGGACTATTTTTCTCCTTCATTTAAATATAGCAAGAAAGCATTAGAGCGAATTTTAAAAGGGTTATTAGATTCTGAAAACAATGGCATTGAAGCCTTTCAATTGCAGCTCATTGGAGAATTCGCTGAAGAAACAATTAAAAGTAAGCAAAAGGCGAATCCTAAAATTACTGAATTTGAATTTACGGATAAAGATCTTGGGAGATTGGATACCATATGGGAGAACCACTATAAAAAAATAATTGACAGTCTGCCATTAGGAAAAAGTCGCCAAAATTTATTTAAAGATCCGTTAAAGCCTAAAGACCCCATAATCGTAATTAGAAAAACTCTAATCACCAGGCGCAAGGTAAAAGAATTCATTGAAAACGTATTAATCGTTGGAGGAAAAAGGGTTCCTGTAGATAAAGGTACAATAGTATCAAAATATGAAATACCTGAGAATATATTAGGTTCGCTCGCAGATAATCTTTTAATTGAACCTTTTCTAAATACCGTCGGCACACCGAGTTATCAATTGCGCCACGATACACTGATTGGGCCCATTTTAAAAAGCGCAGAAAAACGCCGCAAAAAGGAGCTAAAATGGCTGCTTTTGGTAGCAGGAAGTTTTTTTATCCTTTTTATTCTGGCATTGTTCGGACCTTATCCACCAGAACCACCTCAACCACCTGATGGGGGACCAAGCCTGCTTGACCTTAAATTTGTCATTTCTCCTTGTTCACCAGACAATAAATTTCCAGTCGAAATAATCGCTAACTATGCGGATAAGAATGGGACGAAGTGTGAGGAATGTAAGATAGAAATAATAAAAATAATTGGGCTAGACTCGATTATAATTAAGCCACAACCAAATAATTATTACGAATTATCAAAAGGAGTGTATAGTATATCTGCAACGGATTCCGTGGGGGGTATAACGAAGGACGATTTTATAATACCCCACTGTGAATCAACATCATTATCTGCTGATTATTTACCTTTAAAAGCACCGGATTCCCTTATTACAGCTGATCCATTTTCAATTAACCCTGTTATAGTACCCATTACTCCTATTTTATCTAATTTGGATACAATTGTAAAGATACCCCAAATTAAAAACGGCCCCTTGACAATACCTACAGTTGTAACTTATGATACCTGGGTTGTTAGATTAAGGGCATTAAAAGAAAAAGTGCCTGAACCATGTGAAAAGAGTAAAGTGCGCAGCTGGCATTTTAATGAGGATGAGGCGCATCTTATTGCAATACGCAAAGACACGGCTGACGATCCAACCCAGGATGAGGTACTATTACTCTTACTTATCGCCGGCAAGGTAATTCCCTTTAAAAGCTACATTCCCCACCTTGAAGGAGATTGTATGTTGGGAAGACAGAAAAGATATGACCTGCGTGTTTCGCTCCAGCGTTCTAACCTATATAAGGACAGCTTGTCTTTGGTTTCAAAGCGATTTAAAAACCCTGCGGGTGACGCAGTTGTTTCCATGCAGGAAAATGTACACAATGACCCCTATGATATGTTTGTCGCAAAAATTCGGGAAGCAAAACCAAAAACGGATGAAATCTACTACACCTTTTTAGATGAGGAATATTTGGATGATCATGCCAGATTTGATATTAAAATTGTATTTGACGATTCGAAGACTGAATATTTGTATCTGCCTTTTGAAATGTAACTATTTACTGCACTTTTGAGTACTTTCAAAGAACAGAGAATTTACCAAAAAATAGTGGATAGGACAGGATTAATTTTTCCCTTCTTTTTCTTCCTGCAGGCATCGTGCAACTGTAGCGTGCAAATCATCTGTCCCCCAAATAGAGAATATGACGGCTCTGTTTAATAAGACAAAAAACAGGAAAACAGAAAAAAGCAAAATTGGCAACCATAGATTTAAAAAACCTTGAAAATTGGTCCCTTTTATTATTATGGTAATTATTTTGGATACGGAGACCAAAGCCAGCACCAGGCTTGCCATAGCAAGGTTATGAGCCATAGCACAATAGGTGAACCAGCGTTCTATATATTCAAAATTTTTAGGGCTTTTTTCACGGATTAGAATAAAATTATCAGAAACCCCCATTTTTACATTGTATTTTTCCTCCATATCCAAATTATGCTTTGCCTTCTTTTCTTTCTTTTCGGTTTCCTTTTTGGGCCAAAGAATTTTACCCAGGTTTTGGTATACATATTTCCCAAATGGGTTAACAGCAAAACCAATAATATAGGATACTATAATTACAACTGAACCATCAGCCGCTTCAATCTTTGCATTTGTTTCCAGCCAGGTGAAAAGTTCATCAGGGGCTATTGGGGCATACAGGAGAGTTACTGAAAAGAAAATGACCATTCCGGGTATTACATGGCTAAAAACGTCATAGGTTAACTTAACGAGGTCATTCATATAGACAATAATTTAAGATGGTTATTCAACTTTTCTAAACCGCGATTTTAGTGTAAGACCTGCCAACAGATACTATATATTCCAAACTTTCTTCTGCATTTTCAAACATTTTGTATTTTTTAAACCTTAAAAGTGATTCTTCCGAAGCCCCGTTAAGTCTTATCCCAATAATATGTTTATTCAGGGCCACAGCCTTTTCAAACTCCCAATTTATATGTTTACTTTCAAAAGTATGGTTTCCCAATAAAAAGACCACGAAGTCGGCTATTAAAAATTTATCGGAAACATTTTTTTTCCATTTAGGATTTCTGTCTGTTTCTTCCAGTATTACAAGCTCATTTTGGGATTTAGTTTTTAAGCTGTCTATCACCTTTGTACCCTCAAAGTCATCAATGCTTCTAAAACATACAAACAGGTTCATGGGGTATTAAAAACTATTTTACAACTACAATATAAGCATTTTCTAATAACCCGGATTAGGTGGATGCTTTCTTTACATTAAAGCCCAAGCCAGGGGTATTTTTTTCTGTGAAAACTAATTAGGGGTCTTCTTTGCTTTAAACTCATCAAATTCTGAAGGAGTCTCTACTTTGGGAAAAGTATTGTTTCTCATATCCGTATCGGCAAACTCAAAATTAGGGTCTAAATTCACTTGTGAAACCTCTTTTTCCTTGATAAAGGTCCTGTTAATTTCGTATTCATTCCCGCGCCAAACCTCTGCCGGTAAGGTGTCTGTCTCTTTGGACCCGTCAGTGAATATCCATTCTATGGTTACAGGCATCACCAGTCCGCCCACATTTTTAATGCTCACCACATAAATGTTTTTCCCGGAAAGTTGTTTGCGCAGCTCAGGCTCATCCATCCTTGATAAAAAGCCGCCGTAGCTTTCATCAGGGGTTGAGGTCATGGTTATTGCTTCAGGGCCACTGGAAAAATCCTTGGCCTGTTCGCTGAAGTTTTCACCTTCTATCTTCAATTTAACCGTCTTTTTCTGGTCCTTGGTATTGAGCTCTTCATCGTTTACTTTAAACCATTTTACATCAGTGAGTTCCATATCAACATTGTCCGTGGTAAAAAACCAACCCCTGAAAAACCAATCCAGGTCCACCGCACTGGCATCTTCGAGCGTTCTGAATAAATCTGCGGGATTTGGGTGTTTGTATTTCCATCTATTGGCATATTCCTTGAATGCCTGGTCAAATAACTCGCGTCCAACAATGGAGTTTCTCAGCATCTGAAGTCCAACCGTAGGTTTCATATAAAAGTTGTTGCCAAACTGGGTTAGGATTTCGTTGTCTGAAGTGGTCATGATAGGGCGCATAATATCCTTATCACCACTCATAAATGGCACAATGGTTTTGGGGGTTACACTGTAAAAATCAGGATATCGTTCGGCGACGGTCCGCTGATGTATGAAGGTGTTCAGGCCTTCATCCATCCACATCCATTTGCGCTCATCTGAACTCACAATCATGGGGAACCAGTTATGCCCCACTTCATGGACTATGGTGCCAATCATGCCTTGCTTTGCAGCATCTGATATTTTGCCATTTTTGGGCCTGCCTCCATTAAAACTAATCATTGGGAATTCCATGCCTATATTGGATGTATTTACTGAAATAGCCACCGGATAAGGGTAATCAAACGTAGCTTCGGAATATACTTCCAAAGCATTTTTTACGGCTTTTGTAGATTCTTCCTTCCATACTGGCAGGCCTTCTTTAGGGTAAAAAGACATTGCCATAACGGTATTGGTCGGTAACTTTACGGCCTGGGCGTCCCAAAGGAATTTTCGGGATGAAGCAAAGGCAAAATCGCGCACATTATTGGCATTAAACCTCCAGGTTTTCTTGCCGGAAGACTTTGTTTTCTCATTGTTTTCAGCCTCATCTTTGGTAACTATCATCACGGGATTATCAAAAGACCCGGCGGCTTCCTTTAATCTGTTTTGCTGCGTTTTTGAAAGTACTTCATCACTATTTTGCAAAGCTCCTGTTGAGGCAACAATATGGTCCTCAGGAACAGTTATTTCAACCTGATAATCTCCAAATTCCAGGGCAAATTCCCCAAGTCTTTGAAATTGCTGATTTTGCCAGCCTTCGGTATCGTTGTAAACCGCCATTCTTGGAAACCAATGGGCAATCAGATAAACCGTATTGTCATCTTCCGGGAAATATTCATAACCTTCCCGTGATAAAAAAAACATACTTCGGTCTGTAATGGGGTAGGACCAGGCTATGGAAAAACTCAAAGATGAGCCGGATTTAAGGGGTTGGGTCAGCAATACTTTCATCATGGTATTATTAACCAAAGATTTCATAGTGTTGCCATTCTCATCTTTTATGTATTTAATGGTATAGCCTGCCGGAAAATCAATAGCCCTGGTAAGTAACTGCATTTGGCGCGTATTTACAGAATCCTGTATAGTGTTATTAAAGGTGCCAAAATCTTCATTTCCTTTCCTGTTCACATTCTGTTCCAGTTGAATCCAGAGATAACTTAAATCATCGGGAGAATTATTATAGTACGTAATGGTTTCTTCCCCGGTAATAGTGTTATTCGCTTCATCCAATGTTGCCTTTATTTTATAATCGGCACGTTGCTGCCAATAATCCCTCCCCGGAGCCCCACTTGCCGATCTGAAGCTGTTAGGAGGGGAAATCATGCGATCAATGGGTTCAAATTTTCCCTGCCATGGCTGGTTTTGGGTATAAGAGATGCTATACGAAAGGATAAGGGTAAAAAGTAATATGATATTTTTTGACTTGCTCATAGGTATTTCTTTAAAAGAGTATAAATCGCTGTTTTGTACAATTGTTGATAAAAGGGTTGAATTTTGGTATGTCGAAGATACATATAAGATTTAAATGACAGAAGCATCCATATGAGTAGCTCTTTTAATCTGGAAGCATGTTTTGGCCATTGGCACGAAAAAAGTGAATCGTGGCATATTTTTAAAAAAAAAATTCATTGGCAGGCGATAGTAGGCGTCCTTTTCGATGAAGCAAATTATTAAACAATGGAGATCGGAGCTTTCGTTGTAAATCATGGAGCAAGACCTGATTTTAAAAATAATCCATTTTTTTGATAAAAAAACAGGCTTGTTCGGACATTAAATATACCCCTTCGTCCTCAGGAAAATTTAAAGCCATAGGATTGGTTTAACTTTCAGGTCTAAAAACAATTTAAAACTATTAACAATGAAAAAATTAGCTTTAGTACTTATTTTATTCATCACCTGCCAGCTTAGCGCTCAGGATAATTCCGGCTATGTGATGTATTCTACCATTTTGCTCACTCCCAAATCGGGGCATGCAGAACAACTTAATGATGGATTAAAAGCCCACAATAAGAAATACCATACCGAAGGCGCCCAGCAGGTCAATGTTTGGTCTGTTGAATCCGGGCCCAGAGCAGGAAGCCTTGTTTGGGTGATGGGGCCAATGACCTGGACCGATAATGACACCAAAATGTCTGATGCGCATTCCGCAGATTGGACGGCCAATGTAGGACCCCATGCCGATATGGGAGCCTGGGAATATTGGAAACTTGTGGATGGGATGACGTATGCTCCTGAAGGACAGTCCGCCAAAGTAATGCAAATTCGCTATTTTGAGATCAATGAGAATAAAGGCAACAACGCCCGCCACATATTTGGGACTATTATAAAAGCATATAAAGAGCTAAATATGGACATGGGCATTCATGTATTTACAAATCAGGCCAATGCAGGAGATGGCCGGGATTGGGCAATCCTATGGATGCATGACAACTGGGCCTCCCTGGATAAAGACAGGAACTTTACAGACAAATACAATGAAATGTACGGTGAAAATGCCTGGGATGAATTTTGGGAAAACTGGAATGAAGCCGTTAATTTTAAAGGCATGGAAATCCATTCTTTAGTCCCTGAATTAAGTGTCTCCGGATCTAATTAATTGTAATTTTAAAAATGAAAAAATGCCCTGGATATAGTTCAGGGCTTTTTTTATTTCCTTACCTTAATTCAAGTACAGTTTCACTCGCCCAGCCACCAGTGCCTTTTTGTCTTTTCAGGGGTATAGCCTTTTCCGTATTTTTCTTCTAAAGCATTTAAAATATAGCGCATGCCTTCCTCAACGGAATCTGTTACCAGAAATAATTTCTCATCCCCTGATGAAATAGTGCCCATGCCTTTCATTACTTCAATTTGATCTATAAGCTCAGACCAATAATCACTTCCCATTAAAACCAGGGGGAATTGTGATATCTTTTTGGTCTGTATTAGTGTAAGGGTCTCAAAGAGTTCATCCAAAGTCCCAAACCCTCCCGGAAAGACGATAAAAGCAAAAGAATATTTTAGCAATAACACCTTTCTCACATAAAAGTGATTCAAAGTAATGTTCAGGTCCAAATAAGGGTTGGGGTCCTGTTCTCTGGGCAGTTCAATATTACAGCCAACAGACATACCGGAAGCCTCTTTGGCCCCTCTGTTCGCCGCCTCCATTATACCGGGGCCTCCACCTGTCATCGTCGTAAACCCTTCCCGGGCTATTCGGCTGCCAAAAGCTCTGGCCTGTTCATAATATTTGTGGTTTTCGTCAAATCTGGCAGAACCAAAAACAGTCATACAAGATCCTACAAAATGGAGATTCCTAAAACCATAAATAAATTCAAAAAGTATGGATAGCACACTTTTAAACTCCGCAAATCTACTCGACTTACCTCTTAAAAATTTTGATTCCCCATTATGGTTTTCCCACATATTGTAAGTTTTAAGAGATCTGCCCCGAATTTTGAAACCCAATTATTCAGGCTTAAAGGAAAATTACATAAAAAGAGATTAAAATTTTCCGGGAGGATTCAAAATGTAAAATGGGAATTTAAATTATTTTATTAATTTTATACAAAATAATATTCGATAATGGGAAAATTTGTAATCAATACGGACAAAGCCGGAAAGCAGAGATTTAATCTTTTGGCCTCTAACGGACAAGTAATCTTAAGTAGTCAGGGATATAGCTCCAAAACTGCTTGTGACAACGGCATTGAATCAGTAAGGAAAAATTCACAGAATGATTCAATGTTCGAAAGGAAAACCGCCAAAGACGGAAGCCCTTATTTTAGTTTAAAGGCCTCCAATGGGCAGGTAATAGGTGATAGCCAGATGTATTCCTCGGTAACCGCTATGGAAAACGGGATTGCATCGGTCAGAACAAATGCACCTAAGGCTACCGTTGAAGACAAATCTTAAAAAATTGGGTCACCAAATACCGGTGTCCGTGGAGAAATAAAAGGCAGTCCCCAGGACTGTCTTTTTTGGATTAAACTTCTTCAATATTTTTAAAGTTGCGCATCTATTAAATCTACTTCAGATTGGAAAAGGAAATGGATGAAAAATAAAATATAAATCAAATGGCAATTACACAATCCAAAAGCAGCGATGATGATGAGGGGGCTGTCAACTATGTTAGTCTGCTAAAAACAGAAGCTGATAAAACACAGTCAGGGGTTGAACATGTAAAGAAAAACAAGCCGGATTCAAAAATGCAGCAATAAAAACGAGAACATAAATGTGCTATCAGATTTATTGGATAGAAAACACATAAAAAATGATGGTGCATTTTGAGGTTTCAGACTATATTATTGAAGCAGATTGAAAAGGCAAAATATGGGGAAAGTTTTATTAAAAATACTCTTTAACCCCAAAAGTTCATGATTCTTTGAAAAGTGTTGGTTTCCAGATAGTCTGTAAAAAAAGGATCATTTTGGAAGGAATCAGGGGCATACCATCTCCCTGCCGCCACGGCTTTTAATAAATATCCCAGGGCCTGCTCTTCATCAGACAGGCTGGCATAATACCTGGCCAAAGCATAATCCACGCTCCCAAACTGGTAATCTGCACGCATTTGATCGAGGGCATCAATTTGCTTTTGGGCTTCGCTCAGTTTTCCATTTTTTTGATATACCACCGCTAATAATCCAGAGTAGCTAATCAATCCGGAATCAAGTTGTAGTAATTCCTCAAGAACATTTTCAGCCTGCTGGTAATTTTCATTGAAAAACAGGCTTTCTGCCAGTAACTGTAACTCTTTAAGCTTATGACCCTCCTTAGAGTCTGAGATGGAATTAATTATTTTTTCCAGGATTAAATTTGCACTGGCTTTATCTCCTTTAACCAAAAACTCTTTTGCAGCAAAAAGAGATACTTCCATCCATTCATTTGCCTGTGAGATAAGGCCAAAATTAGCTAAAAGAGTATCCACCACTTCGTTGTTGCCCGACTTAATATGTGCCTTTAAAAGCACTTTTTTAAGGGGATTATGATCACTTTGTTTTGCAAATGGCGTCAAAAGGCCAATAGCCTGGTCATACTTTTTTAATTCAATATCCGCCAGCCCTTTAATATAGAAACGGTTTTCACAAAACACACAATTTTCAAGGTTCATCGCCTCCATATTTACCTCTGTAAAAATTGAATCGATTTCCTTTGGCTTATTCACAAATTGGAGCGCAATAGTCATCATGCTGCCGTTGGTTTCCAAATCAAAGGGGGTCAGATTATACTCCTGCAGAAGATATTTGTAAACATTTCTGTTATTTCCAGTGAACAAGGCTTCATAAACATCCAACAGGTTTCGTAGCCTTTTATTGTTTCCTACTTTTGTGGCAAGTCCTTGCAGTAAGGAGTCCGCTATTTTATACTGGTCAGAATTGTAATAGTAAAGTACCTTATACGTGTAAGGTTCAAAAAATGTGCTGTCTGCCTCAATGGCTTTATCCAGTAATCTTAAATGCTCGGCATCATCGATGTCCTGAAAAGCCTTAGCTTCAATCAAATATTGATAAGCGTTATAATTGGGCGGGCTTTCCTGTAGATTTAAAAGCTTGTAATCTTCCGTTATGAGGTAGCCAAGAATTCGCTGTTTCAGGGATTCTATGCAATCCAAAGGCGCATCCGGTTCACACTCCACAGGTTTAAACGAAATCAAGGTCTTATTCATGATTTCATCCTTAATGGAACATTGAAATAACAGGCGGTTCTTATTCAGGTAATACTCTCCCGAAATAATCTTTGAAGGTTTTAAATAGTCAGTCACCACTGCGCTTTTTTCAGTATTGAGCGAAGGAACGATTGATGCCTTTAACACGGTTGAATAATCCTCAATTATTTCCGGAGAAATAACCTGTGCAACCTTGTTTTCGGTTATCCCGTGAATTATCCAGTCCACCGCCATTTTACCTGCAATATCGTACTTAATGTCCCCGGTATTATTGTCAAATTTCAGGACGGCTATTTTGTTGTCCGCCTTTAAATCGGGAAGGAAGGTTTTATGAACAAATTTCTTATCAATGACTGCTAGTAAAATTCCAACGGCAACAATGGTAATGAGGGTTAAAAAAGAGAAATATATTTTTTGAAAGGGGCTCCTGGAAAATTTTCCGGGGACAGGTTTCCCCGTCTGATCCAGGAGAGGTTTCTTTTCAATTTTATCGGCCAGGATATAACGCCACAACAAATAAATGTATAAAGGAAATCCTGCCAGAAGGATAATGAGCAGATACGTAAGGGAAATTTCGGGTAATCCCAGAGGTTCAGTAAAAAGGGCAACTACCTGTAGGAGGACCCAACTCGACACGATATAGATAGAAAGGTTTTTTAATACCTCTTTATCACGGCACTCAGCGATGAATTTTTTTAATCTCATTTACTACTATTAACCACAATAAAGGGCCCGAAATACAACTGTGATTTTTACAGAGCTGTTTTCTGCTCCAAATGTACTCTGCGAATCTATAATAAAATCTGTTTGTTCCCTAAAAATAAAAACCCGGATATAAGCGATCGCACCGGCATCTGAAATATACTAAATAAACATTTGCCCATATCAAAAATACAACCCTTTATTTATGGGGCGAGATAAGTTAACACCCCTGGTTCAGGCCTCAATTCTTAATTTTAGATCATTTTTAAAAAATCCTTTAAATCATAAAGGAAGAGATAAAAGCATATAGCCGGTCAATTTTTTCGACTACAATGTTGGAGTTTTAATATTTCAAAGCTGATAACTGTGTCCTTTGAATGATCTTTCCCTGAAGTATTACAATGTCAATATCATTATATGCATTTACATCTAGTAAAGGATCTGAATTTAAGATGAGTAAATTGGCTATTTTGCTTTTAGCTATGCTTCCGTACTCCTCTTCCAGGTGAAAAGCTTTGGCATTGTTGTAAGTAGCGGCCCTAAGAATGGAACTTAAAGGAATACCCGCTTCATACATATGTTTCATTTCCAGGAAACCATTGTATCCCGGAGGATTTGTAAACATGTTCATTGCCGGGGTATCTGAGCCCAAAATGAAATTTGCATTATTATCCGACAAAAATTTTGCAACCGTATTTAACCGTGTTTTGTATATTTTATATAGGGCCGGCCATATCTCTTCATCATTAACATGTCCGCTCTTAATGGCATCATAAAATGGAGGATTTGTTTTCTTCAGAAATTCAGCCCGTCCCAGGATTTTTTTTCGCCCCCAATCACCCTCTTCAGTTTGAAGAAGCTTCAAATAGCCTTTCGGATAAACATTTTCCAGGTGTTTATCGGCACCAAGGTTGTTTTCTATCAAATCCTCTTCCCCGGTGATTGCCCTGAAAGTAAGTTGATAGCCCGATTGTTGTTGTGCAATTTGGGACAAGACTATTTTGTGTTGCCCGGTCAACTTCGTGTTGCCATAATCTTTGGGGTCGGCACTCCAATTCCACAGGCCATGTGCAAAGATTTGAACTCCGGTCTTTAGTCCAAACTCATGCCCCTCTAATGAGGGGGCGTGAAGAAGAACAGGCATAGAATATTTTTGAGCTTCTAAAACCAATTCCTTGATGATCTCTATGCTGGGTTTGGCCCAACTTACAATTAATCCGGATGCTTCATCTTCATAAGCCAATTTTACGCCAATACCACCCTGGCTCTTTATTCCGGAAATAATTCGTTCGGGCGTATGATTGGCAAGATCTATACTGTCGGGAAAAACAATTTGGCGGTTGTACCTGTCATTTAAAAACGGGAATTGATAGCGGATATCAGCAGGGTATTCTTCCATTTCCATCATAAAATCATCCATCACCTGGACCTGATTCCCACAGGTATAAATATCCGGGTGGAGAGGACTTTGACTGATGGCATTGATCCTCCGGGGATTGTAATTATTGACATCAATTAAGGTGGTAAAACCATGGTATAAATAACTCCGCGGCAATTGTTCAAAATAGGCATCTACCAACTCAGGATATTCTTTTTTGAGTTGTCTGTTAAATCCGGCTGTATTTGCCAGATGCACATGTGAATCAATTAAACCTGGTGTCACAAATTTTCCTTTCCCATCCAATTCATCATAAACACCCGATATTTCAGGTTTCTCTTTTCCAACATACGCTATTTTAGCATCCTTGATAAGGACGAATCCGACCTGATGCATGACCTTTTCTTCGTTGGCTGTGATAATCGTAATATTTTTTATCAGGATGTTTTTTTCGACATTTTGTGACTGAACACTAAAACAAAGGATCATCAATAGAAGCGTGCTACATTTTTTAACCATTTTTTTAGACTTTGGAATATAGGTCCTCAAATAAGCTTTTATGTTACAATATCCCGAACTAATTCTAACCAAAGATGCTCCTTGCTATAATCTTATATTATTTGGGCTATTTGATCTATATCGATTTTATGTACCTTCTTAAGGACTTAATTTTGGCATTAGAAACTATAATTGTTTCTTACATTGCTGTAAATTTGTCTTCCCCTTTTCTATATCATTTAATTTTTAAAGCCTGCTTTTGCGCGAAACAGGATTTTCACCTTAATGAGAACAGACAGTGCCATTATATATGTCCGGGGATTTGTATTTCTTCTTTTTATTTTTTTAATGGAGAGTTGCGCAACCTCACAGACTAATTTCAAACGGGAATACAGGAAGATATGGAAAGAGACCATAAAGTCTGAAGCCTGGTACAATTCATTGGATAAAGATGATTTTTTAGCCAGCACGGATAATGAAGAATATATTTCAGGCTCAAAGGACCCGAGAATAAGTGAAGATGCTGATTTTTCGGAAGCCATCCTTGACGCAACCTTTCGGGAAAAATACAGTTCCTTAATTTCCAGGGCATATTTCAGGATAATAGCAGAGGCACAAAAAGCGGATACCCGCCTGTATCAGGATTATGTGCGTTTAAATTCGCAGAAGCGTGAAATAGGCCATGAAAACAATAAGGACTACAGAAATGAACTGGAACTTGCCAGGAAAAGATATATAGCACACAGGGAAATGCTTGAAGGCCTCAGCTCCTGGAATGCTTTTAACGAATATGGCTCAGATGACCTGGAATTTTTTAAAAAAGAGTATGCCGGTTCTGCCTATAAAATGTTTCGAAATGGGGAGAGTGAGGAGAAAATAATTAACTTCCTGATCTATAAACTGGCAGATTTATATCATTATGAGGAATAAGATATGAATCGACCGGTAAATACTTTGAATTAGGTAACTTCTATTGGAAATTTAAACCAGGTCCTTCTTCATTTATTTAATGTATACTAAGTTTTTGTGTTAATTAGTTGGAACTGTAACTATCGGACCTTTGGAATATGTTGTGTTATCTGCCAGATTTAACAGTAATTGCGGAAAAGAAAAGTTTCTTTTGCTAATGTGGTGATCTGCATCGGTATAAATATTACTCCATCACTTCCTTTAATGGTGTGCCGGAGGCCCCGGAAGGAACCTTAATACCCAAATAATGTGATAAAGTAGTTGCCACGTCTACCGTTTCCACCCGGCGATAGATTTTGGCAGCTTTCAGCCTGCTGCCCATAAAAATTACCGGTACGTGCTGGTCGTATTTCCACGGGGAACCATGGGTCGTGGCCACGGTCAGCCCGTCAAAATCATTGATAAACCAATAGGGTTCAAAAACCAGATAGATCTCCCCGGACCGTTTGGGATTATAATTTCGCAATACCGAAGCATTTAATGGGGTCTGAGCCAAATTCCCTTCCAGGAGATCTGCAGAGGCAATAGCATCGGCAATGCCTTTTTCCTTCCTTAATTCTGTAGCCAGCACTCTTGACACCGCATCAATATCCAGATGGTTATTTGCAATAGCCTGTTTATCCAAATACACATAGGGGTGGAAATAACCAGAGACCAGTTTATCGGTAACCTGAAATTCTTTCTGCATTACCTTTTTAATGGACAGGGTGTCTACAGCATCAATATCAAAGTACCCGGCATCGATCCCAAATTTCTTCATATAGCCCGGGGCATCTACCCCTCCATGATCTGCAGACAATACGATCAGGGTATTTTCCAACCCAATTTTCTCATCCACAAAAGTTAGCAGACCAGCAAGGGTTCTGTCTAATCTGAAGAGGTTGTCTTCGCCCTCAAGACTGGAAGGGCCAAAAACATGACCCACATAATCCGTGGAGGAAAAACTAACAGATAAATAATCCGTAATGGTATCAGCACCTATATTTTCAGCTTCTATCAGGGTTTTAGCAAAATCCAGTGTCAGTTCATCACCCACAGGGCTTAAGGTGAGGAAGGTGGTAAAATACTTGCCCATCTCTCCGAAAGGATGTGGAAATACCACGCCGTAGCCCGGAAATTTTGTTTCCCAGGGCATATCATCTTCATCGCCATAGGTATAGTTAGCCTTATCGTGCATCAGTTCCCAGCTGGTATTGAGATAGGAGTTGATTTTCTTCTGGGCATTCCATTTTTTTACCCAGTTGGGATAGTCTTCATAGTAATAGGTACTGGTTACAAATTCGCCTTTTGCCTTACTGAACCAGAATGCTTTTCCTGCATGACCGGCCAGCGTAATTGCTCCCCGGTCCTTAACAGACACCCCGAATATTTTAGCCTTTCCGTTGGTAAACATGGCCAGTTCGTCGCTAAATGTTGTTCCCAGTATAGCCGACGGAGACCTTCCGTCTGTAGTGGCAGCGGCCTGAGTGGGGTCTATTTCTGTTTTTTTATCAACTCCACCCCCTTCACCCAATAATGGATAATTGACATCCTGAACATTATATACCGTTTGCTTACTTTCCGTATCGAACCAGATGTTACCGATCATCCCATGGTTTGATGGGTCAGCCCCGGTAGCCAGGGTGGTATGTCCTACCACGGTTTCTGTATTTGCGTGCCGGTGATAGGCATTTTCATATACAATGCCCTGTTCATAGAAATATTTAAAGCCACCTGCAGGCAGGCGGTCATAGACCTTCATTGGCAGGTCTGCCCTTAACTGGTCTACTGTGATTTGTAAAATGAGTTTTGGTTTTTGCTGCGCTGATAAAGTGAAACTATGAACTATAAAGAGCCAACTAAATAAAAGACATATATGTTTCATCATATCATTTAAAATCTTGAGGATAGAAAAAACCCAATTCCGGAATTATATAACAGAGTACTACTTAGCAGGCTCCATATATTCAAAAAGACAAAACCTTCAGTAGCGTCTAAATTCTATGTTTTATAGAAAATTCCAAAAGGGTTTTATTTGAAATTAAAGATAGCACTATTTTAAAATAACTTAAAAGAGAACAATTGAATATAGGTACTTTATTACTCTTAGCTAAGTTGGCAACACAATGGAACAGGGCTTATTTATAGTAAAAATATTCTATTTGAGGCGTAGAACCATGACTTAAGTGAAAGGGCCAAAAAAGACGGTTTTTCCGACATGGGGCTTCTCGTATTTAACCCTATGCGATTATTCACTCAAATCATTTTTTGTGTTGTAAATTCAATTACATTTAAGAAAGGACTTTTAAATAACTGCGTATGAAAACTTTGAAAAATAAGTTCGCGATAATTGCCTATTATTTTTCAATATCAATTTTTTTTCAGGGATGTGTAGTTTACCACAATACCCCGGTAACCCTTGAACAAGCCACTAAAGAAATTACGCGCGCAAAAGTAAAATCCACTAAGGATGAGACTTACAGGTTTAAACATATTGGATTAGAAGACGGGCAGTTCTATGGTCTCAAAAAGACCAATGGCGAATATGTAAGAATCCCTCTGGACTCAGGGGAAATATCCAAAATTGTTCTTCAAAATAAAACCTGGTCGACTATCCTTACGGTGTCTATTCCGGTGTTGGTTTTGACATTTATTATAGTGGCCGCATCGGCCGTAGCTACTGCTTCATTATTGGCCTACTAATGTTTGAAGATGTATTTTTTACAGATAAGATAAGTGAGCGATTGATGATTCAGAAAGAATCAGGTGTTTTAATCCACCATGGAAGCATACCGGTTGTACCTGTTAAATATCTGCATTACATAATCATAAGGTTCTGCGCCACGGACATATCCATACTGAACTGCCTCATGATTGTAATGTTCGGGATTACTAAGAGCCAGGATCATTTTATCTACATTGCCATCCCAGGTGTTTTTGTCCAGGCCACCCAGTTCGGCAAGGCTTTGAGCATCTTTTACATGCTGATATCCGCAATTATAGGAAGCCATCGTAAATTTTATCCTTTGTACCGAATCTTCTATCATCTTAAAATTGCTGTAAAGCTTTCCCAGATAGGCAGTGCCTCCTCGTAAACTCTCCTCGGGATCCCCCAGGTTTTTAATCCCAAGCTCCTCAGCCGTTGCCGGCATCATCTGCATTAAACCTTTAGCTCCTGCCCAAGAAGAGTCATTTGGTTGAAACTGAGATTCCTGATATACCAAAGAAGCCAAAAGCCGCCAATCCCATCCCAATTCTTTGGCATATTCCTTTATGAGCGGATCGTATGAACTGATCTGGTTATTATTCAGGCTGTAAAATTCACTTTTCAGCCGGTGTTTAAAGGTTCTTTCATTTTCAAAATACTTATTGTAAATCACGTAGTAGTCAGAACCCTTCTTCTCCTCCTCTATCCAGCTGTTAATTTTTTCCAATAATACAGGGGAACCGGCCCTTACCGCCCAGGCAATGCGCTGTGAAAAGCTTACGGGGACACTCACATCCAAAATAGGGTAGTCTGAAGCGTTAATCTTTGCAAGATTCCCATCTGCTACCGTGTACTTAATTTTTTTATCGACCACTTGTTTAATGATTTCATCAGTAGAAATCCCGCCTTCTAACGTATCTATCACAATATCGCCTCCAATTTCCTTTGACAAGTTTAAAAGCCGCTCAAAATAGGAAGAATTTTTTCGTACACTTACTGTATCCCCAATTAGCTCAATAGGGTCTTGTATCATGGCTTCCTTAATATTATCAATGGTTAGATTGCGCCAGTTATCCGGTTTTCTTTGTACCAGCACCTGTTTGGTGAGGTATAGATAGTCAATAAAAGCTACCTCTTCTTTCCTTTCCCGGGTGATTGCCAGTCCGTGAGCTACAAGGTCAATATCTCCATTTTTCAGCTCATCGAGCATATCGTCCAGGTTTCTGGAAACCTTTAATTCCAGTTCCAGGTTTAATTTTTTGGCAAGGCGTTTTAATAATTCGTACTCATAGCCCATGGTTTGTCCACGATATAAAAAGTAACTCGTGGCACTATATGCTATGAGGACTTTTAGCTTACCATCCGTCACAATTTCATCAAAATCCCTGAGAACAGGAACCGCATTGACATTGGGTTTTTTCATCTGACAGGCACTCAGCCAAAGACAACACAGTATAAAAATTTGTATTCTAATGGTCATAATGGGCTATTAGGCAACACCCTAAATATATAAAAGAATTTGATCATGTGACATTTTATGGTTTACGGCATAAATGTTAATTGGAATATCCGGATTTCAAAAGCGTTATTATTTCTTCCGCTTTTCGCTTTAAATCGGGTAATTCATTTGATAGTCAATAATATTTTAAGACTTTTTGATACTAACTGGGTGGGAATGTTACTATGCCTTAAACTAATTGGACTGATTACAAAGTGGGATTTAAAAAGTCAACACAAATGAGGTGTACTCAGATGGTATTGAATGTACCTGAAGATTACCCCCATGCAAATGCATAATCTGCTTTGACAAACTTAGTCCAATACCGGTACCTGCATTTTTGGTTGTGAAGAAAGGAACGAAAATTTCTTCAATCAGCTCAGGGGGTATACCCGGTCCATTGTCCCAGACTTCTATATACTTACTCCCTTTAGCATCGGTACCGGCAGTTAGTTTGATCAGGCCATTCTCCTTTTGCCCCAGAGATTGGGCTGCGTTTTTGCCTAAATTCACCAATACCTGCGATATTTGTTTCTCATCAATAAAAAATTCAATCTCTTTTGGGCTTACGATAGTCTCTATGCTTAGGCTGCCGTTTTGCCCTTCCTGCTCCAATAAAACTTTCACTTTATCTATCATTTTTTGAGCTGGAATCAGGGCCCTGTCCGGAGGTGGTAAACTGAGAAAACTCCTGTATGATTGAACAAATTGCATTAAATCACCGCCCTGCTCCTGAATAACTTCAAGACCCCTGACCGTATTTTTTATTCGGTTTTCATCAATATCATTTACGTTGATCAGATTATTATCGGGTTTAAAATATTTAAGAATGGACTCTGATATGGAAGTAATGGGCGTTATGGTGTTCATAATCTCATGGGTAAGCACCCTTATCAGCCGAACCCATGAATCTGTCTCTTTTTCATCCAGTTCCTGATGAATGTCCTGTGCTACCACCAAAAGCAGTTCTTCTTTGTTTAAGCTTAAAGCCGTGGATTTTAAGGCCAGTTGTTTTTTCTCCCTTTCATTGGATAACTGGACCAGTTTTCGCTCAAAGGGTTTTAACAAGGCAAACAGCTTATAAAGTTCTGGATCTACCTGGGTCAATTGCTTAATATGGTTAAGAGGTCTGTAGCACAACAGCTCTTCAATTTTTTTATTGGCAAAAAGGATATGCCCCTTTTTATTTATAGTCATTATGCCAATATCAGCCTGTTTGATTATTTCCTGATAATACTGTTCCTGGATTTGCTTTTTAATATGAATATCCTGTATCATAGAGTTCAGCATGTTGAGACTGTGGTTTAATTCTTCCAACGACTTTAGACTCAACTTTTCAGGAAACCGCAAGGTGAAATCCTCATTTTTTATGGCATCAAAAAAATAAGCAATTTTCCGATTGGTATGGTTTGTATAATTAATTAATAAGACCGTCTGAACGATCAATAGCATGAGTGCCAAAACAGATAATATATAGTTATCTGAAAAGAATAAAAAGGCAACAAGCAAGGCCGTAAGGCATAAAAGGCAGATTCGCACCACTAACTGCAAATAAATATTTCTGCTTACCATTACGTATTTCTTTTTTTAATCTTGTTATACAAGGTTTGCCTTGAAATACCCAGCTGTTCCGCTGCCGCACTGTAATTACCATCATTTTGATTTAGTGCCTTGCTTATCATGAGTCGCTCCATTTCTTCCAAAGTTTCTGGTCCGGTTTTCAGGGATATTGAGGTCTTTTCATTTAACAGGAAATCAGTTGGCTTCAGTACATTACCATCAGCTAAAATTACCGCTCTTTCTATGGCATGTACCAGCTCACGAATATTTCCAGGCCATTTATGGGATAAAAAGTTATCATAGGCTGCCTTATTAATCCGCAAACCGGGTTTACCGTATTTTGCCGCAAATCTTTGCAGATAAAAATCGGCCAAAATCAAAACATCGTTTTCCCGTTCCCTCAGTGGTGGAATTTCCATGCGAATTGTATTTATACGGTATAATAAATCCTCTCTGAAAAGACCTTCTGCAACCATTTTATCCAGATCACAATTGGTGGCACATATTAACCGTATATCCACAGAGATGGGTTTATTGGATCCAACCCGCACAACCAGTTTGTTTTGAATAGCAGATAACAGTTTGGCCTGTGTTTGAAGCGACATATTTCCAATCTCATCCAGGAAAAGTGTCCCCCCGTTAGCAGCTTCAAATTTACCTGCCCTATCTTCTTTGGCGTCCGTAAAAGAACCTTTTACATGCCCGAAGAGTTCACTTTCAAAGAGTGATTCGGAAATAGAACCCATATCCACTGAGATAAAAACTTCATCTTTTCGTTCTGAAATACGATGCAATTCACGTGCAATCAATTCTTTTCCGGTACCGTTTTCGCCCGTAATTAAGACATTGACATCTGTTTTGGCTACTTTTCTGGCCAGATTCAAAACAGCGTTGAGGGCTGCAGAATTTCCAATGATATAATTTTTATTTTGGTTGATGACCTGTTTTAAATTACTCTCCTTTTCTCTAAGTTGTTTGACTTCTTTACGGGATTTACTTAAAGAATAGGTTGTTTTTAAAGTGGCTATTAACTTGTCATTGTTCCAGGGTTTAAGGATAAAATCGGCAGCTCCTTCTTTAAGAGCTTTTACAGCCAAATCTATAGCGCCATATGCTGTCATCATAATCACAGAAATAGCAGGGGCTAACTTTTTGATTTCCTTAAGCCAATACAGGCCTTCATTACCACTGTTGACCCCTGCAGAGAAGTTCATGTCTAAGAGTATAATATCGTAATCTTTTAATTTGGGGAATGATGAAATTTGGTTTGGATTAGATATACTGTCCACGGTTTGGAACTCAAACTGCAACAGGATTTCCAGGGCGCTCAAAACACTTTTGTTGTCATCTATAACCAATATTTTTCCTTCCAGCACAGTGCCTAGTTTATAAAATCAATATACTAAAACTACGATTTCAAATTTATATACGCCACAAAAGTGTCCAAAAATTGGACATATACTGTATAAATATTTTACGCCATATTAAATTACCTCTTATAATATAACTACTAACACAATGAATATCAAGACATTAATATTTTGGCACAACTGTAGCTATATATTTGGCATACCAATACTATATGAACTTAAAGGTTAACATACTGGTTTTATTTTTTTCGGCCATTTCATTTCATGCTTTTGCCCAGCAAGCCTGGTCCCTGGATGAATGTGTTTCTTATGCCATTGAGCACAACCTATCCCTGAATGATTTTGAGTATACGGAATTTTCAAATGAAGAGACCTATAAACAGTCTATCCGGAATATGTTACCATCTGTAAATGGCTATACAGATTATTTCCAAAGTTTTGGACGTGCAGCTGACCCCAACAGTAACATTTTTGTCAATTCCGATTTTTTTGCCAACAATTATTCGCTTACGGCGACTATAGATTTATTCCAGGGATTTCAGAAGATAAACACAATCAGGGCATCAAAATTGATTTACAGTGCGTCCCTTGAAGATGTAGAACAACAAAAATTCCTATTGGCATTCAGGGTAATGAAGGCCTATTACGACATCAAATTCTTTGAAGGCTTACTGGCCATATCGCAGGAGCAGCTGCAACTCTCACAAAATAATTTTGACCTGGTAAAAAGGCAGGTAGAATTAGGATTAAAGGCGGGGGCAGATGTATACGAGGCAGAATCACTTTTATTGACCGATGAACTATCCCTTACACAAAGCCGGAATAATTTTCAAAAAGCACAACTGCAACTTATTCAGGAAATGAATCTTATTGGGGAATCTTCAATTCTTCTTAAACCATTTATAAGGGATGATCAATTTACAGAGCGGGGAGTGACGGTAATCAATCAGGATTCTATTTTTAACAACGCCATGAGTTTTATCCCCATAATTAAGGCACAGGAATTAAGGGCTGCCGCCGCCAAGAAGCAGCTGGCAGCTGCAAGGGGACTCTATTACCCAAGATTGTCATTGGCAGCGGGGTATGGTACAGGCTATTTTGAAACATTTATCAATGATGCCGGAATTGTAATTCCGTTCAGGGAACAACTTAAAAACAACGCATCAAAATATATTGGACTCGCTCTTAATATCCCCATACTAAATGGATGGTCTGCCCGGTCCAGAGTAAAACAACAGAAAATAGAATTGATGCGGGCAGACAACAATCTTGATCTCCAGGAACAGGAGTTGTACCTTGTAATTCAACAGTTGATACAGGACTATAATTCCCTGCAGGTAGAGATTGCCCAAAGCGCAAAAAAAGTACAGGCCCAGGAACTGGCATTTACAATAGCACAAAAAAGGTATGACAAAGGACTGGTAAGTGTTCTGGATCTTACACAGGCAAAGAATCTGTTTGCAACGGCCCAGAATGAAAACTTGCAGGTCTTGCTGCGTTTTTATTTAAACAAAAGCACTTTGGATTTTTATAATGGGTTACCTGTATTTAATATCAATCAAAATAATTAGAATAAGATGGACATAAAACTGGAGAAGAAAAAAGGATTGCGGCCCAGGCACTACGGTTACATTGCACTAGGCCTGCTCTTGCTTTTTACAGGATGGAAAATGATATTCAGTAATCAGGTATCCACCTTTAGAACCGAAAAGGAAAAATTATCCATTGCGGAGGTTACGCAGGGCAAATTTGATGACTATATAACTATTAATGGAAATGTGGCGCCAATTGCAACTATTTATATGGATGCCTATGAAGGAGGTCGCGTGACTGAAAAGTTGATCGAGGAAGGAGCAACGGTAAAAAAAGGAGACATTATTTTGAAGTTGGAGAACAGGGGATTGTATGAACAGATATTGGCCAGCGAAAGTAATCTGGCTTTAAAGCAAAATGACCTGCGTTCTACCAAACTGGCTTTCGACTCAAGACAGGTGGAAGGAAAGAAATCTTTGGCAACTGCAGAATATGAATTACATCGTTTAAAGAGGAATTTTGAACAGAACGAGGCTTTGTACAAGGATGAATTGATATCACAGGAGGAATACCTTACCTCCAAGGAAAATTATGAGCTTTCCATAAGGCAGTATGAGATTATAAAATTACAAACGCAGCAGGATGATGAGTTGCGAATAACTTCATTATCCGGGTTAGACACCGATTTGGCGCGTATGCAAAAAACGTTGTCTATGGTATATGAGCGTATAGACCAATTAAATGTACGAGCCCCGGCTGATGGTCAATTAGGTTTTTTAGATGCAGAAATAGGTCAGAGCATAGCCCAGGGAGAACGTATTGGGCAAATAAATGTCCTGACCGATTATAAAATTGAAGCTACCATAGATGAACATTATATAGACCGGGTTATAAGGGATTTGACCGCTATCCTGGAGCGGAATGGCAACGAATACCCTTTGAGATTGCGAAAGGTATATCCCGAAGTGCGCAACGGAAAATTTAAGGTGGACCTTGTTTTCAGCGGCGATAAACCGGAGACGATAAGAACGGGCCAGAGCTATAACATCAAATTACAACTGGGGGAATCCTCAGATGCGCTTCTCCTGCCCAAAGGCAGTTTTTTTCAAAGCACAGGAGGACAGTGGATTTTTGTAGTTAACCCCGATGGGGGAGAAGCCATTAAAAGGAATATACGCATAGGAAAACAGAATTCCAGGTACTATGAAGTCCTGGAGGGATTACAGAATGGTGAAAGTGTAATTACCAGTAATTATGACAATTTTGGTGATGCGGAGCGTGTAGTACTAAAATAATTCAAAAGTGAACAACTAATGGTTTTAACCAAATCACATGAATTAGTTATCAGCAGGAGAATAAATGTAACATATGAACTCTGGAGAAGTCTTTTAAAAGACTTCCCTGTTCAAGACGAGAGCAAAAGGAATTTAATTAGTTCAGTGTATTAAAAAATAATAACCCAATGTTTATTAGAAAATGAAAAACAATCAAAACATGATACAGATCCAGAATTTAAAAAAGAGTTTTAGAACAGAAGAAGTGGAAACCCTTGCTTTAAACAATGTAAACCTCAATGTGGAAGAAGGGGAATTCGTGGCAATTATGGGGCCTTCAGGTTGCGGAAAATCGACTTTACTAAACATTGTAGGGATGTTGGACAACCCCACAGAAGGCAGGTATCAGTTTGCCGGCCATGAAGTAGCTGGCCTGAAGGAAAGACAGCGCACACAATTGCGTAAAGGCAACCTTGGATTTGTATTTCAGAGCTTTAACCTTATTGATGAGTTAACGGTTTTTGAGAATGTGGAACTACCCCTTATTTATCTGAAGATGAGTAAAAGTGAGCGGAGGGAAAAGGTTATGGCGGTTCTGGAACGGATGAAAATCGCACATAGGGAAAAACATTTTCCGCAACAATTATCAGGCGGGCAACAACAAAGGGTAGCTATTTCAAGGGCGGTAGTGACTAACCCAAAATTAATTTTAGCCGATGAACCAACAGGTAATCTGGATTCCAAGAATGGACTGGAGGTTATGAACCTGTTAACAGAACTGAATCAGGAAGGCACCACTATCGTCATGGTGACACATTCGGACCATGATTCCCATTTTGCACATCGTATCGTTAATCTTTTTGATGGTCAGATTGTTACAGAAAGCCAGAATAGAGTTATGGGAGCCATGATTTAGATTTATTCCCTTTTGCCCGAGTTTATTCATCATCAAAATTCAAATCATGTTAAAGAATTATTTAAAGATTGCCTGGAGAAACCTTCTGAAAAACAAAGCTTATTCCATAATTAATATTGGAGGTCTTTCATTAGGGATGGCGGTTGCCTTGATCATTGCCCTTTGGATGAAAGACGAACTATCCCATAACGATTATTTTAGCGATAAGGACAGCATTGCGCAGGTGTTTCAGTCGCAAACTTTTAATGGCGAGACAACAACATGGTCGGCTATCCCAAGACCTTTGGAAAAAGCTTTAAGAGAGGGTTATGGGGATAATTTTAAGTATTTGATCATGTCTTCGTGGACGAGCGATCTTTACTTAAAATATGATGAGACCAATCTTTCCAGACCCGGGAATTACATGCAACGGGAAGCACCGGAACTATTAGACCTGCAGATGATAAATGGAGAAAAGGACGGTCTTCGTGAGATTAACTCCATAATGCTTTCGGCATCTACGGCCGAAGCTCTGTTTGGCAAAAAAGACCCTATTGGAAAGATCGTGAAGGTCAGCAATCAGTATGATTTAATGGTCACAGGTGTTTATAAGGATATTCCTTTCAACAACACTTTCAACGACACTGATTATATCATACCATGGGATCAATATCTCGCTTCAAGAGAATGGGTTAGAGAAGCAGAGGACAATTGGGGTAACAACTCTTTTCAAATGTTTGTTCAACTTGCTGATAATTCAGATATGAACGAAGTTTCGGCGAAGATTAGGAATGTAAAAAATGACTTAAACGAAGACACTGTTGAATTTAATCCGCAATTATTCCTTTTTCCTATGTCAGATTGGCATTTAAGGAACAATTTTGAAAATGGAAAGCAGGTTGGTGGGCGTATAAGATATGTTTGGCTTTTCGGGATTATTGGTGCTTTTGTGTTGCTCCTTGCCTGTATTAATTTTATGAACCTAAGTACAGCTCGTTCCGAAAAAAGATCTAAAGAGGTTGGGATAAGAAAGACACTGGGGTCACAAAAAGGACAGTTGGTTTATCAGTTTTTGAGCGAGTCTTTTCTTGTTGTAGTCTTTGCCTTTGTTGTGGCTCTTGGAATCGTAAACTTGTCATTAAATGCGTTTAACGAGTTGGCTCGAAAAGAAATCGATTTTCCTTGGGACAATGTACAATTTTGGATGGCTTCCATTGTGTTTGTAATTTTTACTTCTCTTCTGGCTGGTAGTTATCCTGCACTATATCTTTCATCCTTCAAACCCGTTGATGTTTTAAAAGGAACCTTTAATGTAGGCAAATATGCAGGTCTTCCCAGAAAGATATTGGTGGTGATGCAGTTTGCCGTTTCGGTGGCTTTTATTATTGGTACCGTCATCGTGATGCAACAAATCAACTTTGCCAAGGACAGGCCGGTAGGTTATAATAAAGAAGGCCTGATACAGATTCCTACCTTTAGCCAGGATTTTGAGGGGAAATATGATTTGATGAGGAGTGAATTCTTAGCTTCCAATGCCATTGTGGAAATGTCATCATCGAGCAGCCCCACTACACGTATTTGGTCTAACAGGAGTGGTTTTACATGGGAAGGGAAACCTGAAGGTTTTCAGGAAGATTTGGCATGGACCGAAGTTTCGCCTGAATATGCCAGGTCACTTAATCTTAAAATTGTAGAAGGCAGGGATTTCTCAAGGGAGTTTGCTTCTGACTCATTGGGCGTACTCATTAACGAAACGGCCAGAAAATATTTGGGCATGCCTGATCCGGTTGGGAAGTTCTTAAAGGATGATGATGAAAAGGACCCTGATCCACCTTTAAAAATTATAGGAGTGGTAGAGGATATGATTGCTCAATCCCCTTATGAACCTGTAAAACAAGGACTTTATGTTTATGACAGGTTCAATAATTCGAGTTACTATAACCTGCGTTTAAATCCAAAGAAAAGTGCAAGCGAAAATATTGCAATTATCGAAAGGGTTTTTAAAGAACATTTTCCAGACATTCCGTTTGAGTATGAATTTGTTGATGATCAATATGGAGAGAAATTTGCTTCCGAGGAGCGAATAGGAACCTTATCTGGAATTTTTACAGCCCTGGCCATTCTTATCAGCTGTTTGGGACTCTTTGGATTAACATCTTTTGTAGCAGAGCAACGTACTAAAGAAATTGGTGTAAGAAAGGTGCTTGGCGCTTCGGTATTTAATGTTTGGAATATGCTTTCTAAGGATTTTTTAAAACTGGTGATCATCTCATGTTTTATCGCGGTTCCCATAGCCTATTATGTAATGAATGGCTGGCTTCAGGAATATCCTTATCGCGTTATACTCAAGTGGTGGATTTTTGCTTTAGCCATTACAGGCGCGATGCTGGTTACCATTATAACAGTAAGTTTTCAGGCATTTAAGGCGGCAAGGGCAAACCCAATTAGAAGTTTACGAATGGAATAACCTAAAAAGGAATCATCAATCAATTTAAAATCGGATAATCATGTTCAAGAATCACATTAAAATAGCCTGGAGAAGTTTAAAAAAACAACCTTTTTTCACCTTTCTAAACACCTTTGGACTGGCCATAGGGATATCCGGGGCTCTCCTTATTGCATTATATATCTATGATGAATTAAGTTATGATAAAATGTTTGCCGATGCAGATCGCATACATAGAGTTAATGCGGATATTAAATTCGGTGGGGAGGACCGAAAATTTGCGGTAACCCCCGCACCGATGGCAGAAACAATTGACAATGATTTCTCGGAAGTGGAATTAACTACCCGTTTTAGAACCAGGGGAAGTGCCTTAGTTAGAAAAGTTGATTCTGAGGTAAACATAAAGGAACAGCAGGCTACTTATGTGGATTCTACTTTTTTCGAGATGTTCGGAATAGACCTATTGGCAGGAGATTTAAAAACGGCACTTAAATTGCCTAATACTTTGGTCCTGACCAAAACAGCGGCAGAAAAACATTTTGGAATCAATGAGGCCCTGGGTCAAAATCTTTTATTGAACAATGAGGAAACGTATACGGTAACAGGTGTTATTGATGACTTGCCCAGTAATTCATTCCTTAGGGATCATACCGTTTTTATGGCAATGTCCGGATATGAAGATTCACGAATCGTTAATTGGGGAAGCAATAATTACCAAACATATATAAAACTTATTCCCACTGCAGATATTGAAGATATACAAGAACCTTTACGGGGTTTTCTGGGCAAGTATGTTATTCCCGGGGTGCAGCAATACATGCCCGGCATCACAGAAGAACAGTTTAAGGCAGCGGGTAACCACTTAAAATATAGCACTATACCTCTGACTTCAATTCATTTAAATTCTGACAGAGTAGCTGAAATAAGCGCAAATAATGATGTTCAGAGTATTTATATCCTTTCTTTTATTGCCCTGTTTATCCTTGTTTTGGCTTGTGTTAATTTTATGAATCTGTCAACTGCACATTCTCTAAAAAGAGCTAAAGAAGTAGGTATTCGCAAAACATTGGGCTCCAATAAAGGAGAACTTATACGACAGTTCCTGGTAGAATCCGGTTTGGTATCCTTTGGCTCTCTGTTGCTGGCTCTAATATTTGCAGTAATTGCATTGCCATTCTTTAATGAGCTCGCAGACAAAAATATTTCAATACCCTATACGAATCCATTTTTTTGGTTGATTTTAATTGGATCAGGCATTATACTAGGCTTATTATCGGGGAGTTATCCGGCATTTTTTATGTCCAAGTTTATTCCGGTAAAAGTATTAAAGGGCGATAGTGGTAGTCTGGGGGGAGGCAAGGTGCGAAATGCATTGGTGATTTTTCAATTTGCCATTTCTGTTTTTTTGGTCGTAAGTACTTTGGTGGTTTATCAGCAATTGGAATATATTCAAAATAAGGATCTGGGATTCTCAAAGGATCAGGTTCTTATCGTTGATGATGTCTATACGGTTGGGGATCAGATTTATTCATTCAAAGAGGAAGTGAAAAAACTGGGTTTTGTTATTAATGCAACCCTGAGTAGTTTTTTCCCAACGCCTTCAAGCAGATCTGACAGTGTTTTTGCACCACTTGAGGGAGCAACAGATCAGGAGAATGCCGTAAGTATGCAGCGATGGGGCGTGGATTATGACTATATCTCTACGATGGATTTTAAAATTATTGCCGGCAGGGATTTTGATCGGAATTTTAAAAGTGATTCCACAAGTATCATTGTCAATGAATCTGCAGTAGCCGTAATGGGGGTAAAACCTGAAGAAGCATTAGGGCTAAGCTACACTCCTGATATGGGATCTGAGAACCCCACGTACTTTAAAATAATTGGAGTTGTAAAAGATTTTCATTTCTCTCCCTTTAGAGACGAAATTGAATCTTTGAGCATGCATTTAGGAGATTTTGCATATTCCCTGGCCATAAAATTGGAAAAAGGAAGTTTTACCAATGCAATAAAAAGCATTGAAGGGATTTGGAATAAGGTCGCTCCGGGACAGCCTTTCGCCTACTATTTTATGGAAGATTCTTTTAATAACACCTATAAGTCCGAACAGCGCTTAGGTCGAATTTTTATCATCTTCACAATACTTTCTATTTTAATAGCCTGTCTGGGATTATTTGGCCTGGCGGCATTCAATGCCGAAAAACGCACCAAGGAAATTGGTATCAGAAAGGTAATGGGAGCCAGTGTGAGTCAGATTACATACAGACTTTCGTCTGACTTCCTCAAGTTGGTCCTGGTGGCCATCCTTATTTCCCTGCCCATCGGGTGGTTTGCCATGAATAAATGGTTAGAGGACTTTTCCTACCGGATTGAAATAGGTTGGTGGGTTTTTGCCTTGGCCACTTTATTGGCGGTGGCCATCGCCATTCTTACGGTGAGTTACCAAAGTATTAAAGCTGCTATTGCTAACCCGGTAAAGAGCTTAAGAACTGAATAAAAGAAAAATCATGCTGAAAAACCACATAAAAATTGCCTGGAGAGCTCTTAAAAAGCAACCTTTTTTTACATTTTTAAACACTTTTGGCCTTGCCATTGGAATGGCAGGAGGTTTATTAATTGCCCTGTACCTCTATGATGAGCTCAGCTTCGACAATATGTTTGCCGATGCAGACCGAATTTACCGAATTGACTCGGATATTAAGTTTGGGGGTGCGGAAATAAAAGCTACTCAGGCTGCCGCTCCTATGGCAGGTGCTATGCAAAGTGATTTCCCTCAGGTGGAAAAGACCGTTAGGTTTCGGGATAGGGGGAGCATGCTACTCAAAAAGAGCGGAACAGAATTGAACTCCAAGGAACTCAATGTCACTTTTGTGGATTCTACTTTCTTTGATATGTTCGGTATTGATTTACTTGCAGGCGATTCCAGGACCGCATTAACCCAACCCAATACCCTGGTACTGACCAGGACGGCCGCGGAGAAACATTTTGGGATAAGGGATGCACTGGGCCAGAACGTGTTGTTGAATAATACCGACACATATACTGTTACCGGGGTTATTGATGATTTACCTAAAAATTCTTTTCTTAGGAATCATACTGTTTTTATGGCGATGGCAGGATATGCTGACTCTCGAGAGGACCATTGGGGTAATTCCAACTACTTTACTTTTATTAAATTGATACCCGGTGCCAGTGTCAGGGATTTTCAGTCACCCCTGCAGGGCATGTTTAAAAAATACCTGCTTCCATGGGCTCAGGATTATTTTCCCGGAATAACGGAGGAGTCATTTAAAGCGGCTGGTAACTATGTGCGCTATCATACCATCGGATTGACCGACATTCATTTAAATTCCACCAATCGTCAGTCTGAAATGAGTGCCAACAGCAGTATTCAAAATGTGTATATCCTTTCGTTTATCGGGCTGTTTCTTATGGTACTGGCCAGTGTGAATTTTATGAATCTTTCCACCGCCCAATCGCTGAAACGAGCAAAAGAAGTGGGTATCCGAAAAACTTTGGGTTCCAATAAGCGGGATTTGATTCGTCAATTTTTAACGGAATCGGGTCTTATTTCCTTTATTTCATTGATCCTGGCCCTGATTATAGCCATGGTGGCACTTCCCTTTTTTAATGAACTTTCGGGAAAGTCGGTTGCAATACCCTATTCAAATCCCCTATTCTGGGTAATTTTACTTTCTTCGACAATTGTATTGGGCCTTTTTTCCGGAAGTTACCCGGCATTTTTTATGTCACGTTTTATGCCGGTTACAGTGCTCAAAGGAGCAGGAGAAAACAGTGTTGGAGGAAGGAATATCCGGAACTCCCTGGTTGTTTTCCAATTTGCCATTTCCGTTTTTTTGATCATTAGCACGTTGGTCGTTTTTCAACAATTGAAATTCATCCAAAGTAAAGACCTTGGTTATACCAAAGATCAGGTTGTGCTTATTGATGACACTTATGCGGCAGGAAATCGGGTTCAATCCTTTAAAGAAGAAGTACTTAAATTGAGTCAGGTAGAAAACGCCACTCTAAGTAATTTTTTGCCAACCCCATCTTCGCGTTCCAACAGTTCTTACTTCAAAGAAGGTGCCATGAACCAGGAAAATGCAATTCAGTTAGGAACCTGGGATGTAGACCATGATTACATGGAGACTCTGAACATGCAGCTTGTCACCGGCCGTAATTTTGACCGGCAATTTACTACGGACTCAACGGCGGTAATAATAAACGAAGCTACTTTGGCCGTTTTGGGTGTTGGCCCCGAAGAGGCTCTAGGGATGCGACTTTCACAGGACATTGAGCAGGAAAGACCAGAATTCTATACGGTTATTGGTGTAGTCAAAAACTTTCATTATGAATCTTTACGGGAAAATATTGGAGCCCTGGGTCTTTTCCTGAATAATTCTACAGGAAATATGGCTGTTCGGCTTAAAGCCGGAAATTTTTCAAATACCATTGCAACTATTGAACGGATATGGAATGAAGTCGCACCGGGACAACCTTTTAGCTTTAGTTTCATGGATGAATCTTTTGATACCACCTATGAGGCTGAACAGCGATTAGGTAAAATATTTATGGTATTTACGATATTATCCATATTAATTGCCTGTTTGGGCCTTTTTGGCCTGGCAGCCTTTAATGCTCAGAAACGTACCAAAGAAATTGGAATACGAAAAGTGCTGGGAGCCAGTGTTGGTCAAATCACCTTTGGTCTTTCATCGGACTTCCTGAAGTTAGTTGGCCTGGCCATTCTTATCTCACTTCCCATAGGATGGTTTGTCATGAATAAATGGCTGGAAGACTTCTCCTATCGCATTGAAATGGGATGGTGGGTTTTTGTTTTGGCCACTCTTCTGGCAGTGACCATTGCAATTATTACTGTAAGCTACCAAAGTATTAAAGCTGCGATGGCTAACCCCGTAAAGAGTTTGAGAACTGAATAAATCCAGTTCCTGTTTATATAGGATCATAAAAATAGAGATTAAGCATGTTAGTACAACTGAACAATATTTATAAATGGGTTAATTCAGGAGGTCAGCGTATCTTTTTGTTAAAAGACATCAATCTTGAAGTGGAACAAGGTGAATTTATCTCTGTAATGGGCCCCTCCGGTTCCGGTAAATCTACCTTATTGAATGTTATTGGGATGCTCGATAATTTTGATGAGGGAGCATATCATTTTCTGGAGGAACCTGTTCATACCTTAAAAGAAAAAGATCGTGCCAAAATGTATAAGGAATATATTGGCTTCGTCTTCCAATCCTATCATTTGCTGGATGATCTAACGGTTCAGGAGAATCTTGAAATGCCCCTATTATACAAGAAATATAAATCTCATGAAAGGAAGGCGATGGTGGCTGATATGCTGGACCGCTTTAATATTGTAGGGAAAAAGGACCTTTTCCCTGTTCAACTTAGTGGCGGACAGCAGCAATTGGTGGGAGTGGCCAGGGCACTAATTTCCAATCCAAAATTAATATTGGCGGATGAGCCTACCGGCAACCTCAATTCCAAACAGAGCGAGGAGATTATGGATCTTTTTAAGCAACTGAATAATGAAGGAGTGACCATCATACAGGTAACGCATTCTGAGAGTAATGCTGCTTATGGTTCCAGAATCATCAATTTGCTGGACGGGAGAAGGGTTTAATTTAATTGCTTCCACATTAAGGTACACACGAAAAGGATTTTTTAACGTGTCTGACAACCAGCTGTGCCGGAACAATACCTCAACCTTCCAGTTTCATCATAAAATGATCGTGAATCAGGCTTACTTCTCTTCTTTTGGCGGAGGCAAAACAAATGGTTCAGGTTGAGGATCTATGGGTACTAGTTCTTTACCCTGCAAAGCGGGATGATCTGCAGGAATGAACGTGGCGCGAAATTCAAAATACGGATCGGGCATTGGATTTTTTGTCTCACCGTTGTTTTTGCGAATCTCCCCCCTATAGGGATTCAGGTATTCCCATACAATTTCTTTTTCAGGTGTCACTTCAAAAAAGTGCCCTTTAGCCCCTTCGTTGATAAACGTATTGCCATTCTCCATCCTATGAGCACCAGAAATATAACTGCTATAAAACGATAGCGTATCCGCGGCCATATAAAACCAGGTGGGTTGTTCAGGGCCAAAAGATTGGTCTGCAGTTATCGGATATTGGCCATTTTCATCTACTGGTGTGGTAATCTCAAGTACCGTAGAATAATTGAGAGAATCAGCATTCTTTTCCCTAAAGTCAAAATCCCCCGGAGGATGATTGTTGAACATCGTGAGATTACCGGCACCCGGCTTTTCGGGTTCTATCCATCGAACATCATGTTGCCCGAATAACTGCCGGTTGGTAGAATCCCCTCTTTGATAGTTTCCGGGGTTGCCCCATCGGTAAAGGAAATCCCCGCCCTTCCCGTATTTCCCTCCTTTATGAGCAGCCGCTTCTTCCGTTGACGTACTGTGGTCAATTATGAAAATTTCGCTTAAAAAAGGTGAGCTAAATACAATCTGATCCAGTTCCGGATTATAATTTATGGCATTGAAGTGAAAAATGTCTGCACCCACATTATCGGTAGTCTCGTTTCTACCTGTCATCTCAAGTGATTTCAAAATATCCAGACTGTCCTGTGTTATCGGGGGTGGAATAGGCAATCCCAGGTTGAAATCCAACAATTCCGGATGTTCGGCCGGAATCCCGTAATTGGGCTTGTTTTCATCATAGTCCTGAATTAAATGATCTGCAACATACCATTCCCAGACAATTTTCCCTCCCCTGGCCCCCTGAGGTTCAATTTCAATAATTTTTTCCAGCCACGGGCCGGATTTTGGCATCATTTCAGCCTTTCTTCCGTTAGCCATAGCATCTTCAAATGAAGTAGCCACATAGGCAATTGCAAGGATGTTCCCATTTGGCATTACCGCAAAATCGTGATGTATAATCTCTTCTTCATTTGCATATTCAAAATCCCACAAAATTTTCCCATCCCAGCTAATTTTTTGAATCCGGCCATAAGGGCCCCCAAAACCAAAAACAGGAAAATCAGGATCTTCCGCACCTAATAAAATAGCACCATTGTCCAATAGATATGCATTAAATGCTCCATAATTTCCCTTCCATTGATGCACAACTTCCCCTTTTCTGTTCACAAGATAAGTATAAGGCGAATTAGGTGCAGAAAACATTACATAGCCGGGGCTAAGGCCATCGGTAGTTTTGGTTAACCCCCTGGGAATATAATGCCCAAACATGTCCCGGCCTTTTTTTGTGACTGCCTCGTTACGTGGTTTGTCTTCTCCGCAATTATAAAATAGCCCCATAAGAAGAATGGCGCTCAGGGAAAGTAATTTTTTCATCATATGGCTGGTTAGTTAACGTATTAAATTTATACCAAATATATCATATTTTAAAGGATAACATATGAGGATCTACAGTTTAAATGGCAACTACATCGCCGTCCGTATCATGCTGCAAATGATTTTCTTCTATGTCTTTTTAACAAGATCCAGGTCATGTGAAAAGAAGAATGGCAATGACTCTAATGAGATCAATGCCATCCGTATCCTTATTTTGAAAAGGGGGAATTCTTTCTATACTCTCCCTGTTTTATAAACTGTCAAATTACGCCTTCTGTTCTTCTTTAGGTGGCGGAGGCATTACAAAAGGCTTGGGTTGGGGATCCAAAGGTTTTAACTCTTTTCCCTTTAATGCAGGATGGTCTTCGGGCACAAAGGTGGCACGAAATTGACTAAAAGGCATAAACATAGGACTATTGGGTTCCCCATTCGGTTTGCGAATTTCACCTCTATAGGGATTCAGGTATTCCCAGACAACCTCATTTTCGGGAGTTACCTCAAAGAACCGCCCCCTGGCCCCTTCGTTGATAAACGTATTTCCATTATGCATACGATGGGCTCCGGAAATAAAAGGACTGTAAAATGAAAAGGTATCCGAGGCCTTATAAAACCAGGTGGGTTTTTCCGGACCAAAGGATGCATCTGCATCCAGTACATACTGTCCATTTTCATTTAAAGGAGGCGTGATCTCAGTCACCATGGAATAATTGAGGGAGTCAGTGACACCCATTTTAAAAAAATCGAAATCCCCCGGAGGATGATTATTGAATACTGTCAGGTTTCCAGCACCTGGTTTTCCGGGTTCTATCCATCTGACATCATGTTGCCCGAATAGCTGCCGCTTAGTGGAATCACCCCTTTGATAGTTCTCCGGATTGCCCCAGCGGTACAGAAAATCACCACCTTTTCCATATTTTCCACCTGTATGAGCAGCCGCTTCTTCAGTGGATGTACTGTGGTCAATGATAAAAATCTCACTTAAAATAGGAGAGCTGAACACAATCTGATCCAGTTCCGGATTGTAATTGATAGCATTAAAGTGAAAAATGTCTGACCCCATATTATCTGTAGTCTGATTTCTTTCGGCCATACCCATGGCTTTCATGACATCCAGGCTGTCCTGGCTTATTGGCGGAGGTATGGGCATTCCTAAATTAAAATCCAACAATTCCGGGTGTTCGGCCGGAGTGCCGTAATTGGCCTTGCTTTCATCAAAGTCCTGAATCAAGTGATCTTCCAGACGCCACTCCCAGACAATTTTAGCACCGCGGGGACCCTGGGGCTCAAGTTCCACAATTTTTTCCAGCCAGGGTCCGTGAGGTGGTGTCATTTCAGGTTTTCTTCCTTGGGCAATTACCTCATCAAATGAGGCAGTTTCGTAGACAATTGCAAGGATGTTCCCATTTGGCATTACCGCAAAATCGTGATGTATAATCTCTTCTTCATTTGCATATTCAAAATCCCACAAAATTTTCCCATCCCAGCTAATTTTCTGGATCCGGCCATAAGGGCCTCCAAAACCAAATACTGGATAGTCAGGGTCATCTTCCCCTACCACTACAGATCCATCGTCCATCAGATATGGATTGAAGGCTCCATAAGTTCCTTTCCATTCATGTACTACTTCCCCTTTTCTGTTCACCAGATAAGTGTAAGGAGAATTAGTAGGGGCAAACATTATGTAGCCCGGGCTAAGGCCCTCAGTGGTTTTGGTCAATCCACGGGCAAAAGAGTGTCCAAAAATATCGCGGCCTTTTTTTACCGCTGTTTCATCAGAGGGTTGATTGTCGCCACAATTAAAAAGTAGCACCATCATCACGATGGCGCTGAAATAAAGCATAATTTTTTTCATATGTTCGGTTGATTTATGGATTAAAAGTAGTGCATATTCTTTGAGCTTTAAACGATTATTTCATAAATACCCAAAATTTACCCGGTAATTCCATCACCGTCAATATCCCGGTTCAAATGAGTCTCCAGTGCTTCCAGAGTTTTTCTAAGGAGTACCCTTGTGTTCTCCAGTTCGGTCTCCAAAATAGCCACGCGGTCTTCAACGCTATCCGCCTGCGCCTGTTGTTTATCCAGTTCATCCTGTTGCAGTAAATCCCAAAATATCCCCATGTTGTTTGTTTTTATTTATAATTGATTTTTAGGGTTCCTCTTTGTCGGAATCCTTTTTGTTGTTGTTTTTCATTTTGCGATAACCCCCTAGTAAACGTATTCCAAGCCTTGCGAAAAGGATAATGGCAATGACCATAACTACATCTATACCATCCATACCCTTTATTTTGTCAAAATTATTTCCCCCTAAATTCGCTTAGTTCTATATAATGTAATAATCAGCCCTTCTTATCCTCTTCAGGCGGTGGAGGTGGCAACACAAATACTTCGGGTTGCGGATCCAGTGGTTTTAAATCCTTTCCCTGTAAAGCCGGATGATCCGCCGGCACAAAAGTGGCCCGGAATGTACTATGCGTCATATTCATAGCATTGTTGGGTTCCCCGTTTGGTTTGTGAATGTTCCCGCGATAAGGAACTAAATATTCCCAGACAATTTCGCCGTCAGGAGTCACTTCAAATAAACGGCCTTTGGGCCCCTCATTGATAAATGTATTTCCATTTTCCATACGATGGGCGCCGGAAATAAAACTCCCGTAAAAAGAGATGGTGTCCTTAGCTACATAGTTCCATAATTGTTTCTCAGGGCCAAAACCATTAGCGGCCACCATTTCATAATTGCCATCTTCCATTAAAGGTGGCTTAATTTCATATATGGCTGAATAATCAAGGCTGTCGGGACCCATAGGGACATCATTATTATATATTGTAAGATGTCCTGCGCCGGGTTTCCCTTTTTCAATCCAGCGAACATCATGCTGCCCAAAAAGTTTGCGATTGGTAGAATCACCATGACCATAATTTTCCGGATTTCCCCAACGGTATAAAAAATCCCCTCCTTTACCACTTTTTCCTCCCTGATGACCGGCAGCCTCTTCAGTGGTAACACTGTGGTCAATAATAAAAATTTCACTTAACCTGGGAGAGCTAAATACTATCTGGTCCAGCTCGGGATTATAGTTTATGGCATTAATATGAAAAATATCTGAAGAGGGATTATCAATGGTGAGGTTTCTACCTCCCCTTCCCATAGCTTTTAAAATGTCCAGACTGTCCTGGGTTATGGCAGGAGGAATGGAATCTCCCAGGTTAAAACTGAGCAATTCAGGATGTTCTGCCACATTCCCATAATTGGCTTTGGTTTCATCATAATCCTGAATCAGATGATCTTCTATTCGCCACTCCCAGACAATTTTACCCCTATTGTTGGCCTGTGGTTCTATCTCAATAATTTTTTCCATCCACGGACCTGATCTTGGAATAAATTCTGGTTTCATGCCTAAATCAATTGCATAGTCATATGATGAAGTTTCATAAGCAATCGCAAGAATATTCCCATTGGGTAACACTGCTAAGTCATGATGTACTATTTGTGTAGTATCTGCGTATTCGTAATCCCATAACATTTTTCCATCCCAGGTTATTTTTTGTATCCTCCCGTAAGGACCTCCAAAACCAAAGACAGGATAATCAGGATCCTGTGCGCCCGTTACAAGAGAACCATCATCCATGAGATATGGACTATGAAAGCTGTAATTTCCTTTCCATTCGTGTACCACCTCTCCTTTTCTGTTGATTAAATAGGTGGAGGCAGAATTGGGAACCGCAAACATAACATAACCGGGGCTAAGGCCTTCAGATGTTTTGGTTAGTCCACGTGGGATATAGTGTCCGAACATATTTCGGTCCTTTTTGTCGGCAGTCTCATCAGTTGTTGGCTTATCACCGCAATTAAATTGCAGTACCAAAAAGATCAGGACACCGGCATACAGAATAATTTTTTTCATTGGTTTTTGGTTTGATTGATAAAGATTCTTAAACATTAGAAATAAGTTATTAATATAAGATGTAGATTTCAAAACAGATTATGGTAAAGGACGGACTAAAATATCTTTATAGAAAACCACACTTCCCGGATCATGACCCTGCAAGGCAAAAGTGCCCGTGCCCAAAACCCTGTGAACACCTTCTCCTTCGCGGAAAGGCTTCTCAGGTTCTGTATAATCAACAACTACGGTATCGTTAATTTTTATGATGATTCGTTTGCCTTCCACTTTCACATATTCTGTATACCATTCATTATCTCTGGCATAATTTTCCTTAACATCCACTATGTCGTATAAACTACCCGTGCGTTTCCAGTCGCCCTGTGAGTTATTCACCTGGACCTCATAACCATGAGCGGGCCATCCGTCTTCCTGATATTTGGTATGGATATAAATACCTGAATTCGCCCCGGGTTTGGTCATCACTTTCGCCTTAAATTCGAAGTTCTTAAAATTATGGTTTTCCACTTCGCCTGTATAAAATAAATGGGCCCTGTCACCGGCCACTTTTATGGTGCCATCCTCTACGGAAAAAGTAGAGGCATTCACACCTGCTTTCCAACCGTCAAGGTCTTTCCCATTAAACAGGGAAATCCAGCCCTTGCCTTCCTCGCTTTTTATTTCCTGACCCGAAGCCGGGACAAAACTCCCAAAACCCAGAAGGAAGATTATGGCGTATTTTAAACTAAGTTTCATATTCATTTAAATTTATTTGGTGATTATCAGGATTATTATATCGTATTTGCCAGTGCCCTCGCTACAACTTCATACGTTTTCTCATAACTGTTTTGAAGCATGGTCTGGGCATCCATGGTCTCCCAATATCCCTTATTAAAAAGCTCTACAGAAAAACCACCTTTAAAACCGGCATTGCAGAGTTTAGGGATGACCTCGTCAAAAGGGCAAATACCTTCTCCTGGCAACACCCTGTCCGAATCCTTCAGCAATTCATAGGATGGGCTTGAGGGGTAATCATTAATATGTATGACCGGTAATCTTTTTCCATTCAGGACATCCAAAGTGTCCCAATCATTCCCACCCCGGTACACATGGTAAAAATCTAAAAGCATGGTTGCTTTAGGATGTCCTGTAGCGATTACAATTTGGGCACAATCTGCCACCTTGTTTAAGGCGCCCATTCCCCAAAGTTCCAAAACAGGAGTTACGCCAATCTCATCACCGAGCATCAGAATTGCATTATATCTTTCAGCGTATTCATCGTATTTGTTTCGATCCAGGAATTCAATTCCCTGTACGGTGGCTGCAATATATTTACCCCCCAAATCCGCGGTAATTTTCATTTCTTCACCTAATAGATCTATTGCTTTTTTTCTTTCTTCCGGATCATCGCTTATCCATTTCGAAAAGCCTATCATGTTTTCTAAAATCAGGTTCCGGGCTTTCAGTTTTTCTTTTAAAGATTCACTGCTGCCACCTTTCTCCAAGTATGACTTTACATCGCGCATCCACAATTCAACTCCGTCAAATCCTGCATCTGCCACCATATCTATTTGCACATCTACATCCAATTTATAATGCAACAGTGTGGAGGTATTCAAACTAATTCTAACAGGAAGTTTCTTCTTTGATGGAGTATTTTTAAGGTAAGTCTGCTCATATACGTCTGCTTTAAATGCATACCCGCCTATTGCAGCCAGGGCAACTTTAAAACTGGTTTCCATGGCTTTTCTTCTTGAAATTTTGTTTTTCATTAATCAGTTAGTTGTTTGGTTATCCCGTATTGATAGTTCAAGTCATTTCAGCTCTTCAAATAAAATTGATATATTAGGCAATAGGTAATTAAAAAGAGGATTAAGATAACCAATTTAAACCTAAACATAAATTATGAAAGCACATAAAATGTTATTGTTATTGTTAACAATTCTTTGTTGTACGTCCGCTTTAGCGCAGTCAGCTACCGGTATAGAGGAAAGAAATGAACGTATCCGCGAGCGATGGAATCGCAGCCTGGTAAATAATCCTTCGTATACTTTTAATAAAGAAGCGAACAATCTGTTACGTCAGACTGCCGAATCTGTACAAGCGGGAAAAGCACTTTGTGTTGCTATGGGGCAGGGCAGAAATGCTTTATACCTGGCCAGGAATGGTTGGGATGTCACTGGTTTTGATTTGGCAGATGAGGCCGTTGCCTATGCCATGGACCAGGCCAAAGCGGAGAATATTAAATTAACTACGGAAATAGCCAGCTATGAAGATTTTGATTATGGAACAGAAGAATGGGATCTGATTACCTGGTTATATGGGGGTTGCCTGGAAATGGATGGGTTAACCGAAAAGATAAAAACGGCCCTGAAACCTGGGGGCCTGTTTGTATTTGAGTTTTTTCATCGTGAGGCGGGTGTAGAAATGGGGCGCCCTCAATTTGGCTGCCAGGAAAACTCAGTAAGAGATATGTTTACTAAAGAAGGTGGCTTTGAGGTCTTACTCTATGAAGAAAAAGAGGGAATTGCAGATTATGGAATGGACACCAATAAGTTAATTTACATGGTTATTACAAAGTCATAATCCCACATATTAAAAGGAAGACTTTGAAATCTTTTTGTTTATAAAATAAGTAAGTATACCCAAAGCCAGGATGGATAGTCCTATTAAACACTCCATAGGTTTATCTAATAACAGATACATTAGGATCCAAACACTAAACAAAGTAAAGATAACAGGCAGGACAGGATGAAAAGGAGCTTTAAAGCCAGGAGTTATTGTTTTTTCTTTTCGCAATATAAATACTCCGGCAACAGTGAGAGCGGCGCTTAATTGTAAAATAAAACCACAATAGAGCAATACACTTTCAAATGTGCCTGTTAGTACATAGGTCAAACTCAAGACAGCCTGAAGCCATATTGCGGACACGGGAATGTCATTTTTATTTTTTTTACTTAAAAACTTCCAGAGCTTATAATCCTTACTGATAGCCAGTGAAACTCTTGGGCCTACCCAGATCATAGCACTAATGCTCGAGATTAAAAATAAGGAAATTAAGATATTAATTGCTTTAGCACCCATATCACCAAAGATATTGGTTGCATAGATATGGCCTATATCAAGTTGCCCCCTGAGATCTTCAAGGGAACCGTGCATTAAGAAGACCATTTGCAGGAGAACATATAGAATAGTTACCAGGAGTGTGCCTCTAATCAGTGCCTTAGGGAGGTTAATCGGGGGTTTTTCAATCTCGTCAATAATGTATGACGCAGCATTCCAGCCGCTATAGGAATAACTTACATATACAAAGGCTATCGCAAATGAAGGTGTAAGAATCTCTAAAGTCCATGAATCTGATAAATCCACGGCAGAATCATAATGGCTGAAATAGATTCCGGCCAAAATCAAAAAAATGATCAGTAAAACTTTGAACCAGCTTACATAAGATTGAAACTTGCTGCTAATACTCAGATTAAAGGAGTGTATAACTGACACTGCCAGGATAACGGAAATAGCTAAAAGCGTTGGGTTTGCCTCCAATACGTTTGCTAAATATGCCCCTAAGGCCATTGCGGCAAGAGCAACGGGGGCTGCAAATCCAATAGTAAGAGAAACCCAGCCAGAAAGATATCCCATAAGAGGATGAAACAATTTGGAAAGAAAAATGTACTCCCCGCCGGATTTATTTATCGCACTACCTATTTCGGCATAACAAAAGGCCCCGGCAATAGCCATAATACCACCTAGTGACCAAAGCAACAGAATTGACCAGGTATTCGATATATCCTGAAGCTGGAACCCCAGACTTGTAAAAACACCTGTGCCAATCATATTGGCAACCACCAGCGCGGCACCTACTTTCCAGCCAATCTTGTTCGTCGTCTTAATCAGGTTTAATGGTTTAAAATTGTAATTCTAATGTTTTATTTATTCACACAGGAATATAAAAAAACCCCTTTTTATAAAAAGGGGCCTTGCCTTTAAGGCTTTTTTACCATCTCCCTAAAAGAATCCTGGTACCCGTACGTACCACGGATACCCCTCCATTGGTTTCACTAAATTCTTTCCAGGCTTTTCTTCGGGCATCAACCTGATCTGGTGTGAGAAGGGCATCCATGCCGGCCATGGCCGATTTAAAATCTTTATATCCCTGAATAACCATATGGGTTTCCCCATGTGGTGAATTACCAGAATTGACACTCCCTAAAACGGTTAACCTGACATCTGATTTAAACTTGGAAAAATACTTTTCCCGGGCGGTTAGAAAGGCGTTATTATCTGAAACCTTCAGGTACAGATAATGCTGTATGGGCCAGGTGCCGTTAGCTGCAGCAGCACCATGTGAAGCAATCTCACGCCCCATAGAAGAACTAAATGAGCCTTTGATAAGTTGGTTTACCCTGGTTATAAACAAGTCCCAGGTATCGCTCTGTCCGCCGGAGTATTGATTTCCAATGGCATCTAAGGAGCCTGAAAACCCAATGGAATGGGTATAATTATTTCCGCCGTCATGAAAGTGGTTTTCAAAAAAACGAACGGTAACGCCATCTGGTTTGTGTTCCTTAAAATAATCTTCCACAAGTTTTAATACTGCGGCCTCATTCTGTGGTTCTACTGTAAAATTATAGTATGTCCAATAGGATTGCTGCGCATTCACAGAAATAGCAATAAGGAATAATGCAATAGGAATTAATTTTTTCATTTTGTTTTGGTTTATAGTTACTGCTAAAAAGGTAGTTAAAAAAATGGATTTTGAGACTATAAAAGTCTAAAAACAATAAGCAGGAGCTATAGTATAGATCTATTATAAATGGTTTGACATTTTCTGTAAACTAGGAACCTAAAATTCAGTATATAATTGCTTTTTAAAGGAGCTTGGGTGAAGCAGTATAAGAAACAGGATGTCATATAACCCGGGTTCTTGTGGGCTAAAAATCAAACAGTAACATGTATTTTTAATCTGGTGATGAAGTTCTGTTTACCTTGAGGCTACAGTGGTATTAATTTCCCCCATGGAAGCAGCTACAAACTGCTCGGCCTGAATCATTAAATCCGGGGCATATTCTTTATAAAAAAGGATAACTAAAGCAATGAGAAGAATTGAAAGAGCTGCGTAAAGAATCCGGGCTGCAAATAATTTTTCTGAAGTATTCATGTGGCTGGACTTTAGAGTTGGCTATTTGAAGATAATAAAAATATTAACATTTAACAAATTCTTAACATGTTTATTTTCATGTGTCTCATAGGTTAACCCTTATAAACTGCTCAAACAAATTTTTTGCACAGTCTGGTGGTCAATTGAATTTATTATTAAGTTTATGCGAATTAAAGAAAATAGTATTATGAGCTCACGCAGAGAATTTGTACAAAAAATTTCGACCTCGGCCCTGGGATTACCCATTTTATTGAATTCAACCAGTCTTTTTGCATATACCGACAAACACTATGACGGCCCGGTTTTACGGGTTGCAATAATGGGGTTAGGCAGCTACGGGACACGTGTTGCAGAAGCAATGCAAAGCTGTAAAAAGGCTAAACTTGTGGGTCTAATTAGCGGAACTCCTTCCAAAGTTACCAGGTGGCAGGCAAAGTATGATATCCCGGATAAAAATTGCTACAACTATAAAAATTTTGATGAGATAAAGGATAACCCGGATATTGATGCGGTCTATATTATTACACCAAACGGACTGCATTGTGAATTTACCAAACGCGTTGCCGGGGCCGGGAAGCATGTGATCTGTGAAAAGCCTATGGGCATAAACGGTAAAGAAGGAGAGGAGATGGTAGATGCCTGTAAGGCTGCCAATGTTAAATTGCTGATAGGATATCGCATGCATTTCGAAGCCAAAACCCTGGAGATTGTAACAATGAGCAGGGCTGGCGAATTTGGAAAAATTATATTCTTTCAGGGTCAATCCGGTTTTATTATAGGCGATCCCAACCAATGGAGGCTGAATAAAAAACTATCGGGAGGCGGGGCCATGATGGATATTGGTATTTACTCCATCAACGGGGCACGTTATATGATAGGGGAAGAACCCATTTGGGTGACGGCACAGGAGACTAAAAACGATCCCGTTAAATTCAAAGAAGGAATAGATGAAACCATTCAGTTTCAATTAGGCTTCCCCGGCGGCGCAGTAGCCTCCTGCCTTTCTACCTATGCCGTAAATCATCTGGATAGATTTTACCTTGCCGGGATAGACGGGTGGGCCGAAATGCAGCCGTCTACAGGTTATGGACCTATCAAAGCCCGTACGCATAAAGGAGAACTGACTCATCCACATATTACCCATCAGACCGTGCAGATGGATGAAATGGCGGGAATTATTTTAGAAAACAAAAAGCCTTTTATTCCGGTGGATGGAGAAGAAGGAGTTAAGGACATGAAAATTATAGATGCTATTTATGAGGCTGCAAGGACAGGGAAGAAAATTGCTTTAACCTCAGGCTGATTGCCTCAAAACCAAAACTCCCACATAAATGTTTTTCGTAGTAACGGGTGCTTAATAAAGAACGCAGCAAAATTATATATCTTTAGCGACTATAAATTCAAATGGTATGTCAGGAACTTCACATAATTTATCTAAGTTAACTTCAAAATGGATTTTTTTAATCAGTGTATTCCTGGTATTTTCTGCCTGCAGGAAGAATCAGGATAGTTCCGCTAATAAGGTTGTTTTGGCAGTAAGCCCTGATAATGAAGGGATAGTCGTACCTGATGGCTTTGGGGTAATAAAAGTAGCAGACTCCCTGGGAGCTCCAAGACATATAGCGGTTACATCCAACGGGGGAATATACCTGAAATTAAGAAAACCAATTGACGGGGAAGGAATACTGTATCTGGAAGACGAAAATGGAGATGGAATCGCCGACACTAAAAAAGGGTTTGCAGATTATGGGGGAACAGGGATGTACCTGGATAACAATTATTTATACGCATCATCTGACGAGGAGATCTTCAGATACAAACTGGATGGCAACGGGCAGGTTACAGACCCTGGTAAGCCTGATACCCTGGTGTCCAAATTGGTTTCAAGAAGAACCCATGCCACCAAATCTTTTACTCTTGACGGGGATGGGAATATTTATGTAAATATTGGTGCGTATTCCAATGCGTGTCAGGAAGTGGACCGCACTTTAGGCTCACCCGGAATGATGCCTTGTACCATCCTCGATTCTGCCGGTGGTATTTGGCAATTCAGGTCAGATAAATTTAACCAGTCTTATGGAGAAGGGAAAAGATATGCCACAGGTTTGAGAAACGTAGTAGGACTAGACTGGAATAAGGAAGTAAATAAGTTAGTGGTGATGCAGCACGGAAGAGATCAGTTAAATACGCTTTATCCTGATTTGTATGACATCAAGACTTCGGCCAACTTACCGGCAGAAACCATGTATATAGTCAATGAGGGAGACGATGCCGGCTGGCCTTATATCTATTATGATCAATTTCAGAATAAAAAGATGTTGTCACCTGAATATGGCGGTGATGGAATAAAAACAGCCGGCGAAAATGCTATTGATCCCATAGCTACCTTTCCTGCGCATATAGCTCCTAATGCCCTGCTTTTTTATACGGGCACTATGTTTCCTGAGGAGTATAAAAATGGTGCTTTTATTGCGTTCCATGGTTCCTGGAACCGGGCTCCTGAAAAACAAGAAGGGTATATGGTGGCCTTCGTGCCATTTAAAAACGGGGAACCAAGCGGTGAATGGCAGGTTTTTGCCAGTGGGTTTGCCGGGCTTGATGTAGTCTCTTCTTCCAATGAAGCCAAACACAGGCCAACCGGCCTGGCTCAGGGACCCGATGGATCTTTATATGTGTCTGACGATGCCGGCGGAACTTTATTCAGGATTGTTTACGACAATAGATAAAGTGGCATGCATAAAGGTGAATTGTTGAAAAATATGGTAAAGAAGTTTCTTTTAGGGTTTAGCGCTATGGTTTTGCTAATTGGTTGTTTTACTTCCAAAAAGGAAAAAAAGGCAAATATTGAAACTGTAAGACAAAAGACTGCAACTTCACCTGCCAGGCCTGTTAAAGCAGATGTACCCCCATATATGGCAAAGGGAGCGAAAGTCTATAAACAAGTGTGTTTAACCTGCCATCAGGCAAATGGTGGAGGCGTTTCAGGCCTTAATGCGCCACTTGCCCAAGCTGATTTCGTGCTAGGTGACAAAAACAAATTGCTGGAAATTATTTTAAAAGGATCTGAAGCGGGCCTGAACGCGAATAGTTCTGATTATGCAAATTTAATGCCGGGTTATGGCATGCTGGGTGATGAAGAAATAGCCAGTGTGGCATCGTATATACGAAATAGCTTTGGGAACAAAGCTGAACCTGTTACAACAGAAGAAGTAGCTTCCTACAGAGCCGCAACTAAAAAATAAAAGCGGGCAAGCAATTAACCCCTGCCCATATAAGGCATCTGGTTGGCCATTACTGTAAGAAAAGGGACATTGGTATTCAGAGGCAAACCAGCCATATAGACCACGGTCCGGCCAATATCTTCCGGATTCATAGTAGGTTCAATTTTATGGGAGCCATCAGCCTGGAGTGTTCCTTTTTCGAATTTTTTTGTCATTTCACTTTTGGAGTTCCCAATATCTATTTGTCCACAAGCAATGTTATATTCGCGCCCATCAAGTGAAGTTGATCTGGTCAGGCCTGTTATCGCATGCTTGCTGGCCGTATAAGGTGCTGAACAGGGTCGTGGTACGTGTGCAGAAAGTGAACCATTGTTAATTATCCGACCTCCCATAGGATCCTGAAATTTCATGATCCTGAAAGCCTCCTGGGAGCAAAAAAATACGCCGTTCAAATTCGTATCAATAACATGCATCCATTCTTCCCGGGAAAGTTCCTCAAAAGGTTTCACCGGAGCACTTACTCCGGCATTATTGAAAAGTAAATCCAGATGACCAAAAGCTTTTAGGGTCTGCGCAAAAAGATTTTTGACACTATCCTGGTTTTTAACATCAGCAGGCACCACTAAAGTGCCTTCTGTAGAGCAGAAAGATGCGGTTTCCATAAGATTCTTTTTACGCCTGCCCGCAAGTACTACAGTCCAGCCATCCTTATTTAAGGCAATGGCTACTGCTCTTCCAATTCCCGAACCTGCGCCGGTTACTACTGCAATTTTTGATTTTTGAATCATTGGCAATCACAATTTAGATTATAGCATTCCTTTCACTTCAAACAAGGTGTCTCAGATGAGTAATTGATTAAACTACCCTGTTTTCAATTGGTTCTCCCAGGACAAATTGAATTATATTCAAGGCGGCAAGCCTGGACATTTCATTGCGTGCTTCAATGGTTGCAGATCCTATATGAGGTGTAATTGCTACATTTTCCATTTGCAACAAGGGATTGTTTGCGTCCATTGGCTCCGGATTTGTTACATCGAGTCCCGCTCCCCAAATGATCTTATCCTGCAAAGCTTTAATTAAATCTGTTTCATTATGGATACGGCCCCGTGCCGTATTTAAAAAGATGGAATTAGCCTTCATTTTATGAAAGGCATCATAATTAAATATATTTTCAGTTTCTGATGTAAGCGCACAATGAACTGAAAGCACGTCGCTTTGTTTCAATAGCTCATCAAAAGAAACGTATGTGGCATTCATTACCTCTTCGACTTTCTTATTTCGATGGAGGTTGTGGTAAAGTATTTTCATATCATATGCCCCGGCACATCGTTTTGCGAACTCCGTTCCTATCCGGCCCATGCCAAAAATCCCAACTGTTTTGTGTTTTAGTTCCATCCCCAAATTTGCCTGTGGTCGAAATGGCCCCCAATCATTAGTATAAATTTTTTTGTGCATATAAAACATTTTTCTGGAAACGGCTAACATAAGTGCAAAAGCTATATCGGCTGTTGCATCTACCATGGCATTGGGAGTATTTGCCACAGGGATACCCAATTCTTCTGCTTTTTTCAGGTCAATATTGTCATAGCCGGCAGCAAACTGCGAAATTAATTTCAAATGCTTATTGTTTTCCAGGAAGGCACTGTCTATTTTATATGAGCTGGTTGAAAGCAGAATGTCATGTTTTTGAGCTGCTTCAAAAAGTTGCTCTTTAGCCATGGGATTATCACCGGTCCAAACAGTCACTTCCAAACCTGCCTTGTGGAGCATGTCTATACCTGGGGTTGGAATATTTAGAGAGACTAATACCTTCATTTGTAAAATATTGCAAAAAACTATTTTGTATTTAACTCCATAGCTCTTGCGGGTTTTTGGGGGCTCAATATTTCAAAAGCTCTATTTTTCTAAAATCTATAGGATGGCTGTTGGACTGTAGCGATATATATCCATCTTTTACAGATGTATCGCCATTTACGATAAGAGTTTTAGCGATCTCATGATCCGGGTCATAGGTTGGGTTTTCATAACTCAATATTTCTTCCCCATTTACAAAGTGAGTTATTTTACCATTATTTACATCAATTTCCAAAGTCACCCATTGATCTCCGTGAAAAGTTCTTTTTACAGATGGAGGGGTACAATAGCTGGAATTTTGTTTCCCGTTTATTTCTACAAAGATACCATTTGCACAAATTGCGCCTACGGGCCTTTCCTCAGTCCCATTTCCCCCATGCAGGTTGTATTCCAGGGAAACAGGAAATGGTTGATCATTTTTTAAAGAGGCCGGTGACTGAGAATGGAATTGAACACCACTATCTCTATACCCCCATTCAGGCGCACCGGGAGCTGTTTCTCCGACAAACCGATATTCTACTTTTAATCTGTAATTAGCTAATTTCTCATTAAAATATAAAGCCCCAAACCTATTGTCGAAATCATCTCCATAGGCATCATATCGAATACTTAAAATACCATCTGAAACACGAAAGGTATCCCCAAAATTCTCTCCTAAAGGATGTCCTGCAATTTTCATCGTCCAGCCATCCAGGTTGGCACCATTAAACATGGCACTCCAGTTGTTTGCCTCTTTTTTTTGTACAACAGGTTCAGGTTTTTCCCTTTGGGAATCAGATTTTTTCTCTCCACAGGAGGTTATAAATATCAAAGACAGGAATATTACAAATACATAACTTTTCATAACCATTGAATTTTAGTCCGGGACCTTAAAAATAATTAAAAACAGAACCGGGGATACTTAAAGAATTAAGAAGGCCTTTAATAATGGGCATACATCTGCCACAATTTGAAGAGATCCGCATTCCAAAAAAGCATAACTCCTATTTTTTCTTTCTAAACAGCAAACCTATTAAATAAAGAATGCCATATTTTTTTGCCGTAGACAAGATAGGCCCAAACCAATTATACGGTTGAATACTCTCCTTAAAATCGCCTTTCAGGCCCTTTATTTCTTCCCATGCTATCTGTCTTTCCAGACTCAGGCGCTTCAGGTCGTGATTTATTTCTTCAATATTTTTATACTGCTTCATTTAATTGAAAAATTGTTTAGACATTCCCCGTATGATCATGTTTTCAATTCGGGTTCTAAAGGCAAAGACGATTGCTGCAATCACGCATAAAACACCGGCGCTTATCAAACAGGCATGAACCATGTTTCCAATAATATTGCCCAATGCTAAAGTGCCGGCCACGATCAATAAAATAATTACCAAAAAGCCCAGGCTGCCCAAAATGGCCGCTTTGCAGAACATAGCGGTTGTAGCAGTGAGCTGCTGAAAAACTTTGAGCTCGTAATACTCCTGTGTCTTGGTTAAATACTCTTCACCAAGGTTTACAGCTTTATTTGAAGTCTGGTCAAGGGATTCTAATATACTCATCAGGAAGTTTTCTGTAATTTTTTATTCTTGTTCTTCAATTCCGCTAACTTTTTCTCTAAAGCAGTTATTACATCTTCCGCCTTGTAGCTTACACTAGAAAGTAAATCTTCCATTCGGGTTTCCAGTGTTTCAGGGTCATAAGCCATAGAATCCAAGACCCTGTCTTTTAATTCCATAGCAGATTCAGACAGATTTGCCTTAGCGGCAGCAGCTTCTTCTGCTAATTTTCTTCTTGTTACTTCTCCTTTATCAGGAGCAAATAATACACCTAAGGCCAGGCCAATAGCTGCGCCTGCAATTAGTCCTATTAAGGTATTTCCAGAATTATCCATAATTAAAGTTTTAATAATATTTAAAATGTCAATAACCTATTAAAGATACAACATTGGGACTTAAACTTACCAGGCTATAATTCAAATTATCCAACGCATTATACCCGCATCGCTTATGAGTTATAAGGAATTAAAATTTGTTCCTGGTAAAAAGGGTAAAATAATCAGTACTAGCCTCCGTCAAATATTAATGCCAATACCAATATAAATAGTCGAGGTGTGCTGCGATCGGTTGTTTGGAGTCTGGCTGTCAAAAAAATAATAGAATGAGCTGTTCACGCTTATTTTTTCACCAAGCGGAACTTCTATTTTAAATTGTTCCGAGATATTATAATTACTAATATCTCTGTATAAGGGCTGATAATAGAGTATGTTGGTAAGAATGATTTTACTATTTGGTAGTTGAATTGAAAATGACATGTAGGTATTATTCCTGTGATTGTAAAACTTTTGGTTTAAGGCGTCACTTATTTCCAGTTCATACATATAGGAATTCGCTAAATACAACCTAATATGTTCAGTTGCAATTGCCCTGAAACGCAACCCGGCCCCAAACAGATGCCTGCCGCTTACATCTAATAGTTGATTGCCCTGGCTTTGAACAAAGGTCTCCAGTCTTATGATACGGGTTAGCCGGTAATTAAATCTAAGATGTACAAGCCAGTTATTTGAAAAATCCTCGCCTTTGGACCGGATAAGCCCGAAATTGCCCAAGAAAAAATATAACTTTCGAAAATCTTTTGATTTTAGTTGTGTATATATGGCGTCGCTGACTTCGAAGATATAGTTCCCGTCATTATCATTATACCTAAATGAAAAATCATTGCTCAGAACAAATCTCACAGAATCGGTTTGCATTCTGGCAGATTCTATATTCACCACTTGTGCGTAAAGTGAATTAACTCCAAAGCCCAGGAAAATTAAAATAAGTGAAGGTAATCGCATATAGTTAAAATGGTTGGCAGCCTAAAAATAGTGGTTTTTATTCAACTTAATAGCAATGGGAAGGAGATAAAAAGAATGCACCAAAGCCATAGCAAAAAAGGGTAATGAACTTCCTATGGATTTATGAAAAGGGTTAAGTATCTTTAGTACTTATCAAAATCACAGCTATGAAAACGCGCAAATTGGGTTACAGTGAACTTCATCTTACCACAATAGGATTAGGCACCTGGGCGATGGGAGGCGGGGATTGGAAATTTGGCTGGGGCCCTCAGGATGATATGGCTTCGGTTAAGGCCATTCACGCAGCATTGGATTTGGGTATTAATTGGTTGGATACCGCTGCGATCTATGGACATGGCCATGCCGAAGAAGTTGTGGGCAGGGCAATAAAAGGGATAAGGAATGAAGTTGTTATAGCTACCAAATGCGGAAGGGTTTGGGAAGGAGACAGCCGGGAGATAGGGAAGTCGCTTAGAGCGGTAAGCATTAAAAGGGAAGTGGAAGCCAGCCTTAAACGTTTAAATATAGATACGATTGATCTGTACCAGATTCACTGGCCGGAACCGGATCATGAGATAGAGGAAGGATGGGCAACCATGGCCCAATTGGTTAAAGAAGGGAAAGTACGTTATGTTGGAGTGTCAAATTTTAGCCTGGAGCAACTCAAAAGGGCCCAGGCCATACACCCCATAGCTTCTTTACAACCTCCTTACAGTATGTTTCGCCGCGAAATTGAAGAAAAAACTATGGCTTATTGTGGGACAAACCAGATTGGAATTATTGCCTATAGCCCTATGCAGGCCGGATTGCTTACCGGGAAATTTACAAAGGAAAGAGCGTCAGGTTTGCCGGACTCAGATTGGCGCAGCCGGCATCCTTTTTTTATGGAACCCCAGTTGAGTGTAAATCTTCAGGCAATTGAGCAACTTAAAGAAATAGCAGATAAAAAGAATATTACCCTGTCTCAACTTTCACTGGCCTGGGTATTGCGGAACAAAGAAGTGACTGCAGCCATAGTGGGTGCCCGCAGCCCTGAGCAAATAGAAGAAACTGCCAGGGCAGGCGATTTGTCGTTATCAAAAGAAGCGATTGAAAACATAGAACAGATATTAGGCCTTAGGATAAGGAACTTATAAGAGTCGGGTACACTTTAGACGACTTATTTTAAAGTACAAATGGTAACTTATTGTTTTAATTAACTTAACATGTAAGTTGGAGAAGCCACGTATTTTTGTACAGCCTTATATTAGGAAACGTTCTTATTTATGCAGTTTGAGTTAGTTTATAAAAGCAGGTGGGGACATCTGCTTTTTTATTTTCCAATACCCCAAAAACTAATACTTTGAACCACTCAAAAACTTCTGAAACCATTTCCCGGATGACTTGATAATTCTGCGCTGGCTATCAAAATCTAAATAGACCAGCCCAAATCGTGGATAGTAACCTTCAGCCCATTCAAAATTGTCGATAAAAGTCCACACGAAATACCCTGAAACTTTATATCCGTCATCCTTTGCCTTTATTACTTGCTTTAAATACTTCTGAAAATAAGCGAGGCGTTCTGTATCATGAATCTCACCATCAGTTAATTTGTCTTCAAATGCCGCTCCATTTTCTGTGATGATAATTTTATTGATTTTGCTATAATTGTTGAATTTGACAATCATATTATAAATACTTTTTGGATATACTTCCCAATCCATAAGAGTTGTTTTTACATTTCTTTTGGTCGCTTTAACTATTTTAGCATGAAGATAAGGTACCATATAGCTGTGCTTAACAACCTCCCGGGTGTAGTTTTGAATACCGATGAAGTCGAAATTAAATATGCAATTTTGTTCGTCCTCCGGCATTTGGTATTTTTCAATTAGCCGAAGTTTAGGTAGATTTTCTAAGGGATAGCCCATCCCTAATAATGGCTCAATAAAGAATTTGTTCAGAAGGGCATCTGCCTTATTAGCAGCTTTAATATCTGCAGCCCTATTGGAGTATGGAGTTATTTCTGAACAGGAAAAACTTGTGCCAATATTACTTTTAGGGGCAATAGACCGAAGAATTCTACCTCCAAGAGCCTGGCAAAGAATAGCATGGTGGGCGGCGGGGAGGAAGTTTTTTAAGCCTTTGTTTCCAGGAGCGTGAACTCCTAAAAAATAACCAGCCCCTGTAAAAACCATAGGTTCGTTTAAAACGATCCAGTTTTTTACCCTGTCCCCGAAATAATATGCGCAAACGGTTACATATTCTTCAAACCAACCCAGAATATCGCGGTTTACCCAGCCACCTTTTTCTTCCAAAGCCTGGGGCAGGTCCCAATGGTACAAAGTTATCCATGGAGTAATTTCACATTCCAGGCAAAAATCGATTACTCGGTTATAAAATGCGATACCTTCTGAACTTATCTTACCTGTTCCGAAAGGTAACAATCTGGTCCAGGAAAGTGAAAACCTGAAGTTTGGAATATTCATGGCTTTCAAAAGCAGGATATCTTCTTTATATCTCTCATAAAAATCACAGGCTATTCTTCCGTGATGTCCTTTATAAATAACTCCTTTTTTATTAGTGAAGTGATCCCAAATAGACATGCCTTTATCGTGGACATCATGCGCACCTTCAATCTGATATGCCGCTGTAGATACCCCCCAAATAAAGTCATCTCCGAAATGTTCGGCTAGTAAAATGGATTTGTGTGATTCGGAAAAATTTCGCATTAAATACCTGCCAACACCTATTTTAGAATGATTCCTGTAAGATTTGGTCAATAATTGATTCGGTAATATTTGGGTAATCAACTTCTACCCTAGAATTATCTTCCACCCAGTTTATAAGTTTGTTTAAATGTTTAATTTTTAACGATTTCATGACCGGGACTCCCATTTCCTGAAGTGCCGCACTATTTAACTGTTGTTCAAATTGACCTTTCATGGGTATAACCAGCAGCTTTTTTTGCATATAAAGGGCTTCTGCAGGAGTTTCAAATCCGGCACCACACAATATACCACAGCTGGTTGCCATACTTTTTACAAAGGCTTCATTAGTGATTTGCTGTATGTTGATATTTTTAGAAACATATTCCTTGTGGTTGTGTTTGGAAAATATTTGCCATTTTATATCCTTTACTTTTGAAAGCGTGTTGATAATCTTTTTATCGCTATAGGAAGGCAAGTATACTGTATAATGACTTCCAGGCTTCAAGACCGCATTTCTAATATCTTTACGAATTATGGGGGTAAAGATATTTTCTTCATAACTTTTAAAATGTAACCCAAACCGTTTGGTATTGGGAGCATAATTTTGAAGAATCATTTTTCCGAATAAATCTGGCTTTGATGGCATAGGAGCAAAAGGGGATAGAACGGCAGATTGATGGCTGAAGGCAACACAGGGCTTTTTATTAAATTTACAGGCCCAGGCAGATACCGGTTCAAAATCATTAATAATTAGGTCATAGTCAGACACTGGGACACTTCTTATTTCTTTTTGTAATCTTGCGGAATTGGTCTCGAGGTAAGTACGCCATAGGTCTACTCCTCCTTTTTTACCGAAAATAAAACTCCATCCCTTAAGCTGGAATTTAATTGGATGAGGAATTTTTATATCCGACTGAGTGCCGCTTACTAATATATCTAGATCAAGTTGTTTTTTCTGAAGTATGGGTATAATATCCCTTGCTCTGCTTAGATGTCCATTTCCGGTACCTTGAATTGCATAGAGTATTTTCATGGGTAGTTGGACTTAAATTTTAAGATATCGGGTCAAGGGTCTATTTTTGGAATTAAAAATTTAAATTCTTCCACCAAATTTCTAAACAACTCTCCTTTTTCAAGGACTTCTATTTGCTCAATTTCTTCTACCTCCTGATCCCGGACCAAAAGGTCTTCCTGGAACCTATACAAGCTCCATTCACCCTTATTATATTCGAGGGCGGTAAGGTTTTCTACCCAATCACCAGAATTTAAATAAGTTACCGACCCTTTAGAAGTGCTTATTTTTTTTATTTCAGGCTGATGAATATGTCCGCAGATGACATAATCAAATTTATTTTCAATGGCTATGTCGGCAGCAACCTGTTCAAAATTGTTTATGAACTTGATAGCAGATTTAACACCATTTTTTATTCGTTTGGACATAGAAACCGGCCCTTTCCCCATTTTCCTGCTAAAATAATTGACTCCCCTGTTCAGGAGAATCAGAAAATCATATCCCATAGCACCTAATTTTGCGATCCATTTGGCATGCTGCATGCTGACATCAAAAACATCACCGTGAAAAACCCACACTTTTTTACCATGAACATTAAGAACTATTTTATTTGAGACACTAAATTTTCCAAGTTGAAGGCCCACAAATTTTCGGAGCATTTCGTCATGATTTCCGGTAATATAATGGACTTTGACTCCTTTAGCTACCCACTCCATAATCAATTTAACAATTTTCATATGGGATTTGGGCCAGTACCTTTTACTGAATTGCCAAATATCTATTATATCGCCGTTAAGAATCACTTGCTTAGGTTTAATCGATTTAAGATACTTAATGAGTTCATTGGCATGGCATCCGTAAGTACCTAAATGCACATCAGAGATGACCACAATATCAATAGGTCTTTTTTTCATAGAATATATGTTCGGGATTGTTTGGGGAGTTTTTTGAATTTTAGTGGCGAATAGTAGGTCCTTAATAGAGTAATTAGGAAGTTGACTATCAAAGTTTTTATACAAGCCAGTATAATTTTCATTCTATGAAAATTAGTATTGCAAAGTTTAAGATTAAATTTTGGCTATTTTTAAATATGGATTTTATGATTTGGTTAAGCGAGTGTTATGAAATCTTCCTGGTATTTGTATTTATGTTAATATTGAATATTCATAAGTAATTGGGTTTGTGGGGTTCACTTAAATATTTAACCCTTCACTTCCTGTGATATCAGATACTTGGCACGGATACTTTTGGCGGTTTGGTGCTCGCCATTATGATGCCATCCGGGAGGCATAATTATATAAAATAATTTGTTCTTTAGACCGGGGGCCCTATAGACATCTTTTATCAAAGCCACTATTTCTCCAAAATAGACATCCAGGAAATTTCCAGAGTCCATTTTTCGGGTAATTCCATATTCAACTTTTACCTTCATGTCTTCATCCTGGTAAGTGCCAAAAGCCCTGTCCCAGATATTCAGGAGATTACAAAAATTAGTATCCATATATAGGGGATTTCTGGCATGGTGTACCCTATGGTGGGAAGGGGTAAGGATGATCTTGTTTAAAAACCCGAGCCGGCCATCTTTTATGAGATTCTCGCCTACATGAATAAAGGCCCCGTAGGTGCCATCTATAAACATGATTAAAAACAAGAGTTCTGGCTGTACGCCCAGCAAAATACAAACAGTGGTACGTATGGTATCCGCGTAAGGGGCTTCTAAAAAAAAATGGGCGTAAGTTACGGTAAGGTTCATATTTTCGGGAGCATGGTGCGTGGAATGAAGACACCAGAACAGCCGTACTTTATGACCCCAGTAGTGATAGAGAAAATGTCCAAACTCCCAAACGATGTATCCGTATAGAAACCAATACCAGGTAAAAGTGGTTTGAAACGGGGCTAAATGTTGAAAAAGACCTATACATAAGGCAACCATCCCAATAGCAATAAACCTGCCTACAAATCTATTAAAGACATAAATGAGGAAATTGACTTTGTATACCCTGGTATGCGGATTTTTATAAATAAGCGCCAAAATAACTTCAAGGATGACCAGTAATGGAATGATAGGGTATATGAGTGCGGCTATCCCATCATAGGTTTTAAAAGTTTCGTAGTCTCCTGCTTCTAATAACTCCAGTACCCGTGTTATTCCAAGAAAATTGATGAGCTCACTAAAAAGTGTTTCCAGAAACTCCATAAAAATGATTTTATTTATACTCCATTGGTTTTTGATGGGGTGGTTTTCAAGATACTATTTATTTCGATGCAACTTTCACATACCTGTTACCCCCAATAATTCTAAAATTCCAAATGTGCCGGGATCAACGTTAGAATTCCAATTCCAGTCATTTACCGGTTTTATTGTATTTTTAAGTTATGCAAAAGATTTATATTCTAAGCTTTTTCGTTCTTACCGGCCTTATATCCCAGGCGCAAATAAATAGTGTTGCACCCGAAATAGGCGTGGTCCAGGATTTTGAAAATGACAGCCTGCTCTTAGCGTCCGGATTTCAATATATAGTGGAGTCTACACCTAAAATATTATCCCCCAGGCATGTTTCGAATCAGGAATTCCAGGCTCACCTGCAAACCATCAGAAACTTGCAAGTCCCCATTTATGCCTGTAATCTTTTTATTCCGGGAGACCTTAAAGTAGTAGGACCAAATGTAGATGAAAAAGCTGTTTTAGACTTTGTTGAAATTGTTCTCCGGCGAGCAAGGGCAGCCGGCCTAACGCTGGTTACCTGGGGGAGTGGAGGGTCACGAGGCATACCGGAAGGGTTCGACCGGGTAAATGCCGAAGAGCAATTCATTGATATGGCAAGAAAAGTTGCTGAAGTAGCAGCCAGATATGATATGGTCCTTGCGCTTGAAAACCTGAACCGCACTGAATGTAATTTTATCAACACTATTCAGGAGGCGCTGGCTATAGTAAAGTCAGTTGATCATAAAAACTTTCGCCTGTGCATAGACATTTATCATATGCTCAAAGAGGGGGAATCTCCTGATGCAATTACAGGAACAGGAGGTTATGCCGTATACTGTGAGTTGGCCGAAAAGGAAGGTCGTACTCCTCCGGGAGTACAGGGGGATGATTTTATACCTTACTTTACCGCCCTCAAAAAAGAAGGGTATAAAGGAAAAATAGTAATTGAGTGTCGCTGGAAAGACCTGTCTGCACAGGGAAAAATGGCTTGTCAAACCATCCGCAGGCAAATTGATGCAGTTTATAAATAGGATAAAATCAATTCTTTTTTAAGCAGCAAATTATTTGATATCCCCCATAAGCCATTTCAGGCCTTCCGGAAAAAGAGCACCGGCATGTTTGTCGTTATGCTCACCATCTGTCCAGACATTTTTTAACTGATAGCGGGGACCGGTCATTTGGTTTTTATCTGCATTTTCATTGGCGTATTTCATGGCAGAAACCATTTGCTGGTTTGCGAGGAACCAATCCCCCCATTCATTATTTAAATCATTAATTCCGTCCTGGATGAAAATACGGATTGGACGAACGGGTTCTCTTCGAATAAGTGCCGGGTAATCCTGACCACCCAGTTTAACAGGCGTTTCCTCAGGCCTGAAACCGATAGATACATAGCTGCCAATTGCGCTGTAAACTTTGCGAAATACATTGGGGTAATGCCACGCAACCGTAAATGCAGCAATTGCTCCACTGCTGGTACCGCAAATTACACGCTGTTCCGGATCATTGGTAAGGCTATATTGTTTAGCCACCTCGGGCAGCATTTCCTCCACAATAAACCGTGCATAGGTATCGTCCATGGCATCGTACTCCTGTGCCCGGTTATTTGGGTTTTTTGATCCCAGGTCAGTCGGGTACTCTTTGGAAAGATTACCCGGACTAATAAAAATACCAATGGTCACAGGGATCTCGCCCGTGCCGATTAAGTTTTCCATCACCTGGGGAGCACGAATACTTCCTTCAGGATTTGTGGCTCTGAAACCATCTTGAAAAATTAATACACCGGCCGGCCTGGAAGCGTGGTATTGTGCCGGAATAAAAAGCCAATAGTGACGTACCGTTCCTTCTATAATTTTGCTATAAAAATTAAAGGGGCCTTTTAGCTCACCTTTAGGAATACCTTCCTGAGGGAAGTGGTCAGGGCTGAGCTCTAAACCCGTGCGAAATTCAATTTGCCCAAAGAGGGAAATAGAAACAAAAAAGGACAATAGGAGTGGCAATATTTTCATAATCGGGTCATCTTTAAATGATAGTTTAAGTGCCGTGCAGTATTCATTTTATAAATTCTCATCATTGCTACTACTGATTTTGAATTTCATCAGTTCTGCTATCATTTCAGCTCTATTAATTGCCTCGTTAGCCCTGTTGCCCATAAAATGTTCATTTACAGTTTCATTCCAGAGCATTAGCCACCTTTCAAAGTGTTCCGAAGTCATTGGTTCCTTTTTACTCAACACAATGTGTTTAGTCATTGGGTTGCCTTTGTACTTCATCGTATCAAATAATATGGTTTCCCAGAAGTCATACATAATGGGAAAATGCTTCTCCCAGTCGATATCGGCTATTTCATTAAAAAAGAATCCTATTTTATCATCTTTAAGAACTTTGGCATAAAACTCGTTTACCAAATGCTCAATATCCTTCCTGCTGCTTATGTCGTCCATTGGCCTGACTTAATTTGACTATTTTATTCACCTTGTTTAGAAACTTCGTAAGTTTCAAAGTTGTTTATATTTCAAGCAAAAGAATCGATAATACTCCAATAGCCTTTCAAACATGCTGGTCAATAAGGATCATATTTCCGTCCGGGTCAAGCAGCATAAAACTCCCGGGTCCGCTTGTACTTTCATCTGCTTCATTTAGCAAATCAACTCCTTTTTCTTTTAATTCCTTCTGAATTTTCCTTACGTCATCAAAACTTTTAAGTTTATTGGCTTCAGTGTCCCAGCCCGGATTAAAAGTCATGATGTTATTTTCAAACATCCCCTGAAATAGTCCGATAAGCGATTGTCCGTTTTTCATGATAAGATAATTCTTCTCAAGATCGCCGGCAAAAACTTTAAACCCCAGGTTTTCATAAAATTCTTTTGATGCGTTAATATCCTTGACACTAAGGCTTATTGAAAAGGCTCCTAATTTCATTTTTTTTCCTTTTGTTTATTATATATAGTTGAATTTGCTCCATTTTTACAGAAGGCTTTATTAAATCGACAAAGGATTTGCCTCGTTTTCTAAAATTGAGTTGTTATTCGTCACATTGGAAGTTACTAAATTTACACGAATTAATGATCCCGATAAAAAAAGCAGAAAATGCACGTTATTTGTACTCCATCAACGGAATTTGATTTTAGGCACATATACGGTATAGCCACAGCTATATTTTAAGCTTGGTTTCTTTCTCTGATACAGAATCAGGTAATCCCCATCTCATTGTTGATATATTCCATAAAAGATGATGATATTTGAAATCTTATTGACGTATTTTCGTTTTTTATTAGATACTTTATGACGATGACCGACTTTCAGCCTATCATTGAAGTTGTAGAAGAAGCCTACGAGATTCCCCAGTTAAACGCTACCAGAAAGATATCCGCACTTTTACCATACGACTATTATAAAACTGACAAACACTACCCCGTTCTATATCTGCAGGACGGTCAGAACCTGTTTAATCCATTAGCTCCTTTTGGCGACTGGGCCGTGGATAAGTCCATGGCCAAACTTGCAGAAGAAGGTTTCAGCGATATTATAATTATTGCCATAGACCATGGAGAAGAGGAACGGATTATCGAATATCTTCCTTATTACCATCCGAGGTTTGGCGAGGGGAAAGGCAAGTTTTATATTGAGTTTATGCTGGAGAAACTTATACCGTATGTGAATAAGCATTACAGGACGCTGCCCGATTTTGAACACACAGGTATTGGGGGAAGTTCTATGGGCGGATTAATTAGCTTTTATGCCGGTCTTTCCCACCCGGGCGTATTTGGAAAGATGATGATCTTTTCACCCAGCCTATGGGTCTCCAAAATGATCTTTGACCATACCCAATCATTTGAGCCGCTGGAAAAGGCTAAGATTTATTTATACGCGGGTGGAAAGGAAAGTAATGAACATTTGCCCAACGCACAAAAACTGGAGGCCATCATCCGAAAGAAAATGGTAGAAGGACACGCCATCGATTTCCATTTCTCTGTAAACGAAGATGGCAATCATGCTGAAATTTACTGGAGAGAAGAATTTCCACTGGCCGTTAAATGGCTGTTTTTTGAATCATAACTTATGAAATATATATCTATTGAACAGTTGGATCACGATAAAGATCTAATTCTGCCTTGTCGTAAAAATCAACTGGACCTGCTTAAGGAATTCACGGGTAATATTACACCCGATTTTGAAGGTGAACATGCTACCTTTCAGACTTTTTACGGGAAGGCCGGAAACAGAATATACGCCCTGGGAATTGGCGGGGAAAAGGATGCGGTAAAGATCGGCAAGGCCTTCCAGAAGTTATGCTTTGACACCAAAAAGTACTGGAAAGATACCATGCAATTGCAGGGAACAGTTTTGAATACAGAAGAATTGCAAATGGCCATCATAGGCATGGAAATGGGCACTTACCAAATCGGACGCTTTAAAACAGATCAAAAGGCCACATCAGAAACCGAAATACAGGTTGCAGGGAGCGGAGACATTGCCGGGCCTCTTTATGAAGGGCCCCTTATTGGGGCTACTATCAACCGAATCAAAGCCCTTGTAGATGCACCTGCGAATCAAAAAACACCTGAATATCTGGGTAATTGGGCTAAAGAATCCGCTGGCCTGAACAAATACAAATGTACGCTGCTCACGAAAAAAGAACTTGAAGAACAAGGTTTTGATGCCGTTCTTGCGGTGGGTCGTGGAAGTGAAAATCCTCCGGTGGTGGCAGTCACCGAATATATGGCAAGACCTGGTGAAGGGATTGATATTGGCCTTGTTGGAAAAGGGATCACTTTCGATACCGGTGGATTATCCATAAAACCATCCCAAAACCTGCACTATATGAAAAGCGACATGGGTGGTGCTGCCGTAGTCCTTGGGGTTGTGGAACTTGTAGCCAGGATGGGCCTTAATATTAATATAGTTGGGGTTGTGGCTTCGGCGGAAAACGCTGTTGATTCAAAAAGCTACAGGCCCGGGGATGTAATAAACTCCTATTCAAAAAAGACCATTGAGATCATCGATACCGATGCGGAAGGACGCCTGGTATTGGCTGACGGCCTGAGTTATATTATTCAGAAATTCCAACCTCATCAGGTCATAGACCTTGCCACTCTTACAGGGAGCGTGGTACGCACGCTGGCTTATTCGGCGGCGGGCATGTTCACTAACGACAGTGATATGGCAACCAAAATGTCAGACATTGGCAACCGGGTGAACGAACGTGTCTGGCCATTACCCCTCTACGAAGAGTTTGAAAAAGACCTGGAGTCTGATATCGCAGACCTTCGAAATTTCAGCGGAAAGCCTGTTGCCGGAGCCATTACGGCTGCCAAATTTCTGCAGGCGTTTACAAATGAACATAAACACTGGATGCACCTTGATATAGCCGGGGTAGCTTTCGGGGATTCCCACTATGCTAAAATGAAAAGCAGCACAGGCTTTGGTGTTCAACTCATTTTGGAGTATATTAAAACGTCAATTAAGAAATAATGCCTGAACCAACGCTCAATTTCCTCTGTATCTCCACCTATTTTAAAGGGGTAGACTTCCTGAAAAGCTGCAAAGAAGAAGGAAACACTGTTTATTTGTTAACCTTAAAAAAACTCGACAAGCAAGACTGGCCCTGGGAGTATATAGACGATGTGTTTTATGTGGAGAAATGGAACGATTCTGATGTGAGAAAGGGTATCGCCTATAAATTTCGGTCTATTCAATTCGATCGTTTTGTAGCACTGGATGATTTTGATGTAGAACGTGTGGCGGCATTGCGGGAGCACTTCCGTATGCCGGGGATGGGCAGCACAACCGCACGTCATTTCCGGGATAAACTGGCCATGCGTTTTAAGGCAAGGGATGAAGGGATTAACGTACCGCAATTCACAGCGCTTTTTAATGATTCCGACATAAATAACTTTACAAATAGCGTGAATCCTCCATGGTTGTTAAAACCACGTTCTGAAGCTTCGGCAGCCGGCATAAAGAAATTACACAATAGCGAGGATCTTTGGCAAAAAGTGCACGTACTCGGCGACGAACGCGACAATTTCCTGATAGAGAAGTTTGCTCCGGGAAATGTATACCATGTAGATGGGCTTCAAATAGATGGAGAGGTCATTTTTTCCAGAGTCAGCAAATACCTGGATACACCTTTTGATGTTGCCCATGGTGGAGGTGTTTTCCGTTCTGCAAGTTGTGAAATAGGGACGGAGCCGGAACAGGGACTAACAAAAATGAACGCCCGGGTGATGAAAGCCTTTGGGATGAAATATGGAGCCTCGCATACGGAGTTTATTGAGTCTAAAGAAACGGGGGAGCTTTTCTTTCTTGAAACTTCTTCCAGGGTTGGAGGAGCCAATCTGGCTGAAATGGTAGCATTTGCTTCCGGTGTAAATTTGTGGAAAGAATGGGCCAGGATTGAAACCGCAACGTTCAGGAAAACTGCTTATAAATTGCCAAATGTCGTCAACAAATATTCAGGTATTGTGGTTTCCTTAAGCCGTTTTGAACATCCTGATACTTCCGTTTTCAGTGACCCTGAAATAGTATGGCGCATGAACAAACCCTGGCATATTGGGCTAATTGTCGTGGCCGAAAACAGTGAACGTGTGCTGGAGTTACTGGATGCCTATACACAGCGAATTGCTCAGGATTTTCATGCCAGTTCTCCTGCACCGGACAAACTTATTGGTTGAGCAGTTGCAGTTAAATCTCAAAAAAGCCGGCGCTACTGCCTACCCAGCTTTTGTCCTTGTTGTACCTTACCCCAACCATTTCACCCTTGCTTAAACGCACCAGATTACTTATAATCTCCATGGAATTGGTTTTACTGCTTCGAAGCAGCATAATTCGTATCTCGCATTTAGCGGGAACATCCAGGGTCTCAATAACCGGGTGATAAGTGACTTTCTCCTGAAGCAGGTAATTGGACTTATTGGGAAGAGCTTCTATAATTTCCCTGGTCACATTAATCTGAACACCGGTTCCGGCAAAGGAATACAAAGGCTTCAGCACGTAGTTTTGAAGGTCTGAGGGGAGTGTTTCCAACTTATCAAGCAGGTAGGATTTAGGGACATAATCGCCTTTTAAAAAAGGCATCAAATACTTACTTATGCGGAAGAACCAGTTTGGATGACCTATCCATTCCACATCCACCTCATCCACAAAATGAAACTCCCTTTTCAGGTCTGGGCGCTGGTAGAGTTCATCAAAAATAACCCGGTTGTAAATTTTTAGAATTTTCACTTCTTTTCCATCCTTATCCAGGTAGAAAAGGGTTTTACCCCGCTTTTTCAGTTTTGTGAGACACAGGATCTTTATCCCAAGCCTTGCTTCCGTGGCGTAAAAGTCGATGGCAGTAGCTTGTTTTTCAGGCTCTACTTCCAGCAACACCACCTGTTTAGGGTCTGTATCTCCGACAATTTCAGACCGCAGGAATTCAAGGAATTCCGGATGGGTGATGCTGTTGGGATGTATGGAAAAATCCTCCGGAATATCAAAGTATTTCCTATAAGTCCGGGCCAGTGCTTCCTGGTAATAAAAAAGAGACGGGAATCCCTGAAGCTCTATTAGTTTAGGGGTGAGTTCACCATGTTCATCCAGGCAAATACCAAAATCGAGCTGAATAAATTTGGGATGATCATCCTCGCCGGGAACAATAATTTCATCATTATAAAAGGCACCCTGAGTCAGCTCCTTAAAATCGGGTCGGTTGATTACCTTCATAATATCAGCCGAAGCGTCGAACAAGCGCTGCCTTAACTTGCGGGGAATAAAAATCGGTGTTTCTGCGACCCTGAAGCCAGGCGCTCCTCCGAAACGCTGTGTAAGGTCATCCATTAAGGTTTTGTATTTTTCCTCGGTGAATTCTTTAATATACGCCTTTCGATATTTTTTTATCATGGAAATCTAATAGGTTAGTTGCCGGGAAACCTGTTTCAATGCGTTTGCAATGAATTTTGGAAGTATGGTGGCATGAGTTTTCCTGATCTTGTCCGGATCATCCATATGTGCCATCATATCATCGTATTTTTGTTCACCGAAATTTTTTATCACAATTTGTTTGTTCTTCTCCTTGGAAAAATGGATTTTCATGCCAACGGGATCTGCTTCCGGATGGAATTGTGTTCCCACGAATTCATCTGAAAACCGAACAGCCATAATAGCGCGTTCAAGTTCCACATGTGTTCTTATTTTTTCAAGGCTAAGGATCGTGGCACCATGTTCCTTAAAGACTTTCAGCCTGGGTTGCACCAATTGCCAGTCGCGGGAATCAACCGCATAAAAAGGATCGTCCAGGCCTTCCAGCAAAGGATCTTTAATCCCTGCCTTTGTCTTGTGTACGGGAAGGATTCCGAAGGAGGTGCTTTTTCTTAATTTAATTGTACCCAGTTCAAAATAATTACAAACCAGTTGAAAGGAATAGCAGATAAAGAAAAAATATTTTTTCTGATGCGCTGAGGTCTTATTAAAATCCCAAATGTTTTGAACCAGTTGTAGATAAGGTTCACGCCATGGTCCTTCCTCCAGGGGGCTTCCGGGTCCGCCACTTGAAATGTAGATATCAAAAGAAGTGTCGGGTAGTTCCTTCTTACCGCGAACATTAAAGACTTCGTAATCACTAAGGTTATCAAAAGACTTTACAATTTCGACTATAAGGCCCAGCCCCTGGTTTGGGGTATTTGCATTCATGTCCAAAACTGCTATTTTTCCCCTGGATTTCTCCATCTTGCACATTTTATTAAGTTCCGAGTATAGTCTGTTCGGTAATATAGTCCACCACTTTCATAAGATCCCCGGTCTCTTCGTATACGGCTAGCTGCCTGTCTGCTCCGGTTCCACGTTTCATCATTTCCCTGACAAATTCTACTTCTTTACGCGATCCAAGATCGTCCACTACATCGTCTATAAATTCCAGTAATTCCTCCATAATTACCCTGGTATCCACTTCACATTCCTTTCCGAAGTCGATCATTTTTCCGTCCAGTCCATAACGGCCGGCTCGCCATTTGTTTTCGTTGATAAGGGCCCTGTGATAGAGTATGAAATTTAGATTTTGTGACTTAAGTTTATGCAATTTGGCCACCAGCGCCTGAATCACTGCGGTAATGGCTACAGTCTCATCTATGGTCAAAGGCACGTCACAAATCCTAACCTCCAGCGTAGGAAAGAAAGGATGTATTCTTATATCCCACCAGATCTTCTTGGGGTTGTCTATACACTTCGTTTTTACCAGTAAATTCACATAGCTTTCATACTCGCTTAAACTATTGAAGGCCCCAGGAATGCCAGTTCTTGGAAACTTGTCGAACACCTTGGACCGATACGATTTGAAGCCGGTATTCCTGCCTTCCCAAAAAGGTGAATTGGTGGAAAGGGCATATAAGTGCGGTAAAAAGTAACGCATGGAATTGGTCAAATGGAGGGCCAGGGCCTTATCTGCAATACCCACATGCACATGGAGGCCAAAGATGAGGTTAGATCGGGCTGTATCCTGCAATTCCATTACAATCTCATCGTATCTTGGATTGGGTGTAATGAGCTGTTTCTCCCATTCGGAAAAAGGATGTGTACCTGCGGCTCCAATCTTAAAGCCCAGTCCGTTGGCAATCTCGGATATCGATCGTCGCAAATGAATAATTTCAGCCCGGGCTTCTTTAATATCCTTACATATATTGGTTCCCACTTCAACCACAGCCTGATGCATTTCTGCCTTTACCTGCTCGCTAAGGTGTTTTTCAGCTTCCAGGACAATCTGCTGATCGTGGGAAATTAATTCCCTGCTTTCCGGATCTATTACCTGATATTCTTCTTCAATCCCTAATGTAAATTCCATATCCGTTTGGGTATTTCGTATTTATCTAATAATAATTGACAACGGCCTTTTACTTAAGAGGGGTTTTCTTTTCTGTGATCTGGTCTTTTACAAAAGTTCCCCAGGTAAGATTCATCTTGCCTTTTTTATAGGCCTGTGCCCTTTCAATTGCCATATTAGCGGCGTTCTCCACTATCCATTCGAAGTTCGCGTGCCCCACTGAGTGAATATCTGCATCGGGTGCCGGGTTACAAAAATCGATAGCATATGGAATCCCATCCCTAACTGCAAATTCAACAGTGTTGAAGTCGTACCCAAGGGCCTTGCAAAGTCGGATACAGTATTTTTTAACCTTGTCCAGAATAGCAGGATCTACGGCAGGCCCGTCAATAACATAACGCAAATGGTGAGGATTCCGTGGTTCATACTGCATGATGTGTACATTGTCTGTGCCCAGGACATAACAACGAAAATACTCCTGGAATTGAATCTCTTCCTGAAGCATCATTACTAGCTGACCTGTTTCGCCATGTTTTACCCAGAGATCTTCAGCGTCGTTCACACGGTAAACACTTTTCCAGCCTCCGCCGGAATGCGGTTTCATATAGGCTGGAAAACCAATGGTTTCAAACATTTCATCCCAGTTCATGGGAAATTTCAGGTTTCGGAAGGAATTTTCATCTGTATCATCCGGGCGAGATGAAGATGGTAATATGACCGTCTTCGGAACTGGCACTCCTACTTTTACCGCCAGGGCATTGTTAAAGAATTTCTCATCTGCACTCCACCAGAAGGGATTATTGATCACGGCTGTTCCTGAAATAGCCGCATTTTTGAGATAGGCTCTGTAAAAGGGTACATCCTGGGAAATCCTGTCAATAATGACCGCATAATCCGTGGGTTTAGCCTGTTCCACTATGTCTATACTCACCGCCTCAGCTTTGATATCCTTGATCCCTTTTTCATTTACCCTTTGTATGAACGCCTGTGGAAAGGAGTTTTCCTGACCGAATAAGATTCCTATTTTTTTCATAATGCTTATTTTAAATACTTATAAATTTGAAAGATATTCAGGAAACATTTGCTTCCATATGGGCCAGTCGTGTTCTGCCCACTTACGCTCATCCCACCAAAACGGGATATTCTTTTCACCCAGGATATGTGCCAAACGCCTATTTGCATCCAGGCAAATATCCCACTCACCAACGCCAAGTACAATCTTCATATTCCAGAGATCCGGATGGTTAGAGCCGGGAAGGAAATCTACGGGATTGTTAAAGAACACATTGTCGTCATAATAACCATCCAAAAATGATTTTATATCGAAGGAGCCACTCATACTGAACATATGACTTACTTTTTCGGGATGTTTAAAAGCGAAGTTTGCCGCCTGATACCCTCCGAAACTCGGCCCGGCCACAGCAACTTTAGGAATGCCTTTCTGGTGGCAAATCGCATTCACCAGCTCATCCAGGATAAACTTATCGTACCACATATGGTTTTTAACGCGCTCCGCCGGGTGGATGCCTTTGTTGTACCAGCTGAGTTCATTGATACTGTCCGGGCAATAAATCTGCACGAACCCCTGTTCCAAAAACCAGCGGGCAGATTCTATGAGCCCAAAATCCTTACACTCGTAATAACGTCCCGAAGTCGTTGGAAATAGGATAACCGGATAGCCCGCGTGGCCAAATACCAGCATCTCAATATCCCTGCTTAAAGTAGGGGAATACCATTTAGAATACTCTTCTTTCAATATCTTGATTTAAATAAAAAATGTTAGAAAAGCCAAGATACTTTTTTTCCTTTAAAACTTAGTTTTTTGAGCCTTAAAAAGAGATTCTCCGGCACCTGGCTTAAGCGCCGGCGAAGTTAAGAAAAAAAGCACCTCTAATGAACTACTTATCAAATATTTAAGAGGAATTATGCAATTATTACTACATGGAATAACCTACATTTTAATCTTGTCAAAAAGACGTAAAAAGGAAACTTTGAGTTAATTCATAAACTGCACCTCTTAGTGAAGGTATGGGGATGTTAATATCTATTGGAAAAATTCAATCTCAATTGCTTCTGATTCGGATCTCCCTTGCTTAAGCCTCTTAAAAGGACATAACCGCAAGCTTACACCTGGCCTGTAAGTGAGATATGGTGTTACCTATTGAATTGGGTTAGTCAGTATTAATTTTGTGGTATTTCTTCATTAGCGCCAGAACCTTATCAATCGGAAGAGATGATTTGGTATGACCATTGCCTGTTGTTGTTTCTGCCGCAAATAAAGAATTTAAAATGGCTTCTTCCGTTGCTTCTATAGTCGCTAAAAACAAAGGAGTTATGGCATCATTCCGCAATTCTTTTTTCCTGACAAATAAGGAATCACTTGAATATGGGATCAAATTTTCTTTAGCTGTTGATACCGCAATCACATAATCTCCACTGCCGTTGGATGCAATACCTCCGGTTTTGGCCAGTCCCATTATTGCACGTTTTGCAAGCCTTTCCAGGTTTCTTGAACCCAATGGAGCATCTGTAAGAACCACAATCATACATGACCCGTCCACCTCATCCTTAAAAGCTGAAGGGTAATTATTTAATTCTTTGGCGATCGGAACTCCGTTTAATTCAAAAACCCCTCCAAAATTCGACTGGACTAAAACTCCTACGGTATATGCCCCATGAGATTTTGGGATGACCCTTGAAGAAGTACCTATGCCGCCTTTGTATTCAAAGCAACTGGTCCCGGTTCCCGCACCTACATTGCCTTCGGTAACCTTTCCTGTTTTTGCATTTTTTATGGCATTTAAGACATGTTCCTGCTTAACATGCCTGCCCCGAATATCATTAAGCCAGCCGTCATTAGTTTCACCAACCACAGCATTTACAGAGCCTATATTTTCATTACCGGGTTGTTCTAATGTATACGTAATCAGACCATCAGATGCTACCGGGACACTTAAAGTATTCGTCAGGATAATTGGAGTTTCAATGTTCCCTAATTCTTTTACCTGGCTGTAACCGGCAAGTTTCCCAAAACCATTGCCAATATAAATTGCGGCAGGAACCTTTAACTGAAAAATATTTCCGGAATGTGGCACTATTGCCGTCACTCCGGTTCTGATGTTATCTCCATTAATTAAGGTAGTATGGCCAACTTTAACGCCTTCAACGTCGGTAATTGCATTGTTTAAACCGGGTTTTAAAACACCAATTTCGATTCCGTAATCCCTGACCCTTCTATTTTGAGTAAAAGCATTCATTGAAATCAACATTAGAACTGTTATTACAATTGGATGTTTAATCATTTTGGTTTTTTTCCTGACGTTCCTGATTTTCATATAAACCTGTTTGCTGTTTGACTAAATACTGTTGAATGGCATCGACATCATTTTCATTGAGAACATCAGCAAAGGAAGCCATTCCGCTAGTTGCAAAAACTCCTTTCAGGACAATATCTTTAAAAATGGCGTGAGTAGCAGGATTGAGCTTTGCCAGGTTAGGATATTGCGAATAATATTCGGTGCTTTCTCCGGCTAAATGGCAACCGATACAATATGTAAAAAACAGGAATTCCCCTTTTTCTGCCATTTGCATATCCATTTCAAGCTCTATAGGTTCGGGAATTTTACTTGTTACCACTTTTGGAGGTAAAGGGGTGTCGCCGCCACCCAGTTTAAATGCCAAAATACGGCCATAGTTTTGATACTTATGTATCGCAGCTCTTTTATCTACAGGACCTACTATCAGTTCGTTGCCTCCATATCCTGCCATAACGGCTATATATTGCTCTCCATCAATTTCGTATGACATTGGAGCCGCCATGATTCCCGTCCCAACTTCAATTTCTTTCAGGAGTTCTCCTGTAGCCGCTTCATAGATTTTTAAATACCCGGTATTTATTCCCTGAATTACCAGATTTCCGGCAGTAGAAAGCACACCTCCGTTACCCCTGGCAACGGGCTGTACTATTTCCCATGCAACCTCCTGTTTTACAGGATCCCAGGCTTTAAGTTTGTTCATTTCCACCGTATCCGTCTGCCCCAATAAATATTTCCTGTTTTCCTCCGAGTAAGGCGGCCCCGTTCCATCATAGAGTATTCCTGTGCCCCACTTTAACTTCTTGAATTCGAATGATTCATCAACCATGTAAATCCATGGATAGATGATTTCAGGGATATAAACCAGGCCTGTTTTGGGACTGTAGGACATAGGGTTCCAGCTATGGCCTCCGGGCAACGAGGGATTTACCAGTTTTGGCTCATCCTTGTACCAGCCCTGACCCGTTTTTACCGGCTTGCCCGTTTTAAGGTCAACATGACTTGCCCAATTTACTTTTGTATATTTTTCGGCGGAGAGTAATTCTCCGGTAGCCCGGTCCAGGATATAAAAAAAACCATTTTTGGGAGCCTGCATCAAAACTTTTCGTTTCTCTCCGTGAATATCAAGGTCGGCTAAAATTATATTTTGTGTGGATGTATAATCCCAAATTTCCCCGGGGGTAGTCTGATAATGCCATATCAGCTTTCCATTATCCGGATTGATAGCAAGAATAGATGAAAGGAATAGATTATCGCCTCCTGATGGACTCCTGAACCAAATTGGATAAGGAGAAGAATTACCTGTACCCACATAAAGTAAATTTAATTTAGGATCAAAGGCAGATTGACCCCAAACTGTTCCACCACCACCGGCTTCCCAATTAGAATTTGGATCCCAGGTTTTGGATGCCATTTCTAATTCCTCATGTTCAAATCCTTTTTTTGGATCTCCCGGGACTATAAAAAATCTCCACTTTTGTTCACCTGAGTCAAGATCATAAGCGGTTATATATCCCCTTACCCCAAATTCAGCCCCTGAATTACCGATGATGACAATATCTCCTGCCACCTGGGGTGGCCCTGTAATAGTGTAAGCCAAAGTCCTGTCTGTAAAAGTATCCTTCCGCCAGAGTTCCTGACCATTTTTGGCGTTAAGGCAAACCATATATCCATCTAATGTCCCAACATATACCTTTCCTTTCCATACAGCCACTCCGCGATTAACCACATCGCAACAAGTCCTCCGATTGTATGAAGCATCCACCTTTGGATCATATTTCCATATTTCCTCTCCTGTTTTTGCATCTATTGCGTAAACAAATCCCCACGCGCCCGAGGTATACATGATTCCATCTACTACAAAAGGAGTTGCCTCTAATCCACGAGGAATCCGACCAATGGTTGATCTGGCATCATATTCCCAGGCAAAGCCCAAATTCTCTACATTACCGGAGTTAATCTGATCCAGGTTGGAGTAATGCTGTTGCTCATAATTCCCTCCCAGAGACACCCAGTCACGGGCTGTTTCCATAAGTATTCTTTCTTCATCTATCCAGCCCTCAGGGTTTTCATTTTTGCAGCCCAGAATAATTGCGAATAATGCAATAATTATAACAGATTTCCTCATTGGTTGGTTGTTTTAGTTTCTATTTATATTGGAGCACCAGCGGTACTATTTGGTTTATATAGTATTCGCATTTCATAGGCTTGCTATTTCTTCGCCTGTTGCCAGCGTTTTTAAGACTAGCCGGTGCCGTAAACACTGTAACATTGGGTTACACCAAGATTTAATACATCCTAAGGTAATGATTTTTGGGGTAAGAAAAGGGCAAATGCGACGGGTGGTTCTAATGCCAATTGCCGGAATGCAGGATACTCAGATACTTTGAGAATGAATCGCATTTCTATTGGCTGGAAGCATATAAAAGTTGAGTATGGGATTATAGTTATTATTGATGGTAAAAAGGCATAAATCAGCCAACTTTTAGGTAACTTTAAAGGTTATAAAAGTAAAATCAAAAATCAATAGAATTATGGATACTACAAAAGGCATGCCCTCTTATGATAGTAAGGCAAGTTCCCATGTTAACGGTGAAAGCAAATGCCCTTTTATGGGGGGGGCTATAAAGCACAGTGCTGGTACAGGTACCTCTAACCGCGACTGGTGGCCCAATCAGTTAAATTTAAACATCCTTCGTCAGCACTCTTCCCTTTCCAATCCTATGGGTGAGGATTTCAACTACGCAGATGAGTTTAAAAGCCTTGATCTGGCTGCCGTGAAGAAAGACCTCTATGATCTGATGACCACTTCTCAGGACTGGTGGCCGGCCGATTTTGGCCATTACGGGCCATTCTTCATTAGGATGGCTTGGCATAGTGCAGGAACATACCGGATTGCCGACGGCCGTGGAGGCGGTGGATCAGGGACACAACGCTTTGCACCACTTAACAGCTGGCCTGACAATGCAAACCTTGACAAGGCACGTTTGTTGTTGTGGCCGGTCAAGCAGAAATATGGCAGGAAAATTTCCTGGGCAGATTTGATGATCCTTGCAGGCAACTGCGCTTTAGAGTCGATGGGCTTCGAAACTTTTGGTTTCGGTGGCGGACGAGAGGATGTATGGGAGCCTGAGGAAGATATCTATTGGGGTTCTGAAGGTGAATGGTTGGGGGATAAAAGGTATACCGGTGACCGGGAACTGGAGAATCCGCTCGGAGCTGTTCAGATGGGTCTGATCTATGTGAATCCGGAAGGGCCGAATGGTAATCCTGATCCGCTTGCTGCTGCCCGTGACATACGTGAAACTTTCGGTCGTATGGCCATGAATGACGAGGAGACTGTGGCGCTAATTGCAGGCGGCCATACATTTGGCAAAACCCATGGAGCTGCTGACCCAAACAAATATGTTGCCGCCGAACCCGCAGGGGCCGGTATTGAAGAGCAGGGCCTGGGCTGGAAAAACACCTATGGTACCGGCCATGGTAATGATACTATCACCAGTGGTTTGGAAGTAATATGGACCACCACGCCCACAAAGTGGAGCAACAATTTCTTCTGGAATCTGTTTGGATATGATTGGGAACTCGAAAAGAGTCCTGCAGGGGCACATCAGTGGAGGCCGAAGGGTGGTGCTGGAGCTAATAGCGTTCCGGATGCACATGACAAGTCAAAACGTCACGCACCTAAAATGCTTACAACTGACCTTGCGCTCCGATTCGATCCTGAATATGAAAAAATATCCAGACGCTTTCATGAGAATCCCGATGAATTTGCAGATGCATTTGCTAAAGCATGGTACAAGTTGACGCACCGTGATATGGGTCCAATTGGCCGATATCTTGGGCCGGAGGTGCCTTCTGAAGTGCTTATTTGGCAGGATCCGATTCCGGCTGTTAGGCATGAACTGATTAACGATAAAGACATTAGTGAACTAAAAGGTAAAATACTTAAATCAGGATTGTCTGTGTCACAGCTGGTATCTACTGCCTGGGCATCGGCAGCAACATTCCGGGGATCAGATATGCGCGGTGGAGCAAACGGCGCACGGATTCGTCTGGCTCCGCAGAAAGATTGGGAAGTTAATAACCCGGCTCAATTGGCAAAAGTGCTGGACACACTTGAAGGTATCCAAAAAGCATTCAACAAAGATCAGTCTGGCGGGAAAAAGGTTTCACTTGCCGATTTGATTGTTCTGGGAGGATGTGCAGGTGTTGAGCAAGCCGCCAGGAATGCCGGCCATGTTGTAACTGTTCCATTTACACCCGGGCGTGCCGATGCTTCACAAGAGCAAACCGATGTGGATTCTTTCGCAGCCCTTGAACCGGCCGCAGACGGGTTCCGTAACTACTTTAAGCCTAAACACAAGACATCAGCAGAGGAAATGTTGGTGGACCGGGCACAGCTTTTGACATTAACCGTGCCTGAGATGACAGTTCTTATTGGTGGTATGCGTGTTCTTAACACAAATTTCGATCAGTCTAAGCATGGCGTCTTTACGGATCGCCCGGAGGCACTTACCAACGATTTCTTCCTTAATCTGCTAGAATTGGGGACAAGCTGGAAAGCGACCTCGGATACACAGGACGTATTTGAATGCAGGGATCGCGCAACCGGCGAAATCAAGTGGACGGGGACACGTGCAGACCTTATATTTGGTTCTAACTCGGAGCTCCGTGCACTGGCTGAAGTTTATGCATGCGAGGACTCAAAGGAGAAGTTCCTGAAAGATTTCGTAGCAGCCTGGGCCAAGGTGATGAACCTTGACCGATTTGATCTGGACTAAGTTCAATATAGTTTGGTATTGCCCGAGAATAAGGAGCAAAATCACTAACTGATTAAAGGTGGACTGGCAACAGTCCACCTTTTTAATTCTCGGCTATTAATCATACATGGTGCTATCCCTCTTTATCCAATTTCCAACGAGATAGATCAGGGTACTTTTGTTTTGACCAGCGAGGGTTGGAATACAATTATAGCCTTGGGATGCTCGAGTTCCAGTTCTTTTCTCTGATTAATTGGTTGTTTACTTCGAGATTTCTGGTATAATCATAGAAAAAATGTTTTTCATCGCTGGAAAAGTCAAGGATTCCTATCCATTTCAACTGGCGATCCCCTTGTTCGACGGTAATTGAATAGGTGCTTTTTACTTTTGCTTTATCGGGACTTTTATCACTTACTTCATGTGTAATCGCTTCTGAGTAATGAACAATTCCCCAGGGATATTCGTCACTCCCGGAATTGGTTGCCAAAACGGTGGTGGTTTGGGTACGTTCATTTCGGGTTACTGTATTGATTTCGGCAAACCCTGAAAGGGTTTCTGAGCTTAAGGATTTGTAGGTTACTAATTCCGGATCCACTGCAGGTTTTGGAAATGGATTGGATAATCGTTTTGCGGGGGCAGACAGCAATGGTAATTTCAGGAAGGACGGTTTTAGAACATCTGAATGAACTGTAGTGGTCATTGGAAAAGGAGTTGGCCATATCATGGGCCATTGTGAATTATTGATGGCAATTCTGATCTTGTGTCCTTTTTGGAATTTCCATGAAGTGGCATGCAATTCTATCTTTAAGGTATAAGTGCTGTCCACTACCAATTTAACAGGCATTGAGGCGGATTTTACGTGGGTTGCATTGAATCCTGCACCTGTAATTTGTGTGACCATCCCGTTGGGGGCCACGTCTGACAACCTCACAAACCAATTGGCGGCCGGAGCATTCGTGGACGTTTGTAAAATTACCTCAGGAAACCCAAGTATTTCAAGGCTATCTGAAATGGGAGGGGAGTCATATACCAGGCTGTAAATATCTGCCCCTTTTTGGTCGGGAGCCCAATCACCCCACCACATTACCGATCCACTAGCTTCAATTCCAACCGAGGGTTTGTATAATAGAGAATTGTCAAAAGTCGAGGGAGTGGCACTTAGTTGATGATCTTTTTGCAAATAGAGCAAGGTGTCCAGAGTTTCCGGCCAAACTTCCGATTCTTTCCAGGAACCTGGAATAGTAGTTAAATCATGGCCGGGCCTGTGCCAGTCTCGTTGGTAATAATAAAGTGCGGGTTCTTTTAAAATACCGGTATCAATTCCCTTAAGCCAGTGGTCTAACCAACGCACTGCCATTTGCCGCCATTCAATTGCAGGTTCTGGGCTCGCCCAATTTGGCCAGGTGTGGTTCCATGGGCCCAATAATGCCTTGACAGGCACGTCGGCATTTTTCAACATTCTGGGTATAAAATCTCTATATCCGTCATACCAGCCACCGATGACAAAAGTGGGAATATCAATTTGTGTATAATCTTCATTTAGAGAAGCCCTGTTCCAGAACGACCCGTCTGTTTGTTGTTTTTTGTATTTCAAAAGCCACGGATCTGTGTCAAACCGATTCTTGAAATAGTTTTCATCAATCACAAAGTCCGGTGCACCAGGCAGTGCATTGGTCAAATCCTGACCAATTTCATAGGCATCTATATGCATCATGCCATCGATGAAGTGGACATCATCCTGATAGATATCGTCAGTGGACATTAAAGAAATAATGGTCTTCAAGGCTGGTGGATGCCGCATGGCCATATGAAGTGCATTAAAGCCACCCCAGGAGATCCCCAGCATGGCAATTTTGCCGGTAGAAAAATTTTGCCTGGATAACCAATCAATTACCTGTTCTCCATCAATCTGTTCCCCATCCGAATATTCCCCATCAACCAGCTTTCCCTGGCTTCTTCCTGTACCTCTTATATCTACCCGGGCCACTATATACCCCTGTTGCACAAAATAGGAAAACAGGGGAAAGCGATTCCCCCTGCCTTCATCCTTGCGATAAGGTAAATACTCTAATATTACAGGAAGGCGCTCATTGTTTTTCAGGCCAGAAGGCAAATATAAATCAGCCGCTAATTTAATACCATCGGCCATGGGTATCCAAACTTCTCGTATTTGAATATTATCAGTAATAATGGCCTGCTGCTGACCAAAGTTAACGTTCGAGAAAAAAAACAAGGATAGCGCAATGGGTACTAAACCCAGGTATGTGTCTTTTTTTCTTATATACATTTCTGATAGTATCTGATCACAGCGGTATTTTTTACAATGCAACTTTTAAACCCTCTATCAACTGATCAACTTCCTCCATTGTGGTATAATGAATAAAAGAAATTCTCAACACCCCGGGGTTTATTGGGATATCCATATCCATAAGCGGACGTACCGCATAGAAATTACCCATCCCCAACATCAATTTGTGTTCGGTTAATGTTGCATAAACATTTTCAAGTGTTTTATTGACAGGAATAATAGAAATAATTGGCTCCCTTTCTTCTGTATTTTCAGGACCTATAATTTGAACATCATCCCGCGATCTCAAAAAATCCAGTAATCGCTCCATCAGCTCTTTTTCATGCTCCTGAAATAATCTGTTTATGGCTTTTATTCTTTGAGCAGGTGCTGCTGCCTCATCAAAATGATGTTCATAAACCGCATCAAAATAATCTAATATTCCGCTGGCGGCCGCAATTTGTGCATGGTCTGGACCTGCAGGGGTTAACATACTCCTGCTTATACCTTCCTTGAAAAAATGGGATTGGTTTTCCATCTTTCCTATCAACTCTTTGTTTACATACATCAACCCCAAATGAGGGCCAAATGTTTTATATAATGAAAACAGATAAATGTCTGCCCCCAGGTTTTTTAAATCGGGAAAGCCATGTGGTGCGTAGCCCACTCCATCCACCACAGAGAGTGCCCCGTGCTTATGGGCCATTTGGCTAATTTCTTCAGCAGGATTGATGTGGCCAATAACATTTGAGCAATGTGGAAAAGCCACCATCCTTGTTCGGTCAGAAAACAATGCTTCCAAATCATCTAGCATCAGCAATCCGGTTTCCGGGTGAACATGCCATTCTACAACTTTAATTCCCCGTTGCCCCAATTTTCTCCATGCTCCGGCGTTGGCTTCGTGATCCTGGCAGGAAACAATAATTTCGTCACCATCCTTCCACATTGGTCGCATGGCATTTGCCAGCACATAAACATTTTGCGTAGTAGACGGGCCGAAATGAATTTCGGAGTCTGAAACGTTCAGGGAATCTCCCATTCTTTTATAAGAAGCCTCCATCAGTTCTACCGGCCAGCGTGGAAGCAGGATAAGGATAGTTAACCTGTACCTTATTTTTCATATAAAAATTAGTCAGCCGATTGATGACCTGTATACATGGATAAGACCCCCCCGCATTTTCAAAAAAAGCCCACCCTTCCAGGGAAGGTTCGGAAAAAGCCGGAAATTGTGAGCGTACAAATTGTAAATCAAGTTTCATAACTACCTTAAATGATTGTTTAATTATTGCAAAAGAGGTTGCTATATTTACTAAGGTTTTAACCTACATCTCAAGCTGTTTAAATATAAGGATTTTAATGCCAGAGTAACGCAGCAAATTTATCCCCGGACATTGTTTTGTTTCATTTTCCACGTTTCAATGTCAATGATATTTGTCCGCAATGATGGGAGTTGTGAAACAGAATATGAGAAAACAGCCTGGCTTTGCTGACTGTTCCAAAAAAGGGGGTCTCTATTTTGTCCAGCCAACCAGTATCCGGAGTATCCTCAATCAGTTTTTTGAGCATTTCATAACCTTTCTCTATTAGAGCCCGGCTGGTTTCCAAATCATATTCCTTTCCCATATCCGTTTGACCCATTGTTGTGTTTTGAACGTCTGAGTGTATTCCGAAAAACGGGCCAAACATATTCATGGTTTCCCCAATATGTCTATAAATAAAACCGATGGAGGCCGTTTTATTATTTAATCGCAAACTCTGGTTATCACGGGTTACCCTGTCCAGAGAATAGGAGCTGGTTACCTGATTTTGCAGGACAAAATCCATTAAAATATCTTTTTGCATGCTATGCGCCATAATGGTTGGAATTTTCTATAATTGAGATACAATCCTCGGTGCTGTGGTTTTATTTAAGTTAAATAGCCTGGCCAAAAGTCAGTAAATTATTGTCCGGATCAAGCATGGCAAATTCTTTTTGCCCCCAGGGCTTTATTTGTAAGTGACCCGCCGGGTGTATGCTTAATTTCTTTTCCAGGAATGATTGATAAAGTTTATCAATAGCATTTGTCCGGATATACACCTGTCCATAATTCAATTTAGGATCAAGGCCCTTAAATTCAAAAAAATGGATTTGTATGCTGTCTTTTTGGATCATTAAATAGCCATCGTAATTTTCATTTCCAAATTCTTCAAACCCCAGTTTGTTTATGTAGTAATCCCTGGTAGCCGTTTTATTACGCATGGGTAATTTTGGATTGATGTCTGTTAGCATAAGGACTATTTTTAATTTGCGAAGAGATTAAAAAATTGTGAGGTATCCCTGATGTCCTGTAATCCCAAAATCCAGCAAACTTCGGAAAGGTCTGAAAAGTCCAAACCACCTGCTGAAATTGCCTCATTGTTGTATCGCCCCTCTTTTCCGTTATACGTGTTAGATAAATCAATGGCAAGCTGCCATATGGCAATCAATTCAGGATTTGTGATTGTATTTTTCCATTGGGTATATTCAGGGGATCTAAATCCGGGCGTTCCATTTCCAACTGCATTGCCATCAGGTATTTTATGATAATCAGTGTTCTTCTTTACAAAATCCAGGCTGCCGGCCGATGTAACTTCTTCATTCCAATCGCTATGTTGAACGATATGAATGCGTTGCATAATATTCAAATCGGGTAAATCCGCCTGAATAGCTTTTACCAGTGCAGCCGAAAAATCAGATTGACCCGCATCTGCAACCCAGATATCACCCTGTCCGGCTAGGGTTTCCAGGGCAATCGCCTTAACCTTTTCAACAGCTTCCTTTGTATTTTCATGTGCGTCTGTCCAGTTGTCTCCGAAGGCGAGTTGAAATAAAGCATTAGGCGGGACATACAGGCCATCCTGTATGCCATAGGTGCCGGCAACCGCATGATAATGTATTTTTGAAAATCGGGAATCAGACAATAGGGTGGCAAATGCCGCTGCAGCCTGGAGGTCATCTACATCGGTTTTGCAATCAAACTGTACCAATAACAGGTCTTTTTCAATATTGAAACCAGCGGTTTTTGGAGACCTCCTGTCTATGGCATTACTTTTGAAAATGATGAAAATAGCTGCTATTGCAATGAAAAAATAGGTTTGAAATTTCATTTCTTTTATGCTTTAAAATGACTAATATTTTTGGAATTCGTGTCTGTATTTTGCTGTCTCCTTTAAAAGTAGCTGATGTTGTTTCTAAAATTTATGGCCAACAGTTTGCGTCTGAAAGAATTCCTGCCTGATCAACTAATTTAGTAAAAATTAACAGACAAGTAAAACCAACCTGCCCTGCTTTTGGGCATGGAAGGATTTTCGCCAGCAGGTGAGTCCTGGCAATGAAGTAAACAGGCTAATATCGGCCTGTATTTTGTCATTTGGCTCCTATGGATTCCATCTCTTTTATCTCTGAATTTCTTATAGATTTTTATTCTTCAAACCAACTACTACGAGTCTTGCCTTTGCAGGAGGGTGCTTGTTTGGTCTGTGAAGTTGCAGCACTTATCTGGAATGTGGAGAGCAGTAGAATGTGTAACAAAGCTTTTTCATAGCATGGGCAGGAGTTCTAGACCATTTAAATTTCTTCCTCAGTTGACGAATCCTGAAAAAAAGTTTCCCCTTTTATCAACCATGCAATTCCAAAACTTTCAACTGCCAAAGCTTCCATCCAAAAGGTCAGATTATTGCCGAAATAGAGTTCTTCGGGAATAAGGCTATTAAAACCGGCCAGCATAACCAGTAGGGCAATGACTATTAAAACACCACAGATCCTGTAGATCCAATTTCTTTTGATCTTAGCTTTTCCCATTAAATGAAGAGGCTTGTCCGATTTTGTAAAAATGAAGAAGGACATATACGCTAATAAACTTATAAAGATGGCGGCGCTAATTAAGTGAAAGGTTTCCCTCGAGCTATTTTCAGAAATAAATGTCACAGCATAGGCTTTGGAAGCATCACAACACACCTCACCTAAACTCCCGGTAGGAAAGAAAACCACACATAATGCACATATTCCCGCCAAAGCTGAAATATAAAAATCTATGGATTTATAACCGCTGTATACCATCAGGAAAATGGCAATCAGGCTGAGAATGGTCGTGAATACTGCCCCGGCCCTGGTATAGTAATAATGACTTATAGACTCTAAGGGTGAATTGAGATCAAAGAAGGTAAGCGATACCAGCACTAATACAATGGGCAGGCTTATTCCAAGGATACCAATTAATCTTCGGAGCGTTTTACCACTTTTAATCCAGATGCCATCATCATGCTCAAAATCAAGTTTTAAAGCGTTATCCAATTTTGTTTTAAGCGGACTTTCTTTTTTTGCTTCCATATCGCTTAAATGTTACCTTCAATGTTTAAATCTATCTCCCTGACTACCTAATAAATGTAGGAATAATCTTTATTTGACACAAACCCCAAAAAACTTATTATTCTGGTTGTATGACGCACTATCCCCTTTGTTGCATGCGGGATGTCATTATGGGCGGTTTTAAAGTAATAGTTTATTTTTTTCTTGCCAGGAGAGGAAGTAGCCCTAACTTATTGTATTTTACTACTGCTATTGGCATAAAACAAACAATTGAGCAATGAATGCATCTGTTTTATTAAAGAATCTGGGAGACATTTTGGTTCAATTACTATTGTTGGTTATCTATATTCCCAAAACACTTTTTAAGATCCTTAAAGACCCTGCCAGGGTGCCGGGCTATATAGCTGAAGAGATTAAAAAAGATCCTGCTTACAGGGACTATGTAGCCCCGTTGTTACTCTATATCTGCTTAGCTTTGGTGCCCTATGCGCTGGTTCCTACAGGACTCTTTACCTTCCAAAATATTAATGAAATCCTTGGAATACTGCAGACTTCTGATGCCTTTATTGTGGGCGCCATTTTTATTGGTATTCCCCTGTCATTTGCCTTTTTAACAGAATTGTTTACTGCCGGCAGTTTTTCGCGTTCCTCTGTGGAATACTATCTTAATATACAGTTTTATTTTTTTGCCCCCTTTGTTTTAGCCCTTCAAATGCGGTATGTGCTGGAAATTCTACTTGGATCGTTAAATCACCTATGGATGTACTTGTATGTTGCTTTTGTATTAGCCCCTGTATTAGTGTGGCTGGTTGGCGTGCAGTATAATTTTTTGATAAAGGAATTCTCAGGAAGTGTATTGAAGGCGATCTCCGTCCTGAGCATTGGCATTCTATGGATTTTTATAATAACAAATTCCATAGGCTTTAAGTTCCCAATATCATGGTCTATGGATAAATGGGAGCTGGGAGCTATTCTGACCCTTATCATGGCCGCATTTTATGGGGTTGCACTGGTAATGCGGCTTATGGCCTGGCGGGGGGACAATAAAAAGGACTAAAAGAAGGACACATCCTGAGCCAACAGGCTTCACACTATTTACAAACCAGTTACCATTTGTTATGCAGTTAGCTGGCTTTGCTGAAGAATACTTTGCAGAATTTGTTCTGAATCTTTTTTTAATGTACCCAGAATACCTCCTAAAGTAAATTTGTCATAACCGATAAAATACAAACCTCTTTGTTCGTCTTTGCCAATTTTGTGAGTTGGTTCGCCTGTAGAATTTAGCACGGCATTCCTGTTTTTCAGAAATTCATTTATGCCGGGATAATAGCCTGTGGCCAAAATAACAGCATCAAAACCTTCCATTTGTTGGTCAGCAAAGCGAATCTTTTTTTCATGAAATTCAAGGACATCTTTAAAAACTTTAATCTCCCCCTTTTTTATTTTGGCAATGGTTCCCAAATCTATTATTGGAGTCCTGCCTTTTTCCTGAATAAGTTTTGCAGGAGGGGTATTTGAAACCTGAAGTCCGTATTTTTCAATGTTGCCAAATGTTAATCTTCTAACCATTGATCCAATCAAATCGCCTAACCGAAAAGGCAATTTGGCTAATTTTTGGGCCGTGAGCTGAATTGGGTTTCCTAAAAAATCTCTGGGGATAACAACAATTTCACTCCGCACAGAAATACCCACATCCACTTTTTTTTCAGCTAAATCCAGAGCTATTTCTGCACCTGTATTCCCCATGCCTATAACCAAAACTTTTTTCCCTTTAAATATTGTTGGGTTTTTATAGGATGAGGCATGAATAATTTTACCTTCAAATAAATCTTGCCCTTTCCAATACGGAATATTCGGGAGCCTGTTTAAGCCTGTGGCAATAACTACATTTTGTGCTTCAAACGTTTTTTCGTTTGTACATTCTATTTGCCAGCAATCATTTTTCTTAACAACAGAGGTTACTGCGGTACCAAAATGCGGTTTAATGTCAAAATGTTTTGCATAATTTTCATAATAGGCTACCAATAGCTGTTTCGGAATATATTGCGGGTAATCAATTGGGAAATCGAGGTAAGGCAGACTTGATAGTGATTTAACTGTGTGCAGCAGGAGCCTGTCATAATGGTTATGCCACTTAGGCGCGATTTTATTGGTTTGTTCAACAATTTCAAAATCCAGGCCCGCATTTCTCAACTTTCCTGCCATTGCCAAGCCGGCCGGGCCGGCTCCAATTATCAGATTTTGGACATTCATTGGTTTGTTTTTGATAATTTGAATTTACTGTTTTTTGAAATAATATAATATGCTCTGCTAATCGTCGCGAATGCCTAATACCTGTCAAGCAGTAGGCAGGGATTAAAAGTAGCAGGTTTTAATGTGAGATTCTCCAGCGGCATTTATTTTGCCGCTTCCCTGGCATTTTGTGGTACTATCTTTTAATGGCCTGTATGAAACTCTTTTTTTGGCGTAGTCCTCTGCGGTGCTTAGATTTTATTTTAGTTGAGGGTGATGGTTCCCAAATGCTCTGGAATCAGGACCTTTGTTTGTGGAGAAATCCCCTTAACGGCCTCCTTAAATGGCAAAAGCTTTTGGTCCACGGATGTTTTTTGTGAATAGCCATAGGGGAGGCGAAAATTATCCCAATGAGTGGGGATAACCACTTTTGGGTAATTGGTAACCGCTAGCAGGCGTTCGTTATACTTGTAAAGGCCCAGTTGCGACTGGTTAATCCCCGCGAGCAGGATGTCTGGTTTTAGACCCACCAACTCTCTTTCAACAAAGTTCATGGAGCCCATGGTCAGTACTTCATGCTCTGGAAAGCGGGCAAGGAACATGAGCGAACCTCCTTCAATGAATTCCACCACTTTAAGAGGTGCCTCCGGGACTGTGGTATAGGTTCTGGAGTCTATATAATGCTTGTCATCTAAAGCGGAGTGAATAGATGGGATTACCTTAACAGAAAATTTGTCGAACTGATAATCTTCCCCGCCCTTCACCGGATACAACTGCTCTTTTGGGATACCATAGGCCCTGAGGATATTGCAGGTCGTTTCTGTCCCTATCACTTTTGCGCCGGTTTTCCTGGCAATATAAGGCACGTCAGACAAATGATCAAAATGCGCATGGTGCACCAGAATATAATCTGCATTGGTGATGAGGGAGTCTATGCTTAGGGTATCTGAGATAAAGATGTCTGTGCGTTCAACGGTTGCCCTTTTATCCTGCGGGCTTATACCCGGGCCGGTACCAAGTTTGATCCTGGAAATATAGGGATCAACTAAAACGGTGATATTGCCATCATAGATTTTCCAGCCGGCCGTTCCCAGATAGGTGAGTTGTAAGGGATCTGACTGTGCTTTTGCCATATAAGAAACCAAAAGGGTAAAAAGAAACACGAGGGTTAAAAACCGCGGTTTATTGAAACACATAGCCTAATTTTTTAGAAGTCGTTAATAGTGGAACAAGTTATATTTAATTTTTGGTACGGTTTAGATAATAACGGTTAATTTCATCTGAGTTTGCCTCGATCAGGTCTGGAAAACCATCATTGTTCAGATCGGCAGAGATGATATCGTAGGTTTCAAAGTCCTCCCGGGCCATGGGAGTCCTTTTCCATTTTTTACCATTCCCCAGGTTCAGGTAAATCGCATTCCGGCTTCCGGCATTCCCTATGATGATATCCAACTCATTGTCCATATTGAGATCGGCAACCGTAACGGCAAAACTGTCCGCTTTGCCTGAATCAAAAACTACATATTCAGAGAAGGGATCTTCCACACTCCCAAAGTAAATGGCATTGGGTTCTCCGATATTCGCAACAACGATATCCTGCAGGCCATCCCTGTTGATATCGGCCACACTTACAGACCTCGTATTGTCGTGCCCGGTGCCAAAAGCGATCTTATCCGAAAAATTAAAGCTGCCGTTATTTAAGTAGACATAATTGGGTTGTTCATCCCTGTTGGCCAGGATAAGATCCAGGTCACCATCATTATCCATATCCGCGGCTTCAACGTCTATGGTGGAATCCTCTTTGGTTCCAAAAGCGATTGTCCTGGCAAATTCTCCTCTACCGTTGTTAAGGCAGATTTGGTTTGCACGGCCCCTGTTGGTAATAAGAATATCAACATTGCCATCCAGGTCTAAATCTGCCAGCGTAAGATTCCGTGTTGGGGCATAGGCTTCACCAAAAGAAGCACCCCTGGTAAAATTCCCGGCACCATCGTTGAGGTATATATAATTGGGCGCCATATCATTTCCCACGGCAACATCCAGATCCCCGTCATTATCCAGATCTGCCAATTCGGTGGCATAGGTGGTTGATTTTTGTGTTCCCAAATCATGCTCAACTGTAAAGATCCCACGCCCATTATTTCTAAAAATACGGTTCTGACCCGGCCAGTGCCTTCCATTGGCCACCAGGATATCTATGTCTCCGTCCCCGTCTATATCACCGCTGTCTAATGGAAGCGGTCCGTTCTTTATAAGTGCCCAGAATCAATCGTTCATTTGTCATTAGTTTAAGTTCTTGTGCCATGGAATTTTGGCAGCTCAAACAAACAAGGAAGAAGAAAACAGGAATTGGAATATTTCGCATAGGGGTGAAAATACAAAAAAGAAGGAAATAAAAATGCAGGACCGGCCAGGCATTGCAATGCCAAATGCCTTATAATTCTTGTTGTGGAGGAGTATTATTTTTTATAGTATAAAATAATAGTTCTGCATCATCATCCGGAAGCCTTGTAGTTCCCTGTAACGTTAATCCTAATTTTTCCAATAGCCTTTGTGAGGAACTGTTTTCTTTGGTAGTTATGGCATTTATTTCAGGTATTCCAAATTCATAAAACGCCAAATGCTTGAGCTTATTTGCAGCTTCAAAAGCGTAGCCGTTTCTTTCATATTGCGGGAGAAATGCAAATCCTATATCAATTCCATTTAATCCTTCTCTGTCATAGAGTCCACAAGTCCCAATTTTCATAGTATCAGACTTTCTAATTAAGGTATAATTGGAATATCCGAGCCTTTTGAGCTGGGGCAACATTTTGTTCTTAATATATTCTTTTGCACTTTCAACTGATTTCACATTTCTATCACCAATAAATTCCAACCATTTTGGTGTGTTTAATAAATCAAAAATAAATTCAGCATCTTGTACAGAAGTTGGTTTTAGTATAAGTCTTTCCGTTTCAAAAGTTTTAAACCCTGTCATTACTTTGGTTTTCATATTGGTGGTGAACAACCGGGATATGCCTTGTTTTAATTCGTCGGATGTATTATTGTATGATGTTTCAATGATTATTTTCCACTTTTTTCAGGAAACTACCAATCGCTTCTTCAAGTTTTTCAGGTTGATCGATCATTGTCATATGTGCGGCATCTCCAATAATTTCAACACTTGCATTTTTGGATAATTTCTGATATTTATACATGGTTTCCGGTCTTGCTTCATCAAATTCACCTGTTACGAAGAGGATGGGTTCTTTAATTTTATTCAAATCAGCCGTGCGATCAAAATCTATAAGCGTACCCGTTGCGGTGAATTCCGTGGGCCCCCACATATAATTATAAACCTGTTCATTGAATTCAGGCACATTATCACATTCCATATTAGGGATATAAGGCCAGCTCCTTCGGGATAAGTGTCGGGTGTAAAAGGAATCGGTAGCTGCAAGATATTCAGGTGCTGAATAATTCTCTAAAGCTTCATATTTTTTTATAGTATCCTGTATTTCAAAAGGCATTTGAGATAATAAGATGTTGGCGTCCTCAATCCAATCAGATGTACTGATCATCGGACTAGAAAAAATGACCGATTTAACTCCTTCAGGTTTTTTGGCAACCATATATTCTACTAAGAAAGTGCTGCCACAGGAATGGCCCAAAATATGTAATTCATTCAATTTCAACGATGTTCTAAGCGAATCGATTTCATTTACAAAGCGTTCCGTTTTCCAAAGAATTGTATCAGTAGGCCTGTCTGAATTGCCCGAACCCAACTGGTCATAAAAAACAATTGGCCTTTCGTCGCCTAAAAGTGAAAAACCCGGAATCATTGAGCAGCTTCGTGAACCCGGACCGCCATGAAGAACCAACAAAGGAATACCACCTCCATCGCCCACAATTTTATACCATATCTTGCCGCCTTCAACATTTACATAACCCTCCTTTTCAATTTCTTTTTTACAAGACACGTTTATTAGTAGAGAAAAAACACTCAACAGGGCAATTACTATTTTCATAATTTATTTTGATATCACGGGTTTCATTTGATTACATTTTCTCTGTCCGGGTTATCGATACCTATCCCCATCCCTTAACCCCATTCCGGAAATTGAGTAGTATTCAAATCTAATTTGGCAATTGCCTGCATATCATTTTTGGTAAGTTCAAAGTCAAAAATATCCAGGTTCTCAATCATATGTGCTTTTTGTGAACTTCTTGGGATAGCAACCACTCCTCTTTGGAAGTGCCACCTCAAGCATACCTGGGCATTGCTCTTATTATATTTTTTGCCAATACCAGCCAGGGTTTCATTGCTAAAAATTCCATTGCGCCCGGCTGCAAAAGGAGACCAGGCTTCCATTTGAATGTCACGTTTTTTCAAAAACTCATATGATTGTCGCTGCTGAAAGAAAACATGAGTTTCTATTTGATTGATCACAGGCTTGATTCTTGCATAGGCTATCAATTCGTCCAATTGATCCGGCTCAAAATTACTCAGCCCGATTGCTCTGATTTTGCCTTCTTCATTTAACTCCTGCATTGCCTTCCAGGTGCCTTTAACATCTCCCCTGGGCCGATGGATGAGGTATAAATCAAGATACGATGTCTGCAATTTATTCAATGACCTTTCAAAGGCTGTCTTGGTACTTTCATACCCTGAATCGTCCACCCAAAGTTTTGACGTTAAAAACAGTTCTTCCCTTTTTATACCGCTTTGTTTAATCCCTGCTCCTACGGCTTCTTCATTGCCATAAATAGTGGCGGTATCAATAAGGCGGTAACCAACAGAAATTGCATCGGACACACATCGAACGCCAAGAGAACCTTTTAGGGTATTCGTGCCAAATCCAAGCATGGGCATAGATACGCCGTTGTTGAGTTTAACAGAAGGAATTGAATTTTCTTTCTGGTTGTAGTCAGGAAAGCCAAAAACTTTATAACCGCTTAAAGGTAAAAATATGGCAGAAGCTGTAAAGGCTGATCCGGTTTGTAAAAACTTTCGACGATTTATTTTACTTTTTTGATTATTATTTTCCATTTTTTGACGAATTTTTCTAAAGGTCGGAATTATTCATTAAAAGACTGATTTTTATGAAGGCCAACCGGGTATATAAATATAGGTAGTATTCCCGACCGAAAAAATTAAACAGATAAATCAGTATTCTAAATATGTTTTATCCATAGCATTTTAGCCCATTTTGCAACTGCAATGCAGTCCGGACTTCTATCTTGTATTATCCACAACGTTTTCCTTTTAAGAAACAGGAAATATGAAACAGGTTTTTCCCAAAGAAATATTGGAAAATACAGCAGAGGTACACCAGTTTGTGCACAGTTCCAGAAGTAAAAGTATATACCTTGTTATACTCCTGTTACTCATTGGTACTATTATGGCACTCCCCTTTTTAGAAGTAGATGTGGTTTCTTCGGCCAGGGGGGTCATTAAACCCAACAGGGAACGTATTAACATCAGTCTTATACACTCCGGGCAGGTTATTTACAGTAAACTTGTCAATAATAAGAAAGTTGCCAAGGGAGACACACTCTTAATCATTGATGATCAGGGAATAGATGAGAAGCTCAATCTTATAGGTTATCAGATCCGGGAAACGCTATCCTTTATAGCAGACCTTAGTATCCTTGTAAGTAATAAGACTGTTCGTATTTCTGAACTCAGCTCTGCTAAATATGAAAAAGGGTATCTGCACTACCATCAAAAACTAAGGGAATTACAACTGCGATTCAAAAAGATTAAGTCGGACTTTGAGCGCTATAAAATTCTATATGAGAAAGGGGTTGTTGCCAGGTTGGAATATGAGAACTACAAGCTTGAATTGGATTTGGCCGAATCCGGGATAATACAACACAGGGACCAACAAAAAAATTTCTGGCAGACCGATCTGGTTGCGTACAATAAAACTCTAAAAGAGCTGCAAACTACTAAAGGACAACTGGAGGAAAGTAAAAATCAGTATATCATAACTGCACCAGTCGGGGGAACTTTGTTAAACATAAATAATCAGGAAACCGGAAGTTTTGTGAACGCGGGCTCTGTGCTGGCTGAAATTTCACCTGGCTCCAATTTAGTAGTGGAATGCTATGTAAGTCCTTCAGATATTGGGCTGATTAAAGAACAGGACCATGCCAGTTTTCAGATAGAGGCTTATAACTATAACCAATGGGGCCTGGCTACCGGACAGGTAATTGAAATTGGCCGGGACCTGGAATATTCAGGGGAACAATCTGTCTTTAAGGTGAGATGCAGCCTCGATCAAAACTACCTTACCTTGAAAAACGGGTTTAGGGGAAACCTAAGAAAGGGGATGACCCTGAACGCCAATTTTATACTTAGCAGGCGCACATTGTTTGAATTGTTTTATGACAATATGGACGATTGGTTAAATCCGTCAGGGAGTTCCCCCGCCCCCCAATAATTTTATTGCACATGCAGGTGTTATGCGGTGAATACAATGATCTTAGCAGGAACAGATCATCCAGGTGCGCAATGGAGGGTTTATAAATAAATGTGTAATTAAAATAGTATACGAATGGAAAAATTTGAAGAATTATCACTTGAAGAAAAAACCCTAACAAATGGTGGGTTAATAGGTATTGACGATTTTCTTATCGGAATTGCTACTGGTGCTGTAATTGGAGGTATCCGGGAAATAATTGGTGATTGGGAACATTTTAAAGATGGTTTATTAGGAAGAAGTTAATAACGTAAAAGGAATATTATGGAATTAATAAATTTGAATTCACAGGAATTAAAGAAAATTACAGGTGGTTGTTTTGCCTGGGATGCAGGGTGGTTTATCAGATCTGTTTTTCGGGGAACCACTGCTGCCGGGGCAGCTATAAGCATGTCGGAATATTACACCCATTATATGAATGGGGATAGCTGTACAAAATAATTCATTGAAATACTTCATCATCAGAATTTCTGATGATGAAGTATAAATTAAACAGTTTGCACTATGGAAAATAAAAAAAGGATGGTACAATTTTTAATCATAGTATTCATTTCATTCTCTGTATTTTACTATTTCGTATTTCCTAATTGGGAGAATATCAAGAATTTTCTTTTCAAATAGCACCCTTACTTCATCAAAAAAAATGACTGCAAAAAATAGCTACAAATACTTTTAAGGTCTGGGTTATGGATCAATATGGTGTTGTGCATTTTTAATATTATTAGCCCTTACCCCTGCAACCTTAATTCAGCCTGCGCTTCTATCTTGTGTCATAATGAATCTCTTTATGGCAAAAATCAACATCAAACAGCACGATATCACAGATTGTGGTGCTGCGTGCCTGGCCTCTGTTGCAGCGCATTACCAACTACAAATTCCTATTGCCAGGATAAGGCAATATGCGGGTACAGATAAAAAAGGCACCAATGTGCTTGGCTTGTTGGAAGCGGCCCAAAAACTTGGTTTTGAGGCTAAAGGAGTGCGTGCACATTTTGAAAACCTCTTCAAAATACCCTTGCCGGTCATTGTCCATCTCTTGGTCAACGAAAGATTACATCATTATGCGGTGCTCTTTGAAGTGACCAAAAAACACATCAGTATAATGGATCCCGCTTATGGGAAATTACAAAAAAAGGCGCATGAAGAATTCCGGAAAGAATGGACAGGGGTTTTGGTCCTTTTAAGGCCTGAAGAGAACTTTGTGGGCAGGAATGAAAAAGTGTCCGTATACAGGCGTTTCTGGTTTCTTCTAAAACCTCATAAATGGCTATTGTTACAGGCTTTTGCAGGAGCCGTGGTTTATACTTTGCTGGGGTTTTCCACCTCTGTTTATATACAAAAATTGACCGATTTTGTCTTTGTGAGCGGGAATACCAGATTATTGAATTTGTTAAGCGTTATCATGCTGGTATTACTTGCATTACAATTGCTTATTGGGGTTTTTAAGGACGTATTCCTGATAAAATCGGGTCAGCAGATTGATGTCCGCCTTATCCTGGGCTATTACAAGCACTTATTAAAACTCCCCCAGCAATTCTTTGATACCATGCGTGTTGGGGAAATTATTTCCCGTATAAACGATGCTGTAAAAATACGGGCCTTTATCAACGGGGTTTCACTGAATCTCACGGTGAATGTACTTATCATTTTCTTCTCTTTTGCGATCATGTTTTCCTTTTACTGGAAACTGGCACTGATAATGTTAACCGTGATCCCTGTGTATGCAATGCTTTATTTTATTGTAAACAGGCTGAACAGGAAAACAGAACGGAAGATTATGGAAAAATCTGCTGAGCTCGAAAGTCAGTTAGTCGAATCCCTGAACGCGGTTGGTACTATAAAGAGTTTTGGTCTGGAGAGATTTGCCAATATTAAGATGGAAACTAAATTTATTAGCCTGTTAAAAACCGGGTATCATTCTGCCTTAAATTCAGTTTTCTCTTCAAGCAGCAGTGGATCCATTTCAAAATTGTTTACCATAATTCTTTTATGGAGTGGTTCTTACTTTGTTATCGAACAGGAAATTACGCCGGGAGAGTTGATGTCTTTCTATGCTATTGTGGGCTATTTTACCGGACCCGTGGCAAGCCTGATTGGCGCCAACCGAGAAATTCAGAATGCCCTGATAGCAGCCGACAGGTTATTTGAGATCATGGATTTGGAAAGGGAGGGATCTGAAAATAAAATTCAGCTTAGAAGGGAAAGGCTCGGGGACATAAATTTTAAAAATGTGGCTTTCAGGTACGGAACACGGGTAGAGGTCTTTAAGAAATTGAATTTGGTTATTCCGCAAGGGAAGATCACAGCCATTGTGGGCGAAAGTGGTTCCGGAAAAACCACTTTGATATCCTTATTGCAAAACCTGTATCCCATTCAAAAGGGAACTATTTCAATAGGGGCAATTGATTTGAAGTATGCAGATAACGACAGCCTTAGGGACCTTATTTCAATAGTCCCACAGAAAATTGATCTGTTTGCGGGAAATGTTATAGATAATATTGCTATTGGATCATTTGCGCCGGATATGGAAAAGATTACCCAAATCTGCAAGGGGATAGGAATCATGAATTTTGTGGAAAAACTACCCCATGGGTTTAATACCTATCTGGGGGAGAATGGCGCTACACTTTCCGGCGGACAAAAACAACGGATAGCTATTGCCAGGGCACTTTACAAAGAACCGGAAGTTTTGGTGCTGGATGAAGCAACTTCTTCCCTGGATAGTGGTTCAGAAAATTTTGTCCAAAAAACCATTGACAATCTTAGAAAGGAAAACAAAACCATTATTTTGATTGCACACCGCCTGAGCACGGTACTCAAAGCAGATAAAATAGTGGTATTAGACAAAGGGAGGGTATTGGAAGAGGGCCACCACAATTTTCTTTATAACTCCCGGGGCCATTATTACAAGCTTTGGAAACAACAAATGCCTGAATCAGAACTATTTCAAGGTGTGGGCTATGATTAATTGCCTATTACTGCATTGTTAAATGCTTCAATGCCTCCCACTATGGGTAAGTGTAGGGTTGTTGCGTCTAAATCTACGGTTAATTCCGTCCCGGGTTCCGGGTGCAATGTGAACTCTTTATCACTTGAAAAAATCATTAGCCCTATTTGTTGACCTTTTTTAATGATTTGATCATCTGGCATTAAATCGAATGACACTTTATAGAAATTACCTTTTTTTAAAGGTTCACTTTTTCTTATAGACTTATAATTTTGTGGATCAGCCCAACCACGGGTAATAATGTTATCGGTGATTTTAGTTTCTATTCCTTCGTTCCAGGGCAATGAGACCAGCCATACCGAAAGGTTAGCAGCTGGTTTACTGCTAGATAATGTGACTGTTATCTTTGGTATGCCTGAAATATGAACATCTTCAGATAATTTTGGAGTTACATACAGCAAACGATGATTTGTATGTTCCGCTTTGGCTAAGGATTCTCCTGAAAACGAATAATTATCTACCAATGTTTCGACACCTTGATTTGGTGTTTCAGATAGACTTAGAGTCCCCATCTTTGGTGCTCCTGAACCTAAATGCAGCGTCACCATGGAAGCACCCGGATTGGGGTAGTTGGCATAAGCCGTTGGATGGTCTATCGTATCATTTTCGCGAACTATCCATGCCTTTGCATCATTCTCCACGCCATTATTTATCCCGTGTAAATATCGGGTGAACCATCTATTCATCATTGTTAGTGGTGGTGGCCCTCCATGCCCGTTTTGATGATAGAATATTTGTGTGGGAAGTCCCATTTCTTCAGCTTTTTTATATATTCTGTAACTATGCTCCGGCATGACATTCCAGTCATTAAATCCGTGTGACATTAATAGAGCTGCTTTCATTGGTGCCATATCATTTAAATAATCACGACCTGCCCAGAAATCGTTGTAATCACCAGTAATTCTATCCATGCCATTCTTCATTTCAGTATCTCTAACCTTAGCATTACTGTATGCTCTTTTGGATTCGTCACCACTATGGATAAAATCATATAAAACATCAATATCTTCACCTAAATAACCTCCCGGAGACCGAACTAAACCATTAGATCTGTAATAGTGATAAAAGGATGTATTTGGGGCTATCGGGATAATGGCTTCAAGACCATCTACTCCTGTTGTTGCTGCTGCTAAAGGAATTGTTCCATTGTAAGATGTCCCGGTCATCCCCACTTTTCCTGTAGACCAGTACGCTTCAACAATTTCATTACCATAAGGTTCAGTATATCCTTTTGCACGCCCGCATAACCAATCTATAACTGCTTTAGGGGCTAAAGATTCATTATCGCCTCCAACCGTTGGCGAACCCTGGGACAAACCCGTCCCCGGAGAAGATGAATGTACAACGATGTACCCTCTTGGAACCCAAATTTCAATATGAGTATTGGAAATTATTGGTCGCTCACCTATGCGCTTAACTTCAGGGTGTACAAGTCTTTCTACTTTTTCTCCAAGTTCATGGTTAACATTCCAGAATATTTCACTTTCGGGATCTGCCACACCTCCAAAATATGGACTCGACACATAAATTACAGGAAGCTTTAATTCTTCAGTGTCGGTTTGCTGGGGTCGTGTAACGGCAACATGCATACGATCTAATTTACCGTCGCCATCAGTGTCAAAAGTGGTCTCTACCCATAAGTCATGCCTGATCCACTTTGCAGCATCCTCAAAAGCCGGTACGATTTGAGCCTCACCATCTTTGAAAATGGGAACTGCCTTTTCCAATGTTTGTGAATGTGCAGAAAATACATTGGCAATACATATTACAAACAGGAAGGATAGCGTATAGTGTATTTTCATAAATAATAGTGGTTTAGGATTGCATTAATTTTGATTGCGTTCTTGTATATGATATCCCGGCTTATGTTGGGAAGCTATGCAATATATAACTTTTTATACTCAGTTATTAATCAAACCAAGCTTTACAAATTTCATTCATATGTGTATGGTCAGTACCACAGCAACCTCCTATAACACTAAGATTAGGAAGAAGTGCTTTTAACTCCTGATATTTTCTTGCTAGTTGTTCTTTATCTCCCGCATCAAGAGTTTCTGACTCATCCAGCTCGGCATGACTTTTATTAGATGCATTTGCTCTTAGTCCCTTTATCCTTTTTGCCCATGTACTTTCCGGATTCAATATATCCATAAAATGATCCGGGTGTGCACAATTGATCATAAAATATGAGACATAGTTATCAGTAATTTTATCGAGAGAAGTAATAGCTTCTTCTAACGATTGACCACTTGGAAGCTTTCCATCTGTTTCAACCGTATAGGAAATTACGACAGGAATATTATTATTCTTCGCTGCATTTGCAATACCAATAGCTTCCGCGTTATAATTCATTGTTAGGGCTGAAACAAGATCAGCATTGGTGTCCGCGACAATTTTTATTTGATATGAGTGATATTCTTCAGCTGTTTCGATACTCATTTTGTCATCCGGGGAATAACCATCACCTCTTGGTCCTATACATACACTTATTGGAATTTTGAACCCTTCACTTTCATAGTCCTCTCTTATTTTCTCAAGTTCCTGAACGGCCATTCTGATCATATCATTCAGGGATTCAAGTGAATATCCAATTTTAAGTGCCCAGTCCGGATTTGCCCTGTATGTCGGAGCTTCCAAAACAAAACCATGACATTGTTTTTTTGAAATATCAAGATAGTCCATGAAGTATTTTCTAAGTACTTCTTTTCCTTCTTCATTTTTGAGGAGATCAAATGCAGCAAATTCCGGTAAATCAATACCATGATTAAAAATAAGATCTGTTTCTAATCCACCATCAGTCATAAATGTGGACGCGGTTAGTTGTGGCAGACTGGTTCTGTGTTTAGCCATAATGTTTTTTATTTGACTATAATGTTTGGCATGTATCGCAGCAGGCCAAAAGGGACTATGCTTTGATATACGGTGTTGTGCAAAGTGTTTTCTTATTTTTGGTCTTTGGCGAAAAAATTAACGCAGGCAAAAGCGAGCATTGAACGTTTGGCAATTAAGCCAAAATTAGTCTTTCCTAAAGATAGGAAATTTCATGGTAGTTCTAAAGTTGCGATAAATTATAGGCGTTGTAGTGTACCGTATTTTTTTAATTATGAATAGTCTGATATATCACTATGATTAATCCTATAATGAAAAGCGAAGTGAATATTATCTTGTTATTCTTCGCTAACCAGTTTGGCAGAAAAATGTCAAAATTGTCCTTTTCAGAATCTGAATATCTTCTTGCAACCAGTGTGAGCGGACAAAACATTTTGAATGTCAACAGGGTTAGTCCTTCACCTATAACCAATGCAACACATATCCAGGTATACGTATTTATATTATTGGTGATGCCAGAATACAGGACATAAAAAATAGTAACCACAAAAAATAACCAAACGATCGTGTGTATTATTTTAATTGCAAAAAGCTTATTCTCTGGTTTCATCGATGCTTAATAACATATGGGGTACAACGGTCTTGTATAAGATTAGTTGCGTGTTTAAGCACCTAATTTAGCAAATACAAACCGAATAGAAAATCCGTCCCGCCACGCTTTGGCGTGGGAGGATTTTCAAAAGCCTGTCCTGAGCGCAGTCGAAGGATAGGCTTGAACTAGCAATTAATTTTATACTGTGTTAGCGGCTGCCTTTTTTATAAAATGCTTTCATCATATCAGAGTTTATTTATATTGCCAAATCAGTTTTTTATATTCCTTGGAACCATTTCTTCGCTTGAGGCAAGTGAGTAAATTGTCCATGCAAGCATAACAGCATTTTTCATCATATCAGATTCTAACGCGTACTCCGGTAAATCCAATGGCGTATGATGAGTAACAGGACGATAATCTAATTGGTCTTGGATAAACTGGAATGCGGGGATATTATAATAATCAAACGTGAGATGGTCATTACCCAATTTGTTTTCAATAGTAACGTAGTAGTCTTGTGAATCCGAAAAACGATGAAAAATATCTTTAAACACTGGTCGGGCATATTCATTTGATTGTAAATAAACACCTCTTACTAATCCTATTCCATTGTCAAGATTTAGATAAGCAGTAACTTTTTCAGACTCGGTATTTGGTTTGCTATTGAATTCGCCATAATGTTTTTTAGCATAAGCTACTGAGCCATTAAAATCTTCCTCTTCACCACCCCAAAAGGCAAGCCGGATAGTTCTTTTTGTTTCCAATCCACTTTCTTTTAAAATTCTTAATGCTTCCAATAGTACCATACAATTTGCACCATTGTCTGTTGCGCCAGTTGCAGTATGCCATGAATCAAAATGTCCACCAATAAGTACAACTTCCGATTTCAGTTTAGCATCGCTCCCCATAATTTCTCCAATAATATTAACATTATTATCTGGTTCATTGTAAAAGTCCGTTTCAAGATTGAACTTTATTTTTGGGGATATATTTTGCTTTAAAAGTCTGATGAGTCTGCCTGCATGTTCTGGCATGATGATAAAATAGGGTAAAGGTTTAGGGTCATTTTCCTTATAATAATAAGTTCCTCCTACATTAACTATACCGGCAATAGATGATGATGTTTTAAAAACGGCAAGGGCTCCCTCATTTTCCACAAATTGAAGGAAAGCATTATCCTCAAAATATTCGTCATGCCATATCTCTAATTGTTTAGGTATGGGAATTGCTTCAATTTGAGGAACCAAACGATTCTGCATCTCTACCAGCTCTTCCTTCGTAAATCTTTTGAATATATTATCTGGTAAAGATTTGGGCAAGGGTTCTTCACCTAACAAGATAATTTTCCCTTTTAATTTGCCAGCATATTGTTGTTCCACAAGATTCATGTTAGAATAACTTTCAATGTTTACGACATCTCCTTCTACAATACCATCAGTGCTTTTTGTCCATGCCAAAGGATAAGCAACGATATGCATGTAATTTGGAGACTGCAATTCCACATTAAAATTTTTCACATTCCAACCACGACAATCAGTACAAAAGTTTTCGAAGTGTACATTTACAAGTCCAGCTTCTTTCATTTTAGCTGATGCCCATTTGGCAGCAGCAAGATATTCCCGGCTACCTGTGAGTCTTTGTCCATACACATCTGCCAATTCATAGGTCATTTGTTTAACTTGAGATTGCTGATAACCTATATTTTTAATTTTTGCCAGTGTTAAATCATCAGAGCTAGATTGGGCATAGCTATTTATGAAAATGCAACTAAATAAAGCCGAGATAAAAATTTTTTTCATTTTTATAATTGGTTTTTATATTTACAATTTGTTAAAATTAATGTAAGTAATTGGGCTCTCTTCAGGTTGCCGCTAACTTGTTATATGTGTACTTTTTTAGATTTTCATCCCATTATCATTTACCAATTTGTTTGATTTTATGTGGACGGATTCGTAAAACGAACCTTACAAAGCGCCAATTTGAAAAGCCCATAAGATTAACTGTTTTCTGTTTATAAGTTTATTGATATCCCAACCACTATCGCTGCAGCACTGATTGCCATGATGACCAGAACCAGCTTTAAGGCAAATTTAAACCACTTATCAAAGGAGATCCCGGCAATGGCAAGAACAGCCATCAGCCCTCCATTTGTAGGGATTAATAGGTCCATCATCACCGCGCCATACTGATATGCCAATACACATACCTGCCTGGAAATACCTATTAAGTCCGATAATGGGGCCAATATAGGCATGGTTAAAACTGCCTGCCCGGAATAACTGGGTACTACAAAATGAAGAAAGGACTGGGAAACCAGCATTGAAATTGCCGAAAGGCTTTTGGGTAAATATTGCATGGGTGTAAAAAGCCCATAAATAATGGTGTCTATGATCATCCCCCGCTCAAGAATGATGGAAATACTACTGGATAAGCCCACAATCATTGCGGCAAATATCATTGCCTGAAACCCTTCTACATAGGCCTCACTGGTTCCATTTATGCCAAGTTTTCCAATTAACCCGGTCAGTAAGGCAAGTACAAAAAATTCAGCCGACATTTCATTAAAACCCCAATTGTATTTCAAAATTCCAATAATTAAAATCACAAATGTCACAGCTACCAATCCCAGTATTAAGGCACTTCTTATATTGAGTTTTTTCTTAACAAACAGATGTTCGTCTTCCTTTATCACCCTGTTTTTATTCGCATATCTGATGACCATAAACATCCATACTACAAATGCTATTGCCATAACAACCAAGCGGAATCCACTGCCGGATAAAAATTCCAGATTTGTCTCCTTTTGGGCAATTACCACGGCAAAGGGGTTTATGGGGCTAAATGACGCCCCCAAAATAGCAGAGCCAAAACTAATGGCTACCGCTACAAAGGAATTATAACCCAACCTGGAAGTTAAATACATAAGAACAGTAGTCATAGCAATAATTTCTTCCTGCAGCCCGCTTAATGCTCCTCCGGCAAGAAAAGCCAGGGAAACCAGAATTAAGGCAACTTCTTCCCTGCCGTTCAAGAGCATCGTCAGATACTCAATCCCATCTTTCAGGGCGCCGGTCTTTTCAATAACAAAAAAACTTCCTCCAATCAATAGGATCAATGCAATTAAATCAGCCCTTAAAATAAAACCTTCGGGAATTGCCATAAAAGTTTCAAATACGGAAACCGAAGGAGCATTAATCATCGTGTATGAATCATTTACTACGCTTATCTGATTTGTTTCCGGATCGATCACCCTTTGGTATTCGCCCTGAGGAATGATATAGGTCAATATCGCGGCAAATAGAATAAACCCTATCATAATGACCAGGGCATTTGGGAAGTTTTTCATTTAGTGTGAAGGTAATTAGGTTCAAAAAAACAAGCCTTCATTTTAGAACGAAGGCTTGTATTGCTTTATAAATCAAAAGACATTAATTATTGCCCATTAGATACATCATCAAACCCGTGAAATCTCCGTATACCTGCTGGTTCAGGATTTTACCATCTGGGTCAAAATCGAAAGATTCATATAAATTAATAATACCTGTTTTGGCCTCAGTAGAATCTGTTGCAGGAAGGGTCACTTCCCAGGTGCTGTAATGCCGAACCGAACCGTCTGGCATTTTGGTATCCGTATTAACACCAGGCAATAAAACCGGTGGATCAGTTAACATTTTAAAATCTAAAGTCTCCCACATTTGCTTGTCGGAGGCCATCATTTCATCTAAGGTAATAGATTCTTTCTCGGCTCCAAACGTAGTTTCCAGCATAGTAAAGTCTTTTGCATACATGGAATAATCTAAATTTTCATTTTGAAACCCCTGTAAATTAGTCAATACGGTTTTTGAATTTGCTTCGAAAGCCTCGTTTGCAGAATTGTCAACTTCGGCTTTGCATCCTATCAAAAGAAAAGCAAAACACAGATAAAAAAATAAAGTTCTCATAAAATTGATTTTTAGGTTGTTTTAGTCAAGGAAGTTAACAATTATAATTTTTGTTTGGGCTAGTAACCGATAAAATATTGCGGTAAATCTTTTATTTACCTCATTATAGTTTTTAACAAGAGGGTTTTGAATTTCGAAACTCAGCTATGTTGATATTTAAATGATTATATTTAGTAAGATCGAAAATTGCGATATGAAAACTCCTGCTATATTTCTTTTTCTTATGCTTTATTCGTTATTGGGCCATGAAGTGTATTCCCAAAAGAATGACCTTGAAGGCAGTTCAAGGGAGACAACAGAGCTTTTTAAAAATCAGGATCAATTGTCTGTTAAACTAAAATTCTCAGCAAAAAACCTTAAGGAGAACACCAATGACAGCACTTATTTACATTCAGAATTTTATTATTTGGACAAAGCCCGGGGATGGGACTCACTGGACGTTGAAATAAGGGCACGGGGTAACTTTAGGCGGAACAACTGTTATTATGTGCCCTTGCGAATGAAACTAAATAATCTTGAAATAAAAGGCACCCTCTTTGAAGGGAATAAAAAACTTAAAATAGTATTACCCTGCCTGGAAGGAGAAAACAGCAACGACTATGTTCTAAAAGAGTACTTAGCCTATAAGTTATATGAAGATATTTCGCCTTATCATTTCAAAACCAGATTGCTGGAGATTGAATTTATAGAAGAAAAAGGCAAACGAACCAAGGAGCACCGGATAAAAGGATTCCTGATAGAAGATATTGATAATGTTGAAGAACGCGTAAATGGGAAGCAGATAAAAAGGGTAATCCATCCCTTGCAACACGATCCTTATTATTCGGTGGAGAATGCCTTTTTTGAGTACATGATAGGAAATACAGACTACTCTGCCAGGGTTCAGCACAATCAACGGCTCATGTTTATTGATGATAAAATTATTTCTATACCTTATGATTTTGATATGTCCGGGCTGGTCAATACGCATTATGCAACGGTGTCAAACATTCAGAATATTCCCACCAAAATAGATCAGGTTACACAACGCGCTTACAAGGGCTACAAGCGAGATGAAGAAGTATTTCAGGAGGTACGACAAGCCTACCTGGATCGTAAAGAACAAATCTTTGATACCATAGAGAGCCTGCAAATGTATTTCCAGGACCCTGATCAGCTAGAGATGGCCAAAAAATTTATTGAAGATTTTTTTGAAACTCTCGAGGAGGATAAAAAATTTGAGAAAAATATTATTAGCCGTGCACGTGTTGATTAAGGAATCTTGTCCGGAGTTATTATCCTGCAAATTGCAGGATGTGAACGCAAAAAAAGGTGTGATGGTATGAATGTTTGAAATAAAACCTACCTTTCCTAATAGAAACACAAATTGGACATTCCTAATCAAACTTAATAACTGTTCTTTTTTCCAACCAACTAAACCAAATAAGATGAATGACGCTACCAGCCAACTCGGCCCTGTTACGGGTGCCGAGCGGATCAGATCTCTTGATGTATTAAGAGGTGTTGCCCTTCTCGGGATTTTACTAATGAATATCACGGGTTTTGGCTTGGTCTTTTGGGCCTATGGAGACCCTACAATACAGGGTGGCTCAGAAGGGTATAACCTTTATGTCTGGGTAATGAACAACATGTTTTTTGAAGGAACCATGAGAGCTATGTTCTCAATGCTCTTTGGAGTAGGGATGGTACTTATGACCTCAAGGATGATTAAGAAAGGAGGAGGTATTGAAGTAGCAGATATATACTATAGAAGAACCATATGGCTGCTCATATTTGGAGTAATCCACGGGTATATTATTTTGTGGGCTGGAGACATCCTTTTTGCTTATGGGCTATATGGCCTGTTCTTATTTCCATTTAGAAACACTTCCCCTAAAAAGTTGATTATTGCGGCAGGGGTCCTTACATTTATTGGGATCGCTTTAGTAAGTTATAGTTACTCCGGAAACATGAAGCATTTGGAGCAATATAATTTAGCTCAGAACTATGAGAATAAATCTGATATCCCCCAGGATATAAAGGCAGGTCAGGAAGCATGGGAGGAATTGGTAACAGAATTAAAAACTTCTGAAAAGAAAGTACAGGAAGATACGGCCAGCATGCATCAGGGCTATTTTGATATTGTGCTGTACCTTGCCCCTGTAAATAGGTTAATGCAAAGTACTTGGAACTACGATTATAACCCATGGGACATATTGGCGATGATGTTATTGGGAATCGCGTTATATAAACTAAGGGTAATCACAGCCGAATTGAGTTATAAGTCCTACCTTATCATGATGGTAGTTGGTTACGGCATAGGACTTTCAGTGAATTACTATGAGACCATGATCATTCTAAATGATAATTTCTCAGTCGCCGCATTCCAAAAGGCCAGCCTCACTTATGCCGTAGGACGCATAGCGGTTTCTTTTGGTCATATTGGTCTGGTAATGATTTTTTGTAAATTAAACATCATTCTTTTCTTAAAGAATTCATTGGCCGCAGTAGGTCGGATGGCGCTTACCAATTATATTATGCACTCGGTAATTTGCGCCATAATTTTTACCGGGGTAGGCTTTTCTATGTTTGGAAAACTGCAGCGTTATGAATTGTATTATGTAGTTATTTCAATTTGGATTTTTCAGCTGATTGTCAGTCCCATATGGTTAAAATATTACAGGTTTGGCCCGTTAGAATGGATGTGGAGGTCGCTGACCTACAAACAGATGCAGCCTTTTAAAAGAAGAATTTCCAACTAATTTGCAATACCACTTTAATTAAATAAAGGTGATTATTTATTCCTTCTGAAGCTCCTTGTCAATTAATATCAGGATTTCATTAATTTCTGTTATCGCGGAATGGTAAGTTTGATCTTTTTCTATCATGATCTGCAGTAATAAGAAGGTAAGGTTTTGAAATTCGACAGAATAAACCTGCTCTGGTTTCATAACTTCCGCGGTAATAAAATTTAAGGTAGAAGTTAAATTGGGTGCGGCATAGTTGATTACTACATCATAATGAATATTCTCCATTCTGTTTACATAATTAAGGCGTTCTTCCAACCATCTAATCCTGTTGATAATGGTTTGGCTATGCAGGAGCTGAATTTCACCACTATTTACCAAAGTCTCATATATATTGCCTTCCCTGTCGAAATCGGAATAACTCATAAGTTTCGTAGCTATAATCCCAAGTGTATCTATTTTAGAACGGTCATTCGCTAAAATAATTTCCTTAGCGTATTCAAATTGGGCCTTATAGTAATTGTTATATGCTATTTGATTTTGGAGCAAGTCTTTATCTGCAATAATTTGATCTCTGATATTTTTATAGGTTCTTATTTCGGCAATTTTTTTTATCCGGTTTTCATTCCAGTTGTCTACCTGAAAAGCCAGGGTTATTCCAATCATCACCAGTAATATTTCCCCTATGGCATATAACAGGTATTTTTTTAGATTTTTTCCGTCAATCAAACGCTGTCTGATTCCTTTAAAGAACTTCATTTTTTATTTTCTTATTTATAGGCAGAAAGCAAATCTTTATGTATTTATTGTAGCATTTTGGGAAACCATCTGTATACCCCAATTGAAAATCCGGCTTATTGCTAATAAGCCGGATTTAAATTTTGTTCTTTGAAATTGGTATAAATAAAATTCAGATTACCTATTCCTGCCCAGTATCAATATCAATTCCGGCTTCTAATAAAATATTAAAAATAAGGCGGTATTCGTCTTCACTAAATTGTCCATCTGCATTAGCCATCTCGCTGAGCATTACTCCGAGTGCATGTTTCTTATTTTCTGGCATTGCTTTAAGGACAAGCATACATTCCTTTGCGGTAATTTTCCTGGCTTCTTCAATCAGAACACGATCAAATTGGAGTATTTGCATCAATTGTGTCAGGAAGTCTATTTCAGACTTACTTACTCTACCATCTACCAAAATAACTTCATCAATGGCTTTTACAATGGCCAGTTTTTCAGCTAAATTATATTTCATTTATCTCTTTTTAAGGTGATTTACAACATGAATTAATACTATTGAATTCCGTTATACAAGGTAATTAAAAAAAGTCATTTTTGTAAGCTTTTTAACCGGTTTCAGTAAGCAGGATTATTAAAAAGGTTTTGTAACTTATCTCAAAAAAAAACAGATTGTACAATTCCCGGTTAAAATGGTTCCATGCCAATTCATCTATATTCTGTAAATAGAAAGTCTCAGGATTAATAAAGATTATAAACTTATGACTGGCATGGGAATAGTTCAATGCTAAAATTGGGAATGTTTATTAGCTGTAAGAAAAAGAGAGTAAAGTATAAGAACAAATAATTTATATTATGACACGAAGATTTCCTTTATGCACGATACTGTTTTTAGTGATGATCCTTCATTCGAAGGCCCAGAATATAACGGTCCTTACCTATAACATTCGCTTGGACGTTGCTTCGGATAGTTTAAACCGTTGGGATAACAGGAAGGACTTTCTTATCGGCCAGCTCAATTTTTATGAACCCCAGGTTTTTGGGGTTCAGGAGGGGTTACTGCATCAGCTGGAAGAAATAAAGAGCGGCATGCCAGGTTTTACCTATATTGGAAAAGGGAGAGAAGACGGACTTAAAAATGGCGAGTTTTCTGCTATTTTTTATAATACACATGAGTTAGAATTACTGGAAGAAAACACCTTCTGGCTTTCCAAAACAACTGACTTGCCATCTTTAGGATGGGATGCAGCCATAAAACGAATCTGTACATATGGTCTGTTTAAAACCAAAAACGGAGCTCAGAACTTTTGGGTATTCAATACACATTTTGATCATATAGGAGAAGAAGCCAGAAAGGAAAGTGTATTCCTGATTATTGAAAAAATACAGGAATTAAATGTACAGAATTTCCCCGTAATACTGACGGGCGACCTTAATCTTGAACCAGATCACCCCAGCATATTATTGCTTTCCAGTACCATGCACGATTCACATATATATGCCGGGGACAATGCTTTCGGTCCCGAGGGCACATTCAACGGGTTTAACTACTGTGAACCTGTAACACGCAGGATAGATTATATATTCTTATCCCAAAACGGTTTTAAGATACTGAAATATGCCATTTTGAGTGATTCCAAAGACATGAGATATCCTTCAGATCATTTCCCCGTTCTCGCTAAATTAACTATTACCGGAACAGAATGAGGATAGCGCCAAGGGCAGTTAAAACCAGGATCAATTTCCTATAAAGGCTTTCACGAATAACTTTAACCAACCGCACACCAATAAATAAACCCAATACAATTCCGGGAATAAGTTTCAGATCTACAACCAATGTTTCCCAACTGATGGTTTTCCAGATAAAAATGTGAAAAGGCAGTTTTATGGCGTTAATGATCAGGAACAACCATGCTGCCGTGCCTATAAATACATTTTTAGGGAGTCGCATAGCTAAAAAATAAATATTTGAAAAAGCTCCCGCCAGATTTCCTATCATAGTTGTAATACCAGCCATCAATCCCATAAACCCTCCGAAAGCCCAATGTGAGGGTACCGATTTAGATTTACGCAAATCCCACCAGTACATAAGCAATACACTCACAAGAATAATGGCAGACATTCCAATTTTAAAAGTCTTTTCGGGTAGGTTTCTTCCAATCAGGACACCAATTAGCAGACCTAAAATCATCCAGGGCAAAAAGCGCAGTATGTACTGCCATTGTGCGTGCCTGTTGTAATAAATTACCGCAAAAATATCACCCACCAAAAGCAAAGGGACAATGAGTCCGGTAGATTCCCTGGCCCCAAAGGCGAGTGCCATAAGGGTTACAATTATAATGGCAATACCTTTAAGTCCTGCTTTAGAAATTCCCAGGATTACCGAAGCAGAAAATGCTAATATCCAGGACGTGGTAGAGATTTCCAAAATAGGATGATTATAGAATGATCAGGTTTTAAGAACAAAAAACAAATGTATTCTAAAAAATAATATCTTTATGCCACGACCAAAACCAAACTATGGAACTAAGCACTTTAGATTATTCTTTTATCATTGTATTTTTCTCAATTGTCCTCTTAATCGGCATTCTTGTTTCTAAAAAATCTGGTAAGAACACCACTGAATTTTTCTTATCCGGAAGGACAATGCCCTGGTGGCTGCTCGGGCTTTCCATGGTGGCAACCACATTTTCCACAGATACACCAAACCTGGTGACCGATATTGTAAGGACAAACGGAGTTTCAGGAAACTGGGTATGGTGGGCCTTTCTTATTACCGGTTTGTTAACGGTATTTGTATATGCCAAACTATGGAGAAAATCTAATGTAAATACAGATCTTGAATTTTATGAATTGCGTTATGGCGGTGCTCCGGCTAGTTTTTTAAGAAAGTTCAGGGCCATTTATCTCGGGGTTATTTTTAATGTAATTACGATGTCTGCGGTTACACTGGCAGCTATTAAAATTGGGGGAATAATGCTTGGACTGGAACCATGGCAGACCGTAGTCAGCGCTGGATTAATTACGGTAACTTTTAGCGCATTGGGTGGATTTAAAGGAGTTGTTTATACAGATTTCCTATTGTTTTTTGTGGCAATGGGGGGAGCAATTGGTGCGGCATATTATCTGGTGAACATACCCGAAGTAGGTGGGATCGAAGCAATTATGGCTAATGAAAATGTAAAAGATAAACTGAATATCCTGCCAGATTTTAGCAATAAACAGGCGTTGATCACCCTCTTTATCATACCCCTTGCAGTACAATGGTGGAGTTCATGGTACCCAGGAGCAGAACCAGGCGGTGGAGGTTATATTGCACAAAGAATGCTGGCAGCCAAAAATGAAAACCATGCTATTGGCGCAACTTTTTTCTTTAATATTATGCATTATGCACTAAGGCCCTGGCCCTGGATTCTTGTGGCTTTGGCTTCATTGGTGGTTTATCCCGACATTGCAAGTATTCATGAAGCTTTCCCGAACATGGCAGATGATAAATTAGGACATGATTTGGCGTATTCGGCTATGCTTACAAAATTACCCAGCGGTCTTCTTGGCCTGGTTTTAGCATCTTTAATTGCTGCCTATATGAGTACTATTTCTACTCAGTTAAACTGGGGATCATCCTATATAGTCTATGATTTTTACAAACAGCAGATCAATCCAAAGGCTTCAGAAAAGAGATTGGTTGCGGTAGGTCGTTTGTCAACTGTGGCTCTTATGGTATTTAGCGCTCTACTTGCATTGCTGCTTCAAAATGCACTTCAATTATTTGAAGTACTGCTAGTTTTTGGCGCAGGTACCGGTTTAATATTTATTTTAAGATGGTTCTGGTGGCGTATCAATGCCTGGAGTGAGATTACAGCAATGTTCGCTTCCGGAATAATTTCTATCATTCTCAAACTTACGGCTGTGGGGCCAATGCTATTTGCTACAGATACCGGGGTTTTTCCGGACTGGACAGAGTATCCTTTTGTGGTTTTGGCCACTACACTAATATGGCTGGCAGCCACTTTTATGACTCAGCCCGAATCAAATACGGTACTGAGGGATTTCTACAAAAAAATTCAACCCGGGGGCCCGGGCTGGGAAAAAGTTATTAAGAATGCAAAGACAGATGGGGTGGTAATTACCAAACCCAATGAGAAATGGAGCGTTCCGCAGGGAATTTCAGCAATGATCTTAGGTTGTATACTTATTTATACCTGCATGTTTGCTACAGGGTATTGGATATATGGTGAGATTAAACTTGCGGCCATTTTAACTGTAATAGCCGTAGTTTCCGGAATTTTATTAGCCCGGGTATGGAACAGAATGAAGGATATTATATTATAGGAGCGTGAAAGAAAGGATTATATCCGTTGACATCTTCAGGGGTCTTACCATAGTGCTTATGATTTTGGTAAACACACCCGGGACATGGTCTAATGTTTATAGCCCTCTGTTGCACGCAAGTTGGCACGGCTATACGCCAACTGATCTCGTGTTTCCATTCTTCCTTTTTATAGTAGGGACTTCCATAGTTTTTTCATATCAAAATAAAACAACTAACTCCTCTACCTATAGGAAAATTGTAATAAGAGCATTAAAACTAATAGGGTTAGGCCTTTTCCTGGGGGCATTTACCATTTACTTTCCTTTTTTTAAGGATTTTGAAAACATTAGGTTTCCGGGTGTTTTGCAGCGAATAGGGGTTGTTTTCTTTTTTGCGGCAATTTTGTTTATAAATTTCAACTGGAAAGTACTACTTGGAATTTGTATAACCATATTACTTGGGTATTGGATATGGATGGGGTTTATTCCTGTTAATGGAATGGATCCTACTTTTGAAAGAGCGCCCAATAACTGGGCTAACTACATAGACCTCCATGTAATTGGCACCCATATGTACAAGGAAGATTATGATCCCGAAGGATTATTAAGTACGCTCCCTTCCATAGCCACTTCACTGATGGGAATGTTTACGGGATTGATACTTTTATCGAAAAGATCCAAAAAGGGAATACTGTTGCTGGGAATGGGGATAGCTCTCGTGGTGGCAGGACATCTTTGGGATCTGGTATTCCCTGTTAACAAGGCGCTTTGGACAAGCAGCTTTGTACTGGTTACTGCAGGATGGGCTAATATTTTACTTGCTTTAATTTACTATTTAACCGATGTTAAAGAATTTAGATTTGGAAGTATTTTCAGGTATGCGGGATCTAACGCAATTACAGTATATTTTTTATCCAGCTTAATAACCAAAATATTCTATTCCATAAAAATTGATGCACAAACAACATTGCACCAGTGGTTGTTTCAGAAAATATACCTGCATGATTTTATGTCGGTGGAGTTATCTTCCCTCCTCTACGGATTATCGGTAGTTTCTTTTTATTTACTGTTAGCTTACGTAATGTACAGACGTAAAATATTTATCAAAGTATAAAGTTTTAGTCAATCCTTTGATAGCTGCGGGCTTAATTAAAATTGGTAGTCAATCACGATTGTAGTTCCAGATACCGGGCAACGTACTTGCCAATAACATCAAACTCAAGGTTCACTATAGTCCCAATTTCATAATCCCTGAACCGGGTATGCTCGTAAGTGTATGGAATAATTGCCACACTAAAGGCGTTCTTTTCGGAATTGACCACAGTCAAACTTACTCCGTCTACAGTAATGGAGCCTTTTTCTATGGTAATATTTTTGAATTTCGAATCGTACTCAAAAGTGAACATCCAACTGCCGTCATATCTGGTTATTTTTCTACAGATAGCCGTTTGATCTATATGACCCTGTACCAGATGGCCGTCTAGTCGTGACCCCATAACCATTGCCCGCTCCAGGTTAACCAACTGCCCTTCCTTTAATTCTGAAAGATTTGTCTTCTTCAGGGTTTCATCAATGGCTGTAACCGTATAATATGGATCGTCTTTTTCGACCACAGTAAGGCATACTCCATTATGAGAAATACTTTGGTCTATTTTTAATTCTTTTGTAATAGGAGAACTAACAGTAATGTGAAGATTACCTCCTTCTTTTCGCAATCTGTGTATTTTCCCTAAAGTTTCAATTATCCCTGTAAACATGTATCGTTTAAAATAAGTAGTTTTGCTTTGTAAAAGTAGAAATAAAGAGTTTGATAGCATGGAGGAAAGGGCAAAAATAAGAGTTGGAATATCTATTGGGGATTTAAATGGCATTGGATGTGAAGTTGTTCTAAAAACATTTGAAGATTCCAGAATGACAGATTTTTGCACGCCCATTATTTTTGCATCAAACAAGACCATATCTAAACAAAAGAATGATCTGGGAATTGATATTAACTACAACGGCATAAAAGAAGCTTCTAAAGCAATAGAGGGTAAGGTTAATGTTGTGAATGTTTGGAACGAAGTTCCAAATACACTCTATGGGAAAGCCACTGAAGAGAGCGGTGCCTATGCCCTAAAATCGCTTCGGGCAGCTGTAAGGGCTTTAAAAAATAATGAGATCGATTTACTTGTAACAGCGCCTATCAATAAAAATAATATACAATCCAAGGATTTTAGCTTTCCCGGTCATACGGACTATCTCGCGAGCGAACTTGAAGGAGAGAGTCTTATGTTTATGGTTACAGATAACTTAAGGATAGGACTTCTGACGGATCATCTGGCTGTTAAAGATGTTCCTGAGGCCATTACACCAAAACTTATACGCAATAAAATCCGGATTATGGAAAATTCCTTAAAGATGGATTTTGGTATCCGTAAACCAAAAATTGCCCTTTTGGGAATTAATCCACATAGTGGAGACAATGGGGTCATTGGTAAAGAGGACGATGAGGTTTTAAAGCCGGTTATTCGCGAATTATCAGATAAAGGGCACCTGGTATACGGCCCGTATGCAGCAGACAGTTTTTTTGGATCTGACGGTTATAAAAACTTCGATGCAATTCTGGCAGCCTATCACGATCAGGGCTTAATCCCCTTTAAGACGCTCTCTTTTGGGAAGGGGGTTAACTTTACAGCTGGCCTGTCAAAAGTGCGCACATCTCCTGATCATGGCACGGCATATGAAATAGCGGGAAAAAGTACAGCCGATCCGGGTTCCTTTAAGGAAGCAGTTTTTATGGCAATTAACATTTTCAGAAATAGAGAGGAGTTTCAGGAGCTAATGGAAAATCCATTGCAAAAACAGAAAATGAAACGTTGATACTTTGAATAGATATCTATTATTTTAAAGTATAATTCCTGAGAAATATATTTCCTTTTTAATTGGGGTTTTAGAAAAAAAAAGTATCTTTGCACGCCTTAAACTAGTGTATAACGCGATGAAGAATAAGGAATACAGTATTCCTTTTGCAGGATTAAAACAAGGTAAGCACAAGTTTGAATACCAAATAGACAATACGTTCTTTGAATCTTTTGATTACCATGAATTTAATGATGCGGCTCTCGTGCTGCATGTAGTTTTAGATAGGATGACAACGGTTCTTGAGCTTGATTTAAATGCTGAAGGAACAGTAAATGTCTTTTGCGATCTTACAAACGAACCTTTTGATCAGAAAATTGAAGCTTCTCTGGAACTTTTGATAAAGTTTGGAGATGAATACAATGATGAAGATGATGAGATACTCATCATCCCGCATGGGGAACATCAGGTAAATATTGCACAATACATTTACGAAATGTTGGTATTGGCAGTGCCACCCAAGCGAATACACCCAGGTGTAATGGACGGCACATTAAATTCAGAAGCGCTAAAAAAGCTTAAAGAATTACAACCAAAAGAGAATAAGAAAGACAAAAATAAAATAGATCCCAGATGGGAGGCATTAAAAAAATTACTAACGGATAAATAGATTTCAAAATGGCACATCCTAAAAGGAAAATATCCAAAACAAGAAGAGATAAGAGAAGAACCCATTATAAGGCTGTAGCTCCCACTCTTGCTAAGGATCCAACAACAGGAGAAATGCATTTATATCATAGAGCCCATTGGCACGAGGGTAAATTATATTACCGCGGAAAAGTTCTTATTGATAAGATAGAGGAAGAAACAGTATAGTAGACTGTACTATAATTTTGAACTCCCACTAATAATTAATGGGAGTTTTTTTATGGGGTGGATTAAAAACTTTAAAAATTGGCTTTTTGCACAAAAAGTCCTAAAAAATCACTATTTTTCATCGATTTTCGATCATTTTTAAGGTTTCTTGATAAAAACCAAGCTTAATATGGGTAAAATTACGGCAGCAATTACAGCTGTAGGGGCTTACTTACCAGAATTCAGGTTAACCAATAAAATGTTGGAAAGCATGGTGGATACCACGGACGAGTGGATAACCACCAGAACAGGGATTAAGGAAAGAAGAATACTAAAAGATAAAGATAAGGGTACTTCGTACCTGGCCATTAAGGCCGCAGAAGATTTAATCAGCAAGTCCAATTTGGACCCCGCTGAAATTGACCTGGTAATAGTTGGAACAGCTACTCCTGATTTACCTGTGGCTTCAACATCGGCTTATGTTGCGTCAACAATCGGAGCTGTAAACGCCTTTGCATTTGATATGCAGGCCGCCTGTTCGAACTTTTTATATGGAATGTCTACCGCAGCGCGCTATATAGAATCGGGCAGATATAAGAAGGTCCTTCTGATAGGAGCAGATAAAATGTCCTCTATACTCGATTATACAGACAGGACTACGTGTATTATTTTTGGTGATGGTGCCGGAGCAGTTCTCTTCGAACCTAATTTTGAGGGATTGGGATTGCAGGATGAATATTTGAGATCTGATGGTACCGGAAGAGACTTTTTAAGGATTGAAGCCGGGGGTTCTTTGATGCCACCCACGGAAGAAACCGTGAGGGATAAAAAGCATTATGTTTACCAGGACGGGAAGTCAGTTTTTAAATTTGCCGTTTCAAATATGGCAGATGTGGCAGTTAAAATAATGGAACGAAATAATCTTACGCATGATGATGTGGATTGGCTGGTACCGCATCAGGCTAATAGAAGAATTGTGGATGCTACTGCAAACAGAATGGAATTGGAAACTTCCAAAGTGATGATGAATATAGATAGATATGGTAATACAACCTCCGCAACATTACCATTACTTCTTTTCGATTATGAAAAGCAACTCAAAAAAGGTGACAATCTGGTATTTGCCGCTTTTGGTGGCGGATTCACCTGGGGGTCCATTTATTTAAAATGGGCATATAATGGCAATAACGAATCAAAATAGAATTCCATGGATATAAAAGAAATTCAAAGTCTAATTAAATTTGTAGCTAAGTCCGGTGCTAGCGAAGTAAAGATTGAAACCGAAGAAATTAAGATCACTATTAGGACAGGAGCTTTGGGCTCTATGCCTGAAACTGCTACTTACGTGCAACAAATACCAGTAAGTGCTGCACCTGCGGTGCCATCTCTAACCCCTGGATCAACTGCCGGTACAGAGGACTCATCAGCCAAAGCTGACGTTTCTTCCAAGGCGGAAGATTCCAAATATATTACTATTAAATCTCCAATTATCGGTACTTTTTACAGAAAGCCATCTCCTGATAAACCGGCATTTGTTGAGGTGGGGCAGAATATAACTCAGGGTGATGTGTTATGTGTAATTGAAGCGATGAAATTATTCAATGATATTGAATCTGAAGTTTCAGGGAAAATTATAAAAGTGTTAGTTGAGGATTCTTCTCCGGTAGAATTTGACCAGCCTTTGTTTCTGGTAGATCCCTCATAAATTTATTTATTGGGACTTGTAATCATACATATCTTTAGGTGTTTGAATTTAGGTTCCTGAGAATTCTTTAGTAAAAGCTATGTTCAAAAAAATACTTATTGCAAACAGAGGCGAAATAGCCTTGCGTATAATTCGGACCTGCAGGGAAATGGGCATTAAAACAGTGGCTGTTTATTCCAAGGCAGATGAAGAAAGCTTGCATGTGCGGTTTGCAGATGAGGCAGTTTGTATTGGTCCGGCACCCAGTAACCAGTCTTATCTGAAAATACCAAATATAATTGCAGCTGCGGAAATAACGAATGCGGATGCCATTCATCCGGGTTATGGGTTTTTATCTGAAAATTCAAAATTTTCCAAGATCTGTGCGGAGCATGAAATTAAATTTATAGGAGCTTCCGGGGAACAAATTGATAAAATGGGGGATAAGGTAACAGCCAAAGAAACCATGAAAATGGCCGGTATACCAACAATTCCAGGATCCGATGGCTTACTGAAGGATATTGGACATGCCAAAAAAGAAGCAAAGAAAATGGGATATCCCGTGATGCTTAAGGCTACTGCAGGAGGTGGTGGAAAAGGCATGCGGGCTGTCTGGAAAGAAGAGAATATTGAAGCTGCATTTCAAAGTGCGGTACAGGAAGCTACCGCAGCATTTGGAAACGGCGGTATGTACATGGAAAAACTTATTGAAGAACCAAGGCATATAGAGATCCAAATTATCGGGGACCAATATGGCAATGCATGTCACCTTTCGGAACGAGATTGCTCAATCCAGCGAAGACATCAGAAACTAACCGAAGAAACCCCTTCTCCTTTTATGACCGATAGCCTTAGGGAAGAAATGGGTAACGCTGCTGTAAAAGCAGCGGAGTATATAAAATATGAAGGGGCTGGCACTATAGAATTTTTAGTAGACAAGCACCGCGAATTTTATTTTATGGAAATGAATACCCGTATTCAGGTAGAACATCCCATTACAGAACAAGTGGTGGATTATGACCTTATAAGGGAACAGATCCTGGTCGCTGCCGGGGTGCCTATTTCAGGTAAAAATTATTTTCCGAAACTTCATGCAATTGAATGCAGAATAAATGCGGAGGATCCCTATAATGATTTCAGACCTTCACCTGGTAAAATAACTACTTTGCATACCCCGGGGGGGCATGGAATTAGATTGGATACACATGTGTACAGCGGGTACACAATTCCTCCAAATTATGATTCCATGATCGCAAAGCTGATTACATCGGCACAGACAAGAGAAGAGGCTATCAACAAAATGAAGCGGGCTCTGGACGAATTTGTCATTGAAGGCATAGCTACCACTATTCCATTCCACAGACAATTGATGGATAATCCGGATTACCTTGCCGGAAATTATACCACAAAATTCATGGAAAGTTTTAAAATGGATCCTAAACCAGAATAAAAAGTTCACTCCGGCCATGGTCGGAGTTTTTTTATAATACGATGAATCTGAGTTATTGGGAATATAAAACATGGTTATCCAACATTGACTTCACTATTGTTGGCAGCGGCATTGTTGGCCTTAATTGTGCTTATTATTTGAGCAGGAAATACCCAAAGGCCAAAATCCTAATACTTGAAAAAGGAACTTTGCCACAGGGAGCGAGCACCAAAAACGCAGGATTTGCATGTTTTGGGAGTATTTCGGAAATTGTAAGTGACCTTAAAACCCATTCCCAGGAAGATGTGCAACAATTGGTGCGAAGCAGATGGGAAGGGATTCAATTATTGCGGGCTACTTTAGGGGATACCAAAATGGATTTTCATCAATTTGGAGGACATGAACTTTTTCTAAAGGAGCATACCGAATTATTCAACGATTGTGCTGAAGCTCTAAGTGAAATCAATAGCCTGCTAAGGCCTGTTTATGGTGAAGATGCATATTATTTGCATCCAAATCTTTATAACTTCAAAAAGATAAACAATCAATATATCTCCAGTAGGTTTGAAGGGCAAATTAATACGGGAACCATGATGAATTCGTTGTTGTCATTGGTTGTTAAAGCAGGGGTGCAAATATTGAATTCCATATCGGTTACTTCCTTTGATGAAAGTGAAGGAAGCGTAAAGGTTTACACCAACCAATTTGAATTGGAGACCAGAAAACTTATAATAGCCACAAATGGATTTGCCGCACAGCTTTTGGATGAAGAAGTCAGGCCGGCAAGGGCACAGGTATTGATTACAAAACCGATTAGTAAACTTGAGATTAAAGGGACTTTTCATCTTGATGAGGGATTTTATTACTTTAGAAATATTGATAGTCGTATTCTTTTGGGCGGAGGCAGAAATTTGGATTTCAAAACTGAAGAAACTTCAGAATTTGGACAAACGGAACTAATTCAAAATCGCCTGGAAGCCATGTTACGGGAAGTCATTTTACCACACACAGATTTTGAGATTGAACACAGATGGAGTGGAATTATGGGAGTGGGCAGTACAAAACGCCCTATTGTAAAGCAACTTTCAGATAACCTGATTTGTGGCGTAAGGCTTGGAGGTATGGGGATAGCTATTGGTAGTTTGGTGGGAAAAGAATTGGCCGACTTAAGCTGATATGGAAATCACAAGCGCCATCAAAGATGAACTACGTAGATTTTGTGAATCATTTGCAGAAGATAGAATTGGACGCATCCAAAGTAATATAAATGCTATAACAGACGCTCTTAAATCTGAAACAAAAAGCAGTGCCGGCGATAAACATGAAACGGGGAGGGCTATGATTCAGCTTGAAAGAGAGAAGCTGGGGCATCAGTTATACGAGGCGGAAAAGATGAGAAATGTGTTATTGGGCATAACTACACGGGCAAATCTTTCAAATGCTGGTCCGGGCAGTCTGGTGGTTACTTCAGATAGTGCATATTATATTTCAATTTCGGCAGGAGTCTTCCAAAAAGGCCCTATCCTAATATATTGTATTTCCGCACTTAGTCCTATTGGAAAGAAGATGTTGGGAAAATCTGAAGGGGATTGTTTTGATGTTAACCAAAAAAAGATATGTGTCAAAAAAGTTTTTTAATTATTTAAATAAACGAATATTATAAAACAGTGAGGAATCGCATATTTTTCAATAAATTGCCTTACGCCTTCAGCAGGCTTTAATACTAAACAGCCAAAACCATCCGGTAATGAAAGTCTATAGGATAAATAGAGGAATTCTAATTGAAGACAAAGGTTTGTTTTACCTTTTGGAAAAGGAAGACTGGGACACCTTTATTAATGATGATAACCTCTTAACTAAAATTAAGCTTCAAATAAACGGGATAGAACCTTTGCAGAACCCAGAGGATTACTTAAAAAGCGAACTTCTGGCACCAGTAGGAAGTCAGGAAATCTGGGCCAGTGGAGTTACCTATTTCAATAGTAAACTTGGGCGTGAAGAAGAATCAAAGGAAAAAGGAGGCAGTAACTTTTATGCCAGAGTATATGTTGCAGAACGACCTGAATTATTCTTTAAATCTATGGGTTACAGGGCGGTTGGCTTCGGAGGAAAAGTCAGGATACGAAAAGATTCTACCTGGGATGTTCCCGAACCCGAGTTAACACTTGTAATCAGCTCTACAGGAAAAATTATTGGATATACTATTGGGAATGATATGAGTTCCAGAAGTATTGAAGGAGAAAACCCGTTGTATCTGCCACAGGCAAAGACTTACGATGGGTCGGCAGCTATTGGCCCCTGCATATTGGTTGGTGAAGGAACCCTTCCAAAAACAACAAAAATCCGTCTGGTAATACGGAGGGAAAATAAACAGGTATTTACAGGTGAAATTGGGATAGATCAGATTAAACGCAAGTTTGAAGATTTGGTAAGTTACCTGTATGCGGAAAACTCGTTTCCTCATGGTAGTCTTTTAATGACCGGCACCGGGATAGTCCCTTCAACAGATTTTACCCTGCACAAAGGCGATGAAATAAAAATAGAAATTGATGGGATTGGCACCTTAATAAATACTGTTGATCAATAGTTTATCTATTCGCCTTCTGGTTTTTTGCGGCTCGTTTTCTTCTTTGCGACTACCCTTTTAGTTTTTAATCGCATTTCCACCGATGCTTTGGATGGAACAGTTTTTTTACGTTTTTTTGGAATTTTCAAGGCGTTCTCAAGAATTGTTAACATACGGCCTTCGGCAATTTCTCTATTCTTACGCTGACTTCGGGAATCATCACATTGAACAAGAAGTTTGTTTTCTGCTGTAAGTCGGTTACCGAGTTTCCTGTATATACGTTCTAATTCAGACTCATCAAACGCTTTGGAATTAGCAAGGTTCAATGTGAGCTCAACTTTTGTGGATACTTTGTTAACATGCTGGCCACCTGAGCCGCTGCTGCGAACTGCTTTGAACTTTAATTCCTGGATAATTAAGTCTTTGTTCATCTTGCAAAGGTCGGTTATAGTTTGAGCCTTTGGTTAATCGTTTTAAGAGAGATATTGAGAAATACTTCGGTGCCAATATCCAAATTATTTTCGGATTGAAAATAGATTATTTGCCCTTCCGCAAATCCTTCAATTAGATAATGACTGCCCATAGGATATGTTTTTTTAACTACAGTGGGAAGTCCCGAATCATATGACACCTTAAATTCATGAGCGTAGACAATAATTTTGCGTTTGGTATCAGCATATGATTTTATAATGTTGATGGGCACTGAATTGGCTTCACCAAAAAGTGAAGCAATATAAAGGTTTCTGGGATTCTTGTACAGTTCCAGAATAAATTCCTCAGCTAATATTTGTCTGTCTTTAAGTACGAGTACCCGGTCCGCAAATGGCAATATATCAAGGTGGTCATGGGTAGCGGTAAGGCAAGTAATTTTCTCTGCCTTCAGATAGTTAAACAGATTTCTTCGAAGGCTGTTTTTTCTAAAATTGTCTATATGGCTAAATGGTTCATCCAATAATAACACCTCAGGTTTTTCAGCCAAAACCCTGGCCAGTGCGACACGTTGTTGTTGTCCAATACTCAGATGTTTTACCTTGGTATTTGCAAACTCTTTCATTTCTATAATCTCAAGTAACTCCTCAGTACGATCCTTTAGTTCTTTAGGATAAAATACGGAAAGAAATTCAGAAATATTTTCGGCAACGGTGGTAACACCCATGAGGTTAAAACCCTGAGACATGTATTTCATATAGGACTCACCGGGCACAAGATTGAAAAGAGGGCCTTTAACCTGTTTTTCCCCCCAGTATATTGTTCCCTCAGCCGGCTGAAGCGATCCGTATATTAATTGCAAAAGCGTGCTTTTACCACAACCGCTTTCACCCATTATGCCCAGGTGTTCTCCTTTCTCGACAGAAAAGCTAATATCATCCAATACCAAACCCTTGTTATAGGCAAAAGATACCCCGGTTATTTTTAACATGTATCGTACAATTATCTTAAACCACTTCTAAAAAACCCGTTTCTGCAGAAGCAAATTCCACCCATTACAATAGAAATTTAATCTTTAAATTCTTTTACGACCGCCTTATTGGGTAATTCCCTAAACTCCATATTATAAAGGGTAAATGCAAAAATATCGGCATATTGCTCAATGGTTTTACTAACAGGCGTTCCTGCCCCATGGCCGGCATTAGTTTCAATACGAATAAGTGTGGGCGCAGGGCCGGACTGCTTCTCCTGAAGTTCGGCAGCAAATTTAAAACTATGAGCAGGTACAACACGGTCATCATGATCCCCGGTAGTAATAAGTGTAGCCGGATATTTGATTCCTTCTTCTAAATTGTGTAAGGGCGAATAGTTTTTCAGGTAGCTAAACATTTCTTCACTTTCTTCAGAAGTCCCATAATCATAATACCATCCTGCTCCTGCCGTAAATTTGTGATACCTTAACATGTCCAAAACTCCAACAGCCGGAAGGGCTACTTTCATAAGTTCGGGTCTTTGGGTCATAGTGGCCCCAACCAAAAGACCGCCGTTGGAGCCACCTCTAATTGCCAAATAATCCGATGAGGTATATTTGTTATCTATTAAGTACTCTGCAGCAGCTATAAAATCGTCAAACACATTTTGTTTTTTGGTTTTTATCCCGGAATCATGCCATTCTCTCCCGTATTCACCCCCACCTCTCAAATTAGGTACTGCATAAACCCCTCCCTGTTCCATCCAAACAGCATTGACAATACTGAATGAAGGAGTAAGACTTATATTAAACCCGCCATATCCATAAAGAATAGTGGGGTTTTTGGAATTGAGTTTTAAACCTTTTTTATGAGTGATGATCAGAGGGATATTAGTACCATCTTTGGAAGTATAAAATACCTGTTTGGACTCATAATTATCCGGATTAAAATCAATTTGGGGTTTCCAGTAGGGAACATAATTTCCGGTTTCCACATTGTATTTATAAGAGGACCCCGGGGTATTGTAATTGGTAAATGAAAAATAGAATTCCTTTTCTTCCTTTTTACCGCTAAAGCCACTTGCACTGCCTATGCCCGGTAGCTTAATTTCACGTACTAGCTTGCCGTTATAATCGTATTGAAATACTCTGGAGATGGCATCCACCATATATTCTGCAAAGAAATAACCCCCGCCTGTACTTGGGCTAAGAACATATTCGGATTCAGGAATAAAATCTTCCCAGTTTTCCGGAACCGGATTAGTAGCATCTGTGGTTACAATTCTTTGGTTTGGAGCACCTAAATTCGTAACTATATAGAGTTTTGAACCTACATTTTCTATGACGTGAGCATCTGAATCTTCATTTCCTAAAATGGTTATCAATTTGCTTTCCGGGTTTTTCAGATCTTTTAAAAAGAGTTTATTGCCGGATGTAGAATTTGATGCAGAAATAAAAAGATAATTATTATCCTCAGTGACCCTTCCACTTATATATCTGTGCTTTTCAGCGGGAATACCACCATAAATTAGTACATCTGAACTTTGAGGTGTCCCCAGTTTATGGTAATACAACTTATGTTGATCTGTTTTGGCAGAGAGTTCACTGCCTTGAGGTTTGTCATAACTTGAATAATATAAGCCTTCATTCACGTACCAGGAAAGACGACCAAATTTTATATCACCAAGGGTGTCCTCAACAATAGTTTTATTTTCGGTCTCTATAACAATTACCTTCCTCCAGTCACTACCTCCCTCAGAAATAGCATAGGCTGCCATAGAACCATCTTTAGTAAAACTCAAGTTCATTAACGAAGTAGTTCCATCCTCTGAGAAACTATTTGGATCTAAAAATACTTCGGCTTCCTGATTCTCTTTTTGACGATAAAGTACGTATTGGTTTTGAAGACCATCATTTTTATAATAATAGATGTAATTACCTTCCTTGAAAGGGGAACTAAGTTTTTCATAATTCCACAATTTCTCCAATCTTTTTTTTAGTTCCTGCCTGAAGGGTATTTTTTTCAAATAGTCAAAAGTGACTGTATTCTGTTCTTTAACCCATGCCTCAGTTTCTTCACTCCGGTCATCTTCCAACCAGCGATAAGGATCGTCTATCGCAGTTCCAAAATAGTGGTCAACGGTATCTACTTTTTTCGTTACAGGATAATTCACGGCGATGGCATCTTTTTTTTCTATTGTTTGACAGCTAAAATTCATCAAAACTAGGAGTAAAATCATTCCTGTAGATTTCATATCCGGGTATTTTTGTTGAAAAACAAAAATACCACAAAAACCAATAAGGACTTATTAAGTTATGGGTTTTACCAGTATTTAAGAGAGAATGCTCAGATGAGGTTATTATGCACCAGGTATTCCGCTATTTGAATGGCATTTGTAGCGGCTCCCTTTCTGAGATTGTCGGCAACAATCCACATATTGAGTGTATTTGGCTGAGTTTCATCCCTTCGTATTCGGCCAACAAAAACATCGTTCTTGTCATGGGCATAAATGGGCATTGGATAGGTGTTTGTATCCGGATTGTCCTGTACAACCACACCGGGGGTCTTGCTCAGAATTCCCCTTACCTCATTAAGTTCAAAATCGGATTCAAATTCTACATTTACGGATTCTGAATGACCTCCTGCAGTAGGAATGCGGACAGCGGTTGCAGTAATAGCAAATGTTCGGTCGTCAAGTATCTTCTGAGGTTCCCTTGCCAATTTCATTTCTTCTTTGGTATACCCATTTTCTGTAAACATGTCGCAATGCGGTAAGGCATTCCTGTTTATGGGATATGGATAGGCCATTTCTCCCTGTAGTCCCGCCATTTCATTCTCCAGCTGTTTTACGGCTTTCACCCCGGTTCCGGATACGGATTGATAGGTTGAAACAACAACACGCTTCATTTTATATCTCGCATGTAATGGAGCAAGAACCATGACTAGTTGTATGGTGGAACAATTGGGATTGGCAATTATTTTATCTGTTTTGGATAATGTATTGGCATTGATTTCAGGAACTACCAATTTTTTTTCGGGATCCATGCGCCAGGCCGAAGAATTATCAATAACTGTAGTGCCGACCGCAGCAAATTTAGGTGCCCACGCCAATGATGTATCCCCGCCGGCTGAAAAAATAGCCAGATCCGGACGGGCTGCCACTGCATCTGCAAGGCCAATTACACTAATAGATTGGCCGTTGTACGCTATCTTTTTGCCAACAGATCGTTCCGATGCCACCAATAAAAGTTCGGTAATCGGAAAATTACGTTCTTTGAGAACTTTTAGCATTACTTCACCAACCATTCCGGTTGCGCCAACAACGGCTACCTTCATTTTTATGATTTAGCGCCAAAGGTATTGTAACAATTGTTTATGCACAAGATTTTTTATAACATAAATAAAAATATAACAATTTGTTAAATAAGTAACAAATGTGAAAAAATAACCACCAATTCTGATAGCGAAATCTTATTGGTGGCTTTTAAGTTAAATATGTAGTGTAGCGGTAACTACTTAAAAAAAAGAAGTTTTATTCCCTCTTATTTTTTAAGTAAATCCCTTATTTCTGTCAAAAGTTGTTCCTGACTCGGACCTTTAGGAGCTGCTGCTTCGGGCGGCTTTTTTGTTTTGTTATACGCCTTAACGATAATAAACATTACAAAACCAACAATGATAAGATTAACAATGGTGTTTACCCATGCCCCCCAGCGAATTGCATTTTCTGCTACATACCCGGCTTCTCCCTCAACGCCGGAAGCCTCAGTAAGTATAAATTTTAAATTAGAAAAATCCACACCTCCTGCAAACTGACCCACAATGGGCATAATAATATCCGCAACAAAGCCATTAATAACCAGGCCCGTGGCACCGGCAAGAATTACAGCAACAGCAAAATCAATCACGTTGCCGGTCATAATAAAATTTTTAAATTCTTTTAGCATGTCATTAGTTTTTAAATGGTTAGAAATTAAATGCGGTTACAAGATAAACATAATAACGTTCCGGACAATATGATAATTAAGCCTCCTTAACTATCCTTTTGACTCTTTGTGAAATACCGCTTAGAAGCTCATAGGAAATAGTATTGGCTCCGGCCGCAAAAGCTTCTGCGGTATGTTCTTTCCCAAATACGATAACTTCATCGCCTTCCTTGCAATCAATTCCTGTTACGTCTATCATGATCATATCCATACATACATTTCCAATAATAGGAGATACCTTGCCATCAACTAAAACCGAAGCTTTTCCATTGCCGTATTGTCTTCCAATTCCATCCGCATGCCCAAGAGGCAATGTAGCAGTTTTTCTTTCTTCCCGGGAAGTATAAGCCCTGTTATAACCTACACTTTCATTTGGTTTTATATGATGTATCTGCGAAATTATCGTTTTTAATGTAGCAACAGGCCGCAACATAGCATCATATCGGGCTTCATTTCCATATCCGTAAAGCCCGATACCACTGCGAACCATTTGGAATTGTGCTTCCGGGAAGTTGAAAATCCCTGAAGTATTCAGGAGATGCATAAAAGGGCTATATTTCAATCTCGCAGTAAATTCCCTGGCAATCTTCTCAAAAGTTTTGATTTGATTTTTGCTAAATTCTTCTTCATATTGATCTTCGGAAGCAGCCAAATGAGAAAATATTGATTTAATAGTCAATTCTTCCCTATCTGCTAACTCTTCGGCAATAAAGTCAGTATCATTTTCCCAAAAGCCCAGCCTGTTGAGGCCGGTATTGAATTTTAAGTGGACAGGATATGCCTTTTGTTTTTCTTCCCTGGAAGTTTTCATGAATTCTTGTAGCGTTCTGCGGGAATACAGACTTGGTTCCAGGCAATACTTTATAACCATTGGATAATTGTAAGGCTGTGCATGCAATACAAGAATTGGTGTTTTAATACCTGCCTCTCTTAAAACCTTGCCCTCTTCGGCATAAGCTACCGCCAGATAATCTGCTCCCAATGCCTCCAGTTTTTTTGCAATGAGCACCGAATCACTTCCATAGGCAAATGCCTTGACAACTGCCAAAAACTTGGTGGCAGGATGTATTTTGGTTCGTAAAAAATTGTAATTGTGTTCTAAAGCTAAAAGATCCAACTCTAAAATAGTCCCTGTAACTTTAGGCATCGGCATCTTTTTGTCCCTGTTTTATCTCTTCAGCTTCTACCTTCATATCACTAATTTTTTCTTTAAGCATGGCCTTATAAAATGCCGCCCGGCTTAAAGGTTCATAATCTTCGGTTTCCCCCAGTAATACTAATTTATTATTATTGGATTTTCTATAACTATAATTGGCAAGATTCCCTGTACGTGTACAAATGGCATGCACTTTGGTCACGTATTCCGCAGTAGCCATCAAAGCTGGCATCGGCCCGAAAGGATTGCCTTTAAAATCCATATCGAGTCCCGCAATAACAACACGTATTCCCATATTTGCAAGATCGTTACAAACGGTCACAATTTCATCATCAAAGAACTGGGCTTCATCAATTCCCACTACGTCGCAGTCATCTGCCAAAAGCCGTATATTGGCGGCGGCCGGGACTGGGGTGGAACGAATTTCATTTTCGTCATGAGAAACTACTTTTTCTTCATGATATCTGGTGTCTACAATGGGTTTAAATATTTCCACTTTTTGCTTTGCAAACTGGGCTCGTTTGAGCCTGCGAATAAGTTCTTCCGTTTTACCCGAAAACATTGAGCCACAGATAACCTCTATCCAACCGAATTGTTCCTTATGATTAACAGTATTTTCGAGAAACATTTTGTAATTTTAAACCAAAGTAAGGAGTTTACACCCTTATTGAGGATAACGAAATATAAAAGTATTAAAAAAGATAGACCTTTACTGTTTAGTCTAAACAAAAAGAAATGAAGCAAAAACTGAAAGAGGAATTAATAAGGATGTCCACAGATATTATTACATCAAGTGGCACTAAGGAAATTCCCGAATTATATGAAACTGCAAGAAATCTATATGAGAAATTGGCCGTTCTTAAGTTTATTGAGGAAAAGCTGGGCGATATTGAAATTGATGTGTCCAAAAATGTTCTGGCATCCAGGTTTGAAAAAATGGCCAATGCGGTAATGAATGAAAATAGGTTGGTTCCTGAAAACAATCCCCATGAGGAAGATATTATTACCCAGGGTATTGATACCATAAAAGGGATGGTTTCTGAAATGCCAAGTAGTGAGGATAATGACAGGCTATTTGCAGAATTTGTAGCAAAACCAGTGAGCCCTAAAGTTGATAGTAACAAGGCCTCGGCACAAATTCCTCAGGAGATAAAAGAAGTTGCCAAACCTAAATCACTGAATGACAAACTCACTAATAAGGAATTAACAGTAGGTTTAAACGACAGGCTTGCTTTTGTCAAGCATCTTTTTAATGACAGCACTGAGGATTTCAACAGGGTAATTTCCCAGTTAAATACTATAGATTCCCAGGAACGTTCTATTGCCTTTATTAAAAATATGGTAAAGCCCGATTACAATCAATGGGAAGGAAAGGAAGAATATGAAACCAGGTTTTTTGCGCTAATAGAGCGCAGATTCTCATAATGTCGAATACAGGATTTACCGGGATTATTAAATTCCAAATTGCTCGTACTACCTTCACAAAAAAGTAACATCACAAAATAGTGCTGACAGGTAAGTTATTTATTGTTCCAACCCCAATTGGAAATTTGGAGGATATTACTTTTAGATCGGTAAAAGTTCTTAAGGAGGTAAACCTGATTTTAGCCGAAGACACCCGCACAAGCAATAAACTTTTAAAACACTACAATATACATACACCCATGCAGAGCCATCATATGCATAATGAGCATAAAACGGTTGATGCTATTGTACAACGACTTAAGAGCGGAGAGCAGATTGCACTAATTTCAGATGCCGGTACTCCGGCTATTTCAGATCCGGGGTTTTTACTTTGCCGGGCCAGCATTGAACATGGAATTGAAATTGAATGTCTGCCGGGAGCAACTGCTTTTGTTCCTGCTCTGGTAAATAGTGGACTGCCAAATGACCGCTTTGTATTTGAAGGTTTCCTGCCGGTAAAAAAAGGCAGACAAACCAGATTAACTGAACTGGCAGAAGAATCCCGAACTATGGTTTTTTATGAGTCCCCTCATAAGCTACTAAAGACCTTATCACAATTTGTAACCTGCTTTGGCCCGGACAGACCTATTTCGGTTTCCAGGGAACTTACCAAGATGTATGAGGAAACCATTAGGGGCACTGCCTCTGAAGTCTTGGCGTATTTTGAGGAGAAATCGCCAAAAGGAGAATTTGTACTGGTTGTTGCCGGAAAAAAATAATTATAATTTTCGGGGATCCGGGTAATTTTGCTGATGCTCTAACTATTGGTCTTCAGATTATTTATGTTTCCCTTTTTCCCAACCGTATTTCCCCAGATAAAGCTCTCCACTTTCCACTGCTCCCAACTCAATAGTGGTCCCCATAGAATCGTTCCATCGGTTGAGGTAACCAAAAAGGGAAATTACCCCCAGCATTTCAACAATCTCACCTTCATTCCAATACCTGTACAATTGATCTTTTATTTTTACATCCACAGCATTGGGAACCTGCGAAGCGGCCAGCGAAAAATCAAGAGCAGCACGTTCAGCTTCCGAAAAGGCAGGATGGGTTCTGTACTCCCAAATATTATTCAGTTGCTCCTGTTCTGCACCATAACGTTCAGCAGCCCTTATGGCATGGGCCTGGCAATAACGACAACCTGTTGCATTGCTGCTTACCCAGGCAATCATTCGCTTTAGGGCAGAAGTTACCCTTCCCTCATTGGCCATAACCGCCTTGTTTAAATTAATAAAGGCCTTGGATATTGCAGGTCTGTGCTGCATAGTGAGTACAGAATTTGGACAAAACCCGAGGGTTTCATTGAAGAATTCTGCTAATTCTCTGGTTTGAGGATCATGGTTTGAATCAAGAGGTTGTACAAGTGGCATAGTGATCGTATTTTTGTACTCTACAAGAAACGAAAAAATATGAGCACAGCAAATCAAATCACCACCAAATGGTTAGGAAACATGGCCTTTGAAAGCAGCAATCCTTCCGGACTAAACTTAATTATTGATGCTGACCCTGACAGCGGGGGAGAAGGTAAAGGCCTCAGGCCCAAAGCGCTCATGCTTTCAGCATTAGCCGGTTGTTCGGGACTTGATATTGCTTCGCTTATTAAAAAAATGAAGCTGGTTGTCGATGACTTCAGTATAGAAACCATTGCTAACCTAACTGATGAACATCCCAAATATTATGATGCCGTTACAATTGAATATCATTTTTGGGGAGCTGAACTGGATGAAAAAAAATTGCAAAGGGCTATAGATCTTTCAGTCGAAAAATATTGTGGTGTAATGGAAATGTTCAGGAAATTTGCCAAGCTTGATATAAAAACGATCTTCCACAAAAACTGATCTCTGTTATACCGCACAAGAGGGATATATGTTTTGGAATAAATAATTATTTCCGCAACTAAGATGCAGGAGGTTGTCTTATTTTAGCAGAGATTAAAAAAGTGGTATAATGCGTTGGACATTAAAACCAAAACAGGATGAAGAGCAAATAAGGGCTTTAGCTGAAACACTCCATGTAGATTTGCTGATAGCTGAATTATTGCTTCAACGAGGGATATCTTCATATGAAGAGGCAAGAAGGTTTTTCAGGCCCCAGCTCTCAGATCTTCATGACCCATTCCTGATGAAGGATATGGAACTGGCTGTAAAGCGAATTGAAGATGCCATAGAGCGAAATGAAAACATCCTTGTTTATGGAGATTATGATGTAGACGGGACCACAGCAGTTGCTTTGTTATCGTCATACTTACTTACATCTTATCCTAATGTGGCCACCTATATTCCTGACAGATACAAAGAAGGCTATGGGATCTCGTATGCAGGAATTGACTTTGCAGAGGACAATGATTTTAAACTTATTATAGCATTGGATTGTGGTATAAAGGCCATAGAAAAGGTATCCTATGCGAGGGAAAAGGGAATAGATTTTATCATATGTGACCATCACAGGCCAGGAGTCAAAATACCTGATGCCGTGGCGGTTTTAGACCCAAAAAGAGACGACTGTAATTATCCATATGACGAATTATGTGGATGTGGAATTGGTTTTAAATTAATACAGGCTCTGAACATAAAAAGAGAGGATAGCTTTGATGAGCTCATTCCGTACCTGGATCTGGTGGCTACGGCCATCGGGGCCGATATTGTACCCATAACTGGTGAAAACAGGGTTTTGGCTTATTTTGGGTTAGAGGTAATTAATTCTGCTCCAAGAATAGGATTTAAGGCAATAATTAAAAATATCCGGAAGAAGAAACTAACCATAACAGATGTTGTATTTATTATAGCCCCCAGAATAAATGCTGCAGGTCGTATGAAACATGGCCAGTATGCAGTAAATCTCTTGACCGAGCAAAATTTAGAGCTGGCACTGAAATATGCTTCAGCTATTGAAGAATTTAACACCAGCAGGAAGGGATTGGACCAGGAGATTACAGAGGAAGCACTAGCCATGATCCTGCTGAATAAGGAAGAAGATCGTTTTACCTCAGTGGTGTACAAGGATACCTGGCATAAAGGGGTCATTGGTATAGTTGCCTCCAGGCTAACGGAAACCTATTACAGGCCTACTTTGGTGTTCACCAAAAGCGGGGACAAACTGGCTGCATCAGCCAGGTCTGTCATAGGTTTTGATGTTTATAACGCACTGGAGAGTTGTGCCGATACCATCGAGCAGTTTGGAGGGCATAAATACGCGGCAGGACTAACCTTGGTGGAAGAACAATATGAGATATTTAAGTCACAATTTGAAAAAGTCGTGGCCGAGACAATTGACCCGAGTCTTTTAACCCCGGAGATCTCCATTGACACCAAACTTGATTTAGATCAGATTAACCCGAAACTCCTGCGTATACTAAAACAATTTGCACCTTTTGGGCCAGGTAATATGACTCCCGTTTTTATGGCGGAAAACCTGAAGGATACCGGTTACGCCAAAGGAGTTGGGGATGAAAATAAACATCTTAAACTTGCCTTAACTCAAAATGGGTCTGGTCCGGTTGGAGCTATTGGATTTAATTTGGGAAGTAAGCTTCCGGTTGTACAGAATGGAAAACTATTTAGTGCTGTTTTCTCTTTGGAAGAAAATGAGTGGAATGGTTTGGTGAGCTTACAATTGAAGGTCAGAGATTTAAGATAAAATCATCTATGGGCCAAAAGTTTTCAGTAAGAGTCTTGTGCCATTAAATTCGCCATAGGTATAATAGGAAATCCAGTCACCAAGGTTCATGTAGGTAGACGTTTCACTTAGTGTTATTTCAAGCGGTAAATGCCTGTGTCCGAAAACGAAATAATCATAGTGTTTTTCGATTAGTTTTCTCTTAGAATATTGCACAAGCCATTCATTATCTTCTCCTAAAAAGTGAATATCCTCTTCTCCTGAGATTAACCTATTTTTCACAGAGAAATATTGGGCCAGTTTAACGCCCAGATCGGGGTGCAACCAGCGGAAACACCATTTGGCAAGTGGATTTGTGAAAAGTCTCTTCATTCGCTTGTATCCTTTGTCACCAGGCCCTAATCCATCTCCATGACCGATAAAAAAAGTAGTACCATTGAGTTTGAATTGCTGAGGTTTGTGATACACAGGAATGTTGAGTTCTTTTTCAAAATACCCGTTCATCCAAAGATCATGGTTACCAACAAAATAGAATATTGGGATGCCGGAGTCTGTAATTTCGGCAAGCTTACCCAGAGTTCTCGCAAATCCTTTAGGAACAACGGTTTTATATTCAAACCAGAAATCAAACAAATCCCCAAGCAAAAATATTGCGGCAGCATCTTTCTTTACTTCATCCAACCAGGCCACAAATTTCTTTTCTCTGGGAAGACTTTCCTCCCAGGTTGGGGCGCCTAAATGGTTATCGCTTGCGAAGTATACCTTTTTGCCATTAGGGAAGGAGATGCTTTTCATTTAGTGTAAAGATATATAAAGCAACCTAGTTATCACTGGCATACCATTCGGCAAAGGCAGTTTCTGTCTCGCGAAGTTTTATGGAATGCAACTTGATTTCTTTAGATAGGCGGGCTTTTATTTTTGTTGCGAAATCTATGACCATATTTTCACTGGTGGGCTGGTAATCTGCCAGGATTACTTTATGCCCCCGATCTTTTAATTCTTTTGCTAATTCCATATGAGGGGTATTTTTATTAAACACCGTAGCATGATCAAATGGGTCTACAACTTCTTCTTTTACTATTTTTTTTAAATCACCAAAATCTATGACCATTCCAAGTTTTACATTGGCCGTATCAGCAATTGGATGTCCAATTACGGTCACCGATAGTTTGTAACTATGACCATGTACATTTCTGCATTTGCCATCATAGCCATAGAGTGCATGGCCTGTTTCAAAGGTGAATTGTTTGGTGATCCTTATTTTATCCATACCTTTTAATTCTGATACAAATGTATAAAATCTTTATAGGGAAGCATATTCTAATTTTAGGCAGAAATAATTTGTATCGCATTGGTCAAAAAACCAGGTCTGTTTATAAATATTCAACGTAGAAAGAAATTCCTTCCTGATAGCCTATTTTTTAAATTTTCTTCTATTGCTTATTCTATTGATAAGGTATATGGCTACTGCCAACAGGGCCAGAACAGGGAAGAAAAGATCGCTATTCAGGAATTCATAAAATTTCATCAGATTATTTAGTTAGGTCTTTTAACTTTGCCTTACTGGCAGGCAGAAGGGCTAATCTACCGGAAATTTCAGCACGGCTGGTCAACAAATGGTTCCAGGAAGTGGTATCTTCCCAAAGGACTTTTTTTATGGCTCTTAATGCTTCAGGATTATATGATGCCAGAGATGCTATAAAAAAATCCAACTCTTTGTCCATTTCTTTTATGGAATTGAAAACCCTGGAATAAAGTCCTTTTTCCCGGGCCCAATAGGCGTTTTTCCATTCGACTGGGGATAAGGTCAATTCGGTAAAACCGGCCAGGCCGATCTTGCGTTGAACCACAGGCGCAATTACCAGTGGCGCAATCCCGATAGATAGTTCGGAGAGCCTTACCGCAGCGGCTTCGGCGGCAAAAACATAATCACATGCAGCAATAAGTCCAACTCCGCCGCCTACTGCCTTGCCCTGTACCCTTCCAATTATGGGTTGCGCACATTCGCGCATGGCATTTATAACATTGGCAAAACCACTAAAAAATGCAGTCCCCTCATCAGGGTTTGAAATGGCCAGCAATTCATCAAAGGAGGCACCGGCACAAAACGCTCTGTCTCCCTCTGATTTTAATACCACAACAGAAACTGTCTCATTGGAAGAAATTTTTAAAATCTCATCAGTTAATCGATCTAAGAGTTCCCTGACAAAAGAATTACTTGCGGGATGGCCAAATTCTATGGTTGCAGTTCTATTTTCTATTTTGGTATAAAGACTACCATTGGGTCTGTTCGTGCCCATCTGATTTTTTTTTGTAAAATTAAACCTTTTGTAATAGCGGGCGAAATTTTCTGCGGAACTTCCATACCAGGGCGCCACCTCTAATAGCCATCCACATGGTGAGAGCAATCCATATTCCCTGTAGACCAAAATTTAAATAGTTACTCAAAAGCAATAAAGGGATAAAACCTAAAAAAGTTGCCGTCAACAAAACATTTCTGAGAAATTTCATTTCGCCCAATCCTTTAAATAATCCATCAAAAACAAAGGCAATTGAATTCATTGGCAATCCAAGTATAAGGATAAAGAATATGGAGTAGAATGACTCCAGTACAACAGGGTCCTTGGAAAAGAGATACCCAAGTGGTCCGTAAAAGACAAAACCGTTAATCATTAAAAATAAACTTACCATTCCACCATAAAGGGCAATTTTTTTAGCCAATTTCCACAAAGCGTTGTAATCTTTTGCTCCTAGTAATTTACCCCCCATAATATTGCCTGCGGCACCATAACCATCAATAAAAAAAGCGGCAAAAAGCCATAGATTTATAGCTATGGTATGTGCTCCGATATATCTGTCGCCAAGTGCGGCAGCTTCTCTTACCGCAAGAATAAGGGTGATATTTAAGGCAACTGCGCGAATAAACAGATTAAAACTCATAACAACAAGGCGCCTTAACTCTGGATGAATGGGAAACCTGGGGATAAGCCTGATATTGGTTTTTAGCCGTAAAAGCACAAAAGCCATTATAGCCATTACCCCCTGAGAGATCAGACTGGCCCATGCAGCGCCTTCTATATTAAAAGCAGGAATTATATCGGATATGCCATAAACCAGAATAAAATCTAATACAATGTTTAACAGGGCTCCGGTGATGGCTATGAGCATTGGCCAAAATGTGTTTTGTAATCCCCTGAAAATTCCCATTACTGCAAAAACGAAAAGTGTTAGTGGAAAACCCCAAACACGAATGGTGTAATAAGCCACACAAAATTCTAATATTTTTCCTGAAGCATTTAATATTTCAAAAATCTCTTCAACAATAAATATCGTAGAAAGCAGGAGTAATATGCTAAGGATTACATTAAAAAAGATTGCCTGAGCAGGAAGATTCTTGACCTCTTCGATTCTGCCTGCTCCTAAATATTGGGAGATAATTGCCGAAATGGCACTTCGTGTTTGCCCGAGAATCCATATTAGCATAGATAAAAAGGAACCTACAATCCCAACAGCAGCCAGGGACTCCAGACCGTATGTTTGTATGTTTCCGACTATAGCCGTATCCGTAATAGATAAAACAGGTTCTGCTATGCCGGCTATGGTAGCGGGAATGGCTAAACTATTAATGGTTTTGAGGCTTACAACTGTTTTCAAAAATAGAATGTATTACAAAACAAGTTCATAGCAGTAAAAAGGATATTCACTTTGTTTTGGGAAATAGACGTCACCAAGTTTTTGATATCCCCTTTTTTCATAAAATGTTTGGTTCCTGTTATTTTGACTAAATGTATCCAGACGGACAGAGATATATTTATTTTCGCGCGCATAATTTTCTGCAAAGGTCATAAGCTTCCGTGCATAGCCTTTTCCCTGGTATTCGGGATCTATGGCAAGTCGGTGAATGTAAATGTTATTTTCGTTAGGTGTAAGCCATTCAACAGATATATATTCTTCATCCATTAGTGGAGTAATAGCTATGCAACCTATAATCATATCCTGCAATTCAAGAACAAATAATTCTTTCCGACTTATATCTATTTCAAAAGCTTTTAAGGAGGGATATTCTTCATTCCATTGGAATATCCCCATTTTAATCATTTCGCAGGTACACGCTCTTGTAAGCTTAAGTATTTCAGGGATTTCCAGTATCTTTGCACATCTAATCATGAAGAATCTATAGAATAATTCGTAAATTTAAATTAATAATACGAAACTAATGAATAACATACTGGTACCCATAGGAACATCTCCCAACGCACACGAGACTTTACAGTACGCCGTTGACTTTGCTTCAGAATTTTCTTCAAGGATTTATGTCATGGAAGTATTTTCGGCCAAAGGAGGCGCAGGAGAGTTTACTGATATTTCAAAGAAGGTAGAGGAAAGCAGTAAAAAGCGATTAATGGAGGTTATAGAAAAGGTGGACTCCAGGAATATAGATATGAAGATTGCCACATATAACGGTGATATCATAGATGGGCTTAAGGAAATTAACAAAGAACTTGGTATAGATCTGATAATTATAGCACCCAGATGTAATGACATTAAAAACGAGGAATTATATCTTGGACATACCTCTGGGAGAATAGTTAAGAGGACAGACATTCCAACATTAATTGTGCCCAGGGGCACTCATTTTAAGCCTATTAAAAATATACTGACAGCATTCAGATCGGGAATTTTAGATCAAAGAAGGATATTGGAACCAATAAAGCTTATTAAGAAGAAATTTAAATCAAAAATTGATTTACTCCTGGTAAAAACTCCCGGTTATTCAGACGAAGACCTGAAAATTAATACCGCACTTATGGATCTTTGTTCCCAATTGACGGTCACCGAACATGCTACAACTTATTTAGGAGTTTTAGAACATTTTCAATCCAAGCATCCTGATTTGCTGTGTGTGTTCAGAAGAAAACGAGGATTTTTTAAAAATTTATGGGAAAAGAACACAGTTCTTAAATCTGAATTTTCTGTTCCAATACCTGTTCTTGTTCTTAGTGTCAAGAAGCATTAGTAAAGGTAAAATTTCTAGGAATGAATTTTGAAACTTATTCAAAAAGTAGTTCCTTTGCCTTTCTTTAAAGTTGGGGGATTAGCTCAGCTGGCTAGAGCGCTTGCATGGCATGCAAGAGGTCACCGGTTCGACTCCGGTATTCTCCACTAAAACCCTCCTTCAAAGTGTTGAAGAGGGTTTTTTTTTTAGAATACGGCGTTGTTTGAAATTTAAATCACTGAAGATAATTAACGAAATTATAATTCAACTTAGAGATATGACAGATTTAAGGGATAAAGTTGCCTACATCACCGGTGGTTCCAAAGGAATTGGACTTGGAGTGGCCCGGATATTACTTGACGCGGGAATGAAGGTTGCAATTAGTGGCAGGAACAGATCAGGTTTGGATGCAGCTCTGAAACAATTAGGATCAGGACCAAACGTATTGGCCATTGAAAGTGATGTCACAAAAATTGACAATGAACATAAGGCGGTAGGCCGGATTATTGAAAAATGGGGAAAGCTGGATGTAGTTCTGGCAAATGCCGGCCTGGGCCATTTTGCCCCGGTTGATGAATTATCTGAACATGACTGGTATCAAATGATTAACACAAACCTAAATGGCGTATTTCATACATTAAAGGCATCTGTTGAGGCTCTGAAAAAGTCAAAAGGGTATTATATTACGCTTGCAAGTTTAGCGGGCACTAATTTCTTTCCAAATGGAGCGGGATATAATGCCACCAAGTTTGGCGTTGTTGGTTTTACCCAGGCGGCGATGTTAGATCTCCGTAAATATGATATAAAAGTATCAACAATAATGCCCGGCTCTGTAGCAACGCATTTTAATAATAATGAGCCAAACGAAAAAGATGCCTGGAAAATACAACCTGAAGATATTGGTGAGCTGGTGGTTGATCTGCTAAAAATGCATCCCAGAACACTACCCAGCAAAATAGAAGTCAGACCCAGCAGGCCTGATAAAAAATAATGGTTACTCGTCTTTTGCCGTAAAAGGGATTTCGGGATTGGCAATTTCCTGAATTAGCTTTATAAGCTGTTCCTGAAAGGGGGCGAGGGTATCTCTGGTTATGGTGGAATCCTTTTTTATGGCATTCCTGTTATTTTTAGTAGAAAAATAGAAGGGGCCCGAACCTAAGTTCTTAAAGGATATTATACCTGCCACCATTTCCTCAACCGGATTTGTAATTTGATACATGAATGAATAGCAGAGCAACTGAAATGCTTTGCTCCGGTCATAATTTTCGATGATTTCATCCCATAAAACTACTTCAACATTTGAATTGATCACACTTCCGGTCTTGTAATCAAGTATTCTAAGTACACCATCCTTTTCATCAATTCTGTCTAAAGTTCCTTTTAATATAACCGGCCCATCTATCCCGGGTACGTCTAGTTCAACGGAAAGGTTTTTTTCCAGAGCCAGTATTTTTATAGAATAACGTTTAATGCCCTGAATTTCCTTTGCGATGAAACTATCAATATACGCTACAATAACATTATAGGCGATGAGGTTTTTCCCTCTTATAATATCTTCTTCTGCATAGGTTTTTAGAAGTTCATGTAAAACGACATTTTTGATTTTAGATCTTTGTCTCGTTAATTTTTCTTCTGTAAGAAAAGAACCAATAAATGGCTCATACAGAATTTCCATGGCTTTGTGCAAAACGGTCCCAAAGGTGTTTGAGGCAATAGTCTCTTCTACTTCCAGGGCTTCTTCCAGTTTTAAAATCTTTTGTTTGTAAAAATTAATCGGATTCCTGATATAATTGGTAAGAGAAGAAGGAGAGAGACCTTTTCTTAAAACAGCTTGAATTTTATTCATTATATCACTATCCTTTTGGATAGAAACAGGAGTTTTAATGATAGGGTTGATCTGTGGAACCGCAATGTTGGCTATTATATTTTTCCGGTGAATTTCATCGGTTAGTAATTGTGAAATAAACCTGCTTTTTTCCCCACCCTCAATAACGTCTGGTTCAGTGTTATAAACAAGGTAGATGTTTTTGGCCCGTTGTAGCAATCTGTAAAAATGGTAAGTGTAGACGGCATCTTTCTCCTTATATGCAGGTAAACCAAATTCTCTTTTTATATCGAAAGGAATAAAGGAGTTGTTGGTCTTGCCTGAAGGTAGGATACCTTCATTTACCGAAGTAATAATCACAGTTTCAAAATCGAGGTTTCTGCTCTCCAACATCCCCATGATTTGCAGCCCTTCAAGGGGTTCACCCCTAAAATTCATCTTTTCAATAGATATCAATTCCTTAAAGATACTTTTTAAAGCCTTTAAGTCTTTTAGAAACGGATATTTGCCTGAAAGCATTTTTAACTCATTAAACAAGGTGTAAAAGCGGTATAAATATTCAAGTTCCAAATGGTTTTCCTGTACCTGAAATTTTCCCTTCAGAAGCTCGATAATTGAAATGATATTTTTGAGAAAATGCGAAGGATCTTCATTTTCATCGGAAAATAATAGCTTTAGTCCATCAGAAGTTTCAGGGAAAATGGATTTTAATTTAGATGGAGGTATATAAATCCAGTTGCGTTTTTTTATTTCTGTTTTTATAATTGAAGCGGTATTCAGTTCTTCTGAGGATAGGATCTTCTGGACATATGGATTTGCCAAAAACGACAATAGGCTTGTATAAAACCAACCTCGCGAATCCAATTGTATATAGAGATCAAAAAATTGGATGAACATACCAGCCAGAGGGGTTTTATCCAATGGATACCCCATGGTAATATTTACCTTATTTATTTCTGGGGGAAGCGAATTTAATAAGGGGTTAAGTAGCGTTTCATCTCCCAGGACCACGGCTGTATTTTTAATTTGTTTTGGATCTGTTTTATGGAGTTGTAAAATTAAGTCCCCGACAAATTTGGCCTGAGATACATTTTTTGGCACTCCGTTAATTTGGATGTTTTTTTTGCCGGTGTAATAGTTGCTTAACCCTTTTAATGGATGGTTTTTAAAATAGCTCCATTGCTTTTTATGCTGACGAATAAAAAATCCTGCATCATGAATATTATCTTCCAGAAAATAGGTGTCAATATCCCAGAAGATATCCCCTTTGCCTTCTTTTAAAAATTCTTTAATTATAAAAATCTCTGCCTGATTCAAGGCATTAAAACCAACAAAGATGTGTTTTTTCGTATCTGAAGCCTTAATATAATCAGGAAGTTTTGCGCATGCTTCCCTATAGACCAATCCCTGATGGCCCAGGTTATTTTCCAACAGGTTTTTATTAAAGGAGGCATGCAATTGTTCAAGGTTATTCCAAAAGCTGAGATAATCCTCAATTAGCCTGGTTTTGTGAGGTTTTAGATTCCATTGGTTGATTTCCTGAATAACAGACAGGTAGGAAAAAAGTTTGTCAGGAGAAACCAAATACCTGTCTATTTCATTAAAATCCTGTAAAAGAATCTGACCCCATTTGGAGAAGGAATTAAAATCTTCCTTTTCATCACTACCTATATTTAAATAGGCATGATATAGCTCAAATAATTGTTGTGTATTGCTGGCATAGGAAAGGCCTGAAATCATTTCAATAAAGGATTCAATGCTATAGGTTTCCGGCGCAAAAATTGTCTTTCCAACAATTTTAGAAATGCCGTTTTTAAGGAAAGTTCCTGCGCGTTTACCGGGAAGTATAAAAACAAGATGGTCAAAAGACCCATACTCTTCCCATAGTTCTTCCAGTATTTGATTTAAAAAACTTTGCATTTTTAAAAATAAAAAAAGCCCCGCAGTTGCGGAGCTTTTTTCCAATATATTAGGTGTTATACCCTATTTATTCTCTTATCAAATTAATTTCAACTCTACGATTCGTTTTCCTTCCGGAAGCGGTACCGTTGTCTGCCAATGGTCTTGATTCACCATAACCGGCAGCTTCTAATCTGCTTGATGCTACACCGTTTTCAATTAGGTAATTCATTACGGAATAAGCTCTTTCTTCAGAAAGTTTTTGGTTTAGTGTTTCACTACCAGTGCTATCTGTGTGTCCATCTATACTAAATCTGGCATAGCTGTATTCTTCAAGAAGGGCTACAATGTTTTGTAATACCTCTGCAGAACGTTCTTTGATAGTTGCTTTTCCTGTGTCAAACAAGATAGTCTTGGCATAGTCGTTTAGTGACTTACGTACAGCTTGAGGAAGTTCTGGGCAACCTTTGTTAGCCACAACACCTGCAACGTCTGGACAAAGATCGTCTTGATCTAGAACACCGTCACCATCTCTGTCTGGCCATGGGCATCCATTATTAGCGGCAGGACCAGCTTCGTTAGGACAAGCATCATCTTTGTCTGCAATTCCATCTCCGTCAGCATCAGGACAACCGGCTAAAGCAGCTAGACCAGCTTCATTAGGACAAGCATCATCTATATCAACGATACCATCACCATCAGTATCAGGACAGCCATTGTATTCTTTAGGACCAGCTACGTCAGGACATCTGTCCTTGCTGTCTTCAATACCATCACCATCAGAATCCGGGCAACCATTGAAAATTTCTAAACCTGGAACTTCAGGACAAGCATCATCCTTGTCATAAATTCCGTCTTTATCGGTATCAGTTCCTCCGAATTTAACAGAAAGGCCCAACATATGCTGGAAGTGAGCATTTAAATAATCCTCAAAAGCATGCTTATACTGTGTTTGAATTGTCAAACCAATATTCTCATTGAACCAAATATTAGCTCCAACACCACCATTAACAGTACCGGCTCCAATATCTCTAACCCAAGTATATCCACCACCAACTTCAACAAAAGGATCGATAGTCGTGTTTTTCAAAAAATTGTATTTGATTGTACCGTCAATGCCGTAGTAAGACCAGTCGTCAACAGAAGTATCACCGACCTTTTTAATACGGTTTAGGGAACCTCTAGCACCAACGGAAATACCATCTCCAATAAATTTGCTAACTCCTATGTAAGAGATGGAAGGCAGGATGTTCCAGTGATCATTGGCATTGAAGAATTCATTTCCGAATGAACTGATATCCCCTGTTGGATAAAAGTCAACGGCATTTACTCCAAAACCAATTTGCCAAGGATTATTCTCATCTTGCGCTTGTACGCTGTTAAACCCTAATACTAGTAGGCCAACAACCAATAATCTGCTAAGCTGTTTCATGTTCAAAATTTTAAGTTTAAGTGTTTATTTAGCTGCAAATGTAAGTTGTTAAAAATTATTAACAAAATCAATTTCCTATTTTTTTAAGGCTTTTTTAAGGATAAAACTTGTATTTATATAATTTTCAACTCTTTGCCCACCTTTATAAACGCATTGATGGCCTTATCTAAATGTTCAATTTCGTGAGCAGCAGACAATTGCACGCGAATTCGGGCTTTATCCTTGGGGACAACAGGATAAAAGAAACCCACTACGTAAATTCCACTTTCTAGCAACATATTTGCCATTTTTTGTGATAATTTGGCATCGTACAGCATAACCGGAACTATTGCCGACTCCCCATCAATAATATCAAAACCAGCTTTTTGCATTCCTCTTTTAAAATATTTGGTATTTTTTTCCAGTTTATCTCTTAAAGTGGTATCCGTTTCAAGCATTTCAAATACTTTGATAGAAGCGCCAACTATCGCAGGAGCAAGGGAATTAGAGAATAAATAGGGTCTTGATCGTTGCCTTAACATATCAATAATCTCTTTTTTGCCGGTAGTATAGCCACCCATCGCACCTCCTAAGGCTTTGCCCAAAGTCCCTGTTATAATATCTATCCTGTTCATTACCCCTTTTTCTTCCAGGGTACCTCTGCCGGTTTCTCCTATAAATCCGGTGGCGTGACATTCATCTATCATTACCAGGGCATCGTATTTATCTGCCAGATCACATATTTTATCCAGCGGAGCCAATAATCCATCCATTGAAAATACCCCGTCAGTAACAATCAATTTAAAACGGGCATTATCTTTATTGGCCTGAATTAATTTTGTTTCCAGATCAACCATATCACTGTTGGCGTACCTATAGCGTTTGGCCTTGCATAAGCGAACGCCATCAATAATGGAAGCATGATTTAGAGCATCTGATATGATCGCATCTTCATCTGATAACAGGGGCTCAAAAACACCACCGTTGGCATCAAAAGCGGCAGCATACAATATAGTGTCTTCTGTGCCATAAAAATTCGCAATTTTATATTCCAATTCTTTGTGAATATCCTGTGTGCCACAAATAAAACGCACTGAAGACATTCCAAAGCCATGAGTATCGAGGGCATCTTTGGCAGCCTTTATTACTTCGGGATGAGCTGATAAACCCAAATAATTGTTTGCGCAAAAATTAATTACCTCTTGTCCGCCGGAGACTTTTATTACGGCACCCTGAGGGGAAGTAATAATACGTTCTTCCTTATAAAGCCCTGATTCTTTTATAACTCTTAATTCTTCCCTTAAATGGTCTTTAATTTTTCCGTACATAACTAGTTAATAAATTCTGGAGTAATCTGTTTATCAATATAGACTATTATTTTATCTTCAACGTAATACCCCATTGATTTCAGGGCATCGGCATAGGTATATAGTTGTTCGTAATATTTTTGAGCCTTTTTCCCTGTTTTATAATCAATAACCGTAACACTGTTGTTTTTAAAAACCATGCGATCTGGTCGCAAAATTAGGCCATTTTCCGTAATAATTTCGCATTCATTCTTCACGATGAAATCTGTGGTAAAGAAATTTTTCAACTCGGGGTGCCATATAATTTGTTGCACTGTTTTTTTTATTTGGTTTCTTTCCTCAATGTTAACATCTCCTTTTCTGATCATATGCAAAATTGCAGCGTCAACATCGCTCCCGGTTTTTATAAGCCCCATAGTATAGTGGATGATATTGCCCTTTTTTAGGGCACCTTCTCTTTTGCTATCCCAAAGACTGCCAGACTGAGTAATGATATTGAAATTGGCATTATTCTTCTGAGTATATATATAGGGGATATGCGGTTGTACTTTTGGGAGTGATTGTTCCTGCCTTTTTGTTTCATTTGATCCAAAATAATATTGGGTTCTGTTTTCATCCCAGATTCCTTTGCTTTTTAAAAAGTGGATAAACAAACCGGAGTAATTATCCAATCTAAATTCTTTCTTGGCGTTTAGGAGCAATTCTGTAATAATAACCAGTCTGTCAACAGCTCGGGTTAACGCTACATATAGAATATTAAAAGCATCCAATTCAAGTTTATGCTGCTCTTCCTCATAAATTGTTTTGGCGGGTTCCCCATACTGGAGGACATCTGACTTCTTGTTTATCAATACTTCTTTAAACTCTCCAAGATTCTCAACAGGCAACCATAATTTGGGTTCTAACTCATCATATATTTTGGTATTGGCAAACGGGAATATGACAATTGGAAATTCAAGTCCTTTAGCTTTGTGAATTGTCATTATCCGAACGGCATTTAAATTTTCCGGAGCTACAATGCTGAGTCTTTCCTTTTTCTTTTCCCAATAATCTAAAAATGATGAAATACCGGTATCCTCTTTTTGTTCTGCATCTATTACCTCATCCATAAAATAAGTAAGATAGGCATCTGAATATTCAATCAGGTTAAATTGTTTTATAGCGTATTCAAGACCATCGTATAGAGTGGTGTACTTTAATCCTTGCACAGAAAAGTCGTACAACTCTTTTAGAGCTGTCGGTAAATCAGTTAAATATTTATCGATAAACTCGTGTTTGTTTGCTCTGTTTGCAGCCAGAAAATATAATATGTCATAACATACTTCCGGATCCTCCGGTGCATTGATATGCTTTAACAGATTGACCAGAAAGTTAACTTTTGGATTGTTCTTCAGAAGCAGTGTTTCGGAAGAAATAATTGGAATATTTTGTTGTATAAGGAAATCGGCTAAAATAATACCGTGTTTACGTTTTCTGGTAAGTATACATATGTCGGCATAATTATAATTATCTGCAATAGCTTCCTGGATGGATGTATTTACCTGATTACAATATTCCAAATCCATATTTTCCTTAGGCATCTCAATAAAATTCAATGCTACGGATCCACCTTTTTTTTCATTGAAATTTTGCTTATTTCCATCCAGGAATAGCGAATTGTACTGGACATTATTTAGAAATGGGCAGGTGATTGTAAAAAAGGAGTTATTAAATTTTACCAGTTCTTCTCTGCTTCGGTAATTTTTTTCAAGTGTTTTAATATGCGGTTCTAAAGCAAAAGGATTAGTTTCCCTGTTAATCAGGTTGAGGAATTGTTCTGCACGCCCGCCTCGCCATCTGTAGATAGCTTGTTTAACATCCCCCACTAATAATAAAGTCCCCATATTTCCCTGCTCATCCAGACTCTCGAGGGCACTGCTTATTAGTGGAATTAGATTATCCCATTGCATTTGAGAAGTATCCTGGAATTCATCAATAAAATAGTGACGATATTTTTCCCCTAATCGTTCATAAATGTATGGAGCGGGCTGGTTCTTTATCTCATTAGAAATAATCGTATTAAATGAGGATATTGGAATCTGATCGCGCTCTAATTCAATTGCTTTAATTTCTTGCTGGATGGCATTTAAAACTGTTAAGGGGACTATATTTCTATACGCATTCTTCAAAAAAGCTCTTTGATATAACCTCGTTTTAATTTCCGAAAAATACTTTTCAAGAGCTAAAACCAATGCTGTGTCCGGAATCTCAATACCTGACTTAAAAATTTTACCATCCTGTAAATTTTTTTCCAGCTGGTTGTTGTAAAGCTTTGCCGGATTAAATTCTAAATCGGAAATTTTGGTAAAATGGTTAGGAAGTGTTTTTCTGGAGAATACTTCAAAATCCAAACCTGACTGGGATATGGCATCTAGCGCCTGCTTTGCCAGATCTCTGGCTTCATTTGCTAGTACCTCGACCTTTTTATGAATTAAGTTTTTGAGAATCAAAAAGTCCTGGGGGCTTTTGTTTTTTAAAAGCTCCAAATGAACGGACTGATTTTCCTCAAATAGCAATTTACCCATTTTAGTAAGGTCATAAGCTACATCCCAGCTTTTGGAATCTTTAATTTTTTCTAAGGCAAAATCAATGAGGACTTTTGTAAGCAGCTTATCTGACCCTGCTTTATTTATTAACCTTCCAATTCCTTCATTCAACAAAAGTTCTGTATCCAGGACAACTTCAAAATTCTGCGGAATTTTAAGGTCTTTAGCAAAAGTCCTTATAAGCCTGTGTGTAAATTTATCTATGGTCGAGATATCGAAAAATGCATAATTATGTAGAATTTGCTTTAATGTGATATTCGCCCTTTTACGTAATTGATCATGTTCAAGGTTCAGATCTTTAGCCAACAATCGAAATAATTCTGATGTCTTTTTTTGATTTTCTGGATTGCTGAATTCAAATAGGCTATCAAGAATGCGGCTTTTCATCTCATTTGCAGCCTTGTTTGTAAATGTGATGGCGAGTATTTGATGAAAAAGATTGGAATTTTCTGAAGAAAGTACAATTTTCAGGTATTCCTGTACGAGCTTAAAGGTTTTCCCTGATCCGGCCGAAGCATTGTAAATGTTGAATGAGCTGCTTTGCACTAATTTTTTATTGCAAATTACATAATCTTAAAGAGTTCTTAACAAATAATTAGGCCGATATAAATGTTAAATTGAGTAACTTTGAAGGACTCTAATTATTAACTTAAAACGTTTAGAAATGGCATTTGAATTACCAAAACTACCTTATGCATATGATGCATTAGAACCCTATATTGATGCTAGAACCATGGAGATACACCATACAAAGCATCATGGCGGCTACACTTCAAAACTTAATGCTGCAATTGAGAACACAGATCTTGCAAACAAGTCTATTGAGGATATATTGAAAAATCTGGATATGTCTAATAGTGCTGTCCGCAATAATGGTGGAGGTTACTTTAATCATACTTTATTTTGGAATATAATGTCACCTGATGGTGGTGGTAAACCCAAGGGCGAACTCGCGGCTGCTATTGAGAAGGCTTATGGTTCTTTTGATGCCTTCAAGGATGTTTTTAGTAATGCTGCGGCGACAAGATTCGGATCTGGCTGGGCCTGGCTTTGCGTTCATAAGGGTGGGAAAGTAGAGGTTTGTTCAACACCAAATCAGGATAATTCGTTGATGCCCGGCACTGGTTGCGGAGGTCATCCAATTTTGGGATTGGATGTTTGGGAACATGCATATTATTTAAATTATCAAAATAGAAGGCCGGACTATATTAATAATTTTTTTAATATAATCAATTGGGACAAAGTTGCTGAATTGTATAGCTCAAATAATTAAATGACAGTGCGGTTGTAATCCAAAATTTATCGAAGAAACAAAACCTCCCTGATATATCAGGGAGGTTTTTTTATTATATAGAAAAGGGTGGAGAAGCCCCCACCCTTTTCGTCCCAAATCTTACCATAAACTTAACCTACTTATGCTATGGCATTACTAAATTACTGGTATTGTGAGAAATAACAAAGAAATTTTGGTAAATTTTAGGCTTTCAGTAATAGCTCAACACTGGATGAAGCAGTAAAATATAAACCATAAAAATCATAATATACTGATTATCAGAAATAAAAAAGGCAGGTTTGCACCTGCCTTTTTCCCCAAATCTTACCATGAACTTAACCTACTTATGCTATGGTCTACCAAATGTAAACTAATAGAGCAGGCAGGGAATAAAAATTTGGCTAAACTTCTTTTTAATCCGTTGAAATGCGTTGTGTTGCCAATTCTTTACTGGGAGGGGAAATAGGAATTATCTGCTAAATTTGATCGAAGGAGTGAAGTATAAAAATAAAAAGGCAGGTTTGCACCTGCCTTTTTCCCCAAATCTTACCATGAACTTAACCTACTTATGCTATGGTCCACCAAATGTAAACTAATAGAGCAGGTATGAATAAATTTTTGGCCAAACTTCTTTTTAATTGGTTGAAATACCTTAGGCTGTATTTTGTACTATATTAGTTGAAGAAAAGTCGTATTAAATATGTGGAAAAATGTAATCTAAATTTCGGATAAATAAAAAAGGTGGAGAAGTCTCCACCTTTTTTGCCCCAAATCTTACCATGAACTTAACCTACTTATGCTATGGCAGCATCTAAAGTAACCGCCTTTATTTCGTTGTGATTAAAAAGCCGATGAATAGCGCATATTATCGATGAAATGCACATATTTGTGCATTTCATCGATAAAAATGTTAATATGCCCTTTCATTTTTACCCTCATAAAAGTTTATAAATGCTCTGTTGACAACCCTGTTTCCACCTGGGGTAGGGTAATCTCCTGTAAAATACCAGTCGCCAAGGTTTTTTGGGCAGGCCTGATGTAAACATTCAATAGTTTGATATATGATCTGAACTTCAGCTTTTATGTCTGGCGGACTTAGTAGCTCACCAATTTTCTTCGAAATCTGATCCGTTGTGAAGGGCTGATAAAAATCTTTTACATAATTGACAACATCTTTATCGGCGGTGCGAATTTGTTGAACACATTTGTGATATATCTCTTCAACTTTCTTCATTGTATTCTGCTCCTTATGCAGCTCAAGAGCTGCCCTGAACGCGGCAAAATCTTCCAGTTTGGCCATATCTATACCGTAACAATCGGGGTAGCGTATCTGTGGAGCAGAAGAAACAACAATTATTTTCTTAGGTGACAACCTGTCCAAAATTTTCAAAATACTTTTCTTAAGTGTAGTACCCCGAACGATGCTGTCATCAATAATGACGAGATTGTCATCTTTGTTTACGGAACCATAAGAAATATCATATACATGTGCAACAAGGTCATCCCTGTTGCTGTCCTGGGTAATAAATGTTCTTAGTTTCGCGTCTTTTATGGCTACTTTTTCAATCCTGGGGCGAACATCTAAAATTTGATTCAGTTGCTCTCTTGTAATACCGGGACCTAATTTAAGTATCTGTTCTTCTTTTTTCTTATTCAAATAATTCTGTGCCTCTTTGATCATTCCCAAATAAGAAGTCTCCGCCGTATTTGGGATATAAGAAAAAACAGTATTCTTAATATCTTCATCAATAGCGGTCAATATTTGAGGAAAAATTAATTTCCCCAATTCTTTGCGCTCCTGATATATTTCTTTATCACTACCCCTGGAAAAATATATTCGTTCAAACGAGCAGGCCTTTCTTTCTTTTGGCTCTAAAATTTCAGTAGCGCTTACCGTACCATTTTTCTTAATAATTAATGCGTTTCCGGGATCAAGTTCTTTGATCTCTTCATACCCTACATTAAAAACTGTCTGGATAGCAGGTCTTTCTGATGCAACGACAACGACCTCGTCATTTTTAAAGTAATAGGCAGGTCTTATTCCTGAAGGGTCTCTGAGCACGAAAGCATCTCCATGTCCGAACATCCCGGCCATTGCATAACCACCATCCCAATTCTTTGAAGCTTTTTTGAGTATTTTAGAAACTTTTAATCTTTCCGCTATCAAAGGTGATGCCTCCATCTTATTATACCCCTCTTTCTTAATTTGGCGGTAAAGTTTTGCAACGGCATCATCAAGAAAGTGTCCTATTTTTTCCATGACAGTAACTGTATCTGCCATTTCTTTTGGATGCTGCCCAAGTTGTATCAAATTATCGAAAAGCTCATCAACATTGGTCATATTAAAATTCCCGGCTACAATAAGATTTCTATGCATCCAGTTATTTTGTCTAAGGAAAGGATGTACATTTTCAATACTGTTCTTTCCAAAGGTACCGTAGCGAACATGCCCAAGGAGTACTTCACCTATATATGGGATATTCTTTTTTTGTAAATCCGTATTGTCTATATATTCCGGGTGTTCTTTTAAAGCAGTATTAATACGGTCATTAATCTGATCAAAGATATCTTGTATGGGTTGTGTCTCCACGGAACGCACCCTACTCATATAACGCTCTCCCGGGGCCATGTCTAATTTAATACTGGCAAATCCGGCACCATCCTGTCCTCGGTTGTGCTGTTTTTCCATCATTAAATACATCTTGTTCACTCCATAAAAAATAGTGCCGTACTTTTCCTTATAAAAATCCAAAGGTTTTAACAGCCTTATTAAAGATATTCCACATTCGTGTTTAATGGCGTCACTCATTATTTAAATGAATTAAAAAAGCCCCGTTAGTTCGAGGCGTGTTTGTTTTTATTATTGTAATTCAATATCAAATTGTGTCAATTCCCGGAATTGATGCAACCTTCTCGCTATTTCTTCTGTTTTTAAATTTAACATCCGTTCAGTACCAAAACGTTCTACGCAAAATGAAGCCAGATTGGAACCGTGAATTATCCCATTCCTTAAATTGTTGAAGGATACGTTTTCTGTCTCTGTAAGATAACCTACAAAACCACCAGCAAAAGTATCACCTGCACCGGTAGGATCAAAAACTTCTTCAAGAGGGAGGGCAGGGGCAAAGAATATATTATCATTATGAAAAAGTAAAGCCCCGTGCTCTCCTTTTTTAATGACGATATATTTTGGCCCCATAGTATGAATTTTAGCAGCCGCTTTTACCAAGGAATATTCATTGGTTAATTGTCTTGCCTCTTCATCATTTATTGTAATGATATCAATATGTTTTATGACCTCGTTTAATTCTTCCGAAGTATGATTCATCCAATAATTCATTGTATCAAGGACAATTAACTTCGGTTTTTTTTCCATTTGTTTAATAACGCTCATCTGGATGTCCGGATGTAAATTACCCAACATAACTACATCTGCATTTTTATAATTTTCAGGGACCACAGGATTAAAATCTGCCAGGACATTCAGTTCGGTACTTAAGGTATCCCTGCTGTTGAGATCGTTATGATATTTACCACTCCAAAAAAAGGTTTTACCCCCTTTTACAATTTCAATAGCAGAGATATCAATATTTTTATCAGCAAGAATCTGCAGGTATTTATTTGGAAAATCATCCCCTACTACAGAGACTATAGCTGCATCTACATTAAATTGCGAAGCCGCTAAACCAATGTATGTCCCGGCGCCCCCAAGAATATTGTCGGTTTTACCAAACGGTGTTTCGATAGTATCGAATGCAACAGTACCAACAATTAAAAGTTTCCCCATAGCAGTATTTTGAAATATGCTGCAAATATACGCTTTTGAAATTCCAAATAATCGCTATGAAACACTAAAAAATCATAATTATTTTCTACCGAAATCTGCCGGAATTTCACCCCAGGCCTTAGTTTCCCATTTAACGATCGGCGTATTATATGAATTGTGTTTGAGCCATTCAACGGCCCTTCTGATAAGATTAAATAAAGGTTTATTTTTTTTGTTTTCTATAAGCTTAGTGTTGCAATTTTTTTTCCTTACCCAGCTAATAGCGGTTCTTGAATCGGTATAAATAATACGATCGCTGTTTTTCTGTTTTAAGAAAGCGAGTCCGTGTACTATAGCCAGAAACTCACCAATATTATTGGTGCCTTCCTGGAAAGGACCTTGTTTGAATAATATTTTACCTGTTTTAGTATCAACCCCCTGGTATTCCATGATTCCGGGGTTCCCACTGGATGCGGCATCTACAGAAATGGAATGATAATTTGGCTCTCCTATTTTAAGAAGATCCTGGGGTGAGAGCTGTGGTTCTTTTTTCTTTTTACCTTTATAGGCAGCGTAATTATCGTTATAAGCTTTTTTGGCTAGATCAAAATTAGGAAATGACATATATTGGGCACCTTTAGCACCGGTTATTGCAGCTTTGCAATCATCCCAGCTATCATATATCCCAGGTCTCTTACCTTTCCATACTACATAAAATTTATTCTTTTTGGCCATTAAACCTTAAATAAAAGATGTTCAATTACTCCTGGAAAATAAGCATACTCCAGTTCATGTACTTTTTGAGCTATAGTTTCAGGGGTGTCCGAAGCATCTACAGAAATTTTTACCTGAGTAATGATAGCACCTTCATCGTAATGTTCATTCACGTAATGAATTGTAATTCCTGTTTCCGTATCCAAATTGTCCTTAACAGCTTCATGAACTTTCATACCATACATTCCTTTCCCTCCATACTTGGGCAATAATGCAGGATGAATATTAATTATTCTATCAGGAAAATAATCAATTATCTTTTTAGGGATTCGCCATAGAAAACCGGCAAGAACAATTAAATCGGGATTTAGCTGATTCAAAAAGTCTGAAATTAAATCAGATTCTATAAAGGCGTACCTGTTAAAGTAGAAGGCACTTATTTTTAGCCGGGCGCACCTTTCCAAAACTTTGGCATCTTTCCTGTTGGTGAGAACAGCAACTATTTCAACCTGGTTATTGTTAGAAAAATATTGGATAATGTTTTCAACATTAGTACCCGAGCCCGAGGCAAAAAGAACTATTCGTTTCATTTAAGCAAAATTATTCTTTTTGAAATTAAGTCCAATTAAATTTAAAGATATGATGTGTATAAACTTCGAAAACAGAGGCCTGTTCAACAAATCAAATCAAATATTATTTATAATTTATTCAATTGAGAGACATAAAATTTTAGGGTAAACTATTATTCTTGAGTTTAATTTTCTTAAATTACAATACATTTTAACGACAAATAGTGTTATTACACCATAAGTTTTTTATTTTTGCCAACGATTTAAATTTTTAAAACCAAAATTATTATGTCAGACATTGCATCAAGAGTAAAAGCTATCATCGTCGATAAATTAGGAGTTGATGAAAACGAAGTTGTGGCCGAAGCTAGCTTTACCAACGACTTAGGGGCAGATTCATTGGATACTGTTGAGTTGATTATGGAATTTGAAAAGGAATTTGATATTCAAATCCCTGATGATCAAGCAGAAAATATAGCAACAGTTGGCCAAGCTATAAGTTATATAGAAGAAGCCAAATAATTTTATGATTTCTTGATAAAGAATTATAATTATCCATGTGGTAATCGTGCTGCATGGATAATTTTTTTTAATTTACACTTAGGTTAGACATCAATTTAAAATTGAGTTAAATGCAATTAAAAAGAGTTGTGGTTACTGGACTTGGTGCCTTAACACCTATTGGAAATAATATTGAACAATACTGGAAAGGTTTGACTGAAGGCAAAAGTGGCTCAGCTCCTATAACCTATTTCGATACAGAAAAATTCAAAACTAAATTTGCCTGTGAGTTAAAAAACTACGATTCACTGGATTATTTTGACAAAAAAGAGGCGAGAAAATTAGATAAATTTACCCAATATGCCTTGATTTCCTCAGATGAAGCAATTATAGATTCGGGATTAGATTTAGACAAAATTGATAAATTCAGAGTTGGAGTTATCTGGGGTGCTGGAATTGGTGGTTTGGAAACGTTTCAGAATGAGGTTTTAAATTTTGCTGAGGGTGACGGAACACCGAGGTTCAATCCTTTTTTTATCCCTAAAATGATTGCAGACATTGCCCCTGGTAATATCTCCATTAAACATGGTTTTATGGGCCCTAATTATACAACGGTCTCTGCATGTGCCTCATCTGCCAATGCGATGATAGATGCATTAAATTACATCAGATTGGGCTATTGCGATGTTGTTGTTTCGGGGGGAAGTGAGGCTGCTGTAGCAATTGCCGGAATGGGTGGTTTTAATGCCATGCACGCTTTGTCTACCCGTAACGATAGTCCGGAAACCGCTTCAAGGCCTTTTGATGCCACCCGTGATGGTTTTGTTCTTGGCGAAGGCGCCGGGGCATTAATTCTGGAGGAATTGGAACACGCGAAAGCGAGAGGAGCCAAAATATATGCCGAATTAGCCGGAGGAGGACTGTCCAGTGATGCATATCATATGACAGCACCACATCCCGAAGGCATAGGCGTTGTAAGGGTGATGGAGAATTGCCTGAAAGATGCCAATCTCAGACCTGAAGATGTGGATGCCATAAATACACACGGAACGGCAACTCCCTTAGGTGATGTTGCCGAACTCAAGGCAATAAGTCAGGTTTTTGGCGAACATGCTCATGAAATAAATATTAATTCTACAAAATCAATGACAGGCCATTTATTGGGAGCGGCAGGTGCGATTGAAGCTATAGCCTCAATTTTGGCAATGAAACATAGCCTGGTCCCTCCTACTATAAATCATTCTGTAGTAGATGAAAATATAGATCCAAATTTAAATCTAACCCTTAACAAAGCCCAGAAAAGAGAAGTTAATGTGGCTATGAGTAACACTTTTGGCTTTGGCGGGCACAATGCGTGTGTGATATTCAAGAAATTTAGCTAAAAAGCAAGATGAACTTTCCTTCAAATATATTTAATTCCCATTCCAAAGAGGATGGGGATTTTTTTTTAGGGATTTCAAATATATTAGGGTTTAAGCCAAAAAAACTTAGTGTTTATAAAAAGGCCTTTCTTCACAGGTCTGCGAATAAAAGGGATAAAAATGGTTTGCCATTAAATTATGAGCGACTTGAATTTCTTGGAGATTCCATGTTAGGGACAATTATTTCCCGCTACTTATATAATGAAGTTCCTAATGGGGATGAAGGATACTTAACCAAAATGCGCTCTAAAATAGTGAGCAGAAAACATTTAAATGAATTGGGTAAGGATTTGAATCTTATTTCATTTGTGGAGAGCAGAATTCCCAAATCTCATTTTGGGGATAATATTCACGGAAACGTTTTTGAAGCCCTCGTGGGGGCAATATATTTAGACAGGGGATACGAATATTGTGAAAAGTTTATAAACGAACGGGTTATTAAACCTTATGTTGACATTGAGCAACTGGAAGGAAAAGTAATAAGTTATAAGAGCCTGGTAATCGAATGGTGCCAAAAGCAGAAAAAGGAATTCAATTATAAAGTATATGAGGATACCGGTAAAGACCCTCTAAAACATTTTGCTGTAAAACTTTCTATTGATGATAGAGTAATGGCTAAGGCCAGGGCTACTTCAAAAAAGAAAGCTGAGGAAAAGGCCTCCAAAAGAGCATTTTTTGCGCTGCAGGATAAAATGGGAAAGATACAGATATAATAATCTTATATTTACAACTTATTCTGGGACATGATCACATTGCATAAGTTTTCAGATGATTTTTGCGAGGATAATTATGTTCTCATTGCATTACATAGTGATCTGGAAGATTATACCTTGGCCTATACATTAAACAGAGCACTTAAAATAAGTTTAATAAGGTCCAAAGAAGATCTGGATATATTAAATAAAACCTCTTTTCCTATTTATGAATGGAAAGATAAACTTAATGAGAGGTACTGGACTTTGATAGTTAATTCCAGCATAAAAGAGGAATATTTGGAATTTAACGATCTTTTTAGCAATGAAGCGTCCTCAACCGTTTATCATTTAATACCTGAATACAAAGATGTTGATTATTTATTGAAAATTGAGCAGGACGAGGAACAAATAGATGATGGTATGCTGGAATCTATACTTGAAATACCGGAAATAATTACAGCCTACAAAATTGAAACCAATAAACTAAAATCCAAGCAAAATCTAATTATATAGCAGTATGCCTAGTACAAAAAAGACAAAAATTGTAGCCACTTTAGGCCCCGCCACCAGTAAAAGAGAGGTCCTGAAACAGATGATTGAATCCGGAGTGGATGTCTTTAGAATTAATTTTTCCCATGCAGATTATGATGACGTTGCCCAGCGCGTAGAAATGATTCGCTCACTTAATGAGGAATTAGGGATTTATACGGCAATTCTTGCCGACTTACAAGGACCAAAGTTGAGAGTTGGGGTTATGGGGGGTGAAGTAATTGTTGCGCCTGGTGATGAGATAACCTTTGTAACAGGAGAACCATTTGAAGGCACTGCAGAGAGGGTATATATGAATTATTCGAACTTCCCTAAAGATGTAAATCCGGGAGAACTTGTTTTACTCGATGATGGGAAACTTATGTTTGAAGTGCTTACCACAAATAGGGAGAATGAAGTAAAGGCAAAAGTAATTCAAGGTGGTCCTTTGAAGTCCAAGAAAGGAGTAAACCTGCCCAACACCAATATTAGTTTACCAGCTCTTACCGAAAAGGACATTGAAGACGCAATTTTCGCAATATCTCTGAATGTGGATTGGATTGCCTTGTCTTTCGTGAGATTTAGCCAGGACCTTATTGATCTGCAAAATTTAATCAGTGAACATTCCGAATATAAGATTCCAATTATAGCCAAAATTGAAAAACCTGAAGCTGTTAAAAATATTGATAAAATTGTTTCTTATTGTGATGGTATAATGGTTGCAAGAGGAGACCTTGGAGTTGAAGTTCCCGCACAGGAGGTTCCCCTAATCCAGAAGAAGTTGGTTCTTAGGGCTAAAAAGGCTAGAATTCCGGTTATTATCGCTACTCAAATGATGGAAACTATGATTACCAGCCTTACTCCTACAAGAGCGGAGGTTAATGATGTAGCCAATTCTGTAATGGACGGTGCCGATGCGGTAATGCTTTCAGGGGAGACTTCCGTAGGAAATTATCCGGTTGAGGTCATACAAAAAATGGCAAGTATCCTTCACAGTGTTGAAGGTTCAGAATTAATAAGAGTTCCTCAGGAACCTCCTCATATCCGCACAAAAAGGTACATTACAAAATCTGTTTGCTACCATGCCGCGATTATGGCTAATGAAATAAAAGCAAAAGCCATATCAACACTTACTAATAGTGGTTATACCGCATTTCAAATCTCAGCATGGAGGCCAGGCGCACATATATTGGTTTTCACCTCGAATAAACGAATACTCACACAGTTGAACCTGTTATGGGGGGTTAAAACATTTTATTACGACAAATTTGTTTCAACAGATGAGACCATTGAAGATGTGAATAGCATAGCGTGTAAAAAAGGGTTTTTAGACGTTGGCGATATGCTGATAAGTCTGGCCGCCATGCCTATAAAGAATAAGGGAATGGTAAATACGCTCAGGGTTACGGAAATTGAAACTTGTAATATCTAGAATGGGTTTAAGGATATCCCTTATAAGTTTTCCTAAGCTACTTCTCGTTCGTAAGCAATGAAGTTTACAATCTTTCCTTTTTTGTTGAAAATGGGTTCTCCTTTAATCCAACATTGATAAGTTGAACCGTCTTTTCTGTAATTCAGTATTATGGCTTCAAAAGGAACCTTATTTTTAACTGCCTTTGCTATCGAAGCGGTACTTTTGCTGCTGGTTTTTTTCCCCTGAAATATTTTTGGATTTTTACCCTTTATCTCATTCAAGGTATATCCATTCATTTTAAAAATGTTATTTGTGGCAAATACAATGTTTAATTCCGGGTCGGTAACAATGATTACCTTTTCTTTGCCTATAAGTTCTTCATGGAAAGATTCATGGTATGACCAGCGATTAGTCTGAGAAAGACTTTTCAAAAACCATAGATCATTAAAATCTCTGCAAGTTCTATCAAAATATAAGCCCGAAAGATCCCAGGATAAAATAGGCAGCGCCTGAGGTTTATTGCCAAAATAAAAAGTGGACGCGGCTTTATCGTAATTTTTAAATTCCTTCATTTATTCTAATACCTTTAAAATCTGATCAAATCTTGAATATGGATTGGATTTTTTCATCAATAAACACCAAAGTAAAATTCTTGCCCACACAAACCTGAATCAATACTACTAAAATATATTTGGGTAATGAAATTTAAATTACGCATTAACAATTTTGTTTAATAATTGTGCGGTTTAGGCATTTTTATAGTTGTAAAGTATAAACAAAACAGAATTGTTCGCTATTTAAATTGAAGCAAATTATTTATTTAGAAATCAAACTGGAGCTGGACTGTTAAAACATTTTTGATCAGATGTGCTTCCTTGGCATCCGTATTTAAATTGGCCAATGAAATTCCTAATAAACGAACAGAATTTTCAAGCTTTTCCTGATATAGCAATTCCTTGGCTGTTTCCAATATGAGATCTTTACCTGCAATAAAATAAGGCAGAGTTTTACTTCGTGTTTGCAGGCTAAAATCACTATATTTTATTTTCAAGGTAATTGTTTTACCCGCTATTTCCGATTTCTTTAGCCTACTTTCCAGCTCTTGCGCAATATGTTCCAATCGCTCTAACATGAAAACTTCACTGCTAAGATTTTCGCTAAAAGTTCTTTCAGCTCCAACGGATTTTGGGATGCGTTGTGGCTTTACGGGACTATTGTGAATACCTCTTACTACATGGTAATAATGTGCTCCACTCTTCCCAAAATGATCTTCCAAAAATGATAAGGATTTTGATTTTAAATCTATACCTGTGAAAATACCTAATTTGTACATCTTATCAGCTGTGACTTTACCAACGCCGTAGAATTTTCTTATTTCTAAATCTTCAAGAAATTGCAATACTTCCTCAGGATTGACTGTTTTCTGACCATTGGGTTTATTATAGTCACTTGCTATTTTGGCAATAAACTTGTTAACAGAGATTCCGGCGGAAGCGGTTAAACCCAACTCGTTAAATATGCGCTGCCGTATTTCCTGCGCAATTAATGTAGCCGAAGGATTTCCCTTTTTATTAATAGTAACATCCAGATAAGCCTCATCCAATGAAAGTGGTTCCATCAAGTCTGTATAATCAAGGAAAATCTTTCTAATTTGTTGAGATATTTCTTTATATCTACCAAACCGGGGTTTCACAAAAATAATATGTGGGCAATTTTGTCTAGCGAGGTAACCGCTCATTGCACTTTTCACTCCAAATTTTCGCGCTTCGTAACTTGCGGCAGATACTACCCCTCTTTTTTCACTGCCTCCAACTGCTACAGCCTTTCCCCTAAGTTCAGGATTATCTAATTGCTCAACCGAAGCATAAAATGCATCCATGTCTACATGTATAATTTTTCGCAAAGGGGAATCATTGTGCATATTCAAATTTAAGGTATATTTAATCTACTTAAAATGACACAAAAAACTGCAATTATATTAGGTGCGACCGGATTGACCGGAAGTTTTCTATTGCAGATGCTTCTGAAAGACAAGCGCTACAAGAAAGTAAAAATATTTTCTAGAAAGACTGCAGGAATCAAAGATGAAAAGCTACAGGAATTCCTAATTGACCTGCTTAAACTGAGTGATTTGTCAAATGATTTTCTTGCCGATGAAGTTTTTTGTTGTGTAGGTACTACCAAGGCTAAGACACCTGACAAAGATCTATATAGGAAAATTGATTTTGGCATTCCTGTTAGTGCGGCAGAATTATGTAAAAAGAACAATATAGGAACATATATTGTAATTTCCGCATTAGGGGCTGATGCAGAAAGCAGCATTTTTTATAATAGAATAAAGGGACAAATGGAAAATGAAGTGGTTTCTATGGGGATTCCAAAAACACATATTTTACGACCATCACTGATAGGTGGATTTAGGAAGGAGAAAAGACCGGGAGAATGGTTCGCAAAGAAGGTATTCCTTATTTTAAATACTATTTTGGTAGGACCATATTTAAAGTACAGATCAATAAATCCGCAAACAATTGCAAGCTGCATGGTGTGGCTTGCAAATAATAACTGTGAAAAAGATAAAATCACTTCTGATGAAATAGTTAGGTTAGGTACATCAGGAATCTAAGGCCTTTTTTCTTTTTGGGTTAAAGTTTGAATGAGTATGATAGAAATAGAAAGGAAGTATCTGGTGAAAGCCAGGGATTATAGGTCTATAGCCTATGCGAAGTCCCATATTCTACAAGGGTTTTTAAGTACTCATCCGGACCGGGTAGTACGGATAAGAATAATAGATGACAAAGCTTTTTTGACCGTAAAAGGCAGATCTAACGATGCTGGTACTGCAAGATTTGAATGGGAAAAAGAGATAGCTGTCCCTGAAGCTAAACGGTTATTAGAGTTATGCGAAAAGGAAATTCTGGAGAAAATCAGGTATTATGTGAGGCTGGGAGAGCACACCATAGAAGTAGATGAATTCCTTGGAGCAAACAAAGGGTTGGTGATAGCCGAAATTGAAATTGAAAAAGAAGATGACCAAATTAAAAGGCCGTCTTGGTTGGGCTTAGAGGTAACCGGGGATATTAAATATTACAACTCTCAACTAAGCAAATACCCTTTTAAAAATTGGACTATTTGACAATTTAAATCAAAATTATGGACATGAGAAGTATGGTCAGACTGATATAGTGTGTTGTCAAGGAAGGTCATTAACGATTCAATTTTGAAGACAGCTATTCCAATTCAATTTACCTTTGTTTACCCGTAAAAGAAAATTAATAAACAGAAATCTCCTTAAAATGAACTTTTAAATTGCTCGAGGAATCTGATGTCATTTTCACTGAGCAAACGGATATCTGAAATTTGATGAAGTAGTAAGGTGATACGATCTATACCCATACCAAAGGCAAAACCTGAATAGGTTTTACTATCAATTCCACAGTTATCCAGGACGTTTGGGTCCACCATACCGCACCCCATAATTTCAAGCCAGCCAGTTCCTTTAGTCATCTTGTAGTCTGTTTCTGTTTCCAGACCCCAATAAACATCAACTTCCGCACTGGGTTCAGTAAACGGGAAATAAGATGGCCGGAGCCTTATTTTGGATTTCCCGAAGAGCTCTGTGGTAAAAAACTGAAGTGTTTGCTTCAGATCTGCAAAGGATACATTCTTATCAATATATAGTCCTTCTACCTGATGAAAAAAACAATGCGACCTGGCTGAAATGGCTTCATTTCTGTAAACTCTTCCCGGCGAAATAGTACGGATGGGTGGTTTATTGTTTTCCATATACCTTACCTGGACTGAAGAAGTATGCGTGCGCAAGAGTATATCCGGATTAGTTTGTATAAAAAAGGTATCCTGCATATCCCTTGCTGGATGGTGTTCCGGTAAGTTTAAAGCGGTAAAATTGTGCCAGTCATCTTCTATTTCAGGCCCCTCCGAAACATTAAATCCTATTCTGGAAAAGATATCAATGATTTGATTTTTTACTATGGAAATAGGGTGGCGCGCTCCAAGTTCAATAGGTTCAGCAGGCCTTGTAAGATCATTATAGCTTCTTTTTTGAAGACCGCCAAGTTCAATTGTCTTTTTAAGGGATTGAACCTTTTCAGTAGCTTTATCCTTAAGCTCGTTAATGGTTTGACCAAATTCTTTTTTATCTTCTGCAGGTACGTTTTTGAATTCAGAAAAGAATTGATTCAACAGGCCTTTTTTCCCAAGGTATTGAATTCGGAAGGCCTCAATTTCCTTAGGATCATCAGACGAGAAATTATCTACTTCTATCAGGTGTTTTTTTAACTGGTCTATCATCCTCCCTTAAATAAATAAACTTATTGCAATAAAGTAAAGCAATGGCAAATTTATAACAATTATCTATCAAGAAGACAAATTAAGTTTAAAAGCCCACAAGAATTAAGTCTTCTCTAGTATCTCGGCTTCCTGAATCCATGAAACACATTCATTAAAATCTTCAAAAATATGCTCATTCGGCACCAAATCAGGTATAATATCAATACGTTCCATCATATAGCGCGGTTGTTTCATGATATCAACAAAAAGGGGAATGATTTGATTTTTTCTTAATTCCTGCAGAACATCCTCCATGGCATAGAGGCCCGATTGGTCCATGTATTGCATGCGGTCCAGCCTTATAATTACTATCCTGGCTGTTCTGGGAATTTGTTCTGCCAGCTGCTGAAAATCACTGGTATTCCCAAAAAAGAGTGGCCCTTTAATGTGTTTTATGAAAACCTCGTGTTTTAGACTTTTTGGAAAATCCTCCTCATCGGGCCATATGTCCTCTTTTAATAAAGGTTTTACATCCGACTGCTCGGTTGTAAGATCCCCCATTTTTTTCATGAACATTAAAGAAGCGATAATAAGGCCTATGCCCACGGCATAAACTAGGTTCCAAAATGTTGAAAGTATCATAACCACCAACATCACCATAACCTCAGAGCTAAGTCGTAAAGGCCCCAATCTAATGTCTTTTGGCAAGCTTGGGATAGCTCGTAACCCTTTATAATCCATAACGCTTATTCCCACTGTAATCAAAATTCCGGCAAGAACTGCCGCAGGTATTTGTGAAGCTACGGGCCCCATTACCAGTAATATCAACAATAAAATTATACCGGCAAGCATTCCTGATAATTTCGTTTTTCCACCAGAATTAATATTGACTACTGTTCTAATAGTTGCACCGGCACCAGGCAGACCTCCAAAAATAGCAGCAATACTATTGCCAATTCCCTGCCCTAACAATTCTTTGTTTGGGTTATGTTTGGTTTTAGTCATATTATCGGCAACAACAGAAGTCAGAAGTGAATCAATAGCGCCTAATAAGGCCAGTGTCAGAGCGGTAAAAATGTAGGGTGAAACGCTGTTTAGTTTAAATCCTGTAAAAATCTCCATTTGAGGCATTGGGAATCCCTCTGGTATTTTTTCTATGGTTCTGTAATCCAAATCAAATCCGTAGGCAATTCCGGATACTACTATAAGGGCTACCAGGGTACTGGGTATCATTGCGGTAATTTTTTTAAATCCGTATTTGATAATGATGGTAGCCAGAGCAAGGATAAGTTCAAGCCAACTGATATTTTTTATTGCTTTGGGGATTACTTTCATAGCTCCTAAAACCCCGGAAGCCTCCGAAGCGGCCAGGGTCCTTGCTTCATCCAATATCGCAGTTTCTGTAATTTCTCCTGACCTGTTAATTGTTTCTTCAAAATCTTCAAGGACCAGGATTCCTTCTCCCGCTTCTTCTCTTAGAATATTTTCCAGAATCAATTCTTCCGCTTGTGGCTTAAATTGATCCACAAATGATAAATCTTCTTTTGGATAATATCCCAACACAGGAAGAATTTGAGTAATGATAATTATGGCCCCAATAGCCGTCATAAAACCGGAGACCACAGGATATGGAATATATCTGATGTACCTGCCAATACCAAGGATTCCTAAACCAATTTGTAAAAGACCTGCCAACAGGAATACACTTAAAATAACAGGCAGCGCCTTTTCCAAACTGCCATCGTTTAAGGCAATGATGCTGGCAATAACAATCATGCTTACTGCGGTCATCGGAGCTGTTGGCCCCGAAATCTGAGTTCTTGTTCCTCCAAAAAGAGCTGCAAAAAAACTTATAAAAATAGCGCCATACAATCCTGCACTTGGACCTAAGCCGGATGAAACACCAAAAGCAAGTGCCAATGGGAGTGCTACAATTCCTGCGGTCAATCCACCGAAAAAATCTCCTTTAAAATTTGAGAAAAAGTTTTTCATAATTGGTTTTGAGTTATATGGTCGGACTAACAATATAAAATAATTAAAGTACAAAAAAGGCCAATGTAAAACATTGGCCTGCTTTTATTTTGTAAAATCAGGTTTAATCCAAATGATAAATCTCCATGATATTCTTTAAAATACCCACAAAATCTATTTTTAGGTCAATCAGTTTTCCTGTATGAACATCAAATACCCAGCCATGTACCTTTAAATTTCGATCGCGATAGGCTTTTTGTACCGCTGCCGTTTTTATGAGGTTAACACATTGCTCCTGGACATTGAGCTCCACCAAACGATCATATTTCTTATCCTCATCCTCGATGGCATTGAGTTCATTTTTATGGATGCGAAATACGTCCCTGATATTTCTAAGCCACGGGTTTAAAATACCCAGATCTGCAGACTGCATTGCTGCTTTTACGCCACCGCAGGCATAGTGGCCACAAACTACGATATGGTTTACTTTTAAATGCTCCACTGCATAGTTTACTACAGACATTGCATTTAAGTCTATGCTAATTACCATATTGGCAATATTTCTGTGAACAAAAACTTCTCCGGGTCCCATACCCATTAAATCTTCTGCGGTTACCCGGCTGTCTGAACAACCTATATACAGAAGCTCAGGATTTTGACCTTTGCCCAATTCTTCAAAATAGTCTTTATCCTCCGATAGTTTGGCAGTTATCCACTTCTTATTGTTCTCAAATACTTTATCTAGGTTCATACTACTTTGTTTAAAATATTGTTTATGTTATGATATTTATGACAATTTGGGTCTCAACTTGAAGAATTCAATATAACTATCAGGATTCTCCACAACACCCCTGTCCGAAATTAACCTTATACTGATATTCCTGTTGAATGCTTTTTCTGTAAATTCTTCCAGAATTTCAATTACATCATTATCCAGATATCTCGTCTTGGTAACATCCAGTTCAAGATAAGAATCATTTGGAAGTGAATCAAGTTCTTTTAGAATAGCTCCCTTATTAAAGAAAGTTACTTCTTCTGCAAGTGTCATTTTAATTTTATGTATTCCATTGCTTTTGTCTTCAATGTGGAGGAAATGCGAATTTTGATAGCTTTTTATCAGGATTACGATTATACCAACCCCCAAACCAAGACCAATGCCAATAAGCAAATCTGTAAAAACAATGCCGACAACAGTAACAGTAAATGGAATAAACTGTTTCCAACCCAGGTGATATATTTTTTTGAAAAGAGCAGGCTTAGCCAATTTGTAACCTACCAGGAATAAAATGGCCGCAAGAACTGAAAGCGGAATCATATTCAATAATCCCGGGATTAGAATTACAGAGATCAAAAGAAGGAAACCATGAATTATAGCTGACATCTTTGTTTTTCCTCCCGATTGGATATTGGCAGAACTCCTGACAATTACCTGGGTGATGGGCAAGCCTCCAATCAGGCCTGAAATTATATTTCCCGTTCCTTGTGCCATAAGCTCTTTGTTAGTGGGAGTAACCCTTTTTTGAGGATCCAGTTTATCTGTTGCCTCTACACATAAAAGCGTTTCAAGGCTTGCTACCAGGGCAATGGTAAATGCAGTTACCCATATTTCCGGACGTCCAATTACCTGAAAATTGGGGAAACTAAATTGACCCAAAAAAGATTCCACGGTATCCGGAATGGGTACACTAACAAGATGACCTGTGGAAATTGACCATATGGAGCTATCCTTTGTTAAATTATAAAATGCTATTCCTGCCAATACTGCCACCAAAGGTCCCTGAATTAGTTGAAAAATTTTGGCTTTCTTGGTGAGGAAATTATCCCATAGCAATAATATGCCTAAGGAAATAAAAGCTATCAAAGTAGCTCCCGGGCTTATATACTGGCCAATATTAAAGATTTCTGAAAGCGTATTTTCTCCATCTACCTGCAAGAAGGCAAAATCTCCTTCCGGATCTGAATCGTACCCAAAAAAGTGTGGAATTTGTTTTAGAATAATTATAATACCAATTCCGGTAAGCATTCCTTTTATTACGGAAGATGGAAAATAATAGCCTATAACACCTGCCTTTAGGACTCCAAATATAATTTGAATTATACCGCCCAAAACTACGGCTACTAAAAAGTTTTGATAACCACCTAAAGCACCAATTGCGGTCAATACTATGGCTGCTAGTCCAGCAGCCGGGCCACTTACCCCAATGTGAGATCCGCTAAGAGCTCCAACGATAATACCTCCTATAATACCGGCAATTACGCCTGAGAATAAAGGGGCTCCGCTGGCCAGCGCAATTCCTAAACACAAAGGAAGTGCAACAAAAAATACTACAATACTGGCTGGTATATCGTTTTTCAAATACCTAAACATAATTAAAAGTGTTGTGCCTTAAACAATTTATTAAGGCTTCATTAGAAACTAATTTGTACGTTGATTTATGCTTGTCAAATTACAACTTCCGGAGGAGGCAAAGAAATTTCAGCTGAGTGAGAAAGAAAGATTAGTTGCCTTTTATCTAAAAAAGGGGTTCTCTTTTGTTGTGAGAAGCGTATTTGAGATATGCTATCTTCATGAAAAAATATTTCTTCACTGTCGTCAAACTTAGACTGTTCCTGTTGTTCCTCTTCATTCAGGTTCAGAGAAACATAAGCGCTATCTTCATTATTTACCAATGAAATAACAGATGGCGCAAATACCGCAAACAGCCAGATAAAAATAAGTGAAACTAAAATGGAAGATTTTTTCATCCTGAATTCGGTTATCAGCAAATATAAAATGAACTAATGCGTATTATTGTTAAATAAAGATTAAAAATCTTTTAACAATTTTATTTCTTCTGAAGGCACCCATCCCGTTTTGCCATCCTTGAGTTGTATTTTTTTCCAATCATCCAGCTCATCCAATACAAATACTTTGGTGCCTTCATGTAAAAGGAATGCCTGAGAACTCCTGTTATTAGGTTCAGATTTGACTATTAGCTCTTCTGAAAAAACAATGGCTGGCATGTTTGCCTCAAAATCCCTGAATTGAACAAATGCCAGGATTATACAGAAAACGGCAATAAGGAGAGAAACAATGCTTGTAATAAAAGCTATTCGCTTATGAGAGGAATATCGGAAGTAATAAAATAAAATATAGGCCAGTACAAATACAAATACAAAAAAAACAGCCGTATAGGACCATTGATCAAAAGAGAGCAATCCGTTGATACTTTTATACAACCTGGACAGACTCGTTTCCGGAAGTGAATCGAAAGAATCCAATGTCATATTTTGGGCATATGCCAGATTATTTTGGATTTCCAAATCATTGGGTTTAAGCAACAAGGCTTTTTCATAATAGTATATACTGGGGGCTATCTGGTTTAATTTGTAGTAACAGTTGCCTAAATTATAGTAAACTGCTGCTGAATGTTCCCCGTTTTCTATAATTTTTAAATAGTTCTCAGATGCTTTTTCATATTCACCTTCATTATAATAAGTCGTTGCTCTGTTAAAAAGCGCATCATTCTGGGCATACCCCGCAAAGGAAAGCAATATCACTAATAAGACGATTATATTCTTCATAACTAAAGTTCTTTGTCTAATGATGAAATTGTTTCACTTGCTTTATTGTAATCCTGCTGCATTTGCACGTCGGAAAAAGGGCTGTAGCGCGCCATTTCACAATTCTTAAGCAGAGCTATAAAAGATTGGATCGTAATCTCGTCTATTTGTTTTTCAGACAAGAGGGCAGCTATTTTATCTTTGCTGAATTCAGAGGTCTCTATTTTAAGTTTGGCTTTCAGATAATTGTGTAAAGCCTTTTCAAGCGCAATGAAAAATGCTTCCTTGCTACCTAATGCTTTTTTGGCCTCAGAGAGGTATTTCCGTGCCAGTTTATTGGCCTTTTTAATTTTGTTTCCGGCTACATCACTGGCTATGGCTTCCCGCCTTTTGCCAAACAATACCGCGATAGGGATAAGCAAAATAGGAGACAACAACCAAAAATAAAACCTTGAAGAACCGAAAAAATAATTTGTGCCAACTGCGGTTAAATTTGGTTTAAGTTTAATGAATTTGAACTGATCACTAGCGCTAATTACCGCCTGTTTATTGGCTATGGAAGGACTATTGGCTAAAGTGCCTGAGCTTAACGGGCCTTCCATTACATTGATCATGATTTCATCTGAAGTTACAGCTATGTACTTCTCTGATTCCGGATCAAAATAACTGAATGAAATTCCGGGAATAGGATATTTTCCTCTGAAAGAAGGTACTATAGTGTAATTATTGCTCACTTTTCCCTGCATACCGGACAGGGTAGTCCTTACTTCTTCATTAAATTCGGGCTCATAAACTTCCAAAGCTCCCGGGAGCGAAGGTTCCGGTAATTGAAACAATTTTAAATTGCCTTTCCCTTTTACAGTTATAGTGGCTTGTAAGGACTCAGAAGCATTTAAAGTAGTTTTACTCGTTGTAACAGAAAAATCAAAACTGCCAACTGCACCGCCAAAATCTGCGGGTCTGCCTTCCGATGGCAAAGGTTTTACATTAATCACCCGTTTTCCTGCAGACACCGTCTTATTGGTTTGAGTATATATTCTGCCTCCGAAAAAATCACGTTTGTTGGTAGGGACTTCCAATGTTACATCTAAAGAAAGCGGTTCAATTGTCAATTCACCACTCTTTTGAGGATAAAGCACCACTCTTTTAAGAACTACAAATCTATACGTCTTGCCTTCATAGGTTCCATTTTGAACATCATACCTGGTAAAGGGCATATCCTGGCTCCAGAAATTATTGTATTTCGGATTGTCCAATGGCCGAAAATTGGAAACATTTATTGAAGGGCTCACATATAATTTATAAACAACACTGATTGCTTCATTGAGATAAGGTGAGACCTTGGAAACTTCCGCTACTAAATGTAAATTATCATCGGCAATATCTTCTACCGACATTTGATCATTAGGTTTATCCACTGCGGCTGTAACCTCTACGGTCTTCGACAAGGATTTATAGACCTTTCCGTCTATTGTAATGGTAGCCTGTTTAATTGTAAATTTCCCCCGGGCGTTAGGCGCAAGGGTATAGGAATAGGTCTTGGAATAACTCCTGACACCATTAATCCATGAAGAACTAATAGACTGTGAAGGACCCATAAGTACTCTAAATCCTTCAAAATCCGGAGGGGTAAAATTGTCGCCATCCTTGTTCATGGTAAAATCAACGCGTAAACGTTCATTTATTCCCAGTTTACTCTTACTTAGGTTTACTTCAAATGAAATACCTTCCTTATCCTGTGCCATTAAATGGTTATTCGCCAGTAATAGGAGAGCTATACAAATGATTATATATTTAAGTTTATTAAATATCACCAGTCCTTCTCAGTTTTTGTTTTGACGCCTTTAACTTTTTGGGCATCCATCTTTTCCTTAACTTTTTTCTCTTCGTTTTGCATTGCCTCCAGCAAATTCTTTATTTGTTGTTCAGACAACTGATTTGGTCTGGGCTGTTTTTGCTGTTGTTGATCGCCCTGCTCAGGTTGTTTGTTTTCTTCTTCTTTATCTTCTCCATCCCCTTTTTTATTCTCTTCTTTTTCATCTTCTCCTTTATCCCCGTCATTACTATCCTTGTCGTTTTCTTCGTTTTTGGGATCGCCTTTATTTTCGTCTTCGTTATCTCCCTGATCCTGTTGATCCTGGTTTTTATCCTTTTTATCCTCCTGATCCTTATTTTCCTTATTGTCGTCCTTATTCTGATTATCCTTATCTTTTTTCAGGAGCTCTTTGGCCAATGCCAGATTATAGCGTGTTTCTTCATCAGCAGGATCATTTCGCAGGGCTTCCTTATAAGCTTCGACCGCTTTGGCGTATTCTTTGTTTTTCATAAATACGTTACCCATATTGTGAAATGCCTTATGTTTTACAGGTTTATCCGATGCCAATTCGCCTGCCTCCTTAAACCGGCCAAAAGCCTCTGAAAAACTCTCTTTATTATAGTAAGCATTACCTAAATTATAAGGAGCCGCGGTATTCTCATTACTTTTAGAAATTGCCCGTCGGTAGTTGACCTCTGCATCGATAAAATCGTTCTCTGCCAATTCCTTATTAGCTTCAAATGTTATATCCGTGGAAACCCTGAGTGCTTTTTCCTTCTCTTTCAAATCCTCCTGCGGAAAAACGACAGCGCTTATTAATAAATTAAACAGAATAATCTTCTTCATTTTAATGAATTTCCTTTTCGTTAAACAAATTCAATCTTTTGAGCCATTTGGTCTTTCGGTCAAGGAGGAATACCTCCAAAAAAAGAAATAAAAGGCCAATGCCAAGAAACCATTGAAACTGATCTTTGTATTCAGCAAATTGTTTGGCTTCAAATTCTTTTTTGTCCATCTGGTTTAATTGTTCTTTTATGTATTCCACAGCATCTTCAGTATTTGATCCATTAATGTATTCCCCATTACCTTCGTCGGCAATTTCCTGTAATACCTGTTCATTTAGTTTAGTGATAACAACTTCACCCTGCGAATCTTTTTTGAGACTTTCGACTATACCATTTCTTTTAATAGGGATAGGACTGCCCTTTGACTTTCCTACACCTATGGTAAAAATTCTTATTCCTTCTTCTACGGCTAATTCAACTGCATCTAAAGTAGAGCCTTCTGAATGATCCTCCCCATCTGAAACAATAAACAACACTCTATTCGTCTGTTCCTCATCATCAAAATAGGTAGACGCCAGCTTAATTGCTTCATTTATAGCTGTTCCCTGAGATGAAAGCATATCTGTATTCATACTTTGGAGGAACATTTTGGCTGCGCCGTAATCTGTTGTTATGGGCAATTGAGGAAAAGCCTGACCGGCATAAGCTATTATACCAATACGATCACTTGCCAATTGGTTAATAATTTCGGAAACCAGGCGTTTGGATTTTTCTAGTCTATTGGGAGCAATATCCTCAGCCAGCATACTTTTTGAGACATCAATGGCAAAAACAATATCAACACCTTCCCGTTTTACGGTTTCCAATTTTGTACCAATTTTTGGGTTTACCAGGCCTAAAACCAAAAACGATAGCCCTAATATCAGAAAAATTAACTTTAGTACTGATTTGAAATTGGACTTATTAGGGGATAATCTTTTCAGCAAATCAGAAGTCGCAAATTTCTTTTGTGTCCTATTTTTCCAGATATGGAGTAGTACGTAAATAACCACCATTACCGGAATAATGGACAAAAGATAGAAGTATATTTTTTCGTCTAACTGTATCATAATTTATACAAAACTTCTGAAAAGTGTATTTCTCAAAAACCATTCAACAATGAGTAATGCACCCGCTAATAAAATCCAAGGCCTGAATTTCTCCTCATATTTATAATACTTAAATTCTTCTACTTCAGTTTTTTCCAATTTATTTATTTCATCATAAATTGCCTCTAATTTTTCATTATCTGTTGCTCTAAAGTATTGCCCTCCTGTTACCCTTGCAATATCTTTAAGTAGTTCTTCATCTATTTCTACCTGCCGCATCCCATACCGGTAGGATCCGTCTTCGTTATAAGCTACCGGAGAGAGGGCATTTCCATTGGTGCCGAGACCAATTGTATAAGTCTTAATGCCAAATTCCACAGCAAGATCAGCAGCTGTTTGCGGCTCAATAAAGCCTGAATTGTTGACCCCGTCAGTCAGTAATATAATTACCTTGCTTATAGATTTACTTTCTTTTAACCTGTTAACAGAAGTTGCTAATCCCATCCCTATAGCAGTTCCATCATTTAACTGTCCATATGTAATTTCTTTAAGCGCATTTAATACAATAGATTTGTCGCTTGTTATAGGTGTTTTGGTGTAACTTTCGCCGGCATAGGCTACCAAACCAATTCTGTCACTAGGCCTTTTCCGAACAAAATCTGCTGCCACTTCTTTAAGCGCTGATAATCGGTTAGGCTTTAAATCCCTTGCCAGCATACTCGAAGAAACATCTATAGCCATAACTATATCAATCCCTTTGGTCGTTTTTGTACGCGTGGATATATCCTCAGTTTGAGGACGTGCCATGGCTACTATAATGGCTGCTAATGCCAGCAAACGAAAAACAAATAACACCGGTTTTAATTTTGGTACAATGTCATTCGTGGTAAACCCTTCTAAACTTGGAATTTTAAGCGAGGCAGTCTCTTCCTTGCGCTTAATGATATACCATATTAAAGCAAGAGGAAGCAATAAAAGCAACCAAAAAAGCTGAGGATTCGCAAATTCTATATTATCAAACATTTATGCTTCTGTTTTTACTTCTAATGAAGCTATAATCCTATTAACGATTTCTTCTGCGTAAGTATCTTTATCTAACCAGGACAGGATTAATTGCTGCTGAAAGCCCTTTCCTCCAAAAAGGATAATGGTGTATTCCCCGGCAACCAATTCTTTCGATCCAGGTACTGCAAAATTACCCCGGCCAAATACTTTAATTCCTTTAATCCCGGTGGTTGTACTAAATTCTTCCTGTTTGGTAATAATATTTTTTGCGCCCTGATCTTCGAAGTTTTTCAATATTTGTTCAACAGAGAGATTGAAATCCGGTTCTTCAGGTTTATTTAATGTGGTTGAAGTAGTACCTATTGTAAGTAAACCTTTTTCACTTCTGTACATAAAAGCCTGAAGCTCCTTGATATTTGCCTGTGCTTCGGCAGGTAGTTTAACTTGTTGTCTCACCAGGACCTCCGGTGTTTCAATGATAATTGGCGGATATCCGTAAGAGCTGGAAACCCATTCTCCTTCCAAAAGTATTTTTGTAGGATGCCCCGTTATAGTATCCCACACCTTAGAAGGACCTAAATAAGTTATCAGCCCCCCAAGTGAGACCAGTAATACAATCCCTGCGGCACTTGCAATAGAAATTATTTTCTTTTTTCTTTTTTTCAGGGCAATAATTTTCTGATATTCTTCCTGCTCCATTAAATCATCTTCCGTGGGTTCAGGCAGGGCTTCTTTAGTTTTGATAACAATCTCCTCAATAGCTTTTCTGTCCTGTTCAGCCACTGTTGTAGGGGGCTTGGACCTTGCAAATTTTACCAGATCAGCCGTTTGTAGTATTTTTTCAAATTGTTTGATTGTATTATGCTGTAACTTTAATTCACCCGCATCCCGTAACAATTCCAATTTATGAATCAATTCACTGGTCGTGCTTTCCAGTGCCGAAACATGTACTTCTTCCTCCAGATAGGAGCGAACAATATCGGTTAGCTCCGAATAATATTTCTTGTACTTATCCTGAATTAGATATTTGGAATTTTCTAATCGTTTCAATTCCAAAAGTGCCCTGTCATATGGAGGCAGTAATGCCACTTTTTCCTCTTCAGTCAATGGTTTTTTCCGAAATAAAAACCAGTAAATAAGTCCACCGGCAATTCCGATTATAATCAAAATAATCAAGAGGATTTTCCAAAAGTCGCTATTACTTTTTTGTACATTGATTAAAGGTTTGATGTCGTACATTTTTTGGTTGATCGTATCCACAGGCACAGTGGTGACATCGATCAAGAGTGAATCTGTAAAAAAACCTTCCCCGTTAATTTCAATCCTTTGGGCAGGCAGCACATATGAACCGGAATCAAATTGTGTAAGCGCGTATATTTTTTGGAGCGTTATTCTGTCTTTTTTTCGGGTTGTATCTGTTTTAAAGGCCTCGACAGTTTCCAAAGGCGAAAAGGTTTGTCCTTCCGGAAAGAAAACCTGAGCAGTGGTATCTGCCTCTACCGTGACCGTAAAGTGGATTTGTTCCCCAATTTTTATATTAGTCGTGTCAGCTTTTGAGCTTACAACCGGCTGCGCCTGCGCAAACAGGTAATTACCAACAATAAAAAGAAACAGGAAGAGCACAGAACCAAACCAGGAACCGCGATTACTACTACTTTTTAATTTCATTGAAACCATATCCTTTTATCCTCTTCGCTTGAAATAGCCTAATAATTTTTTAACATAGCTTTCATCCACCCGGCAATCCAAAATTCCACATCCCGATTTATTGAAAGTATCTTTAAAATAATCTACCCGGTTTCTGTAGTATTCACTGTATGCATTCCTGACATTTTTAGATTGCGTATTCACAAGTTTCAGGGAACCGGTTTCTGAATCAAGCATTTGTACTACTCCTAAATTTGGTATCTGCTCTTCTTTTTCGTCATAAATACGAATGCCGGTAACATCGTGTTTTTTCCCTGTAATTTTTAATGTTTGATCATAATCCTTTGCCATGAAATCTGAAAGCACAAATACAATTGCTTTTTTCTTCATGACATTGGTCAGATATTTAAAGGCTCCTCCAATATTTGTTTTATTGCTTTTTGGAGAAAATTCCAGAAGTTCTCTTATTATCCTAAGTACGTGACTTTTTCCTTTTTTAGGGGGAATAAAAAGTTCAATTTCATCGGAAAAAAGTATAAGACCAATTTTATCGTTATTCTGGAGTGCAGAAAAAGCCAGCGTGGCTGATATTTCTGTGATTATGTCCTTTTTGAACTTATTAATTGTTCCAAAAAGTTCTGAACCACTAACATCTACCATTAACATCATGGTCAGCTCTCTCTCCTCCTCAAATACTTTTACGAAAGGTTCATTATATCTGGCCGTCACATTCCAATCAATACTTCTTACATCATCACCAAACTGATATTGTCGGACTTCACTAAAAGTCATTCCACGACCCTTAAATGTAGAATGGTATTCCCCCCCAAATATATGATCTGAAAGACGACGCGTCTTAATTTCAATCTTACGAACTTTTTTTAATAACTCCTTGGTATCCATTAGGGTTCAAGCTTTTTAGTTTTATAAGCCAATGCCTGTTATATGGCATTGAACTACATAGGTTGAACTATTATGGCACTTCAATTTCGTTAACAATCCGGTTGATTATTTCTTCTGAAGTAATATTTTCTGCTTCTGCTTCATAGGTAATACCAATTCTATGCCTTAGCACATCGTGAACAACTGCACGCACATCTTCCGGAACGACGTATCCTCGTCTTTTTATGAATGCATAACATTTGGCAGCGTTGGCCAAATTTATACTTCCACGAGGGGATGCCCCAAAACTTATGAGCGGCTTAAGATCTGCCAAATCATATTTTTCAGGATAGCGTGTGGCAAACACCAAATCCAAAATATATTTTTCAATTTTTTCATCCATATACACTTCTCGGACAGCCTGTTGAGCACTAAGAATTTGTTTAACCGAAACTACAGGCTTAACATCCTGAAGTATCCCCTGAAGGTTTTGTCGGATAATAAGCTGTTCTTCATTCATTTTAGGGTAATCAATAACCGTTTTTAGCATAAAACGATCCACCTGTGCTTCGGGCAGAGGGTAGGTTCCTTCCTGCTCCACCGGGTTCTGAGTTGCCATTACCAGGAACGGTTTATCAAGAATGAAGGTTTCATCACCAATGGTAACCTGTTTCTCCTGCATAGCTTCCAACAATGCAGACTGCACCTTAGCCGGAGCACGGTTAATTTCATCGGCTAAAACAAAATTGGCGAAAATAGGCCCTTTCTTGATAGAGAAGTCGTTTACTTTCATATTATAGATCATAGTACCTACAACATCTGCTGGTAAAAGATCCGGAGTGAACTGAATTCTGCTAAAACTACCTTTTACGGCTTTTGCCAGAGTTGTTATTGCCAGGGTCTTTGCGAGTCCGGGAACTCCTTCCAATAAAATATGTCCTTGACCTAAAAGTCCAATCAATAATCGTTCTATCATATGCTTTTGACCTACAATTGCTTTATTCATTTCCAGAACAAGCAGGTCAATAAAAGCACTTTCCTGTGCGATCTTTTCGTTAACGGCACTAATATCTATAGTAGTATTTTCCTCCATTAATAAATATTATTTTTTGGTTTAGTATATGTTGATTTGATAATAGGTCGCAAATTGAAAATTTATTTATATAAGTGCTGTTAATGATTGGTTAAAAAATGGCTAGAACCCCAAGTTTTATGAAGTATTTAAGGGATTTATTTTATAATTTCACGTACTTATGAAAAACCGGATATCTTATTCAAAAATTATTGCTGGAACCATGACGTGGGGAAGCTGGGGAAAGAATCTCTCCAAAGAGGAAATATCGCACCTTATTGGCTATTGTGTTGAAAGTGGAATCACCACTTTCGACCATGCGGATATTTACGGAGGTTATGAAAATGAAGAAGTGTTTGGAAATGGATTTTTCCAAAGCAAAGTACCCCGGGAGCGGATACAACTAATCACTAAATGTGGGATACAATATGTCTGTGAGGCAAGGGACAATAAGATAAAACATTATGATTATTCCAAAGATTATATCATTTGGTCTGCAGAGCGCTCCTTAACCAAACTCAAAACTGAGTATTTGGACCTTTTTTTGCTGCACAGACCAAGCCCTTTGATGCAAGCTGATGAAATTGCTGAAGCCATTCTTCATTTGCAAAAAGAGGGGAAAATACGAGAATTTGGAGTTTCTAATTTCTCACCCTCGCAGATTGCTCTTTTAGAAACGGTAATACCGGTGAAAGCTAATCAGGTTGAATATTCCTTAACAGCTGATAAACACATGTATGATGGCACATTTGATGATTGTATCATCCATAATCGGACCGCCATGGCCTGGAGTCCGCTGGGAAGTTATTTCAGAAAGAATAACAAAGCCAGGAAGAGAATAAAGAAAGTAATGAAACGGCTGAAAAAGAAATATGAAGCAGATAGCAGCCAGCTTCTTCTGGCATGGATATTAAAACATCCTTCCAAGGTTCACCCAGTAGTTGGCACCACCAGCAAAGACAGATTAATTGCTTCTGTAAAGGCAACTGAAATTGATTTGGAACTGGAAGATTGGTTTTTATTATTAGTCGCATCACAGGGGCATAAAGTACCTTAATGAGCATCAATCCAGATAATTTTATGAAAAAAACAGCATTTATTACAGGCGCAACCAGTGGTATAGGAAAATCCACAGCGCGACTTTTCGCATCAAAGGATATTCGTTTGATAATTTGTGGACGCAGAAGAGAACAATTGCTAAAATTGCAAAGGGAATTGGCACCCTTCACAGATGTCTATACCCTGAATTTTGATGTAAGGGATAAAAATGCAGTTTCAAATGCCATTGATTCATTGCCCCAGGAATTTTCGCAAATAGATATTTTGATAAATAATGCCGGTAATGCCCATGGTCTGGACCCAATAGACAAAGGAAGCCTTGAGGACTGGGATGCTATGCTGGATATTAACGTAAAAGGTTTATTATATGTTTCCAGGGCAATTTTGCCAAAAATGGTGGAACGAAATTCCGGACATATAATTAATATAGGTTCAACCGCCGGCAAAGAGGTTTATCCTAATGGAAATGTTTATTGTGCCAGTAAACACGCAGTCGATGCGATTAATCAGGGAATGCGAATTGATTTGAATTCTTATGGGATTCGCGTGGGTGCTGTTAACCCGGGACTGGTGGAGACAGAGTTTAGCAATGTCAGATTCAAAGGAGATGCGGAAAGAGCGGACAATGTTTACAGTGGGTTTCAACCTCTAAAACCTGAAGATATAGCAGATATCATTTACTTTGCAATATCACGGCCTTCCCATGTCAATATTGCAGATCTGGTGGTAATGCCTACTGCACAGGCAAGTAGTACTATAGTGAAGAAAACAAAATGATAAATAAGCGCCTGCTGGTTAAAAACCTTTTGGCTCATAATGACGAGAATAGTTTTTATGATAAAAAAAGGTCTATAAATATTGGGGAGAGAGAGGGTAAAGCCAAATTTCTTAAACACGTTTGCGCACTTGCTAACAGCAATCCAAAAAATAATTCCTTTATTGTTATTGGTGTGGAGGATGAAGACAATAAAATTGTTGGAGTCGATTTCTTTGATGACAGCAAGATCCAAAACCTGGTAAATGCCTATCTTGAAAATCCCCCTTTGATCTCCTATGAGAATATTCCCTTTCCACATTTACCGGAGGGCAAAGTAGTTGGGCTGGTCACTATTAATTCCAATGGCAAGGTCTGCACACTTCGCCGTAATATATGGAAATATTATGGTGGAGCAGTTTTTTTTAGAGATGGGAGTATAAGCATGCCCAAGGCTTTTAATATCGTTTTAAAAGATACCAACTCAGAAACCGTTGCGACTATTGAACAACATGCCCGCAATAATATAGAACTCACGCTTGACGGAGTTATTGATTTTATAAATAACAGGCATAGGGATCTGATTAGCAGCTATAAAGTTTTTAAGGAACAGTTTGTGCTCTGTTGGGCAGGAAATCAGAAAAAAGTAAAGAGTGAAGTATTCTATTCAAGAGTGGATATCGAGCTTATAAATGAACAGGTAAAACTTTTCTATTCTGCCCTGGATGAAATTTCAATAAGTTTTAATGATGAATCTTTTTCAATCATTGAGTATGTGAAGTTGGGCTTGGGAAATCAACAAAAATACTATCCTCTGGAAAAGGTGGATATATATTTCTCAGACAACGGGACCTATCAAATTCAAAGTGATTTAATATTTGAACCACCTCAATATGATAAAAAGACCTTGTATCATATATTTAATGCAAACGGCGCACTGCTTCAGAAAATTGAAAAGAACATAGCACTCAGGCGTTCGGAAGAAATGGATCTTAAACTGTTACCTGCAACTTATCTTATCTGCTATTTTAATGGTTTTGAAGAAGCAAAGGATTTAATGGATGCAGCCAGGCCTCTTTTAAAGAAATACGACTTAAATACCTACGAGTCTTTGAAGGAATCTTTTAGAATTTTAAGAAAAATTAAGTACAGCTAAGACTTGCTCAGCCAAAATATTTGATAGGGATTTATTTCCAATAAGCCACTTTTTAAAGTAATTCGCTCTCCCTTAACCAAATCCTTCAGCTTATCTCCTGCAACATACCCTATGGTAGTAATTCGGGCACCATCTATCATTTGAATATTTTCATCAAAATTGCAGATTACAAGGATAGCTTTATCAGACTTATCTGTTCTTTCAAACATAAAAATATGAGGGTTTGGATCAGGATGCAGCTTTAAATTGTTGTTGTCCGCAAATACTGGCGTATTTTTTCTAATCTTAATAAGTCTTTTCAGGGAATGGAATATTTGGGCTTGGGGAGTATTAATTTTATCCAGCTCAGATACAGTTTTCCAGTCTTGTTTGGGTCTGTTGGCCCATCTGCTGTCTTCCTTTAGGTCTTTATTTTTTAGATAGGAATAATCATTTAAGGTTCCAATTTCATCACCGGCATAGATCATTGGGATTCCCCCATAGGATAAGATTATGGCATGCATCATCAATAACTTATTTACTGCCATTTTTATCATTTCCTGATCGTTTTCCTTTATTCCTTTTTCCAATCCGAGTAGTGATGCAGCACTACCTGTAATCCTGCCATCGCCATTTTTGGGATTATACATAAAAGTTTGCCCCATAGCGGGAGACCAATCAAGGTTTTGACAATAGTAATCCAACAAAAACTTCCGATGAGTGGCGGCATCCCAGCCTACCTCAAATGTATAGCGATCGTCAAAACCAAGACCGATATCATCATGGCATCTGATATAATTTATCCAGGTTCCCTCTGCAGGTTTACCAGGTAAATTCTCTAGATTTTTATACAATAAAAGAGTTTTTTTCGTGGCGATGGAATTCCAAAGGAGTGCCATCAGAGTGGCGTTGTAAGCAATTTCACATTCATTCCCTTTTTTAAAGCCTTCACCAAAATACTTTATAATATCCTGGGGTGCAACTATCGCTTCTGCAAGCAATATTACCCCTGGGGCAACCACTTGTAAACACATGCGAAAAAGGGAGATAAGCGTATGTGCTTCAGGAAGATTTTGGGAGTTTGTACCTAATTTCTTCCATAGGAATGCCAGGGCATCAAATCGAATTACATCTACGCCTAAATTAGCCAATTCTAACAGATTGGTAAGCATTTCCATAAAGACCATGGGGTTGGTATAATTAAGATCCCATTGGTAGTTGTTAAAGACGGTCATTACCCATCTATCCATCTTTGTATTAAAGGTGAAATTTCCCGGTGAGGTTTCAGGAAAAACTTCCGGCAAGGATTTTTCAAATTCATCTGGTATTTTCCTGTCGGGATAGGTATAGTAATAGTCCTGGTATTTTTTCTGGCCCTCAGCTGCCTTTTTAGCCCATGAAAATTCGTCAGAGGTATGGTTGACAACAAAATCCATCATCAGGAACATATTTTTGGAATGCAGTTCTTTGGTTAGATTCAACAGGTCTGCTTTGGAACCATATTTTTTGTCCACCTCTGTATAACTGTTAACGGCGTATCCCCCGTCGTTTTCCCTTTCAGGTCTTGTCGTAACCGGCATAATATGTAAAAGGTTTACGCCTAATTTTTCAAAATATGGAATTTTAGATTCAAGACCCTTCAAATCCTTATTGAAGTGATCTACATATAATTGCATGCCAACCATTTTTTCTGATTGATACCAATTTCCCTCTTTAAGTCTCTTCAGGTCCCGAAATTGAAGATTTTCCGGTCTTTTCTTAAAAAGGTCGGGCAATAGTTTAAGCAATTGAGGAAATGAACCATGAATCTCTGACTCAGGATATAGAGATAAAAACAGATTTTGTATAATTGAAAGGTTAGTGGAAAACCTCAATTCATATAATTTTTTACGATTGGCTTTCTCAGGATTAGCTAAGTCACTTGAAGCCAATAACCTGTGCAATGAGGTTTGGTTCATCTTAATCGTCAAGTTGATTTTGAGTTGGTAAGGACTCTATTGCTCCGTAATTCATGGTGGTTATAGCCCCTGCCTTATTTGCTGTTGCGATCATTTTTACAAGTAAATTGGTGTCGTTTGTTACCCTGTCTGTATAGTCCTGTGCAGAAATTTGTTTTAACAGGCAGCCAATAAATGCATCTCCGGCTCCTGTCGTATCCACGGGCTTCACGGTAACACTGGGAATTATTTGTGATCGACCACCAGAACTTATAAAAGTACCTTCAGAACCCAAAGTAATAGTAATGATTTGTGTGCCGCTTTTATGAAAAAATTCACATGCCTCCAAAATATCTTCCTTCCCTGAAATTAGTTTTGCCTCTTCCAGACTAAACTTACAGAGGGAGGATTTTTCAATGAATGGCATACATTTTTTAATAAATACATCTGTTTTGTTTTTCCATAAGTCTCCCCTGTAATTGGGGTCAAAACTTATAAAGGCATTTTTAGTAAATGCATCATTTAGATAATATCCATAGGCTTCTTCCAGACTTCCTCCCAAAAGGGCAGTAGCGGCCCCAAAATGTACAATGTTTTTATTAAACCTATTCTTAATTTCCGGACGATATTTTAGCTCTTTATCGGCACCCCTGCTAAAGACAAAATCGCGTTCTCCATCCTCATCAATAGAAACAAAGGCCAGAGTTGTAAAAATTTGAGATCGTTGGGCCAGGGTAATATCAACACCCTCATTTTCTAACACTTTCAAAAGGAATGTGCCAAAAGGATCATTGCCAACACAACCAATAAATGAACTACTTCCTCCCAGTTTGGCTATTGCACAGGCAACGTTTGCCGGGGCACCTCCTGCCTTTTTAGTAAATTCATTGGCTAAGGATAAATTACTACCCTGTTTTTCAGCAACAAAGTCAATGAGCAATTCTCCAATACAAAACACTTCTTTCATAAAATTAAACTTAAAGCGATTCCCAAAGTAATGAGAAATAAGGAGCTACTCCAAAAAAACATTAGTATTTATTTGAATTATGTTTTTAACCCATAGCGCTAATATTGATGCTATTCATTCCTATTTATGCAGGATAATCATTTTTCTCGCATTTATCAGTATTGTGTTTAATATAATAATTGCGAATTTTGCACAATGAGAACTTTAGTAATCGGAGATGTACATTCGGGTCTTAAAGCTTTAAAACAAGTTTTAGAGCGGGCCAGGGTCAGTGAAAATGATCGTTTAATATTTTTGGGAGATTACGTGGATGGATGGAGCCAGGCTGTTGAGACCGTTAATTTTTTAATTGAGTTAAAATCAACACACCAGTGTGTTTTTTTAAGGGGAAACCACGATGAATTGTGTTATGACTGGCTAAGAACAGGGAAGGATACTCCAATGTGGTTGCAACATGGAGGAATTGCAAGTATCTCGTCTTATATGGAAATAGGGGAGGGTTTAAAGGGAGTTCATATGGATTTTTATTCCGATCTGAATAATTATTATCTGGATGACACAAACCGCTTGTTTGTTCATGCTGGTTTTACCAATTTAAAAGGAGTAAAATTTGAATATTTTCCTAAAACATTTTATTGGGACCGAACTTTATGGGAACTGGCATTGTCCTTAAATCCGAAACTATCTCAAACGGATGTTTTTTATCCGGAGCGACTCGCCAATTACAACGAAATTTACATTGGTCATACTCCTGTTACCCGAATTGGAAAAACCACTCCTCAAGTAGCTGGGAATGTTTGGAATATTGACACAGGGGCTGCTTTTAAAGGGCCATTGTCAATTATGGATGTAAATTCAAAACAAGTCTGGCAGAGTGATCCTGTCCATCTCTTTTACCCAAATGAAAAAGGCAGAAATTAAAATTTGAATTATATCTGCGATAATTTCAAAATTTTATTGTCGTACTTTGCAAGAAAATAGTGTATGTCTACTAAAAATATTAGACTTGAAGTAATGCAGGCAATTGAACCAAAAGTTGCCGGTTTTATGGATTCTTTTTTGATTCCAATAGATGAAATATGGCAGCCCTCAGACTTTCTTCCGGATTCACGCAGTGATAAATTTTATGATGAGGTGAAACAAATTAGAGAGGAATCCAAAGAATTGGGGTATGATTTTTGGGTAACCATGGTTGCCGATACAATTACTGAAGAAGCGTTGCCAACATATGAATCCTGGCTAATGGATGTTGAAGGGATTAATCAACATACAGAGGAACCAAGTGGCTGGTCCAAATGGGTGAGAGCATGGACAGCTGAAGAAAACAGGCATGGTGATGTGCTTAACAAATTTTTATACCTCTCGGGTAGAGTAAATATGAGGGAAGTTGAGATCTCCACACAGTACCTGCTGAATGATGGTTTTGATATAGGAACAGACAGGGATCCATATAAGAATTTTGTATATACATCATTCCAGGAATTAGCTACTAATATCTCCCATAAAAGGGTAGGTCAATTAGCGAAGAAAAAAGGTAATACGCTAATTAGTAAAATGTGCAGCATAATTGCAGGTGATGAAATGCGACATCATTTGGCTTATAGAGAATTTGTTAAAACCATTTTTGAACAGGATCCCAATGGCATGATGCTTGCTTATGCAGATATGATGAAGAGAAAAATTGTAATGCCGGCTCATTTTTTAAGAGAATCGGGAGAAGGTATTGGACTTGCATTTGAAAATTTCTCCGTTTGTGCACAAAGGTTAGGAGTTTATACTTCTCAGGATTATATAGACATCTTCAATAAATTAAATCAATACTGGGATCTGGAAAGTTTAAGGAGCCTGTCAGACGATGCCCAAAAGGCCAGGGACTACCTTTTAAATATGCCCGCACGTCTACAGCGAATTGCCGAAAGAATGAAACTAAGTGAGGATCAGTTCCGGTTTAAATGGGTAGAAGCTAATGGAATACTATAATATAAAAAGACCGGTTAGTTTCCGGTCTTTTTATATTATAATTTACCATGTTTATGTTCTTCCTGCCATTTGTGCAATTCTTTCCATTTTCCTTCATAGCACATTTTAGCCTGCATTGGCCATGAAGCAGGATCGTGAACTTTATAACGATCCCCTCCTGAATCCAAAACTTCCTGACATTTGCGAACCGAAGTATTAGACAGGGCTTTCCAGGTCTTTATATCATAATTATGAAATAGGCCTTCAATCTTGGGCCCAATTCCTTCCACTACTTTCAGATCATCCGGTTTAATATTTTTCCCAAATGCAGCCTTGGCTGCATTTTTATCAAAAGAGATTTCTGAAGGAACCACCTCAGAATTTTTGTCTTTTATTATTTTATTACAAGAAGCAAGATCGGCTTCTAATTTTGCATTTTGATCTTTCAGTGAGTTTAACTCCGAAGAGAGGTCTACTGCCGTATTTCCTCCTTTGCCAAGTAAATACCCAAAAACAGAACAAAGAACCCCAACAAGAATAGGGATAAGCCAACACCAGATATTAATACTTTCAAAATTCATAAACTGTTATATTTAGTTGTTTTTATAAAATACTTCATCCTTGCTATTATCCACGGAAATTTGAATCTCTATTGCATTTGTGGCAATTGACAAATCCGTACTTTCTATGGTAGCCAGGTCATCATCCAATCCACACTCACTGCAGTACATTACAAAAAAATAAATCCCAGCTAATATGGTAATAATAATTCCAAGCAAGTTTGTTGTCCTTTTTGTCATTGCAATTAGCTATTTATCGTTATGTATACAATGTATTAAAAAAATCTTAATTTTTGTTAGAATTAAACACAAGTCACACTTTATTTACAGCCATTTACACAATTATTTGCCCCAGCTATAACATATGCTTATTATAATTGAAACACATTTAGGAAATTTGATAAATTTTGAGTTGACACCCTATTTCTCCCGACAAGGATCCGGCACTGAAAATAGGCTTAAAGAGCTATGAAAAGAAAATCTTGAATTAGTTAGGAATCCCGTTGTTATTTAGTCCCGTAATGGCAACGGTTTTTTTTTTGGACAACAAAATTTACACCACATCCTTTTAACAGCTCATTTTTTTACAAATGATAACCGCTGTGCTGTTTCCCTGGCATGAACTTGTAATTTATAAAAAAGAACAAATATTCAGCCAATTTAAAAGACCCTGGATAATCATCACAAGCCCCTTTTATGTGCAGATATAAAAATACCTGCAGAATCTTTAACCAAGTTCCAGTTTTATAGGCAAAAGGAAGCTAAAGTGAATGCAGGTATTATAATTACAGGTCAAATTTTATTCCTTGTGCCAAAGGCAGTTCAGTGGTATAGTTAATTGTATTTGTTTGTCTTCGCATATATACTTTCCAGGCATCAGAACCACTTTCACGGCCGCCTCCGGTCTCTTTTTCTCCGCCAAATGCGCCCCCAATTTCGGCGCCGGAAGTACCAATATTTACATTGGCAATACCGCAATCACTGCCGGCCGCAGAAAGAAAGTTTTCTGCCTCCCTTAAATTATTGGTCATGATAGCAGATGAAAGTCCCTGTACTACTCCGTTTTGGATTTTTATGGCATTGTACACATCCCCTGAATATTTCAACAAATAAAGGATAGGTGCAAAAGTTTCATGTTGTACTATCTCATAAGAATTATCTGCTTCTGCTATTGCCGGATAAACATAACAACCACTTTCGAAACCTTCCCCTTCCAGGACACCACCTTCCAAAATTAAATTACCGCCTTCTTCCAATACTTGCTGAAGAGCTTTTTGATACATTGCTACGGCATCTTTGTCTATTAAAGGGCCAACATGATTATTCTCATCCAGCGGGTTGCCAATTCGAAGCTGTTTATAGGCGGCAACTATAGAATCTTTTACCTGATCGTAAATAGATTCATGTATAATAAGCCTTCTGGTGGAGGTGCATCTTTGGCCAGCGGTACCAACTGCTCCGAATACAGCTCCTATGACCGTCATTTTTATATCAGCGTCCGGGGTAACAATAATGGCATTATTCCCACCTAGTTCAAGAAGCGATTTCCCTAATCTTGCTGCAACTGCCTGTGCAACAATTTTTCCCATACGAATGGAACCAGTAGCCGAAATCAAGGGGATTCTATGATCTTTTGTCATCATTTCGCCCACTTCATAATCTCCATTTATCAGGCAGGAAATACCTTCCGGAAGACCATTGGCTTTAAATACTTCAGCTGCAATATTTTGACAGGCTATGCCGCAAAGCGGCGTTTTTTCAGAAGGCTTCCAAACACACACATCACCACAAATCCATGCAAGTGCCGAATTCCATGCCCATACAGCGACAGGGAAATTAAAAGCCGAAATTATCCCAACAATTCCCAATGGGTGGTATTGTTCATACATGCGATGCCCCGGCCTTTCCGAATGCATGGATAGCCCGTATAATTGACGCGAGAGCCCTACCGCAAAATCACATATGTCTATCATTTCCTGCACTTCACCAAGTCCTTCCTGATAAGATTTGCCCATTTCGTATGAAACTAATTTACCCAGGGGTTCTTTTAGTTCTCGTAATTTATTTCCAAACTGACGAACAATTTCGCCTCTCAGAGGGGCGGGTTTTTTTCGCCAAACCTGAAAGGCCTCAGATGCAGTCTTAATGGCTTTTTCATAATCATTTTGGGAAGTATTCTTTACTTTACCAATTAAAGCCCCATCAACAGGTGAGTATGAGGCCATCATTTCCCCGGAGGAAAAAAAATTGGAGCCGGTTGAAGTACCATTGTTAATTTCCTTAACTCCTAATTTTTCCAAGGCTTGGTCAATTCCGAAATCCACAGCAACTAGTGTCATTTTATAACTTTTTAAAGGTAATTTGTTAGATTACGGCAAAGCTACGAATAATAGTGATTATGCCAGCTTAAAGTACTAGAATCTTAGGACTGATTTACAAAGATTAGGAGCAGTGCAATCAAGGCCGGCAGGGCCTGTACCATAAATATTTTTTTATCTGCAGTTAATGCCCCAAAAATACCTGCAATAGCAACACAGCATAGAAAAAAGATTGAAACGCGCATATTCCAAACTACATCCCGAATAAAAAATGTCCAAATAAGGCCAGCAGCTAAAAAACCATTATAAAGACCCTGATTTGCTGCCAGAGATTTTGTTGGCTCGAACATTTCCCTTGGCAAATTTTTAAAAATCTTTTTACCCCGGGTAGTCCAGGCAAACATTTCGAACCAAAGAAAATATAAGTGCAGTGCAGCAATAATCCCAATAAATATGGTAATCACAATTTTCATTTTTCAGCCTTCTTATTTGGCAATAAACCTTGCATCAACCGGCATAACTGTACCACAATTTTCACAGGTCCTCAAGCTTTCAGATCCGTAGAAATAAGAAAAATGCGATAAAAAGTCTTTTTCGATGTCATTTAGCATAAAATAAGTTTCATAGAGTTTGTGGTTGCAATTATCACAAAACCAAAGAAGACCGTCTTTTAACTGTAAGAGATCTCTCTTTCTCTCAATGACAAGACCAATGGAATCTCGCTGCCTAAGCGGAGAATGGGGAACTTTTGCGGGATGCAGGTACATGTCCCCTGGTCCTAATTTTATTGTTTTTTTTTGGTTGTCTTCCTGAACATGTATTTCTATATGGCCTTCTAACTGATAAAAAAGCTCCTCTGTTTCATTGTAGTGATAATCTTTTCTCGCATTTGGCCCGGCAACGATCATAACAATATAGTCCCCTGAATCCTTATATAAATTTTTATTTCCCACCGGGGGCTTTAATAAGTGCCTGTTTTCTTCAATCCACTTGTTCAGATTAAATGGAGGTTTTATAGACATTGAGATCTAATTTTAAGGAATATTTAAATAGAAAGTATTAAAAGTAATACTACCTGTCAAATGTAAGAAAAGAAATTATTCCGGAGCAGGTTATCGGTAGAACAACTGTGTAAAATAGAATTTACCACTGGAATCTTTTTTTACGCTTACCGCTGTATGCGTAAATTCGCCTTCCATTGTTTTACGATGATTAGGACTCTCAAGCCACTTCTCGTAAGCCGTAATGGCATCGGGGTAATCTTTAGCAACGTTTTCGGCAACATACTCTGCATTTACTTCACTGGAAATACTTGAGGCCCTTGAACTAAAGTTATCATGGCTTAGACTGCCTTTGGCTATCATATAATCTGTATGGGAATTGGCATAATCATAGGCAATTTTACTGAATAGCAGAGATGAATAACCCAGGTCGTTCCTGTGGTCATTAACTATATCCAATAATTCTTGTTCAACCAAGATGGCATTTTCGTAAATCGGAATATTTGCATTTTCTACGGACTCAGAACTACAAGATCCGGCCAACAATACAAATAACACCGAGACAGCTACAAGCAATCTCATTTTCATATAGTGTTCTATTTGTAAGTAGGGTAAAGAAAGAGTGGGGTGTTCTCCTGGATCCTTGTTAAAAAGATCAACATGGTAATATTAAAGAAATTAGGAAAAAAGTCCTTATAAAAGTCTTTTTTTTCGATGAAGTGCATTTTTCACCACTTAACCGTCATTCAAATGCCTCAATTACGTTTCCATAAACCAATGCCCCAATATCCCTAACCGGGGTATATAGAATAGATTCTTTTACAGTATTATTTAGTGCTAACTTAAAGGATGAATTTACACTTTCAAAAAAATACAATAGAGTGCCCAGTATCACGGCAGTTTTTATAACACCAAATACGCCCCCGGCAATTTTATTGAGCAATCCAAGCATGGCAAAATCTGCAATTTTAGTGAGTATTTTACCAGCCATATTTACGAGAATCACTATTGCCAGAAAAGTAATGATGAAGGCTGTTAACTTAATATAACTTTCATCCCAATCCATGTTTTGTGAAAGGTAGTCACCTGCTATATAAGAAAATTGAATAGCACCATAAAGCCCAATTACAATCGCAGCTAATGAGGCGATTTCCACGAAAAGGCCATTTTTCAGGCCTTTATAAAGCCCGTATACCAATAATAAACCCAATACAATATCCAGAAAATTCACCAAAAATCGTTTGCACAAATATAGAATATTGATTTGTACCTTTGATTTTTTCTTATTGAACGGTTCAGGATTATTTTTGAATAGTAAATCGTATATGATAATAAGTATGAGCAGAGATAGTCAATTAAAAGATAGATGGGAGGAACTCATAATGAAATTATCTGCGAGGTTTGCGGATGGAGATCCCATGGATTTAGATGGTATTATTTACCTTATTGGAGTACAGGAATTAGGTCAATATCACAGAACTTTTAAAAAGGATGAGAAAGTCAATCTGATGCACATTGCCATATGCAAACTATTGGAACCTTACGGATATTATGAGTTTGAGTTTTTTGATGAGGAAGGCTGGCCACATTATATTATTAAGGAGACACTACCACCTTTAAAAGCAGGGGAGCAATCTGTATTGATGAAAGAAGCTATTGTAAATTATTTTGTAGAACGGGCATTTATCAAATAAGCTATTTTGAAAAAACCATATTACGCTGTAATCTTTACCAGCATTAGGAATTCACAGGATAAGGGGTACGCCCAGATGTCAAAACATATGGAGGAATTGGCTAAAAGCCAACCGGGTTACCTGGGGTTTGAAAGCGCAAAGGACGAAATAGGGATATCCATAAGTTATTGGGAAAGCCTGGAATCCATATCAAAATGGAAAGCCAATCTCCAGCACCAGGCTGCTCAGGAAAAAGGGAAAAACACATGGTATAAATGGTACAAAATAAGAACCTGCCTTGTAGAGAGGGAATATGAATTTACTACCCCAACTTAAAACAATTTCCCATTGATATTTCTATTTGGCTCTTGAAGCAATAATTCAAAAAATCATAACGTTTCCATAAAACCGGTTCATGTTTATTGGAGATATATTGCTTTACATTTGTCACAGGGGAAAATTAATTATTTGTCTTGAGTTGTTAAAACATGAAAAAGAACATACGATTCTCCAATCTGGACCGAAACGAAATCATACAGAATCTTGTCAAAAACGAATTCGACCTCTTAATAATTGGCGGGGGAATTACCGGAGGGGGTATTGCTGTTGATGCAGCTTCCAGAGGGCTTAAAGTAGCTTTAGTTGAAAAAGGGGATTTCGCTTCCGGAACCAGCAGTAAGTCCACCAAGTTAATTCATGGTGGTTTACGATACCTTAAACAATTTGATTTTTGGCTGGTGAAAGAAGTAGGATCTGAACGGGCCATTGTACATAAACTGGCTCCGCACCTGGTGCTGCCTGAAAAAATGTTGCTCCCATTGATTGAGGGCGGGTCCTATGGAAAATGGCTTACATCTATTGGGCTAAAGGTCTATGATATTTTAGCACAGGTATCCGGGGATGACAAGCGTAAAATGCTCGAAAAAAATGAAGCATTAGAGCTGGAACCACTATTGCCCAAAAAGAAATTAAAAGGGGCAGGCTACTATGCAGAATATCGTACAGATGATGCCAGGCTTACAATTGAAATCATAAAGACCAGCCTTACATTTGGTGCAGTTGCCTTGAATTATGCAGAGGTCACGGGCTTTGTATATACGGACGGAATTATTTCCGGGGCACAAATTACAGATGGTTTGTCCGGTCGGGAATTCTCTGTTAGCTCAAAATACGTGATAAATGCGGCCGGGCCATGGGTGGATGAATTGCGAAGTATGAATAACTCAAAAAACGGGAAACGCCTTCATCTCACAAAAGGGGTTCATCTGGTATTTCCGCATAAAAAATTACCCGTAAAACAATCTGTGTATTTTGATGTTCCTGACGGCCGAATGATTTTTGCAATCCCCAGAGGTAAGATTACTTATGTAGGTACTACAGACACCAGTTATGATCAGGATAAGGATAATATAAAACTGGATTTGGCAGACGTGCTATATTTAATATCAGCTGTAAATAACATGTTTCCTAAAATACATTTGAAAATGGAGGATATTATCTCTTCGTGGGCGGGTTTACGCCCTTTGATTCATGAAGAGGGAAAATCGGCTTCTGAATTATCCCGTAAGGATGAGATCTTTATTTCAGATACCGGCCTTATAAGCATGGCGGGAGGCAAACTTACCGGGTACCGGAAGATGGCAGAAAGAGTAGTTAACCTGCTTTCCAAAAAAATGAAGGAGGATGACGGAATTGAACTCCCTGAATGTCAAACCGATAAAATTCCGGTATGTGGTAATGAATTCAAAAAATCAAAGCACGTCAAAAAGTACATCTCCGAAATATTTGAACGAATAAAATCTGATGGTTTTAAAGAATATGATGCCTGGTATCTAGTCACAACCTATGGTAAACAAACTGAGACTGTTTTGGAGTATTATTCAAAGCATAACGATAAAGATCCCTATATAGGAATGGCAAAAGCGGAACTTCATTATGGAATCAATTATGAACTGATAACTTCTCCAATGGATTTTTTTATACGCAGGACCGGTCGTTTATATTTTGATATTGAAAGCGTAACTTATCTGCTGGACCCGATTCTGGATGAATTCCAAACAATTTTTAAGTCAGATGAATTACAAATTCATTCCTGGAGAGAAAAAATGCTTCAGGAAATAGATGAACATTCCATTTTTACCTTGGACCGGACTTAATAATATTTTCCAATAAAAGCATATCCTTTAAATAGCAACTAATCTGAAAATCACACATTGGTTCTGCTATCTATTCTATTTTTCTAATACTTCTGTTACCCCCGGGACAGGAATTGGGTAAAAGCCGTTCTCATCGGGCAATACTGGAGGCATGGCAGTCCAGCTGTATACATCAGGCATAAGGCTCCTTCCTTTATTTAAGGCATCTTCAAAGGTGATTAGTTGTCCTGAATAGGTGGCCATTCTACCCAGAATAGCTGTCATTGTTGTCTTTGCCGCGTGTTCTGCATCACTTATAACTCCCCCGGATTTAATAGAAGCAAATAATACATCATGTTCTGTCTGATAGGGATTCGGGTCATTAGCTCCCTGATGTTCATAAATTATACTACCATTATAACCTGTAATAATCCCTTTATTCTGTGAATCTGTATAAATTTTACCTTTGGTCCCCATAAAACTTTCGGATACATTATCTAAACAGCCCTTTTGATGTCTGCACTGACTCGAAATCACAGCACCCGAAGGATATGTAAATTCAACAAAATGATGGTCAAATATTTGGCCGTATTCCTTTCCTTTTCTAACTTCTCTACCACCCATTCCCTGTGCATGTACTGGGAATTCTCCAATAAACCAATTTGCTACATCTATATTATGGATGTGTTGTTCCACGATATGATCACCGCATAACCAATTGAAATAATACCAATTCCGCATTTGGTATTCCATTTCTGTTTGGTTTTCCTCCCGCTCTTTTACCCAAACACCTGCACTATTCCAATACACTTGTCCTGAAACGATCTGGCCTAATTTATCAGCTTTTATTTCCTCAAGACATGCTAAGTAATTCTGTTGATAATGCCTTTGTAATCCAACGACCACATTTAATTTTTTGCTTTTGGCAATTTTTGCAGTTTCGAGGACGCTGCGAATACCCCGGGCATCTGTAGCTACCGGTTTTTCCATAAACACATGCTTATCCTTACTAATAGCATACTCAAAATGAACAGGTCTGAAACCCGGCGTGGTGGTCAATATTACTACATCTGCTTTATCAATAGCTGATTTGTACGCATCGAAGCCAAGGTGTTTATCTTCATCTTTAACCGCAATTTTATCTGTATCGATAAACTTATTTGATAAGATTTCATAACAATTATCCAAACGATCCTGAAATGCGTCTGCCATGGCAACTAATTTTACATTTTCCTTGGTGCTTAAAGCCTGGGCAGCTGCCCCGGTACCCCTGCCCCCACATCCAATCAGGGCAATTTTAATGGCATCATCACCAAAGACATGGGCCGAAGCCGCAACATCCAATGGAACGGTTAAAATTCCACCGGCTGCCAGAGCTGTGTTTTTACAAAATTTTCTGCGTGTAAGAGCTTGTGTTTTATTTTTCATTTTTAAGAGGTTTAATAGTCATCAATTGCAGCTAGCCAATAAGCTTCGATTTCTTCCTTTGTGGGTGTTTCTTTCGGTCGAATAATTCTAAAACCAATATGCGGTGCATTAGTAAACCACCAACGGCTTTTTGGTATCTGCGGATCAATTCTCTTCCAATCCGGAGAAGAACCTAACCGGGCAGATGACCTCAGGGCCAAAGCCGAGTCCACCCAGGAGCCACCGCGAACGGATCTGGGATATAGTTTTGTGGGTTTTATCCATGGGTTATCTGTTGTTTTTTGCAACCTATTGATATATGTGTCTGCCACGTATTGATCCATGGTCCATTCAGCAACATTTCCATGCATATCGTAAAGGCCATTTTTATTGGGTTGTTTCTGTCCAACTTTTTGATATTTCCTTTCACTGTTATGGTCGTACCAGGCATATAAATTTAACTGGGTGGTATCATCACCAAAATAGAAGGCAGAAGTACTACCTGCCCGAGCCGCATATTCCCATTCCGCCTCTGTTGGAAGCCTGTAGAACTTCCCCGTTTTTGCGCTTAGCCATTTGCAAAATGTGAGCGCGGCATATTGCGTGATATTTACAACGGGATACCCCTTTTTACCCATGCCGTGGCTCATATCCACATAGGGTGTTGTTGCAGAAGCTATCGCATCAATATCTATGGTAACTTCAGTATCTGAATCTATCAATCCAAAAGTGTCAATTTGTCTTTCTAAAAAGAGTTCATATTGATCCCAGGTTATTTCGAAAGCACCCATCCAAAAATCATTTACTGAAACCTTGTGTTCAGGTTTTTCATCATCATTATATCTGTTATTTCCCATTTTAAAAACACCTCCCTTAACGGGGTTCATTTTTATGGTGATTTCACTTCCTGTGATTTCCTGCAAATAAGAATTGAAGGGCTCGGTATGGGTTTTTACTATTTCTGATGTGACGGGACTTCCGCCAGAAATCACTGTCATGAATGAGAAAATGACAGATACCAGTATAAAAAGGAAGATGGTTTTTAAATTCATTTAAAAATATTTGGTAAAATTACCTTACCAAGATATTTCTAAAATATTCATTTAGAAGCAAAAAAAAAATATTATGGTCAATCTAGTTTATCTGCAAGTGCTTTGAAGGTTGTTTTCGCATTCATTTGATTATAAAGTATATCGTATACCGCATCAATAATCGGAGTTTTAACTTTCTTTTTAAATGTGGATTTTAACTTATAGGCACTTTCTGTCGCATAATAGCCTTCTGCCACCATATTCATTTCCATCATAGCGCTTTTCACCCTATATCCTTTGCCAATCATATTTCCGAACATCCTGTTTCGGCTAAAAGTTGAATAGCCCGTAACAAGCAAATCCCCGAGATAGGCAGAGTTGTTGATATTTCGTTTCATCTTGTGCACTCTGGAGATATAGCGCTTCATTTCACGAATGGCATTGCTCATTAAAACAGATTGAAAATTATCGCCATACCCTAGTCCGTGTGCGATTCCGGCTGCAAGAGCATAAATATTTTTAAGCATTGCGGCATATTCCGTGCCTATGATATCATCTGAGATCTTGGTCTTTATATAATGACTTTTCAAATGGTCAGCAAGCATCCGGGCTTTAGAAGTGTCTGCAGATGCCAATGTCAAATAAGACAGGCGTTCTAATGCTACCTCTTCGGCATGACAAGGACCTGTGATTACCCCAATATTTTTAATGGGAATACCATATTTTTCATGAAAATGCTCGCCGACTATTAATCCTGTTTCAGGAACGATTCCTTTGATAGCGGAGAATATTATCTTATCATTTAAAGGGATAGACAATTTTTTGAGCTCGCTTTCCAGGAAAGCCGACGGTATTGCAAAAATTAACAGATCAGCCTTAGAAACCGTTTCGTCTATATCATTGGTGAGAAACAACTGTTCCAGTTGAAACTCAACCGAAGTCAGGTAACTTGGGTTATGCCTGTTAGCTTTTATATAATTTAATGCATCCTCATTGCGCATATACCAGATTACTTTATCCCGGTTTTCCGTTAGCATTTTTACAATAGCCGTTGCCCAACTTCCACCCCCAAGAACAGCAATTTTTATATCCTTTTTCATCTATCTAAATTAGATCATCAAATGTAATTAAAAAAAATAACGACTTAGTTAATTGATAGTCATTGAGTTATGTTAATTGAAAATAAAATTAACGATGCACATGATAATAGGAGAATTTATTCAAATATCAATTAGGAAAACGATGAAATACCCAAAATTTTAACACCGGTTTATCTTTTTCTGTACAATGAAAACTTTCAATTATGCGTTATTTAGAATAGGAGGTTTGCAATTAAAGGGAAATAAGAAAGAATAAAAAATTATTTTTGGTTGGTTATTTAGTTAGAAACCACCCCGGATTTAAATTCAGGGTGGTTTTTTTATATGGGTAATTTAATATTTTAGTTTCTATTAAAAAATAATAACCTATTAACAGGGTAAGTGGCAAAGCAATTTTCTTCGGCTCTGGATATCAATTGGACTTAATTTTTAGATGTCTTTTTTTAAAATCAGAAGGATTTTCCTGGGTAATTTTTTTAAAAGTGCGATTAAAATAGGAAAGACTTTCATACCCACAATCATAACAAGTCTCACTTATGTTTCTTCCTTTTAAAAGCAAACGCTTGGCCTGACTAATGCGATATTGGTTTAAAAAAGAAGTAAAAGGACTACCAGTGGAACTTTTAAAATATCTGCAAAAAGCTTCTTTACTCAAACTGCAAAGGGAAGCTATTTCTTTAAGCTCAATTTTTCTTGCGTAGTTTTCATCTATAAATGAATAGATCTTTTTTAATCTGTCCTGCTGTTTTTGACTGTATTTATTAACTACGGGATAATTATGCAGCAGTACATATTCCTTGGAAACTGCTAAAATTGAAAAAATATGCAATACTTCCAGAAACTGTGAAAAGGGTGTCAGGGCATGAAGTTTTTTTAACCTTGCGCCAATAATTGCCTTTGTTTTTCCGGTGAACGCTATTCCATGCTGAGATTTTTCAAAGAGCTCAAATACTTCAGATAACTCAGGTATTTCAGTAAAAATCTTGTTCTGGAATGCAGAACTAACATGCAGCACTTCTTTTTTGTATTCCGTCTGAATGCCATAATCGAAATTTAAATGAGGAATATTGGATCCTATTAACACAAGATCACTATGCTCATATTGAGAAATATGATCGCCTACATGCCTGGTGCCGTTAGCCCCTTCTATATAAACCAATTCATATTCCGGGTGAAAATGCCAATAGAATAAATCATTTAATCTGGGATTGTGAAGCAAACGGAATGAGCTTTTGGCATCGGGATTTATTTGCTCTAATTGAATTTTCAAATTAAAAATTTAACAAAATTGTTATAATAGTTTATAATATATTAAAAAAATATCAATATAATTCAATTAATGGTTAAAATCGGGGGAGGGAATGAGGTTAGATCTGTCTAGATTTGACTATCTTTTAATTACAATTCAGAGTTATCATGGAAAAAGCAGTCTCTAAACTGGAAATGGCCAATAAGGCTCATAAGGAAATTCCCGGGAATCCTTCTACTGCCACTAGCAGTAAAATAAAACTAAATGATCGATCTAATAAAGTCCCCCTAAGAGTTCTTAGCGAAAAAGATTGGGAATTTTGGAAGTATAATGGTTATATCGTAATTAAGAATGCGGTCCCGGAGGCCCAGGCAAAGGCTACTGCAGATTTTTTGTGGAAATTTGATGAAAAAGACCCTCTTAATAGTGATACCTGGTATGCCCCGCCAAGAGCGGAAATGAAAATGAAGGAACTCACAGGCACAGGTATGGTTGAGGTATACAATCACCAATACCTGTGGGACAACAGGCAGGTGCAACGTGTTTATGATGCCTTCGTGGATGTATGGGGAACAGAAAAATTATGGGTAACAATTGACAGGGCAAATCTTAATTTTCCACAAAGGCCCGGATTTGAAAAGAAAGGTTTTATTCACTGGGATTATGACCCTGAAACCAAGCCTCAGAATGTACAGGGGGTATTGGCACTTGCAGATCAAACAGATGAGGATATGGGAGGTTTTCAATGTATTCCATGGTTATACAGAAATTATGATAGTTGGAAACTTACCCAACCTGAAGACCGGGATCATTTTCAGCCAGACATATCAGAATTGGAGGATAAAATTGTAAAAGTAAAGTTGGAGATTGGGGACCTTTTAATTTTTAATAGTACACAACCTCATGGGATCAGGCCAAACAAATCTGAGAATAAAGTTAGGATTGCCCAATATATTTCGATGATGCCGGCCGAAGAGGAAAATGAAGAATTAAGACAATGGCGTATTAATTCCTGGAAGAACAGGATAGCACCAGAGGGATATGCCTTCCCCGGGGATCCAAGAAACTGGGAACAGACCAGGTACAAAACTGCCGAATTAAATGAATTGGGAGAAAAATTATTAGGGTTGAAAAAATGGTAGAAAATAATGGTGATGGTCACAAACACTTATTTTGGTACTTTCAATAATTAATCAATCCTAAAAGGCCAAAACCTATGTTATCAAATATTGGAGTTTGGGACATCACTATCCTCATCATTTATTTTGGGATTATTCTGTGGATAGCGAAATGGGCTTCGGGGAATAAAGAAGATTCCAAAAGTTCGGTGGATTATTTTCTGGCCGGTAAAAACCAGGGTTGGTTTGTAATTGGAGCTTCCCTATTTGCTTCCAATATTGGTTCTGAAATTATCTTAGGGGTATCAGGGGCAGGAGCCCGGGCGAATATGCCAATGGCCAATTTTGAAATCCTTGCCTCCCTCATACTAATTTTGCTTGGATGGGTATTTGTGCCCTTTTATTTAAGGACTGGAGTATACACCATGCCTGAATTTTTGGAAAAGCGTTATTCCAAAGCCTGTAGAAATTACCTTTCTGTCGTTTCCATCTTAGCTTACGTTATTACCAAAATTTCACTTATCATATTTGCAGGGGCCCTGGTTTTTGAAACTATAGGAATTTCTTTTTGGACCGGTGCCATTATTACAGTTGTTGCAACTGGATTTTATACGGTCCTTGGAGGATTAAAGGCGGTCATTTATACGGATATGGTCCAGGCTTTTATTTTACTGATCGGGACAGTTGCAGTTACGTGGTTTGGGCTCTACCAGTTGGGGGGTTGGGATGAAATGATAAACATCATAGCTACTGCTTCTAAAAATAATGGGAATCCGCCGGTGGAACGCTTTTTTAATTTATGGAGGCCCATCTCCGACACCGAATACCCTTGGACGGGAATGCTGTTTGGCGCCCCTATTTTAGGAGTTTGGTATTGGTGTACGGACCAATATATAGTTCAAAGGGCCCTGTCAGCAAAAAATGTACTTAACGCAAGGCGAGGTGCTCTTTTTGCGGGGTTTTTAAAGTTATTGCCGGTTTTTATCTTTTTTATTCCTGGGGTAATTGCCTACGCATTGGCCCAAAATGGACAAATTAGTTTTTCTATGGACAACGCTGACCAGGCTCTGCCTACAATGATTACCAATTTTCTTCCGGTGGGAATAAAGGGATTGGCTATTGCCGGATTGCTTGCAGCTTTAATGAGTTCATTGTCCTCTGCTTTTAACTCCAGTTCTACCTTGTTGACCATAGATTTTTACCAACAAAAAAGACCCGATGCTTCCGAAAAGGAATTGGTTCGATTTGGACAAATCGCCACTTCCGTATTAGTGATAATCAGTTTGGGATGGATCCCTTTTATGAAATCAATGATGGGAGGGGGGATTTTTCATTATCTTCAAAATGTACAAGCCTACATAGCTCCACCTATTGCCGCTGTTTTTCTTTTTGGGTTATTTTATAAATGGATCAATGCCCGAGGTGCAATAATTACCTTATGGACTGGATTTGCGCTTGGAATTTTAAGATTGGTCACAGAATTTCTTCGTAACGATGGGACGCTGGTGGTTTCTGAAAATACATTGTTTGGTATTTTTCTGGATATTAATTTTCTGCATTTTGCCCTTTACCTCTTCCTTTTCTGTGCAGGCCTATTGATGTTGGTCAGTAAAATGGGAGTACCCCAATCCATGGAAAAACTACAACTCGTTACTTTTCAAAAGAACGCTTCAATAGGAAAAATTAGATGGACAAAAGATGTGATAATTACCCTGGTATTGGTTGTACTTGTCCTGGTAATATGGGTAATTTTTAGTCCTTTGGGGATTGGGGGTTAGTATATAACTGTTTGAGTTATTTAACAATTACGGTTAGCTGCATAAATGACGGATATGGTTTTAAGATAAAAGGATAATACTGGATTTATTTCAGATTCTGCCGGGCAAATTTAAAATATACATACCCCTTCCTTCTTGCCGGGATTCGCAACAGTAGGTGAATGATTCAAATCCCATCGCCAATTTTGTGAGTCCTTTTTCTTCAACTACAGGGGGAGTCGATGTGAAAATTGATGCTGTGAATACAGGAACAATGATAAGCTTATAACCCCATTATTTTGGATTCCTTTTCCTAAAAGATGAATAAACACTACTTTTGCGCCCTTAATTACAGAAGGCATGAAAAAGTACCTAAACCTATTCGATTTTTCACAAAATGTAAATTATAAAACTGAAGTATTGTCCGGATTAACGGTTGCACTGGCTTTGGTACCGGAGGCGATAGCTTTTGCCCTAATAGCAGGTTTATCCCCATTAACAGGGTTATATGCCGCTTTTGTAATGGGGTTGGTAACTTCTGTTCTTGGAGGGAGACCGGGTATGATCTCTGGAGCAACCGGGGCGGTTGCAGTAGTTATAGTTTCTCTTGCCATGGATTACGGTGTGGAATATGTATTTGCTACAGTGGTATTGGCGGGAATCCTTCAGTTAACAGCGGGTATTCTTCGTTTGGGCAAGCTGATGCGACTTGTACCACATCCCGTAATATTTGGTTTTGTTAATGGTCTGGCCATCATTATTTTTATTTCACAGTTAGATCAATTCAAGTCGTCTGATGGTTCCTGGATGTACGGCAGCACCTTGCTTATTTTTTTAGGATTAGTGCTATTTACAATGCTTGTTATTTGGGGATTACCCAAATTAAGTAAGGTAGTTCCTGCTTCATTAATTGCTATCCTGGCTGTTTTTGGACTCGTGATGGCATTTGATATAAATACAAAAACCATTGGTGATATAGCCTCTATTCAGGGTGGTTTCCCGCCATTTCACATCCCGCAAATACCTATTACTTTCGAAACCCTAAAGATCATTTTTCCTTATGCGGTGATAGTTGCAGGGGTAGGTTTAATAGAGAGCTTATTAACGCTCAACATTATTGATGAAATTACTGAAACACGGGGTCGCGGTAATAAGGAAGCCGTAGCCCAGGGAACGGCAAACATACTTTCCGGGCTGTTTTCAGGGATGGGAGGTTGCGCAATGATAGGCCAGAGTTTAATAAATACTTCGAATGGTGCACGGGCAAGATTATCTGGCATAGTTGCCGCGGTAATGCTTCTCGTATTTATTATGTTCGGGGCTGATTTGATAGAAAAAGTGCCAATGGCTGCACTTACAGGGCTAATGATTATGGTTGCACTGGGAACATTTGAGTGGGCAAGCCTGCGTACCTTCCGAAGAATGCCTAAATCTGATGTTCTGGTAATGATCCTGGTAACCCTGGTTACTGTCTTTCTACATAACCTGGCTCTGGCTGTATTGGTTGGTGTAATTATTTCTGCACTGGTCTTTGCTTGGGATAATGCCAAAAGGATTCGCGCCAGAAAATATATAGATGAGGACGGAATAAAGCATTATGAGATTTACGGGCCGCTATTTTTTGGCTCGGTGGCCCTGTTTAATGAAAAATTCGATGTACTCAACGATCCGGATGAGGTTATTGTAGACTTTAGGGAAAGCAGAGTAGTGGATATGTCTGCCATTGAAGCTTTAAACAAATTAACGGAACGTTATCTCAAAGTAGGTAAGAAGATACATCTGAGGCATTTAAGTAAGGATTGCAGGCGCCTGTTAGCAAATGCTGACGCCATTATTGATGTAAATGTCCTGGAGGATCCTACTTACAAGTTAGCCATAGATAAGGTCTGATGTTTACTCTATTGCGAATTTTACATTCACCATACTTTCTACTTTTATCTTTTCAAATTCAATTTCAATAGGCTGGTCGGCATTTCCATCTTTAAACATTTTTACCTCAATCGCCTCTGCCTCATATCTGTTTTGTAATCCTGTATTCAGATCGGATATAAGAAGAGCCCGTCCCAGTTTTTGCTCTAATGGCAAGACCATTGCCTCTGCCTGAATTTTTGCTGCAACTACCGCAGATTGCCTAAGATCTATTTTAAGTTTTTCAAGTTTTGAATACTCTGTTTTTATCAGGTTTACGTTGGAGATCCCAATTGATTCAAGTTCCATTATAACTTTACCTGCCGTTATCGCATCATACACCAGTAATGAATATTCCTTATCTTTTTGGATATCCACTTTTCGGAGGAAATATTTTTTAAAATTACTTGCCAGATCGGCCAGGGTAAGTTGTTCCTCAGTTTCAATGCCCAGTTCTTTAAGTTTTTCGGCCATTGTATTTTCCAGCTTTTCAACAGATATTTTCCCTTTGGTGTCTGCTTCTGTAACTAATATGGATAAATAGATACGGTCCGGTGTAACGAGGGTATCGACTCGCGCGGTGGTTTCTAAATAGGGTTGATCAATAAAGTTCTTATTTTGACCGAAACTCATGAGGCCAGTCATAAATAGAAAAGCAAATAAAGATCTCAAAGCTATTTTTTGGAGTATTGAATTTTTCATAGTACTATTTTGTGTGAACGAAATTATAGTTTTCTTTACATTCTCAAAAGGGATATCGAGGGAAGTGCTATTCTGTGTGAGTGAGTCTTAGTAATTAGCGGGTATACTCTTTCTCACCTGCCTAATTCTTCAAATATAAAAGTGCTGAACTCTTTAATTAAATAGCCGAGAACAGCACTTTTAAATATTTTAATACTATTTTAAAGGGTACGCAAGTATTCAGCAACAGCCCTGGCTTCTTCTTCTGTAAAGTTTTGATTCAGCATTATGGCATTGTTGTATTCTTTCAATAATGCTATGGCTATGGGATCTTCTTTGAGCATAACATCCGGGTTTAGGATCATATTCATCACCCATTCCGGACTTCTGCGTTCGTATATGCCTGCCAGGGCAGGGCCTATCATTCGTTGATTCGCCATATGGCAAGCCGTACAAACAGCTTTGTACTTCGCTTCACCTGTGGCAGCCAATTCAGCGTCTACTTCTGCCGCAAATTCTAAGGAAGTTATGGGCCCAACTCCTTTATTGTTCAAATCTACAGGAACAACTTCAGATTCAGTTTCTACTTTAACCTCCTGCTTGGTTCGGTTCATTTCAAAACCACCTTCTTTTTTCTCTTCTTTTTTTTCACCACAGCTCACAAGCAGGGCACAAATTCCAATTACGCTAAGTATATTTCGCATGTTGTTTAGATTAGAGGCACTAATATATGAAATAGTGCGGATCAAATGAATTCCTTAAGAAAATTTAGACCAATTTTTTCAGAATAAGATATATTTTTTTCATCGTAGAAACCTACATGTCCTCCATATTTAGGAATATCAAGAAAGAGCTGAGGGTTATGCTCGGCTTCTTTTACAGGATAACACGCCTTACCCAGAAATGAGTCGTTCTGGGCATTGATAATCAAGGTTGGGGTTTTTATCCCGGGTAAAAACTGAAGACTGCTACAATGCCTGTAGTAATCCAAAGCATCTTTAAACCCATGGGCCCTGCTGGTATAAATATCATCAAAATCTTTTAGGTTCCTAATATTATTTATATCCTCTTCTGAGATCAATTCCGGGAATTTTTGCCGCTTTAAATGTAATTTATCAACCAGATGTTTTTTAAATCTTTGGGCATATAGTGTATTTTTCAATTTTAGCAACTGAATTAACGAATCGTATAAACTACAAGGTACAGATACGGTTATGGCACCTTTTATTTGATTTGCCACATTCCCTTCACCCAGATATTTTAAGGTCAGATTACCTCCCAGACTAAAACCTTTAATAAAGATGTTGCTATACCCGGTAGAAATTATATGCTGTATTACAGCTTCAAGATCTTCTGTAGCCCCGGAATGATAGGATCTGAATAATCGATTGGTTTCTCCGCTGCACCCTCTGAAGTTTACTGCGCAAGTATCCAGCCCTTCAGCATTAAAATATTTAGCACTTCCCATAATGTAGGGTCGTTGTGCATGGCCTTCGAGTCCATGTAAAAGAATAACTACAGTATTTGCGGGCGTATTGGCAAAGCTCCAGTCCAGATCTATAAAGTCTCCATCGTCAAGTTCCAAACGCTCTCTTTGCTGGTTTAAATTGTTAACCTTTCTGAATAAGCCCGAATAAATAGTAGATATATGGCCATTTTTAAAAGGCAACGGAGGATTATAATCAGATTGAACCAGAGGCATTAGTACAGAATAAAATCCTTAGGTTCAACCGGATCCGGAAGGTTCACTTCATCCAGCATATCCCGTAAATCTATTTCTATAGTTCGGCACAAGGCGGTCATTGGTACGTCATTGATTCGACCTTCAAATGGATCTTCACTATTATCACCAACTTTCTCCATGGTAATAAATATCCAGGATATCAAAACTGAGAACGGGATCATCAAAAAGCCGTACCAGTTTTGCACAGCTTCTGCCGGGATTAAAGTGTCATCTTCAAACACATCCAGTAAACCAAAAGGCAAAATCAATATAAAAATCCAGGTAAAGACCCTGGAAAAATATCCATACTGTCTTGGAAAGGGGGTGTTTTTAATTCGTTCACATTGCCCCTGAAGCGTATAAAATTCTTCTAAAACAGAATGCATTTGATCTTCCTGGAAACCGTCAATAATCTCCTTTTCTTTTAGTGTAACAATATCCATAGCCTGATTTTTGATCAAATGTGTGGCTGGATTTACCCTTTTCTTAAGATCTATAAACTCCCTTTTGTTTACATAGTTAAACGCCTCATTGCAGGATGGGTTTCGCTCTCCGTGCTTATCGAACATTTTTTCGACTAATTTATCCTCTTTTAAAGACCAGGGTCTGGGCTGCCTCAATTGGACTCTAAGGGCATTTATCCATCCAATATGTCTGTAAATTAATTGAGTTTGCATTTTTTTATCAGCCGCCTGATCCTCACTTCGTATAAAACTTAAAACCTGTATGGCCCAGGTTCTGCTGTAGTTTACTATCCCACCCCAAATTTTTCGACCTTCCCAAAAACGATCATAGCTTTGAGAATTCTTAAAGCCAATATAAAATGCAACAGCAATGCCAATAACACTAATAGGCTGAAAAGGAATATTCAAAAAATTCCAACCCAGAAAATGGGACACATAAAATATGAAGCCTGCGTACAGGGTAAAAAAAATGAGATTCTTCCATGCATACCTGAGAATGACCCCCCAGCCAATGTTTCTTTTGACGTACATATGCCTTTATTACTTTTTTAAGTCCATTTTGGATAAATTTCCAATAGTCTGCTTTGTTCTTCTATAGCATTTTTAAATTCAGATTTAAGTTTTGCTATAAGATCGGCTACAGTAAGTACGTCCTCTATGTTAGCCGCCCCCTGACCGGCAGACCAAATGGTCTTCCAGGCCTTCGCTTCTGTATCTAACTCCTTGCCAAAGTCAATCTTAACATCTTTTTTTAGGTCTTCTTCAGTAATACCGGCTGCGTTAAGACTAGGCGCAAGAAAATTGGCGTGTACTCCTGAAATGGCCGCTGTATAAATTATATCACTTGCCCCAGCCTTTATGATCATCTGCCGGTATTCTTCCGGCGCTCTACTTTCAAGGGTATTGATAAAACGGGTACCCATATAAGCCAAATCTGCACCCATTTGTAAGGCAGATGCAATATCTCTTCCGGTACTTATACAACCTGAAAGGATGATGGTTTTATGGTAAAACTTTTTGATTTCTGCCACCAGGGTCATCGGATTAATTGTACCTGCATGCCCTCCGGCACCTGCAGAAACTAATATAAGTCCATCTACTCCGGCTTCTGCTGCTTTTTCCGCATGCCTTTTTTTAATAATGTCGTGAAATACAAGCCCACCGTAACTGTGGACTGCATCAACTATCTGGGATACGGCACCCAAAGAGGTTATAATGATAGCAACTTTATGTTTAATACATAATTTAAGATCTGCCTCGAGCCTTGGATTCGTAGGATGAACAATCAGATTTACACCAAAAGGTGCTGCTTTTTTTCCTGTTTTTTCCTCAAAATTGGCTAATTCGGTTTTGATTTGAATTAACCATTCTTCAAATCCTTCACTTGTCCGTTGGTTAAGTGCAGGGAATGTTCCTATAATTCCATTTTTGCAACATTCGATAACTAATTGTGGGCCTGAGATAAGGAATAGGGGGGCCGCAATAGCTGGCAATGAAAGTTCTTTGATAAATAAGGGTTTGTCCGCCATAATTGAATTTTGTGATTTTAAAAATAGGTATAAATTTTTAGCCAGTGCAAACTGCGGGAAATCAAAACCAATTTATTTTAATTTACTTTACAGGCAAGCCATATAGTTTTTAAAAAGCATGGGATATTTTTTTTGTAAAATCACCAGATGGTATAGGGTAAAATATCATGGAAAACGCATACACAGGACTCTCTATGGGATACTGAAATCAATGATCTTTTGGCACATACCTTTGAAACAGATCAACTATCCCCAATTTTCCCCGGTTTTGGCTTCTTGCTTACAAGGTATACCCCTGACAATACCAAGAATGCTGCGCATATTTTAACGGTAGTCAGTGTGTCTTTGCCACTTAATACAGCAAAAAGAATCCCGATTACCGGTTGAACATATACAAAGGCGCTAACAGTAGATGCTTTAAGTTGTGTTAGAGCAAATACATTAAATAAATATGCGAAAAAAGTCGTCCCGATTACAACGAATGCCATTTTCCATATAGCTTCGAAGGGAAGCGTAGACCATGATACTTCCAAAAAATCAGGTAAGGCAACAGGTAAATTATATACAATTCCCAATAGGAACAACCATTTCAAAAGAGTAATAGGATGATATTTTTCCAACAATTTTTTTACAAGAATCAGGTATAGCCCAAAAAATAGTGAATTACACAGGAAAAGAGCGTTACCCAAAGGAATATTTGATGCATCCTGCCTTATTTCATTACCATAAAGTACAAGGATAAGTGCCCCCGTCAGCCCTATCATAATACCTATGATTTTAAATGCTCTGATTTTTTCTTTAATTAAAAAAACAGACAAAATTACCACTATAATTGGTGTGGTGGTCACAAGAACAGCACTGTTTATTGGTGTAGATAAATCTAAACCTTTGAAGAAAGCAAGCATATTAATAGCCATACCAAAAAGAGAACACAGCATTATCCTGCCCCAATCTTTTCTTTCAATTTTTTCTCTAGGCCCCAAAAAGGATATCCCCCAAAAAAGGATGGTAGCTCCAACTACCCTAAGCATTATAAAACCAAAAGGTTTAATATACATAGGCATGACTCCCTTTGCAATGGTATGGTTTAATCCATAAATTGTAGTAGCGCCCAGTGCGGCTAATATGGCAAGGCTTCGCTTACTCAAGAATGGATAATTTCTTTGACTTCAGAAATTACCTTTCCCGAATTCCCAATAAATATTTGATTGTTAACCAAAATAACCGGTCTTTTTAAAAATGTGTAATGTTCTAAAATAAGGGATTCATAGTCCTTTTCTTTAAGTTTCTGGTTCTTTAGCTGACGCTCACTAAAAAGTCGTGCCCTTTTGCTAAACAAGGCTTCATAGCCACCTGCTAAATTTCGCATCTCTTTTAATTGCTCAGGAGTTACAGGTTCAGATTTAATATCCTGTAGTTCGATACCCTCCAGAGGTTTTAATTCATTTAAAATGCGCTTGCAGCTATCACAACTACTTAAGTAATATATTTTCTTCATAATTATTCTTCATCGAATTCAAAATTATTATAACTAAGGAGAATAATTTTTTAAATGAATATGTTATTTTTAATAGTTGTTAACGCCATACAAATAACCTCAAAATTAGTAGTTATTGAAAAAAATTTTTGACATCACAATTCAGAACAGGAAGATACTATACAAAATATTAAAAAGAACTCCTCCGGAAATTTTACTGCAAATTCCAGTAGGTTATCGCAATAATATTTGGTGGAACATAGCTCATGTTGTTGTTACCCAACAATTATTATTATACAAATTGAGCAATCTCAGCATGCGCATAGATGATTCTATGGTTCAAAAATACAGAAAAGGGACAGTACCCGGGAACAATCCCTCAACAGAGGAGATGGACAATATTGCTGCTTTTCTTTTATCAACGGCAGAATGGGCCCAGGATGATTATGAAAAAGGGATTTTCAATGAATACATCGAATATACTACAAGCACTAAGGTCACATTGAAAAATGTTGAAGATGCGCTGTCATTTAATCTATATCATGAAGGATTACACCTGGGGGTTATACTTTCTATGGAAAAAATATTGCTTAAAGAGCAGGTGCTTTAGGGTTGATATTACCCGATAAAAATTTTTGAATTTCCTTATAGGGCAAGGTTAATTCTATTAGCCCATCTGCATAGGAGGCTACTTCGTACTGATTGTACAATAGCTTGAGGCCTTCACCTGTAAAACCGATGTTTTCAGGCAAATAGAAATGATCATCCTCAAACATAAATCCAGTACTGTTAATGGGCTGATTTGCCGGAATATTGTGTTGTAGCCTAAATTGGGTTTCTGCATACTTTTCAAAACCGTCCTTATCCTTAAACAGTTCCCAGTCATTCATTTCCTTCGCTTTTTTCTTGTCAAAATTTAAAAAATTAGTGGACCCGTAACCATGGGCTCCACCTGTGAACAAATAAGACTTTAACTCAATAGTCAGGAGTTCATTATCTTCATATGTGATCATCCCATTTATTTTTGCCTCCCATCCGATAGTTTCATCCGGATAAATCTTTTTTAATTCAAAATATCCATTGGTAAACGACTCAATAGCCTCCTGAATAGTGGCCGCATTAATTTCATCATCGAAAGTTAATTTGGAAATAACTTCTTCCTGTAAGCCTAGGTTAATGGATTTAACCAGTTTGTTGTTGCCGATGGCTTCTGGGATATCTACGCTAACTATAGGACAATTGTCACAATTATTATTCGAGAGACTTAAAGCTTCAAATGTAAGGTCTCTGTTGCCCTGACAGCTAATAATTAAGACAAGTATCAATAGGCAGGTTATAACACTTTTCATTGAACTAAATTTGGTTTAATTGCAAAACTACGCAATCATAGGTTTCTCCAAAAGATAACAATACATTTGTGTATATATTTTTATTTTATGAGTGTAAAGGAATTGAAATTTAACAGCAAAGTAATACATGGGGGACAAAAACCGGACAAGGCATATGGTGCAGTGATGCCCCCAATATATCAGACATCTACCTATGCTCAGGCCAGCCCGGGCCAGCACATGGGCTACGAATATTCTCGTAGTGCCAACCCCACAAGAAGCGCTTTGGAAAATGCGCTTGCAAGTATTGAAAATGGGAATTTCGGATTGGCATTCGCCAGCGGTTTAGCGGCCATGGATGCCGTTATCAAACTTTTAGGGCCAGGGGATGAAGTAATTTCAACCAATGATCTTTATGGAGGGAGCTACCGGCTGTTCCGGCAGGTCTTTGAAAAATATGGAATCAAATTTCACTTCACAGGGATGCAGGATGTAGCTAATATTGCTGCATTAATCAATTCAAAAACGAAAATGATTTGGGTAGAGACTCCAACCAACCCAATGATGAACATAATTGACCTTGTGGCGGTTACAGAATTGGCCAGAAGTAATAAGCTGCTTATGGCGGTAGATAATACTTTCGCGACTCCTTATTTGCAACAGCCACTGGACTTAGGTGCCGACATAGTAATGCATTCAGCCACAAAATATCTTGGAGGACATAGCGATGTGGTTGCCGGGGCTTTAATTGTCAAGGATGAAGAATTGGCCAAAAAACTATATTTCATTCAAAATGCCAGCGGCGCTGTATGTGGTCCAATGGATAGTTTTTTAGTGCTTAGAGGAATTAAAACATTACATGTACGAATGCAGCGGCATTGTGAAAATGGTGAACGAATTGCTGAATATTTGTTGAAACACCCCAAAATTGAAAAAGTATATTGGCCCGGCTTAAAAGATCACATAAATCATAATGTAGCCTCAAAACAAATGAAAGCATTTGGCGGAATGATATCCTTTGTACCCAAAGGAAGTAACTATAAAGATGCTATTGCCATTATAGAAAAGTTGAAGATTTTTACGCTTGCAGAATCACTGGGCGGGGTAGAGAGTTTGGCGGGCCATCCTGCGAGTATGACTCATGCCAGTATTCCTAAAGAAGAAAGGGAAAAAAGTGGGGTGGTTGATTCGCTGATCCGACTTAGTGTAGGAATTGAAGATGTAGAAGATCTTATTTCGGACCTGGAGCAGGCAATCGGATAAAGTTTATCATATTTGTAAAAAAAGCTGCTTTAAATTATAGAAAAGGTATAATTTTGCCTTTGAATTTTTAATTCAATAAAAACTTTAGTTAATCAACTTAGATATGAACGAACAAATCCAAGCATTTATGGATGAAGTTAAGATCCGAAATGGTCATGAACCTGAATTCATTCAAGCTGTACAGGAAGTTGCCGAAACGGTGATTCCTTACATAATTCAACATGAAATCTACTACGGCAAAAACATCTTGTTAAGGATGGTGGAACCTGAGCGCTTGATTTCCTTTAGAGTGGCATGGGTAGATGATGAAGGTGAAATCCATGTAAACAGGGGTTATCGCATTCAAATGAACTCGGCTATAGGACCATATAAAGGAGGACTTCGTTTTCATCCTTCAGTTAATGCCAGTATTCTTAAATTTCTGGCTTTTGAACAGGTATTTAAAAATAGTTTGACTACACTTCCAATGGGAGGCGGTAAAGGAGGTTCGGATTTTGATCCTAAAGGAAAATCGGATGATGAAGTAATGCGTTTTTGCCATGCTTTTATGACAGAACTATGCAGGCATATTGGACCAAATACAGATGTTCCTGCCGGGGATATAGGTGTAGGTGCAAGAGAGATTGGGTTCCTTTTTGGGATGTATAAAAAGATAAGAAATGAATTCACCGGTGTTCTTACAGGTAAGGGACTGTCATGGGGTGGATCCAAGATTCGTCCGGAGGCCACAGGATATGGTACAGTCTATTTTGCACAGAGTATGCTGAAGACAAAGAATGAGGGAATTAAGGGAAAAACATTTGTTGTTTCAGGATCAGGTAATGTTGCTCAATACGCAGCGGAAAAAGTGTTGCAATTGGGTGGGAAAGTTTTAACCTTATCTGATTCAGGAGGATATATTTATGACAAGGACGGGATTGATGAGGAAAAATTAACCTTCATTATGGATCTCAAGAATAATAGACGCGGAAGAATTTCTGAATATGTAGCAAAATATAAATCGGCAACCTATCATGCGGGGAAACGTCCCTGGGGGGTTAAATGCGATATTGCCCTACCTTGTGCTACACAAAATGAGTTAGATGGGAATGATGCAAGAGAATTGATGTCCAATGGCTGTATTTGCGTTGCAGAAGGGGCAAACATGCCTTCTACACCAGATGCCATACATGCTTTTCACGATGCCAGAATATTATTTGCCCCAGGTAAAGCCTCCAATGCCGGTGGTGTTGCCACCTCAGGCCTGGAAATGTCCCAGAATTCTTTGAGAATCAGCTGGACACGGGAGGAAGTAGACGAAAGATTACGAGGAATCATGGAAGATATTCACGATTCCTGCATTGAGTACGGAATAGAAGGTGATGGATATTGCAATTATGTAAAAGGCGCTAATATTGCAGGTTTTGTAAAAGTTGCAGATGCCATGCTTGCGCAGGGAGTGATATAAATAATTAATGTATTGTTGGCAGTTACAGGAATTTGACTTTCCATTTCAGGAAAGAATTTGCTCCCGTAGCTGCCAATCTTGTTTATAGCTAATTCAACTTATCTTTGCCTTATCCTAAGCGGTTTAAATGCAAATTACCACTAAAGCTATAATTCTGTCTTCTCTAAAATATGGAGATACAAGTTTAATTGTAAAAGCTTTTACCTACTCGGATGGTTTAAAATCCTATCTGCTTAAAGGAATCTTGACATCGAGAAAAGGGAAACTAAAAACTGCCTATTTTCAACCCTTGACCCAACTGGAAATAGTTGTGAATCATAAAAATAGGGGGACCCTTGAACGACTTATCGATGCAAAAGTCAGCTATCCTTACCAAACAGCACATACGGACATTGCCAAGAATGCAATGATCCAATTTTTAGCAGAAATGCTGGTCAACAGTATTTTTGAAGAAGAACAGAATAAAGACCTATTTGATTTTCTGGAAGCATCACTACAATGGCTGGATACACACCCAAACATTAATAATTTTCATATGTTTTTTCTGCTGGGATTATCAAAGTATTTAGGTTTTTATCCGGATAAGGGAAGAATGGACTATTCATATTTCGATTTGGTAGAAGGAGCCTTTATTGAATACCCCGGTATACATCCAACTCTAAAAGGGGAAGCCCTTGATGTCTTTAAATTACTTTTGGGCATAAATTTTGATGCTATGCATAAGATCAGGGTGGGCAAAAAAACAAGACAAGAACTATTACAATCCCTTGTCCTCTATTTTGAAGTACATTTGCACGGATTTAAAAAGCCCAGATCTCTTGCTATTTTGAATGAAGTTTTTAGTTAAAATGTACAAGGGAATTTTTCTTATTACACTTCTTTTTGTTAACGTTATATCTGCACAGGAAATAACGATTCTTGATGCTGAAACACAGGAACCAGTCATTAATGCTGTGCTTTATAACAATGATAAATCAAAGACTGCCCTTTCTGATTTTGATGGTAAATGCGATATCTCTGTTTTTAACAGAAATGAGCGTATTACGCTAAGACATATCAGTTATCAGACCAAAAGGACCTCGAGTGAACTCCTTATTAAAAGGGGAGGAAAAGTCTATCTTAGTCTGAAGCGCGAACAGTTGGATGAAGTAGTAATGTCTATTTCAAAATGGGAACAACAAAAAAAAGACATCCCGCAAAAAATAGTTTCCATTAACACACAGGCAATCGCATTTGCAAATCCACAGACATCCGCAGATCTATTACAAAACAGCGGGAAAATATTTGTACAAAAAAGTCAATTGGGTGGCGGAAGCCCTATAATCAGGGGTTTTGCAACCAACAGGCTTGTATTGTCAGTGGACGGGGTGCGAATGAACAATGCTATTTTCAGGGGGGGTAATATTCAGAATATTATTTCAATAGACCCTTTTACTGTTAAGAATACGGAGGTGGTTTTTGGTCCTGGTTCTGTAATCTACGGAAGTGATGCAATTGGTGGAGTTATGAATTTCATTACCCACAAGCCACAATTTTCAACAACAGATAGTTTACATATTTCAGGAAATTTGAATTACAGATTTGCTTCAGCAAATGAAGAAAATACCGGGCATTTTGGCATAAATCTGGGGCTGGATAAATGGGCTTTTCTGACAAGTGTTTCTTATAATATTTTTGATGATTTGAAAATGGGACAAAATGGACCTGATTCCTATCTTAGAAATCAATATGTAAAGCGTTTAAATGGAACTGACGTTTTGGTTGAAAATGAAAACAGTCGTATCCAAATCCCTACGGGATATGATCAGGTTAATCTTATGCAAAAGATATCTCATAAACCTAATAATAATTGGAGCTATGATTTAGGGTTGTATTATTCCGGCACATCAGATTATTCCAGATACGACAGATTAATAAGGCCAAACAGCAGTGGAACCGGTTTGCGTTCTGCAGAATGGTTTTATGGACCCCAGAAGTGGTTTATGGCGAATATGCAGATTTATAATGTAGGCCGGGGTAAGTTTTACGATGGTTTAAAAATCACCACTGCTTATCAAAATTTTAAGGAAAGTAGAAATGACAGGCAATTTAATGATTCTATTCGCTATACTACCAAGGAAAATATAGATGCACTATCTGTAAATGTAGATTTTGAAAACAGAAAAATTGGAAATTTAAGACTGTATTACGGGGCCGAATATATTTTTAATATGGTGGGGTCCGAAGGTAAACAAACCAATGTGGAAAACGGATTTGAAGAAGCGACCCAATCGAGATATCCGGATGGTTCTACCTGGCAAACCCTGGCTGCTTATATAAATACTGAATTGAAAGCTAAACCAAATTTTACCTGGTTAGCCGGTATTCGCTATAGCTATATATGGATTAATGCAGATTTTGATACAACTTTCTATCCTTTTCCTTTTTACAATTCTGATTTAAATAATGGAGCTTTGACCGGAAGTTTAGGATTTAGCTGGTTTCCTAAAGCAGATTTACAGTTTACGCTTAACGGGTCAACGGGTTTTAGAGCACCCAATATTGATGATATAGGGAAAGTATTTGATTCAGAACCCGGGTCAGTTGTAGTGCCAAACCCCTATTTGAAGCCGGAATATGCCTATAACCTGGAATTTGGAGTACAGAAGAATTTTAAAGATAAAGTAGTACTAAAAGGCGCGGCCTATTATACTCATCTGGCTAATGCTTTGGTAAGAAGGGATTACCTGTTTAATGGGGAAGAAGAAATTTTATACAATGGGGAACTAAGCAATGTTCAGGCTATTCAGAATGCTGCCAAAGCCTATGTATATGGATTGGAATTGGGTTTGGAAGCATTTCTTTCCGAAAATTTCTCCATTTCAACGAATCTCACTTTGACAGAAGGAACAGAAGAGGATGATAATGGCCAGGACACTCCTGCAAGGCATGTACCGCCAACTTTTGGGGATTTTCACCTCATTTGGAGGAATCAAAGACTAAAAACAGACCTGTTCCTGAATTACAATGGAGAAATATCCTATAATGACCTTGCAGTTTCAGAAATAAATAAAAGTTATATCTATGCCAGTGATGCGGATGGGAATCCTTATTCGCCTTCCTGGTATACCTTAAATTTTAGGTCTCAGTTTCAGATCACAAATCCCTTAAAAATAACCTTTGCTATTGAAAATATTACCAATCAAAGATATCGTCCCTATTCATCAGGTATTGCAGCAGCCGGAATTAATTTTATTCTGGGACTGAGTTTTCGCTTTTGATCTTTAAAAATCAAAGTATTTAATATATTACTTCGTTATACTCCTGTCTTAGCAGCACAAACACTTTGTACCAACTATTTTAAAAGGCTCTGGGTATACTCAATATATGGGCTTCAATTACTATGCGACGACAATTTCAATAAAGACCTATAATTTCATTCTAATTCCTTAATTTTGCAGCCTTAAATTATATCAAAGGAAACCGTTTGTATGAAGTTTGCGGAATATAAGGGATTAGATTTATCTGAAGTTGGAGCGGAAATGCTTCAATTCTGGAAATCCCGGAATATTTTTAAAAAAAGCATTACCACCAGGGAAGGGCAGGAAACCTATGTATTCTATGAAGGCCCGCCTTCGGCAAATGGGATGCCAGGTATACATCACGTAATGGCCAGGACCATAAAGGATATATTTCCCAGATATAAAACCATGAAGGGTTTTCAGGTGAAACGAAAAGCTGGCTGGGATACCCATGGTCTTCCGATAGAATTAGGAGTTGAAAAAGAACTGGGAATAACGAAAGAAGATATTGGGATAAAGATATCAATAGAAGATTATAATGAAGCTTGTAAAAAAGCAGTAATGAAATATACTGATGCCTGGAATGATCTTACGGAAAAGATAGGGTATTGGGTAGATATGGATGATCCTTACATTACGTACAAGCCTAAATACATGGAAACTGTTTGGTGGCTTTTAAAACAGATTTACGACAAAGGACTTATATATAAAGGATATACTATACAGCCCTATTCTCCTAAAGCCGGCACGGGATTAAGTTCTCACGAATTAAATATGCCAGGAACGTATCAGGATATAACTGACACAACGGTAACCGCTCAGTTCAAAACCATAAAAAGTTCGCTTCCCCCTTTTTTGAAACATGTAAACGGCGAGTTGTATTTTCTGGCATGGACAACGACGCCTTGGACGCTGCCATCCAATACCGCACTGACAGTTGGGCCAAAAATTGAATACGTTTGGGTAAAATCATACAATCAATATACGTTTCAGCCTATTACTGTCTTGTTGGCTAAAAACCTTGTAGGCCAACAGTTTTCAGGTAAATTTTTTGAGGTTGAAAATGAAGTCGGGTTACTGTCTTTTTCTAAGGAAGATAAGAAAATACCCTATTTGATAAAGGGGTCATGTATAGGTGAAGAATTAGTTGGAATACGATATGAGCAGCTAATTGATTATACCAAGCCATATGAACATCCTGAAAACGCATTCCGTGTTATTTCTGGCGATTTTGTTACCACAGAAGATGGTACAGGTATAGTGCATACTGCACCTACCTTTGGGGCAGACGATATGCAGGTAGCCCAGAAAGCGGAACCCCCGGTGCCTCCAATGCTGGTGCTAGATGAAAATGGCAATGCAGTTCCACTGGTAGATTTGCAGGGCAGGTTTCGAAAGGAAATGGGAGATCTGGCTGGCAAGTATGTTAAAAATGAATATTATAAAGATGGAGAAGCTCCGGAGCGGTCGGTTGATGTTGAAATTGCCATTCGCTTAAAAGAAGAAAACAAGGCATTTAAGGTTGAAAAATACATACACAGCTATCCCAACTGCTGGCGTACAGATAAGCCAATTTTATATTACCCGCTGGATTCGTGGTTTATAAAAATCACAGATGTTAGGGAACGAATGTATGAACTCAACCAAACCATAAATTGGAAACCTAAAGCCACTGGGGATGGAAGGTTTGGTAATTGGCTTGCGAGCGCAAATGATTGGAATCTTTCAAGATCCAGATTTTGGGGGATACCATTACCAATCTGGAGAACTGAAGATGGCCGGGAAGAAATCATCATAGGATCTGTAGAACAATTGAAAAAGGAAATGACCAGATCTGCTGAGGCGGGTATTATGAAATCAGAAATATTTCAGGATTTTGAAGCGGGAAATATGAGCGAGGAGAACTATGACAAGATAGATCTTCATAAAAATATTGTCGACCAGATTGTCCTTGTTTCAGATTCCGGAAAACCAATGAAACGAGAAAATGATCTCATTGATGTTTGGTTTGACAGCGGGTCAATGCCCTATGCACAATGGCACTATCCCTTTGAGAATAGAGAGCTTATTGATAATAGGGAAACTTTTCCGGCAGATTTTATTGCAGAAGGTATTGACCAGACAAGAGGTTGGTTTTATACTTTGCATGCCATTGCAACAATGGTTTTTGATTCTGTTGCCTATAAAAATGTGGTCTCTAATGGTTTGGTACTCGACATAGATGGGAAAAAAATGTCAAAGCGTCTGGGGAATGCGGCAGACCCATGGATGACCATCAAGGAATATGGCCCGGATGCGACACGTTGGTACTTTATTTCCAATGCTAATCCTTGGGATAACCTTAAATTCGATCCAGAGGGTATTGCAGAGGTAAAAAGAAAATTTTTCGGAACCTTGTACAATACCTATTCCTTCTTTTCTCTTTATGCCAATATTGATGAGTTTAAGTACTCTGAAGAAGAAATAGCACTGGAGAGCCGCCCGGAGATTGATCAATGGATTTTATCTGAGTTGCATACGCTTATAAAAAAGGTGGATGAGGCATATGATAACTATGAACCAACAAAAGCCGCAAGGGCTATTGCAGATTATGTGCAGGAAAACCTAAGTAATTGGTATGTTCGTTTAAGCAGGAGAAGGTTTTGGAAAGGGGATTACCAGGAAGATAAAATATCTGCTTATCAGACCCTTTATACATGTCTTGTTACTATTGCCAAACTCTCTGCTCCAATTGCACCTTTCTTTATGGACAGATTGTTTATAGATTTGACCAGAACTACAAAGAAAGATTTTTTTGATAGCGTTCATCTTTCTAATTTTCCCGAGTATAATTCTTATTTTGTGAATAAGGAACTGGAAAGTAAAATGCAAAAAGCGCAAACCATTTCTTCTCTTGTTTTATCTATTCGACAAAAAGAAAAAATTAAGGTGCGTCAACCTTTGCAAAAAATTATGATCCCTGTTTCGGATGATAAGCAGCGTGCAGAAATTGAAGCGGTGGCAGATTTGATAAAAACAGAGGTCAATGTAAAAGAAATTAAACTCCTGGATGATGCCTCAGGTATACTGGTAAAACGTATTAAACCAAATTTCAAACTGCTTGGCCCCAGATTTGGTAAAGACATGAAATTGATAGGTAATGCTGTTAATAAAATGGATCAAAAAGATATTCAAAAAATTGAACTTGAAGGTAAATTTTCACTTGAATTGGAAAATAAAAGTATTATATTACAGTTACAGGATGTAGAGATATCTTCTCAGGATATAGAAGGCTGGTTGGTCGCCAGCTCCGGTCCGTTGACAGTAGCATTGGATATAACTATTGATGAGGAATTAAAACAAGAGGGGATTGCGCGCGAACTCGTAAATAGAATTCAAAACCTGAGAAAAGATTCAGGATATGAAGTAACAGATAAAATAGATATTAGAATATTAAAAGACGGTTTAGTAGAAAGAGCAGTTAAGAGTAATATCAGTTATATAAAAAACGAAACCTTAACCTCCGAACTTAATTTTGAAGAACAAATGGAAGATGGTGTACCCATTTCCTTTGATGACGTAAATACAAAATTGTCTATCCAAAAACACTAAAAAAATGGGACAAGATTTAAAAGTAAGATATACCGATAAAGAATTAGAAGAATTCAGGGTACTTATAGAAGAAAAAATAGTTAAGGCAAAAAGCCATCTCGAATTGCTCAGGAGTTCCTATATGAATGATGGGAATAATGGTACGGATGATACCTCACCAACTTTCAAGGCCTTCGAGGAGGGTTCTGAGACCATGAGTAAAGAAGCCAACACTCAATTGGCTATTCGCCAGGAAAAATTTATCCGTGATCTTAAAAATGCATTGCTGAGAATAGAAAATAAAACCTATGGTATTTGCAGGGTAACCGGGAAGCTTATAAATAAAGAGCGACTTAAGTTGGTACCTCATGCTACACTCAGCATTGAGGCCAAAAACATGCAAAAATAGAAGTTAAACATTTTGCTTAACGTGCTTTTACAACATTTTGGGCATTTAAAGTTTTATCATTTTTGTCGAATGTTTTTTATAGGACTTTGATTAGGCAATAAACATCTTTTATTTCCTGTTGTAAGTGCTTATATTCAATTATAATACAAATCTGTTTTTAACAGGTAAAAAGCTGTTATCTGCTTGATAACTGCTGCTAATTGTTTATTTTAAATGAATATCCTAACCTTTTGTTGGTAGAATAATCCCTATTTTTGCCGAATCTATTTTGAAAAAAATGAATATTAAAAGGTCCCTGCTGATTATAGTGATTATTTTATGTATAGATCAGTTAAGTAAAATATATATCAAAACACATTTTGAACTGGGAGATTCAACGGAAGTTTTTACCTGGTTCAGAATTCTTTTTATTGAAAATGAAGGGGCTGCATGGGGTACTAAACTAAGTGATCTCCTTCCGTTGTCAGATAAAATTGGTAAACTGATTCTCACAGTTTTTCGCCTTTTTGCAATTATGGGAATTGGATATTGGCTTTTTGATATTATAAAGAAGAAGGCAACCCCAACTCTTATTACAGCTGTTTCTCTGATTTTCGCCGGAGCACTTGGAAATATTATTGATTCCTTATTCTACGGGATACTTTTCAACGACAGCTATAACCAGGTAGCTACATTGTTTTCTCAAGAACCCTACGGCAGTTTATTTTATGGTAAAGTGGTTGATATGCTGTATTTCCCGCTAATTGATGCGAATTGGCCTGAATGGGTTCCTTGGGTAGGGGGGAATAATTTTCGATTTTTTGAACCAGTCTTTAATGTTGCGGATACAGCGATTAGTACCGGGGTCGGAATTTTAATTGTATTCAATAAAAAGGCATTTGGAAAGAAGGAATCTCAAAAAGCATAGATTTTCTCCGGTGTAATGCAGTAATCCATTGGAATGTCGTGTTTCTGAATATCACTTATTTTATCTACTGGATTAAATAAAGACAACCCAATTTTCACCAGATCCTTGCGGCACTCATTTAAAAACTTGTCGTAAAAGCCTTTGCCATATCCCACCCTGTAACCCTGTTTATCAAATGCCAAAAGGGGAATAAATACCACATCAATTTTATTTGGAGAAACCTCCAGTCCATCCACGGGCTCAGGAATATTCCATTTGTTTTTTCTTAATACCGTATTATCAGTAAGAAGGTAATGAACCATATTAGTGTTACCAACAACCTTAGGTAGTATAATATTTTTGTCTTTTCCCTGAAGAATGGATAGAATAAAACTAGTGTCAATTTCATTTTTTTCCTCGATTGGCAGAAAGAGGTGGAAATAATCACATGTCCAGACAGGTAATTCCAATAACCTGTTCGCAATTTCTAAGCTATAATTTGAAATTGCTTCCGGGGATAATTCATTTCTAAATTGAAGGTAGTTTAACCGCAGCTCTTTTTTCAGCATAATAATCGATTAAACCTGTAGTTAGTTTGGGGAACTATTTAATTAAAATTAATCCTTTGCCGCAACAGCAAAATATATTTTAAAAAATAGCATCAAAATAAGGTACATACCTAAAGTGATGACATAATTTTCCATGCAGTTAATAAGTTTTATAGTTTAAATAAAATAAAAAAATTTGTCATATCCTACAAAGAGCATGTTTTAATCGATGAATTACATGTTTTTTACAATTCCCTTAACATTTGTTTTACTCCTAATTAATGCGCAGAACGTAAATTTAATAAGTTAAAAACTTGATTACCAATTGGTTAATATTAATAATGTATGTTGAGGAGTCCCTGTTACCAATAATTGATAACAGGTGATATTAATAAATCAACATTTTTTATAAATTTTGATCTATGTATTTTAAGTTCCAATATAGAAGTAAGACCATTCAAAATTATTCCGTTGTAACTTACCTTTGTAATTAAGAGGATCATTTCATTTACAAATTTATGCCTGAAATACCGCTGGAGATTAAATTGAGTACATTACCTGATAGCCCTGGTGTTTATCAATTCTATGATGTAGATGGCAAAATATTGTATGTGGGTAAGGCAAAGAATCTCAAAAAGAGGGTTACTTCATATTTCAACAAGACACATGAGTACGGAAAAACTCGTGTAATGGTTAAGAAAATTGATTCCATAAGACATATAGTTGTAAAAACCGAATCTGATGCATTATTGCTCGAGAATAACCTAATCAAAAAATACCAGCCCAGGTACAACGTATTACTCAAGGATGATAAATCCTATCCATGGATTTGTATTAAGAACGAACGCTTTCCAAGGATATTTCCGACACGCAAGATGATCAAGGATGGGTCCGAATATTATGGACCTTATACCAGTATGAAAACCGTAAAAATATTGCTTGAACTCATAAAAAGTGTATACCCCTTGCGGACTTGTAATTACGATTTGTCTCCCGAAAAAATAAATGCAGGAAAATACAAATTGTGTCTGGAATACCATCTGGGAAATTGTAAGGGACCTTGTGAAGGACTTCAAAATCCGGAAGAATACCATAAACATATAGATGATATAAGGCAGTTAATAAAAGGTGATTTCAAATCCCCACTTCATTATTTTAAAACGCAGATGAAAACCCTTGCCCGGGAGATGCAATTTGAAGAAGCCCAGCGCGTGAAGGATAAAATTGAAGTCCTTGAAAACTATCAGGTTAAATCTACTATTGTAAATCCAAAAATAAATAATGTTGATGTTTTTAGTATTATATCAGACGATGCATTTGCCTATGTAAATTTCCTTCAATTGTCACACGGATCAATAGTGAGGTCACACACAATGGAAATCAAAAAGAAATTGGAAGAATCCGATAAAGACCTTTTGCAATTGGCAATTGTTGAAATTCGACAGCGTTTTAATTCCCAGTCCGCTGAACTTCTGCTTCCTTTTCATTGTGTTGTAAGTGATGAGTTAAAAATTACGGTTCCGAAGTTAGGGGATAAAAAAAAGTTGTTGGAATTGTCTGAAAGAAATTCCAAGTTCTACAGGCAGGAAAGATTTAAACAAGTAAAGATTACAGATCCGGACCGACATACTAACCGGATTATGGCCCAGATGAAAGCAGATCTTCGCCTGGCTGAAGAGCCAAGGCATATAGAATGTTTTGACAATTCAAATATCCAGGGGAGTAATCCTGTTGCAGCATGTGTGGTTTTCAGAAATGGAAAATCATCTAAAAAGGAATACAGACATTTTAATATTAAAACTGTAGACGGCCCAGATGATTTCAAATCTATGGAGGAGGTAGTATACAGACGCTACAAAAGATTGTTGGAGGAGGATTCAGGACTTCCTCAGCTAATAGTTATTGACGGGGGAAAAGGACAGCTGTCTTCAGCGGTAAAGAGCCTTGATATACTTGGTCTTAGGGGTAAAATAGCCATTATTGGGATAGCCAAAAGACTGGAAGAAATTTATTTCCCGAATGACCCCATTCCCCTGTATCTGGATAAAAAATCTGAATCACTGAAGATAATACAACAATTAAGAAATGAAGCCCATAGATTCGGGATTACTTTTCACAGAAATAAAAGAAGTAAGGCAGCCATTGATTCCGAATTGGAACGAATAAAAGGAGTGGGTAAAAAAACAGCAGAAGAATTACTAAAAACTTTTAAATCTGTCAACAGAATTAAAAAAGCTTCTATGGAGGACCTTTCCAAAACTGTTGGAGGGGTTTTGGCAAAGAAAATTTATGAAAATTTCCATTAATCCTTTATCTTAACATAATGCGGAAAGTGGCTTTGATTCTTATGTTTATTTTGAGTGTTGGGGTTAGCCGGGCTCAACCAGTTGCGCCGGACCAACAGTTAAAAATAGGGTTGGTCCTTAGTGGTGGTGGCGCTAAAGGGATGGCTCATATAGGGGCATTAAAGGTTATTGAAGAAGCTGGTATTACTATAGATTATATTGGAGGAACAAGTATGGGAGCCATAGTTGGCGCATTATATGCTTCTGGATATTCTGCGCATGAACTGGATTCCCTTTTTAAACAAACGGATTTTAATGACCTTATACAGGACAATCTGCCAAGGGGGGTAAAGACCTTTTATGAGAAAGAAGATTCAGAAAGATATGCACTTACACTTCCTTTTAACAAATTTAAAATCTCCTTCCCAACTGCTATCTCGGGAGGTCAAAGAATTTACAATGAACTTGTAAGACTGCTTTACCATGTAAAGGATGTAAAGGATTTTAATAACTTGCCTATACCATTTTTTTGCATAGCCACGAATGTTGAGAACGGAGCTGAAGTCATACTTAATAAGGGATATCTCCCTGAAGCAGTTATGGCAAGCGGGACCTTTCCCTCACTATTTGAACCGGCCGAAATAGATGGTCAAATATTAATTGATGGAGGAGTATTAAATAACTACCCGATCCGGGAAGTAAAACAGCTTGGAGCCGATATTATTATAGGAGTAGATGTACAGCATGGCCTTCGAGACCGTGAATCGTTACATTCAGCCACGGATATATTACTTCAGATCAATAATTTCAGAACCCTTGAAAATATGAACACAAAGGTTAAAGAAACAGATATTTATATCAGGCCCGATATGGACGACTTTTCAGTTATTGACTTTGATTTGGTGGAGTCTATTATAGAGCAGGGCCGGACAGCTGCCCTGGAACATCTTGATGACTTAAAGGCATTATCAGCCAAACAGAAGCACTTGTTTAAAAAAAAGAGATATATAGCACCTAACGATTCTATTATTATTGATCGATTAATTCTGGAAGGGAACATTAATTATTCCAGAACCTATGTAAAAGGAAAATTGCGGATAAGTGTACCGGACAAAACCACCTTTGAAAATCTACAACAGGGAGTTAATAATTTAGCCGCTACAGGGAATTTTACGGCAATTCGATATGAACTGGTTTCAAACGGTTCAGGAGAAGATTTGATACTCAAATTAAGGGAAAACCCCAATAAGACTTATTTGAGGCTTGCTGCACATTATGATGATTTATACAAAACCGCTGCACTGTTAAATCTTACAAAAAAGAATTTGTTGATGAAAGATGATGTTGTTTCGATTGATTTTGCGCTTGGAGATAATTTAAGATATAATTTTCAATATTACCTTGACAAGGGTTCCTACTGGAGTTTTGGGGTAAATTCACGTCTCAATGATTTTGACTATGAAATTGATTTGGATGTCATCGGTTCCAATTTTAATGTATCTAAGGTTGCTAGCCTGAATGAGGTAAACCTGGATGTTTCAGATTTTACCAATCAGTTATATCTTCAGACCGTTTTTAGGGAGGAATTTGCATTCATAATGGGAATTGAACACAAATTGTTAAAATACAGCACCAGAACGTTTGTAAATGATAGTATTGGTGGTCCGGCGGTTCCTTCCAATGAACGCATATATTTTGAAAACAGTAATTATTACAGTACGTATGGCCAATTAATATTAGATACGTATAATGATAAATATTTTCCATCCAAAGGGTTGTACTTTAATGGCGATTTTCATCTGTATTTACTTTCATCAGACTATAATAATAATTTCAAAGAGTTTTCTATTGCCAAGGCAGAAATGGGGGCGGCTTTTCCAATAATCGGAAAACTTTCTGTTAATCTTGCTACTGAAGGAGGTTTTAAATTAGGTAATTCTGATGTAAAAGCCTTGGATTTTGTTTTGGGAGGTTATGGAAATGATCTCATAAATAACTTTGTTCCATTTGTAGGTTATGATTTTCTGAGTTTGCCGGGTAATAGTTATGTCAAGGCCTATGGCCGGCTGGATTTGGAATTTGTAAAAAAACATCACCTCATGTTTACTGCAAATATTGCCAATGTTGAAGATGATCTTTTCAGAACCGGGGAATGGTTTACACTTCCGGATTTTTCCGGTTATGCCATGTCTTATGGATGGGAATCATTTATAGGCCCTATACAGTTAATGTATTCCTGGTCTCCTGAATTAAATGAGGGCAACCTTTTCTTCAGTTTAGGTTATTGGTTTTAGAATTTTACTGAATATTCAATTGAAGGGAAAACCCTATTGTTAAAATTAAGATTAGCAGTTTTTTCCGATATTTGTATAGTTTAATAAATACAATGCCAGAAACAAGAATTGATATTTCTGCCCATCTCAGGGCTATGTGGTAAATATACCAGATCCCGGTGAGGGATGAACCCGCGTTAAAGCACTTTTAATTATTAATCAATTCAAAAAAATACGATGGAAATATTAGATAAATCGTCATTAAAGTTGCCGAAAGAAAATCCTGAGGCAGAAGATTTTTTACCATTATTGGGCACAGATCACGTAGAACTTTATGTAGGTAATGCCAAACAGGCCGCTTACTATTATATGTCTGCCTGGGGCTTTCAGCCCCTGGCATATGCAGGCCTGGAAACCGGACTAAAGGACAGAGTGTCCTATGTTGTTGAACAGGATAAAATCAGACTTGTACTAACCTCTTCTCTTGTGCCTGGAGGAGAAATTAACAAACATGTGGAATCTCATGGTGATGGAGTTAAAGTCATAGCATTATGGGTGGATGATGCTACCCGGAGTCATAAAGAAACTACTAACAGGGGTGCTAAAAATTATTTTGAACCTAAGGTAGTTAAGGATAAAAATGGCTCAATTGTCCTGTCCGGAATACATACTTATGGTGAAACTGTCCATGTATTTGTTGAGCGGAGCCAATATAAGGGAGCTTTTATGCCGGGGTATATTAAATGGGATCCGTATTACAAGCCCACAGATGTGGGGCTGAAATATATAGATCATATGGTAGGTAATGTGGGTTGGAATGAAATGAACAAGTGGTGCGAGTTTTATGCAAAGGTGATGGGTTTTGCCCAATTGGTTTCATTTGATGATAAGGACATATCAACAGAGTATACCGCTTTAATGAGTAAGGTGATGAGTAATGGTAACGGCAGGATAAAATTTCCAATTAACGAACCTGCGGAGGGAAAAAAGAAATCTCAAATTGAAGAATATATTCAATTCTATAACGGCGCCGGAGTTCAGCATATGGCTATGGCGACGGATAATATTATACATACTGTAACGGCTCTAAGGGATAGGGGTGTTGAATTTCTGACGGTTCCTTCCAGTTATTATGAGGATGTGCTGGAACGGGTAGGAGAAATTGATGAAGATCTTGCTCCTTTGCGGGAATTGGGTATTCTCATTGACCGGGACGATGAGGGATATTTACTTCAGATATTTACAAAGCCTGTTTTGGACAGACCTACCATGTTTATAGAGATAATTCAAAGAAAAGGGGCCAAATCTTTTGGAAAGGGTAATTTCAAGGCCCTTTTTGAAGCCATAGAACGAGAACAGGCCTCCAGAGGCACCTTGTAGTATATTTATTTTCTTAGTATAATGACAAAATTAGACTGGTAATTATAAAGTATTGTTAATAGTGTAGTTAAAGTAAGTTAAAAAGTTTTCAGATAAAATACATATGAAGTAAATTTGAAGAAGATAAGGGGTGGTTCCCTTATAACTTTAAGTATTGGTTTTTCATAATTTAAAGTTTGGTTGGTTATTTAGGAAAAGCCCTGATTTCTTAATCGGGGCTTTTTTTTGGATTAAAATGAATGAGATTGATATACAGAATTTGTTTTGGACCTAACAACAATTATAAATACTGTAATTCTAGTATCTCCCAGTACACTTTTATTTACCGGAATACTTTAAAGATGTGTACAATACAATACTTTGGAATAAATTTTGTTTAAGTTTTTGTAAATTAAGATTTATATAAACTCGTTTTTGATAATTTTGAATCGAAAATTTGATATGAAAAAGATCATTGTTCCAATTTTTGCTGCTATTACCCTGTCACTGACTGCGCAATATGCTGTGAATGAGTCCAACAAAAAAAATAACAAAGCTGAAGCAATTAAGAAAACTCCCAGGACTTCCGCTTTTGAACCTGGAGAATGGCTTAAGTTCAGGGTACATTATGGATTTTTAAACGCAAGTTATGCCACATTGCACGTCAAGAACAATATGGTTGATAGTATACCTGTCTATCATGTAGTAGGTAAGGGAAAAACAACAGGTTTTGCAAGCATATTTTTTAAAGTGGATGATACGTATGAAAGTTATTTTGACAAAGAAGACGGAAAGCCGTACCGATTTGTCAGAAAGCTCTATGAAGGAGGTTACACAAAGGATGTGGAAATTAACTTTGACCACAAAAAAGAAGTTGCGGTTCTAAATGATAAAAAGAACAATAAAAAACTTAATTTTACCCTACAGGATAGCGTGCAGGATCTTATTTCAGCATTTTATTATTTACGAAATAACTATGAATTTGAAGATCTCGTCCTTGGAGAGTCTTTAGAGCTTAAAGTTCTTTATGACGACGATGGAATATATAGGTTTAAACTAAAGTATCTGGGTAAGGAAATTATTAAAACAAAATTCGGGAAAGTAGAATGCCTTAAATTTCAACCATTGGTGCAATCCGGACGTGTATTTAAAGAACAGGAGAGTTTAGCACTTTGGGTCTCAAATGACGCGAATAAAATACCCATAAGGATCAAGGCAGAGCTGACGGTAGGAGCAATATCTGCAGATTTGGATGGATTCAATGGTTTAAAGCACCAGTTCAAAATATTAATGGACTAAAAAAATATGAAAAATAAGGAGCGCTTAGAATCCCAAATATCAAAGCTTGAAGAAAAATATAAGGATTCAGGGCAGGATTTAAGCTCGTACCTGGACGGACTATTGTATCAACGTTATCTTACCTATTGGGATTATATTCACCTGGATACCCTTTTAAGCTTACAGGTTCCCAGGACACATTTCCCTGATGAGGAAATATTTATAATGTACCATCAAATCACGGAACTTTATTTTAAGCTTATACTACACGAAGAAAAACAAATAGTAGATGACAAATCTCAAAATGTGGATTTCTTTATTGAAAAGTTAAATCGTATTAATAGTTATTACAAAGCATTAATTTCCTCGTTTAGCATTATGATTCGAGGTATGGAACGTGAGCAATTCCTTCAATATCGAATGGCACTATTACCCGCAAGTGGATTTCAGTCTGCTCAATACAGGACTATCGAGATATATGCCACTCCTTTAGAACATTTGGTGGATTTTTCCAAAAGGACAGATTTTTCAGAAAAGAACGATATCGAAGAGCTCTATGAACAAATCTATTGGAAAAAGGGAGCCACCGATAAGAGTACAGGTGAAAAGACTCTTACACTTAAACAATTTGAATACAGGTATACCCCAAGGTTTATCCGAATAGCCAAACAACTGAAAAACAATACGATATATCACAAATATTTAACCCTGCCTGAAAAGAGCAGGCATAATAAAGTGCTTATTGAAGCGTTAAAAAGAATGGACATAAATGCAAACATAAACTGGCCTTTGATGCACCTGGGATCAGCCCATAGATATCTAAACACAGAGAACACTTCAATTGAGGCCACAGGGGGAACAAATTGGAAGGAATATTTGCCTCCAAGTTTTCAAAAGGTTGTATTTTTTCCAAACTTATATTCAAAACAAGAGTTAAATAATTGGGGAAAGGAATGGGTGGATCATATCTTTAACCCGGAAAAAATCGAAAACTGACCATGTATAAATATTGGGGCACATTTTTATTACTTAGTTTATCCATATCCTGTAAAGACATTCAATCTGAAAAAGCAATTAGTGAAGTTACAGATATCGAAGCTTCGGATGAACTGTTGACCGAGAAGCAATTCGGATTTGATCTCAATGATTTTCTGGTAATACGTGATACCGTAAAACGGGGAGATAGTTTTGGAGAACTAATGATTCAAAACAATGTTGACTATCCTAAAATTGCTAAAGTATCCGAGGAGTTTAGAGACACTTTTGATGTTCGAAAAATCAGAGTAGGTAAACCATATCTTATATTGAAGTCTAAGGATACGACACAGGCAGCTCGGGTGTTTATTTATGAAAACGACCTTATCAATTTTACAGTAATAGACTTTCGGGACTCCGTTATGGCGTATAAAGATCGCAAGCACGTAAAATACGTGCAAAAGGAAGCCGCTGGGATAATTGAAACTTCACTTTCTGAGGCAATATTGGATCAGGGTATTGATTACAATATTACCAATGACCTCTCTGAAATTTACGCCTGGACAGTAGATTTCTTTCGATTGCAAAAAGGAGATAAATTTAAGGTTATCTATAGGGAAAAGTATATTAACGATACCGTTTATGCCGGGGCCGAACCAATTCAGGCAGCCTACTTTGAACACAATGGCACACCCCTATATGCATTCGCCTATGAATCTGATTCCCTTAAAAATATTGTTGATTACTTTGATGACGAAGCAAACAATCTTAGAAGGACTTTTTTAAGGGCGCCGGTTAAATTTAGCCGAATATCTTCGAGGTATAATTTAAAAAGAAAAATCCGCTATTACGGATATAAGGTAAGACCTCACAAAGGCACAGATTATGCCGCACCTGTGGGCACCCCCATTATGGCAACGGCCGATGGAACAGTTACTGAATCTACAAGAAAAGGAGGGAATGGCAAATACGTAAAAATAAGGCATAATGGGACTTATAGTACCCAGTACCTGCATATGAAAAGTCAAAAAGTAAAAAGAGGAGAGTTTGTAAGACAGGGAGATGTTATTGGATGGGTTGGTATGACGGGAAACACGGGAGGTCCGCATGTATGTTATCGTTTTTGGAGAAATGGGCGTCAGGTAGATCCACTTAAGGAAAAACTACCTCTTGCAGAACCTCTTCCTGAAGAATTAAGACCAGAATATTACGAATATATCAGTCCGCAAAAAGTTCAGTTAGACTGCATTGAATTTCCTATTAGACACGATGAAGAATTGCTAACACTTAATTAACTCAATGCCATTAAAGAATACTAACCCAACAACTACCCCGGCCTGGAAATTACTCGAGGAGAATTATAAAGAAACAAAACACCTACAACTTAAAGATCTCTTTGCCAAAGATTCAGAGCGCGCCAACAAATTCACCTTAAGGTTTAAGGATTTTTTTGTTGATTATTCCAAGAATAGAATAACAGACAAAACCCTCTCACTTTTATTGCAGCTCGCAGAGGAAGTGAATTTAAAGGATGCTATAGAAAAGGAATTTAATGGCGACCTAATTAATCAAACTGAATCCAGATCCGTACTTCATACAGCACTTAGGGCAAAAGAAACAGATACCATCATGGTTTCCGGAATAAATATTATTCCTGAAGTAAATCATGTAAAACACCAGATTCGTCAATTCTCAGAGGATGTCATTAAGGGCCATAAGCGGGGATATACAGGAAAGGCATTTAGCGATATAGTAAACATTGGCATAGGTGGTTCTGACCTGGGACCCTTAATGGTTACAGAAGCTCTAAAATATTACAAGAATCATCTACGAACTCATTTTGTCAGTAATGTTGATGGCGATCATGTCTATGAAATATTAAAGGAACTCGATCCTGAGACTACGTTATTTATAATTGTGTCCAAAACTTTTACCACTCAGGAAACCCTTAGTAATGCTCATACGATTAGAAACTGGTTTTTAAAATCCGCTTCAGAAAAAGATGTGGCAAAACATTTTTCCGCGGTTTCTACAAATACGGAGATGATTAGTGAATTTGGGATAACAGATGAAAATGTATTTCCCATGTGGGATTGGGTGGGCGGAAGATTTTCGCTCTGGAGCGCCGTAGGCCTATCAATTTCACTTGCGGTAGGATATGATAATTTTGAAGCTCTTTTAGTTGGAGCTAATGAGATGGATACTCATTTCAGGACCGCTACTTTTGATGAAAACATACCGGTTATACTGGCATTGTTAAGCATTTGGTACAATAATTTTTATGGGGCGGAAACAGAAGCCATTATTCCATATACACAATACCTCAGCAGATTTTCGGCCTATTTACAACAGGGAATAATGGAAAGTAACGGAAAGAGTGTGGACCGTGATGGAAATTTCATCAGCTATCAGACAGGAACGATCATTTGGGGTGAACCGGGCACCAACGCACAGCACGCGTTTTTTCAATTGATACATCAGGGGACAAAATTAATACCTGCAGATTTTATTGGTTTTAAGGAGTCATTACATGGCGATACGGATCATCACAATAAATTAATGGCCAATTTCTTTGCACAGACCGAGGCACTGATGAATGGCAAAACCTCAGATGAGGTCAGACAGGAATTGGAATCTAAAGAAATGCCGCAAAATGAAATGGAGGCACTAATTCCATTTAAAACTTTTGAAGGAAATAAACCTACCAACACCCTGTTGATAAATAAACTTACCCCCCGAACTTTAGGGATGTTAATAGCTATGTATGAACACAAAATATTCGTACAGGGTATAATATGGAACATATACAGTTTTGATCAATGGGGTGTGGAACTCGGGAAACAACTTGCATCGAGAATATTGAAGGATATCAATGATTCTGATATAGCCAAACATGATAGTTCCACTTTAAATCTTTTGAACTTTTTTAAGGACTAAATTGTCTTTTAGGCATCATCTGTTGCATTTTCGAAAAGGAATATAACCTCCCCAACTGGATGCGCAATAGGGGACATCCCGGCGAATCTTTACCTGTTCCGGCAGAAATTGCGGTGCATGTTCCTTCAGGATCAAAGTATGCGGCTGCAACTGGTTTTAATAGTTTTTATAGGATTACAACTATGAGTTCGGTCTCCCTTGCAGAATTTCTATTTCTGATGTTGGACATAAGATTTTATAAAAGCGTATGTATACCCGCTTATTACCCTATCAACCAACGACACCAAAACGTTTGATTTTACTTCAGTGTTGCTAATGATGACGGATCTCCGAATTTTATAGAATTATACAATTTCGGATTGCAGTCTTCCAGATGGCAATTCAGCCCGGACTGCGATATAAATTTAACTAAGCTCATCAAAATTTATATAGAAAAGCCTCAACATTTTTGTTGGGGTTTTTTAATTCCTAAAATTCCGTATTTTTAGAAAAAATAAATCAAAATGGAAATTTTACAAACGGCACACTCTTATCTGGCTTATGTGGTTCTGGCAATACTTTTTATTGCGGTGGCCAATGCAATTACAGGATTAATGGGCAACAGAATGTTTACACTGGAAAAGGATTTCAGGGTAAGTCTTTTTGCACTTATACTTTCCCATATTCAATTAATTCTGGGCCTGATTCTATTCTTTGTCTCAACTAATGGATTTGCCGCAATTAAAGAACTTGGAATGGGCGGTTTAAATTCAGCTGCCAGATTATTGGCTGTAGAACACCCATTTATCAATATAATTGCCATAGTTTTAATCACAATTGGCTGGTCTCGCCATAAAAAGTTTATGGAGGGCAAAAGAAAATTTAAAGCAATCGCCATTTTTTACGGACTTGGTCTTGTTCTTATTTTGAGCAGAATACCATGGGGTCAGTGGTTTAATTAACTAACACAGAAATTATGAAATTATTCAGCAGTCTTATCGCCATGTTATTTGGCCTGTTTGTCCTTGCGCAGGAGCAATCTTTGTTTAATGGGAACGATCTTACCGGATGGACCATCTATGGCACTGAAAAGTGGTATGTAGAAGACGGACTTTTGGTTTCTGAAAGTGGCCCGGATGCGCAATATGGGTATTTGGCCACGGACGAGCATTATAAGGACTTTGTACTTACCCTGGAATTTTTGCAGGAAGCAGATGGGAATAGCGGGGTGTTTATCAGGTCTACTATTGATGGCACCAAAGTAAGTGGCTGGCAGGTTGAAGTTGCGCCAAAAGGCCATCATACAGGGGGTGTTTATGAATCCTATGGCAGGGGCTGGTTAATTCAACCGAGCCCTGAAAAGGAAAGTGTGCTTAAAGAAGGGGCCTGGAATACTATGAAAATCAGGATGGTGGGAGATGAGCTGACCTCCTGGCTCAACGGCGTGGAAATGGTCTCCATTAAAGACGATAAAATTGGCGACGGAGAAGGCTCAATAGCCCTTCAAATTCATGATGGCGGGGGCATAAAGGTGAAATGGAGGAATATTAAAATTTCAAATCCGGAATAATAATCAGTTGGCCTGCTTAATTAGAAAGGCATACACCGGAAAATGATCACTGTACCCGCCGGTGTATCTTCCGCCCACATACGTGCGAAACGGATAGCCCTTGTAATTCCCTGCTTCAGTCTGCAGGAATCTCGGGTGATAGATACCTGCTTTCCAAAAGGTGTATAGCTTTCTGTCTTTGTTTATAAGGTTTTTTGACAGCAAAAATTGATCGAACAAATTCCATTGGTCCCTATAGGCAAGAGAACCTTCTCCCTTTTTATACATTGCTTCCATGGGATTAAAGAATGCAGGACTTTGGAGGTTCTTGGTATCAGAAAAGGTGAGTGAATTTTTTAAACTGCGATCGGTTGGATTGTCATTAAGATCTCCCATGCTTATTATTTTAGCCTCCAAATTCAGTCTCAGCACGGAATCAATTATTCTTCTATTGAGCCTTGCTGCGGCTTGTCTGTAGGGTTGGCTTCTGGCTACACCTCCGCTGCGTGACGGCCAATGGTTTATTATAAAATAGAATTCTTCTCCTTCCAATAAGCCACCGACCACCAGTTGATCTCTGGTGTAATCCCGCTCGTCGGAAGCATTGAATATCAAAAGTCTGTGGCTTTTAAACGACATGGGAATAAATCGGTCTCTATTATATAATAAGGCCACATCAATACCTCTTTCATCCGGGGAATCAAAATGAATAATATTTAGGCCATAAGGCCTGAGAAATGGATGATCAACCAGATCTTCAATTACTTTTAAATTCTCAACCTCACAAATCCCTACTATAGCCGGACAGGTCTTTGTAATTGACTTCCCGATCTTTGAGATTACATCTGCTATATGCGCTATTTTTAACTCATAGCGTTCTAATGTCCAGTTGTAATTTCCTTCCGGGGTCATTTCATCATCAAAGTGTAAGGAATCGTTGACCGTATCAAAAAGGTTTTCAACATTATAAAAAGCAATTGTACAGATGCTATATCGATCCTTTTTTTGGGATTGTATGCTATTTGATACAAGGAAAATAATGAAAAACCAGCTCTTCCACCTCTTCATAATTAATGAGCTTATTCGATTAGGGAAAATTCCTGACGGCAAGTTATAACCACGAGCCGCAAGCAATTTGCAGCGAATGGGAATACTTTAGGTCTGAATCTTGGGGCAATTTGTATGCGATTTCATCTCAGTTATATTAAAATGTTTTTATTATTTCAAATACTTAATGGACAGGAAATAAGTATAAGCGGAAGTGTATGGGATGGTCAAAGTCTTATGGCAATTTCAAATGCATTTGTTGAAATTGAAGGAACTTCTTTCAAGGCATATACTGATTTGGAGGGACGATTTGAAATAGTTACAACTTTAAATGGTGCGTACATTTTGTCGGTTAATGCTAAGGAATATAGGTCGAAAAGGCTTCCTTTAGATATTTCTCCGGATCAATTAAAGTTGGGGCGCGTATTATTAGAGAAAGACCTTTCCAATGATCAAAAGGACGCCCTGATTACGCTAACAGAAAGTCAAATTATTGATGGGGAGTTGGAAGCGGGAAATTTGGGAATTTTAACGGCCACACGGGATGTTTTTTTAAATCGGGCAGCCTTTGATTTTGGGCAGGTATTTTTTAAAGTCAGGGGATATGATTCCAGAAATGGGACTGTATTAATTAATGGAATCCCTATGAATAAGCTGAGAGATGGACGACCTCAATGGAATAATTGGGCAGGTCTTAATGATGTAGTAAGGAACCAGGAATTTTTCCTGGGGTTGGCAGCTTCCCCATATAGGTTTGGAGGAATTCTTGGGGTTACAAATATAGATACAAGGCCATCAGGGCTTCGCCCGGGTTTAAAATTGTCCGGTTCTGTTTCTGACAGGTCTTATTCGGGACGTATTATGGCCAGTTATACCTCCAGGGAGAAAAGGAGCGATTTCATCTATTCTTTTGCAGCCTCAAGAAGATGGGCGGAAAAAGGTTATATAGACGGCACATTTTACGATGCTTTTTCTGTTTACGGGGCAATAGAATTCCAAATCGATATGATGAATAGTTTACTTTTTACAGGAGTTCTTAGCTCCAATCGACGGGGGAGCTCTTCGGCAATAACTGAGGAGGTATACCATTTAGCAGGAAATAGGTATAATCCCTACTGGGGATTTCAGGACGGGGAATTGCGCAATCAACGGGAACGTAAAATTATGGAACCAATAGTCATGCTTAATTATTACGGTAAATTTCAAAAACTACAGGTCAATACAGGAATTTCCTATCAATTTGGCAGTTATGCAAAAAGCAGGATAGGATATTTTGATGCTCCCAATCCGGACCCTACATATTATAGATATTTACCTAGTTTTTATATTAATAGTCCCATTGGCGCAAATTTTTTAAATGCAGATCTTACTAATCAAGCATTTTTAATTAAACCTCAATTGCAATGGGAGAATCTTTACATGGCAAATTCAGCAAGCTCAGTTAATGGGATAGCCGCTTATATTTTATACAACGATGCCATAGAGGACAAACAATTGACACTAAATACAAATTTTAATTTCAGGCCTAATGATATGATTACCCTGGATGTTAATCTGACTTTCAGGAATACTCATTCCCATAATTTTGCTGAAATCCGGGATTTATTAGGAGCTGATTATCATTTAGACAGGGATCCATTTTCTGATACCCGAAATGATGTCAATGGGGAATTAAAAAAGGGTAAGGAAGATATCTTTAATTATGACTATACAAATACCTACCAAGTATTTGATGCTTTTGCACAGATAAGCTTTGTTAAAAGGAAATTGGACTTTTTTGTAGCGGCTGATTATACGAATTCGGAGTATCAGAGGAACGGACATTTTTTGAATGAACGATTTCCAGAAAGTTCAATGGGAAAAAGCAAGCCTGTGCAGTTCAGTAATTTTGGAACCAAAGGAGGATTTACCTATAAATTAAGTGGCAGACAATGGTTTGTAGCAAATGGAGCGTTTTTAAAAAGAGCCCCTTTGATGGAAAATACATTTATTAACCCAAGAGACAATAATGAAATTGTACTCAAATTAAATAGTGAAAAAATCACAAGTATTGATGTAAATTATTTCAGCAGATTTCCAGACCTTATGGGAAGGTTAACCTGCTTCTATACACGTTTTCAAGAGCTCACAGACATAAATTTTTTCTTTGTTGATGCCGGAGTAGGTTCAGATTTTGTACAAGAAGTAATCACGAATCTCGATAAGCTGAACATGGGAATTGAGTTGGGACTTTCATACCAGATTTCTTCTTCAGTAAATTTATCCGCAGCCTTTGCCTTTGGGAAGTATGTTTTTGCCAGTGATCCGAATCTGGTAATAAATTTTGACACTTCCGGAAATGAAGAGGATTTGATAGCAATTGAGGGGACAAAAGATATGGGATTAGCAAAAATTAAAAACTACAAACTTCCTGCTGGTCCCCAAACCGCAATCTCACTGGGTATTGAATACAGGGATCCTAAGTTTTGGTGGGCTGGTGCGAAGTTAAATTATCTATCTGATAATTATGCGAGTATATCAACCATAAGGAGAACACAGAGTTTCTATTTAAACCCTGAGACAGGGCAGCCCTTTGAGAATGCAACTCCAGAAAATGTTGATAGAATCTTAAAACAAAACCCTATGGATGCTATATATCTCTTAAATCTGGTGGGGGGCAAATCATGGATGTTAAATGGTAAATACTTAAGTGCATTTATAAGTATAAATAATGTATTTGATGCAGATTTTAGAACCGGTGGTTATGAGCAAAGCAGGAATGGCAATTACGGGCAATTATTACAGGATAATCTAAGCGGTACTCCTTCATTTGGCCCCAAGTTTTGGTTTGGTTATGGAAGAACATATTTTTTGAATCTCGCCATTAGTTTCTAAGCTCAAATGAAATGTAATTAATTCAGTATAAATAAAGATCAAAAACATATGAATAGTCTTAAGTCAGGATTTATCCTTAGATGCTTTTATATGTTGCTCATAAGCTCCTCTTGTGTAAAGGATAATGATTTTAAAATCCCCGAAAATGCTTGTGATAGTCAATTGATGGCCAATATTACTTTTAAGGAGGTTAAAAACATATTTGCAGGTGAAGTAATACAGATACAGGAAGATTTAGTAATGGAAGGTTATATAGTATCATCAGATCAGACTGGCAATTTTTTTAACACACTCCATATTCAGGATGATCCGATAAACCCCACAGAAGGTTTTCAATTAGAAATTGACCTTAGAGATTCGTACTTATTTTATGAATTGGGAAGTAAAATCTTTATAAAACTGAAAGGACTATTCCTTGGGAGAAGTAAATCAGTATATAAGCTTGGTGGTGTATTTCCTTCTTTTGGAAATTATAGTGTAGGTAGGCTTCCGGCCCTTTCGTTAGGGGAACACCTGTTTCTTTCGTGTGATCCTGTTCGTAATGTGGTACCTAAAATAACAACCATTCCCGGACTTAGTGACAATTTGGTAAGCACTTTAATACAATTAACAGGTCTGGAGGTAATAGAGGAGGAACTAAACTTACCTTTCGCCAATCCAAAGGAAGAGACCATAAGAAATCTTACAAATTGCAATGGTGGTTTAATAGAACTAATAAATAGTGGATATTCTGATTTTCAGGATACTATATTACCATCGGGGAATGGATCTGTAACCGCGGTTCTCTATAAAGAAAATAATGATTATCAATTAATCATTCGCAATTTGAATGATATGGATTTGGAAAATGAAAGATGTACAGGAATAGCAAATATTTTGACATCCGACCAATTGTTCATATCGGAGATCGCAGATCCCAACAATAATTCCGCTGCCAGATATATTGAGCTTTACAACTCAGGTGACGCTCAAATTGAATTAGCTGGCTGGAGTTTAAAAAGGTATACCAATGCAAATGTCACCTTAGGATCCGAAATTGATCTTTCGGGTTTAAAAATAGATTCAGAAAGTACTTTAACCTTCTCACCTAATGCGAATGAATTTGAGAACGTATACGGATTTCTCCCTGATGTTGAAGCAGGATCCAACAGCCCTGCTGATTCTAATGGGGATGATAATTTAGTACTGGTCGATCCTTTTGGAACCGTAATTGACATCTTCGGACGTATTGGGGAGGACGGCTCCGGGACAGATCACGAATTTGAGGATGGAAAAGCTGTAAGGAATTTAAATGTGGTTAGAGGGAATGCGGTCTTTACATTTAGTGAATGGACCATATATAACGATACAGGAGGTTCAGAAACTATAAATTCACCACAAAATGCCCCCGAGGATTACTCACCGGGTATCCGTTAATTTTTAACAGGTGATTCAAATTCTTGTAGGATAATCCAAAGAACGCTGAATCGGTAGGTTTAAGAATAAAATGTAGTACACCGGAATAGTCTTTATGGCTACTTATAGCTGGGCTATAGAAATATTTGAAGAACTTTGATAAAAATCGAACCTTATCTCAGTTGGGAGGTGTAAGTATTTGATTCTTGAAGTTTCAGATTGATGGAACACCCTTATGTGTATCATTTTTTATACATTTATTTCTTATGGAAGACAAAATAGCTGCTTTTTTTAACGAAATACGCGCAGGTAATAGTAAAGCCATTGAGAAAATGGTCGCGGAATTACCCGAACTCTTAAATTCACCGGACCAAAGAGGGTTTACCCCCTTAATTCTTGCAACCTATTACAATCACAGGGATTTGGCGAACTACCTCCTGGACCATGGAGCCGAAATTGATGGTATGGATGCTTCCGGCAATACGGCACTTATGGGGAGTTGTTTTAAGGGGTATACAGAAATAGTTACTGATTTGGTAAAAAGAGGGGCCAACGTAAATTTGAGTAATGAGATGGGGGCAACCCCTTTGATTTATGCAGCAATGTTTAACCGGGAGGGATTGGTAAAACTATTGTTGGAATACGGGGCGGATGCCAGGGTGAAAGATGCAAAGGGGAATACTGCCCTGGATCATGCTAAAATGCAAGGGCTACATGGGATTATGGCTCTTTTGGATTAAATAGAAAAGTAGCAAAGATGATGCAAAATGTACTTAAAGTAGCGTTGCTACAGACCGCATTAATATGGGAGGATCCTGTGGCAAGCAGAAACATGTTTTCTGATAAGTTAAGCAAGATCTCTGGCAATACGGATATGATTATCTTACCGGAAATGTTCACCACCGGATTTACCATGAATCCTGATAGAATAAATAGTGAAGAAGGGGTTAATACCTTGAATTGGATGAAGGAAACTGCCAGGGACAAAAACATGGCTATGATGGGGAGTATTGCATTTAAGGAAAGGAATAAATTTACCAACCGACTTTTTTTTATATATCCCGATGGAAGCAGCAAAAGCTATGATAAGAAACATACCTTTACATTTGCCGGTGAAAATGAAGTATACGAGGCGGGTACAGAGAGATTGGTCTTTTCTTATAAAGGATTCAGGATTTGCCCTCTTATCTGTTATGACCTCCGATTTCCTGTGTGGGCAAGATATAAGGGAGATTATGATGTGTTGGTTTTTGTGGCCAATTGGCCGGAACCCAGAATTGAAGCCTGGGACACTTTACTAAAAGCCAGGGCTATAGAAAACATGAGTTATTGTATCGGGGTTAATAGAGTGGGCGAAGATCCTAATGCACATAAGTATCCGGGACATTCAGCCATATATGACCCTTTGGGAAGTCAGATGGTTTTCTCCCAAAAGGATGAGATACTATATGCTACTTTAAGCCTGGAACACCTAAATGGTTTAAGGACACGGTTTAAATTTTTAGAAGACCGGGATGATTTTAGTTTAAAACATTAAACGTTTCAATTTTTTCCCAATTGGCTCTCATTTCAATTACACCGGGGTAGTAGATCACTTTTTCCGGTTGAATCTTCTTTAAATAATTACCCGTATCCCATTTGCCGTTTTCATTCGCATCAAAAATAATCCGGATAAGATAGTTTCCCGGTTCAAGCGTACTGAAATTCAGATCTATTGGCTCAGACGCATAAATTTCCCTGTAGGTCACACCTTTTTCACTCGTTAATTGTACAATCAGGGGATAGGTTATTTCACCTGCCAACTTTAAGCTCAAATTGCCAAAATCTGCATACCCGCCAGTTGATAATCTATAGTTGATAGTATCGTTAGTTTCACCAAAAAAGTCTGTAATACTATTTGGATACAAATTTATAAAATAGGTTTCATCAGGCTGTTTGTCAAAATCCAGGGCTATCCGGTTATTTGTGGTGTCCAATTGGGCTTTGAACTCAACCGCTAAGGTATCCTTGTTAAAAAAACTGATCATACTTGTATCTAGAGCAACAATAGGGATACTGGACGTGATAAAGAGTTCATCGGCAAGGTTTATGGCATTTCGGTGACTGGGACTTAGCATCAAAGAATCTGCAGCCAGTTTTCTCGTTTTTACCGTAAACGTATCAATTTTTGCCCGGCTTTCATTTATCACTTTAAAATTAATCGAATCAATTTCAAACGGGGTGAACCAAAAGTTAAGAGTATCTTTTTCAGGTTCTTTGACAACAAGTGTCCTGATAGTATCCGGAATTTCTGTCAAGGCTTCAATACGCAATTGTTCATCTCCGCCCGCATAACCGAAAATAATTTTATTTGCAGCTGCATAATTTGGTTTTTGTATACGGTAGTTAGGGATCTCTTTAAAAAGCGTAAGAAGATAAACCGTATCTGTTGGAAGGGTAACTGTGTCTTGAATGAAGCCTATTTTATCCGTATTCTGATCGAATGTATTGTTTTTAGCTTCATCTTTGATTGCAAAGATGGCATAATTACCCTCTTTTAGGTACTTCAATTGAAAGATAATGGTACTGTCCAGCGTGTTCGTAATATAATTAGGAGGTTTTTTATAGATGGTAGAATCGGTATAGGAAGAGTCTATTTCATATAACATTACGCTAATGAATTCGTCCGCTTTTTTATTAAAAGCATCTTTGACCACTCCGGTAACCATAAGTGAATCAATATATGTTCCGGTTGAAAAAACATAGGTTAAAAAGCTGTTCGGATTTCCTTCATTATTATCCACGATACTTTGTCCAAAGTTCAAGGTGTACGTAGTATTTTCTAACAAAGTATCTTTTAAAATGATTTCTACAAACTTGCTGGCCCCTCCCTGAGGAGAAACCTGAGGCTTATATTTTAAAGGGGGCGATACAATAAGCTGATTCTGAACATCCTCCAATTTAATATATTCATCAAAATACAGCCTGATTTTTTCAGCCTTGAATTCAGTAGTCAGGTTTTCGGGTTCTGTTTTTAATAAAACCGGAGGCGTAGTATCTTTGGGACCGCCAGTAGGATTACCTCTCCTGGCGCATTGAACAAGGGCAAGTACAACTGTAATAAGAAAAAAAAGAGATAAAATACGCTGTAATCGGGCCATTTGATATTTCTGTTAGGCAAAGAAACAATTAATTTAAAGAATTGTGAAATTAAGGAACAACTGCTATTGTAGCAACAGAAACAGTAGCATTTTGAGCCTTTTTTATAGCCCTTGCACAGGCTTCTATAGTAGCACCGGTAGTAATTACGTCATCAATCAACAGCACATTTTTGTTTTTTAGAAATTCGGGATTAGTTATTTGATAAAGATCTGGCATGCCCCTCCATCGATAAAACCGGTTTTTTTTGGTCTGGGTACGTGTGTTAGCTGTTTTTACCAGAAGGTGATCCACATAACTGGCATTTAGATGGTATGCAATTCTTTGTGCAAAGCCGGATACTTGATTATATCCCCGTTTCTTAAGCCTTTTTTTATGTAAGGGAACAGGTATTACAATATTAACATAATTCAGGGCGTTACTTTCTTTTAGTATTTGGCCATACCAATCACCTAAAAATTGTCCTATTTGAGGTTGATTTTTATATTTTAAAAAGTGAATTAAATTTTTAACAATCCCTTGATCCGCATAAAAAAGGAAGGCAGAGGCCTTTTTAATGTCAATTCGGCCATAAAATATTTTATCCACTGCGTTTTCCTCAATAAAATCGTATTCGGTAAGTGGTATTTGATTCCGACAAAGTGTACACAATAGCTGCTCTCCCCGATATAATTGAGCATTACATCCAAAACACAACTTTGGTAGAAGTACCTTGTTGATATCATTTATTATATTTGATAGCTTGGAAAAGTACAAATCTTAAATAAACCTAATCTTAGTTTGCTTAACCTGTCTGAATGGATTTTCAAGATAATAAATTTAACTATAAAATAATACTTGCTGCATTAGTTGCCGTCATTATTGGTATATTAATAGCTTTCTACTATAGTTATGCCCAATCCAGAACACAAATAAACTTCCTTGAAAATGAAAAAGGCTTGCTGGTAAAGGATTTGACCCTTATGAAGACTGAAGTAGATCGCCTTTCTGCACTTAATGAAGTTAATGAAATAGAACTACAGGATTCAAGATACCGGGTACAACAATTATTGGATTCTGTAGGCAGGCTCAACTTTACCGTGGCTAAATTGAAAGAATACAAGAAAGAGCTCCGTGAATTGGAAGTAAAACACGATAGTCTTATACTTAAAAACAATTTCCTGAAGTATAATAATATGCTGCTCTCCGATAAATATGAAGAGACCCGTAAAATGATTGAGGAATTAAGGGGTAAAAGTAGTTCTCTTGCTGAGACGGAAGCTTTGTTACGTGAGAAAAACAAGGAACTTAGCAAGGAATTGCGGATTAAGAGCTATTTGAAGATGCAAAACTCAGAAGGCAGTGGTTTCAGACTTCGAAGTGATAAACCTATTAAGACCACAAAGGCATCCACTATTGAAAAACTTAGGGGGTGTGTTACTATTATTGGAAATCCGAATGATAGAAACGAAGAAAAAGTTATCTATTTTCAGTTTCTTGGCCCTAACATGGGAGTTATAGAGGATAATGCCAATATCATTTCTGTAAATGGAAATATCTATAGTAAAAGAGTAGAGCTTATATCCACCGGTAATGAATTTAGTGTTTGCGATTTCATTACTATTCCTGAAGGTTCTTTAGGACCCGGCACCTACACCCTAAATGTTTTTGAAGATGAAAAACTTTTGTCATCTTCAGAATTTCATTTGAAATAAACACTGTCTCTCAACAGTTATTTTATTTCCAAGACTTAAAAAATAACGCCATAATATTCTATTTTTGCCGAATGGCAAATCAGGAAGACGTTTTTAGAATGGTAATTTCACATGCTAAGGAATATGGCTATGTGGTACAATCAAGTGAAATTTATGATGGTTTAAGTGCCGTGTATGACTATACTCAGAACGGAGCGGAACTAAAAAAAAATATAAAAGATTATTGGTGGAAGGCCATGGTGCAGATGCATGAGAACATTGTTGGTATTGATGCCGCAATATTTATGCATCCTACTACCTGGAAGGCATCCGGGCACGTTGACGCTTTCAACGATCCGCTTATTGATAACAAAGACTCCAAAAAAAGATATCGGGCGGATGTATTGGTCGAGGACCATGTGGCCAAGATTGAAGCAAAAATTGATAAAGAAGTAGAGAAGGCTTCAAAACGATTTGGTGAGGCTTTTGATAAAACAGAGTTTTTGAAAACCAATCCACGTGTTTTGGGCTATCAGGAAAAAGCACAAAGCATACTAAAACGTTTAGGCAGATCTTTAGAAGCTGAAGACCTGGAGGATGTTAAAAATCTAATCGAAGAGCTGGACATTGTTTGCCCTGTTTCGGGTTCCAAAAACTGGACTGAGGTTAAACAATTTAATTTGATGTTTGGCACAAAACTGGGAGCGTCTGCTGAAACTGCAACAGATCTTTATTTAAGACCGGAAACAGCCCAAGGGATATTCGTAAATTTTCTTAATGTTCAAAAATCCGGACGTTTGAAAATTCCGTTTGGAATAGCACAAATTGGAAAGGCATTCAGGAATGAAATTGTAGCAAGGCAATTTATATTCCGGATGCGTGAATTTGAACAAATGGAGATGCAATTCTTTATCAAGCCCGGAACTCAAAAGGAATGGTATGAAAAGTGGAAAGAATTGCGCATGAAATGGCACTTATCACTGGGAATGGGAGAAGAGAATTACCGTTTTCACGACCATGAAAAACTAGCACATTATGCCGACGCCGCTACCGATATAGAGTTTAAATTTCCATTTGGATTTAAAGAACTGGAGGGGATACATTCAAGAACCGATTTTGATCTGAGTAACCACGAAATATATTCAGGTAAAAAATTACAGTATTTTGATCCTGAACTCAACCAGAACTATGTGCCTTACGTGGTAGAAACTTCTATTGGAGTTGATAGAATGTTCCTTGCTGTATTGTCAAATTCGCTGAAAGAAGAGGAATTGGAAAATGGTACTACCAGGACAGTTTTAAAAATTCCCGCCGTGCTTGCACCGACAAAAGCAGCAGTACTGCCACTTGTCAAAAAAGATGGATTACCTGAGGTAGCGCATAAAATTATTGATGAACTCAAATGGGATTTCAATGTAGTCTACGATGAAAAAGATGCCGTAGGGCGGCGTTACAGAAGGCAAGATGCTGCTGGAACCCCTTTCTGTATTACCGTGGATCATCAAACCCTGGAAGACCAAACAGTTACCATTCGTCACAGGGATACCATGGAACAGAAGAGAATCTCTGTAGATTCCGTTAATGACACTATTGCCAGGGAAGTTGGAATCAGGAATTGGTTAAAGAAAACGGAATAAAGTTTTAGACTGGTATATAATTTATAGCTGATAGCTTAGCCCCAGACTTACATAGCAATTTCTGTCGTTCCCGGGATAGTAATATCGGGGTTCAGTCCCGCCAAATCCTACTGCATTTATTAATACAGATTGGGCATAATTGACGTCGAAAATATTATTTATGCCGAAATCCAAAGAAATGTTTAAATTATTCACTACCTCTTTTTTGTAACCTAATCTTGCATTTAGAATGTTATATGGTTCACTATATAAGGTATTGGCATCTGTTAGAGGTATATCATCTACATATTGATAGGTAGTATTCCAGTAAAAACTTTCTGAATAGTTAAGGCGCAAGCCGAGATTTATTCTATTCTTAGGGACGCCGGTTAAAGGATTTCCTGAATAATCATTGTTCCCATCCACAAAGTCAACAAATTTGTGGTCACTTAGGGTATAACTCGCAAAGGGTATTATTTTTAGATGAGAGCTGAGTTCGAAAGTATAATTCATATCTAACTCAACACCCTGATGTCTTGTGCTTCCGGCATTTTTACCTATAAACTGATCGTCCCCTATGCGCTGTGAAACCAATAAATCATTAATATTCATCCTGAATATAGCCAGATTCAGCCATAGTTTGTTTCCTACAAGAAACAATTTGGTGCCAAGCTCATAATTCATGCCTTTTTCCTGAACTATCTCCGGATTAATTATGCCCTCAGGAGTTAGCGTTTCTTCTAGTCCAGGATTCGAAAACCCTCTGCTGATATTTGCATAAACCTGTCTCCCTTCACGAAATGAATAGACCAAATCAAGGCTGGGCATTACAACAAGATCAAAATCGCGTTTCGCATTTTTATTAGCTTCACCAGAGTTATATAAATCTCTGTAATCATAATGCGTTTTGTTGAGGTTCACCCCAAATTGCATATTGAATCTGTCGGTAAAAGGAAGTGTCACAGTGGCAAAAGCATTGAATTGCCTTCTGTATTCCTTATTGCGGCTTAGCTCGTTTCCCTGCAGACTCCCATTTCCGTTATTATCCTGATATAAATTCTCATAGGTTCTCCAATTGTATTCATCTTTGTATAGTTCTCCCCCAAAAAGGTAAGAAGCGCTTCTCTCCTGATAACCAAAATGACCAATAAATTGGGTACGGAACCCATAACCATTCGTAAATTCATCTAATATATTAAAAGGACGTGCTTCATAATGGTCGAGATAGGTATAAAAGATACTCGTTGTATTCTCCAGTTGTCGACTTATGTTATAGTTATACGAGAGCCCCATTAGCGTATATTTATTAGATTCAAATCCCTGCGACTGTTTCCAGGTAAAAGCAGCTTGCTGTGGATTTTCGGTAAAAGCTGTTATCCCCAGGGAACTGGGTATTTGAGCAGTATAATCTATATAATTTGCCAGAATATCAATGGAGCTTTTGGAGTTAAGTTTCACAGATGTGGTAAGAAGTAAACCATCGCGGTTAAAAGTACTATTCTCCCTAAAACCTTCCGTATTCAAGTGGTTATAGCTCAAATTAAAGGCCACACTATCTGCGGAATGTGCAATACTCAAATTGTCCTTTACAAGCCCATAGGAACCTAAAGTAAAGTTATTGGCTAAAAAGGTTCCCCTGGTATTCTGCTTTTTTGTATTAAGGAGTATGGCACCTCCCAGGTTGGTTCCATAGGCAGTTCCTTTAGGACCTTTAACTACTTCTATGGAAGTAAGATTTTCCAGGTCATAGGCTTCTATGGTGGAAAAACCATTACCAGTGGTTACCGGAATATTCTGAAAATACAAGCGTAGTTTGTCGGTGCCAAACGGTGTTCGTGCGCCAACACCCCTAATAGTTATCCGGTTTGTGTTTAACGCTCCTGAAAGCAGATAAACTCCGGAGATTTGATTAATTGAAGAGGCAACGTCAATTGGGCTATGATTTTGAAAGGCCTTTTCTCTAATAATTGACGTTGGCGTAATTCCAATGGTTTCATTTGTTTTGTTTGGGTTATAAATAATAACCTCTTCAAGGTAGGTTATCGAATCCTTTTCTAACTCCTGAGAAAACCCATAGAAAAAACCGGCAATCAGGACAAAAAATAAAATATAGTATTTCATTCAATAATGTTCAGTCCAAAAATAAGTATAAAAACCATTCTCTCCGGATTAGTCTAAGTTATGGATGTAAATTACATATTGCAAGTTGGGTTAAACATTTACTATTTTTGAAAATAATTTGAATTGATTTGAAAATAGTTTCATACAATGTAAATGGCATCAGGGCGGCCCTGAACAAAGGTTTTCTGGAATGGCTTAAACAGGTTGATCCCGATGTGATTTGTCTTCAGGAAATCAAAGCTATGAAAGAGCAATTGGATATTAGTCTTTTTGAAAAATGCGGCTATGTTCATAATCACTGGTTTAGCGCCCAAAAAAAAGGCTATAGTGGAGTTGCTATATTGTCTAAAAAACAACCTGACTATGTGGAATACGGCACTGGAATAGAATACATGGATTTTGAAGGAAGAAACCTTCGGGCAGATTTTAACGGAATTTCTGTTATGAGTATGTATCTCCCTTCGGGAACGAATCTTGCGAGATTGGACCTTAAACTACAGTATATGGCAGATATGCAAACTTATATAGATAAGATTAAAACCAAATACCCCAACCTTATTATTTGCGGGGATTACAATATTTGCCATAGGGCTATTGATATACACGATCCGGTAAGAAATAAAAATGTTTCAGGTTTTTTGCCGGTTGAACGGGAATGGATAGGAAATTTTATTGAAAGCGGATTTATTGACAGCTTTAGGTATTTTAACAAAGAGGCACATCATTATACCTGGTGGAGCTATAGAGCAAATTCCCGTAATAATAATAAAGGATGGCGCCTTGATTATGGTATGGTAAGTCGTTCTCTGGAGCACAGGCTTAAGCGTTCTGTTATTTTGCCGGAAGCAAGACACAGTGATCATTGCCCAATTCTAATTGAACTACATGAATAATTAAAGTGCTCTTTTTTAAATGTAAAAAGGGAATCACTAAATTTGCATCGTCAAAAAAGTCAGTACTTACATATGATATATAAAAAATTACCCCACACAAATCTGGAAGTCAGTAAGATTTGTTTGGGCACGATGACCTGGGGACGTCAGAATTCTGAAGCAGAGGGTCACGAACAAATGGATTATGCTGTAGATCAGGGGATAAATTTTTTTGACACTGCGGAACTTTACCCTATTCCGGCTCATCCCGACAGATATGCAGATACTGAAAAAATTATTGGTAGCTGGTTTAAGAAAACAGGTAAAAGGGAGAAGATTATTTTGGGCTCAAAGATTGCCGGGAAAGCAGATTTTACAAAGTTTATCAGGACAACTGGTTTTAGAAGAGAATCCTTAATTGAAGCGGTTGAAGGAAGCTTGCAACGACTTCAAACAGACTATTTGGATTTATATCAACTGCACTGGCCGGAACGCTCTACCAACTATTTCGGGAAAAGAGGCTACAAACATGATCTTTCTGATCATTGGCAGGATAATATTCACCAGGTATTAGAAACATTAAGGGATCTTATAAGTGAAGGTAAAATCAGACATGTTGGACTCTCTAATGAGACCCCATGGGGAACTATGCGTTTTTTAGAGGAAAGTAAAGTACACTCAAGCCTACCCAGGATGATCACCATTCAAAACCCATATAATTTATTGAACCGCCAGTTTGAAGTGGGGCTTTCAGAAATTGCGATACGGGAAAATATGGGACTCCTGGCATATTCACCATTGGGTTTTGGAGTGCTAAGTGGAAAGTATTTGGGAGGTATGAAGCCTGCAAACGCCCGAATCACCTTATTTCCAGCCTATAACCGATATATTAGCGATACTGCCGTAATTGCTACTCAGAAATATTTTGATCTTGCCCGGGAGCATGATATTTCACTTACCAAAATGGCGCTGGCATTTGTCAATTCGAGGCCATTTATAACGAGTACTATTATTGGTGCTACGTCTATGAAACAACTAAAGGAAAACATATCGAGTATAGAAATTGATCTCTCTGATGAGTTGGTAGAAGGGATTGAGGCTATCCATAATAATATACCTGATCCAGCTCCGTAATTATATCAGCTAAGAAATATGTTATCATTGATAACTTGTTTCAACCTTTAAAATGAATGGGATTATTTGAATAGGACTTTCAGAGAAATAGTTTGGAAACCACATCCTCAATTTTAGAAACCAATTCAATATTTATCTTTGGTTGTTTCAGTGCAATTTTATTATTCTTCGAAACAAAAATTGTTGAAAACCCAAGCTTATCGGCTTCGAGAATTCGCTGTTCCACTCTTTGTACAGGTCTTATTTCCCCGGCAAGACCAATTTCTGCAGCAAAACACACATTTTTCTCGATTGGAATATCTGCATTGCTGGACAAAATGGCGGCAATTACAGCAAGATCTATGGCTGGATCATCCACTGTTATTCCACCTGTAATATTCAAAAACACATCTTTTGACCCAAGTTTAAAGCCGGCTCTTTTTTCCAAAACAGCCAGTAACATATTTAAACGTTTAGCATTATAACCAGTTGTAGAACGTTGTGGCGTACCATAAACGGCGGAACTTACAAGAGCCTGAATTTCTATCATTAGAGGGCGCATGCCCTCCACCGTTGAAGCAATAGCTGTTCCACTAAGTCCTGAATCACTTTTTGAGAGTAATACTTCCGATGGATTATTTACCTCTCTGAGGCCATCTCCCTGCATTTCATAGATTCCTAACTCTGCAGTTGATCCGAATCGATTTTTAAGTGCACGTAAAATCCTGTAAACATAATTGCGATCGCCCTCAAATTGCAAAACAGTATCTACCATATGCTCCAAAATCTTGGGCCCTGCAATATTTCCGTCCTTAGTAATATGTCCGATTAAAATAACCGGGGTATTTGTTTCTTTGGCGAATCTTATTAATTCTGCAGCACATTCGCGAATCTGAGATATGCTGCCTGCAGAAGATTCTATATAATCGGAGTGCAGTGTCTGAATTGAATCGATAATAACAATATCAGGAGCAATATCATTTATCTGTTTAAATATATTTTGGGTTTTGGTTTCAGTAAGGATGTAGCAAGTCTGATTATTGGGATGAATCCTCTCTGCCCTCATTTTTATCTGTTTCAGACTTTCTTCTCCCGAAACGTAAAGGGTTCTTAAATTAAGTCTTAAGGCAATCTGCAGCAGCAAAGTACTTTTGCCGATACCTGGTTCGCCACCGAGCAGAACGAGAGAACCGGGGACCAGGCCTCCTCCTAATACCCGGTTAAATTCTTTGTCGCATATATCCAGCCTATATTCCCTGGACGCATTGATCTGCCCAACCAGCACTGGTTTTGCAGTCACTTCCTGAGTGCCATTGTCTTTCCATGGGATATTATTTTCTTTTTGGATTATTTCTTCAACTATTGTATTCCATTCCCTACAGGCAGAACATTGACCTACCCATTTGGCATATTGGGTGCCACAATTCTGGCAGAAAAATGCTGTTTTTGTTTTAGCCATTTGAACCTAAGCTGGTTTTGGCTAAAGATATTGTGGTTGTTATAAATATCAAAAGAATGTTGATACTTTAAATATCAGGATACTTTGGAGTAAAAAAGTTTACTATCGTAAGGGATTAAAAACCAAAGTCCGCTTTTAGTGCATCCATTTTTTCCAAAGCCATTTCCTTTGTCAGAAAATCTATCTCTTCCATCGCAAAGGCTTTCTCAAAAGTTCGAAGTGCTTTTTTGCCTTCTCCTAATTCCTCGTAATATTCTCCTTCAAAATAGAATCCGAGCATAGTGTTTGGGAATTCTTTTTTACAGAGTTCTGCCAGAAGTTTTAAAGATTCAGTATCATCTTTCTTTCTGCATGCGGCATATATTGCCATAATATCATTTAATTCCACTTCTTTACTAAAACCGAACAATTCTTCAATTGAACTGTATTTATCTTCCAAATACTTAAAGGCCGGTTCTTCTGAGGTAAGAATATTTTCCCTGTATTCCTTTGGACTAATAGGATTAAACATTTCAAACATGCTTCCCCAGGCTTTTCCAATTCCATATGTAGCTACTGATACATCATTGGCCGTTGGATATTCGTCAAAATGATAATTGAAACTTACTTTTTCAATGCTTTTTAAAGCCTTATCCATTTGTAAAATCTCGTTTCTGTTATCATTCCGTTCTCCTCCAACAATTAAATGATAGAAAATTTGTTGATCTATTTCATTTAATCTTCCGGCAACTCTACTGGCCATTTCCGGTGCTAGATAAGGAGAAATACTTATGAAGGCATTAAAGAGGGATTTTTCTTTAAATAAATAATAATTCCCAAAGTTTGCTGTAATATCATAGCCAACAAACATGGTGAAAGGAGCTGTATTATAGGTTGTCTTGAAGTATGGGATAAGTTCCATGCCAAGAAATTCAAAAAATAATTTCCCTTTTTCTGCAGGGAGCCCGGAGTTCTCTTCAAAGGCGCAATCTTCCCATCGCAAATCATTTTCATTCTGAAAGACACCAACAATTATAGTTTCCGGAGTCCCTTGGAAACTACTGTAAAATTTAGAATTAGCAACCACCTGATCAAAAAGGTATTCTCCATCCAAAACTACCACCAGTGGATATTTTTTCTCGGGTTTATAATTTTCCGGGATATAATATTTTATATCTCTTCTTTCCTGTAGTTTAAATGACTCAAAAATTTCCTCTGTTACTTGTGCTCCTAAACCCGTGCAGAAAAGTATTGTAAAACCAAGAATAAAATTACGTACCATGTTGAATGATTTGAAAACAGCTTTATGCTATTTATTCCTGTTCAATAACGGTAAGAGCAGGAAAGATATTGCCCCAAATAGCACGACCATCAGAGTCTGTGATATCCACATAATCCATCCAAATGCATTTCCGGAAACAACCGATATCCCAAAAATGTTTAGGGATTTGCTTACAGCTATAGGGTAAAGGCCTATTCCTCCATTTGTTGTGGTCATGGCAAATGCACCTGCAACGAAAGCGACCAGTAATTGACCAAATGAGAGATGAATAGTCTCAGGGACGGTAAATTTAATCACCCAGAACATTAGAATATAGGCACTCCAGATAAAAAAAGTGTGCAGGACAAAGGCCCATTTATATTTCATTTTAAAAATACTTAAAATACCATCCAATAAACCTTTAATAAAGTCCCTTATTTTAATAGCGAATCTTGAGGTTGAACGTTTTAAAAATAACATTGTAAACAAAAGTCCTGTAAACCCTACGCCTAAAAGAACAAAACTAGCTGTAAAACCCACGCCTTTTTCATGTAAGAAGGCGACTATTATATCGGTCTGTGAAAAAAGGGCTATAAGAATGATTAATAGAAGAATCAACAAATCTACGACCCGTTCCGTGACAATAGTCCCAAATCCTTGTTGAAAAGGGACATCCTCATAAGTGGCTAGTGCCGTAGCCCTTAATACTTCTCCTGACCTTGGGATGCCTAAATTGGCGAAGTATGCCATTAAGATGATAAATATATTATTCGTCACCTTTGGGGAATATCCTAAAGGTTCCAAAAGATAGTTCCATCGGATTGCCCTGGAAATATGGCTCAATATTCCTATAATTATGGAAAGGCCCACCCAGAAGAGGTCAACTTCTTTAATATACCTGATTATTTGAATACGGTCTTCCGCAGAAGTAATTCTATATGAATACCAGACTAAAAAAAATCCCAAAGCAATTGGGAGTATTAATTTTAAGATCTTTTTTAATTCCTTAGTCAAGACTATTTTAATAGATTAGTTTCTTCATCAGGAAATACCAGGGCCGGATTAAACTTTTTTGCTTCTTCAATATCCATACGGGCATAGGTAATCAATATCAGAATATCTCCTACGGCTACCTTTCTGGCTGCAGCTCCATTAAGAGTCAATTCACCTGTACCTCTCGGTCCCGGAATTACATAGGTTTCCAGTCTTTCACCATTATTATTATTGACAATTTGTACTTTTTCACCCTGAATAATATTAGCAGCATCCATAAGATCTTCATCTATGGTAATACTTCCTATATAGTTTAAGTCTGCTCCTGTAACGCGAACGCGATGTATCTTGGATTTGACAACTTCTATTTGCATGGCACAAAGTTAATTAATTAAGGGCTATATTATCTATCAGGCGCACCCCATTGACATATACTGCTATAAATGCCCTGTATTTTGTGTTTTTATGTTTTCTTTTTACAGGCCTTAATGTGTCCTGTTCGGCAATCTCTATATATTCCAAATCGAATTCTGGCTGTTTCTCAAATTTATTTTTTACCCAATTCATTACGTAGTTAGCACTTTTCATGCCAAATTTATTTTTGGCAGTCACTAGTGTTTCATAAATAAATGAGGCTTTATTTCTTAAGTCATCCGGCAGTCTTTCATTTCTTGAGCTCATTGCAAGTCCGTTAGGTTCCCTGACAATTGGACAGCCAATAATTTGAATTGACATATTGCATTGTTCAACTAACTTTTTAATGATCAATAGCTGCTGAAAATCCTTCTCTCCAAAATAGGCTTTATCAGGCTTCACAATCGAAAAAAGTTTTTCCACTACTGTTGCCACACCCGAAAAATGATTCCTTCTGAATTTCCCTTCCATGGTTTTATCTAAACCCTCAAAATCGTATTGCTCTGAATTAATATTGTTCGAATACAACTCTGCTACCGTGGGGGCAAAAACTATTAGTTTGTCGGAGATGGTTTTTAGATAAACAAGATCTGTATCTAATGTACTGGGATATTTCTTTAAATCATCTTTATTATCAAACTGAGTGGGATTTACAAAAATACTTACCACTAAGACATCACATTCTGAAATTGCTTTTTTCACTAAAGAGAGATGCCCTTTGTGCAATGCTCCCATAGTAGGAACAATACCAACAGAAGTTGTAGTATGTTCTGATGTGGTTAAATGAGATATTATGTCCTTTTTGCGCCTGAATAACAACATAATCAATTATAACAGCCAGCAAACTTACTATAATTAAGGCTATTCTACATTATTTTTGTAATTTTGCGCCTACGTTTTACCGATAAACAAAATACATTTTTTTATGAATGGTAAAAAGATATTGTTTGTATCTTCTGAATTAGTGCCCTACCTACCAGAGAATGAAGTTTCCTTAATGTCTTACGAAACGCCGCGTATGGTCAATAGTAAAAAGGGCCAAATACGAATTTTTATGCCAAGATATGGCAATATCAATGAGCGGAGGCATCAGTTGCATGAAGTAATCAGATTATCTGGAATGAATCTTGTCATCAATGATATGGACATGCCCCTTATTATTAAGGTGGCGTCGATACCCCGCGAGCGGATTCAGGTGTATTTTATAGATAATGAGGAATATTTTAAACGTAAAGCCACCTTTACTGATGAGAATGGGGAATTATTTCCCGATAATGATGAAAGGGCTATATTTTTTGCCAAAGGAGTGGTAGAAACAGTAAAAAAATTGAATTGGTCACCAGATATAATCCATGTTCATGGATGGTTGGCCTCACTTTTGCCTTTATATTTAAGAAGCTATTATGCAGATGAACCATTATTTGCTGATAGCAAAATAGTTACCTCAGTTTACAGTAAAGGCTTTGAAGGAAATCTGGATAGTAATATGAAGAAAAAAATATTATTTGACGGGATTTCTGAGGAATATATCTCTCATCTTGAATCCCCCACCTATAATAATTTGTTAAAAGTTGCGGTAGATTTTTCTGATGCCATTATTTTAGCGACCGAAGAAATTTCAGAAGATTTAAGTGATTACATTACCAACCTCCAAAAACCTCTGTTGCCATATGTTCCTTTGCAGGAATTTGAAGAAGCGTATGCCAATTTTTATAGCACTGAAGTTTTAAAATAGGCCTCATGAAGATTTTTTTAAAATTGGTATTCTCTGCAATTGCAGTTTTGGTACTACTTATTAACCTCGCTTCATGTGATGAAGACCTCACGACAATTGGAGATGGTGTTATTGGAGGTGAGCCATTTAGAACAAACAAGGCAGTATATGACGTTTATGCATTTAATAGAAAAATTAATGCTGTAGAAACGAACAAACTTCCATTATACCAATTAGGAATATACAATGATCCGTTATTCGGCAATACGGAGGCAAGTATAACTTCACAACTCAGATTGCAAGGAGGAACCGGAAATCCAACATTTGGACTCTTTTCACAGCAAAAAGAGGATAATTCAGTAACAAACCCCAGCGAGACTGCAATTGAAGAGAATGAAACAGTAAAAGAAGTAATTCTTTATATCCCTTATTTGCAAAACCCAAATGGCGACAGGGATTTGGATGGTGTCCCAGATACTTTTGATTCAGATCCGGACGATCCCGATAGCGACAGTGATGGCGATGGCCTCACGGATAATGAAGAAAGAACACTTGGTACAAATCCCCTTAATGATGATACTGACGGCGATGGTATAAAGGATGGGAATGATACGGAGATTACTGTTAACAGGTATCCTAAAAAGGTAGACCTTGACAGTATTTATGGTAATCGGGAAGCTCCCTTCAATTTCAAGGTAGAACGATCTACATACTTTTTAAGAAATTTGGATCCGGATACAGGGTTTTTAGAATCGCAGGAATACTATTCAACTCAGGAATTTTCCCCTGATTTTGTGTCTGACGTACTATTTGATGGCCAGATACTTATATCGGATGAGGAAACTTTGATATTTCCGGAAGACGATCCGGACACAGATGCGGATGAGTCTTTAGACGAGCCAGAGCGTATCCAGCCTGGTATTCAGGTTGCATTGGATCCTGATTTTTTTCAACAAAATATTTTGGACAAGGAAGGACAGTCAGTACTACTAAGTCAGGCTAATTTCAGTGATTTCTTAAGAGGGTTGCATTTATCAGTTTCTTCTGCCACCGACGATATGCTGCTCATACTTGACATTACGGATGCCACCATTACTATAACCTATGAATACGACAAGCAGCAGGATGATGAAATAATTAAGGAAGAAGCAGAATATCAACTAACATTGATCAGCAGAGATTTATCATTTGGGACAATTAATGGTAATTCTGTTAACACCTTAATAAATGCACCATTTCCACCGGAGATTACAGATGATATGGATACCAATCAAAATGCAGAAAGGCTATATCTCAAAGGGGGATCCGGATCGTATGCAGAAATAGAATTATTTGAGGAAAATAACGGAGAAGATATTATTAACCAGATCAAGACAAAAAAGTGGATTATTAATGAAGCTAACCTTATCTTTTATGTAGACAGAGAAGCATTGGATATGGCCGGTATTATCAATGAACCACCTACATTATATCTTTTTAATACAGAGACAAGCAGGCCAATATATGATCTTTCTGTGATAAGTGATCCTGATGTAGGAAACAGAATTAATATTAATTATGACGGCTCATTGGAAAAGGAGAATAATAAGGGGGTCAGATATAAATTGAAAATAACTAATTATATAAATGATATTATAATCCGGGATTCTACGAATGCCACATTAGGCCTCTCTGTATCGGCCGATTTGGCCATTTCTGCCTCCAAAAATGCTGTGCTTGATATGAAAGAAACAGATCTGCCGGTTGGTGCTAGTATCACTCCTCTGGGGACCGTTCTGTATGGCAGTAATCTTACTATGTCAGAAGAAGATATGCAACTAAAGCTGGAGATATTCTATACAGAAACAAATTAGCCCTGATACATAATACAGTACCATTGGTAGTGTTTTTGGTGTAATATAGCCAAATTTGCAGTCAAGTTTTATAATCTTCTTGTAAATTTGTTCTTCTTCTAACTTTTAAATTGAGTCATATGTGTGGTATTGTAGGATATATTGGATATAGAGAAGCATATCCCATAATTATGAAGGGTTTGCAACGACTGGAATACAGAGGGTATGACAGTGCTGGAATAGCATTATATGATGGGAACAAGATTAACCTTTCCAAAACCAAGGGCAAAGTTTTAGATCTTAAAGAAAGATCGGAAAATAATATTTCCTTAAATGGCACCTTGGGTATCGGACACACCAGATGGGCAACTCATGGAGTCCCTAATGACGTAAATTCACATCCACATTATTCCAATTCAGGAAAGATTGTTATAATTCATAATGGAATTATTGAAAATTATGAATCCTTAAAAAAAGAATTGACTAAAAGGGGCTATACCTTTGAATCTGACACGGATACAGAGGTTTTGGTAAATCTTATTGAAGAAGTAAAGAAAAAGGAAAATGTTTTATTAGGGAAAGCGGTTCAGATTGCACTCAACCAGGTGGTTGGTGCTTATGCGATTGCTGTATTTGATATTGAAAAGCCAAATGAGATTGTGGTTGCAAAATTAGGCAGTCCCCTTGCTATTGGTATTGGAGAAAATGAATTTTTTATAGCTTCAGATGCTTCCCCTTTTATTGAATTTACTAATAATGCCATATATCTGGAGGATCAGGAAATGGCCATTGTTCGTCTTGGTAAAGAAATTAAACTTCGAAAAATAAAGAATGATGCTATTGCTTATCCTTTAGTACAAGAGCTTCAAATGAGTCTGGAAGAAATTGAAAAGGGGATGTATGATCATTTCATGTTAAAGGAAATTTACGAACAACCAAGTGCTATAAAAGATACATATAGGGGAAGATTATTAGTGGAGCAGGGGATAGTAAAAATGGCCGGAATTGACGATAATCTTGAAAGATTTCTTAATGCCAACAGGATAATCATTGTGGCATGTGGGACTTCATGGCATGCCGGTTTGGTTGCAGAATATATATTTGAAGATCTGGCAAGAATACCCGTGGAGGTCGAATACGCTTCTGAATTTAGGTATAGAAATCCTGTAATCACCGATAAAGATGTTGTGATTGCCATTTCTCAATCAGGGGAAACTGCAGACACATTGGCAGCCATTAAACTGGCCAAAGAAAAAGGAGCGTTTGTATTTGGTGTATGCAATGTAGTAGGGTCCTCTATCGCAAGGGAAACTCATGCAGGGGCCTATACTCATGCAGGGCCGGAAATTGGTGTAGCCTCCACTAAAGCATTTACAACGCAGATAACGGTGCTGACACTTATTGCTCTGAAACTGGCTAAAGAAAATGGTGAATTTTCTGAATCCAAATTTCACGAATACCTTTCTGAATTGGAAAACATACCAGCTAAGGTAGAAAGAGCGCTTCAAACCAATCCTCTGGTGGAAATAATCGCCAATGAGTATAAAGATTCAGAAAATTGTTTATACCTGGGCAGGGGTTATAACTTTCCCGTGGCATTGGAAGGAGCACTTAAACTGAAGGAAATAAGTTATATTCATGCTGAGGGTTACCCCGCAGCTGAAATGAAGCACGGACCTATTGCACTCATTGATGAACAAATGCCGGTTATTGTAATTGCGACAAATAAGGGACACTATGAGAAGGTAGTGAGTAACATTCAGGAAATTAAGTCCAGAAAAGGGAAAATTATAGCCATAGTAACAGAAGGTGACGAACAGGTTAAAGAATTGGCAGATTATGTGGTGGAGGTACCTGAAACTCTCGAAAGTCTAGCCCCTCTTTTAACTACCATACCACTGCAATTGTTGGCCTATCATATCGCAATAATGAGAGGGTGTAATGTTGATCAACCTCGAAATTTAGCTAAATCAGTTACGGTGGAATAACATATTCGAAAAAAATTAAATTAAAAGGTGACCATATTTCTGGTCACCTTTTTTAGTTAAATTATAAATATGTAAATAATACAGACCTTAAGATGCGAAATTAATACTATGCGCGCATACTTTTTCCGTATTTTACATTTACAATTTAAAAAAATCGGTATCTTGGTATCAAACTAAATGAACTACAAAATGAGAGCAATTTTATTAGTATTCTTCTTAATGCTGGGAATTGGGGGTTTTGCACAAACCATTGTAAGGGGATATGTAGGAGATCAAAATGGTGATCCAGTGCCGGGAGCAAACCTGGTGATTGTTGGCAAAGCAATAGGTACCGTAACAGATTTTGATGGAAACTATGTTTTGGAAACTTCTGTAGCACCCCCCTTTCAATTAAGGATTACAAGTATAGGGTACTCGGATTCTACAATAGAAGTTACTCAAAATAATCAGACCTTAAATATAACCATTACAGAAACTCAGACTATTTTGGATGAGGTGGTTATTGGTGCCTCACGAACCCCTGAACGAATATTTGAATCCCCGGTTTCAGTAGAACGGTTTGGATTGAGAGATATAAAAAATACTACAGCAGAATCTTTTTATGGCGGTCTTCAAAACCTGAAAGGAGTAGACATAAATACAAACAGTTTAACATTTCAATCAATAAATACCAGAGGGTTTGCGACTTTTGCGAATACAAGGTTTATGCAATTGGTTGACGGAATGGATAATACGGCACCCGGACTAAACTTTGTATTAGGGAATTTGGTTGGTATGTCTGAACTGGAAGTACAAAGTGTGGAAATATTGCCCGGGGCTTCTTCCGCCTTATACGGTGCAGGTGCCTTCAATGGGATATTATTTATGAGAAGTAAAAACCCCTTTGATTTTCAGGGAATAAGCGCCTATTTCAAAACCGGAATTACTTCACAGACCGCTGCAGGAGATAATCCCTATTATGACTTTGGGTTGAGGTTTTCACATGCATTTAGCGATAAGGTAGCTTTTAAGGCTAATTTTTCTTATTTAAGCGGAGAAGACTGGCACGCCAATAGCTTTGAAGATTTGAATAATCCGGGAGCGACAAGGTCTGATCCCGCTTATGATGGTTTAAATGTCTATGGAGATGAGGTGGGAATACTCCTTAATTTTGATACTGCCGCAGAATTGCCCTCCGGAACAGTTGGCTCTGCATTTGTTACCAGAACGGGATACGAGGAACGCGACCTTACAAATTATAATGCACAAAGTGTAAAAACAGATTTTTCTCTTCACTACAGGCCCTTTGCCAATGATTTTGAAATTATTTACAATGGAAGGATAGGCCGCGGTAACACGATTTATCAGGGCGCTAACAGGTATGCGGTTAAAAACTTTACGCTTCAACAGCATAAATTTGAGGTCAGGAATGATAATTTCTTTGCCAGGGCTTATGTTACTTCGGAGGCTTCAGGGGATTCTTATGACACGAGATTTGCCGCAATCAATATCAATAGCTCCTGGAAATCCAATGAAGATTGGTTTACGCAATACGCCCAGACTTATATAGGTGGCAGATTGGGTATTGGTACAGGAATTTTACTTGACGAAGAAACGGCGCATGCGCTTGCAAGACAAGTTGCTGATACCGGGCGTTTGGTACCTGGAACTCCGGGTTTTGATTCTGCTTTTAACAGAATAATTGCTGATGGAGATCTAACAACAGGGGCCAAATTTATCGACAATACCAAATTTCGGCACCTGGATGGTAATTATAATTTCAGCCATATAACAAGCGATATTGTTGACGTACAGGTTGGGGGATCCTTCAGGGAATATGAACTAAATTCAAGTGGGACGATATTTACCGATGTTGATGGGCCCATTAAATATAATGAGTTTGGGGCCTATCTTCAACTTCAGAAAAAGCTTTTGGATGAACGCCTTAAACTTACCGGATCTATTCGATATGACAAAAATGAATTCTTTGACGGCTTCTTATCTCCCAGATTAACAGTGGCCTATACGGCAGGAGAAGATAGGAATCACAATATCAGGGTATCCGTACAGCAAGGTTTCAGAAACCCGACTACACAGGATTTGTTTATTGGATTGAATGCCGGACGATCTATTTTAGTGGGATCTGCTCCTGACAATTTAGACAGAGATGTCAGGACTTTTGCTTTAACTGAAGCCGGGACTGCACTAACCGGAGCTACTTCAGTAGATATAGTTGGAAGGGCAGCATACGAAAATGCATATTCCTTAAATTCAGTTCAATCAGGTAACCCTACGGCAGTGAATACTCCATTGATCAAACCTGAAGAGATTACAGCCTTCGAAGTTGGATACAGGGCTCAGTTTGGTCAACTTGCAATAGATTTGAGCGGGTACTACAATAAGTATAAGAACTTTATCTCCAATACTACCGTTTTAGTTCCTTTTTATGGGCAGGCCGGTGATGGCGGATTATCCCTGTTGGCATTGCAGAATGGAGATCGTTTTGCATACCAGACCTATACCAATTCACTGGCGGACATTAATTCTTATGGCGCTACCATAGGTGTGGATTACAGGTTACTAGATAAATTTAATGTTGGTGCCAATTATACTTTTGCCGATTTGGATTTTGACCAGGCTGCTTTTCCCGATTTCAGGACTAATTTTAACACCCCCAAACATAAATTCAAAGCCTCCTTTGGCAGTAGCGAATTATTCCAAAATTTTGGGTTTAATATAAATTACAGATGGAGCGACACTTATTTTTGGCAGGCTACTTTTGCAGACGGGGATATTGATGCATACAGCGTACTGGATTTACAAATCAACTATACCGTTCCCGGAATAAAATCTATATTCAAAGCCGGGGGTTCTAATATCTTAGGCACAGAATATTTTTCTGCAATAGGAACGGGAGCTATAGGATCTATTTTTTATATATCCTGGACTATAAACCCTTAGTAATTATATATTTTAAAGAGAATAATGGCACCTGTAACAAGGTGCTTTTTTTTATATCAAAAAATCCGGGCTTTGCATTCCTATTTCAAAAGGAAAAACATATCTTTGCAGCCTGAAAAAACAATCAATTTATACACCGGCTTAGGTTTAATAAATTGTTTTAATTTATAAATATAAATACTTGAATAATGGCTAAAGTTACAGGTAGAGTATCCCAGATAATTGGACCGGTTATTGACGTAGAATTTCAATCTGGGGCAGATCTTCCAAGAATTTATGATTCCCTTGAAATTACCAGGAAGGATGGTTCTCTTTTGGTATTAGAAGTGCAATCACATATTGGAGAAAATACAATTAGGTCTATATCCATGGATTCTACAGACGGTTTGAGCCGTGGCACTGAAGTGCTGGCCACAGGTAATGCCATTCAAATGCCTGTTGGGGAAGATATATATGGACGCCTGTTTAATGTTATTGGAGACGCCATTGATGGCTTAGGAGACTTGCCAAAGTCAGGTAAAAACGGTCTCCCAATACATAGGGAAGCTCCAAAATTTGAGGATTTATCTACATCTACTGAAGTACTTTTTACTGGAATAAAAGTCATAGACCTAATTGAGCCTTACGCTAAAGGAGGTAAAATTGGATTGTTTGGTGGTGCCGGTGTGGGTAAAACTGTATTGATTCAGGAATTGATTAATAATATAGCCAAAGGCCATGGTGGACTTTCGGTATTTGCCGGTGTGGGGGAACGTACAAGAGAAGGAAATGATTTGTTGCGCGAGATGCTGGAATCCGGTATTATAAAGTACGGGGATGACTTTATGCATTCAATGGAAGCAGGTGGATGGGATTTATCCAAGGTGGATAAAAAAGTTATGAAGGAATCAAAGGCAACTTTTGTTTTTGGTCAGATGAATGAACCTCCCGGGGCTCGTGCAAGGGTCGCACTTTCAGGACTTACAATTGCTGAATATTTTCGGGATGGCGCCGGTGACGGACAAGGGAAGGATGTATTATTTTTTGTAGATAATATTTTCCGATTTACGCAAGCTGGTTCAGAAGTATCGGCGCTTTTGGGAAGGATGCCTTCTGCGGTAGGTTACCAACCCACTTTGGCCACAGAAATGGGGACAATGCAGGAACGAATTACATCAACAAAACGAGGTTCTATTACCTCAGTGCAGGCGGTATATGTTCCGGCGGATGACTTAACAGACCCGGCGCCTGCTACTACTTTTGCTCACCTGGATGCGACTACCGTGTTATCTCGGAAAATTGCGGAACTTGGTATTTATCCAGCCGTTGATCCGCTTGATTCCACTTCCAGAATTCTTACAGCGGAGATATTGGGAAAAGATCATTATGCCTGTGCACAAAGGGTGAAAGAACTTTTACAGCATTATAAGGAGTTACAGGATATTATTGCCATTCTTGGAATGGAGGAACTTTCGGAAGAGGATAAATTATCAGTAGGAAGGGCCAGACGTGTGCAGCGATTTTTATCACAACCCTTCCATGTAGCTGAACAGTTTACTGGCATACCTGGTGTTCTTGTTGATATTAAGGAAACCATTAAAGGGTTTAATATGATTATGGATGGGGAATTAGATCATTTACCCGAATCAGCCTTTAACCTCAAAGGAACAATAGAAGAGGCAATTGAAGCCGGTGAAAAAATGTTGGCCGAAGCTTAAAGAACAGATAATTATGTACCTAGAAATTGTATCCCCGGAAGCGGTCTTATTTGCAGGAGAAGTTATTTCCGTAACAGTGCCCGGAATAGACGGTGAATTTCAGATGCTCACAAACCATGCACCGATAGTTTCAATTCTTCAGGAAGGAGAGGTTAAAATTCAAGGTGATATTCTGATAGAGGAGGAGTTTGAAGATAAGTTTACCAAAGATTCAAATGGAAAAACTATACTTCATATCAATAGCGGTACAATAGAATTTAATGATAACAAATTAATTGTTCTTGCGGATTAGAGTATTTGGACAAAATTAAAAAAGGGCCATACAAATCAACTTGTGTGGCTTTTTTATTTCAGGGCTATTAAATGCCATTTCCTGCCATGGGAATAATAAGTCTTGAGCTCTTTGAAACCTACTGAAAGATGAGCGTTAAGTGAGCGCGTATTTAATGCATCTACTTCGGTAATAATACAATTGAAGTCTGTTCCAATTCCTTCCTTCATTTTCTCGTAAAGCTTTTGAAAAATGCCCATTTTACGATATGCTTTGTCAATACAAACCTGTCCCATAACCATATATTTTTGATCCCTGGATAATATGGCATTGATTTCTTCAAACATTGGTTTAAGGATGTCTATTTCATTGGCAAAATTGGGATGCATACACAAGGCATATCCAATAACTTTATCCTTTTCCACAGCTATTATATGGGGATATACACGGTTCATTCGATCCAATAGATCCAGAGTATGTACTGCGGTTACAAAACCTTCCTTTGCTATTTCTTCCTCTGTCAACGCGTTCGGACGATTTTTTTTCTGCAATGACAGAATTTGTTCCAATTCCGATCTGCTTTGCACCTGGCTAATTTGTATGGCCATTGTTTTGAGTTTCTAAGAATCAATATACCAATTAAAAACAGGATATACTACATTTGTGACATGGGTTCTATAGCTGAAAAATTACTGGACAAACTAACGGAGCGTGAGAAAATCAAGGCACTCCGGACTTTACCGGAAGGTAAAAGGGGAATTGATTTTTCATCAAACGACTATCTTGGTATTGCACTTAACCCCATGGTTTTTGAAAAGGCGGTTAATATTCTCTTGGAAAAGGGACTAATTATTAATGGAGCTACAGGTTCCCGCTTGCTTACGGGAAATTGCATTTTATTTAAAGAAGTGGAAATACTACTGGGGAATATACACCAGGCAGAGTCGGCCTTGATTTTTAATTCCGGATATGATGCAAATATTGGACTGTTTTCTTCAGTTCCTCAAAGAGATGATATAGTCCTGTATGATGAATTCATACATGCAAGTATAAGGGATGGTATTACAATGGGTAAAGCCAGAAATTACAAGTTTAGACATAATGATCTCAAGGACTTATTGTCTCAAATCCGAAGAGTACAAAAAAATGAAACTACTGGGTCGAACAGTCAAATTTACATAGTTACTGAATCTGTTTTTTCAATGGATGGGGATTCACCAGACCTTTTAGGCTTGTCTGCTCTATGCGATGAATACGGGTGTCATCTGATTATTGATGAAGCGCATGCCATTGGTTTATTTGGTCCAAATGGCGGTGGCAAAGTTCAGGAATTAAAATTGCAGGGAAAAGTATTTGCCAGAATTATCACTTTCGGGAAGGCCCTGGGATGTCACGGAGCGGCTATTTTGGGAAGTCGGGAGCTTAACAAATATTTGATAAACTTTGCCAGAAGCTTCATCTATACCACCGCATTGCCACCTCATACTTTAGCTACGATAATGGCGGCATATCAATTTATGAACAGTTCCGCCGGATTGAGGGAAAGGGAATTACTTCATGAAAATATAGCATATTTTAATAGGGAGAAAGAGCGTTTAAATATTTCATCTTTTTTTATTTCCAGTTCTTCAGCCATTCATTCTTGTATTATTAAAGGCAATAAAGAGGTAAAGCAAATAGCCCAGAAAATTCAAAAAGATTCTTTTGATATCAGGCCTATCCTCTCACCAACAGTACCCGAAGGAGAGGAACGTTTACGGTTTTGTTTACACAGTTTTAATTCAAAAGAAGAGATATACAGTATATTACAAAAATTAGAAAATGCGATTAAAAAATTATGAAACAGGAATTTTATACTCTTGGTGCTTTTGAGTTTGCTGCCGATGTACAAATTATTAAAGGGAAACTTGAATCTGAAGGAATTCCGGTCTTTTTAAAGGACGAAAACACTATAAATACAGATCCTTTGATAAGCCAGGCAATAGGAGGAGTTAAGTTACAGGTTTATTCCAGGGATAAAGACATGGCTTTAAATATTTATAATGAGATTAGGAGCTATGCACAGGATAGTCAAGGGAATCTAATTACCTGTCCCAATTGTAAAGCACAAAGGTCCGAAGTATACTATAGTAGAAAAGGCATAATTAATAAGCTGTTCCCCTTTTTAGAAAAGAAAAAATACAAATGTCTGAAGTGTAATATGATTACCCAACCCTAGGGAATAATGAAACGAATTTTTATCACTGGAATATCTACGGATGTTGGGAAAACAATTGCTGCTGCAATTGTAACTGAGTCACTTAATGCCGATTACTGGAAGCCTGTACAGGCCGGAGATTTGACTAATACGGATAGTCATAAACTGGCTGAACTAATCTCCAATAAGAAGACTGAGATTCACAAGAGTAGCTACGAGTTAACTACTCCAATGAGTCCTCATGCGGCTGCAGAAATTGATAATCTCACCATTGACATCAATAAAATTAAAGAACCACATACGGAAAATCATTTAATCATTGAGGGGGCGGGAGGCTTACTAGTGCCTTTAAATGAAAAGGATACTATTTTAGATATCATCAAACCTAATTATCAGGTTATCGTAGTTTCCAGGCATTATTTGGGAAGCATTAACCATTCATTATTGACAATTGAATGCCTTAAGCAAAAAGGGTTCAATGTGGCTGTTATATTTAGTGGCCATAAAAATCCAACCACGGAAGAAATAATTATCCGCAAGACAGGGGTAAAGGTAATTGGGAGGATTGATGAAGAAGCAAATTTTGACAAACCCGTTATTAAAGCATATGCTGCCAAATTCTATCCAATGTTGCAATCGCTCTACAATTATTGAGAAAAATCTAAACAACAGTCAAATATAAAAGAGACCATTTTGGGAGGAAATAGTTGTTTATAAATGTAAGGGGCGTAATATATTATAACTTTGTGCGGCGAATATGATAGGGTTATTGGTATTTATTAATGAAAAGCTGCAGAATTGAAAAACTTAACCGAAAGAGATAAAAAGCATTTATGGCACCCGCTTACCCAGCATAAACTACATCCTGATATGCTTGGGATAGTGAAGGCGAAAGGAGCTGTTATTTACGATGAACAAGGCCGTGAATATATTGATGCTATAGCCTCCTGGTATACCTCAATGTACGGACATTGTAACGAATATATCCTGGAAAAGGTACAACTGCAGATGGCGGTCCTGGATCAGGTAGTATTTAGTGGTTTTACTCATGAACCAGCCATAAAACTTTCGGAAGAGTTAATAAAAATATTACCTTTTAATCAGGAGAAGTTATTCTTTTCCGATAATGGCTCGACTGCTACTGAAGTCGGAATTAAAATGGCCTTACAATTTCATTTCAATCTGGGCAATAAAAGAAAAGTGCTACTCGCATTTGAAGAGGGTTTTCACGGAGATACATTTGGAGCCATGTCGGTTTCCGGACTTTCAGTGTATAATGGGCCTTTTGAGGATTATTTAATAGAGGTAGAACGTATCCCTCCCCCAACAAAGGATAATATCGGGGATATTTTGCTTCAACTTTCGGAAAGATTAAAGCAGAACGATATTGCCGGTTTTATTTATGAACCGTTGGTTCAGGGAGCTGCTGCCATGAAGATGCACAATGCCGAAGACTTGAATATGATTCTCGACCTGCTGAAGAGATATCAGGTCCTGTTAATTGCAGATGAGGTCATGACCGGATTTGGTAAGACCGGAAAGAATTTTGCCTCTGATTATATCTCGGTTAAGCCGGATATCATATGCCTGTCCAAAGCACTTACCGCCGGTTTGATGCCTATGGGAGTAACTACATGCACCCGGCAGGTCTTCGATGCTTTTTACAGTAATGAGATAGCTAAAGGTCTCTTTCATGGTCATACGTATACGGCAAATCCGCTGGCATGTGCGGCAGCCCTGGCTGGTCTCGAATTACTTCAATCTGAACAAATTCAAAAAGATATCCGGCGAGTTATTAATGCACATCAGAAGTTTGGTGTAAAAATTAAGCAGCATCCCAGGGTGGCATCAATTCGTCAGTGCGGAATCATATTTGCGCTTGATTTGGATATTGAAATGGAACGTTACGGAAATTTACGCGATCGTCTGTTTAACTTTTTTATGGAGCATGGTGTATTTTTGCGCCCATTAGGGAATACCATCTATATTTTAGCTTCGTATACAATTTCGGATATTCAGTTAAAACAGGTTTATGATGTCATTGAACTCGCATTGGATACAGTTGTTTAGAATTGGCAATGGACTTTACTCCCAGTCATTGTCTAAGAGGTCTACCTCATTATTGTCCTGGATAATGACCCTTATTTCCTCATAGGTCCATGTATCACCAATGGCGGTTGCTTTTATAAATAAAGTCCCGTTTTCCTTCGTGCCACTAATGGGCACCTTCATATGGGCACTCTTTTCATCATTTATCCAATTAAATTCACCTTGTACCTTCCCGTTTTTTACTATAGGAGAGCCCATAAGTTTAACGATATCAGGGTCTGTATTAATTTTATTAATGGCATATTCCAAGGGAATAGAATCATCCAACATCGAAGTAACACCATAAAATATGGAACCAATAAAAATACCTAAAACAACTAAAACAGTCAGGCATCCACCTACCGGTAAAGCCCAGGACCAGTTTCTTTTCCACCAACCTGGCTCCGGCAATAATTCATTGTTCATTGTTTTTCATATTGTTTTTATTCATTTAAGGTAAGAACTTTTACTTTTACTTATAAATAAGTATCCCTTGGTTCAACCCATTACTATTACATCAATTGCTTCCATCTCCTCTTTGGGAATTAATAAAGAGGAAATTTGGGCCAATTATCAACATTCAAAGCACTTTTGCAAAGAAATTGTTTTTGGAGGTAAAATGGCTTGGGTATCAGCCTTGACCGAGTCTGGCAAATTAAAAATTAAGATACTTAGAAATAGTAATTCCAGGTACCAGCACCTGGACGAAAGTGTACTATATGGAATTTTTGCAGCCAGGGAGGCAGTCACAACTGCGGGTTGGGGGGGGAATAAAAATTTCGGGATTAATATAGGCTCTTCCCGGGGCGCAACCGGGCTTTTTGAAAAATACCACAATGAGTTTCTGCAAAGGGGTACTGCTGCTGTCTTAACGTCTCCTACTACCACTTTGGGGAATATTTCTTCCTGGATAGCGCATGACCTCAGGTCAAAGGGACCTGACATTTCACATTCTATTACCTGTTCTACAGCACTTCACGCTATATTAAATGGTGTAGCCTGGATTAGAAGCGGAATGGCGGAAAAATTCCTTATAGGAGGAAGTGAAGCTCCATTGACTGCTTTTACCATAGCTCAGATGAAGGCGCTAAAGATATATGCCCCGGAAGGCAAGAGTGATTATCCATGCAGAGCTCTTGACCTGGATAAGGGTCAAAATACAATGGTACTCGGCGAAGGTGCAGGAGCTGCCTGTTTGGAATATGGAGTTGGGGATAAGTCACTGGCTGTCATAGAAGGTGTGGGATTTGCCACAGAACCATTAGAACACAATATTTCTCTTTCCGCAGATGCTCAATGCCTGCAGGATTCCATGCTTATGGCCCTGGAGGGAATAAATCGCAAAGATGTGGATGTTATTGTGATGCATGCCCCTGGGACCATAAAGGGGGATGGCGCTGAATATGCCGCAATTCAAAATATATTCGGGAATAATTTACCCGCACTTACCACAAATAAATGGAAAGTGGGTCATACATTTGGAGCTTCAGGAATCTTAAGTATAGAAATGGCAATATTAATGCTGCAGCACCAAAGTTTTTCTGGGGTTCCTTTTATGAAGCAGGATGCACCTCAGAAAATAAACAGAGTGCTTATTAATGCAGTAGGTTTTGGTGGAAATGCGGTTAGTATTTTATTGAAGAACCCCAAAAATTGAGCAGTTTAGATCATTACAATTAAGATTTGATTTATCGGTTTTTTGAGTATTAAAGATTATTTTTGAAAATTAGATAATATTCTTACATATGGGTGAAGAAAGACATAACTGGACAAAACAGGAAATACTTGAAATATATAATAAACCCTTGATGGAATTATTATATGAAGCAGCCACAGTACACCGCGAGTCTCATGACCCGAATACGGTCCAGGTATCTACCTTGCTATCCATAAAAACAGGAGGTTGTCCGGAAGATTGTGGTTATTGTCCTCAGGCTGCGCGTTATCATACTAATATTGAAGGTAATGACCTGATGACTGTTCAGCAAGTGAAAGCACAGGCCTTACGTGCCAAGGAGTCCGGAAGTTCAAGAGTTTGTATGGGAGCGGCCTGGCGCAATGTAAAGGATGGTTGGGAGTTTGAACAGGTTTTGGAAATGGTAAGAACTATCAATAAACTGGATATGGAAGTCTGTTGCACGTTGGGAATGTTAACTGAAAATCAGGCCAGTCGTTTGGCAGAAGCTGGTCTTTATGCATATAACCATAACCTCGACACTTCTGAGGATTATTATAAGGATGTAATTTCAACCAGGGCTTTTGACGATAGGCTAAAGACTATAGAAAATGTCAGGAAAAGCAATGTAACTGTGTGTAGCGGCGGAATAATCGGTATGGGTGAGAAATTGGAAGATAGGGCCGGGATGCTGGTAGCCTTATCTACTTTAAATCCCCAACCTGAATCCGTTCCAATAAATGCACTGGTAGCAGTTGAAGGAACTCCCATGCAAGATATTGACCCAGTTCCTATTTGGGATATGATTCGGATGGTTGCCACAACCCGAATAGTTATGCCCAAAACCCAGGTAAGACTGTCAGCAGGCAGGACAGAAATGACCAGAGAAGGACAGGCGATGTGCTTTTTTGCTGGTGCTAATTCCATTTTTGCAGGGGATAAATTATTGACAACACCTAATCCTGATGTCAATGAAGATCTTAATATGTTCAAAGAGTTAGGGCTTATTCCCCAAAAGCCGTTTATTAAAGCCCCACAACCGAAGACTGTGGAAGCCAATGAATCTCTGTTACAGCCTATTGGAGAAAATCCGAGGTGGTCAAGACCGGAACATAAGATTGAACGCAATGAACTTGCAAGGGCTAAATACAATCCAGATAGCCAGTCATAGAAAGATAATTTAATAGGTTTCAACTTCATAGATTAATATACCTCTGAGATTTTGCAATTAAAGGATATACCAAGAGTAAAAACCATTAATAGGGAGGACTTTATAAACAATTATTATAAGCCCCAAAAACCTGTGGTAATTGAAAAATTTATAACACAATGGCCAGCCTATTCTAAATGGAATTTTGACTATATAAAGGAGCAGGCAGGAGATATAACTGTCCCGCTATATGATGACCGGCCTGTGGATTATAAGGATGGATTCAATGAGCCTCATACTAGAATGAAGATGGGTGCCTATATAGACCTTCTTAGAAAGCAACCCACGAAATACAGAATATTTTTATGGAATCTAATAAAGGAAGTTCCGGAACTCCAAAAAGATTTCACTTATCCAGATCTGGGAATACCATTAATGAAGGGATTACCCATGCTATTCTTTGGAGGCATTGATTCGTATACATTTATGCATTACGATATCGACCTTGCCAATATTTTCCATTTTCATTTTGAAGGTAAAAAGGAATGTATACTTTTTTCTCAGACTCAGAATAAATTTCTCTACAAAGTACCACATTCACTTATTACACATGAGAGTATAAATTTTTCAAACCCAGATCTGGATAAATGGCCGGCTTTACAATATGCTAATGGATTTAAGACCCATTTGGGACATGGAGAAATACTATATATTCCGGAGGGCTTTTGGCATTATATGAAATATGTTACACCCGGTTTTTCAATGAGCCTTCGCGGGATTGCTCATAACCCCAAAAATCTTGGGAAAGCTGTCTATAATGTATTTATTATGAGGTACTTTGATAATTTCATGCGTAGAGCACAAGGCCAGAAATGGATTGACTGGAAAAATGAGGAAGCTATAAAAAGAACCAATAAAATACTCGTGTAATTTTATGTTCAAAATAAAATTATTCACTACCGCATTTTTTCTTTCCATTTATGATTATGTTTACATTTCTATTAATTGTTATTGATGCATCTTCTCGAAGTAAAGTCCCGCCGCGATTGTAAAAGATTTGTTACTTTCCCTGTTAATCTTTACAAAAATCAAAAACAATACATAAGACCTCTTGATACGGACATAGCAGATATTTTTGACCCTGTTACTAATAAAAATTTTGAGCGCGGCAAATGTATTCGATGGCTTTTGTTAAATGAGGGTAAAGTTATTGGTCGTATTGCAGCTTTTATTTTAACAAAAACCTCAATAAAAGGCGAAATTGTGTCTAATGGAGGGGTAGGCTTTTTCGAATGTATTAATAATCAAATTGCGGCAAATACCTTATTCGATGCAAGTAAGAATTGGTTGATATCCCAGGGCGCGGAGTTTATGGACGGTCCAATAAATTTTGGAGCAAGGGACAAATGGTGGGGATTGCTAACAAAGGGGTACGAACTTGAACCAAATTATCAATGCAATTATAACTTTCCCTATTATAAAGACCTATTCGAAAACTATGGTTTTCAAATATATTTTGAGCATTATACTTTTTTGAAAATAATAAAGGAAGATGTAAACCCTAGATTAGAGAGAAAAGCGAATATTGTAAATAGTAACCCGGATTATTCGTTTGACCATTTCAAAATGGAAAAGTTTGAAGAACAGACAAATAATATAGTTGACATGTACAACAAAGCCTGGGTTAACCATGAAGGTGTCTCAGTAATATCAAGGGAACAGGGGCATGCGCTTATGAATAAATTGAAACCAATTATTGATGAAAAGATAATATGGTTTGCCTATTACAAAGGGGAACCAGTGGCCTTTTATATAAATATTCCTGAAGTAAACCAATGGTTTAAATATGTTAATGGGAAATTGAATCTCCTTGGGAAATTCAAATTTGTTTGGCATAAGTGGCGAAAAACAAATAAGAAAATGTTGGGGTTTGTTTTCGGCGTTGTACCTGAACATCAGGGTAAGGGACTGGATGGTGGAATAATTCACGCTTTTCATAATATGGCAAAAAGTTTATCCAACCAATATGAAGTTATTGAAATTAATGGAATAGGTGATTTTAATAGAAAAATGATTATTGTTGTCAGGCAGGTGGGGGGAGACATATGTAAAATACATGCCACTTATAGGTACTTATTTGACAGAACAAAACCTTTCGAAAGGATGAAGGCAATAAAATAGAAATTTAGGTTACGCCATTTCTTCTTTTTTACCCTTTACCTTAGCCGGCGGCATAGTGCCAAAGACTTTATCCCAAAATGTATTTGATACTCCAAAGGCTTTATCCGGATATCTGTAATGGTGCAGGCTATGATGTTGCCATAAATTCTTGAACCTCTTTGGGGGACGAGTAATATGCGTGGCCCTGTGTACAAAGGAATATATTAAATAGCCGGTAAAGAATCCTGGAAAAAAACCAAAAGACAATTGCGATATTCCAAATAGCCAGAAAACACTGTAAAAGAGAAGAAATAATACACTTGCCATAATAAGGCCTGGAACTGGCGGCATTAACAAACGTTCTTCATCCCTTGGATAATGATGATGTGAACCATGCATTATAAAATGAAAACGCTGAGACCATTCTGCTTCAGTAACCCAATGGAATACAAAGCGATGTAACATATATTCTGCAAATGTCCAAAAGAACACCCCTGCAATAAAAAGACCAATAATTTCTATAGGGGATAATCCAATTTTTATGAAAGTAAAGGAAACCATAGCTATAATGGTAAGCCCATAAACAATGATATTTTGAATTGGGTTAGTTTTGGTAAGGCTTTCCAAAAACGGATTTTTGAATATTCTTGCCTGACCGTGATGAAACTCTGTGGTGACCTTTGGCTTCATATCTTTAAATTTAAGGTGCAAAGTTACAAAATACAGCCCTAAATACAAGTGATTTATCACAGTTTGAATAAAAGGAGTTTTAATACTCTACGACAGTAGTTCAGAAATTTTTGAATAGACCAAATCCATTTCCCATCCCCGATACAATAAATAGTCTGCAAGCTTTTTACGACGTTTCTGCAGATCCCCTTCTTTAATTTGCGTTAACTTCTTTTTGGCTATCAGGTCCAATTTAGAAATATAGTCTTTATCACCTATCTCTTCAAGTGCAAGTTTTATGTTGAAGTTTGATATATTTCGTCGTCGTAGTTCTGCGATGATCTTTTCCTTACCCCAATCTTTAACCCTAAATTTTCCTCTGGTATAGCTTCTGGAAAATCGTTCTTCATTTAAAAAACCATTTTGAATTAGATGAGCAATTATTAGATCTATTGCCTCGGGAATCATTTGCATACCCCTCAATTTGGTGACCACCTCAAAGTGACAACGCTCCTGATAGGCGCAATATCTTTCTGCCTTCTTTGTGGCTTCAGTTACGGTAAAAGATTTTTGAGGATAATTCATAAGGAAGGTTAATATTCTATTTCAATAACATGGCAAATTACAGTTCTCGCTTTTGTAAGCTGTTATTCTGAGGTCATTTTAATTTCAATAACCGGATCTTTAGAAAGATACAGGATTTGAGTTTCAGTGGTAATTATTTCTGCATTGCCCTTCAATATCTCATAATTTCCTTCTATTATTTTGGGGAGCACTATTTCTAAATTCCAGTCTTTGTTCGTTTGAGAAACTTTAATTGTGGATCTTTTGTCTTTTTTTTCAAAGAAAACAGAAATTTTGTTATCGGCGATCACAACATTTTCCAAACTTGCTTCATTCCATTGCTCGGGCAGTTGTGGTATAATCTGAACCTTTTTTTCTGACGCCTTTGGTTGGATTCCAAAGAATTGATGTACTATCGGAATTGCAAAACTATATATATTCCAGGCTTGTGTAATCATACCGTAATCCGGGGAAACTTCATAAATACTTCCTGGAAGGGCGTAACTGAAGGTGCGGGTCATTCTTTTAAGATAATTCAAAGCATTATCAGGTCTCCCATAATTATTTTCCGCAATTGCCATAACACCTGTTGGGAGGGTCATTACAGCTCCGGTGTATGAGAATATTTTACTTCCCTTAAAAGAGCCGTCATCCGAACCGGCTGAAGTATCCCTGTCTATGCCGGTAACAAAAGCTCCAAATGGATTTACAAAATTCTCAGCTGTTTGCAGTGCTTTAATAGCTTTCTCCTTATCTGCTATTTTCATTTCCATAGGGGTATTTACAACCCAGTTATGATGCAGAACAAATGGCTTTAACTCTCTTGAAGGATTCCTGAGTATAGATTTTTTAGTCTCCTCCAATTCGGCAATTGCCCAAGGTTTGTTTAAGGTGTCTGCCCTTACTATTGCATCCTCTATTAATTGCAGGGCCTGTTCATCTGTTCCAATAAAATCAGCATAGGAGCTAAAATCTTCTGACCAAAACTCCTCATTAATTTTATCTTTTAAAATATGGGCTACCTCACCGTATTCTATGGCTAAAGTATCCTCTCCAAGTTCAATTGCCATGTTGGAAGCGTCAGCAAAAGCTTTTTGGGTATAAACCGCTACATCTATCATTTCGCTGTCCAGGCCGTGTATTTCCATCATACCAAAACCATCAGGAAATAGGTTTTTGTTTGAATCATTTTCAGATAGTAACCAGTTTAGGCCTTTCTTAACAGTTGGGAAATACTTTTTTAAAAATTGCACATCTCCGTTCCACAGGTATGTTTGCCATATTAAAGATACAAATTGCGGAGTTTCATTAATATTTCCTTTGTTAAAAACGGCCCCATTTGTGGACATTTCGTGCAGGATTTTGCCATTGCCATTAATTACATTGGAAACACTGTCTATAAGATGAATTGTATTAGTAACAATCCCGGTTTGACCAATTGCCATATACCCCTGGAGCGCATATTCGCTATCCACCCCAAACCACCAGGGATAATCAGGAATCCCGGCGGTTATTCCCCTTCCAATTTCAGGGACATCCCTAATTAACCAATCGCAATTGTATTTTAACCATTCAAAAGCTTCCTGTAAATCCTTGTCAGGAATTATGAGCTTTGATTGTTCTGCCAGTTCGCTATACCGAAGTTTTTTGGATTTCAGGTAATTAATGCTATTATTTTGAATTGAATCATAGGTAGCCAATGCCTGTTCTTTGGACAGATAAGACCCGGCTATAGTAAAATTGATAAGTTGTATTTCGTTCGGTTGCAGGGTAATCTCATAAGTTAAATTTCCTGCTATCCCCATACCAGGATGAGTACTTTTTCCCGAACTGTGTTCGGAAGGCTGCATATTAGATCCAAAAATAACATACCATGGATTTTGGTAATCTTTTATCAGCCATGCCCCGATATTCTTTAGAAATTCGGCCTTGTCTTCCCCATCTATCATCTGTGTTTGCTCTCCAAGCCAAACCGGTCTCAGGTCGGCAAATCCGTTGAATACAAGGTTTAAGTTTTGTGTATTTTTTGAAAGGTTTTCCAATTTATACTGAATCAGGATACCCTCCTTACCATCGGGTACAAATTGGAGACGCTCAATTTGCAGATTATTCACGCTTAGATCATAAGTATGTTTATTGGCAAAGGGATAATTTATGAAGGAAGTTGCTGAGTCGAGTTTTAAACTCAAGTCACCCCAATCCACTGTTAATTCAAATCCATCCATAAGTTTTATGGGGTGATTCCAGATACCACCCATTTCACCTTTTACATGCCAACCCAGATCGGGGAAGGAACCATTTTGGTGGCCGACCATATATACCCGGTCGCCAGCAGTTACATATGGAGAATTTAAATATTTACTTTTCCCTTTAATAGAAGGGCTGTCACTAATTATTTCGCTAAAATCACTAATTTGAGGAGTGGAGTTACAGGAAACAATCAGCAAAAAGATTAGTAGTATTAAAGTATATGGAATTCTTTTCATTCTTGGTTTGTGAATTAGCTGTGAAACCCAAATTTAGGAAATACGGTTAAAAAGGTAATAAAACAATTTTTAAGTACTCTTAAGGGCGATCAATTTTTCCTGGCGGGTAACATATCTGCTACCTCTGAAACAAAAAAAGCGACTCCGTTTCCGAGTCGCTTTATATTATCTTATGGTTTTACCCTCTTTATCTTTAAAATGGAATTCAAGATATGTATAGGCATCTCTTGGTTGAATTTTTATCCATTTTTTGTATTCCATAAACCATTTGGAACGATGCGAGGGGAATCCCTTGGTCAAATAAGCGGCAATAAAAGGATGTGTATTCAAAACAATTCCTTTATCCCTTGCAGGTCCTTTCATTATTTTTTCAAGATCTACATTTATTTTTTCCACTATACCAATTGGAGCCTCTACTTCCTGGCCCTGGCCACTGGGATTTGCTTCAGTTGTTTTAATATTAACTTCGGGACGAACCCTTTGCCTGGTAATTTGTATAAGACCAAACTTGCTTGGCGGCAGTATTTTATGTTTGGCTCTGTCTTCTTTCATCTCATCCCTAAGGTGATCAAAAAGTTTTCTTCTGTGATCGGCTTTTACCATGTCTATGAAATCAACAACTATGATACCACCCATATCCCGCAAGCGTAATTGTCTTGCAATTTCTGAGGCGGCTAATAAGTTGACTTCCAAAGCAGTGTCTTCTTGATTTTTTGCTTTGTTGGATCTGTTACCACTATTCACGTCAATTACATGAAGAGCTTCGGTGTGTTCTATCACCAGATAGGCTCCTTTGCTCATTGACGCTGTACGCCCAAAGGAGGTTTTGATCTGCCTGTCTATTCCAAATTTTTCAAAAATGGGCACAGAAGAACTATACAACTTAACTATGGATTCCTTATTTGGCGCAATTTCGCGCACATATTCTTTAATCTGGTCATAAAGCGTCTCATCATCAACGTATATACCGCTGAAGGAATCATTAAAAACATCTCTTAATATGGATGAAGCTCTATTTAGCTCTACCAATACTTTGGAAGGTGCCGGCGCTTTGTACAATTTCTTACACATTGCTGTCCATTTGTTCAGCAAGTTCTGAAGATCTCTGTCTAATTCTGCTACTTTTTTGCCTTCTGCAACAGTTCTGATAATTACCCCAAACCCTTTGGGTTTTATGCTTTTTACTAGCCTCTTAAGTCTTTCTTTCTCTTCATTGCTTTCTATTTTTTGAGAAACAGAAACGCGATCTGAAAAAGGAACCATAACCAAATATCGTCCGGCTATAGAAAGCTCGGAACTAATTCGGGGGCCTTTAGTAGAAATGGGTTCTTTAACAATTTGAACTAAAAGAGATTGATTGGCTTTGATTACATTATTTATGCTACCATTTTTATCAATATCTTTTTCAAATGGAAAATTTTTAAGGGAATAATCTTTTAATTTCCCGGTACTCACTAATTTAATAAACTTCAACATACTGGACAATTGCGGTCCAAGGTCGTGATAATGCAGAAACGCATCTTTTTCATAACCCACATTTACAAAAGCAGCATTAAGACCGGTAACCGGTTTCCTGACTTTGGCGATTAAAATATCACCAACATTGAAATTATTATCGTCTTCATCTTTATGAAGTTCGATGAGTTTTCCATCATTTAATAAGGCAAAATCTACGGTATCAGAATTGGATCTTACGATTAATTCTCTATTCACCTGATTCAATTTATATTCGTCACTTCTATTATATAATAGGACGAATGGATTAAACATTAGTCGTTACAGGTTGTATAAACCCGTTGAAATTCTTTTTTGGAATTTCTATGTCAATGAACGTATAAAATGAAAAAGTAGTTAGATAACTACTTTTTCTTGTGGCGGTTAGCTCTCCTACGTTTTTTTCGTTTGTGGGTTGCTACCTTATGTCTTTTTCTTTTTTTACCACTCGGCATGGAAATATACTTTTGGTTACTGTTATTATTTTACGTGTACGTTGCTTTTTACTCCTTCTACAAAGACCTTAGCAGGTTTAAATGCCGGAATGTTGTGTGCTGGAATTTTGATAGTAGTATTTTTAGAAATGTTTCTACCTGTTTTTTCCGCTCTTGTTTTGATTATAAAACTGCCAAATCCTCTGAGATAAACATTATCTCCATTTTCTAAGGAAGATTTTACCTCTTCCATAAAACTTTCAACAGTTGCTTGTACGTCTCCTTTTTCTATACCCAGTTTTTCTGAGATTCTCGATACAATGTCCGCTTTCGTCATTTTAGTATTTTAGATTTCTGTAAGTTTTTCAAGCCTGCAAATATATAAATTAAATTCATTCTATCACCTTAATGAGCTAATTTTAAGTATTTAAACTCTTACTTTTGCTCCTTAGTATATAGGTGATGACGTTTTCTAAAAAAATTCTTGCGTGGTATTCTGAAAACAAAAGGTCACTTCCCTGGCGAAATACGACCGACCCATATAGGATATGGCTTTCAGAAATAATGTTGCAGCAAACCAGAGTGGCACAGGGGACACCATATTATCTAAAATTCATTGAACAATTCCCTACCGTTTATGACCTGGCCAATGCAAGTGAAGAAAAAGTTTTGAAACTTTGGCAGGGACTCGGATACTACTCGCGTGCCAGAAACCTTCACTTTACTGCTAAAACAATTGTTGAGAAATATCAAGGTAATTTTCCTGATAGTTATGATGAGCTGCTTAATTTAAAAGGAGTGGGAGATTATACGGCAAGCGCCATTGCGTCCATAAGTTATAACAGGCCCGAACCAGTTGTTGACGGCAATGTTTACAGAGTATTAGCGAGGTATTTTGGAGTCGATATTCCAATTAATGAATCAAAAGGAATAAAATATTTTAAAAACCTGGCCCGAAAAGTTTTAAATACAGAGAACATTAGGGATTACAATCAGGGGATTATGGAATTTGGGGCGATTCAGTGTACTCCAAAAAACCCCCTTTGCGTATCTTGTCCACTAAATCGCAATTGTATAGCATTTCAAACCAATAATATAGACAGATTCCCAGTTAAACTAAAAAAGACTAAATTAAGGAAGCGTTTTTTTAATTATCTGGTGGTTCTGGATGAAGATGGAAATACACATCTAATAAAAAGAAGCGGACAAGATATTTGGCAGAATTTATATGAATTTCCATTATTGGAAACCAAGGAGGAAATAGATCTCAAAGAAGTAAAACAAAGATTGTCTGAAATTCTAACTCTGGAGGAACCCCACCTGGTATACGAAGCATCAGAAAAAACTGTAATTCACAAATTATCACATCAACACTTATATACTAAGTTTTGGATAGTGAAAACATCTGACCGCCTGGCAAACGGATTGTCACATATGGAGCTGGAAAAATATCCGGTACCAGTTTTAATTGCCGAATTTATAAAAACACTCAAAAATTCGTACTTTTGACTTAATTAAAATATTATGAGCGGAACACTAAACAAGGTGATGCTGATTGGGCATCTGGGAGACGAGGTAAAAATGCATTATTTTGACGGGGGTAATTGTATCGGTAGATTTCCTATTGCTACTAATGAGACTTATACAAATAAGCAAACAGGAGAAAAGGTCACTAATACTGAGTGGCATAATGTTGTTGTTCGTAATAAGGCAGCAGAAATATGCGAAAAATACCTAAGCAAAGGAGATAAAATATATGTGGAAGGCAGATTAAAAACCAGGCAATGGCAGGGAGAGGATGGCAATACCAGATATAGTACGGAGGTACATGTTCAGGACTTTACATTCCTATCTACCAAAAAGGAAAGCATAGCAAATGTTACAGCCAATATTCCGCAAGCTCAGGCAGATTCAGGAACAAACAAACCAATTACCACCAGGGAAGTACAACCTGTGAATGAGCAGGAACAGGATGATGATTTACCATTTTAAACAAATAGAAAGTAAATTTTGACTATTGGATCCTGACCCCCTTAGTTTATTTATAAATCTGGCAGTTATTGACAACGTTTTTGTATTAAAAATTATAACGCTGTTGGTGCTTTTAATATGCTCCGCCCTTATTTCAGGTGCTGAAGTTGCTTTTTTTGGGCACTCTCCAACCGATTTAAATGAAATAGTAGAAAAGAAGACTTCAAAAGGGAAAATAGTGGTCAAGTTGTTGGCGCGCCCGAAAAAACTTCTTGCAACAATCCTGATTGCCAACAATACAATTAATATTGGAATTGTTCTTTTGTTTAATTCCATAGGAGACACCATATTTTCCAAAATTGATTATCGGTTGTTTGGTTTAATTTCAGTACGATTTTTTTTGGAAGTGTTGGTAGCTACTTTTTTAATTTTGATGTTTGGAGAAATCCTTCCTAAAATCTACGCCAATAGAAACAGATTTGAGTTTTCATTCTTTATGGCATATCCTTTAAAAATACTGGATATCCTTTTAACACCTCTCAGTTCGCCAATGCGCTCTGCAACCATTTTTTTGTACAGGAGACTTGGGAAACAGAAATCCAATTTGAGTGTTGATCATCTTTCACAAGCCCTGGAACTTACTTCTGAAGGAGATACCACAAAAGAAGAGCATAAAATATTGAAAGGAATAGTTTCCTTTGGGAATACAGATACAAAACAGGTAATGAGACCGCGTATCGACATCTTCGGCCTTAGTGAAGTAATGAAATTCGCAGATATTTTGGAAGAAATTAAGAATCATGGATATTCCCGAATCCCGGTTTTTTCCGAAAATATGGATAACGTCATAGGCGTACTTTATGTTAAGGACTTGCTTCCGTATATAGACAGGAAAAATTTTAATTGGTTAACGCTAATCAGGGAACCCTATTTTGTGCCTGAAAATAAAAAACTAGATGATCTCCTCTTAGAATTTCAGAATAAAAAAAATCACCTGGCAGTAGTTGTTGATGAGTATGGGGGGACTTCAGGGATTGTTACATTAGAAGATGTGATTGAGGAAATTGTTGGTGATATCTCTGATGAATTTGACGATGAAGACTTGATTTTTTCCAAACTGGACGACTTTACTTATATATTTGAAGGGAAAACAGCCTTAAAAGACTTCTACAGGGTCGCGAAAATTGAACATGAAGACGACTTTGAGGCACATAAAGGCGAATCGGAAACGATAGCAGGGTTTGTACTGGAAATTGCCGGGAGTTTTCCTAAACGTGGTGAAATTGTAACTTTTATGGACTACCAATTTTTAGTGGAGAGTTTAGATAAGAAACGACTAAAGCAAATTAAAGTAACCCTACCTCATGAACACTAAGTTATATTCACTTATTCTGTTGCTCAGTTTATTTATAGTTTCATGTGGTGAAGAGGTATTTCCAAAGCCTAAGGCAATGCTACGTTTAGATTATCCTGAGTCATCTGCGGAATTGCTGATTACGGAAAAATTCCAATTTGAACATAATGCTCTGGCGCAAATAAAGAAGAATAAAAACTTCGATGTTACCCTGGATTACCCCTTAATGAAAGGGTCCATTTTTATTACTTACAAAGAAGTTAACCATAATTTGGAAGAACTGTTGGCCGACGCACAAAAACTATCCTACGAACATGTGGTTAAAGCGGATAACATAACAGAACAACCTTTTATTAATGAAAAGGACAAAGTATATGGCATGTTTTACGAAGTTTTGGGGGATGCTGCATCACAGGCACAATTTTATGCAACGGACAGCACACGTCACTTTTTGACCGGATCTCTTTACTTTAGGGTGAAACCCAATTATGATTCTATTTATCCTGCTGCCGTTTATTTGCAAAAGGATATAAGAAGAATTTTGGAATCACTCCGGTGGAAAGAATAAAGCAAGCCTAAAGTTTGCCAATTAAAAGATTTGTAATCTATGTACAAACAACAACTTCTCGATTGCCATAGAAGAATAAAGCCATATATACATCGCACACCGGTTTTGACGTCACGCTTATTGAATGAAATTACAGGGACGCATCTGTTCTTTAAGTGTGAAAATTTTCAAAGGATGGGGGCCTATAAAATGCGAGGTGCCACGAATGCCATATTGATGTTATCGGAAAAGGATAGATCCAAAGGGGTTATTACTCATTCATCAGGAAATTTTGCGCAGGCACTCTCACTCGCAGCCCAAAGCCTTAATGTAAAAGCATACATTGTAATGCCATCAAATGCACCCAAGGTTAAAAAAGCAGCGGTGGGTCAATACGGCGGAAATATTGTGGAATGTGCACCAACACTGGAAGCCCGGACTGTTGCGGCAAATAAAATTGCAGGCGAAACGGGAGCAACTTTCATACACCCTTCAAATGATATAGAAGTAATAATTGGACAAGGTACGGCTGCAATGGAATTGCTTGAAGATTATCCCGGATTGGATTATATATTTGCGCCTGTAGGAGGTGGTGGATTAATCGCAGGCACTTCGTTGGCAGCACATTATTTTGGGGACAAGTGCAAGGTTGTTGGTGGAGAACCATATGAAGCTGATGATGCCTACCGGTCATTCCATAGCGGTAAGATTGAATTAAATTTAACCACAAACACTATTGCAGATGGCTTAAAAACGGTGTTGGGCGACAATACTTTTCCCATTATTAAAAAGCATGTTCATGATATCATACGTGTAACAGAGGATGAAATAGTCATTGCCATGCGACTGATCTGGGAGCGTTTAAAGATCATTGTTGAACCTTCCAGTGCTGTAGCTCTTGCTGCGTTAATTAGTGAAAAGAAAAGCTTTCAGGATATGCAAATAGGAATTATAATATCAGGAGGTAATGTAGATTTGAAACAATTGCCTTTTTAAATCCTATTCGAGTAATTTTTCTGCATTTTCAATGCTTGTATTGATCTGTAACTTGAGTGCTTTAACTTTTTTTTCTTCTTCATTTAACCACTCCTGTTTTTGTGCAGTAAGTGCAGCGCCGTTCAGTATTTCATCCGAAGTAAAACGATCACCAAAACCTTTCATCCAGTCCATCATAGCTTTATGAGCCTCTTGCAGGTCTTTCATGGCTTTATCATAGGCTATGCCCGTTTCCGTGGAGTCTACTTTTGGTTTAAGCTCGGCAACAAGTTTGCCAATTGTTCCCATTTTTGGCATTACCTCGTCATGGATAGCCATAACTTCTTTCATTTGTGAAAGCGTTTCAGTTTCCTTTTCTTTTTCTTTGCACGCCTGTAAAACCAACAAACTCAGGACTGCAAGTAACCCACATTTTAGACTATTCATAGACAGCGATTAGATTTGTAAAATTAAGAAAAACCAAGGTCTGTTCCATCTAAAAATAGGACTTTTGCGAAAAACTAAATTGTAATGAGCGACCTCAATAGAAAATGGTTATACCTGATAGTCCTTTCCATTATCTGGGGTACCTCCTACATACTTATTAAAAAAGGTTTAGAAGGTTTTACTCCTATACAATTAGGTGTACTCCGCATTGTAATTGCCGCTATCTTGTTATTTATTATAGGATTTAAAAGCCTGAGGACAATAAGTAAGCGCGAATGGAAATGGATAGCCATATCCGGTATAGTGGGTAGCTTTATTCCCATTTTTCTTTTTGCTTTTGCCCAGACTCAAATAGATAGTAGCATAGCTTCTATCCTGAATTCCCTTGTACCCTTATTTACTATTGTTGTTGGTTATTTGGTTTTTAGGGCTGCTTTTAACAGCAATCAACTTTTGGGTGTATTTGTTGGATTAGCCGGGGCAATTTTACTCATTGTCATAGGCGCGGAAATTAACACGGGACGGAATTATTGGTATGCCGGCCTTGTTATTGTAGCCACAATTTGCTATGCCTTTAATGCAAATATTATAAAAAGTAAATTGCAGGATGTAACTCCGTTAGGAATTGCAGTAGGTAATTTTGCGATTATGTTAGTTCCGGCCTTATTAATTTTACCTTTCTCCGGAGTATTTGAGGCTAAGGTAACAGAAGGCGAAAATTTCCTGAGTTCCCTTGGTTATATTTTAGTATTGTGCATTCTGGGAACTTGTATAGCCAAGGTGATGTTTAACAAATTAATTCATATATCTTCTGCGGTTTTTTCAGTTTCAGTCACTTATTTAATACCTGTAGTTGGCATCTTCTGGGGCTTGCTGGATGGGGAAAATTTTGTAATGCAACAATTCCTTGCTACCGGCCTTATATTGGTTGGCGTTTATTTAATCAACAGAAGAAATAAAAATAAAAAATCACTTTTGGTGTAACAAAATTGGCAAGGCTACTCTTTTAATAAATGTTAACCTAATTATATAGTTAAATATGAAAGTAATTATAAAATCAATTGCACTTTTTGTAGTGTTACTGGCTGGTGTATCTCAGCTCTTTGGTCAGTCAGCTACTTTATCCGTAAAACCGTTTACAAAAATTACTATCAGCCCACACATTGAAGTGACTTTGAAACAGGGAGAACAGGAAACGGTTATTATTGAGGAAGCAGAAGTCCCGCGTGAAAAGATTAATGTTGAGGTTGTGAATGGTACGTTACGCATATATTTGGATCATGCAAAGATGTATACCAAGAACAAAAAAGTAAAAGGAGACGATTGGTCCGGAAGAGAAGATATGTATGACGGAACAATGGTTACAGCTAATATTACGTACAAGACTTTAGAAAAATTGTCTGTTCGGGGTGAAGAGACCATTAGATGTGTCAGTCCAATTGTTCAAAATGAATTTGAACTAACAATTTATGGAGAAACCAAAATATATTTAAGTGAAGCATCCTTGCAGAAGTTATCTGTTGCCATATATGGTGAAAGCTACCTTGAAATTGAAAAAGGGAAAGTGAAAGAACAAAAATACAGGGCGTATGGAGAAAGTGAGGTAAATACGCTTAAGATGGATAATGCCTTTACTAAAATTACAGCCTATGGGGAGAGTGAATTTAAAGTAAATGTTGCAGATAAATTGAAAGTTACTTCATATGGAGAAGCAGAAATTGAATACAAAGGAAATCCCGAAGTAGATAAAGGGATAAATCTGGGTGAGACTTCCATTCGAAAAATCGGCTAATTCCAGCGTCTATTTAAGACACTATACTATAAAAGGAAGACCTGCCAAATACGCAGGTCTTCCTTTTATGTAAATTATATGGGACTTAGTCAAAATCAGCTTCTGTAACATCGCCATTTAAAATCACTTCCAGTAATTTACTTTCTATCATTTGAGGTCCCATAGAACTCACCTTGACTGAAGGGAATTTAATCCCGTCCACTTCCTGATAATCCTTAAAACTAATTTCCTGGTTCTGTGTCTGGCCGTTCATTGTGATGGTTGTCGTTTCTTTTACCTTTAAACCTGTTTCCACATCGTAGAAATAGGCAGCCTGAACGGCTTCTCCAGGGACTTCAATTTTATAAGCTGCTTTGCCCTCTATATCTTCGGTTCCCACGAGTTTTGCTTTAGTGCTTAAAGCAATACCCTGTTCAGGAAAAACCCCCATGGCAGCCTTCATATCCTGCTGCATTTCAGCTGGTAAAGGCACTTTATTACCTCCCTGTTTCATAAATAATTCATCTCCTTTTGCAACAATCCCCATCATTGGGTCACCATTCATAAAGGTGGTTTGTACATATTTATCAGCCGTCCTTTTTTCTTCAGTTTTAATGGTGCTTCCCATAGCTGATCCTTCATACACCAGTTTAAGCGACTGGATATTTGCTACAGCTGCTTTACCTCCGATTGCCTTAAAATAGGAACCTAATACACTCTGTACATTAGTGCCTTCTGGAAAAACGACATTGTAATCTGGTTTTTCCACAGTTGATGCGTACTTATCATAATAGAATACCGGGAGAAATCTACCATTAAATGGTATTTTTTCTAGGTTTTCCAAAATCTCACTCCCTTTGCCAGCTACTACAATCCGTGCATTGTTTATATGGAAATATTTCTTTGCAGCTTTATCCACATCCTCCACGGTAATTGCATTTATTCGTTCTAAATAGGTTTTGTAAAAATCTTTGGGCAATCCTTCTGTTTCAATATTTAACGCATATCTTGCTATTGTTGAAGGCTGTTCTAATGCGAGTACAAAACTTCCAATATAAGTCGATTTGGCAATTTCGAGTTCTTCTTCGGAAATGGGTTCCTTGATAATTTTATCTATTTCATAGATTAATTGAACTATTGCACTATCAGTTACCGCATTTCTAACTGCAGTAAATGCTCTAAATGTAGAGGCATTATATTTGCTGTCATTCAGCCTTGATCTGGAATAATAAGTAAACGCCTTATCTTCTCTTAAATTTTGTTCCAAACGGCTAACTGATCCCCCGCCTAAAATAAAATTCGTGATTTTAGCGGATAGATAATCCTCATCTTTCATTTCCAGATTAACTATATTTTGAATTGCAATTTCTGATTGTACTGCATTGGGTACATCCACAAAGTTGATTTGTGTATATTGTGGATCCAAAGGCTCCGGGTAGCCCAGTGATGGTGGCGATGCTTTAACCCAGGAGTCAAAATATTTGGTCACTAATTCTTTGGCTTCATCAAATTTTATATCCCCAATTACCACCAAATAAGCATTGGCGGGAACAAATAATTCCAGATAAAACCTTTCTACATCTGCGAGGGTAACATTGTTTACCGTTTCTTCCGTAACAAACTCCCCGTTCGGATGGTTGATACCGTATGCCAATGCATTTTGAACCCTATTCGCAATTGCTGAAACATCTTTTTCCTCAGATTTAAGTCCGGTGATAAGTTTGACCTTCTCTTTGTCAAATTCTTCCGGGGTAAAGTTCGGATTAATAGCGGCATCGGCCATAAGTTCCAGAATTCTTGGAAAATATTTTGATAATGACGATGCGGATGCACTTTGTAACCCAAAGTTCATTCGGGCACCAAGAAAATCTACCTCTTCATTAAAATCATCCTTGGAAATGGATTTAGAACCATTCCCTATTAAACTTCCCGCAAGAATGGAAACCCCGGCTTTACTACCTTCTGCAACCGGTGGATTGTCTATAGTAAGTTGTACGGAAACCCTTGGTAGTTTGTGATTCTCAACAACCAAAACCTTAAGTCCGTTAGGGAGTTCAAAACGCTGCGGATCTTTTAGATTGATCTCCGGTGCAGGTCCTGGTTTGGGCATAACGCTTCTGTCTACCTGAGCATTAAGAGTTATAACGGTTAAACCTATTATGAGGGTAAAATATAGTTTTTTCATATTCTTAATTGTCAATTTTTTCACTTGGTAAATAATCTATGATTACCCTTTGGTTGGGATTCAAATATTTATTGGCAACTGCCTGAATCTCTTCCCTTGTTATTGAACGGTAAATATCAATTTCTTTGTTAATTAATTCGGTATCGTTATACAGCATGTAGTTTCTTGCCAATGAATTTGCTATACCCTCAATACTTGAATTAGAGTTCACGAAATTATTTTCAAATTTGTTCTGTAATTTTTGATAATCGTTTTCAGAAATTAATTCATTACGGACTTTTGAGATTTCTTCTTCCATTTCGGTAACCAGAACATCAAGGGAAATTTCACCAACAGGAAGTGCATAGACCAAATACATTCCATAATCCTCCTGATCTAAATTTATAGCCCCTACCTGTAATCCTTGTTTTTGTTCATCCACAATTTTTTTATAGAGTTTGGAACTTTTACCATCACTCAGATAGGTTGATATCATATTAAGAATATAAGCATCTCTATCCCTAAAGCCGGGTATTCTATAAGCTACGCCAACTGCAGGTATCTGGATATTGGCATCGTAGGCAGTAACTTTTACTTCTTCCGTTATAGGTTTTTCCTTAGGATAATTTCTTTCGACATCCGCACCTCTTGGGATAGGGGCAAAATACGCTGAAACCATCTTCTTGGTTTTGGAAATGTCTATGTCTCCTGCTACAACCAATACTGCATTATTGGGGACATAATATTTTTTATTGTATGCAATTACATCATCAAGTGTGGCTGCATCCAAATCTTCCATATATCCAATATTTGGATCCTTATACGGATGTACTTCAAATAGACTTTTTCCCAAGACCGGCAATAATTGTCCATAAGGAGAATTGTCATATCTAAGCCTTTTTTCTTCCTTAACTACTTCCTGTTGGGTGTCTACACCTTTTTGATCTATAATTGGATGCAACATCCGCTCAGATTCCATCCATAGGCCTAACTGAAGATTATTTGAAGGGAAAACTACATAGTAATAGGTGCGATCCTGCGAAGTATTGGCATTCATAACCCCACCTCTGGATGAAACTATTTCACGCCAGGTACCGGTTTCAATATTTTCAGTACCTTCAAATAAGAGATGCTCAAAAAAATGAGCAAATCCTGTACGTCCTTCAGTGCGGTCCTTTCCTCCTACATGGTACATTACTGCAGTGGTTATTACCGGAGCGGTATTATCCTGATGCAAAATTACATGTAGCCCGTTATCAAGGTCATACTCCTCATAGATTACTTCTTGTGCGCTTACGGCTACAAAAGCCAGCAAAGCCAAAAGAAAGGGGAAAATATTTCTTTTCATATATTTCAAATTAATAGAATGGTTTAAATGCTTTACTTTTAATAGGGTTACTAATATAATTTTTTTGTTGCTAAGCGAAAGAGAACTAAGGTTCTTTAACAAGATTTTATATGATTATTGCACAATATTTATTATTTTCATAAGCATATAAAATGAAGCAGATGAAACGAATTGCTCTCCCGATACGCTTTGGTATTGCGACAAGCGGGAGTCTTATTGCATATTTTTTGATTTTGTCACTTTTTGGATTACATACTAATGTGTTTTTTAGTCTTTTTAATGGAATAATTACTGGTTTTGGAATATATGAGGCCATAAAATATTTTAGGCTTCAGGAAAAACACAATTTCAACTATGGAGTAGGATTTAAAGCAGGAATGGTGACCGGAGTTGTAGCAACGCTTATTTTCACTCTTTTTTTCGCTTTTTACTCCACTGAAATCAACAGAGATTTTTTGGAGGAGCTTTCAACAAGTTGGTTTAAGAATTTCAAAAATTTTGAGGGAATTGTATTTTTCACGGTCGCAATTATGGGTTTTGCAACTACACTTGTCCTGACTCTTACATTTATGCAGTTGTTCAAAACTCCAAAAAACCTTAAGAAAAAATCTGTTTAGGAGAAAAAAATCCTTGCGATTTCCCAATTTAGCAGTATATTTGCACCCGCCTTTAGGGTACGTTTGGTACTCAAGGGGTTGGAAAGCTCTTTTAAAGAGAAATAAAAATCATTAATATATACGCTATGTATGCAATTGTAGAAATAGCAGGGCAGCAATTTAAAGTTGCAAAAGACCAAAAAGTATATGTTCACCGTTTGCAGGAAGACGAAGGAAACAAAGTTTCATTTCACAATGTCCTCTTGCTGGAAGATGGTAGTAACATTACAATTGGCGCCCCAGCTATAGACGGAGCCGCAGTAGAGGCTAAAGTCGTTAAACACTTAAAGGGAGACAAGGTAATTGTCTTTAAAAAGAAAAGACGTAAAGGGTTTCGAAAGAAAAATGGCCACCGACAGTATTTAACGGAATTGGTTATCGAAAGTATTATTGCAAAGGGTGCTAAGAAGACCGAGGCTAAGGCTAAGACCGAAACAAAAAAAGAAGCCCCAATAAAGGCTGCGCCAGTTAAAGAGGCAGCTCCAAAAACTGAAGCGCCTAAGGCTGCTAAAGTTGAAAATGCAAAGTCGGCTCCGAAAGAAGCTTTGGATTTTAGCCAAAAGACTGTAGCAGAATTAAAAGAAATGGCCAAAGCTAAAGGAATCACTGGGATTTCTTCTATGAAAAAGGCCGATCTTATTGAGGCATTAAATAAATAAGTTAATAATTAATGCAAGCCGAGGCTTGGTATAAATAGTAATATCATGGCACATAAAAAAGGTGTAGGTAGTTCTAAAAACGGTAGAGAATCAGAATCGAAACGATTAGGAGTTAAGATTTTTGGAGGTCAGGCAGCTACTGCAGGAAATATCATTGTAAGACAACGTGGTACCAGACACAATCCTGGTAATAATGTATACGCCGGAAAAGATCATACATTACATGCCAGAGTAGACGGGCTTGTAAAGTTTCAAAAGAAGGCGGGAGGAAAATCTTATGTTTCTATAGAGCCTTTCGAGGCTTAGTACTCAATTGAATAACTCAAATAAAAACCCATTATGTTTTCATAATGGGTTTTTTGTGTTTCTGAATTAAGCTTAAACCAGTTAATATCTGTAATAGTCTGGCTTGTAAGGGCCTTGGACCTCGACCCCAATATAAGAGGCCTGATCTTTTCGTAGTTCGGTCAGTTCGGCTCCTAATCGTTCCAAATGAAGTTTGGCAACCTTTTCATCCAAGTGCTTTGGAAGCATATATACCTTATTTTCATAATTAGCACTATTTTTCCACAGTTCAATTTGTGCGAGTGTCTGATTGGTAAACGAATTGCTCATAACAAAGCTGGGATGACCTGTGGCACATCCTAAATTAACCAAACGTCCCTCGGCAAGTATTATAATGTCCTTTCCATCTATAGTATACTTATCTACCTGAGGTTTAATCTCATCTTTGGTATCCCCATAATTCTCATTTAACCAGGCCATGTCTATTTCGTTGTCGAAATGTCCAATATTGCATACAATAACTTTATCGCGCATAGCCCTGAAATGTTCTCCTTTGATGATATCCTTATTACCTGTTGCAGTAATTACAATGTCTGCATTCCTGACTACGGTATCCAGTTTTTTTACCTCATAGCCATCCATACAGGCCTGCAATGCGCAAATTGGGTCTATTTCTGTAACTGTTACAATGGCTCCGGCACCTCTGAATGAAGCTGCTGTGCCTTTTCCAACGTCGCCGTATCCTGCAACAACAACCCGCTTTCCAGCCAACATGGTATCTGTAGCCCTTCGAATAGCATCAACCGCACTCTCCTTGCAGCCATATTTGTTGTCAAATTTGGATTTGGTTACCGAATCATTCACATTTATGGCAGGTAAGGGCAATACCCCATTTTTATAACGTTCATAGAGGCGGTGAACACCAGTGGTTGTTTCTTCTGAAAGACCTTTAATTCCGGATGTTAATTCCGGAAATTGATCCAATACCATATTAGTAAGATCACCCCCGTCATCCAGTATCATGTTAAGCGGCATGCGTTCTTCACCAAAAAAGAGTGTTTGCTCTATACACCAATCAAATTCAGTTTCATTCATACCCTTCCATGCGTAAACTGCTACGCCAGCCGCAGCAATAGCCGCAGCAGCATGATCCTGTGTAGAAAATATATTACATGAACTCCAGGTCACTTCTGCACCAAGAGCCGTTAGGGTTTCTATTAATACCGCAGTTTGTATTGTCATATGTAGACAGCCTGCAATACGGGCACCCTTAAGTGGCTGTTCTTTTTTATACTCTTCGCGCAAAGCCATTAGCCCCGGCATCTCGGCTTCTGCCAATTCAATTTCTTTTCTTCCCCATTCCGCTAAAGAAATATCTTTAACCTTAAATGGAGTGTATGGTATGGTATTGGTTCGCATATCTTTTTTATTTTTTACATTCGTTAAACAGAAATCCTGTTACTATTTCAAAAAGCAAAGGTAAAGATAACTTAAAAAATTGTATGCCTATTTACAAAATTATAACAGTTACTCCAAATACTAAGGTATACATTTGGAAAATCACAGAGCCTGAAAAGGAACTTTCCTTCAATATTGAACTTACCAATGTATGCCAGCTTAGGTTAAATGGGATGAAGTCTGAACTGCACAGAAGAGGATTCTTAAGTATTCGCCACTTACTGGGTATTGCAGGCTATGTAGATAGCGACCTTTATTATGATCAGGCAGGAAAACCCCATTTGAAAGATGGAAATCACATATCAATTACACATTCGTACCATTTTACCGGCATAATTGTAAGTCTGAAAGATGAGGTAGGAATTGATATCGAGAAACAAAGGCCTAAAATAATCCGAATTGGTCATAAGTTCACAGAAGTGGAGGCATTTAGCGGTATTGAAAATGCAGAAGAACTCGTTAAGAAATTGACTATTATTTGGGGTGCCAAAGAGTCTCTTTATAAAATATATGCCACACACGGACTAAGTTTTATGAATCATATTTATATCCATGATTTCAAAAACAGTGAAAATACAACAACAGGACTTATAAGTTATGAAGGACAAACGTCATATTATGATATAACTTTTCTGGAGTTTGAAGGATTTACATGTGTATATGCGATTAAAAAAGAATAGTAATTCAAACTGGACTGAAATAAATTTAATGATTATGAATATATCCGTTGAACTGACCTTATGCCCGCTTCAGAATAATTATGAGGAACTTATTACAGGTTTTATAAAAAAATTACGAACCACCGGGTTCACAGTACTTGAAAACCCTTTAAGTACTCAGGTTTATGGAGACTATGACGACATAATGAAAATGCTTCAAAAAGAAATAAAAGTAGTTTTTGAATTAATGGAAAAAGGTCTAATGTACTTAAAAATTGTAAAAACGGACCGAAGCAATTATGAGCCAGATTTTTGATTGGGTTTTTGCACAGTACCAGGATACACCTGTTTTTATAATTATCCTTGAAATGATTGGGGTTGTTTTTGGATTTTTAAGTGTATGGTATGCCAAAAAAGAGAATATCCTTGTATTTCCAACTGGATTAATCAATACGGGAATTTTCGTATATATTCTTTGGATATATGGCTTATTGGGTGACATGCTGATAAATGCCTATTATTTTTCAATGAGTATTATAGGGTGGTATATTTGGACTCGAAAAGTGGATGCCAACCATTTTATCCCCATAACTAAAACAAACAGGCTCGAGAAAAAATGGTCCGTATTCCTGTTTATAGGTGCAATTGTTTTTGTTTTTCTGGTTTATGCGCTATTTGACAAATTCAACAGTTGGACTGCCTATGTTGACACCTTTACAACTGCTATTTTCTTTGTAGGGATGTGGTTGATGGCCAAGAAGAAACTGGAAAACTGGACTTTTTGGATTATTGGCGATGTCATTACAGTACCTTTATATTTGTATAAAGGACTTATTTTTACATCACTTCAATATTTATTATTTACCATAATTGCCGTTTATGGTTATATGGCATGGAAGAAAAACTTAAACAAAAGCCCGCTGACCTTATTAAAGTAGTTCTGTTTGGGCCTGAATCTTCTGGTAAGACGACCTTAGCTCAGGAACTTGCGAAACACTACCAAACAGAATGGGTACCGGAATTTGCCCGGGAATATTTGCAGGAAAAGTGGAATAAAGAGCAAAAAACTTGTGAAGCTCATGATTTGATTCCCATTGCAGAAGGCCAAATTCGATTGGAAAATTACTGGACTGGGAAAGCAAATAAACTTCTAATTTGTGATACAGACTTACTTGAGACCAAAGTATATTCTGAAGCCTATTACCTGGGATATTGTGACCCAGTTTTAGAAAAATACGCTTTGCAGAATTCCTATGATCTTTATCTGCTAACTTCTATAGATATTCCCTGGGAAAAAGACGATCTTCGTGATAAACCTAATGAGCGTGAAAGGATGTTTCTTTATTTTAAGGAAACATTGGAAAAGTATGATAGGAATTTTGTTATTTTAAAAGGAAATAAGGAAAATCGGCTCACTCTGGCCATTAAGTTTATCGATAAACTATTGGAGAGATGATGAAATTATCGCCACTGCATTTGCAACAACTAGAAGAAAAAGGAATCTCAAGGGAAAAGGTTCTGGATCAGTTGGAATCCTTTAAAGAAGGAATTCCATATGTCCAGCTGGTAAGACCTGCTATTGTTTCGGATGGGATTAAGAAATTTAATAAAACAGAGGAGGAAAAACTGATTGGTAAATTCGAAGAATTAAAAAGTCTTTTAAGTTTGCTGAAATTTGTGCCTGCTTCAGGTGCGGCATCAAGAATGTTTAAGTCCCTTTTCATTTTTTTAAAACGCTATGATCCGCAAGTGGAGGATGTAGAAACCTATGTTAACAGGTCGAATGATTTGAAAATAAAGACCTTTTTCAAACAAATTAAGGATTTTCCTTTTTACGAGATTATTCAAAAAAGAATAAAGGATAAAGCCAGTTCGACAAAAGAAATAACATATGAATTTGTCACTGAAATGCTGCTAAAGGAAGGGCTCAATTATGGTTTTTACCCAAAAGGGCTTTTACCTTTTCACAATTATGGGAAATATATTGCCACTCCTTTTGAAGAGCATTTAAAGGAAGCCGCCAGGTATGCTTCGGTAAATAATGTGGCCAGATTACATTTTACCATATCAGAGCAACACCAATCCTTATTTAATGAAGAATTTAATGAGGTGGCTCCCAGGCTTTCAAAGACGACTCAAACAGAATTTGAAGTCACCTACTCAAATCAAAAACCCTCAACCGATACCATAGCCGTTACCATGGATAATGAGCCGTTTGTCAATAAGGATGGTTCATTATTATTTAGGCCTGGTGGTCATGGGGCCCTTATTGAAAACTTAAATGAGCAAAATGCGGATATTATCTTTATCAAAAATATTGATAATGTGGTTGTACCTATGTATGAAGACGAGCTTACCAGAAGCAAGAAGGTACTTGCCGGTTTGCTTCTGGAAGTACAGCAAAAAGCATTTTTCTATGCAGATCAATTAGATAGAAATGATATTAATGGTGAACAATTACACGAAATCAAAGCTTTTTTGGAAAATGAGCTCAATGTTAGGTTTTTAGATAATTTTTCAAGTTTTAGTATCACAGAGCAATTGGAAATATTAAAGGATAAGATCAACAGACCCATCCGTGTTTGTGGAATGGTAAAAAATGAAGGCGAACCTGGTGGAGGACCTTTTTGGATAAAAGATGCTCATGGACATATATCACTACAGATCATAGAATCTGCTCAGGTAAATACTTCAGAAGAAAGTCAGTGCGGCTATCTTAAAGAATTCAACACATTTTAATCCGGTCGACCTTGTTTGTGGTGTCAGAAACTTTAGGGGTGAGAAATATAACCTGTTGAATTTTGTGGATACCAAGCAAGGGTTTATAAGCCAAAAAACAAAAGAAGGGAAAGAATTAAAGGCTCTGGAATTACCGGGACTCTGGAATGGGGCTATGGCCTTTTGGAATACCATATTCGTAGAAGTTCCGCTGGTCACCTTTAATCCCGTAAAGACGGTGAATGATCTGTTAAAACCTACACATCAGGTGACTTAGTTTAGGAAAATCTATTTCCCGTAATAACAGCATTTTTCCTAATTATCCCTATCATTAATTAGAGCTCTTTTTATTATGAAAAATGAAAGTGCCATCGTAACTTTGAACTATCTCAAAAGGGGTGCGAACTCCTGAAAAGAAGTGTAAATTAAATCTGTAGGTATTTTCTATTAGATTTATGTTCTTATTTCAGGATAAGCTGAGATTATACCCAAGGAACCTGAGCAGGTAATGCTGCTAAGGGAGGCGATAATCGCCATTTGGATTTTTTTCTGCTCTTCAGAAAAATTAAACTCATAGAAATTAGAATAGAACCCCTTTTATTCGTGTAACATAACTGCGAATGAAAGCTGCTAGCATATTTTCTCTAATAATCCTTGCCGGAACTAATATTTTTGCACAGGAACAGGAATCTGATACCATTAGCCTCGAAAAAATTGTGCTGGATGAAGTTCTTGTATCTGCCGTTAGGGTAACCAAAGAAACTCCTGTAACCTTTTCAAACTTAACAAAAGAGCAAATAATGCCTAGGAATCTTGGCCAGGACATTCCTGTTCTTATGAACTTTTTACCTGCTGTAGTAACTACGTCAGATGCTGGAGCAGGAGTAGGTTATACAGGAATTCGTGTACGAGGAAGCGATGCTACCAGGGTGAATGTCACTATTAATGGAATACCGTACAACGATTCTGAGTCACATGGAACTTTTTGGGTAAATCTACCGGATTTTGCTTCTTCTACAGAAAGCCTTCAATTACAGAGGGGAGTGGGAACATCTACAAATGGAGCAGGGGCTTTTGGGGCAAGTTTAAATATATTGACGGAAGCCATCTCCAGGGAAGCCTTTGGCACAATTTCATCTTCCTATGGGAGCTTTAGCACATTGCGAAACAATCTAAAGTTCAGTACAGGCTTATTAAATGAACATATTGAAATTTCTGGCAGATTGTCCAGAATTAAATCTGACGGCTATATAGACAGGGCTGCTTCAGAGCTAAATTCCTATTTTTTACAAGGCGCTTACGTAGATGATAATACACTGATCAAAGCTGTTCTTTTTGGGGGTCATGAAGTTACCTACCAATCATGGTTCGGAATTGATGCGGAGACCCTTGTTTCTGACCGGACATTTAACCCCGCCGGTATGTATACGGATGAAAATGGAAACACTCAGTTTTATGACAAGGAAGAAGATAATTATAAACAAGATCATTTTCAACTACATTGGAATGAAACTATATCACCTTTATGGAGTACAACTATAGCACTTCATTATACCAAAGGAAGAGGCTACTTTGAGCAATTCAGGGAGGACGATGATTTTGCCATATATGGAATTACACCGATAGTGGTGGATGGAGAGGAAGTGAACACTACAGATTTAATCCGACGACGATGGCTTGACAATGATTTTTACGGAGCAGTTTTTTCAGCCAAATACCAAAAAGATAAAATAAACCTTATTATGGGCGGTGGTTGGAATTCTTATAATGGAGATCATTTTGGCGAAGTTATCTGGGCCCGTTTTGCCGGTAACGGGATGATCAGGGACAGGTATTATGATGATGATTCCAAAAAAACAGACTTTAATGTTTTTGGAAAATTAAATTATGAAATTTCGAAAAGCTGGAGACTTTTTGGAGATTTACAATATAGAAATGTTGGATATAGAGCAAATGGGGATGATACCGGAATGGTTGATGATACGTTTAATTTCTTTAATCCGAAAATTGGGATGAGCTTTAATCTGGATAATACTAATAATTTGTATCTGTCCCTGGCCGTAGCCAATCGTGAACCAAATAGGAATGATTATGAAAGTGGTAATCCCAGACCGGAAAAACTTAATGACCTTGAGCTGGGGTGGAGATATGTTTCGCCTTCCGTTCAGGTAAATACCAACATATATTATATGAGGTATAAAGATCAGTTGGTATTAACCGGAGAACTCAATGATGTTGGAGCTCCGTTGCGGGCTAATGTAGGGGACAGTTACCGTCTGGGTTTTGAAATTGATGCCAGTGTGAGCATAGGTAAGCACTTTAAATTGCAACCTAATCTAGCGCTAAGCGCGAATAAAAATATTGATTTTATTTTTCTAAGGGATGGCGAAATAGAGAACCTGGGGAACACCAATATTGCTTATTCTCCCGAAATTGTGGCAGGCAACATATTTACATACTTGCCAAATGAAAATTTTCAAATTTCATTGCTAACCAAATATGTTGGGAGACAATATATGGGTAATATTGATGCAGAAAGCTCTGTACTTGAGGGTTACTCTCAAACAGATTTCAATGTGCAGTATGGAATCAAAACCAATTCATTTATAAAAAGCATCGTGCTCTCAGGGCTAATTAATAATATTTTTAATGCTCAATATGTATCCAATGGTTACTTTTTTACCTATGATGATGATTTTTCCAATCCGGGAACTATAACTACAATAGAAGGTGCCGGATATTATCCTCAGGCCGGGATAAATTTTTTATTGGGAGCAACAATTAATTTCTAAGGTAGCCAGGTATTTATTTAGTTTGTTCTAGTCCATGCTCAATTCGATATTACGACCGTTGTTCCATTAAATGAAGTGTTATAAAACAAAAGGTCATAATAACGTTTCCCATCATCAGGCCTGTTTAGTTGTTGCCCGGTGAACAGGCTATATTCGAAATCTTCGCAGGAACAAATTACGGTTTGACTATTTAGATCCATTGTTGAGCAGGCATTTGGAGCATGATTGGGGCAACTCGCTTCCCAGGCAAAAAATTGATCAAATCCTTTATTGATAACGAAAACACCTCTTATTCCAACGCCTTGATTTCCAATGTATATCGCATTCCCCGTATTAGTCAAAGGGCTGTATAATGGTAAATTAAGATTAATTTCAAATCTGAAACCAACTTCCTGCAAATAAGGATTTCGGTTTTCTTCATCTTTACTGCACGCCAGTAGCAGAATAAAAATAAACCAGAGAGATATTCTTTTCATTATTTGGATTCAATTGAGAAATCTTGAACAAAATTGAACAAAAAATATGTATATTTGCGTTAAATCCTCTTTAAAAAAGGGGATTTTCTTATTAGTTAAACCTCATTTTGACGAATAACTCCACTTAATGTGTTTATCTTAAAATAGTTACATCAAAATGATTGTTTTAACTAATCCTGCGATTTCGTAGGATTTATTGTTTAATGATTTTGGGCATAATTTTAATGTTCAATAAATAATGAAGATATGAGTAATGTGTCTTATTACACTGCTGAGGGATTAAAAAAACTCAAAGAAGAATTAAACCAACTTAGGGATGTGGAAAGACCTAAATCTTCACAGGCTATTGCTGAGGCAAGAGATAAGGGGGATTTATCTGAAAATGCTGAGTATGATGCTGCCAAAGAGGCACAGGGATTATTGGAACTAAAGATAGCCAAATTAGAAGAAACCTTGTCCAATGCCAGATTAATTGATGAGTCCCAGCTGGATACTTCCAAAGTATTGGTACTTTCGACCGTAAAATTAAAAAATCAACAAAATGGTATGGTAATAAGCTATACTCTTGTAGCCGAAAGTGAAGCTGATTTAAAGACCGGTAAAATTTCGGTTACTTCGCCAATTGGCAAAGGGCTGCTGGGTAAAAAGGTGGGGGATACTGCACAAATTACTGTACCCAACGGTACACTAAAATTCGATATTCTTGAAATAAGCAGGAAGTAAAAAACTATAATTCTTTATATTTAATCCTATCGAAATCTGATAGGATTTTTTATTTAATTCAAAATTGACCATGGCAAGTATTTTTACCAAAATAATAGCTGGCGATATACCGTCTTATAAAATAGCCGAAGATGATAATTTTTATGCCTTCCTTGACATTAATCCTAATTCTAAAGGCCATACCTTATGTGTTCCTAAGAAAGAAGTAAATAAGATAATGGATATGGACGAAGCTTCTTATTTGGGGTTAATGGCCTTTTCACGAAAGGTGGGAAAGGCCATTGAATCCGCTATGGACTGCAAACGTGTTGGGATTACAGTCATTGGTTTGGAAGTGCCGCATGTACATGTGCATCTCATTCCACTAAGTTCGATGGCAGATGCAACTTTTATGAACAAAATTGAATTGACATCGGATGAATTTGAGGAAATTGCCCTTAAAATTCGTTCTAAAATACAATAATACCAGATTGGTACAGGTAAAATAATATCGCTGCAATTGCCACAGGTAGAATCAAAATTAAGTAAAACACTGAAGTGAACTTGGTAGTTGCTTTTTCCGGATTAACCATTTTTTGATAATATTCAAAAGTTCGTTCAATATCCTCAGTCCAGTTCACGGGGTAAATGATACTTTTACATGTATTGCACTTAATCTGATGACTGACATTTGCTGTTATTTTATGATATAGCCTACCAAATAAATGTTTTTGATAAAACGTAAGTTTCATATCCTGATTAAAGCATTCAGGGCAATTATTTGTAATGTCCGCCTCTTTAATAACCACTAATTTTTCTTTTGCCATTATCACGTATTTAATTTCAAGGATATCTTCATTATAGTACCATTCTTACTGGATGAAAGAACTTTTATCTTTCCCTTGTGATACTCTTCAATAATTCTTTTAACGAGCGATAGTCCTAACCCCCAACCTCTTTTTTTTGAAGTGAATCCGGGGTTAAAAATAGAATTGTAATCTCCCTTGGCTATACCATGTCCGGTATCTGAAACCAAAATATTTACATATTTCCCTTCAGGAATGATTTCAATTGAAATACTGCCTTTACCTTTCATAGCGTCAATACCATTTTTTACTAAATTCTCAATGGTCCAATTGTATAAAGAACGGTTTAGGAGAACAGGAAGTTCGTCAACCTGAGAATTAAATGTAAAGTGGATTAGTTTAGAGCTCCTCAACTTTAGATAATCAAAGGCACTCCTTGTTTCTTTAACAATGTCATGTCTTTCAAGCCTGGGTAGTGAACCTATTTTAGAAAAACGATCTGTAATGTTCTGCAATCTTCCAATATCCTTCTCAATTTCTTTGGTAATATCCGGATTTATTTTTTCGCTTTTCAATAATTCATTCCAGCCAAGTAGTGAGGTGAGCGGGGTGCCAATCTGATGAGCGGTTTCCTTTGCCATTCCTGCCCAGAGTTTGTTTTGTTCAGAGGCTTTATTGGTCTTAAAGAAAAAGAATATAACAGCAGCAAAAAGAAAGATGATTAATAAAAGAGCTACAGGATAGTATTTTAATTTATTTAAAACTTCTGAATTGCCATAATAGAGGGTAGCTAGTTGCTCATTATTATAATCTATGGAAATGGGCGTATTCTCCGTCTTAAAGGTTTTAATTTTTCGTTGTAAATACAAGGTATCAAGAACTAATTCTTCAGGCATGTTGTTAGTTCTAATGGAGCCATCCTTATTTACCAGGATCATTGGAGTTGAAGTGTTGTTTTGAAAGATTTTAACATGTAGATTTCCCAGATCCCTATCCTCTGAAGACTGCAATAATTCTGATTGCGCTGTAGCCCATATCTCCATCTTATGGCGCTCTTCTTCTTTGAATTTTTTAAAAAAACTATTGGTATTCCAAAGAATAAGACTTACAATAACAAAAGATGCTATCAAGAGAAATAGATTAGAAGTCTTTTTTTGGGAATTGTAATTCATTCTGGCTGTTAATTAACAATAAAGATAACTGAAATTGACCTAAAATGTTGTGTCCTGAAAGCTACTTAAAGTTTTAATTCGGATACAATTTATATACCTTTGTACAGATGCAAAAAGCTATTTCCCTCATACCGTCTGAGATTACTACCGGGCAGTTACATTCATACCTTTTAGGTGCTGTAGGACCCAGACCAATTGCCTTTGCAAGTACGTTAGATGAGCAAGGAAATCCAAATCTTTCTCCCTTTAGCTTTTTTAATGTTTTTAGTGCTAACCCTCCGATATTGATTTTTTCACCGGCGAGGAGAGTACGTGATAATTCAACTAAGCATACCTTAGAAAATGTGCTCAGAATAAAGGAAGTGGTTATCAATGTTGTAAATTACGAGATTGTTCAGCAAATGTCCTTGACAAGCACAGAATATGGTGAAAAGGAAAATGAATTTATAAAGGCCGGATTGACCATGCTCGACTCGGATTTGGTAAAACCATACAGGGTGGCAGAATCACCGGTCCAGTTTGAATGTAAAGTACTTAAAGTTGAGGCGTTAGGTAAAGATGGAGGGGCAGGTAATCTGGTTTTTGCGGAAATTGTTAAAATGCATATCCATAGGTCTGTTTTGGATAAAAACGGCTCAATAGACCAATTTGAAATTGATCTGGTAGCAAGAATGGGTGGAAATTGGTATACCAGGGCAAATAAGGGTATGTTTGAGGTACCTAAACCTCTTTCAAAGCTTGGAATTGGAGTTGATTGTATACCAAAAGAAATAAAATCACTCAAAATGCTTAAAGGTAACGATTTGGGGTTGTTGGGAAATATTGATAGAATCCCGGATAAAAGTGAAATCGAAGAATTTATGGCATCTAATGAGGTAGTTGCTTCATTAGTCCAAAAAAAGGATTTAAAAGAATTACTTAAAATAACTAGGAAATATTTAGATAATAACGAGATACTTTCTGCCTGGAAAGTATTGCTAATACATATTGAATTAAATGGAAGTACAAGGAAAAATTAAAATGATTGATGAGACTAAAACCTTTGGGAATAATGGTTTTAGGAAAAGGGAGGTAGTTATTACCACAGAAGAACAATATCCCCAGCATATCCTGGTAGAATTCGTTCAGGACAAGTGTGATTTGCTCGACAAGCATAAGGTTGGAGAAACTGTAAAAATAAGTATTAACCTTAGAGGAAGGGAATGGACAAACCCTCAGGGAGAGGTCAAATATTTCAATTCCGTTCAAGGATGGCGAATAGAATCTTTGCAACCAGATCAGGATGGTAACGGGATTCCACCTGTGCCACCAATGGAGGCATTCGAGCCGGCGGAAGAACTAAACGAAGAAGATCACGATGATCTGCCTTTTTAAACAGGACCCTTTTCAGCAATGGTTATTTTTAGGTTGATTGGTGGTTTACAGTACTGTTAAACTTGAAAAAAAAGAATACTGATATCTATTTTTTAACAGATCTGCCGGAGTTTCCACCCGCAGATTATGCAAATTCTGACGGTTTACTGGCAGTTGGAGGGGATTTATCCCCTGAAAGATTGTTGCGGGCTTATAATTCAGGGATATTCCCCTGGTTTAATGATGATTCTCTAATATTATGGTGGAGCCCGGACCCCAGAATGATCCTATTCCCTGAAAAGATCAGGATTTCGAAAAGCATGCGGCAAATTTTGTCGGGTATGCGGTTCACCTTAACCAGGAATAGATGTTTTAAAGAGGTGATGGAAGCCTGTTCAGAAATAGACCGAAAAGGGCAGAAGGGTACGTGGATTACAAATAAAATGAGAGAGGCCTATGTAAAATTACATCAACAGGGTATTGCCAAGTCCTATGAGGTCTGGGAAGGTAATAATTTAGTAGGTGGGTTGTACGGTGTTGATCTGGGTCACGTGTTTTGTGGTGAAAGCATGTTTTCCAAAGCCAATAATGCTTCCAAATTTGCATTTATCCAATTGGCAACAGACCTGAAAGAACTTAATTATAAATTTATTGACTGTCAGGTTTATACCAAACATTTGGCAAGTTTAGGTGCTGAAGAAATACCGAGGAAGGAATTCCTAAAAATATTACAGACTAAGAATTACTGAAGTACGCCATAGCAATATGTTTTGAGCTATACCGGACGAATAGAGTAACCTGTATTCAGATCCGATCTGAAGCTTGGTTGCCTTGGTCAATAACCAGCCAAAATTGGCACTGAATCTTTGGTCATATATTGGAGCAAGGCCCTCACCCACATTCAGTAAAGTTTCTGTATATCCTATAAAATAACTTTTACCAACATCTGAATTCTGCCCATTTAGAGGTAGGTCAATAGTAAATCTATATCGAAATCGATGGAAGGACTGTAATGATGTGATCCGTTGTTCTGCTCTAAATCTATGTCCATAACGAACGACGTGTGGTCTGTAATATACATTGTATTGTTCGGTTATGCGAAATTCATTTACTCTTTCCTCCTCAAATATTTGGGATAACCGATAGGAAACACCAAGGCCAAGACTTTGATTCTCCCTGATTTTAAAATTTGAAAAGTGTTCCAGAAAAAACTGCTGGGCGTTAAACTTTATTTCGTTTGATTGATATATTACATACCTGTTGGCAATGGCCCAATTATGGGAATATAAATTGGAAAGGCTATAGTTTATAGTTAAACGGGGTTCAATAAATGAAGTTAGATTTCCCTGACCTCTCAGGACAGAAGAGAACAAAAGAAAACCAATAAGGACCTTATAATTAATAAAGGACATGATCATAGTTGGCCGGCAGGGATTCTTTCATATTTACAAAATCCCCGTTTGCGCTAAATAACAGTTCATAATCCATGCGTTCATCGTCAATTTTCCCCGACACCAATAATTCATAATTAATGGAAGGAATCATAAGATTTTGGAATGCATTTTTTAGTGTAATGTCAATATTTTGACTAGAAGTAACAGGATACTGTTGTTGTATCTGTCTGACTTTATATTTGTTAAATTTTTCCTCGAGAACAATTGTTATATTTGTCCAAGCTTCTTTAGGAATGTCCAAATATTTAATGATAATTACGATGTCCTTCAGTTCCCCATATTCATCAAAACCGAGTCCGTAAAATAGTTTGTCTTTTTTAAACTTGGCCTCGTAAGAAACCTTTGAAGTATCTGTTTCCTTATAGAAACGTATATTTTTTACATCTTTCAGTTTCTCTTTCATGAATTCATGTGCCACCGGCGGGAACTGGGTTTTTTTTATACGATGTTGGCGTTCAACTTTCACCTGGGCTATGGACGTCCAGGCCATTAATAAGGTAACTAAAACTATTACTATGTTTTTATACCTGTTCATATCTAAAACAATTTACTTCGTGATCATTTACCATTCCGGTAGCCTGCATATGGGCATATACTACAGTACTTCCAACAAATTTAAATCCACGTTTTTTTAAATCCTTACTCAGGATATCGGAAAGAGCTGTTTTCGCAGGGATATCTTTTTGATTTGTAATGCTGTTTTTTATGGGTTTCCCATTTACAAAACCCCAGATATAGTTACTAAAACTTCCAAATTCTTTTTGCACCTGCAGAAATGATTGTGCATTGTTAATGGTGGCATTAATTTTTAGTTTATTGCGAATAATACCTGCATCCTGAAGTAAACTGTCAATCTTAGGTTGGTTGTACTTTGAAATCTTTTTATAATCAAAATTGTCGAAGGCTTTCCTGAAATTATCCCGCTTCTTAAGTATGGTAAGCCAGCTTAGGCCAGCCTGAAAGGTTTCGAGGACAAGGAATTCAAATAATGTAGTATCATCTTTTACGGGAACACCCCACTCATTATCATGATAGGCTTCGTATAGCTCATCCCCTAAACACCAGCCACATCTGTGAATTGCCATAGGTCTTGATCTTTTAAATAAAGATATGGCATAAATCTGAATTGAATTAATTATGATTAAGTATTTAATGTTATCAGTAGTTCATGAATAGAAGTAATACTATGGTTAAAAATTAGTTAAACTATTATATATTAATAGTAATACTATTATATTTGCTCGTTTTTAAAAAATTAATTAATGGAAAGGTTATTACAGTCTGTAAAAATTGTGATTAATGATAAGTTGTATGTGAAGGATCCTGAGTCTTCCACTCTTGGTAAAAGAATAGTTGAAGACAGTATTCTAATGATCCATAATATGGGGTTTGAAAGCTTTACATTTAAAAAGCTGGGAGTTCAAATAGGGTCAAATGAAAGTTCCATATATCGTTATTTTGAAAATAAGCACAAACTTCTACTTTATTTGGCTTCATGGTATTGGGGCTGGTTGGAGTACCAACTTGTATTTGCCACTCATAGCATTACTGATTCTACAGAAAAATTGGATAAAGCTATAGAAATTCTCACAAGGGCCACAGAAGTTGACTCTTCTTTTTCACATATCAATGAGATTTTACTCAATAAAATAGTTATAAATGAATACTCCAAATCCTACTTGACCAAAGAAGTAGATCAGGAGAATAAGGAAGGATATTTTGTAATATATAAAAGGCTGGTCAATAGAATGAGTCAGATAATAAGAGAAGTAAATGAAGGATATCCATTTTCTTCCAGTCTTGCCAGCACGCTAATTGAAGGTGCATTACATCAGTATTTTTTGATGGATCATTTTTCATCTTTAACAAGCTGTGATCTCAAAACTACTCCCACGGAGTACTTTAAACACCTCGTCTTTAACACCCTAAATATTAAAAATAATGGCTAAAAATATTCTTAGTGCCTGGCAGCGTTTATTAGGACTGCTAAAGCTTGACAGGAGAGATATTCTTCAGGTATTTTACTATGCCATATTTGCAGGTATCGTCAATTTATCTCTTCCATTAGGGATACAAGCTATAATAAACCTTATACAAGGTGCCCAGGTTAGTACTTCATGGATTGTATTAGTTATACTGGTAACCTTGGCTGTCGCTTTTGTTGGTGTGCTGCAATTAATGCAGATACGGATTATTGAAAATGTACAGCAAAAAATATTTACAAGATCTGCTTTTGAGTTTGCCTATCGGTTCCCAAAAATTAAGATGAATCAATTGCTTAACTTCTATCCCCCGGAGTTAGCTAATCGTTTTTTTGATACTCTAAATGTACAGAAAGGACTTTCTAAAATTTTAATTGATTTCCCTGCAGCTTTATTACAGATAGTTTTGGGACTACTTTTACTCTCGTTCTACCATCCTTTTTTCATTATTTATGGTATTCTGTTGCTGCTACTAATATACGTGGTCTTTAAATTTACCGCACAAAGAGGGATGGAGACCAGTTTGGATGAATCAAAAAATAAATATAAAGTTGCCCATTGGATACAGGAAGTAGCCCGTTCAATAGTAAGTTTTAAGCTGTCTGGCAGAACGAGTTTGGCCATGAATAAAACTGACGTTTTAGTGTCTGACTATCTTAGTGCCAGGGAAAGTCACTTTCGGATATTAGTGATTCAGTATATTCAAATGATTGGTTTTAAAGTACTTGTAACTCTGGGTTTATTGCTCATAGGGGGAATTCTTGTCCTTAATCAGGAGATGAATATTGGACAATTTGTTGCTGCCGAAATCATTATCCTATTGGTGATAGGCTCGGTAGAAAAATTGATTTTGGGATTGGAAACGCTTTACGATTTACTCACCTCTCTCGAAAAGTTAGGCCAGGTGGTGGACAAAGAATTGGAACCGCAGGACGGGGAAAAACCATTTCAGGATGATGAAGGTTTTGTTGTTGAACTGGAAGATGTCAGCTACAAGATCCCGGGAAGCAACAAATATATTATTGATGGGGTTTCTTTAAAAATAACGCCCCAATGCAGTATTTTAATACAGGGTGGCAGTGGATCGGGCAAATCTACTTTATTAAGGTTAGTTGCCGGCATAATAACGCCTGATCAAGGTGATATTTTTATTAACAATGTTTCTTTAAAATCAATCAATTTAAATTATTACCGCTCACATTTAGGCCAGTCTTTAACTGAAGAGTCTCCTTTTGAAGGAAGTATTCTGGAAAATATAACATTTGGCGATAAGGACATCTCTGATAAGGATGTATACTGGGCACTGGAAAAGGTCGGCTTGACAAAATTTGTGAAGGAACAACCTTATGGTCTGAAATCAATGTTGTATCCCGAAGGACTGCAAATACCTTATGTTATTTCTAAAAAAATTGTTCTTGCACGAAGTATAGTTAGAAAACCCAGATTGTTGATTCTAAAAGACCCGCTGGATCAATTTGATACAGTGGAAACCCGGGAGATTATGGATTTCCTTTCAAGCAAAACCAGACCTTGGGCTTTAGTTGTAATTAGTCAGAATGACAATTGGAAAAAACATTGTACTAGAATTATCACGATGGATAAAGGTAAAATTATAAACGAAAGTTAAAAGACATGCTCAATATATCTCCAAATAAATTAAACCAAAAGGTAGACCTGACGCAATTTATTTCAGCAAGGGAAGTCTTTCATACCAGACATTATAAGCATTTTAACCGCTTCCTTCTGATTTTCGCTTTTACAGGGTTAATTTTTCTATTCCTGCCTTGGACCCAAAATGTCTCAGGAACCGGATATCTTACTACTCTTAAGCCCGATCAAAGGCCTCAGACCATTCAATCCCCCATTCCTGGGAGAATAGAGAAATGGTTTGTACAGGAAGGGGATTATGTAAAAAAGGGTGATACTATTTTGTTTATTTCGGAAATTAAAAATGAGTATTTCGATCCTAATCTTGCGGAGCGTACAGGTCAGCAAATTTTGGCAAAATCGAATGCCGTTGTTTCTTATGGTGAAAAGGTCAAGGCGCTCAACAACCAGATTGACGCTTTGATTAAAGAAAGAAATTTAAAATTTCAACAGGCTGAAAATAAATTGATTCAAGCCAAATTAAAGGTTCAAAGTGACAGTATTGATCTGGAAGCTGCAAAAACAAATATTAGTATAGCCGAAAGACAATATAACAGGGTTGTGCAACTGCAAAACGAAGGTTTAAAAGCGGTTACGGATGTGGAAGAAAAAAAGTTGAAATTACAGGAAACCCAGGCTAAACTGATCTCACAGGAAAACAAATTACTCGCTGCTAAAAACGAGGTTCTCAATGCTAAGTTTGAAACGAGTCGTGTAAATGCAGAGTATACCGATAAAATATCCAAAGCTCAAAGTGATATGTTTACTGCGCAATCGAATCAATTTGATTCCGAAGCACAGGTAACAAAGTTGGAAAATGAATTTACTAATTACAGTATGAGAAATGATATGTATTATATAAAAGCACCTCAAAATGGGTTCATAAATAAAGCAATTGTGGCAGGTGTTGGTGAGACATTTAAAGAAGGAGACCCCCTTCTCGGAATAATGCCCGCTGACTATGATATGGCGGTAGAGACTTTTGTAGAACCTATAGATCTTCCGTTAATGCATTTGGATGAAAAAGTTCGGATACGGTTTGATGGCTGGCCGGCAATCGTATTTAGCGGATGGCCCAATATTTCATACGGTACATATGGAGGTAAGGTTGTAGCAATAGAAACCTTCATCAGCGATAATGGAAAGTACAGAATTTTGCTTGCCCCGGACCCCGATGATCATCCATGGCCAAAAGATATACGTGTAGGTTCCGGTGCGTATACGATCGCTTTACTGGAAGATGTGCCTATTTGGTTTGAGTTATGGAGACAGCTTAACGGATTTCCGCCAAATTATTATCAGCCTACAAAATCGATTGCGGAAAAAGAAAGTAAATAATATGAAAAAGCACCTGTTTTTACTTGTTCTTTTTATGTCTCATATCCTGTTTGCTCAGGGTAATGATACCCTAATACTGAGTTTTAACGAGTTCCTGGGCTATGTAAAGAAATATCACCCTATTGCCCGTCAGGCAGAACTTCAAATAGGAATTGGTCAGGCCAACCTCATGAGATCCAGGGGGGGGTTTGATCCCAAAATAGAAGTTGATTATGATCGCAAGCAATTTAAAGGAGTAGAGTATTATGATCGATTTAATGCAACTTTTAAGATACCTACCTGGTATGGAATCGAACTTAAAGGAAGTTTTGAGCAAAACGAAGGAGAATTTCTAAATCAGGATGAAATATTGCCTTCAGATGGTTTGTTCAGTGCAGGGGTTTCTGTTTCTGTGCTACAGGGAATATGGATTAATGAGCGCATGGCCACTTTAAAACGCGCTAAATATTTCAGAGAACAGAGTTTGGCTGATAGGGATTTATTGGTAAACGAGATTTTGTTTAAGGCTTCAAAGGCATATTTCGATTGGTTACAAGCATATAAAAATAAAGCGGTTTTTGACAATTTTGTAGAAAATGCAAATTCCAGGTTAGATGGGATTAAGCGCAGTGCCGAATCCGGAGATATTGCATCTATTGATGTTGTGGAAGCAAATATTGCACTTCAGGACAGGCTGCTAAGTATGGAGCAAGCAAAGGTAGAACTAAGAAACAAGTCGCTGGAGTTATCCAATTTTTTATGGATGGAGAATAACATTCCCATAGAATTACAACCAAATGTGATACCTAATGTTCGAATAAATAAGGAAGTGGACATCACACTAGAGATATTGGGTAAACCCCTGGATAGTTTCTCTCTGGAAAATCATCCCAAAATTAAGTCTTTAGAGTTCAAATTGGCCGGTTTGGAAGTTGATAAAAGGTTAAAGGCAAATAAGATATTGCCCAAAATAGATTTGGAATACAACTTTCTGACAGAAACACCAGAATTTCTTAATTCCTTTCAAACCCAGCAATATAAGGGGGGTGTAAAATTTAGATTTCCGCTTTTTCTCAGAAAGGAAAGAGGAGATCTTAAACTTGCAAAATATAAATTAAATGACACCCAATTTGAAATCGATAATGCTGAGATAGAAATAAGAAATAAGGTGCTGGCAATCTATGCTGCTCTAGACTCTTACCAGGTCCAGGATGATCTTATCAGAAATATAGTTTCAGATTATAATCGATTACTGGCTGCGGAAGAGAGAAAATTTGATTTTGGTGAAAGTTCTTTATTTTTAATCATAAACAGGGAAAGCAAGCTCATTGATTCTGAGCTTAAACAAAATGAAGTACAGAATAAGTTTTTAACTGAAAAAGCAAAACTTTTCAGGAGCCTTGCGATAAATCCCGAAAATCTTTAAAAATTGGAATGGTATAAAATTACAGATTTCATATTCTTTGTAATTCTTGCAGAAATCTAAACAAGCGATGCACCTCGGAATAATAACTGCTAAGAACAGAATACAATTAGTGATCCCCCCGGTCTATTTACTTTGAAACAGGTAAGTGATTGTTCCTTTTTGACTTGCTCTTGAAGCTGAACTAAATTGTGCCTTTAAAGCATAGGCGATAGCATTATCTACAAGGCAGCCATTAGAAGTGTTGGAACTTTTCTCATTAAAATCGGCGTCAATAACATTGCCTGAGGAATCTACTTCAATATTAATCACGACCTTACCTCCTTCAATACAGGTGTATATTGGCGGCGGGAGCAGATAATTCTTACGATCAATTAATGAATATGAAATTGAGGTTTTCCTTTCTTTCAGATTATTTGTGAATTCCGTTTTCTTTGCTTCAGCCTCTTCAAGTTGTTGCTTTTTTTCTTCTCTTTTTTTTACAATTTCCTTAAGGCCGGCAGCATAATCTGAATCTGAATTAAGAAACTCGTCGAATTCTTCTTCATTCATGGAAGCTTCTTTTTCCTCCAATATTTCTTCGAGTGTTTTAAGGGGTTCCGGTTCTTCCATACTGGATTTGGCAGTTTCATTAAATGCCATATGACTTTTGATAGGATCGGCATTGGCTAAATCTTCCTGCTTTTCTAACTCTTCAATTATTTTTTCAAGTTCCTCGTTCATTAAACTCATTTCAATAATATACTCTTCCTGCTCTTCAGACCCTAAATGAATATTAAAAAGTAATAATATCACAATAGTAAGAGAGAAGAAGGTTATTAGAAAAGAAAGCTGACTTCGATTAAGGTTCATTATGCTATAACCAAGTTTTTAATAATATATTTTATCAAAAGCTTATTTTAAAGGTGTTAAACACTCATCATTTCTTTAAAAACTTCGGGTGTCATCGCATTATTTACGTTATAATCACCTATTTTGGTTCTTCTGAGTGAAGTTAAGTGGGCTCCTGAATCCAATGCCTTTCCAAAATCATGGGCGACAGATCTTATATAGGTACCCTTACTGCATTGTATCCGGAATCGAATTTCCGGCAGATTTATTTCTAAAATCTCAAATTCCAGAATTTCTACAATCCGGTCTTTTATCTCTAAATCCTTACCTTCTCTGGCATATTCATACATGCGCTTTCCGTCTTTTTTCAAAGCTGAAAAAACCGGTGGTTTTTGTGAGATCTTACCGAGAAACAAAACCTTTGTTTTATGAATAAGCTCATGGGTAATATGATCCGTTGGATATTCATGATCAACCGCTGTCTCCAGGTCGTAGGAGGGGGTTGAACTGCCGAGGGTTATGGTGCCTTCATATTCTTTTGGCATACCTTGAAATTCACTGATTCGCTTGGTAAATTTCCCTGCACAGATTAACAAAAGTCCGGTGGCCAGGGGATCTAAAGTCCCTGCGTGGCCCACCTTAATTTTTTTTAACTGGAATCGTTTTCTAATGGACCATTTTACGGCATTAACCGCCTGAAAAGAAGACCAATTTAAAGGTTTGTCAATTAGAATAAGTTGTCCCTCCAAAAAATCTTCCTTGGTTTTTAAGACCATAATTTCTATAAAAGATATGTTATAAAGGACTTAAGCCCAAAAACCAAACCCTATGGCTATACAGCCTATAATAAAACAGTAAATAGCAAAGTAACTCAACTTGCTTTTTTTTACGAGTTGAATCATCCAGGTACATGCTACTAAGCCTGCTATAAAAGCAGCAATAAAACCTGCGCCCATAGCAAGCGTATGCTCACTTTGAAATTGGAGCTCTCCTCCAATAATGTCTTTAGCCATTTTACCTATAATGAGTGGCACAACCATTAAAAATGAAAATCGGGCCGCTTTGGTTTTATCCACTCCCAGTAATACTGAGGTAGAAATTGTAGCACCGCTCCTCGAAATGCCGGGTAATATGGCTATGGCCTGAGAAACACCAATTACAAAAGAATTTAAATATGTCACTTTTTTTTCAGTTTCACGTGCTCTATCGGCAAGGTATAGCAGTAACGCGGTAATAATAAGCATATAACCAACAAATGCGACATTACCACCAAAAAAACCTTCCAGTTCCTCTTCAAATAGCAGGCCCACTATTGCAGCAGGAATCATGGATATGACAATTTTTAAAGAAAAACGGGTTTCCTCATTCCACTTAAATTGAAATAATCCTTTGATAATTTCCCATACATCTTTCCTAAAGACCACAAGAGTACTTAATGCAGTAGCGAAATGGAGTACAACGGTAAACAACAGGCTTTCCTCAGGGATAGATTTATCGCCTAAAATTGCCTTCCCTAATTCCAGGTGGCCACTGGAGGATACAGGTAAAAATTCAGTTAATCCCTGGACTATTCCTAGAATAATTGCATCTATAATTTCCAATTAATTGCTTTTTTTCTTATGAGGATTTAATAAGATGGCATATATCTCAATCCCCAGGCCTATGAGGACCAGTGTAGGAGCCAATCGGATTCTTCTGAAGTTGTATATATCCGGATTAAAGACATTAGGGTCATCGCTGCCGCCTCCACTCATAAGGATAAAGCCAAGTGCCATACATGCAAGTCCGATAAACATAAAAAGATAATTTTTTCTCTGGAAGATAAATTCTGGTTTAGGAGGTTGACCCTGTTTGTTTTTTGGATTTTGACTCATGCTGTAAAATTAATAATATAAATCATCTGTTCTGAGATTAAGAAAACGTTGGGTAGCAAAATAAGTACTTATTAATGAAATAAGTACACCTAAAACAAAAACACCTACAAACAGGATACCTAATATTACAAAGTCCTGTAACAAGTTTAGTTCCGGGAAATTCCTGTCAACATAATAAAGGACAGTCCCCAATGCTATAAGAGCTATTAGCGAACCCAGCATTCCCAATTTAATGTTTGTCCATATAAATGGCCTTCTGATAAACCTTTTAGTAGCTCCCACCATCTGCATTGTTTTTATTATAAATCGTTTAGAATAAATGGATAGGCGGATAGAGCTATTGATTAATAAAACAGCTATAATGGTAAAAATAGCACTGGCTATTAAGATCCAGAAGGAGATTCTTTTTACATTATCGGTAAGTAACGCAATTAGCGGTTTATCATAACTTACTTCTTCTACATAATCCTTTGTCGCTAATTCTGCGGCGATTTCCTCTACTTGTTCTGTAGACACAAAATCTGCTTTTAAAGCCACATCAATTGAATTTTTAAGAGGGTTATATCCTAAAAAGTCAAGAAAATTTTCTCCTATTTCCGCACTGTGCTGCTCAGCTGCCTCTTCTTTGGATACATAGATGGCAGATTTGGTATAATCTGCCATTATAAGACTTTTCTGCAATTGGTCCACTTCAACTTCCTTAGCATTATCTTTTAAAAAAACAGAGATTTTAATTTGTTCTTTAAAATGATCGGCCAATTTTTTAGTATTTAAAACTAAGAGCCCTAAAACACCTAATAAAAATAGTACAAGGCCAATACTCAATACCACTGAAAAGTAGGAAGAGATTAATTTTCGTTTTTGATAGCGTTCAAAAGATTTGCTCATAGCGGCATATGAATACGTAAAAATAGGAAAGTAAATTGAATAAACTTATTTTTGCCCGGTATCGGTTATAAACAAAAATCATGAACTATAATTTTAGGGAGATTGAGGCTAAATGGAGGAGATATTGGGCGAAAGAAAATACTTTTAAGGCCATTAATGGTTCGGAGAAAGAAAAATATTACGTTCTGGATATGTTTCCCTACCCATCAGGTGCTGGTCTTCACGTTGGACATCCTCTGGGATATATTGCCAGCGATATTTATGCACGCTACAAACGGCATAAAGGATTTAATGTTTTGCATCCAATGGGCTATGATTCTTTTGGGCTTCCGGCCGAGCAATACGCTATACAAACAGGACAGCATCCATCTATCACAACGGAGACAAATATTGCTCGATATAGGGAGCAATTGGATAAATTAGGGTTCTCTTTTGACTGGAGCAGGGAAGTCCGCACATCTGACCCAAAATATTACAAATGGACTCAATGGATTTTTATTCAACTTTTTAATTCCTGGTACAATAAAGACAAGGATAAGGCCGAAGAAATAGAACAACTTATCGAAATCTTAGGAAAAGAAGGTAATGCCAACATCAATGCTGCCAGTGACGAAGACACTCCAATAGTTACTGCTGCGGAATGGAATAGCCTGGGTTCAAAGAAACAGGAAGAATTGTTATTAAAATACAGATTGACCTATTTGGCGGATACTGAAGTCAACTGGTGTCCTGCCCTGGGGACTGTTCTTGCAAATGATGAGATTGTTAATGGGGTTTCTGAACGAGGGGGATTTCCTGTGATACGTAAAAAAATGACCCAGTGGAGCATGCGTATTACAGCATACGCGCAGCGCCTGCTTGATGATCTTTTAAAAGTAGATTGGCCTCAGTCCCTTAAAGACGCACAAGCAAATTGGATAGGCCGTTCTGTAGGTGCTTCGGTTACTTTTAATACGATACCTTCAGGCGAACACAAAACCTCCTACCCCATTGAGGTATTTACAACCCGACCTGATACTATTTTTGGGGTTAGTTTTATGACCCTTGCCCCGGAACATGAATTGGTTTCCAAAATAACCACAGCAGATCAAAAAGAGGAAGTTGAGTCATATATTCATATCACTTCTAAACGATCAGAACGCGATAGGCTTGCAGATGTAAAAACTATTTCAGGTGTGTTCACAGGTGCCTTTGCAGAACATCCATTTACAAAGAAAGCTATACCCATTTGGATAGGAGATTATGTTTTAGCCGGCTACGGGACAGGAGCTGTAATGTCTGTACCTAGCGGAGATCAGCGTGATTTCGATTTCGCAAAGCATTTTAAACTTCCTATTCCTAATATTTTTAAGGGAATAGATCTGTCCGAAGAGGCATTTGAAGATAAGGAATTGACCATAATTGCCAATTCTGGTTTTTTAAATGGGCTTAACTATAAAGAAGCCACTAAAAAAGTAATCTTAGAATTAGAAAAAATCGGACAGGGGAAAGGAAAAGTTAATTATCGGCTTAGAGATGCTGTTTTTAGCCGCCAACGCTATTGGGGAGAGCCATTTCCAGTATATTATGTTGATGGAGTGCCAAAGATGATCAAAGAAGACTGTCTTCCATTGATGCTGCCGGAAGTAGAAAAGTATTTGCCTACAGATACCGGGGAACCGCCTTTGGGGAATGCGACAGAATGGGCCTGGGATGTAAAGCAATCTAAGGTAGTCAGTAATAATTTAATTGACCATGTAAAAGTTTTCCCTTTAGAGCTTAATACAATGCCTGGATGGGCCGGGAGTTCCCAATATTTTAACCGGTACATGGATCCGGGAAATGATGAGGTTATCTTCTCGCAAGAGGCGATAAATTACTGGCGGCAGGTAGATTTATACATTGGTGGGGTTGAACATGCCACGGGACATTTATTATACTCCCGGTTTTGGCAAAAATTCTTGTTTGATAAGGGTTTGGTTACTCATGAAGAATATGCCAAAAAATTAATTAACCAAGGGATGATTCTGGGGACAAGTGCTTTTGTCTACAGAGAGGAAGGAACAAATAATTTGATATCCAGAGGATTAATAAATGACATAAATGTAACTCCATTACATGCCGATGTCTCATTTGTTAATTCTTCCGATGAATTGGATGTAGAAGCCTTTAAAAAATGGAGACCTGAGTTCAAAGACGCTGACTTTATTTTGGAAAATGGAAAATACCTTGTAGGTCGCGAGGTAGAAAAAATGTCCAAATCTAAATACAATGTTGTTAACCCCGATGAAATATGCGAGGAATATGGAGCAGATTCTCTACGCATGTATGAAATGTTTCTTGGGCCCCTGGAGCAGGCAAAGCCATGGAATACTGCCGGGATCTCAGGAGTATATGGTTTTTTAAAGAAACTATGGCGGCTCTATTATACAGGACCTGAGGGTAAATTTTATGTTTCTGAAAAAACTCCGACTAAAGAAGCGCTAAAAACACTTCATAAAACAATCAAAAAAGTAGAAGAGGATATCGGAAATTTCTCATTTAATACTTCGGTAGCAACTTTTATGATTTGTGTAAACGAACTTTCATCCCTAAAGTGCAACAACAGGGCTATTCTGGAGCCACTTGCAATTTTAATCTCTCCTTATGCTCCTCATATTTCAGAAGAGTTATGGGAGAATTTAGGGCATTCAGAATCTATTTCAACTGTCCCGTATCCAAAGTTTGAGGCAGAACACCTTATCGAAAACAGTAAGGACTATCCCATCTCATTTAATGGAAAAATGCGTTTCACGCTCGAACTTCCTTTAAATATGGATAGGGAAGAAATAGAGGCCGCCGTAATGGCTAATGAAAAAACCAAGGCACAACTTCAGGGCCGAATTCCCAAGAAGGTGATTGTTGTGCCTGGTAAAATTGTGAATATTGTGGGATGATCCTTGTTTTGATACCTTTTAAATAAAGAGTGAAACGCTCCTGGCCTTGAAATAGATCCTGAGTAAAACGGCTAAGATCTTTTTTATGTCCTTTTACACTCTTCAGACTTACTATTACATTACCCCCACTTAAATGAAGGTAAAAAATATAAAAATTAATAAATAACATTTTAACCCCAGGTAAAATAGGGGGTAAAAAGTTGTAAATGCATAATTATAGAGTTGCTACCCCGCTTTTTATCGATTTTATTTCATTATACTCATAAATTGTCACATTTTTGATATGAACAAAAAAATATGACATAATGATTATTGGTGTACCAAAGGAAATTAAGAACAATGAAAGCAGGGTAGGCATGACGCCGGCCGGAGTATTTGAACTTGTTAAGTATAGTCACACGGTTTATATTCAGTCGGGTGCCGGAGAAGGAAGTGGATTTTTTGATGAAGACTATAAGCAGGCAGGGGCAATGATATTGGATACCATAGGTCAGGTTTATGCAATGTCAGAAATGATTGTTAAAGTTAAGGAGCCAATAGAACAGGAATATAATTTTATTCAAAAAGGACAGCTTGTTTTTACCTACTTTCATTTTGCATCCAGTGAATCTTTGACAAAAGCAATGATGGAGAGCAAGGCAATTTGCATTGCCTATGAGACTGTTGAAGATGACGATGGCACTCTTCCAATATTGACGCCGATGTCTGAAGTGGCAGGTCGGATGGCCATACAGCAAGGCGCAAAATATCTGGAGAAGCCTGTTAAAGGAAGGGGTGTTTTGTTGGGGGGTGTTCCGGGGGTTGCCCCTGGCAGAGTTTTAATTCTTGGTGCAGGAGTAGTTGGTACACAGGCTGCAAAAATGGCAGCAGGCCTTGGTGCACATGTTACCATATTGGATGTCAATATGAAAAGACTTCGCTATATAAATGACGTTATGCCCAGCCATGTGGTTACGGAGTTTTCAAATGAGTTTAATATCAGAAAGCATATAAAAACTCATGATCTTATTATTGGAGGTGTATTGTTAAAAGGGTCAAAGGCACCTAAACTAATTACCCGGGATATGCTGAAGGATATGCGAGAAGGCACTGTAATTGTTGATGTTGCGGTAGATCAGGGGGGGTGCGTTGAGACCACACGGCCCAGCACACATGAGAATCCTATATATATCATAAATGATGTGGTTCACTATTCAGTGGCAAATATGCCTGGTGCCGTACCACATACGTCGACTATGGCACTAACCAATGTGACATTGCCATATATACTCAAGCTTGCAAATATGGGTTGGGAAAGGGCTTGTGAATTGGATTCTTCTTTGCGGAAAGGGCTTAATATAGTTCAGGGAGAAGTAGTTTATAAAGAGATTTTAGAAGCTTTTGATTGGGGTGAGATAACAGCTTAAATGTACATTTTGTCAGTATTAATGACCCGGCTATATATTGGCCGGGTTTTTGTTATTTAATATGTACTTTTAAATACTTAAAAACGAAATTATGACAATATATTATATATTACTCGGTGCCATAGCTCTTGTTAGCTGGTTGATAAGCAGTAAGCTAAAACGAAAGTTCAATTATTATTCCAAAGTACATTTACGCAATGGCATGAGTGGGGCAGAAATTGCTGAGCAAATGTTGACTGATCATGGTATAAGGGATGTTAAGGTTGTCTCTACGCCGGGAATGCTTACAGATCATTATAATCCGAAAACCAAAACGGTAAACCTTAGCGAAGGGGTTTATAACCAGAGAAATGCAGCAGCGGCGGCAGTTGCGGCCCATGAATGTGGACATGCAGTTCAGCATGCCCAGGCGTATGAATGGCTTTCTATACGCTCCAGGTTAGTTCCTGTAGTGAGTGTTACATCAGGGATGTCCACCTGGGTTGTATTCGGAGGGCTTATTTTGGCAGCTGCATCAGATGGTCAGGGAGGTCAATTCGGTTTTTACATAGCCGTGGCAGGGCTAATTATGATGGGATTTGCGACGGTATTTAGTTTTATAACGCTACCTGTTGAATACGATGCCAGTAACAGGGCATTGGCATGGTTAAAAAGTAAAAATATAGTTACACAGGAAGAATACAAGGGTTCTGAAGATTCCTTAAAATGGGCGGCAAGGACATATGTAGTTGCTGCAATTGGTTCTTTGGCATCATTGGTTTATTGGGGTTTTCAGGTATTCGGCGGAAGAGATTAGGGGCTGTACCAGGATATTCCAGAGCTGTTATATGGTAATTTGACGGTCTATTTGCTGATCAAGAGATATGAAGGTCTCTGTCCTGGAAACACCTTCAATCTGCTGAATTTTTTTGTTTAGCAAATGCATAAGATGTTCGTTGTCTTTGCATAATACTTTAATTAGGATAGACCAATTTCCAGTAGTGTAATGGCACTCCAGAACTTCTGGTATTTTTTCCAATTGCTTCACTGCTGCGGGATTACTCATTGCCTTATCCAGAAAAATGCCAATATAAGCCATAGTCGTATATCCCAAAACTTTTGGATTCACTATAAATTTGGATCCGGCAATAAGTCCGGACTTTTCAAGTTTTCGTAGCCTTTGATGTATGGCGGCTCCCGAGATTCCTATATTCCTTGCAATTTCCAATATAGGCTTTCGGGCATCCTGCATAAGAAACCTAAGGATTTTTTTATCAATCCCGTCAATTTTTAAATTTTCAATACTGGATTTCATTTTACGCTTTCAAGTAATACCTAAAGATACCAAAATTAGTTGCAAATTTTAACCTGCTACTGAATCTGGATTATATCCTAAATACGATACGGCATACTCCTTAAAAACCACTCCATTGGAGGCTAGCTCTTTTAAGATGGGGTCATATATTTCTTTTAAAATCGGAATCTGAACACCAGGGGTTGTAATTTTTTTATTGAGTATCGCTAGGGTGGCAATAGCCACAGGCAAACCAACGGTTTTTGCCATTGCGGTATGCGTATGATTTTCACCAATCACTACCATATTGGCGTCGAGTTGTTGTTTTTTTCCATTTAATTCATAACCTATTTTATGGTACATGACAATCATATCTTTATCGTCCTGAGCCATGGTCCAGCTGTCTTCAAGTACTTTTTGAAGCATCTGTGCCGGAGTGGCATTCTTTAAATAAATAATCTTTTTTGAATCAAACAGGTTTAGTTCCAGCAATTTTTCCCACATGATATCGTCCTGATCAATTTTGAGGTAGTGTCTGAGTTTAAGTTCAACAGTATCGGTTGGCGAATAGGGCAAAAAAAGATTGGTAAATTCCCTGTAGGACATGCCCTCAGAGTTTTCTATTGTGTAACTGTCATCTGTCATTCCTAATTGAACGAACATATTCCATGCTTTAGAGAACCCTACCCGTCTCATAGTTCCCCTGTAAAGAGTTAACACATCGCGGAGTCCATAGGCTTCCCTGTAGTCTAAAGAATCTCTGTTTGCATAAGCCTCAAATTTACCGTAGCCTTCAATATCCAGGAATTCTGTTCTTCTAAACAGTTTATGATAAGGGATGTATTTATAAGTCCCTTCCTGAATAAATTTAGCAGCTCCCCCTTGTCCGGCAAGTACTACATTTCTGGGATTCCAGGTAAATTTGTAATTCCATAGATTATTATCGCTTTCCGGCGCAACCAGGCCGCCTGTAAATGATTCAAATAATAACATTTTACCGCCTTTGTCCCTTATGCCATTTATCAGTTGCATGGCACTCATATGGTCTATACCCGGGTCCAGACCAATTTCGTTCATAAAAACCAAACCGTTTTTTTTGGCTGCAGCGTCCAATGCTTTAATTTCTTTACTGATATATGAAGCTGTAACCAAATGTTTTTTAAAACGAATACAATCTTCGGCCACTTTTATGTGAAAACGTGCCGGAAGCATTGAAATTACTATATCTGAGTTTTTGATAGCCCTCTCTCTTTCCCCTTCCTTAAAGATGTCCAGGTTAAGAACCTTACACGCGGGATGGTTTTTGATGCTCTCCGGAATTATATCGGGATTCAGATCGCCAATGGTTAAATGTAGGTTTTCCGAAGATGCTTTTTTCAGAAAGTAATCCAGCAAATATGAGGTAGATTTGCCAGCGCCTATGACTAATATTTTTCGTGTCATCAAATTTATTTACTGTTCGAAGTATTGCGTAGACTAAGGTATCAAATTGTTACATTTGTCAAAAATATGGTCATTTAAGTTATGAACAAAACAATTTTCTTTACTGGGGTTTTCTTAGGACTATTGGCGGTGGTTTTGGGAGCTTTTGGAGCTCATGGACTGGGAAGTCTTTTATCGGCCGGAGAGGTTGATACTTTTAAGACGGGAGTCACCTATCAAATGTATCACGCTTTATTACTGCTTATCCTGGGTAGTATACGAAGTATTTCAGAAGAGAAAAAGAAACTGGTTTATTACTTTATTATTTCAGGAATTGTTCTTTTTTCATTTTCCATTTATTTATTGGCCACCAATAGTCTTACGGGATTTGATTTCAGGGCTATAGGGTTTATTACTCCCTTAGGAGGAATTCTATTGATTTTAGGATGGTTGGTTTTGGGTTACCGGGCTTACAGGGAATTTAAATAACCAGGAGGAATGGCATGAATTAATAGTTCATGATTTGCCAATATTTAAATATTCTATAGGGAGTATGACCCTCCATAGATAATATGGAATCGAATTCCACAAAGTCAATACAATTGAAGTACTATATCATTAGTAAAACCAGGGATGGAATACCGAAACATCATATCAATGAATAAAAAAAGGCCTCAGTAATTGAGGCCTTTCTGTTGCGTTTTTATTTTTTATTGACACTTGTGATATATTTCTGTAAAGCCATTGTCATGGAGGGAGTTTCGGGCGTAGGAGCTTTGATGTCAATTCGCAGGCCAGCTTCGGTCGCCGCTTCTACGGTGGAATTTCCGAAGACCGCTATTCTCGTTTCATTTTGCTTAAAGTCAGGAAAATTTTTTAGCAATGATTCTATGCCTGACGGACTAAAAAACACCAGTACATCATAATAAACATTTCTTAAATCAGAAAGATCGCTTATCACGGTTTTATAAAAAATACCGCGATTCCATTTTAAACCCAACTCATTTAATGTTTCTGGAACCTCTGGTTTTAAGGCATCTGAAGACGGCAATAAAAAGGATTCATCTTTATATTTTTTAAAAAGGTGCAGCAACTCATTAAAGTTCCTTTTGCCTACATAAATTTTACGTTTTCTGTAAACAACATATTTCTGGAGATAAAATGCCACTGCCTCAGACTGGCAGAAGTATTTCATAGTATCGGGAACTTTAAAACGCATTTCTTCAGCTATTCTAAAGAAATGATCCACAGAATTTCTGCTGGTAAGGATAATGGCAGAATAGTCTTTAAGATCTATCTTTTGCTGCCTTACGCTTTTAGCGTCCACCCCTTCAACATGTATAAAAGGTCTAAAATCTACCTTTACTTTTTCCTTTTCAATTAGCCTTAGGTATGGAGAATTCTCCATTTTTGGTTCTGGCTGGGACACCAAAATCGTCTTTACCTTCATATACCTCAATCTTTTAGATAATTCGCAATGATTACAAAGGGTGCAATTTCGAGTGCGCAAAGGTACAAAATAAAATAGAAAAAGTAGCTTGTGATTAATTTTTGATAGTTTTTTATTAAAGTAATCCAGCCAATCACATTTACCAGAATTATTAGAGAAATACTTACAAACAGAACTATTTTCGAATCTATAAGCACATAAGTAAGTACAGTATTAGCTACTAACATGATGATACTGCTGTAGTTAAGGTAGGAGAGTTTCTTAAAGATGAATTCCGTTATTATCTTGGTATTATTAAAGACAAAACCGTTGCCCATCTGAAGCAATATTTTACCAAATAAAAATAAAAAAAGAAACCCCAGGATAGTCAAAAATTGCATGGGAGAATGGTCACTTTCAGAATTAGATAAAATACTTGAAGCCAAATAGATAAAAAGTGAAAGATTGAGAAGTTGGAATATGGTAAAAAAGATATGGAACCCGTTCAATAGTTTATCCTTTTTGTTGTACATAAAAATATACTTATTATTAAAAGGGAGTATAATGAAATTCAGGAACCTGTTGTAAAATAAATTTTTTGCAATAACCATAAAAAGAATACTCCCAAATATTATAGCAGTTAGCCAATCTAAATTGTTAAGTACTCTTTGTACAGGTTCCATTATGGCAATTTAACATTTTCCCCATTTAAACCCCAATAAAGTTCATTTTCAGAAATACTTACCTTGAAATAATGAGCATTATTAATCTTCGCTTCGGGCATTAAAAGTTTGAAGCTGGTAGTATCTTTGGGTTTAAGTACGCTTATTTCTTGAGGAATTGGATAAGCCGTAATTTTTTGTATTTCTAAAACATGTTTGTATTTGTTAAGAAAAACCACCCCAAATGTAAGTTTGGATAGTTCAATATCTTCAGGGTAGGGGTTATATACTTTAAATACTAAATTTTTACCCTCAGATAATTCAACAGGTTTCTTAATTATAGTTCTCAGCTTCCTGAATGACTCAAAATTCTTTATGTAGCTGCCATAAATCCGTTTTCCATTTGCATCTCGATACGAAATATCACCATTATCGGTAAATCTGGAAGTATATAATATGGTACGTCCCTGCAACAGATTTTCAGTATCTTCTAAGGAATACTGGTTTTGCCTGTACCAGATAGTATTTAGGGAATAAGAAGTACTACCGGAATAGAAGGCATACATTGGAGCTTCCTGATATGAGTTTTCAAATACAACCGGAATTGACCCTACTTTTGACTTTATTTCATTCACCCATGCTTTATTTCCGTGTGTTTCATAAACAATAGGGAAAAGAGGGGCATATATCAAACCTATTCTTAGGAACATAAGAATGCTAATATTAGCAATTCCGAGAATATAGATCCATTTTCTGGTAATGTTATCCTGCAATAACTGATTGTATACCACCACAATCATTGGAATACAAATCACAATCAACCATTGTGTTTGTACGCGCCTGTTAAAACTGGAAATAAAAAAGAATGTAATTACTCCATAAATCAAATACAACAGGGCATTATTGAATTTATCCGATTTTTTTGTTTTGAGCAGTGCTCTGTATATCCATGGAAATGTCAATCCGAAAAGTGCAATCAGGTTGACAAAAAAACCTAAAGTAAAATCGCCAAATTCATAGGCCCTATTCGGTCTTTCAAATAAATGATACTTGACCGATACAAAGTCATTTTTAAATAACCAAATAAAATGGGGAGTGTAACACAACAGCGCAATAATAACAGAGAGCCAGGCATATCGGTTAAAAACCAGACGAAGATTCGATAATAATACGAAAAATATGATTAGTACAGCATGATACTTACTGTACATTAAAGCCGCCATAACAAGACCCAAAATAATGGCTATACCCAACGAAGGAGAATTTAAAAACTTCTTGTAAATAAATAAAAACAGTGCAGTGAAGAAAAGCAAAGGCGTATCGGGAAGTGTCAGGAATCCATAAGCATGCATAAGGGTCATTGAGAAAACCAAAATAAAATAATGGATTACATATTTATTTTTTGTGTTGTTATCTATTAATAACCAAAGTAGTATGTAGGTGCCTGCAGATAATACCGTACTTATAAAGCGAACTCCTAATTCTCCGTTAAAAAAAAAGCTGCTTATTCTGATGATGAAGGCAACCATTGGCGGATGATCAAAGTAGCCCCAAGCCATTTGTTGCGCATAATACCAATAGTAAGCTTCATCAAAAATCAGCTCCGTAAAATAACCCTGTAACAGGTTAATTATAAAGATTGAAGCTAATAAATAAAGGAAAAGTCTGGGTAGATTAAGTTTCATTCCGGTTGCCTGTTCGCTTCAAAATTACAAATTATAGCACTAATTAATTCCTAAATAGAAACAATAAAATTACTTTTGGTATTTTCTGGCAGAGCCATTAAAATAGTAATTTTGTCAAAATTCCCAAAAAGTTAAATGACAGACAGCCTGGTTATAATTCCTACGTTTAATGAAATTGAAAATATCAAAGCCATTATTGAGGCTGTGTTTGAACTCAAAAAAGAATTTCATGTTTTAGTTGTGGACGATAACTCCCCGGATGGAACTGCTCAAAAGGTAATTGAATTACAGAATACATATCCCGAACGATTATTTCTTGAGGTGCGCAAAGAGAAATCTGGTTTGGGCACAGCATATATTCAAGGTTTTAAATGGGCGCTCGCAAGAAAATATAAATATATTTTTGAGATGGATGCCGATTTTTCTCATAGGCCTTCAGACCTTCAAAGATTATACAGAGCCTGCCTGAATGGAGCAGATTTGGCGATTGGCTCCCGTTATAAAAAAGGAGTAAATGTGGTTAACTGGCCACTTTACAGGATTTTATTGTCTTATGGAGCGTCTTTTTATGTAAAATTAATTACAGGTATGGGAATTCATGATCCCACAGCAGGCTTTGTCTGTTATAGGAGGAAGGTTTTGGAAGCGATAAACCTGGATACCATTAAATTTGTAGGGTATGCCTTTCAGATTGAAATGAAGTTTAGGGCATATCTTAAAAAATTTAAGATTGAAGAAGTCTCCATTATTTTTACTGATCGGGAGCAAGGCAAATCTAAGATGAGTTCTTCAATTATCTGGGAAGCAGTATTTGGGGTGATCAGTATGAAGTTCAGAAGTATATTTAGAAAAGACTAAGTTATGGGCAAAACTCTCATCAAAAATGCTGTTATCATTAATGAAGGTGTCAGATCTGAGTCGGATATTTTAATTCAAAATGAGATTATTGAAAAAATAGGCAGGAATATTTCTTCAGATGGCGCAAATATTCTCGACGTATCGGGTAATTTGGTATTGCCTGGAATTATTGACGATCAGGTACATTTTAGAGAGCCCGGACTTACTCATAAAGGAGATATAGCTTCAGAAAGCAGGGCAGCCATTGCAGGTGGAATAACCTCGTATATGGAACAACCAAATACCAAACCCCAAACGACTACTATAGAAAAGCTGGAGAAGAAATTTCAATTAGCTTCCGGGACGTCTTATGCAAATTATTCTTTTCTATTTGGGGGCACAAATGATAATCTGGAGGAAATTAAAAAGCTTGATAAATATGCCTGTTCGGGAATAAAGTTATTTCTGGGTTCTTCTACTGGCAATATGTTGGTGGACAATGAGGAGGTGCTGGAACGGATATTTAAAAATACGGAAATGGTGATATCGGCACATTGTGAAGATGAACAGACCATCAGGGAGAACACAGAGAAGTATATAGCCATATATGGCGATGAAATCCCCGTGGAATTTCATCCGTTAATTCGAAGCGAACAGGCCTGTTATATTTCTTCATCCAGGGCGATTGCTCTTGCGGAGAAAACGGGAGCCAGATTACATGTTTTTCATCTTTCCACTGGAAAAGAGACCCATCAATTCAGAAATGATATTCCATTGGAACAAAAAAAGATCACTGCAGAAGTATGTATTCATCACTTATGGTTTTCAGACAAAGATTATGCAGAAAAGGGAATGTTGATTAAATGGAATCCTGCAATTAAGACCTCTTCAGACAGGAATCAACTGTGGCAGGCTCTGCTTGATGATAGAATTGATGTAGTAGCAACGGATCATGCACCACACACCTTAGAAGAAAAAAGTAATCCTTATATGAAGGCGCCCTCAGGGGGTCCCCTTGTGCAGCATGCTTTAACTGCAATGTTGGAAAGGTCTCTTGAGGGAAAAATTACGGTCGAGAAAGTGGTTGAAAAAATGTGTCACAATCCTGCTAAATTATTTCAAATTGAAAAACGCGGTTTTATCAGGGAGGGTTATTATGCAGATTTAGCCGTAGTAGACATGAACGCACCCTGGACAATAAGTCAAAACAATATTTTATATAAATGCGGATGGTCACCCTTTGATGGAACCAGGTTTAGGACAAAAGTCGCTCACACATTTGTAAACGGACATTTGGCGTATGATAAAGGACTTTTTTCCAATGTCAGGAATGCTAAAAGGCTTACTTTTAATAGATAATGATGCGTAAAATACTATTTTTAATACCATTAATTTTTCTTTTCTCATGTGGAGAAGAGGTAATTAAAAAGCCCATTGATCTTATTTCAAAAGAGAAAATGATTGATATACTTTATGATTTAGCTCTTATAAATGCGGCTAAAACTACAGGGCCTCAGGTAATGGAAGACAGGAATTTTGTGCCCATGCAGTTTATCTACGACAAATATGAAATTGATAGTATACAATTTGTTTCAAGTGATTTGTATTATGCATCATTGCCTTTGGAATATGAGGAGATTTATAAAAAAGTGGAAAATAGGATTGTAAAGGAAAGAGAGAAATTTGAAAAACTCGAAGAGCAAAAAAAGGACAGCCTTAATCAGGGAAATGATGCAGAATGAGTTTCCATATATTTTTGACACGACTTAGATATACATGATTGTATTATTTCATAATCCATATTAAGTGCTTCCTGCACTTTTGAATTATCGTACTCCTGTGGATTCCTCAATGATGTCAACCCTTGTTTAGTTAACTTTCTTTTTTTGCCGGTAGTTAAATTTAATAGCCAGTCCAATCTCCAGAAAATCTCTAAATGCCAAAATTTCAGACCTATTTCAGGTGTGGGCTTGTTAAATTCCCTTGAGATGGTATCTAAAATGTTTTTAAAGGACAAATTTTCTGCTACAGCAATAAAGCGTTCATTTTCAATGGAAGAATCCATAAGTTGAACCATTATTTTAACAACATCTCCAACGCAAATAAATCCTGTACTTCCCGGGAAGTAAAACCTCAAACCCTGCGCAATGGTTTTGAAAAATAACCCGCTGCCACTTTCCCAATATCCGGGCCCCAGAATTATACCGGGATTAATTATTACCGCGGAGAGGCCTTCCTGTGTGCCCCGCCAGACTTCCATCTCGGCGAAGTGTTTTGAATTGGCGTATACATTTGCATGCATGTCATTCCATTCATTTTCTTCATTGACTGGTTTACCCATTGTTGATCGGCCAATAGTAGCAACAGAACTTACATAGCACAATTTTTTGATATTCTTGTCAATGCATAGGTTTACAATATTCTCTGTCCCTCCTTTATTAATCTTTTGTAAAGAACTAAAATCATTTGGGTTAAACGAAATTAATGCCGCACAATGATACACAAGAGTTATATCTTTAAAAGCTAATTCAAGGGCAGGTATATCATTTATATCAGCCTCAACCCATTGAATTCTATCAAACAATTCCCCGGGATTTTCATGATAAAATGAGAATACCTCCTTTACCTTTTGAAGATCACTATTTTTTCTGTGGAGAGCTTTAACAAAAGCACCTTTTCTGACCAGTTGCAATAGTAAATGCGACCCTACCAACCCAGTTCCTCCTGTGACTAAAATCATGCGCCTAATTTACTCATTTCGTTTGGATATATTTGTTCAATGAGGCAAGCTGCGTGCTATTTCTATTATATTTGCAGCAATTATTATAATAGATCACAAAATGACTTCAAACTTTATTTCGGAACTAAAATGGAGGGGAATGTTGCATGATACCATGCCAGGGACGGAGGAGCATTTGTTGACAGGTATGCAATCTGCCTATGTAGGAATAGATCCAACAGCAAACTCACTGCATATTGGTCATCTTGTAAGTGTAATGATGTTAAGACATTTTCAACTCGCAGGACATAAACCTTATGCACTTATTGGAGGTGCAACAGGCATGATAGGCGATCCTTCCGGTAAATCAACTGAGAGAAATTTGTTGGATGAAACTACTTTACGTTTAAATCAGGAAGCAATCAAGAAGCAATTATCCCACTTTCTTGATTTTGAAAGCCAGGAGGAAAATTCAGCAGTACTGGTGAATAACTATGACTGGATGAAAGGCATTACTTTTCTGGATTTTATTCGTGATGTTGGTAAACATATTACTGTGAATTATATGATGTCCAAAGATTCTGTCAAGAAAAGATTGTCACCAGATGAAAAAGAGGGAATGTCTTTTACTGAATTTACATATCAGCTGGTTCAGGGATATGATTTCTTATACCTGTATCAAAATTATAATTGTACACTTCAAATGGGTGGGAGTGACCAATGGGGTAATATTACGACAGGAACAGAGCTGATCCGCAGAATAGGAGGGGGTAAAGGATATGCGCTTACCTGCCCGTTAATTACTAAGGCGGATGGCACTAAATTTGGTAAAACGGAGGGGGGCAATATCTGGTTGGATGCCCATAGGACCTCACCTTATAAATTTTTACAGTATTGGCTGAATACCTCAGATGAAGATGCTGAGAAATATATCAAGATCTTTACTTTTTTATCAAAGGATGAAATTGAAGATTTGATTGCTGAACACACCCAGGCACCCCATTTGCGAATACTACAAAAATCCCTGGCAGAGGAAATTTCCATTATGGTTCATTCCAGGGAAGAATTTGAAAATGCCCTGTTAGCCAGTTCCATCCTTTTTGGAAAATCTACTTCGGCAGATTTAAAACGTCTGGACGAGAAGACCTTTTTAGATGTTTTTGAGGGGGTCCCCCAAGCTGAGATTTCTACAGCTGAAATTGAGGACGGATTAGACATGATTGCCGCCTTGGCTGCCAAAACCCGGTTTTTAGGCTCTAATGGGGAAGCCAGGAGGGAGCTAAAACAAAATGCCATTTCCGTAAATAAGGAAAAAGTAAAAGAAGATTATTTGATAACTAAAGCAGACTTGATTAATAACAAATATGTTTTACTTCAGCGAGGTAAAAAGAATTATTTTATCCTGGTTGCGAGATCATAAATTGGGATCAAATTAGTCCTGCGAACAATAATTGTAATTCAGTAAACAATATTATATTCGGGATATTAATGGAAGAAATTGATTTTTTTGATCTTAACGCAGTACTGCTTTTAACTTTTGTCCTGTTTCTAATCATATTTGTTCGTTTTTTGATTGTTTCGGGGATATATCATTATACATTTTTCTTTTTGTTCCGAAAAAAGTTTGACAAACGCATATTAGATCATAGCCCTCTAAAGAAAAAGCAATTGCTCAAGGAATTATATTGGTCGGCAATAAGTGGGTTGATTTTTGCAATTTTTGGAATACTGATATATTTTTTATGGGCAGAGGGATTTACAGTCATTTATGTAGATGTTAATGACTATCCGTTGTGGTACGTACCTGTCAGTGTATTTTTAACGTTATTTATTCAGGATACTTATTATTACTGGATACACCGCTGGATGCACAAGCCATCTGTTTACAGGTATTTGCATAAGATTCATCATAAAAGTGTGCATACCTCAGTATTTACCTCTTTCTCATTTCATCCACTGGAGACCGTATTGCAGGCAATTATTTTACCGCTAATAGTTTTATTTGTGCCCATGTATACTTATGCTCTGCTATTTATGCTGTTAGTCATGACTATTTCGGCAACAATTAATCATGCCGGAGTTGAAATATATCCTTCAGGCAAATATGGAAAGTGGTTTAGGCAATGGGTTATTGGCGCCACGCATCACGATCAACACCATAGAAAATTCAATTATAACTTTGGATTGTACTTTACATTCTGGGATAAGTGGATGGGGACAGAAAGTGCTGATTAATAGTACAATAATTTTGTTAAATTGACAGTGCTGAAACTAAAGCACCATTAAATTGCAGCCACGAACGTCTGAATGATCAAATCTGCCTAAAACTTCAAAGCTTCCATCTTTATAGACTCTACCCAGATCTTGAGTTGCAATAAAAGAACAGGAATATATGTTGGCAAGATCTATTATGTTTATACCTCCTATTTTGCCATAGGGTTCAGCTGTTAAAGGATCTTCTGTTTCCCTTATAGATACACCCATCCAGGGAGGACAATTGAAAATTCCATTACCCTTTGAATAAGCCTGAGAAAGAAGTTCTGTCATTCCGTATTCCGAGTGAATGGTATCAAGTCCAAAGTTGTTTTTAAGAATATGATGTAATGCATCCCTCACCAGTTCACGCCTCCTGCCTTTCATGCCACCTGTTTCCATTATAATCGTATTCTTTAAATGCAGAGAATGAGACTCCGAAATGTCCAGTAGGGCATAGGAAACACCAATAAGAATATTTTTATTGGCAGAGTCATCTAAGTCCTGGAGGGTCTTTAATAAATCGCTTTTGTTATCGAGGTAAAAGCCACTCTTTGGATTGCGGCTTTTTTCAATAAGGTCTTTTACCATGTAGATAAGTGACGAGCCTTCACGTTCCATATAAGAAGGTAGTAAGGCAAGTACGCAATAATCTGCAATGTTTCCGTAAAAATATTCAAAGGTTTTCAAGTAACTTTTTTGATAAATAGACAGGTTTGCCACATAATGTTTACTCACATATTGTCCTGTGGTCCCACTGCTTTCAAAAACTATCTGTGGTTTTTGGTTATTGATTAGTACCCTTTTGGATTTGAAAAATTCAATTGGTAAATAGGGAATTTCTTCCATTGCAGTTACATTGGACTTAGATTTGCCCAAATAACTACAAAACCTCTGGTATACATTATTGTTGTCGTATTGAAAATTAAAAATTTCCAATGCGAGCTTTTTAAACTCAGAAGAGGTCTTGATCTCAAAAATTTTATTGATATCCATATTGATGTAACGACCACAAAAATAGCGAAAATAAAAAAGGCTCGTCACCGGAGCTCAGTAATGGAAATATTTTTCAAAGCCTATTTTACCACCAGTTTTCTGGTCATGGATTTCGAATTCTCAACAACTTGAATTACATAAACACCTGGCGAAAGCCTCCCGATATTTAGCATATTTGTTGAAATCCGATCCTGAAGTACTATTTTACCAAATATGTCATATACAGTTACATCCTTACCGGCATTTCCTGCAGTTTTAATATAAACTATACCATCAATAGCGGGATTGGGATAAAGGGTGAAATTTAAAGATTCCTGTTTCTCTTCATTTATATCCTGCATCCTTTCCTGCCCGGAAAGTACCAATGTAAAGATTAGTAAAAAGAACAAGTAGGCTTTTTGCATCAATATTGATTTGGGATCAACTTTGTAAATATAGAATAAAGGATTTTCTCCAAATAGAAATTGTTGTGAAAGCTAAATATTTGTAGGTTAACTTTGATGGGTGTTCCTTTCGTCGAAGAAATACGCACTTAAACGATAATTAATTCAAATATTTTAAGAAACTTCAAGCTGTTTTATTGGGAAGTAAATCTATTTAATGATCAATTTTCTGGTAGCCACCCTATCTTTTTCAAATACCCGAAGTACGTATATACCGGCCACTAAATCAGAGACATTCAGTTCTTTTCTTAGAATTGTTGTCTCTAGTATTTGAGTGCCAAAAATATTATAGATTAGTATTCTTTTCGGGGCATTTTCCGCAGTTTGGATGTAGACTTTCCCGGCAGTAGCGGGATTGGGATACAGCTTAAAGCCTTCAATTTCGCCACCCGGGTTTTGAGCTTCCTGTCCGTAGCTTAAAGAGATAAAAAGAAAGGATAAAACGAGGTAGAATTGCTTCATAAAGATTATTCAACAAACTAATTATGACAAATATAGAAATTTTAGCACTCTCTGATACCCCCATTTTTTTAAATTGACTTAAATTCGACAAAATGCATCAATAGGCTGTCTTAATTTAGATAAGGGTTCTAAAATTCCTAATTTTCAACTCTTTAGTGTTATGTAAATGTTATCAGCATTAAATCAATGTTAAGTAGTTTAAGCATATTAGTATTATCTTTACTTTTGATCAGATTGATCAAAGACTAAACCCATGAAAAAACAGGACATTAAAATTCTATTAGTAGATGATGAACCGGATATTTTGGAGATTCTGAGTTATAATCTCTCTTCTCAGGGATATCAGGTTTTTACAGCTAAGAATGGAATTGAGGCAGTGGAAAAGGCAAAGAAAAAAAATCCTCATTTAATTATTATGGATGTTATGATGCCTGAAATGGATGGAATAGAGGCATGTGAAATGATTCGGAATACCAAAGGGTTAGAAAATACCTTAATTACGTTTTTAACAGCCAGAGGTGAGGATTATTCTCAGGTAGCAGGTTTTGATGCAGGTGCGGATGATTATATTACCAAACCAATAAAACCGAAACTATTGGTAAGTAAGATAAAGGCCTTATTAAGGCGATTAAGTGAAGAAAAGGAGCTGGAAGAAGATGTGTTTAAGGTAGGCAACCTAGAAATTAACAGAGAAGAATACAAAGTAATCAATAATGGGGATGAGATTATTCTTCCCAGGAAAGAATTTGAGTTATTGGCCTTACTGGCTTCAAAACCCGACAAAGTATTTAAGCGTGAGGTAATACTGGATAAAGTCTGGGGTCAGGAAGTAGTAGTAGGGGGCAGAACAATTGATGTTCACATAAGGAAGCTTCGCGAAAAAATTGGAGACGATCATTTTAAAACTGTGAAGGGTGTTGGCTATAAGTTTGTATTGTAATGCCCACTAGGTTAAAAAAGTCATATAAATTTGCATTACGCTCCTCGCTTATAATTACTGCTGTTCTGGCATTATCTTTAGGATTTTATCTTTTGTATAACCACCAGTTAAAAGACTTCTGGCCAATGCTTCTGGTTTTTGCAACACTTGTTTTTATTGTATCTTTTATTGTAATCCAAGTCCGTGTTCAGAAATTTATCTACAGGAGGATCAAGAAAATTTATGATGATGTTTCCCTGCTTGAGTCTTCTTCTTTTATGACCGGTCCCGTTACAACGGATATGAAAACTTTGACCGAAGAGATAGAAAAGTTTGCCAAAGACAAAAAAGTAGAAATCGACACACTTAAGATCAGGGAAGAATACAGAAAGGATTTTTTGGGGAATATTTCACACGAACTCAAGACCCCATTATTTACTGTACAAGGATATATTCTTACACTTCTTGATGGTGCCATTGAAGATAAGTCTGTAAGGAAAAAATATTTGCAGCGAGCTCAAAAAGGCGTAGAACGACTCATCTATATTATCAAGGATCTTGATTTGATCACAAAACTGGAGGTCGGCGACCTAAATTTAGAATTAAGTGACTTCGATATAATTGAGCTTATTGAGAGTGTATTTGAACTGGTGGAGATGAAGGCTGGCAAAAAAAGCATAACACTGACTTTCGATATGGATTATGATTCTCCAATTTATGTAAGGGCTGACAGGGATAAAATACAGCAGGTGTTATCAAATTTGATTGTAAATTCTATTAAATATGGCCATCATGATGGCACCACTGAGGTAAGTGTCGAAAACCTCATCAGGAATAAAGTAATTGTGCGAATCACAGATAATGGTGAAGGAATTCCAGAAGAACATATTCCCAGGCTTTTTGAACGTTTTTACCGAGTAGATAAAAGCGGCAGCAGGAAGGAAGGGGGTTCCGGTTTAGGGTTGGCTATCGTAAAACACATAATTGAGGCACATGGCGAAAAAATATATGTTGAAAGTGTGGTGGATGTAGGATCTGAATTTTCATTTACCTTAGAAAAAGCTAAGCCAAAAACCAACTAAATCTCCTCTCCAAAAGAATTCCTTAGTTTTGCTTAAACATTATAATATCCTTTGCTTTGGGAAGTAAAAATAAACTCAAAAGATTTGAACAGAACAATACTTTTAGTCACGTCATCCAACCTGACAGGGATGAAATTCTTGACGGCAATTTTCATTTAAAGGGGAAATGGAGGAATTTTTTTAGGAATGATAATCCAATAATTTTGGAGTTGGGTTGCGGTAAAGGAGAATATACCATTGGCCTCGCAAAAATAGATACTTCCCGAAATTTTATAGGTGTCGATATTAAGGGGGCCAGACTTTGGAGAGGCGCAAAAACTGCGCTTGATGAGAATTTGAAAAATGTGGCCTTTTTGCGAACGCAGATAGAATTAATAGATTTGATCTTTGCCGAAAATGAGGTAGATGAAATATGGATAACATTTCCAGACCCCCAAATAAAATATAAGCGCACTAAACACAGGCTTACCAATAAGGCCTTTCTGGATAAATACAAATTTGTACTTAACCACAAAGGTGTTGTGAACCTAAAGACTGATAGTGAATTTATGCATGGTTACACTTTGGGAATACTGCAGGGATTGGGATGTAAAATTTTGTATGCCAATCATGACATATACCGGAATGAGGGGAGCCCTAATGAAGTATTGGATATACGTACTTTCTATGAAAATCAGTATCTTGAAAAAGGAAAACCAATTACATATATAAAGTTTACTGTCAATTAACCAATGACGCATTTAATTATACTTTTTTTTGTCACCTTTTCAGCTGCTTTTATGGCAACTGTTCCCCCGGGATTGCTAAATATGAATGCAGCCCAAACAAGTGTTAAAAAGGGTAAGTTGAACGGAATTATGTTTAGTCTTGGTGTCTCTACCATGATAATGATGCAGGCATACGTTGCCGTAATGATTTCAAAGTACCTATTCCGAAATCCTGAAGTCATAGATTTACTCCTTAAGATTGCACTTGGTGTTTTTACTTTTTTTGCAATTTATTTTTTTGTTTCAGCAAAACGGGAAAAACAAAAAAAAATAAAGATGGTAAATGTTAGTAAGAAGAATAGCTATTTTAAAGGGTTGTTACTTGCAGGGCTTAATTTACTTACTATTCCTTACTACAGTGGGTTAAATGCCATGTGGAATGCTTCAGGCTGGATAAAATTTGAAATTTGGGATATCCTAATATTTATTATGGCCGCCGGCAGCGGCACTTTTACTGTGCTGTATTTGTACACCGTCTATTTTAATAAATTAGAAACCAAAACAGATCGATTTTCAAAAAATTCGAATTACATTCTAAGCGTATTGATGCTGGTCTTATTGGTAATTACTATTTTCAGGGTATTTTATAAATAATATGAAACCAGAAAATAAAAATTTCTTTCAAAAGGTTTACGAAGTATCCAGGCAAATTCCATATGGAAAAGTCACTTCATATGGAGCCATTGCGAAGTATCTGGGAGCGGCAAGAAGTGCAAGAATGGTTGGATGGGCTATGAATGGAGCAGGAGCAATGGAAGGGGTTCCTGCCCATAGAGTTGTAAATAGGAAGGGTTTATTAACCGGTAAGCATCACTTTGACGGTACCAACTTAATGCAGCAGTTATTGGAAAACGAGGGTATTAAAATACGGGATAATCAAATTGTTGATTTTGAAAAGTATTACTGGGATCCTGCCAAAGAATTGAAATATGATAATCTTTAGGGTTGTTTCAACATAAATTTAGTAAACACACGGAACAAGTTATGGCACAAAACTTTTTTATTTATTCCTTTTCAATACCACAACTTTATTGTTTCACGCCTATAGCCTATCTTTGTTGTTTAGAATCATTTTACATAAAGACCTATAATTACACAGTTCATGAAGTTGGATAAGAAAGAAATTCTAAAAGCTCTGGAAACCATTACAGTACCTGGTGAGGGAATGAATATGGTTGAAAGTGGAGCTGTAAACAATATACAGATATTTGGGGATGAAGTAGTGATAGACATTACTATAAATAATCCAAGCCTGCAGGCAAGGAAGAAAACCGAAGTCGAAATTTTAAAGGTAATTCACAGAGAGGTCTATGAAAAAGCGAAAATTACCATAAATATTAAGGTCGATACACCGATTAAGCCAAAGGTCAATGAAATTAAGGGAAATCCAATACCCGGAATACAAAACATAATAGCCGTAGCCTCAGGGAAAGGTGGAGTGGGAAAATCTACAATAACCGCCAATCTGGCTGTTACACTTGCCAAGATGGGATTTAAAGTAGGTTTGCTGGATGCAGATATATACGGGCCTTCTATGCCTATTATGTTTGATGTAGCAGGCAAAAAACCCTTGGCAACAAATATAAATGGGAAATCTAAAATGTTGCCTATTGAAAATTTTGGGGTAAAGCTTTTGTCCATAGGTTTTTTCACCCAACCCGATCAGGCGGTAATCTGGAGGGGGCCTATGGCTTCCAAAGCGCTAAATCAAATGATTTTTGATGCGCATTGGGAAGAACTGGATTTTATGTTGGTTGATTTACCTCCGGGCACAGGGGATATACATTTAAGTATTATGCAGTCTATGCCAGTTACGGGTGCAGTTGTGGTAAGCACACCACAGGAGGTAGCTTTGGCAGACGCCCGAAAAGGCGTAGCAATGTTCCAACAGGAGGCTATAAATGTCCCTGTTTTAGGAATCGTTGAAAACATGGCCTATTTTACACCTGCAGAACTTCCGGATAACAAATACTATATCTTTGGTAAAGCCGGGGCAAGAAACCTTGCCACTGATCTTAATGTTCCCTTTTTGGGAGAAATACCATTGGTTCAAAGTATTCGGGAGGCCGGAGATATTGGAAGACCAGCTGCCCTTCAAACAGCAACCCCTATTGAAAAGGCATTTGAAGAACTTACCAGGAATGTGGTTCAGGAAGTTGTTTCCCGAAATAATAGTTTACCACCCACTGAAGCGATTAAGATAACAACAATGGCCGGTTGTGCTGCTGTTAAAAAGAAATGAAAATGACATCTGAGGAACTCAAATTAACTATTGAAAAGGCATTGGATGAGATTCGCCCTTTTTTGCAAAGCGATGGAGGAGATATTTCATTAGTATCTATTGATAACGATAAATTCGTAAAAGTAAAATTGGAGGGAAATTGTGTCGGATGTAGCGTTAATCAAATGACACTCAAGAGCGGGGTGGAGATGACAATAAAAAAATACGCTCCTCAGATAGAAAAAGTGATAAATATTGATTAACACGCTATCAATTCAATCACTTCTTTATTTTAAACCATATTGATACAATAAGCCCTGCAATTTAAATTCTTGCCTGGTAGGTAAATAGATTATAATACCTGCCTTCTTTGGCAATAAGTGATTCGTGGGTTCCTTGTTCTACTATACCACCATCCTCAATTACTAAAATCTGATCAGCCCTTCTTATAGTACTTAGGCGGTGGGCAATTACAAAAGTAGTTCTTCCCACAGTGAGATGTGATAAACTTTTTTGGATTAAACCTTCGCTTTCCGTGTCAAGATTTGATGTGGCTTCATCTAAAATTAATATTCGTGGATCAGCTAAAACGGCTCTTGCGATAGCTATGCGCTGTCTTTGCCCCCCTGAAAGTTTTATACCTCTCTCACCAATCAGAGTATCCAGGCCATCTTCAAAACGATCAGTAAATTCGTCCACATAGGCAGCTTTAACTGCATCCTGCAATTGTGCTTCAGAAGCTTCCGGTCTTGGAAACAAAATATTCTCGCGTATGGTTCCTTCAAACAAAAAATCATCCTGGAGAACTACGCCTAAATGTTTGCGAAAACTATTGAGGTCTACCCTTGACAAATCCTGACCATCCACTGTAATTTTGCCGCTTTGCGGGGTCAGAAAACTTGCTGCCAGACCGGCTATTGTACTTTTCCCAGACCCTGAACTCCCAACAAGGGCTGCAACTGTACCCGCATTTACCGAAAAACTGACGTTGCGTATTACTTCTTTCTCTTCTTCATACGCGAAGGAAACAGAATCAAATATCATATCTCCCTTAATACCGTTCAGTTTTATCTTGCGAACTTCTTCGTCGGATTCGGGCAGCATATTCATCAATTCCTCTGTCCGGTCAAGCCCGGCCAGTGCTTCCGTAAGCTGGCTTCCAATATTACTCATTTGCACTATTGGCGCAATCATCAATCCCAGCAGGAATGTAAACGTCAAAAATTCACCTATCGTAAGCGCATCAATCATAATTTGATATCCCCCCAAACCCATTATGCCTGTGGTAGCGAGCCCAAGTAGAAAGGTAGAAGAGCTGGTCATAAAGGCAGTAGCGGTTAGGCTTTTCTTTACATTTTCGAAAAGCCGCAGAACACCTTCTTCAAAAACCCTGTGTTCCTGGGCTTCGGCATTAAACCCTTTTATAACACGAATACCACCCAGAGTTTCTGTAAGTCTGCCGGTAACTTCCGCATTAATTTTTCCTCTATTTCGAAATATGGGGCGTATAATTTTAAAAGCTTTGAGGGCGATAACAGCAAAAATAGCTAACGGAATTAATGCAAAAAGGGTCATGCTGGCACTAATATTTAAAAGAAGAATTAAGGATACCAATGCCGTAATTGTTCCACCTACCAATTGAACTAAGCCCGTGCCAATAAGATTTCTTACGCCTTCCACATCAGTCATTATTCTGGATACCAATTCCCCTGATTTGGTATTATCAAAAAAACGAATAGGTAATGATAAAATCTTCTTTTGTACCTGTGCCCTTAGTTCAGAGATCATATATTGAGCCTGAACACTAAGTATTTTGGTTAAGAGAAAAGAAGTTACTGACTGAATTAAAATGGCGAATATGACAGCACCCAAAAGAAGCTTCAGGAAGTGCAAATCTTTATTGGGAATAATATCATCCATTAAATATTTAAGGGACAAGGGTGCTACAAAACTTGCTGCCTTGCTAACTATGATAAGTGCTAAACCAATAAAAACCAGATTTCTTCTGGGCCAAATAATTGTTTTAAAAGCTTTGAGAATACTAACTCTTTTGTCCGACATGGGAAATTTAGGTCTATTTTGTTGTGAAAGGATGCAATTTACAGTAAAATTGTCGTCTATGGAGCAAATCTCCGAAGGCTGATCCTATTTTCATGAAGGATTAGTATTTAAATTATAATACGCTTAATTTCACAACTACCTAAAAGCACCTTATGGAATCAAAGGACAGCAACGGAAATATTCTCGAAGATGGCGATAATGTTCATGTTATCAAAGATTTAAAGATAAAGGGGATGTCCAAAACCCTAAAGAGGGGAAATATCATTAAAAATATTAGACTTACAAAGAACCCCCAGGAAGTGGAATGCAAAATAGGGAAAAGTCAGATTGTACTTAAAACCCAGTTCTTGAAAAAAGCTTGAATTTTACCATTATTACTAATATTTTTATAAAAAGCACCTATGAAACATCTGTTCTTAAAGGCTTCTGTAATTGTACTTCTAATATTGTCTGGATTGCACATTTCATGCAAAACCGGACTGGTCGAATCCGAGATAGAAAAGTGGAAGTCGCAGGCGGAGAACATTACCATTTACAGAGATGATTTTGGCGTTCCCCATATTTATGGTAAAACTGATGCAGATGCTGTATTTGGACTTCTTTATGCACAATGTGAGGATGATTTTAACAGGGTAGAACAGAATTATATATGGGCTATTGGGCGATTGGCAGAAGTTGAAGGGAAATCGGCCTTATATAGTGACCTCCGTGCACATATGTTCATGAGCAAAGAAGAAGCAATTGCTAATTATCAGGCCAGCCCGGATTGGTTGAAAAAACTCTGTGACGCATTTGCAGACGGGATCAACTACTTTTTATATACACATCCTGAGGTGAAGCCTGAGCTAATAACCAGATTTGAACCCTGGATGCCGATGTATTTTAGTGAAGGCTCAATAGGGGGAGATATTGAAAGGATCAGCACAGAAAAAATAAAATCTTTTTATGAAAATGGAGTGGCGCTCGGAAAATCGGAAGAGGCCGAAATGAAAAAGAAGAATGAAGAATTGGAACCTCAGGGATCTAACGGGATTGCTATTTCCGGAAAATTAACCCGGAGTGGTAATGCCATGTTACTTATAAATCCACATACTTCTTTTTATTTCAGGGGAGAAGTACATGTGGTAAGTGAGCAAGGACTCAATGCTTATGGTGCGGTAACCTGGGGACAGTTTTTTGTGTATCAAGGATTCAATGAGAAAACTGGATGGATGCATACATCAACTTATACAGATGTAATGGACGAGTTTATTGAGGTAATTGAAGAAAAAGAAGATAAACTTTTTTACGTATACGGAGAGGAGAGGCGGCCTGTTATACAAACTGAAATCACATTAAAATATAAGGATGAAGGTGGTATGAAGGAAAAAACATACCCCATTTACCGGACTCACCATGGACCTATAACCCATAAGGAAAAGGACTCGCCTGTGGCTTCGGCAATGATGTGGGAACCGGTAAAAGCATTGGAACAATCCTATATCAGAACGAAACAGGAGGATTATGATGGTTTTCGTGCGATGATGGATATCCGCACCAACTCTTCTAATAATACGGTATATGCAGATGCCGGAGGCAATATTGCCTATTTTCATGGGAATTTTGTGCCAATTCGGGACACCATTTTTGACTTTAGCCAACCGGTTGATGGAAGTAATCCAAATACTGACTGGAAGGGTTTACATACTGTTGATGAAAACATTTTTGTGCTAAATCCAAAAAATGGATGGATTCAAAATTGTAATTCAACTCCTTTTACCGCTGCCCTGGATAACAGTCCTAAGCGTGAGAATTACCCAAAGTATATGTCCATAGACCAGGAAAATTTCAGAGGGATTCATGCTATTGACTTGCTAAGGGATAAAAGCGGGTATACCCTGGAAAGTCTCATTTCACTGGCATATGATTCATACCTGCCGGCATTTGCTGTATTAATTCCCGGTTTGGTTTCCGCATATGACCAATCTGAAAATAAAATACCTGAGTTGGCCGGCGCCATTAATATACTTCGCAACTGGGATTATAAAACTTCGGAAGAATCTGTAGCAATGACCCTGGCACATTTCTATGGTACTTTGTATGGTAGAAAAGGGAACCGGCCTGCCCAAATGAGCGATATGGAATTAATGACCTATTTTGGTTCTCATTCCCCGATTCAAGAACGCCTGTCAATTTTTAAAGAGGTAGTATTGCAATTAGAAAGTGATTTCGGAAACTGGAATATTCCCTGGGGCGAAGTTAACAGGTACCAGCGATTAAATGGGGACATACGGCAAGCTTTTGATGATAGTAAGCCAAGTATACCCATTGGGTTCTCTTCGGGTCGATGGGGTGCATTGGCAGCCTATGGGGCAAGATATCATAATAATACAAAAAAGATATATGGGACCAGAGGGAATAGTTTTGTAGCTGTAGTGGAATTTGGTCCAAAAGTGAGGGCTAAAACCGTATTAGCAGGAGGGCAAAGCGGTAATCCGGACTCACCACATTTTGATGATCAGGCAATACCCTATGCAAAAGTACAGTTTAAAGAAGCGGCATTTTACAAAGAAGACGTACTTAAAAGGGCAAGGATTTCATATAAGCCCGGAATGTGATTGAAAGTTGTATCTTATTGTTTGACAACAATTAAAGATGCTTTAGAGCCTGTAGAAAGTAACCATTGATTAGAATGAATCAATGCTCCTTTATCATCATAAACATCTACCTGCGCTGTATTTGGCCCGGAAGACCCCTGGTTTAATGCTTCAAAATCCAATCGGTTAAAGCCTTCCTGCAGATCTATATTTATTCCCTTATAACTTCCTGTAAGAAGGATATTGAATTCGACTACTTCCCCATTTACATAAATTTTTATGCGATCACCATCAACATATTCATGATCGCGACAAACTACTCCAACGAATTTTCCTCCTGTTTTAACATCGCCCAAATACATGTCACCAAAGTGCTTTTTGGAATTGGCATTCTGCCGTTCACCAACCTTGGTATCCAATTTTAAATCAAAGCCAGCCTGCTTCAGCTCTTTTTCCGGAAGCATATTTACACTCCTGGAAGTTTTAGTTTCTTTTATACTTGCATTAGGGCTATAATCAATCATAGAAGGCATTTTCAAGGCTGTTCCACTATTGGGATTGCTCTTTAAATCCAAATCTTTATCCGCCTCTATTTTTAAAGGCTGGGTTTTGGGGAAATCAGTTTGTGCATTGACACAAAAAACCGATATAAGAAATAATGTTAGTAAATATTGGTGTTTCATAACCCTAATTCTACGGAGTAAAGTTAGCAAATACCTTGCCACAGGGGTTTAATTTGTTGTTAAAATCGATGAAATTAAGATTTGGGTTAGCGGAAAACCTCTGATCTTCTTCGGGATAAGCTACTTGTCTTTTGGTGTTTTCCAGTATTGTGGAGGGGTAGTCTCTGAACGTTGATTCCAGTAATCCGGGGTTACCTTATGTCCTTCAAATGTTTTAAGCCTGCGCTGGTATACCCAAATAGTAGGATTAAAGACCATATCTGTGACACCTATGGTGTATAATTGTGGCTCTTCTTCCGAAGTTCGTTTTTCTTCCTGAACAAGAACTTCAAATCCGTTGTGCTCCAATAATTTTTTTAAAAAGTTAACTCGTTCTGCTGTTACTTTTTTCTCAACAAAAGTTACCCTGGTCTCATCAATGCTGCCGAACGAATGTTTGCCTTCTAAACTCATAGTTATCAATTAAAAGTGCTGCTTAATTCATAAATATAATCGTATAACGGACTATATATACCTAGTAATAAAATGCCGAGTACCGTTATTACCAGCCCAATTCTCATATAAATTTTATTTTTAAAAAAAGGAATTGGATTGTCTCCTTTTCTCAAAAACATTGCCCTTATCACCAGTAAATAATAATACAAAGAAATGGTTACATTGACTACTGCAAGAAACACAAGTAGAAAAAATCCTTTACTTGCAGCAGCAGTAAAAAGGAAAAATTTACCAAAAAATCCGGCTACCGGGGGAATACCGGCCAATGAAAAAAGGGCAAGCATAAGAACCAGACTCAGGTTTGGATTAGTTCTGTATAAACCTTCATAATCTTTTATATTTTCTTTACCTGTTTGCAGGGAAATGGCTTGTACCACACCAAAAGCCGCCAAATTTGAAAATATGTATATAAGTACAAAATACACTACTGTTGCCGCACCCATTTGAGATTGACCAATTAGACCTAGTAAAATAAACCCAGCCTGGGCAATGGATGAAAATGCCAGGAAACGCTTCATGTTCTGTTGTCTTAAAGCAAATAAATTGCCAATAAACATAGTAGCGATAGCAATCATATAAATCATATTTTCCCAAATATGAGCCAATGGCCTTAAAACGGTAAATAATAAGATCATTAAAATGAATACAGCGGCCCCTTTTGATATTACCGATAAATAGGAGGCTATACTGATAGGAGCTCCCTCGTAAACATCAGCAGTCCAAAAATGAAATGGGACCAGCGAAATTTTAAAACTTATTCCGGCAAACAACAATACCATACCTAATAGTGTTAGGTTAGTAGAAGATATCATTTGAACAATTTCATTGAAATAAATAGAACCGGTAGTTGCATAGAGCATGGAAATACCGAATAGTGAAACCCCGGAAGCCAGCGCAGACGACAGAATTAGTTTTATCCCGGATTCACTTGAAATCCTTTTCATGGTTTCATAAGCAGCTAGAGCGGCTACTGGAAGTGTAGATAGTTCCAGCCCCAGATAGAACATCAAAAAATCACCTGCCGATATCATAAAATAAATACCAAATAATGATGAGAACATTAAGATAAAGAATTCAGAGCCTTTGTTCTGATTCAATATTTTTTCCTGTATCCAGTCTGCCGATTGCAATAACAGGATAAGCACACCAATATTTAATATATTTTTGAAAAAATGAATCAGGTGGTTGGTACGAAACATGCCACCAAATAAATTATTTTCATCCATATGGAAAAATCCAACAATGGTATGTATTCCAAATAAAAATATGGCAAGGTGTATAATGCTAACTTTTCTGTCTTTAGGAATAAAAATTTCGGCTATAACCAGAAGCAGAATGATTACCAGTAAGGCAATTTCCTGTCTCATTAATAAAAAGCTGCTATAATTCATTTTTGGTCATTTGATATTCAGGTTATAAAACTCCTCTTAAAAACGGATCCAGACTTTGCAGGATTAATTCACTTAACCATAAAGGCGCTACGCCAATCGCTATTATTGGTAATAGAAGCAACACAATACCTATTTTTTCATACCATTTTACTTTTTCAAGATTTAAGTAGGCTTCATTTTTTACAGGGCCCATTAGCATGATACCAACCACACGTAAGATATATACTGCCGTTACTACTATAGCAGAGACAGCCAGTATTGTTGCGACTCTATAAAAAATACTGTCATTTTCGAAAGCTCCTACAAAAATGTTCATTTCAGCAACAAAACCGCTAAAACCTGGCAAACCCAATGAAGCCAGCCCGGCAATAACATAAACTGCTGATATAAAAGGAATTACTTTTAACAACCCTCCAAGTTTTGTAACATCCCGTGTATGCGTTCTTTCATAAATCATACCTATTAAAGCAAAGAAAAGTGCAGTCATTAAACCATGTGAAAGCGATTGCAGAATGGCACCATTCCACGCTGTTTTATTCAGCATAAGCAAAGCAAATAGTACTAATCCCAGATGGCTCACAGAGGAATAGGCATTTATATACTTTAAATCTGTTTGTTTTATAGCCGCGAATGCACCGTATATGACACCAAAAGCAGATAAAATAATAAAGAACCACGACCAGTGTAAGGCCCCTTCGGGTAAAAGGAAGATGGCTACTCTGAATACGCCATACCCCCCAAGTTTCATTAGTACACCGGCATGCAACATGGAAACTGCCGTTGGAGCCGAAGCATGACCGTCCGGAGACCAGGTATGGAAAGGGAATAAAGCGCCTATTACAGCGAAGCCAATAAAGGTAATGGGGAAGAATAATTTTTGTACATCTGAGGGAATATTCACTTTGGCTATCTCCAGGATGTTAAATGTCAATGCACCGCCGTCTGCATTTGAGTTAAAGTAAATACCCAATATACCAACAAGCAGGATGGCAGATGCGCCCATAAGCATGAGCGTTAGCTTCATAGCAGAGAATTCCCTGGGACCTGTACCCCAGATGCCTATTAATAAATACATTGGGATAACCGCAATCTCAAAGAATACAAACATCGTAAATAGGTCCATGGAAATAAAGAAGCCATAAACCCCAATTGAAAGAACAATTAGTGAAATAAAAAATTCCTTTGGCAAATCTTCCATTTTCCAGGAAATAAAAACTCCGGCCAATACTATGATCGCTGTTAATAATAACAGCGCAACGGAAATGCCATCCACCCCAATATTATAATGAATATTGAAGTTTTGAAACCAAACCACATCTTTGGTAAATACCATAACGGCATCATTCATCGCTCTTTCTTTGATATAAGAAAAAATCAAATTAATTGCCATACCCAGCTGTAAAAGACTCCCTGCCAATGCTATTATTCTGGCCTGTTTCAGATTTTTCGCAAAAATCAAAACCAAAACAGTTATTGCGGGTACTACAATAAAAAGCGATAAAATATCCATATTAATTATTTAGTTTGTCCATATATAGATACATATAATAGCAAGTATAACTGCTCCGGCTATAAATGCAAATGCATAATCCTGGACCTTTCCGGACTGCATTCCTTTAATTTTTTCAGATGTTTTAACGGTTTGATTTCCAATTCCAACCATTGTTCCATCTACATATTTTTTATCAAATCTTGCAGCGGACCTGGCAATACCGTTAAACATTATTTTTTTGGCAACAAACAGATATAATTCATCAAAATAAAATTTGTTATATGCCCAGGTATAGAATGTACCGAAACCGAGTGAAAACCTGTTTGCAAGTTCATTTTCTTTTTTATAAAACATCCATGAAAGACCAATTCCAATTAGACCAACAAATACCGCGATGGCGGCTAATGGATAATTCATATGAGTTTCAAACCCTACCTTGTCAGCACTAATAAAACTGCTAAAGGGAATCAATCCTCCAGCTATACTCATAAATGCCAAAATCAATAGGGGAGCGGTCATGGACCATGGAGATTCATGGGGTTTATTCTTATAATTCCCTTCTTTACCCCAAAAAATTCCAAAGTATATTCTAAAAATATAAAAAGCAGTCAGACCAGCAACGAACAGCCCAATTACATATAGAAATTTATTATGCTCAAAAGCGGCCACCAGGATTTCATCCTTGCTCCAAAATCCTGCGAGCGGAGGTACTCCTGCAATAGCCAAGGCGGCTATTAAAAATGTAATATTGGTAATAGGCATATATTTTCGAAGTCCCCCCATATCCTTTAGGTAATTACTGTGGATAGCATGAATCACAGAACCGGCGCATAAAAACAGTAATGCCTTGAACATGGCATGGGTAAACAGGTGAAACATGGAAGCCATATAGCCCAGTCCCTCATGGCCTTCGTATCCTGAAACGCCCAGGGCAAGCATCATATAACCCAATTGTGACATGGTTGAGAATGCTAATACCCGTTTAATATCTGTTTGTGTAATTGCAATGACAGCCGCAAAAAGAGCAGTAAAGCCTCCAACAAAGGCCACAATATTTAAGGCAAATCCATCTTCAACAAAATAATACATAGGGAACAAACGAGCTACAAGGTATACACCTGCAACAACCATAGTTGCTGCATGGATCAGCGCTGAAACCGGTGTAGGCCCTTCCATTGCATCCGGTAACCATATGTGTAAGGGAAACATGGCCGATTTTCCTGCACCTCCAATAAAGATGAGGAGTAGTGCCCAGGTAAGTATGGATAATCCCATAAACGAAGTGGATGCCCAGTTCAAAATCGCTGCTCCTTCAGGATTATTCAAAATTTCAAAATCGTATGTGCCGGTGTAGTAACCGATAAGAAGGATTCCAATTAGGAATCCAAGATCTGCAAACCGGGTTACAATAAAGGCTTTTTTGGCAGCTGCAACAGCAGATTCCTTGGTGTAATAATAGCCTATTAGTAAATATGAGGATACTCCAACCAACTCCCAGAATATATAGATTTGAAATAAATTTGTTGCCAAAACCAAACCGTACATCGAAAATGTGAACAGGGACAGAAAGGCAAAGTATTTGGTATAACCCGGATCTCCTTTCATATATCCCCTGCTATAGATATGGACCATTAGCGATATTACAGATACCACGATGAGCATCATGACAGAAATTGGATCTGCCAGAATACCCATATCAATTCTAAGGCTATCCGTAAAGTTCATCCAAACTGTTTTTGCTACAAAAGTTTGATAAACGCCTTCAGTTTTTCCAATTACGAAAAAGTAATTATAGGCTGTATATAAAGCTAAGCAGGTAGAGATAAGTAACCCTAAAACTCCTGTATATCCGGAAACTGCAGGTTTAATTTTTTTATAAAAAAGCCCAAGAATTAAAAATACCGCCAGAGGCACTAAAGGTATTAAGATGATGTAGTTCAAATTCATACTCGGTTGTATTAATATTTCATGGTTTCAATGTCCTTGACTTCCACTGAGCTTATTTGCCGGTATAGATTTATTATAATAGAGACGGCAAGAGCAGTTTCTGCGGCTGCTACGGCAATAATAAAAATTGAAAAATAAACGCCCTGCAATACTTCAGGAAACAAATACTTGTTGATGATCACGAAGTTTACCACCGCCGCATTCAGAATTAATTCAACGGAAATCAGAATAGAGATCAGATTGGTTCTTGTTATAAAGCCATATACCCCAATAAAAAAGAGTATTGAAGTTACTGTAAGAATTTCATATATACTTATTCCGGTTATCATGGTGCTGGATTATTTTTCTCAGTTAATTTTTTCCCTTTAGCAATTACTATTGACCCTATCATTGCTGCCAGTAAGAGCACACTAATTACCTCGAAGGGCAATATAAATCCGCCGGCTCCATAGTTTAGCAATCCGTTTCCAATATCAGATGTGGTGGTGGTTAAAGAATTGCCGGTCACATCAAAATCATAAGAATAGATGGCTGTTAAAAAAACGCCAAGACCAATTAGACAGGCAATAGCTGTCAGTATCTTTTTGGATGCCCTGGCCATTTCCAATTCCATTTCAATATGGTGCACCAGCAAAACAGAAAATATAATAAGTACGACAATTCCACCTGCGTAAACTGTGAGTTGAATTGCGGCCAGAAAATTATAATCCACCAAGAAGAATATCCCTGCTATACAAATAAGCACAAAAGAAAGGTATACAACAGAACGGAGCATTTTTCTGCTCGTAACAGAGGCTATGGCAAATACAATAATAACTATTGCCAGGCAATAAAAAATAATTCTCTCCATATACTTAATCTTCTACACCGGCCTGTAATTTGGATTCCGGTTTATTTAAAACTCTGGTAAGGGCTGTTCTGTCATATACAGAATTCTCAAAATTTTGCCCCCATTTAATCGCATCTGTTGGACAGACATCTATACAAAGTCCGCACATGGTACACATGCTTAAATGATATACAAACTGATCTATTTTTTTCTTTTTTTTGCCGGTATATTCATCAATTCCCCTATCCCATATGATTTCAATGGTTCCGTTTGGGCAGGCTATTTCACATTTTTGACAGCCTGTACATCGATGTTCATTATCTTCATTATGTGGCATAATGACCTCACCACGGAAGCGATCAAACATCTTGAGAGTTTCTCTGTTATCTGGATATTGCTGAGTAATGGCCCCTTTCCTGGATTTTAAAAAATACTTTCCGGTAACACTCATTCCGGTGAGCAGGGATTTTATTCCTGAAAAGATATCTGAAAAGTAACTCATAATCTTAAAAGCTAATAGTTAAGTTGAGCCAAACGAGTAAGGCCATAATCAAAATATTTATCAGGTTTATAGGCAACAAATATTTCCATTCCAAGGTAAGAAGCTGATCTATTCTTAGTCTGGGGAACGTCCACCTAAACCACATCATTAAAAAAATCAGGATAAGCGCCTTAAGTAAAAACCAAAATACACCTAGCCAGGGAATAGATTCTGTTATTCCAAAAGGAGACAGCCAGGCACCAAAAAATATGGTTGTAGCAATGGCCGCAATAATAAACATATTGATAAATTCAGCTAAAAAGAAATAGGCAAACTTCATACCAGAGTATTCTGTATGGAACCCCGCTCCAAGTTCAGATTCGGCTTCAACCATATCAAAAGGAGCTCTGTTTGTTTCTGCCGTACCGGCAATCATATAAATCATAAAAGCTATTATTGCGGGAATATGTCCCTGTACAATTAACCAACCTGATTTTTGAACTTCTACAATCTCTGAAAGCTGAAGGCTTCCGGTAATAAGAACCATGGTTAATAGCGACAGGCCAATAGAAAGCTCATAGCTTATAGTTTGCACCCCACTTCGCATAGCCCCGATCATAGCAAATTTATTGTTACTGCTCCAGCCGCCCAATAGAATGCCAATAACTCCTATTGATGAAACGGCAATTAAAAAAAAGATTCCAATATTAATGTCAAATGCCTGAAATTCCTTTGTAAATGGAAAGACACTCAATGCCATCAGGGAAGTAATTATCACAAAATACGGTGCTAAATTGTACAGGAATTTATCTGCTTTAGCAGTACCAGTTAACTCCTTGGAAAGAAGTTTTATGGCATCCGCCATTGTTTGCAACAATCCCTTAAATCCCACGCGATTTGGGCCAATCCTTAACTGAAACCACGCTGCGACTCTTCTTTCAAGTAATACAAGGAACAAACCGGCAATTGCGAAAATCCCCAGATAAACAAGGGCTATCAATACCATCTCTGCAATGTTGGCCACTTCTTCGGGCATTATGCTAAAGAGCCAATCATGAATACTTCTTGTGATACTTAATGCGCTAGTCATAATTATCTTTTATCTATCAATATCCGGAATAACAAGATCCAGTGTGGCCATTGTAGCCACCAGATCACCTATTTTTCCGCCAACAGCAATATGGTTAAGTAATGAGAGATTTGAAAATCCGGGGGATCTGAATTTCAGACGATACGGACTTTTAACCCCAGTACTTATTATATATACACCCAATTCGCCTCTTGCTGTTTCCACCTTTTGGTAAAATTCTCCCTTTGGCAACTTAATTACTGCATTTGTTGCCACCCTGTATTCTCCTTCCGGGATGTTGTCTATTAGTTGTTCTACAATTGACAGGGACTCCCACATTTCCTGAATCCTTACCAGATAGCGCGCATAGGTATCACCTTCTGTTCTCAATGCTTCATTAAAGGTTACTTGATCCAGAGCACTGTATGGATGGTGTTTTCTAACATCACAGGAATAACCGGAAGCCCTGCCCACAGGTCCGGAAGCTCCATATGATATAGCGTCTTCCCGGCTGAGGATACCGACCCCTTTGGTTCTTTTTTGGAAAATGATATTATTTGTAAGCAGGCGGTCATATTCGGGAAGTTTCGATTTGAAATGAATGATAAAGTCTTTTACACGTTTTACAAAATTTGGATGAATATCAAACATCAATCCTCCCGGTACATTATAATTCATTGTTAGACGTGCACCACATGTCTCTTCGAATATATCATTGAGGAGTTCACGATCCCTAAATCCGTAAAAATAGGTGGTTAAAGCGCCAACATCCATTCCCATAACTCCCCACCACAAGCAATGTGAAGATATTCTGGTAAGTTCACCAATTATGGTCCTAATTACTTTTACTCGATCCGGTATTTCCAGTTCCAGTGCGTTTTCTACGGTAAGGCAAACAGCTTCATTATTAATGTTTGCAGATAAATAATCCATTCTATCTGTTAAGTGAACGATTTGCTGATAACTATCCCGTTCACACATTTTTTCAATGGAGCGATGAATGTAGCCCAGATCAGGTTCTACTTTTTTAATGATTTCACCATCAATTGTAAGTAAAAGCCTGAGAACACCATGTGTTGCCGGATGTTGCGGCCCCATATTTATGAAATATTCTTCAGATTTAAAGTTGCTATTGAGGGTGGTGGTCTCCATAAGGGATTATTTAATTATCATATTAATATTGTCCTCATAATCCTTTCTCAGTGGAAAACCATCCCAATCATCGGTTAAAAAAAGGCGCTTAAGGTTGGGGTGATTTGAAAACTTTATTCCAAAGAAATCAAATACTTCACGTTCGTGAAATTCCGCAGTGGCCCAAATATCATAAACTGAATCTATGGTTGGGTTCTCTCTGTCTGCGGTTTGTGTTTTAACCACAACACTGTGTCTGAAAGTTGTCGATTCCAAATGGTAAACCACACCTAATTCTTCTCCCCAATCCACACCGCTTAAACAAAATAAATAATCAAAACTTGTTTGATCATTATATTTTAGTTTAGACATAATAGCATGCAATTCATCTACAGGAATTAAGACATTCAGGTATTGGGAACCTTCTTCATTAAATACCAGATTAGGACTCCAACTGCCAATTAATTCCTGTAAAAATTCGTTTTTCATCTGTATTGATTATAAACCTTCATCAAATCCATCAACCGGATTTTTTTTATGTTTCATATTTTCCGTCCTTATTTTATTCTGAAGCATCAGCATACCTTCTAACAAGGCTTCAGGTCTGGGAGGACAACCAGGCACATATACATCGACAGGGATAACATGGTCTGCTCCTTTTACTACTGAATAGGTATTGTAAAAAAATGGACCTCCTGAAATAGCACATGCACCCATCGCAATAACATATCTGGGTTCTGCCATCTGATCATAGAGGCGTCTGAGTACCGGAGCCATTTTGTTCACAATAGTCCCCGCTATTATAATTAAATCGGCTTGCCTGGGTGAAGGTCTGGCAACTTCAAATCCAAACCTGGAATAATCATGACGTGCTGCACCGGTCTGCATCATTTCAATGGCACAACAACTTGTTCCAAAGTATAAAGACCAAAGGGAATTAGATCTCCCCCAGTTAATTATTTTATCCAATGAAGTTACAATAACATTGGCGCCGTTACCCGCAGGGATTACTTTTCCCGGAAAATCTTCGGGAACTTTTCCTGGCGCCCCCATTGGTTCACTTGTTTTATCTACTCCCATTTTAGCGCTCCTTTTTTCCATGCATATAATAAGCCCAGGCCTAAAATAACCAGGAAGATTAATATTTCAATAAAAGCAATTGCTCCAATTCCTTTAAATACCACGGCCCATGGAACCAAAAAGGCAACTTCAACATCAAAAATTAAAAAAAGGATGGCGAACAAATAGTAGCCCACCTTGAACTGAACCCATGTTGGTCCTATGGTGGTCATACCACTCTCATAAGGTTCCCGTTTCTGTGGATTATCTGACTTGTGTGAAATTAAATTCGATAAGAAATTTGCCCCTGCAACAAGGACAACACCGGCAAGAAAAAATACAATTATAGCTTCAGAACCCATATATCAATTTAAGTTATTTGACTTCATAGGTTTCCCCTGAGAAGAACAAATCGTCCGTTTTGGTAAAACTGGAACCAGCTTTAACTTTCTCCGTTAATTCATTAATACGTTCTTCAAAGGTTACATCATGAAAACTCCTGATGATACCTGTAACTAAAGGGTATTCTGACCTTACCAGCATTTGATGCATGGTTGGATCTTTTTCTTCGGCATCATGAATAAGAAGATCTGCCTCTGTAATTCCATTTTCTCCAAGGGTCACTACTTCTAATTTTAATCCGTTTAAGACCAGTCCTTTGTTTCTTTCTTTGCCAAATATCATAGGTTTTCCATGTTCAACGAACAATTGCTTGTCTTCCCGAACAGCTTTATCTGTATATTCGGCGAAGCAACCATCGTTGAATATGGGGCAATTTTGAAGGACTTCAATAAGGGAAGTGCCTTTAAACTTTTCTGCTTCAATAAACAAGTCTGTCATTTCCTTTGGTGTGTTTCCACCAATTCTTGCAAAAAAGCGGGCATGCGCACCTATGGCCAGCTCACCCGGCAAAAATGGGGGTTGTGTATTGCCATAAGGAGATGATTTTGTCTTCTGACCTACCAGGGAAGTAGGCGAGAATTGACCCTTTGTCAGTCCGTAAATTTCATTATTGAACAAGATGATATTCAAATCCAGGTTTCGCCTGAGCACATGAATAAAATGGTTGCCCCCAATTGCCATGGAATCTCCATCGCCGGTTATTACCCAAACACTTAGGCTAGGATTCGCAAGTTTTACTCCGGACGCAATTGCCGGGGCTCTTCCATGTATACTGTGCATGCCATAGGTGTTCATATAATAAGGAAAACGCGAGGAGCATCCAATACCGGAAATGAATACTAAATCTTCTTTGTCGAGGCCCATTTCGGGCAGCGCCTTTTGCATAGAACGGAGGATAACATAATCATCACAACCTGGGCACCACCTAACTTCCTGATCGCTGGCAAAATCTTTAAATGTGTATTTTTTTGTAGCTGTTGTCTCCATTTCTAATTCATTATTTTTTTAAATTCTTCCACAAGTTCAGAATTTCCAAAAGGCAATCCCTGTATCTTGTTATATTGCAAAAACTCAAAGCCATGAAAATTCATTCTTAAAACCGATGCGAACTGGCCGGTATTTAATTCACACACTATTATTTGTTTAAATCTTTTTAGCACCTCTTCCGTATTTTTAGGCAATGGGTTTATATAGTTAAAGTGCGCAAGGCCTACAGAGGAATATCCTTCCTGTATTAGCTGTTTAACAGAAGAATACAAAGTGCCATAGGTGCCTCCCCATCCAATAACCAGTAAGTCACCTTTATCAACAAATTCTGTTTTAAGTTCAGGGATATAATTTTCAACCCTTTTTACCTTTTCAGCTCTGATTTTGGTCATATATTCATGGTTTTCAGGAACATAGGAAACCTGACCGGTTACCTTATCTTTTTCCAGGCCTCCCACTCTGTGTTCCAGTCCAAATGTTCCGGGAATAGCCCAGTCACGGGCAAGGGATACCTCATCTCTTTCATAAGGGTGCCAGTTTTCCCTGGCCTCTTTTAATAGCCTGGTTTTTATTTCAGGCATTTCAGACACTGATTTTATTTTCCATGGTGCAGAACCATTTGCGATATAACCGTCTGTCAACAGGATTACCGGAGTCATATGTTCCAGAGCCAGTTTTGCGGCTTCGTAGGCATAATTAAAGCAATTAGCAGGAGTACTTGCGGCTATTACTATTACCGGGCTCTCACCATTTCTGCCATACAGCGCCTGAAGTAAATCGGACTGTTCAGTTTTTGTCGGCAGGCCTGTAGAAGGTCCACCTCTTTGAACATCAACAACAACTAAAGGCAATTCCAGTATCATAGCCAGACCCAGGGCCTCTCCTTTTAAAGCTAAACCAGGACCTGATGTGGTTGTGATGGCTAAATCGCCGGCAAAAGCTGCACCAATGGCAGCTGTAATTCCAGCAATTTCATCTTCCGCTTGTAAAGTTTTTACGCCAAAGTGTTTGTGCCTTACCAGCTCATGCAGAATATCTGAAGCAGGAGTAATGGGGTATGATCCCAAAAATAGTTCCAGGCCCGATTTTTCTGCGGCAGCCAAAAAGCCCCAGGCAGTAGCAGTATTCCCCATAACTATTCGGTATGTCCCAGCCGCCATTTTAGCGGGTGCAACAGTATATGAATTGGGAATTAATTCCAGGGTTTCGGAATAATAGAAACCGGCGTTCAGCACCCTGGTATTGGCCTCTATTAATTCTGGTTTCGATTTAAATTTTTTATTAAAAAATTCTATAGTATGCTCGGTAGACCTGTTGTACATCCAATAAACCATCCCCAGGGCAAACATATTTTTGCTCCGGGTGATGGTTTTATTGTCCAGTCCCTCAACTTCTTTCAGGGCTTCTTTTGTAAGCGAAGTCATGGCAACTTCTATTACGTGATAGTTTTCCAAACTTCCGTCTTCCAGAGGATTAGATTCATACTGGGCTTTTTCTAAATTCTTTTTTGAAAAGGCATCGGTATCTACAATTATTGAATGGCCTGGCTTTACGGCATGCAGATTTGTTTTGAGCCCTGCCGGATTCATTGCTACCAAAAGATCCACATTTTCGCCGGGGGTACTTATTTCCACACTACCTATATGGACCTGGAATCCCGAAACACCATAAAGGCTGCCTTGTGGAGCCCTGATTTCTGCAGGATAATTGGGGAATGTGGCAATATCATTACCAAACATGGCAGAAGTATCGGAAAACTGCGTTCCTGTTAATTGCATACCATCGCCGGAATCACCAACAAACCTTATTATTACGGCTTCCAATGCTTCCTGTGGTTGTTTTGTTTTTGTAGCAATCATCTATACTATTTTATTTTTTACTAATTTTATATTAAATAAAGTCTGATAAAAATTGAGACCAAATATAAATTGGCCAATTTTAAAGAAATATGACTTTTATCATTAGACATATATTTGTTGTAGTTTAAATTTACGCACAATTATTTCAAAAACATATAATTATGGCTATTATCATAACAGATGAATGCATTAACTGCGATGCCTGTGTTTCGGAATGTCCGAATAATGCAATTTACGAACCGGATCAGGAATGGTCGTATTCAGATGGAACTTCTATAAGCGGGACTGTAACATCGCTGTCAGGAGAAGAAATTGATGCTGATGCGGAACATGAACCTATTTCAGATGAATTTTATTTTATTGTTGCTGATAAATGTACAGAATGTAAGGGTTTTCATGATGAACCCCAATGCGCATCGGTCTGCCCTGTCGATTGCTGCATACCTGATGAAAATCACGTTGAAACTGAAGAGACGTTGTTGGCTAAAAAAGCCTGGATGCATGGCGAGTAGCCTCATGTATTCGATAAAATTTTAAACAAGCGCCCGATTGTATTTCAATCGGGCGCTTGTTTTTGTTTATAGATAATTTATAATCATTCTAGCTAGTCCGAAGCCTTTACCTTTGAGCAGTTACCCGCTCATATCTCTTTTTTTCGTGCATCAATACCTGACATTTGTCATAGTATCCCTGTAGCAATGATTCTACTTTTATTAAAAATTTAAATATTTTACTATTGGCAGTTCTTGAAATAAATACTTTTTGACAATTACCACTCTAATTTTTATAAACTGCCTGTTTTTATATTAATAAAATTACCATGATGAAAAAATTTCCAAAATTAATTTGTGATGCTAACGAAGCTGTTGCAAGGATTGCTCACAAGACCAATGAAGTATGTGCAATCTATCCAATAACCCCGGCTTCGCCAATGGGTGAACACGTAGATGTGTTTAGTTCCAAGGGGCAAAAAAATATTTGGGATAATATTCCCCGCATTGTTGAAATGCAAAGTGAAGGCGGTGCTTCCGGTGCGGTACACGGTTCTCTGCAGGCCGGTGCACTGACTACAACATTTACAGCTTCTCAGGGCTTGCTTTTAATGATACCCAATATGTATAAAATAGCCGGGGAATTATTGCCTTCAGTAATACATGTGGCAGCAAGAACAGTGGCAACCCATGCACTATCTATATTTGGGGACCATTCAGATGTAATGGCAACAAGGCAAACGGGTTTTTCCATGTTGTTTGGTGGGTCTGTGCAGGAAGCCATGGATTTTGCCTTAATTTCTCAGGTGGCCACTTTGCGCTCAAGGGTTCCATTTTTAAATATCTTCGATGGCTTCAGGACCTCACATGAAATTTCCAAGATTGATGCAATTCCGGATGATATCATAAAAGCCATGATGCCCGAGGATAAGATTATGGAGCATAAAAACAGATCTTTGGATCCTGATCATCCTGTAATAAGGGGAACATCTCAGAATCCGGATGTATTCTTCCAGGCCAGGGAGGCATCCAATCCATATTATGAAAAAGTACCTGGAATTGTACAGGATGTAATGGATGAATTTTACCGGCATACCGGCAGGAAGTACAGCATATTTTATTACCTGGGACATCCCGAAGCTGAACGTGTTGTAGTAATAATGGGATCTGGTCAGGGCGCTGTCCGGGAAGCCGTGGAGGCAATGGTAGATAAGGATGAGAAGGTTGGTGTAGTATTTGTTCGTTTATACAGACCATTTTCTGTGGCTCATTTTATTGAAAGTCTACCTGAAACTGTCAAGAAAATTGCGGTTTTAGACAGAACTAAAGAGCCTGGAAGTATTGGCGAGCCATTATATCTGGATGTGATTACCGCCCTTGCCGAAAGCGATAAAAATATATCGGTTGTAGGAGGCAGATATGGTTTGTCTTCTAAAGAGTTTACACCCCAGATGGTAAAAGGGGTATTCAATGAACTGGCTAAAAATAAGCCCAAAAATCATTTCACGGTAGGTATTAATGACGATGTTTCCCATACCAGCCTGGAATCCGACTATGATTTTTCGGTAAAAAGAACAACCATCAATTGTATGTTCTATGGACTTGGATCTGACGGTACCGTTGGAGCCAATAAAAACTCCATAAAAATAATTGGTGATACCACAGATAATTATGTTCAGGGATATTTTGTATATGATTCGAAAAAAGCAGGTGCACAGACGATTTCGCATTTGCGTTTTGGTCCGGAACCTATTTATTCTTCCTACTTAATTGACAAAGCGGATTTTATAGCAAGTCATCAATTTAATTTTATCGAAAGATATGATATGCTTGCCGATTTAAAACCCGGAGGTACCTTCCTCTTGAATTCTCCGTTTTCAAAAGAGGAGATTTGGGACAAATTACCTAAAAAAATGCAGGAAGGAATTATTAAAAAAGAGGCAAATTTCTATGTGGTGGATGCCACAAAGGTAGCCCAGGAAGCAGATCTTGGGAAAAGGACGAATACTGTATTACAAACCTGTTTCTTTGCAATTTCGGGTATCCTGCCCAAAGATGAAGCCATTCAGAGAATAAAGGACGCCATAGTAAAATCATATGCGCACAAAGGCGATGCGGTAGTTCAAATGAATTTTAATGCCGTGGATAAATCACTTGAAAATTTATTCCAGGTTGACTACCCAAAAGAAGTCAGCAGCGAGAAAGGATTACTTAGTGCAATGACGAACGCCCCCGACGGTTTTGTTAAAGAAGTACTTGAAAGAATATTAGGAGGACATGGGGACGAATTACCGGTAAGTGCTTTTCCGGTTGATGGCACCTTCCCCACAGGTACTAGTCAATATGAGAAAAGCGGAATTGCCAATTTTATTCCGATTTGGGATGATGAAGTACTGTGTACACAATGCAATAAATGTGTTGCCATCTGCCCCCATGCTGCGATAAGGGCTAAAGTTGTCCCAAATGAGGCGATGACTAATGCTCCCGGAAGTTTGAAATCAGTTCCTGCCAAGGGCAGGCCATTTACGACAGAAACAGAATCCTATGTATTACAGGTTTCTCCGGAGGACTGCACCGGATGTGACCTTTGTGTGGCAGTTTGTCCTGCGGAAAGCAAGGAAATTGAGAATTTTAAAGCCATCAATATGAGGAAGAAACTCGATTTTGATGTTGAGGAAAATGTTAACTGGGATTATTTTATCAAATTACCTGATTATGATAGGACAGCATTGCAAATAACCAATGTCAAAGGCTCTCAGTTTCTGGAACCCTTATTCGAATTTTCAGGAGCTTGTTCCGGGTGTGGTGAAACCCCATACATTAAAATGCTGACCCAGTTATATGGTGATAGCATACTCATAGCAAATGCTACCGGTTGTTCCTCTATATATGGGGGCAATCTACCAACTACTCCTTATAAAACCAACAAAGAGGGAAGAGGCCCTGCCTGGGCAAATTCCCTATTTGAAGACAATGCCGAGTTTGGTTTTGGAATGAAACTGGCTTTAAGCAAGAAACAGGAAATTGCAGTTAATCTTCTAAAGGATCTTAAAAATTTAGTGGGGGCTGACCTTACGGAAGCCATTCTTAACAATCCGGAAGAAACGGAAACTGAGCGCAGCCAGAAATTTGCTGATATTGATAAACTTAAGGAAGTTTTGGCAAAGAAAAAGGATAACCCCGCAGCTGTAAAACTAAATCAGTTTACAGATTATTTACGCAAAAAAGCAGTCTGGATACTTGGAGGAGATGGCTGGGCTTATGATATTGGATTCGGAGGTGTTGATCATGTTCTGGCATCTGGCGAAGATGTAAATATAATGGTGTTGGATACCGAAGTGTACTCCAATACCGGAGGTCAAACATCTAAAGCAACTCCTTTGGGCGCAAGTGCCAAGTTTTCGGTTTCAGGAAAAAGGACAAGTAAAAAAAGCTTGTCATTGCAGGCCCTTTCCTATGGTAACGTTTATGTAGCTCAGGTTGCAATGGGTGCCAAGGATCTGCAAACACTCAAAGCCATTGAGGAAGCTGCTGCCTATCCGGGTCCATCACTAATTGTAGCTTATTCACATTGTGGTGAGCACGGATATGATTTAAAAGATGGCGCGTTGCAACAGCAAAAAGCAGTTGATACCGGTTATTGGCCACTTTTCAGGTTTGATCCTTCTAAACCCAAAGGGAAGAAGTTTAAACTGGACTCCAAGGAACCCACAATTCCGCTGAGCGATTTTATGTATAATGAAACCCGTTTTACCAGGGTTGTTAAAGAGAATGCAGAATTAGGCGCAGAACTTCTAAAACAGGCACAGGAAGAGGTGGAAACCAAATGGGAACGACTGGAACTATTTAGAAATATGTAATTCTGTAATTCAGAAACAGAAGGAAATGATCAATTAAAAAATAAAGTCAATTATAAAATAGCAATGTTTATGGAAGACAAGGCAAAAAGGCTTTATGAAGCTGCCATTCAAAAACTGAAAGAGGCCAATGATGAATTGTGCAGACCTGCTGAAGATGTAGTATCATTTATGGTTTGTCAAAATTCTCATATTGCCATAGAACATTACCTAAAAGGGTTTTTAGCAGAAAATGGCATAGAGTCGGTCACAACTTCATCTGTTGATGAGTTATATGAGCAATGTAAAGCTTTGAACCGGAATTTTGAAAGGGTAAATTTATCTGGTTTTGAATGCGAGGCACATCATCTGGATTCAAGATTCTGCAATGGCGTATCTAATGTGAGTCGATGTTTTGACATAGCTGATAGCCTGGATAAATTTCTCAGGGAGGAAAAGATCATTAGTTAAGTCCCTTCGTAATTTCGTTGGATAAATAGATTTCGTGCTTCGGACAAATATTCGCTACGTTCGTCCTGAAATACTTGTGATTGCGATTATCTCATCGTTATTTGTGTTTTTAACCATTTAAACAATAAGAGATGAGAAAGCTATTGATAATTGTGGTAATGAGTTTGTTCACTACCATAGCCATCGGACAGGATCAGGAACCACTATTCCTGATATTTGAGTTTATGCACGTAGATGAAGGCCAGGGAACTGCTTATGCCGAAACTGAGGCCTTTTGGGAAAAAGTTCATGCACAACGGGTTAAAAATGGAGACTGTATTGGTTGGGATCTTTGGCGTCTTGAGCCGAGTGGACAAGAACAAGGTGCCCAGTTTATGACAGTCAGTCTGTATAATGACCCCGTTAAAATGATGGATGGTGGCGATTTTAATAAAGCCTGGAATGATGCATATCCCAATTTGACGGATGCAGAAAGCAACGCAAAAATGGAGATGACAGCAAAAAGCCGGAATTTAACACACAGGGTATTCCTCCGGCAAATTGATATGACAAAAGATGATTTTGATATGCCTATTGGTACTTTGGCAGTAGTCAACTTTATGAAGGCAAAGCCGGGGCAATCAGCAGCCTATGAGAAAATGGAATCCGAAGTATTTAAACCAATGCACCAAAGCGATGTGGAATCTGGTGGCCGGGCAAGCTGGGGAATGTTAAGGAATATGCTTGGTTATGCTACTGAAGCTTATGCAACCCATATTGTGTTTGATATGTACACAGGTTATGATCAGTTCTTTAACGGGGGCAATAATACCCCATTAACTGAGGCACAGCAAAAAGCCATGCAGGATATAGCGAACATTCGTGATCTTAAGTCAATTACTATGGCCACTTTGGTTAGAAAAGTGAGATAAACATTTAGGTAAATTATTATGTAATTCAAATCCTCCCAAACTTTCGGGAGGATTTCTTATTTAATTAGCCCCAGGTATTTCTAAGAAATCGAATAAAATTCTCGTGCATTATATTTTCAATATCTCCGGTAGTATAGCCTCTGCTTTTAAGTAACTCCGGAAGTTTTTGAAGATCGGCAATAGTATCGAGATCTGCTGGACTCTGCTCTTTGCCAAATCCACCGTCCAGGTCAGTACCAATTCCGACGTGCAAGCTATTCCCGGCAAGCTGGCAAATATGGTCTATATGATTTATCATATGTTCCAGAGTCAGCCCCATGCTTTCGGGGGTAGATTTCTTTTTAACCCAATTCGGAACCATCATCCAGGCGTCCAGGGCTACACCAATTACGGCATCTCTTTTAATAAGTTCCAGTATTTGTTCATCTGAAAATTGCCTGTTATGGTTTACAAGAGATCTGCAGTTATTATGACTCGCCCAAAGCGGCCCCTGGTAGGCCTTCAAGGTTTCCCAAAAACTTTCATCACACAAATGAGTGGTGTCCAGAATTATGTTTAACCGGGCTATCTCTTTTAAAAGGGCTTTACCTTTATGGCCAATTCCCCCAATAGAATTTGTGCCGTGGGCATAGGTGCCCGGACCATAATGTGCCGGCCCTATGGCGCGCAGACCCTGATGGTAGCATTTTTCAAGCTGATCAACAGAAGTTATAGAGTCGGCCCCTTCCAGACTTAATATATAACCAATAGGTTTTTTGTCATTAACTGGAGAATCCCAAAGATCCAGATGTTTTTCCAGTTCCTGCAGGTTCGTAATCTGGGTCATTTCCCCAATCTCTTCCATAGCCTTATACCAGGCCAGCTGACCCTGTGTTTGTGCCCAGGCCTGATAAGGTGAATTCCATCCTGGAAGTAGATTGTATTTTTTTACATATCGTGCAATTTGTGTAGCCATACAAATACCAATATTCCCATTCCTCATCGCTTCGAGGGAAACAGTATTTTTACCCCTGTCTGGTTTATCTGTCATCCCAGCCTCTTTCGCCCGGATATCCTCAACAGACCAGGTTAGATCCCGGTTCCATTCCATGGCATTCATTGCCAGATCCAGATGTGCGTCAAAAATAAACATAGGTATTTTTTTAGATTTGCATTTGATGGTCTCTTGCGGCAATTTTCCATGCACCGGTGATTTGGCCTTCGGCAACAGTGATCACTTTAGAATATTTGGCCACTGTGGGGCAAATATGCATGGGGATAGCGTAAAAAACATCACCAATTTGCAGGTTTTCACTTTTGGCATATCGAAGCACCAAGTGCTCTTCACTTTGCCCGATTTGTTCGGCATCTTCCAATCCAAATATTTTTACCCTTGGAAAATCCATTTCAGGAGCCACAGCTTTATGTCCAAGATCCAAACAGATAACTCCTTCTTTAGGTTTGCTGATAATCCTGGTAAGCAACACTGCCGCATGTAAAAACGGCATATCTTTAAAAGAGGTGCCATAGCGTTCATCCCAAAGTAAGGTTGTACCGGGACTGGTCTCCACGTCTTTTCTTGCCGCATGAATGGGGAACGATGGGGAACCGCCCATGACTACTATTTTCACTTCCAGCCCTAAAGATTCAAGTTTGTTTTTAAGATTTGTGACTAAATTATAAGAAGCATCGCAGGCCTGCTTTCTAAGATTTATATCAGTATCCCTGATATGGCCATCGTAGGCATGAAGTCCGAGTGCAACCAGGTTGGAGTCTTCTGATATTTGCTTAAACAATTCAACGGCCCTATCATTGGGTTCTATGCCTGTTCTGTTCATTCCGGTGTTGAGGTCCAGGAATAATGGAATGGTCAATTGGTTCGATGCAGCCATTTTTGAAATAAGTTCAATAGTAAATTCATTATCCACAATAGTTGAAAACAACGAACTGGGATATGTGGTTATCAGTTTAAAGAACCTTTTTAAATTGGCACCTACCGGTTGCAGAGCCAATAGAATATCCGGAGCCCCGGATTTAGCCAGAAGTTCGGCTTCAGCAATAGTGGCACATTTAAATTTAGTAATGCCATGTTGCATTTGCATATCTATTATTTCAGCAGTTTTATGAGTTTTGATATGTGGCCGCAGTCTGGATGCGTCTCCTATCATCGAAATCATCAATTCAATATTCTTTTCTATCCGGTCTGGATAAACCAACAAAGAAGGTGAAACCACGTCTTCAGGATTTTTAATTTCGTACCATTTTCTGTTCTCCATTATCCAAAATTTTTTAATGTAATTGGAACATAGCTTCAATTTCCACGGGGATATTTCCCGGCAGCATCATACCCACAGCACTTCGGACACCCACACCATTATCAGTTCCAAATATATCTGCCATTAACTCGCTAAAACCATTAATAACCAAAGGGTGTTGCCCAAATTCGGGAGTGGAATTTACCATACCCAGAACCTTGACCAATCTTTTAATACGGTCTAAATCCCCAAAGTGAGTTTGTATGGTGGAGAGCATGGTTAAGCCAACCTGTTCTGCTGCAAGTTTGGCTTGTCCAAGGGTAAGATCTTCTCCTACCCTGCCCGTAATGTAAGTGCCATCCGATTGCATCGGACCCTGTCCGGATACATAAAGAAAGTTGTCAACTACCAGGACCGGTTTATAGAGTCCTGCGGGAGGTGGAGGTGGGGGTAATATCAACCCCAAAGTTGCGATTCGTTGCGAAGGTAAATTGTTCATATCCTTGTTTTAAATAAATGTGTTTAAAATCAATACTCCTATAAGTCCCATAACACCGACGGTGGTTTCCATAACTGTCCATGTTCTGAGTGTATCTTTAACCGACAAATTAAAATACTCCTTAAACAACCAGAAACCGCCGTCATTAACATGGGATAACATTAAACTTCCGGATCCAATAGCGAGGACCATTAATTCCGCACTTACCCCATGGCTGGAAACCATTGGTAAAACTATTCCTGCAGCTGTTAAGCCAGCTACTGTGGCAGATCCCACACAAACCCTTATGACAGTAGCTATGAACCAGGCTAATAACAAAGGGGAAATAGTAGATCCTTTGAGCATATTGGCTATATAATCACTTACGCCGCTATCTATTAAAACCTGTTTTAAAGCTCCGGCCCCTGCTATGATTAATAGCACTAAAGTAATACCTGAAATTGAACTGCTTACGGAAGCCATGATTTCGGGCATTTTTTTACCACGGGACAGCCCCAATGTGTAAATAGCAACCAATACAGCAATAAGCATCGCTATTACAGGATTTCCAAGAAAACCAATAATTGGGTTAAGGTAAAAATCCTTGGGCAAAAAAAGATCAGCCAGGGTAGCCGACGCAATAAGGAGTATGGGTAATAGTGCTGTAAAGATGCTTACTCCTAGACCGGGCATTTCATGGTCTTCCAGAATTTTAGGGTTTATAAATTCCTTTAAGGGTGTTGCCTTAATATTTTTAATAGTTCTCGAAAACAAAGGTCCCGCAACAATTATAGCCGGAATGGCCACTATTATACCATAAACCAGAGTTTTACCCAGATTGGCATCGAACATTACAGTAATTGCTGTTGGAGCAGGATGTGGAGGAAGATATCCATGTGTTACTGAAAGCGAAGCCAGCATCGGCAAGCCCACATATAACAAGGGCAGTCCCGTAGCTGCTGCTACTGTAAAGACCAGCGGTACTAAAATAACAAACCCTACAGAATAGAACATGGGGATACCCACAATGAATCCTGTAAGCACTAATGCCCATTGAATATTTTTTATTCCAAATTTACGTACCAGAGCAGAGGTTATGCGCTGTGCTGCTCCACTGTCGGCAACTAATTTACCCAACATAGCACCAAGCCCTAAGATCATAACCAGAAAACCAAGGGTATTTCCTATTCCATTCTGAATAGACTGTACTAAGCTTTTCAGCTCCATACCTTCTGCAATTCCCACAAATAAGGAAACAATGATAAATGTTATAAATGCGTTTAATTTAAATTTAGCAATCAGGATAAAGAGAAGTATTATCCCTATAACTACTATAAGTAATGGCATACTAATGGCTGGTTACGGTATTTGAAATACTAAATATACTATTTCAAAAAAGAAATTTCGGTGTTTGGGTAAAACAAAAAAAGGGACCGTAACGGTCCCTTACCATTTTAACTTTTACTTTCCGGAGAAATATATTTATAAACGAGGCCGGCCAATAAAGCACCAACAATTGGTGCAACCCAAAACAGCCACAGCTGACCAATTGCCCAGTCTCCGGCAAATAAGGCCTGACTGGTACTTCTGGCCGGGTTCACCGAGGTATTTGTTACCGGGATACTTATTAGGTGAATTAGCGTTAGCCCAAGTCCAATGGCAATCCCCGCCATACCTTTTGGAGCTTTTGAATGTGTAGCTCCCAGGATAATGATCAGGAACATAAAAGTCATAACCACTTCTGTAATAAGGGCAGCCAACATGCTATAACCGCCAGGGGAATGTTCCCCGTAACCATTGCTGGCGAATCCGCCAACCTCAAACCCGGATTTACCCGTAGCAATGAGGAATAAGATACCTGCTCCTGCTATACCTCCCAATACCTGGGCTATGATATAAGGAACGAGTTCTTTGCTTTCAAAACGTCCACCCATCCAAAGCCCAATTGAAACAGCCGGATTCAGATGGCAACCCGAAATATGTCCAATGGCGTAAACCATTGTTAAAACGGTAAGACCAAAGGCAAGGGAAACCCCTAAGAAACCAATTCCGAGTTCAGGATAAGCCGCGGCAAGGACAGCGCTGCCACAGCCTCCCAGCACCAGCCAAAGGGTGCCGATAAATTCTGCTAGTAATTTTTTCATTTTTTGTCTAGTTAGTTAATAGTTAATTTATTTCAAGATAACCAATTTTAGTAAAATTTGGTATTTATTTCCGGAATTGAAAGTGGTATTAAGTACCAATTCTAAAAATTGAATTCATTTTATTATCTTGTACTAGGATAAGCTCCAATTTATATGAGTTTACAAGGCTTTCCACACTGCGAAAACCTGATAAATGTCATAGGAAAGAGAGGGCTGTCAGATTAGTTTTGAACAGTTTTATTCTATTAGTCAAGCTTTAATACATATACTATTCAGAAGGTTTTTGTAATTATTGAATCCAGTAATTCACCAAATCTTTTTTACATGAAATAAATGATAAAGCATAGATATGATTATTTTTTTCTAACCATAACTTTCGAATTAAAAATTGCAAATAGATTCTTCTTCAGGAAATGACTAATTAATAACTTTAACTAAATAATATGACTGAAACTAAAAGAAAATGGCAATTAAAACACAGTATTGTGTTATTGCGCGTACTTATTGGCTGGCACTTTTTGTATGAAGGTGTTATAAAGCTCTATAATCCTGACTGGACTTCATTTGGCTATCTGGCCACTGCACAGGGTCCTCTTGAACCTTTATTTTTAGCAATTGCCAAAGAACCTATGATCGGCTGGGCAGATACCCTTAACTGGTTGGCGCTAATGTTCGTAGGGATTACTTTTCTGTTGGGAATATTTGAAAAAAAAGGTGCTTTGGTGGGGATTTTATTACTTGCCTTATATTATTTGGCACACCCGCCATTTCCATGGCTGCAGCAAGTAAATGTTGAGGGGAGTTATTGGTTTATTAATAAGAATTTAATAGAACTTGCGGCCTGTATGGTCATTTATCAATTTCCAACAGGAGAATACTTTGGATTAACAAACCTTTTTAAAAAAAATAAAGAACAAACTAAAACTGAAACCTTATGAAATGGACAAGAAGAGATGTGCTTAAAGGCTTAGGCGGAATTCCTATACTTGGCGCTGTATGGTGGGCAGGCGCCGCAAATGCTGTTTCCAAAAACCGGGAACGGACAGCCATACTTGAACAGTTAAATATACAGCCTTCCTTGCCCTCAGCCGTTAAAGCAATTACAGGTGACCCCGTAAGAGTTGGAATTATTGGTTTTGGTATTCGGGGAGAGCAACTGTGCAGGGCATTGGGATATGCAACGCAAGAATGGCTGGATGAGATGGAACAGGCCGCGAAGGAAGATCCGAATCACTCCCGTTTAAAGGATTTTTTGAATCAGGATAAACTAAATATAAAGCTTACTGCAGTTTGTGATGTTTACGACGTCAGGGCAGACAAAGTAATTAATTCATTTTCAACTGAGGATACAAAGGTGATCAGATTTAAAACGCATCAGGAAATGATCCGTAGCGGAAAAGTGGATGCGGTTATTATAGCCACCCCGGATCACTGGCATGCTCCAATGGCCATAGATGCTCTTGAAAATGGAATACATGCCTATGTGGAAAAACCAATGACACATACCGTAGGTGAGACTTATATGCTTAAAGAAGCCGCTGAAAAGTCCAAAGCGGTTTTAATGGTTGGACATCAGCATAGACAAACTTTGAGTTTTCAAACTGCCCAGGATATTGTAACCAAAGGAGTACTTGGACATGTTTCACTTGTTCAGACTAATACCAACAGGAATGATGATAACGGCGCATGGAATTATCATATAGAGGATGAAGCAAATCCCCAAACAATAGACTGGGATCTCTTTTTAGGATCTGCACCAAAAGTACCTTTTAACAAGAATCATTTTTTTAGGTGGAGAAAATGGTGGGCATACGGATCTGGTCTTTCCGGAGATTTGTTGACGCATGATTATGATCGTCTCAATTGTGTATTAAAAATGGGTATCCCAAGTTCCGTAACTACTTCAGGAGGGATTTACACTCATAATGACGGACGCAATGTGCCCGATGTACTTCAGGTAAATATGGAATTTCCAGAATTTAGTACAGGAAGCAGTCAGGCAAAGGGTAAGGAAAAAGGAATGACTTTTGTTTACAGTGCAACGCTTGGAAATGGATTTAACAGACCTACTATTCTTATGGGACATGATGGCACCATGGAATTGGGTAACCGGCTTACAATTTGGCCGGATAGCAGGTCTACAAAGTATGCCGATCTCCTTGAATCAGGTAAAATGAATCCGTCTGTTCCGGTTTATAGCTACAATCCCGGGGCTAGTGTACCCGATGCGGTTTCATCAGCAACGTCACAATATTTTGCGGATAAGGGCCTCATGTGGACGTACATTAACGGTGCCAGAGTTGATTCAACATTTCTGCATTTAAGGGAATGGTTGAGTTGCACACGCAACGGGGGTAAAGTTAGCTGCGGAATAAACGAAGGATTTGACGAAGCAATATCGGCACATATGGGAGGACTTTCCTATAAACTTGGAAGAAAAATAGAATGGGATGCGGCGGCACAACGCCTTGTACCCATTGAAGGAATTGATTTTGACGAGGTATTGTTATCGAGCATGTAGTAGAGAAAAGACAGATGCATCAATGATGAATCTTCATATTTGTTTTAAGGTAATCAGGACTGGTTTTAGTCCTGATTATTTTTTTATGCTTCATTCTTTGAATCGTATGGATTTATGATATAACCAATTTAACCTGATAAATATCATATTATCTGCAATTTATATGATTTAATTTTAAGCATATCATAATACAAATAGTCATGCAAGTCAAAAAAAACCCAAAAGTAGATTTAAATCGCAATAGTGGACTGTATTTTGTATTGGGACTTACAGTCGTTCTATTTTTGACATGGCGCGCTTTAGAATACAAATCGTATCCTAAAGACACCACAATTCTCGAAATTGCTCAGGCTGTAGATGATCTTAAGGAGGATGTGCCGGTAACAGAAATCATTAAAACATTACCACCCCCACCACCACCTGCAGCACCTGAGGTGATTGAGGTTGTAGAAGACACGGAAGAAATAGAAGAAACTATTATTGAGAGTACAGAAACTAGTCAGGAATCTGTCATTGAGGAGGTAATTTCCGTTGATGATGTGGAAGTAGGAGAAGAAGAAGAAGAAATCATTGTTCCCTTTGCAGTCATCGAAAATGTTCCAATTTATCCTGGTTGTGAGAGTGCCGAGGGTAATGAACAACGAAAAGCATGTTTTCAGAAAATGATACAAGCTCATATTGTGAAGGAATTTACCTATCCTGAGATGGCGCTTGAACTAGGAATACAAGGAAAAGTGTTTGTGCAGTTTATGATTGATTCTAAAGGTCATGTAGAAGGAATTAGAACCAGAGGACCTGATAAACTATTAGAAAACGAGGCTAGCCGTATAATTGCCTCACTGCCTGATATGACACCAGGGATGCAACGCGGAAAATCTGTTAAAGTTCCTTATAGTATACCTATTAATTTTATGATTCAATAGAAATAGAGCACATGACTATTTCCCGAGGATTGATTCAACTAATACGTTAGTGTTAGGAAGGATTAATCCTCATTTTGTTTATAATCTGTCAATTTCTGAGGCCCTTCCAGAAGAACTCGTACTATCTGCAGTGTGCCGTCTTCCTTTGTTGCTATCTGCCATTTTATAAGTGAAATTAATCCGTTTACTATTTCAATCCCTGTTATACTCCTGGGGTGCACACAACTTCCGTCATTAAATAAGGGAATATCTCCGGGTTCCGGGAATCTGGGCCTGTGTGTATGCCCCATCACCGTTATTATAAGATTGTTTTTCAGGATCCATTTTTTAATCCTTTTCTCCACTTTTACTAATTCTCGATGATTCCTGGCCGGACTAGTGGGATCTGCTATTCCCCAAACCTGTAAAGGTTTCCAAAGTATACGAACCAAGAAACGATTAAACCGCCATCCGTGATAATTCATAAAATCGGCCTGGTGACCGTGAGTTAAAAATAGCTCCTGACCACTCACCCTGTGTTTCAAAACCAGAGCTTCATAGAACTTCAATTGATCTAATAAAGTAGCTTCCTTTTCATCTTTGGGTTCAAAATAGGTATAAAGATGTTTTTTTACATATTCAGGATTTCGATATACCATGTCGTGGTTTCCATAAATCATATGCAATCTGTTTTCTTCGTGAAAACGTTTCATAAGCATATAAATATTCTTATGAGCTTCAAAAATGGGTTCAAAACTTAAATTTTCCCAGAGCTCATCCCCGTCACCGAGTTCACAGTATTGGAATCCATCATTAAAATAGTGCTTTAAAGCGTGATAATAAATATTCCGGTTATTGGCAAACTCATCTGAAAAACTATTATCACCCCTATGACAATCGCTAAAAAGAATAAACTTTGAGGCATCATCAAATGGTATAGTTTTGGCCCTATTATATGCATTGCTAAGTCTGTTGTTCGATGACATAAAGGAAATTTATATAAATATCCATAAAAAGCACAGAACACCATGAATATTCCTTTAACAAAAGGAAATAGAATTGTTTTGTAATTTTAATAACAATTTATAGACATATACATCATTATGGAAACTATAAGTAAAGAAATGCCCATACAAATGCTGATTAGCTTTGACAGGTTATTGCAGCAGTATGATAAAATGACCAAAAGTGATGATCCTTTGTTATCATCCAGGGCTAAGTTTATATTGGAAACTCAGGCACCATATCCGGAACTCAGGGAAGGTTTTTCGGATGTTCAGCTCCTTGAAAAATATGAGGATATTATTCGGGTAATTTTGCAGGACTCTTTTGCGGAAGTCCTCAGTGAAAATGAAATCAAGGCTGCTTCTATGCCTTATTTGGATATTGTTTTTAATAAGTCCAAAAGATTTCAAAGGATTTTGGATAATGCTGGTAAGGATTTCAAACCTTTTATACGGAATCAGGATGCAGGGATAGACTATATTATGGCCAGTACAGTGATCCTTAAATTCCATTATGGATTTGACCTTAATTTTAGTAGGCCATATTTCTATGATATACCAGATGCTAATGGAATAATGTATCATTATCGCATTTTATATAATGCGGATTTTATCGATTTATTTCCAACAGATTTGGCTAAAGATTTAAACCAGACAGATGTTGATAAACTTTTAGAAAATCCGGAAAATTTAGATCTCTGGAAGGAAATGATTCCTCCTAATAGTTTCATTTTAAAAGGTTTTGTAATCTCGAATATGTTTGATGTTACGGCTGAACATACCATCTCTGAAATTAAAACAAACCTTATCTCAAACGATAAAAGAGGGAGTGATGGTTTTATGACGGACCTTCATGAGACTTTTAGATCTTTCTTTAGGATTAAAGAATTAAATATTGGTTTTGTCACCTATAACTCCAAAGATGATCGGTTAGAACGCGTATATGGCAATGGGATAGAAAGCTTTCTTCTTAAAGAGAAAGATAATGAGATTTGTAATCAGGTCCTTTGTTTAGGCTCTTACGATAAATTGGTTAATCAGAAGGGCTATTTTGCTGTTTCTGACGTTGAAAAGTATTATAAATTGTCTGAAGGAATTCAGCCCTACAAGGGATTATTCGAACAGGGGATAAGAAGTGCCATTTTTGCACCTATAGTGAATGAAGAGGGGCTTTTAGGTGTTCTGGAATTGGTATCTCCCAATAAAAATGAGTTAAATGGGGTTAATGCAACCAAGTTGGATGATGTTATGCCCTACATCGTTGCTGCGGTGGTGCGTTCCAAAATTGAAGAGGAAAATTTAATAGATGCCATTATTCAAAATGAGTGTACATCGGTACACAAATCTGTGCACTGGCGCTTTGAAGAGGAAGCTAAACAATTTATTATTGACGGACTGGAAGGTGTACAACCTTCATTTAAAGAAATAGTTTTTAAGGATGTCTATCCATTATACGGTCAAATAGATATTAAAGAATCTTCACAAGCCAGAAATAAGGCTATTCAACTAGATTTGATGATTCAATTATCAAACATTAAAGAAGTTTTGAATGTTGCATCAAAAAATGAAAAATTACCGGTTTATGAGGAGTTGATATATAGAATAGACATTTTTATTGATGATATAAAAGAGACCTTATTTTCAAACAGTGAGCAAAATATTTATGATTTTGTAAATGCCGACATACTTCCCGTATTTAAGTATCTGAAAAAACAAAATAATGAATTGGCTAAGATGGTTGAAGCATATGAAAAAACCATTAATACGGAAACTCATTCTTATTACGATCATAGAAAACAATATGATGATAGTGTGATGCGGATTAATAAAAAACTGGCCTCCGTAATTGACAAGCATCAGGAATCGGCACAGAAGATGTTTCCCCACTATTATGAGCGCTATAAGACAGATGGTATAGAGCATAACATGTACATTGGAAGCACAATCGCAGAGGACAAAGAATTTGATGAGTTGTACTTAAAAAACCTTCGGCTATGGCAGCTACAGGTGATGTACGAGATGGAAAACAAGTATTACAACCTAAAACCGGAATTGGAGGTCCAGCTGGATGTAGCCTCTCTTATTCTCGTATATAGCAATTCCTTGTCAATCCGTTTCAGAATGGATGAAAAGCGATTTGATGTGGACGGAACTTATAACGCCCGTTATGAAATAATAAAAAAACGTATAGATAAGTCTTTTATTAAAGGCACAAATGAAAGGCTAACACAAAAAGGGAAGCTATCTATAGTTTACTCTCAGAAAAAAGATGAACTGGAATACCTGAGATATATCGCTTACCTGAAGTCTAAGGGATATTTTACTAATAATATTGAAATAGTAGAACTGGAAGGGGTTCAGGGAGTCTCTGGCCTCAAGGCAATAAGGGCCGAGATTCTGTACAAGAAAAATACGGAAGATGAAAAAACCTTTACCTATGAGGACCTGATGGAAGAATTAAAAGCCTAGAAGGGACGCAACATCTGCATTATAACCTTTACCCAAATAGCGGAAAGCAAAGGTAAAAGCGATAACCGAAACTATTATTCCCACGGCAAATATGGTATAAGTCAGGCGTAAAATCCTATATTTCCTGTTGAGCACCAACCCAAGGTAATAGAGGTCTTTAGTTAATGATGAATAAATATATTCCTTGTCTTTTACTAATTCTTTTATAGCCCATTCATATTCTTCCAATTTCATTTTGTGAAAATTGCCAAAGAATAGGAGATTCACCTTTTTATCAGATACATCTGCCTTACTGAATTTACCTCCTGAAATATTTGGGCGCGTCGCAATAACGGCCATAACCATTGAAGTAACCGTGAAAATAAGGAAAACTAGTGTAGGATAAATCAGGTAGGTATTAGATGGATTATCCAATTTTGGCAATAAGTTGGATAGTACCACTGAAATAATTATTGCGTTAACGGAGAGTAAAATATTTGCTTTGGTATCGGCAATATCACTTAAAGTTATGTGGTTTTTTATGGTTACCCTAAATAAGGTTTGTATGCCCCTATCCGGGCTTTCATTCTTATATTTGGCCTTTAACTGTTCCCTTTTGGCAATTTGTTTATCTTTTTTCAACTCTTTTACCAGGGTCATCAAATTCTTGTCTTTTCTTTCCTGCCAGTTTGCTTTTGCGTAATCTGTATAATAGCGATGCTCTGTTCTGAACATTTGGATGTTAACTTCCATCCATTCTTTATAGGAATAATCTGCAATACCCAGCAGTGAAAGTTCTTCCCTTAGCAATTCGCAGGTTTCCAAATAGCTTTTTTGAGCAAAATGAGAGGCATCAGCATCCCGGATTATCTGTTCACTTAAGCCCTGGGGTTCATAGTACCTTTTGGTGGCCATGATGCAAGCCTGTACATTTTTAATTCCAGCCTTATTGTATCCTTCATTCTCAAGAAATTCCCTTGCGATTTCACAACTGCTTTTTTCATGTTCCCTATACCCTTTTGTATACCCTGTATCATGTAACCAGGCCGCTATTAATAAGATTTCTTTTTCCTGATCATTCAGCATTTGGGCTTCTGCTATTTCCCTTGTGCTATTTACTACCCGCTCCGTGTGTTTCAGGTTGTGATAAAGATATTTTGGATCTAATTTTGTTGAAAACAGATCAACAACAAAAGTCTCTGATTTAGTTATAATTTCAGACATATATCAAATTTATAAAACAAAATTTACATATTCTTTGGTTTCCAATAAACTTGTATAATTTCCTAACACCCCCCGCTACACAATTAAATTTGTAATTCAATTTTTATAGTAATTGAAATATAATGAGCTTTATCCTATTTAATTCAACGGTATTAAAGATTGTTATTCCAGTTCTAAAGGAATTCATATCTTTATCTTTCCCGGAATTCAAGTTTTACAGGTGTTTCTTAGGTCGATAAATTCAGAATAAATGTGTTTTTGAACTTAATTTTGATCAATATCTAATTTCTTAAATAGGACATCCAGGTTCTAATATTTTATCTCGAGATGAATCGAATATATAAGCCATTTACCGGAATAGTAAGTTTGGTGGTATTGTATTCCTGCGCGACCTATAAGGCACAATTCAAAGGAGAGGCTACGATTCCGAAAAGAGCGGATAGTGAAATAATACATTCTTTTTATCTAATTGGAGATGCCGGCTTTTCACCCTTAGGATCAAAATCTGAAGCACTTCAGTCTTTTGAAAAAGTATTGACCGGGGCTTCAAAAAATAGTACCGCTTTATTTTTGGGAGATAATATCTATCCAAAAGGTTTGCCAAAGAAGGGAGCAGAAGGAAGGGAATTCGCAGAGCATCAGCTTGATGTTCAAACGGATATAGTAAAGGACTTTGCCGGAAATGCGATTTTTATTCCCGGTAATCACGATTGGTATAGCGAGGGTCCCAAGGGACTCAAAAGACAGGAGGAATACATTGAGAATAAACTTGGAAAAAACACCTTCATGCCGGAAGATGGATGTCCAATTAGAAGTGTAGAAATTAATGATAATATAGAACTCATTATAGTGGATACGGAATGGTACCTCACCAAATGGGACAAGTTTCCTACTTTAAATGATGATTGTGAAATTAGAACACGGGGTCGTTTTTTTATCGAATATGAAAGCCTTATCAAAAAAGCCAGAGGTAAAACCACAGTCGTTGCTTTACATCACCCACTGTTCACGAATGGCCCGCATGGCGGTCAGTTTTCTGTGGGCCAGCATATGACACCAATTCCTATTTTAGGAACTTTAAAAAATGTTATCCGACGTGCCGGTGGTGTTTCTCCCGCGGATATACAGTACAACCGATATGATGAGTTTAGAGATCGGATTATTACTTTATCTCAGGAAAATGATAAAGTAATTTTTGTCTCGGGCCATGAACACAGTCTTCAATATTTGGTTGATTCTAATTTGCCCCAGATAATTAGCGGGGCGGGCTCTAAAACCACCCCAACCAGGAATGCAGGTGGCGGGCAATTTTCATATGGATCACCGGGTTATGCCATATTGGACATTTTTAAGGATGGTTCTTCAGAAGTAAGCTTTTACTCATCAAAAGATCATAAAATAGTATATGAAACAGAAGTTCTAAAGGAGGATCTCCCAATTTTTCCTAATTATCCTGATAACTTTCAAAAGGAAAAAACCGCTTCAATTTATACGCAGGAGGAAACCAATAAAGGCAGGTATTTTAAATGGCTTTGGGGAGAACGATATCGCAAGTTGTTTAGTACAGAAGTGACGGTGCCTACGGTAAACCTGGACACTCTTTTTGGCGGTCTTAGTCCGGTGCGAAAGGGAGGTGGCCATCAATCCAGTTCCCTGCGTTTTATAAATAATGAAGGTCAGGAATATATAATGCGCGCTTTGCGAAAAGATGCATTGCTTTACATTCAGTCCGTTGGATTTAAAGACCAATATGTTAAGGAGGAGTTTAAAAACACAAAAACGGAAGGACTGATATTGGATGTGTTTACAGGCGATCATCCATATACACCTTTTATTGTGGGAGATTTATCAGATGCTATTGGGATCTACCATACTAATCCTAAATTATATTATGTGCCAAAACAAAACGCCATTGGTCGTTTTAACGATGAATTTGGGGACGCGCTTTATATGATAGAAGAAAGGACAGCAGTTGGTCATGGAGATAAAGCCAGTTTTGGATATGCCAATGAAATGATTAGTTCTCATGATATGATGGACAAATTGAAGAAAAATGAAAATCATAAAGTAGATGAATCTACATATGTGCGTGCACGATTATTTGATATGTTGCTAGGGGATTGGGATCGGCATCAGGATCAATGGCGTTGGGCAGTATTTGAAGAAAATGGGAAAACTATATACAAGCCCGTACCAAGAGATCGGGATCAGGCTTTTTCCATTATGAATGATGGTTTTGCGTTAGGACTGGCAACTTTATTGGCCGCCCCTTCACGCGTCTTAAATTCATATGAAGAAGACATCAGGGATGTGCAATGGAGTAATTTAAATCCCTATATCCTGGATGTGGCCATAATTCAAGAATCTGGTAAAGCAGTTTGGGATGAACAGGCGGACTTCATAGTTTCTCACATAACGGATGAGGTCATAGAAGATGCATTTGCAAAGTTACCTGACGAAGTGAAAGATGAGAATGTGGAGGATATAAAGCGCAAGTTAAAAGGGAGGCGAGCTAATTTGCATAAAATTTCCGATGCTTATTATAAAGTTGTAAATAAATATTCCGTGATACGAGGCACGGATGAAGACGATTGGTTCGAGATTGAGCGATTGCCCGAAGGCCGCACTAAAGTTACCGGTTACAGTATTAAGAAGGGAGAAAAGGGTTCCGTATTTTATGAAAGGACTTATGAGTCTGGCAGTACCAAAGAGATTTGGTTATATGGGTTGGATGATGATGATTATTTTCACGTTGCGGGCAAAGGAGACCATCCTATAACACTTAGGATGGTTGGTGGTTCTAATAATGACAGCTATGAGGTTGAAAATGGGCAAAAGGCACATATCTATGATTTTAAAAGCAAGCCTAATACGCTGATAACGAAAAAAGGGAAACAGCATATCAGGGACGATTATGAGAATAATAATTATGATTACAGGAAACCAAAATACAATGTGAATGCAATCCTCCCATTACTTGGAGTTAACCCGGATGATGGCTTTAAAATTGGCATTATTGGCACCCATACTACCTATGGATTTGAGCGAAATCCCTTTACATCCACAAATAGAGTTTCTGCTGCCATATATACTTCAACAGGAGGTTTTGATTTAGGCTACAGGGGGGAGTTCGCTCACGTTGTAGGCAAATGGAATCTGGCGATTAATGGATTTTTTACCAGCCCTAATTACAGTATTAACTTTTTTGGTTATGGAAATTCCACACCAAACCCTAATGTTGATGACGAAGATAGTTTTAATATGAATTACAATCGGGTAAAAATAGCGACGCTAGGTGGATCTGCCGGACTGGTTTGGCATGGTGAGAATAATGGAGAATTTAGCGTTGGGGTCAACTATAAATCTTTCGAACTGGAGCAGACGGAAGGAAGATTTATAAATTTGTTTTCAGATTTTATACCACAGGAAGAAAGAAACAGATTTATTGGTGCGGAAGCTATCTACAGTTATATAAATAGTGATAACCCCGCATTTCCTGCCTTGGGAATGGAAGCAGTATTGCAAACCGGAATTACATCCAATCTAGAAAATTCCAATACCTTTGGGTATTTGATTCCCACCCTCGGAATTGCTTATAAAATATCTTCCAATGGCCATTTAGTTCTTGCTACAAAATCTAAGGCGCATCTTATTTTTGGAGACGATTTTGAATTTTATCAGGCGGCAAGTATAGGCGGCGACGACGGCTTACGTGGTTATAGAAATCAGCGTTTTACAGGAAAATCTTCGTTCTTGCAGACTTCCGATCTTCGTTATAACTTTAAAAGATATAAAACTGGATTAATTCCTCTTGAAGTAGGCATTTTTGGAGGCTTTGATGTAGGTAGAATATGGGTAGATGACAATCTGGTATTAGATCCGGCTTATAATGAAAACAGATGGAATACTTCCATAGGAGGTGGGGTTTTTGTAAATGGTGTGGATTTGATCACGGCTAATCTCGGATTATTTAATTCTGACGATGGACTGAGATTTTATTTTGGATTTATTTTAGGCTTATAATAGGACCCCAATTCCCTTGTATAACTAATTGGTTGTCATTATATGATATATTTTTAGTAGCTTGGCACACTAATTAAAAAATCATTAAAATATTAAAAAAGCTATGAAAAAAAATCTCCATATAATCTTGGCACTCCTGGCTGTCATAATTTTATACAATTGCGGTAGTGTAAAGGTCCGGGACCTCTGGACAGGTGAAGATGAAGCCATTGCCAAATTCAAGGAAAAGAAAATTCTGGTTTATGCAAGAACAGCTGACAATACGGCCAGAATTGCTTTCGAGGAAGCATTGGCCAATGAATTGAGGGAAAGAGGATATAATGTGACGGAAAGTTTTAAAAAATTTCCAAAAATTCATGCAGAAAAAGAAATTTCTGAAGAACGGTTAGCGTTTGTACAAAGTATCCTTGATAGTGAGGGATATAATGGAATTGTAGTTGTTGCCGTTAAAAACGAGGAGCAAGTAACTACAACTTCCAGCAGTGGAGTAGGCGTAGGTGTTTCAGGAGGATATCCGGGCTATTATGGGGGATATCCGGGGTATTATGGAGGATTTAATAATTATTACAGGACACCATATGCTTATGGCTCATATTATAATTCCTTTGGGGGTTATATCCCAACCTCCACTACAACCAGGACTTCTACAAACTATGTTTTAGAAACAGTATTTTACAATCTTGATGAACCAGAGGTAAACCAGCTGGTGGCTGTCGTAACATCCGAATTGGAAGACCCTAAAGAGGCTTATAAAACTGCGAATAAGTATGTCGAAACTATGGTTAAAGCCTTCGAGTAGATTACAAGTTTTCGTCGGGGAATTTTAATGATGTTTTCGATTGTTCGTTATTAATAATTAAAACTTAAATTAGTTTTAATAAAGCATTTTTGTTTTTGGAATTATCGATGATTGCCAGGAGAGTGATGGATAATTTATATTTCTTTGCTCAATAATCAAATATGTTTTTTGTTAACCCCTGCGGACAATATTTTAACTCCAGTGTTTCTTGGGAAAGGCCTTAAAACACCAATGATTATAATATTTATTGGCACACTCGCGGGCTTGCCCTTACATGGCCTTATCGGATTGTTTATTGGCCCGGTTATATGGGCTGTCGGATACCGGTTGTACCAGTATTGGGTAAGTAGTACAGATAAATGACCAAACAGATATGGTATTTTTAAAAGGATACTGCCGGGGATTTCACTAGAACAATTATTATTTTTGAACTATTGAATAAATATTCGAATTTTGATTCTGATAGGATAAAAAATTGGATTCATTACCGGCCTTTTCAGCAGTAAAAATAAACCTTCGAAAATAGTGTGATATGACTTGGGTCCTTGTAATCGCCATACTTGAAATTACCCTTACCCTTACGTCTTTATATTTATTAATAAAGGATGGCAGCAAGCCTGAACGGATATGGGTGTGGATTCTGATTATACTTTTTATTCCATTTTTAGGGGCAATGCTATATTTCTTTTTTGGCGTTAATCTTCGAAGACAAAAACTTTTCGATTTAAAGAAAGAGATTGATTATACTCAGTTTGATAATTTCATCACTAAGTATTCAAAAGAAGCAGAACTAAGTATTTTAAGAAGACATGATGCTACCTCCTCCTACTTACATCTTATTCGATTACTCACCAGAGTTAACAGCTCCCTCATAACTTTTAACAATAAGGTTTGGATACTAAATGACGGACCAGAAACATTCGAAGCTATTTTTAAGGCTTGTGAAAAAGCAGAAAAGTATATACACCTGCAGTACTATATTTTCCTTGACGGCGAGCTGGCAAATCGTTTCTTAGGGCTCTTTGAAAGAAAAATAAAAAGCGGAGTGGAGGTTAGGTTAATTTATGATGCTGTGGGTAGCTGGGATTTATCAAATAAGATAATTAATAAATTCCGTGAAATTGGGGTGCAAATATTTCCTTTTATGCCGGTCCGATTTGGCAGATTGGCGAGGGTAAATTATCGCAACCATCGGAAGATATTAATTGTGGATGGTCTGGTTGGTTTTACAGGCGGGATTAATGTAGATGACAAATATATCAAGGGTGATGACCTGCTGGGTCATTGGACAGATACTCATTTGCAGATTCAGGGAATGAGTGTGAACTTCCTGCATTTTGTATTTCTTTCAGATTGGCTTTTTGTAACCAGGGAGAATCTGATAAAACCGGATATGTTTAAATTGATGGATATGATTGGAGACACTCCTGTCCAAATAGTATCCAGTGGCCCGGATGCAGATTATCCAAATATCTTGCAGCAATACCTGTATATTTTATATCAGGCAAAGGAATATGTTTATATAGTAAATCCCTATTTAGTGCCCGATACTGCACTTTCTTTGGCTATTAAAACCGTGGCATTAAGCGGTATTGATATACGGATAATAGTTCCGAGGAATTCTGAATCTACCATGATACATTGGACTGTGCAATCCTATTTTAGCAGGTTCCTGAAGGCAGGGGTTAAAATTTATTTGTTTCAGGAAGGATTTATTCATTCGAAAGTAATTCTTTCAGATAATACGGTATGTTCCATAGGAACTGCAAATTTAGATATCCGAAGTTTAGAGCTTAATTTTGAAGTGAATGCCTTAATTTATAATAAGGAAGTTACTATGACTATGAAAAAGCAATTCGCTTCATTTCAGAATAATAGCCAACAACTAACCCTTCAAGAACATATAGCCAGGCCTAATATCGATCGTGTAAAGGAAAAATTGGCGAGATTAATCAGCCCTTTGATATAGGGTAATAGATTTTTAAAACCTTTCATTTATATAAAAGTACCTTGATTTTATAAGTAAGTGGGTGAGTGAATTCCAAGCATTACTATTTAAAGGAAAGAAACACTTTTCATAGACTAAGAAACACGTGAAAGTCAAATGTGTAAAGGAATGCGAGAAACTAAATCAAAAATGTGATTACCATATAAAAGGCCCGGAAAACCGGGCCTTTTATTATTCGTTAATTAATCCTTTATTGCACTGCGTCATACGAAAAATGTTGCCCGCCAAGGGAGGCTTCAACCATAAGTCCGCCTTCTACCATTGTAAAAACAGCAACTCCACCCTGATAAGAAAAATCAGCTGAGGCCCCTTCGGTAATAGCCGTGGCCGAGACCTGCGCATTAAACTTCATTTTACCACTTTTAAATCGATCAAAAGCATCTTGATTTTCAAAGAAAATAACTTCTGCATATTGCTGTCCCCCGGCCTGAAGACCAAAGGATCCCTGTCCAAGTTTTGAAGAAGCTACTATTTCACCACCTTTATATACTAGTCCTTTGCCACCGGCGCCTCCAATGACAAATCCTGCCTTGGTTATTCTTGGATAGATGGCATATCCATAGGCCTTATCCTTGAAGGTTTGCAATTTGCCTACTTTTTGAATCATATCAGATAAGGCTTGATTACAATCCTTTTCCAAATCTACATTCCAGCCACCTATTTGGGCATAAGAACTAAACGAAAAAGCAAGACATGCAAAAAGGAATATAAAATTGATTTTTTTAAGACGGATAGTGTTCATTTTAATGATATTAAGTTATTAAATATTTTTTTCGAATTAACATTTTAAAAATAATACTTAATTCGCATTTTATAAACGAATTTAGCGCTGAAAAAGATACGAAAAAGAAGTTAAGAATCCTCTTTTATGCCAATATATTTCAACTTTTTATGGCTGATTAGTATGATAAAAATATTTGTATAGAAATATTAAGTAATAGCTGTAAAATTCAACAATTAATTACTTGTTCTTAAACCCTTTGGCAACAGAATTGGCATAGGCAGTTGCTAAGCTTGGGGAATTTTCAGGATTTTCAATAGATGCGGTAATCCATGCCTCCAGTTGCTTGCCATCTTCTTTGTCCAAATTATAAACCACAGTTTCAAGGATATAAAGTTTTGAAGTAATGGTTGAGCCTTCCTGCTTTACGGCAACATTATCTGCGGAATATGAACCCGGCAGGTCCCAGTAGGCATAAAACCCACCATAAACCCCAGCCACAGTCGCGCCACCATAAATAACGGTGGCATCATATTGCTCCGCACCCACTTCACGTGTATTTTCCTGATAATCCTTCAGGACTGTAAGCACTACTCCATTAAATCCGTCTTTTTCCAATATGGTACGAATTTGCTGTTCCCGTTCATCCGACACCTTCTGATTTGGTTTAAAATCAGGATAATTTTTATAGCTGGCTGTTGCGTTATATCCGCTGGCGACAAGTTTTTTGGTGATAGCATCTTCATAAGCCACCCTGATTTCCTTTTTGGCCGATCTGCCAACAACCAGAATTTTTTTATCCCGCATGGTATTCACAGTTTCGGATTTCCAGGACTTAATAATTTTAAAACCTGAGCAACTGTTTAAAAAGATTACGATGAAGAGCAATACTAAAGGTGATGTTTTTTTCATGTTTTTATATTTGAAGTGTTGACTTATGAATATTTTTTTGGATTACTACTCCTTAGTAAATTCAGTTTTACCAATTTTTCCGTTTCTTAGAATGGTCATTGAAATGACTTCTCCTTTTTCTTTTTTTTAGATATACAATAGGGCTCGCTGGCTTTTTAGAAACAATGACCGAAGATATAATTTCTTTTTTATCCTGATCTTTGTTTATGGCATAATATTTTGTTCAAGTAAAGTCTCTGCCAGTTCTTTGGAATATTTAGCAATAGCTTCTGTAATATTTGAAGGGTTTTTAAGTTTAAACCTCCCAACCCATTGCAAATTGTCTTCCCGGGCTACAGTAATATCATATAAACAACTTTCCACAGTATATTCCACGCCTGTCTCTATTCGATCCGGTTCCCAGGAGGTAGCCGGGTAATAACTATAATATTGTCCAAATCTGCCATATCGCGGAGGGTAATATCCTACATTGCTACTTCCCGGAATAACATCTTCATATTCAGCTGTATTTATTACATTGGTAATTATGACACCGGAAAAACCGGTATTGAGTAATTCAGAAATTAGGGTTTCAATTTCACTATCTGTCATATCCTCGGAAAATCGTTCTGTTTTAATAACATCCACAGAGGATTCGGCTTTTACACCCCGGAGAGCCAATTCATTAACAACCATTCCTTCGGCTCTTATCCGGGCAATTTTATCCTTAGTATGAGCCACCACCAAAATCTTGTCATATTTTTTTTTGATGTTACTTACATTGGAAGAGTCCCTCAGATAGGCACTGCTACAACCTGCCAGTACAAAGACAAGTAACCATACTTTGACAAAGTTTTTAAACATAAAACCCCTTATTATTATTATGGAATTTGAAAATTAAGCTTAATCACAAACCTATACAACACATTATTCAATAAGGAGTCTTAATTTTCCAATGGTAAAACTATAAAGTTCTCCTGCCTAAAGTTGCTTTGAAATGCGTAATGAAACTCAAACATTTGGGTTCTGAGGCTTAAATAAAAAAATTATATTTACAGTATATGAATAACTGCCATCTTTGAATAAGTTTTCATTATGATCTATAACCCCAGTTTGATTAATATTATGACTTTTGCAAATTAGTTTTCAGCGCGTTTACAATATATAATTTTGGATGGTGAAAAAGAATTTATTTTTAACGAAGAAATAGTCGATTTATGAAAAGTATAGAATATTTATATCCACATAGATTTACCATATTTCTTTTTAGCCTTTTATTTATACTTTTTGGAACACTTTTCATACCATCCAAATTATTTGTTGTTTTTGTTAGCCCTGTATTTTTTATTGTTAATATCCTGGCAGGAATTCTGTTAATTTGGAATAAAAAGCGCATAAAAAATCTTTTTATATTTTTATTTTTCACAACCATTACCCTCTATATACTTGCCTCAGTATTGGCAATAGATGAAAAATCACTGACTTACACCCGATTTGCTATTTTATTTTCATTTTATTCTATTGTAACTTATGAGATTATTAGTCAGGTTTGGAGGAGTAAGAAGGTAGACAGGCATGTAATTCTTGGGCTAATGGGGGGATTTATTAGCTTAGGTCTGGTAGGTTTTTTTATTTGTATGTCTGTTGAGATTTTAGATCCCGGTTCTTTTTCAGGCTTGTCCGTTAACCAATTGAATAATGAAGGACAGGGTAATGATTTAATGTATTTCAGTTTTATCACACTTCTAACAATCGGGTATGGGGATATTTTGCCTGTCTCACAGTTTGCCCGTAATGCGGCGGTTGTAATAGGGCTTTTGGGACAATTTTATCTTGTTATTATTACAGTTGTTGTCGTTGAGAAATATATCAGGCACAGCAAAATTTAAATTAAAAATGAAAATTTAGCAGGGACCAAAAACCTTAACGAGAGGTTACTAAAATGCTTCATTAACCCCAAAGTAAATACCACTTTGGCCTTCCAGCCCTTTCCCGTAATCTAACCTGAGCCAGGTACTTTTATCTTTAAGAAGTTTAAAACGAATTCCCCCTCCAATACTTGGTTTCATGTTATTGAAGCTGAAGAGATTACCACCCAGGTCATTCACACTGCCAAATAAACCAAAACCGGCAAGTGACCATCGCTCTTTAAATCGCCACCTATATTCTGCCTGAAAAATATACATGTGTTTGTCTATAAACCTTCCATTGAAGTAACCCCGGGCATTTTTACTGCCCCCATAGCTGGCCATGCCCTGAAAAGGTACATCCCCAAAATTGTTTTCTAAATAAAGGCGAAACGCTAAAATACTTTTTTTTGCTATCGGCTGATATGTTCTTAGATCTAAAATAAATTTATTAAAAGCGTGGGTTGCTCCAAAGAGCTCACTTGAAAAACGTGCACTTAAACTTAAATAATTACCGGCCTGTGGGGCCCCAATATCATCCCGGGAGTCCAAATTAAAAATGGCCCCCAATCCACTGATTACAGCCCCATCACTCCCCGGAATTGTTCCGGAATCCAATATGCCGCCTTCCGCGATCTCTGTAATGTCATAATTCGCATAATTAACAGACAATCCAAAATTTAAATTCGGGGGTAATCTTTTTAACAGATTAATATCAATTTTATTAGTGGTTTGGTTATAGGATTCTTTATTGATTTCAGGAGTTGTAGGTCCAATACCCCAAAATGAATTTGGGAAAAGCCTGTAGGTGTAAAATACATCAATAAAATAATCGCCATGTCCCAAATAGATTTGAGGGGTTGCTTCAAATATAAATTGGTTCTCTGAAGTGTAGATTGCGCTAAAAAATATATTGGAGAAGCGCTGATTGTATTCATTGGTTTTATTGAGAAGAAATAGCTGGCCACCCGCCCCAAATCCCAACTTCGTTTCAGGAGTATAAAAAATAATTGGCAATGCTACAAACTGAACACTTCTACCTTTTCTAATCGTATCGGATTGAATAAATCCGTCTTCATTATTACGCTGGGCAATAACTGTCGAAGACAGGAAAAGAATAAGCAAGCCCGTATATAAAATATGCTTTTTCATCAGAAGAAAAAATCGTCAAGAATTACACCAAATCCGAAAGTAAATGAAATATTACTAATGGTAATGTTTTCTGTTTCCACCACCCCCCCTGTTTCGTTAATATTATCAGCACCAATCCAGAAATGCTGGAGATTGAAACCAATATTAAAGGATATTAAATCCCGTATTACATAGGAATATCCTAAACTAAACAGAGAACCAAATCCAATTCCTTCATACTCCTCCCTAAAACTGGGAATTTCATTTATAGTGGCAAGACTGCGATAGAGAACAAATCCGGGAGAAATATTTAAATACAATGAGCCATCTTTGCTTTTAGAAAAATACCTTGCAAATTGGGGACCCATATATAAAGACTCAGTATCAATGTTTATATCCCCTTTGGCTTCCTGCTTTCCCGCCTGAAAAGTAACTCCAAAAAGCCATCTGTCTTTAAAGAATTTACCTGTGGACAGGTTTATTCCAAAGTCATTGGAGATGGTTTTAATTCTTGCTGAGTTTAATTCATTACTACTACTGCTGATGTTTCCTGACAGAGAAGTTAACCAGCGTCCCTGGCGGAAGGGTGTTATAGAAATGTCTATTGTGTCTGTTGGCGCTGTACTTTGTGATAAGACCTGTGCAGCGTTAAAAGTCAGGAATATCAATACAAAAAGTTTCGAAAATACTATGAATTTCTGCATTGGATTTAATATAAGTCAGGTGTCTTAGAGCAATTATTTCAATTTACTCAAAATATAAGCAATCTTACTTGGGGCTCTCCTTAATCTTCATTATAAAATTAATCCAAAAAGTGCATAAATACTAGGATTACCCTTTTTTTGTATACTATGAATACAAGAAAAATTCTTTTTATAAAAATTTAAAACTAATAAGTAAAATTAGTTGAGTTTCCAGTAAATCTGTTTAGTCAGGAAAAGATAAAAAACCATATATTTGCCCGCATTTGTTTGACAGCAAACCCGGCCAAAGAAGTTAATCTAATAAAATGACTATAAAATGACCTTATTAACAAACTATCGCCTAACACTAACAGTACTTTTATTTACGGGTTTGTTTTTTCAAAGTAATGCCCAGGACATTGATTTATCGGTAGACTATGGCTACCAATTTGGCACCAAATTGAATTATGGTTCTAACTATTTAAAAGCGGGTGACGGGGGTTATTTAACTGCCACTGTCGGGATTGAAACAAGGGGTGATGTAAAGGCTGAACTTACCTATAAACGAATGGATACCGAACTTTTTATAAGAGATTTTGTGATCAGTCCTAATGAACAACGGTTGGCTGATTTGACCATGGATTGGATCCAGATTGGTGCAACGAATTATTTTTATACGGGAAATGCCATTACTCCGTTTTTTGGAGGAACTGTAGGTGTGGTTATTTTAAGCCCTAAAAACGAAAATATAGCTATAACCACCCGTAGTTTAAACTCAACTACAGAGTTTGCATTTACTTTTAAGGGGGGTATGATTATAGCGTTGAGTGATGTAGTTGGCATTAAGATACAAGGGGACCTTATGTTTCCAGTATCCTGGGGTGGTGTCTATGTTGGTGGAGGACCAGGTGGAGTAGGAGGAGGCGTTACGGTATCTTCTACGACTATTATGGGTGGCCTGAGCGGAGGTCTTGTTTTTAGTTTCAATTAGAAATTACTACTAAATCTCTAAAAATACTAGCGAAAACTCATAGACCAGGCAAGTGCCAGGCTATTAAAATCGGACCCCACATCCCTTAATGCCCGGGAGCGAAGATAAGCAATTTTAATACCCTGGTTTCCCGCAAAGGTATATCCGAGTGAGGCACCTGCAAAGAAATAAGCTCGTTGGTCATTCTTAGGCACATCATTTATAGTGGACGAAGCGCCCTGATTGTAGGCGGCACTTAAGGAGGCCCACATTCCATTCTTAAACTGCCTGATAAGATGGCTTTGAAGTCCAATAGTGGGCTTTTGGCTCAGGGTATTTCCATTAAAAAAATTTGCATTAGAAGTAAATATTGTCAAGGACCCGGTGACTTCATAGGACCATAGTCCCCAACGGTGAACCACACCCGCCTGAGGTCTGAAAACAAAACGGTTATTCCCAACGTTAATAAGCTTTTCATCAAAATATTGCCCAAAAGGTAAAGTGACTCCCAGTGAAACCCCAAAAGTTGTACTTACCGGATTTTCTTCGTAGTATTCTTTTAACTCCTTTGGCCCACCGGCCGGAGGCCCTATAAGATTGACGGAAAGCCTAAGCCATGGGTCCATAAAGCCAGACCTATTTGTGCTGGCAGCTTCACCACTAAGTAAGCCCTCCCAGTGGTCTATGGAAAAAGGAAGCACAACATCTACCCGGGCCAGTTTATTGGCTAATTTAAACGGGCGCACATAAGAAGCAGCAAAGGTATTTGCCTCTAACGAAACATCTGTTAATTCTAATACAGGATCAAAATTAACCTGCGCATTGGTATATAAATAAGCGGCCCCTACAACATTTATCCCCAGAGGGATCGATGTCCATCTCCTTGGCTCCACATCCTGTGAATACCCGGACTGTAGATACAGTATCCCGCAACATATGAAAATACTTTTTAGGAATAATTGTTTTTTAAATGTCATATGTTATTTTAAATACATATTTACTTCTTTGCTTTAACCGGGTAATTTTTAAACTGCTTTTTAACAGCTTTTATAATCCTGGTCTTATTTGTATCCGTAGATGGTGATATTACTTCTTTGGTTACAGCCTGATAGATCATTTTACCTTGCTCTGCGTCTACAATATCTAAAACTACTGTCCCGGCATGATACTCATGAACCACTATTTCCTCAGATTCCCAATGGTAATTTCGTTGCCCCATATATGTTGGAGCATCTCTTATATCTGTTTGTCTTGTTTTTTGTTCTGCTGTAATGACTACCCCAATGTTGAGCATTAAATCGGGGTTTTCGCTCACTTTTTGGTACCCCCTGGCATTCATTTGTTTACCGATCTCGTTTAATAAAAAATTGATACCCTCTTTCCTTGGCTCCATTTCCGGAACTGTTTTCACATTTAAACTGTACACCTGATAGGTTTTATATTTTTTAAAATCTATTTTGGGATCTTTTTTATAGGAAACAAGAAGTTGTGAATTAGCCAAAAACGGAAGCACAAAGAGTAAACTTAAAGCAATGTTTTTAATCATAATATGAAATAATCATAAGTTAGAAATGCCCCATCTTCTATAAGCAGAATCTAAAAACTGTCCATAGGTGTCTTTATGAATCTTAAATTGTTCCGGGCTAAGCAATTCCTCTAATTCCTTATCCTGTTTGCCCAGTAAGCTGTTTAATTCCTTTTTAAACCTTTCTGGCGAATACCCCTTATCTTTATCATCCAGTCTTGCGATCTTGGCTATATAATAAACAATAATACTACTGTATTGGCTCATTTCTTCATCATTGAGGTCCATTCTTTTAACCTCATTCTGGAACCAAAGTTGAAGATTGTCCTTTTCTTCTGAAGAAAATATTTCAACCTTACTTTCCTCATTGCTGAGTTCCTGTGCATTCAGGTTAAAAAAGATCAGGGTTGATGCAATAAATAGAAAGTTTTTTAAGTACGACATAAACAATTTTTTTAATTGGGTTATTTATAAAAACTTGGGGTGGTAATATTAGATTTATATTTTTAAATATTTTATTTCAAGTTACACTTTATAACTGCGAAATTAAGACTTTATTGGATTTATGACTTATGCTGAAACTCCTACTTAAAGCAAATTTTGGCATAAACCAACTTTAGTTAATGCCGTAAGAGTAAAGATTTCTTCCGGTTTTTTTTAATTGTTCGTCAGAAAGTAAGAGGGTTGTGTTATTTAAAAATGCTATTGATTCTAATTGTGTATGAATATCCAGATCAATTGTTATTAGTTTTCCTTCGAAGAATTTTGAAAGTTCAAAATTAGTAAAGAGCCATAATTTGCCATAGCCCAACAAGGCAATGGTTTTACCATCGGGGGAAATGTCTGCCGCAGTTATTTTACAAACAGAAAATTCTGTACAGGGAATAAACTCCCCTAGTAGGGTGGCCTGATAGTCTCCTTTTTTGGCCGGAATTCTGTATATCAACGCTTCCCCTTTGAAGGGTTCAGCTCTGTTTTTTGTAATGAGATAAAGACTGTCCTTAGCAAAGAACATTGCTTCTGTGTCATATAGCAATTTACTTTTTTTAGGAGGGTATTTTTTTTGTTCCGGAAAATTGAATGCAATTTGTTCTGCTTCTATCTTATCTCCTTTTTCCTTATTAGGATCAGAGATTTTATATATAACCAGGTCTTTTCTTTTATTATAGTTATTGCCGGTATCTGCAATATAAAGATGACCCTCTTTATCCTTAGCCAGTTCTTCCCAATCTTTATTCTTTGCGTTTTTAATTTCGAGTTCTTTTAGCAACTTACCCTTTGAACTAATTTGATAAATTTTATTAGCCCCTCCACCATCATTTAACATCCAAACTGTGGTATCCTTGTCTACCACCATTCCTGAATTTTCGTCCAGTTTTTTAGGAAGTTTGGTAACGTATGTAAGCTGGCCATAGTTGGAGCAACTAACTAAAAAACCAAATAATAAGAGGACTATATATCTAGTCATCTGCATTTTTTAAAGGCATATAAACTTCAGTTTTCCATTTGAGAGCATCACCTCCCATATTGGGGTTGTTGTGAAAAACTTCCACCGGCAATTCCGTTATGTCTATATTATTTTTACCGGCATAATCTAAAAGCGCGTACCAGGCTCTGTCTGAAGTTATATAATTTCCATTGTAAATGGCCATAAGAGCATTCTTGGAATTAAATTGCTTATACTTCAGGTCCGGATGTACTGGCAATGAATCCGATTTAATAATCGGATAGCAGAAATCAAATTGTATACTATCTGTTTCTTTATTCCATTCGGTTACTTCCAGAAAGGGCCTTCCATTTAGTTTAATTCCGTTATCGGCAAGGATAGAGTTTAGCAGAGGAAAGTCATTCATCATGCCCTGAGCCTTGCCAAATTGTGAGGTATTTACACTGACATAAGCACAATAAGTAGACCTCAATTCATTCTTACCGATAATTTTAATCCTAAAAGTGCTAATATGTTCATTCAGCTTTTCATGGAAATCCTTTACGGTACGTATAGTTCGTTTTTCAAAATCGGTTTTTAAAAACGGAATGGCAATTTTATTTTTAAAACTATGATCCAGATCTTTTACATACACCTTTACTTTTGAAGTGGAGTCGGTCAAAGGAATAATATCCCATTGATATAAATAAGTGGAATCACTGAATTTAATATTTTGTTCCAGGTGAGTAAAACCTTCCTGACTCAATAGCCGGGAATCTTCTAAGGTGGTACCCCATAGTTTAATTGATTGGTTTATAGTTCCGGGAACGGTCCTGGCATGAAAAGTTACCAGGTAATCATAAGGTTTAATAAACAAATACCATAGGAGGCCCACAAGGACCAGAGCCACTGCGGCCAAAATGATTTTTTTCATATATCTAATTGGAAACTTGATTGGAGTTATTGGTCATGGCAAGATTGTCCAATACGAACTTGCCTAAATCCCTTCCTTGTTTCACACCAATCGCCACAGCTTTTCTGTAGTGTATTCCTCCGTACATCCTGCTGATAGCCGCTTCGTCAGCCGCTTTATTAAAAGATTCAAAACTTCTGACAGGTAATCCATAATCCGTTTCAGTATCATCATCAAAAGTAAAATTATCTCCAAAGATGTCTGTCAGCGCTGTTGCGGCAGCACCTGAAACTACGCTATGCCCACTGGTGTACTCCGGAAAGGGAGGGGTTTGCAATACCGGCTTCCAGTTTTCATCAATATGTTCGTTGATCAATGTTTCAGGCCGGATCAGGTTACTTCGGTATTTTTCATCCCAACAACTGATAAAGGCATCTGCGATGGCCATGGATGTTTTCGTATAGGCGTAAACAGTCTTATTAAAATCACTATTCGTTTTTTTGGCGGCAATTTTTACAATGCCAATCCAATGCGCACCGGGGCTAATTTTTTTGGTTGCAAACATCAAATGACCTCGTGTAACGGATACATAAGGATTACAATCCCAGAATTTGGCAATGGCAATCTCTTCGGAAGCATCCCCTTTTTGGGTGATTGCATTGCTGATATCATATACTTCCTTTACTTCTTTATAAAATTCAGATCCCTCTTCCATAGAAAAAGGCGGCGGCGGTATGGGTATAAACTGATTTGCTGAATCTATCACAAAAGGACGAATTTTATTCCAGTGTGGTTCTATACCGTCCATATAGGCCGGAGGAGTTGGCTGCCATCTTGAAGGGTCGTCCGTGTCTACCGTAAACTTGGGCATTGTACGGGTTTGATTGTAATTATCAGTACTCATCCAATCTACAATATGCTGAGCCACCTGAAGTCCGTACTCTTTGGAAGCGTTAAATTCTCTCTCATTTTGAGATTCCCAGACGGTATATAAACTATCTCTGAACATTGCCAGTTGATCCTCAGAAAATATCACACGTCTGCTTACATCCATATGGGCTATCAAGGCAGATAAGGAATAATTTACCGGTTTTGAAGCATCCGGTTTTGGTATGGGAGTAAGTTCATGAACCTGACCCGACAGGGATAGGTAGTTATCATCGTGAAGGGCCACAATTTCGTAGGCGGCAATATTCGGGTAAGCATAAATTCTGCTGGCTACAGGGGGAGAAAAGATATCATGTATCATAATCTCTGTGATTTTGTCAATGGCCATATGCAGCTCAGTTGCTGAAACTACAATGGGTTTCTCATTCTTTTCGCAGGCAGCCAGGACGACTAGTGCCAACAAAATTCCTAATATCTTTTTCATTTTCAGTTTTGTTTTATTAATTCGTATACACGGGCCTTCTCATTGTTGAAAGTGACCAGTAAATAGGGTTGGTTGTTAAATGTAATAATATTGAGATGGCGAGTTGATTTTTGCGATAAATCAAGCCCCATTTCATGGCTCAAAATTACATCATTTTTATTTTTTATCATAGCCCCTGGGAAAGAGCCAAAACGGCCATGATAAGGTTTAACCCCAAAGAAATTTCCGGCGGCTAAAACTTCTTCCGTGCCATCCTGGTCAAAATCGTATGCAAGAAAATCCATTATGGGAGCCCATTGCAATTCTTTTTCAAATGGGACAAAGCTAAATTTACCATTGTTGTTTTCCAGATAACCTGATCGCAATTCGGAAATAGTCAAAACGACTGCCTCATCCAACGTTTTTTTATCAAATATCTGCTCCATGGTCTTGCCTGCAAAATCCCGGTAATTATTGAATTTTTTACGCACCTCAACTATTTGTCCTGCAATGCCATCCAATCCTTCAAGTGGAAAGTATTTCCCGTTTTTGGATATTGCAACAATGGTTTCTGTTTTGCCGTTTCCGTCAAAATCTGAATAATACATCTTTAGAGGAAAGCTTTCTGATGCCCTGAATTTATTATTTATCCCCCAATTTCCTAATAACAAATCTTTGTCGCCATCCTTGTCAATATCAAAAGCTGTTATACTTTGCCAAAGACCATTGATTTCCCTGTTCAATAATTTCTTTTCACTTAGAACACCATTGTTATTGGTGAAAAATTTGGGAGACATCCATTCCCCAACTACAATAAGATCCTCCATCCCATCTCCGTCAATATCTTCCCATATGGCATCAGTAATCATCCCAGCATTTTGAAGTGCTTCGTTTTTTTCAATGGCAAAACTGCCATTATTATTTTTTAGCAGATACGAACCAGGTATTTTCCCAAAATCATTGGATACTACCTGGTTGCCTACAAAAATATCAAGATCGCCATCGCTATCCACGTCATTTGCTTTCAAAACGGAAGCATTCTCAAAGTAATCAGGAATATCAGTACTTTGAAAATCTGAATCGTTCATAACATAATAACTATCTAGCAGTGGAGACATTTTATTGTAGAAATCCGCTCCGCCGGAACCCAGGAAGAGATCAGATTTACCATCTGAAGTAAAATCAGCAATAATAGCGGCAATATCTTCTTTTATACTATCTCCCGAAATTTCCGGAAATATTTTTTCTTCAAATGACGCATCCGTTTGGATAAATATTTTGGAAGGATAAAATTTTGATCCCCCAAAGAAAATATCTGTTCGGCCATCGTTATTAATGTCGCCGACAGCTACTGCAGGTCCCCGGTCTGACAATTGATATGGAACGAGTTTCTGCCTGTTAAAATCCACATAATTATCTTCGATATGAGTGAAATCAATCCCCAGATTATCTTCGACTTCCCTAAAGATTTCAAGTTTTGCCGGTTGGAGTGATCCGAAATCAAAAGGTCTTGTATTTTCCGGGGAAATGCTTAATGTTTGATTTGTATTAATGTTATTTATTTGCTGAAATTGTCCGTTAGGCCATACTATTTTGAGGGAATCGATACTTGTAGTTTTTCCATACCCGAAATGGAGGATGGGTTCTGAAGAAGATTGAAACCCCCTGACCGTGTATAACTCCTTATATTGTAATACACCATTCTCATACGAAAACACTTTTGTTCCAATTCCAAAGGGATTGGAAGGAGAATACTTAAACTTAATTTTCAGGTAATTGTTTTTTCCATCCGTTTTGTTAATATATAAACTTGCCGGGGAATTAATATTATTGGTCACGAGATCCAGGTCTCCGTCATTATCAAAGTCCGCTATTGCAGTGGCACCTGAAATAACAGTATCATTTACAATCCAGGATCCCGATTTATCCTCAAATAAAAGCCCGGACGTTCCTTTAAACACGTAATTATGTGTATTACCCGAGGGCATCATATTAAGAGCCTGCTGGTCTACCAGTTTGGTGTTATTAATCTTTTTCTTAATCTGGTCGTTTGATGCAAAATTAATAAAATCCAGATCATTGGGACGTTTAGGAATGCCGTTGGAAATGAATAAATCCTGTTCACCGTCCTGATCGAAATCTCCGAAAAGACCACTCCAACTCCAATCTGTTGCAGCTATACCACTGTATAATGCAATTTCTCCAAAGCCACTTCCCGGTCGGTTTAAGTGCAGCATGTTCCTTGTAAACTGATAGTGGTAGCCAAACTTTTCCGTTCTTAATTTCTGGGTTTGAATATTGTCGTCTCCTTCGGAAGATTTCAGAACCGTTTCATCTTCGGGAAGCATATCCAAAGACAAGATGTCCGGCCATCCATCGTGGTTAATATCTGCAATATCATTGCCCATAGAGAACCTGGTGGTCTGTCCAAAATATTTTTTTATCCCTTCAGTGAATGTTCCGTCCCCATTGTTGACATAGAAGTAATCATCTTCATGAAAATCATTCCCTACGTAAATATCGGGGTAACCGTCCTGATTAAAATCGGAAACAGCGATCCCCAGGCCATATCCGTTAACCCCTCCATAGATGCCGGCTTCTTCGCTTACATCAACGAATTTTCCATTATCGTTTCGAAGTAATTTGTCTCCCGTCTGGTAATTTCTTTTTAATCGAAGATCTGCTTTGCCAAAGGATTCCTGGGTATGTACTGCATGGTTTAAAAGATAGATATCAAGATCCCCATCCAGATCATAATCTAAAAATGCAGCAGAAGAACTAAAGGAATCAAAATCCAGGCCATATTCCTCAGCACTCTCCACAAAAGTCATATCTCCCTGATTGATAAAAAGTTCGTTGAAACCATCAAACCCGTTAATTCCGACTACGGCACACACATAGATATCCAACAGGCCATCACCATTCACATCACCCATTATGGATCCGGTATTCCAACTGCTATTACCAGCTACGCCTGCCTGTTCTGTGATATCTTCAAATTTAAGCGCTCCTTTGTTCAGATATAATTTATTGCTGACCATATTTCCGGAGAAGTAGATATCTGTAAGGCCATCATTGTTAATGTCTCCGGCGGCAACACCACCACCATTATAGAAATACAGATAATCCAATATGTTTAAATCATCGGTTTCCACAAGTGTATTTTCAAATGATAGTCCGGTATCCTTGGCGGTTGGATTATTGAATAATTCCCCTTCATTCGGATGGCAACCAATCAACAATAGAAATACAATAATTCCTGGCAGGAGTTTAGTCATTGAGTTCAAATATCTTAGGTTTTTCCTCATTGATCGCGACAATCACAAAGGTCTTACCTGTTTTATCCTTAAACTGTTTCAAATGCTTAATCTCTTCTCTTATAAAGAAACCGCTCTTTTCATAGTCCTGCCATTCAAAGCCTAATGCTCCATCACCCAGCAGGACATTGCCATAATTAGCATCCAATCTTGAATACTGTGGTTTAAATTCAAAATTATTACCTCCCAAGATCAGGTCTAAATTGCCATCGTTATTCACATCGGCACAGGTAATGCCGCAAATACAGGATAATTGACTCCTTGTGGGGAGTTTTATAACAGTAAAATTCCCTGCGCCTTCATTGACGGCGATTATGGATTCTGAAATGACCGATTTCTTCAAGATGGAGTTCTCAAAAATTTCCTCAGGGAATAATTCGGACATGGTCCTTTTGGCATATTCAGAGGCCTTAAGGTTTTGCTTTTTTAACGCTACCATTTGCGAAGTTAAATCCTTTTTCTGATGATGGGGATAATCCCTGCCGTCAAAACTCTGGGTCACTATTTGTTCAATAGTACCATTGCCGTCAAAATCATTAACCCACATTTTCATGGGCCTGTCCAGATCAGGTTTATAGTGCAGGTTACTTCCCTGGTTGCCTAAAATTAAATCGTTATCTCCATCATTATCAATATCCACCGCTTCCACAACATTCCACCAACCATGAAGACTGTCTAGTGCAGAGGTTTGGAGGGTTATTCGTCTGCCGGAATTTTTAAATATCTTTGGAGTTCCCCAGTCCTCAACGGTAATCAGGTCTTTCTTGGAATCCCCATCCATATCAGCCCAAATGGCATCTGTAATCATGCCGGCATCTTTAAGGTCATAAGCAACTTTCTCTGTTGCATTGATAAAAGTGCCGTCGCCGTTATTTTCTAATAACAAGTGATCAGGATTTATGCCATAAGTGCCAACTACACTTCTGGAACCTATAAATAGATCCGTATCGCCATCATTGTCAAAGTCGAAAGGTGCTATTGTTGAAATATTTGCGAAGGTTGAAGGGAGTTTTTCAGGCGTTTTGATAAAAGTCCCCTTGCCATTATTTAAATAAATACGGGCTCTGTAGTTTTGTTCTTCCCCTACCTGATTACCACCTGAACCTACAATAAGATCTAAATCCAGATCCCCGTCGGCATCAAAAAAAGCCGCTGCGGTATCTTCATATTCGGCATCCCTCTCAAGAGCATCCTGTATTGTAATACTTAGTTGCCCATTTCCTCTGTGTTTATAAACCGTTCCTGCCTGATTTTGACTTCCTCCAACAAAAATATCGTCATTACCATCACCATCAATATCTCCAATGGCCAGGGCCGGACCTTCCTGTGAAAGCTGTTTGTAAATAAGACCCTCATAGTCAAAATCATTATAGACATTCTCTTTATGTGCTATAAGTTGATTATTCTGGATTTCCTTAAGTAAAGGGGGGGGATTTTTTTTAGTTACAGGCTTATAGATGTCTTTAGCTTCTGATTGTTTAAAAGTCAGGAACTGATTGGCAGCTACTTTTTCCAGCTTTACTGTTTTATCATCCGGCCAAATCACTCTTAAAGAATCAATGGTTTTAAATTTCCCTAATCCTATTGTCATCACATGATCCATGGAAGATTGAAATCCACGGGAAGGCACCAATTCCTGCAGTACTATATTTTTATCATAGTAAAGCATAACTGTTGTCCCTACAGCAAATTTATTCTCTTTTTTACCTTCAAACTGCAGTTTTATGTAGTTGTTTCCCGTAAGTTCTGTGGCATGGTTCTCATAGACAAAAGATTCCATATTTACATTATTGACTACAAGGTCAAGATCCCCATCGTTATCAAGGTCTCCATAGGCAGCACCATTGGATAAACTGGGTATTTCAAAGCCCCATTCTTTATTGGCATTAGAAAATGTTAGATCTCCATTGTTTTTATAGGCGTAATTTGGTTGTGGTCTAATAGGCATTTTGTTAATTATGGAATCTATGGACTCCTTCTTACCTGTAAGAACCATATTCTGAATGATTTCATTGGCAAAAAAATCATTAAAATCGAGGTCCGTAAGATCGTGATTCATGCCGTTTGTAATATAAATATCTCTCATTCCATCATTGTCCATATCAAAAAGAAGTCCGGCCCAGCTCCAGTCAGTTGCATCAACACCGCTGAAATAAGCTATTTCCGAAAAGGATCCATTTCCGTTGTTTAACTGTAATGTGTTTTGAATATATTGCTGGTAAAAGTCCTTACTCTGTTTTAATTTAAAAACATTGTATCCTTCAAATTCCATAATCGATTTTACGCGCTGATCAGGTTCCGGAAGCATATCCGTAATAAAAATATCTGCATTACCATCGTTGTTAATATCTGAAATATCAATACCCATTGCGGATAAAGAAAGATGAGAAGTCCAGTTCTTAATTTCTTCGGTAAAAGTACCATCCCGATTGTTGATGTAAAGATAGTCGCGTTCATAAAAGTCATTGGATACATAGATATCCGGATAAAGGTCTTTGTTGATATCCGTAATCATTACCCCCAGGCCAAATCCAATCAGACTTCCATAGATACCTGCATCTTCACTAACATCCACAAATTTTCCATTATCATTCCTCAATAACATGTCTCCAACACCCTTGAAAATATCCGGGACTCCTTCCCAGTCCTGGGCTCTGACCTCTCTTTGTTCTGCATACCCAAGGCTGCTTACCGGAATATTGCTATTGTTGAGGATATATGCATCCAGGTCACCATCTTTGTCATAATCAAAAAATGATGCATGTGTAGAAAAGCCTGTTTTAGCCAGATTATATTCAGAGGCCTTTTCTGTAAATGTTAAATCACCATTATTGATGTAGAGGTCGTTATCATGATTATTTGCCTCCATATTACCTGCATTGCTGACATAAATATCGAGCAATCCATCCTGGTTAATATCTACCATGACCACACCTGTAGACCAGGGTTTTGATCCTTTAACTCCGGCTTGTTCCGAGATGTCTTCGAACTTTAACCCACCTTTGTTTAGATAGAGTTTGTTGGAAACCATATTCCCGGTCATATAAATATCCGCCAGACCATCATTATTTATATCGCCAATTGCTACTCCCCCGCCATTATAGAAATTTCTATACTTAAAGATGTTGAAGTTTTTTTGGTTTTCAACTTTGTTAAGGAAATCTATTCCTGTCCTTTCCGATGGCAGAAGAGTGAATAGCGTTGTTTCCTCAATTGTATCTACCGCTGTAGTTTCCTTTTCTGAATTACACGATAATGTTATTGCAAGAAAAAGCATAAGACCTGCTATTCTTTTTAATCCTGGTATTGTCATTTTTATTTACTAATTGGTTTTTGCCAAAATAATAGGAGAATCATTATTAATGGTTATGATGTAGTAGTCCTTCCCTGCAATATTTATTTTTTTTAGATCTCTTGCTGGTCCCGGAACATCAAAATTCTGATTCCTGACTTCCACAAATCCATCACTTTGATCATTTTGCAAAATTACGCCATGTAAAGCATCCAACCTACCCAATTGGGTGCTAATTTCAAAATTGTTCCCTACAATTAACATATCTTTAAGTCCATCTTTATTGAAGTCTTCAGCTGCTATTGCATTTATAGAAGAAGATTGCGCGATAGGGGGTAATAACCTCTTTTTAAATGTATTATGGCCTTCATTTTCAAAATAACAGCTACCCAATTCGTAGACCTGCATTTTGATAGCATTATTTAATTTTTCGGCAGGAAAAAGTTCCTCCAGGTTTGCTTTCGAAAAATCCTGATAGGAAAGAAATTTTTTATTCAAAAAGGGCATTTGCTTTGTCAATTCATCTTTTGATGCGAAGGGGGTTTCTTTATCCTTATGGAAGTAAGTGACAACAGGATCTATTGTCCCGTTTTCATCAAAATCAGAGCGGTAAAGGGAAACAGGCATTTTTATAGATGCCTTTAATTTACTGTTCAGACCCCAATTGCCACAAACCAGGTCTATATCGCCGTCATTGTTAAAATCTTCTGCAATAATCGTATTCCACCAGCCATGGGTAAAATCAAGGCCATTGTTTTTTTGTAATTCCAATGATTTCCCATTATTCATAAAAACAGATACCGGCATCCAGTATCCAACGGCTATCAGATCTTTGTATCCATTACCATCGATATCTATCCAAAGCAAGTCCTTGACAAGTCCAATTTTTTGAAATTCCGGAGTTATTTCAGCTGTTACATCATTAAAATTACCTTTGCCGTCGTTTTCGAACAAATATTGGTTAGGAATACTGCCAAATTCCATAGGAAGCTGATCCGAAGCTATGGTAATATCCAAATCCCCGTCATTATCAAAATCTGATGCAATGACCTTCGACGCATTAATTTCAACATTTTGAAATGCTAAGGTGTCTTTTTTAAAAGTCCCCTTATCATTGATATAAAGCCTGGGTTGAAGAGGTTTTCCTTTCTTAAATTCATTTCCTCCGCTAACCACCAATAAATCATTAAGCTGGTCTCCGTTGGCATCAAAAAAAACATGCGACACATCTTCACTTATGGCATCCGGCTTAAAAACAGAATCCTGAATACTTATAAATTTACCTAAACTATCTTGCAGAAAGAGGGTAGAAGCCTGCCCTTTACCACCGCTAATAAAGATATCATCTAAAGCATCCCCGTCAATATCGCATATAGAAATGGCAGGGCCTTCATTGGTATTCGCAAAGGGAACCAGGGGATCTCGGTTGAATTCGAGAGTAGCCGGGTCCCTATGCGTAAAAGTAAATTTTTCAGAAGTATTAATGAGGAAACTTTTTATTTTTGATTCTGGATTTTCATAAAAATTTCCCTTGGCTGAATGCTCTTTTAGTACAAGTTCCTGATTTGTTTTAACGGATCTTAATGTTTGAAATTTACCACCGGGCCATATAACAGTAATGCTGTCTATGAGAGTGTCCTGACCAACCCCTAAATGGACTTTATTTGAAACAGCAGATAAATACCCTTTGGTGACAAATTGTTCCTGTTTCAGTATTCCACTGGTGGAATAAGCCAATATTTTAGTTCCAATGCCGAATTTATTTTTTTCATCTCCGGTTAAAGCAATCTTGATATAATGCCTATCCTTATTTTGGTCAGATTTATTTTCCAACAGATAGGCTTCCTCATTGAGGTTGTTTACAACAAGGTCGAGATCCCCATCATTATCCAAATCTGCAAAAACACAGCCGTTACTAAAAGAGACTTCCTCTTTGTACCATTGTTCCGTAACATTTTTGAAAGAAAGGTTTTTATCATTTTTGAACAGGTAGTTTGCGACTTTTTTTTCTGGTAATTCCTTAATGAATTCCATATCCGTTTGGGTCATTCCTGCATTTATTTTGTTTTGAATATTTTCATTGGCAATAAAGCTGATGAAATCCATATCATTCGTGGCACCCTTAATTCCATTGGATATGAATAGGTCTTTAAAACCATCATTGTCATAGTCTGCAGCAAGGACACCCCAGGACCATTCTGTGGCTGAAATCCCGGACAGGTTTCCTATTTCACTAAAATTTTCCGACCCCAGGTTTAAATGCAGGGTATTTTGCATATACTGTGGGGCATATCCATTTTTTAAATAGTATTGATAAGTGGGATATGAATACTCCAACCCTGAGGTTTTATAGGTTTCCAGATCTTCAGGGAGCATGTCCAGAGAAAGGATATCGGTGAGACCGTCATTGTTCACATCTGCGAGGTCGTTACCCATAGAATAATGGGTGGTATGCCCCAGACGCTTATTGTCCGATGAAATGAGTTCTTTAAATGTCCCGTCTCTTTGGTTGATATACAAATAATCATTTTCAAAAAAATCATTGCCAATATAGATATCAGGATAGCCATCATCATTTATATCGCTCACGCCAAGTCCCAGGCCATATCCAATTTTTCCCTGAAAAATACCGGCTTCAAAGGAAACATCCTTGTAAAATCCATCATCATTCCTATAAAGGCGATCTCCGGAAAGAGAGTCTCTTTCGAGACGTTGAGACCCCTTGCCATAGGTGCGGTTGGGATGAACAGAATGGTTTAAGAGATACATATCCAGATCTCCATCCAGATCATAATCAAGAAATGCAGCCTGAGTTGAAAGGCCACTAAAATCAAGTCCGTAGGAAGAGGCCTCTTCACTAAATTTTGGAATGCCCTCTTCATTTACTCCTTGGTTGACATAGAGCAGATTTCTGCCCTGCATACCGCGGTAATTACTGACCTTACACACATAAATATCAAGTAAGCCATCATGGTTAATATCAACATGTGTAGCACCGGTGGTCCAGTTACCGAGATTATTAATGTGGGCCACTTTGGTGACATCTTCAAATTTTAAACCCCCTCGGTTTAGGTACAGTTTATCTTCACTCTGATTTGCTGTAAAATAAAGATCTACCAACCCGTCATTATTAAAATCTGCCGAAACTACTCCGGCTCCGTTATAGTAATACAGATAGGTTAGAATATTGAGCTCGGGCGTATCTATTAGTTGATTCTTAAAATATATTCCGGAATGAACTGAGTCAACTTTGTTAAATAGTTTGTCCTTCTTTTTGTTACAGGCACCCAACACTATAAACACGCTTAAAGAAAGTCCTAAAATCCTATTCATTTACGTTCCAAAATTGTACGGCAAGATAATGAAACTGGCAGAAACAGGAATAGATTCCTCGTTAATGTTTATCCAAAGTATTCTGCTAATAACGAGGTTATTGTCCGCACTTGGGGATTAACTAACTGTTGCCGGTAAGATAAAAGAAGGACTGAAAAATATCAGTCCTTCTAATGTAATAATTGTATTATCTACCAGGAATTAACTCCAAAAGAACGCATAAAGCATCGCAATGATTAACATTACAGCAAATGCCCCAATATTGAACTGTGGACTGGTTTTGAAAAGATCTTTGGTAAAAGGAATACCTTTAGGATCATCTGCGCCCTTGTTTTGTGATAAACTAACAATAACAATAACCAACATGGTCAGAAGTGCGGTATACCCCATTTGATCTAAAAACGGGACATCCAGAAAAAAGAAACTTGTAGACCAACCATTTGGAGCAATCTTGAAGTAGAGCGCTATTGGAATAGAAACAAGAGCACCAATAATGGCGGCCTTGTTGGTGGTTTTTTTCCAGAATAAGCCCAGTATGAAAACTGCCAATATACCCGGACTCACCAAACCGGTGTACTCCTGAATAAATTGGAATGCCTGATCAATTCCACCTAATAAAGGTGCCATGATACACGCAATGACAAGGGCAACTCCGGCCGAAAGGCGGCCAACATTTACAGTTGTTTTATCCGATGCATTCTTATTGATATACTGCCGGTATATATCCATGGTAAAAATGGTTGACGTAGAATTTAACATTGACGCCAGGGATGAAACAATGGCAGCAGATAGTGCTGCAAATGCCACACCTTTAAGTCCGACAGGCAGGAACTGCAGTAACCAAGGATATGCCCTGTCCGCTTGTTCCAGGGACGGCAAGTTCTGCAAACCTATATCGCCTAATCTGGCCATAGTTTCCGGATCATTGATCATTACATAAGCGGCAATACCGGGAACAACCACAATCACGGGGATAATAAGCTTTAATACAGCCGCCAGAATTATTCCTTTCTGTGATTCTCTTAACGATTTGGCCGCCAGAGTTCGTTGTATTATATATTGATTAAATCCCCAATAGTATAAATTTGCAACCCATAGCCCGCCAACTAAAACCCCAATACCAGGTAAATTCTTGTATTCCGGGTTGGATTCGTCCAATATCATAACAAATTTCTCAGGAACAGTGTCGTAAACTATTTTCAGGCCTTCGAGAACTCCCTGTCCGTCGGAAACTGTATTTAGTGCTAAATACGATGTCACTAAGCCACCAAAGACCAGAAAGATAACCTGGATTACGTCTGTCCAGGCAACTGCGGAAAGACCCCCATATAAGGAATATGCTGCTGCGAACATAGACAGTCCAATTACACCATATACCATAGGTATTCCCATTATTGTTTCCAATGCAAGTGAACCTAAGTATAACACAGATGCGAGGTTTACAAAAACGTAGAGTGCTATCCAGAATACTGCCAATATGGTTTTTAAGTTGGTCGAAAACCTTTGCTCCACAAATTCCGGAATGGTATACAGGCCTTTTTCAATGAAAATAGGCAGGAAGTATTTACCTACTATAAGCAAAGTAATTGCTGCCATCCATTCATAGGAGGCTATGGCCAGTCCAACGGCAAATCCTGAACCGGACATCCCTATAAACTGTTCTGCTGAAATATTGGCTGCGATTAAGGAAGCGCCAATTGCCCACCATGGCAATGATTTACTTGCCAGAAAATAGTCTTCGGCGTTTTTCTGATGCCCTTTTTTATCTCTGGAAACCCATAGACCTACTCCTAAAATCAGGAAGGCATAGGCTATAAAAATAAAATAATCCCAAAATCCGAAAGATGATGTCATAATTAGTCTGGTTGGTTGTTAGTTTAGTTTGTGCTAATTGCTCAATTTAGTTAAAAATCTCCTTTAATTTAAAAAAAGCCTTCAAATTTATTTGCTTTTAACTCTGTGGTTATATGTATTGGTTAATTATATTTTCAAATAATTCCTGTTTTCCGCTCTGTAATTCCAATTCTCCATTTGATTTGGCAATTTCATAGAGATCATTGAGATCTAATTTTCCGAGTTCATATTCCTTGCCTTTTCCGGAATCAAAGGACTGATAGCGTTTTTTTCTCAGTGCGTTATAAGAGGAAGAAGTCATTATCTTGTCCGCAATTAACAATGCCCTTGCAAAAGTGTCCGCCCCGCCAATATGGGCGTGAAATACGTCATCCATATCAGTGGAATTCCGTCTTATTTTGGCATCAAAATTAATACCTCCTCCTTGTAAGCCTCCGGCCTTCAAAAATGTAAGCATTGCTTCTGTTACTTCTGTAATGTTGTTGGGAAACTGATCTGTGTCCCAGCCATTCTGATAATCACCCCTGTTTGCATCAATACTTCCGAGCATTCCATGTGCTGCTGCAACCTCCATTTCGTGCTGCATGGTATGACTTGCCAGGGTGGCATGATTAACCTCAAGATTCAGTTTAAAATCGTCCTGTAATCCGTATTGATGCAGAAACCCTACTACTGTTGCAGCGTCAAAATCATATTGATGTTTCATTGGTTCCATGGGCTTTGGTTCTATGAAGAAAGTTCCCTTGAAGCCTTGTTTCCTGGCATAATCCCTGGCAGTTGCCAAAAAGCGGCCCATATGGTCCAATTCCCGTTTCATATCCGTGTTTAACAAGGACATATAACCTTCCCTTCCTCCCCAGAAAACGTAATTTTCGCCATCAAGTGCCATGGTGGCATCAAGCGCAAGTTTTATCTGCCCGCCTGCCCTGGCTAATACATTGAAATCCGGATTGGTAGAAGCGCCATTCATATACCTGGGATTTGAAAAGCAGTTTGCCGTACCCCATAAAAGTTTCACGCCGGAAGCCGTCTTTTTCTCTTTAATATAGTCAACAATGACTGCAAGTCTCTTCTCAGATTCTGAAAAAGAGTCTCCTTCACGGATAAGATCAAAATCGTGGAAGCAGAAATAATCGAATCCCATTTTTGTTATGAATTCAAAGGCTGCATCGGCCTTTGCTTTGGCGGCATCAATGGCATCACTATGGTCATCCCAGGGAAAATTTTGAGTACCTGGTCCAAAGGGATCAGCCCCTGTGCCGCAAAAGGTATGCCAGTAAGCTACAGCAAACCTTAAGTGATCCCTCATGGTTTTACCTGCTACCAGCTGTTCCGGATTATAGTATTTAAAGGCCAGAGGGTTATCAGATTCTTTGCCCTCAAAGTGGATTTCCCCTATTCCCTTGTAATATTCCTTGTTTCCAATAAGTGCCATATTATTTGTTTTTTAATGTTATTTCCAGTTGGTTTTTCCAACGAGTGTATGCTTTTATATATTCTGCCTTTTGAGAAGCAGGATAATAGCTCATAATATAATCATTGTCCATAATTTGTTTTCCGAAAGCGGTATAATTACCAGTACGTAGCTGACAGGCACGAGCTGCGCCAATGGCCCCCGTGGTATTATAGATTTCAATTTCCTGTTCTATTAAGGTAGCTATGGAGTTTGAAAAAATAGGGGACCTGAATAAATTGTCATTGCCGGCCCTGATTACCTTTGCCTTAATACCATCGGCCTTCAGAATTTCCATACCATATACAAAAGAAAAAGCAATCCCTTCAAGTGCGGCTCTGCAAAGGTGTGATTTCGAATGTATATTTAAGTTTATATTTTCTATTTGTGTTCCTAAATCCCTGTTGTTTAACATGCGTTCAGGGCCATTTCCGAAAGGTAAAATAATAACTCCATCAGAACCAATGGGAACCTGCGCCGCCAGCTCATTCATTTCCTGGTAGGATGAAACCTTTAAATTATTTAATAACCATCTGTACATAATTCCGGCTCCATTCACACACAATAGTTTTCCAATACGACTTTTGCTGGAAGAATAATTAACATGGGCAAAATTGTTGACCCTTGAACTTTCCTTCACAGAAAGATTGTCCGTAATGGCATAGATTACTCCCGAAGTACCACCCGTTGCTGCAACTTCACCGGGATTAAATACGTTCAGGGAAAGGGCATTATTGGGTTGGTCACCCGCGCGGTAAAGAATGGGTGTGCCTTCAGCCAGACCAGTATCCTTAGCTCCTTTAACCGTAATGTGCCCCTGGTCTGAAAAAGTATCTACAATCTCGGGAATAAGCTCTTTATGTATTCCAAAGTAGTCCAAAAGCCAGCCAGCGACTAGCTTATCTTTAAAATCCCAGAATATACCTTCTGAAAGCCCCGAAATAGTAGAATTAATTTTACCGCTTAGTCTGTAGGCAATATAATCGCCGGGCAGCATGGCTTTGTAAATAGAATTATAAAGTTCCGGTTCATTTTCTTTGACCCACTTTAATTTGGAAGCCGTAAAGTTGGCCGGTGAATTGAGAAGTTTTTGAGCACAGTTTTCGCGGCCCAGATCGTCAAATGCTCTGGCGCCAATATCCACTGCTCTCCCGTCACACCAGATAATTGATTTTCTTAAGGGAATACCTTCCTTGTCAACCAGTACAAGGCCGTGCATTTGGTAAGCAATGCCAATGCCGGTTATTTGGCCTGGGAGAACCTTGGTTTCTTCCAGTATTTTTTTTGTGGCATTACATATATGTGTCCACCAATCATTAGGGTCCTGTTCTGCCCAACCTTTGTTAAGAGAGTGCATGCTCATCTCCTTTTTTGGTTCACTAACCAGGGCTATGCTTTTGCCCGTAGACGCTTCTACCAGGGCAGCCTTTATTGAAGAACTTCCCAGATCATAGCCTAAAGTGTACATGTTTGGTAATTGGTTTTTGAATTGGTAAGATATTGATTTTACCCGGATATGCCAATGTACTAAAAGTAAAAAATCCTGATCATTATGATCAGGATTTTTTAAAAATTAACTTAAAAAATAGCTCTTAGTATCCGGGGTTTTGAACCAGGTTAGGATTAAGTATAACCTGTGTAGCCGGAATAGGGAACAATTCACGATCCGTATTGCCAATAGCTGCCGGGTCTTTAAATTCCCAATCACGAGTGTATTGACCAAATCTGATCAAATCATTTCGTCTCCAAAACTCTATATAAAGTTCTCTACCTCTTTCATCTATCAAATTTTGTTCAGTTACACTGCCAAAAGGAGTGGCACCTCGCAAAACACGAAGCTCGTTTACTAAAGCAGTTGCATCACCGCCACTTCGTAAAATTGCTTCTGCCTTCATTAAATGGGCATCTGAATATCTGAAGAAGATTTCATGCGATGTGAAACCACCATATCTAGGGTTGTACTTAAGGACCCTGATACCTTGTACTTCATCATTATCAAGAAGGCTAGGAGAGCCAGTAACTGTGCTTAAAAATTCTCTTGTAAAGTTCAAAGGTGATCCTCCTCTCTCCGTAAGCGCGGTACCGGTTGGGCCATATTGTTGTCCTATAAGAAACCCAAAACCAATATGCGTACCGTCTGCAATACCATCACCATCAGTATCAACCGTACCATCAGCACCTGCAGGTTCGCCCTGAAGTGGTACCCCACCTCTTCGTTCTTCCTGGCCGCCTCCCACTACATTACTTTCTGGTCCTTCAAACAGATCATAGAATTCAGAAAGGGTTGAAAAACCATTCCATCCACCTGATTGTTCTGGTGTAACCAGATTATAGTGCAGACCATTCCAAATCCTATTACCAACACCCGTATTAATCCACCATATGGTTTCATTATCTGGGGTATCTCTGAATATATCAAAATAACCTGATTCCAATGCGTAACCATCAGCAGCAATTTCATCAACTAAGGATATTACCTTAGCCATATCGGCAGCATCCGGGCTTCCGGAACCGTTAAAAATATGCCTGTTTAAATGAACTTTAGCTAATAAATATCTGGCGGCAGCTTTAGAAACTTTAACGTTTTCTGCACCTGATGGTCCTGTGGCAGGCAATCCAGAAATAGCAGCCTCCAAATCAGAAACTATCAAAGCAATAGCTTCCTCACCTGTAAGAACTACAGGGTCATCTAAAGGCGGGGCCTCTGTATCTCTAATCGGCACCTGTCCAAAATTGTCTAAGATTACGTAAACAGCCAGGCCTCTGAAAAATGAAGCGGCTGCCCTTGAATCAGGGCTGGAAGCAGACCTGCTATCCAATACCTCACTGGCAGTTAACTGAAGTTCATTCCATTGATTCCAAACCGTTGTAATATACTGATGATCGGGGGTCCATGAGTGTTGGTGCAATTGTCTCCATATTCCATTATCACCCCAGTCAGAGCCTCTTGTAGGAACTAACATTTCATCTGTTGTAACCTCACTTAAGGCATACAGGTTCGCTTGGTCGCCAATGTATCCATTAATGGAATTATACATTGCACTAACCTGACTTGCTGCTTCTTCGGCAGTTGCAATACCTTCAAAGTTAGGAGCAAGCAAAGAATCAGTCGCTTCGATTTCTAGATCGGTACAGGAAAAAAGCAGCACCAAAGTAAAAAACGAGTACGTCGCAGTTTTAAATTTAGTTTTTAAATAATTAATCATCGCAGTTTTTTTTTAAATTAAAATTTAGCATTTATACCTAATGTCACTGTTAGTGGTCTGGGGAATGTGGTATAATCTATCCCCTGACTGGGAATACCAGTTCCAAAATCACCAGTGTTGGCTGATACCTCTGGATCTAGACCGCTATAATCCGTGAACAATAATAAATTCTGTCCGGTTAATGAAAACCTTAAGCTCTTAAAGGCTCCATCACCACTAAGAGGCACATTATAACCAACGGTTGCGTTTTGTAAACGTACAAAATCTCCTTTCTCTAAATACAGGGTAGACACTTCTTGGGAAACCAGCGTTAAACCTTGGGGGTCTACGTTTCTGGAAGTTTCAAATGTGGGCCTGTTTAAGAAGGCATTTCTAGTATTGTTATAAACCGAGAATCCAAATTGACCTGCAAAGAAAACGTTAGCGTCAAATCTGCCTGCATTTAAATTAAGGGTAAGTCCTGAAAGGACATCAGGTACAGCATCCTCACCGACAAAATCTTTGTCGTCCGCATTAAAGTTAGGGTTTCCATTGGCATCCTCAGAATATGTTGCCATATAATAAGAGAAGATAGACATTCCTTCCCCTAAACGCTGAGCGAAGGCTCCTGTAAGACCCGGGCCGTTAACTGCTCCAAAATCTGCTGTAGTACCTTCTAAACCTTTAACCTTATTGTCGTTATAGGAGATATTAAAGGCTGCGGAAAAAGTTAGCTTTTCATTTTGAATGAAATCATAGGCTAAGGCTAATTCTACCCCTTTGTTTATTAACTTGCCATTTGTAAGGTTCTTAAAGACAAATGGATCAAAAGCCGGAGCGGCAGCTGCTTGTCTGAACAAGAGATCTGTAGTTTCCTTTTGATAAAAGTCAAGAGACCCGGTAAAACGATCGAGACCGAAACCAAAATCAAGTCCAATATTATAGTCCAAGGTTTCTTCCCATTTAAGATCCGGATTTTGTACTGCAACGGTTTCAAGTCCAGGCCTGTTTACACTACCATCGTCATTAATGTTTGGTGCAGCAAAACGCTGTCTTTTAATAAACTGGGCATAGGACAAACCATCCTGGTTACCTGTAATACCTGCACTTAATCGCAGTTTTAAAGTAGAGAAGGACTCACCAATAAAATCTTCTTCGTTTATCTTCCAGGCAAAAGCCCCGGATGGGAAATAACCGTATTGGTTGTTCGGCGCAAATTTGGACGAGCCATCTGCCCTAAAAGTTGCCGTAAACAAATATTTATTATGTAAACTGAAATTTGCCCTTACGAAGTAAGATTGTAATTCATCGGTATTATCAAATGTATCGGCCCAGGCAGAAACATATTTTCTAGTTGTAAGGGCATTAAGAACTCCTGTATCACTAAATGGATTCAGGCTGTTTACAAAACTACCGTTAGCATCGTATCCAAATTGCTGGTAAGCACCTTGAATGGACCCTTGTCCACTTCTGATAGTTTCTTTCAGGTCGGATCCCATTTGATCCAGGTTAGAAGTAAATGATCCCCAACCTTGGGAATTGAATCCTTTTCTTTGGAAATCCTGATAGGTAAAACCTACAATAGCATCTAAAGTGGAATTAGTCCAATCTCTTTTCCAATTAAGAGTTGCTTCAAGTAATTTACTTGTCGCTTCCAATTCATTGTACGAAGACTGTCCGTTATCACTCACTCTGTTCTGATTTGTAACTCTGGGTGAAATAGTTGCAGCAGCAGCAGCGAAAGAGTCGTCATAACCTACAGTTACTTTAGCTCTTAATTCATTGTTATCATTATCAATAATGTCATAAGAAGCAGCTAAATTAACTAAAGACCTGTCCGTATTGGTTTTCTGTCGGAAATAAGCCAAAAGATTGGCAGGGTTTAACAGGTTACCTGCAATAACGAACTCCGGATTAGCCGGCCATGTTGGGTTTGCGGAATATGTTGCTCCAATTATGTTACCACTGGCACCGGTTCCACCACTAATTTGTGGAGCCAAATCATTAACGCGAGCAATAGAGGCCTGCAAATCAAATTTTAGTCTGTCATCAAGAAAACGTTGACTGAAATTAACCCGACCCGTAATTCTTTCCTGAGAAGACTTTTCAATAACTCCAAACTGTTTCCCATAAGAAAAAGTAGCTCTTACATTACCGCTACCGTAATTATTGGAATATGACAAATTGGTAACAGGAGAAACCGCAGTTCTTAAAACTACTTTCTGCCAGTCTGTATTAGAGCCTGCATCGATATCATTCGCAATTTCTTGACCACGTATGGCGGCCGTTTGCGCTAGAAATGTTGGACCGTCAAACAGGTCAAAATTCTCTCTTGGCGTTGAAATACTTACGGTCTGATCTACTTCCCAGACACCTCCCTGAGCAGATTTTCCACTTTTTGTTGTTACAATTACTACCCCGTTAGCACCCCTTGACCCGTAAATGGCCGTCGCAGAGGCATCTTTTAATATAGAGATACTCTCAATATCAGCCGGGTTAATAAAGTTTAATGGGTTTCTCGAAGCATTTTCACCACCAGTTACATCACCCCCACCAGGCGTGGTAGATTCTGCTGACAACGGAATACCGTCTACAACAAAAAGAGGACTATTGTTGGAACGGATAGAGTTGGCACCCCTTATTCTTATTGATACTCCTGCTCCTGGTTCACCACTAGCCTGGGTTATCTGGACCCCGGCAGTTTTACCCTGGATCAACTGTTCAGGTGATGCAATTATACCACCATTAAAGTCTTCTGAATTAATTGCAGACACGGCACCAGTAGCGTCTTTAACCGTAGTAGTACCGTAACCGATAATTACTACTTCATCCAAAGCCTGTGCATCTTCTTCCAAAACTACATTAACAGTAGTTCTTCCATTCAATGCAACTTCTTGGGTACTGTAACCAACATAACTAATAACCAGTGTAGCATCGCTATCCACATTGCTAATAGTATAGTTACCATCAAAGTCTGTTTGTGTACCATTGGTAGTTCCTTTTACCACAACACTAGCCCCCGGGAGAGGACCATTTGCATCAGTTACTGTACCTGATACTTCTTGCGCTTTTGCAAGTCCGAAGCTTAAAATAGCCCCAACCAACAAAAAGCCTTTTAGTAGCGTAATCTTCATAAAAAGTTAATTTTGAGTTTAGTTAATTTTAGTACCAAAGGTTAAACCTATGTAAAAAATATGTTAAAATCTTTCTCCTATTAGTGTTTTAAATCTACGAAAACGGTTTCGTGTTAATAACTTTCACTAAATGCGAGTCCGATAATAAAGAATTGGCAAAATTCTGGTTTCCTTATATTTTTGGTTCATTCTTTGTTAAAAACGGAACAAATATAGTATTTTTTTTATTCTACAAGTTTAAATATATACTTGTTTATAGACTTATGGGCAATTTTATATGTTAAAAAAAGAATATATTTATAAGATGGCTAACTTTAATTGTTTTAACATTTGATATAATTTTGATTCTTTTTGATTTGAAAAAAAAGATTACTCTGAAGCAAATTGCCCGTGAATTGGATGTATCCATTTCAACAGTATCCAAGGCTTTAAAAAACAGTGCAGAAATAAGCAAAGACACAAAAGTAAAAATTCAGGCCTTTGCAAAGCTGTATAATTATAAGCCAAATAATATTGCAATCAGCCTTAAAAACAGGCGCACCAGGAACATAGGAGTAATCATTCCCGATATAATTCACCATTTTTTCACTACTGTTTTTAGGGGGATAGAGCAATTTGCGGATGCAAAGGGATATAATGTTATTGCCTGTGTCTCGGATGAATCTTTTGAAAAAGAAGTTATTAATATGGAATTATTGGCAAATGGCAGCATTGATGGTTTTATAATGGCACTTTCTGCAGAAACACAAAAGAAAAATGATTTTAACCATTTAAGGGAAATAATTGATCAGGGAATGCCCTTGGTGCTTTTTGACAGGATCACCGATGAGATAACTTGTGACAAGGTGATAATAAACGACTTTGAAGCTTCTTATATGGCAGTAAAAAAATTTATAGACAATGGCAGAAAGCGAATAGCACTGGTTACAACTGAAAGTTATTTGAATGTGAGTGAAAAAAGAGCTCAGGGATATTATCAGGCTTTGAAAGACCATAACCTGGAAGTGGATGAAAGGTTAATTTTGCGTTTGCCATTTCAATTTGAAGATGAAAAGAAAAGCGAAGCATTCTTTTCATCCACTAAGATTGATGCGGCCTTATGTGTAAATGAAATATTTGCGGTCAGATCAATGAAAATTGCTCAGAATAATGGGTTAAAAATCCCGGAAGACATTGCCTTTATTGGTTTCACGGATGGCATACTTTCCAAGATGTCCACACCTGCACTTACGTCAGTTGCCCAGCATGGAGAACTTATGGGGCAAATTGCAGCTAAAATGCTTATTGAAAAGATAGAAAGAGATGACGATAAAGAAATGGAAGAAGAAACCTATAGGACAGAAATTATACAGGCAACCTTGATTGAGAGAGAATCTACAATTAATTAATTTCACACATCAAAAATAAAAATGAAGAAAACCGGATTCATATTCGATTTAGACGGCGTAATTGTCGATACCGCCAAATACCATTATTTGGCCTGGAAAAACCTGGCAGATGAACTGGAAGTAGATTTTACCGAAGAGGATAATGAAAAATTTAAAGGGGTTAGCCGTAAAAGATGTCTGGAGCTTTTATTGGAAATGGGGGATATTTCTGTTTCAAAGGAACAGTTCGAAACCTGGTTGCAGGAAAAAAATGAGGATTACCTGAAATATATTTCTAATATGGACCAGAGTGAAATACTTCCTGATGTGACCAAAGTTCTGGAATATCTCAGAGAGAAGGACATACCTATGGCACTTGGTTCTGCGAGTAAAAACGCAATTTCAATTTTGGAAAAGGTGGAGCTAATGCATTATTTTGATGCAATTGTTGATGGAAATCAAGTAACCAAAGCTAAGCCGGACCCTGAGGTTTTTTTGATTGCAGCTAAAAAATTGGGTGTGAAACCTGTAAATTGTGTTGTTTTTGAAGATGCTTTAGCCGGGATTGAAGCAGCTAATATTGCGGGTATGGTGAGTGTTGGAATTGGAGACGTAAATATTCTATCCGAAGCAGACCATGGGTTTAATAACTTCACCGAAATAGATCCAGGGTTTTTAAATGACCTAATATTATTATTGAAAAATAAAAAATAAGGTTTATTTCTGGCAAATTATTCTTAATTGCCTATTTTAATCGACTCTAATTTAAGGATTATAACGTAATACAATATGAATCAGGAATACATCAAAGCAGACGAATGGTCAATTATTGAAGAGGGTTTTAATAAAGGTAAAGTAAAATCTTCTGAAAGTCTATTTAGCCTAGGGAATGGTGCTATGGGGCAGCGCGCAAATTTTGAGGAGCAATATACTGGTCCGTCTTTCCAGGGGAGCTATATTGCCGGAGTATATTACCCGGATAAAACAAGAGTAGGGTGGTGGAAAAATGGTTATCCCGAATATTTTGCCAAGGTATTAAATGCGCCCAACTGGATTGGGATCAATATTTTTATTGATGGAGAGCCCTTAGACCTTAATACCTGTACCGTTATAAAAGGTTTCAGGAGAGAACTAAATATGAAGGAGGGTTGGTATAAAAGAAACTTCACGGCTACTTTGCCCAATGCTACTGAGGTTGAGGTTGAAGTAGTTCGTTTTTTAAGCCTTGATATTGATGAAGTTGGTGCTATTAAGTATAAAATTACAGCGGTAAACAAAAATGCGTCTATTCGATTTATTCCGTATTTGGATAACGGCATTACAAATGAAGACAGCAATTGGGCAGATAAATTCTGGAATGTAACCAATGTTATTTCGGAAGGCAGACAGGCTTTTATAGAGGCACATACCATGAAAACTCATTTTGAGATTTGCACTTTTATGGAATGCCAGTTAACTTCTGATAGAACTGAAGTAGCTGTAGATGTTTCGGAAGAAGTTAAAGAATTATGGGTTGGTCATGAATATGCATATGATGCCAAACAGGGTGAATCTGTCACTTTTTATAAATATGGAGGCTATACAGTTTCCAGAGATCACAGGCCTGATGAATTGGTCAGTGCTGCCAAAAAGGCCTTAAAATCTGCCACATCGCTTGGGTTTGATAAATTACTGGAAAGACAAATATCTGAATGGGCCAAAATTTGGGAGATGAGCGATATAAGTATTCAAGGTGATGTTAAAGCGCAGCAAGGCATCAGATTTAATATCTTTCATCTGAATCAGACATATTTAGGTACTGATTCCAGGCTAAATATAGGACCCAAAGGGTTTACAGGTGAAAAGTATGGTGGAAGCACATATTGGGATACCGAAGCCTATTGTATACCTTTTTATATGGCAACCAAAGATCACCTTGTGGCCAGGAATCTGCTGCAGTACAGGTATAATCATCTGGAAAAGGCAATTGAGAATGCGAAAAAACTCGGTTTTGTTAAAGGTGCAGCCCTATATCCTATGGTTACCATGAATGGTGAAGAATGCCATAATGAATGGGAGATTACTTTTGAGGAAATACATAGAAATGGAGCTATTGCATTCGCTATCTACAATTATTACCGGTTTACAGGGGACTATTCATATATTCCTGAAATGGGGCTCGAAGTACTGATTGGGATTTCTCGTTTCTGGGGTCAGAGAGCTACATTTTCCAAGGACAAGGATAAATATGTGATACTTGGTGTAACAGGGCCCAATGAATATGAAAATAACGTCAACAATAATTGGTATACCAATTACCTGGCCAAATGGTGCATGGAATATACCCTTGATCAACTTCAAAAAGTAAAAGAGGGTTATAAAGAAGACTATACCAGGATCATTGGGAGAACTGGGTTAACGAAAACCGAGACTGATAAATGGAAAGAGGTTTCAGAAAATTTGTACTTTCCCTATTCAGAAGAATTGGGAATTTACCTGCAACAGGATGGATTCCTCGACAAAGAACTGATAACTGTAAAAGATTTGGATGTTGCACAACGGCCAATTAATCAAAAATGGAGCTGGGATAGGATATTGCGGTCACCCTACATCAAACAAGCCGATACTTTACAGGGGTTTTATTTATTTGAGGATCATTTCAGTATTGAAGAACTGGAGAGGCATTTTGATTTCTATGAACCTTTTACCGTTCATGAATCCTCACTATCTCCATGTGTTCACAGCATTCAGGCAGCCAAATTAGGCAGGATGGAGCAGGCATACCAATTTTATTTGCGTACCTCAAGATTGGATTTGGATGATTATAACAAAGAAGTTGAAGAAGGTTTGCATATTACTTCTATGGCCGGAACATGGATGAGTATTGTAGAGGGTTTCGGAGGAATGAGAATGAAAGATGATAAACTGTCTTTTGCACCCAAAATTCCCAAACAATGGAAATCTTACTCATTTAAAGTAAATTTCAGAAACCGCATCATTAAAGTAAATGTCACAGAAAATCAGACTAGTTTTGATTATGAAGGAACAGCAGAAATGACTATTCGGGTAAATGGCACAAGGATCCTTTTAAATCCATCTCAGGAAACTATAGTAGCAAATACTCAATAGATCGGGCGGGATCACTTTTAACTTTATCGAATTATTTTATTCAGATAGTATTTGATAAGAAATTAACCTATGATGAAAATTGGATGGTTAGTAAAATCTATAGTTTTAACTGGTATGCTCCTTTTGACATTATCTTTTTCGTTCGCTCAAATAGACAGGGTTGAGCCTCCAAACTGGTGGTTAGGATTTAAGAATTCCAGGCTGCAACTAATGGTGAACGGTTATGGAATTGGCACTACTACCCCAGTGATTAACTACAAGGGAGTTTCTCTGGATTCTATTCACAGGGCTGATAGTCCTAATTATTTATTCCTGGATATTACGATTACTGACAATGCTTCTCCAGGCATAATGGAAATTGTTTTTATAACCACTGGGGGTGATGAAATATCATATTCTTATCCATTAGATGACAGGGAAATGCCGTCGGAGGAATTTTCGGGTTTTGATTCTTCAGATGTTATATATTTAATTACCCCGGATCGATTTGCAAACGGTAATCCAAAAATAGATATTGCCTCCGGACTTCTTGATAAAAAGGTGGACAGGAAGAATGATTATTCCCGACATGGTGGTGATATTCAGGGAATTATCAATCATCTGGATTATATAGCTGAAATGGGTTTTACTGCCATATGGCCTACCCCTTTATTGATTAATGATATGCCCGAGACCTCTTATCACGGTTATGCAATGACAGATTTTTACCGGGTGGATCCACGTTTCGGGAAACTGAAAGACTATATTTTGCTCTCAAAAAAAGCATCAGAAATTGGCATAAAATTAATCATGGACCAGGTTGCCAATCATTGTGGGAGCTATCATTGGTGGATGTCCGATTTGCCATTTCGTGACTGGGTAAACTATCAATCGGAATTCGAGGAAGGATCTGAAGCCAGGGTTACAAACCACCGTCGAACGGTAAATCAGGATCTTTACGCCTCGGAGGCAGATAAAAACCTTATGGACAATGGATGGTTTGTGCCCTCAATGCCGGATTTAAACCAGAAAAATCCATTTATGGCCAATTATATTATTCAAAATAGTATATGGTGGATAGAGACTTTGAAACTTGGAGGAATCAGGCAGGATACTTATCCATATTCTGACAAAGAATTCATGTCCAGATGGGCTGGCGCTATTATGCAGGAATATCCAAAATTCAATATTGTCGGAGAGGAATGGACTTACAACCCACTACTGGTTCGCTATTGGCAACAGGGGGTAACAAATTCAGATGGTTACGAATCTAACCTAAAAACGACAATGGATTTTCCATTACAGCGTGCATTAATTGAAGCGCTGAATGAGGAAGAGAACTGGGATTCGGGATTGGTTAAATTGTATGAAGGACTTGCCAATGATTTTGCATACCATGACCCCTCCTCCATATTGTTTTTTGGAGATAATCATGATATGGATCGGCTATTTACACAGTTGAATGAAGATTTTGTGAAAATAAAAATGGCCCTGGCGTTTATAATTACGGCTCCAAGAATACCCCAGATTTATTATGGTACGGAAGTATTACTTAGTAACCGAGATAATCCGGGAGATCACGGTCTTATACGATCCGACTTTCCGGGGGGATGGGAAAAGGATAATGTTAATGCCTTTACTGGTGAGGGTCTTACTAAGGAACAGAAAAAGATGCAGGATTTTACACGGAAATTACTAAACTTTCGGAAGACAAGTTCAGCGATTCATAGCGGTAAAACGATCCATTTTGCACCAAAAGACGGTGTTTATGTGATTTTTAGGCAAAATATGGATGAAACTGTAATGCTCGTGCTCAATAAAAATGACAAACCCTATACACTAAACCTGAAACGCTATAATGAAATGGAACTTATTGGCACCGGGTTTATTGATTTGCTTACATCGGAGGAAATTATCCTTCAACAAGAATTGCAGTTAAAAGATAATGCCGTTCTACTTCTTATCAGAAAATATAATTAGTATGCAAAAGATACTGTTAGTCATATTTAGTTGCTTTGTATTCTTAATTGGGTGTACTGAACAAAAAGAAGGAAAAAATATCAAAACTATGAAAAGCATAAATAAATCAAATAAGAAAGTGGTTTATCAGGTATTTACACGTTTGTTCGGAAATACCAACACCACTAATAATCCATGGGGGACAATTCAGGAAAATGGAGTTGGTAAATTTTCTGATTTTACGGAAAAAGCTCTGAAGGAAATCAAAGATCTTGGGGTTACCCACATATGGTATACGGGAGTGCCTCATCATGCCGTGGTAACTAATTATACAAAATATAATATTTCCAATGATGACCCTGATGTTGTGAAAGGCAGGGCTGGATCTCCCTATGCCGTTAAAGATTATTACAATGTAAATCCGGACCTTGCAGATGACCCCGGGAGCAGATTGGAGGAGTTTAAATCTTTGATTGAACGCACACATACTTCCGGGTTAAAACTAATCATTGATATTGTTCCAAATCATGTTGCACGGAAATATGAAGGGAAATCTACTCCAAAGGACCAGGAACCTTTTGGGGCAAAGGATGACACTTCAGTGGAATACAAAAGGGATAATAATTATTACTATATACCGGGAGAATCCTTTAAAGTACCGGTTTGGCAAAATGGTTATCTGCCCCTGGGAGGAGAAAAACACCCTTTGGCAGATGGTAAATTTGATGAGAATCCTGCAAAGTGGACGGGCAATGGTTCACGTCTTTCGCAACCCGATATGAATGACTGGTATGAAACAGTGAAGATTAATTATGGGGTTCGGCCGGATGGATCCTATGATTTTGAATCCTTACCGGAAGAATATATTCGAAAAGATTATAAAGCCCACTATGCTTTTTGGGTTGACCGCGACATCCCTGATTCATGGAAAAAATTTAAGGATATTGCCTTGTATTGGCTGGAGATGGGTGTGGATGGTTTCCGCTTTGACATGGCTGAAATGGTGCCTGTGGAATTCTGGAGTTATATGAATTCCAATATTAAAATGAAAAACCCCGATGCTTTTCTGTTGGCTGAGGTTTACAATCCCGATTTATACAGGGCCTATATTCATTTGGGGAAAATGGATTATTTGTATGACAAGGTGGAATTTTATGATAGCCTGAAGCACATTATGCAGGGTCATGGATGGACAGACCATATCCCGGTTGTGCAAAGAGGCTTGCAGGATATTGAACATCAGATGTTACATTTTCTTGAAAATCACGATGAACAGCGAATAGCAAGTCCCGACTTCGCAGGTAGCGCGGAAAAAGGTAAACCTGCAATGGTCGTATCAGCTACTATCAGCACTTCACCTACCATGATCTATTTTGGACAGGAAGTGGGAGAACCAGGAAAAGAATTTGCAGGTTTCGGCAGCCCGACAAGGACATCAATATTTGATTATATAGGGGTTCCCCACCATCAAAGGTGGGTAAATAATAAAAAGTTTGATGGGGGTCAATTGCAACCAGAAGAAAAGGTATTAAGAGATTTTTACAAGAGGTTACTCAATTTTACAATTGGTAGTGAGGCATTAATGGGCAGGTATGAAGACATTCATTATTACAACAGGGATCATACTGAAAATTACAACTACAGGGTACTGTCATATGTGCGATGGTCTCTAAATGAGAAGCTGGTCGTCATCGCAAATTTTGATGCAGATGAGTCTTATTCTTTTGATTTAAAAATCCCGGGGGAAATAATAGAAGAGTGGAAGTTGCAGGATGGCTCCTATACTGTGACAGATGAACTTTATGGGAAAGCCAAAAATGTATTGAATGTTCATGCCGGAATAGGCTTATTAAAGATGGAGATTTCACCTTTGGAATCGTTTATTTTTAAACTTTCAAATTAAAATATAATGTAGATGAATCCGCAAATCTAAAACCGTTTCATTGCAGATTCATCTTAATTGTTGCGTTTAGGAGGCTTTTTCCTTTAGGGATGTCGCTTTATAGACAAGTGAAATTACAACACCAATAATTCCATAGAAAACAATTTCCAAAACAGCTTCAACTAATTGTCCGGACATGTCTATTACTTTTGTTGTTGATTGGTTGAGAAGTCCTAATCCGAGACCGGTAAATATTCCTACCCAGATTCCAAATTTCATTCCTTGTGATGCATTATGTACCCCTCTGGCCCATTTGCCGTAAATGGAACTAAGAGCAAATACTGCAATAATATTACTGACGGCAAGCAGAAGCATTTCAGGTGGATCCTTCATAATGTCATTTAGTGCATGTGCCTCAAAAAATTCTGCTGTTGCGAATCCCCAGATCACATAACCAAGTACGAACATGACCGCAAACCCGGCCAAAGTAGCTAATAAATTTTGTTTTGTTAACATAGTTTCTAGTGTTTAGGTTGTTGATAATGTAAAAATATTAAATAATTAAAATGGATATGATAAAAAATTAATATAAATATTGTTAAATACACAATTATACATCAATTTCATTCTATATTTAGTAAACCTGTATATATTGATTTTTCTAAAGATCATGTTGTACTTTTGAGTAGTTAAAAGACCAGTTGGATGAAAGGATTAATACTAGTTGTTCTAATGCTTTTTTTTATGAATTGTGGAGAGAAAAGTAACACTATGATAACCATTGGACACAGGGGTGCAATGGGGCATGAAACAGAGAATACCCTTGCCTCCATTCAAAAGGCTCTAGACCTGCAGGTGGATATGATAGAGATAGATGTCTTTAAAATCAAAAGTGGTGAAATTGTAGTGTTTCACGATCAGATGATTGACAGATTATCTAATGGAAGCGGGGATATAGAAACTTTTGATTTGGAAACTCTTAAAAACTTTACTCTTGAAGGAGGTCATAAAATCCCTTTACTAAATGAAGTTTTGGATTTAATGAATCACAGGGTGCCCTTGAATATTGAACTTAAAGGGCCCGGCACATCCCAGGGTGTCAATAACATTATAAAAAATTACATGGAAAATGAGGGCTGGACAATGGATGATTTTTTTATTTCTAGTTTTGATTGGCAGGAGTTAAAAGAAATGCGTCGCATAAATAAAGATATAAAGATTGGAGTACTAACAGAGGATAATCCGCTAGATGCCATTGGGATGGCCAGGGAATTGAATGCCATCGCTATAAACCCCAATTATCTCAGTTTAACCAATGAAAACGTTTCAGAAATTAAAAAGCAGGGTTTTAAAATTTTCGCCTGGACTGTTAATGATCCGGACCAAATTTTAAATATTAAAGAATTGGGTGTTGACGGCATTTTCACTAATTACCCGGAGCGGGTCAAATAATGTTTGATGTTATTATAATAGGGGGTGGTGCTGCAGGGTTTTACTGTGCTATTCATATTGCAGAAGCAAATCCAAATCTAAAAATTGCGATTCTGGAAAGGGGAAAACAAGTTCTTTCCAAAGTAAAGGTATCAGGTGGTGGCAGATGTAATATAACCCATGCAGATTTTGAACCATCCTCATTGGTAAAAAATTACCCCAGGGGCGAAAAGGAGCTTTTGGGGCCGTTTCACATTTATTCTACAGCTGATACCATACGTTTTTTTGAGAAACGTGGAATACCCATAAAAACAGAATCGGATGGGAGAATGTTCCCTGTTAGTAATTCCTCACAGACCATTATTGATTGTTTTTTGGATGAAATCCGGAAAAAAGGTATTACGCTATTAAAAAGCAGCTCTGTCATAAATATAATGCCAGATAAGGATATTAGTTTAGGAAAAGCCGCAGGTTGGCGGGTACAATCACTTAAAAAAGAATATCAGGCAAAAAGGATTGTCGTTGCAACAGGGAGCAGTACTAAAATGTGGAATTTATTAGAACATCTCGGTCATACCATCGTAACACCTGTACCTTCTTTATTTACATTTAATATAAACGACAGCAGAATTTCAGGAATACAAGGGGTGAGTACCCCGGCCAGGATTGAGCTTTTACCCAGACAGATTATAGGTAAAGAAGTAAAATCTCAATTTAAAAACAGAAAGGGCGGGGCTTCAAATCTGATTTCAGAAGGTCCGGTTCTTATTACACACTGGGGCCTGAGTGGCCCGGCTGTATTAAAACTGTCTGCACGTGCTGCCAGATTATTAAATGAATGTAATTATAGGTTTAGAATAAGGATTAATTGGCTGCCCGATTTTCATAAACAGGGACTCTTAGCGCTTTTTAATGAGATAAAGCAAATTGAAGCAAAGAAGACTATCTACAAAACAAAAGCTATTGATATTCCGTCAAGATTATGGGGGAAGTTGGTGATGGCATCTGATATAGCAAGGGATTTAAAATGGGCCGATGTTTCAAAGCAGCAGCTTGATAGACTCGGTCAATTTATTACTGCTTCAGAATTTAATGTTGATGGCAAGAGTACGTTTAAAGAAGAATTTGTCACGGCAGGTGGGGTGGATCTGAAAGAGGTAAATTTTAAGACCTTTGAAAGTAAAATCCTCCCTGATCTTTTTTTCGCAGGAGAGGTATTAAATATAGACGCAATTACGGGAGGGTTTAATTTTCAAAATGCCTGGACCGGGGCTTATATTGCAGCCCGGGCTATTGCAAAATCATTATAGGGGATGTTACTTAAATAAGTGGGAACGCCAAATAAAGCAAAGCCGCAAATAGCCCTCCCAAAATAGGGCCAATGACAGGAATCCAGGAATAGGACCAGTCGTTTCCGCCTTTGTTTTTTATAGGTAAGAGGGCATGCATAATTCTTGGACCAAGGTCCCTAGCCGGGTTAATCGCATACCCTGTTGTACCCCCTAAACTTAGCCCTATCCCCCAAACCACAAAGGCCACCGGAATGGCACCAAGTGACCCTAAACCTATTATCGCGTCTGACCCTTCCATAGTGGCGTCAGTAAAAAATAAAACGGCAAATATCAGTACAAATGTTCCTGAAATTTCCCCCAGAAGATTTACCACCGTATTTCTGATAGCCGGACTGGTGCTAAACACTCCAAGTTTTGAAGCTTGTTCTGCTGTGCAGTCAAAATGATCTTTATATATAAGCCACACCAATGAAGCGCCTAACATAGCTCCTGTGAATTGCGCCAGCAAATAGGAGGGGACCATATTCCAGGAAAATTCTCCGGCTGCTGCCAGACCTATACTCACGGCCGGATTGATATGCGCTCCGCTGTAAGGCGCTGCAACAACCACAGCAATATAAACCGCAAAGGCCCAGCCGGTTGAAATTACAATCCATCCGCTATCCTGCCCTTTAGTGTCTTTTAATACTACGTTGGCGTTGACTCCGCATCCAAGAAGGATTAACAGGAATGTGCCCATTATTTCGGCAATAAATGGTGTCATATATTAGGAATTGGTTTTACTTATTTTGCCCAAAATTCTAATGCTTTGATGGCTTTATACCAACCTTTAACAAGGCTGTTTATAGAATCTCTTTCTGCTGTTGGTTTAAAATATACGTCAGTTTGCCAAATCTCCTGAATTTCTTCAAGGTTTTCCCAGTAACCTACTCCCAGTCCGGCAAGGAAAGCAGCACCCATGACGGTAGTTTCCACTATTTTAGGCCGTACGGTTACAGTGTTCAGCACATCTGCCTGAAATTGCATCAGTAAATGGTTGACCGTAGCGCCTCCATCTACCCGTAACTCCCTGATCGATATTCCGGAATCTGCTTCCATGGCCTTTAAAACATCCATAGTCTGGAATGCAATTGATTCCAGTGCAGCCCTCGCAATATGGGCATCCGTACTACCCCTTGTTAACCCAAAAATTGTCCCCTTTGCGTGCTGATTCCAATGTGGTGCACCCAAACCGGCAAAAGCCGGGACAAAATAAACCCCACCGGAATCCGGGACAGATCCCGCGAGTTTTTCTACATCCCCGGATGTTTTAATGATTTTTATACTGTCCCTAAGCCATTGCACCACGGCCCCCGCAATAAAAATACTTCCTTCGAGGACATATTCAGCTTTTCCATTGATTTTCCAGGCCACTGAGGTAAGAAGATTGTTTTTGGATACTATTGGTTTATCACCAATATTCATCAGCATAAAACAGCCAGTACCATAAGTGTTTTTTACCATTCCCTCCCTGATACACATCTGCCCGAATAATGCTGCCTGCTGGTCCCCAGCTATTCCGGAAATTGGAATCCTGGAAGCAAACAATCCAGGAGCTGTATGTCCGTATATTTCACTTGACTGTTTTATAGCCGGCAACATACCTCTTGGAATGGTAAATAATTCTAAAAGTTCATCATCCCATTCCAGGGAGTTGATATTAAATAAAAGTGTTCTGCAGGCATTGCTGACATCTGTCACATGTAATTCACCCCTGGACATGTTCCAGATTAGCCAGGTATCTATTGTACCCATAATTAATTCCCCGGCTTCCGCCCTTTTTCTTGCCCCTTCTACATTGTCTAATATCCATTTAACTTTGGTGCCTGAGAAATAAGAGTCGAGCACAAGGCCTGTTTTTTCGCGGATCCATTGAGATTTCCCTTTGCTTTTTAAAAGATCACAATATTCAGCTGTTCTTTTGTCCTGCCATACAATTGCATTATATACTGGTTTCCCCGTTTTTTTATCCCAGACTATTACAGTTTCACGTTGATTGGTAATTCCTATCGCAGCAATATTTTTAGCTTCCAATCCTTTTTTAGTAACGGTTTCTGCAGCCATGGCCACTTGTGTGGACCAAATTTCCATGGGATCGTGCTCAACCCAGCCCGGTTTGGGGAAAAACTGTGTAAATTCCTTTTGTGAGGTGGAAATGATATTTCCTGCTTTATCAAAAATTACTGCCCGGCAACTTGTGGTGCCCTGATCGAGGGCAAGGATATAGGTTTGCATATTATTGTGAAAAACGGATAATAAAGAATTAAAAAATGACAGGTAATAAATGTAATAGATTTATTTAATACTACATAATTAGCTATATTCAGTAAGGTTTTTTCTAAGTGTTTATAAATTTGTTCCAATGCCAAAATATATCGCCTTGTTGCGAGGAATTAATGTAAGCGGCCGCAATAAAATAATTATGTCAGATTTGAGAGCCCTGTTTGAAGAACTGGGATTTTCAGAGGTAACAACCTTTATACAAAGCGGAAATGTCATATTTTACAGTGATGACCCGGATACGAAAAGATTGGAACAACAGATAGAAATAGGCATAGAAAAAATATATGGTTTTTTGGTTCCGGTAATTGTCATTACCAAATCCAAAATTGAAAAGATACTGGCAGAGAATCCATTTAAGCCTGAACCGGAGGGTGATGACAGTAAAATATATTATGTGTTTCTTAAGGATGTCCCAAAAAAGGAGGCAAAAGAATCATTGGAGGGTCTTAAATTTGAAAATGAAAGGTTTTTTATTTCCAATGATTTCATCTACCTGAAATGCCTTATCGGGATGGGTAATGCCAAACTTAATAATAACCTGTTTGAGCAAAAACTTAGTGTAAAAGCAACCACCCGAAATCACAAAACAACCAAAAAGTTAATGGAGTTGCTATTGACTTAATTCATTTCCCAGATCTTATAATTTAGGATTGTAGCAAAACAAACCCATAGAAAATAAGGAATTAGCAGATAAGCTGCTACCCTGCTGACCACATTGAACCACTTAATGGTTAACAAAATCAGGGCCAACAAAACCAGGATTACCAATAGCGCCCAAAAAGGATCTTTAAATCCGAAAAAAACGACACTCCAAAGGGCATTGAATAACAACTGAAACCCGAAATTATACAAAGCTGTTTTTACCCAAATGTGATAAAACCCTTTTGCCCAGACAATCCCCGCGGAAATACCCATAAGAATATAAAGAAGTGTCCAGACCGGACCAAAAATCCAATTAGGAGGATTAAAACTTGGTTTATTGAGCGACAGGTACCAGTCATTTACCGAAGACTGAGTTGCAAATCCGGACAGGAAACCTATAACAAGGCAAATTGTTACTGAAATGGCAATATAGGTTAGTTTCTTTTTCAAAATAATTGGATGTAAGTTATCTAAAATAGTAATTTATTTTAATTGAGGCTATTGCCAAGGCGGTTAAAAACTATCTTTGCACAAATTGTTGCGTGCATGATCGAAAATGACTTTATTCCTTCAACCTACATGTTTGAACCGGAACAAGGTAAAATACAGTATACGGCTCCAAGTAATATTGCCTTAGTGAAGTACTGGGGAAAAAAACCAAATCAAATACCGGCCAATGCCTCAGTAAGTTTTACCCTGGATGAGTGCAAAACAATAACTTCTGTAGGCTTTTCCAAACTGAATAAGAAAAACAAGGACTATTCTTTTGATTTACTTTTTGAAGGAAAGTCGAGGGAAGATTTTAAGCCTAAGATTGAACAATTCTTTATGCGAATCGAAAAGTACCTGCCTTTCCTTAAAAAGTATCATTTCGCGATAGACACTTCAAATTCTTTTCCCCATAGTAGTGGTATTGCCTCATCTGCAAGTGGTATGGCCGCTCTGGCTTTAAGCCTCATGGATATGGAAAAACAAATGGTTCCGGGTATGGATACAGATTTTTTCTATAAAAAAGCTTCTTTTTTGGCGCGGTTAGGATCCGGAAGTGCTTGCAGAAGTATCAAGGGTAATCTTGTACAATGGGGAGAACACAATGAAATAAAAGGGAGTACAAATCTATATGGAATACCATATCCCTATGAGGTGGACGAGGTGTTTAAAAGTTACCAGGACACTATACTATTAGTTCATAAAGGACAGAAAAGCGTAAGTAGTACGGTAGGTCACGATCTTATGCACAACCATCCTTTTGCACAAAATCGATTTGGGCAGGCCCATGAAAATCTTATCCGATTAAGGTCAATATTTGCCGAAGGCAATCTAAAAGGTTTTATAGAAGTAGTAGAAAGTGAGGCACTTACTTTGCACGCCATGATGATGACCAGTATTCCGTATTTTATTTTGATGAAACCCAATACCCTGAATATTATTGAAAAAATCTGGGAATTTCGCAGGTCAACACAAAGCCATTTGTGCTTTACCTTAGATGCCGGAGCCAATGTTCATCTGCTTTACCCGGAAAATGAAAAGAATGAGGTGAATGAATTTATTAAGGGCGAGCTCATTGCGTATTGTGAAAATGGACAGTATATTTGCGACCGAATTGGTTTCGGAGCCAAAAAAATGTAATTTAATCGTATATTAATACTAATACACCCTATCTTAGAGTTGTTATTAATTGAATTTTAGATGAAAGGACCACTTTTTTATTCAAAAATTTTACTTTTCGGGGAGTATGGAATCATCAAGGATTCCAAAGGACTTTCTATTCCCTATAATTTTTTTAAGGGCGCACTAAAGAAAGATGATAATCCGTCTGAAGTTGCTGAGCGTTCCAATAAAAGCCTTAAAGAATATTTTAATTATCTAAGCGATTTACAGGACAATGAACCTGGGTTAATATCTTTTAACTTAAAGGCTTTGAAGGCAGATATAGAAGAAGGGATGTATTTTGACAGTTCAATTCCGCAAGGTTATGGTATTGGGAGCAGTGGTGCTCTGGTAGCGGCTATTTATGATAAGTATTCTCTTGAAAAAATCACGGTTCTTGAAAATCTGACACGAAAAAAATTGCTAAAACTCAAGTTGATTTTCGGTAAAATGGAATCATTTTTCCATGGTAAATCTTCTGGTCTGGATCCTTTAAACAGTTATCTCAGTTTACCTATTCTTATTAATTCACAGGAGAATATAGAATCCACCAGCATACCGTCCCAGAATTTAGATGGCAAAGGGGCAGTCTTTTTATTGGATAGTGGAATTACAGGTGAAACAGCTCCGATGGTTCAAATTTTTATGGAAAAGATGAAGCATGAAGGCTTTCGAAAAGTTTTGAAGGATCAGTTTATTAAACATACGGATGCCTGTGTTGAAGATTTTGTAAGCGGAAATATAAAATCTCTTTTTGGAAACCTTAAGGAGCTTTCCAATGTAGTTTTGGATCATTTTAAACCTATGATTCCCAAAGAATTTCATAAACTTTGGAAACGGGGAATAGAAACCAACGATTACTATTTGAAATTATGCGGATCCGGGGGTGGTGGTTATATTTTAGGATTCACTCAGGATTTAGATAAAGCAAGAACTGCATTAAAAGGCTATCATTTAGAAGTAGTTTATAACTTCTAAATCCCTAAAAATGCTTAGTAGAAAAAACAAACTCCTTATCTTAAAAGGGCTGAGTCTGTTTTCAATCATAAGAGGGTATAATGTTCTTATGATTACCTTCGCCCAATATCTGGCTTCCATTTATATTCTGGCTCCCGACCTTCCTTTGCGTAAAGTGGTATTTGATCCCAATCTTTTTATTCTGGTTTTGGCATCCGCTCTGGTAATTTCAGGGGGTTATATTATAAATAGCTTTTATGACTCGGAGAAGGATCTGATTAACAGACCGCATAAAAGTATGCTGGATCGTTTGGTTAATCAGCGAACTAAACTGAGCGCCTACTTTGTTTTTAACTTCCTCGCCGTTTTGCTGGCAAGTTATATATCATTCCGGGCAGTGCTTTTCTTTACGGCCTATGTATTTGGAATTTGGTTTTATTCACATAAACTAAAGAAAATAGCATTTGTAGGAAATATTGTTTCAGCCTCTTTAATTATTGCCCCTTTCTTTGCAATATTCGTTTATTACAGGAATTTTGATACGGTTATCTTTGTACATGCCATGTTCTTGTTTCTATTGATACTGGCACGGGAAATGATTAAGGATCTGGAAAATATTGCAGGGGACCTGGCTCAAAATTACCGGACTGTTCCTGTAATATATGGTTCATTCTATTCTAAGTTAATAATTAGTTTTATTATACTGCTTACTTTGATTCCTGCCTCCTTATTAATTAATAAATTCGATGTAGGTTACATGTATATGTATTTTGTTGCATGCATTTTTCTATTAGTACTATTCCTGATATTACTTTGGAAATCCAGTACCAAAAAGGACTATATCTGGCTTCACAATATCCTTAAGTTTATTATTGTATCAGGTGTTTTTAGTATATTATTGATTGATGTAGGCCTTGTTTTAAACAGAATATTTTAATGCAAAACAATTTGAAAATTGCTCTGGCACAAATTTCACCGGTATGGCTGGATAAGGATGGTACCATTGACAAAATAAAAGATACTGTTCGCAAAGCAGCAAAGGAAAAGGCAGAACTCTTGATTTTTGGAGAGGGATTTCTGCCGGGATATCCTTTCTGGCTGGCCTATACGGATGGCGCTTCGTGGAATCTAAAGATTAATAAGGAAATACATGCACATTATATGCATAATGCTATTCAGATAGAAAAGGGGGATCTTGATTCTATCTGCGATCTGGCCCGGGAATACCAGCTCGCAATTTATTTGGGAATTATAGAGCGGGCCCCGGACAGGGGAGGCCATAGTTTGTATTGTTCTTTGGTTTATATTAATAATGGAGGGGAAATAAAATCAATCCACCGGAAATTGCAACCTACTTACGACGAACGGCTTACCTGGGCTCCGGGAGACGGGCACGGTCTTAAAACGCACAGTTTAAAACAATTTACAATAGGGGGACTCAATTGCTGGGAAAACTGGATGCCATTGGTAAGGGCCGCTATGTATGGATTGGGAGAAAATTTGCATATTGCTGTTTGGCCGGGGAGTGATTACAACACGAGAGATATAACCCGTTTTATTGCAAGAGAATCCAGGAGTTTTGTGGTCTCTGTTTCATCATTAATGAATAAAAAGGACTTGCCGAATAATTTGCCACATTTGGATATATTGATAAATAAGACACCTGAAATCCTCGCTAACGGAGGATCCTGTATAGCAGGTCCGGACGGTGAATGGATTCTGGAACCTGTGGTTGATAAAGAAGGGATTATTTTTCAAACTCTGGACTTTAACAGAATCTATGAAGAAAGGCAAAATTTTGATCCCGCCGGTCACTACTCCAGACCGGATGTGACCAAATTGGTCGTAAACAGGCAAAGGCAGTCAACAATCGATCTCGAAGATTAGTACCAGATATTGACTTTTACCCTAAGATACATCCAATTCCCTTTATTACCTTTGTTCAAAATTCAGACAATGCGCAAACCGCAATCAAATAAAGATAAAAATTATACTCCCGGTAAAAGCAGGGAGTATGAAAAAAAGCCATTTTCAAATAGACCCTCCCAGACCAGAGCTAAAAATACCAGCCGTGTTCCTTCAGATCCTGATTTAATAAGGCTTAACAGATATGTTGCAAATGCCGGAGTTTGTTCCAGGAGAGATGCTGACACATACATTTTGGCTGGTAATGTAACGGTAAACGGAAAGACTATTACCGAAATGGGACATAAAGTACGACTTACTGATATTGTAAAGTTTGACGGCCGGATCCTCAATCCACAAAAGAAAGAATACGTGCTTTTGAATAAACCCAAAAACTTTATTACTACTACAAGTGATGAAAAGGGCAGAAGAACAGTAATGGAATTGGTTTCCAAAGCTTCAAAATCAAGATTGGTACCTGTAGGAAGACTCGACAAGAATACTACCGGCCTATTGCTTTTTACCAATGACGGCGATCTGGCAAAAAAACTTACACATCCCAAACATGGCATACGCAAGATTTACCATGTTGAATTGAACAAAATCCTTACAATGGAGGATTTGAAGAAAATACAAACCGGAATTACCTTAGATGATGGCCCCATTAAGGTTGATGAAATAAGTTATATAAATAACTCACCCAAACGCGAAGTGGGAGTAGAGATACACAGTGGCAAGAACAGAATTGTACGCCGTATTTTTGAACATCTGGGGTATGAGGTAAAAAAGCTGGACCGGGTAATTTTTGCCGGGCTAACTAAAAAAGACCTTCCAAGGGGACACTGGAGGCATTTGACAAAACAGGAAATTATTAATTTGGGAATGAACCAATAAATCAGGAATGAGACTTTAATGTTTTCCCAAGATTTTCCCGAACAGCCTTCCAGAAAGCGTTAGCAGATGGGTCCGGTTGTAAGGATGAATCCTCATTTTCTTTAAATGAATGTATCAATAATCTTAAATAGTTGATCTGGTCATTATCACCATAGAAATCTTCATAGGCCATTTCCCAATTATTAAATTCACGGAATTCCCTTTCGCCATGAGCTAATAGCTTAATATTTTCATGACGGGCATCTGTAGTGATCTTATCATAAAGGTTAAGAACCTTTAACTGATTACCTTCAAGATACTGAATAAATTCTCCTTCATAAAACAATAAACATCCGGTTATTCCATCACGGGAATTATTTAGCCTTGCTTTATGAAGCATTTCAAATAATTGAATTTTATTAAAAGTTGGTAAGGCAACAGATCGATAAACAAGACAGAACATTAGTAAGATATCAGTTAAAGCTTATCTACTAAAGATAAATTATTTAATGTTCAAATGTAAATCAATAATTGAATAATTTAACATTGCTCTTCAATTTTGCTTCTTTAATTTAATCTTTATTTCATTCAGGCAAAGATTACCAAGACTTCCTTGATGCGTATGTTTTAACACCTTTTGAGGAATAAAGTTCCCTGCTTCAATTTCGGCACCTATTTGTCTATAGGCATCCCGGAAAGGTGTTCCACTAAGAACCAATTGGTTTAATGTATCTACACTAAAAAGGTAATCGTATTTTGGATCATCCAGAATACTGGCATTTACCTTGATATCTTTTAGACTAAAAGTCATCATTTCCAAACAGGATTTTATTTCCTGAATTGCCGGGATTATTATGGCCTTTACCATTTGCAGGTCTCTGTGATAACCACTGGGCAAATTAATAGTTATTAGCGTAATCTGGTTAGGGATGGCTTGCAGGTTATTGCATTTTGCCCTTATGAGTTCAAAGACATCCGGGTTTTTTTTATGAGGCATAATACTACTGCCTGTAGTCAGGGCATCCGGGAATGAGATAAAATTGAAATTCTGACTCATATAAAGACAAATATCCATAGACAGTTTAGCTATTGTGCCGGCAATTCCCGCGATGCCGAATGCAGCAGCTTTTTCTACTTTTCCCCGGCCCATTTGAGCGGCTACAACATTGTATTTTAAATCCTTAAACCCCATTTCTGAAGTCGTAAAAGAACGATCAATCGGGAAAGAACTGCCATAACCGGCACCGCTGCCCAGTGGGTTCTGATCAGTAATTTTGAATGCTGCGTCTATTAAATAAAGATCATCAATAAGACTTTCCGCATAGGCAGAAAACCACAAACCAAATGAAGAGGGCATGGCAATCTGGAAATGTGTGTATCCCGGCAATAAAATATCCTTATATTTTTCGGCAAGTTCCAGGAGCAAATTAAACAATTCTTTGGTCAGGGTCTTTATCTCTGATAATTCTTCCTTAAGATATAATTGCATGGCTACCAAAACCTGGTCGTTGCGGGAGCGAGCGGTGTGAATTTTTTTACCGGCATCTCCAAGTCTTTCTGTAAGCAAAAACTCTATTTTGGAATGCACATCTTCAAAAGTCTCTTCAATAGTGAATTTCCCTGCCTCAATATCAAGGGCTATATTTTCCAATTCCCGGACCAATAATTGAGTTTCCTCCTTTGTCAATAGCCCTATTTTACCCAACATCTGAGCATGTGCCTTTGAGGCTACTATATCATATTTGGCCAGCACCAAATCTAACTCCCTATCATTACCCACTGTAAAATGATCGATTTTTTTTTCTGTACTGTATCCCTTGTCCCAAAGTTTCATTACTCTTATTTTTAGTAGTTTGTACTGTATTGGCGTGTTTAAATTAATTTAGTTCTTTAAAAACCCATTGAGAATTTTAATATATAAGTCGATTCCTTTTTCAATCTCCTCAATATAAATATACTCATTGGCGGTATGTGAACGGGTACTGTCCCCGGGCCCTAATTTTAAGGATGGGCAACTAAGCGCAGCCTGATCTGAGAGAGTTGGTGAGCCGTAGGTAGTTCTCCCCAATGCGATTCCAGATAGCACCAAAGGATGATTCTTATCTATAGACGATGAGTTTAACCTGAGTGATCTTGGTTTTAACTCACAAGGAGCCTCGCTAGCTAATATGTCCGCAATTTCCTTGTTATTATACCTGTCATTAACGCGGACATCAATGACCAGCTGAACGCTGGCGGGCACTACATTATGCTGGCTGCCACCGCTAATTTGTGTGACTGTTAATTTAACTTCGCCCAGAACTTCAGATATTTTTGGAAAAGTATAATTTTTGAACCACTCCAAAACTCCAATGGTATTATAAATGGCATTATTGTTATTAGGATGTGCTGCATGTGAAGGGGTACCGGTAACTATGGCATCAAATATCACAAGACCTTTTTCTGCAATAGCCAGGTTCATCAGGGTTGGTTCTCCTACGATTGCAACATCAATCCTGGGAAGTAAAGGCAAAAGACTGTTTAAGCCATTTGGGCCTGAACTTTCTTCTTCGGCTGTGGCGGCAAGAATTAGGTTGTGATTTAAATTTTCCCCCTCATAGAAATAAGTAAAAGCTGCAATAAGCGAAACAAGGCAACCCCCCGCATCGTTGCTTCCAAGGCCAAAAAGTTTCCCATCCGAAATATGAGGTTTAAAGGGATCTTTCGTGTATGCACTGTTGGGTTTTACAGTATCATGATGAGAATTAAGTAATAAGGTGGGTTTCTCTTTGTCAAAATATTTGTTAAGTGCATAAACGTTATTATTCACTCTTTTACAGGGAATGTCGAATTCTAGAAACCACTTTTCAATAAGCTGAGCTGTCAATGCTTCTTCTGAAGAAAAAGAGGGTATAGCAATCAACTTTTGTAACAGTTCAATTGCTTTTTCAATCAGCATATTTTGTCTTGTTTTCATAAGGTAATGGTAGTAAATAATTTCGCTTCCGGTTCAAGCATTGAGATATCTCCAATACAGACCCTTTGTACATCCTTATTAAGGGCATGAAAACAATTTTCCAACTTTGGAAGCATACCTTCTGCAACAATATTTTGTTGTTTCAGCTTCTGATAACTTTTCTGATCTATATTTTTAATTACTGAATGCTCATCTAATATACTGCGAAGCACCCCTTTCTTTTCAAAACAGTAATAAAGGGTTGTGTCGAAAATATGGCTCATGGCGATGGCTATTTCGGAGGCTATAGTGTCTGCATTTGTATTGTACAGTTGTCCCATTCCGTCATGGGTGAGGGCACAGAAAACAGGCACAAGATCAGCGCTGATCAGTTGGGATATTGATTTGGTATTGACCACCTCAACATCACCAACAAATCCATAATCTATAGTTTTTACCGGACGTTTTATGGCAATAATTGAGTTGGCATCCGCTCCGCTTAGGCCAATGGCATTGCAATTAAAGGCTTGAAGCCCCGCGACAATATTTTTGTTAACCAGCCCCGCATAAACCATAACTGCAACATCCAAACTTTGGGCATCTGTAATTCTTCTGCCATCCACCATTTTGGTTTCTATACCAAGCTTTTTGCCATATTCAGTTGCTCGTTTACCTCCGCCATGCACCAAAACTTTGCGACCCTTTAGTTTGGAAAAAAGGTTTAGAAATCGAGATAGGGATACCCGGTCCTCAATTATGTTTCCACCAATTTTTATTATGGAAAGTTTTTGTTTCATAGCTGTTAAATTGCGCTTTATTTCGGGCAAAATTTGAATTACATTATGGTTTCCAGGATTTTTTTTAGTACAATTTGTGCGGCAAAAGTTCGGTTATTAGCCTGCTCTATGACCAGGGATTGATTTCCGTCCAGAACCTCATCTTCTACCACTACATTACGTCGAACCGGAAGACAATGCATAAATTTGGCATTCCCCAGTTTTTTTTGTGTGATCATCCAATTTTTGTCCTGGTTAATAACTTTGCCATAGTTCTTATAACTACTCCAATTCTTTACATAAACAAAGTCCGCACCTTTCAGCGCTTTTTCCTGATCATACTCAATTTTGATGTTTTTAGTAATTTTTGGATCCAATTCATATCCTTTGGGGTGAGTAATGGTAAAATTCGCATCCTGTAACTGCATGACTTCAACAAAGGAATTTGCAACGGCGTGTGGAAGTGCTTTGGGATGTGGTGCCCATGATAATACTATTTTAGGTTGAGGTGATTCTTTGTGTTCCTGAATAGTAATGGCATCAGCAAGGGCCTGTAAGGGATGACTTAAGGAACTTTCCATATTCAGAACAGGAATACTGGCATATTTTTTAAATGAACTTATTACTACCTCGGCTTCATCTTCTTCCTTATTATTTAAAGAGGCAAAAGCACGGATACCCAGAATATCACAATATTGTGAAACTACTTTTGCGGCTTCCTTTACATGCTCGGCATTGCCCTGATCCATAATAGTTCCATCTTCAAATTCAAGCGCCCATCCGTCTTTCCCAAAATTCATTATCATGACCTTCATCCCTAAATTCATTGCTGCCTTTTGCGTACTAAGCCTGGTTCTTAGACTGTTATTAAAAAATAATAGCCCAATGGTCTTCTCTTCCCCCAGGTGTTTATGCGCTGATGGATTTTTCTTCAGCAATAAAGCCTCTTCCACCCATTCCGAAAGTGAATCAATGTCCTTAAGTGAAACAAAATGCTTCATAATAATTCGTTTTTTAGGCCTGAAAAGAAATGATCCAGGTCCTTTTCTTTAATGGTCAACGCCGGAAGAATCCTAAGGACATATTTGTCTTTTGCACCACCAGTAAATATTTGCTGGTTGTATATTAATCGTTTTCGTAAATCGGCAACCTCAAATTCAAATTTCAACCCCAACATTAGCCCCTTGCCTTTAATTTCCTTAACCTGGGGTATCTTTGAAGCTTTTTCTTTGAAATATATGCCCATTCTATGTGCATTTTCAATTAGTTTTTCTTCTTCCAGCACCTCTAGAACTGCTAAAACGGCCGTGCAGGCAAGGTGGTTTCCGCCAAATGTAGTTCCCAACAAACCATAGGATGCCCTTATTTTTTTATGAATTAATACGCCTCCAACGGGGAATCCATTCCCCATACCTTTGGCAATGGTGATAATATCTGGTTCAATGCCATGGTGCTGAAATGCAAAAAAGGAACCGCTTCTCCCAAAACCGGATTGCACCTCATCTGCTATCAGGACTACTCCATGTTTTTTACAGAGTGCGGCTATTTGCCTGTAGAAGATGCCAGAAGGCTCGTCAAGACCTCCAACTCCCTGTATGGCTTCAAGAATAACGGCACATACATCGTCCTTTTTGATTTCAGTTTCAAACCCTTCAAAATCCTCAAATGATAAAAAAGTCACTTTTTGTTGCTTATTTATCGGAGCATTTATCTTCTCATTATCTGTCGCGGCAACTGCAGCGGATGTTCTGCCATGAAAGCTATTGGTGAATGCTATTACCCTCGATTTATTCGTTTGAAAAGAAGCTAACTTTAATGCATTTTCATTGGCTTCTGCCCCTGAATTACATAAAAACAAATTGTAATCCTCGCAATTGGATAATTGACCGAGCCTGGAGGCTAATTGAATTTGTAGCGGATTTTTAACAGAGTTACTGTAAAATCCAATGCGATCTAATTGATTTTTAATGCGTTTTAGATAATGTGGGTGCGAATGACCGATAGAAATAACGGCATGCCCCCCATAGAAATCCATATATTTCTTTCCCTCTTCATCAGTAATAACAATACCCTTAGCAGTAACCGGAGTCACATCATAAAGCGGGTATACATCAAATAGTTCCATTGGTGGCTTTTTAGTAAAGTTTCAAAGTACTCAGTTATTGGTTTTAAATTCATTTATTTTTTCAAAGGAAGCTACTATCCCCCTGATAAGGGATGAACTTAATCCCTGATGCTCCATTTCGTTTAAACCTTGAATAGTACACCCCATTGGTGTGGTTACCTTATCTATTTCTTCTTCAGGATGATTTCCTGATTCTATCAGCAATCCTGCTGCCCCGTTGCAGGTATACATAGCCAGCTCCTGCGCTTCCTTGGCGTCAAAGCCCAGTTGTATGGCTCCCTGCGTAGTTGCCCTTATAAGTCGCATCCAAAAGGCTATACCGCTGGCACATATCACAGTTGCCGCCTGCATCTGATTTTCGGGAATTTCCAGGGAATAACCCATTCTGTTAAAAATTGCTTTTGCCAGCTCTATACGTTTTTTGCCGGCTGTATTGGAGCAGATGCAGGTCATAGACTTCCCAACAGAAATCGCTGTATTTGGCATACTTCTGATAATGTATTTTTCCTTTCCGAGTATGGCCTCCATTTTTTGAATGCTAAATCCGGTTATCGTTGAAATTAGAACATGTTTATCCGTAAGCAGATCTTTAACTTCTTCCAGGATCATTGTAAAATGACCAGGTTGCACTGCAAAAATTAATACATCAGATTTTATAACTGCATCTCTGTTATCTGAACCGACAGTTACATTTCCATATTTTTCATAGTCCTTAATGCTTTCTGTATGTCTTTTAGTCAGATACATTGTGGTAGCTCCATTGCTATGTAATATGCCTTTAGCAATAGATAATCCCAAATTCCCGGCTCCAATAATGGCTATTTTCATATTTGTTTTATTATAGTCTAAATAGTGTTTTATAATTTCATGTCTATTAATAAGCAGCTGCTTTCAAAAGTAATCCTTCGCTTTCGTCCAGGCCAAAAATTAAATTCATGTTCTGTACAGCCTGTCCGGATGCTCCTTTGAGCAGATTGTCAATTACGGATGTCACCAGTAGGATATCTTTGTACTTGTGCAGGTGAATATGACAATTATTCGTATTTACCACCTGCTTCAGGTGTACCGGTTCTTCTGCAATCTGGGTAAATACAGCATCTTTGTAAAACTCGTGGTATAAAACATAAGCTTCTTCCTCACTACCTTTAAACCTTGTATATGCAGTACTGAGAATACCACGGGCGAAATTTCCTCTGTTTGGAATAAAAAGTAGTTCTCCTTTATCTTTCTGTAGAGATTCAAGACTTTCGTTTATTTCTCCCAGATGCTGGTGAGTAAAAGCTTTGTACCATGATACATTATTATTTCGCCAACTAAAATGAGTAGTCGCAGATGGTATAACTCCTGCACCCGTACTTCCGGTAACGGCATTCACATGTACCTCTGAATCCAATAATTGAGAACTGGCCAGCGGAAGGAGAGCTAATTGAATACAGGTAGCAAAACACCCGGGATTGGCTACGTTCCTGGCGCTGCTTATTTTGGGTTTGTTTAATTCCGGGAGTCCATAGACAAAATCTTTACCTGCAAATGAAGCATCCTGCATTAATCTAAAATCGTTGCTTAAATCAATAATTCTGGTTTTAGCAGAGAAAGAATATTCGTTTAAAAATTTTTTAGAATTTCCATGGCCCAGGCATAGGAACAGAACATCAACCTGCAGATTAATTGAATCTGTAAAAACCAAATCCAATGTGCCCAGTAAATCTGAATGTGTCCTATTTATTTTTTTACCGGCTTTGGTTGTGCTATAGACAAAATCTATGGATACCCCGGGATGATTGACCAATATCCTTATAAGTTCCCCGCCCGTATAACCAGACCCTCCAATAATTCCTGCTCTAATCATGATTCTGAATTATTTGATTTGCTATTTTTCCGGGATTTGACAGAATTTTAATGAAGCCCTTTGCATCATCTGCTGTCCAGGCTTTATTGGTTTCACCATAATTACCGAAAGAAGTGTTCATTAAATCGTTTTCAGAATTTATGCCGTTCAATTCAAATCGGTAAGGGTATAATGTTACAAATACCTCTCCTGATACATTTCTTTGAGTATCTGTTAAAAAGGCCTCGATATTTCTCATTACTTCATCCAGGTAGTTTCCTTCATGCAGGAGCATCCCATAAAAATTGGCCAATTGCTCTTTCTGAAACTGTTGCCATTTACTCAGGGTGTGTTTTTCCAGTAAATGATGGGCTTTAATAATAATAAGGGATGCTGCGGCTTCAAACCCTACTCTCCCTTTTATACCTATTATAGTATCTCCGACATGAATATCCCTTCCTATGGCATATTCCGAAGCTAATGAGTCCAGCGCAATTATATTTTCAATAGGATTACCTTTTTGACCGTTAATTGAAACCAACTCTCCTTTGAAAAACCCTAATTTAATTTTCTTTGGATCGGATGCACTTAATTGAGATGGGAATGCAGACTCCGGTAAGGATTGATGCGAGGTGAGAGTTTCAACGCCACCTACCGAAGTACCCCAAAGGCCTTTGTTTACAGAATATTTGGCTTTCTCCCATGAATAGTCAATCCCATTTTTCTGCAGGTATCCTATCTCGGCTTCCCTGGATAAACTTTGGTCTCTTATTGGAGTGATAATTTTGATATCAGGCGCCAGAATCTGGAAAATCATATCAAACCTGACCTGGTCATTACCTGCGCCGGTACTTCCATGCGCTATATATTTTGCGCCAATGCTCTTGGCATGGTTCACAATTTCAATGGCCTGAACTATTCTTTCGGCGCTTACTGACAGAGGATACGTATTATTTCGCAATACATTGCCAAAGACAAGGAACTTTACCACCTTCTCATAAAAATGCTCCAGTGCATCAATAGAAGTATAAGAGGAAGCACCTAATTGAAGTGCCTTATTTTTAATATGTACAATTTCTTCTGCTGAAAATCCACCTGTATTAACACTTACTGCATGCACATCAAATCCTTCTTCCCGGGTTAAAAATTTTGCGCAGTAAGAAGTGTCAAGTCCCCCGCTATATGCCAATACTAATTTTTTCATTTGTTCTTTCTTTTAAGAAATAATTGCTCTTTAATTCTTTTGAGCCTTTTAAAAGCATTGTCGTCCAGCTTTTCTTTCCTGGCCATTGCCATTGATGGATCATATAACATACCGGTACAGAGGCACATTTTCTGATCGGTCCTGGTGAGGACATCAAAATTTTTACAAGTCTGGCACCCTTTCCAAAAAGCCGGATCATCGGTTAATTCTGAAAAGGTAACCGGTTTATATCCCAATTCGTAATTCATTTTCATTACCGCCAGGCCGGTGGTAATACCGAAAATCTTGGCTTCCGGGAATTTTTTTAAAGAAAGTTCAAAAATAGCCTTTTTGATTTTTTTTGCTAAACCCTGATTTCTATAATCAGGATGAACGATTAGCCCCGAATTCGCAACAAATTTTTGGTGTCCCCATACTTCAATATAACAGAATCCGGCAAATTTATCCCCGTCCAAAGCAATCACCGCGTTCCCATTTTCCAGTCTTTTGATAATGTATTCTGGTGTTCTCTGGGCAATTCCCGTCCCCCTCACCTTAGCTGATTCGGCAATGGTGTCACTGATTATTTTGGCGTATTTAAAGTGCGATTCGTTAGCAATTAATATTTCCATTGCTAGCATTTTTAAATGATAAAAAAATATTTGATTTGACTGTGCGGAAATGGACTCACCTATTTCCATTAAAGAAATATACCCTTACGGGCGGGGACGTACAACGCAGCGTACAGGAATAGAATTCCAAAGAGGTAAAGTTATGTTTGCGTTTTTTTCCATTGAAAGTCAAATGTACAAATTAAATTGAACTATCATAATTTGCACTCTAATTTTTACGAATTAACAATTTTTGACCTTTCATTCTAAAAAATTCATAAATAAAAAACCCAAAAACTAGAAAATATTCAATGAAGAGAAACCCAAGATTTTCTTTAAATTCAGGATTTTCATAAGCAGAATAACTAAAAATGATTACTACAGACCAGGCCAAAGGGAAGCGATAATCTGTAAATAGGGATAAGCCAACAAGGAAAATTATATACCAAGGATGTACTGTTGCGGACAGAAAATAATACACAGCGATGACCAAAAACATTGAATTTACAAGGACAGGCAATTTTTTATTATCTCTCAAAAAAGTTAGGAGGAGGACGAAACATACCAGAATATATGGAACTAATTTCCCGTAGAATTTTATTAATTCCCAGGGCTTGGCATCAAATTTTACGGCTATGAGTTTTATAAGGTTATACATACCCGCATTGAATTCAAAATTTGAAAACCAGAGGCCAACTGTGTTGGTATAGTTGTTCAGAAATGCGGGAGCGTAAAATGGCATAACACCTATTAAAATAGTTAATCCCAGTACCATGTAAAATCGAATACTTTTCTTAAACCCAAAATAGCTAATAAAAAGAGGAAGGAACATTAAAGGCACAAGTTTCACAGAAATGGAAAATGCAAATACTACAGCGGCATAAAACCACTTATTTACGTTAAGGAAGCACAATCCCCAAACAAAGAAAAAGAGCATTACTCCTTCAAAATGAAGATTACCGGTAAGTTCTATAATTACCAGGGGGTTTAAAAAGTACCAAAAAATAAGATGTGGAGATCTGTTTAAGTGTCTTAACAGTTTTTTTCCTAAATAGTAAACTCCAATATCGGCCAATACAATAATAGATCTCATGGCTATTACAGACCCTATAATACTCTTCCCACCCAAAAAGACGGAGATGGAGAAGAGAAGTTGATTTAAAGGCGGGTAATTACTAAAATGCCTGGCACTTAAGGAGCCCATACCAGTATACAATTCCTGAGCATTAGCAAGAACGATATTACTATCTTCCATAATAGAATCAGGTGTCTGCAAATAGGGGTTTATACCAGAAAGCACTAATTCGCCATCCCAGATAAATCTATAGAAATCCTGTGATAAGTTTGGTTCAGCCAACAGAAAAATCAAACGAAAAAGAATGCCTGAAATCAGGAGGAAATTAAAATTCCATTTTTCAAACTGAATTAGTTTATAACAAAGAAAAAAGAGCGCAAAAAAAAGGGTAATAAGTTTAATAAAATCGGTTCGTACAAGGTCATATGCGAAGCTGGTATAAAACAAAAGACTTGCCAATACCATTAGAATTGAAAATTTGTGGAGATTCCAATAAGAAAAAATCCTTGAAGTCATTGGTCTGAAGAGTTTGGCCCCTACAAAGTACACAAAAATTGATAATTTTCAAGCACTTTTAAGTAGTCCGGACAGACCAACTCAAAATTAAAATGATACCTTATTCAGACTATTAAATAAGCAATTAATGAAGGCGTTATGCCTTAGCTGTTAACGATTTAAGTGCTACAAATCCGAATCCAAGGAACAACATAAAATGGAATGGGAACAACCCAAAATCATTTAGCGGAATAGCGCTGTACATTCCAAAAAGAAAATAGATCATCAGGCCGAACTCAAGAATCATATTGGGAGAGATCTTTTTAGCCAGGTATTTATTGCCCTTCCAACTGTCTGTAAGATTATTAATATTGAATTTTGGAGTACGAACAAACTCGCTTCTTTTTCCCATATGGCCTTCCAGTACAGCAACTGTATTGTGGAGGGAAAAGCCCAGGGCTACCGAGAAAAAGGTGAAGAAAAGTTTTATATAATCTACAAACTTATCGAAACTACTTCCCTGAATACTTTTATAGGTAAACCAGTAACAAATAAACAGAATCACCGTGCTAAGAATAAAAAAGCTGGTTACTTCAAATATCCAACCTAAATGACCATAGATATTCTTTATGTACAGCATGGGAATACTTAATATGGCTACAATAAAAACAAAAAGGAACATGGAACTATTTAACAGGTGCAGCACACCATGTAATTTAGTTTTAAATGAAATATTCTTCGCATTTATAACATTCCAAACAGTCTTTCTGAAGTTTTCTGCTCCGCCTTTGTTCCATCTGAATTGCTGAGACCTAGCGGCGCTGATAACTACGGGAAGCTCTGCAGGAGTTTCAACATCTTCCAGGTATTTGAATTTCCAGTTTTTGAGCTGGGCCCTGTAGCTAAGATCCAGGTCTTCGGTTAATGTATCCCCTTCCCAGTTTCCAGCATCCAGAATACATTCTTTTCTCCAGATACCAGCTGTGCCATTAAAATTGATAAAGTGACCTTTTGCGTTTCTGCCAACTTGCTCCAGTGTAAAATGTGCATCAAGGGCAAACGCCTGAATTTTGGTAAGAGTAGAATAATCCCGGTTGATATGTCCCCATCTAGTCTGAACGACGCCTATCTCCTCATCCTTAAAATATATTACGGTTTTCTTAAGCCAATCGTAATCCGGAAGAAAATCCGCATCAAATATTGCTATGAAATCACCTTTCGCTTTTATTAGCCCCTCCTTTAGGGCTCCGGCCTTATATCCTGTCCTGTTTTCTCTTCGAATATGCTGAATATCTAAACCGGTTTCCTGCAAGGCTTTAATTCTTTCTGCCGTTTCATCTACCGATTTGTCTGTGGAATCGTCCAATACCTGAATTTCCAGTTTGCTTTTTGGGTATTCTATTTTAGATATATTTTCCAGTAAGCGCTCTACAACGTATTCCTCATTGTATATAGGCAACTGAATGGTAACAAAAGGAATCTCCTTAGGATCCAGCAAATTATATTTTGGGGCAACCTCATTTAGCTTTTTGTTCCCTAAATAATTAACCAAAAGGTTTAATTGTGCCAGACTGTAAAAAAATATCAGTAAGAGTGCTGTACTGTAAATTCCAATAATGATGTAAGCAATAGTTAGTCCCATATTATTTTAAACTATATTTAAAAATCCAACCCAATATTTTTGCGCCTGCAAATATACTACCTTTTAATGTACCAGACACCTTAGAAACACCAATTCTTTTCTTGTAATGCACTGGTATTTCGACATATGACATTTTGTTTTTGAGTGCTTTTAGTTGCATTTCTATGGTCCACCCGTAGGTTTTGTCTACCATTTCCATTTCCAAAAGCTTTTCATATTTAATTGCTCTAAAGGGTCCTAAATCTGTAAATGTTGACCCAAAAAACAATTTCATTAAAAATGTGGCCAATTTATTGCCAAAAATTTGCTGTGGAGTCATTGAACCTTCCTCCCTCAATGCTTTTATTCTTGCTCCAATCACGAGATCTATATTTTCATCGAGAATGGGTTTTACAATTTTGTTAAGCTCTTCCGGGTAATCTGAATAGTCTCCGTCGATAAATACGATAATAGTAGGCTTCCTGGACTTCTTTGCTATATAATCCATACCGCGGAGGCAGGCATATCCATACCCTTTTCTCGTTTCATTCAATACCGTAGCTCCCGCTTTTGCTGCATTTGCTGCTGTATCATCCGTTGAATTATTGTTAACAACTATAATTTCAGAAACTGTGGTTGGAATTTCCTGAATGACCTTTGCAATAGAATTTGCTTCATTATAAGCGGGAATTATAACATTGATTTCTGTCATAATATCAAAAATGATTTGTTAATCTTCACTTTTATAACTTTATTCTGGATTCCTAAAAAACTCCCTGTTTTCTTATTCTTAATGCGGTGCAAAAATATCACTATTTCTCAAGCCTGATGCGAACGGTAATAATTCTTTTTTTAACTGGTTTTTTAAATGAAGCCTAAAAGAGGAGGCCTGAGCTAAAGGAGAGCGTAAAGTTTAAAGAGAATAATAAAAGCATCTGCCCAAAGGTCTGTTTATTTTTGGTTTACAAGAGTCATTAAATCCACATCATTGCCCAATAAAACTTCGTAACTATTAATACGTCCTTTTAAAGGGCCGTTTTCCAGTTTTAAAACGCCTCTCGGACAGACTGCGGAACAAATACCACATCCTACACAACTCGAGCGAACAATATTTTGACCTTTCTGCGCATAGGCACGTACATCAATACCCATTTCACAATAGGTAGAACAATTGCCACATGAAATACATTGTCCACCGTTTGTTGTGATTCTAAACCTTGAAAACAGGCGTTGCTGAAAGCCTAAAATTGCAGCCATAGGGCAACCAAAACGGCACCAGACCCTGTTGCCGAAAATAGGATAAAAACCTGTCCCGATAACCCCGGAAAAAATACTGCCAATAAGAAAACCGTATGATTTCCTTAATGTTTCAGATTTGAATAAAAAGACATTTCCATCTCCGCTGTAATAGTGAAAACCAATTAGTGTCATTATTACCACGAAATATCCAATTGCACCATATAGGGCATCCTTTTGGAATTGAGCTCTTTTGAATAGCAATACAAGAGCAAAAATCAAACTAAGTGACAAAGCCACACCTATCAAAAAAGTGTCTTTCGTCAACCAGTACTTGCTGGTATCATTACCCAGGTACGAATAAATTACGGCAGTGGTCATCAGAGTGACAAAAACTACGACACTGTGAACCACCCAACGTTCCACTTTCCAGGCTGACAGGGTTTTATCACTTAAATGTCGAAACGAATCACCAGCTGTTTCAGCCAATCCGCCACAACCACAAACCCAGGAACAGTACCATCGTTTACCGTATTTGAATGTCAGAATTGGTGTGATTACAAAAATGGACACTATGCCAAATATGAGCATTGTTAACCCAATGTCACCGGAATCTATAAAAGCATTTATCCGGTATTTTTCAAAATTAGAGTAGTTTAAAGGCCAAATATTCTTTAGGTCATAATAAGGGAGTTTACCATTTAATCTGGCCATTATTTCAGGAATTATAAACGCAAATGCCGTTTGAAAGAACATTACGCTTATGGTACGAATGATTTCGTATCTGTTATGCCTGTATTTCCAGATAAATTTAATACCAAAAGCCAGAATAGCAACGGTATACAGGGATCCATAAACAAACCACTGGCTGGCAGGGTTTCCACTCATTAATCTGCTTAATGGGTCAAATAGCGCAATAACACCCGTATTTGAGCCATCATTTACCAGCCCAAGGAATTCAGGGAAAAAGTAAAGGACAATATAGAAACCTGTCAGCGATATGCCGGTTACCCAGGCCCAAAGCCCTTTGGCAGATATTGATTTAAACCAAACCCCGTCATTTTTAATCCCCTTCAGTTTTTTGGAATATGCCTCTTTTGCAAACCATAAAACGCCACTAAAAATTGCCACAAGTGATATGGATAACCACATGCCCTTATGTCGGAACTCTAAATTAAAAGAGGCAAGGAAAAGTATCAAAAGACCTGATAACCCGAGTATTACTGCTATTTTCTGAGAAGTGCTCAAAGCCTCCGGGGGCTGCCCTGTTAATGCCATGCTTTTGTCCAACATACTCATACTCTATTTTGGTTTTTTGAAGGATTAAAATTCATACTCCCATGCTAAACAACTTATCCGATGGCGAAAATACGTTTCCAGTTTTTCTTTTCCGGTTCGATATCCGCATTGAAATCCGCGTTGAATTTAGCTGCGATTTCATTTTCATACGTTGTATAGAATTCAGGATCGAAATTGGCATCTTTAAGATATTTGATTACATGGTTAACATTTTGCCCTTTATTCAGCCATTCATCAAAGATCTCATGACGCATGCGGATTCCTAAAGTATTTATCCCCAGAAATTTCCTGGTTTCTTTATGAAAAGCTATAGTCAGGCATATCTTTTCGGTTGCATGCCTCCAATGGAAATGTTCTTCATAATCTTTTTTCCCATTACTGTTAAACACCCACCCATAAGTCTGGTATTCTATGTCAAGGAATTTGGCGGAATTAAACCAGTGACCCGGTTTGTATTCTGTCCGGGTTTCGCAAATAGTCCGGGCAACCGTTTCCCCCATTATACGGCCTGTATACCATACTGCTTCAATCGGCCTGCGATTACCAATTGGTTCATGTTGTTCTGCGCAGTCGCCAATTGCATATATATCTTTGATATTGGTTTCAAGAAATCGATTTACCTTGATTCCCCTTCCTAATTCAATTCCCGAGTCATTTAAAAATGAAATATTGGGTGAAACACCTGGGGTTAATCCAACCATTTGACATTCGATGCGTTCACCTTTGTCTGTTAGTATAGCTTTTACCCTGCCATAATCATCAGCATGGATTTCCACTAAATTAGTTTCCAGACGAAGATCTATATGGTGTTCGAGAATGTGTTCATTTATCATCCCGGAATCTCCATCGGGGAGTACTACATCCCAAAAACTTTTTTCCCTCACAAGAAAAGTAACAGGAATATCTCTGCTTATGAGCATTTCAGCCAATTCAATTCCAATTAACCCGCCTCCCACAATAACAGCCCGTTTGCAAACTTTATTATTTGGTGCGTTCATCTCTAACAGATCCAGATCTTGTTTTGAATACAGACCTTGAACTCCCTTCAGGTCCTGTCCTGGCCATCCAAATTTATTGGGCTTGGACCCTGTAGCAAGAATTAATTTATCATATTTTAAAACCCTGTCATCTTCAAATGTTAATTCTTTGTTTTTACCATCTACTTTTCTTACAAACCCCCTGATAAGTTCAATCCGGTTTTTATTCCAAAACCAGTCCTCGTAAGGCTTTAAATGGTCAAACTTCATATGCCCCATATAAACATACATCAATGCCGTTCTGGAAAAGAAATGATCAGATTCTGCAGAAATTATTGTAATTTTCTTCTTGGAGTTCTTACGTATATGTCTTGCGGCGGTAACGCCGGCAATTCCATTTCCAATAATTACAATACATTCCATGCCTTTAAACACTTAATATGTTATATGTCGAACATAAAGATAATAACTTAATAGCCACTAGAGATTTAGATCCGAATTTATTGTCTTATTTTTGATTAAGTTCGTAAGTACCTATTATGAAGAGACTTGGGTTTTTGATATTTCTTTTTCTTGAATTGTCTTGTACCGGCCAACCGGTTAATAAGATAAAAGGAATAAGCTTTGTTGCTTCCAGAGAAAAAGCTGTCCAGGAGCACGTAGATGCCTTCCTGAATATTCATGCGGATCATGCGGCAGTTATGCCTTTTGGTTTCATTAGGGATCTTTCAAGTCCGGAAATAATTTTTAATACAGATCGTCAATGGTATGGTGAAACTGAGGGTGGTGCCAAACAGTACATTGAACTGCTAAGGGCAAATAATGTCAAGGTGATGCTGAAACCTCAAATATGGATATGGCGTGGGGAATTTACAGGCGGGCTAAAAATGGAAACAGAAGATAACTGGCAGATTCTGGAGGCATCTTATGAAAAGTTTCTGCTTACGTTTGCAAAATTGGCGCAGGAAACCAAGGTTGAAATTCTTTGCATTGGTACGGAACTCGAGCAATTTGTACAAAACAGGCCAAAGTTTTGGGAAGAGTTAATTGTAAAAATCCGAAAAGTTTATAAAGGGAAACTTACTTATGCATCAAATTGGGATGAATACAAACAGACACCTTTTTGGGCTTCTCTGGACTATATTGGAATAGATGCATATTTTCCTTTGTCAGATGCTAAAACTCCAACTGTAGAGCAGTTAAGGGCAGGTTGGAAACCATGGAAAGAAAATATAGCAGCTCTTTCTAAAAAAACTTCTCGCCCTGTACTTTTTACAGAATTTGGTTATAGAAGTATGGATTATACGGCTAAAAAACCCTGGCTTGTTGATCGTAGCGAAGAAGGTGTTAATCTGGATGCTCAGGTAAACGCCAAGCGGGCTATTTTTGAAGAGTTTTGGCAGGAAGACTGGTTTGCAGGAGGCTTTGTATGGAAATGGTTTCTTAATCATGAAAAAGCCGGAGGAGGTGAGGATAATAGGTTTACACCTCAAAATAAACCTGCTGAAGAGATAATTAAATTGTTTTATCAGTCAAATCAATAGTTCTGCATTAATTCCGTTTTTGTATTCATTTATTTTTGCTTTTTGGTAACATTTTTGATAATCTTTGTATCAAATTAAAAATTTGTGCCTCAGAAAATTGCCCAACTACTTGTGTTTTCCCTCTGGATTCCTGTCTCAGCATTGTTTGCTCAGGACTCCCTGAATACCGCTATTGCTGAAAAAGGGGATGGTATTTATTCATTGCTTAGAAAACAGGGAGTTGATCCATATATAACATATAATGATTTTATCGCCCTCAATGTAAACAACTTGAGAGACAGCCTTCATTTGTATGAGGGCATGTCTTACTTTATACCAAAACGAATAACAGACAGCACTGAGTATTCCAAAGAGCAGGCTGAGGTCATTGAGTTTAAGAATCCTGCAGATGGAACAACCTATGATATTTTTGGTGAGAAATATGCCGTAGTGCCAATTAAAAGTGAACGTTTGAAAGGTACGGTATATTACTTGATTTCAGGACATGGGGGTCCTGACCCGGGAGCTATGACCCAATTTTCGGGTAAATCCATTTCGGAAGACGAATACGCTTATGATGTTACCCTTAGGTTGGCCAGAGAATTACTTTCACATGGAGCGCAGGTTTATGTGATTGTGCGCGATCCGGATGATGGGATACGGGATGATCAGATTCTTGAAATGGATAAGGATGAATTGGTATTACCTGATTTAACTATTCCTTTAGACCAAAAAGAGAGGCTTGAACAAAGGGTAGATGCTGTGAATAAATTATACCTGCAACATAAAGGAAAACATCAGCGCCTGGTAGTTACTCACGTCGACAGCCGAAGTAAAGGACAAAACATTGACGTTTTTTTCTATTATCATGAGAAAAGTAAAAACGGGAAAAAACTTGCAGAAAGCATTCATAATACCTTTAAAGAGAAATACCAAAAATACCAGCCAAACAGAAGTTATTCCGGAACTTTTGAAGACAGGAGTAATCTTTACCTGGTGAAGAAAACCTTACCGGCCATGACGTTTATAGAAATTGGCAATATCAGGAATAAGAAAGATCAACGCCGTATTTTGGATTATGATAACCGACAGGCTTTGGCAAAATGGATTTCTGAAGGAGTAATTCTTGACTATGAAACAAAATAGTGATATAATACCTCAATCTTCATAAAATTATCAGGTCGATATTTTTCTTTTATAGTAGTGGTACAAATGATCCGGATCTGCACCTAAAAATTTCTTGAGATGTATTATTCCGAAGTAATACTGAAGCTTTAACTTACCAATTTGTTCATACTTTCTGGCCGAAGTCCGGACATTTTCGGGTAAGATAGTAAAATTAGTAAGTTTATATAAACGGCTAGTGAATTCGTTATCCTCATAAATTTTATAAGTCTCATCAAAACCACCCGCTTTATGAAATAATCTCGCGGTGGTAAAGAGGGATTGATCTCCACCCCGGCAAATCTGATGATTTATTCTGCTGAACCAGGAAAAAAATCGCAAAAACCGGCTGTCACTATCAAATTTCATCCTAAAGCATCCGGCTTCAATTCCATTTTGAATGGCATTTAATATTAGCACGTCAAAGTTTTTTGGCGGAATCGTGTCCACATGCAGAAAATACAAAATTTCACCGCATGCTCGTAGCGCACCATAATTCATTTGTTTAGCACGACCTCTTTCAGAAGGGAGTACAACAACATCAAAATTCATGGCCGCTTTTATGGTATCATCGGTACTTCCCCCGTCTACAACAAGAATTTCTTTAATAATGGATAAGGTTCCGTTTTTTTGAAAATAATCCAGCAGCTTAACTATGTAGGCCTCCTCATTTAGCACGGGAATAATAATACTTATAGATGGCTTATTACTTGGCTTCATTTAAACTCCAATTGTATTTAAGAAAATCAATCTTTGCATCAGGATTAATAGGGGATTTAACATATTGGTTCAAATAAGCCAAAAGAGAACCGTTGTTTTCAAAATCTTTTTTATACCATTTAAAAATTCTGGACAGCTTAATTTTGTTTAATGAAATAATATTTCGGCTGGGGTCATTTATAAATTCTTTGGTGATTGTTTCCAATTGCTGTTCCATTCTGTTGGCGTTGTATGCTTCATTCAATAATCTGGGACAGGAAAATGAGGCACAGTTGATAGCAAAATGAATTCGTGGCTCATTCATTTTTCTAAGGATGTTATGCTCTATTTCACCCAATGAAATTAATTGCCGGCCCTGCCTGATCCATGCTTTGCCCCAGGGTTTGTTTATGTCCGTAATACTGGCAATTGGATAGTTATCCAAAATTAGTTTAACCGTAGCTGCATTGTAAAGGTTAATATAGTATGCCAGCTTTTTTTCTTTGGACCAATTTTCGTTTACTTCATAACTGCCCAGCTGATCCAGGTAATGGTCAAGAGTTTCTGACTCCGCCTTAAAACCTTGATAATCCACGTTACCTTTGTCGTCCACATACTTTTTTAACAGTATATCCCAGTTTTTATGGATTACTTCATTGTTTGTCTGTTCCTTGCCATTTGGTTCTATAACTACTGAACCTTGTAACAGGGAAAGGGATTGGAAAAAATAAAATAAAAGCAGGCTACTTATTTGGAGCATTATGTATTTTAAAGCTTTAGTTGAATTAGTATTTTAAAACTTACAGGATATTCTGATTACTTTTTGAATTAAAATTTATGGTTCCCGGACATAACCGGTCATATTATTTTGATTCCTGAACAATACCTGAAAGCCCTGATGCCGGTGTAACTCATAATTCCTTTAATAATTCCAAAAATAGCTTAATCATTTTGGGTTCGGTTTTCCCGGCCACTTCAATTATTTCATTAATATGAACAGGTTTCAGATGGTCAGGGTCACATTCATCAGTAAGCACAGAAACTGCAACGACCGGAAGGTTTAAATGATTGGCTACAATTACCTCTGGCACTGTGCTCATGCCAACTGCATCCGCTCCAATAGTTTTTAACATCCGATACTCCGCTTTTGTTTCCAGTTGAGGTCCAACCACTGAAGCATAAACACCATTCTGTAATGTTATGTTTTCCCTGGATGCAATTTCCTTAATTTTTTTCCCCATCCCAACATCATAAGGTTGACTCATATCTACAAAACGAATCCCAAATTCAGCAACATTTTTAAATGCCAAAGGAGATCCCCCCTGCAGATTAATATGATCTTCTATGAGCATAATATCTCCCTTTTTATAATTTAGGTTAATGGCTCCGGCAGCATTGGAGATAAACAGTTTTTTTATCCCCAGTTCATGCATTACCCTTATAGGATAAGTAACATCATTAAACTCATAGCCTTCATAAATATGAAAACGGCCTTGCATCACCACCACATTTTTGTTTTCAAGTGTGCCATAAATTAGCTTACCACTATGAAATTCAACTGTAGCCAGTGGGAAAAATGGGATGTTATGGTAATGGGCTATAATTGTGGATTCCATATGATCCACCAGTTTGCCGAGTCCTGTACCGAGAACAATTCCAATTTCAGGATAATCAAAACCCTTGTTTCTTAAGTATTGGGCTGATTCTTCGAGCTGTTTTTTTGTCATAGAATAAAATTTATAAGAAGGATTGGAAAATATCAATATTCTTTATATCCTCATACACGTCAATATCATTTTTGGTCTGTAAAAGTTTTACTTTTTTATGATTTAAATTATTGAGGGTATCTTCAAGGACTTTATCGGTTCCCCAGTACTTATTAAAGAATATTTCTTTGTTCAATGATTTCATACCCAATAGATAATAACCACCATCTTCCGCAGGGCCTATGACAAAATCAGAGTTTTCCATTTCTTTGAAAGCTTCTTCAATGGTTTCACTATTTAAATCATAAATATCACTTCCTATTATAATTATCTTTTTATAACCCTGTTTAAATCCGGATTTAAAAGCATTATACATTCGTTCTCCTAAATCATTTCCTTTTTGCAGGTATTTCGTGTAGTTGGTATTATCCCATAAATCATTTGTTGAAAGTTCATCGGAATAATGAACTTCTTTAGAACAATTAAGGTTTTTGGTAATTTCAGCAGTATGCTGCAATAAAATCATATAAATTTCCAATGCGGCTTTTGCACCTATTGTTGCCGCCAATCTGGTCTTGCACTTTCCTAATTTGGGATTCCTAGTGAAAATAAGTAATAATCTGTCTTTATTTTCTTCCAACTTCCTGCATGAATTAATCCTGATATACTTTTTCAGCATTGGTCAGATATTTTCCCCATAGCTTTCCATATGCGTGTACTTTTTTGGTTTTTTCACCTTCCATATTATAAACGGGATATCCCTGGTTGGTCCATTCGAAAATACCACCATACATATTTCTAGTATTACTATAACCCGATTCCAGCAATTCTTCGCCCACATTTTCGGATCTAACCCCTATGGAACAATAGACCACAATATTTAAATTTTTATCGGGAATAGTTTTGACCACTTCTGCTAAATTAAAATCGTTATAACCTACCCAGACAGCATCTTTTATATGGCTTACCTTGTATTCTTCCCATTCTCTTGCATCTAAAATTACCTGGTTTTGGAAATTTTGCATTTCTGTAACAGAAATGTAGGGGACACTTTCGCTGTTATACCAATCCAGTGCCTGATCTATAGATGATTGTGCGTAAGAAGAAAATACCACAAATAAGGAACAGGAACATTTGATAAAATAATGCATTTCACTAAATTAAATCTAAGTGTAAAGATACTCATTTAGGTAAAAAATATCCCTTATGCCGTGGTTTTCATGTCCAATAAATAAAATGTATTTTTATAGAAATCAATTGTTTGTAATGAGAACATTTATCCTATACAGCCTTCTTGGCACTATGGTTTTTTCATTTTATTCCTGTAAAAATAAAGAAGAAGAAAAAAATGTGGATGTGACTGCTATATCAGAAATATCTTTTTTTAAAGAGCCATACAGGCCGCAATTCCATTTTTCACCAACTGAGATGTGGATGAACGACCCTAATGGGCTGGTGTATAGTGACGGGATATATCATCTTTTCTATCAGTATTACCCCGAAGACATTGTTTGGGGACCAATGCACTGGGGTCATGCAACCAGCAAGGACCTGGTGTACTGGGAGCATAAACCAATTGCTTTATTTCCTGATGAAAATGGGTATATTTTTTCTGGAAGTGCGGTTTTGGATCAAATGAATACCTCCGGGTTGGGTTCCCGGGAGACCCCACCTTTAGTGGCCATATATACGTATCATAATAGTAAGAAGGAAGAAGATGGTAGGGATGATTTTCAGACACAGGGGATAGCCTATAGCCTTGATAATGGGGAATCATGGATGAAATATCAGGATAATCCCGTTCTGGGGAATGAAGGCATCAGGGATTTTAGAGATCCGAAGGTTTTTTGGCACGAAACAACTCAAAGCTGGATCCTGGTGCTGGTAGCCGGGGACCGTGCGCAGTTTTACGGATCTCCAGACCTGATTTCGTGGACCTTCTTGAGTGAATTTGGGAAGGAGTCCGGGGCACATGGTGGTGTCTGGGAATGCCCGGATCTTTTTCCATTACAAATCCCCGGCTCTTCAGAAGAAAAATGGGTTCTTATTATTAGTATTAACCCCGGGGCACCAAACGGAGGTAGTGGAACCCAATATTTTATAGGTGAATTTGACGGGACTACTTTTAAGTCTGACCAGCAGGAGGAAAAATGGTTAGATTGGGGCACGGATAATTACGCGGGTATAACCTACAATAATGCGCCAAATAACCAACGGATCTTTATAGGCTGGATGAGTAATTGGGCATATGCCAGGGACACGCCAACGAAAGAATGGCGAAGTGCAATGACGGTTCCCAGAAGTTTGTCACTAATTAAATCAGGTAATTCGTATCAATTGGCAAATTACCCTTTGGATAATTTCGGGACTATACTTAAATCGGAGATTAAAAAAAATCTTGAACTGGCGCCGGGGTCATCAGAAACTGTTCCTTTTGATCACTATAACCAGGCAGAAATAGAGTTTAGAACAACCAACCGAAATTTTGAATTTTCTTTTAGTAATAGTTTAGGAGAGGAACTGGTATTAACTTTGGATGGGGATCAGGAACTATTTTTGTTGGACCGAAGCAAGTCTGGGAAGACCTCGTTTAAGGAAGAGTTTGCCAAAGATGTTCAGAAAATGCCTGTTACTAATATGCCTGAAGGAGAAATGGTGGTCAGGATTTTGATGGATTGGTCATCCATAGAAGTATTCATTAATAATGGGCGGTATGTAATGACCGCTCAAATATTTCCCAATGAAAATTATACGAATCTCAATTTCAGGAATCCAGCAACCACGGATTTGTCAATTGATAATTTAGAAGTGAGCAGAGCAGAATCCATATGGTAGCGTATCAGTGACTTTGATTTGCAATACCAAACATCAGCCCTCTCAGTTCAGCCAGACCTTTCAGACGACCTATTGCCGAATACCCTGGATTAGTCTTCATATTCAGGTCATTCAGCAGTTGTTGCCCATGATCTGGTCGCATAGGTAATTGTTTCTTTCTATTTTCCTGTAATTGTAAGAGTTCCTTAACCACATCGTACATTGGTACATCCCCTTCCAAATGACAGGCTTCATGAAAATTTCCGTCTTTATCCCTTCGGGTACTTCTAAGATGAACAAAGTGAATATGATTTCCAAAGTCCTTTACAATTTGCACCAGGTTATTATCTTCCCTTACGCCAAGGGAGCCGGTACAAAATGTAATCCCATTATTAGGGCTGTCGTTATCAGTCAGGATACGTTTAATATCGGAAGCGGTACTCATTATTCTGGGTAATCCGAGAATTGGATAAGGAGGATCATCCGGATGGATGGCCAGAAAGACATCGTTTTCCTCAGCTACAGGAAGTACTTCATTAAGAAAAAGATGGAGGTTCTTTTCCAAAGTGGGGGTATCAATATTACGATAATTATCCAATGCCCTTTGAAATTCCTCCAGTGTATATCCTATCTCTGCCCCGGGGAGATTATCCAAAATTGTTCTTTTGAGTTTTTCAATTTGTAAGGGGTCTAAACCGTTTAAATAGTCTTCTGCCTTTTTAATAATCCCGGGGGAATAAGATTCCATGGCCCCTTTCCGCTTCAATATAAAACAGTCAAAAGCCGCCAGGGCCCTCATTTCAAAGTTTAATGTCCTTGCACCATTGGGTAGCTCATGATCTAATTCTGTGCGTATCCAATCCAGAATTGGCATAAAATTGTAACAGATAATATTTATGCCTTCTGATGCCAGATTTTTGATAGTTGTCTTGTAGTTTTCTATGTGTTCCTCAAAATTTCCGCTTCGTGTTTTAATGTTTTCATGGACCGGGACGCTTTCTACCACAGACCACCTAAGTCCGGCATCTTCTATAATCTGTTTCCGGTTTCGTATTTCCTGTACACCCCATACCATGCCATTCGGTATTTCATGCAAAGCAGTTACAATACCCGTTGCTCCAGCCTGCCTGATATCACTAAGCGTCACGGGATCATTTGGCCCGTACCATCGCATTGTTTGTTCCATAGTTTTCATACGCCCGAATATGCATTAAACCCGCCGTCTACCGGAATAATTGTTCCGGTTACAAATTTGGAGGCATCACTGATCAGCCAATGAAGAACACCAAAGAGTTCATCAGGATTACCAAATCTTCCCATTGGGGTATTCGCTATAATTTGATTGCCCCGCTTGGTTAACCGGCCATCTGTTTCAGTAAGTAAAGTTCTGTTTTGCTCTGTTAAAAAGAAACCTGGTGCAACAGCATTTACCCTTAATTCTGTGCTGTGTTTGCTACAAAATTCTATAGCAAGCCATTTGGTCAGGTTATCAATTGCTGCCTTGGCTGAGCCATAGCCCAATACTCGTGTTATAGGCCTTTGGGCGGCCATGGAAGAAATATTTATAATACTTCCTTTCAAGTCTGTCAAAAATAAAGGCAGGAATGATTTTATAGGAAGAAATGAACCCATGTAATTCAATTCCATCACTTTGTTTATCTCATCTGTTCGGGCGTCCAGCAGAGTCTGTTCCGGGGTAATCACTGCCCCTGGCATATTTCCTCCGGCCAGATTAATCAGTACATCTAATTTTCCAAACTCATGTTCAAGTTTCGATTTTGCCCGTACTAAATCTTGTTCATCAGTTACATCTGCGATCAGAGGAAATACCTTATGTCGGGTGCCCTTTATATTCTCTATCAGTGAATTTACCTTAGCTGCATTTCGGCCCATCGCGACAACCCTTGCATCTTGCGCCGCCAGATAGGCTGTAATAGCAGAACCCAGGACTCCTGTTGCGCCACTAATTACTATAATTTTGTCGTCTATATCAAACAATTCAGACTTCATGATATGTAAAGTAAAATTCCATTAGTCCATGCCAAAACAAAGATTTCAGGTAACTGGTTAATATTTCAAATATAGCTTAAGAAAGTTAAATTTCCCGAAGTACTGCTTAAAACTAAAATGGAAAATAAGCCTTTGCATTGTGGTAACAAATATCCGACACAATCTTACCCAACCATTTTTCATCCGCCGGGAGTTCTCCGTTTGCTACATCTTTACCTATAATATTGCAAAGTACCCTCCTGAAGTATTCATGTCGGGGAAATGACAATAAACTGCGGGAATCGGTTAGCATACCAATAAAACAGCTTAATAGCCCTATATTGGAGAGAGAATTCAGTTGTTTTTCCATACCATCTTTCTGGTCCAGAAACCACCAGGCAGAGCCAAATTGAATTTTTCCCTTTTCACTTCCGTCGTTAAAATTCCCAATCATTGCAGCCATGACCTCATTGTCTGCGGGGTTTAAATTATAAATAATGGTTTTTGTAAGCTGGTCCGTACTATCCAGGTAATTCAGAAATTTACTTAAGGACCCTGCCTGTGAAAAATCTCCTATTGAGTCGAATCCGGTGTCTGGTCCCAGTTGTTTCAGCATCCTTTGGTTATTATTTCTAAGTGCACCGAGGTGAAACTGCTGTACCCAGCCATTTTTATGATAACACCTGGCAAGAAACTTCAATACCTCCGATTTAAAACAGGCCACTTCACTTGCAGTGAGTGACTCTCCCTTTAATAATTTTTTAAATATTTTAGAGATTTCAAATGTTTCATCTTTATAAAACGGAATGTAATCCAGGCCATGATCTGCTAATCTGCAGCCATTTACATGGAAGTAATTTATTCTGGATTCCAAAGCCTCATAGAAATCTGTGAATGAATTTATAGAAGTACCGACCACACCTTCCAACTTGATCAAATAATCAAGAAAAGCCGTTGTATTTTCAACAGCATAGGCTTTATCGGGTCTGAACGTGGGCAATAATTTTAAACCGGGATTATGACTCGCTTTTTTATGGTACGCCAATGTGTCCAGTGGGTCATCGGTTGTACAAACTACTTCAACATTCATTTGTTTTAAAAGGCCCAAAGTACTATGTGATGGAAGCTGTAATTTTTCAGTACAGGTATTATAAATTTCTGCCGCATTACTTTGATCCAGGAGGACATCAATATCAAAATAGCGTTTTAATTCAAGGTGGGTCCAATGATATAATGGATTTCGCATGGTATAGGGTACAGTTTCCCCCCACTTTATAAATTTCTCCAGATCTGTGGCATTTCCGGTAATATATTTTTCCTCTATACCAAGGGTCCTCATGGCTCTCCATTTGTAGTGGTCTCCACTCAGCCAGATCTCGGAAATTGTATTAAACCTGAAATCTTCTGCTATTTTCTGCGGCGACAAATGATTATGGTAATCAATTATAGGGAGGTTTTTAGCATAATTGTGGTACAAGCTGCCCGCAAATTGGGTCTGTAATAAAAAGTCTTCATGTATAAAATTAGTAACCGCCATTTTAATTTGTATTTACGGATTCCGGCAATATGGTGGCTACCATCCTGGAAGCGAGTTCTTCCAGGTCAATACCCAGTTGTTCTTTATTTACAAGAAGAACTTCGGTTCTCAGTTCCAAAGGTAAATTGTTATACCCGCCCTTTGCGCCAAGGATCATTCCCGCTACGGCCGCCACGGTATCATTATCTCTTCCGTAATTTACAATAAACTGGATACTTTTTTCAAAATCGCCATCTCCAAAAGCCAAACCGGCAATCAGAATTTGCCAGATCTCACCGGCATGAAATGCAATGGCTTTTTTGTTTTTTTCCAATAATCCATAAACAAAATCCTGTTGTGCCCAATCTGTTTTAGTTCCATTAAAATGTTCCGGGGTTTTTATCTCCAAAGAATCTGTCATTGCCGTGGATTCTGATATTTCAATTTCATGGGAAAGATTTACATATTTTCTGGCAGCATCTGCTGTATTATAGGAGAGGCGACCTACCAGTCTGCTGTCCTGATAACGCATAGGATCTATAAAAACAGCCGCATTAAGTATAGAATCCATGTCTGTAGTTCGCATCGCCATATGGGTCATAGCGGCAACCAGTCCGGAAATGTCTTTGGCGTATCCAATATCAAAAAGTGAATGTTTATAGGCGGTGAGATATGCCATCTCCGGGTTGGGTTCCAACAAGCCAAACATAGGCGTGTACAACATCCCTGCACAGGACATTTCTCCCCCATAAAACCTGTTTTGAGCCTCCAAATACTCCTCTGTGCCTTTCTGGTAGGCCAGTGCCACCCGGGCCCACTCCTTAATCCAGTCTACCTTTTCCAACCTGGCATCCAGGGCATCGGGAGATTCTAAAATTTCTGTATCACCTAATTTGGAGGCGATGGACTGGTAGTAATCTGTAATAAATTTCGTGAAGTGTTTAGGATTCAGTTCGGGAGAATAAGTATTAAAATAAGAAACCATAAAGTATTTCCATCGGGTATCATCAGTTGTAGCACCGGCATTCAGGTTATGCTCCCAGGTACCTTCAGGAGATTGTATACGTTCTGCAGGGGTAAGCCCGGTAATGTACCCGTATTTATGCTGAATGTCAGACCTGTGCCACATTTCAGTTGAGGCTCCCATGGCATCACCTATTGCAGAACCAACAAGTGCTCCCAAAACCTTATCGTATAATTCTTCCTTATTTAAGATAAGAGAATCCTGGGCATAGGCTAATTTCTTAGGCTCAGGGATATCAATGTCTGCCTTCTGATCCTTGCAGGATACGCTTGTCAGGATCACCAATACTGTAACAATAAAAAAGTTGAATTTCATATTAATATCATTTTTCTGGCAAGTTGTAAAAGATAGTCTTTTTCCTCGATAGTTCTTTGTAGCGGCAACTGTGCAAGGCCAATTAAGCGCCTCATAATTTCGATGCCTGCCACCTTGGAAATGAGCGCAATGTCTGTTTCTCCTTTATAGAGTTTTATAACGGTAGCCATAGAAGAAGTGTCCATGCCGGCTAAAATAAGGTGAGCTGTCATCACACCCAGGTCGAATTCTCTAAAACCAATAAAACTAAATTCGGGATCTATCATATACACCTTATTTTCCAGGCGCATCCAGCTACCGGGGTAATAGTCGCCATGGATTAAAACATCTCCTTTGGAAAGGTACATATCGCCAAGTTTATTGACAACTGTTTTTATGGCTGTATCTTTTTTATAAAGGAGCGATAATTCCTGCAGACCTTCCTGGATTTCATTTAATTCAAATCCGTTATCCTCTAGAAAGGGCAGCACAAAAATATGCTGATGATTCAATTCCCTCAGGATCCTGTTTTCAGGAAAATTTTCTACATCACCCGCACTGTGAATAATTTCTAAGATGCCTACAAGTTTCTCCAGAACAGGCATCGAAATCCTGCGTTCCCCGTAACAAAAAGTCATGTCCTCACACTGCCCCAGATCTTCCATTTGAATTAGGTAGTTCACCTGATCAAATGCTAAGATAGCAGGGATATGATCAGCAATACCAGCACCTTGAATGGCTTTATAAAACTTATATTCCACCTCTGTCCTGTTGAGGGGAGCTTCTATGTGCTGGTATTTCTGTACATATGGTCGTGATTGCTTTAATATAAAAGAACGCTGATTCGTTTTTACCCGAAGCACAACATTCATGTTGCCTTCTCCGGGTGTTGAAACTGTACTAATCTTTTCATGTGGTTTGAGCCACTTAATGGATTCCAGAAAATCCTGAAGCACTGGTAGTGGAGTATGGGTGTCTAAAGAAATCAAATCGCGAACAATTTTATTGCAATATAGTCCCAAAACAAAAAAATCCTTACGTTGCCGCAGGATTTTTTAATAAGGTTAATAGACAAAGAATAGCATTCAATTTTAATAAATACTTTGTATTTCTTCAAATACAGTAGGTTTGTCAATTTTTATTTAGCATGGGGAGGAAGATTTCCTTTTACTTCTCTATATGTCCCTTGAGTAAGTCCTTTGCTAAATAAGGGCCGTATGCACATGTTGCAGTTACGGCCCGTATTGTAAATGAAAGTCTATTTGCCTCCCATGGAGTTTTCAATTTGTTTCTGGACCTTTTCCAGATTAAAGGACCCGGGAGTTTGGCTTGGCGGATACTCCTTCATGGTCATGAGAAATTGTGCTGCTACTTTTTGCATTGGTCCTAGGACGAAAACCCGGTCAAGGAACCAATCATTATAGGTGTTTGAGTTGTGCTGGGCTTTCTCAAATGGATCCCGGCGAAGATTGAATAACAGCGGTACACGAAGTTCTGTGAACGGCTCGCGCCAAACTTCGAAGGCCACGCCACGGTTTTCAAGGAAGACAGCTTTCCAGGGCATATATCGCATGGCAACAATCTGACCGTCATCATTCACATATATAAACTTTTTTCGAGGTGATTCTGTGGTTTTGCCACTGATATAGTCTAGTTGGTTGGCTCCATCAAGATAGTTCCTGTATGTACGTCCATTTAACTCGACTCCTGCCTTCAACTGCTCTACAATGTTGGGGTTGCCGCCCGCAGCAGCGAATGTTGGAAGCCAGTCCTCATGCGAAACGATGCCGTTTCGTACCGTACCGGCAGGAAAATGGCCGGGCCATCTTACGAAACAGGGAACGCGGTAAGCTCCTTCCCAGTTTGAGTTTTTCTCACTGCGGAAGGGTGTGGTGCCGGCATCTGGCCAGGTGTTGTAATGTGGCCCGTTGTCCGTGGAATATTGAACGATCGTATTGTCGGCGATGCCGAGATCATCCAGAAGTTTCAGGAGTTCACCAACCTGCATGTCGTGTTCGATCATGCCGTCGGTATATTCGTCATTGCCTTTGTGGCGGTTCTCTTCCTTTACATGGGTTCTGAAATGCATACGTGTTCCATTCCACCAGCAGAAGAACGGTTTGCCCGCCTTAACCTGTCGGGTAATAAAATCTTTGGCAGCGGCAATGGTTTCCTCATCAATAGTTTCCATCCGCTTTTTGGTCAGCGGTCCGGTGTCTTTGATGGTTTGGCCGCCTTTACCGTCTGCATAGCAGTGAAGTACGCCACGTGGACCGAAAGACTCAATGAATGTGCTGCCATCAGCCAATATCATATCCCCCGGGTAATCTTCGTTTTCAGGTTCTTCCTCGGCATTTAAGTGATAAAGATTTCCCAGGAATTCGTCGAAACCGTTCACGGTAGGTAAGTGCTCATCACGATCTCCCTGATGGTTCTTGCCAAACTGTCCGGTAGTATAGCCAAGGCTTTTCATAGCTGTGGCAATCGTAACATCTGTTTGCTGCCAGCCCTCCTTTGCACCCGGGATACCGACCTTAGTCATACCGGTTCGTACAGGGACGGATCCGTTAAGGAACGCGGCACGGCCTGCGGTGCAACTTTGCTGCCCGTAGTAATCCGTAAAGAAGACGCCCTCGTTTCCTATACGGTCAATATTTGGGGTCTGATAGCCCATCATGCCGCGGTTATAATAGCTGATGTTCTCAGTGCCTATATCATCGCCCCAGATGACCAGAATATTAGGCTTTTGGTTTTTCTGTGCATAGGCTGACATAAAGACCAGCGCCAGCACTATGGATAGTAAAGTGTTTAACTTTTTCATGATATATTTAGTTATAGTTCTGTGTTTTGGTGAAAAGATAGTAATCCTTAGTAATACATACAAAAAAACAAGATTTTTTTTAGGCTTTTCTTATAAAATATCATTGTTTGCAAAGATTTTATGCCATCTGAACCCATAACGTAGAAAAATTCCTAACCATGGAATTTATTCAGGTCCAAAAATTCCACTTTAAATAAATACTGAGACTTAAACAAAATATGGTTAATTTTTGAAACCTGCTTTGGTTTTTTCAGACAATAAAATTTTTAATATGCCAAATCCTCTGTAAAACTGAAAAATAATTAGACGTGATTTTAGGGAAAGATGGGTGTTTAATTTCCAAATAAAAATGGTTATTACTCGGTATATAAATTCAAACAGGAGACATCCAGTTTCGCATTTGGGTTGTTCATGAAATTGATCATAACCTGATTTTTGCATTCCTCATTGCCGCCTCCATGACCTCCTTCATCGAGGATTAGCAACGTTCCGTTAGACAGGTTTTCTTGAAAAAGAACACCATTTTTAGGAGGGGTAACAGGATCAAACCTATTTACGAATATGAGTGTTGGTATATCGGAATCCATAAATTTTCTTTCCTTCATTGGCAAGTTATTGCCGTGCCAATTCATACCTGCAATGTAAAAAGCATCAAAAAAGCCCAGTTTAACCGGGATTAAGGGATAGTTTTTATAGTTCTCCAGGACTAGCTCGGCAGTATTATCCGGATTAAAATTTTCATATTTTTCAACTGACAAAAGCATGGTAAGGTTTAATCCCCCGGTTAATTCGTATTCAAATTCCAGGACCTCATTAATGACCTGCCCCTCACCTTCTATATATGCTTTGATAAGTTCAGGAGCCTTTTGCCTTGAATTGCTTTGATACAGTAACCTTCTCAATAAATAAATCCCATCCTGAGCATTAATGGTTACATTTATAGAGTCCTTCATGACCACAGTTAGTGGCTTTTGCTCCAGGATAGATATCGCGTTAAAATAATCATCTTTTAATCCGGGATATTGACTTTTGCAATCAACATTATTTTCACAGTATTCAAAAATTCTGCCCAATGCCAGGGAATAACTCTCGAGTCGACTTAGAAGAAAATCACTATTGAGTGAAGATGGAGAATCGAGAACTGAACTATGAACATATTGGGGGAACATGTCCTGGACCACCCTGGCTATACGCGTACCATAGGAGCCCCCAAAGAGGTTGTACTTCTCATAACCCAAATGTTTAAAAAGCATTCCAACATCCTTAGCGTTTTGTATGGAGTTGTAATATTCAGGGCTAATGTTCAGCTCTTCACACTTCTTTTTATATTCAAGAATCATACTCCTCATTAGTGCCAGTTCTTCTTCCTCATCAGCATTTTTAGCCATTATATCAAATGCCTCAAAAGACATATCCGGCATTGCAGATGAATACCCAATTCCCCGCTGGTCAAAAAGAATAATATCACGTTCATTTCTTAAGGGGTGTTCCGATAAAAAATTGATCATACCTTCACTCAGGGTATTGCCACCAGGGCCTCCTGCAAAAAATATCATTGGGAAGGCCTCGGTTATTGTGTCCTTGGCTTGCAAGATGATATAGGTAATCTGAATTTTTTTACCATTGGGGTCATCATGATTTTCCGGGACCAAAATTGCCCCTGCCTGAATATCTTTCCGCTCGGGGAGCCAATCCAGGCCAACTGGGTTTGTGGATACCGGCTCATTTTGAGCCAGACAAACAATACTGGTTAAGAATAGTACTACAATGATGCTAATATTTCTCATGACGATACCTGTTTTTTTTGAAACTCCTGATTTTCTCCAGGAAGGCTCTAAGTAGCTGACCATAAATAACTTTTAGCGATGTCCAAAGTTTTATTTCTGCTTATTGAGAGGTAAATCACTCATAATCGTTTCCATTGGTAAGTTATTGAATTTTTTTTGATGGATACCGCTTCTGGCATCTATTACATTTTATATTCGTGGAATATTACAATAAAAAGTAAATTTTAAGCAGCCCTGATTCCTGAATTTCTTCTGCACTATTAATATTTATACTCCTACTTTCAAAACCTATTCAATTTATAACGGGGAAGCTCAAATCCATCTGGCAGAGCTGTTTCCTGGCCAAGTGCTAGAGAGGCGAGAGACTTTCCCATGGCAGGGCTATGTTTAAAACCACTACCGGAAAAACCGGCACCCACTATAATGTTTTCCTCAATTTCGTCCAGTATAGGCAGGTTATCTGTTGTACATGTGTACATGCACCTTTCTAAAATAGCAGGTTTAGAATAATCCAAATTGGGCAAATATTTTTTTATATAGTCGCTTACGTGGGCTATATAGGGCAGCAGGTTTTCTTTGTCCCTGGCATCGGGGTCCGCGTCCGGACCGCCATGATAAAGTACTTTCATGAGGCCGGGATATTCGTATGAGGGAATAGCATAAACATCGGTAAGTCTCGCATTGAAAATGACCGGGAAGCCACTGGCAGCGCTATACATTGATTCTTTGGGGTTTTCAACAGGCCTTCCCAGTTCATTGAGTTCCTGCCAATAAGTTACTGGTATCAGTTTGGTAGTAAGGAGGGGCCGTAGCTGAGGAAACATTTTGGATGTCCATGGTCCGGCACATGCCACTACCTTTTTAAATGAGAGGTTTTCTTCATGACCTGAAGGATGATATATGTGAACATTTGCCCCTCTTTCAACCTCTGAAGTTATTCCTTTCACGAAAGCCTTGACAATCTTACCGCCCAATTTGGAAAACTCATTTTTAACGGTATTAACACAATTGCCCGCAACCAATATCCCTGCAGTTTTGTCATAAGCCGCACTCCATTTATTGGGGTATCGGATCATGGGATATTGTTTCCTGATCTCTTCCGGCCCCATCAATTTACACTGATATCCTCCTTGTTTTACCTTATTTATAGATTCTAATAAATAAGGGTCCTTTTCTTCTCCAAAACTAATCAGTCCTGTTTGTATAAAAAGTGATCCCTGATCACCTTTTTCAAGATCTTTCCACTCAGATAGTGAATAGATCAGCATAGTCAAATCATCGTTTTGTAACATTCTGAATGCCCTTGACCCACCATGTGAACTGCCACGGGCATGTTCAAAAGGAAATTGCTCTATCAGTACTGTAGGCACACCAGCCCTGACTAAATGAAGGGCGGTCCATGATCCGATAATTCCCCCTCCAATGACGCAATAGTATGGGGCAATTAAAGAATTTTTCATTTTAATGAAATAGTTAAATGAGTCCTGAGAACCTTTTGAATTATCATAGCTTATTTTCTGCCCACTATTTATTTGCTATAATCTGAATGGATGATTTCCCTAATTCCATCTAAATAGGGGGTGACTTTAAAATCAAAATGGTTCGTAAACTTGTCTGAATTAAACACATAATCCCGGTCGTACTGATACATCATTTCAGGCATTTCCCGCATTAAAGGAATAAAAAGCCCCAACAACCTCACCAGGAACTTTGTTGCTGTCTGATATGAGGGTATTACGCCCATTTCATTTGCAATGGTATCTATCCATTCACGGCCGGTATAAGGGTTTTCAGCGGTTGGGAGATGCCACACCTGGTTATAGGCATCTTCAGAATTACCAAGGAGTGCAGTTGCCCTGCCGGCATCAGGAGTATATGTAAAGGAATGTTTAAAATTTAAAGAAGCCATCCAATTTGCTTTTTTTCCACTGCTCAGGGGTTTAAAAACGGTCTCCGTTAACATGCTCGTATTTTTAATGGCCGGCCCGTAAAAATCCGCTGAGCGGGCGATGAGGGCAGTAAGATTTCCATCTTTTACATTAGACATAATCATATCGGCTATATCAGCACGTATTTTCCCTTTTTTACTCGGCGGGTTTATGGGTGTTTCCTCGTCCATCCCGTTCAGGTAATTTAAGTCGTACATATAGATGTTGTCAAAAAAGACCAATTTGCACTTATTTGCTATACAGGCATCAATAACATTTTCCGTAAATTTGGGCCAGCTTTCCTTCCAGGTTTTTAAATTGTATGGAAATCCGACAGTGACATATACAATTGATGAACCTTTAACCGCTTCGTTTACTTCCGTAGGATTGAGAAGATCTGCCGGGAAAATTTCGTCGGTCTCATTCACTTTTTTTGGATTTCTGCTTACCAGCCTGATCTGGCTGGTGTATTCTTTTAACGCCCTGGCAAGTTCAATTCCAACGGCACCGCCTGAACCTAATATGGTTTGCATAATTTATATTATTATGGTCAAAAGACCGGATTGTAAATTGTTGGTTATAGCTTATTAAGTCATCCTTTTTATTCATTGCCGGTTTCATAAGCTTATTTTTTTAGCGCATTTCGGATTAATTTGTTTTTAATAGTTGCTATCGCCCTATATGTTTTTTAGTCTTTTTTGTTTTTAGACAGGTATGCCGCAGGGATTGCTATCGCATTTCCATCTCTGTTGGCCCTATAATGAGGTGAAAGGATTTCTATGCCTTTTTCATTGCACACATCCTGGATATTTTGATGTAAGTTGGAATATATTACCGCTTGATTACCCGCATTTTGCGTGTATGCGTTGATTTGATAAGAAACATAGAAATCTTCGAGACTGGTTTGCAAAACAAAAGGAGCGGGCTCTTTCAACAACAAGTCTGTTCTCCGTGCTGCTTCCAGTAAGGCCTGGTGCATATCTTTCCAGGGGACATCATATCCTATGGTTACACTGGTATTTATAATTAAACCATGGTTACGGGCTTCGGTAGAATAGTTCGTGGTATTGCCAGAAAGCACAGAGGAGTTGGGAATGGTAATAACCTCATTTTTAATAGTCCTAATCCTTGTGATCAACAGAGTTTTTTCAATCACATCACCCGAAATCTCCCCAATTTTGATTCGGTCACCCATCTTAAAAGGGCTCATATAGGTAATCACTAAGCCTGCTACCATATTTGCAATGGCAGTTGAAGAACCCAAGGAGAATAATACTCCTATAAATATGGATACACCCTTGAAAATATTTGATTCAGATCCAGGCAAATAAGGAAAAATCAAAATAAACATAAAGGTGTACAATAAGAACCTAATTATGTTAAATGTGGGCATGGCCCATTCAGGATAAAATCCGGATATTTTAAGTTTTTCGGCATAAATTTCTGTAAAAAAGTATTTTATAAGACGCACAAAATACTTCATTACCAGGAAAATGACTAAAATGGTAAATAGGTTGGGCAAGTACTCATATATCGCAATGAATATATTTTTGAGCGGAGACCATACGAGCTGGAAAAGTTTATCAGCCCAATTGCGTGAAAAGGGAAAAATACTAAAGATTATAGGCAATGAGATGTAAAACAGTACTACATAAATAAACCATCTGATTATTCTAAATAAAATCAAAGTGGCTCTTAATTCCTGTTCAATTGACAAGAATGTATAATCCTTATAAATTAAATTTTTAAACCACTTTTCTTTTTTGCTGGTTATGTACTTTATTGAGCGATTATACCCTTTGCCTATTAACCAAATGATAAGCCAGGCCAGTATTACAACAAATAAGGCCAATCCCAGTCGGGTTAATATTTTTTCTGAACTATACTCTTTATTAGCCTTAATTAGGGAGGCTTTTATAATATCCTTAAATTCATAAGCCAATTCTTGTCTGCTCTTATCATGCCATTTGGCATCAGTTTCAGAAACGCTCATTATAATAGTTTCACCATATACGATATCCAATGTATTTTCTGAATCAGCAACCGATAAAGAGTCTATATTCAAATAATCATCTTCATACAATAGTTTAATTTTTCTGGTAACTCTTTCGGCTCTCTCTTTTGCGGTAAAGGCCCCAAATTTGGAATAGATCATGATCAGTGTATCCTGCATTATTCCTATTATGGGAAATCCAGTAGCCGTTTCACGTAAAGAATCTATTTTAGCTTTTGTAATGGCGGCTTTTAATTTCTCATTGTCTTCTTCAGATTTAAGTTGTTCCAGAACTTGCTCTTTATCCTGATTATCTGACGATTCTAATTCATTTATCTGGGGTTTTACTTCTTTATTTTCATTTGAATCCTGAACATTTAGCCGCTTAATTTCTGAAATGCGTTTGGTGTAAACATCTGTTAATGCGATACTAGCAAAGTCTCTGTTTATAGTAGTGTACAATTGCCCATTAGCGGCATAATTATACAGGCAAAAAATGGTCAGGATCAGTAATCTGATATAAAATCTCATTTAATGGATGGTTTATTAGAGGTCTAAATTTATTTAATTTTCCGGATTAATTTATCATGTAGTCGAAAGATACTAAAAAAGCGCAAACCTATTGTTTTGGGTTTGTTCTGGCCATTTAAACGACAAGGATACCCAATCTAATATTTTAATATGCATAAATGAATTTTTTATAATTTATAGGAACATAAAATGGGATGCTACTGAATGCCCCCGGTTTAATTGGGAATTTTAGGTGAGATTGATTCTGTTCTTGCTTAACCAGGTAATAAAAATAAAAAACCCAGTAATTATATCAAGAATCGGGTTTGGCGCTTTAAGTGGTACCTCCAGGATTAACTTCGTTTCACTGGTTGTTCCTTTGGTCTCACATCTGAAAATAAAAAACCTCCCCGCCTTCGGCGGGCGTTTCTTGTCTTTAGCCCCTTAGAAAATTACATTTTCAAGGTTCCTAAAAACAAGAAACCCACTCTAGTGAGTGGGTTTTGTGCTTTAAGTGGTACCTCCAGGAATCGAACCAGGGACACACGGATTTTCAGTCCGTTGCTCTACCAACTGAGCTAAGGTACCTTTATTTTAAACTACTTTGCCCAAGCAGAAACGTTGTGCTAAAGAGGGGGCAAATATACTTTCAAATTTAGGAACTACAAACAAAAAAGAAAAAAAAGCCTGCTGTTTTTTTTCAATTTACAATCTTTGTGTTATGAACCTTATTGTGGACGCCGGAAATACCTATGTGAAGCTGGCCATTTTTAATGGACATGACTTATTATGGCAGGAAAAGTTTGAGCCAAATTACTTTCCCAATCGTGTAAAAAAAGTATTCCAAAAATACCCTTCTATTAAGAGTGCCATTGTTTCTGCTGTTGGAGTATTTGACAAAAAATATATTGCGGTGTTATCCGTATTTGTTGAGGTACATTTATTAAGCCATACTTCCAAAATTCCTTTTAAGAATTCCTATGCCACTCCCCATACCCTGGGAATGGACAGAATGGCCCTGGCTACTGCTGCCTTCTACTTTAATCCTGATGCCAATACCCTTGTCATTGACGCCGGCACTTGTATAACCTATGATATGATAAATGACTACGGCGAATACCTGGGAGGTGCTATTTCTCCTGGGGTGCATATGCGTTACAGAGCTCTGCATGAACAAACCGCCAAATTGCCTTTACTTGAGCCGGTTGAATTCAATGATATTATTGGAAATTCTACTGAAGCAAGTATTCACAGCGGGGTTTTAAATGGCATTTGCAATGAGATAGATGGGGTTATAAGTCAATACCAATCGCGTTTTAAAGATTTAACAGTTATTTTAACAGGCGGGGATGCCCAAATTTTGTCTAAACGATTAAAAAATACCATATTTGCGCATTCTAATTTTCTCCTTGTGGGCTTGAATCATTTGCTGGAATACAACAAACGCTAGATGGTAAAGAAAATCGTATTGCTAATACTCTGCTTAACGGCAATAACTACATACGCTCAGAGCGGAAATGGTACTGTATCCCCTTATTCTTTTTATGGGATTGGAGATCTGGAAGCACAGGCCACTATTGAAAATCAGGCGATGGGATATCTGAGCATGTATTCAGACAGTATTCATGTGAATTTAAGAAATCCTGCCGGTTATGGGAGGCTCCGGTTAGTAACTTATACTGCAGGAGGGGCACATACAGAAATAAAGCTGGAAGATTTTACGGAAAAGCAAAGTTCTTCTGTCACCTCTATTGAATATATAGTTCTTGCAGTTCCAGTAACTCCAAAGTTAGGAATGGGAATGGGGATCCTTCCTTATACTTCCGTAGGCTATAATGTTTTTAGCCAAACCACTAATTCCTCTAGGGATACGGTTTTAAATCAATATTCCGGTGAAGGAGGTTTAAATAGAGTGTTTCTATCAGCGGGGTACGAAATAACAAAAAACCTTCACGTTGGAGCAACCATGAATTTTAGCTTTGGAACCGTTGAACACCAAAGTATACAAAGTATCGATGGCGTGCAGTATGGTACCATTGACGTTCGTACTTCACAGATTGATGGTTTTGATTTTAATTATGGCGCAACCTATACCCCCATGATTAAAAACAAATACACTTTATTTAGTTCAGTTACGGTTAATACCCAGGCTAACCTGGTGTCTTCCAACAATGAAAGACTAGGAGCTTTTTCATTAAACACCGGAGAGGAAATAGAAGTAAGGGACATAAATTTAGAACCTTCAAACCTTAGGAATACGGAATTAAAAATACCAACAAAAACGACTTTTGGACTGGGTTTAGGCCGCGATAGAAAATGGTTTTTAGGTGTTGAGTATAGTTTACAGGCTTTGAGCTCCTTTAGAAATGATTTTCTTGACCTGGACAATGTAGATTATGAGGATGCCAGCTCTATAAGGGTAGGGGGCTATTATATACCTGATTATGCGTCATTTACCAGCTATTTGAAAAGAATTACCTATAGGGCAGGTATGCGGTCTAATAAAACGGGTATGATAGTTAATAATACGCCAATCAATGAATTTGGCATAACTTTTGGTCTTGGCTTACCATTAGGAGGAGGTTTTTCCAATTTGAATTTTGGTTTGGAATACGGGAAACGAGGAACCACTGTTGCTGATTTGGTTAGGGAAACTTACTTCAAAGTCAGTGTAGGACTATCATTCAACGATAAATGGTTCCAAAAAAGGAAAATAAATTGATAAAAATTTAGTACATTAACCACTTTAAATTTATTACACGATGAAAAAGGAGTTTTACTTGATGATGATTGGTTTATTGGGAATGATGGGTACGGCAAATGCCCAGGCCCAAAATCCAGAATGTATGACCAATCTTTCTATTTATGCAGAACATGCAAAAGTGAAAAACTATGATGCGGCATATACCCCATGGAAAATGGTATATGATAACTGTCCGTCTATTAATAAGGCAAATTTTTCTTTAGGAGAAAGAATTCTATCTTATAAGGTTGAGAATAGTTCCGGTACGGAAAAGGATGCCTATATAAATGACTTATTAGCCTTGTATGATAATAGCTTAAAGGTATTCCCGGATAAGTTCAGTAAAGCGGGGGTTGCCATAGATAAAGCATTGCTATTATATGATAATAAAATGGCCTCTAATGAAGAAATTTATAACATGCTTCATGAAGCCTTTGAACAAGACAGAGAAAATTTTAAAAACCCCAAGGCACTTTATCTTTATTTTTCAAGTCTTGTAGACCTTTATAACGATGGGAAAAAAGATTTGCAGGCTGTGTTTGATACCTATGATGATGTTACGGAAAAAATAGAAGAGGAGAATGTTAAGTTAACAGACGTAATTAGTGAGTTGCTTCCCAAAGAAGAGGCCGGAACACTTAGCTCAAAGGATAAGAGAAGATTAGACGTAGCCACTACAAATTCTGAATCTTATGGTAAAATTGCCGGTAGCGTAGATTCTAAATTAGGTGCTTTGGCAGATTGTGAGAATCTGATTCCTCTATATGAAAAGAATTTTGAAAGCAAAAAATCCGATGTAACCTGGGTAAAAAGAGCAGTAGGCAGGATGTTCAGTAAAGACTGTACGGACGATCCCATGTTCAAAAAGTTATTTGAAGCCCAGTTGGCATTGGATCCTTCTGCAGACGCTTTTGTATATGGAGGTACTTTAAAGCAAAAAGCAGGAGATACCAATGGGGCCATAGCAGATTATAATAAGGCTCTTGATCTGGAGACAGATTCCAGAAAGAAATCAAATATTGCCTATAAGATAGCAACGAGTTATAGAAGAACTAATAAATCAACAGCAAGAAGTTATGCCCAGAAGGCAATAGACGCTAATGCTGCAAATGGTAAAGCCTATTTGCTAATTGCAAATTTGTATGCAACAAGTGCCAATGACTGTGGGGAGACCCCTTTTGAAAAAAGAGCTATCTATTGGAAGGCAGCAGATATGGCCAGAAAAGCGGGTAGAGTGGACCCTTCATTAAGTGGAAATGCGAACCAGTCTGCAGCCAGCTATAGTGCGAAAGCACCTTCAAAGACAGATATCTTTAATTCTGGAATGGCTGGAAAAACCATCAGTTTTAGTTGTTGGGTAGGAGGCAGCGTAACAGTGCCTAATCTATAACAATGAATTATCCTTTCGGAAATAAATTACTTAACATTGCCATAGTATTTTCTGTGGCAATGTTTTTTTATAGTTGTAAGGATAATTATAAAAGGGTAGGCGAAGAGGCGCAGCAAACTATTTATCCTCAGGGGGTTGCCGAAAATTTCACCCTTACCTATACAGAGACTTTGGAAAAATTGGGAAGCGAAGACACTAAAGAATCAAGAGTGATCGCTATTTTAAAAAGTCCATTAAGTGAAGACTATGATAATATGAGATTTCAGTATAGGACATTTCCCAATGGCTTGGTAGTCGATTTGTTTGATGAAAACAATAATAAAAGTACCATCCGTGCCGATTATGGGATTATTTATTCCAGCACTAATTTGATAGACCTGCAGGGCAATGTATTGATTGAATCTCATGATGGTAAAAAACTGGAAGCTCCTCAGCTTTTTTACGACCAAAACAATGAATGGATTTTTACGCAGGACAAATTTAAATTTACGAACCCGGAGGATGGGACAATTATGGATGGTGAAGGAATAGATTTTAATAGAGACTTTAGCTTCTTCAATGCACATAAGACATATGGATTAATTACTATTAAAGAAGAAAAATCATGATTAAAATACTAAGATATACGGAGTACCTGTATTTGGCAGTAGCAATAATTTCTGTTTATAAGATTATAGAACTTTGGAATACAAACAGGGAGGGCACTTACATCTTTATTTTCTTTGCGCTCATATCTATAGGAATGTTTATTTTTAGGCGTAACTATAGAAAACGCTTCGAAAAGCGAAAACGGGATAATCAGCAATAGCTTTGGACTTTAATATACTTATTATTGGTTTTTGTTTATTGCTCTCTGCATTTTTTTCAGGAATGGAGATTGCCTTTATTTCTGCAAATAAGATCCATATCGAAATTGAAAAGAAACAAGAAGGTCTTCTGGCACAAATTCTTACCCGGTTAACAAAAAAACCTTCCAAGTTTATTGCCACGATGCTTATTGGCAATAATATTGCTTTAGTGGTTTATGGTTTGTTTATGGGGGAGTTATTGATGAATTGGTTTCAGACCATGTTACCTTCAGACAATAATTTTTTTCAACTCATATTTACAGATTTTAGCCTCATAACCCAGACTTTAATATCCACAATTATTATTTTGCTCACGGCAGAATTTTTACCCAAGGTACTTTTTCAGATTTATGCTAACAAGCTGCTCAAATTTTTTGCAGTTCCTGCTTATTTTTTCTATTTGTTCTTTTCTGTAATTTCTGATTTTGTGATCAAAGTTTCCGACATACTTCTACGGGTATTTTTCAAAACACATGGGGATCAAGCACAACTGGTATTCAGCAAGATTGAATTGGGGGATTACATCACAGAACAAATGGAGACGGTAATGGAAGAAGATAATGTAGATTCCGAGATTCAGATCTTTCAGAATGCGCTGGAGTTTTCTGCAGTAAAGGCCCGGGAAGTTATGGTTCCAAGGACTGAGATTATAGCGGTGGAATTAGATGAGACTCCGAAAAACCTGGCGAAACTTTTTACGGAGACGGGATTATCTAAAATATTGGTCTTTAAAGATACTATAGATAACATTATTGGCTACGTTCATTCGTATGAATTGTTTAAGAAGCCTGCCACAATAAAAAGTATTCTACTACCTGTTGAGTTTGTACCAGAGACCATGTTGATACAAGATATACTCAATGTGTTGACCAAGAAAAGAAAAAGTATGGCTGTTGTGCTTGACGAGTATGGAGGAACTTCAGGAATTATGACTGTTGAGGATATTGTCGAAGAACTTTTTGGTGAAATTGAAGATGAACATGATTCAACTGATTTACTCGAGGAACAACTCGCCCCAGACACGTATAAATTTTCTGCCAGATTGGAAGTTGATTATATAAATGAACAGTATAAGCTGGAACTTCCTGAGAGCGAGGAATATGAGACTCTTGCTGGGTTAATTGTGAATGAAACAGGGGAGATACCCGACCAAAATACTGAAATACAAGTAGAACATTTTCTGTTTACTATCCTCGAAGTTTCTAACACAAAAATAGATTTGGTGTCACTTCAGGTCCTGGAAAAGGATTAGGCCATAATTAAAGGTTAGATAGCTAGCCTTAAGTTTTTATTTCTTGATGGAAAATACTATTTTCGCCAACTGATTTTAAATTAACATCAAATGGCAATTCTAGAGAATATTAGAAAACGGACAACCATATTAATCCTTATCATTGGGTTGGCATTATTTGCGTTCGTAATTTCTGGAATATTTACCAGCAATGATTTTGCTGGTGGAAAAGTTGGGTCTTCCGTAGGTGAAATTAATGGAGACGAAATTTCTATCGACGATTTTAGGAGAAAAATTGAAATCGCGTCAAGAAGGTCCGGACCTGCAACTTCATCCATGCAATTGGTTAATTCTGTCTGGAACCAGGTGGAACGCAACACTATTTTGGGCCAGCAGATAGAAGATCTCGGTATTTCAATTGAACAGGATCAGATAATAAACGTCATTAAGTCCAGTCCGGGAATAGCTCAAAACCCACAATTTTTGGATGAGAATGGCGTATTTGATGAAGTAAAATTTCGGGATTTTATTTTAGAATTAAAAATTAATGCTCCCGCTCAATATAATGACTGGTTACAGGACGAGCAATCTATTATTCAGGGTGCCAAAGAACAAACCTATTTCAATCTAATAAGGGCAGGTGTTGGAGCCACTTTAAAAGAAGGAGAATTGGATTATAAATTAACCACAGATAAAGTGGACATCAAATATGTAAGAGTTCCTTACACTTCTATTCCTGACAGCACATTTATTATCACCAAAAAAGAAATTTCAGATTACATCAATGCACATCAGGAAGATTATAAACAACCAAGTGCAAGAGATATTCAGTTTGTCTATTTTGAAGATAAACCTTCGCTGGAAGACGAGGCTGAAATAAAAAATCAAATAACAAAACTGCTGGATGATACAGTTGAGTATTTTGAAGAACGCGATGAGACAGATACCATTCCAGGTTTTAGAAATACAAAAGACAATGCGGCTTTTCTGGATAGGAATTCAGATACCAAATTTGATACTATTTATAAGTCAAAAAAAGAACTCCCTATAAAATTTGCAGATACACTTATGGCCCTAAAGGTAGGAGAGCTGTTTGGTCCTTACAAGGATGGTGAAAGCTTCAAAATTACCAAGATGGTAGACAAAAGGCCTAATGGATCTGTTAAGGCAAGCCATATTTTAATTACATGGGAAGGAGCCGAAAGAGCAAATCCGGAGATTAAAAGGACAAAGGAAGAAGCCAGGACCAAGGCAGAAGATATACTAAAACAAGCTAAAGCCGAGGGAACTGTTTTTGCCGAATTGGCCAGAGATAATTCAGACGGGCCATCTGCTCCAAGGGGAGGTGATTTGGGATATTTTCAGGAAGGGGTTATGACTCCAAAGTTTAATGATTTTGCTTTTGGTAACGATGTGGGCTTCATTGGAATGGTTGAAACAGAATTTGGCTACCATATTGTACGTGTAGATGATAAGGAAGATCTTGTTCAACTGGCAACTCTAAGCAGGGAAATAGAGGCCTCCGAGGCAACATTAAATTCATTGTTTACAGATGCCACTAAATTTGAAATGGCCGCTACGTCTGCAGAAAAGTCATTTTCAGATTTGGCCAAAGAAAGTGAATACTTAATTAGACCTGTTAATAAAATTACAGCATTAGACGAAAACCTTCCCGGGCTTTCCAATCAAAGATCCATAGTCCAATGGGCTTTTAATACTGATACCAAGATAGGGGATATTAGGAGATTTGGTATAAGCAACGGTTATGCTGTTGTGCAACTAACAGCAAAGTATGAAGAAGGTTTGATGTCTGTTGAAGATGCCTCTGCCAGTGTCCTTCCAAAAATTCGTAAAGAAAAAAAAGCTGCAAAAATTATTTCTCAAAACCAGGGCAAATCTTTGGATGAAATAGCTACAGTCAACAATACCAATGTATCTAATGCTTCAGCCTTAACGGTAAAAACTCCTACATTACCTGGAGCCGGAAGAGAACCATTGGTGGTGGGTACTGCTTTTGCCCTGGCTCAGGGGAGTACCTCAGATCTTATTGCGGGTGAGACCGGGGTATTTAAAATTGAGGTAATTAAAAAGGAAGAAGGCCCTAAATTGGAAAATTATTCCACATATGCCAATGCTTTGATGGCATCAAATGGTGCCAGAGCGAATACGAGTGTGTTCAATGCCTTAAAGAAAAATTCAGAGATAAAAGATTTCAGGGCAACATTCTATTAGAAACCTTAAGGTTTGTCGGGATATTTAGATAGCATAAGACGTCCATCTGAAATTATCATAAAAAAAAGCTTCTCTTATGAGAGGTTTTTTTTATAATATCATCTGCCTGTAGGGAATGACAGTCCTGTATCCCTTGTGGTTAAAGTATGCAGTTGTATTTTCACCTCCAAGCGCCAGGACAAAATCTCCACCCCAGGCGCCTAGACTTTTAATAGAACCCTCAAAGTCCGGAAACAGATCCTCCTTTATGGGAGTCAGATTCAGAATATTTGACAATAGTAATTCATGAGTGTTCATTAATTCCATAAATCTCATCAAGTCTGAGCAATCAATGCATTCCTCTGTTATCGCAGATATTTTAAAAACCAGGGATTCTTTATCAAATACCTGTTCTTGATAACGTTTAATTCCTTCTCTGCTGTTTTGTTTTCTGTTTAGATGAACAAAGAATAAAGAGTCTTTGAATGGAGGGTTGAATTCAATTTCTTTTATAAAGGTATCCTCGCCCACAATCTGATAAATTATTGGACGATGGTGCCGGGCACAGGCAATATCGTAACCGCTTCCATTAAATGTTTTTGCTAATAGCTCATAGGGATCGACTTTTGCCCACTGTGCAATATTATTGATAAGGGTTGAGGAAGACCCAAGTCCCCAATCTCTTGGAAACCCCAGTTCTGTATGTATTTCAATTCCCTTTTTATCCATTAAAAAATCGGGATTCAGTTTTTTTGCCTCCAACAAAATTTTCAGCAACAAGCCGGTAACTGCATCTGCAGTTGCTATCAGATTTGCCAATTCACCTTCCATATCTTCATTTCTTAAAAGTGCAAGCTGCAGAGAGGTATGAAACCAGATTTCACCTTTTTCGTCCAGGCTGGTCCATAAAAGCACTGGAGTATCCAACTCCTTTATCGTTAAAGTTTGTCCGTATTTAGTTGGTAAGGCAAAGCACATGGCACCATCAAGAACTGCATATTCTCCAGTGAGTAACAACTTTCCATTGCTGTAAAACCGTTGAGTCATAAATTTAAATTGGACCTTAAAGTTTGTAGTGCTTCAACCACTGCACTATGAGTTGCGGCATTCTTTCTAAAATGGGCGATCAGGGTTTTTTTTTCATCTTCTGTGGCACTCATTTGATTAAGAATATTTAGTAAGTGCATTTTCATATGCCCCTGTTGAATTCCGGTAGTGACCAATGATCGTATCGCTGCAAAATTCTGAGCCAATCCGGCCACGGCAACAATTTGCATCAATTCACGGGCGGATGGTTTTTGTAAAATCTCCAGAGCAAGGTGTACCAGGGGATGTAAACTGGTAAGGCCCCCGACAGTTCCCAGAGCCAATGGGACTTCTATCCAAAATTTAAAAATGTTATCTTCCAAAGAAGCATGAGTAAGGCTGCGGTATGATCCATCCTTTGAGGCATAAGCGTGGATTCCCGCTTCCACGGCCCTGAAATCATTCCCTGTTGCCAATACTACAGCATCTATCCCGTTCATTATTCCTTTATTATGTGTAACCGCTCTGTAGGGCTCCACATTGGCAATTTTAACTGCCCTTACCATTTTTTCTGCAAATTCTTTTGGGGAGACAGACTGTTCCACCTCTAAATCATCAATCGGGCAGCTTACCTCCGCCCTCACCAGGCAATCCGGGACGTAGTTGGAAAGAATACTCATAACTACATCTATTTGCTGTTCATCGGAGTTAAACAACTCATAATTGTGAGCTTCTCTTTTTAGGGTAGTGGCGAATTGTTCCAAACAGGAATTGATGAAATTTGCACCCATGGCATCAAGGGTTTCAAATTTACAATGCAGCTGATAGTAATTATCAAGCTTTTTTGTCTGATCCCTCAGTTCTATTGAAGTTATTCCACCCCCACGTTTTTCCATATTTCGGGTGATCGCCCTGGTGTCATTTATTAGTATGGGTCTTATTTTATCAATAAATACCTGTAATTTCTCAGAAGAACCTTTAAAGATAAAATGTACCTGTCCTATTTTTTGCGTGCCTATTACCGTGGTTTTAAATCCACCCTTATCCAGCCAAAATTTAGCAGCTTTGCTGGCTGCCGCAACAACTGAACTTTCTTCAATGGCCATGGGTATGGCATATAATTTATTATTGATTAGAAAATTAGGGGCAATACCAAAAGGAAGATAATAGTTGCTGATCGTATTTTCTATGAATTCATCGTGCAGTTTTTGCAACACGGAATCTTCATTCCAATACGTTTTGAGTATTTCTAATGTGGCTTCCGAATTATCCGTATAATTATCGGCAATCCAATTGATTTTTTCTTCTTTGGAAAGTTTGGAAAAACCCTGGATCGGTGTTGTCATAAGCTATTCTTTAATGAAGGCAAATATAGTCATTACACAATTATGGAATAGTGTTTCTCCATGGTGGCATTAAGTACTAAAGTTTCGATATTTTAAGTTTAAAGTTATTTATTTCGCAAAAATATTAGTAAACTTGGGAGTTTATAATCAATTTTAAGGATTTTATGAATAAGTCTTTCGTTCTGATTTTTCTTGCCTTTTATTTTTTCAATTTCACTCTTGCCCAACAAAAAAAGATTTCTCTGGAGGAACTTTGGTCAGGTGCCTTCTTAACGGAAGGTATGGAAGCCATCTACCCACTGAAAAATGGAAAACAGTACACTGTTCTTAATCATAATGGCACGACCGGTGCTGTGAGCATTGATAAATACGATTACAATACTTTAGAGAAATTAGAAACTGTAGTTTCCTCACTGGATTTACCTTCGAACGCCGTGTTTAGTTCATATACATTTAGCAGGGACGAATCCAAAATTCTGCTTGCTACTGAAGAGGTTCCCATATACAGGCGGTCTAAGATGGCAATCTTTTATATATATGATGTAGTTGCCAAAAAAATCACGCAAATAGCCGATACCTGGATTCAGGAACCCACATTCTCACCAGATGGCAAGCGAGTGGTCTTTGTGAACAACAACAACATGTACTTATATACTATAGCCGATGGTACCATTATAAAAATGACCTCCGATGGTGTAAGGAATAAGATTATTAATGGAATAACAGATTGGGTATATGAGGAGGAATTTAAGTTTGTCAGGGCTTTTGAATGGAATTCGGACGGCACAAAAATTGCTTTTTTAAGATTTGATGAGACTGATGTCCCTGAATTTGCCATGGATGTTTATGGAAAAGATTTATATCCATTTCAATATATTTTCAAGTACCCCAAGGCAGGCGAGAACAATTCCCTGGTTACATTGCATTTGTATGATGTCGCTTCTGGTAAAATCACGCAAATTTCAATCCCGGAATCGTATTATATACCCAGGATTACTCAGATGAATAATCCCACCTATATAAGTGTTCAAATATTAAACCGGCACCAGAATCATTTAAAATTATATACCATAAACACACAAAGTAACGAAGTATCTCTTTTACATGAAGAAACAGACGATGCTTATGTTGAGATTACAGACGATCTTACTTTCCTTGCTGATGATAGCTTTATCTGGACCAGCGAAAATGATGGATATAAACATATTTACCTGCATTCCAAAAGCGGGGATTTAGTAAAGCAGATTTCTAAAGGGGACTGGGAAGTAACCAAGTACTACGGCTATGATCAAAAAAATGATAGAATCTATTACCAGTCCACAGAGAATGGATCTGTTAACAGGGATATCTATAGTATTGGGATCAAGGGCAAGAATAAGAAGAGACTCTCATCTAAGGAAGGAACCAATTCTGCTGAGTTTAGTGCAGATTTTACCTATTTCATAAATGAGTTTTCCAGTGGAACTACGCCACCTGAGTTTACCCTTCACAAAGCTGCCAACGGAGATAAAATAAAAGAAATTTTAAACAATAATGACCTTTTAGTTAAGCTTGGGCAGTATGAGATATGTCCCAGGGAATATTCCACAATTTCCATTAACGACAACGAACTAAATATGTGGATGGTTAAACCAAAAGATTTTGATCCCTCTAAAAAATATCCCTTGCTAATGTTTCAGTACAGTGGCCCTGGTTCTCAAAGAGTAGCCAATACATGGATGAATACAAAAGACTATTGGCATCAGATTCTGGCGTCTCAGGGCTATATTATTGCCTGTGTAGATGGCAGGGGTACCGGTTTTAAAGGGCGTGATTTTAAGAAGGTGACCTATTTGAATCTAGTGAAATATGAAACCGAGGATCAAATTGCTGCGGCCAAAAAGTTAAGTGAATACCCATTTATAGACCCGGAAAGGACTGGTATATGGGGCTGGAGTTATGGAGGGCATATGTCAACAAACTGCCTCCTGAAGGGTAATGATACTTTTGAAATGGCCATCGCGGTTGCTCCGGTCACCAGCTGGCGTTTTTATGACTCCATATATACAGAACGTTTCATGAGAACCCCGGCTGAAAATCCTGAAGGTTACGATGAGAATTCTCCGTTTAATTATCCCGAACTTTTAAAAGGAAATTATTTATTGATTCACGGTTCAGGGGATGATAATGTACATGTGCAAAACAGTATGCGGATGATAGAGGCCCTTGTTCAGGCTAACAAACAATTTGACTGGGCCATTTACCCTGACAAAGACCATGGTATCAGGGGGGGTAACACCAGCCTGCATTTATATACTAAAATGACTAACTTTATTAAGAATAACCTTTAAATAACCAATATTACTTATGACAGCCAATATTAATAAACCAGCCCATCAAAAAGAACTTTTCGGACATCCGGTCGGACTTTATGTACTGTTTTTTACAGAAATGTGGGAACGTTTTTCATATTACGGAATGCGCGCAATCCTGGTGTTATACCTGGTTACACAATCCACGGAAGAGAACCCTGGACTTGGATGGTCTAATGGTGAAGCACTAGCTTTATATGGTTGGTATACAATGTTAGTTTATGTTGCATCTATTCCCGGGGGGTTTATTGCCGACAGGTTACTTGGACAGAAAAAATCCGTAATCCTTGGAGCTATATTGCTTGTAATAGGCCATAGTGTTTTGGCTATAGAAGAGATGTGGGCTTTTTACACAGGGCTGTCATTTATTGTTGCCGGGGTAGGGATGTTAAAACCAAATATATCTACTATGGTGGGAGGCTTGTATAGAAAAGGTGATATTCGGCGGGATAAGGGCTTTACTATTTTCTATATAGGTATTAATGTTGGTGCATTTCTTTCAAGTTTGATTGTGGGATATGTGGGAGAAGTATACGGTTGGCATTACGGTTTTGGCCTTGCAGGTATTTGTATGTTTTTTGGGCTATTGCAGTTTATTTATGGGCAGAAATACCTCAAGGGGGTTGGAAACTATCTTGGGAAATCGGAAAATGCAGAAGAGCGGGAATCTATTAAGAGGCCCTTAAGCAAAATTGAAAAAGACAGGGTTATTGTGTTGATTCTCTCGTTCCTGATGGTGATAGTATTTTTTGGTGCTTTTGAACAGGCCGGTGGATTGATGAATATTTACGCTAAAGATTATACAAATAGGATGCTTATGGGGTGGGAGATTCCTGCTTCCTGGTTCCAGTCACTCAACGCATTTTTTATTATCGCTTTAGGTACTGCCGTTGCCGGATATTGGGCTAATCGCAAATTAAAAGGAAAAGAAGCCTCTTCTATATTTAAGATGATAATGGGACTCATAATCATGGGTATCGGTTTTTTATTCATGACTGCAGCAACAGCCCAATATCAGGGTACAGGTTCCTCTGCTATGTATTGGTTGGTTCTGGCATATTTGTTTCACACCGTTGGAGAATTGAGTTTATCGCCGGTTTCTTTGAGTTTTGTAACAAAATTGGCTCCAACCAAATATGCTTCTTTAATGATGGGCTTGTACTTTGCAACAACAGGATTAGGCAATAAGGTAGCCGGCTTACTTGGAGAATCGGCCTCTGAATTTGGAGAATATACCGTGTTTACGGGAATAGCTGTTTTCTGTATCCTTTTCGGCCTGCTAATTTGGGCATTTATTAAGAAATTGAAAGCACTTACACATGGTGCTGAAGATGATGAACGAATTATGGCTACAGATACCTAGAACCTTCATTTGAATTTGACCTTGCTGATCCTCGTCAAGGTCTGTTATTATCAACAAAGTACCTTGGTACTACAACACAGAATAAATGAATACAGATATTGAGAATCTTTTTAAAGACCGGGTCCTGGGGCATCCTGCAGGTTTAATTGTCTTGTTTTTCACTGAAATGTGGGAGCGTTTTTCATTTTATGGGATGCGCATATTATTAATCCTTTTCCTTACTGCCCCGTTTGCCAGTGATAATCCGGGATGGGATTGGCCCAGGGAACATGCCCTGGCACTTATAGGAACCTATGCTTCTTTACTTTATTTAACCCCTATAATAGGAGGATATATCGCTGATAAATTTACAGGCTATCGTCTGGCAGTTGTGATAGGTTGTGCAATAATGACCCTGGGTCATGCCTGTATGGCATTGGAGACCACAACTACTTTCTACCTGGGCCTGGCTTTTTTGGTTATAGGAACCGGGTTTTTTAAACCAAATATCACCTCCATTATTTCGGAAATGTATAAAGGCAAGGAATCCAAAAAAGATGGGGCATATACTATTTTTTATATGGGTGTAAATGCAGGTGCTTTCTTTGGAATGATGCTATGCGGTTACCTGGCTGAGAATTTTGGGTGGTCCTGGGGATTTGGCCTGGCCGGGATTTTTATGTTTTTTGGCATGATGCAATTTTTGCTCGCTAAAAAGTTATTTGGCAGCATAGGAGGCAAACCTACCAAAGTGCATGAGGTGGAATTACATCAAAACGTTAATGAACAGAGTCCTGATATCAGGGAAGAAGAAAAGGAAGCAGAAAAATTAAACCCCTTTACAATTTTCGATTATCTTCTTATAGGCATTTCGGCTATAGGAGGCCTGCTCTATCTTTTTAATGACCCCATTGAGAAGGTAAGTGGGGATAGTTTAGTGCCATTTGAGATATGGGGATTATCGGGTTCAAATTTTATAATTCTTTTTGCCCTTGTTTTGTTCCTTATCCTTTTGGTTTCCAGGATTTCAAGATATATTCCCCTGATAAGGGACAGGATTATTGCTGTGGTTTTCTTTGGAATTTTTACAGTAATTTTCTTTGCAGCCTTTGAACAGGCACTGGGCTCTATGACTTTGTTTGCCAGAGATTATACCAATAGAAATTTGGCAGGTTCAGCGGCTATGGTTTTCAAAGTGGTGGACGCACTGCTTACCACAGTACCCCTAATGATTATTACCTGGGTATTATATCTTTTATTTAAAAAGACATATTCCAGGATTGGCTTATCCAATATTGTACTGGGGTTGGCTTTTGTTGGGATATGGGGATTGGTTATTTACAGGTTGGTAGATAAATTTTCCCAGGAGGGAAATCAGATAGACGCATCCTGGTTCGGAATTCTAAATTCCTTTTTTATCATTACACTGGCCCCTTTCTTTTCGCGATGGTGGGAAAGTAAATACAATCCGAGTGCTGCCATGAAATATGGCCTGGGATTAATACTGCTAGGCCTTGGATTTGCCATATTGTCTTATGGTTCAACAGGCATTGACCCGGGATCAAAAACGGCTTCGGTAAGTATGATTTTTCTCATTTTAGCTTATTTGCTTCACACTATGGGAGAATTATGTTTGTCCCCTGTAGGTTTATCTTATTTAAGCAAGCTTGTCCCGGCGAGGATGATAGGGTTTATGTTTGGCATCTGGTATCTCGCTATTGCAATAGGACAAAAAACGGCAGGTACTATGGGCGGAATGATCGACAAAATTTCGGAGCAATATTCTTTAAGCACTTTCTTTTTAATGTTCACATTGGTGCCAATTGCTTTTGGTTTTATTTCCATATTATTAAATCCGGTTTTAAAAAGACTCATGCACGGCGTTCGATAATTTATTCTATATCCAGTGCAAATGCTCCTTTTTCACCTGTATAATGAAATGGAATTTTTCTGTCTGAACAGGATTTTTTCCACCGCTTGATATCACTTTTATAATTACTTCCATCCACTATGATACTTTTTGGGTGGGTTGAATCAAGGAAGCGGTTGAAATTTATTTTGGGCGAATTTCCGAGTATGACATATTTGGTTCGCTGTGATTTGAGGAAACTGGTTTCGGGATTATTTATAATCAAAAGGCCTTGTCCCTTAATGAGGTAGCTGTTTTTTAGGTTCATATAGTTTAGTGTCTTAATTTTTTCTGCCACAACAAAATTAGTAACCAGGTTTAAGATCGCAGCAGAATCTGAGCAGTGCACATCTAATGTATTGGCCTTCTTATATATAATTGCCGAGGTACCCGTTTTATGCAGTACGAAGATTTTTTGATCCATGCTTTTACTTACTGCAGAAAAAATAGCCCATAGCTGCAATGCAATTATACAAAGAGCTGATGCCAGTATGTTTTTAAATTTCTTGTAGATAAGAGAATATACCAAAGCCAGCAGTAACAGATAGCACAATACAAGTTGCACAGGATCAAACGGAATATCCTTAAAAATGAATGATTCCTGTTGCGCTGTCCATTCAATGATCTTATTCATGAGGTGTATGATCTCAATATATATATTGGATATGATACGCGGCAGCAGATCTAGAAGCATAAGAAATATGATCAGAAATCCCATACCTAAAATCAAGCCTAAGAAAGGAATGATCAGGAGATTTGAAATAAGAAACAGTCCGGGGAATTGATGAAAATAGAAAAGGCTAATAGGTAGTACGCCTATTTGAGCGGCTAAAGAAACGGATATTAATTGCCAGACTTTTTTAAGGATAAAATTTTCCGGATTCCAGAAACGCTGTAGTTTTGGGAATAACCAAAAAATAGCAAATACAGCAGCATAACTCAATTGAAACCCTACCTGGAACAGCAGCATGGGGTCATAGACGAGCAGAATGAAAAACATGGATAATGCAAGGATATTAAATGAACTGGTTGGCCGGTTAAGGTATATGGCATAGGCGGTAAAAGAAAACATGCTTACTGCTCTAATTACAGAAGGAGATAACCCCGCCACCAGGGCATAAACCCACAGAAGAATAACAGTAAGTATCAGAACAATAATCCTGCCTTTGGGTAAGCGCTCTAAAGGACTGAGCAGAAATTGACATAGCAACAATATTATTCCAATGTGCAGTCCCGAGACAGCCAGGATATGAACCGCGCCGGCATTCCTGTAATTATTATACGTATTCGTGCTTATTGAATTACGCTGACCCAAAAGCAGGGCCTTCATAATAGCAAGCTCTTCTCCTCCAAAATTTGATGTGCCCAGACCTGAAATAATTCTTTGCCTGACAACCTCAGTTAACCCTGATAAGGATCTGGAAGCATCTTTTTTAACAACATATTCCCGTCTGTCTAATTTAAGTTGATGGTTGACACCTGTTTTTTTAAGATAGGCTGCATAGTCAAATTCATATGGATTAAGTGGAGGACTAATTAACACAGGTAGCTTTAGGGTATAAATTTCATCATCAACATTAAATTTATGACTGAATGTGTCCTTTTTTACAATAAGAAGAATCCTGCCATTGGCCACCAAACTATCAATCGCAATAATCTCAACTATATAACGATCATTAAAGTCATTGGGTTTTAGTATTTCACGAACTTTAAGATGAAAATGTTGAGCAGTTGAAGGCTGAAAACCAGAGTAATGTTTTGAATTGTTATCAGGTAAGGTCAATGCTATTGCCAGCATGCCTATGCCAATGACACATAATAGTGCCAGGATGCCAAACGGCAGATTTTCCAGCTTCTTATTTCGGGTCCATGTTATGCCCAATAAAACGATAAGTGCCCCGGTTATGGCCGCAGATATGAAGAGTGAAATATTAATTTTATACCCTATCAGTATCCCTAAAACCAGAAACAAGGTCAGCTTGACCGGAATGAAGTCCAATACCTTCATGGAGTATTAGCTTATTTCTAAAAACGGTAAGATATTATTGAGTGCTGAATGTTAAATTCAGTTAGTGAAATTAAATTCAAATAAATAATTGGGTAAAAAACACTTTACTATCAATTTGAAGTATGCAGTTAAAGAACTCTGGTTGCCTTAACAAAAGAATAATTCCAGAAGCCTTCCTGTAAAGAAGAAACAATAACACCCCTGGAAGTTGTAGCATGAATAAACCTGATATCCTGTCCGTCTACGTCGACCACAAGTCCAACATGATTAATTTTTTTACCCTTCCTGCTCGTTTTAAAGAACAACAGATCGCCTTTGGTGACTTTATTTAAATTAATTTTCTTCCCTTCATCTGCCATTTGATAAGATATCCTGGGCAACGGTATATCATTTTCTCCAAAAGAAACATATAGCAGGCCCGAGCAATCCATGCCTTTTTTGGTTGTGCCTCCATATTTATAACGGACACCGGAATAAGCCATTGCAGTATTGATGATCAAATCGGCTTTTTCAAGCTCAACGAGGGTTACGTTTGGTTCTGGGGCCTTTACCTCCGCGGCTAAACTATCTTTTTCTGATGCCACTACGGTAACAGAACGTTCCTTGGCATAGGTAGTTTTCTTTTTAACAATGCCACAACTGCTAAGGAGTATTACCATAAAAAAAACTAAAATCTTTCTGTTCATCCCTGTGTCACAATGAGCTTATAGGAATCAAAATTAAACATTTTCTATAATAAGTGCAGCAGCATGTTCACTTGCGCCTTTCCCACCAAGTTTTTTTTCCAACTCTTTATATGCCATCATCTGTGCCTCACGTGAGGGGCCATCAAGGATTTGGGTTAACTCCTGCTTAAGTTTTTTTGTAGTCAAATCCCCCTGAATAAGCTCTTTTACTACTTCTTTCCCCATAATTAAATTTACCAGCGAAATATAATCCAGAGTAATGAGGCGTTTCGCAATCTGATAGGAAATCCAGTTGCCTTTGTAGCATACAACCTGAGGAACTTTCAACAAGGCTGTCTCCAGGGTGGCTGTACCGCTCGTTACAAGGGCAGCATGTGCATGGCTCAACAATTCGTAGGCGCGGTTAAAAACAAGGCTTACTTTATAACTTTTTAAGAATTCTGAATAAAAGTCAATTTCCAGGCTTGGTGCCCCGGCTATTACAAATTGATATTCTGAAAACGAAGGTGTAATCTTTAACATCAGGCCGAGCATTTGTCTAACCTCTTGTTTTCTGCTACCCGGAAGTAGTGCGATAATAGGTTTTTTAGGATCCAGATGATATTCATTTCTGAAATCTTGTTCATTGCCTATTGCAATATTACCAATTGCATCAATCAATGGATGCCCTACAAAAGTGACCGGATAATTGTGTTTCTTTTCATAGAAATCCTTTTCAAATGGCAGAATAACAAACATGGCATCAATATCTCTTTTGATATTTTTTATTCGCCCCTCCCTTGAGGCCCATATTTGTGGTGAAATATAGTAATTTGTGCGGTAATTGTGTTTTTTCGCCCAGCTTGCTATTCTTAAATTGAAACCTGAATAATCAATAAAAATAATGACATCCGGATTATAGGATTTTATATCTTCTTTACAGAATTTGATATTTTTAAAAATGGCATTGAGATTGGCAATTACCTCTAAAAAGCCCATAAAAGCCATTTCCTTGTAGTGCTTTACAAGAGTGCCACCGGCTTGTTCCATTTGATCTCCCCCCCAGCATCGGATTTGAGCATTTGTATCTTTTGCAAAAATTGCCTTAATAAGATTTGATCCATGCAGATCCCCGGAAGCTTCCCCGGCGATAATATAATATTTCATCCTAGAAAACCTTATAATAGAGTATGATCATGGCAGTTAGCAAGGTAGCAATCAACACACCCTTAGCCCTTTGATCCCTCCTTATTTTTAAAAATCCAAAAAAAGCGATCAGGTTTAAAATTGCACCTAAGGCCAGTAAACTTCCCATATGCCCCTGTTTTAATGCCGCGTGGAATGTTTCTGTAATCCCAAATTTGGAAAACAAAAGTATATACAAAAGTGTACCCGTCATATTTGCAATCACACCTACTGCGAAACCAATTAATATTTCTTTTTTATTATTCATTTAAAGACCAGCTGTTTATATCCTGTATGACATGATGTGCGGTTAAATCAAATTGAGTGGGAACTACTGAGATGTAACCATTACTTAAGGCCCACTCATCAGTATCTTCACCTTTATCCAAGAGTTCAAATTCTCCTGTAAGCCAATAGTAATCCTTACCCATGGGGTTAGTTCGCTTATCAAATTTTTCTTTCCAATTAGCTCTTGCCTGTCGGCATATTTTTATTCCTTTTATAGCTTCACCATTAGTTTTTGGGATATTCACATTCAGGACAACTCCCTTGGGAATTCCATGGCTTAAGGCACGTTGAGTAATTTTTTTAATTGCTATTTCAGCAACTTCAAAATTTGCTTCCCACGAATAATCACATAAGGAAAAGCCGATAGCGGGGATACCTTCAATTCCTGCCTCGATAGCCGCACTCATGGTTCCTGAATAGATTACATTTATGGAAGAATTAGAACCGTGATTTATCCCACTAACACACAGATCTGGTTTTCTTGCCAATAGCACCTGAAGAGCCAGTTTCACACAATCCGCTGGGGTTCCGCTACAGCTGTATTCTTCCTGACCTCCATGTTCAAGATCTATAGTGACTTTTTTTGAGTAAAGCGTATTATCCAGTGTTATGGCATGCCCCATTCCCGATTGTGGACTATCCGGTGCCACAACTACCACATCTCCAATTTCCTTCATATAGCGAACCAATGCTCTTAAGCCAGGAGCGGTTATTCCATCGTCATTGGTAACCAGAATAAGGGGTTTTTGCATGCTGTATACTTTCTATGGCAAAAATACGTTTTTAATATGTTATTATGGCGCGCTATGGCAGGGTCAGTAAAAATTCAATAGTTTATGGATGCTTTGGAATTTCATTCCACTTTACTGCAAAACCGAATTCAAATAGTTGATTATTAATGCTTATTGGAGGCATATCCTTGTGATGTTTAACAAAAAATTAATGCTGCGGGCTTGCAATGTGGCATGGTTTTTTCAGTATCTTAGGGAATTCAATGGTATAGCCAGGTAATGAATACCGTTTAAGTAAAATATTAAGAAGGTTAATAATTACCACATATAAAAAAAATACATGAAAAGAAACCTCATACTAGGATTTTTGGTATTGCTGATTGCAGTTGCCTCATGCAGTTTTACTAATAAATCATTTGAAAATAATGATAAGGATAAATTACTTTTAGATCTCATCACCTATATTTTAGAGCGCGGACACTATGAACCCAAAGAAATAAATGATGATTTCTCCGTTAGTGTTTTTGAAGATTTTATCGATGTTATTGACCCTACTAAAAGGTACTTTTTAGAGGAAGATATTATAGAATTTGAAAAATACAAATTTCAGATAGATGATCAGATAAAGAATACTGATATATCTTTCTTCAATATCGTTTATTCCAGATTCATGGAGCGAATAGAAAATGCAAAATCTGTTTATCAAGAGGTATTAAATGATCCTTTCGATTATTCAATTGAAGAATCTATTAATATCGATTATAAAGACCAGCCATTCGCCGCCAGCAGAAGCGAACTTAAAGAGCGATGGAGGAAGCAGCTTAAATATGCGACTATTGGAACTTATGATGCCAAGTTTAAGGAACAGGAGCAAAATAGGAAGGACGATGCCGAGTATAAGAGTTTGCCTGTTTCAGAGCTGGAATCAGAGTCCAGAGAGTCTACAAAAAAGACGTTGGATGAATATTTCGACTTTGTAGACGATCTCAAACGTGAAGATTGGTTTGTGTATTATATCAATACCATTGTTGATGAGTTTGACCCTCATACTTATTACTTCGCTCCGGAGGATAAAGATAAGTTTGACATCAGCATGTCTGGTAAATTTGAAGGAATCGGTGCAAGATTGCAGAAAAAACCAGAAGGTGCAAAGATTGTTGAAATTATTTCAGGCGGACCTGTCTGGAGGAATCAGCAACTGGAAGTTGGTGACGAAATTTTAAAAGTTGGTCAGGATGGCGAGTTACCGGTGAATATTGTCGGCATGCGTTTAGACGATGCTATTAAACTAATTAAGGGGCCTAAAGGTACTGTGGTAGATTTAACGGTCAGGAAAGTGGATGGCTCCATCGAAGAGATTTCCATTACCAGAGATGTGGTTGAACTTGAAGAAAGTTATGCTAAATCTGCAACGGTTATTAAAGAAAATCAGAAATACGGAATCATTAACCTTCCTAAATTTTATGTAGATTTTAATGATTATGCAGAACGGAATGCGGCTACGGATGTTGCAAAGGAAGTGGAGCTTTTAAAGAAGGAAGGGGTAGACGGCCTTGTAATTGACCTTAGAGACAATGGTGGGGGATCCCTTAAAACTGTTGTGGAAATGGCCGGTCTTTTCATAAAAGATGGTCCGGTGGTTCAGGTGAGGTCAGCGGGAAAGGATAAGGATGTATATGAGGATAAGGATGAACGAATTCAGTGGGATGGTCCGCTTGTTATTTTGGTAAATGAACTTTCTGCCTCGGCTTCTGAAATATTGGCAGCTGCCATGCAGGATTATAAAAGAGCTGTTATTATTGGCAGTAAGCAAACTTTTGGCAAGGGAACAGTACAAAATGTAATTCCTTTGGAAAATATTGTCAGAAGTAACGAACATGGTGATTTGGGGGCTATAAAGCTAACAACACAAAAGTTTTACAGGATAAACGGAGGATCAACTCAGTTGGAAGGTGTAAAAAGTGATGTTGTTGTTCCGGACAGATACAGCTATATTGATCTGGGGGAAAGAGATCAGCGCAATCCGTTAAGCTGGGATAAAATATCAGCAGCTGACTATAAGCCCTGGGATGGATATATTGATTATGAAACGACTATTGCGAATAGTACAAAACGCATGTCATCGAATCCTCAGATTACATTAATTGAGGAAAACGCGAAATGGCTGAAAGAACAACAGGATGAAAATGTGGTTTCTCTAAATTTTGACATCTATAAAAATGAAGAGAAAAAAATTAAAGAAAAATCCACCTATTTTAAGAGCATTTCAGATTACGACTCGCATTTAACATTTCAATCCCTGAAATATGAACAGGAACTATTTACAAAAGATCCGGTATTAAGAGAAAAAAGGGACCGATGGCATAATAACCTGGCCAAAGATGTATATGTGGAAGAGGCAATAAATGTACTTCAGGATTTAAAAGTTAACAATATTAAAAATGGCAAATTAGCTAGTGTAAAGGACTAGTAATTGATAGTTTGTTAGTAAAAAAAAGAGCTCCAATACTAGTATTGGAGCTCTTTTTTAATGTTTTATTATTTAGCGGTCTCAGCGCTTCGGCCGTATTTAAAACGAAGCGTCCTAAATAGTGCTTTTCAGCCTTTCGGCATGAATTTTTCTAAGCTTTGCCAATTTTGGAGTAATTACAAAATTGCAGTACCCCTGACTTTTGTTATTCTGATAATAATCCTGATGGTAGTCCTCTGCCTCATAGAATATTTTTAACGGACTTAGTTCTGTAACCACCGGGCTTTCGTAATAGGAAGACATTTCATTTAAAACCTCTTCTGCCACTGTTTTTTGATTTTGATTGTGGTAAAAAATGACCGAACGGTATTGTGTGCCAATATCAGCACCCTGCCGGTTAAGTGTTGTGGGATCATGTGTTGTCATAAAAATGATTAACAGATCCCGAAAGGAAATAACATCCGGGTCAAAGCTCACTTGTATTACTTCTGCATGGCCTGTGCGGCCGGAGCATATTTCTCTGTAAGTAGGTTTGCCAGGAGCATTCCCTCCTGAATATCCCGATACTACCTTTTCTACTCCCTTAACTTCTGATAAAATAGCTTCAGTACACCAAAAGCATCCTCCGCCCAGGGTGGCTAGTTCCCAACTATTTTCCATCAACAACTTCCTTTTCAATGATCATAGACTCCGAGTTAATACAGTAGCGAAGACCACTGGGTTCAGGACCATCAGGAAATACATGCCCTAAATGTGCATTACAGGTATTGCAAAGTACTTCTACCCTTATCATTCCGTATGTGACATCTTTTTCATATTTGATGGCGTTTTCTGCAATAGGTTGCGTAAAACTCGGCCAACCGGTACCCGATTCAAATTTTATGGTTGAATCAAATAAGGGGGTGCCACAACACACACAGGAATATTTACCTGCGTCGTGAATACTGCAAAGTGCACCGGAATGCGGTGCTTCAGTTCCTTTTTTACGGGTTATACGGAATTGCTCTGGCGTGAGTATTTCACGCCATTCGCTTTCTGTTTTTTCAACACGCCTTTCCGGTAACGGGTTTCCGCTCACCGTAAAATTGATTATCTTTTTCCAAGTCAGCATGGGATTACAATTATAGTGAGTGCTTTAAATTTAGTTTTATATGAAAATTTCATAAATTCCCTAAAAAGGGGAAATTAAAAAATTTTGTCGGATATAACTCGATTTCCTTACAATCTGTTCCATATAATTCGAGTGAAGATAAACTTATTTTAATCAAGTCTGTGGAGCAGGTTTTGGAGAAAACAAGGGATGTAGAAAAAGCGAAATTCTAACCCCATTCGTTTAACCTATTCGCATCTAATTTGAGAAATATAAACAGAAGTACGGTAAAACCTAAAAGACCTGATCCTCCATAACTGAAGAATGGCAATGGAATTCCGATAGTAGGCAGTATGCCAATGACCATACCGACATTTATAAAATAATGGATCAACAATATGGATATTACCCCATAACCATAAATTCGGCTAAAATCGTTTTTTTGCCTTTCGGCCAGATAAACCAACCTTAGAAGTAATAGAGTAAAGAGAAGGACAACTATAGACGTTCCAAGAAACCCCCATTCTTCACCTACAGTACTAAAGATATAATCTGTGTGCTGTTCAGGCACAAAATCTCCTTTTGTTCTGGTGCCTTCCAAAAAACCTTTGCCAAAGAAACCCCCGGATTCAATAGCCTTTTCAGATTGATACGTATTATAACCTATAGTTTTTCGAATTTCCTCGAGCTTATTGGGATCTTTTTCCAAACGGAGCCAAAGGCTGAATCTGTCTCTGTGTCGTTGTTCAAATACATTGTTGAACACAAAATTCACCGATAAAGAAAATAAAATCGCAGCAATTAAAACCGTGAGCAATGGTAAAATAGGTACTTTAAAAGAGGCTCTTTTCAGTAATAGAAAAAGAGCAATTATTAAGGCTAAACCAATTCCAACCCAGATAGTTCCATACATTAGGGTGGCTATAAAAACCAGCATGGCTAAGAAGGCAATACCCAGATAAAAAAGGGGTAGCCCTTCTCTGAAAAGGACAAAAATAAGGGCAAAAAACACTAATGCACTTCCCGGGTCTGGTTGAGGAATGATTAAAATGACCGGAATCAGAATAATTAAAAACGCATAAAACTGATCTTTCTGTTTTTTAATATCAGTCTGGATATCACTTAAATATTTAGCCATGGCTAAGGCGGTGGCAACTTTAGCAATTTCGGACGGTTGAAGATTAAAAAATCCCAGGTTGTACCATGAAGTTGCTCCGGCAATGGTTTTACCAAAAACAAAAAGCCCCAAAAGAAGAACCATGGAAATAATATATAAAATACTGGAAAAGCGTTCATAAAAACTGGCCTCAAGTGCCAGTACTACAATAATACTAACCAGGCTCAATCCAATGAAGAACAATTGTTTACCGTAGAGTTGATCAAAATCAAAAATGGAGGAGTTGTTTTCAGTAAATGTACTGGAATAGATATTTAGCCATCCTATCCCTACTAATAGGAGATAAAATAGAACAGTAAGCCAATCAATACGCTTAAGTACTTTACTACCAGACATACTCATTTATCTTGAATTCTTCTCCGCTGTATGGCTTGGCATATTCATGTTCAAGAGTTTTTTCGAGCATCCTTTTTTCCAGATCCTTTCTAGTAATTTCCCCTTTCAGATATTTTTCTATTAATAAAGACGCTATGTGCCCAGCATATCTGGAGCCATAATAGCCATTTTCAATATAAACTGCAAGTGCAATTTTAGGATTATCAACGGGAGCAAATGCTATAAACACTGAATGATCTGTAAGCTGCGTACGCACGCTATCTATTTTTGTATAATTTTCAACAGTTCCGGTTTTGCCCGCAATTTCTATTCCGGGTATTTGTACCCATCTGGCGGTACCTTTTTTATATACGTCGGCCATGCCTTGAATGACAGGTTCAAAATGCTGCTTGTCTATTGTAGTATATTTTGGTTGGACATACTCCGGGATGCTTATGTCCTTACCCTCAACTTTTTTAAGTATATGAGGTGTGAAATAATAACCCCGGTTGGCAATAGCAGCTGTCATATTGGCCAGTTGTACTGGTGTAGCCGCAACTTCACCCTGTCCTATGGAGTTCGAAATAATATAAGATGAACTCCAGCGGTTATCTCCATACCATTTATCATAATATTCTTTTCCCGGTATTCTACCCGGCCTTCCGGTAGGCAGGTCATACCCTAAAAAATTACCAAGGCCAAAACTCTTCATATGTTTTTCCCAAACATCCTGGCCTTCATCTGTAGTTGGAAATTTTTCGTAAATCTTTCTGAAGGTACCTGCGAAGTATGCATTACAAGATTTATAGATCCCGCTGTTTAAATTGCGAATACCTCCTCCGCAATGACAGCCCCTTTTAGTTTTTCCTACATAAAATCCATGATAACACTGAAAAGTGGTACCGGGAACGATTACTCCTTCTTGTAATGCAACCAGGGCATTTAATGTCTTAAATGGGGATCCCGGAGAACCTTCAGCCGAAATGGATCGGTCAAAAAGCGGTTTGGATATTGTGTCATAATGTAGTTTGCTATAGTTTTTTGAACGCTCCCTGCCCACCAATAGCGCGGGATCATAAGTAGGTCCTGAGATCATTGCCAATATTTCCCCTGAAGAAGGTTCTATGGCTACAATCCCTCCCCGCTTACCATGCATCAGCAACTCCCCATATTCCTGGAGGTTTTTGTCCAGCGTAAGGCTTATTTCCTTACCCTGTTCCGGTAGGGTGTCCAGAATACCACCTTTATAAGGTCCTATATCTCTGTTGAATCTGTCTTTCTGAATGTATTGTACCCCTTTTCTGCCTCTTAAAATTTCTTCATACTGCTGTTCCACACCGGTACCTCCTGTTAATTCGCCCTGTACGTAATATGGATTTCTTTTGAGGTCCCGTTCGTTTACTTCTCTAATGTATCCCAGAACATTTGCAGCGGCTTTGGTATCGTAATATCTCAAAGACCTTTTTTGAATATAAAATCCTTCATATTTTCTCATTTTCTCCTGAAGCATGGCATAATCTTCTTTTGAAAGTTGAGGCACCATAACGGAAGGCAGTCTTGGAGAATAAATTCTGGCTTTCCTGAGCAGTTGTATAAATCTATCTTTATTTATACCCAGAAGATTGCAGAATTCAAGAGTGTCCAGAGCTTTTACTTCCCTGGGAATCACCATCACATCATAAGCAGGGTCATTTCCAACTAAAAGTTTCCCATTCCTGTCATATATGTAACCGCGCTCCGGATAATCGTATAAGGCCTTAATGGCAGAATCTTCCAGGACCTGATCAGGTGAAAAGCTGAATATTTGTAAATAGGACAGCCTACCTATAAAGGTAATTCCTATCAGAATAATTATTGATGATAATAATATTTTTTTCATTGAAATTCAGCTTTCAATATCTCTCCTTTTATGCCATTTATTCTTTCTTAACGCTGAAAAGTGAACCAAAAAGCAAACACAGTATGAGTGTGGCAATTCCGGTAAAAATAACTTTCTTCAAAATTAGCAGTAAATTAGATAAACTGAAAATTTCCAGAGTAAAGAAAATCACATGATGTGCTATAATTAATAACGCTAAAAAAGTAATTTGTTGTACCCTGGTTGTGTTTGATAATTTAAAACTTTGAAATTCATAATTAACGCCAAAAACGAAGCGCATTATTGTAGGTCTTAAATAAGCTATAGTGACTGTTGCCGCCGCATGCAAGGCCATCGTGTCTGAAAAAAAATCGATCGATAAACCAAGCAGAAAACTTATAAATATAAAAACCGACCTGTTTTCCTTTATAGGATACCAATAGAGGAAAAGAATATAGACCATTGGATTGATAAAGCCAAAAAAATTCAACCTGTTAAATACCAGTACCTGAACCAAAACTAGTAAGGCGAATCTAATAAAATTGATAAAATAATAACTACTGCTCATTGGCTATTTTAGCTTCCAGCTGTAAAATTTCAGGCCTGTTTTTGTTATAAATGATATAGACATTTTTGACATTTGACATGTCGTTAAAAAGTTCTATATCTATGTTATAAAAACTCTTTGATTCATTCAGATCAAACTTTTTAATGGTCCCGATTGGAATATTCTCCGGAAAAATACTTGACATGGCACCTGTTACAATAGTATCACCAACTAAAAGCGGCACCAATCGGGGAATATCTTCCAGCTCTACCTGGTTATAATGTTGCCCGTCCCAGACCAAAGAACCAAAATAATTGGTATTCTTAATTTTGGCATTTATGTTTGATTTGATATTCAGGATACTTTGAACCGAAGCATAATTCTTTGTGGTATGTTCTATAATGCCAAGAATTCCATTGGCGGTAATTACGCCCATATCCTGTTTTATACCATCGTTTGTCCCCTTATTTATGGTGATATAATTATTTGGGCTGGCATAGCTGTTCTTAATGATTCTTGCTGCAGTAACCGTAAAATCAAATGTAGTGGTATCTAATTGAGTACTTTCTTCAATACCCTGGTTTAAAAGTAAATTTCGCAATTGATTGTTTTCTTCGACAAGTTTCCTGTTTTCTTCATCCAGATCGAAGTACTGGGTAATACCATCCGCGGTATTGTATATAGAACCGGATAACCAGTTTGCTGAATTAAAGTATTTTGATCGGTGGTAAGAATGGGAGTCGATGGTAAACGCCAGGGAAATTAACAGCAATAATAAGTAAAGCAGCGAGGTTTTATACCGAATGATAAAATTGATTATCTGCTGCATTCACTTGTTAAGTTAAGTGTTTAAAATGAGATGCCAAGTATTCACTTAAATCCTCACAGAACTCAGGTTATTTAATAAGAATACTTTTATAGCGTTCCAGGTTTTTAAGTGCTATCCCGGTTCCTCTAACGACAGCTCTTAAAGGGTCTTCTGCAATATAAACAGGCAGGTCTGTCTTCTGAGATAACCTTCTGTCCAATCCACGCAGCATTGATCCGCCACCAGCGAGGTAAATTCCGGTATTGTAAATATCTGCCGCTAATTCCGGTGGGGTTTGCGATAAAGTTTCCATAACAGCATCTTCAACCCTTAAAATGGATTTGTCCAATGCCTTGGCAATCTCTCTGAATGAAATAGAAACCTGCTTGGGTTTACCCGTAAGCAAATCCCTGCCTTGTACAGACATTTCATCCGGCGGGGATTGCAAATCCTCGGTAGCTGAGCCTATGGTTATTTTTATATTCTCCGCGGTACTTTCACCTACGTATAGGTTGTGTTGGGTACGCATATAGTAGATAATGTCATTGGTAAATACATCACCGGCTATTTTAACCGATTTGTCACAAACAATTCCTCCTAATGCAATTACCGCTATTTCGGTAGTTCCACCACCAATATCCACAATCATATTCCCCTTGGGTTGCATAATATCCAGGCCAATACCAATTGCGGCCGCCATGGGTTCATGAATTAAATATACTTCTTTGCCATTTACACGCTCTGCAGATTCCTTTACAGCACGCATTTCTACCTCAGTAATCCCGGAAGGAATGCAAATCACCATCCGTAATGCCGGGGGAAACCATTTTTTCTTAAGAGCAGGAATGTTCTTAATGAACATATTGATCATTTTTTCAGAAGCATCAAAATCGGCGATTACTCCATCTTTGAGCGGTCGGATAGTTTTAATGTTTTCATGGGTTTTCCCCTGCATCATGCTGGCTTCTTTTCCAACAGCAATTATTTTACCGGTAATCCTGTCTCTTGCAACAATAGACGGACTGTCCACAACCACCTTGTCTCCATGGATAATAAGCGTATTTGCAGTACCCAGGTCGATAGCTATTTCTTCAGTTAAGAAATCAAAAAATCCCATTCGCGTTAATTAGGTTTCGGTTAAAAGGTATATTTCATCGACAAAAGTAGTAAAATTAATGCTTAAAATGACGGGTGCCTGTCATTACCATAGACATTCCATTTTCATCACAAAAATCGATGCTCAATTGATCCTTAATTGATCCTCCCGGTTGAATAACGCTTTTAATACCATTATTATTTGAAATCTCAACACAATCCGGAAATGGAAAAAAAGCATCACTGGCCATTACTGCACCTTCCAAATCAAAATTAAAAGATTTTGCCTTGTGAATAGCCTGGTTTAAGGCGTCAACCCTTGAAGTTTGCCCTGTACCACTGGCACATAATTGTTTGTTTTTTGCCAGTACAATAGTGTTGGATTTTGTATGCTTACATAATTTAGACGCAAAGATAAGATCATCCAATTCTCTGGGGTCTGGCTTTTTGGTGGTCACATAGTCCAAATCCTGAAGCGTATCTGTTTTAAAATCTTTGTCCTGAAGAAGAAAACCATTCAGACAGGTTCTTACCAACATATCAGGAAGCGGAATTTCTTTCTGAATTAAAACAATTCTGTTCTTCTTTCCTTTTAAGACGTTAAGCGCATCTTCATCATAACTTGGGGCAATGACTACCTCGCAGAATAGATTATGAATTTCTACCGCTGTTGGTTTGTCAATCTTAACGTTACTTATCAATATTCCTCCGAAGGCAGACACGGGATCACCTGCCAAAGCATCTACGTATGCCTGGTGAATGTTACTCCGGGTAGCTAATCCGCAGGCATTATTGTGTTTTAGAATGGCAAAAGTAGGATCATCATTTTTGAATTCACTCATCAAATTTATGGCTGCATCAACATCCAATAAATTATTATAGGACAATTCTTTGCCATGTAATTTGGTAAATATGGCATCAAAATCTCCAAAAAAGAACCCTTTTTGATGTGGGTTTTCACCATATCGCAAGACCTTTGCCCTGGTTTCACTAATCTTTAAGGCACCTTCATGATGATCTTTGTTAAAGTAGTTGAAGATAGCCGCGTCGTAATGGGAAGATACATTAAATGCTTTGGTGGCAAATCTCCTTCTGTCTTCAAGGGTGGTCTCACCTCTGTTAGAACTCATAAGTTCAAGGAATTCCTGATAATCTTCCACGGAAGAAACACATAGTACATCCTTGTAATTTTTTGCCGCTGCCCGTATCAGTGAGATTCCCCCAATATCAATCTTTTCAATGATTTCCTGTTCAGATGCACCACTGGCCACAGTTTTTTCAAAAGGGTAAAGGTCTACAATAATAACATCCAATTGAGGGATATTAAACTCTTCTAATTGGGCGACATCGCTTTCGTTATCCTGCCTGTTTAAAATGCCTCCAAACACCTTTGGATGAAGTGTTTTTACCCTTCCGCCCAAAATTGAGGGATAACTGGTTACGTCTTCCACAGGAATTACATCAATTCCCAATTCCCGTATAAATTTTTCTGTACCGCCAGTGGAGTAAATTAAAATGCCGAGCTCGTTAAATTTACGGACAATAGGTTCAAGGCCGTCTTTATGAAATACTGAAATCAGCGCGGAATTTATTTTTTTTGTAGTGCTCATTTTTTGGTGCTTAAATAGAAGTCTTAAAGGAAACAAATGTAATTTTTTTGAAGCGAAAAAAGGGATTGGGTTATTAACAAAAGAGTAAAAGTTTTAAAGAATTTTAGCTACCTGTTCATTAACGAATTCTAAAAATTCCTCGTCATCCTTGTTAAACGGGTCCGGGGTATTGGAATCAATATCAATTTGGCCGATATTTTCCCCATTCAAAAACAAGGGGACAACGATTTCTGCTTTAACATTGATACTGCAAGCAATATAATTATCCTGAGCTTTTACATCCGGCACCACAAAGTTCTTATTGCTCAGGGCTACCTGACCACAAATTCCTTTTCCAAAAGGAATTATGGTATGGTCTGTGGCTTCACCGGCATAAGGTCCAAGCTTTAACTCTTCTTTATTTCCATTTCTAAAGTAAAAACCCACCCAGTCGTAATATGGAATTTTTTCCCGGAGCAGATCACAAATTTGCTGAAGACGTTGGTTTGCCTCGACGGTATTGTCGTTTACAATAGATTCTATATTTGAGCGTAATTCAGTCAGCATGGTAATTTTTTTGTAAAAGTATTGAAAATGGGAATTTAAATAAGCTGTTTAAACAAAACTAATTATTCCTAATGGTTATATAGACAGGCATCTCTATATACTCAAAGATTCAATTTAAAAATTAGGGGGTAATGACCTATAATATTCAAATAACCGATTTTTGACAGATGAATACTAAAATAACGTACTAAAATATGTTGCCAAATTAAATCGGATTAACTTTAAACTTTTGTTAACCAATACAATAAAAGATAAATTTTCGTAGTTTTGTAGTACAGATGAAAGAAACTTTACGTCAGATAGTATCTATTGCTATGGCACTATTGGTGCTGTTTTCTACCATGTCTTTTACGGTAGATATGCATTATTGTGGTGACCACCTGGTGGATTTCGGGTTTTTTAAAAATGCAGAAAACTGCACAATGAAAGCCAACCAGTCCAATGCTGCAGGAGATGAATCCTTGATGAAAATGGAGATGGATTGCTGTACTGATCTTGAGATAGTGCAGGTAGGTCAGGATGATTTGAAAATTTCTTTCGATCAGCTAACTTTCGAGCAGCAGACCTTTGTTTCGGCATTCTATTTTACCTATGTTAACTTATTTGAAGGGATTGATAACAATTTCATTCCTTTTAAAGAATATTCCCCGCCACCCCTGATCAGGGACATACAGATTTTAGATCAGACTTTTCTTATTTGATTTTTAAGCATTGAAATTTAGGCCCGTCAGTTTTTACTGTATCATGGGCTGAAAGTGTTGATTGTATTCTTCGGTCAACTTTAATTTCCAACTGTTTAATAATCAATTCATATGCTAAATAAAAGCATTAAATATCTCATAAATAATAAACTGATAGCTGTTCTGATGCTCGTCCTTTTTGTAGGATGGGGAATTGTGAACGCCCCTTTTAACTGGGACATTGGATTTTTACCCAATAATCCCGTGGCGGTGGATGCTATTCCGGATATAGGTGAGAACCAACAAATAGTTTTTACCAAATGGCCCGGGCGCTCTCCCCAGGATATTGAAGACCAGATCTCCTATCCGTTGACCACTTCTTTACTGGGTATACCGGGGGTCAGGACCATACGCAGTTCCTCTATGTTCGGGTTTTCGAGTATCTACATCATTTTTGAAGAGGATGTGGAATTCTACTGGAGCCGCAGCCGTATTCTTGAAAAACTGAATTCGCTGCCGAGTAATTTATTACCCGAGGGAGTAAGCCCTGCCCTTGGGCCTGATGCAACAGGCCTGGGACAAATATTCTGGTACACACTGGAAGGCAGGGATGAAGAAGGAAATGTTACGGGAGGCTGGGATTTACAGGAATTGCGAAGTGTTCAGGACTATTATGTAAAATTTGGCCTTTCTGCAGCGAGTGGTGTCTCTGAGGTAGCTTCTATTGGTGGTTATGTACAGGAATACCAGATTGATGTGAATCCCGAATTGATGAAACAATATGGTATTGGTCTTCATGAGGTGGTCAATGCGGTCAAAAAAAGCAATAGAGATATTGGCGCACAGACCCTGGAAATAAATCAGGCTGAATACCTCATAAGAGGTCTTGGCTATGTCAAATCTTTGGAAGACATTAAAAATGCCGTAATCACCGCAGAGGATTTCACTTCCATTCGAATAAAGGATATTGCTAATGTTTCGCTCGGCCCTGCTGTACGCCGCGGCATTCTCGATAAGGAAGGTGCGGAAGTTGTTGGCGGTGTAGTCGTGGCCAGATATGGGGCAAACCCTTTAGAGGTGATCAATAATGTGAAGGAAAAAATAAAGGAACTGAGTTCGGGTTTACCATCCAAAGAATTGGCAGACGGCAGTACATCTCAGCTGACTATTGTGCCTTTTTATGACCGTACCGAACTGATACAGGAAACCCTGGGCACGCTCAATGAAGCCCTGACCCTGGAAATACTCATTACCATATTGGTCATCATAGTAATGGTATTCAACTTACGGGCTTCTATCCTTATATCAGGATCTTTGCCCGTGGCGGTTTTGATGGTTTTTGTTGCCATGAAATTTTTTAATGTAGATGCCAATATAGTGGCACTTTCCGGAATCGCAATTGCAATCGGAACCATGGTGGACGTTGGTGTTATCCTCTCCGAGAATATAATCCGACATCTGGACGAGGATGGAGAAAAGTTACCCATAAACACGGTGGTTTATAATGCTACGGCCGAAGTTTCCGGTGCTATAGTTACGGCAGTGATGACCACTATTATTAGTTTCATTCCCGTGTTTACGATGATAGGGGCCGAAGGAAAACTGTTCCGGCCGTTGGCATTTACCAAAACCTTTGCCTTAACCGCATCCATTATAGTGGCTTTGTTTCTTATACCTCCTTTTGCCGCCTTTCTCTTTAGGAAGAAAAATATTAAAAACACCTCCGCATATGTCATTAACGGAGTTTTTACTCTTCTTGGGATTCTGGCCGTTTCCTTTGGCTATTGGCCGGGATTGGCATTAATTGCATTTGGAATAGTAGGGATGTTAAGGAATCCAGAACTTGCATCACGTCTGTTCAACGGTTTCTCATTAACCGAAAAACGTGCCAATCTGATCAATGTCGTTATCTCGGTTTTGGTCATCATTTTTCTGCTGGCAGAATATTGGCGGCCTTTAGGTTTGGACAAGAATATTTTCTGGAATTTAATATTTGTAGCCTTCATCTGTTTTGGACTTTTGGCAGTATTCATAACATTTCGTAAATATTACACCCGCATTTTGCTTTGGGCGTTACGTAACAAATTGCTGTTCCTGTCCATTCCAACTTTGATCGTTGTCTTAGGAGTGCTTATCATGCAGAATACGGGTAAAGAGTTTATGCCTTCCTTAAACGAAGGTTCATTTTTGTTGATGCCTACATCCCTTCCGCATGCGGGGGCGGAAGAAAACAGGCGGGTGCTGCAACAATTGGATATGGCCGTAGCCAGCATCCCTGAAATCGAAACGGTAGTCGGCAAGGCAGGGCGAACGGAATCTGCACTCGATCCTGCGCCCTTGTCCATGTACGAAAATATAATTCAGTACAAACCTGAATATATTTTGAACAAAGCCGGCAAACAGCAACGCTTTAAGGTAAATGATGATGGACTATTTATATTAAAAGACGGAAATTTCGTTTTAAACCCGAATACGGTACTGGATAAAAACGCCGGTGTATACAGGGAAACTGATATCGAAGATTTCTCAGAAATCGGTTTTGATAATTTGGTTCCTGATCAGGATGGGGAATATTACCGCAATTGGCGACCAGAAATACAGTCGCCAGATGACATATGGAATGAAATTATCCGTGCAACACGTTTGCCGGGTGTTACTTCCGCCCCCAAATTACAGCCTATTGAAACGCGGTTGGTAATGCTTCAGACCGGAATGCGCGCCCCGATGGGCATCAAAGTTAAGGGTCAGGATTTACGGCAAATCGAAGCCTTTGGTATTCAACTGGAAAATATTTTGAAAGATGCCGAAGGGGTCAAAGATGAAGCTGTGTTTGCCGATAGAATTGTTGGGAAGCCGTACCTGCTGATCGATATTGACAGGGAGGCCCTGGTCAGATATGGTATCCAAATTGAAGATGTACAACAGGTCTTAGAAGTGGCTGTTGGCGGTATGGTATTGACCCAAACAGTGGAGGGCCGGGAACGTTACGGGGTAAGGGTACGTTACCCACGAGAGCTCCGTGAAAATCCAGCAGACATCAAGAACATTTATGTTCCGGTAGCAATGGGCAATCCTGTTCCCTTAAGCGAACTGGTAGACATCCGTTATGAAAAAGGGCCACAGGTCATCAAAAGCGAGGATACTTTTTTGGTGGGCTATGTGTTGTTCGATAAGTTAGACGGTTATGCCGAGGTCAATGTGGTAGAGAATGCACAGGCCCTTATCCAACAAAAAATTGACAATGGAGAACTGTTAGTTCCCAAAGGTATCAACTATCAATTTACGGGGACATATGAAAATCAACTGCGTGCAGAGAAAACTTTGTCCGTAGTTGTGCCATTGGCTTTACTCATTATCTTTTTGATACTGTATTTTCAATTCCGTTCTGTATCCACTTCCCTAATGGTTTTCACTGGGATCGCCGTAGCTTTTGCCGGAGGCTTTATTATGATATGGTTTTACGGTCAGGACTGGTTCCTCAATTTTAATTTCTTTGGTGAAAATTTAAGGGACCTCTTTCAGATGCATACCATAAACCTCAGTGTAGCAGTCTGGGTAGGGTTTATTGCCCTTTTTGGAATAGCGACAGATGATGGTGTGGTTATGGCCACGTACCTGACCCAGACCTTTGACCGCAACCAACCCAACACCATGGAAACCGTTAGGGCATCGGTTGTGGAAGCCGGTGAAAAGCGGATACGTCCTTGTTTGATGACCACAGCGACAACCATACTGGCCCTGTTACCCGTATTAACTTCTACTGGCAGGGGAAGTGATATAATGATTCCCATGGCCATACCCTCTTTTGGCGGTATGCTGATCGCCCTGATAACCCTTTTAGTGGTTCCGGTTTTGTTTAGTTGGAAAAGCGAGTGGCAACTTAAAAAAATAAATGCATGAAAAATATAATTATCATAGTAACAGGATTATTGATGGTTACGGCTTTAAAAGCCCAAACCCTGGACTCTTATATTCAGGAGGCCGAAAGCAACAATCCCGAAGTGCAGGCATTTGAGCTCCGATACAATATCTCGAAGGAAAAAGTGGACGAAGCAGATGCTTTTCCTAAAACGGAAGTGAGCGCCGGCGTTTTTGTCAGCGAACCTGAAACGAGAACGGGTGCACAAAAAGCGCGGTTTTCGGTCAAGCAGATGCTTCCCTGGTTTGGGACCATAACATTGCGGGAAAACTATGCAGGTTCCCTGGCCGAAGTAGATTATTTGGACATTGTTATTACCAAAAGGAAATTGCGTTTATCAGTGTCACAATCCTATTATGAACTCTACGCCATTAAGAAGAAGCAATTGGTATTAGAGGAAAACATCCAACTCCTGAAGACCTATGAAAAGTTGGCGTTGACATCGGTTGAAGTGGGTAATGCATCTGCGGTTGATGTACTGAGGCTCCAGATCAGACAGAATGAACTCAGTGAAGCCCAATTGGTCCTGGAGCAGGAATATCGGGCAGTCCAAACACAGTTCAATAATTTCCTGAATCGGAATGAAAGTAATGCTATCGCAATTGTGGATGATTTAGCGATCGAAGAGCCCATTGAAATCCAACAGCTTCAATTAGAACTGCATCCGGAACTGGAAAAATATGACAGGCTGTATGAATCGGTAGCACATTCCGAAGTTTTGAATCAAAAGGATGCGAATCCTAATCTCGGTTTTGGATTGGATTACATACCAGTGGCGAAGAGGCCGGATATGGACTTTAGCGATAATGGGAAAGATATCCTCATGCCAATGGTTTCCTTGTCTATTCCCATTTTCAATAATAATTATAAATCGAGAACCGTGCAGAATGAATTGCGACAAGAGGAAATCAATGCGCAAAAAGCGAATCGAAGAAATCTGTTGGAAACAATTTTGAGCGATGCCATTACAAATAAGGAAGCTTCCTATATAAAATACAAAACGCAACTAAGGAATTTAGAACAGGCTAAAGATGCAGAGGAGATTCTTATCAAGAACTATGAAACGGGAACAATAGATTTCAAAGATGTGCTGAACATACAGGAACTACAATTGCGATTTCAGATAAACCTGATAGAGGCCGTCAAAAATTATTATGTTCAAACGGCTATCATCAATTATTTAACCAATCAATAAAAATACAATTACATAATTATCAATTTTCCATTTAAACATTTAAAAACAAAAAAAATGAAACGAAATGTAACCTTAACAATCACTACTATCATTGTCTTTTCTTTGGTCTCATGTGGGGATGCAAATAAAAAACAGGATACTAATTTTGGTACCCCGGCCGAAATCGAAGCTAAAAAAGAAAGTTCTGCTGAAATCGCCGAAGCCTCATTTTCTGATGGAATGACCGGACAGGTGTTCCAAAATTATCAGCAGATCAGGATAGCTTTGGTCAACTCCAATGCTGAAGAAGTGAATCTGGTAGCCGGAAACCTTGCGGAAAGTTTTACCGGGGAAGAGGAAGAAATTAAGTCGATGGCCATGGCTATGGCAGATGCCGGGGACATTGAAAAACAACGAGAACTTTTTTCCCAGTTGACAGAGAAGGTGGAACCCTTATTCAAAGAATCTATTTCTGAAGGCGCCATCTACAAACAGTTTTGCCCTATGGCTTTCGATGGTAAAGGCGGTTTTTGGATTTCCGATGTAGAAGAAATCAGAAATCCGTATTACGGAGATAAAATGCTGAAATGTGGAAAAGTTACTGAAACTATAAAAAAGTAACATATGAAGCACACCTATCACATACACGGAATGACCTGTAATGGATGCAGAAGCCATGTTCAGGAATCACTCACTAAAGTGAAAGGTGTAATCATGGTTTCAGTAGATTTAGAAAAAGGGCAGGCGATCATTGAGATGGATTCCCATATTCCAATAGACAAGTTCCAGGAGGCTTTGAAAAATGATGGCGGTGGGTATAGTATCCATGAATATGGCAAACATCAGCATGCAAAAGCAAACAAAACGGATCCCCCCAAAGCAATGGGGACGGGTACATTTTATTGTCCGATGCATTGTGAGGGCGATAAGACTTATGAGGAACCCGGGGATTGTCCTGTCTGTGGAATGGATTTGGTAGAGGAACAAAACGTCGTTTCCACAACTTCAACAAAATACACCTGCCCCATGCATCCTGAAATCGTTAGGGATCAACCGGGTAACTGTCCCATCTGTGGGATGGATCTTGTGCCCGTGCAACCAGATCTTTCAGTAGAGGAAAAGAGCTATAAGAAGTTGCTCAAAAAGTTTTGGATTGCGGTTGCCTTTACTTTGCCCATCTTTATGATTGCTATGTCCGAAATGTTGTCCAGCAATCCGCTCTATGAATTTATGGAGCAGAAAAACTGGAACTGGATTCAATTCACACTTTCCATACCGGTGGTTTTCTATGCCACATGGATGTTCTTTGAACGTGCATACAGATCTATCAGGACGTGGAATCTCAATATGTTTACCCTGATCGGTATTGGAGCAGGTGTAGCCTGGATGTTTAGCCTGCTTGGGATACTCTTTCCGGACTTTTTTCCTGCCCAATTCAAAACGGAATCAGGAAGCGTTCATGTCTATTTTGAAGCCGCTACGGTCATTCTTACCCTGGTCTTGTTGGGACAGGTACTGGAGGCAAAGGCGCACAGTAAAACAAATACTGCGGTAAAAGAATTGCTGAAGCTGGCGCCTAACAAGGCGGTTCGGGTTGTCAATGGTCAGGAAGAGGAAGTAGCCATAGACAGGATACAATTAGGCGATATACTAAGGGTAAAACCGGGCGACAAGATTTCTGTGGACGGGGTAATTACTGAAGGGGAGACTTCCATTGATGAATCGATGATTACGGGTGAACCCATTCCCGTGGGTAAAAGCCCTGGCGACAAAGTAAGTAGCGGAACTATCAACGGTAATCAGTCTTTTTTGATGAAAGCCGAAAAAGTTGGGTCGGATACCCTGCTCGCCCAAATTATCCAAATGGTAAACGATGCCAGTCGCAGCCGTGCACCTATTCAAAAATTGGCGGATACGGTTTCGGGCTACTTTGTTCCGGTGGTCGTAAGTATTGCGGCCGTCACTTTTGTGGTCTGGGCTGTTTGGGGACCCGAACCTGTCTATGTTTATGCCCTGGTCAATGCCATTGCTGTATTGATAATCGCTTGTCCCTGTGCGCTGGGACTGGCTACCCCAATGGCCGTTATGGTGGGTGTCGGTAAAGGCGCGCAGAATGGTGTACTTATCAAGAATGCCGAAGCCCTGGAAACCATGAACAAGGTAGATATCCTGATAGTGGATAAGACCGGAACCATTACGGAAGGAAAACCAACGGTTGAAAAAGTAGGTGCGTTCGGGGAAGATTTTAGCGCAAAGGATGTTTTACAATACATCGTATCCCTGAATAGCCTGAGTGAACACCCTTTAGCGGCCGCCGCCATAGCATATGGTAAAGAACTGCAGATAGTAACCCTCAAAGCGGATGGTTTCAATGCGGTAACAGGTAAAGGTGTTCAGGGAAATGTGAATGGAAAGAGAACTGCCCTGGGCAATGCCAGAATGATGGAAGAGGCCCATGCAACTCTATTAGAGGAAATGGAGAACGAAGCCCGGACCTTTCAAAAACAAGGTAAAACTGTTTCTTACCTGTCTATTGATCAAAAAATAGCGGGCTATATTGTTATTGGCGATAAAATAAAAGAGTCAAGTGCCAGGGCAATTAGGGTGTTACAGGACAAAGGTATCGCCGTCATTATGCTCACAGGCGATAATTTCAATACCGCACAGGCGGTGGCCGGAGAACTCCACCTGGCTGATTTTAAGGCGGGAATGCTCCCTGGGGACAAGTTGAAAGAAGTAGAGCGACTTCAAAGAATTGGAAAAGTAGTTGCAATGGCAGGAGATGGTATAAACGATGCCCCGGCCCTGGCGAAAAGTGATGTGGGTGTCGCTATGGGAACAGGAACAGATGTGGCCATTGAGAGTGCGTCCATTACTTTGGTAAAGGGCGATTTGCATGGTATTGTCAGGGCAAGAAACCTGAGTGAAAAGGTAATGAAGAACATCAAACAGAACCTGTTCTTCGCCCTGGTGTACAATACCCTTGGAGTACCTGTTGCTGCGGGAGTTCTCTATCCTTTTTTCGGGATATTGCTTTCCCCTATGATCGCTGCAGCGGCTATGAGTTTTAGCTCTGTTTCGGTCATTGCCAATTCGCTTAGATTAAGAAATACATCAATAGATTAAACCCATAGTCAATAGAAAAGACAAAAAAATAAATTTCAGAAGTATGAAAAAAAATATGCTTTACATCGGATTGGCAGTTATTGGAGGCTTATTGGCAGGATACCTGATTTTTGGAACTAATTCAAATGAAAGTTTAGCCGATGAACATGACCATAGCCAGGAAATGGCATCAGGTGAAATGTGGACGTGCTCAATGCATCCGCAGATCACACAACCCGAACCCGGCGACTGCCCCATTTGTGGCATGGACCTGATACCTGCCGAATCCGGAGTGGATGGTTTGGCAATTGGAGAATTTAAACTGACAAAGAACGCCATGGCCCTGGCCAATATTGAAACTACCAAAGTTGGTCCGGGGATTTCCGGAAATAATACCCTTAAACTTTCCGGAAAAATAAAGGAGAACGAAAAGGCTTTGGAAACACAGGCTTCCTACTTTGATGGGCGGATAGAAAAACTATTTGTAAATTTTGAGGGGGAGGAGGTCAGAAGCGGGCAGCAACTGGCAACCATTTATTCCCCTGAATTGGTTTCGGCCCAACAGGAATTGATAACGGCCGCAAACCTGAAGGAGTCCCAGCCCGATTTATACCGCGCCGTTCGAAACAAGCTTAAACTTTGGAAACTATCGGAAGAACAAATCGAGCAGATTGAGAAAACCGGTAGGGTTAGTGAAAATTTCCCTGTATATGCCAATGTTTCAGGAACAGTTTCTGAAATTATGGTAAAAGCCGGCGACTATATAAAACAAGGCTCAGCTTTGTTTAAAATTGCTAATCTCAATTCCGTTTGGGCGGTTTTTGATGCCTATGAAAATCAGATTTCGCTTTTAAAGGAAGGCCAGAAAATCGATATAGTTACCAAGGCCTATCCGGATATCAGGTTCGAGGCTAAAATTTCCTTTATAGATCCCGTACTGAATTCGGCGACAAGGACTATAGAGGTCAGAACAGTTCTGCAAAACACTGATGGCCAATTAAAGCCGGGAATGTTCGTGACCGGTATGGTAGGGCTGACATCCAAAATGAAGGACAATATGATTGTAGTTCCCGAAAGTGCTGTTCTTTGGACAGGGGAACGCTCGGTGGTCTATATCAGGACTGATCCGGAAAATCCGACTTTTGAAATGCGTGAAATAACTCTGGGCGATGCCATCAATGGGGGATATGTGGTTCTGTCCGGGTTAGAAAACGGGGAAGAAATCGTTACAAATGGCACCTTTACGGTTGATGCCGCCGCACAGCTCAAAGGGAAAAAATCCATGATGAACGAAAAAGCGGAAAACGTAATGACGGGTCATTAGAGTCATAACTGGAAATTCACAACTTTCTCTTTATCCCTGCAATGATCACAGGATTAAACCAGGGTTTGCCCGGCAATTTATGGGCCATTATTAATGAGCAACTAATTTTGTTTTTTTGATAACTGAGCTTGTAATTAGGTCCAATTTATTCCAACCCTTCAACAAGGGAGAATGTCACCTCGGCTCCTCATTTGAAATTTTATCTGCTTTACGCGTTTGATCAGCCAGTTTAGGATTGATACTTGCCACCGCATCATATTGTCGAAGGTGAACCCTACCGGTAAGTTCTTTTAAAAAGTGAGAATGTTTAAGACGATCCATTATCGGGCCCTTGACTTCCGACAAATGAAGGGAAATTCCACCATCTTTGAGTCTTTGGTTAATTGCTTCAAGGCTTTCAAGTGCAGAGAAATCAATATCATTGACGGCCGGGCATTCGAGAATGACATGGCGTACCTGAGGGTTGGCAGCCACCTTTCCATTGACCAGGTCTTCCAAATACCGGGCATTGGGAAAATAAAGGCTTTCATCAACACGCAGTGACAGTATTTCAGGATCAGTGACTACATTGTGTCGTTCAACATTACGGAAAGATGATGTGCCCGGGATCTGTCCAACCACCGCCACATGAGGCCGTGAAGTCTTATAAAGATGTAGAAATATGGAAAGCGCAACACCTGCAATCAATCCCGGTTCTATCCCTGCTATAAGGGTAATCAGAATGGTAACCAGCATAGCCGCAAAATCGGTTTTGGCGTAGGCCCATGTTTGTTTTAGCGCAGAGAAATCAACCAGTGACAGCACGGCAACAATAATGGTTGCCGCAAGCGTTGCATTGGGTAAAAAGAAAAGCAAAGGTGTGAGAAACATAGTGGTTATTCCAATGCCAACTGCCGTAAACACTCCTGCTGCCGGGGTTTCAGCACCCGCATCAAAATTCACCACAGAGCGCGAAAATCCTCCTGTTACAGGAAACCCGCCTGACACTGCTGAGCCAATGTTTGCAGCGCCTATGGCGATCAGTTCCTGATCCGGGTCAATGCGCTGACGTTTTTTGGCTGCCAGGGTAAGGGCAACTGAAATCGACTCAACATAACCGACGATAGAAATAAGAAGTGCCGGGACAAGTATTTTAAGCCAGAGCTCAAAATCAAGGGGCGGCATCACAATTTTTGGAAGGCCCTCGGGTACTTTTCCAACTATTTGGACACCTTTATCGGCAAGGCCCATCAACCAGACGATCACAATGGTACCAATGATGGCCACCACAGGACCAATCTTTACCATAAGATCTGCCGTTTTGGGACTGAGTTTTAACTTTATCAACAAAGGTTTTAATCCTTTTCTCACCCAAAACAAAAAGATCAGTGAACCTATACCTATGGCTGCAGTAGCCCAATGAACATTTAAAATACTATGCCATAAGGAAATGGCGATGTCCAAAAAACTTTCTCCATGTGCGTTGATACCCAATACCGGTCCTAATTGACCTGCAGCAATCTGCATTCCCGAAGCAGTGATAAAACCGGCAATGACAGGATGACTTAAGAAATTTGCCAAAAAACCAAGCTTCAGAAATCCCATAGCCATCAAAAGCAAACCTGAGACCATAGCCAGTGCTATGGCAGCGCCATAATATTCAGGGCTACCCTGTAAGGCAAGCTGCCCTGCCGCAGCAGCGGTCATCAAACTCGCTACGGCTACGGGGCCTACTGCAAGCGCCCGGGAAGTACCAAAAATGGCATAGAGCACTAAGGGGGCCATCGAGGCATATAAACCAATCTCAGGAGGTAATCCGGCCAGCAGGGCATAGGCCAGCGACTGGGGGATCAACATCATGGTAACGATCAGCGCAACAATTAAGTCATTGGCCAATGTCTTCTTATTGTATTTAGGGGCCCATTCCAAAATGGGAAGGTAAGATTTGAATACACCGGACACCCTGTTCTTTAGATTAGATTTCTCCATGGTTTGATGTTTGATCTACTTTATTCAATTAAGACTACATGTCGCAATTAAGAGTAAATTGGATTTTATAATCCACTTAAAAGGCATATTTATTTGGCTTCAGTACCCGGCTCCATCCATCCTATTAATAACTTATATCCCAATGACATCACAATGGCACCCGTAAAAAGCCCTATAAATCCCGACAAAAGAAAACCTCCAATTACACCAATAAAAATGACGAGTGTAGGAACCGGGGATCCTTTACCGAGCAATATTGGTTTGAGAAAATTATCGCTCAAACCTGCCAAGACCAGTAATATGGTCCAGATAATTGCAGCGGTAGTGCCTTTTACGGCAAATAAATAAATAATGATGGGTACGGTCACGAAAAGCAACGGCAATTGCAGCATTCCTAAAATAAATATTACCAAAACCCAAACTCCGGAATAAGGGATTCCCGCCAAAATGAACAATATTCCGTGTAAAACAGCTAATATAAAAGCTACGCCAATCACCCCTTTAACAACACTATTAACCGTCTTCATGGTTACATCGGCAAATTCATCTCCCCTGTCTCCGGCCAATTTCCGGAAAAATTTACGAATTGCTTCACCGGCTTCTCCATAAACTAAAATAATGGCAGCAATGATAAACGATGCTAAAATTTGAATAACGGCTCCGGCCGTACTTAGGGCTCCCTCAATCAATTTTTGCCCAATTTCCCTTATTTGGTCATTATACTTCTCTAAGGTTTGTTCCAAATTAATTGACGCACTTTTCCAGAAATCATAAACACTTTCTCCAATAACAGGCCAGTCTTTAACATTTTCTGCAGGTGCGGGCAGGGTAAAACCATCTATATCAAAACTCATTTTGAGTTCCTTTACTTCACCAATAAGAGTATCAATCAACAACCAGGAAGGAATAAAGATGATGCATATGGTACTAAAAACAATCAAAAATGAGGCAAGTTTTGGTTTCCCGCCAAGCATAAGGGATAATTTTTTATGCAGTGGATATAGTGCCATAGCGAGTATCAGGCTCCAGAGTAAGATGCTTGTAAAGGGGGATAAAATCATGAGACACCAGATAATTATCAGGAGTAAGATAAGCAAGCGTATTACCGTGTCGTAAACTGAATTATTCAATGGTTGAAGCTTCATAATTATAGAGATTTACTTTTTAGAATATATTTTATAAAAGTATTCTAATTCCATCTTTACTTCCTTGTTTTTTCCACGTCTTTTGCAAATATTTTCGCAGCAATAAGGGCCACAATAAGGGCTAAAGGCACCACCAGGACAATCATTACAAATATTTCGGGATCAGGATTTACAATACCGAAATAGGCTACAAAAACAGCTGCAATATTACGCGTACACATACCCAAAGCCATTCCGCTTCTCTGGGTTTTTTTAAGGCCAAAAGGAATTTTATAGGACAAAAATGTGATCAAAACAAAGAATAGAACCTGAGCACCAATGGCAAAACTTCCTATGGCACTTAACATCTCTTTCCAGTACAGCCATAAGGTCATAACCGCAGTAATCAGCAAAAATAGCGTACCAATTTTCTTTACTGCGGGGCCTATTTTCAGGGCAATCGGTTTTTTATAAACGTTAATTAAAAAACCTATAAGCAGAGGCAAAAGAACCATCAAAAGCAAGGGTTTTGAAAGCCCCCAAATACTTACCGACAAACCTTTTATTAAAAGAGGAACCATTAATGGCAAAAACAAAACTGTGCCAATAGTGGCCACCAATATAAATGCTCCGGCCGAAGACATATCTCCGCGAGCTTTAGTTACCATCAAAGGAAAAAAAGGAGCCGTAGGAGCTAAACTAATGAGTAGCAATCCTGCTGCATGCGCTTCAGATAAAGGAATAATCCTGGTTAAACCATAAGCAATTGCAGGGCCTGCTATCCACCCCCAGACAATGATCAGTAATACAAACCTGGGGTTTTTAAGAGCTTTAACCGCTTCGTCTTTATTGATCTCCAGACCCATAGCTGCAAGGTTGGAAACAGTGAAGACCATCACTATAATTTTGAATATTTCTTCAACAGTCATCATACTAACTTGTATTGTACTTCATACCTGGAAATCCACTCAAGGACCATAATTATATTTCCCAGCCTTCCTGATGGGTTTCAAACAAATAATTGTGTGCCAGTGATAGCATACCCCCTGAAACGTTTTTCGCATTATAACCATTTTGCAAAAGAATTCTGGTTGCATAATAGGCCCTTTGACCGGAACGGCAGATCACATGGATCTCTTTATCTTCTGGGAGTTCACCCAGGCGAGCGCGCAATTGTCCCAGTGGAATATTTGTGGCTCCCTTGAATTCTTCCACGGCAAGTTCAAAATGTTCTCTCACATCCAGGACAAATCCATTTTTTGCTTCTTTCCAATGACTCAAAGGCATGTCGCTTTTCAAAACGTCTGCGGCAACCATACCTGCAAAATTAACAGGATCCTTAGCTGACCCAAAAGCCGGTGCATAGCATAGTTCCGTTTCTTCCATGTCATAGATGGTTGCCCCCATTTGCAGCAGCGCCGCAAATGCACTGATCCTCTTGTCAACCCCATCTTTTCCAAGAGCCTGAGCTCCCAATAATTTTCCATTCGATTTACGGAAAATCACTTTTAGTGCGATGGGCATGGCGCCGGGGTAATAACCCGCATGAGAGTTGGGGTACAGGTAAATTTTTTCATAATCCGTATCGCCTAGTCGCACCAGGGTTTTTTCGCTCACTCCAGTCCAGGCGACCACACCATCAAATAAGCCAACAATGGCGGTTCCCTGAGTTCCCCTGAATTTTGAATCTCTTCCGGCAATCACGTCGGCGGCAATTCTCCCCTGACGGTTCGCAGGGCCCGCAAGCGCAATCAGACTTTGCTCACCTGTGACAAAATCCTTTACTTCAATGGCATCTCCCACCGCAAAAATATCAGGATCACTGGTGATCATTTGGTCGTTTACTTTAATTCCGCCGCGTTCACCTAATTCCAGCCCGGCCATTTTTGCGAGCCTGGTATCAGGACGCACTCCTAAGGCCAGGATCACCAGATCCGCAGGATATAACTTTCCCGATTGTGTAGAAACTTCAATACTGTTGTTTTCTAACTTTTTAAAACCTGCCACTCCGTCGGACATCGCCAATTTTACACCGTGTTTTTTCAGGTGAGATTCCGCAACTTTCGCATGTTCCTTATCGATTGGGGGAAGAATCTGGTCTGACATTTCGACCAGGGTAACCTCAAAGCCGCGGTGCACCAAATTTTCTACCATTTCAAGACCGATAAATCCACCACCAACTACAACGGCCCTGGTTTTAGGCCTGAGTGTTTGAAAGCCCGAATAGCGATGCATTCCTGAAAGAAAAGGATTTCCCTGTTCTATCCATTCATTGATCGCTCGTGCATCCGGTACTGTTCTTACATGAAAAATTCCCGGTAAATCAATCCCCGGAAGCGGAGGCCTTACAGAGACTGCACCGGGAGATAGCACCAATTTATCATATTTTTCTACAGTTAATTTACCAGTTTTAACGTCTTTTAAGGTCACTGTTTTTTCTGAAGCGGAAATTTCTACAGCTTCACAATTGGTACGCGCATCTATATTGAACTGTGTCCTGAAAAGTTGCTCGGTAGCCACCAATAAGCTTGATTCTTTTTCGATCACTCCTCCAACGTGGTAGGGCAGGCCACAATTCGCATAAGATACATAAGGGCCTTTTTCCACCATTAAGATCTCAGCATTCTCGTCCAATCTTCGAAGCCGGGCGGCACATGATGCCCCGCCTGCTACACCTCCTATAATAATTACTTTCAAAATTTTATTTAATTTAATTAACTTTTTGACTTACAAATTGAACCCCAGCCTTATTACCGGGCCGGATGTATCTACATTATACAAAAAGCGGTCCTGTCCGCTACCCGATTCATAATCGAGACTGATAATCCTATATCCTCCTGTGACTTCAAATAGCTTCGAAAATCTATATCCTGCATAAGCCTGTATTTGCCAGGCTAAATCAGATCCAATACCAAATCCCCCGATTTCTCCACGAAATTGGTAATTAAATTTTTTCACATTATTACTTTTTATTCGTGCTATAATCATGGGATCAAACCAGGTTTTCGTTTTTGATGCACTAGCAGTTGTCGTGCCTCCACCAACTGTCGGCAAGGTGAGTTCCAGATCTGAACTAATTGAATTAATCAACCCTCCCAATCCTACTTCCAGCCATGGTGTAACCCTGCGTAAACCCATTAATTCCCATCCGGTTTGTTTAGCTTCCAATTCGCCACTGGCTGAAATCACAGAACCATTGATTAACTCTCTGGATCTCACTTTTTGTGTCCCAAGTTTCATGTAAAGGAAGTCCGAACCTACTGCCCATGTGCCATTTGATGCTTCTAAATTTAACATAAAGCCCATTTTTAGCTTCCCAAAAATATCATTGGTGCTGGCGTCTATAGTAGCATTTGGTAAATTCCTTACCCCCACATCTCCTTTCATATTGGGAAATAAAATATAGGGTTCTACTAGAAATGACCAATTTTTTTCTGATGAAGCTGAAGTTTCATTTTCCTGTGCCAGTAAATTTCCTGTAAAGATAAATGACAGGCATACTCCGATAATAGCTTTTCTAAAGCAAGTTCTTAGTGTCTTCATAAATTATTTTCTTTGGGAATTCTCATTAATTTAAGGTCAATATTATAAGTCCAGGGAAGACCTGCATTTTTCCAGCCATTTTTCATTCTATGCCCATGATAGGCACTTTCAGGATCATTTACTAGGTCTCCTTCAAAACCATCAGTGATGTTATAGGTAAATTTATATCCCAGAGTTTCCAGCAAATTGACTGCCAATGCACTTCGCCCCCCTGATCTGCAGGTGACTAAAATAATATCCTCCGGTTTATATACTTCTTTGACTTGCTTTGGAAAATCCTCATTCATTTTATAGTTAAAAATTTGTCTTTCAGCATCCCATTCATAGGTTTGTAAAAAAGCCGGAATATTGCATGCCATTTCTGCATGCCCTATATTGATATATTCATCCAGAGTTCGCACATCCAGAACCTTTACCCTCTCGGGATTATCTTTCCACATAGCATAGGCTTCTTTTGAAGTGACATATAAGCCCAGCTCAGTTTGTTTTTCTTTTGGTAGTTCCATAATTGTTATTAATATTAGTAACTGTCTTTGCTTCTTTCAAAAAATCAATTCTTTCAAAGTTACAAAGTCTTACTTATCCTTGAAATACTCATTATTAGGTATTTTAATCGCCGTATTTACTTCGTTACTTTGTGAAAAGTTACATGAAACAGTATATAGCATGTTACTTCAAACACTAAGCATTTTATGGAAAATAAAAGGTAAAAAGGTCTGTATTAATTTAATCTATATCCTTAAATATTTAAAAGATTGAATTAAGGTTATTCATAAACAAAACCAATTAATTTAAAATAATGAAAACTTTAGTTGTTTTATTTCTCTCTCAAATTTTTTGACTTTACTTCTTATCTCCTTTAAGGCCTTCCTTTCATCTTTATCAGAAGATTCCGCTATTGCTTCGCTTAATTCCTCTTAAACTCCTTTTGTAATATCTTTTGCATAAGTATTAAGATCCTTCAAATCGGAATTGACTACTTGTTTATTGTCGTGATAATAATTAATCAGCTTAGATTTAACATCTTTTTTAACCATTTTGGTTAACTTTTCAAGATTTTTTTAATTTTTTACTGGCATCTTGTAAAGCCTGCTTCTGCCAGTTTATTAACGGCAAAAGCACTTCGCCCACCACTACGGCAAGTAATTAAAATAATGTCATTTGGTTTGTAAGTCGCTTTTACTTCCGTCAAAAAATCAGGGTTAAGCTGCATAGCCAAATCCGCTTTAATAGTATCCAATTGATAGGTTTCTAAGAAAACAGGAATATTAGTCGCCATGGCAGCATGGTCAACATAGTAATACTCTTCCAAAGTACGAACATCTAAAATGTGTACGTTTTCAGGATTTTCTTTCCACATTTCATATGCCTCATCAGAGGTGACATAGAGCCCAAGCGTAGTTTGTTTTTCTTTGGGTAATTCTGGTTCTGTTGTCTGAGCACTCGTTACAGTGCTAATGGTCATTTGACTTAAAAACAAGGCAACTGAAAACAGGACTTTAAATCGCTGGTTAATGGGTTGAATATTTTTCATTTCATTTTTAATTTAAGTGGTTTTCATTCATTTACAGGTTCCGGTTTTTTTAAACTTGTCAGCCCGCGCAATCCACGGGCTAACTGTATAAAATATCCCGCCAAGGTGGTTTTCGTCAGGGGGATATCGGCCGGGATGGTTATCGCAACAGGAATAGTTCCAACGACCGGTATTGCCTCAGGAAATGAGACTTTAGCGGTAGTATTCACGGGTATGCGTACGGGCACCATCACATTTACGGGCACTTTAATATTTAATCCGACTGCGAGGTGTATCAATAATCAATAAATCTATCGGAACCACACTGTGTACCGGTATGGCCTGGTTAACCTTAACTTTCACTCTTTAGCTGAGCGGAAGACTTGCCTTGATCGGCAGGTTAACTCCCCGTCTTTTCGATGTCGCCACGGTAACATTCTGATCCAAATGCAGAGTATCTTCAACTATGGCAAATACATCATCTGTAATCATGATTGTTGTATCCAACTTTATGTAATCCTTTACACCAATCCTAAATGGAACCAGCAACTTTTGATCGATCGGGATTTCGACATTAATAGGAATAACACTCTCGACAAACATATTGATGCCCACTGTCACCTCATCTTCAATCCTAAATTTAGAATTCAGTGGAAGGTCAGTAATTAAATCGATGTCGGCCGTAATGTGTTGATCGGCCGTTTCCTCCAGAATGACGGCTATATTATCCAACCTATTGTTTAATACATTTAATACAATTGAAACCGAGATTAAGACCAAAAAAACGAATAATACCACCATGGCTATAAGGGACACAATCCATCTTTTAAGTTTGTTCGGGCTCTTTTCCATTCTTAATTAAATTGACCTATTACTTAACATGAATTACTCCTTATTTTTAGTTAATTCATAGCCCAATTGTTGATACATTAAATGAGTATCAAATACATTTCTGGTTTCTATTGCTTTGCCATTTTTTACTTTTATAATACTAATTCCGGCAAATGCAACTTGCTTATTACTTTCGATATGCGTTGCTTTCGCATCAACCAGAGCAGATTCCATATCATCCTGGGAGATAACATCAACGACAGTGACCGAAATATCTTTAAACTGATTGTTAAATTTTTCAAAAAAGGTCTTGTAGGATTCTAAAGTAAAATCACCTGTTAAGTTTTCACTTAAGAAATCTCCAATAGCTTCTAATCTTCCTTCATTCCAAACTATTTGAAATCATTTGTATAAAACTGTGTTTTGAATCTTTCTCATATTAATTTTTTTAATTATCTAACAATCTCCTGTGATAGTTTATTTGCCCTAAATGATAATTTAAATGCGTGGCTAGATGAATTAAATAATATTCTTTGGTATGCGCCTCTGGGAATACCCTTAACGGATACTCGTCTTGCAACTCGCTCTCTTTTACCTTATCAAGCGAAATATGTACCATAGCAATGGTCTCTTCTATTTTTAGAAGTAACTCAGATTTAGGAATATTTTTGGAAGAAAACTCTAACTCCCGTTGGCGTATATACCCTGTCTCACCCAAAACAGCTCCAATAAGCCCATTAAGATTGCCTATTAAATGCAGACACAAATTACCAGCTGAATTCTTGATATCATGCTCTATAAGCCAAAGATTTTTCTCATCCTTATATTGCTCAATTTCTAATTTAAGCTTCTTAAGATCTTCGCTGAATACTGTTTTTAAAACTGAAATAATCATAGCTGCTGTTAATTAATCTTTAGACCGGTGTTTAGACTGATTAAACCCATGTCACATTAGCCGGTTTTCTTTGAGGAATTCGATGGAAATGTTCCGCAGGGTAACCAATGAGAAAAGTTCCAAACGGAATGTACCCTTCCGGTATTCCAAGCATTTCAATTATAGGTGGATAGCCCTGTGCTGCCGTATTAATACTACCGGTAAAACTGGTGCCTAAACCAAGACCGTGTGCGGCAAGTTGAATCTGATGAATACCTATCATAGCAGCCGGTGGTGCAGTTCGCTCATCTTTTGGCGCAGTTGCCATAATGATACATGGGGCTCCTCTTGAAATTTGATCCTGATGATTGGCCCAAGCAGAAACAAATACCTCTAAGTTAGCTTCCTCATAAAGGGCTGGCTTAACCTCTTTGATCGTTTTCATCCAATCAATAGTCATTTCAGCAACCTTTTTGACCTTCTCCAAATCATTGATCACAACCCAGTGGAGGACTTGACGATTGGCGCCATTTGGTGCAAAGCGCGAAATGTCTAACAGTAGCTCTACCTTTTCTTTTTCAATATTTTTATGGATATAAGTACGGATGGATCGTCTTGTGGTAAGGAAATGCTTCACCTTATCCCATTCCGGAACCAAATGGATATCAATTGGTGTACAATCCTCCGGACTCATAGCGCGCTGATGCATTGCGCCTGTCGGACAGATTGCCACACAGTGACCACAATCAATGCATTGATCCCACGCGTCAATAGTAGGAGTCGGGAATTCCTTTTTTTCAATAACATTAGCAGGACAGTTTCTGATACAACTGCCGCACCCAATACATAGGTTTTCTTCTACCTTTATAACGGTGTCTAATTTGTAAGTCATTTCCATATGAACATTATTAAATTCAAAGTCCTTTAAATAAAGGTTTCCGTTTTTCGTTCCAAGCCAAAGTTCCTTCTACTCTGTCTTCGGTATCGGTCAAACGATTGTAGCATTCTACTTCGTAACGTAGAGCGGACCGTACATCCATTTGCATACCTTCATGAACTGCCTTTTTTGCCTGGCGGACTGCCAGAGGCGCATTTTCAGCTATTTTATCAGCCATGTTAAAAACTGCCGGCATCAAGTCTGTAGGACTATATACACTGTTGAATATGCCCCATTCCAATGCTTCGGCTGCACCAAAGGCTTCGCCCGACATTATAATTTCATTTGCACGACGCTCACCAACTACTCTTGGCAGTGTTGTGGTTCCACCAACACCGGGAATAATACCAATGGTGACTTCAGGGAACCATAATTTGGCACTATCTACACCATAGGCAAAATCAGCAGCAAGAATCATTTCTAAGCCGCCACCAAAAGCTTTCCCGTTAACTGCAGCAATTAGGGGAACTGGGCATTCCATCATAGTCCATAATGCCTGTTCGAATATCTCGTGTTGATGACGCCAGGCATATTCTGACATCCCTTTTCGTTGCTTCATATCTCCACCGGCACAAAAGGCATCTTTACCCGCTCCAGTTAAAATAACGCAACGAAGACCATCATGATTACGGACAAAATCGGTCCATACATCGAGCAATTCCAGGCCCATATCAGTGTTGACCGCATTACCCATGTCTGGACGATTTAGTGTTACTATAACTACGCCATTGTCTTGCTTTTCGACGAGGACGTTTGAATACCTATTTGATGTTGTTTGTTTTACCAAAACTAAAATGTTGTTTATTTTTTAAAGGCGATGAATTAAAAATATTTTAAGTCACCGCCTTTTCTAACTTCTGTTCTACTATAATCTTTCAACTAGACTCATTATTTACGGTACCGCTATCCCATTCTTCCACCAGACTCTAATGTGCCTGCTGCTTGTGGGAGTTTTAACATAGTTTTTTTATGCCATTCTTCTTCCAACAATTCTCTTGCGGCTTTTTCAATAATATCTGGTGCTGCCCATTCATGTACGTCAAAGTCATTTTTGATATAACCGTGTTTTAGCATGAAATCTTTACCAATCTCAACAGAGGCCATATTCTGTGGTGATAGGTTAGGAACTATATCTATTGGTTTGATACCTTCAAAAGTATGTTCCACATCTAGGTAAAAGGTTTGTCTATCAAGGATTCCTGCAGCAGCATGCTTGTTCTCGTTAGACCATCGACCTACTCTAATCATACCTTTCATAAAGGCAACCGCAAGTTCAGGATGCTCATTGTACATAACATCACTACAAGTAATTGCAGCTGGAATATTGGCCACTTGTAAGGTCCAGTCTGGATGTAATGATAAATCTTCAATGGCTTTGAATTTACCAGTTGCTTCAGATAGTTGTTGTAAAGGTTTACTTTGTGTATAACATGCATCAATAATACCTTTTTCAAGCGCAGTTTCTAATGGACGGAATGCCAAATCGTGTTTGTGGTCCCGTTGCAACCATAAATCAGATGGATTGAGCATAGGCTCCAGCATTTTAGGATCATTGTACCAATCATCGGCATAAGGGAATTCTACGAGCTCAATATCATCCATGGTCATACCATTAATGCGGAGCATCAACTCAATACCTTGGTGTTCTTGTATACGCCACCAGTCGTTTTTAACCTGGTTCATACTTTTTGAAATCCCAATTTTTTTCCCTTTCAACTCTTGCATGGTGTAGATATCGTCTCTTGAACGTACCATCATACAGCCACCTTCTTTTGGAGCATGTGTAACACCTAAAAGTCGTGTTCTGCGAATGTCGGCTTGCACATGAACTGGAGGAAACAATCCACCAAATCGAATAAGATTATCCTGGTTATGAATATAATGTGGGTACCAGTCAGTCTCACGGAAATATCTAAAATAGTTATAATCCACTCCGAGTTTTTTAAACTCTTCACGAGTCCATCCTAGTTCCTGGTCAACATTACTAGCCGAGATAAGTGGACAATTAGTGTAGAACACTTCGTTCCAATCCAGCTTTCGAACGTTTAATTTTGTGTTTTCAAAAGTTGTTACTTTTACATCTTTGTTTGCCATAATTTGTATTTTATCGTTAACGGATTTTAATTATTTTTTTGTTGCTTTCAAGAAGTAATGCATTTATTTCTTATTTGATTTCTCCTTTTTATTTACTTTTTTTAAAGCATTCAATTCGCGATCGATTTCTTTGTTTTTCAGGGAACCTGAAAGTTCTTCCTTTTTATTAAACGCTTCCATTGGTTCAGTTAATTCTTCCCTACCGCAAGCGCAAGAAGGACCGTCACTTTTATTTTTCATGATTTTTGCAAAATCCATTATAGTGCACTTTTAATGAGGGTACATAAATTTACGACAGATACATACCAAATAAAATACCTATAATTAGGTATTTTTCCTTAATTAAAAACACTTCAATATTCAATTAAGAGATTGCCCTTATAGCATAAATGGCATAGTAACACCAATATCTTTTTATGGATTATTAAAAGTTATTTAACATCATTCCCGTAAAAGCGCTATTCATGGGAATATTTAGAAATATCAGTAAACAGTTCAACTTCATTATTTTGAACTTTCATAAGGGATTTTAATTCTTCTGCAGTTCTGATCCGGCGGGCTTCAATTTCGACAAGGCCTTTCTTGAAACTGTTTATCCGATATTTAAAATTATCCTGATCTGTCATTTCACATAAGACAATATGATGGGTAAGATCATCACTCTCCTGCTTACACTCTTTGCAAAAACCAAATAGAACAGTTACGCCATTAACATTTTCCTGGGATGTCCATTGGGTCTCGCCATACCCGCCAAATTCATTAAACCATGTCATGCACCACCGCTTACTATCTTCACGCCATCCGGCGACACACACTTTATTGGTGTCGTCATAAAAACCACTACCCGGAGGTGTTTTTAGCCCTTCCTCTGTCCCGATCGAGGAATATTTTTCAAATGCAATTGGCCAGTTAAATAGTATTTCACGTAGAAACTCGCCGTTCTTTGTTATTTTGCCCAGCCAGCTCCCACCAAAATAATCACGGAATAACTTTGCAGTTAATTCTGCCATTTCGTTCGGTTTAAAGGAAATAAATTGTATTCTAAATTATTACTTACTTACGCAGCATACAATACTCATTAATAGGTATTTTTATTATCTTTAGAATTTTACTGCCAAATCAGTATCAGGAATGCCCAAGATACCATATAGTTACAATATTTATCACGATTTTATTGAGTCTTATTTGCCTTCGGGCTTTCTAAATATTGACTCCCAGGACCCCATCATTTGTAAATTGGAAAGTTTGATGGAGGAAAACGATCAAATGCTTATTGTAATGGACCTTACCCAAACCAAGATTATTTTTACAAGTAAGCGCAGTATGGAAATGGTTGGTATTGAACCCGCTAAGAATGACCCTTTAGAAATGATGAGTAAAGTACATCCTGAAGATCTTCACAGGTTTGGTTTAGGGAGGGCTAAATTATTGGATTTGGATAAAGATCTTTTCATAGCCCATAAGGGAGCAGCATTGCTATCTACCAATATAAGAATGCTTAAACCGGATCAGCAATATGCAAACCATCTTTTTCAATGCTATATGTTCTATAGTCCGATTCCACATGAATCTGTTTATTATATTCAGGTAAATACAAATATTGAGGAGTATATTATGAATAAGGCTACATTTCATTATTATGTCGGGGATGATGTTTCATTATTTTGTTTTCCTAATGATGAATTACTGAGTATAGGTCATCATTTAACACATAGGGAGTTTGAGATTATTCAAATGATTTCTAAAGGTCTGAACAGTGAAGAAATTGCTGAAAAATTATTTATTAGTGTACATACTGTGAATACCCATCGCAGGAATATTTTAGGCAAGACTAACAAAAATCATATATCTGACGTTATTTTTGACTTCATGGGACAGGGGCTTCTTTGAAAATAATAGGGAGAAGCTTGCGGATATTTATAACAATTAAAAAGTATCCATAAAAAAACCGCTCTTTTTAAGAGCGGTTTTTAGTTTAGTAGGATAGGAGTTTACATCATTCCCGGCATTCCCCCGCCACCCATTGGTGGTCCTGCATGTGTTTCTTCCTTGATGTCGGTTAAAGCACATTCTGTAGTCAGGATCATGCCGGCAACAGAAGCTGCATTTTCCAATGCTATCCTGGTTACTTTGGCCGGATCTATGATACCGGCTTCGAGCATGTTCACATAGGTCTCCGATTTGGCATCATAACCAAAATCACCCTTGCCGTCAAGTACTTTTGCCACTACTACAGAACCTTCTCCACCTGCATTTTCTACAATGGTACGCATTGGAGCTTCAATTGCCCTTGCAACGATTTGCAGACCTGTTTCTTCATCTGAATTTTCTACTGACACTTTAGAAAGTACAGATTTAGCCCTGATAAATGCTACACCACCACCGGCAACTATACCTTCTTCAACCGCTGCCCTCGTGGCATGAAGCGCATCGTCTACACGGTCTTTCTTTTCCTTCATCTCTACTTCAGAGGCTGCTCCAACATATAGTACGGCAACTCCTCCGGCCAATTTGGCCAAACGTTCCTGAAGCTTTTCTTTGTCATAGTCAGAAGTGGTAGTCTCTATCTGAGATTTAATTTGATTAACCCTTGTCTTTATGTTTTTTGCTGCGCCCGCTCCGTTGACAATAGTTGTATTATCCTTGTCGATGGTTACTTTTTCACAGGTACCAAGCATATCCAAAGTGGTGTTTTCCAGAGAGAATCCTCTTTCTTCCGAAATTACGGTACCATTGGTTAGTATAGCTATATCTTCAAGCATAGCCTTTCTTCGATCTCCAAATCCCGGTGCTTTTACAGCGGCTATCTTTAAGGAACCTCTTAATTTATTAACTACCAAAGTAGCCAAAGCTTCTCCGTCTACATCTTCAGAGATAATTAACAGGGGCTTCCCTGATTGTGCTACCGGCTCAAGAACTGGCAACAGGTCTTTCATTGTTGAGATCTTTTTGTCAAACAACAATATATATGGGTTTTCAAGATTAGCAATCATCTTGTCTGAATCGGTTACAAAGTAAGGAGAAAGATATCCCCGGTCAAATTGCATCCCTTCAACAACATCTACATAAGTGTCTGTTCCCTTCGCTTCTTCAACGGTTATTACACCTTCCTTACCAACTTTTCCGAAAGCTTGTGCAATAAGCTCACCAATAGTTTCATCATTATTAGATGAAATAGTAGCCACCTGTTTAATTTTTTCAGATGAGTCACCTACTTTTTTTGCCTGCTTTGCCAGGTTTTCAACAATTGCCTCAACGGCCTTGTCTATTCCTCTTTTAAGATCCATTGGATTAGCACCTGCAGCAACATTTTTCAGGCCTTCCTTAACAATAGCCTGAGCCAGTACTGTAGCCGTAGTAGTTCCGTCACCGGCAAGATCATTGGTTTTAGAAGCGACTTCTTTTACCATTTGCGCCCCCATATTTTCCAAAGCATCTGCCAATTCTATTTCCTTAGCTACGGTAACACCGTCCTTAGTTACAATAGGAGCCCCAAACGATTTGCTGACAATTACGTTTCTTCCTTTAGGTCCCAGGGTTACTTTTACTGCGTTGGCCAGGGCGTCAACGCCTCTTCTTAGACCATCCCGTGCTTCAATATCAAACTTTATATCTTTTGCCATTTTCTAGTATTAATTTTCTGTTATTAAATAATTGCTAAAATGTCGCTTTCTCTCATCATAAGATAATCGGATCCGTCAAGCTTAAGTTCGGTTCCGGCATATTTTCCATAAAGTACCGTATCTCCTATTTTTACCGTTACTTTATCATCCTTTGTGCCAGGGCCAACTGCCACGACTTTCCCTTTTTGTGGTTTTTCCTTGGCGGTATCCGGAATATATATCCCCGATGCCGTCTTAGTCTCCGCTGCCATAGGCTCAATTAGGACCCTGTCCGCAAGTGGTTTAATGTTTACTTTAGCCATATTAATTAGTTTTTAGTTTATTATTTTCTCTTTCTATTGGGCAGAAATTATGCCATAGGTTGAAAACTGACATAATGTTAAAATAAAAATGCCAGCTTGTCATTTATGCCGGCATTTGAATATATTTTCTTGCTTTATTCTATTGAATTGTATCTAAGGGATTACTATTGTCAGGTGCAGGTACTTGTTCCGGAACTTCCTCTGGAACGGTTTCAGGTACAGCATTTTCAATATCATCACCTTGCAGTAATTTTGATTCAGCATCCCCAAAATTTCCTTTAAGCGCTACATTGGATAAAAGAATCAGAACTATCAACAGTGTAGCCAGGGTCCAGGTACTTTTGTCCAGGAAATCCCCTGTTTTCTTAACGCCTCCGACTATCTGAGTTCCTCCTCCGCCAAATGAAGAAGATAATCCCCCTCCCTTAGGGTTTTGGACCATAATAACCAATACCAGGAGTAAACAAACAACTATGATAAGGACCAAAAAGATTGAAAATGTGCTCATTTATTTTGTGTTTTCTTGCTGTAGCTTTCGCACTGCTTTTATTCGGTTTGCAAAGAAACTACTTTTTTCTGGATATTTCAAACTTAAAATCTTGTATGCCTGAATGGCTTTTTTATACTTTTTTTGCTCCAGATAAACCTTCGCCAGGGTTTCCGTCATCAACTCATTTTTATCGAGTGTAGTTGATTCTTTGATGTTCACATTTGAAGTAAGATTTTCTGAGGGAACTATCCTGGGCCTGTTTTCTATAAACCGATCTATTAATTCAAATTTTTTCTTTTTAAGGAGATCATCTTCCAGTGGAAAATTAATATTCTTTATTTCTTCTACTTCTCCTTTGCCTTCTTCCCTGTTTCTTTTTATGGATTTAAATGAAGTAAGCTGCAACCATTCACCAAAAGAATGTTTTTCTTTTTTTGTAAAGGGCAGGGGTTTGCCAAGTTCTAATTCTTTGGCGGCCTTTTTCTTTGCGGCAATGTCTTTGTCGACAGCAGGATCCTTAGAAGCAAAAAGTAAAGGATCAAGGATATTATCTGCATCCTTCATGCTTTGTGGTAATGGATGATCCTGCGAGTCATCAATAAGATGGGTATCTGTATCCGGATTTGGCTCAACTTCCTCTGAGAAGATTTCCTGGTCAGTCAAGGGCAGGGTTTTACCGGATATGGTATCCGCGATTGTGTTTTGAAGAAACTCTTCGGATGTAATAAAATCGAAAAGAATATCTCTGTCGGCTGTGTACGCAGCGGTTACTTTTAATGCATTGTTATATTTAAAGCTATTTAAATTTTTCAGACCTTTTAAGTGAAGTGCACGGGCAGCCTGAAAATAGGGGTATTCATTCAGAATATCTTCCAGTTGATTGGTCTGAACAGGTTCTAATACCTTATCGGGATGCTGCAATAGGAATGTAAAATCTGCTACGTTCATTTGAATTTGTTAATAATATAGTGAGGATGTCCAATATCAGGGTCCTCCTCATCTTTTCAATTTGTTTTCTCTACCAGTCTGCAAGTGACGCATTAAAAATATCCTGTGTTAATCTTTCAAAAATAGCCTCTAACGCTTCATCCCTGACCGATGTGAATTGCGCATTGGCATCATAATCATAGAAGAAAGAGAAACGCTGTTCAAAATCTGCATCTTCTTTGGTCTGATTAAAAAAGCGCACGTTCACAGCCATTGTTAATCTGTTCTGGGCGGCCCGCTGTTCTGCGGTTGCTGTCATTGGAGATATCCGGAACTCCACAATTTCACCTTCATACAACAAATCTGCATCGGAATTACGTAAATCCAGATTTGTTTGATTGAGGATCAAATCCTGCAATGCCAAAGTAAAATCCCTGTCCAAACCCGGATCAAAGGTAGATCCGGGACTTTGAGTGGCATAGTTCTGAAAATAATTCACTTGAAATGAGGTTGCCGTACCCACATCCCCGCCGGTAAAATTATAAGCTCCGCAACCCGTTAAAAGTACAGTTATGGTGATGCTCAGAATACTGTTTATAGTTTTTTTCAAAAGATATAGTTCAAAAATTAGTTATAAGTCATATTGTTTGATCTTTCTGTAGAGCGTTCGTTCAGAAATCCCCAATTCTGCAGCAGCAGCTTTTCGTTTACCTTTATTTCTTTCCAGTGATTTCCGGATTAATTCAATTTCCTTTTCCTGTAATGAAAGTGTTTCTTCCTCTTCTATTTCTTCTGCAAAATCATATTTGTCTTCCTGCCGTATTTCCTGTCTTTTTTCCATTCTGGCTTCCGGTAATGGTAAAGCTTTTAATGCTTTACTCTTTTCTTCCTTAACATCTTCTCCATTTGAACCATAAATCTTTCGGATCAGATTTTCATTTTCTTCCTGTACTTTGGCAGAATCATTGTTTCGAAGCATTTCCAAAGTAAGTTTTTTAAGATCATTCAGATCTCCTTTCATATCAAACAATACCTTGTAAAGAATCTCCCTTTCGTTACTGAAGTCATTCTCCTTTTTTTCCCTTCCGATTACAGCAGGGAGATTAGAGTCACCGGCATTGGGCAAATAGTCGTTTAAAGTAGATAAAGAAATATTTCTCTCCTGTTCTAAAACCGAAATTTGTTCAGCGACATTTCTTAATTGCCGGATATTTCCCGGCCATCTGTATTTGGTGAGCAGTTGTATGGCATCATCCTGCAGCCTTATGGTGGGCATTTTGTACTTCTGGCTAAAATCAGATGCAAATTTTCTAAATAATAAATGTACATCCTCACTTCTTTCCCGCAGCGGGGGAATATGAATTTCAACCGTACTCAGGCGGTAATATAAATCTTCCCTGAATTTGTCTTTTTTGATGGCCTCCAGTATGTTCATGTTGGTGGCAGCCACGATCCGAACATTGGTTTTTTGTACCTGTGAGGACCCCACTTTAAGGAATTCCCCGTTTTCCAGTATTCGCAGTAATCGCACCTGGGTAGTGAGCGGAAGTTCCCCCACTTCATCCAAAAAGATGGTGCCGCCATCTGCAACTTCAAAATACCCACTTCTGGTTTGGGTTGCCCCGGTGAAAGATCCTTTTTCATGCCCAAATAGTTCACTGTCTATAGTTCCTTCCGGGATGGCTCCGCAATTCACAGCTATATATTTGGCATGTTTTCTATGAGATAACGCGTGAATAATTTTTGGAACGGCCTCTTTTCCAACACCACTTTCGCCTGTAACCAAAACAGAAATGTCTGTAGGGGCTACCTGAATGGCCTTTTCCAGGGCGCGATTGAGCTTTGGATCATTTCCAATAATTCCAAATCGCTGTTTTATCGCCTGTACACTTTCCATACCTAATTGTTCTCAGAATAACCTACCGCTTTGCCAATTAAAGTGGCAGAAGTACATTTATCTATTTGCACCATGACAAATTCACCAACTGAATAGTTTTCCTTTGGAAAAACTACTACTGTGTTTTGGGAATTACGCCCCATCCATTGCAATTCAGATTTTTTCGATGTCCCTTCAATAAGAACTTCTTCAACTTTACCTATATGTTGCTTTGTCCGAAGAAAACTGTGTTGTAATTGCAGATCAATAATCCCGCTCAATCTTTTTTTCTTTATTTCCTCGGGAATATCGTCCTCAAGTTTTCTGGCGGCCATGGTACCCGGGCGTTCTGAATAAGCAAACATAAAACCAAAGTCATATTTTACATATTCCATTAAAGACAAAGTATCCTGGTGGTCTTCTTCGGTTTCTGTTGGAAAGCCCGTGATGATATCCTGACTTATTGCACAGTCTGGCAAAATGTATCTTATGTTGTCTATTAATTCAAAATATTCTTCTCTGGTGTGCAATCTGTTCATGGCCTTTAAAATTCTGTTGCTTCCGCTCTGAACGGGCAAATGAATATAGTTGCAAATATTTTTAAATCGTGCCATCGTTTTAATGACATCGAGGGTCATATCCTGCGGATTTGAAGTTGAAAAACGAATCCGCATTTTGGGCTGGGCTTCTGCCACCATACTTAATAAACTGGCAAAATTAACGGCTGTGGCTTTCTGCATTTCGGAAGAGGCACTGAAATCTTTTTTTAAACCACCTCCAAACCAAAGGTAACTATCTACATTCTGCCCCAATAAGGTTACTTCCTTAAATCCTTTTTCCCAAAGCTCATTTACTTCATTTACAATGGAACGGGGATCCCTGCTGCGTTCACGCCCCCTGGTAAAGGGTACCACACAAAAAGTGCACATATTATCACATCCACGGGTAATGGATACAAAAGCCGTTACCCCGTTTGAATTTAATCTTACCGGAGCTATGTCACCATATGTCTCATCCTTTGAAAGTATAACATTAACCGCATTTCTTCCCTCGTCTACTTCCCGAATAAGATTTGGCAGGTCCTTGTAGGCATCCGGGCCAACCACCATATCCACAATCTTTTCTTCTTCCAATAATTTGCTCTTGAGTCTTTCCGCCATACAACCCAGAACCCCAACTCTCAAATGAGGTCTCGACTTCTTAATAGCGTTAAATTTTTCAAGTCTTTTTCTGACGGTTAGCTCCGCTTTTTCACGAATAGAGCAAGTGTTTACTAGAACCAGGTCCGCCTCTTCCAAAGAATTGGTGGTATTGAAACCTTCGTTTGCCAATATGGAAGCCACAATTTCACTATCTGAAAAATTCATCTGACAGCCATAGCTTTCTATATACAAATTACGGGTGTTTCTATGATCCTTATCCAGTGTAAGCGCTGTTCCCTGATTTTTTTCTTCAATAATTTTCTCCATCCTATTTATCTCTTCTACGATAGCTCAAACAGGCTGCAAAGATAGTACTTTCTCCATAATCGTGACAAATTGACAGTTAATTATTTAACAAAATTTACGCAACTGAACTGCATAATAAGTATCTGCCATTATACAACACAATGCCTTTAATATAAGAATCAACTATGAAAAAGGGAGTTTTAATCTTACTGATTTTCCTGGGTTTATCATCCTGTGAGAGTAAGGAAGAAGGCGATTATGCAGACTATCTTGTAGCGACACCTATATCGATGAGCCTGTCTGATTTTAAGAATAGTGTGGAAATTGTGGAGCCATTGCCAATAATTGAATCCGGTAAAGTCTACGCATATCAGAGTTATATTTTTGTAAATGATAAATACAAAGGTGTACATGTTATTGATAACAGTGACCCGGGCTCGCCTCAAAAAATTTCATTTATTAAGATAGCTGGTAACGTGGATATTTCTGTTAAAGGAAATTTCCTGTATGCCGATAGTTTAACAGACCTGATAGTGCTGGATATCTCTGAAATAAACGCTATAAGAATTATTAGCCGAATGGAAAATGTCTTAAATGACAATATCGTATGGCCTTTTGCCGATATTTATGAGAATGATGGGATTGATTATCAGAATGAAATTATAGTGGGGTGGAATGTCCAGACTGAAAGCAGATTAATAACTGAAGTAAATAACCGCATCGATGATTTGTTTATGATGGCTGAAGCCGCAAATGACGGTCAGGTTGGACAAGGAGGTTCTTTGGCGCGGTTTAAAATTGTAAATGATTTTTTATACGCTGTCGGCAGTCACACCATTAGTGTATTTGACATTAGCAATTTAGAAAACCCCAGGGACCTGGAAGACGTATATGCCGGTTTTGATATTGAAACCATTTTTAACCGGGGCGATCATTTGTTTTTAGGTAGTATGCGGGGGATGTATATATATGACATATCATCTCCGGAAGCCCCTTCGTTTATTTCAGAATTTCAGCATGGTACTGCTTGTGACCCCGTGGTGGTAGATGGAGATTACGCCTTTGTAACCTTACGCGGGGGTAATAACTGTGGTGCTACTGAAAGTGGATTGTTCATTGTAGATATTTCGGATATCGCAACTCCTGTTTTGGCAACGACCTATGCTATGGATGAACCATATGGGCTTGGAGTAAAAGATAATAAACTATTTATCTGTGATGGAGAATCCGGTCTTAAGGTTTATGATAAAACTAATATTGAAAATCTTTTTTTGTTAAATCACTATAAGGACATCATCACTTTTGATGTCATTCCAATGGATGAAACACTGATCATGATTGGCGATGAAATCCTTTACCAGTATAGGTATTTAGATAATGATATAGAACTGATAAGTTCTTTGAATCTCCGCTAATTTATTGTGATAAATTTGTCAGACATCCCGTAATTTGGGATGTTTTTTTATGGTTTGCCACAAACAAAAAACACCAAATAAAAAATTTGACATACTTTTGTTTTTTCAAAAACTGATGAATGGCTAAGAATTTAGTAATCGTAGAGTCGCCTGCCAAGGCTAAAACAATAGAGAAATTTCTTGGGAAAGATTATAAGGTTGAATCCAGTTTTGGACATATTGCCGATCTACCCTCCAAGGAATTAGGGGTGGATGTAGAAAACGACTTTAATCCTAAATATATAGTTGATCAGGATAAAAAGGCCCTGGTCAAAAAACTAAAGGACCTTGCTAAAAAGGCAGACACCATCTGGCTGGCGAGTGATGAAGACCGGGAAGGAGAGGCCATTTCATGGCATTTGGCCGAAACACTGGATCTTGATCCATCCAGGACTAAACGAATAGTGTTTAACTCCATTACCAAGTCGGCCATTCAAAAGGCAATTGAAAATCCGAGAGATATAAATTATAACCTGGTAAATGCCCAGCAGGCAAGAAGAGTTCTGGACAGATTGGTGGGGTACGAATTATCACCTGTTCTTTGGAAAAAAATTAAGCCCGGACTTTCTGCCGGAAGGGTTCAATCTGTTGCGGTTCGTCTGATAGTTGAAAGAGAACGCGATATAAATGAATTTAATCCCGAAGCTTCCTATAAAGTAGTGGCAGAGTTTAAAACGGAGAATGGAAATGTCTTTGGGGCCAAACTTGGAAAGAATTTTATAACTAAAAAAGAAGCTCAGGAATTTTTAAACAAAAATGCCGGGGCCCTGTTTAATGTTGCCAGCCTGGACAAGAAACTTGCTAAAAAATCACCCGCAGCGCCGTTTACTACCTCTACCTTACAGCAGGAAGCATCGCGTAAATTGTATTTCTCAGTGTCCAGAACCATGCAGGTTGCCCAGCGCTTATACGAGGCAGGTCTTATCACTTACATGAGGACGGACAGCGTAAATTTATCCGGGGAGGCAATAGGTGCTGCAAAAGATACTATTATACAGAATTATGGAGAGCAGTATAGTAAGGTTAGAAATTATAAAGGCAAATCAAAAGGAGCCCAGGAAGCACATGAGGCCATACGGCCTACAGATATGAATTTACAGTCTCCTTCACTGGAGAGAGATCAGTCTAAATTATATGAATTAATTTGGAAGCGCACACTTGCCTCACAAATGAGTGATGCTGAATTGGAGCGCACCAATGTAAAGATCAAATCCAATTCATATCAGGAAGAATTTACTGCTAGTGGGGAGGTGATCAAATTTGATGGATTCTTAAAAGTTTACCTCGAAGGCCAGGACGATGAAGATTTAGCCGAAGAGCAGGAAGGGATACTTCCGGCAATGAAAACCGGAGATCGGTTATTCTATAATTACATAACTGCTACTGAGCGATTCACAAGACCCCCCTATAGATATACGGAGGCCACCTTGGTCAAAAAGTTGGAGGAGCTTGGTATAGGAAGACCTTCTACCTATGCCCCAACAATTTCTACCATTCAAAACAGGGGTTATGTGGAAAAAGGAAGTATTGAAGGCGAAGAGCGAAAGTATTCACAACTAATTTTGGCATCAGATAAGTTAGAGGAAAAATCCCTTACGGAAATTATAGGTTCAGATAAAGGTAAATTGGTCCCTACAGATATTGGGATGATTGTCAATGATTTTTTGGTGAATCATTTTGCTTATATTTTGGATTATAACTTTACCGCAAAAGTGGAGGAAGATTTCGATGAAATTGCTGAAGGTCATCAGGATTGGCAAAAGGTAATGAAGGAATTTTATAAAAACTTTCACCCCAATGTATTGGATGTTGAGGAAAATGCTGAACGGGCAAGCGGAGAACGTGTATTGGGTACAGACCCTAAGTCCGGAAGGCAGGTTGCCGTTCGTTTAGGACGTTTTGGCCCTATGGTTCAAATTGGAACGGTAGATGAGGATGATAAACCATTGTTTGCAAGTTTACTCCCGGAGCAATCGCTTAATACCATCACGTATGAGGAGGCCATGGAACTTTTCGAGCTTCCCAGGAAGTTGGGAGTATATGAAGGGGAAGAAATTGAAGCTAATGTGGGGAGATATGGACCTTACATTAGATTTGGTAAAAAGTTTGTTTCCCTTGATAAAGGGGAAAGTGCTTTTGATGTTGACCTCGAAAGGGCAATTGAATTAATTCGCGAGAAACAGGAAGCAGATGCACCTATAGCTGTTTATGAAAAAAAAGATGTTATTAAAGGTAAAGGTCGCTTTGGGCCTTTTATCAAATGGGACGGAATGTTCATAAATGTGAATAAAAAATATGACTTTGATAATCTAACTGAAGCGGACATTATTGAACTGATTGAGTCTAAAAAACAGAAAGAGGCTGAGAGGATTGTCAAGGAATGGTCTGGTGAAGGCATACGAATTGAAAAAGCTCGATGGGGCAGGCATACGATAATCAAAGGAAAGACAAAGGTTGAACTTTCCAAGGACGTAGATGCTCCCAACATGTCCCTGGAGGATGCGCAGGCATTGCTCGAAAAGAAGAAACCCTTAAAGAAGACCAAGAAAACCTAAGATTAACATATAGATATGGCGTTTGATTTTTTACTTCCTGTCAGTGAAATAGCTCTCGCTCACTGTGAGTTACTACCGCCACAGTCTTTGGGTAAAAATATCCATAAACATACAGAGAAGAAAGGATTGCCAGTATTGGCAAATGCTTCTTTTGCCTTATTGGGTGTCCTGGAATCCAGAAATGCCTTTGAAAAGAAGACAGAGCGATTGGATACTACGGAGATCAGAATTCAGCTTTATAAGCTTATGATGGGTAATTGGAATTCAGTCTTTGTAGACCTTGGAGATATTGCTGAGGGAGAAGCAGTGGAGGACACCTATTTTGTTGTCAAGGAAATTATTGCCGAACTGCTGGAAGAAAATGTGATTCCAATAATAATTGGTGCTACTCAGGATATTACTTACCCTTCATACAGGGCCTTCGATAAAATTAAGGATATGGTAAATCTGGTGTCAATCGATAGCAGGTTTGATTTCGGGGCAGATGAGGAACTTATTTCTTCCCATTCCTATATGAGTAAAATAATTACCGACAAGCCCAACAATCTATTCAACTTTTCAAATATAGGTTACCAAAGTTATTTTAATGCACAGGAAGAAATAGATCTGATGGATCGCCTGTTTTTTGATGCGTACAGATTGGGAGAAATAACATCTGACATTTCTTTGGCAGAACCGGTATTGAGAAATGCGCACCTGGTAAGCCTGGACGCCAGAGCAATTAAAGCCGGCGAACTTGGTGGCTCTAAGAATTTTTCTCCCAATGGATTTGATGGAAGAGAAATTTGTGCAATAGCCAGATATGCTGGCATTAGTGATAATGTTGCTGTGTTCGGGATATATGAAATTGAGAATAACGTTCAATCCTTCCAATTAATTTCACAGATTATTTGGTATTTTATAGAAGGATATAATTTTAGAATAAAAGAGTTTCCAAGTGCCAAAAGCGACGACTTCACAAAATTCAATGTTCCTACGGAAACGGAGCAGTTGGTTTTTTATAAAAGTTTACTTACTGAAAGGTGGTGGGTTGAAGTCCCATCAATTTCATCTTCACATAATAAAATAAATTCACCTGCGTTATTACCATGCACTGAACAGGACTATTTAGATGCATGTAACCAAAATATCCCTGAAAGGTGGTTTAAGGCCTATAAGAAAGGTTTTAACTAATATTAAATATTTTAAAGGATAGACTGTTTTATACAATAAATTATTCAAAATACAGTTTTAGAGAATAATAATTGTGAATACTGTTTATAGTCTTAATCGAAATTTAACCTAAAGTATGAAGAAGCTATTGTTATTATCTATAGCGTTTGTTTTTTTGCTCACAAGCTGTGGGTCTAAGACAAAAGGAGAACTAGTCGGAGTCCAGGGTAAAAAGTGGTATCCGGAAAAACCTTATGGAATGGAACTGATCCCAAGGGGGGCATTTATCATGGGAAAAAGTGAGGAAGACGTAGGCAAGGTTCTTAACGCTCCAACAAAAACTGTTACCGTAAGATCTTTCTATATGGATGATACGGAAATCACGAACAGTGAATATCGTCAGTTCGTAGAATGGGTAAAAGACTCTATTGTAAGAACCAAACTGGCTATCCTGGCCGATGAATTAGGAATGGGTCCGGATGACGGAGGTATAGGAGAATTCGCATTTAAGGATGCGGATACTACCAATATGTCAACTTATGACAAATATATGTTGGATAATTATTCCGGAATGGGAGAGACAGGATATGAAGGAAGAGGATTAAACAGAGATGAAGATTTGATCTGGGATACCTCGGAATATCCGGATGAATACTATACAGAAATAATGGACTCCATTTATATTCCTGAAGAGGAATCATATAATGGTCAGCGAACTGTAGATGTTACCAAGCTTAAATACAAATACAGTTGGATGGACATTGAAGCTGCTGCGCGATCTAGAGATGCGAGGAGAAAGGATTTTATTAAACATGAGGAATTGGAGATTTATCCGGATACAACAGTTTGGATAAGGGACTTTCAGTACTCCTATAACGAGCCGATGCACAATGACTATTTCTGGCACGATGCCTATAGTGAATATCCGGTTGTTGGGGTTTCATGGCAACAGGCCCAGGCTTTTTGTAACTGGAGAACGAAATTTAAAAATGACGACCAAAGGAGCAGGGGCAAGCAGTTTGTAAACGGTTTCAGATTACCTACAGAAGCTGAATGGGAATATGCTGCCAGAGGTGGAATTGAAAGTGGAACCTATCCCTGGGGTGGTCCTTATGTGATTAGTGATACGGGTTGCTTCATGGCAAACTTTAAACCACAGAGAGGTGATTACGCAGCTGATGCGGCATTGTATACAGTAGAAGCCAAGTCCTATGAACCAAATGACTATAACCTTTACAATATGGCAGGAAATGTTTCTGAATGGACCAACTCCAGCTATGACCCAAACTCTTATGATTATGTTTCTACTATGAATCCTAATGGCGGAGATTACGAAAACAAAAGAAAGGTTATACGTGGAGGTTCCTGGAAAGATGTTGCTTATTTCCTACAGGTAAGTACCAGAGATTATGAGTATAGAGATTCTGCCAGAAGTTACATCGGTTTTAGGACCGTTCAGGATTATATGGGAGAAGAAGACTCAACTCAATAGATTTTTCGTATATAAATAAATCAAACAATAAACCAAATACTTATTTTTAACATTAAACTTAAATTAAATTTAGAATTATGGCACAGTCAAAATCAACAAAGAAATTATTTAACATGGCCTATGGCCTGGGAGCTTCAGTGGTTATCATTGGTGCGTTATTTAAAATCCTTCACTGGGAATTCGGACCTCTTACGGGTGGTCTTCTTCTGGCGGTAGGTCTTATTACGGAAGCACTTATTTTCGCAATTAGTGCATTTGAACCAGTAGATGATGAATACGATTGGTCTCTGGTATATCCTGAATTGGCAGGTGGAATGTCCGGTGGCAAAAATGATGTTGCCGAAGCTAAAGAGGCTGAGGGTATATTATCCAGAAAACTGGATGAACTATTAAAAGAAGCCAATATAGATGCTAACCTGATGGAAAGCCTTGGAGACAGCATTCGCAATTTTGAAGGTGCAGCAAAAGGTATTGCTCCAACAGTAGATGCAATGGAATCTACCAAAAAATATTCAGATGAAATGGTACAGGCGGCAGCTCAAATGGAGTCTTTAAACAGCTTGTATAAGGTACAGTTGGAAAGTGCCAGCAGACAAGCTTCTGTAAATGAAGAAGTTGTTCAAAATGCCAGTGCTCTAAAAGACCAAATGGAATCTCTTGCTTCTAATCTTTCTTCTTTAAATGGAGTTTATGGAGGCATGTTAACTGCAATGAGCAGAAGCTAATTAGTGTATTAGTAAAAACCCAAATCAAAATTTTAATCAAAACTAATTAGAAAACATGGCAGGAGGAAAATTGTCACCACGTCAGAAGATGATCAACTTAATGTATTTGATCTTCATCGCAATGCTGGCGTTAAATATGAGCAAGGAAGTGCTGGCGGCATTCGGTCTTATGAACGAAAAGCTGGAAGCTTCAAATGCAAAAACCGAAGAGAACAATCTCGCGTTCTTAAATGGTTTAGAAACGAAAGCGTCTGAAAATGCGGAAAAGTTTGGTCCGTTATTGGAAGATGCCAGAAAAATTAAGGAATTATCCCAGGATTATTATGATTACCTGGAGGCCCTTAAAGGTAAAATGCTGGTCGAAATTAAAGACCCTAAGGATTATCAGGTTATGGATAAGTCTGATTATTTAGATCAGAAATTTTTTCAAGGTGATAACCTGGCACCGGAAGGTAAAGAATTCCTTAAGAGGATTACCGATTATCGCAATCAGATTACATCGGCATTACCAGAAGGCATGAAGGATGTTGAAGCTGCGGTTCAGACAAGATTTGAAACCGGTGATGCTAATGGAAAAGTTGTGAAAAGAGATGGAACCAAGCAAGATTGGATCAATTATCACTTTGAAGGATTTCCTGTAGTAGCTTCACTTACGAAAATTACGGCCATTCAGGCAGATGTAAAGGCTACTGAACAGGATGCCCTGCAGGCGATGCTTGGAGAGCAACTTACTGATGAAGTTTCTATGACGAATTATACCACGCTTCTGGAGCAGGAAAAATCGGCTTTTTATGCCGGTGAAAAATTCTCCGGGGCAGTTGTCTTAGGTCGTAAGGATGCTACTACCAGACCAAACGAAGTAAACCTTACTTTGGATGGACGAAAACTTAATGAAGGTACTGATTATGAGATTAAAAATGGTCAGGTAAAACTTTTAGTAAGTGCCGGAGCTCCCGGAGATCATAAAATAGCCGGAAACCTGGTATTTATTCAGGATGGTGAGAGAACAGAAGTTCCTGTTTCTCAAACATTTGCTACGATCACTAAACCAAATGCGGCATTAATTGCAGCAGATAAGATGAATGTGGTTTATCGCGGGGTTTCTAACCCAATGTCCATATCTATCCCTGGAATACCCAATAACAAAGTGACTGCTTCTGCTCCTGGTCTTAAGAAAAGAGAAGGCAGCAAGTATGTCATGGATCCAGGAACAGGTAGAACAGTCACAATTACCGCATCCGGTACATTACCTGACGGACAGCGTGTATCCTCAAATTCTGAGTTCAGGATCAAGGATATTCCAAGACCTTCAGGTTCTATTAGAGGAGAAACCGGAAGTTCGCAAATGCCTAGAGCAAATCTTGAAATTGCAACAATTGGTGCATTGCTTGAAGACTTCGATTTTGACCTGAATCTGGCAATCAGCGGATTTAAATTTAAAGTGCCCGGTCAACCAACCGTGAGTGTAAACGGTAATAAACTGGATTCAAGAGCCAAGTCGGCACTAAAAAGAGCTAAGAGAGGTGATGCCGTTCAGATATTCGATATCCAGGCGTATATCACCAATAACAAAAACTATAAACTGAAGAAAGTATCTCCGGTAATTGTGGAGATCACGAACTAAGAATAGTAAATTATAATTTTATGAATTGGAAGAAAGTTTTAATTGCTGGAGCTGTAGCGCTACTACCCGTTTCCATGATGGCACAGGCTAATATTTTAAATGCCAAGAAGCCACAGGAAATTGGAAAAAAAACGGAAGCGCAGATAGCGGCGGATAATGATTCCCCGCTGCCATACGGCTACGTGGATGACAGGGATATCCTTTGGTCTAAGACCGTTTGGGAGGTAATTGATCTTGATGAAAGAGTAAATTTTCCGATGTACTATCCACTTGATACCATAGATATTGGTGCAGACAGAAGGTCGTTATATGATGTTTTTATTAAAAACATTAAAAACGGTAACCTTACGGACGTTTATGTGGATTCCTATTTTACTGAAAAAAGAAATTTCAGTGACCTGGAAGCTACCTTGAAGAAAGTAGATACCACAGATCTTGGCTATGAACAAATCAATGCAGGTGAACAACTTTCCCCGGAATACATTAACAGAAGGGAACTCACTGCGGCGGATATTGAAGAATATCGTATCAAAGGGATATGGTATTTTGATAAGCGGCAGGGTGAATTGAAATACCGACTGTTAGGTATTGCCCCTGTAGCGCCCGATGTAAACTTTGTTGACGATGAATCAATGGATGCCGAAGAGAATAAAGTTGAACTGTTTTGGGTTTGGTATCCTAGTGCCAGAGAGATATTGCATAAAGCCAAGGTTTTTAACCAACAAAACTCAGCGCAGCCAATATCTTTTGATATGTTGTTGAATGCCCGACGTTTTAATGGACTGATCTATAGAGAGGATAATGTTCAGGGCGATCGTATAATCAATGATTATATTGCAGACAATGCATTATTCCAGTTGCTTGAAGCAGATCGTATTAAAGAAGCAATACGAGACAGGGAACAGGATATGTGGGCATATTAGAAGTAAGTTTAATTCCAATTCAAATATAAATTAAAAAACGCTGTACCTTTTGGTGCAGCGTTTTTTAATTTTACAATATGGAAGATTACTTAATTGTAGGTCTAGGCCTTGCCGGAATAGCATTTTGTGAAAGGCTTGAGGAGCACGGTAAAACATTCAAAGTGATTAACGATGACTCCCAAGCATCATCCAACATTGCCGGTGGCTTATACAATCCTGTAATATTAAAAAGATTTAGCCTTGCCTGGAAAGCGCAGGAACAACTGGAAATGGCGCTGCCGTTTTACAAAAGCTTAGAAAATAAACTGGGTGTATCCCTCGATTATAAAGTACCGGTTTTAAGAATATTTGCTTCCATAGAAGAGCAAAACCTTTGGTTTGAGGCGGCAGATAAACCAAAATTACAACCATACCTTTCAACAAAATTGCTTCCTAACCATAATTCATGCATTAAAGCCCCATTGGGCTTTGGCGAGGTATTGCACACAGGTAGAGTAGATACTGCAAAGTTGGTTAAAGCCTATTCCGCTTACCTGTCCGGTAAAATGAAATTGAAGGAGGAAACTTTCAACTTTAAGGATTTGCGGATAGAAGCAAATAGTATATCCTATAGGACAATTAATGCGAGAAAAATTATTTTTGCCACAGGTTTTGGATTAAAAAGTAATCCCTTTTTTAATTACCTGCCACTCAATGGAACCAAAGGTGAGCTTTTAACCATCAAGGCTCCGCTCCTCCGGGAGCAGAAGGTCATTAAATCCTCTGTTTTTATCATACCTGCAGGTAATGATTTATACAGAATTGGAGCTACCTACAAATGGAAAGATAAAAATAATGAACCAACTTCTGAAGCCAGAAAAGAACTTCTTTCAAAACTGGAAACCTTTTTAAGCTGTGATTATAAAGTAGTGGACCATGTTGCCGGTATAAGGCCAACGGTTGCAGACAGGAGGCCCTTGGTAGGCAAACATCCCAAATTTGAACATTTGTATATTTTAAATGGATTTGGTTCAAGAGGTGTTATGATTGCACCTTATGCTTCAAACTATTTGTATGAGTTCATAGAAAACGGTATACCTATAGATCCTGAAATGGATATCTCAAGATATGCGAAAGCCAGTTTGGATGCTTAATCAATATGCACAGTTTTGGGATCATATTTTATAAAAATGTTAATCCATATATTTCGGGAAAGCCTTATGATTACAGGTAAGAATACAACCATGGTAACTACTATTGCCATAAATGTATACAACAGACTCGCTCCTATAATTAAAAACGCAATTACAAAGGCCGCTACGGCAAATGCTATGCCAACAGCATAACTTACATACATAGCCCCGTAGAAAAAGGAAGGCTCTATTTTGTATTTGGTATTACAATGCGAGCAACGTACCTGCATTTTAAAAAGAGAGCCCAGATGATAGGGGTTAGTATCTGTATACATACTTTCCTGATGGCATTTAGGACAACTTCCTGTTAAAATGCTATAGAGTTTGTTTCCTTTTTTTAACATTTGCAAAACTTTAGGCAAAACTACGATTTTGCCAAGTCTCTAATTGTAACACCGATCACAAAAATGCTTAATGTACACAATCTTTCTGTTTCATTTGGGGGAGAATACCTGTTTAAGGAAATAGCGTTCAGACTAAATGGGGGTGACAGGGTTGGACTTATTGGTAAAAATGGCGCCGGTAAATCTACCTTACTCAAATTGCTTTCTAAGGAAATGGCTCCGGATTCAGGAACCCTGGCTACCGAAAAAGACATAAAAATTGGATGCCTGAAGCAGGATCTCGATTTTGAGCATGGAAGATCTGTTCTTGATGAAGCGTACGAAGCTTTTACAGAAATAAAGGCTTTGGAACTTAAGTTAGAAGAAATAAACTTTCAACTGGCAGAGAGAACTGATTACGAGAGCGACCTGTATCATCAATTAATGGTTGACCTGAATGATTTGACACATCAGTATGAGGTCCATGGAGGATACAATTATCAGGGCCAGACTGAAAGAATACTTTTAGGTCTTGGTTTTAAAAGGGACGATTTCAATAAAAGTACAGATACCTTCTCCGGCGGATGGCGGATGCGCATAGAATTGGCTAAACTTCTCCTACAGAATAATGATGTTTTATTACTGGATGAACCTACCAACCATTTGGATATTGATTCTATACTCTGGCTGGAGCAATTTCTTGTTAACTATGGTGGCGCGCTTGTCATTGTTTCCCATGATAAAATGTTTTTGGATAATGTTACCAACAGAACTATAGAAATATCACTGGGAAGAATTTATGACTATAACAAGCCCTATTCCAAATATTTGGAGCTAAGGGATGAAATTAAAGCACAACAATTAAGTGCGCGTAAAAACCAGGAAAGGGAAATCCAGCAAACAGAGCGTTTAATAGATAAATTCCGAGCTAAAGCGTCTAAAGCCACCATGGCACAATCTCTTATCAAGAAACTGGACAGGATGGAGCGTATTGAAGTAGATGAGGATGACCTTAGCGCCATGAAACTGCGTTTTCCTATTTCTGTAACTCCCGGAAAGGTAATATTTGAAATGGAAGACCTTTCCAAAAGCTATGGGAACAAGGAAGTACTGAACGGAGTAGATATCATTCTGGAAAGAGATAGCAAAACAGCTTTTGTGGGGCAAAATGGTCAGGGTAAAACAACTCTGGCAAAGATCCTTGTGGGGGAATTGGAGTATCAGGGAAAATTGAAGTCCGGACATAATGTGCAGATAGGCTATTTTGCCCAAAATCAAATGGATTATCTGGATGGCAATAAAACCATCCTGGATACAATGATAGACGCCGCCAATGAATCAAACAGGAGTAAGGTAAGAGATATTCTGGGATCTTTCCTCTTCAGCGGGGACGATGTTGACAAATATGTTAAAGTCTTATCCGGTGGAGAAAGAAACCGATTGGCTTTGGCAAAAATGCTGCTACAGCCCTTTAATGTCCTGGTGATGGATGAGCCTACCAATCATTTGGATATTAAATCAAAACATGTTTTAAAGGAGGCATTGAAACAATTTGAAGGAACCTTGATAGTAGTATCACATGACCGGGATTTTTTGCAGGGACTTACGAATAAGGTTTATGAGTTTAAGGAGAAAAGAATAAAGGAACACCTGGGGGACATCAATTATTTTCTGGATCAGCGCAAGGTTGAAGACTTCAGGGGAATTGAGAAAAAACAAAACGATCAGAAGAAGAAAGAAAAAAGAAAAAACAAGCCTTCAGATTATGAAGGTCAGAAGCAACTCAAATCGCTTAAGAATAAATTGAGTACAATTGAAAGTGGCATAGCCAGTCTCGAAAAAGAAATAGCCCAAATAGATCACAACCTGCTAATGGATTACGATGCTACGATTGCAAAACCTGAATTTTTTGACACATACCAGTCCAAGAAGAAAAAGCTGGAAGAGTTAATGATAAAGTGGGAAAATATTACTTTGGAGCTCGAAAATTCCGGAATCGCGGAGTAAAATTGCAGTTGTATTTTTTTTTCACAACAAAAATTTTGCCTTTCACAACAAAAACAAGCACTTCATCGATTATATAAGTAGTTTATCAGTAAAAACACGTATTTTTGTAGGGCAATTCTTAATTAATAAATAGTATATATCTAATTTGGACTACAACTATTTCTTAAAGCTATATCTTATGAAAAAGCTGCTTATTGTTCTGCTTCTGTTAATTATGGCCAATCAGGTTGTAAATGCAAGGGTTAGTAAGGCTGAAAAATTGGCTTTGATAGATCTTTACGAAAGTACTAACGGAACATCATGGATAAAGCAATGGTCGCTGGAGCTGCCTGTTTCAGAATGGCACGGTGTTAAGGTTGAAGGAAACCATGTAGTGGAAATAAATTTGTTTCGCAATAATCTTTCGGGCCCAATTCCTGAGAGTATAGGAAATTTAATTCACCTGCGTATTCTTAACCTGGCATTTAATACCTTAAGCGGAGAGTTGCCCAATTCCATCACACAGCTCCGCAACCTGGAGATACTAAAAATAGAAATGAACCGGTTCAAGGGGAATTTGCCTCAGGAGATAGGGCAAATGGAAAATTTGTTAGAGCTTACCGCTTTTAATAATTTTTTTTCCGGGTCTATACCCGGGAGTATAGGAGATATAATTAAACTGAGGGTGCTAAATCTTTCAAGTAACAATTTTGAAGGACATATACCAGATTCTATAGGAAACCTTACACGACTTGAAACCCTTGGCCTTTTTGAGAATACTTTGGAAGGGGATATCCCATCAAATTTAGGGCAATTGGTTCTGCTTAGGGAACTTGTGCTTGCAAATAATCAATTAGGTGGAGAAATTCCAAAGGAATTTGGCCAATTGGCAAGTCTTAAAGTGTTACAAATTCAGAACAACAAATTTAATTCCTTCAAGAATCTTGAAATGCTGGATACGAGGGAATTCCTTGTTTTTGATTATGATAAAGGGGATGTAAAATTAGATTTCAAAGATGTCAATTTTACTAAAACCCGTATGGCAGATACGAAATTTGAAGATGAAAATGAAAATGAGTAGTTGATCTATAGTTCATTTAATTTAGCCAAAGGGATGCTTAAAGCATCCCTTTTTTGTTTTAAAATATACATAAAAACTTAAACAATATTTGTGAATTATTTAACATTAGTTGCATATGCAACTAATGTTATTTATCGTTAAATTTGCAACATGAATAATTTTGATATTGAAATTTTAGTCGATTTTGACCAATCTGTCGGACGATGGATAGGGAAGAGCTCAAAAATGGTGGACAATTATTTGCATGAGGCATTTCAGGCCGAGGAGCTTGATTTGAGTAAAGAGCAAATGGTAGTTCTGAAAAAATTGCATGAAGCGGATGGACTAATTCAAAATGAATTGGCTTTCCTTACGTTAAGAGATAAATCCACTTTGGCGAGGCTATTGGCGAAAATGGAAAGAAAAAATTATATCATCAGAATGCAAGATAAATATGACAAGAGGGTGAACCGCGTGTTCCTTACGGAAACAGGCAGAATTACATTTAGAAAAACAAGGCCCATAGTTATGAGGCTCAAAACAATAATGGAAAGAAATATTTCGGAAGAAGATTTAAATCAGCTTAAAAATACACTGGAACATATTCAGAATAATATTACCTCTGCAGAGGCCACAATTTAAAAAAATTACGATGCGAAAAATTATATTATCAATATTGGGAGTTTTAATTATTGCAGCCTCAGTTTACCTGGCTAAACAAATTAGTGACAGTAAAACCAGGCCGAAAGCAAAAGTGGAAAAGTTGGTGAAAACGGTATTTGCTGAGAACGTAATCAACGGGACCGTTCCTATTGTTGTGCCGGCACACGGGAATTTGAAGGCAAAAAGGAGGGTGGAATTATACTCCGAAGTACAGGGCGTATTCCAAAAAGGGAACAGGCTGTTTAAAGCAGGACAGCCGTATAACGAGGGTGAAACTATTATCAAAATTGATGCCTCTGAGTATTATGCAAGTGTTCAGTCCTCCAAAAGTAATCTCTATAATCTAATCACTTCCATTATGCCTGACCTTCGCCTGGATTACCCGGAGGCCTTTCCAAAATGGCAGGCATATCTAAATGGTTTTGACCTTGATAAAACCACCCCACCGCTTCCTGAAATGACCAGTGAGAAGGAAAAATTCTTTATTTCCGGTCGCGGTATTTTAACAAACTATTACAATGTTAAGAATCAGGAGCAACGTTTGCGTAAATATCGAATAAACGCACCATTTAAGGGTATATTGACAGAGGCGCTTGTAACAGAAGGCACACTAGTAAGGTCCGGTCAGAAATTAGGCGAATTTATCAATACAGATATATACGAATTGGAGGTATCCGTCAGTAAGACGTATAGTGACCTTTTAAAACTTAATGAGCAGGTAGATCTTGTGAATCTCGATCGCACTAAAACCTATAAAGGAATTGTTGCCCGTATTAATGGCAATATAGATTTGGCTACTCAGACAATCAAGGCATTTATAGAGGTTAGTGATCCGGACTTAAAAGAAGGCATGTATCTCGAAGCAAACCTAAATGCAAAGCAGGAAACAGATGCTATTGAGATAGACAGAAACCTATTGCTGGAAAACAACCAGATTTTTGTAGTACGCGACTCTTTACTGGACCTTATTGACGTGATGCCTGTTTATTTTTCTGATAAGAAAGTTGTCCTGAAAAATGTTCCTGATGGAACCTCAATTTTAACCAAACCAGTTGTTGGCGCTTATGCCGGTATGTTGGTAAAAAAATATAAGATAGAAACAGCCAAACTTGAAGACCAATGAAAAAAATAATTTCATATTTTATTAAATATCACGTTGCCGTTGATGTAATAATCATTGGGTTTTTCATCTTTGGTATTGTAGGGGCTACATCCTTAAAATCTTCATTTTTCCCTCTTATAGATTCTAAGAACATCACTATAAACATTACCTATCCCGGGGCATCCCCACAGGAAGTGGAAGAGGGGATCGTACTGAAAATAGAAGATAATCTTAAGGGTCTCGAAGGAGTCGATCGGGTTACCTCTACATCCAGGGAGAATAGTGGAAATATCAATGTAGAGATTGAGAAAGGTAGAGATGTTGATTTTATGCTGTTGCAGGTTAAGAATGCTGTAGACAGAGTGCCAACATTTCCATCTGGAATGGAACCACTTATTGTCTCAAAATTGGAAGCCGTACGGCAAACTATAAGTTTTGCGATAAGCGGTAAGGATATTCCGCTTGCCACTTTAAAACAAATTGGACGTCAGATAGAAAATGATATTCGTGCAATTGATGGAATATCTCAGATTGAAATGGGAGGTTATCCTCAGGAAGAAATTGAAATTGCAGTTGATGAGAACAATCTTCAGGCCTATGGGATGTCATTTTCAGAGGTTGCAGAAGCTGTATCCAATGCAAATATTCTCGTAACGGGAGGAAATATTAAGACCAGTGAAGAGGAATACCTGATCAGAGCCAATAACAGATCTTATTATGGTGATGAGCTTACCAATTTGATTATTCGGGCAGATGAAACAGGGCAAACAATAAGATTAAAGGATGTAGCGATCATCAGGGATCGTTTTGCAGAGTCCCCAAACGCATCCTTTTTTAACGGAGAACTTTCTGTTAACACTTCTATCACAAGTACAAATACCGAAGATCTGATTTCATCTGCTGAAAAAGTCCGGAATTATATTGATGATTTTAATCAGAAACACAATAATGTGAAATTAAATGTGGTAAATGACCAGTCCACAACCCTTAATCAGAGGACAGAATTGCTTACCAAGAATGCCATAATGGGTATGATTCTTGTTTTGGTCTTTCTATCTATATTTTTAAATACACGTTTGGCTTTTTGGGTTGCGTTTGGTTTACCTGTTGCATTTTTGGGAATGTTCGTTTTTGCCGGCTTGTTTAATGTCACGATAAATATACTTTCACTTTTCGGAATGATTATCGTAATTGGAATTCTCGTTGATGACGGGATCGTAATCGCCGAAAACATTTACCAGCACTACGAGAAAGGAAAAACCCCAATACAGGCGGCAATAGACGGGACTATGGAAGTTCTTCCTCCCATTGTATCGGCAATTATTACCACAGTACTTGCGTTCTCGATTTTCCTGTTTCTCGATGGTCGAATAGGGGAATTCTTTGGTGAAGTATCTGTCATAGTAATACTTACTCTCGTAGTTTCATTGATAGAGGCGCTGATCATCCTCCCTGCCCACCTGGCTCATTCCAAAGCGTTACATCCTCAGGATAATAAACCTAAAAAAGGTATAGCCAAAGTCTTTTCAAAGCTTAGAATAATAAACAAAGGGGGAGATCAGATTATGGGTTGGTTACGGGACAAAGTCTATGCACCAACCTTGAAATTTGCTTTGACCTATAAAATGCTGACTTTTTCATTCTTTGTTTTTGCGTTGGTCATCACCTTTGGGTCAATTGGAGGTGGAGTCATTCGGACTGCTTTCTTCCCCAGAGTGGCCAGTGACCGGGTACAGGTAGAATTATTAATGCCAAATGGCACCCATGAGAAGGTTACAGACTCCATTATTTCATTGATTGAAGAGAAGGCAGAAATTGTTAATCAGGAATTAACTGAACAATATCTCAAAGGCACTGGAAAAGTGCTTTTTGAAAACGTAATAAGAAATTTGGGTCCTGGCTCTTCTGCAGCGACACTTACAATAAATTTATTGCCGGGAGAAGAAAGGCCGAATGCCATTGTTTCTGAAGTTGTAACCAATAGGCTCAGGGAATTGGTAGGCCCGGTTATTGGAGTTGAAAGTCTGATATACGGCTCCGGCGGTAATTTTGGTGGTGATCCGGTATCTGTTTCATTGTTAGGATATAACATTCAGGAATTGAAAGCTGCCAAAGAGGAATTGAAGAAAGCCATGATGGACAATCCTGCACTTAAGGATATTGCTGACAACGATCCGGTAGGTATAAAGGAAATCAGGATTCAACTTAAAGAAAATGCCTATTTGTTGGGACTTAATCTAAGGTCTGTAATGAACCAGGTAAGGGCCGGATTTTTTGGGGTTCAGGCTCAGCGTTTTCAAAGAGGACAGGATGAAATCCGGGTATGGGTAAGATACGACAGGGAAAACCGATCATCCATCACAGATTTGGATGAAATGCGTATAGTCACTCCTAATGGTAGTCGGGTTCCTTTAAAAGAAATTGCGAGTTATAACATCGTAAGGGGAGAGGTGGCCATAAACCATTTAAATGGCCAAAGAGAGATACAGATTTCCTCTGATTTGAAGGATGAAAAAGTTGTAAGTGCCACGGATGTAATGACGGAGATCAGGACAGATATAATGCCGGATATACTATCCAGGTACCCTACAGTAACACCCTCTTACGAGGGTCAGAACAGAGAGGCCGGGAAACTTATGAGATCACTTCGAATTGTAGGACTTACAGTGTTATTTTTAATTTATGTTACCATAGCCTTTACTTTTAGAAGTTTCAGTCAACCTTTAATGCTGATGCTATTGATTCCATTTAGTTTAACGGCAGTTGCCTGGGGGCATTGGATTCATGATTTTCCTATTAACATTATTTCTATGCTGGGGATCATAGCACTTGTGGGCGTAATGGTGAATGATGGATTGGTGCTTATTGGTAAATTCAATAATAATCTTCGGTCAGGGATGACCTTTGATGACGCTATTTTTGATGCCGGAAAGTCACGTTTCAGAGCAATTTTCTTAACTTCTTTAACAACGGTTGCCGGACTGGCACCACTGATGTTAGAGCAGAGCAGGCAGGCGCGTTTCCTCATTCCTATGGCAGTTTCAATTTCCTACGGCATTGCTTTTGCTACCGTTCTAACCCTTGTTATGTTACCTATTTTCCTGTCTTTTAGCAATAAGGTTAAAGTGCAGTTTAAATGGCTGGCGACCGGAATTATGGTGCCAAAGGAAGATGTTGAACGCGCCATAAAAGAACAAAAAATGGAAGATGAGCAACGTAGCCAATTGGTAACAAAACTAATTAAAGAATCACCAAATGGTTCCGGAAATGGACAAAAGGAAGAAAAAACTTCAATAGAACTAGAAGGTAAAGAAAAATGAAATTAATTTATACCCTATTGGTGCTTTTAGCATTGAATTTTAATGCTAATGCGCAGGACAGTTTATTGTCAAAAAGTGAAGCTATTTCGCTGGCATTAGAAAATAATTTTGGGATCAGATTTGCCGAAAACACGGTAAAAATTGCCGATAATAATCAGGGAGTTCTTAACACTGGATTTTTACCAAGCCTAAGTGGGACTGCAGGGGCTACTTATAACAGGGATGACTCTACTATAGAATTCCCCGGCCAGGTGGATGAAAATGGCATTCCCAGACCCGAATTAGAAATTAATAAGGCAGAAGCACAACGTTATAATGCAGGGCTAAACCTAAATTATACATTATTTGACGGTATGGGGCGTACCTATAATTATAAACGGCTGAAGGAGCAATACCAATTGACGGAATTGCAGGCCAAGGAAACTATCCAAAATACCATATTGCAATTGTTGAGTATCTATTTTGAAGTGGCCCGCTTATCGGAAAATGAATTTGCGCAGAAACAAGCATTGGAGGTTTCAAAAGACCGGATAAAAAGAGCAGAATATTCTTTTGAGTACGGACAAAATACCCAGCTCGATGTCTTAAACGCCGAAGTTGATGTTACCAATGACAGTATAATCCTTTTAAATACGCAGCAATTATTAAAAAACACCAAAAGAGACTTAAATGTTGTACTAAATCAGGAAATGACCGTTGCATATGAAGTGGATACCTTAATAAGTTTTATCCCCAAACTGGAATTACAGGCAATGGTTGATGATGTCCCCTTAAACAACCTTGCCATTCTTCAAACTGAAAGGAATTTGGCAATTAATGAGTACGACATCAAAGTGAGTAAATCTGGTTATCTACCGGTAATTGGTCTTACGGGTTCTTATGGTTGGAATTTAAACCAGAGTGCCGCTTCTGCCTTCTTTCCAGGCACTAATAATAACAATTACAACCTGGCCCTTAATGCAGGACTAACCTGGAACATTTTTGATGGAGGAAACACAACAGTTCGGGTCCGCAATGCTAAAATAGTATATGAAAATCAGGAGTTATTAAAGAAGCAGATTGAACTGGAGGTATCAAGGGACATTGATAATGCCCTGGAAACTTATGAAAACAGATTAGCGATCTATGAAATTCAGGAACAGGCTGTGATTACCAATCAGAATAATTTTGAACGCTCAAGGGAGCAATACCAGTTGGGCAGGATTTCATCAATACAATTCAGACAGGCTCAGATTAATCTTCTAACAGCGCAAACAACCAAAAACCTTGCAAAATACGATGCTAAATTAGCAGAACTACAATTATTGCAATTAACCGGTCAATTATTGAATGTAGATTTCTAAGATGGTTAACCTAATTAGGGGAGACATTTATCGATATAAATTTTTTTAGCCTAAGTGTACGAGCATCATTTTCAGTGCCCCTATTGCTGGGAGGAAATTTCCATGCTGTTAGATCCTTCTATTCAGCAACAAAATTATGTGGAAGATTGTGAGATATGCTGTAATCCAATAGAAATTACAGCACAGTTTAACAATAGCGTTCTTGAAAGTTTCCAGGCCAATAACCTGGAACAATAATTATTTTACATCCTACTTCTTTCTTTATTTTAAATGCATTTCTGTGGGCAACCGCTGGTTGTCAAACGACATCCAACTTATACTTCCAACATTAACCTTTTTAAATTCAGACTAAAGCCCGAATTTGTGTGCGTAGATTTTTTAGCAGGCCACTAAATTTCTTTGAGGTTATTAGTTACCGGGTTTTGATTATCTTAACCAACGGAAAATTTCATTTGAAATAAAAATTCTATTTTTCTTTATAAAATGAATAGATTTAAGAAGCATAATTTATGAAAGGACTTGATTCGTTAGATTGGTTGGTAATAGCGGCCTATTTCCTGATATTACTTGGAGTAGCCTGGTGGGTTATTAGGCAAAAGCAGAAGAATACCGAGGATTATTTCCTTGCCGGACGAAATATTGGCTGGTTCATAGTTGGAGCCTCTATTTTTGCTTCTAATATAGGCTCTGAGCACGTCGTAGGCCTCGCCGGAAATGGTGCCGGAGATAAAATGCCGCTGCTGATTTACGAATTACATGCCTGGATAGTCTTAATGCTGGGCTGGGTTTTTCTGCCTTTTTATGCGCGGAGCGGGGTGTTTACTATGCCTGAATTTCTTGAAAAACGTTTTGATTCCAGATCCAGATGGGTCTTGTCTGTGGTATCTTTAATAGCCTACATTTTAACCAAAGTTTCCGTTACGATCTATGCAGGGGGTGTCGTGGTTTCGGCATTGTTGGGAATTCCATTTTGGATTGGTGCTGTGGCCACGGTGGTGCTTACCGGATTGTATACCGTACTCGGAGGAATGCGAGCTGTAGTTTATACAGAGACCATTCAGGCCGTAGTTTTGGTATTAGGCGCCGGAATATTGACTTTCCTGGGTTTAGATGCTGTAGGGGGATGGGGTGAGTTAAAAGAGACTATAGGACCGGAATATTTTAACATGTGGCGCCCAAATTCTGATCCTGATTATCCCTGGCTGCCGCTCTTTATTACAAGTACGGTTGTTGGTATCTGGTACTGGTGTACAGATCAGGTAATTGTGCAAAGGGTGCTATCGGCAAAAAACATTAAAGAGGGCAGAAGGGGAAGTATATTTGGAGCGCTGTTAAAACTGATGCCCGTATTCCTTTTTTTAATCCCGGGAGTAATTGCATTGGCGCTAAAAATGCAGGGTAAACTTAACTGGGATAGTCCGGATGAGGCTTTTCCTGTATTAATGAGTAATTTAATGCCATCTGGTTTACGAGGTCTTGTTGCGGCCGGGTTATTGGCAGCTTTGATGAGTTCTCTGGCTTCTGTGTTTAATTCCTGTTCAACTTTGTTTACCCTGGATATTTATAAAAAGTTACGGCCCGAAAAACCGGAAGAAGAATTGGTGAAGACTGGACGAATAGCCACCTTTTTTGTAGTAGGCCTGGGTCTCTTGTGGATTCCAATTATTACTTCTCTTTCGGATGGTCTTTATGAATATTTACAGAATGTACAGGCTTATATTTCACCTCCAATAGCCGCGGTTTTCCTGTTAGGTATATTTTATAAGCGTATTAATGCCAATGGTGCTATTGCCACTTTAATAGGAGGGTTTATCATTGGTTTTGGAAAGCTTACCATGGAGATTGTCAAATCAAGTTTTACCGAGGGAAGTCTCATGTATGCCATAGCAGATATAAACTGGTTGGTTTTTGGGGCCTATTTCTTTGCCATGTGCATAGGTATTGCCGTGGTTGTAAGTATGATGTATCCGGCACCTTCGCCAGCTCAGCTGCAGGGACTTACTTTTGGAACAATAAGCTCTGAACAGCGGGCAGTAAATAAGGCAAGTTATAATTGGGTAGATATTATTACCTCTGTATTGATTATTGCAATTGTAGGATATATCATGATTTCATTTAGTACGTTGGCGCTTTAGGTTTTAGTCAGTTAGTCGTGCGAATAGTATGAGTGCAGGCCCATTTATAATTTAAGGAATTCATTTTCGAAAGAACCCGATTTAATAAATATCCCCTTTTTACTTTTATGATCAAACCTGGTTAACATTAATATGAACGTATTGTGTTCTATAGCCATAGGCGGCGACAACCAAAAAGCATATGAGGGGTAATACAAATGAAAAATTTACTTCCGGAACACCAAGAATTTCAATATCGGTATATCCGGACCCCCCGAAGTCTAAAATTGAACCCTGGAGAACCGGCATGATGGCCCCGCCTACAATAGCCATTACCAAAAAAGCCGCTCCAAACTTGGAGTCATCACCAATACCCTCCAAAGCAATTCCGTAAATAGTGGGAAACATCACTGACATACAAAACGAAATGCCAACCAGGGAATATAGGCCTGCCATTCCCGGTATAAAAATAGCACCCAGGGTAAAGACCATCGCCCCTAAGGCAAAATACATCAGCAAATTACCGGAGTTTACATATTTTAATAAATAGGTCCCAATCCAACGACCGGCTAAAAAGAGGATCAATGCCCAATATGCATAAGTCACCGCACTTCTGTTGTCAATTCCCAAAGTTTCTGCATATTGATAAATATATGTCCAGCACATAATCTGCGCCCCCACATAAAACATTTGTGCTAAAACACCCTCAACAAATTTCTTTCTCTTAAAAAGTCGTTTTACCGCAGAAGCCACAGAACTGTTCATACTTTCCTTTTTCTCCGGCATTTTTACAAGAACAATAAGTACAAGCATGGCCAACACAAACAGGCCAAGGATGACATAGGGGTTTCGTATGACCAGCAGATCGGATGTCTTTACGGCAGTTTTGGCAGCTTCAGAAAGGGTGTCGTATATAGCATGTCCCTGATCGTCCAGGTCGTCTGACTGGAGCGAACCCAAAATAAATGTTTGAGCAATAAATAAACCTGTTAGGGCCCCAATTGGATTAAAGGCCTGTGCGAGGTTTAATCTGCGGGTTGCCGTTTTCTCATCTCCCATGGATAAAATAAACGGATTTGCCGTGGTTTCAAGGAAAGCCAAACCAAATGTCAGAATGTATAGGGCGGCCAGAAAAAAGCCAAACTCCTCATAAGCGGCAGCCGGATAAAATAATAATGCTCCTATTGAATACAGGATCAGCCCTAAAATAATTCCTTTTTTATACGTATATTTTTTAATAAACATAGCCGCAGGAAATGCCATGGTAAAATACCCTCCGTAAAAAGCCATTTGAACCCAGGATGCCTGCGTATTGTTCAATTCCAAAATCTTCTTGAAGGCGGACACCATGGGATTGGTGATGTCGTTTGCAAATCCCCATAATGCAAACAAAGATGTGATGAGTATAAAAGGGAGTAATACCTGTTTGGTGACAACCGGTATTTTCTTGTTATTATCCATAATGGTTATTTCTTGGATGGATTAATCATTGTCCTGAGTTAATAGTGATCTGTCCAGATGAACATAACCGCCATCAACAGTTAAATACTGTCCCGTAGTGTGTGACGATCTTTCCGAGATAGTAAACAAACAGGTATCTGCAATCTCCTGTGGGGTTGTCATTCGGTTTTCCAAAGGAATTTTTTTTATAATTGATTTCAGTTTTTTGTCCCCGTTTTCAATAGATTTAATCCAGGTTTCGTAGGAAGGAGTCCAGCATTCTGATATTATGATAGCATTAGAGCGGATACCATATTTAATCAGGTCAACTGCCCATTCGCGGGTAAGCCCTAAAACCCCTCCTTTAGATGCAGCATAGCCGGACGTTCCTCCCTGACCTGTCAGTGCCACTTTCGATCCGATATTCAGAATATTCCCTTTTGATTCTTTTAATAATGGCAGGGCATGTTTTACTATTAAAAAATAGCTGACCATATTCAGTTTTAAAGAGTTCATAAATTCCTCATATGATGCGTCTAATCCTACCCCATCATTAACACCTACATTATTAATAACCACATCTATCCTTCCGTACTTTTTGGTGATAGTCTCGAAAGCATTTTGAATTTGTTCAGGAATTGTAACATCAGTTTTGCAGAAGATGGCATCAATGCCTTTTTCCTGAATTTCTTCAACATATTTAAATCCCCTGTCATTTTTGTCAATAACGGCAGGAATAGCCCCTTCATTAACTAAATTCTGCAAAATGGATTCCCCAATACTGCCTTTCACGCCGGCAGCTCCTGATATCACAACAACCTTGTCTTTCAATCCCAAATCCATATATTTTTGTTTTTAAATTATAAAATTATTTCGTACTCATCTCCATATGACCAATTGATTTGATTTAGCCTTAGGTGTCAGATGCTATGTATTTAAAATAGCCATTTTTATTCCTTTGTTTATAATTAAATCAAGAGCCGAAACAACTTCATTTTGGAAACCATCAATTCTGTTTAAATCCCGGTCCCAAAAATCCGAGTTGGACAAAACCGCATATACGATCCCGGTAATACTTTCTTTGGAGCCATCGGCCCCTAACCATAGGGATTTAAAAAAATCCAATACTCCCTGATCATCGGCCAGTTCAATTAACTCTCCGTTCCGCTCTCCTTTGTAGAAGGCAATCAATGCCGCAAGGGAGAATAACAGACATTTGGGAAGCGCATTTTTTCTTTTAATGTATTCCAAAACGGACGGCAATACCCTTGTTTTGTATTTGGAAACAGAATTAAGTGAAATACTTATTAGCTCATGTTCCAAATAGGGGTTTCTAAATCTATCCAGGACCTGATTAGAGAACTGTACCAATTCTGTTTCAGGGAGATCAAGGGTTGGACAGATTTCGTTAAATATTGCTTTTTTAACAAAAGCACCCACTACCTTATTTTCCAGAGATTCCCGGACTTTTTCCATTCCATATAGATATCCAACCGGAACCATTGTAGTATGTGCGCCGTTTAGTATTCGAACCTTTCGGGTCCTGTAGGGTTCCATATTGTCTGTAAAAATTACATTCAAACCACATTGTTCAGCAGGGAACTCTGCTTTTACTTCTTCAGGCCCTTCAATAACCCATAAATGAAACTGTTCGCCCTCAACTATCAAATTATCCCTGTACCCTAATTGCTTTGTAATGCCCTCGATTTTATCTTTTGGATAGCCCGGAACAATTCTGTCTACCAAAGTATTACAGATGATGTTGTCTTCATGGATCCATCGGATAAAATCCCTCCCTAATTCCCAGTCTATTGCATATTGAAGGATTATTTTTTTTAGATTATCTCCGTTTCTGTCTATTAATTCACATGGAAGTACAATCAGTCCTTTATCTGAAGCTCCTTTAAAAAATTGATATCTCCTGTATAGAAAGCGCTGTTAATTTTCCCGGATAACTTTTCTGCGGGGTATCTCCCAAAAGATCATCTTTGTGATAAGCTATACCCGCTTCCGTAGTGTTGGATATGACAAATCTCAAATCAGGATTTTCAGCATTTGCCAAATAATCAGAATAATTTTCATAGGGGTTAATGGCCCTTTGGATACAATCTATAATTTGATGTTCACTAACTGGCTTACCATTTTTTATACCGTTGAGGTATAAGGTATATAGCCCGTCCTGTTCACTTAGCTTTGTGGTTAGTCCGAGGGCAATAGGCTGGACAACCACCACCCCTGAGTCAAAACCCGCTTTTTTATTCATTTCCTGAATCATCCAGTCTGCAAAAGCTCTTAAAAAATTTCCTTCCCCAAATTGTATGACCCTCTCGGGGTAAGAACTTCTTGGGAATGTACTTCTGCTTAATGTTTTCAATGGTTCTTCAGTTACTTGAGTTGCCTAAGCCCTTTTTTGCAGGCTTATAAAGAGATGCCTCGTTTCCATGGAATAAAATCGTTTTGTCCCTTGAGTACTGCTTTTGCGGTCAGCTCACCACTTGCAGTTGCGATAATATACTCCAGGACTTTTTCACCCATGCTTTCAATACTATCATCCCCGCTAATTACAGTACCTGCATCAATATCTATGAGATCCTTCATTTTTTCGTACAAATGTGTGTTGCTGGAGAGCTTCAGTACGGGCGCGATAGGGTTTCCGGTCGGTGTCCCCAGTCCTGTTGTAAATACGATTATATTACATCCGGAACCGGCAAGTCCGGTTGTGCTTTCTACATCATTACCAGGGGTACATAATAGATTTAATCCATTCCTGGTGATTTTTTCAGTATAATCTAATACGTCTACCACGGGGGAAGTTCCACCTTTTTTGGCTGCCCCTGCAGATTTCATGGCATCGGTAATTAGACCATCTTTAATATTCCCCGGTGAAGGATTATTTTCAAAAGCAGAACCAACCGCATTGGCGGCCGCAGAATAGGAATCCATAAGGGAAGCAAATTTTTTTGCAGCTTCATCGGTAGCACATCTATTGATCAGTTCTTGTTCAACACCATTTAATTCCGGAAATTCAGAAAGTACTGTTGTTCCTCCCAATGCCACCAGCAAATCTGAAGCATAACCCAGAGCCGGATTTGCAGAAATTCCTGAAAACCCATCAGAGCCACCGCATTCCAATCCCAAAACTAATTTGCTTAAAGGGGCAGGCTTTCTTGCTGTTTTATTAGCTTTTGTTAACCCAATAAACGTGCGTTTAACTGCTTCTTCAATAAATTCACGTTCACTTTTACTATTTTGCTGCCTCAGGTAATAGACTGGTTTTGCAAAGTTCGGGTCCTTTTCCGCTATGGACTTCTGCAGTATATCAACCTCTGCGTTCTGACATCCCAGGCTTAATACTGTGGCGCCACATACATTAGAATTGGTAATATACCCGGCTAAAAGTTTACAAAGCGCTTCAGAATCTTGTCGTACGCCCCCGCATCCTCCGTCGTGCCTTAAAAATTTTATACCATCTACATTTGGAAATATCCTATTTCTGGATATTTCATCTTTTGTATGAATGATGGGTGTAGCATAAATTTCTTCCTCACTTGCTCCGGAACTATATTTATCTATCAATGCCCGCGTATCTACCGCAAAATCTTTTTTGGTGATATAACCCAAAGCTTCTGAGAGAGCTCCTTCCACAACCTCCACATTCCGGTTTTCACAAAATACCATTGGTATAATCAACCAATAATTGGCAGTACCCACACTGCCATCTTCCCTGTGGTAACCCATAAAAGTTCTTTCCTTATACTTCGAAATATCTGGTGCAATCCATTCGAAGTTTTCCTTGGTATCCTTGTAGGCAGCAGATGCATGTTTCACATTTTCTGTGGTTATAGCACTACCTACAGGTATTGGTTTAATGGCTTTTCCAATCAGGACCCCATACATATAAATCTCATCACCAGTACTGAAATTCTGCCCCGCGAATTTGTGTTTGGCACTGATATTTTCCTTTAAAATAATGTTAGCCCCGTTTATATTGGTAGTGGTTCCTTCTTGGAGGTCTGTAATAGCCACAATAATATTATCCCTGGGATCTATTTGAACATATTTTTTGGACATATCTTTTTGCGAATTAGTTTCTCACGGATTTAATGATAGCCAGCGTCTTTCTTACATCTTCCTCCAGCCGGGCAAAATCCTTTTGCGTGAGAATCTCCCTGGATATTAATTGAGAGCCCATGCCTACACAAGTGACCCCTGCTTCAAACCACCCCCTGAGGTTAGATTCTTCTGTGCTGACACCTCCTGTAGGCATAATATCTGTCCACGGGCATGGCCCTTTTATTGCTTTTACAAAACCGGGGCCATAGGTGGATCCCGGGAAAAGCTTTACTATTTCACAGCCTAATTCCTCCGCCCTGGCAATTTCAGTGAGTGAACCACAACCGGCAGACCAAAGTACTTTTCGCCGGTTGCATACAATTGCAATATCTTCACGAAGAACCGGTGTTACTATAAAATTCGCACCCAATTGCATATACAATGAGGCGGCCCCGGCATCAGTTACGGACCCAACGCCCATTATCATCCCAGGCAGTTCTTGCAGTGCATATTTGTTGAGTTCGGCAAACACCTCGTGTGCGAAATCGCCCCTTGAAGTAAATTCCAAGAGCCTTGCGCCTCCTGCGTAGCAGGCCGTTATAACTTTTTTACCAAGTTCTACATCGGAATGGAAGAACAAGGGAATCATCCCAATTTCCTTCATGGCCATTGCCACTTCTATTCTTGAAAATTTTGCCATTGTATGTTTTTATAAAATTATCTTGCTACCCTACCTGAGGCATCACCGCCCATTAATTTTTGAACCTCCTCTACAGTTACCAGATTGGCATCACCCATTATGGTATGTTTTAAACAGGAAGCTGCTACCGCAAAATTTAAGGCATTCTGGTCATCTTCAGGGTATTTTAATAAACCATAGATCAATCCACCCATAAAGGAATCTCCCCCTCCAACCCTATCTACGATATGTGTAATTTGGTATTGTGGGGATTCAAACAAAGTTTTACCATCATACATTACCCCTGCCCAGGTATTGTGTGACGCAGAAATTGAACCCCTTAGGGTTGTGATTACTTTTTTGGCACGGGGAAATTTTTCCATCATTTGTTGGCAGACAGAAAGGAATGCTTCTGCTTTAATATCATGTCCCTGTGTAGTTATGTCCAAACCTTCCGGTTTAATGCCAAAATGTTTTTCGGCATCTTCTTCATTTCCCAAAATTATATCACAATAGGAGGTTAACTCTGTCATAATTTTTTCAGGTTCAACACCGTACTTCCATAGCTTTGCTCTATAATTCAGGTCAGTAGAAATGGTTATTCCCATTTCACTGGCTTTTTTTACAGCTTCACGGCATACATCTGCAGCTCCCTGCGAAATTGCCGGTGTAATTCCTGTCCAGTGAAACCATCCGGCCCCGTCGAATACTTTTTCCCAGTCTATCATTCCTACTTTTACCTCAGCGATAGCAGAATGGGCTCTGTCATAAATGACTTTGCTTCCCCTGGAAACTGCGCCAGTTTCGAGGAAGTATATGCCCAACCGGTCTCCGCCATAAATAATGTCATCTACCTGCACCCCTCTTTTTCGCATTTCCATTAAAGCACATTCCCCAATATCATTTTTGGGCAAACGTGTCACAAAACTAACCGGAATACCATAATTAGCCAGGGATACGGCTACATTAGACTCCCCACCCCCATAAATTATATCAAAAGAATTAGTTTGGGAAAACCGCAAAAATCCGGGAGGTGCCAGACGCAGCATAATTTCACCAAAAGTCACTACTTTTTTCATGCCAGAATTCAATTTGTTTAATTAGACTATAAGTTAATTGTTGCCTTAATTACTCCATTTGCAGGGTCTAACCAACTATCAAAATGAGCTATCATTTCTGTAAAACCTACATTATGGGTGATGAACGAATCTACAGGAAATTTACCGTTCTCCAAAATTTCAATTACGTATTCAAAGTCTTCCAAGGTAGCATTTCTGCTGCAAATTATTGTGGTTTCCTTGGCATGGATTTCCGGATGTTTAAACTCAATTATTCCTTTGGATAAACCAACCAAAATATATCTGCCCCCGTGTGCCATATAATCCGGACCTTTTTCAAGCGCATTCTTATGGCCGGTAGCATCAAAGACCGCGGTGCACAGCTCACCTTTGGTAATTTTGATAATGAGATCCAATGCCTCCTCTCCGGCCAGGACGGCATAATCCACCCCAATTATATTTTTGGCGAAGTCCAGTCTCCCCGGATCTATATCCATGGCAATTACTTTTGCACCGGCTATTTGGGCCAATTTAATAATACCTATTCCAATTGGGCCACAACCCATGACGATAATGAATTCATTGGATTGTATCTGAGCTCTTCTTAGAGCATGGGCGCCAATTGCAAGAGGTTCCACAATTGCCATCTCGTCATAATTCAAATTTTTTGACGGTATCAGAAGATTTATGGGGACGGATATCTGTTCCTGCATCCCTCCGTCCGAATGTACCCCGAGTACGCTCAGTTCTGTACAACAGTTGGTTTTTCCATTCCTGCAGGCAATGCATTTTCCACAGCTTATATATGGCATTACAACGACTTTGTCGCCCACTTTGATGTTTTGATTGTTTTCTTCTATATCTAATACTTCAGCAGCCAGCTCATGTCCAAGTATTCTGGGATAAGTAAAGAACGCCTGGTTTCCTTTATATGCATGTAAGTCAGTTCCGCAAATCCCAATTTTCCTCATCGCAAGAATAGCCCGGCCCTTTTGTTTTTTAGGGTAACTTTTTTCTTTGAGCCTGAATTGGCCAGGTTCTTCGCAAATAATATACTTCATTATGAAAACCTATTTTTGAAAGATGGTAACTCCAGATACATCCTTTACTAAACTAATTCAAAAAAATCAAATAACTATTCTTAGTTGTGGTTTATTAGGTTCTATAGATCCTATATCATGCACAGTAATCTCAACATTTTTGTAATTGAATACTTTAAACGAACTTTGAATAGAACTGCATATTTCAGGAGGCCGGGTTTTAGTCTTTTATTTATTAGAAAAATCGTGGGATTAATCACCATATGTCAATAGAGTAGCAGTTATGGATCTGTTTTATTATGATCCTGTTTGAATAAAATTTGAGTTTAACTTTTTCTTCCGGTAGTGCACAACATCTAGATCATGACTGTAAAATGTAGAGCGGCCATCGCCACAGGAAATGGCGATTTCACAATAGAAAGCATTGAGGTGCAGGAACCTCAGGCAGATGAAGTATTAGTGGCAATAAAGGCAGCAGGTTTATGCCACACAGATTATGATTCCCTAAATTGGGGAAAATCACTGATTTTGGGACATGAGGGCGCCGGAGTGATTATGGCAATCGGCAGTGGCGTTAAAGATTTGCATATTGGGGATGCTGTTATTTTGAATTGGGCTACTCCCTGTAATCATTGTTTTCAGTGTAAATTGGGTAACCGGCACCTTTGTGAAAATAATTCCCCCGTGGTTGCCGGTGCTAACGGCTATACCGATGGGCATGCCCATTTGGAGGGAACCTTATGGAAAGGCAACCCCATTGAACGCTCCTTCAATATCGGGACTTTATCGGAGTATACGCTTGTAAAGGCTTCCGCGATTGTAAAAAATAAATCGGAGCGTATGTCTTTTGCATCGGCGAGTATTATCAGCTGTGGTGTTATGACCGGCTATGGATCCGTAGTAAATTCAGCAAAGGTAAAACCCAATAGTTCTGTTGTGGTTTTAGGAACAGGCGGGGTTGGTTTAAGTGTTATTCAGGGGGCAAAGCTGAGTAAGGCTTCCATGATTATCGCCATAGATATAAATGAACAAAGGCTGACCATGGCTAAAGAGTTTGGGGCAACCCACCTAATTCATGCCAGTAAAGAAGACAAGGGATTATTGAAAGCTGCCGAAGCTGTAAAGCTTTTAACAAACCAAAGGGGAGCAGACTATGCCTTTGAATGCACTGCAGTTCCCGAACTAGGGGCTGCACCCCTGGCTATGGTCAGGAACGCAGGAACTGCAGTTCAGGTAAGCGGAATTGAACAGGAAATTACCATAGATATGAATCTGTTCGAATGGGATAAAATTTATATAAATCCCTTGTATGGAGGATGCAATCCTCAGGTAGACTTTCCCAAAATTATTAACTATTATGAATCTGGTGAATTAAGGCTCGATGAAATGATTACCCAAACTTATGACTTGGACCATTTGCAAAATGCATTTGACGATATGCTGGCAGGGAAAAATGCCAAAGGAGTTATACTATTTGATTAATTTTAAACATGTTTAGAACCATTCAAAAATCCAATCCTGCGTTTGAAAGTAATCATCTCAGTTTTATTACTGTTAAAACCAAAAACTTAAAAGGCAGGGGTGATATTTGTCTTTTCGTTCCCCCAATGGAAGGGCTTAAAGATATTCCTCTGGTAATTCTTCTTCATGGCGTATATGGAAGTGCCTGGGAATGGTCTCAAAAAGGTGGGGTACACATGACCGCATGGGAGATGATTCAAAGGAAAGAATTAAAACCTATGGTAATTGCCATGCCCTCTGACGGACTATGGGGTGATGGCTCCGGATATATACCGCACAATGGTTTTAATTTTGAAAAATGGATTGTGGAAGATGTTCCCAGGGCGGTTATTGAAGGTGTTGGAGCTCTAAGTGAAAAATCGGACCTTTATATTTCCGGACTTTCTATGGGTGGGTTTGGAGCACTGCGCCTGGGAATTAAATATGCTGATAAATTTAAAGCGATATCCGCGCATTCTTCTATTACAGAATTAGGTCAAATGTCTATGTTCGTAGAGGAATCACTGGAGCAGTATGAAGCAGAAAAACAGACAGGAGGAATCCGTTATTGGATTGGTTCTGGAAAGAAAGGATAATTTGCCAAAATTGAGGTTTGATTGTGGAACGGAAGATTTGCTTATTAATCAAAATCGTCTTCTGCACGAACAACTAAATAAGGCAAAAATAGTGCATGAATATAGGGAGTTTTCGGGAGGACATGAATGGGGCTACTGGCAGGAACATGTCAAGGACAGTTTGAGTTTCTTTAATAGGTTTGTCAGATAACATAAAATTTAAAGTACCTTAATATTAGTGAAATGAATTTGATTTGAACAGGAACAATTAGACATACGTATATGGCAGCAATAAAAGACCTGGCAGATTATCATGAGATGGTATCTGACCTTTTTCAGCAACCAAAATCAAAGGAAGAATGGGATCAGTACAGGTTAACCCCTGAGCAGGTAACATATTTTCATGAATACGGCTATTTGTCGGGTATCAAGCTATTGGAAGATGATCAGATTGAAGTCTTGCGAAACCAATTGGCCGAGGTTATGGACCCATCACATCCTGCCCATCATCTATTCTATGAATTTCACAGCAATGAGTCTGAAGATTCCAATTCGGTATTGTTTCATTCTTTGGGCCACTGGCGTATAACGAGTGGGTTTCATGATGTTCTATGGAATCCGGCATTCGTTATGGCCGCGTATCAATTGCTGGAAAATAAGCCTGTCAGGTTCTGGCACGATCAATTATTCTATAAACCTGCCAAACACGGCGGAGTGGTAGCCTGGCACCAGGACTATTCGTATTGGACACGTACCGTGGCCATGCAGCATTTAACCTGCTGGACCGGGCTTGATGACGCATCTATAGAGAATGGTTGCTTGCATTATGTACCCAAAAGTCATAGATGGGGTTTGTTGGATGCTCCTTCCCTGGCCGGAGATATGAACGGATTAATGAAATATCTTACTGAAGATCAAAGGGAAGAATTTCAACCGGTAGCGATAGAAATGAAAAAAGGTTATGGAACTTTCCACCATCCTTTATTGGTCCATGGTTCTTATGAAAACAAATCTGAAATGAGCAGACGGGCATTTGTTTTAAATGTATTTGCAGATGGCACCGTAAGTAATACAGATGACGAATTATTGGCAGGGGTTCCTGTTATACCAAAAGGGAATAAAATGCAGGGCAAATTTTTTCCTTTACTTTACAGCCCGGACGCCTGATTCCAAACAAGGATTTGGTATTTTTTTAAACCCGGGGAACGATAGAATGTTAATACAAATAAATTATGAAAGTTAATATTTTAAAAAAGGCATTGGCTGAAGGCAAAACCGTATTCGGGCCTTTCTGTAAAATTCTGGACCCTGCTGTTGTGGAATTAGCCGCTTTGGCCGGGTTTGATTTTGTGATTATTGACATGGAACATGGACCGTACAGCATAGAAACTGTACAGCAAATGGTAAGAGCTGCGGAAGCCCGGGGTATTACCCCTGTTGTAAGGGTTACCGAAAATAGTGAGACCTCCATTCTGCGCGTTCTGGATATTGGTGCCAGATCTGTTCAGGTCCCTCAAATTTCTACTGCAGAAGATGCGGCGAAGGTGGTCAGCTCCTCTTTGTTCTATCCTAAAGGGGAACGTGGGATGTGCAGATATGTGAGGGCCGGAGACTACACTGCAGTAGACAAGGCTGAGCACTTTGGAACTACAAATGAAAGTATCTTAACCATCATCCATATAGAAGGGGTGGAGGGTCTGGAAAATTTACCTGCTATTCTCAAGTGCGATGGCATTGATGTTATTTTTTTAGGGCCCTATGACTTGTCGCAATCCTGCGGGGTACCAGGGCAGGTGCACCATGAAAAAGTAGTAAAACGAATGGAAGAAGCTGTGGCTTTGGCCAGAAAAAGTGGAAAAGTGGTTGGTACTTTTGTTGAAACTGTTGAGGATGCCAAAAAGTGGGAGAAAATAGGGGTTCAATATATCTCTTATGCAGTGGATACGGGCATAATTTTAAATGCATTTAAAAAAATAACTGCAGGATTAGCTAAAAACTGAACAATGCCTTTTTAAGCAGATATCTTTATTCCTCAATCGCTTCTCTGAAGGCTTTCCATTTTATAATATCGCCATCAATAGAAAAGGTTTCTGAATTTTTAATAAGCGCGGTGATCGCCCCTATTGCTGCGCCAACGGGCATCAAAACTATTGTGCCCATTATAATATTTTCTTCCACAGGAACAGTACTTCCAAAAATCCCTTCTGATTCACCTTCAATAGCTCCCGCAATTAAACCAGTACTTGCCCCTATTCCGGCTCCCCAAAGGATATTATTCCCGGCGGATCTTTTGGTTTTTATATAACCAATCCTGCTTACTTCAATAGTTGTTATTTTTTCACTGGACACGACTACCAGAGAAGTGTCCGTAAGGCTGTCAATTCTACCCTTGGATATTTTAATGCCATCTAGATCATATACTCTTACAAAAGGGGCTGCTTTTTTTTTTGTTTCCTGAGCATAAAATGTACTGCAAGAAATCAATGCCAGAGCAAAAAGAAGGAATTTCATAAGATGATGGATGAGATTAAATTAAACAGGAATAATAAATGGATATTAAAAAATTTATCTTACTCATAAAAACAGGTTCATGTCACAAGCCTTATGGGCAATACTGTCTTTGGGGGAATAGATTAAAGATAGGGAAATAATTTTGACCGAATCTGCAAATTTGTACTAAAAAACCTGGCTTGCCCTTTATCACTTGCATGAACGCATTTTGCAGTATTTTGCAGGCAGTGCTATCGGAATAAAACATATTTGAATTCTTTTTTCTTCGCTCATTTAAATTTTACTAAATTCAAAAGTTGAAAATCATAAAAGGAAATGGCCAACTATAATATAGATGCAAAAAAGAATATGACCTATGACGCAATTGTCATAGGATCAGGTATCAGCGGGGGATGGGCCGCTAAAGAGCTTTGTGAAGGCGGGTTAAAAACTTTGGTCCTGGAGCGGGGTAGAATTGTGGAACATGTGATAGACTATCCTACCATGAATAATGATCCGTGGGATTTGGAGCTCCGCGGAGCCCTGGGACCTGAGGATCTTAAAAAACACCCAATTGGGGCCCGGGCAGGTTTTGTCGGAGCAAATAATGAGCACTTTTATGCCAATGACCTGGAGAACCCCTATACAGAAGTCAAGCCTTTCCTCTGGGTTCGCGGGCACCAGATGGGCGGCCGATCAATGCTTTGGGGCAAGCAGTGCTATAGATGGAGTGACCTTGATTTTGCTGCTAATGCCACAGATGGTCATGGGGTAGATTGGCCAATACGTTACAAGGATATAGAAGAATGGTATACTTATGTGGAGAAATTTGCAGGAATTAGTGGACAGGCTCTGGGTTTACCGCAATTACCTGACAGCCATTTTCTCCCTCCAATGGAGCTAAATTGTGTGGAAAAAGATATTAAAAGTAGGATTGAAAAAGAATTTCCCGGACGAGTCATGACCATTGGCCGGGTGGCACACCTTACAGAACCTTTAAATGGACGTGGCCAGTGCCAGTTCAGAAACAGATGCGACAGGGGATGCCCATATGGGGCATATTTCAGCAGCAATGCAGTAACCCTGCCTGCTGCCAATGCTACCGGGAATCTGACTATCAGGCCTTATTCAATAGTTAATTCACTTCTTTATGATGAAGAAAAGGGTAAAGCAACAGGAGTTCGGATTATTGACGCAGAGACTAATGAGCATATGGAGTATTATGCAAAAATAATTTTCTGTAATGCTTCTGCTTTGAGCACAACCCAGATCTTATTGAATTCGACATCCGGTCGATTTGAAAATGGACTTGGAAATGACAGCGGAGAACTTGGGCACAATCTAATGGATCATACCTATAGGGTAGGCGCCATGGGGAAAATAGAAGGGTATGAAGACAGCTATTATAAAGGCAGACGACCCAACGGAATATATATCCCGCGCTATGTGAATATTGATGAAAAAACAAAGACTGATAAATTTGTCCGCGGCTTTGGCTACCAGGGTGGAGGTGGCCGTGCCAATTGGGGTGCAGGTGCCAATCAGGAAGATTTTGGAGCTGATTTTAAGGATGGTTTAATGAAACCGGGACCCTGGGAATTTTTCATTACAGGCTTTGCTGAATGCCTTCCCTATCATGAAAATAAGGTATCGCTCGATAAAGAAAATGTTGATAAATGGGGCCAGCCTACATTAGCCATTGACTGTGAGTTTAAAGAAAATGAAAAAGCGATCAATAGGCAGATTAAGGCAGATGCAGTAGAAATGCTCGAAAAAGCGGGGGTAAAGGATATTGTTGGATTTGACAATGAGCACGAACCGGGATATGGCATACATGAAATGGGTACAGCAAGAATGGGCAGGGATCCAAAAACTTCTGTATTGAACGCAACTAATCAAATTCATGCTGTTAAGAATGTATTTGTAACGGACGGCGCCTGCATGACATCCTCCTCCTGTGTGAATCCGTCTTTAACGTATATGGCCCTGACTGCGAGGGCTGCCAATCATGCAATTTCAGAACTCAAAAAGAAAAACCTATAGGATTATGGATAGAAGGACAGCATTAAAAAAAACCGCCATAGCCGCCGGATCAGCAGCGCTGGTGCCATCGCTTTTTTCACTTTTGCAATCTTGCCAGCAGCAAGCTCGTTTGAGTTGGGAGCCTATTTTCCTGACCATTGACCAGGCCGAATTAATTTCAACTTTGACAGATACATTCTTACCTAAAACGGAAACCCCGGGAGCACTGGACATGAAAGTAGATATGTTTATTGATGTGGTATTTGCTAAAATGTTTGATAAAACCACTCAGGATGCAATGATTGCAGAAATGAACAAGTTTGATACATTGTGTGCTGAGAAGTTTGGTGATAAATTCTCAGGATTGGATACTGAAGATCGTAAAGAATTTTTAAAACAGCAGGAATCCGTTTCTCCCAAATATAATGGTAAAGTCTGGGGGACGGCGGTAGGGGTTCAGGAACCGGTTGGCTTTTACCGAACTATTAAATCGCTGACCTTATGGGGATATTTTTCTTCTGAAGAAATTGGAAAGAATGTATTGAATTATGATCCCATACCGGGCAAATATCTTGGTTGTATACCCCTCCAGGATGTTGGGAACAGCTGGAGTTTGTAAAACATTAACTTTCAAATGCTGTTGAAACTTCATGAGCATGCCTCTATTATCACTGCGATAGTATGTCAGGCCAGCTTGATATTAAAGATGTTAAAGATACCTTGTTGTTCATGGGAAATAATTTTTAATCTCCTCAGGGCATTAAAAAAATAACATCATCTTATTAATTTGCGGTAATTCTGTGGTTTCCTATGGAATAGAATTTTTTAACGAGAACACAACCCCCTGATAAGGCTGTAACATAACCTCATTACCCTCCATCTCAACCTCCGGATAATTATTGATCAGCACAGGTGCAGAAGCATCCAACCCCGACAGGCTTATTACGGACTCTTCCACAGAAAAATTCAAAACCACTAATATTTTCTGCTTGTCTGAAGTTCTTGTATAGGCATATACCTGCTCATGTTCCGGAAGCAATAATTCGTAATCCCCGTAAACCAATACAGTATTTTCCTTTCTCAGTTTCGTCATTTTCCTAAAATGGTTTAATACGGAGTTGGGATTCTTTTCCTCACTGGCTACATTTATTTCTTTGTAGTTGTTGTTTACAGGTAACCAGGGGGTGCCACTTGTGAAATTGGCATGAGCCGTGGTATCCCATTGCATTGGGGTACGGCCATTATCCCTGGAGCTGAACTTCAGGTTTTTCATATAGGCATCTATATCTCCTCCTGAGTTCACGACTTTTTTATAGCCGTTGATAGCGGCAATATCCTGATATTGCTCAATATGTTCAAATCCGATATTGGTCATGCCCAGTTCGTCCCCGTAATAGCAATAGGGTGTACCCCGCATACTCAGTATAAAAGTATTTAACATTTTGGCAGAAGCCGAACGAAATTCGGGGCTATCATTTGCCCAACGGCTTACCAGTCTGGCCTGGTCATGGTTCGCCAGGAAAATGGAAAGCCAGCCTTTTTCAGAAAATTCCTGGTCCCATCGGGAAAAGACCTGCTTAAAATGCTGAAGACTATAGCCTTCAGGTTTTGCAATATCCACACCTTCGAAAGCATAGGCCATATTCAGTTCGTTGCGGTCTTCATCTACCAGATTATGAGCATCCTCAAAATTTCTTCCTGCTCCTTCGGCCACGCTCATCACTTCGTATTTACTGAAAACAGACTCGTTCATTTCTTTTAAATAGTCATGTAATCCCTCTTGCATCGCATAGTATTGGATGAAGTTCTTTTCAAGGTCGTCGTTAATTACAGGAAATGTCGTGTCTTTTGCAGCAAATTGAAAGGCATCCAACCGAAATCCATCTACTCCTTTGTCTGCCCAAAACTTCATAATATCATAGACTTCCTGCCTGACCTTTGGATTTTCCCAGTTCAAATCCGGTTGTTTTTGAGCAAAATAATGCAGGTAATAGGCGTCTGTGACAGAGTCATATTTCCATGCATCTCCATTTTCGTCAAACAGACTATAGCGGTGTGGTGGTTTGCCTTTTTCAGCTGGCCACCAGTGATAATAATCCCGATAAGGATTGTCCCTTGAGCTTCGTGATTGTTTAAACCATTCATGCTCATCGCTGCTATGGTTTACGACTACATCCATGATCAATCCGATATCTCTTTCATGCATCCCTTTCAACATTTCATCAAAATCCGCCATTGTTCCAAAATCTTCCATGATATTGCGATAATCACTCACATCATAACCGTTATCATCGTTGGGTGAACTATAGATGGGGTTGAGCCAGACCGCCGTTACGCCCAGACTCTTAATATAATCCAGCTTTTCTATAATTCCCTTTAGGTCACCTACACCATCTCCATCGGTATCCTTAAAACTACGGGGATAGATCTGGTAGATGATGGACTCTTTCCACCATTTCTTATCGGAATCCTGTGTAACTTCCATTGCTTTTTCCTTTTCAGCACAACTTAAAAAAAGAACTACTAAAAATGCAAGTGTTATTTTCTCCATGGCGTCAAATTGAATCGTTAGTTGCTATAAATATAATTAATCAAAACCTATTTAAACATATTTTAGAATTAGCCTTTGGTATAACCGGCTGCCTTTTGATTTTTGTAACCCGCATCGGCTAAAACCTTTTAAAATACTGAACACTTTGGTTTAGTCATTTCTGTCTATGCGCAAGAATTACAAGAAATAGCCGATGTAAATGGAACTAGTGAACCCCATTTCATCCACTTGGCATAAGTTGTAATGGATTTGTAGTAAGAATCAATTCAAAAATTTTCAAATTAAGTTTCATTTAGACTTAAATTTTAAAATTTACTTTAAATTGTATCTTTAAATGAAAAGTAAGACACCAATTATTATCATTAAAACAAAATAAAACAACATGCTGGCATGGCTGGGATTGTTAACGATTGTAGCATTACTTATTTTGGTAATGACCAAAAAAATGTCGGCCGTGGCTGCACTTATCATTGTTCCATTGGTCACGGCACTTCTTGCCGGTTTTACCAATGAAATAGTTGGGTTCATTACTGAGGGACTCAAGAGCATTGCAACAACGGGAGTGATGTTCATTTTCGCCATTCTATTTTTTGGGATACTGACTGATGCGGGCACTTTTAAACCATTGATCAGGAAATTAATAAAGTTTGCAGGTAATGATCCCGCTAAAGTGGCTATTGCCACTGCACTTTTGGCCATGGTGGTTCATTTAGATGGTTCGGGAGCTGTTACCTTCCTGGTAACCATCCCGGCATTATTACCTTTGTACGATACACTTAAAATGAAGCGGACTACATTGGCAACCATAGCTGCCCTGTCTGCAGGAACCATGAATATACTGCCCTGGGGAGGACCCACAATCAGGGCAGCCTCTGCTTTGGAAGTTGAAGTCACAGCGCTTTTCAATCCAATTCTTTTCCCGTTCTTAGGCGGATTATTAATGGTTATTTTAATATCCTATATTTTAGGCAGGAGGGAAAGAAAACCAATTACAGATATGGGTATTACAACAACTTCAATACCATCGGATGATGTTGCTTCAGCATTGGAACGACCAAAATTGTATTATTTAAACATTTTAATGATCCTTATGGCTATTGCGGCATTGATAAGTGGTTTTGCCCCTCCGCATATCATATTTATGGTGGCCTTTTCCATAGCTCTGATCATAAATTACCCCATTCCAAAACAACAGGGAGATAGAATCAATGCCCATGCAAAAGCGGCCTTGCTCATGGCCAGTATTTTATTTGCTGCCGGATTTTTTATTGGTATTTTAAAGGGTTCGGGCATGATAGAAGCCATGGCAGAAGGTGCTGTTACCTTTATTCCGGATAGTGTTGGCAGTCATTTGGCGGTCATTACAGGTTTGGTAGCCATGCCCGCAAGTCTTTTGTTCGATCCGGATTCCTTTTATTTTGGCATATTGCCCTTATTATCCTCTACCGCAGCGCATTATGGCGTAGAATCAATTGAAGTGGGTCGTGCGGCAATTATGGGGCAAATGACCACAGGTTTTCCGGTAAGTCCGCTTACAGGATCAACCTATTTATTAATAGGACTAACGGGTGTTGAATTGGGTGAGCATCAGAAAAAAACTATTCCATTGGCTTTTTTGGTCACCCTGGTGATTTTGCTGCTTTCATTACTCATTGGGGCCATTTCCTGGTAAACTATGAAAAAAATTAGAATAGGTAGTGGAGCAGGCTATTCGGGAGATCGATTGGACCCCGCCCTTGATTTGATGAAATATGGAAAATTGGATTATATCTGTTTTGAAGGATTGGCAGAAAGGACAATTGCTCTGGCTCAAAAATCAAAAAAAGCAGACCCAACCAAAGGATACGATGAGCTTCTTATTTATAGGATGGAACAGGTCTTACCTTTGGCTTATAAAAACAAAATAAAAGTTATTACCAACATGGGTGCCGCAAATCCATTGGCAGCCATGAAGGCCGTAACCAAACTTGCCCAATCTCTTGGTTTAAAAGGGTTAAGGATAGCAGCTGTTTTAGGCGATGACATCATCCATAACATTCGGGCTTATTTAGATTTGCCCATTATAGAAACAGGCGAACCTCTTAAAACATTAAAAAAACAGATACTCTCGGCCAATGCCTATTTGGGTTGTGACGGCATCGTAGAAGCTTTGGCTAATGGAGCAGATATCATTATTACGGGTAGGGTTGCTGATCCATCCCTTTTCCTGGCGCCAATGGTGCATGAATTTGGCTGGAATGCCAATACTATCGAAAAGTTGGGCATTGGAACCCTTGCAGGACATTTATTGGAATGTGCAGGACAGATCACGGGCGGGTACTTTGCAGATCCAGGGAAAAAGGAAGTGCCGGAGCTTTGGAATCTGGGATTCCCGTATATTGAAATTGACAGTGATGGGAAAGGTTTTGTTTCCAAATTGGAAGGCACGGGCGGTATGGTAACCAGGGCTACCTGCACCGAACAACTACTTTATGAAATCCACGACCCCAAAAACTACATCACCCCCGATTGTGTCGCAGACTTCTCTAATGTGGAATTTACCGAAATTGATAAGGATAAAGTTAGTTTTATAGGAGCTACAGCAAAAATGGCAACTGAAACCTTTAAGGTAAGTGTGGGATATCAAAACGGGTATTTGGGGGAAGGCCAAATGAGTTACGGAGGAACCAATTGCCTGCAAAGGGCTTTACTGGCAAAAGATGTGGTTAAACAAAGATTGAAAAAGCAACCCTTTCAAATAAAGGATCTTCGTTTTGATTTTATTGGGGTTAATTCTCTTTTGGATCAAGGTGAGTTGCCAAAATCCCCTAATGAGGTAAGATTGCGGGTAACCGGCAGAACAGAAACCCTACTACAGGCACAACATATTGCCCAGGAGGTAGAAACACTTTATACAAATGGCCCGTCGGGAGGTGGTGGGGCTTCAAAAAAAGTGGAGGAAATCATCTCGATTGCCTCTATTTTAGTGCAAAAAAAAGATATCAGCATCACCATTAAATATATAATGATTTAACTTATGAAACTTTGGGACATAGCACATGCAAGAACAGGCGACAAAGGAAATATCAGCAATATATCATTGATTGCTTATGATATTAAAGACTATAATATGATTAAGGAAAAAGTCACCAGTGAAGCGGTGAAAAAATGGTATGGAAATCGGGTAAAGGGTAAAATAGATCGTTATGAATTATCTCGATTAGGAGCTTTAAATTTTGTGATGTATGATGCATTAGGAGGAGGTGTAACCACTACCACAGCTTTGGATAAACATGGCAAAACCCTGGGATCTTATCTTTTGGAAATGCCCATCTAAAAACCAATACATATGAAGAATTTAAAATTATTTGCCCTTCTTACTTTCTTTGTCCTCACAACTTATGGGCAGGTAATGTCTAAGGGTACCGTAGTCACAGATTCCCTTTATTCTAAAAACCTGCTTAATAATTTTGGTGAAAATCCTAAACGCTCAGTTTCGGTGTACCTGCCGCCAAATTATGAGACATCAGACAATCAATATCCTGTCATCTATTTTCTGCATGGCTTTTTAACCGATGACCAATTAATGGGGCGGATGAAGGACCTGCTGGATTATGCTATTCAAGCACAAAAAATAGATCCTTTTATAATGGTCATACCCGATCAAAAAACCACTTATGATGGTAGTTTTTATTCTAATTCAGGAGTTTTCGGTAACTGGGAAGATTTCACAGTTTTTGACCTTGTTGCATATATGGACACAAACTACAGAACTCTGGCTAAAAAAGAAAGTCGTGGTATTACCGGCCATAGCATGGGAGGCTATGGAGCCATAAAAATTGCCATGAAACATCCTGATGTCTTTGGTGCCATATACGCCATAAGTCCCGGGGCGTTGGCCATTGTAAGGGAATACGGGCCTAATAGCAATACCTATAAAGAATTTTCAGAGGCAACGAAGATGGAAGACCTTGATGAAACCTATTTTGGAAAGGTTATCGTTGCTTTTGGACGCTCATGGTCACCAAATCCCAATAAACCACCTTTTTATTGCGATGTTCCATTTGAATATGTAAATGGTGAAATGAAAGTGTACCAGCAAGTTTTAAAAAAATGGCATGAGAATATGCCATTTTATATGATTCCCGATTACATAGATAACCTTAAAAAACTGAAAGCCATTAAATTGGATTGGGGCCGAAATGCAGGGGAGCGATTTACTATTCAATGTAAAATGTTCAGCCAACAACTTGAAAATGTTGGCATCCCACATTTTTCGGAAGAATATATAGGCACGCATGTTAGTGATATCTATACCAAAGAAGGGCGCATTCCTCAACAGGTACTCCCTTTCTTTGATATGTATCTCGATTTTGAGTGATTTGTTCTGAAATTAAGTATTCTTTTTATTCACTTATTTTAAAACTATAGTTTCCCGAAACTAACTTCAAAACAACCTCATTGCCTTCTTTTTGAAGGATTTGAATATCCTTCATTTTCTTTATTTTTTTTCCATTAATCGTGACATTCTCAATGGAGTTTGTTTTTAAATACAACGTTGCCGACGTATTGGCCGGCACAGTAGTTTTATAGCTCCAGCCACCTTCCTCCAATTGCCATTCACTTTCGATCCTTCCGTACATGGAATCATAGTACCCTTTTGCCCAGGTCATTTTTCTGTCGGGGTCAGGTGTGGGCTGTAAAATAAAATGTTTGAATCCCGGATGATCAGGATCCCGTTGAATTCCCAGGGAATAATTGTACATCCATGCGGCAACCGCACCGAACGAATAATGATTAAAGGAGTTCATACAGTTATTGCACCTATTTACAATCAATATCTACTAAGTTGATAAAGAAATTCACTGCTTATATTTTTTTGCTTCTCTTAAAAGCCTCTTCATTATTTCCTGATAAAATATCTTTTGATCTAAAAATGTAATTGGTGGTGAGTTAGTAAAAATGATTGCTCCAATTTGATTATTAGGATCAAAAGATACTACTGTAGCTACCCCCGGATCGGCTCCTGTATGTGAGGGAAGCCTGGGCATTAGTAAATAATAAATAAAATTATCGAACTCATTGTAATTCCATGATACTGCCTGATACTTGTTGACTTCGGGATATTGAACCCTGTTGAATTCACTGATGAGTTCTGCGGCGATAAATTGTTTTCCGTTTAATACACCATTATTTAAAAGAAGTTGAAGAAAACGTCCGTAGTCTGAAGTGGTCGTTCTGATTTGACCACTCGGATAGTCCGCATAACCATAGTGGTCAAAGATCTTCGGTCCTGACAGTTTGTTCGTTTTACTCGGTAATTCATGTGGTTTAGCGATATTATTATGAGGCACTTCTTTCAGCATCCAGTAGGTGTCATTCATATCTAACGGGGTGAATATCTCCTCACGCATAAAATCTATGAAAGACCTTCCTGAAATTCTTTGAATCAGATATCCCAACAAGGCATAGCCTACATTGCTGTACTGATACACGGTGGCTACTTCACTATTCAGGAAATTATCCTTCAAATGGTAAAATTGCCCTCCTTCCAGCAGGTATCCCTCCATGAAATCAGCAAGGAGTAACGGAGAATCTCCACCACCAGTTTCGTGGGTGTAGAGCGGGGTCAGCATATTCCAGTTATCTTTGATGGATGAAACATGGGCCAGCAACATTCTTATGGTAATCTCATCTTTCGGAAAGTTTGGATTAACTACCTGAAAAGGCAAATAAGAATTTACCGGATCATCGAGTTTTACCTTTCCATTGTCTACAAGTTTGAGGATTCCAAGCGCGGTAATTGGTTTTGTACAGGAGGCAATCATAAAGAGTGTATTCTTATTGACTTTCTGGTCTGTGCCATATTCCTTAATACCATAATTTCCCTGCCAGATATAATCTTTGGAAATGTATGCGACTTGCAGCCCAATAAGACCGGCTTTCTTCATCTTCTTCTCAAGATAATCATCAAGCTCCTTCTGGGATCTGGGCTTATTGTCATATCTAAGTGAATCCTTTGAATCAGCCTGACAGCTTCCTCGTACAAGCTGACATAGAATAATTATGCACAGTATTACATATTTAGAAATTTGCATTAAGAATATACTTTTTAATATTACCGAATATTGAATTTATCCAATTTTTCCAAGCCTTCATTAATACTGTCAAACCAAGAATCAACCAGTTGAACTGCTTGTGATTTTCGATTAGAAATATTCTCTACTTCATGGTTTTTCCGGACTTCTCAGGCACCGGGGTTTCTGTGTAGAAATCCTACGAAATCGGCTCGTATAACATTAGTAAATGCGTCATCATCCAGCTTTAAATACCGCCCTGCTCTAAAGAAAGCGAACTCATTTTTATCTTCTATCACAGCTTTAAATATGCCCATTTCTTTAGAGCTCAGGGAGTCATTGGCACAGCCTCGTATCCAAATATCAGCATTGTTAACAATAGTTTGGTTAGCCATGATTCTGTTTTGAGTAATAGTCATCTCAAAACTAATCTCACCAAGTATTCTGTTCTGCCTTGTTTCATGCCATAGAAGAATCAATGAAACAATAACTGAGATAATTCCCAGTATTTCAGCCATTATTTATATACGTGGATGACATTCCATTTTCTCTTATTTACTTAAGGGTTTAAATTTTTAATAAACCCTCAAAGAAATCACGATTTTCTTTATTTGTTTGCTTTTCGAGCTCCTTTAAAAAATTTTCGGTCGTATTTATACTCTTTTCTACACAAGAAGATAAGAGCTGTCTCATTAATTCAGCACCAATTTTCTCTTCAAGGTCAATTAAATGTATCGCTCCTTTATGATAATACGAATTATAAGAGTCTGCTGTAAAAAGACTGGCACTGGCCACTGGTATTGCGTTTTTAGATAGTTCTCTGTTTCGGGCTAATAACCTTTGATAATCTTCGGAATCAAATTTTTTAAGAACCTGATACATGCTGTAATTTGCAAATGACTCGTTCATCCAGGGTTCATTAATAAAATTCGCTTTACTCCACCAATAATGGGCAATTTCATGAGAAAGGTTTCCATAATCATTAAAATCTGTTCCTGTTATGATCATATCTCTGCGATTAAATTGAAAGCCTAATTCAGCTCTACTGGTATTCCTTAGTACCACTTTAAAAGATGTGATAGGATCTGACATTCCGAAATATCCATTCAGCATGTCAATGCTATTTTTAACTTTATTGCCAATAGATTGAAAGCTTGAATCGGCAATTTCCTGACTGCCGATAAGGATAATATTTTGATCATACTCCCATTCTTTCAAATCCTTTCCAGCCAACACCAACACTTCGTACCATGGGTTGTCTTTTTTTATTGTCAATGTATTCTTCTCTTGGGTCACTTTGGCATCGGTATGGGTAACTAAGCGGTAAGACTCCGGGAAATTAGTAATAGTGACTTCATATGTAAACTCATTATTAATTTCTCCAAGGTTAGGAAACCATAACTTATCGGCATTCAATTCAATCCAATCAGATTTCATATGATTCTGTTCGCTCAGATTGATCTTGTATTTGAATTCTACAACGAGCATTTCCGATGTATCCCGGGGTTCATTAAATTCCAAACGGTAAAATGGAAGGGGCATTCCTTTTTTTTGGGTGATTCTATAAGACATCAAGTCTTTTGCTTTTATGGTATCTATTTCAAATCCTGGATTCAGAAGAAAGTAAATGGAATCACGATTTACATTATAACCTGACTCATATTTGGCCTCAATAAAGACTGTTGAATCTTTGAAATGCATGTTCATTGATAAGTGATCCGGCTTTTGAGCCCATGAACTTGAAGCACTTAGCACTATAAAAAGCGCGGAGAGAGAAAACAGGTTGGTAAAAGTTGTAGTCATTTTATTCTTTTCCTATTAATGAATGCCAACGTTTTGGTGTATGGTTAGCTACTTGTCCCGATAGCTTTAGGGACGACATAATTGCGGTTATATATTGTTGTACTTTTGTTATTCTTCGTTTAATTCAACTTCTAATTGTCGCTGATATTCGTTCTTATCAAAAGAACCATTAGATTTTTGAATCAATCCCTTATCATTAAGAGTCCATTCTTCAAATCCTGTAATTCTAACTTTATTACCGGTTCCGTTTAGGCCGTTATTTGTTCCGGTAAGCGTCCAATAAAACCGGGTTTTTTCTGATTTGGTTTCAAGACTATCAAGTGAAACGATCATATCTGGAAAAGCTTCCATAAATCCTTTAGCAATATTTGCTATAGCTAATTTACCTTGCGCCGGTTTTCCATTATTGACGGTCAATTCACCATCTTCTGCAAAAAAGGAAGACACAAAATTTGGTCTTTGACTACACCACGCTTGCGCATAGCCACGAGCAAAGATTTCTAAATCGTATTTCTTTTTATCTGTTGAAAGTTCTTCTACAGTCCAAGAGATATTAAGTATTTTCCATATTCCATTTTCTTTAATTAATGTGAAGTGGTTTACTTCTCTTGTTTGAGGAATTCCCCATCTGTATAGAATACAATCTGCTCTGGCCAAAGCTATCTGACCTTCTGTAATTATTATATCATAGTCATTTGGTATTTCGCAGTAAGGACTGCGCTCTCTCTTTTCTATGCTGTCAAAGAAATCATTAATTGCTATTTCTGAATTAGACCAAGTTCCATCTTTTAAACTGCTTATTCCAAGCATCGCTTTATCAGACATCATAGAATCTAATGCTACAATGTTGTAGTTTCCAGCAGCGAATAATAATTTGTTGACAGTTGCTTTTATTTTTTCCATATCTGGATTCAATATTGCGTCCTTTGCCTCAGCAGGAATATTTTCAGATAATTCGGAATTGTCATGTTTTTGTTTACAACTTAAAACAAGAGTACCAATTGCAATAAATAATAATATTATAAATCTCAATTTTCTATTCATAATCAGTTTCCTTTAATTGCTACCAGCGATCTGGATAAAATGCATTGAAACGCATTTTATCTTTTGTTAGTAGTCATTGCATTATTGAAATTATTACTGGTGAAAATTAATGCGTAGTCTAAGGCGGTGCGGAAGTAAATTCCATTGTGTTTCCCATCCCTGACCCTGTACTCGTGTGGAATTTCCAAATCACGTAGTTTGATATGAAACAGGGAATTTCCTTTATACAAGTGGTCATCGTCGCCAATATCAATATAGTAATTGACTTGATTGATTCTTTCAATTGGCAAATTGCTAATGAGATAAAGGATACTATTTTCATTCCAAAAGTTATTTACCCTTTCTGCGTTCCTTTTAATTTCTCCAAAAGCACTTTTATAATTTTTCAAGAAATCCTCATATTGCATCTCTTCAATCTGTTTATCTGTTCTGATGGCAGCTGCCAGGGAAGCACAGGAATTAAATAATTCTGGATGGTGCAGACTATACAGTAAGGCACCAAAGCCACCCATTGAGAGTCCGGCTATTCCTCTAAACGCTTTTTCCCCTCCACATTTGAATCTTTTTTCAACAGCAGGGACAAGTTCTTCAATAAAGTAGTCTTCAAATTGATATTCACCATCTATGTTGTTAAGGTAAAATGTCATTTCCGCATCGGGAAGTACAACTATCATAGGGTTAACCATTCCAGTCGTAATCAAACTATCCATTTTGCCCTGAAACCCTCCATCCACCAACCTGTGATGTAAGTCAGGTCGCGTACCGCTTCCATGTAAAAGATAAAGGACCGGATAGACTTGCTGAATAGAGTCATAGCCTGGTGGAAGATAAATGTTAAACAGTTTGTCCTTTGAGAGAATTTCACTCTTAATTGATACGTCAGTCAGGATTTTGCTTCCCTGAGCAAACGAATGAATACCCATAATACACGCCAAAAATAGAAACAAATATGTCTTGCGGATTATTTGCATGTTACTTTAACTGATATGACTTCTAAGGTTTTCGTGTATGATTTTTTGCGAAAAATCAGTTGTGATTTTCCTATATACTCAAATGTAATTAATTCAGGAGAATTTCCCCGCAGGAAATTCCATAGCAATTAACTATACACGTCTTAAGTTTGATACGCTTTAAATTGATTGTTAAATGATTTTCTTAATTGTGGCTAACGAAAATTGTATGAGTAGCGGCAGATTACGTGGTAGTTTCCTGTCAAACTGCGCTGCAGTCTGATCGCACTACAAACCTTTATATTTAGCGCTTTACCTAGCCATTACCTATACAAAATGATATGCTTGGTAATTATTCCTTTTAATCTTTAAAATATTGTCCTGATGGCCATTCATATTTTTCCGCTAATGTTGCTAACACCTCCAAATATAATTGCTCACCGTTTGCGCTATTCGAAGCAATCACTGCTCCCTTTCCAATTTCCGGAAATCCAACAACAATACAAACTGATCCTGGAGAATTATATCCATTATGAATAAATCCCAATTTCTCATTATCACCAATCAGTAGAACTCCGAGCCCCATATATGCTGTCTGGTTATAAAATTTAAATGGAAGTTCCAATTCTTTTGTGATCAGATTATCCATTAATTCCTTAGAGAAAATATTGGATTCGCCTTTATAAGCTTTCATTAGTTCGATAGTCAACTTTGCTAAGTCATCTGGGGTACACATTAAACCACCTTGTGCTTTAGCAGGAGAATCTAATTCAGAAGGCTTTTCTTGTTTTGCACTATTAAATGGTTTTGCTTCTTTATTTCTTAAGTTTTCAGGGAGAGGATAATTAAAAGTACTGGAATTCATCTTTAACGGTTGAAAGATTATTTCCTTTGCTATATTTTGAAAAGATTTATTAGTGACATCTTCTAATAACATTTGAATTAAAGCATAGCCGATATTGGAATATGACCATCCGCTTTCAGGAGCAAATTCGGGAATAGCAGGTTTGTTTATTGCAGGTGATTCAGCACTTAACACCTGGCTTAAAGTAGGTACTCCTTTTTCTTTATCATAGTCAAGGTTAGTACTAGGTAATCCCGATTGATGTGTCAATAAGTGTCTAAGGGTTATTGAATTGTTTTTTGTTAAATCATTTATTGGCATTTTCCAGGATTTCAGATATTGGTTTATATCAGTATCCAAATCCAGCGTGCCTTTTTCTATGTAGTGAAGAACGATGACAGCTGTTACATATTTGCTTACAGAAGCAGCTTGAAAAAGAGTATAATTATCTGCTTTATTTATACTATCTCTTTTTCCATAGGTAACCCTTGAAATAACCTTATAATTATCAATTAAAGCGATACTTAATCCCGGTATATTAAGGCTCTGCATCCTCCTGATAACAGGATTCTTCTTTTGAGTTTGTGTTTTACCTGAATCCGTTTCAACAATTTCAAAAATACCATCCGATAGAATATCAATGTCCTTTTTTCCGGTTACCGTGTCATTATTACATGACCAAAATGTCATAAAAGCTATTGTCAGCAAGAATAGTTTCATTATTTATTGGTCATTTACTTATTCAGGTAATTCGCTAATTCAGCCTTCAATTTTACGGTCTCTTCCAATAGAAGTTCCTGCCCCATAAGAAAATCTTTTTTCCATATCTTTTTTCTCTTCATAAAATTTAGTAATTCAAAATAAGTATCATCTTTATTGAACTTGTCACTTGAAAGAATCTCGGTAATAATATGTTCTTTTTCTATAGCCAATTGTAACGAAACTTGTCCAAAGACAGGCGAAACGGAACTGCTTGCTTTTTCTTGGTTTGAATAGACGACTTCAAATAGTTCGATAATTTTATTTTTAATATCCTTATTCCTAATAATTTCAAATCCAATATTTTTTAGTGATTCATAGGTAGCAGTGGAGATTGTAGTTTGCTCATACCAGGTTGAATATTTGTAATAAATTAAAAGCGAATCATTGGGATTAGTGGTAGATTCTTGTAAATGGCTTATAATATGTTCAATGCCATTGATGGAAAAATTTTCAAAATTGATGCTCCTTTGCAGAGATTCAATATTCTTATCTAAATTCGATTCCAATCCTTTAAGTGATTCTATTTCTCTACGGTTGGCTTTTCTTTCTTCATTCCAATTATTTACCTGCAGCGCCAATAAGATTCCAATCATCACAAGTAAAATTTCTCCGACTGCATATATCAGATATCTTTTTAGATTTCCTTCATCAATTAATTTCAGTCTTATCCTCCTAAAAAATTTTATCATTGATTCTTCATTTTATTTATCTATTGACCACCAAAGTGTTTGGCTATGATTTAGGTGTGGAATTGTTTGCAGGACTATTCCGTAGAGAAATCAGGTTAAATATACATTTTTTGAGCTTCTAATCCGGAGGCTGTTTATCAGCTTCATCCATGAAGGCTATTGATTTCTGAAATTGAGATCTATCTTTAGAGTTTATAATATCAATTGCATTATTAACATAATCAATAAAATCAGCTCGGAACTTTGACATTTCTAAATACGTTTCATTTTTGTTTTGAAGATGTTTGTTCCTTACTTGAATGCCAGGTATCATATTGAAATAATAACTGCAATTGCCGCCACTATTTCTGGAATAAAGTAAAGTTGTTCCAAATTCATAATTGTGTGAATAAAGTTTTAGGGTTAAAAAATTCAATTACCGCCTAACGCTCTGTGTATGGGTAGTAGCAGGTTTTGAGCGCTGACTGTGTGGGAGCTGGCTTATACATTTTGATAGCCTTCGTAATTTTAGTCAGCAACATTTATTCAATTATTTAATTAAAATATTAAAGGAATCAATAATCCAAACTCCTTTATGGTCAAACTTATCTATGTTTGGCAGGGCAACGGTCGATTCTTTAAGGGAAATTTTCTTATCAATTAGTTTTTCAGGTTGCAGTTTTCCAATTTTCAAATATTGCTGCCTTCATTATTCCTTGATTAAATTGATCAGTACAAAAGTCGCTTCCGGAGTTTGTATAAACTAGTTATTTACCTTGTATTAGTGCAATAAAATCAGGCTCTTTTCGAATACTATTAAGATCAGGGTCATGTTTGATATATTCATAATTACCAAACCCATTATCCATTGCTTTTTTGAGATTTTCAATTGATGTAGTCAGATCACCCATTAAGGCATAAAAACAGGCCGCATTATAAATAATAATTGGGTCATCAGGGTTTTGAATAATCCCTTTATGCATTTCTTCTTTAGCTTCTTCCAAACGCCCCAGCCTTTTCAAAGTGAAGGCATAAAATTGGTGGGCACGAGCGTCATCGGGGTGATGCAATAAATAGGTGGGATAAAATAATGCCGCCTGTTGAATAGTATCCTGCAGATTTTTTTTATCTTTTAATTTTTCATAGCACATCTGCAAATCACCGAAAGCGGAGTGGAAATCACTTTTAATATCTAAAACTTTATTGAAATCAATTATAGCCTCAGAATCCCGGTCCATCATTCTATAGAGTCGGCCTCTTATCCAATAAGCAAAAAAATTATCAGGGTCAAATGAAATAGCTTTTTGAACAGATATTAAAGCTTCGTTAAGTTGGTTTTTATTGTAATAGACCAGGCCAAGAGCACTATATGCTTCAGATGAGCTGGGATCATAGATGAGTGCTTTCAATGATGCTTCTTCCGCCTTTTCGAGCCATTTGGGTTTTTTATCATGTGTTTCATATAACAGGCCACAGGCCTCACTCATACCGGCATAGGCGGCAGCATATTTTGGATCCAAATCTATTGCCTTTTGAAAAAGATCTACAGCTAAAAGGAGATAGCTTTTTGTATATCTAAACAGAAAATCACGAGCTCTTAAGTTCGCATCATGTGCCTCAGTATTCAATGTTGCTCTTTGGCTTAGTGCCACTTTTTCTTTGGAGCTAAGTTTTAGTTGCAATGAATTTACAATCTTCTTCGACACCTTTTCCTGAATATCAAAAACGTCTGCCATCTTGCCACGGTAAATCTCGGCCCAAAGTTCAGAATCCTTTTCAACATCAATTAATTCCGTTGATATTCTTAAATCATCATTATTCCTTCGTACGGTGCCTTGCAAAAGGTATCTCGCATTCAATTCCCGACCAAGCGGTACAACAGCCAATTCAGAATCTCTATATCGCATGGACGTGCTTCGTGAAGCGACCTCAAGCTCTTTGATTCCGGACAAACGGATAATGATTTCTTCCGTTAGTCCGTCACTAAAATATTTGCTGCCTTTTTGCGAACTTTTGTTCTTAAATGGCAATACCACTAGTTTTTTAATGCCCTTGTTGAGCCCATTTTTGTTTTGTCCTGATAGTGATGTATCCGCTTCATTAATTTTTGTTTTTATAATTCCTTGTGGTGTAAATTCGTATAGCCAGGTAAAAATTAAAGTGACCGGGAAACCTATAATCAAAATAAAGATTAAGGTTTTCATAAAATAAGGCGGTGCATTAAAAGTAGGAAGAACAACATCAGATACCTGAGCAATTACCCATGCCACTATTAAATAGGTTATCGCCGTTTTAAATATATTACGTCTTTTAAGCTCTGCTATGTATTTTTTTAAATTCACTTTAACTCGAAACTAAATTATATTTAAGAGCATATAACAGCTACGGCAATTATTTCGGTGGGACTGGCACGACTTGAGGCAACCAAGAATTGATAAAAGCCAGAATGTAGAAAAGCAACCGAAATCATTCAGTTTAACTAGCTATTTAAAGGTAAGTAAAAATTCCTTTTCGTGTATTTCAGTCCTGCTGAATTATACACCATGTTTTATTGCAAATTTCCCAAAATATTTTTATCCTTGGACAGTTGATTAGTATAATGAAGTCTAACTTTCGAAATAAAACACCGTTTTAATGACGTTTATTTATTGTTAACTGTTTTTAAATAATTGTCGGCCATTTTAGAGGTTTCCTTTACGTTTGTTATCATGTTTAAAAATTTGGGTGTTTTTATTTAATATTAATTTATGGATTATAATAATATGTTGAATACATATCCAGAAATGATGATACAAAGTGTTACGACACCAAAAAAGATGGCAATGAGTTTAAAGGTCATCACTTTTTTTAATAGCATTGCTTCCGGTAAAGAAAGACCAATAACTCCCATCATAAATGCGATTGCAGTTCCTAGCGGAATTCCTTTAGCGACCAATACCTGAACTACCGGAAGTATACCTGATGCGTTTGAGTACATTGGCACAGCCAAAATTGTAGCAATAGGAACAGCAAAAAGATTGTCCTTGTCCATATATTTTTCAAAAAATCCTTCCGGAATATATCCGTGCATTAGTCCACCAATTGCAATTCCAACAATTACATAAGGAATGATACCTCGAAGGATTTTTATGACTTCTGCCCAAATAATTGGCAAACGTTGTTTAAAGGTTTGCTTTTCTGCTTGAAATATGTCTTGTTCTCTTTGAGCGTTTTCTAATACTTCCTTTACCCAGGGTGTTAGAGTACTTTCCAATTTTAAATTTTGAAGTATAATACCGGATACGGTACCTAATAATACACCACTAATCACATAAATGATTGTTGTTTTTAAACCAAACAAGCCAACAAAAAGACCGATTGCAACTTCATTGACCAAAGGCGAAGTAATTAAAAAAGAAAAGGTTACTCCCAGCGGAATTCCACCTCTCACAAAACCGATAAACAAAGGAACTGATGAACAAGAACAAAAAGGCGTGACCACACCAAAAAGACTTGCCATAAGGTACTCCAGTCCATACAATTTCTTTCTTGACAAATAGTTTTTGACCTTGTCTATGGGAAAGTAACTATTGACTATTCCCATAAAAAAGATGACAACAAAAAGAAGGATTAAAATCTTTGTGGTGTCATAAATAAAGAAGTTCAGGGCTTCTGCCAAATGTTGCCCTTTGCTAAAATGGAGGACATCAAAAACCAACCAATCTGCTATGTTTTGTACCCAATCAAACATTTTCAATCGTGCTAATAGTACCTGTAATCGAACAGGACAATTTTACAGTATTGTAGATAGTATCAAATTTTTCAATATTCTTTTTAAGCACTTCTGAATTCAATTTTTTATAGTGGCTGTAAAGTGTCAAATTGTAAATGATATTTTCCATCCTTGGCGGTTTTTAATAGGTGTTGCATTAACTTCTATTGAGGCTTTTGGATAGTGAATTTCATCATACCGGAAAAACGTTCCACATTTTTTATTATGCGGCAAGCAAAAGGACCCAGGAATAATTCTGCTGGATTTGGTAAGGTTTCGGCAGTCTTTAAAGTTGTACCAAAATCTATATTCGATTGCTTTATATGAACAACTGTATCTTCATTCGAAATGGATGAAACCCCGATATGATTATTCATAGTAGTTTTTTTAGTTTAAAAGAGCCAATACTTCATCTTTTGAAGGTACTCTGCCCTTTATGGTAATCACGTCATCTATTACCAAGGCCGGTGTAATCATTACATTGAACTGCATAATTTCCAGTATATCCTCAACTTTTTCAATAGTAGCATCAATGTTGTTTTCTTGCACTACATCCTGAACAATTCCAGTCATTGTTTTGCATTTTGGACAACCTGTCCCTAAAATTTTAATTACTGTAGTCATAATAGTTGTATTTGTTTATCGCCAATAAGCGATAGATTTATTAAAAAAATATCAATCGAAAAATTGTTGAAATAATGTTCTTGCAATTTTCCAATTTTCCTGATTGATACAGTACCTTATTTTTGGGGGTTTTAATTCTCCCTGAATTAAACCTGCGTTTTTTAATTCTTTTAAATGTTGAGATACTGTTGATTGAGAAATGGGCAATAGGTCAACCAAATCTCCGGTAAAACAACAGGATTGATTTTCAAGATGTTTTAAAATAGCAATACGAGTAGGATGTCCTAAAGCTTTGGCAAATTTTGCCAAAGCTTCGGTATCTTTTTTGTATTCTATATGCTCTAAACTTCTTTTCATATCCCTTATCGCAAATATACGATAGACAGTTGAAATCAAATGTGATTTTTGTCACGTTTCATTTATTTTTTTGTCGATGGGAAGAAACAACTCTTTTATTATGTTGCGCTGGCTTTTAGCGTTGGAAAAAATAAATGTGCTGTTTGTGCGTTAGTTTCGGCTTTTGGGTAAAGGGTTTGTGTATGATTAGTTGCTATCCCGATAGCTATCGGGATAGCAACTAATTTAGTAAACAAAAACTTGCTAAAGAAAATTCCGAAGTAATTTTCCAAATTGGCACTTGCCAGAGCAATTAACTATGCACGTCTTAAGTTTATCTCCTTTACTTTTAAGTATTAACAAGAAAGAACAAAAGAGGGGATTAAGGTTAATATACACGTGGAAGCCTAGACTTCGTCAACATTGATAATCCCCTCTCTTTTCCTACTTAGAATTCGTTCAGTTCTGTGAGCCTTGGGAGCTCGTTTTTAAGTTGTTGAAGACCAAGTAGCCGTTCTTTCAGAAATCAGTTGTTATGACTAAATATACAGAAATTTATGGAGTGGACATCAGTAAGGATGTGTTCGATGTTATGGACACGAAAGAAGCTTATGTCCAATATCCGAATGGATTGAAAGGGTTCGGACAATTATCAAAAAAGTTGGGCAAAGGTTCATTAGTGGTCATGGAAGCCACAGGATATTATCATTAAGAAAAAGCACTATCCCAGGAATTATGTGCAACACCGGGATATTCCTTATATCGTACTTCGGTTTCAGCACTCCTTAAAATAATTCAACTATTCAATATAATTATTGAATTGATTTAAATATCTTAGTTATGTGGTTGACAAGGGAGCTTATCCCTATAAAAACGGATTTCAGGGAAATATTTTCAATACTTAAACATTCATTCTATGGAAACAACTTCAACCAAAAAAGTAGATTCTGTTGCGCTTGAACAGAAAGTTAAAAAAATGTACAGCGATGTTGCATTGAACCCGACCGGTGACTACCATTTTGAAATGGGTCTGAGCCTTGCTGAAAAATTAGGATACAAAAAAAATGATCTTGACCGTATTCCTGCGGCTTCAATTGAATCATTTGCAGGAGTAGGCTACTATTTTGACATGGCCGATCTGATAGAAGGAGACTTAGTACTTGACCTGGGCAGCGGTTCAGGAATGGATTCCTTTATTGCCGCTGTCAAGGTTGGCGAAAAAAGGAATTTAATAATTGGAACTAACCGAGGAGGTTATGAAGAATCAGGATTGTATTATTTCCCCGACAAGGAGAGAAAGATTTGAGACTCAAGGATACATTGGGCATACCGATACTGAGTTAAATGATTTCAAATTTGGAATTCGCTTTGCCTATTATTTGTGTGGATCGCTTGTAATCATTGGCTTGTTAACGACTAATCTGAAAGTATTAAGTGCCGCCATGATAGTTACTTTTTTTGGTACACTGCTTCTCAGGAAACAAAATTCGGTACGGCAATACATTACCATTGGCAGTAATATATTCTTTTTTTTCGTATAAGTCGTAAACGTTTTGTTGAGCGTATGTCAACACAACGTACAAGCTAATAACCCAGACCAAGATTAGTTTTTTCATATCGCAATTTAAGGTTGTATGTCCTGCAGTTAATCACCAAACCAGAAAATTTCTCCACTATTGAAAATTTGTCAGCCAATCCATCTTTGGCTGGATTTTTTGTCGGTCTGCTTTATCTGTTAACAAGTCTTAGTCCACGAGTCAACCCAATTGTTGCCAACGGTTGGGCTATGAGCAGTTGGGGATTACTTGCCTTAACTTTTCGGTTTAGCACTAACCTTTGATTTATATTTTCACTTCTGGTTAAGCAATTAAACCCCAATTGCTTATAGCCGTCCTAAGTTTGATTCTATTAATTTAATCATAGAAACAGAAAGAACAAAAAGAGTGGAAAGTCTCCCCATTCAGGTAATTTATATCGTTTCAGTCCCAATACTTTTTGATACCACGCTGCAGAAGCTTCCATATCAGCGACTCGAATTGCTACGAAGTCTAAAAATTCAATTTCTATTTTAAGCTCTTTATCCGTCATTTTGCTGTCAAGTTAGATTCTGCTCTGTCGACATGCGTTGCGGCCAACGGTTAGTATAAGAATAGTAGCGGATTTATGCACTAACATTTCGTATTTATACTGACCTTTATTATTTATCTTTCGTTTAGGCACTTAAACTGCTATTTTTTATTGGCGTTGTTAGCCTTTCGTTTTTACCCTATCTATGTTTGATTGAAGGAGCAACAGATTCTCCAGTACTTGGGAATAGGTACTTAATATAAATGTTCGATCATTTTTAATTTTCCACAAATAGCTTAATATTTTCTTTTGTTCAGTTTCTGATACATTTAAAGGAAGTTTAATTGATTCCATTTCACCATTACTATTAAAAATTAGATTCGGTGAAATATGATTGTTAATTTCTTTGAAATAGCTATCGTGAAAGTTTCCTTCAGGATCTTGTTCCTGCAACTTCATAATAAATGGATAATCTTGTTCATATAATTTAATAATGTCATTTCGTAAAGAATCATCTTTTATTAATTCAAGACCTCTGGATTTTAATGATTCATAACCTGAATTATTTTGGATTGCCAATAAGCCTCTAGTTAAATATGTATAATAATAATTAATCGAATCTGGTTGAACTTGCTTGTTGGTGAAGATGTCATAATAATATTTGCAAGCTTTAAGACCAGCTCTGTGTTCGCTTATAGTTGACTTTATATCAATTAAATCTTCCTTTAACCCTTTCGAAATTTCTACTAAAATTTTATTTTCAATATTATTTTCCTTTCTGTTCTCATTCCAATTATTTACTGAAAGGGCAATCAAAATTCCAATCACAACTAGAACAATCTCTCCAATAGCATATTTCAGATACTTCCCTGTTTTATTTTTAAAAAGCAAGTTTTGTCGAATTTTCCTAAAGAATTTTATCATAGGTTAGCGGTTTGTCCCGATAGCTATCGGGAATGAAGCACAACGGTCTTGGTTATGGGTAGTTGCGTGTCCCCATAGTTATCGGGATCGCACTTTACTTTGCGAAAATACACCAAACTGGTCATTTCGCAGGAATTTTCAGAAGTAGGTAAGGACAAGCAATTACTTATAGTCATTGTTGGTAGTCTTTTTTTACTCCGGTTTATCCGCAATAATTTAATATTTATCAAAGTAGTCCTGAATTTCATTAATCTTACTTGTAATAGTGAGAGATAACATCAGTAGTATCCTTGCCTTATTTGACGGTAAATCATTCGCGATAATAATTGGTGTACCTTCGGGATTAGATCCCATTATTCTGCTCCCTTTGATGCTAGAAGATATTACAATTGGTTTTGGTGTTGCAGGCAAATTGTATATCTCACTGGCACCATCGCTAAGTCGACCTCCGGCAAACGAGCTTATCACCAATCCTTGATTAAATCGATTGGTGAAATAAGTAAGAATTTTTGAATCAAATCCAGCAAAATCCTGAACTATGTCCACTTTAGGCAAACTATCTAAGTCATAAATATTAAATTCACTTTCAGAAGTGTGAGGTTTAATTGGGGAACGATAAAAAGTCACTTTTTCTGGATCACAAAACCCAATAAATCCAAGATCAGTAGAAGCAAATGCATCCACTCTTCTATTATTCATCTTCAATAAATCTCTGCCCGCGCTGATGTTGTCATTCATAACCACCATAACTCCTTTACCAATTGCTTCGGGGGATATGCCCACTCTAACTGCATTGATTAAATTAGCCGGTCCGTCTGCGGAAACTTCATTAGATGATCTCATTGAACCGACTAAAACAATTGGCACTTTGCTTTGATGGGTTAAATTCAGAAAGAATGCTGTTTCCTCCATTGTGTCAGTGCCATGGGTAATAATTATGGACTTAATTTCTGGGTTAGAATTTAGGGCATCCCTAATATGCTTAACAAGTTGGAGCCAAATTAACGGAGTCATCTTTGAAGATCCAATATTTACAAACTCATCAACTTCAATAGTTGCATAATTGCTTAATTCAGGTACTGCTTGTATAAGATCATGACCTTCAATTGATGGAGCATTAGTTTTGCTGGCTATTGTGCCCCCAGTAGTGATAATAAGCACTTGAGGTTTTGTGGTACTTTGGGAAAAAGATGTTGACCAACAAAAAAGCAGAATAATTATAAATATAATTTTATACATGAATTAAGTTTTATTAAATATACGACAATGACTACCAACGGACTTGGATATGAGTAGTTGCATGTCCCCATAGCTATCGGGATAGCACTTAACTTTACAAGTAACACCAAACTGTAAATTGGCAAGGATTTTCAAAAGCCTGTCCTGAGCGCAGTCGAAGGATAGGCGAGTACAAGCAATTAATTATACCCATTGTTGTACTTTTGATATTCTTCGTCTAATTCTTTATTTATAATATTTAGAATTTCTTCAATACGTTCTTTTAAAATTAAAGACTGAGAATGAGCAAATCTGTTAGTTGACAAAGCCCGTTCCAGGTGATCTTCGAAATCAGGATTTTCAAGAAGATCATTTATGTCGACATCATATTTTGATGGACCAATAAATTCATTATTCAGTGGGTTTTTTTGATCTTCAGATTCAATCAAATGGCCGTTTAATAACCCATATTCTAAAGCTATTTTTCTAACAGTTCTTAGTTGATAATTCTCGACCAAAAAGGGTATATAAAATTCGTTTCGATAAAATTTCCATCCCAGTTCATCTTCTTGAACATCTTTGATATTGGAAGTCCACAATGATAGCAACAATTTTAAGCTATCACTTCTAATGAGTCTTATATTGCCCGAGCTAGCTAAATCATTCACTATTGGATCAAAGGTGGAGAAAGGGATGGTTCGTCCTAGGAATAAATCAAGGCTATCTTTATTTCGAATGTAAGGATCATCAATATATTTAAAAAGCTTTAAAGCAGAAACCATAAGACTCTCCTTTGCATAGATTTTACTATCTAGTTGTTTAAGGTTATTCGTGAATTCAATTTTTAACTGTCGTAATATGGCCTGTTCCTGATGACGATCAGCGCGTGATTTATTCCAATTAGAAACTTGAAGTGCCAACAAAATTCCAATCATTACCAAAAGAATTTCACCAATAGCATACTTTAAATATTTACCAGTTTTGCCTTCTACAAGTGAACTTTGTCTAATTTTTCTAAAGAATTTTATCATTTATTTGGTTATTGGTTGGTAACGGTTTGGCTATGAGGCGTAGCTGGCTTTTGCCAGCCATGATCGGCATAGCTGTTGTTAGCCTTTCGTTATTTTTCTTTACCCTCCTTAATTATTTTTTCCCATATAGAATTAGTCAATCATCCTTATTTAATTTTTCAAGTTCATTATTTATATCTGAAAGAACCAATTCTATTCGATCAATACCGGTTAAATTCAAACCAATTTTCCGCCTTCTTATCTGAAATGTTTGTTGGAGATCAATTTGTAATTCATTATCATTTCTAATCTCATCTAGAGATTTTAATTTGGATTTATATGTTGGAAACCTAGAAGAAGTCGACCTTTCAATGACTATTTCATCTGTTAAAATGAAATGTTTTTTATAATAAGGTTGTAGTACTATTCCAATATCCCATCTAGGATTAGATTCGTCCCATTCTTTTATCCTCGGAAAAGTGAGTTCGTATAATTCAGTAATTTGCAATCTGAGGGAATCATTCGAAATCATATTCATATCAGAAGATTTTAAAGATTCATAACCTGATGAATTTGGAAAAAAATGCCGGTCTTGACTCAAAGAATGAAAGTGCAGAAATATTGAATCCTCTAACATTTTCTCACCAATTAAAAAACGTTGAAATCTATTACCAGATTTTTGACTTTTAAGATAGCTCTCATAATCATCTTTGAGATCAAGTAAGGTTCTATCCAAATCAGTTTTTATAGTTTTTAGCAACTCAATTTCGACAACTCTACTTTTGCGAGCTTCATTCCAATTATTAATTGATAATGCTATTAAAATCCCAAAAACGACGAGAATAATTTCACCAATAGCGTAGAGGAGGTATTTACTAAACTTGTTTTCAGTCAGAAGCCTTTGTCTAATATTTCGAAAGAATTTTATCATTGGTTTTCTTTATTCTAATGAAGACTAACGGTCAAGTATAAGAGCAGTAGCGGATTGCTAGGCGATTACCTGTCCGCCACCACAAAAGTTCATTAAATTCACAAACTTTGATTTTACCACTTCACCCGCTATTGCTCTTTTACAATGTTGTGTTTAGTTATTTTTTTTAGCATGCCTTTAAATATTAAGCCATGAAAAGGCAGTACCGAATACCAATATAGTCTTCCCCATAAACCCAACGGCCTAAATGTGGCGGTTTGCACGAGTTCATTATCTATCATCTTAAACTCTAACCAGGCTTCTCCTGGCAGTTTCATTTCGGCAAATAAAAGTAATCTACCTTCATTCTTATTGGCGTATAATACTCTCCAAAAATCCACTACGTCCCCGGTTTTAATAGAATCAAGACTAGTTCTTCCTCTTCTAAGACCAACTCCACCGACCATTTTGTCTAAGAACCCCCGCAGTTTCCAAAGCCAATTACCATAATACCAACCAGCTTTACCTCCAATACGCCAGATTTTATTCAAGCAAAGTTCCCTGTCATCCGTTATACTCTTTCTTTTGTCTGTAAAACAACCAAAAGTTGGAACTTGAATGAAATCCGAAATATTGAAGTTAATATTACTGCTTGAGTAGGAGTCTTTCCAACTTGAAATTATCTCATTACTATCAATTTTATTGAAGGCTTTTTCTAGAGCTTCTATATAGGTTATTGGTTCAACTCCTAGAATAGAATTTATGCGATTGTCCCTGCAGACGACTTCAATCTTCATGCTGTGAACAAGCGAAACAGCAAGTTTATAAGATGTAGATGTAACAAAATAAAGCCAGTATGACGAGAGTTTCGGTGTCATAACAGGAACAACAAGAATGCTACGTCTTAGATTTCTGCTTTTGGCAAAACCAAGGAGCATTTCCTTATAAGTTAGCACATCGGGGCCACCAATATCAAAGTTTTCATTGTAGGTTTTCGGATTGAATAACGATTTTGATAAAAAAATAATTACGTCTGAGACACCAATAGGTTGGCATTTAGTTTTTAGCCATTTGGGCGTAATCATGATTGGTAGTTTTTCCACCAGATCCCTGATAATCTCAAAGGAGGCACTTCCTGAGCCAATAATGATTCCTGCTCTAAGGCTTGTGAAATTATAGCTTCCTTTTCCCAGTTCAGTTTCAACATCCTTTCGAGAACTCAAATGCTCAGAGAGTTCCGATTCATTCACTATACCACTGAGATAGATTACGTGCTTGATATTAGTTCTTTCAAGGGCATTTCTAAAGTTTATTGCTGAGATTCTTTCGAGGGATTTATATTCACTTGAGGATGACATTGAATGAACCAAATAGTATGCGCCATCGATATCTTTTGGAATACGATCGAGTGATTTCTCATCCAATAAGTCGATTTCTATTACTGATACTTTATGCTTTATTGATTCAGGAGGATTGAACCTTTTCGAATCTCGCACGCAGCATATCACTTCATAACCAGCTTCAACCAAAACAGGTAGAAGTCGTTTACCTATATATCCAGTTGAGCCGGTTAGTAATATTTTCATTTCAATTATCTTGGTTTTGCATGTTCTGTATAATGATTTGACTCTTCAGACAATTCTTTAAGTACCGTTGCTCTAAACAGAGAATTTCATTCCTTATGCTTGATAGTTTGCTGATTTGCCATTATTCCAAATATCCCACGTGGATTTTGTTAGGAGCTACGTCATACATTGCTGTTTCTTCCAAAAAGTCGTGCCTGCTTATTTTAATAAAATTTCACTTTTGATTCTTTTTTTCAAGCTGTTCAATTTGCATTAACACGGAATTCGCCTCTGCGACTTTGGTATCACTTAATTTTCTGTTGGAGGTAGACAAATCACGGGCTTCTTTCAATAGTGCTTTGTATTTGTCGTTAAGCTTATCAAGCTCTGATTTCCTTTTAAAAAGTCCAAACATGATTTTTTATTGTTTAAAGTCAAATAAGTATAACAATTCACGTTTGTAAATTGTTCTTTTTAATTAAACACAACAGTCTCGGCTATGGATAGTTGCGTGGTTGAGTAACTAATTTAATAAACATTCTTGAACCAGAGGAAAATCTGCAGGATTTTCCGAGTTAGAACTGCCCAAGCAATTACTTATAGCCATTGTTAGCCTTTCGTTATTAAATATTATATATTTTGTTATGTTGCCTGTAGAAGGATATGTCCTCTACTTATTAAGCTTCAATGGTCAAATTAATGATTTTTTGTTGAACTCTTTCTATTTCCTGTAGTTGTTCAATTGAGTATTGTATCAGATATAGATAATTATTCAAAAGATTCTCTAACCATATCTCTTGAAACATAGGATAGTAGTCTGTCTTGATTCTACTTTCACCACCATAGACCTTTTGATTATAAATATTCATTTGTTTGAAAGACACCGTGCTGGCCAAATAGGGCATGTACTGGCTGTTCTGCCAGTTTGTAATTAACTCATCGTAATTCCTTATCTGATCTATTAATGAAATCCATTCCATGAGTGTGTTTTTTAGTTCGGCTCTTTCCAACACACTCGTGCCTCCGGACTGCAGAACATTGTCAAAAGATTTACTGGTAGGGAAATAAAAATCCATTTCTAATGAGGAATTAAATAGGCTGTCCAGATTATGTTTTAATAATTCTTCTCTATCAACACCAATAAGATCAACCAATGCTAAACTTGCATCAAATACACCGCTATATTCATTTATGGTTTTTTTAATAATTAGTTGATTTTTAGCAAATTCATCGTGGATGTTTTGACTAGTCATCTTTGCTTCCTGTCTATCTAGTCTTTCATTGTTCCAGTTATTTATAGCAAGCGCAATCAAAATCCCAATAACAACAAGCACAATTTCTCCCACCGCATAAATTAAATACTTGCTGAATTTGTTTTCAGTTAGTAAGTTTTGTCTAATTTTTCTAAAGAATTTTATCATTGGTTAGCGGTTTGTCATAGTTTCTGCTACGTAGCTTAAGCGAAGTAGTAATGAAGCACAACGGTCAAGTACAAGAGCAGTAGTGGATTCAAGGGATTACTTGCCCGCCACCACAAATGTTTATAAATACACGAACAATGAATTTACCACTTCGCCCGCTATTGCTTTTATACAATGTTGTATGCCCGTGCTTTTTTTTTCATTTACAATAATTTGATTTGAACAGAATTTATGGTGCCGTTAAACTTGAATGGTGCCTTTTCAAAATAATCGAAGGAAACAGGCGAGCCTAAATCTGTGCCAATATCCAAAGTTTCACTGGCCGAAAATGCCGCTGGTACCGTACCCAAAGTGGTCATGGCGCCAACTTCTTTGCCATCTACTTTCAAAGTGATCGTTGCTGGTGCTCCGGGTTTATTGTCCTTTATCATGTGGTTAAATTTCAAATTGATGTTTACCTGCAGCAATTTTAGAATTGCTGGCTACTTTAAATTGATGGATGATCATCATGTTGTATTCGTATTTTAAATAGCCATTATCCATGTAGCAAGTTAATCCACCACCACTACCACCAAGTGCATATAATACACCACTTTGGTTTTCTTTTACCTCCAAGTCTATCACCACCGTATTGCTTTTTTTACCAAGACCTGGAGCAGCAAATTCAGGCATTCTTGTGGTGGTTTGGTTAAATGTCCATTCGGTATAGGGAGAGGTAATCACATCTTCAGGATGCAGCCTTAGCCAAATACCAGCACCAATAGGGAAATCGTTGTTCTCTTTGGCTTCTTTTAAGAATAGCTCTTTAAGTTCGGCCAGTTTTTCAGGATATTTCGCTGAAACATCATGTGCTTGTGAGAAATCATTTTTCAAATCGTAAAGCTGCCAAACGTCTTCATTTGAGTCCCAGTTTTCCAATCCTTTTTGGGCAGAAACCCAAGGGTATAGCGGACCAAATGTACTTGCGAACCACCCTTCATGATAAACTCCACGACTACCATTGTTATCAAAAAATTGGGTCTTTTTTAAATTTTCAGCATTGGGGTCAGAAAATGTTTGTGCAAAACTTTTTCCATCCATCTGGTCTTGCTCAAAGCCATTAACAATTTCAGGGTGTGGTATACCAATAATATCATACAGCGTGGGAACAATGTCATTTACATGAAGAAATTGGCTTCGAATGTCTTTGTCAGGTTTTATTCCTTTGGGCCAGGAAATCACCATCGGGTTTCGTGTTCCCCCAAAATGAGCCGCAACCAATTTTGTGCTTCTAAACGGTGTACTTCCTGCCCATGCCCAACCAGAATGATACATGTTTTCTACCTTGTTTGTTCCTAGCGCATCTAAGCCACCAATTTTGTCCAAAGCAGCCATTTGTTGACTAATGGTGTTTGGTATCTGGTTTTGAGCTAGCAACTCACTTATACTTCCGTTTTGTCCTTCTGCACTAGAACCGTTATCGCCAAAAATGTAAATCACGATGGTGTTGTCTTTGTAGCCCATAGCATCCATACCATCAATTAGCTTACCTACTTGAACATCCGTATGCTCAACAAATCCTGCAAACACTTCCATTAAGCGCAATTGAAACTCTTTTTCATCTTCAGGAATATCATCCCATGCAGCCATTGTAGAGTCTCTTTCAGTTAATTCAGTCCCCTCAGGAATTATTCCCATTGCCAACTGACGTTCAAAGACTCTTGCTCTGTATTCATCCCAACCTCCATCAAACTTGTCTTTGTATTTCTCTGACCATTCTTTAAAAATATGATGTGGACCATGAGCGGCTCCCGGAGCCCAGTACATGAAAAAAGGCTTGTCTGGCGAATAGGCTTTGTGTTCTCCCAACCACTTAAGACCTTGCTCTGCCATATCTTCTGTCAAATGATAAGTAGGGTCGTGGGGAGGTTCAATGGCATTATAATTTTCAAATAATCGTGGTTCATATTGGGAGGTTTCTCCCGCTAAAAACCCATAGAAATATTCAAATCCATAGCCATTTGGCCAAAAGTCTTTTGGTCCCATTGATGTAGTTTGGTTGGCAGGAGAATTATGCCATTTCCCAAAGGCAGAAGTATGGTAACCGTAGTTTTTAAGCACTTCAGCTATGGTAGCTGAAGTTTTTGGGATAACTCCTGTATACCCATCAAAATTGACGGCTCGTTCTGCAATGGTGCCTGATGAAACCCTTGTGTGATTTCTACCAGTTAGCAAAGAAGCCCGAGTAGGTGAACAAATTGAAGTCGTATGGAATCGGTTATACATAATCCCATCGTTTGCCAATTTGGTAAGGGTTGGTGTGGCTACTTCCCCTCCAAATGTTTCTGAAACCCCAAAGCCAACATCATCTATCAAAACAATAAGAATGTTAGGAGCATCATCAGCCAGATGTTTGTTGTTTGGCCAGGGTGCTAATTTGCTTTCAGCTAGAGTTTGGCCTGTCTCACTTTCAGAAGCAAGTCTCGGAAAAGGAAGAACACTCCCGTCTTGCTTTTGTCAGGTTTTCTGAATGATCAGGATTTTTTTGAGGGTTACATCCCGCTATCAGGATTCCAAAGCCAAGGATGACTATTAAATATTTTTTAGATTTCATATTGGTCCTATTTAAAAATGTTATTCTATCATTAGCAAAAAACCAGCTCTTTTGGTTTTTCAGAGTTTGCCTGTGTGTCGGTAAAAACCAAATGTGCTATTTGTGCGGTCGGCTTTTTCGACAGGGCATACAACGTTCCGTGTATGATGTAGCAGCATTCCGCAGGGTGCTATGCACTATACACATTCTTGTGTTTTCGTGTTTTATTTTCAGGTCTTATTTCAACTCTTGTTGATTCCATTTACAGCCCAATGTTTTTTGGTGGATACTTTTTAAATGTTGCCGCATGCGATTTCAAATGTGCGCCTAGAGAAGCTAACCATGCGTTTCTGCGGTGTCCTACGGGCATTTCTTCTTTTGGGTCTATATATAAATTAAACAGCCATGGTGCCAAGCCAACATCCTGAATAGTTGCATAGTCAATCCACATATGTGGTGCTTGCGGAACAATGACTTTAATGTGTTCCTTATACTCTCGCATCCGAATACCCATCAGTTCAGTACCCCACCAAAAATAAACCGATTCACGATTTCCCTTTCCATTATCGTGAAACAGGAAACTTGATTGGTCTATAAAATCATAATACCTGCCGTCAGGAAGTACGTCTTGGGAAATGCCTGCAATGCGAAGGCTTGTTCCAAATAAATCCATTAAATCAAAAACATCATCGCTCACTCTACCAGGATTTATCATTCCTTTCCAATAGGCAATACCCGGTACGCGAACACCACCTTCGAATGTTGTCCCTTTAGCACCTCTAAATGGTGTATATCCGCCATCTGGCCAGGCATCCATTTGTGGGCCGTTATCAGAGGTGACGAAAACAAAAGTGTTTTCTAATTCGCCAGCTTCTTCCAATGCTTTCACAATGCGACCAATATGCATATCTACTTCAACAACAGCATTCTTATAGGGATACTTGGCGGCACTCAGTCCAGGATAATCAGGGTTGTCAAAATTATCGGCATGCACTTTCATAAAACAATGCTCAATAAAGAAGGGCTTATCCGAACCGGACAATTCCTTAATCTTAGAAATTGTAAAATCGGCCAATTTATGGTCAGCACGTCCCATGTCTTCCAGGCTTTTGATTTCCTCCAATTCGTTGGTTGTCCCGTCTTTAAAGCCATGTGTCAAGTGATTAGCTGGCCGAATGGTTTCAAACGCTTTCATAAGCTCTTCATTAAGCACCAAATCCGGGAAACGTCTTGGGTCAATGCCTTGTGTAATCTCTTTTTGGGCCGGATAATATCCGTAGTATTCATCAAAACCTACATCGTGAGGGCGCATACCTTCAGCCTCGCCCACATGCCATTTTCCTGTAAGCAGGGTATAATAGCCGTTGTCGCTCAGTAGTTTGGGTAGGCTTACTTCATCGGCCCATGGGTTCTTAGTTATTTTATCGCCCGCAAGGATGGGGCGGGTGAGTCCTGTACGCACAGGAAGCCTTCCTGTTAAAATGGCTGACCGTGTTGGGGTACAGGTTTGTTGGGAATAGCAGGAGGTCAACTTTAAACCTTCAGCAGCCAGTTTATCCATTTCTGGTGTCGCGGCACCAATAGCAGCGCCACCTCCATAAGCGCCAGGTTCTCCATACCCCAAATCATCAATAATGATCCAAACTATATTTGGTTTCTTACCCGTTTTTTTCTCAAGGTCAGATAGTTTTAGGGTTATGTCTTTATCTTGTTCGGGGTGAGGAATCGAGGCTTCAAAGTTCTCGACAGTCTTAATCGCTCGATTAAAACTTTGGGCGTTTGATTCAAAATATCCTAAAACCAGAAAGAGTCCGGTTAGGGCTAAATGGAGAGCTTCTCTTTTCATATTATTACATTTTTGTATTTAATCTTGCATGAAACACAACGGCTCGCATAAAAATAGTAGTTTAGACCGAGCGATGGTTTTTACGCGACTATTATTTTTATGCATTGTTATGTGCTAATTTCTGTAGCTATTCCGCTGAATAAAATTTAATATGGTAATTTTTCCTTTGCCACATTTTATTATCAATTATAAATATCAAGATTATTGTTATTCCTAAAGTCATAGCAGGATAATAAGAGCTTCCAAAAACATTCCCCACCAGATTGTTCATCGTATGTAAAATCATTACTGTTAATATTGAATACCCCGACTTATTATAAAACCATGTAAATAATAGACCCAGTTGAAAACTTAAATAGAAACGATCTAAAAAATCGAAAGAATAAAAACCATTATAATGTAAAGGGATATGCCATGATGACCAAATCAGAGCAATTATAATAGCTGATATTAAGGGGTTGTATTTCTTTTGTAATTCTTTTTGAAAAAATCCTCTCCAACCAAATTCTTCCGGTCCCGCAATAAAAAAGATCAGTAAGAAACCAGGTATATTGTAAATATCTGGTGTAAATAAAGATTCGGAGGTTTCAAAATCAAATAATTTTCCTAATGCAAAACCCAGAATATACAAAATCGGATGAAACAGCAAGGCAAAGGCATACCATTTAAATTTTGATCTATCGAAAAGAAAAGTTTTCAAATAGTTTTCTTTAAGGTTTGTATTCTTTGAGCTACTAGCCAGCAAACCCCAGAATATTGCGCATGCCGATAATATTAATGCTCCTATAAATCCAACATCTTTCAGATTATACCAAAATTTACTTAATCGGGCTTCATTATTTGCCAGATAGTGTGTAACAATTAACAGTAAGCCAAATAGAAAAGAAAAAATCCAAAATAATGGCTTTGAGGCAATCGCAATTTTCTTGCCCGATTGTACAAAAAGTAAAATAAGCCCCGAGATCGCTGGGCCAAATCCTCCTACCAAAATAATGCCAAAATAGATATCATTTGGTAAATTAACAATCAAGGGAGTAAACCAAAATAACCAAGAAATGGTAAAGGTTATTATTAAATAACTTATAGTTGGATTAGACCTAATTATACTTTTCATTTTTTAATATTAATAATGACATTTGCACATAACGGTTTGGCTATTTGCCCGTGTCTACGTTTAGGAGGCATGGACATCATAGCCTTTGTTAGCGGATTTTTCTTTTATTTAGGTTCTATCTGTATTATGATTCTCTTATATCTTGACAAAGATGGATTTCCTTTATCTGTCACTTTTAAAATGACGTGAATCGTTTCATTCTTATTTACTTTAGGAGCTACTCCATATGCAGTGTGTGCATTTTCAGGTTGACCTAGTTCAAATTCCCCTTTATATGTGCCCGCTTCGAGGTAAGGAAACCATAAAAAACTCAAATTATCGCCATCAGGGTCAGTTGAATTAGAAGCATCCAGCCCAAAAGTTTCTCCTGATTTTATGATAATTTTCTCAGGGTGTGATAATATTGGTATTGGTGGATGGTTAGCTTCTTCAAATGACATAACACTCCAATCCATTCGTGCTGCAAAATCATATTGAAAATCATCTCTCCACCGCCATAAGGATTCTTTATATCCTTTGAAAACAGTTGTGTCTTTTTTAAAACTCCTCCCATATTCACTTGGAATATAACGAATGTAGTTGTCTTCGGCATTTGTCCAAATTGGTCTCGTTTCAGGCGCAATCTCGACAATTGAACCTCCTTTTTTTGTTTTTGAAAAATCAGGTTTGTAAAGTTCATAGCGACCACCCCAGCCTCCCCATTCAGGATGTTCTGCGTCGTTTAGTCCATTTGGAATTAATGATAAAAAAGCTGGTGTATCGCCTTCCACACCCCATGACACATCAGGGTATACAGCACCAAGTGGACCATGCCCTTGCTGAATATGCTCAGCCAACCACGAATTGCTGATTGTACTGTTATCGATTCCATCAAATACATCATTTATACCTGTCCATGTGGCACTTCCATAATTGTCGCCAGGTGTTACAATATAGAACAAACCGGGAAAATTGTTCCGAATCCAGATACCACTATCATCTTGATCTGAAATGGTATAGACCCTTACTTTAGAAATCAATTCTTTTGCCTCATTTTGGCTTTTTGTTTTCTTGATTTTGTAAAGAGATTGTGCCAAAGTATTTGCTCCTCCCCAAACAGAAATCCATAATGGTCTATCATCTTCTTTTTCTAATTCCTTAATAATCCATTCTGAACCTTCAGAGTCCATTCCGTCACCAACGCCGGTCATTCCATATTTTGGCAATCCACTTGAAACAAGGTTTAGCAACTCCTCTTCTTCTGGAAAATCTTGTTCATGACTTAGTAAATTGGGCTGTATTTCTCCGTATGCTTTTATTACTCTTACAATTGATCCTGGATTTACCAAATTAGTATGCCAACAGGACGTCGTTGCTATTAAACCTTTAATATCGATTTGATTAGAATATAACAACAACCTAACCAATGATTGTGTATCGTCTGGGTCAGCTTCAATATCGGATAAAACTATCACTCTGTTTTTTAGAGGATTTTGGGCAGATAAATTGTAACTCCAAAAGCCAATTAAAAAAATTACTATCAATAATTTTATTCTTGACATATATTTGATTTTATTTTGTTTGTTTCTTCATTGCCGATAACGGTTAAGTATAAGCGTAGTGCGGGATAAGAAGCACTTCACTTTCGGTTTGATCTTAGGCTTGTTAATATTCAATTCGCTTAAATACAGGCCCGTATTACGTTTATACAATGTTGTCATTAGTATTATTAGTTTGAATCATTTTGATTTTGAAATAGTTTTTCAATTCTATTGGTCTTTCGTTCTAAATAATCTGGAGCGGGGAGCCGTATTCCCAGAAAAAGGTGATAGAAAAGCCTTGTTTCAAAATTCATTACAGTAGTATTCTCTTGTCTATATTCAGTTCCCGAAATAGTTGAATATATACCGGTATAATAACGTTTACCATTATAACCTAAACCAACTTTGCCATCCCAACGAAATATAAAATTGTCCTGATTTGTAGTTAAATCTACATCAGGTAGTCGGGTAGTTAACTTAGTGTTTAGATAACCTATTCTGGCCATTAAACCCAATGAGAAATAGAACTTCTCTCTACATACAAAGGTATGTACATAGCCCGGTCCTATACTCGATTCGAAATTATTTGATTTTTGCGTGCTCAAACCCGATGATTTATCATCGATTACAAAGTAGCGTAAGTTAATAGACGGAATGAAACTTCCGGCACTTCTTAATTGTCGTTCAGTTTGAGATGTTAAACTTCTAAATGAAAATTTTGAGTTACTTGAATAACCGGTTGTAATGGCAAAACCATAATAATTTAAGTCAGGAAATTGAATATAGGGATCGTCCTTTAAAAGAGTAATAAAATCATCCGAATTTTCAAGATAGTATCCTTTTACTTTTGAATATGAAAGGTCGGTAAACCAATGTTTAAAAATTAAAGCGGCTCTTAATTCAAATGATTTTGTATCACCTTTTAAATACTCATCTCCATTACCGGGTATAAAATCAGGTGCAAATTGAAAACCAAGTGAAATAAATTTATAATTAACATTGAAACGAAGATTCGCAGCAGTATTAGGGTGAAGAATATATTTAGTGTCTACCGTCTTTACTTCAAATATTTCGTACGAATTGTTTAATGAGACATCTATTGCTATCTTATCATCCATTTTTTCAATCCATCCATCTTCAATTTTTACACGAAGACTATCATTCCTTTGTGCCCAACTAGAAATGAAAGTACATATTGAGACTAATGCCGTTAGTATAATATTTCTTAAAATGACTTCTCTCTTCATTATAAATAAATGAGGCACAACGGTAAATTGTATGAGTAGTGGCAGATTGCGGGGTAATTTCCTATCCAACCGCTATGTTGTTTGAGCGGGCAACAAACCTTGATGTTTAGCACTTTGCCTGCCATTACTTATACAAAATGTTGGCATTAGTTATATTAATCTGATAGTCTATCTATTCATTGTCTTAGTAAGTTGTGTTTTTCGAAATTCAACTTTAAGACGTACTGATTTAATTATGGCTCCTTAATAATTAATGTAGCCGTTTTTTTGTCGCTTAAATCAAGGTTAAAGATTAACTCCGTTTCCTCTCCAAGTTCCATTTTAATGTTATCACTTCCAGCTTTTTTTATTAAAGAGACCTTCTTTCCAATTGTTGCTTTTTCTTGATTTGGCATTGCACCAAAATCAAAATCCCAATTCATTTGAGCTATTTTAAATTCGTAAGTTCCTTTCTTTAATTTAGTTGTTGTCTCATAAATTCCATTGCCTTTATACTCAAACTTTGGAGAAGCAGCCCAATTTTTTCCCCAATCATTCATGTTGCCAAACAAATAAACTATCTCACCTTCTAAAGGTTCTTCAAGCATGTTATTCAATTCCTCTTGTAGCTTAGCTATAGCCACAGTTAGTTCTTCGCCATTTATTAATGACATCGCCAGTTTCTTTGCGACACTTTGGTCAATAGCGATATCGGGTTCTACTCCCTTACCTTCAATTCTTCCCATTCGAGTCGAATAATAATCTGCAATGGGCAACGACAATTGAAGACCATATGGTAAATCAAACATTTTTTGCGACAACATTTCGCCTGCTGTCATGTCACCAATAATAGTCACGTTTTCCAATTGAGCCATGGCATCAGTAGTGAACTCTGCTGCACTAGCCGTTTTCTTACTCGTTAGCAGATAAACAGGACCATCAAAATATGGGGACATTGGTTTAAACGTTACTCGAGTAAGTGGTTGTTCTTGTATGTCTTTCCAAAACGCTTTTATGGACCAGCCTTCCCAAGGAGAAAGAGTCTGAATATCATTCTTATTAGGTTCTGCTGTATTGTTTTCCCACCATTTTTTGGACACAAACATTCCTACATGTATTGGTTCTTTAATAAGGTGACCAATTAACGGTACACCTGCGAAAGTTCCTCCATCATTATTTCTCAAATCTATAACAAGTGCTTCTGTGTTCTTTTTTGCTATTTCACGGTAAGCTTCAAAAACTTGTTCTTTGGTATCCACACCAGTCATTGTTGTTACGGTAAGAATAGCTGTTTTGCCTTCCCAATTTAAGGAAACACTTTGGTCGCCAACTCGCAAAGAATCAATAAAATCAGCCATTTTATCTGCTGAATTCTCTAGTTTTGCAAGTCTAACATGCGAAAATGGACCGTTCGACCAAAGTCGATTAAAGCCATCTATAAAATCCTCCTTTAAATTAACTGTTTTTGCCAGTTTTTGAATTTCTTTTTCCAATTCCAAATATTTAGTTCCAGCCAGTTCCTTTGGATTGTAGTGATAAGTTGCCATTAATTGCGATATACTATCAGCAACTGTTACCAGCTCTTGATTGAGCACCGTGTTTTTAGTTCCTTTTGAATGATTGCAGGAAATCAAAACAAATGCTATAAATAATACTATTAAATTTTTCATATACGTTTGATTTTTTAGAGTTATTTTGAATCAGTATTTGTATCTATGTTTTTCTGTATTTTGCTAATTAATGCCAACGTGTTTGTGTATGATTTCGTTGCGTGTTTAAGCAACTAAATTAGCAAATACAAACCGAATAGAAAATCCGTAAGGATTTTCAAAAGCCTGTCCTGAGCGCAGTCGAAGGATAGGCGAGAACAAGGAACCTGTCCGCCTCTGGCTGATTACTTATAGCTATTGTTGTGCTTTCGTTATTTAATATTTCCATTTTTGATTCTTTCAAAAATGCATCTTTTAATTCAGATGTGGGTTTTAAAAGCGTTTTAACATTTACACCAAACGAATGACCAAACCAGAGCGAAGCAATATTTTAATATGAGAATGATTTGCATTGTTAAGTGGCAAAATCCAAATTCACTAATTGTTGATGAGTCCAAGTTGCCGTAGAATTCCTGCTGAATCATAGTAATCACGACCTTCAACAACCTTCCCATCTGTGACACGCATTACACTGCAATAGCGAACTTTTATCTTTCTTCCAGTGGGAGCGAAAGTGCCTTGGCTGGTTTTAAGCGGTCCGGTGTGGGTACCACGATTGATAAACTCTACAACAGCCCAATCACCTTGAGTGATAACGTTTACTATCTTGCATTCCCCATCAGGGAACGCCTTACGCCAGCGATAGTAATCATGCTTATAAGCTTCTGGGCCAGGTTGTGCTTCATCTCGGGCAACATCTTCAAACTGACAATTATCTGCAATAACAGCAGCGCCTCGGTCTGGGTCTTTCATATCCCAGGATTCGTGAAATATTCGTACAACTCGTTCTGTTTCATTCATTGTGTTCAAACTCTATTTTAGGTGGCGGTGAATATTAATTTCTTCATTATCGTGTTTGTTGTTTTGCATTATCGCTAATTTTTATGTGTAAGGATTCTTTGCCTGAAAACCCTAGCGGATTTTCAGATTAAGCAATACTAATAACCTCAGTCAGTTCTTTGATCAAGTTCACTTTGGATCATCAGAATCGTATTTTCTATATTATCCTTCAAATCAGTATAAAAATGTGCATTCAGAAAAGATCCGGTAATAAAAAAGAAGGTTAGCTGATTGTCAAATTCAATATTCTTTAGCAGCACTTTACTAGATAACTTAAAAGGGCTGTTAGAAATCTCCAAAGCAAATCTATTATTTGCTAATGCATTTTTTAAGGACTTTCTGCCATTACCCCATTTGTTCATTAAATCAATCAATTTATACCGAGGTTTGGAATGCTCTTCTTCCTGAAACAAGACGCTGGTAAGAATTCCATCCCATGAGGCCAGTTTTAGTCGCAGCTCCCTATTGGAAATAATACTTAATTTACCAGAGTTGACCAACTCAATAAGAGTGCCTGGGCTAGGACGGTATTGAATTTCAGCCACAATTATGCGATACATTAAAGAATCAAATACCTTTTCAGTCAAATCTAGATCAGAAGTTCCCATTTTATCTAAAAGTGCATTCGCGAACGCCAAACCTTTCGCATTTAGTTTCATTACTCGTTCTACTTCTATGAGGTTATTTGAGAATTCATCATGAAGGGCATTTAGATATAATATTTCTGTATCCTTAACCTTGTCAATCTCATTCAAATTATTTAACTGAAGCGCAATTAATATCCCAATAACCACTAGCACAATTTCACCAATGGCATAAAGTAGATATTTACTGAACTTATTTTCAGTTACTAACTTTTGTCTAATTTTTCTAAAGAATTTTATCATTGGTTATTGGTTAGTCATGGTTTCTATTCTGAAGCCTCAGCGTAGGGATAATGAAGCACAACGGTCTTGGCTATGAGTAGTTGCGTGTCCCGATAACCTTCGGGATAGCACTTAACTTTTCAAATATACACCAAACTGACACAAGCGAAGTGAACTGGCGCAAGCAAAATCTGTCCCGTCCCGCTTTGGCGTGGGAGGATTTTCAAAAGCCTGCCCTGAGTGCAGTCGAAGGTTAGACAAGAACCAAGCAATTATTTTTATAAGAGGTTGGCAGCTGCCTATTTATCATTTTACTTTAGACCAGGTATTTTTCAAGAATAGCTTAAAATTACTACCATACATTGCAATTAAAAACTCTTCTGTAAATTGTTCGTCAGAATCTATAGAAAGAATTAGTTTCGCTTTCCAATTCCCAGGATTGTTTTCAATTTCTCTGGTTATGAAAATGATTTTTTTATCTGTTGATTCATTATTGTCAAGCTCATATATATTTGTATATCCCTCAACGTGAAATTCCCGCAGAATTATTTTTGAATGTTACTGTTATAACTAAAAATCCCTTTGTCACGGTGAACTTCACCAATTGGTTTTTTTTCAGATTTAGGAAATGTCGATTGGTTTTCTACAAAAATGTAATTGTCTCCCAGTTCATAATGGTAATTTCGGAAGCCAATTCCATTGCCAGCTGCACCAGTTTCAACTCCTTGCCAATTCCCAATTAAAAAATCAAATATTTTCAAATTGTATTGACTAAATCCTAACTGAAAAGTCAGACTTAAGAATAAAGCTAATAATGTTTGTTTCATTTTGTCTTATTTTCTTTTTTCTAATTTCGGTAAAATATGAATTTCTTGTTTTGGCTCAATAAAGTTGGAATTAATGATGTGAATTTTTTGAGTCAAAACGCTTTATTGGTCATTTATTAGAAATATTTTCTAAGAGAATTATACACTTTCTAAAATTACCCAGCCCAAATACAACAAATACAGGCCAATTAAAAAATATCCAGAATGTTTTCCAATTTTCCATTTTCTGATAATAAATAAAAATATAATTGCAATCACGGTGGCAAAAAGTAAGATTACAGAATTCGTAAGATTTTCTGCGGCAATGGTTATTTTTTGTCCCAAAAACATGTAAGCAATCAACCAAGGAAAACCTAATCCAAAAAGAATATCAAAAACGTTGGAACCAATACCGTTGCTGATTGCCATGCCAGCTTGCCCCCTTTTAGCGACTATTATAGAAGAAAGTAAATCAGGAATTGAGGTTCCGGCGGCAAGTATGGTTAGCCCAATTATTACACTGGGAATCCCTAAAATATTTGCACATACTACCGCACTTTCCACTAGCACCCAGCTTAAAATAATAATCCAAATAATTGATACAGAAAACGATAAAACATATCGTTGTGAATTTGGAAAAGTTTTTTTTACCAACCAGTCAATAGGAGTAAACATTTTTTTCCATTTTTTTTCAGACATGGCTTTTTCTGCAATTTCGATAGGCTCATCGTTTTTGTACTTGAACAACTTTTGCCAATTAACAACAGCGGTAATATAAATTGCATATAATAACAGAAATATTAGAATTTCAGGTAAAGTGACTACTCCATCTCTAAAAGTTAGTAATAACGCCACGATTGATAAAGAATAAAACAGCAAATCGCGAATCACCGGTTGCCATACGATGATAGCTTGGCGTACGACCACGGAGGCTCCTGTAATAACTAAAACATTAAATATTGCGCTTCCGACGATTGTTCCTGCGCCCATGGCTTCTTCTCCTGGTTTGAATAAAGCCAGCAAGGATACAAAAAGCTCCGGCGCACTGCTGCCAACTGCCATAAAAGTCGCTCCTGAGGCTTCCGGGGAAAGATTGAGTCGTTTGGATATTTTTTCCAGCGACTCGACAAAATATTTTTCACACACATCCGCCAATAGATAGAAGGCGAGAAGCATGACTAGGATCATTAAGACAAGCATATTTGTTCATAATTAAAATTAGAGAAGTTATCGAAGCAATAGTGGAGAAACACCATATTTCCCCTTTAAAAATAAAGCAAGATAATCTTATTTTGCCCTCCTAATTTTAAAAATAAGACCAAAAGAAAATAATCTAAATAGCAAGAAAAAATTATTTAATCACCAAGATCCTGGTCATCCTCATAACCTCTAGAAAGTACAATAGCTGCAACGTCATTTTTTGCATTACCGTCAATTCCTCTTCCTCAGGAGCGGTGAAAGCTGGTAGGCATCATCTCCTTGCGCCCCTGGAACCATGTTCCTTCTGGTATTCCCTCAATTTCTCCAAAAATAATTGGTCTCGACATTTATCAACGGTTTTGGTTATGAGTAGTTGCGTGTCCCGATAACCTTCGGGATAGCAATTAACTTTGCAAGTACGCACCAAACTGAAAATCCGACCTGCCACGCTTTGGGCGTGGGAGGATTTTCAAAAGCCTGTCCTGAGCGCAGTCGAAGGATAGGCGAGAACAAGCAATTACTTATAGTCATTGTTGGCAACAGTTTTTAATCTTTTGTTATTATTATTTGTCCATAGTGAATATGTCGAAGCTCCTTGACATCATCTGGATAAAAAGAAATGTTTTCAAACGAAACTGGTATACTTCTGGAATATGGTATATCCAGCCCATCGGAAAGATGGAAATGTAAATGAGGCTCTGTGCTATTTCCACTATGACCCAATGCTCCAATAAGTTGCCCTCTCATTACCAAGTCATTTAGAGCTACTTTTATACTGCCATTTTTTAAATGAAAATAATTAGAATATTCTCCATTGGCATGTTCGACAATTATATAATTACCATAAAGATTTGGTAAACCCTTCGTAATTAATGCTTGTTGTTGTTCTGCTATCCTTGAAAAATACTCATCACTGGTTTCATTGGGCTGTTTTAAATTAGCATCCGATTCAATAGCTCCATCACTTATCGAAACAACTTTTCCATCACCAATCGCATAAACCGGCTCTCCATAAGCATAATAGTCTGACAGCTTGCTTCCATCTCCAGAATGAGTGATTCCATTCGTTCCAATTTTCCCAAAATCGAATGCAAACTCTTGTATTGTCCCCCATCTATGATGACTTATTAAAGATGGTGCCCCATATGCAACCCATGTACCTTTGAGCGGGAAATTATATTGGTTTTTTGACTTATGATTGACGACGGTTAAAGAGCCACTTCCTTTCGATGGTTTTCCTGAAAAGTCATCTGCTGTTACAACCACAGTTATTAAATCTGGTAATGATTGGAAAAGCATAGTGCGATGTGTTATTACAATTGCTTCTTCCATGGATAAAGAAGTGCTGCCAGAAAAAGTTATACCCTTTAGGTACCTGCTTGTATGGAATTGAAAATCATAATAATCTAATATTCCTTGTTCCTGATAAGTTTTAAATGTTTGTGCAGAACTTATAAGTAACTCCTTGGGTATTTTTAATCTCTGTATTTCGATATCTTTTTGAGTAGCAATGATTTCCACATCCTTAACAACAACGCTATCTTTAGAATGGTTTATTATTGCAATATTTTGAATAACTAAATCATATAGTTCAGATGGTGTTCCTAAACCCTTAACTTCATAAGTATATATATAGTCACTGGGCTGAAATTTCACTTCCAGCTTTGATTGTGCATTACAATTATGCGAAAGAGAAATGATTGCAATCAAAAATTGAATTGATAAACTGCCTAAAGTTCTCATAATTAAAGAGTTTGTGTTTTTATTGTTGCCAACGTGGGTGCATACGGCGGGCGGGCGTTTAGCCTGACTGATCGATATGCATATTGTTGGTGGTTCGTTTTAGTTCTTATCAAGTTCATTATCTATTGCATTAATCAGTTCATTATTTTTATCAATAGCGACTTGCCTTAGCTGAATTGCAACTGTCCTCTGGTTGCGCCAATAACCTAAAATACCTCTGAATTTTTGTGAATGAATTACTTCGTCATAATTAAAGGGAGTTGCTCCCATTTCTTCAAAAGGCTGATTAGGAAGAGATGGTTGAATCATAAACAACTCAGTAAAAATTGGAACCATACTTGCCCCGTGGTCTGCTCTTGCTTCCAAAACAATCTCTGCTAATTCATTATATGTCTTCTCATATAAATCAATGACAGCTTGTCGCAATGCTGTAGATTTTATAAGTTCTACACCTTGTGATTTTAAAGTTTCATATCCAGAAGATTTTCTTGATGATCCGGGCCAATACCCGATATAGTAAAAATGAAACTCTAATGAATCATTGTATTGTTTCAATTTGCTAATATTTTCCAATACTATGTCGATAGACTTGATTACTTTCTTTTCTTCTTTAATTTCAGCAATGAACTGCGAGGAATTAAAGTGAATATTTTCTTTGATTTCCAAGAGTATCTCATGACTTTTAACTACATCTTTACTTCTCTCATTCCAATTGTTAACCTGAAGTGCTATAAGGATTCCAATTACTACAAGCATGATTTCTCCAACAGCATAAATCAGATATCTTTTAAGATTTCCTTCATACAACAATTTCCTCCTTATTTTTCGAAAGAATTTCAGCATTTGGTTAGTTTTTGGTCTTAATGAAGGCCAACGCCAACTGTATGGTGCGTGTCCTGAAGGGTATGCACTATACAGCATGTTAGCCTTTTGTAATTTTTGTAATTACATATTTTCTTAACTCTTGAAATAATTAATCGGATTCCTTCAATTCATCCCTAAGAAGTTCGAGCACCCGGCGGGTTTCTTGTAAGCTTTCATGTATTGATGCTAAAATCCATCCTCTGTTGTCATTTATGGTGTATAACCAACTTAGAAATTCTTTGTCTTCGACTAATTTATTGAAATTAAACGGCTCAAATCTGAATCCAGTTTTTCGTAGAAAACGCTCATGTTTAAGTTTTGAAACTTCAGCAAAAGTCTGTCCAACTCTATCGTTCCTGGATTGTAATTGACCATAAGTCAACTCAAATAATCTGATAATTTCCTTTTTCAATCGATCGTTGCTTACAATTTCAAAGCCAATATTTTTCATTGACTCATAGCCAACAGAAGATAAAACAGAACCCTCTGAGCTCTGGTTAAGGCCCCAAGCAAAGTGAAATTCTAATGAGTCGGTATTTGTTAATCTATTCTCAATAGCTGAAATAATTATAAGACTTGACCTACGATCTCTATTATTTCCATTTAGCATGTGTTCTAATGTTTTAACATTTGATTCGAGGTTTTCCACCATATCATGCAAGAGCTTGGTCTCCTTGTTTCTGTTTTTTCGATTCTCATTCCAATTGTTAATACTTAGAGCTATAAGAATCCCAATTACCACAAGCGCAATCTCACCAATTGCATAAAACATATATTTACTTGCTCGATTTTCTTTAATCATATTTTCCCTAATATTTCTAAAGAATTTAATCATTGATTAATAGTTTGTGATAATGAAGGCTAACGTTGTTGTGTATGGTTAGTTGCGTGTTTTAAGCACCTAATTTAGCAAATACAAACCGAATAGAAAATCCGACCTGCCACGCTTTGGGCGTGGGAGGATTTTCGTAAGTAGGCTAGAACTAGCAATAAATTATATACGGTGTTAGCCTTTCGTTATTTTATTTCACAAACGAATTTCTTCATCAATAAGATTTAATATTTCTTCTATTTCTTTCTGCAAAGCCTTATAAAGATAAATCTGATAGTCTGCACCTCTAAAAATATCATAAAAAGTGTTTTGCAAAATAAGGTCATCAAACATTGCTAATCTATTTAGCTTGAACTTTGGGTTTTTAATATAGGATTGGTATCCTAACTGCTGTTTCCATAAATCTTTTGTAATATTTTCAACTAGTAAATTCTCATCCTCTTTTGCATCATTTACTAAATTTGGCCAATTGGTAAGTTTATTTTTTAATGAATCATTATTGATAATATTTAATTCGCCCGACAATAGAAGGCTCGTTAGAGCACCATCCGACGGATTAAAAGTGGCATAACCTGTTATATCAGTTTTAATACTATCTATTGGAATTAAACTTAATTCAGATTGTGTCATCCTAAATAATTTAAATAGTTGGCTTATGTCGCTAACCATTATTTCAGTTTCGTCGATATTATCCTGTAACTGTGCTATGTTTGATTTAAAATCCGATCTAAGAGTTTTTAAAACTTTCTGTTCTGTAATTTTGTCTTTCCGAGCTTCATTCCAATTATTTATGGAAACGGCAATTAAAATCCCAATAACGACAAGTATAATTTCACCAATTGCGTATTTCAGATACTTTCCAGTTTTACCTTCTGAAAGTAAGTTTTGTCTAATTTTTCTAAAGAATTTTATCATTGGCTCGTTGGTTGGTCATAATGAAGGCTAACGGTTAAGGCTATGTGCAGTTTTAATGGCATATAGCCTGTGTTATCGGTTGGATTTTTGATATTCCTCATTTATTTTCTTCTTTTTTGCTAACGACAAGCTTCAGCTGCAGCCGCATCACATAGCAGCGAGCGGAGCGAGCACACCTTCGAGCGGCTGTCAGTTGCAAGCAATGTTAGGCGGCACACGGGAGCCACGAGCAAAAGGAGGCGCGGCCCCGTTGGGCGCAGTATCTGAGCACACTGGCGCAAAGGACGGTCGCGTGATTGCAATGCTCCGTTTGCGGCAGCTCAGGGTTGACCCATTGCCGTTCACGGTTACGCACGAACGGGCAGACAGACGCTGCGCCTCCGTCATCTTGTTGCCGCCACTTTCATCGCCAGGTCGATGAACCGTTTGTCCTTTGCCACCAGGTACGCCGTCCCTGGCACGTTCCCCGCCGCGGCGGAGCCAGTGCCGGCGCTCGTCGAGTGCATCGATCCCACGTTACTGACCACGGCCACCACCACGTCTGCGCCCTCGACCCAGTAGAACGATCCAGTGAACCCCAGCACGTCGCCGTCATGCCCGATGACCGCGAGATCGCCCGGATACGCGCTGCGAAATAGGCCGTGCCCCACCTGTTCCCCTTCGCCCGCCGGAGACCACTCGGTCATGAACTTCATGCTCGCAGGCTTGAGCAGTCGGCCATCGCGCAGCGCCGCGGCGTAGCGCGCGAGGTCCCGCGCTGTCGCCACCATCCCACCGGCCGTCCACTCCACCGAGAGATTTGAGCTGCTGACGTCGATCAAGCCCGGGCGAACCTCGGGGAAGGCGGCGTTCACTCCGGCGTCCTCTTGGAAGGTCGGAGTCGCCCAGTGATACCGGTGCGCCAGCTGCCCTGGGGGAATGGGCTCGAAGCCTTCAAGATGGATGTCTTTCAAGCCGAGTGGCGTGAGGATCCGCCGATGGATCTCGTCCACCGCCTGATTGCCGGTCACCTTCTCGATGACCATGCCGAGCAGTGTGAAATTCGTGTTCGCGTAGCTGAACTTCTCACCTGGCGGGGCCAGCGCCGCTTGCCCTTTGATGTAAGGGAGCGTCGCCGTCTTGTCCCAGATGCGGGCCGGCTCGAGCCGGTCGCCCCGACCCTCGTGGATCCAGGCGGGGTCGTCCTCCCAGCTGCGCACTCCTCCAGTGTGGTTAAGTAGCTGCGCTAGTGTGGCTTTCTCCGCATTGGGTATTCCATCCACCGCCGCCCCCAGCAGACTCGCCGCCGTGGCGTTGAGATCCAGTCGCCCTTCCTCCGTCAGCTGCAAAATCACGACGGCCACGAAAGTCTTGGTAATGCTGCCGATGCCGAAGAGCATCTCGGGGCGTACGGGCGCGCCCGTCTGCAGGTCCGCTTTACCGGCAACCCCCGTCCAGAGGACGCTGTCACCCGTTGCCACGGCGGCAGAGATTCCGGGAATGCCAGAGGCGACGGCCTCGTCCAGGAGCGCTTTAAGCTCGGACGCGGCGCCGCGTTGGTCAGGCGAGCGCTCGGCCTTCCACGCAGTGCACGCCGAAACGACGACCAGGCTTGCGAGTGTGAGCGCCCACTTCATCAGCATGATTGCTCCCGGTGGATTCTGGTCCTGACACTTAAAGACCGCTATGCCGCCTTGGTCTAATAATCGAGGTTTATTCTCTGTCATATTATTTCAATACTTTTGCTTCTCCAAAATCTTACCGATAACGATTTTGGCTATGATTCCGTTGCGAAGAAATTCAGCAGAATTTCGGAGTAGGACCAAGTTAAGTTAAAAATAATGATTTTTGATTTAGCATATTGCGAGCAATGGATTATAGCTGTTGTTGTGCTTTCGTTATTTTTTATTTAATTCTTTTTCTTTAAGATATAAAGTTTGATTTATTTGTTCTTTATTCAAAATTCATATAAAAGAGACATCAATGAACCTATTAATGACTGTTCAATTCATCATTAATTTGTTTTATTAGTAAACTAGCTTTAATTTTTAATTCGTCAAACATTATAACCGCATCACTTTGCTTGCCATAATATTGTGTAACCATGTTCTCCAATTGTTGAAATTTTGGAGAAGAATAGTCATTTAAAAACTTCCAATCGTTGTCGTGAAACATGTACTCTTCATAAAATATATTTTCTCTGTTTCCCGATAGAAATTTCCATACATTAAATTTTAACCCTTCCATAAGCGATACCGTATATTCGTTGTAATCACGATTGGCATTTCTGGCTATTTCATAGTCTCTATATAATGCGACGATACTTCTTTTTAATTCTTCATTGGCCAAATCATTTAATTTAGAAGCATTCACCATTTCTAAAAACGTCGAATTTTGGACGTGTAAATAATTGGTGAGAGGATAAGCAAGGTCAATAAGTTCTGTTACTTCTTCAATATTATTTTGCGTTTCATAACATTTCTTAAAAAAAATGCGATAATCATCTATTTGTTTTTGGGCTTCCCTCTTTTGCTGATTAAAATATATCGTGTCCACCTCGAGGTCAGACTTTAGGCTTTTTAGATGCATAATAGACTCCTTTAATTTTATTCTATTTTGATTCCAATTATTAACCTGTAATGCCAACAAAATACCAATGACAACAAGTATAATTTCTCCAATTGCGTATTTGACATATTTTCCAGTTTTTCCTTCTAAAAGTAAGTTGTGTCTAATTTTTCTAAAGAATTTTATCATTGGTTAGCGGTTTGTCATAGTTTCTGCTACGTAGCTTAAGCGAAGTAGTAATGAAGCACAACGTTTCTGGCTATGCTCAGTAGCCCATGTCAAAGACTGAGTTAGGGGATACATTATTAATTTAATTTGTTATTTGATTTTTCTTTTCGTATTTATTGGGCAATTGAGTATAGGCGTTGTTGTACCATGTTTTATTCTTAATTCTTCACTAAAACAGATTCCTCTTCTACAAACTTGAATTTTTTTAAATCCTCATTCCATTCCCAGTATTTCCTGTCCTCTTCAATTTCTCCTGATGATGATTGAGCTACTGCAACTGTTTTAAGAATTTTGCTTTCTTTTTTTGATTCAATATATGTTCCGTTACCTCCCCAATCCTTGTCTTCAGGTAATGAATGAACAAAACCATCTCGAATATCAACCATTACTCCAGTCACACAACCAGAACCGCAACCCCAAGTTATAATTACATAATAGGAAGCAAAATTCACCTCAAGTTCATTATACTTGTCGGTGATTACAATTCTGTAACGTTCAGCTGTAGGGTTACTCTTAAAATTAATTTCAGCCTTTACTGTTCTTTCAGAAGTCAAAGGAATGGTACCGATGGAGTCTTCCTTCTTTTTAGTTTTGTCTCGGCAAGAAACCACAGAGATTGATATTAGAGTTATCAGTAATAATCTTCTCATTTTTATACTTGTTTTTTTAATATGGTACAACGTCCTCGTATAAAAAACGTAGCCTTGATATAGCTTCGTTATTTTCAGCGCACGTATAAATTTAGTTTAATGTAGGATTTTTATCAAACTTAGCCATCATTGGCTATGTTGTTTTATACGTTGTTGTGCTTTCGTTATTTTTAAGAATTTAAACATAGTTATTCTATTCGAGTTTCTTTAAGTATGTGATTTATTAATTGTTTTGCCTCTACAGATAGTTCCTTAGCCTGATGTAAAACAAATAATTTATCGTCAATATGGTTTTCGAATTGTGGATTTTGTAGCAGAGCCAGATTATCAATGCTTAATTTTGAACGCTCGTATTTAAAACTATCTGCTAATACATCGGCATTTCTTAAAGAGCCGTGAATCTTTAAAAAATTGATGATATCTAAACTTGTTTTTTCCGTTTGCATAGCTATTTCTTTCATATCATTATAAAAACGAGTCCATTGGAATAATAATTTTTTCAACTCCTTATTGTTTAGTTTTGATAAACCACCTGAGTTTTTAAGATCATTTAATACAAACTCACTCGGTTTCCATGTTGGGCTTCCAAGTACTTTGCCAATTATGCTGTCTAAAGTTTTTGAATCATATTGACTCTCTTCTTCACTAAACATCGTAAATAGATGTTCCATAGTTTCAATGGTATTAGACAATTCGACGTTAATAGAATCAAGGTTTCTTAAATTATCTTGAAACTCCTCATTAAGATTTGAAAGTGTTATTTTTTCTTGATTAGCTTCAAGTCGTCTTTCATTCCAATTATTAATTTGTAGAGCAATTAAAATACCAATTACAACCAATACTATTTCTCCAATTGCATACTTTAAGTACTTGCCGGTTTTATTTTTTTCCAAAAGGTCGTAGCGTATTTTTCTAAAGAATTTGATCATTAGAGGTTAGTTTCTCTAAATATATGATTTTAAATAAAATAAGGGATTTTTAAATAATGAAGCACAACGGTTTTGTGTATGATTTCGTTGTGGAATCATCCGCAGGATTATTCCGCCGAAATCCAGCCGTTTTATTTATACTTTACTTTGGTGTGGCACAAAACCACAATGAATTATAGCCATTGTTGTGCTTTCGTTTTTATTTTTTCAATTCAATATCACAAATTTTAATGGTTTCTTCAATCTTGTCAATGAGTCTTTCAAACATCATGATATTTGTTCTCTGCCCCATTTTTATATCTGCCAAATAACCATTTAATCCTTCCAAGGATTTTAATTTATTAACTAAGTATTGTTGTGTAGGTAGATTAGTTATATGTCCTTCAAATTGTGTAGGTACTAAATTTAATGCAATTTGTTCTCGAATTTGAGGGTCTAAAATATCTCCCGCTAACCTGCGATAACCTAAATTATTACTATACCATTCTTCATGATTATTTAAAACAACAATCATCTGGCTATGAAATGAGGTGAGATAATCACGTAAAGAATCATTTTTAAGAAGACGGATATTTCCATTATTAATTAACTCGTTCCAAACGTCATTCACATATGAAACGGAATTGAGCCAACCAACATGCTCTATTGCCACAGCAAGCGATTCTGGGTTTGAATAAACAGTATCTCCTGAAAGGGCTCTTAGAAGTTTGTCAACGTTTCCAATTTGAAAGGAACTATAAAGTATTTGGTCGGTCGAACTTTCTAGATTTTTGAGCATCTCACCTTTTAATCTAGCTATATATTCCTTTTCGAGTCTTCTGTCCTTTCTCTCTTCGTTCCAATTGTTAATTTGCAAGGCAATCAAAATTCCAATGACCACAAGGATAATTTCACCGAAAGCGTAAATCAGATATTTACTGAACTTATTTTCAGATACTAATCTTTGTCTAATTTTTCTAAAGAATTTTATCATTGGTTAGAGGTTTCTGGTAATGAAGCACAACGGTCTCGCATATACGGTGTGACCAGATTGTGCTGGGCATGACCGCTATATGCATTGTTAGCCTTTCGTTATTTTATCTCTTCAATATTGCAATTATATAATTATTCTGTACAAAAATTTATTCGGAGAAATGAGTTAGTTTATTTATCTCATATCTAATTCTGTTTGAAGCCTAAATTCTAAGTCTTTCATGTTATTGTATATAGAATTGGCCCAATCCACTTCTTGTTTTCGATTTTCAATATTTGATTTGAGAATGTTCATATATCTTTGATTATTTAATAGGCTTTCATAATTATTTGGTTCCACACCTTCATTGTACAAATAAGGAGCACTAGTGAATTCAAAAAGTTCAGTAATTTCAGGTATTACGGTTTGGTAATAATATTGAGTTTGTCTATTATCTAGTGTATTGCTCCAAACCATTTGATACTCGTATAAATTTGAAAGTAAAATTCTAGTGGAATCACTCTTTATAAAATTTAATCCATAAGACTTTGCATTATCATAAGGACCATTTGCAAGCATCAGTTTTGCCCAATTGTTTGATTCCCGAAAATGCATTGACAATGAATCATGATATGGCAGATTCTCATTCAAATGTTTTAAAATAATTTTACAAGATGATTGGGCGCTTTGATTTAATTGAAATAGCATTTCTACTTTGAAATAATCACTTATGATTGCTTCTTTCAATTCTGTCAACAGTTTGACCTCAACTTTATCAGACTTCCGAGCTTCATTCCAATTATTTACACTTAATGCTAATAGAATCCCTATCATAACCAAGAAAATCTCCCCTATGGCATAAAGCATATATTTTTGAAATCGATTCTCGACCAGTAATTTTTGTCTAATTTTCCGAAAGAATTTTATCATTGGTTAGTAGTTAGCCTTTCGTTTTTATTCCTTTGTTTTTCCACCTTTAATTAGAAGCCATAGAGCGAATGACATTTCTCCAAAAATACTTGGAATGGCAACTAATATTAAAAATACTGAAGCGAAGTCAGAATAATTTGAAAGTGAAAAGTGAACCACAGTATCGACAACATACATCACTCCTGCAACAGCAAGAAAAACTTTGATAAACTTTGGAACAATAGCTATTTTACTTAACAGAATAAGGTGTATTCCAAAAAAGAAAAGCCCAATTAACCATATGTAATTGAACGTGTCAACTTGTAAAAGTATATCGTACTGTGTTGTTTCTTTGAGTGCAAGTGGAAGGGCAAAAATAGCAACTCCCATTATTGCAGCGTGCATCATCCTAAAATAGGTGCTTAAAACAGTCAAAGGATGATTTCTATATAATTCCTTTAGGGCCCAAGCAACCACAACATCAAATACTACAGTAATGAGGAATGCTATTATCCCTATCCTTACAATTAAATCATTATTCTCTACAGTTTCAATTGGGGCTTGAATAATGGATTCAAGTGCAAAGAAATTTGCGAAAATTGCAGCAAAAAATATAATCAAATAACTTATTCCAGTAATTATTGATAAAGTTCTATTGTTCATATTCATTTATTATCTACTTAATGAAGGCTAACGGTCTAGGCTATGATTTCGTTGTGGAATTATCCGCAGGATTATTCCGCCGAAATCCAGCCGTTTGATTTATACTTTTATTTTGGTGTGGCACAAAACCACAATGAATTATAGCCATTGTTGTGCTTTCGTTATTTTTCTATTTCGTCTCTTATTAAACCTAAAATCTCCAAGATTCTAAGACGCAAAGCTTCAGATTGCAGATTTGCACCTTTATTATTAGCAATAGATATTGAAATCATAGACTCCAATTTTTTACTTGTCAATATTTCATTTAGAGTTGCACCTAGCCTGGAAGTTCCAATTTCTTCTTTGTATGCATTAATATTTTTATCTAAGAGCCAATAATGGTCAACATCGTTAATAAAACTGTTATAGATATCTCTACCCAATCCCAATTCTGATATAATTGGATCATATTGCTCATTCACTACTTTAGTCCAGATCACTTCAATTTCTATCACTCCAACTACATCAGAAGACCAGTTGGATAGTAGACGTTTCAATTTACCATTACGAATCAATCTTAAATTTTCCGAATTGGTTAAGTCATTTTGTATAGGATCGAATGTCGGATCATTACGCACCATAGCTAGGTGTTGTATAACACTATCTCGAACAATTCCAACAGGATTATCAAAAGCCATTAACAATCTAAATGCCGAAGTAAGGATCTTTTCCCTTGTCTTCATTTTCTGTTCCAATTGTTCAAGGTTAGCTTGATAGTCTTCTTGAAGTTGATAAAGGATTATTTGTTCCTTTATTCTATCCTTTCTTTCCTCATTCCAATTATTAATCTGCAATGCAATTAAAATTCCAAACACAACAAGAATGATTTCTCCCAATGCATATTTCAGATACTTTCCAGTTTTTCCTTCTGATAGTAGATTTTGCCTAATTTTTCTAAAGAATTTTATCATTGGTTAATGGTTGGTCATAATGAAGCACAACGGTGTTGTGTATGGTTAGTTGCGTGGTTAAGCACGAAATTTAGCAAATAAAAACCGAATAGAAAATCCGCGAGGATTTTCGTAAGTAGGCTAAAACCAAGCAATTAATTATACACGTTGTTGTGCTTTCGTTGTTTTTTGCAATTTGTAAAACTATTTGACGGTTAAATCCTTTGTTTTTAATAACTTTTAGTAGGCTCAAGCGCCATCGCCAAACATTAGCAAAATACACTCTAAAGGAGCATCATTTTCATTCATGAATTCATGTTTTACCTCTGCAGGAATTAATACTGCTTCACCAGCTGTTAAAATTGATTCTACGCCATTAATGATCATTTTTCCTTCTCCTTTTATAGCGATTAAAAGCGTTGGGAACGGATTGCTTTTCGACTTTTCATCTTCGTTGGCATGCTGCCCTTTTTTAATAGCTACATAACCAGAGCGGAAACCAGGTTGGTAGTAAAAAATAGAGGCTTGTGCTCCATGCGTAAAACGAGTATAATCTAAGCCATAAGGAATGCGTTCAGGTAGTCCCTTTGTCCAGAAATGGAAATAAACGGACATTAATGTTTTAAGAAAGCCTTTATCAGGATTAAAGCCTTCCATGACATCGGCATCAAAAGGAGCATAGTCCGTAGAAAAAGCTTTTGCAGCTCCAGTTAAGGCACTCATTTCTCCTCTGTCAACTTTATTTAGCGTTTCTAGATTTGTGTCGAAGTAAAAGCTAGGTTGTTCAGGTTTCCCGTCATGAACAGTAACTTTTGCGAGAGATTCTTCTGTTTTAGCTTTTGCTTTTACATGCCAATAGGCATCACCAACCTTTACTGCAAAAGTAACATCCTTTACAAATGTCACATCGTTTTGATAATCTTTAGCATAGCCTTCGATTATTGACTTTGCATCTTTTTGTTGTGAGAAACATAATGATGCTTGTAAGCAAAGACAAAATAATGCAAGTCTTACTATTGTTTTGCTTCTGGTAAATTTTAATTCTTGTGTTTTCATTTTAAAATAGTTTGAATGATTTATATGCCATACAGACTAAGAGAAAAGCACTGTTGTTACTCTAAATTCAGGTTTAGGGATGAAAACAATTTATTTAGGGATGAATATTCTAAATACTTTGTTTTTCTAAAAAGAAAAGGATTTTTGTTTGATGAGATTTTGAAACTTTAATTGGATTAGAAACCAATTTTAATTTGAGCGTAAGGTTTTTTGGATGATGTTTAAATGATTCCAAATGCATCAGATTGGCTATGATGGAACGATTACATCTTACAAAGAATTCAGGTGTAAGTTTATGTTCTAAATTAGAAAGTGTTGACCTTATTAGGTATTTTTTTAATTGTTGATCTTCTAAATGGTTTAGACTGACATAATTATCTTCAGATTCTATAAATACTATAGAATTTAATGGTAAGGCGATTTGGTCATTTTTGTAATCACCACTTAAGAGTACTATTTCTTGCATGGCATCAGAATCTTTTGATAAAGATTTTACTTCATGGTATTCTTTTAAAATTGAAGTATGCTTAAAATAAAAAATAGTTGCAGCAAATGGGAAGGCTAAAACAAGCCCTAATTCAAGAACATGTTTTAAGTAACTTATCAAATGAAAATCGTGGAATTCACCTAAAATGTTATAGAATAAAAAGGTAGCTGTACATATTGAAGTTGTTTCTAGTAGGAACCACACAACCAGTGATATCTTAGTTATTGTTTTGAATAGTAAGGGACGAATTAGAAACTCACAGATTAAAATCATTACAAAAATGATAGCAGCCATAACAATTAGAAGAAAAACTAACAGTAGAGTGATCTTTTCATCTGGTCTGTAATTATTGATGCCAAATGGCTGAAAGAATAATAGGAATAGGAATACAAAGATACTACTCAAGGCTGCAAGCGTAATTTTATATTTTTTAGATATTGTGTAAAATAAAATTGTATCAAACATTACTAACTTGACCTTATAGTTTTATTATAAAAATTTCTGATGTCTTTGACTTTTTGCAGAATGTTATAGAGTCTTTATATATCAAATCTTCTTTAGTTTTTTAAAAAAGTGAAGATAGCAAAAAAGAGAATTGTACAATTTAGTTGGGAGAAAGCGTAGATTACAAGTTATCTTAAGCAATAGGACGGGTCATAATGAAGCACAACGGTTGAGCTATGAACAGTACGGGAGCAAACTCGCGTTTGCTTTCCGCCACGCACATAGCGAAATCTTTTGGTTTTGTTTTTTCTTTTCCTTGTTTAAAGTAAAATCCAAAAGAGTTTGCGGACCCCATAAAAATTCGCAAACCTTGCGATCAAGCCCTAAGCCCGTATTGTTTATAGGTTGTGTTGTGCGTTCGCTTTTTTCCGTATAATTCTATTTATCAACTATTTGTGACGATTGCCTAGCAGTCAATTGCCAACCTTTTTCGGATTTAATCCATACATTTGTAAATCTCCTCGGTATCCATTCTTTTTTGTTGGTGGTCATGCTTGCTGGTTGTTGTAATTCCTTGCCCATTACAATTGCAATATCTTGATTGAATGTTATTTTTTCAATAATTCTTTCAACACTTGGGAATACATGTCCACTTTTCATGATTGCAACAATTTCTTTCGGAGTCACAATTTTTCCATTCGGATTGTTTACCACATATTCTTTCGACCAGATTTTTAATAATGAAGTTGTATCTCCCTTATCAAGTAATTCCGTCCAATGCTTTTCTAATCTTCTGATTTCTATTTCATCTGTAGATTGGCCACTTGCTAGTGTGGTTATGAAAAGGAAACCAATTAAAGTGAGTTTTAATGTTCTCATAATTCAAATATATTGAGGTTAAATTATAATTATTGTGAAGTATTTTTTAAGTGACGCACAACGTCTCGGCTAAACTGCGTTTTAATTCAGTTTAGGTTTTGTTAGAAATTTTAATAGCCTATTGCAGCTCCATCTGGACTTGAAGAGTCCGAAGCTCCAATCATGATTTTCCTTTTTGCATTTATTTGAATGCCCATCAATTCACCCAATGAATAAACCGGAACTAACGTATGATTCATTGCTTCAAGGGCCTTTTTAGTATCGGGAGATAGTAGCATTATCTCATATTCAATCACATCTGGCAGCCATTGGTGATGAATTTTCATGGCCTCAATCGCCTTGTCTATCCGCATGTCATAGGCTAGTACATTCAGAACGGTTTGAAACACGGTATTGATGATGGTTTTCCCTCCGGGACTTCCAATAACAAGATAAGGTTTTCCATTTTTCGCCACAATAGTGGGCGTCATGCTTGAAAGCATCCTCTTTTCAGGTTGAATCAGGTTAGGGTCCGTTCCAACTTGCCCTGACCTAGTCGTATACCCAGGCTTTGGATTAAAATCACCCATTTCATTATTAAAGATGAAGCCCAGCTCTTTGGAACCCATTCCAGAACCATAACTATGCTCCAATGTGTACGTTAAAGAAACAGCGTTACCAAATGCATCAGCCACAGAAAAGTGAGTGGTGCTCGTCCCATCATAGAGTTGCCCAAATTTGTAAGAGTCACTGACGGAGGCATTTGCCATATCAATGTTGTCAAAACGAGTTTTGGCAAAAGCTTTGGACGTCAGCTTGTCTAATGGTGTATCTAAATTAAAATCAGTATCACCTAAATGTTCTGCTCTATCAGCAAAAGCTCTGCGCATGGCTTCAGCCACCAAATGTACGTATGAAGTAGAATTAAATTCGATAGAATCCAAGTTGGCCAACTCCATAAGGTTCATCATTTCGATAAGAGCTACGCCACCTGAACTCGGAGGAGGCATGGAGTAGATATCATAGTCTTTGAAAGTTCCCTTAATCGGTTTCCTTTCTACGGCTGTATAGCGCTGAAGGTCTTCCATAGTAATAATGCCTCCATTCTCCTTCATAAAACGGACAATCTCTTCTGCGACAACTCCCTTGTAGAATCCGGCATGACCATGATCTCGGATTTCTGTTAAGGTATTGGCAAGCTCAGGCTGCTTCCATAAATCTCCAAATTGAGTAAGTTCGCCATTGTCCTTTTTGAAATAATCCTGTAGAAATGGAATAGGGGAATTGTTGTTAAAATAATTGGCAGCTCCAGAAAGGTCATAGGTGAGTGGAAAGCCATTTTTTGCTATGTCAATGGAGGGTTGAACCAAATCCGCCCATGGTAGACTCCCATATTTTTGATGTGCTAGATACAAACCTGCCACCGTTCCGGGAACTCCAATCGATTTAGCTCCGATATGATTGCCAGTCGATTCCTCTCCGTACAGGTTCTTTCCTTTTGTAAGATTTCCATCATCATCAAGGAACATATTCGGAGATGATTTTAGCGGGGCTTTTTCTCTAAAGTCAATGGTGGTAGTCATTCCTGACGAATCCATAAATACCAAAAATCCACCTCCTCCAATATTTCCGGCTGATGGATGGGTGACTGCCAGTACAAATGCAGTTGCGACTGAAGCATCGATAGCATTCCCTCCTTTTTTAAGAATGTCTATCCCTACTTCTGAGGCTATTTTGCTGCTTGAAGCAACCATGCCGTTTTTGGCATAGACCTGACCAAAAACGCAGTTTCCTTGGAGGTAAACTAGAATGAAGACTATAAAACAGCGTGCTATGTAATTCATAATTATTATTTCTAACGTTTGGTGTATGGTTAGTTGCGTGGTTAAGTAACTAATTTAGCAAACAAATCACAGATAGAATATTCCGCAGGAATCTTCGTAAGTCGGCGGTGACCTAGCAATTAATTATACACGGTGTTGTGCTTTCGTTATTTATTATTTCAATTCATTATCAATCATTTGAATGATCTCATTGGCTTTTTCAATTAACATCTCAGTCTCTTGATTGGTGATCATACAAGTTGTAGCTCTTCTATTCAATAGGTTCAAAAATTCCATGTTAGCCAGAAGTGCTGAATAATCACTTGTCACAATTGGAGCATCTGGTAGTCTTTCTATAGTAACCTTTTCGAAACGTGCCCTTGGAAAAGTAAAAACTTTAACCAGATCATTCCATGAAACATATTTTCCCAACATATCTAAGTATCTTCCTTGATATAATGCATCTTGATTTATTTCATCTTCAATCATATCGGCCACATCGCCAGGCCATTCTATTAAAATTTCTTTAAGGGGGATATTCGAAATCAAATTTATTTTACCTGACGTTAACAAGACATTTAATGATCCAGATTTGTTGTTAAAAGTTGGACCAGATAAAGTTTTGCTGAACAGACTGTCTAAATGCCTACTAGAGTATTCACCAACAGTCTCTGGCGAAAGTTTGAAAATTTCTGTTGCTGCCAAAATCAAATCACGTCTTATGAGATTTAATGTTTCAAATTCGTCGATAGAATTTCTAAAATCTTGTTTTAGGCTGCTTAATATTTTTTTCTCTTCTAGGCTGTCCAATCTTTTTTGGTTCCAACTGTTAACCTGTAGGGCAAGTAAAATGCCTATCATGACCAAAATAATTTCTCCAAATGCATAAATCAGGTATTTACTAAACTTATTTTCAGTCAATAGTCTATGTCTAATTTTTCTAAAGAATTTAATCATTGATTAATAGTTTGTGATAATGAAGGCTAACGGTCAAGTATAAGCGTAGTGCGGGATTAGAAGCACTTCACTTTCGGTTTAAACATATGTTTTTGATATTCAATTCGATCAAATTTAGTACTCTATCCCGCATTACGCTTATATAATGTTGTGCGTTCGGCTTGTTTGTTGCTGGTAGTAGAATTGATTAGACATTTTATGCCTTTTCAAAAAAAGCTGTCTCCGACAAATCGTACTACCGATTGCCATACTTCTGTATAACGAGCATGCATATTAAAAATACCTATAAAAATTGCGATTGCTACAATAGTGTATGGGATAGGGTTTACTTTATTTCTTACATCATTTAATATAAGGAGTATTACAAGGCTGACACTAAAATATTCAGTGAAAAAAAAGGCATCAAGTTCACCGGACAATCCAACAATATGAATCAATATTCTGGAAAAAACAGCTCCAGAAACGGTGAATAACGTGCCAATCATGAATCGCTTGTGTTTAAAGACATCTTTTCTGTGAATAATAGCAAGTGAGTAGATAAGCAAAAAATTGAATGGACCAATAAAGTTTAATGATTGAAAAGCGGCGACTTCATTAAACGGCATTTCACCGACCATCTTGAGATAACTTAGCCTTGTTATCAATATCATAGAAATAAACACTAATGGTGCTGTGATATATGAGATTTTACCAATAAGTCTATGGGTCTTGTATTTGTTTTTGATGATAAGATAGGGTTGAAGAATTAACATCATCACCCATGAAACCATTAGAGCTCCATGTACATGATGCATCCAGCTAAAGCCTTGAAATTGAGGAATATATTGCAAATAAGTAGGGTGGAAGGCTACTTGCAATAAGATAAATAAAATAACCATAGCTATAAAAAAAACTTTGGTTGTAAAGTCATTTGGTTTAATTATCTCTTTCATTTATTTTTAGATTTTTACTAGATGTTTTTTTAGCTTAAGCACAACGGTTCGGCTATGAGTAGTTGCGTGGGTTAGCACTTAACCTTGCAAATACACACCAAGTTGGAAATTCCTCAGGAATTTCCAAAGTAGACGAGAACAAGCAATTACTTATAGCCATTGTTGTAAAGTGTTTTTTTTATTACTTTATTTCTTATTTACTGCCACAATATGTTGCAATTTCTCCCTTGCCTTAGAAAAGTGGTTAAGTAGATTGGGTATTTTATTATCTCCATAACCTTGTTTCATTCTCTTCTCTGAGATTTCTAATATTTTAAGAAGTTTTTTTGCTGCATTGATTTTAGTATTAGGCATTGTGCTACCAATTGCATCAATCCAGATAGGTGAACTCTCAGCGAATGCATAACTATCCATCATAGGCCATTCAGAATTACTGCCTGATACTCTTGCGGTTATCCATCCACCTTTAGGAATTTCAATAGAACCACTATAAGTTTCACTGTTTCCATTCTTACTTTTTTTCATGTCAACGACAACGCCATTAACAAATAGTTCTACTTTTTCATAAGGAACTGGAGAATAAACTTCCAATTTCCACTTGGCTTTCTTTTTATTTGATTTGATAATTTCTCCCACTTCATAATCTTCTACTGAGAATACAATCTGTGGACCAGTGCTTACAAAACTCCTTCCTTCTTTCAGTGCTTTTAAGTAATTCACGAAAGTGGGTTCTCCTTGTGGTTTTACATAAACACGTGTTGCTCCAACGGCCATAGTACGATAAAGATCGTTCATAACATCACTACCAGCAGATAAGGCAATCGGAATACCAAGGTTAAGAAATTCGTGCCATAATGATGCTGTCCCAATTTCATCGGTCCACAGGCATCCAATTTCTAACATATCTACCTCTTCCATAACAGCATCTGCTACTAATCCAACAGGAACATATCTGCCACCATCGTCCTTAAAAGGATCCTTTATAGGAACAGGATGAACATAACCTCCCAATCCACCTTGTTCTCGGGCAAACCGAAGTGGCTCTGCATTAAGTCTATCGTCTGCGCCATATATATCATATCGAGGTCCCCATACCCAAGGCCAGTATAATTCATGAGTACCTATAAGATTTAAATGACCTAAAAAATGAGAACGTACTTCTTGTCCAAAAGATAATATGGGTTGCTCATTATTTTGCCAACCAAAAATGTCTTGTCCGAGAAACCGATTACCAAGGTTAGCAACCAATGGAAAACCAAAATCTATTTCTTCTGCTTTAAGGTCTACAAGTATATCTTCAGGATCTAATTGACTAGTGCCTCCATAATTAAGATGAAAATGAGTGTCAGCAGAGTACCAACCTTCTTTATTCGCATTCCAAATTCGGTTTAGATTAATCTCAGTTTCTGTAGTATCTTCTTCTAATTCAATTTCTTGAACTTGTGCAATTGTAGAAAAACCATGTACTACCGTAATAGTCAGGTTGCCAACTGGTGCTTCGATTTCAATTTCTCCCGGGGAATAGAAAAAAACAATTCCATTTTGTCCTTCAGAATGTACAATGCCAGACTCCGGAATAATAGGATGTCCGTTTGTGTCTGTAATACTCATTCTTACAGCTTCTATTTCTCCGTCTACACGACTGGTAATTTTTAGTTTTCCAGTTGCAGTGCCCCAATCCCATTTGCTAATGGATAGTAATTCAGGCGAACCACCATTTATGGGTATTCTCTTAACTTCTGAAGACTCCATTTTGTTGTTTTCTGAGAAATAAACCCATTGTCCGTCATCACTAAATTTTGGTGATAAGGGTAGCCCTTTACTTTTAGTAAGAAGCATTTTGCTTTCGGGAATTGCGATATTTAATAAGCGAAGCTCATAGTCATCTCCGTTTGGCCATGTATATGCCAGTGTAGTGTTGTCTTTTGATAATGAAAAAGCAGCTTGAGATGCAAAATTTTCCTCAATCAAAGGAATGCTAGTGTTATTTTCTAAATCTAACAATTCAATGGAATCATAAGAAAACCCCTTTTTATGAAGATAAACGATTTGCTCACCGTCAAGTGTTGGAACTGGAAGACGCTCAAGGCTGTTTTCTTGAGTTAAAATGGTGCTTTCTAGCGTGGTGAGATTTATTTTCCAAAGGTCGAAAGAGCCGTTTTTTGCAGATGAGTAATAGACAAAGTTTCCATCCGCTGAAAAAATAGGATCTAAGTCTAAGGCCTTAGAGTTCATCAGTATGGTCTCTTTCATGGAATTTAAATCTAGAACAACCAAGTGTGTATCCGACGAGTTATCTCTAACAAAAACTATTTTGTTTCCATCTGGTGACCAATTTGGACTAGAATCCATATCACTAGAAAAAGTTATTCTTTTAGCTTCAGATGTTTCAAGGTTCATTATCCACAGCCACCCTTTAGCTGAAAAAACAACTTGATTGTTCAATGGGGATGGAGCGGGATCTGTTGGGCCTGAATTTAAAACAGGTAGTTCATATCCTTCTAAATAGACATGATGACCATATCCATCCACTTTTGGATATCGGTTACTCCATTGAGCATTTACAGAATATGATATTAAAAGAAGTAAACTGAAAACGACAATAGAATTTTTCATATTTTTTTATAATTAACTGTTAATACTTTACAACGGCTCAGTATAAGTGGTCGTTTTAATGCCACTTATACAATGTTAGCATACGTTTCATTCTTCAAGAAATATTTGTAATCCGAAATCCTTTGCTTTTTTAATTGATACTTTATCGCCACTTTCTGAAAGCATATTTTTAGATAAAAGATATTCCTTCGCTTTTGAAAGGTCCTTAACTTTAATTGTAATCCATTCAATTCCTTGACTTTGCGACAAAACATTGAAAGAAATTTTCGGGCCTTTTAATAGTTTCCAATGATTATCCATACTCGGCCCGAGTAGCTTGTTCCATTGATCAAGAACATCATTGGTCATCGACAAATGAACTTCTTTTAGTTCAATTATTCCCAAAGGATTAGATTCTAACATGGAACCTAGTTTATGATATAGTTCCTCGACTGAGGAAGCATTTACCGATCTGTCTTGAAAAGCAAGACCAGCATCAAGATATTGCCAAAAGGTGACAGAAAAATTTGAAATTTTACTCAATGAATCCAAGGTAGTTTGTTTTCCCATCGCTATTCTTTTTCCTCCTGACATTATATTGAAATCTCTCGGTATCTCATGTTGAAAGTCATCTTTAATAGTCCTCGAAAGTGCTTCAATATCGTCTGTTCCAAAAATAATTCTACTGAATCTGGCCTTTTCCTTCATGGATGAATCTCCCTGATAAAGAGTTACTAATTCAAGCGTGGTATTGCCTAAAAAAAAGGCCTCATCATAAACTACACCGTCACCGAATAGGTCAAAATTGTTCCACTCAACTGGAAATCCTAAGGTGTCTTTTAAAAAAAGACTAAATTCATCTAATGCGGTGGAATCCTTCAGGTATACCTCAAAAATTGTAATGTTATTTGTTAGGGCTGGAACATTATTATTATCGGATCTGATATGACAAGAACAAATAATTAAGAGGATGGTAATGGTAAATATGTATTTCATAATATGAATTCTTAAATGTATGCTAACGGTTTTGGCTATCGTTGGTTGGGAATGGTTCGCCAGAACTATTCCGCAGTGAAACGAAAGCTAGCGAACACGCAGAATTTCCAGAGAGGAAATTCCGCCGCAATGAACTATAGCCGTTGTTGTAAAACGTTTTTTTATTTCCGTTCTGTTATTTCCGAACGAAACATTTTAATTATTCTATTACCTAAATCGGCTGGCTCGCAATAAGCAGAAATCGTACTTGTCAGTTCAATTCCAATTGGCAAATTCAGTACTGTTTCTATTCGCAAAGAATTATTTCTTTCGGTTAATATACACAAGAACAGAAATCCGACGATATTTTTGTTCAAAACCACGCATTGACTTTTCCTTACTTGCTTTAAAAGCAGGCCAGTCACATTTTTTTCCGTTTCCAGATTGTTTATCTTTTAAGTCAAATTTGTCAAAATTCCGCTTATAGTCAGTCCGATGGTTTCCAGCGAACGGTTTAAGTCAACTATTCCACAATTCGGTTGCTCGTAACTAAATCCGTTTTTTTCATCTTTAAAATAAGGTGCAACAATAATTTCTGAATGTTTTTCAGATATGTAAACTGTCACAAGTTTGTGAACTTTTAGTTTTGGTTCTGGCGCCTTAAATGTTATACTTCGGATTTTCATTCAAATGTTTTACAACGGTCTGTATAAGAGCAGTAGCGGATTATATGCACTTACTTTTCAAAAGCAAGATACTTATTTAAAAAACAAAAAGCGGTTAGAGGATGTCCTCAGCCCGCTATTGCTTTTATACCTTGTTGTATGCCGTTATTATTCTTTTACATAGAATAGGATTATTTGAGAATCTTCCAGAGTTTCAAATTTTAAGTTTTCTCCCCTTATCAAATCTCCATCTTGTACTTTCTCATCATTTGCTATAGCTGTTCCTTTGGTCATGTAAGCAATAAATGTTTGCTCAAAAGAAAAAGCTTCACCTTTTGTGAATGAACCGATTTCTATATAGGTGTTGCTGTTGAAAGTGTTAACACTTTTCTCATTTCCTCCATATATAGAAGTAAGTGAATTCTTTTGTAAAGTGTATTTTTTATAATCGGGTTTTTGACCACTAACTTCAGGAAGACACCAGATTTGAATCATCCTGTTTTCTGTTGCATCTGGATTTATTTCATTATGCAGAAATCCATCACCACCACCTCTTTGCACCTGTATTTCGCTTTCGTCTAGTATTTTTCCATCTTCAAGTGTGCCCTCATGAAGCACACGCCCTTTTACCATGAAAGAAATTACATCAATTTCTCTGTGCGGGTGCATACCTGTTTCACCATTAGGAATAAAATTAGCATCTGATAAATACACGAAGCTTCCAATGCCATCCCAGCTTTTATCATTGGGTGGTTTTCTTCCAAATACACGAGACTCTTTAATCATCTGGTGTTCTCTTATTCCTGCAAATCCTCCTTTTGTAATGTCTTTTTTATGAAGTGTTTCCATATTGGGCATTTATTAATTTAGTTTATGCCTCGGCATTACGAAGCTTAAAGTGAGCGTAAAAACTTGTGATAATAGCTGCCAAGGCGATATAAGTCATCAGCTTTCCTGGGAAAAACAAGACATATCCTCCTAAATCCATAAACATAAAGTAGCCTAAATCGGCTAAACCTCCCACGATTGCCGCTAAGAAAATAGCATTTTTATTTCCTTTCCATACATAAAATGCGGCTATTGCAGTTACGATACCGAACCATAGTAAATTCCATCCATGCTGTCCAAACATGGCATTAGCAGCTGAATGATAATCCATTTTAACAAGTTCAGGAGAGACATTGTTGGCTACTTCCGCCACTATCCTACTCGTGTCACCTATCGAAACGAGGTATAAAATAAAACCTCCGAAGAACATATGAACGATCCCCCAAATAACCCATAAAACAGAACTGATTTTAAATAAATTTTTCATGATTTTCATCTTTTTAAATGATTAATAATGATGCAAAGGTGCAGTCATTTAAAAAGATGTGCCTTAATGTAGATTAAGAAATGAAAAGGGGACTTATTTTTTAAGTCGATTTCTTTTTACGGTGGAGAGCGCTTCTGGGGTTATACCAAGGTAAGAAGCAATCATTTTTTGGGGAACACGTTGTACGATATTTGGGTAGGTTTCAATAAAGTCCTCATAGCGTTCAATCGCTGAAGCACTCATTAACTTGATGATTCTATTTTGTAATACTTCAACCCTTCTTATTAGCTTTTTTGAATCAGATAATACAGGCGAATCTCTTTCTATAGGAATAACGACTGAATCTTCTATTGCATCTATAAATAATTGACAAGGTTCATCTTTTGGAACCCCATCCCCAATTAGCCAATTCTCAGGAGCAAACATGAAAATATGCTCTTTCCCATTTTCATCAATTGAATAACTACGAAGTAAACCAGATTCAACGTGATATACTTTATTATTTAAGTAATCAGCTCTTTGTAGAATTTGTCCTTTTTTTACTTCAATTCTTTTCAATTTCTTGAGTTTTGAATGGCATACAACGGTGAGTATAAGAATAGTAGCCGAATGCGGGCTTCAAAATTATCAAGTTGCACAAAGGTTGAAGCGGGCTACAACCCTTTATTTTACAACTATCACGGCTATTATTTTTTATACATTGTTGTAGTTAGTTTCTTCCAACCTTTCAATCTCTTTTTGATAACCTTCCTCGTTTCCTAGTTTGAGTTTAGTAGAAACCTCAATAGCCGACTTATAAGTCTCAATAGCCTTATCAATTTGGTCTGTTTCCTCGTATAAGGCAGCTAAATTATTTAAAAACTGAATGTACTTTGGATATGCTTCTGTAGCTCTTTTATATACTGTAATTGCTCCTAAATTATTTTCTTCATTTAGCAATTCCATAATTATGTTAACATAATCACTGGCTGGCCTCCGAGCATTTTGCCCATACTTATCTCTTAATTCCTGCTCACCTTGCAAAAAAGATTCGTCACTATAATTTGTTAGCAAATCCTCAGAAGCCCTTAAATCGGAAAACACAAATTTCAATCCATAATAATTAAGTAATAAACGAGAATCATCATGTACTTCATCACCAGGGATTTCCTCATGTTTCCAGCGAAAATTTTTAGGTGGGTTTTGCTTAATTACATCGACATAGCGGGCTAACTCTTGTCGCATACCCCAGCCTTCTGCTCCACCAGTTCCAAAATAAACGGCTTTATCCAGGGAGATATTAGATTTAAAAAATTCTTTAGCTTGAGCTGTCATCTCTTCTTTATTCCACCATAAAGCGGGCGCCTGGATGATTAATGCATCGAATAATTCTGGTTTATTCATCAGTGCATAGGTACTAAATAACCCTCCAAAAGAATGCCCTTCCAAAAGGCGATACGGATGCGTTCGAAAGTTTGACTCAACGAATGGAATTAATTCCTTTTCTAAAAATTCAAGAAATTCAGGAGCCCCGCCACTTTGTGGTATGCCTGCTTTAGTTCCTATATAATTGTCTTCGCCTGCATTTGAAGGTGTCAAATCTCTTGCCCTATCCAAACTTTCTATGGCAACAATAATCATTGGGGGTACAATTCCTGATTCGGTTAGGAGCTCTACCGTACCAACCTGATGTTTTATGTTCCCCAATCCATCCAAAAGATAAAGAACAGGATAGGTATCCTTATTGTTTTCATAACCAATGGGTAATGAAATAATGATAGGACGGTCTTCTTGTAGAATATTAGATTTTAAGATGTACTGCGTCCCCAAACCTAAAAGTTGATTGTCGGCTGTTAAAGGGATTTCATCAGCCAACTGTGCACTAGCACTAAATTGAGAGAAGATTAAAAAAAGTATTGAAAGCGAAATTTTGATCAATTTGTAGTTCATTATTTTAGATGTTTTACAATAAAGACGATACTATAACAATAATGTTACCTTAATTAACTACAACGGTCTGTGTATGGTGTCGTAGCTTGCCCGCAGGGTAGCTATGCATCATACACATTGTTGTGCTTTCGTTATTTTTTCAGTTCCGTGTTTATTTGGTTAATGCAATTTTCAACACTTTTCTTTAAATCGTAATATTGAGCCAGCATATATTTTCGAATGAAAATATTTGTTGTAATTGCATTTTTAAGCTGATAATTATCTAATAATATTTGTCCGTCAATAGGTTCAGCACTTTTCCATACTGATTGCATATTCAGTACTTTAGAAACTTCGGGTATAAATAATCCATATTGAAACGAATTGTCATCCTGTTTTTCAAAGTCAATGACATTATGATATAAAAATGAGTATAATGAAGTGATATTTAGCCTTAAAGTATCGTTGGTAATAATTTCCAATCCACGTGATTTTAGGTTTTCATATGCACTTGTATTTGGTAGTGTTCTGGTCGTAAATATTAGATTACCAAAATGAAATTTCAAAGAATCAGAATAATCAATTTCTCTATTTAGATATTGAAGAATAATTTCATTTGACTTTAGTCTACTTTCGTTAAAATCTATGTTGAAATTAATATCTGGCAAATCAGATTTTAGATTGTTCCTAATTTCCGTAAGATATTTTGTTTCTAATTTTTTTAGTTGATTGTTATTGTTCCAATTGTTGATTTGAAGAGCAATTAAAATACCAATAACCACAAGTATTATTTCTCCAATAGCATACTTAAAATACTTTCCAGTTTTGCCTTCTAAAAGTAGATTTTGTCTAATTTTTCTAAAGAATTTTATCATTGGTTAGTGGTTGGTTATCATGAAGCACAACGGTGAGTATATGAAAAGTAGCGGGTTCTTAAGCACTAAATTTTCGGGTTATAACTGACCTTTAATTAGTTCATTATTTTTTGATTAAGCAGTTAAGCCGCTATTTTTTATATATGTTGTTGGCGAAAGTAATTATTTCTCGGTCATTCACCGATCTCAAAGGTTTTCAAAAGGTTCTTTTCTGAGGCCATTGGCACTTCGGAAATAAGGGCATATTTACCCGGTTTTAGAATGGCTTTAAAATAACCTTTACTGCCTCCTGGCATATCGTTTACACCGCCTAAAAAAGTCAGGCCTTCCGGTGCCGGCTCTTTCATACCTTGGACAAAATCAACCCATTTTTCCAAAGACTCCAGATCGGCTTCGTTACGATATTTCACAAGGTGTACATCAAGACCAACAATGGAAGTTTCTAATGAATACTCAATCTGGTCAATAAATTTCACTAAAAATGTGTAGGTTCCGGCTGATGTGGGTGGTTCCCAGACCATACCTTTTTCGGTAGAAATATCAATCAAATAATCTGCTGTTGGTTCATTGAGGTTTGAATCCTCTTCCATTACTACAAATTCCTTTATCATCCCCATAATATGATGCACCATTCCATTTTCCATACGTATATAGCATTCGGCATAATATTTTCCTGGATTCAAATTCATAGTCGTCTCAGCGGTGAGACCGGGTGAAATCAAACCAACACCCCCCGGAAATTTAACTTGGTTAAGCCATACCGGTAATTTGCCGAATTCTGCTTGCCCTTCTTTTACTTTTCCTTGGTCAAAGAGTAGCATTGCATCATTGATGGGCTTCAATATTTTTTGTCGGATGGTATCTATATGGTGTTTGTTATCTGGCCAATCATCAATTAGAATAAAGTGAGTCTGGTTTGATTTGTTGTGATAACGCCAGGTCGTCCAACCTGATGGTATGGTATCTGGCATTTGGAATTCCATAGTTTCGGTAACGATTTCAACGACATTTCTATCTGCTACCGTCTCGATTTCAGCTTCTGTTTTATCTTTTCGTTTTTGGTCAGACTTGCAAGATTGTAAAAAAGAAATCGTTACTATAGCCATTACATAGAGTAGAACGGGTACTTTGCTTAATGTGATTTTTTGGAATTTCATAATATTATGTTTTTGGTTAATCGTTATTTTCGCCAACTTGTTATATCCGCACTAAAATAATTATTTATCCCTTACTTTTCCCGGATAATGATAGTTTTAAGGGATTTTTATCCGATTCCAAGAGTTCAAGAACCACACTATCTAATGGGCTTCGTATCTGCATCAGATCTTTCTGAGCCACATGGGTATAAATCATCGTTGTTTCGGGTTTTGAATGCCCCAGTAAATCCTGCACATAGCGCAATCCAACACCATTTTCTATAAGATGCGTGGCATAGGAGTGCCGTAGAGTATGTGGAGTACAGTGCTTTTTTATGCCCGCCCGTTGACAACTCCTTTGTAAAAATTTACGAACACTTCCATCGCTATACCTTTTTTGCTGCGGCCCTTCAATAAAGTAGTAGACTGGCCTGTAGGTCATTAGGTAATTGTTTAGTAATGGCAAAATGCTCTCGGCAAGGATACCATATCTGTCTTTTCTTCCCTTGGCATTTTGTATGCGAATCTGTCTTCGTTCTGTATCTATATCGGCAATTTTTAGGGATATCAATTCCCCAATGCGCAACCCGGAAGCATACAACATTGCAAGTGCTATTCGGTGTTTTAAATTAGTGGTGGCCTGTAATAGAACTAGTACTTCTTGCTTGTTTAATACGGTGGGTAATCGCTTGTTTTTTGCTGGTCTAATTAAATCCGGAGGTACAATTTCAGATCCAGAAAAGCGCACGCCAAAATGTTTGACTGCACTTATCAATTGCCGATGGGTACTAATGCTATATTTTTTTCTTTGAATGATGTCCTCTACAAATCGCTGTACATCAGTATTGGTTAGCTGATCAATGGGCCTGTCTTTAAGAAAGTAAAGAAAATTGCTGATGAAATTTGTATAGGTGTTAATGGTATTATTACTTAGTCGTAAGCCCTTTAAATACAAGCTATATTCATGATAAAGCGCAAACTGCCTGTCATTTAACAATCCAACTATTCCAGGTCGCCCGGCTTTTCCCTTCAATGGTTCACGTTTCTTGTTTCCAGGCATTTGGGAATAATCTATATAAAAATTTTCCTGCCTCAAATACGTATAAAAAGCTTAAAAATGGTTCTGGAGTAGGGTACATAGTAGGTTTTATAGGTGTGACTCCAGCGTACCCTTGGAAACGCCAGTATATACTGCTGAAGACGTTCATCTCCATTAAAGGATATCTGCATAAATTGATGGCCTTTATAGATAAAAACCGACAATCTTACGGTAGGCATAACTAAAACATTTGGATCTTAATATAGCTTATGGCACTGCAAAATACTTGCAATGAAAAGCCAGTGGGTTAGTTTATCTTGCTTAAACCAGTGTTAATCTGGACAATTCCTTGTATAGAAAAAGACGAAATGCTTTCCTGGATTCTTTCCTCGCCGTGGTCTCGGAAAGGGCCAAAATGGCAGGCTTTACAAAAAACCATCTTATTGTTCTTTACATTTATTGAAATTTGGAATTTTATACAGTAACTGGATTCATTTCATTGCTTCGCATGAAATGGGCCTTGGGGGTGGCTTTACAAAGAAAGCTATCAACCTCGCTAAACCGAGGCTGTTTCTTTTCCTTCGTTCAAAAGCTCAAGTAAACTTGGCTTTTTCGCAAAGAAAGTTATAGATATTCAGCACAACTATTGAGACTTAGGATTACAATAAAGGACTGGATTCATTTCGTTGCTGCGCAACGAAATGGGCCTTGGGGGTGGCTTTACAAAGAAAGTTATAGATATTCAGCACAACTATTGAGACTTAGGATTACAATAAAGGACTGGATTCATTTCGTTGCTGCGCAACGAAATGGGCCTTGGGGGTGGCTTTACAAAGAAAACCAATAGCGCAAGGCGCTATCTATTTTTATATTTCACAAAACGACTCAAGCAAGCTTGGCCGTTTGTTCCATAAAAAAACCAGATACTTTCATATCTGGTTTTCTTTGTAGCGGGGACTGGACTCGAACCAGCGACCTTCGGGTTATGAGCCCGACGAGCTACCTACTGCTCTACCCCGCGATGTGAACTTTCAATATTTTTATTGGCAGTGTTTTTTATTCTTTTCCTTAGTACGAGTAGGTACCCTGTCCTGAGGAATCGAAGGATACTGCTCTACCCCGCGATGTGAACTTTCAATATTTTTATTGGCAGTGTTTTTTATTCTTTTCCTTAGTACGAGTAGGTACCCTGTCCTGAGGAATCGAAGGATACTGCTCTACCCCGCGATATGGACGTCAAATATACGATGCTTTTTTAGTTAAATCAAAACATAAGGCTGTAATTATTTATCACAACATCGGCCCCAAAAGTTTAAATTGCATAACTTCGGACCTTAAGTTTGCTTATGGAGATATTCAATGATTTTTTGGCATCCGTTCTTCCATATACGGAATGGGTGATGCTTTTTATGATAATTGGTGGGGGACTTTATCTGGTTGCCTATTCCAAATTACTTCCCTACCGCTATTTTAAACATGCCATTCAGATAACCTCTGGTAAATATGACAATCCTGATGACCCCGGTGAAGTTAGCCATCTCCAGGCCCTGTCTTCAGCTGTGGCGGCTACTGTTGGACTGGGGAACATTTCTGGCGTAGCCATTGCTATTTACCTGGGTGGTCCCGGTGTGGTCTTCTGGATTTGGATGACTGCTCTTGTAGGTATTTGCATAAAATTTTATTCCTGCAGCCTGGCAATAATGTACCGCGATAAGGATAGCGAGGGAAATTTACAGGGAGGCCCCATGTACTACATCACTAAAGGAATGGGGCAAAAAGCAAGGCCTTTAGCTGTGTTCTTTTGTGTTGCAGGTCTCTTTGGAGTGCTGCCGGCATTTACGACCAACCAGTTTACTCAAACTTTAATGGGGGTTATTAATCCTGATGAAACCATTGCCTTATTCGGTGATTTTAACTGGAAACTGGGTATTGGGATTGTGCTTAGTATAATAACGTCTTTCGTGATTTTCGGCGGACTTAAAAAAATCGCTAAAGTTGCCACGGCAATTGTTCCCTTTATGGTACTGTTATATCTGCTGGCAGTGATAATTATCATGGTGATGAATGCAGGTCAGATTTGGCCTTCTTTAAAATTAATATTGATTGAAGCATTTAATTTTAAAACAGCCGTACAGGGTGGGTTATGGGGCCTTATAATTATCGGTATTAGACGAGCGGTTTTCTCCAACGAATCCGGCGTTGGTAGTGCCCCCATGTACCATGGCCAGTCAAAAACGAAAGAACCTATTCAGGAAGGCCTGGTGGCTATGTTGGGTCCGTTTATAGATACTATTGTGGTTTGCACTTTAACTGCAGTGGTTATTATTTTAAGTGGTGCCTATTTGGATGCCGAGAGTAACGGAATTGTCATGACCCTCATTGCATTTAAAAAATCTCTTTTTGGTTTTGGCGATGTGCTTTTAATGGTCATTGTCACCGCATTTGCATTGTCAACATTGTTTACCTATTCCTACTACGGAACCAAATGCCTGTCATTTTTAACCAATGTTAAGGTGGGGAAGCTCTATAATTATATTTACGTTGGTAGTATTACCTTTGCCGCGGTGGCTTCCGTAGATCTTGTGGTAAATTTAATAGATCTGTCCTTTGCACTTATGGTGATTCCCAATATGATTGCAGTGCTATATTTGTCTCCGTCCGTAAATAGGGCAATGAAGGCCTATTTTTCAAAAATAAAGGTATAATGGCTCATAAAGCAGGTTATGTGAATATCATTGGAAATCCCAACGTGGGCAAATCAACCCTGATGAACGCCTTTATAGGGGAAAAACTTTCAATAATCACTGCAAAAGCGCAGACCACAAGACATCGTATCCTGGGAATTGTAAATGGGGAGGATTTTCAGCTAATTCTTTCAGATACGCCGGGAATTATTAAACCTGCTTACCAGCTCCAGGATTCGATGATGAATTTCGTAAAATCGGCTTTTGAAGATGCGGATATTTTGGTTTACATGGTGGAGATTGGTGAGAAAGCACTGAAGGATAACACTTTTCTTGAAAGACTTAAGGAAAGTAAGATTCCGGTGCTGCTTTTACTCAATAAGATTGATACTTCAGAGCAACAGGTTTTGGAAGAACAAACGCAATATTGGCAGGAACAGCTTCCTTCTGCAGAGATTCATCCTATTTCTGCCCTTAGAAATTTTAATGTAAAGGAGGTATTTGAACGTATTTTGGAACTATTACCCGAAGCACCACCTTATTTCCCTAAAGACCAGTTGACAGATAAGCCGGAACGGTTTTTTGTGAACGAAATTATCCGCGAAAAAATTTTGGAACACTATAAAAAGGAGATTCCCTATTCGGTTGAAATTGAAACCGAGGAATTTTTGGAGGACGAAAAAATAATCCGGATAAGGTCGGTTATAATGGTAGAGCGCGATTCTCAAAAGGGAATAATTATCGGGCACAAAGGAACTGCACTAAAAAGGGTAGGAGTTGCTTCCAGGAAGGATCTTGAAAAATTCTTTGATAAACAGGTATATATAGAACTCTATGTAAAAGTTAATAAAAACTGGCGAAGTAACCCTAATCAACTTCGAAGGTTTGGGTATGATCAGAAGTAAATCAGTTTAAGTTTAAAACTTCTCTCATAAAATGGAATAATTGTTGCATTTGAGGTTTTCCTTTTCTTCTTCCTGCTCTGCCAAATGCATATAATACAAACCAAATAAAAACCATAAAAATCATTCCGCCCAGTTGCAGTCCATAGGCTTTTCCCAAAGAGGCACTGGAGTAGGCCCATACACCAAGGATAAGAAAAAATGTTCCCACGCCAAAATGTAAGAACATAAAAAATGTCCATAGAGTGGGGTTAGGGCCGAAAAGCCCATATATCCTGCAGTTTGAAGCGTCAGTCTCGTTAATTTCCAAATGTAGCTGGGGCGACCAAAAATCAGAATCTTTTTTTTGGAATTTTATAAAGACATGGTCATCTATTCTATTTATCAGGAACGGGTCATTCGTTGCTATTTCAAAAGACTGTAACGCACTTTCCTTGGGCCGATTGAGTTCCAGCTGGAACCTTGGCCTTAAAACAATGTCGTTAGGCAGTGCCTTCATACCTATTTGGATTTACTTTCAAAAGATACTTCATTCTTCTGAAACCATCCTCTATTCATGTTTGATATTTTTATTACAATCTAAATTCATAGAGATGTAATTAAACCAATGTATGATTTGATTATGGTTTTTTCCTATATTGGCAATAACATTATACTCGCTTGACTGTTGTGAGCACCTATGCAACTTTAACTTTTTAGTTAAGTTATTGATAAACAATAAATTACAACATCAAATTTACTCTGATTGCGGAATAAACCTTTCTTTCTCCAAATTATTGAATAGTTTTTATATCTTCGTTTTATCGATAAACGGTATGATTTTATCGATTAAAAGTAAATGTACCCATTTAGTTTATGAAAAATATTGTCATATTTGGTTCATCAGGCCATGGAAGTGTTGTTTTGGATTGCCTTGAAAGAGAAAAAAAATATAATGTAATTGGCTTTATTGATGACTTCAAAAAGAAAGGTTCTAAAAAAAATGGTTACGAGATTCTTGGAAACATTTTCGATTTACCAGAGGTTATTGAAAAATTTAATCTCATAGGAGGCATTGTAGCAATAGGGGACAATTGGGGGCGAAACCTGGTTGTAGAAAAAATAGTAAAAATCGCACCGAATTTTAATTTTATTTCGGCAATTCATCCTAATGCAATAATTGGAAAAGATGTGGTAATAGGAATGGGGACTTCAATTATGCCGGGGGTTATTATAAATGCAAATGCCGTGGTGGGGGATTTTTGTATGTTAAATACGAATTCTTCTTTGGGACATGATGGTTATATGAATGATTATTCGAGTTTAGCCCCGGGTGTTTGTACAGGAGGTAACTTAATGTTAGGGAAATATTCGGCAATCTCAATTGGAAGCAAGGTCACTGAGAATATCTCAATTGGAGCACATACGGTTATTGGGGCAGGGTCACTTGTGCTTGAGGATATTCCAGGTCATACCTTATCTTATGGTTCGCCCGCGCGTTTTACAAATAATAGAAAACCAGGAGAAAAATATCTAAATGGGGCCAGGGATATTCCTAAGGTCATCAATATAGCCAGTAATTTATAGAAAAATGATTTCAATAAATTACTAAAAGCGTACTATACCTTTGAGTTAAAGAATTCATGTGCAATCTTTTATTTTTTATCTAATTTCATTAACACTAACTTTGCGGCCTAATTTGTTAGTATGGGCGCCATAGTAGCCATAGTAGGAAGGCCGAATGTTGGAAAATCCACTTTCTTTAATCGATTAATACAGCGACGTGAGGCCATTGTAGATGCCGTTAGCGGGGTAACCCGCGACAGGCATTATGGGAAGAGCGACTGGAATGGCAAAGAATTCTCCTTAATAGATACCGGCGGTTATGTTCTTGGGAGTGATGATATCTTTGAACAGGAAATAGATAAACAGGTAAAACTGGCCATTGAAGAAGCCGATGCCATTATCTTTATGGTAGATGTTGAAACCGGAATCACCGGTATGGATGAGGATGTGGCTAATTTATTGCGCCGCGCCAAAAAGCCTGTTTTTTTGGCTGTTAATAAAGTAGATAACCCCAAACGGGCAGAAGAAGCAGTTGAATTTTATGCGCTGGGATTGGGAGAATATTATAATCTTTCGAGTATAAATGGCAGCGGAACAGGGGAATTATTAGACGCGCTTGTTGAAGTATTGCCTGAAAGTGAGGAAATAGAAGATGAGCTGCCCAGATTTGCTGTAGTTGGAAGGCCAAATGCCGGAAAATCTTCTTTTATCAATGCTCTAATTGGGGAAGAAAGATATATTGTTACAGATATAGCAGGTACTACACGCGATAGTATAGATACCAAATACAACAGATTTGGTTTTGAATTCAACTTGGTAGATACAGCAGGTATTCGCCGGAAAGCGAAGGTAAAAGAAGACCTGGAGTTTTATTCGGTAATGCGTTCTGTAAGAGCCATTGAACACTGTGATGTCTGTTTACTTTTATTGGATGCCACTCGCGGATTTGACGGACAGGTAGAAAATATTTTCTGGTTGGCGCAACGAAATAACAAAGGAATAGTGATCCTGGTAAATAAGTGGGATTTGGTAGAAAAGGATACCCACGCTGTTAAGCTATATACACAAAAAATAAAACAGGCTATAGAGCCCTTTACAGATGTTCCTATCCTGTTTATGTCGGTTCATACCAAACAACGCATTTTTAAAGCTATAGAAACGGCAGTAGAAGTTTATAAAAACCGGTCTAAAAGGATTCCAACCCGAAAATTAAATGATGTTATGCTCCCTGTTATTGAGCATACACCACCTCCGGCTTATAAGGGGAAATATGTTAAGATCAAATATATTACGCAGCTGCCCACTCCTTATCCGCAATTTGCTTTTTTCTGTAACCTGCCTCAGTATGTCCGGGAACCCTATAAAAGGTTTTTGGAGAATAAGCTTCGGGAGAATTTTGATTATACAGGAGTACCCGTTACTATTTACATGAGAAAAAAGTAAGGTTGAAATTCAATTTCTACTGTAACAATTTTCGATTTCATTCTTCTATAGTGAAGACGAACCAATCCATATTGACTCATGTTATCTAAATTTTACTTTGCTTTAATTTGTTTTGGGATACTAGGTTTTAAAGCTATAGCGCAACCAGCATATCCATTAGTACCTAAAGATGCCTCAATTGTCAGCAGTGATATTGTTAATTTTATAGGAGCCTATAAATTATTGAACCCGGAATCTGATTCTTTGGCCATACTCCGGGAAAATTATTTTGATAAGGGATCACCCGGACTGAAAGAATATTGTAACAGGCACGGTTTAACTCCGGAAAAACTAAGTGCAGCCATTAATAGTGCTCCTGAGGAATATGCTGAGATTCCCAATTTTTTGGACTCTTTGTCGGAGTTTAAGGAACAGGTATACAATGAGTTTGAAAAGTTTGGAGAAATCATCCCGGACGCGATGTACCCACCAACTTATTTGCTAATAGGAGCGAACAGGGGAATAGCACAGGCTTCACCAAAAGGCCAGTTGATAACTATTGTTAAAGGTCTTAAAAAACCGGATAGGCTGATTAATGTAATTGTACATGAGCTTGCACATTTTCAACAGGCAAGGTCTCTTGGGTTCCAGGCATATATCGGGACCTATAGCAAGCCAGATAATATGCTCGATTTGGTATTAAGAGAAGGGGGCGCCCAATTTATTAATTACTACCTGGTTCGGGGAAATGTTGAAGACTACAGCCAGTTAAAATTCATAGAGGATAATGAAAAGGAATTAAGGGACAGGTTCGAGCAAGACTTATCTAAACAGGATAGTAGTTATTGGTTATGGGAATCATTAGATAAAAGCGATCATCCTATATTACTGGGTTATGCCGTTGGCTATAAGATCATTAAAGCCTACTATGACAATGCCGAAGATAAGGCTGATGCAATTAAGGATATTCTCGCAATTACGGATCCTAAAGAATTTCTGACCAGGAGTGGTTATCCCATTAAATACTAGGCTGTTTACCAGCCTCCGGAGGAACCACCTCCACCAAAGCCGCCCCCGCCGAAGCCCCCGCCAAAGCCACCGCCTCCGCCAAATCCTCCTCCGGAAGAACCCGAATTATATCCGCCCCTGCCCATGTTGCTGAGGATGATAATATCCCAAAGGTCCAGGCCTTTTTTGCGGCCCCTTCCTTTGCCTCCGCCACTTTTTCTGTTGCGGTTGCTGAGAATAATGATAATGATAATAAAAATGATAATGGGCAGAAATGCTTCAAAAGGAAAGTGTCCATCCCCTTTGGGAGAACTTTCTTCTTTGAATTCACCGTTAAGCACTTTAAAAATGGCATCAGATCCTTTATCTAAACCGGCATAATAATCACCTTCTTTAAATTCAGGAATAATCACAGTTTCAATTATCCGTTTGGATAATGCATCCGTAAGTGTTGCTTCTATGCCATAACCTGTGTTAATAGCAACCCTTCGGTCTTCCCTTGCCAGAAGGATCAGAATGCCATTATCCTCCACGGCTTGTCCAATTCCCCATGCTTCTCCCCATTGCGCACCCAGGTAATTGATATTTTCACCTTCGGTTGATTTTATAATAGCAATCACGATCTGTGTGGAAGTGCTGTCGGAATACCGGATAAGTTTTTGCTCTAATGCATTTTTATCGCCGGAGGATAATAACCCAATATAATCGTATACGCTGGTTTGGAGTTTTGGTTTATCAGGAATTGTGAATTGAGCTAAAGCAGTACTCCCGGAAAATAATAAGAGAAGAAGACTAAGTTTTAGATACCTCATTGCTCAATTCATTTGTATCATTGGGTTTCCATGGAAAGTGGGCCTGCAATTCATTACCGGCCATTAGGATTCCGTTTATAATTCCTTCTTTAAATTTTCCTTCTTTGAATTTGTTCTGGATGACATCTTTCGTGGTATCCCAGAAGCCTTTTGGAACCACCTCGTTAATCCCTTTATCTCCGCAGATTACAAATTTCTTGTCATCCACTGCAACATATATCAACACCCCATTACTTTCCCTGGTATTATCCATTTTCAATAAATGAAAGACTTCCTGGGCCCTCAGATAATGATCCCCGGAAGTTGAAGTTTCTATGTGCACCCGTATTTCTCCGGAAGTATTCTTTTCCGAATCAAGAATGGCATTAACAATCTCCTGTTCTTCATCGGCGGTTAAGAAATCTTCAACTTTTGACATTTGGAAATCTATTACTTAAAATCAAAGTCCACATCCGGAGCGTTCTCTGAACCTGGATTTGCCTGGTAACGGGCCATTTCATTAAATCCAAACCAACCCGCTAAAATTTTATTAGGGAATTTTGTGGTAAAGATGTCATAGATGTTAACTTGTTCATTATACCTGTCTCTTGCAACATTAATTCGGTTTTCTGTGCCTTCAAGCTGAGACTGCAATTCAAGGAAATTTTGATTAGCCTTTAAATCCGGATATCTTTCTACAGTAACCAGCAAGCGAGATAAAGCCGATGAAAGTCCTGTTTGTGCTTCCTGGAAAGCAGCCAGCTTATCCGGTGTAAGATTATCCACATCAATGGTTGTTGAAGTAGCTTTCGCCCTGGCTTCAATTACATCGGTTAGGGTTCCTCTTTCAAAATCCGCGGCTCCCTGTACTGTTTTTACCAAATTCCCGATCAGATCATTTCTTCTTTGATAGGCACTTTCAACATTAGACCAGGATGTTTTGGCATTTGCCTCATACTCTACTGCCGTGTTGTTAAACCCAACGGCCCATTGGTAAATACCAAATGCAATTACTAAAAGTATAATTACGGGAATTAGCCATTTTTTCATAATCGTATTATTAAGTTAATATTTTTGTTTAAAGCTGACTTTTTATTTTGATCAACTCTGCCCTGATACGCTCAAGTTTCTGTATGATTTCAAAATTTGAAAGTGTCTTTTGCCTTTCTTCACGCAAATGAGTTTTAGCGCCTTCAAGAGTAAATCCACGCTCCTTTACCAAATGATAAATCAGCTGGAGATTTTGAATGTCTTTTGGAGTGAACTTCCGATTGCCTTTTGCATTTTTTTTGGGTTGTATAACGTCAAATTCCTTCTCCCAGAATCGAATCAGTGAAGTATTTACATCAAATGCCCTGGCGACTTCGCCAATTCCGTAATAACGTTTTTCCGGTAGTTCTATATGCATTAATCCAGTGATTGATTTTCCTGAGTTGCGAATTTAAGCATGTTTTCAAATTCCTCGGCGGTTAAACTTCCGTAGTAAAAATTAATTGGATTTATACGATCTCCGTCTTTCCATACTTCATAATGCAGATGAGGTGCTTCAGATCTGCCAGTGCTTCCTACAAAACCGATAAGGTCACCACGACGCACTTTTTGGCGTTTTTTTACATTGTATTGACTTAAATGACCATAAAGGGTCATATAGCCATATCCATGATCTATTCGAATATGCTTTCCATAACCTGAAGCATTATTATCTGCGCGTGTTACTACACCATCTCCTGAAGCATATATGGGTGTTCCCTTGGCTGCGGTAAAATCCATGCCCCAGTGCATCTTTCTAGCCTTGGTAAATGGGTCTGACCTCCATCCAAATCCTGAAGCCATGCGAGTTAGTTTCTCATTATTGACGGGCTGTATGGCCGGGATTGCTGCCAAAAGTTTTTCTTTTTCCTCTGCCAGTTTCGTTATTTCATCCAGAGACTTGGATTGTATAACCATTTGTTTTTGTATGATATCCATTCGCTTTGTGGTGGAAATTATCATCTCGGAATTATTAAATCCTTCCAGAGATTTGTACCTGTTTACACCTCCAAAACCAGCCTTTCTTTGTTCTTCAGGAATAGGATTGGCCTCAAAATAAAGTCGGTAAATATTATTATCCCGGTCTTCGATATTACCCAGGACATACTCCATTTGTTCCATCTTTTTGTTCAGAAGTTCAAATCGCAATTCATAGTTCTTGGCTTCCCTTTGCAATGAAAGTTCTCTGGGAGTATTTAAAAGATTGGTATTGAGTAAAAGTATTAAACCCAGCAAACCAGAAATTACAGAACCCAGCGTAAAGAGGAAAATATTTCTGTAACGCCGAGATTTCTTTGGCTCTATCTTTCGATATGAAAGGGTGTCCGGATCGTAATAGTATTTTACCTTAGACATGTATGGATTTTATCCTATTTTTGTGCTTTCGTCTTATCAAAACAAGCAAATATAAAAATTGTTTTGTACAAACCGTTAAATTTAATAAAACCTTGCCATTTTAGATGACTTCCAAGGACATAAGAATAAAATTTTTAAATTTTTTTAAGGAAAAAGGGCACAAAATTGTGTCTTCTGCACCTATGGTTATTAAGGATGACCCTACCCTGATGTTTACCAATGCAGGTATGAATCAGTTCAAGGAATTCTTCTTAGGGAATTCCCCCATTAAAAATCCCAGAGTGGCGGATACACAAAAGTGTCTGCGCGTAAGCGGTAAACATAATGATTTAGAGGAAGTGGGTAAAGACACTTACCATCATACGATGTTTGAAATGCTTGGGAATTGGAGCTTTGGAGATTATTTCAAAGAAGAAGCCATAAGCTGGGCATGGGAATTCCTTACCAATGTTTGTAATATTGACAAGAATAGCCTCTATGTATCTGTATTTGAAGGAAGCTCGGATTCTGATAACCTGGACATGGATATGGAAGCTTTCAATTTGTGGAAAAACATTGTGCCCGAAAACCGGATTATCAAAGGTGATAAAAAAGATAATTTTTGGGAAATGGGAGATCAGGGCCCATGTGGTCCTTCATCGGAAATTCATGTAGACATACGCTCCAAAGATGAGAAGGAAAAGATTGACGGGGCCACCCTGGTAAATCAGGATCACCCGCAGGTAGTAGAAATTTGGAATCTGGTTTTTATTCAGTATAACAGAAGAGCAAATGGCAAACTGGAACCACTTCCTGAAAAACATGTGGATACAGGAATGGGTTTTGAGCGTCTTTGTATGGTTATGCAGGGGGTGAAATCTAATTACGATACAGATATCTTTACTCCAATTATCCGGGAAATAGAGACAATTACCAACACTGTATACGGAAAGGAAAATGATACAGACATTGCTATCAGGGTAATAGCTGATCATATTCGCGCGGTGTCTTTTTCTATAGCAGATGGCCAATTGCCAAGTAATACAGGAGCTGGTTATGTAATACGGCGAATTTTAAGAAGGGCAATCAGGTATGGTTTTACTTTTTTAGATACCAAAGACCCTTTTATGTTTCGTCTTGTTAATGCCCTGGTTTCAAGTATGGGAGACGCTTTTCCGGAATTAAGGGAACAAAAAAACCTCATAGAAAATGTCATACGGGAAGAGGAACACTCCTTTTTAAAGACCCTTGAACAAGGATTGTTGTTACTGGATAATGTTATTTCAAATACCAGGGGTGAAATAGTAAATGGCAAAAAAGCTTTTGAATTATATGACACTTATGGCTTTCCAATAGATTTAACCGAATTGATTTTAAGTGAAAAAGGATTAAAACTGGACGAAAGTGGTTTTGAATTGGCGATGAAAGAACAAAAGGACCGTTCCAAAGCTGCCTCTGAAGTTTCAAAGGATGATTGGACTGTTCTTATGGAAGATGCCCGGCAGGAGTTTGTAGGCTATGATTTCCTCGAAGCTCAGGTGAAAATCGTAAAATACAGAAAGATAGTATCTAAAAAGGAGGGAAGCCTGTTTCAATTGGTCCTCAATTTAACCCCTTTTTATCCTGAGGGTGGCGGCCAGGTTGGGGATAAGGGGTATCTGGAAGTACCCAATGGTGATGTAGTGTACATTTTAGATACAAAGAAGGAGAATAATGAAATCATACATTTTTCAAAAAACCTGCCCAAACATCCCAATGAAGTCCTTACCGCCGTCGTAGATAGAAAACAACGGGAACGGACGGCCCGTAATCATACAGCTACACATTTATTGCACCAGGCACTTAGGGAAATTTTGGGGAATCATGTAGAGCAAAAAGGTTCTGCAGTGCATTCAAGATATCTGCGATTTGATTTTTCTCACTTTGCAAAAATGACTACCGATCAGCTCCGCGACGTGGAAAATTTTGTAAACATGAGGATAGATGAGCAACTTCCTTTAGAAGAACAACGAGCAATGCCTATGCAAAAAGCATTAAAAGAAGGGGCAATTGCCCTGTTCGGTGAAAAATACGGAGATGCTGTTCGCACCATTAGATTTGGACAATCTATAGAACTTTGTGGTGGTACACATGTGCGGAACACGGGAGATATATGGCATTTTAAAATTGTTTCTGAAGGTGCAATTGCAGCTGGTATTCGAAGAATTGAGGCTATTACTTCAGATGCGGTAAAGGATTATTATCACGACAATATCAGTAAATTATTGGAGATCAGTGATCTTTTAAAAGGAACTCAAGACCCTGTTAAGGCTGTAGAAAACCTTCAGGAAGAAAATGCAAAATTAAAAAAAGAGGTCGAGGGCCTTCTAAAATTAAAAACCAAAAATCTTGAAACGGATTTAATCCGGCAGATTGAGGAAATTAACGGGGTGCAATTTTTGGGACAGAAAGTGGATTTAAATGCATCCGGTATTAAGGACCTGGTATTTGAAATGGGTAAAAACCGGAATAACCTGTTTCTGTTATTCGCTACAGAACAGGATGGCAAAGTGCTTTTATCATGTTATATTTCTAAGGAACTGGTTGAATCAAGAAATTTCAATGCAGGGCAGATTGTTCGGGAATTAGGAAAATATATAGAGGGTAGCGGTGGCGGCCAGCCATTTTTCGCTACGGCAGGGGGAAAAAATCCCGGGGGCATTCCTCTGGCATTGGAAAAAGCGAAGGAATATCTAAAATAGGAATGATGCGACTTTTTAAGCCCAATATGGTAAATTGGAAATATATTCTGGGTGAAATCTTATTGATATTTATTGGCATTAGCCTGGCTATTTGGTTTAATAATTGGAATGCCTCGAATCAAATAGATGAGAATAAAAGGGTTGCCATCGATAAAATAGAGGAAGAGATTCAAAACAATTTAAGGGAATTAGTAGCTGCGCGGAATATAAATATTAAAATTCCGGAAGCCGTAGAGGCATATAAAGAAATGCGCACTGAAACGGATGGGCAGGTGATCTCCAGTATCTCTGAAATGCAACTATTTCAGAAAAGTTTTCCCGGGTTTTTGCGAATAAATGATTCTTTGAGAATTAATGATTCTATATACAGCTACTACGGAGATACCCAGATAAATCTTGAACTCCCCGCATTATCAGAAATTGCCTGGGAAACTTCCAGACATATGGGGATAGCTAATGCGTTTGGCTATGAATGTCTTTATGAGCTGGAAAATATGTACAATATTCAGCGACTGGTCCAAAATGAAATTAACAAAGCCGCTGAGGCTTTACAGGATCAGGAAATAGCACGCCTTCTTCGTATTTTGGGATTTATAAGTCAGTTTGATACCCAGTTGGAGGCGGATTATAATTCTATGCTGGAGCAGTTCCCCGAATGCTTGTAACCATGTAAAATGTACAGGATGAAACTTCAGACAATAGTGCCTTTACAATCTGAGAAAGAAGAGATTGATTATCAAAGCTCAATATTTCTCATGGGCTCTTGTTTTGTTGAAAATATTGGAAGGAAACTCGATTATTATAAATTTCAAACCCTTCAAAATCCATTTGGAATATTGTTTCATACGGAAGCCATGGAAAACTTGATAGCCCGAACAATAGAGGGAAGGAATTATACAGACTCTGATGTTTTTTATTACAATGAACGCTGGCACTGTTTTGATGTACATTCAGACCTTAGTGACCCGTCCAAGGAAATATTACTCAGGAAATTAAATAGCGCTCTTCTTGCTACAAAAAACAAACTCAGTGAGGTTACACATATTATAATCACCCTTGGAACTGCCTGGGTTTACAAAAATGTTGAATCTCAGAAGAGCGTAGCCAATTGCCATAAACTTCCTCAGAACCAATTTACCAAGGTGTTGCGTTCACCCTTGGAAATTGAAGAAAGTGTGCAACGGATAATTTTAAATATCAGAAGGGTAAACCCTACTGCCTTGGTTATTTTTACAATATCCCCTGTACGGCATTTAAAGGACGGATTTATTGAAAATCAACGCAGTAAGGCAAATTTGATTTCAGCTGTTGGAAAGATTACGGAAACAAGGGTATCTGATAAAAATGTGCGTTATTTTCCGGCCTATGAACTTATGCTGGATGAGTTGCGTGACTATAGGTTTTATGCTGAAGATATGGTACACCCAAATTCGCTTGCCATTGACTATATCTGGGAAAAATTTAAGTATGTATGGATTTCCGGGAATACAAAAATTGTAATGGACCTGGTTCAGGAAATACAGAAAGGATTATCTCATAGGCCTTTTAATAAAGAAGCAGAACAGCATCGGATATTCTTGAAATCGCTTAATGAGAAAATTTCGGTTCTAAAAAATAAGTATCCATTTATGAAGTTTGATAGATGAAACGAGTTTTAGTAGGTATTGTAATTGCCATGGCCATGATTTTGATTTATCAATCCTGGAACAACACTAAAGAAGATAAATCTATCTTGAAGGAGAATAGCATGTTGATTCAGGAGCAGATAAAAAATGTTTCCAAACTGATTGTCACAGAAGGTCATTTTTCTGAAGTATACACCTATAAAGATTCACAGAAGTTGTTTGGTTCCTTTTTTACGGCAGATAAGAAAGCATTGGTAGTGGTAAATGCCGAAGTTATTGTGGCCTATGATCTGCAACAAATGAATTTCGAGGTAGATGAGTCTTCCAAAACCCTCAGGATTTTGAATATACCGGAACCGGAGATTAAAATTAATCCGGATTTTGAATATTACGATGTAACGGCAGATTATTTAAACCGGTTTAGTGCAGAGGATTATAATAAGATCAAAAACAACGTAAATGCATCATTGCTAAAAAAAGTGAAAGCTTCTTCTCTTCTAAAAAATGCAGAAAACAGATTAATGAGTGAACTCTCCAGGTTTCTTATACTAACCCAGACACTTGGATGGACTCTTACCTATGATAACAAGGTCGTAAAAGAGGATATTTTCGAAAATTTTCCTGGCCACTGATTAGAGTTCCCCGTAAAGGCCGTTTTTTAATTAAATTGTTCAACAGCCCATTTGATATACTGTTCCCAGTCGTATTCGGTTACATCGTGTTTCCCGGATCGAATATGGTATGCCAGGGTATTTTGGACCGGAGAGTTTACCGATGGCATTTCAATAGAGCGTATTCCGTCTTTGCCAAATAATTTATAAACCGGGGTAGCGTAATAGGTGGACAGAAATTCTCCTTTAGGGTCTGCCCATTCATCTTCCTTGGCACTGGCAACATAAAGGGGTCTGGGGGCTATTAAAGCCAGTAATTCATGTTGATCTGCCGCTAAATTCTCTTCTGCATTATTGTATTTTTTAAAATTCCCGGAAAACCAATAAGGAAAACTTTTATTGATATGAGCAAGGGTTTCTCCGAACTTGCGCTTAGATAAAGCAGCTCCTCCACAACCAGAATCATTTGAAATGACACCGGCAAACCTTTCGTCCGTTGCTCCGGCCCATAAAGCAGCTTTTCCCAATCTGGAATGGCCAAAAACAATAACCCTGGAGGCATCAACATCACTGTCATTTTCCAGGTAATCCAATGCCCTGCTTAGAGCCCAGGCCCAGGCTCCGATGCTACCCCATTCATCTTTGGCCGGGTTTGTCTGCCCGTCTCTGTAAAACAAAGGATGGGGGCCATCTGTGAAGTCATTTTTGTCGGGATCTATTTCCCCATAATAAATGGTGGCCAGGCCAAATCCGGCTTCAATCATTTGGGCTATGGCCCATCTGCCGGATAACATCCCCCTGCTTTCCTCGGTTAAGGTATGGTTGGTTATTCCTATTGACTCATTGTTAAGTGACCAGGCATTTGAGATGATAATAGCAGGATCGCTGCTAACTGTATGATTACCATGAAAATTATAGCCCAGGAACACAGGTGCACGTGAAACTTCAACTGGCAGGTATAAAAGCATTATAAACTTCAATGTTTTAGCACCCTTTGTTAATGTTAGCTGCACTTGCTTTCGTTTTGCCCGGCCATCGAGTGCAGATTTGTTTTCTTCTACAATTTTAAAAGCAATATTATCTATAGTCCCCGGGACTTTGCCAAAAACCTCAGTTTCAAAAAAAGCAGTTAATTCTGGTTTTCGCCATTCGTTCCAGGCAGAGCTGGTCAGAATTTGTTTTTTTGAAAAAGTCGTTAAAGGATCTGGCAGGTCAATCACCGGCACTTTAGATTCATCATAATTGGCAGTAATTTGCGCATTCATAGTTTGGATTGCAAGTATTATACAGGCAGACAAGATATAAGATCTCATAAATTTAATTATTTATTGACCAATTGGGCATCAACCAATGATATGCCGTCATCTATTAAATGACCCACTTTGGGGTTATTGCGTTTAACAGTTTCTAAGTGAGAATGGATTTGTTGTGCAAATCCATCGTCTCCATTACTTCTGGCCAATTCATAAAGTTCAATGGATAAAAGCCAGTCTTTGGGATATTTCTCACAAATTTCCTTAAATACCTTATTCCTTGAAATTGTGGTGTTGATACCCTCACGAAAGTGTCTTATCTGTCCGTAATACTGCTCCAGTTTTTTTCGGGCTTCAGATTTTTTTGGTTTTATGGTAGACGAGGATACCTTATGGGATATTAAATCGAAACTACTGAGGTCTGCGGGACCGTTAAAAGCGGATATAACCCTTTCCCCAACAGCCATATGGTATAAACCGGAATCCGGTTTGAAAAGTACTTCCTTACCATAGGTTACCGTACAATTACTGATCGTTATCAGGATAATTTTACCCATAATATTTCGGGTTCCTGTAATGATTTCCCCATTGACCTTAATATCCCCTTCAAATTCAAGCGAGATGGTTTCGCCTTCATAGATGTTATAAGCTTTCAGATCTCTTGGACTCATATCTTCTATGGCCAGATTAATGCCTTTCAGCTTCCCGATTGGGGATCCAAAACCTTTGGAATAAGCCTGTCTGCCATGGCCAACTAACTCTTTTTCCCTGTAAGACAAAGCGGTTTCCCCAAGTGTCTGAATATATACTGGTTTTCCATCGTGTGAAATTACATCCTGGAAAATCCCTGAAATTTGTAAACCGGTACTCAGTTCTACCGTACCCAGTTCTTTGGCATTTATTAATTTAGTTACCCCCGCAAGACCACCTTTTCGCAAAGACATAGTATTGGCAAATTCTTCAAGGACCTGACTCAGAAAGGCAAAATCCGGTGTAACGAAGAGCTGTGGTTGTGGTTGGGTAATATCGAAAGAGGTATGGGCTGCCTCTATACTGTAAGGTATTTTTTTAACCTTCTTGGTCATGCACCAGGCACTCTCACCTATAGATGACAAAAGTCCGGCTCCATAAATTTTGGGGTTGTCCACAGTTCCAATTAGCCCGTATTCTACAGTCCACCAATGTAAATTCCTTATAAGTGCCATTTCGCTGGGGTCACCCATATTTTGCTGCAATACTTCAATATGCTTCTCTGCCTTTTGAATATCAATCTCAGAAGTACCCGGAGCTTCTTTTATTATAGATAAATATCGGACGGCTTCATAAAGATCATAATCCTTAGCGCTGGAAATTGCCTTAGCGCCTATTTCACCAAACCTTCTCAAATATTCTGCATATTCGGGATTTGCTATTATAGGTGCATGACCGGCTCCTTCATGGATAATATCCGGTGCGGGAGTATACTCAATATGTTCGAGTTGCCTTATGTCTGAAGCAATTACCAGCACATTGTATGCCTGGAATTCCATAAAGGCTGCTGGTGGAATGAACCCGTCAACGGCAACTGCTGCCCAGCCAATTTCTTTTAAAATGCGATTCATTCCATACATATTAGGAATGTGATCTATAGAAATTCCTGTTTTTTCAAGTCCCTCCAAATAAGATTTATGGGCTACAGCACTTAGATAGTCCACATTTTTTCGCATAACATATCTCCAGACCGCCTGGTCAATAGCCGAATAATCCTCATAGTTCTGAGGTTTAATATACTGTTTAAGATGTGTAGGAAGTTTATCTAAAATAGGGTTGCTTTCAAAAGACATAATACTTGATTAATGCCGAATAAAGATACAAAAAACCGCCCAAAGAGGACGGTTAAAATTTTAGTTGACAGCGAGAGCTTCCGGGGGATATTGCTGCATGATTTGAGATACAAATTCACGGATACGCTGCTCTTTCTTTTCTATTTTCTTTATATTATTCAGGTTGCCGACACCCCTTCCCTGCCATACCAATTCTTTTTTTGAGGTATCTATAAAGTCTATATAAAGAGTCCCTTCTGTTCGGGTGCTTACATTATTGCCATAATAACCCGGCCCCCAAAAACCCGGTCCCCAATAATATGGGTAGAAGGAACCATAGAAACCTGGATAGCCCCAACCTGGGCCATATCCATAACCCCAGCCACCGTTGTAGACATCCACCTCTACTCGTTCATTTGTAAAAATACTTACAAGAAGGTCTGGATTCTCAGACTTAACAAAACCAAGAGAAGCCATTTCTGTTTCAATTGCTCTTAGGATTCGCTTCTTGTCCAGATCGGAAATTTGGGCCTTGTCTATACCTGTTTTGTAAAAGGCATAGCTTTTATACGACTTAAAATCAGTTTGCCTGTCATAATCTGACAAGACATTTACAGAGGAACAAGAACCTAGAAAGAGCATGAAAAGCAATGGTACTGCAATTATTTTTTTCTTTTTCATAATAATTTTTTTGAGTTTGTCAACCATCAATATTATGGGCACAATTATCATGCCAAATACACAGTTTATTTATTGCAAATTTGTCTTTGCATTATACCCGTAAGGACAATGTTTACAGCTGCTTTCACAACAGTACCCACGCTTTAGATGATATTCTTTTGTGAAGATGCGATAGCCTTCTTCAGATAAGTAATAATCACCTTCTTCCGCTGGTAATATCTTTTTCATAAGTGTAAAATTACGAGATTATTGTCAATAAAATATTCCATTCAAAATCAGACACTGATAAACTGTCACGATCCCTGTTAATTTCAGCTTAACGTATATGTCGGCAACCTGTCCTGATTTATGAGCTAAAATAGATTTTAACAATTATATTTGTTTACGCTTGTCTATACAATTGCTCTTATGATTGTGATAATTAAACATTTTTTTTACAAGAATTATGTGGGTTTGTCGTTATGGCCATTTATAATCCTCAAAAATGATCAGTTAAAGCAGGATGCTGTTTTGATTAATCACGAAATGATTCACTTAAAACAACAGCAGGAACTCCTTATTATTCCTTTTTATTTTTTTTATATATCTGAATGGTTGCTGAGATCAGTACTTTATTTTGACAGCTACAAAGCATATCAAAATATCAGCTTTGAACGTGAGGCATATCAAAATGAAATAAATATGGAATACCTTACAAAAAGAAAACGATATAGCTTTATTAAATATCTTTGGAGGCAATAAGCCCTGAAGTTGTGTTGGTCACCAATCAAAAAATAAATCTTCCTCTCCTGGAGAAAAAGAATATAGAACTTCACATTAAACGTGAGGATTTGATTCATCCTCAAATTTCCGGCAACAAATATCACAAACTTAAGTACAATTTTCTTAGGGCAAAGGAATTGAATTATCATACTGTACTAACTTTCGGGGGAGCTTATTCTAATCATATTGCCGCAACAGCCTTTGCGGGAAAAGAAAACAGCATACAGACCATTGGTGTAATTCGCGGGGAAGAATTGGCCGGTTTATGGACAAATAATCCAACTTTATTTAATGCTGATCAGCAAGGCATGATTTTTAAATTTGTCTCCAGAGAGGACTATAGGAAAAAGGAGACTAATGCGTTTTTAAATGCTTTAAAGGCAGAATTTGGTGAAGTCTTCGTGCTTCCCGAAGGGGGTACTAATGAATTAGCCGTTAGAGGTTGTGAGGAGATTCTTAACCCAAAAGATTCGGAATTTGATGTAATCTGCTCTCCTGTAGGAACAGGAGGTACGTTGGCTGGAATTATCAATTCTGCAGCTGCGCATCAACGGGTAATAGGTTTTCCTGCCCTTAAAGGTGACTTTTTAAAGAAAGATATTTGTAAATTTGTCGAAAATGGGAACTGGGAATTAAGTTCAGATTACCATTTTGGGGGATATGCCAGGGTTGACGAATCGTTAATAAAATTTATAAATGATTTTAGACAAAACACTGGAATACCTTTGGATCCTGTATATACGGCGAAAATGATTTACGGTATATTAGACATGATTGCCAAGGATTATTTTAAACCGTGGACAAAAATACTGGCTTTACATACTGGTGGATTACAAGGGATAGCCGGAATGAATTTATATTTGAAAAACAAAAATTTACCCTTAATCAATATATGAAAAAAGCGGCACTGGCAATTGTTTTGTCTTTTTTATTTTTTAGTTGCGGGACTAAAAAAAGAACTACTTACTCTAAGAAATCAACTACTGAAATAGCAAAGTCTGACAAAGAAAATAATGACCAAACAGTAAATATATTTCCTGAAGATGCTAAAGTATTCATCCCCTTTTCCACATCATCTGTAGAAGAATATTTAAATGCATTTTCAGAAATAGCTCAATTGGAAATGAAAACCTATGGCATACCGGCTAGTATTACCCTGGCACAGGGTATCCTTGAAAGCGGCTATGGAAGTGGTGCGCTTACCCTTAAAACAAATAATCATTTTGGTATAAAATGCCATAATAGCTGGGATGGGGAGTATGAATATCACGATGATGATGAAAAGGGGGAGTGCTTTAGAAAATACAACCATCCTATGTACTCTTTTCGGGACCACAGTATTTTTCTGTCTTCAAGGGCACGCTATGCTTCCCTTTTCGATTTAAGGAGAGATGATTATAAAGGCTGGGCAAAAGGACTCAGGAAAGCGGGTTATGCAACTGATATTAAATATCCTCAAAAATTGATTTCCTTTATTGAGAGGTATCAGCTTTACAAATATGACCAGGAAGTTTTGGCTAAGGGATATGAGGTTCAGCCAGAACCTAAAGTATATGATTACAAAATGCATGTAGTGCAACAAGGAGATACCTTATATTCTATTTCCAGAACCTATTTTATTTCCGTTGACGAGTTGATGGAGCTCAATGATATGAACTCCAGTAATTTGGCTATCGGGCAGAAACTGAAGGTTAAGTCGGAAAGAGTAAAATAAACAAATATGATTTATAAAAGAAGTAGCGCCTTATTTGCTGAAGCTAAGAAATATATTCCGGGAGGTGTAAATTCTCCTGTTCGTGCCTTTAAGGCAGTTGGAGGTGACCCTGTTTTTGTGGAAAGGGCCAAAGGTGCTTATTTATATGATGTGGATGGTAATAGATTTATTGATTTTATTTCCTCCTGGGGCCCGCTGATTTTGGGCCATGCCTATGAACCTGTTATCAATGCGGTTATCGATAAAGCCAGGCTTGGCACTTCTTTTGGAATTCCTACTGAAATAGAGACAGATTTAGCTCAATTGGCAGTTTCTATGGTTCCGAATATTGACAAAATAAGATTTGTGAATAGCGGAACAGAAGCTTGCATGAGTGCGATTCGACTGGCCCGGGGTTTTACCGGAAAAGAAAAGATCATAAAATTTGCCGGGTGTTATCACGGTCATTCAGATTCTTTTTTAATTCAGGCAGGCAGCGGTGCTGTAACATTTGGCAGCCCCAATAGTCCCGGAGTGACCAAAGGAACGGCAAAGGACACCTTGTTAGCCCAATATAATAACCTGGAAAGTGTGATTACTCTGACAGAGGCCAACAAAGGTGAAATTGCCGCTGTAATCTTAGAGCCCATTGCAGGTAATATGGGTTGTATTGTACCCCAAACTTCTTTTATAGAAGGACTGAGAAAGATCTGCACAGAAGAAAATATCCTGTTGGTTTTTGATGAAGTAATGACGGGTTTCCGACTCGGGCGAGGAGGGGCGCAGGAGGCCTTGGGAATTGATGCTGATATTGTAACTTTCGGAAAGGTAATTGGCGGCGGACTTCCTGTGGGAGCATTCGCTTCACGTAACGAAATTATGGCTTATCTGGCCCCCGATGGTCCTGTATATCAGGCTGGCACGCTTAGCGGTAATCCTTTGGCCATGAGTGCCGGACTGGCCATGCTTACAGAGTTGAATAATAAACCTGAAATTTTTAACAGCCTTGCCAAAAAAACGGCTTATCTGCATGAGGGCCTGTCTTCTGTTTTAATTGGACATGGTATTCCTCATCAGATTAACCGTTTTGGATCGATGATATCAGTTCATTTTACGGAAAACCCTGTAATAGATTTTGCAAGCTCCGCCAGGGGAAATAATGAATTATTTAGAAAGTATTTTCACGGGATGTTAAGGCAGGGAATTTATTTACCCCCGAGCGCTTTTGAAAGCTACTTCCTGAATGATGCAATTACCTTTGAGGATTTAGATAGTACCATTGAAGCTCTAAAAAAGATTGCCCCGGATTTAACTCAAAAAGAATTATGCTAAAAGGAAACGGAGTTCAGATAAAATAACTTTGATATCCAAACCCCGTTTTTGTTAAACGTATGATTTATTTTCCATGTTTACCATGTGATCCATTTTTTCTATTTGAATCTTTTCCATGATTTCTTTGATGCGGGTGCATACGTTCCCACTTTTGGAATTGTTCTTCGGATAAGATTTGTTTCATCTTACCCTTTTGGGCAATCATTCTATCTAACCTTTCATTTTGAAAGGTAAAATACTCTACTGCGCTCGGTTTGGATTTTTCTGCACCTTCCCTTTTTGCTTTGTATTCCAGTATGCGAGCCTGATGTTCCCTGGTATCTTCCAAAATTATCTTTTGGATTTCTTTTTTCTGAGCCTCGTTTAAATCCAGGGCCAAAGTCATTTTCTTTGTCTTAAGCGTGGCTATCTGTTCCGGAGACATATCTTTCATACCCCTTTGATCAGAATCTGAATGATGACTTCTTTGTGAAAAGCCCATCACGCCAATTAATAATACTGCAGTTACTAATACTTTTTTCATGTGTTTATGTTTTTTGTTATATGCTTTAGATGATCATAACCATATATGGTTTAAGGCCAATTCCGATATTATAAAAATTTTAACATAGCGGGGAACGGGTTGAACGAAGGGCCAGAGGAAATTTTTGATACATGAAACCAAAAACAAAAAAAGGGCCCGGTTTATACCGAACCCTTTTATTTTATAATTAGTATTTGGATTTGTTGTACTAGTTAAGATTTTCAGATTCCGTTGCAACAGCAGGGGTTATAACATCATTCGCTAAGGCTTCCACCTCTATTGCTGCATATTCCTGTTCATTGTTTGGATTGTTATCTAAACCATAGTAGGTGAAAGCAGATATTACAAAGCAAACAAAATAAAGCAGGCTTTTCATTTTATAGGTCATAATTCAGGGTTTTTTGTATACTACTAATTTATATCCAAAAATGAACCGGGAATAATCATTGTTGTGAATGTTTGCTTTAAAGAGGTTAAAACAGGGTTATTTGTGGTCTGTCAGATTATAATGGAGATTTCCCGAAATAGTATTTTACTCTTTATACACCAAATAAAGTAATTCATCGATTTTTTTTAGAGAATGAAATCGGGTTGAGTATTTGGGCTATCCGCTCAGCCACATCCTGTAAATACTGTTTTTTCATACGATCAATCGTTTGCGGGATGGTATTATGAATAATTTTTTAGACATAGTAGAAATAAAATGAGTATTGCAAATTTGTCAAAGAATCAAAAGATTAAGCGCAACTATTGTTAATAAAATCATAAGCATCTTTTTTTTAGGACATATAAATATTAAAATTTAACTATCAGACAAACAGGATTATAGGTGTCATAGACCAATCATTATGCAGCATTGTTATATAGAATTAGAGTTGTTAAAAAATGGCTAATAGTGTAACAAATTAATTTTTCACCCGTCTTATAATTAAACAACGAACAACAATAAACGAATTATAAAATGAATAAATTATTAATCTTATGTGGGTTGGTAATGCTTGGCACAACCACCACACCGCAAGAAGTTAAAATGACTTCTAATTGTAATGGAACAGAAGACAGTACTTATGTAAATTTCGGGGACGTAAAGAATCATGAACTGTTTGTTATGAATACTGAAACTTCCTGGAAAGCACCTAAATTGGTAAGCAGGTTATTAGTAAATGCTCCTGAAGAAGTAAAATTATCTGAAATTGTATTTATTGAAGAGGAATCTCCCATAGACTTAGGGTTTAATACAGCAGATTATTTACCTGAAGGTTTCGATCCTCACACTGTATATTTTGATATTAAATCTATTGAGTTCATTGAGAATGAATATACAGATCTTGGATTTGATACTAAAGAATATTTACCAGAAAATTTCAATGCCTATGCAAATCCAAATAGTCTGGACGGCATTAACTTTATGGAAGAAGAAGAAGTCGACCTTGGATTTGACACTAAAGAATATTTACCGGGAAATTTTGATCCGTATGAATTCTATCTGGATCTGGATACTGTAGAATATATTGAAGATGAGGAAGAAATTGATATAGATTTTAGTACTGAGGATTATTTGCCAGTTGGATTTGATCCTTTTTCAAGATAATAAGCTGATAGAAGATCTTATTTCTATCGATTTATTGGGTTAGTCACCGTGAAGCCTTTGCATTGCAAAGGCTTTTTCAATTCATGAATTTTTGGAAGTAGGCTTTGTCCAATATCGTATTTAACAAAAATTTAACCAAAAATCATGGAATTCAGTATTGCTAAAAACTGCACCAGGATACCTAAGTCTTGATAGGTTTATCAATACTTTTTTGAATAGTTCCTAAATTTTGTATATGGAAATTGTGAAATTCATTTAAAGCCCCCTGTTATGCAATTGTTAATACTATCTCAAGGACAATAATAAGCTTGTTCTCCTGTTCTAACTTTGCCTAAAATTATAACCTATAAAAGTTATGAAAAATATAAAAACAATAGTGAGTAGTCTTTTGATAGTTGCATTTATAAATGGTGCAAGTGCTCAAAACGCAAATAGAGAAGTAGATTTTTTTGATATTAACAGTATTGCCTATATAGAAGAAGATGATTTTGATCTTGGTTTTGATACCTCAGAATATCTTCCTGAAGATTTTGATCCTTATAGCCATTATGTTAATTTGAATACAATTTATTATATGGAAGATGTTCATGTATTTATTGATTCAGAAAAAAAATTACCGAAACATTTTAATGCGTACGCAAATCCGTCGGATTTTCGAAATGTGAGTTACATTGATCCAATGGACGACATAAAATTGGAGATAGAAACAGTAGAGCATTTACCTGCCGACTTTGATCCTTATTCAAGGGTTTCATCCATAAATTATAACTCTTTGTATTAATTAATGAGCTTAGCATATAAAGGCCCTGATACTATTATCAGGGCTTTTTTTATTAAAACAATACAGGGATTACAAATTGGAAAACCAGGATCAACAAGACCACAGCTATCAGATTTAGTATAATTCCAACTTTGGCCATCTGGTGAACCTTTATGTAACCACTGGCAAAAACTATCGCATTTGGAGGGGTGGCCATAGGTAACATAAACGCACAGCTACTGGCTATCGTCACCGGGATCAACAGGTATATTATTGGCAAATCCAGGCCTATGGCAATTCCTGCAACTACCGGAGCCAAAACCGCAACAAGGGCTACGTTGCTCATTAATTCAGTCATAAACAACATAAGGATTATAAGCAGCGAAGCTGTAAAGAGAATACTTATTTCACTGGTAGCAATAGCGTTGGAGACTACATCAACAATACCACTCACAGACATGCCATTGGCCAGGGCCAATCCACCACCAAAAAGAATGAGAATACCCCAGGCTAATTTTTGAGTGTCCTGCCATTTTATAATAAAATCACCTTTCCTGATATTGTATGGAATTGCAAATAGAGAAATAGCAGCCAACATGCTAATTATGGTATCTGAAAGGCCCAGGGCTGGAAATATTTTGTTAATCAGGGTTCTGAAAATCCATAGAAAAACGGTTATTCCAAAAATGACCAATACCATTTTTTCCTTGCCCGAAGTGGGACCCAATTTTCTTAATTCCGAACTAATTACGTCTTTGGATGCCATAAATTTAAGTTGCCTGTTTGGGAACATCCATTTTACAAGAACCAGGTAACAAATTAGTAATAATATGATGGAGAAAGGAAGACCTATCGTCATCCATTTTAGAAAAGAGATCTCTATGTTATATTCATTCTCCAGTAATCCTATCATTACAGAGTTAGGAGGGGTGCCAATAACGGTAGCGATTCCTCCTGCATTTGCGGAAAAGGCTATTCCCAGCATGACACTAAGGGCGAAATTCTGATCATTTTTTGTAAAACCATCTTCGTCATTAATGAGTAATCCAATTACAGACATTGCTATAGGCAGCATAACCACTGTACTTGCCGTATTACTTATCCACATACTCAAAGAAGCTGTGGCTATCATAAACCCAAGGACAACCTTATTGGGCGTGGTACCGGTTATTTTAATGATATTCAGTGCAATCCGTTTATGAAGATTGACTTTTTCCAAGGCCAGTGCCAAAACAAATCCTCCGAAAAACAAGAATATAATCGGACTTCCATAATTGGCGCCAACGTCTGTAATTGGCATAATTTTCATAATAGGGAAAAGAACAAGAGGCAACAGGGCAGTTACTGAAATGGAGACTGCCTCGGTAATCCACCAAATGACCATCCATAAGGCTACGGCAATAACGCTATTTGCACTTTCGTTTTCAGGTATAAGGTCAGGTAAATAAGTAATTATAAAAAAAAGGAGCGGACCGGATATGAGACCAAGTTTCTTGCTAAAGCCCATTTAAATTATTTTAGGCCCTAAACTATACTTTTTACTTTAGTTTAAAAAATAAAAGGGGGCAAGCTTGCCCCCTTTAAATTAATCTTTAAATATTATTCGTTCAAATTAATAGGATTCAGGTTTGTGTCTGTCATGCCATATAACAATTTTATTTCTCCTTCCATATCAGATCCGGCTATAAAAAATAAATTGCCATCGAGTTTAATTATTTCGGGTAAATAATTTCCTATATAATTAAATTCTTTAATTTGACTTCCATTCATATCAAATTTTCTTAAAAACTTGTTGCTGGACAGTATAAAAGAATCCCCTAAAGATACCATGGCCTGATTATTCATTGTTCCGTCAAAATAAGTGGAAGTAATTTTAGCGCCTGTCTCATTGGCTACTATGAGTTCACCATTTCCATACATCACAATATTTCCGTTTGAAAGCTGTTCCAAATGATAACTTCCGTTGAGGTCATTGGCAGAACTGACTTTGGAGCCCAAAACAGAATCTTCATAAATAATATGAGAGCTGACATTAAAAGCCGTGTCATAGAATATTAACAGCGGTTTATAGTTTGTTATTTTTGGATTGGTATCATTTTTACTGAAAACTGCTCCAAAAGCGATATAACCATTTTCTACTTCAACCATATCACCTATCATAGAATCGGCATCACCGAATGAATTCAAAACAACCGCAAAGGCATCACCAGATGAATTTCTTGTTTCAACCGCAGCTTTGTAGATCGTGTTATCTTCTTCTGTACCAAAGTACAAGAAGTTGGCCCCATTGGTCAGGTAACCATAACTGTGTTTGGATGATGAACTAATTCCATTAAGATAGCTCCAGGCATTGTTATAGGTAACTTCCTGGGTTCCATAAAGGCCATCCAATGTTCTTGAAAATACAAAATTCAAATTTCCACTCGGATAAAAATTAACAAAAGCACTATTGGTATTATAGGGCTTGTCAGCTACATAATTTGAGGTCGCTTCATAATTTTCATCCAATTCCCTGTAATGAAATTTGGCACCACCCGTACCTTTCAGGTCTTCAAAAAGCACTATGGAATATAGCATGCCTGTTAACGGATTAATGCCGGTTTCCAAGGGCATTCCACTAAATCCGCTTTCTGTCTCAGGGAAAATAAAAAAGTCTTCTACTTCAGCATCATTTACCAGAATTTGTTTGGAAAATGTTTTGGTCTCCATAGCAGTATTGGAAACAGTTAAGGCAATGGAATAATTTCCAGGTTTTCCGTAAACCACGGTAGGATTTTCTTCTGTTCGCGTTTCACCATTACCAAGGTTATATGAATATGCATGCGCACCTACCGAGCAATTATTTATTTGCAGGTTTTCGCCTACCATAAGAATTTCTTTGCTTACTTCGAAGCACGCTTCCAAAGAGGAGTCCGGATCCGGGTTTTCATTATCATTTTTCACATCGTCCTTAGAACAGGACAATAAAAAAACTGCCAGGAAATATAGAAAGTAGATTTTCTTCATAATAACAGATTTGGGGTCCTGTTATTAAAACGAAAATACTGAGCTATTTATTTCAAAATTTAACACTCATTCGATGAAATGCATTGAATTTAAAATACTGATAATGAAATATATACAAATTATATATCTTTTTTATTTTTCATTTAATTTGCAAAGAAGGGTGTCGCCATCCTTAACCACTTTTGTCAACCCCAATTTGTTCAAACCTTTAAGCCCTTTATCCCAGGCTTTATTGCTTAATCCTGCGGCTTCTTTCAAATCGTCCAATGGCATTGATTTGTGGGTTTTTAAGAGATTAAAAATCACTTTTTCGTTTTCACTTAATTCCACAGGCTTCTTTTCAGGTCGCATTTGAGGAAAGAACAGCACTTCCTGAATTGATGCATTATTTGTTAAAAGCATCACCAGGCGGTCAATGCCTATTCCAATACCGGAGGTTGGGGGCATTCCGTATTCCAGTGCCCTGATAAAATCGTTATCAATAAACATGGCTTCATCATCGCCTTTTTCCGACAGTTTTAATTGTTCTTCAAAGCGTTCACGCTGATCAATAGGATCATTTAGTTCTGAGTATGCATTTGCAATTTCCTTTCCATTAATCATAAGTTCAAAGCGTTCTGTGAGGGCCGGATTTGTCCTGTGCTCCTTGGTCAGAGGGCTCATTTCTTTGGGGTAATCTATTATGAAGGTAGGCTGTACATAGTGATGCTCACATTTTTCACCAAAGATTTCATCAATAAGTTTGCCTACACCCATGCTTTCGTCTACTTCAATCTCCAGATTTATTGCCACCTGACGTAGCGATTCCTCGTCCATTCCGGACACTTCGTAACCAGTATGCTCTTTAATAGCTTCCAGAATCGGAACCCGTGGATAAGGAGCTTTAAAATCGATCTCCTTATTTCCCAGGGTAACTTTGGTTGAACCATTGGCATCTATGGCCACTTTTTCCAGCAATTGTTCGGTGGTGTCCATCATCCAATTGTAGTCTTTATAGGCAACATAAAGCTCCATGATCGTGAATTCGGGATTATGTGTGCGGTCCATGCCTTCATTTCTGAAATCCTTCGAAAACTCATATACTCCGTCAAAACCACCAACAATTAATCGTTTTAGATAAAGTTCATTGGCTATTCTAAGGTAAAGGGGGATATCCAGCGCATTGTGATGGGTTGTAAACGGTCTGGCGGCTGCTCCGCCGGGTATAGGCTGTAAAATGGGTGTTTCAACCTCTAAATATCCTTTTTCATTTAAAAACTCCCGGATACTATTGGTTATTTTTGTTCTCTTTATAAAAGTATTTTTGACGGCCGGATTAACCACAAGATCTACATACCTCTGGCGATAGCGCTGCTCAGGATCGTTAAACTCATCATGTACATTGCCTTCTAAATCTTTTTTGGGCAGCGGTAAAGGCCTTAAGGCTTTACTTAGAATAGTAAAATCTTTTACCATTACCGTTTTCTCGCCCACCTGAGTAGTAAATAGCTCTCCTTCAATTCCTATAATGTCTCCAATATCCAGAAGTTTTTTATAGACGTCATTGTATTTGACTTTATCCTCTCCTGGACAAATTTCATCCCTGTTAAAATAGACCTGAATCCGACCCGCGCTATCCTGCAATTCTGCAAAGGAAGCTTTTCCCTGTATCCTTCTGGACATTAACCTTCCGGCAATTATCACCTTTTTTCCTTCTTTGTAATTACCAGAGATACTTCTGGAAGTGGTATCTACAGGAAACAAAGCCGCAGGATAAGGATTAATCCCCATTTCCCGGAGCTTATTTAGTTTTTCTCTTCGTACGATTTCTTGTTCGGAAAGTTGCATAAACTGGTCGTTAAAGCTGCAAATATAGGTACAATGAGCTAATCTTTCAATCCAATATTTTTAATCTAATGTAAAATAGGTATTCATCATTTAATCTAAGTCATAATCATGACAAAAATCATAGATTACTTGTCTCAACTTTTCTTCTTTTGTTCTTTATTTCTAATAGTCATTTGCTCATGAGAAAATCATAAGTTTTTAGGCATTACTCAATAATTTAAGACCAAAAAAATCACAAACTTTTAACTATAGTAAATTCATAAAACCTTTTAAAAATGAAAAATATCATAATCGGCTTTTTAGCATTGGTGGGGTTCTCATTTCAATTAAGTAGTCAGGAAATTGCACCATATATTGAAATTGGTAAATCTAACGCTGGCATTCAGCAGGTAACGGAAGACGTATTGGCAGTGTTAAAAGAAAATTCTTTTAGTATTCTTGGATCCTATAATCCTTCAAATAAGAAATCCCTAAAGGTTATAGTTTTTACCAGGCCTGACATTAAGAACACAGTTGTAAAGGTAAAAGATAGGGGAGCTTTGGCGGCCGCTTTTAAAATTGGTTTGGTACAGAAAAATGACATGGTTAGTATTTCATATACAAATCCTGATTATTTTTTTAGGGCGTATTTGATGGATGATTATGGCCAGTATAAAACAACTTTCGACAAGTTTGACCGGGATTTGAGAACTGCATTCGCATCGGTTGGTAAGGACTTCACACCATTTGGCGGGGGAATAGAAGCTGATAATTTGAAAAAATATCATTACAAAATAATGATGCCATATTTCACAGACCCTGTTACACTAAATGAATTTTCTTCTTTTGAAGAAGGGCTCAAGGTAATTGAAGCTAATTTAAAAGATAAAAAAGGAGAAACTTTAGAGGTATATAAAATTCTCTATAGTAATGAAAAGGTGGCAGTTTTTGGTATTGGTTTAAGGAGTCAGGAAGATGGAGAAGCTTATTTTTTGCCAAAAATAGGGGAAGACCATATTGCTGCTATGCCCTATGAGATTATTCTGCAAGATAAAACTGCAACCATGCTGCACGGTAAATACCGTATTGCTTTACATTGGCCGGATCTGACAATGGGTACTTTCATGAAAATAATGAGTACACCGGGTGATATTGAAGATACGCTGAAAGGATTATGTGAAATGTCCGAAGCTGATAAAAATGCTTTATAATCTCAGTGTAATATTTTAGATGGTTAGTGCCCTAGTTATTTTTATAGGCCCTGCAAGCGTGGGGCCTACTGTTTAAAATTAAAACATTCTACTCCATATTTTGTAACAAACAGAAATTTATTACGTCCAATAACTACTCCTGTCCCACAAAGGGGCGGGGTCCCTTAATAAACCTGGATAATGAGCTTTTGGAGAGTCTTGCTGGCTATTATTTTTCCGCCCTTATCGGTTATTGGTAAAGGTTGTGGATCTTTTCTAATTGTACTTCTTTTAACCTTTTGCGGATGGGTCCCTGGGGTAATAGCCGCCCTTGTTATCCTTAACAATCCCAATTGAAGATTGTATCTTTGCCTGTGATGAATAAAAAGGTAGCGGTACAGGATTTGGGATTGAAGGACTACAAGGAAACCTGGGACTTCCAGGAACTGTTGTTTCAGAAAACCATTGATCTAAAAATCAAAAACAGGCGGGAGGAAACCATGTTGGAGACACCTAACCACATCCTGTTTGTGGAACATCCCCATGTATATACTTTAGGAAAGAGCGGGGATATGGCAAATCTGCTGGTCTCTGAAAAACAACTCGTGGCCAGGGGCGCCAAATTCTACAAAATAAACAGGGGCGGAGACATCACCTACCACGGACCAGGACAAATCGTTGGCTATCCGATACTGGACCTTGACAATTTCTTCACAGATATCCATAAATACCTGCGTTTATTGGAGGAAATGGTAATCCTTACCCTGGCAGAATATGGCCTGAAAGCGGAGCGCTCCGAAGGCGAAACCGGGGTATGGCTGGATGTGGGCACCCCTTTTGCCCGAAAGATCTGTGCCATGGGCGTTCGTGCCAGTCGCTGGGTAACCATGCATGGTTTTGCCTTAAATGTGAATGTAGATCTGGGTTATTTTGATTTAATGGTGCCTTGTGGAATAAAAGATAAGGCAGTTACCTCTCTCAATATCGAATTAGGCAGGAAGGAAATATCAATGGGTGAAGTAAAGCAAAAACTATTAAAACATTTTGCTGAACTCTTTAGTGCACAAATTATAAAATAGAAAACCGGAGCCAAGACCCCGGTTAAAAAACAATTGGCTTTTATTGGCTGTATCCCGTCAGGACCGTGCTGCTCATTATTTTTCCGTTTTTATTATAGCTTTCCTGTTTCACCATGCCAATCCCTTCTGTTAACCATAATCGCGAGGGAAAGGATTGATTGGCCATCATCATCTTGGACTCATTTTCGCTATAAATTACAAAGCAGTTAAAAGTGCCGGCCGGGGTAGTAACCGTTTCTTGCTTTTCCACTTTTCTGTTGATCATGTCTACCTGAGAATTCATATTTATACCGCTCATGCTTATTTTCATTGCTATGTTGGCATCTGGTAATTCCTGTCCCACTTCAAGGTCATTTGGGAGCTCAATGTCTGTTCCGGATAATTCCATTTCCATATCTTCAAATTGCTGAAGCATTTGATTGGACATCAGGGTTTCATAATCGATTGTTACCGTGTTTCCCGAACAGGTATAGGTAAATTCCGTGTTAAATGCTTCTTTACCCTTATCATCCATGTATTTCATGGCCATGGTGGCGGAAGTGGAACTGCCTTCATCAATTACATTAGTTACTGTATAACTAATAGTCCCCTGAGACTTACCATTTCCATTATAAGAAGAGTACTCTAAAACTGTACCTTCCACCATGGGGTAATACTTACTGCAATTTTGTCCAGTCACCGGCAGCCATGATAAAAGGAGCATACCAATTAATAAAAATTTTAGTTTCATAGTTTATGTTTTAATAAATTCTACTCTTCTGTTTTGGGCTTTACCATCTGCTGTATTGTTATCGCCTACAGGTTCGGATTCTCCCATACCCTCGCTTTGCAATCTGCCTGAATCTATATTGTAAACGTTGACAAGCGCATTTTTTACTGCTTCTGCACGTTTCCTGGATAATTCCATATTAAAGGAATCATCGCCATCAGCATCGGTATGCCCAACAATATTAAGGTTCATATTGCTTTCCTGTTGTAAGACTTGTGAAATCTGCCTGATGATTCCCATAGATTGAGGTTGTATATTCGCAGAACCCGAGTCAAACAAAATACCGTTCGTAGATACCCTTCCATCAGCTATTAGCTTACTTCGCAAATCCAGGCCTCCTTCGGCAACTTTTAGATTGGAAATAAATAAGCTCTCCTTACCATCTTCAAAGCTTTGCAGGTGAAATTTTAGGGATGAAATAAGATTGCCTTCCGGAATCATTCTGGGAATATCTACATATTTATTTTCATTTACCCAGAGCCTAAAACGCTGCTTATTAACGGCAATTGAGATATGGGGCATGCTAAGCACTGCCTCTCTTATGTCTGCATTAACCACATTATTAATTTCGGATCCACCTCCACTTTGACTAAAATTTCTTACCCGAATACCAATTGCTGCATATTGGCAAAATGGAATTAATGCATAAGCATAGTCCTGGCCAGGCTTAAAACCGCTATTGTCACTTAACTCTACCTGGAGGGTAGCTGTTGAAGATGTTTTTTTATCGATGCCCGTCACTAACACATCAAATTCAATGGTAAATTCTTCGGGTAAACTGGGAACATCAGGTATATAATAAGTGGCATGGCCCGGCAAAATTTTAAGCCATTTTTGTGGTGATTCATTTATGGTTACTATCTCTCCCGAACCATTGGTATTCCATTTAGATGGAAAGTCACCGATAAAGTCATTTTCGAAGTCGTCAAAGAACAGTAATTTATCCCCAGGGACATAATCAAATTTACTGTATACCTGAAGGGTTTTAGGGTCGCCTGAATGAATATTTCCAGTGGCCCCCGTATTGGGATTGGAAATAACTCCTTGTCCTTGACCCTGTGGATCTCCGGGGATGTTGTTCTCAGGGAACCCCTGTTTTTCCTTACTCCCAGGTTCTAAAATACTGTCTAAGGCCGCATCCGTTTTCTTTTGGGTTTCCGACTCTACCCTTCTTGTAACCGTGTTTTCTGCAGCCCTTTCTGCCGCTTTGCCCAAATTTTTTAATAGTTGTGCACCTGAATCCGGCGTTGTAAACAGAAATAATACAAGAGGTAACATAACACCTAGTTTATGAGCTCGTTTTTTCATGATTAAAGTGGTGTTTAATGAATCTTAAAAATACGATATTTAAGCATATGAAAAGAATTATGTTCATTCTTATTAAGTCATAATAAACTTACAAATGCCTAATTATTAGTACTTTATTGAAGAAATTTAAGCAAAAAATACCTCCTGATAAGGAAAAATGTATACTCTGTATATTTTATTGTACAAATGGTCCTCAGACAATACTTAGTTTATTTTATAGAGAACAAGTGCATTTTCCTGATCCTTGCAGACAAATTCTATCTTCCGGTCATTGTCAATATCGTCTAGGTCTATCAAAGAATATCCATAAACCGGAAAATTTTGAATTGGCTCTGCATTGCTATCAAACAGATACACCTTTTGACTTTGAATATCAGTTACACTGATGTATATTTTATCATGCACATAAAAAATAACAGGATGGGTATATACCCCTAAATCCAGAGTTACATTCTTTCCTTTAATGCTAAGAATATTTTCATTATTGCTAACCAGGGTTCTGCTTGTAGCAGCAAGTCCGTGATCTTCTGTGTAGTTAAGTTTCGTTTTAGTGATGTTTCCTTTGGTATCAATGGAATATAGCGTGCCTTTCTTATCTGTTACAATAAAGTTGTCTTTATATAAAAAGGCACGATTAGACGAGAAATCTATTTTCTCAGCTACCTTGACCCTGGAATTCCCAACTCTATTCAATATTTTGAGATCCCCATTTTCCAGCATAAACACCAAATAGTCCCTGTTGCCAATTTTAAGGTGTTTGGGAGCAAATAGTACCGGGCTGTCTGAGTCCTTAAATTTAAAGCCATTTACTGTTTTCCCTTTTGAATTGTACATAAAGATTTTTGATCCCTGGGTGATTACAAATCGGTAATCTTTTTTGCCTTCATAATCAAATACCGCCAGTTCATTTAAGTTTCCGCCGGGAAAGCTCATGTTAAACGGGGCTACTTCCTTGCCGTTTCTGTCTAAAATAAGGAACTCATTTCCTGTGGTGAAAGCCAGCTGTAATCGACCATTTTTATAGAGGTCTACCTGGCTAATCTTACCCTGTATTCTTCCTTCTAATTGTTTTTTCCATAGAATCTTCCCTTCGGTTGAGATAAGGTAAAGGTAATTATCCACGTCCTGCACTACAATTTCCTTTTTATTGGTCCTGTGATTAGTCACAAATTGTGGATCAGTAGCCAGGTCACTATCTAATTCAACCTTAAAAAGAGCTGAAATAGTATTGCTCTCTTTTTCCTTATACTTTTTTTGAATGACCAGATTAGTGTGATAAAAATTTGCATCGGTAACCACCTGACCGGCAAAAATATAAGTGGATGCCGGGGTTTTGTTAAAATCATTGAGCAGTGCACTGGTGCAATGCATTTTCAGTAAGGTTTCCATGCCCAGTGCATTAGCCATGTAAACAATGCTGGATTCATCCGCCAATACGCTTCTCGATGTTTCATATAGGATACTTTTGTCAAAAGTGGTGCCGCTGTTATTATCACGTATAATTCCTTGCAATACCTCAAGTTCTTCTGAAAAAACAAAAGTGTTTTCGAGTATTGTATAATAATTGGCTTTAAACTCCTTAAGAAGCGGATTAAAGTATTCATAAAGAAATTCGTTACTCAATAGTTCAAAAGTCTCATGCCCCATATAAACTTCATTGTTGCTGCTCTTACCTTCCAGAAACTGCGTGATGTTCTCTGCGCCATATGTACTAAGGACGACTGCTTTTTTATTTTCAATAAATAGAATGCCAATTTCTTCTACAGTAGAGAATACACGATCTTTGATATAGGTGGTTTCCAGGTATTCTTTCTGATTTTGAGCAAAAACGTCATAATTATCAAATGAAAAAGAAATGAATGCATCTGTATTTGCCGGCATTTTCTTACTTATGCTACCTACCAGCGGCCTTGTATTCTTAAATAAGGTAAGTAAATTTTTGGTTGAATCCCGGGACATGGATATTCCGTTTAACCGCAGGTAGTCCTGAGAAGTTTCTACATCAAAAGTTACCCAGTCAGCAAAACCTGAAAACTGTATCGGGGTATCACTATCCAATATATAGTTATGCATCCATTCACTCTGTCCCAGGTTGATGTAAATAGAAGCAGATTTTTCTGCGTTGGAAGTTTCAAACAGCGTATTAAGAATTGGATCAATTTGTTTATTAGTAATGTTTTCAATGGTCTCATCCATTAAATTAAGGGATGATCCAAGCATTATTTGTGCATCGAGTTCAATGCTAAAAAAAGTACTTTGCTCTATTTCAAACCTGTTATAGCTCCTGCCATTAAAAGTGACGGGTTCAATGTTGAGGCTATCAATTTTGTCAGGATTTATAAAATTCACTGGTTTATTGGAGGTATAAATAAATTCCGCTTTTAGCGAATCAATTTCAGTAAAGGCGAGGATCCCACTGGTGTCGCTCTGTACAAATTCAAGTGCCCGCATCCTTCCCAGGATATTGTCATAATTCGTGATGGTATGTAATGGCTTTAAAAACTCATTGTTTTTAAGTTCGCTTTTAAGTTTAGTGAGATTATTAATTTTAACTATAAGGCTGGCTTTGGGAGGTATGTATTGCACAAGTGGTGTCGTAACTTCCCTTTGTTTTTGGCAAGAAAGGATACAAACAATTATGAGCGTGAAAAGGAATTTAATTCTCATGTATAATGCTTTACAGCAAATTTAGAACTTTATCTACTTCTATCTATGTGATCAGTCGGGAAGTTATTTACGTTTAAAATGAAGAAAGTTTCCGTAAAAATTTTAGCAAAAGAAACATCTCATGGGAACAAATTACAAGTCAAGCATGAGTTGTTTGGGTAATAGCTTAAAACTAATTCTATGGTATTTTGTGATACCGTGCTCTTTGATAGCCTCTCTGTGTTCTTTAGTGGGATAGCCCTTATTTTGTTTCCAGTTGTACATGGGAAATTCTTCATGAATTCTTTCCATATAGGCATCTCTGTATGTTTTAGCCAGTATTGATGCTGCTGCGATACTTTGATATTTACTGTCTCCTTTAATGATACACTTGTAAGGGATTTTATTAATTGGCTTAAACCTGTTACCATCCACAATTATAAAGTTTGGTGCTTTAGATAGCTTAACTATAGCCTTATGCATGGCAAGAATTGAAGCATTGAGAATATTGATATCATCAATGATGTCTGTCTGAATATGAGATACACCATAACATATGGAATTGGTTTCAATGAGCGGGCGCAATTTATTTCTTGTGGATGCCGATAATTTTTTGGAATCATTGAGCGATTCTGCGGTAAATGAAGCAGGTAATATCACTGCAGCTGCAGTAACGGGTCCGGCAAGGCAACCCCTTCCGGCTTCATCTGTTCCTGCTTCATATTCGCTATACTTATAATATTTCAACATCTGACAAGCATAATATCAATCAATAACCATTACATTGTGTAATATGTTTAGTAAATACTGAATAAAATTAAACATAAAACAACTGGTTTGTTTTAAAGATATCATATTCGCAAAAATAGGATGTATTTTAACATAAAACTGCTGTGAGATCTTAAATCTCTTGCGCAGTTAACTATTAATTGGCAATTTTGCAACGACTAATTCAAAAATCTATTTAAATGAGATCAAAGTTAACTTGGATGTTAACACCTCTTTTGGTGCTATGCATTTCTTTCTCCTATGGACAGGAGAAAACGATTTCGGGTAATGTAACCGATCAGGATAATCTGCCTTTGCCCGGTGTATCTGTTTTAGTGGTTGGAACCACGAACGGGTCGCAAACAGATTTTGATGGTAACTATGTAATTACAGCTTCAGTAGGGCAGGTATTGCGATTTAGTTATCTCGGACAAAAAACGGTAGACAGGACCATTGGCGCAGCTACTACAATAAATGTGCAAATGGAAGAGGATGCAGAAACCCTTCAGGAAGTTGTAGTTGTTGGGTATGGTTCTAAAGCAAGCGAGCTAAATACTTCTGCGGTATCTACAATTAGCACGGAGACCATTGAGGCCTTTGTGCCTTCTACGAGTATTGATAATATCCTTCAGGGGCAGGCTGCCGGTGTTCAGGTAACAGCGGCAAACGGCAGGCCGGGCCAGACTGCATTTGTGCAGATCAGGGGTGTAGGTTCTATTAATGCCAGTACTACTCCTTTATATGTAATTGATGGAATTCCGGTTGATGCGGATTTTATTAATAACATAAACCCGGGTGATATTGAAACATTCTCTATCCTCAAGGATGCGGCTACTGTTTCCAAATATGGTTCCAGGGGTGCAAACGGAGTTGTTTTGATTACTACCAGGCAGGGAAAATCCGGAGATGCCAAGGTAATGTTGAGATCTTCCTATGGTTTTGGCCAGCGTATCAAGGATCCGTTTGACCTTATGAATGCTGAGCAGAAATTGGATCTGGAACGACAGTTCGCCGATTTAGGTGTAAATGCAGCTCAAAGCCTTCCGGGAGCATCCGCTTCACCTGAGGAATTGAGTGATTATTTGGCAAATGATACAAACTGGGAAGAAGAACTTCTTCGCAAGTCGGAAATTCAATCGCTAAATTTATCTGTTTCCGGAGGAGAAGAAAGGCTAACTTACTTTCTTGGTCTTGGTTATGACAAAAACACCGGGATAATTGACAGGATAAAAGGATTTGAAAGAATATCTGCCCGTTTGAATACGACCTATCAGGCCAAGGACTGGCTGAATATAGGTACTAATCTTTCATTTGCGAGGAATTCAACAGATTTACCAAGGGACAGGAACAACGTACAGAATCCTTTTAGGGCTATGTATGATTACAACCCATGGGATCCACTTTATTTAAGAGATGCAAATAATGATATAGTTTTCGACGAACAGGGTGACCCTGTTTACAATCCTACCACTACCGGGTTCCCTATTGCCCGCGCACTGGAAACGGAGCCTGAGAACAACAGAAACTTCCTGATTATTGGAAGTCTCTCGGCAGATATTAAATTTTCGGATAAATTCTCCAATCGTTTTTCTATAGGAGCTACAAATAACAGGTATAACAGAACGAATCGTTCTTTACCAGGTGGTGTGTTGGAAGGGTTTATAGGGGATGCTAATTTCCCGGGTACTCAAACAGACAATTTTGAGAATACCTTTGAATACAACGTAAATAACCTTTTAACATATAGCGACACATATAATGGGGTTCATAACCTGTCCATCAGTGGTTTAATGGAGTACAATGAGCGCATATATACCGACTTATTTGCTACAAGCCGTGGTTTTCCCTCACCGGATTTCCCATATCAGGATGTTGCTGCTGAAGCAACAAGTGCCGGTTCTGAAGAGGCCAGGAGAAGATTGTTCTCATTAGGTCTTTTTGCGGATTATGATTATGATGGCAAATATGTTGTTTCGGCTTCCATCAGAAGGGATGGTTCTTCAAGATTCGGAACAGATAATAAGTATGGAACTTTCTACAGCGGAAGTGCCGCATGGAACATATCTCGTGAGGACTTTATGGAAGGTTCGGTCTTTAATAATTTAAAATTGAGAGGTTCGTATGGTACATCGGGTAACCAGAATATCGGTGACTTTGAATACCTTAATTTATTAGGTTTTGGTACGTATAACGGAAATACTACAGCAATTCCACTTGGAGTTGGCAACCCTAATATACAATGGGAATCTCAGGCAATACTCGATATTGGTTTGGAATTCGGACTTTGGAATAACCGTATAAGCGGAGTATTTGATTACTTTAAGAAAAATTCAAAAGATCTTTTATTAAACAAACCTATTACGCAAACTATAGGGGATGAGGATAATTCCATTTTAGCCAATATTGGTGAAATTGAGAATAGTGGTTTTGAATTTTCTATAAGTGCAGACGTGATAAGAAATCAAAATTTTACTTGGTCTTTAGGAGGTAATATTGCTATCCTGGATAACAAAGTGGTATCCCTTGTTAACGGAGAAGATATTATTAACGGGAACACCATCCTCAGGGAAGGTGAAGAAATTAATTCATTCTATTTAGAGCGTTATGCCGGGGTTAATCCTGCAAATGGAGAACCACTTTATCTGGATACTGATGGGGTTGTGACCAGTGAATATAGCCCTGGATTCCAGGTGCTGTTGGAAGGCAAATCGCCACAAGCGAATTTAGAAGGCGGATTTTTTACAGCCTTTAAGTTCAAAGGAATTGGTTTAAGGGGTGATTTCGTATATAAATCAGGGAATTACATTCATAACATACAGAGACAGCAGGGTATTGCTATTGGGAACATTAACAGAAATCAAAGGGTAGAGTCCTTTAATTACTGGAAGCAACCGGGGGATCAGAATGTCCTACCAAGCCCGTTATTCCAAAATACTGCTGATCAGCAAACAGATCGATTTCTTGAGAGAGGGGATTATGTGAGGCTAAGAACCCTTACACTGGATTATAGACTTCCTGGTAAAATGTTCGACAATACCGGACTGGATTCTTTCCGGGTGTTTGTTACAGCCCAGAATCTTCTGACATTTACTAATTACAATGGAGATCCTGAAATTGGCTTGGGTTCTGCAGAGACAGCTGAACCAGGTGATGACGGATTTGTTCCGGGAGAATTTTCACTATTTAGTTATCCGCAAACACAGTCCTTTACCTTTGGGGTAGAAATTGGATTTTAATAACAAAATACAGATAGAGAGATGAAAAATAATATAATTAAATTATCGTTTTTGTTTTTGTCATTCGGTTTTTTTGCCTGTGATGATGAAATCAATGATTTGCAGCCTTTTGTAGAAGGTAATCCGGAGACATTTTTTAATTCTGTCGCCACCTTTCAAAATGGCGTTGATGGAATTTATAGTCAGTTTTGGAATTATTATTCCAGCCCCGGATCCGGATTGCAGGGAATACCTGATATCCTTTCTGATAATGTGATCCTGGTACAAACCGGACGGACATCAAATGAGGATTATTTCGATTACCGATATGTTCCAAATACCGCCGGTGCAATTCCACTATACTGGAGTGAGGCTTATGAAGCCGTAAATGCGGCTAACCTGGTAATTGGTCAGATTGATAACCTGGCGGACGGTCCTGAAAAGAATAATATTTTAGGACAAGCCTTAGCCGCAAGGGCCCTGGCACATTTTGACCTTGCGCGTCTTTTCGCCAAGATACCCACTCAGAGTGCTGATGCCAATAGTTCACCTGGAATCATCTATGTAAAGGTAGAGGATGGAGATACCGGGAATCCTGATGTAGAGCCTGAAAGGGAGCCGGTAGCGAGTAACTACTCAGAAATGATTGATGACCTTGTGCGAGCCAGTTTATTGATAGGTACCGACAATGGTGAAGGCCGGTTGGATAGAAATGGGGTATTTGGAATTTTATCCAGGGTGTACCTGTATAATGGAGAGTATGCAAAAGCAGTAGCAGCTGCAAACGAGGTAACTACCCCTTTAGCTACCCCTGCAGAACTGGATGGAGTTTATACAGATGCCAATAATGCAGGTATAGTAGTAGAATTTTCGGTTAATACGTCTTCAGAAAGTAATTTCAATAATGTTGGCGTGCTTTACAGCCAGTCTAATGCTTCATCTACCATTTCGGAGTATGCCATAGACCTTGAATTTTTCACAAATGTTGATCCTAATGATTTAAGAAGGAATGTAATGCAGTTTGTGGGTACAAACCAGGGTAACGATTACAATGCCGTAAAAAAATTCTTAGGTGAGACAGGCCAGGTAAACGGTCGTGTAGATATCAAGGTTATGCGTGCAGCAGAAGTTCTTTTAAATAAGGCAGAGGCTCAGTTTGAACTTGGATTGGAAATTGCGGCTTTGGCTACCCTCAATCAATTAAGAGATGAACGATATACGTCATATACAGGAGGTGAAACTGGTCAGGCATTGGAAGATGCTATTCAATTTAACAGAAGAGTGGAGCTTTCATTTGAAGGACACCGTTTCTTTGACATTAAACGAAGAGGTGAGGCAATTAACAGGTCTGTCTTTGGCGATATAATTGATGGTTCCGGAACGCCCGCCGAGGTACTTACCTTGCCGGCAGGGGATTTCAGATTTCAACTACCAATTCCGGTAGATGAGATTAATGCCAATCAGAATATGGTACAGAACGAAGGTTATTAAAATTTAAAACAAAAAAGATGAAAAAACTTTCTTATAAAATTTCGACGTTTCTAGTTGGGCTATTGTTTATAGTATCCTGCGCGGATAATGATATACCGATTTACGATACTGTAAATGGACAGACGCTGGCACAATTTAGCCTTACTTCTGCCGTACTGGGTACTCCGGAAGAGGGAGCTTCTGTTGACGTGGGTGTTACGGTAACCACCAAAACAGATAGTGAAAGAACTATAACTGTCGCGGCTGATGCGTCATCAACAGCAACACCAGATCAATATACCATTAGTAATCTGGTTATTCCTGCAGGATCGTATACCGGTACAATAACAATTACCAGTAATTTTGACGCAATACCGGAGTCCGGAACCAGCGTTTTGGTGCTTAATTTAACTGATGTTTCGGGTTCAAATGACATTGTATTTGCAAACTCAACTTTAAATGTAGAGTTCTTCAGGAAATGTCCAATTGTATTGGCAGATTTTGTTGGCACCTGGTCCGGAACTGGTTCATGGTCTGAAATATTTGGTTATACTTCTGAAATAGTTACAACCCTGGACAGTGAAGGTAATTTACTGATGAACGGTATTGCCTTTCAGTGGTTTCAAGGCTGGTGGGGTGAAGTGATTATCACTAATGAACCCGTCAAGGTTGATGTAAACCTGGAAACCGGGGAATTTGTAATTGAGGATCAGTTCTATATAACCTCAACCTTTAACGGAGCTCCACAACCAACTTATAACCTAAGTGCCACCGGAACATTTTTGAATCCGTGTGAAAAGACTATGGAAATCTTCCCAACATTCAATCAGGAAGGATTTGTCTTTAGCGGTCCGGAATTTGGAGGCCCTCCATTTCTAGAAACGGTTGCTTTGGATTAAGGCTGTTATAATACATGATTAGTTAAAAAACCCTTCATATTTTGGAGGGTTTTTTTATGGGTTTTATAACATTCATGAAGAGATTAAAGGATTTTAAAATTTGTATCTTCGCACCCCTAAAAGTTGTCTATGAAAATTCCTTTCCATTATATTTTAGTAATGCTGCCAATTTTAATTCAGGCACAGGGTGGTCCGTTGACGCTTAACTCGCCGGAAGGCGGGGCAGTATCATTTTTAACACAAAATGGCAACTATTCTGACCTGGACGCGGAGGGATCTGAATATTTTGACGAAACCTACAGGATGGGCGTAGTAATTATTAGAGGAAAAGTGGAATTAAGCGGAAAAATGCGTTTTAACGCTTTTAGAAATGAAATTCAGGTACTGCAGCAGGGGGATGAATCATTTCCATTGCTTAAAAGATCGTTTATTAAAGCCGCCATCGGGAATAAGGTATTTGGGATATATATTTATGAAGATGCCAAAGGGAACAACAGATCCAGTTATTTTAACCCCTTAAATGAAGGCACGACAGTTTTATTATACAAACCGGAAATAAAATTAAAAAAGGGCCGGATTCCTGCTACTTCGTATGACAGGAAGGTTCCTCCCACTTTTATTGATGTTAGTACCTATTATATCAAAAAAGGAGATAAAACAGCGAAGAGGATCAGGCTTAAAAAAGCAGATATTCTCGACGGGCTATCCGATAAAAAAAGTGAGATCCAGGCCTATATCAAAAGTGAAAACCTCAGTTTAAAAAATGAGGGCGATCTGATTAAATTAATGGATTATTACAATTCCATTTAAGACTTTCGTGGCAGAATCTATATTCCTATTTCTTCTTTATAGAACGCGGAATTCAAAAATTTCAGATTGAGAACTATTTCCCTGACTATCCCTGCTAATGACACGCCAGTAATATACTCCGGTAGAAATAGTAGCGGCAATAAATGAATCTGAGGTTGTACCCAATAAATTTGACGGATCACTGTCTGTGCCAAAGAGCACTTCATATTCTATGATGTCATTGTCTACATCATTGCCAGTCCATTCGAGCTGAACGGTTCCCGAATTGTCAATGGCAGCACCACGTCCCGGATTAACGGCTTCAGCCGGAAAAGGAGCGTAGTTTTCAATTCCCGGACCTTGATTATAAAATTTCCATATGCTGCTTGTAGCTGTAGCATTCGTACCGTTTGCTTTGGAGATTACGAACCATTCATAAGGAACTCCTCGTTCCAGGGTTATTTCAGCCGAGTTGGTATTGGAATTGCTTTTCGAACTGTTGTTTGAGTTCAGGTTTCTAAGGTTTACTTCATAGCTATCCGTATTTTGGGAAGCGTTCCACTCAAAAGTCACCTTGCTTTGATTCCCGTTTAATACCACACCTTCATTGCATTCTGTATTGTTATCCGGGAATACCAGAGTCGCAGCCAATGGTGATGGTACCGGATCAGGATCAGGAGCGGGATCGGAGTTGCTGTCTCCACCTCCACAGGCAACAATTGAAAAAACGGCTAGCATGAAAATTCCAAAGTTTAATTTCATCGCCTAATAATTTTATAATTCAACAAAGATTTTTTTGTTTTAACATTTAAAAGGTAAATACCTTTTGACAGGCTATCTACATTAAATTTCACCACATTCTCGGAAACACTAAAAGTCTTGGTGAAAATTTTAGTGCCATCTATGGAAAACAATGATAATTCAACTTCATCCAAATTGCTGTTCCCCAGATATACATTTAATTCGCCATTTGATATTGGATTCGGGTAAATAAACAATTCATTGCTGAGTACTATTGTCTCTTCATAAATACCCTGGCAATCCTTATCGGTTTTTACGCTTAGAACATTTTCAACCTCTAAAAGGGGCAATGTTATTTCACTTTCTGAAGTCCTGTATTCCTTGCCATTTAAGTTTATGATATAATTTTTTCCACCAAATAAACCAAGGGTCACTTTGTTGGTTGCCGAACTAACCTTGGAGGTTACGGAAAGCGCATCAGGTTCCGCGATAGTAATATCATAACATAATTCGTAACCATTTTCGCCTTCAACTGAAATGCAAACACGATAGTCACCTGCTAATAGCGCCGAAAAGGTAGCGGTATCTGAAAAATTGTTGTCCAGGCTGGTACCATTTCCACTAAGGATGGCCGTATAATTCAAATTGGCCTGGGCCTCAATAGTAATACTTCCATCGTTGCTGGAACTGCAGGATTCCCCTATTGTACGTATTTGAAAGTTAGTAGCAGCGAGTGAAAACACTGTGCATCCGGTGATATCAACCACATCATTCAGGGGCGTATCCGGGCAAAGGTCTATTTCATTGGGAACGCCGTCATTGTCCGCATCATTGTCACAAACATCCCCTATGCCGTCATCATCGGCATCAGCCTGATCGGCATTAGCTGTGAGGGGACAATTGTCTTCCGCATCCAGCACCCCGTCATTGTCATCATCAATGTCACAGGCATCACCTTCACCGTCATTGTCGGTGTCCAACTGATCTGCATTTCCAATTAACGGACAATTGTCATTTATATCCAAAATACCATCATTGTCGTCGTCGTCGTCGTCCTGGATTCCTGTAACTACGAGATCGTCAATTACAACACCTTCCTGGTTTAAACTTTGATCCGTTATTAATCCTATTCTGAATACTACATTTTGTTCTTTGGTAAGATCAGTTTCTCCCCTGGCTGCATTGAGTACAAAATCGTAGGCATATTCGGTCATGGCAGAATTTGTATCTGTCCATTGGGCGCCAGGACAATTCTGGCAATCATCCTCATCACCTGAGGACGCGTTGGTCCTGTCACTGGTATACCAATTTGGTTCACTGTCTATGGTGCCCAGGACAGTCCATGAAATACCATTATCAAGAGAATATTCCACATAAACAATATCATAGTTTGGTTCCAGGTCATAAGCCATATTAAACTTAAGTACGGGGGCTAAAATAGAGGATAACTCATAGCAGTTGCTAACAAGGTATGATGAAATTTCATCCGGGTACCTGCCGTCTAAATTAGTTGCATATACCTGTTCACCTGAGGCTGCTTCGTTGAGGACATTGCCAGAGGGTATGCCTTTTTCCCAAATGCTTGTGCCTCCTGTCTGGTTATAAGTTACCAGAGATTCTTCCGGAGTTTCAAAAGTGTTTACCACATCGCCAATACCAAAGTCATTCACGTAAAATATACTTGAGGCACTGTTGTTATCATCATAGGTGTCATTAGCAATGGTAACCGTAGCATCCAGCACTGAAGCACCAATATTATTTATATTTTGAGAAGGCAAGGGAATGGAAACGGTTTCTTCGCTAAGAATTGTACTGCCGTTCCATGTAAAATTTTGCACGGACCCGCCGTTGATAGAATAGGTAACATCTACTTCAGTAATAGGATTAAGACCTTTATTTTGAACAATAATTTCCGGAAATATCTCGCCACATAGTACCTCCCCCGGATTAGGGTTAAGTGATACCAGTTTCAGGTCACTATCAGGGAGTATTACATCTATGGGGGATTGCCAGACACCCCTTCCATAGGTACTCGCTACAATTACTTCATCATCAAGACTAATTTCCAGATCACTAATGGCTGTACTGGGCAGGTTGGTAAAATAATCCTCCCATTCGGTAAGTGTGTCATCCAGGCGATAAACGCCAGTACTGGTACCAGCAAATATTGGATTATTGGCATCTCGTCCCTGATGTACGATGGAGAAAAATGCCTGATCCGTCGACAGGTTAAAGGTTATGTTTTCTACGGTCGCTGTTGTGCCGGATATGGTAACTTTAAATATACCCCTGTCAGTTGACGGTTCATTAACGGGGAGGTTGTCATTCCTTAAGGCTGAGGTTGTTACATAAAGGATATTGGAGTCAGTGCTATTTACGGCAATGTCTGAAATCTCTGCATCAAAACTTTTTAGTGGGATAAAAATAGTCCCGCCATTGATACTTTGGTATAAAGTTTTGTCCTTGGCAGCAAAAAGTGTCATAGGATTATTTGGGTCTACCTCCAGGTCATCAATATTACCGGAACCGAAAGTCGTTGAAACTTTTTCCCAGGCACCACCAGATAGTTTATACACTGCATCAAAACCCGAATAGACATCTCCCTCTCCGCTTATTGCCAATGGTGTAATCCAGTTTCCACTAATTCGATCGCCGTTATCATCCACAGGAGGTGAAATACCACCCAGGTTCTGGCCGGAATTTGTAGTTATAAACAGGAATCCGCCAAATTGTAGGAAACCGTAAACGATATTACTGTTTGTAGGATCAATTTCATAATCCATTCCGTCTCCACCTGTGTAAATATTCCACTCCTGATCACTATAAACAAAACCTGAATTGTCCTGGGTACCCCCGGCAATCTTGGCTGCATTATTTTTTCCGATTGAAATACGATAAAACTGCGTAATGGCCATTCCATTTGTTTTATCCGTAAAAGTGGTGCCATTGTCCTCAGAAACATATAAACCTCCATCCGTCCCGGCAAATAAAGTATTGTTATATATTTTTAACGTATGAATATCAACATGGGTATAGGCCGGTGTAACATCGGTATCATTATTGTTTAATCTGTTAAAGGAGTTGCCTCCGTTTGTGCTTTTCCAGATATTAATAGCTCCGGTGTATAGCACATTCTCATTTGTTGGTGATACTTCAAGTGCCAGATCATACCATGCCTGGTTGCGTTCTAAAATATCTGTATTATTTGCGCTTTTTGTAAAGCTTACACCGCTATCGGTTGATTTATAGAACCCCTGAAAGGAAAATTCCTGCTCCTGCACACTTGCGCTTAGTATATACAGAACTTCAGGATTTGCCGGTGTCACACCCAAAACCAATCTTCCCGAAGCAGCAGGCAATATATCCGTTATTTGTGTGAAATCCTCTCCATTGGAAGATTTGTAATATGCCCCGCTGGTAACGGCATATACCGTATTGCTATCCCCTGGTTTTAATTTAAAATCTTTTATATTACCATCTCTTTTTGAATCCCAGGTGTCTCCGCCATCCACAGATTTCATGAGCCCTTTGTTGGTCCCAACCCATAATATATCAGAGTTGGCAGGGTCAATGACAATTTCATTCATTAGCCAGCTATAATCTGTTGTGCTGGCATTAAGGCCTGTTTCATTCCATGTTGCTCCACCATCCAGGGACTTAAATACGCCAATACTGTAGGTGTCTGCTGCATCATCGTCCCCTGTAGCTATATAAACAATATTAGAGTCATTGGTATCAATGGCTATACCCGAGACCCCAATCTGTGGAAAATCGTCAAACAGGTTGGTCCAGTTTGTGCCTGCATCTGTGGTTTTCCATAAGCCGCCTGAAGGAGCCCCGGAATACCATATATCAGGATTGTTAGGATCTACGGCAATCGCATTTACACGTCCGGTTCCGGGCTGACCAATGACCAGGGTGCCAGAGGAAAAGGGACCCAGAGGTGTCCAGTTGCTGGTAGGGTTTACTACGCCTTTACTTGCCTGCCAACTCTTATAGTTATCATAAAGCTGTTTGGATGTAGGAAGATAGCCGTCACTTTGCACAAAGTGTTTCCAGTAATTTTCCCATCTTTTAAAAGGTTTATAGCCATTCCCTTTTTGAGTGATATCTTTTCCTTTCCAATAATCATTGAAGGCATTTGTTATTTCATTAAAAGTAAATTGCTGTTGACCGGCTTTGGCCGCAGAAGACTTCTTATTTTTTAGGCTCTGCATCCACGGAGCACTTTCATTGAATTGTGCATGTGAAAAGTAACCTGCGAGCATGCAGAAAAACACTAATTTTCTTAACATGTAATTTTTTTTTGTAAATATCCTTAAAAATCTAAGAATATTCAATTTTATCTGCTAAACTGCACTGTTTTGTGATCTAAAATATTTATAATATGTGAACTTTGAATTTATGAGTAGTTTTAATCAAAATAAAACTTTCACATTTCATTAGGAACAAAAAAATTAACTTTGCGGATAGCATCAAACTATAATCATTTGCCTTAGGCAGTATAATCCATTTATTAGTTGTTACATTATTATTCTTTACGGCGGGATTGGATTCCGGCATTTCAAAAATTGTAACCTTAGTCTTTCAATGAGATATCTCCTTTTGTTGTTCTTGGTTTTTAGCAGCCATACACTTTTTTCCCAAAAAGATTCCATTGCACCTGCCAAAGTGAAAGATACATCTATGTTCAGGATGAAGAAAATTAAACAGCCTAAACAAAAAGACAGTATAGAAATCACGATCAGGGATTATAAAATTGTCAATTATGCAAAAGATACTACCTATCTGGATACCACGCTAACTATACAAAAAGAATATAAATACAATTATTTGCGCAGGGACGATTTTGAATTAATGCCTTTCTCTAATGTAGGTCAGCCATATAATCATCTTGGCCTCAATTTAGAACGCAATACACTTTACCCGTCCATTGGATCTAAGGCAAGGCATTTTAATTATTATGAGGTACAGGATATGTCCTATTATAATGTAGCTACCCCATTGACCGATCTGTTTTTTAAGACCACCTTTGAACAGGGTCAGCTCCTGGATGCAATGCTGACATTTAATACTTCAAGGCGCTTTAATATTTCTTTAGGCTACAAAGGATTTAGGTCGTTAGGAAAGTACCAGTGGAGTCAGGTCAGATCTGGTAATTTTAAATCTACCGTCAACTATGTTACAAAAAACGAACGCTATTTTCTAAGAGCGCATTGGACATCACAGGAAATTGAGGGTGAGGAAAACGGAGGAATTTCCAAGAAAGAACTGCAGTTTGAATCTAAGGACCCTGAATTTAAGGACAGGTCCAGAATAGATGTTTTTTTTGTAGATGCAGAGAATAAGCTGGTTGGTAAAAGGTATTTTCTGGAACACCAATATAAGTTGTTTAAAAATGAGACTGATTCTGTTCGCTCTAAATCGAATTACCTCGGGATTGGTCACACTTTTACTTATGAAACCAAGAACTATGAATTTCAGCAGGATAAAGAAAATCAATTTTTTGGTGAAGCTTTAGTTGACCCTATTAGTGACAGGGCAAACCTAAAGACCATGTATAATGAAGTTAATGCCGAGTTTTCAAATAGAACCCTTGGTGTTCTGATAGGATCTGTTAGTTTGTACAACTACAACTATTATTTTAACAGTGTTATTACCACAGATGAAGGAGTCATACCCAGCCAGCTAAAAGGGGAGGAGATTGCAGTGGGAGCAAAATACAAAAAGCAGATAGGAGGTTTTATGTTAAAAGGAGGTATTGCGTACAATATCTCAGGAGAGTTAACAGGAAATATAATAGACGCATCGGCCAGCTTCCAAATAAATAACAAGAATAAAATTAGTGCCAGTTTACATTCTTCATCACGGATGCCTGATTTTAATTTTTTATTGTATCAGTCAGATTATGAAAATTACAATTGGTACAATGGACAGAATTTTGAAAAAGAACAGTTGAGCAGCCTGCAATTTAATTTGGAATCACAGGTATGGGGGGATCTTAGCGCGAAATATACGACTACAGACAATTATTCATATTTTAAATCCCTGGCAAATGATGAACAGGCAGATGCTAATCTTGAGAATGCATATATAAAACCATTTCAGGAGGCGAATAGTGTAGATTACCTAAAAGTAAAATACTTCAAAGAATTTAAATTTGGGAACTGGGCATTGAGTAATACAATAATGTATCAGAATGTCACTCAGGATAATGAGGTATTAAATCTGCCCACATTCGTGACAAGAAATACACTTTATTTCTCGAAACAAGTTTTTAAAAAGGCGATGTTCCTGCAGACGGGGATAACCTTTAAGTATTTTAGCAGCTACAATATGGATGCCTATAATCCTTTGCTGGCAGAATTCTATACTCAGAATAAGGAGCAACTGGGGGGCTATCCATTATTTGATTTTTTTATAAATGCTAAAGTCAGAACAGCAAGGATCTATCTTAAAGCGGAACATTTTAATTCTTCATTTACAGGGAATAATTATTATGCGGCACCTGATTATCCATATCGGGATTTCGTAATCCGGTTTGGATTAGTGTGGAATTTCTTCTCTTAATAAAACGTAAAAACCTAATATTTAGATTACTTCAGCTTAAAGGTCTGACAATTATCTGCTGTTTTGTTAGGATCATGTTTTGCACCGGCACGGATATTAACTATAAATTATAAGTATTTTTTGAATCAATTTCAATGTTGACATCTTCATTTCCAGTGTGTTATGATTTAATTGTTTTTATGGGATAATTTTTTTTGATTTAGGGTTGTGCAAGCAAAAAAAGTGCTCTATATTTGCACCCGCTTAGCTGGGGAGTAGTAACGGTTAGGTTGGGAATAAAAATCAGAGTTACTCACAAAGAAGTTCATTGACATATTGACAGACAGCGTTTTTCTACGTTATAATTGGCAACAGTTATAGGGTAGTAAAGATTTGAATTATTTTGAGATTAAAGGATAAAAACGAGGGTTAGGATAAGGTTTTCATTGTTAAATTAGGCGTAAATGTATTTTACGATACAACGATGAAGAGTTTGATCCTGGCTCAGGATGAACGCTAGCGGCAGGCCTAACACATGCAAGTCGGACGGTAACATGAGGTGCTTGCACTTTGATGACGAGTGGCGCACGGGTGCGCAACGCGTATAGAACCTACCCTGTACAGGGGGATAGCCCAGAGAAATTTGGATTAATACCCCGTGGTAAATATAGATGGCATCATTTATATTTTAAAGTTTTCGGGCGGTACAGGATGGCTATGCGTCCTATTAGTTAGATGGTGAGGTAACGGCTCACCATGGCAGCGATAGGTAGGGGCCCTGAGAGGGGGATCCCCCACACTGGTACTGAGACACGGACCAGACTCCTACGGGAGGCAGCAGTGAGGAATATTGGACAATGGGCGCAAGCCTGATCCAGCCATGCCGCGTGCAGGAAGACGGCCCTATGGGTTGTAAACTGCTTTTATACGGGAAGAATAAGGGACACGTGTGTCCTGGTGACGGTACCGTAAGAATAAGGACCGGCTAACTCCGTGCCAGCAGCCGCGGTAATACGGAGGGTCCGAGCGTTATCCGGAATTATTGGGTTTAAAGGGTCCGCAGGCGGGCGATTAAGTCAGGGGTGAAATGGTGCGGCTCAACCGTAGCACTGCCCTTGATACTGGTTGTCTTGAGTCATAGTGAAGTGGCCGGAATATGTAGTGTAGCGGTGAAATGCATAGATATTACATAGAACACCGATTGCGAAGGCAGGTCACTAACTATCGACTGACGCTGATGGACGAAAGCGTGGGGAGCGAACGGGATTAGATACCCCGGTAGTCCACGCCGTAAACGATGGATACTAGCTGTCCGCTGCCTTGAGCAGTGGGCGGCCCAGCGAAAGTGATAAGTATCCCACCTGGGGAGTACGTTCGCAAGAATGAAACTCAAAGGAATTGACGGGGGCCCGCACAAGCGGTGGAGCATGTGGTTTAATTCGATGATACGCGAGGAACCTTACCAGGGCTTAAATGCATAATGACAGGTCTAGAGATAGACTTTTCTTCGGACATTTTGCAAGGTGCTGCATGGTTGTCGTCAGCTCGTGCCGTGAGGTGTCAGGTTAAGTCCTATAACGAGCGCAACCCCTGCCGTCAGTTGCCAGCAAGTAAAGTTGGGGACTCTGACGGGACTGCCGGTGCAAACCGCGAGGAAGGTGGGGACGACGTCAAATCATCACGGCCCTTACGTCCTGGGCTACACACGTGCTACAATGGCCGGTACAGCGAGCAGCCACTCCGCAAGGAGGAGCGAATCTATAAAACCGGTCACAGTTCGGATCGGGGTCTGCAACTCGACCCCGTGAAGCTGGAATCGCTAGTAATCGGATATCAGCCATGATCCGGTGAATACGTTCCCGGGCCTTGTACACACCGCCCGTCAAGCCATGGAAGCCGGGAGTGCCTGAAGTCCGTCACCGTAAGGAGCGGCCTAGGGCAAAATCGGTAACTAGGGCTAAGTCGTAACAAGGTAGCCGTACCGGAAGGTGCGGCTGGAACACCTCCTTTCTAGAGAAATCGCCTATGATGAGGCCATTTTTTCTAACTCTCGTTTCTTTTATCTCAAAATACTGTTTGTCATTATATTATATAGGGTTGTTTGCTTTTTATTTAGCAGAGCAACAAACTAACGAAGTCTCATAGCTCAGCTGGTTAGAGCGCTACACTGATAATGTAGAGGTCGGCAGTTCGAGTCTGCCTGAGACTACTTGGGAGAGTAGGGGCAGGTTGGAGATTCATTTTCGAACACTTGATTTTTTTTTTTTGGATTGAAGTGTTTGTTTGTTACAAGTTCATTGAGAATAGCTTATTAAAGGAAATTCTAGAGGTTGAGTCCGCCGAGTTGACTGCCAACAGGCGATCAACGATAGATAGGGGGAATTAGCTCAGCTGGCTAGAGCGCCTGCCTTGCACGCAGGAGGTCACCGGTTCGACTCCGGTATTCTCCACATAGATCTTTTTTAAAAGATTGG